>NZ_JAERQY020000002.1 GCF_016735495.2 Lysobacter sp. MMG2
GCCGGCTTCAACCTCTTTCAGGATCCGGACGATCTGTTCCTCGGTGAATTTCGACTTCTTCATGCAGAGCTCCTTCTGGGGAAACTCTACTTCCAACTGGATCGAATTTTCGAGGACGCTACACACCGGGTTACGCAGTTGGGGGGTTTCGCTCACACTGCTATGCGAGTTGACCAATTCCTCTTCAAGCTCGTTCTCATACAAATCTGGCTTGTAGTCCTGCTTGGCCTTCTTCGCAGCCGCGCGACTTTCCGCGCTCTCCGTTGCCCCGTACCACCACAACCATTCTGCGTAATACATCAGGCGATCTCCTCCAATGTGCCAAACAGATCACCCAGCTCATCCTCCATCGACGAGTACAACTTCGTATCGTCACGCAGCCGGTAGCAGCAGCGGTCGCACCATTTCTCCAGTGCGTCATCGTCGAAGATCGCTATCGCGATGGTCGCCACGGTAATGATCACCGTGCCGTAGAACGTCATTCGCCCTAGTAGCAGCATGGCCGCATCGTTGGCGGCCAGGCGGCTGGACAACCCAGCAAGTCTCAAGAACCCTGCTCGCCGCCCAGCATGTTCAGTGGTATCCGCCAGCCACTTAAACAGCGGTCCAGCAACAGCGAACGCCGCGCCGCCTTGACCGAGGATTAGCGCGCCGGTGGCAAGAACACGAACCGTATATGCAGTACCAAGGGCCGACTTGCTCTGACTGAAACTCTTGCTTGCATCCCCCATATCCCACCCAATACTCACCACTCCCGCCACACCCGACAGCGTCGCACCCCACAGCCGGAACCGCCCCAGGCTGATCTGCGCCCCGCGATGGGCCACGCTGTCCTTCGCGGTCGTGGCCAGCACATGCTCGGTGCCCACCGCCAGCAGTTCGTGACCGGCGCCCGCCGCAGCCAGCCCACCGGCAACAAATTCCGACCAGAACCGTCCCGGGCTCTGCTCCTCGTACTGGCGCCCCTGCATCAGCAGCAACCCGGCTTGCAGGAACAACAACACGCCTCCCGCACGCACCTTGTAGAAGTCGTTCTTGTGCGCGTTGGTCACGTTGTCGACGAAGCGCTTTTCCAGGGCTCGCATCACCGGCTGCCGCACGCGACCCGGGGCCGGTGCGCGTCCAGCCCGGGCGTGCTCGGCCAGGCGCATCTCCACCGCTTGCGGGCCCAATAGCGCCGCCAGCAGCACGCTCATGCAGTGGTTCAGGGCTCTGTCGGCGAAGTTCGGCGCGCTCGTGCGCAACACCTGCCGGCCCAGGCTGCCCACCCATGCCAGCGCACCAGCCTTCTGCACCGGTGAGTAGGTCGACACCGTGTCCAGGTAAGCGTCCGCCGCGCCGAACTGCGTCAACAGATCGCTCGATTGCTTCAGCGCGCTCTGCATCGCATCCAGGGTCTGGCCGACCGTGTCCGGCGGCTTCGCCCGCTCGATCGTCTGCGCCAGCGCCTGCTGGATGTGCGCCTGGTTCAGCGTGATCCCACGCAGCGCCAGGTTGGGACGATCGGTCTGCGGGGCGCTCCACCACGCGTCCAGCAGCTTGGCGCCGTCCGCGTCGCCGTCCAGGCCCATCACGCACAGCCCGGTCTGGTGGGCGAAGCACCAGCCGCTACCGGTGTCGGCGTCGTCGTAGGCGTCCAGCGCGTTGTGCAACTGCGCGCTTTGCAGCCACGTCCGATGATCCGGCGCGCGCCTGTCGGCCAGTTTCTGCGCGGCTTCGCCCTGCTGCGCGAACAAGTCCAGGTTGCTCCGCATCCGGTCGGTCTTCACCGACTTGGCGTAGCGGGTCTCGAATACGCGCGCGTATTCGCCCGCTTCCATCTTCTGCCGGTACTTCGCCGTGACGACCTGTGCGTGCTCGTGCAGGTACGCTTCGGCCTGTTCGTTCCAGGTGCGCTCCTCTGCATCGTTCAGCACCGCGCCACGGCCGCGCGCTATGCCCGGGTCCATCACGCGGGCCCGCTCGATGTCGATCTCGTGCTGGCTCGCGATCGCCGCACGCCGCTGCTGGAACAACTCGCGCACCTGGCCGAACGCCTGCGCCGTGGTCACCAGCCGTTCGTTGCTGACGCCGGCCTTGTTCTCGTACTCCAACCAGTCCTTCAGTTGCTCGGTCGCCGCATTGCGCCAGGCGTTCAACTCCTGTGTGATGCCGATCGGGTCGTGCAGCACGATGCCCATCTGCACCGTCGTCGCGGGCGGCAGGAAGCGGTCGTCCAGCGGATACAGCTGCTTGCGCAATGCCGCTTCGGCTTCGGCGGCGAACGGCGGCCGCGCTTCACCGGGCGCGGAATACGGCACGACGACTTTGCCGGTGCGAAGGCGGTAATCCAGCACCATCTCGCCGATCTGCTCCGATGCCAGCGTGTCCAGGTGCGGTTTGTACTTGTTGGCCTGCTGACGCACGTTGAGCCACTGCAGGGTGTCGCGCAGCGCGGACTCGGTGCGGTAACGCTCCTGCATGACCGACGTCAGCGGGTCCGGCGTGTACAGCAGGCGCACTTCCTCGTATTGGTCCGGGGCGCCAAATTCGAGCGTCGCGCCGATCTGCGATTTTCCGCTCCCGTCGGGCGCCTGCCGCTGCAATGCCTGATGCATCCCTGCCAACGCATTGGCCGGCGGCGGCGCATCCGGGTGGTAGGTCCACATGCGGCCGTTGTCGCCCATCTGCATCGGCTTCACATGCCACTGCCCACGTTGCTTGTGGAACACATACAGGTAGCCGGCGCGCAGCGTGCGTACCACGTAGCGGGCGCGCTGCAGGCGGGGCAGTCCCAGGGCCAGCTGCGCCGGCAGCAGCGGCAATCCGGCCTGCGCCGGGTCGTTCTCGTCCAGCCCCACCACGGCATAACGCAAGGGCAGCACCACCAGCGGTGGGGTACATCCGGTGCGCGATGTGTTCAAACATCCCAGCCGGTCGGCCTGTTCGAGGTAGGCACGCATTTGTTCGTGATTGGGGGTATCCATGGGGGCGCCTCAGTTCATGGTCATCAGGGTCTGGGCCAGACGTGCACCGCCCGCCTGCGCAGCCGCCAGCGCCTGCGGCCATCGCGGCAGACGCTCGGGAGCGGCAGGTTGCGTCAGACACCACAACACGTAGTCGAAACGATCCTCTTCGCGCGTCAGGCCATGGACGCTCACTTGGCTCAACAGGTGGGCCACCTGGCTCAAACGCTCGCCGGGGCAGTCGACGGCGAACACCGACGGCGTGAACTGCTCCAGACTGTGCAATATCAGGTGGGCTTCAAGATCGTCGCCGAGCAACGCACTCCACAGTGCGGGATCGGGATGCAGCGGCGGCAACGTGACCGGCTGCGGTCGCGCCAGGCCGCGATGGCTGCGCCATGCGGCGCGGTTGTCCTGCGGTGACGGCACGCGCCACCACCACACGACCAGTGGGGCGAAGAAGGCCTGCGACCAGGCGACATCGCGCCGGGACAACGCGTCGAGTACATGCGGGACGTGGTAACGCAGTAGGTAGTCGTCGCCGTCCGGGCCCATCATGCGGTTGGCCTGCGCCAGATGTTGCGCCAGTTGCTCCGGCGGGCACGTCGACACCAGCCAGCCGCACAGCGCGGGTTGCAACGCATGGCGGGCGAGGGAGTTCAAGGCCTCCAGCTCGTCGAGGTTGTCGCCGCCGCGCGCATCCCAGGCGACCAGCATCGGGCCGTGCTCGCGCAGATTGGTGTACTCCGGCTGTGTCAGCAGCGGATGCAGCGAAACCTTTGGGTTGGCGTGCAACTGCTCGCATTGGGGCGGCGACAACACACCGGCCTCGATCAGAAGCGCCGGGCGCGACTGCGGGTGTTCGACCAGATCGACATTGAGGCGGCTGCGCAACGTGCTCATGCGCCACCTCCAAACTTCACCACGCCTTGCCGGGCGGCAATCGCCTTGAGCAGGCATTCCAGACAGATGGGTTCTTTCGGCGAGCCGCTGATCGCAAAGTTGTTACCGGCGCCACCGCCTTCTATCCTCACCGGTCCTTTGAGGCGAATTTCAAGCGCCTCGACGCGGATTCCGCTGCCGTCGATCGTGATCGTGCCGCCAGGACCGCGCAGGACAATACGCTCGGCTCCGTCCAGTTCAGACAGTTGTGTGCGTTGCGTGATGGCCTCGCCCGCTTCAACAGTGATACGTCCTTGGACGCGATGCTCGTAATGCCCGCCGGTTTCGGCTTTGCGATCGGTTGCGGTCTTTTCGATGCGGACGTTGCCGATGTCTTCGATCAGGTCCTTGGCGATGGTGACGTGGCGGCTGCGGCCGATGTCGATGACGTGGTCGCGGCCCAGCGTCTCGCGGCGGTCCTGACCGATGCTCAGCGTCTCATCGTTGCCGACCGATTCCTTGCGGTCATGACCGATGGCGATGGCTTCGTCGTTGCCGACGTCCTCGCTGCGGTCATGCCCCACCCTCGTCGTCTCGTCGTGCTCGACGACGATGTTCTGGTCCTTCTGCGCGTGGACGAAGATCTCTTCCTGTCCGGCTTCGTCTTCGAAGCGAAGCTCGTTGTAGCCCTCGCCCTTGTGCGTCTGCGTCTTGAATGTCGTGCGTGTCTTGTGGTGCGGCAGCTCGTACGGGGGACGGTTCGCAGCGTGATAGGCACGGCCGGTGACGATGGGCTGGTCCGGGTCACCTTCCAGGAAGCTGACGATCACCTCGTGCCCGATGCGCGGCAGCGCCATGAAGCCGTACATCGTGCCGGCCCAGCCCTGGCTCACGCGTATCCAACAGGTTGCGTTCTCCCGCGGGCCTTGGCGATCCCAGGGGAACCAGACCTGGACACGGCCGTGTTCGTCGCAGTGGATCTCCTCACCTTCGGGGCCGACGACGTGCGCGATCTGCGGGCCGTCCACGACCGGGCGCGGCGCGGGTTCCGGTTTCCAGTCGTAATGCGCCGGGACCACGGTGGCCTCGAAGCGATAACGTGTGCCGTGCTCGGCGCCAAAGCCGTCGGCTTCCTGGCTGGTTGCCTGTTCACCCGCATGGCGCATGGACACGACGCGCCAGCGGTCATTCAAACGGGCCGTCGGATGGCCGGCCAGGTCGAACGCCAGACCCGGCCACAGGCGGGCATCGTCGCCCTCGATCCGCGCATGCTCGGCTGCGTTGCGCAGGCCCGACAGGCGGGTGCGTGTGAACGGTTTGCCGGCTTCATCGCGCTTGTAGCGATCGGCGTAATCGTAGTGTTCGTAATCGCCAATGGCGTTCTCGGAGGCCCATGCCTTGGCCTGGTGCTCCAGGTCGTATCGGGGATTCTTGAAGGTGTACTCCCGGCTCGTGGCGCGCGTCGGCGCGAGCTGCCGGCGATAGCCGAAGTGCCACAGGTGTGGGCCGGGCGCGTCGCCCGCCGGAGCGGGTTGGTAGAGCACCGTGCCCTCAAGCGCCGGCGCGCTATCGATCTTGTCGCTCAGCACCAGGGTGGATTGACCATTGACGACTTCGTGCCAATGGACGATGCCTTCTTCGGTCGCCAGCCGGTGCAGGAACGCGCTGTCCAGCTCCCGGTACTGGACGGCATATTCCCGGGCCTCATGGTGGCCGACATAGGCGGTGCGCGTGCCGACCACGCGATGTTCCTTCAACAGCGTCGCCAGGATCTCGGTCGCGTTGACCTGCTGGAAGATGCGGCTGTTATGCCTCAACGCGAGTCGCGCGAGCGGCGATTCGACGACGGCGCGATAACGGGTGCGTTGGAAACCCGTTTCGTCCGTCTCGAACGCGGTGACGATACCGACGACGGTGCGTTCGGCGATGCCGTCACGCTCTATGGTGAAGGTGGCCTCGTGGTCCAACAATGTGTTGGTGTCGATGGCGTCGTTGAAGCTGGACAGGTCCAGTTCCAGTCGGAAAGGCTGAGAGACACTTTCCTCCAGTTCAAACCGGACGACATCCAGGTCGGGGCCGTCGGGGACGGCGAGTCGAAAGCGAAGGTCCGACTGCATCGGCATTGCGATCATCCATGGAGGCAAGGGCCAGAATGTGCGTGGTGATCAGCACGCTGCTCAACACGAAAGAGTCTTCGGTGCGTGCCGCTCGAGTTCGTTCCCCATCTTCTGAGCGCACACACGTACGCAGCATGTCCGGCCTTACTCGATCGCAATGCTCATCGCCTCGACGAACGTTCGCGATGCAGGCTGGTCGCGGCCCGTCTCGGGGTGAAGTAGGGAGCAGACGCGGGGGCTGACTCCAGGTGCTCGCCAAGGTCGGGGCGCCGTGGCCGCCGAACGATGCAACTTTGTGAACCTGAACGCAGCGGCCGACCGCGCTTTAGCGAGCGAAGGCTCAAGGACGCAACGTGGTGATCGCCGCCGTGGAGGCGCTGCCGGGCTAACGGCTGCCGTCGTCCTGCGTTTCGTCGGCGAGGCCCGCGCCCAGCCCCATGCCGAGGCCGCCGGCGGCCAGCCCGCCGCCCATGCCGCCGCCCATGCCGCCGCCCATTCCTCCGCCACCGCCGCGACCGCCCTGTCGGTCTTCCTTCGCGCCCTCGCCTTTTCCCTTGGTGCTGGACGACGGGCGCGCGGGGCCCTGTCGCGGGATGTCGAGGTTCGCCGGCACGGGATCCAGGTCGAGCACACCGCGGATGAAGTCGCGCAGCGAGACGACGAGTTCGGCCGTGTGCACCTGCCTTCCGGCGACGAGGTCCTCCGCCGCGCGCGCGGCCAGGCGCACCTGTTCGTCGGTGCCCAGCAGCAGGATGTCCGACAGTGCGCCTTCGACCGCATCGCGGATACGGCGCGAGCGGTCCGAGCTCGGCCACGTCAGTTCCGCGCTGCCGGGCTCCACGCCAGGCGTGGCGTCCGTGCCACGCCGTTGCAGGTCGCGCAGGTGGGTGGGATCGACCGCTAGGTTGCCGGTGAAGGAACCGCCCAGCGTCTTGTAGGCCGCGATGAGCGTGCGCAGGCGCTCGTTGATCTGGCGGTTCTCGCGCTCACGTCGTGCCTGCACGATCTGCATCACGATCAGGCGGATGCCCACGCCGATCAGCGTGATCACCGCCAGCCCGATCAGCGTGGACAGCACCGCCTGCCAGGAACTGAAATCCAGGTTGCGCATGGGGCCTCCCGTGCCTGCTTCGGACACGCTAGCGCATCGTGCGCGGGCGTGTCGTGGATGGGGCGACGGCGCGCGCATGAGACCTCCCTCTCCCCTTGCGGGAGAGGGACAGGCCGCCGAAGGCGGCCAGGGAGAGGGGTATGTCCGCATGCACAGCCCCACACCTCACGCCGCCCTAATGCCCCCGCCACCACGATGACGGCCATCGCCACCGCCCGGGGAAGGCCGTCATGATGAGAACGCTCGCCATCGCGCTCGCCTGCAGCACGCTGATCGCCTCGCTTGCTTCGCCCGCCGACGCGCAATCGCGCAAGCAGCCCACGTCGTCCGTCGAGGTCTCCAAACCCGCCGCTTCGCTTCCCGGCCCGACCTACGCCTGGGTGCCGATGCCCGCGCAGCTGAGCGCGGAGTTCGACCAGCGCGTGCAGGACCCGGCACTGCGCGCGCGGCTGGAAGCAGCGTTGAACAAGGCCCTGCAAGCGAAGGGCTATCGCCGCATCGACGACGTGCGCAAGGCCGACCTCGCCTTCGCTTACCGCGTCGGTGTTCGCGATGTGCAGCAGACGAGCGTGAAGGAAACCAGGTCGCAGGGCGGCAGCATCCGCGAGAGCGCGCTGGAATGCGGGCACGGCGGCTGTTCGCAACTGGTCGAACACGGCGCCGGTGGCGTGCCGACGTTCAAGGTGAAGACCGTCGACACGGTCGAGGGCGGCCTGCAGATCGAGGCGATCCAGCCCTCCGACATCCGCGTGCTGTGGCGCGCGCTTTATCGCGGCTCGGTGAAGGCCAAGGGCGCCGGCGCGGTGAACCTGGACACCGTGGCGACGCAGACGCTGGCCTCGTTGCCCAAGGCGCCGTCGAAGTAAGCGCGCGGTGTTGGCGGACGCTCAACCGTCTTTGGATTGGGCGTTCTTCTCGTTTTCCGTGGCCTTATCCACGATGTGCTCGTAGAGCTGCACGAGCTGCGCGCCGAGCGCGTGGAACTCCGGGTTGCGCGCGACGAAATGCTGCCCGTCCTGCGCGTCCTCCAGCGCCCGCTTCATGAAGTCCAGGTCGGCGTCGGTGATTCGTTCGCCGGCATCGACGCGCTTTTTCAGCGCCATCGCGCGCGGCAGGCGGAACTTCACCAGGCGATCGAGCAACGCCTGCAGGGTCGCGGTGTCATCGGGGTGCTCGGACATGAAGGCCGCCTCGTTCGCGGGGGCGTCATTGTGCGCCCCGTGCCGCGATCCCGACTTCACGCGCGTTTCACTGCGAGCGCGCCCGCCTCACTTGAACGGCTGCGCCATCGCCTTCAGCAGACTGTGCTGCTCGTCGTCGCCCGTGAGCTCCCACATGAAGACGCCACGCAGGCCGTGCTCTTTCGCCAGTTGCGAACGCAGGCCGATCGATTCGGGATCTTCGTAACTGACGAACACGCACTCGTCCGCGTTGAACAGATACGGCGTCTGCGCGACGGGATGCCAGTGGCGCTTCCACTTCGGGTTGTCGAGCAGCTTCGCGCGGATCTCGCGCCAGTCGCCGGCGGCATAGGGCTCGGTGTAGGGCCGGTAGAGGCCGTCGTTATCCGCGTCCTTCACACGGAAACCGCGGCCGTAGAACGGCACGCCCAGCACCAGCTTGTCGGCGCTCACGCCGTGCGCGCGGTAGAACTCCACCGCGCCTTCGACGTTGTTGTAACGGCGCAGTTCCGCCGGCAACGGATCCTGCGGCACTTCGCGCAGCGGTGCGTTGAACGTGGACACGGTCGAGAATGCCGTGCCCATGTCGTAGGTCATCAGGTTGATGAAATCCAGCGTGCGGCCCAGCGCGGCGAGGTCGAAACTGCGCGCCGGATCGTAGGGGCCGTCGGACTGCATGCGCCCGGCCGGCAATGCGGCCGTGAGCAGGAATGTCTTTCCGTCCTGCGCGCCCCTCTTGTCGAGCTGGACGCGGAACTCCTGCGCCAGCAGCGTCATGTTGCGACGATCCTCCGGTCGCGCGGTGATCTCCTTCGGCCCGCCGTACACCGGGAATTCCCAGTCGATGTCGACGCCGTCGAAGCTGCCGCGGTGGGTGTCGAAGAACATTGCCATGCACGAGGACACGAAGCGCTCGCGGCTTTCCGCCGTGAGCGCCGCATCGGAGAAGCCACCGGCTTCCCAGCCGCCGATGGAGATCAGCGTGCGCAACTTCGGATGCCGGCGCTTCAACTCCGCCAACGCCTTGAAATGCGCGGCCGCGTCCGGCGCGACCACGCAGCGCCCGTCCTCGATGCGCGCGAAGGCGTAGAACACATGCGTGACGGTGTCGGCGGGAATCTTCGATACCGGATAGCGCGCGGCGGAACCGCCGGGGTAATAGGCGCCGATGATCGGCTCGGCCGCATGGCCGGCGCCGGCCACGCCGGCAAGGAGAAGCGCGATGGCGGCCAGGGTCGGGCGGAGCATGCGGTCGTCTCGTGTGCGGGAGAGCGCCACGATACCCGCCCTGCGGGCCGGTGCACGCTATGCTTTCGGCCAATGCATGGGGATGCGCATGACCGCCTTTGATCCGTCCGAGACGACAACCCTCGAAAAGCAGGCCTACGAGGCCTTCGGCCGCGGCGAACTGACGCTGGCCGCGCAGCAGTTCGGCGAACTGCTTGAACATCAGCCCGACGCCGTGCACCTGCATTACATGAAGGGACTGGCGCACAAGTACCTGCGCGAGTGGTCCGACAGCCTGCACCACAACCTGCGCGCGCAGGCCTTGAAGGGCGGCTTCGACGAAAGCATGGCCTGGAACGCCGGCATCGCCGCCACCGCGCTGGGCGACTGGGCGCAGGCGCGCAACCAGTGGACGCAATGCGGCATCGGCATACCCGAAGGCGACGGTCCCATCGAAAGCGACTTTGGCCTGGTCAGCATCCGCCTGAATGCCTGGGGCCGTGGCGAAACCGTGTGGGCCCGGCGCATCGACATCGTGCGCGCGCGATTGCTCAACGTGCCGCTGCCGGAGAGCGGCCACCGTCTGTTCGACATCGTCCTGCACGACGGCGCCCCCACCGGCCGGCGCCGCACCGGCAACGGCGACCGCACGGCGCCGGTGTTCAACGCGCTCGACACGCTGGCGTCGTCGGAGTTCCGCACGTTCGTGGCCTTCGTGCACTGCGCGACGCCTGAGGATCTCAATGACCTGACCGAGGCCACGCTGCCCGGCATCGGCTACGTGGAAGACTGGACGAGCTCGCTGGTGCACTACTGCCTGCGTTGCAGCTACGGCACGCCGCACGATCACGACGAAACGGGCGAGTCGAAAGCGGACGGATGGAACGCCGAACGCAACCTCGGCATCGGCGCGCAGGGCAAGGCGGCCGTGGTGCGTCTGCTGGAAGAGTGGGTCTCACGCGGGCCGGGACGTCGCATCGACGGCATCGAAACGCCGGATCACGCGCCGCCGGAGCGAGTGGAGAGCCACGCGTGGTGGCGTGGGAACGACGAGGAAGAGGAAGAAGAAGGGACCTAACGCGCTTCGAGAGCCCCACTTCCACCGGTGGCCGAAGGAAGTGCGCTGAGAAGGGGTGGCGTAAGGGCAGTAGGGAGATCTGCCTGAAGATCGCGACCTCCTGAGCTGTCATCCCCGCGAAGGCGGGGATCCAACTTGCAGCACCAGTTCTGCTCTACGGAGAGCATGAAGTTCAGACAGTTGGATGTTCGGCTCCGCCGAAGTGGAGCGGAGCCCGCCTTCGCGGGAATGACAGCGCCTCTTGAAAGCGCCTTCAGCTGTCATTCCTGCATCACGGGTCTTCCCGCGGCCCAGGCCGGCGGGAATCAAGGCTACGCCCACGCCGATCACCCCAACGTCACCGCCCGACCCGTCCGCGCCGACTCGTAGATCGCCTGCATGATCCGAACATCGCGCATCCCTTCCTCGCCGGACACCTTGCTCGGCCGCTGTTCCAGCACGCAACGCGCGAAGTCGTCCATCTCCGCGGCGAACAGGTCGATCTCCGGAAACCGGATCTCCTTGCCGTCGCTGCGACGCCCGTGGTTGCCGTCGTAGAAGAACGCCGGATCGAGTTCGAACCAGCCGCGCTCGGCATTCACACGCAGATTCTGGATGCCGCCCGCCTTGTAGCTGGTGCTGCAATACGCCACGACGCCGCTGGGGAACTTCGTCGTCCACACCATGCTTTCGTCGACTTCGGCGAAGCGGCGAAGATCGGTCTTGGTCTCCTGCGCCGACACCATCACCGGTTCCTCGCCCGTGAGGTAGCGCGTGGCCTGCAAGGCGTAGATGCCCACGTCCATCAACGCACCGCCGCCGGCCAGCGCCCGCTGCAGGCGCCACTGCCCCGGATTGCCCACGTTGATGGCGAACCCCGCCTGCAGGATCGTCGGCTTGCCGAACACCTCCTCGCGCACCAGGCGGATGCACTCCAGGTGATGCGGGTCGTACTGGCAGCGATACGCCGTGCCGAGCAGGCGGCCGGCCTGCTTGCAGGCGTCGATCATCTGCTGGCAGCGCTCGACGGAGATCTCCAGCGGCTTCTCGCAAAACACGTGCTTGCCGGCCTTCGCCGCCGCAATGGTGTGCTGCGCGTGCAGGGCGTTGGGCGTGACGACGTAGACGATGTCGATGTCCGGGTTGTCGGCCATCCGGTGCATCGTGTCGTAGCCGTACACGCTGGTGGCGGGCAGGCCGTACTTCGCCTTCCACGCTTCGGCCTTGGCCGGCGTGCCGGTGACGATGCCCGCCAGCCGGCAATGCTTCGTCTTCGCCAGCGCGGGCGCGATCTGGTGTTCGCTCAGCCGGCCCAGGCCGCACACGGCCACGCCGAGCTTGCGGGCTTCCTGCGCGCGGGCGCGCGTGACGCTCGTGCTGATGAAGGGCGCGGCGGCCAGCGCGACGGCGGTTTCGGTGAGGAACCTGCGGCGGGAAGGATCGGGCATGGCGTGACTCGCTCGAAGAAAGGATCGATGCACTGCCTGCGCGCGACGCCATGCGCCGCGCGTGTAACGCGAACCGCTACCGGTGCGCCAGCGCGTACTCCAGCGCCGCGCACACCGCCGCCGCCTGCGCGGCGTTGCACTGCTCCGGCGTGGCGCGCGGGCTGTCGGGATAGACCTCGGTGGTGGTCTTGTAGCGCGCGTCGGTGACGCCGGCGCACAGGCCGAGCTTGCGCAGCGGGTATTCGATGACGCCCGGTGCGACCACGTCCGATCCGATGATGCGCCCCTGCGCGTCGGCCGGTGCGATGTGCGTGACCTTCGCCACCGCCTCGATCACCGCCTGCTGGAACGCCGGCTGCGGGTGCTCGCTGTCGTCCACCAGGTAGAACCCGTCCGGCACGCCGTCGGGCTGGAAGGGCTTGCCGTCGCGCGCGGCCAGCGCGGGGCGGAACTCGGTCTCGTCGGTGTCGGTGGTCTCGTGCAGGTCGATGTGCAGCAGCACGCGATCGCGCACCGGCGCGACCAGGCGCATCAGGGCCGCCGATTCCTGCGCCGGGCTGTCGTCGCGGAAGGAACGGTTGGGGTCGATCGCATCGGGATTCCAGCGGTGGATGCGTTCGTAACCCCACGGACTGATGCACGGCGCCACCAGCAGGTTCGCCCGGCCGGCGAACTCCCTGGCGTGCAGCGCCACGAACCGCAGCGCGCCGTGCACGCCGCTGGTCTCGTAGCCGTGCACGCCGCCGGTGACCAGGGCGACGGGAAGGGCGTCGTCCCAGTCGCGGTTCCTGATTGCCAGCAGCGGGAAGTGCTCGTCGCCGTAGTCCAGCCGGCCGTACTCGACCACGTCGAAGTCCGCGCGCAGGCCGTCGATGGCCCGGACCACCTCGTCGGCATAGCTGCGCTGGCGCACCTGCCGCGCCAGCCACGCCGCCTTCTCCGCGGCGCCCCAGGGCGTTCCGGGTGTGCCGATGGGATACGGGATGACAGTCATGGTCATGGCGCGGAAACACTCGGTAGCAGGGCGAGGCCGCACTTTAGCAGGCGCGCCGATGCAAACCGCCGGTTGGCATCGGACCAAAGGTTGCGACCGAAACCGTCCGGCCATCGACAATTCCGGCCGGCCGCGTCGCCCCTTCACGTCAGACAAAGTCACATTGCCACTCTCTTTGCATCACCGGCAACTAGCGCCAGTTCACTCGGGGAAAGCGCAATGCCGAAGCGTTACATCATCGTCGTCGGTGACACCACCACCGCGGGCGGGCAGACGATCGAAGGACTGCCCGATGTCCGGGTCGCGTGCACGGACGGCGGCCTGCGGGCGGTGACCTGCCCCGGACACGCCGTCACCTGCGGCCAGTGCGGCCGCACCACGGTATTGGAGGGCGCCATCTACTTCGGCAACCTCCGGGTCGCTTATGACGGCGCGGCGCTCGCCTGCGGCCATCGCCTGGTGTCGCGCAAGCAGCGGCTGGTGTCGGTGGAAGTGGCCGAGGAAAACACGGCGTCGGACACGACCGGGCCGTCGTGAGGGAACGGCCCTGATCGCGGGCCGAGCGCACACGTCCCGCCATCACCGCATCGCATACCCCACCAGGCGCCACGCGTCGTCTTCGTCCAGCCTCAGGGTGACCCGCTCGTCGCAGGTCCTTTGGCCGGCGAAGGTGGTGCTGAACATCACCGCCACGTAGAGTCCCGGCGGATTGCCCTGCGCATCGCCCGCGCCGACGTGGTAGCGGACGACCTCGGACCACTGGCGCGAGACGGGCGCGATCATCGGCCGCCCCGAGTCGATGATCGCTTCATGGAACGCGCCCGCGTCCAGCACCTGCCGCCCCACGGACGAAGCCCGCTGCCAGACCTGGGTGGCGTTACCGCCGTCGATCATCTCGACGAGGCGGGTGGCGGCGTTGACGATGCTGCCGCAGTCGATGTCGTTCATGGGCGCCCGTGTGCACGCAGGTGGGATGGCAATGCCCGTGCGAGCGAGATCCGCAGCACGGCCGTGCAGCATGCCCATGCGCGACAGGCGACTCCATGAGAAATGTCCGGAGTCCAAACCAGGACACGCGGCAGTGGCGTGCGCTACGTCACCCCCGCCAGTTCGCATGCCCCCGCCAGAACTCCACGCTGCGCAGATACGCCTCACGATCGATTGGCACGCCGGAGCCGCCCTCTTCCACGCCCAGCGCGTTGCGCAGCATCGTGATCGGCGCCATCGGGGTCTCGACGGGTTCGGCCGTGTACATGCAGCCCACGACACCCCAGTCGGCGGTGGTGTGCGTGCCCTCCTTCGCCAACTGCTCGCGGCTGTAGAGGATCACGACGAGGTAGTCCGCCACGGGCGGTTCCAGGCCTTCGAACCAGCGCACCAGCACCGGCAGTTCCTCGCGCGTGCGGGCCTCGTAGTCCGAACGCAGCAGGTGGCGGTTGGCGTCGGTGATCGGCACCGCCAGGCAGCGCGTGGAGGTCCAGTTGCGGTGCACGTGCAGCTTGCAGAACGGCGCGTAGCCGTCGAGCACCTTCAGCGGCGTCACGTCGTTGAGATGCCGCTCGAACTCCTCCGGCGTGCAGTCCTGGATCGTGTTGCGCCGCGGCTCGCGCGGGAACAGGCGGGTGCGGGCGAAGTCGGTGAGGATGATGGACATGGGCGGGAGGTTAGGCGGCGATGACGCATTATCGGTCACGGGCGCGGGCGGCCTCAGCTCACCCACACGCCCTTTTCCGCGACGACCCGCCAGCCCTGCGCCGAGCGCTCGAGGCGAAGCATCATTCCGACCGCGCACAGCGGCCCGCAGTAGTGGGCCACATAGATCAGCGCAACGCTCCGGTCCTCGCTCAGTACCGGGCGCGTGATTTTCATGAACCCCTTGGTGTCGGGGAAGTCGCGATGGAACCGTGGCCATCCGTCCCAGGCGCCCAGGTTTTCCAGATCGCTCCGGCGCACCGGCGCGGTGCCCGGAATGCCCGACAGATCGAGCGGAACGCGCGCTACGTTGGCCCGCGCCAGATCGTCGAAGAGCGCGCGCGACACGAACCCGGCCAGTGCCTTGGGCGGCGCATCCACGAGGTGGTCATCGCACCGGATTCCGGGTGCGTCGCCGAGGCACAGCGATTCATCGACCAGCAACAGCAGGCGCGCCGACGCAGGCGCCGGTGCCTCCTGTGCATCCGTCGGAGGAGCAGGCTCGCCCGCGAAATCGACCGCTTCCAGCACGGCCTGGACAATGGCGCGTGTTTCCTCCGCCGTCGCAATGACGGGCCCCGCTCCGCCCGATTCCGGAGCAACGGCCGGCACCGTCCCTGCCGCGGCCGACCACGCAAGCGCGATCAGCAGCGCGCACCGACCCAGACGGCGCCTCGCGTTCGCGCTGCACTTCCTTGCCTGACCGCCCTCGGACACGCCCTGCCCTGCCTCGTCCATATCGCCTCCTGCGCCTGATCGTGGACGGATCATGCCAAAGAAGCAGGGCCGCGCGGGGCAACTCGATACCGCTCGTTACAGTTCCGGCGTCGACTCCGCGATGACCTTCATCGCTTCCTCCGCCCGCCGTTGCTGCTCGCGCACCTGCGCGGCGGAGGGGCGCGATGCCACCGTCGTCGCACAGTGGTCGATGTAGGTGCCGGACGGCGCATCGATCACTTCGTGGCAAGGGTTCGGGGCCGTCGATGTCGCGGCCGTCTTCGCAACGGGGGGCGCTGCGGGCGCTGCGACCGCTGGTGGCCGCGCTGGGGTCAGTGCGCTCTGCAGCGTGCGCCATACGAACAGATAAAGCACCAGCATCAAGGCGAGGAACAACGCCGCCCCCAGCAGCTTGACCGCGATCACCGCCGCAATGCTGCGCGTGGCGGTGCGCCGCCCTCTTCCACCGCTGCCGTAGCGAATGCGGTCTTCGGCGGCGGACAACAGGCGCTCGCCGACGCGTCGCGCCATCGCGGAACCCACCCCATCGACGCCGCCCATGCGGACGTCGAACGCCGGCGCGGGCTCGCGGATCGGGCCCAGCATCATGCGCAGCTCGTTACCGTCGATCAGCTGGACGTGACCGAGCTTCGTGGCGGCCTCGATCGCGGCCTTGGTGAACTCGCCGCTGCTGGCCAGGATCGCGCCCGTCGCGCCGTGGTTGACCATCAGGCCCAGCAGCTCGTGCACCGCGTTGTGCGGCACCTTCATCGCGTTCCAGTGCTTGCATTGCACGACGATGAACTGCTCGTCGCGACGCAGCTTCAGGTCGATGCCGCCGTCGGTCTTCGCGCCCGTGGCGCCGGTGCCGACATGCTCGACCTCATAACCCTCGCTGCGGTAGTACGCGGCGAGCAGCACTTCCAGTTGGTCCCAGCCGACCCGCGTCAGCGCATCGCTGCGGCGGTGGCTCACAGGCTTGAGTCCGTTCATTCCGCCCCCTGCGGAAGTCCTTGGTGGCGATGATCTTAGCGCCCGGGTCGCGCCCGCACCCAGCCGATGCAGCCCGCTTCGCAACTTTGAGTCGCCCGGCCCGCCACTGCGCGCAGGCGCATCGCCGTCAGTTGCCGCCAGCGAAGAAGTTCGCGCCTTCGCCGCCGCGCAGCGGATAGGCCCATCCGAGCTCGATTTCGATGTTGACGAACCAGGTCAAGCGGATGCGCACGCCCAGGCCCACATCGGCGTAGGGCGAATCGTCGCGCAGACCTTCGCGATCGTCGCCGGAACCGCCGACTTCGACGAACGCCAGCAAGCGCAGCCAGTTCCACTTGATCGGACGCAGATACTCAACCGAGCCGTAGTAGTAGCGATCGCCTTCGAGGAAATCCGAGTCGTAGCCGCGCATGCGCCCCGAACCGCCCAGCGAGAACTCGTTGCGGCTGCCGGGCCCGCCGGTCAGCACGCCGGCGCTGCCCAGCACGTGCAGCGTCTGGTGCGGTGTGTCGCCGAGCGCGTTCGACTGGAAGTAGTTCACGGTGGTGCGCGTGTAGTCGTAGTCCGAACCCAGGCCTTCGCCCGCCGCTTCGATGCGCGCGGAGAATCGCCGACCCGTGTCGCTGTAAATGTGGTAGCGCAGGTCGTCGAACGTCGCCGTGCCGACCAAGGCGATGGCCTGGCCGTCGGGCGGCGGCGCGAACTCGCCGGACACGTCCTGCCGTTTCCAGAACAGTCCGCCGCCGACGATCCAGCCATCGCGCGGGCGCCCCGTGCGCAGGTCGCGCGTGGCGATCACTTCGACCTGCTCGAAGGTTTCGTCGAACGTGTCGTCGGTGACCTCGTTGGTGAGCGGGTCGATCACCGGCGTCTCGCGGTCGATCCACTCCAGCCGCGTACGCAGTTCGTACGGACTGTCGAAAATGTACGGCGCGCGGTAGCTCAGCTGCACGCTGGTTTCCTTGCGCCGGTCGCGCTCCTCGGGGAAGTCGCCCTTCTCCGCCGTGATGTCGAGCCGATGGTTGAGGCCCCACACGTTGTCCCAGCGCAACTGCGCGCCGTAACTGACGTCGCGATCGGAGCTGGCGTCCAGGCGCGGAATCGGCAGCAGGAAATACTTCTCGCGCATCTTCAGTTCCAGCGCCACACCGCCCGGTACGGGATGCGTGGTCGCTTCGACCTGGCGGAACAGCCCCAGATCCTGCACCGCCTGGCGGCCGTCTTCGATCGCGACAGGGTCGGCGACATCGCCCGATGCCAGCGCGAGTTCGCGCAGGATCACCTTGTCGCGCGTCTTGTCGTTGCCGACGAGGCGGATTTCGACGATGCGGGGCTGTGACGCGTCCGCTTCCTGTGCCCATGCCGTCGGTGGAAGCACACCGTTTGCAAACGTGAATGCGAGCAACGCCGACGCGGCTGACTTCACGCTGCGGCGCATCACGGTGGGCGTGCCGCGCTTGCGGCCATCCTGGTGCCCGACGCTGAGCATTCACGGCCTCCGGGAGGCCACGGGGCCGTCGACCTGGCCCGTCGCGCGGAGTGTACGCCGCGAGGGGTTATGGCGATGCCGCGATGCTCGACGGCCACGCAGGTGCGAAGTGGCGCGTATCACCCACCCTTCCGCGCCGGCGCCGCCTCCGCGCCGATCCAGCCCGCCGCATTCCGGTACGCGCCCGCTACGTGTGCCAAAGTACGCGCCCCCACCGAGGCACCCCCATGAGCGATCCCGTCCGACTCTCCAAGCGCGTGGCCGAACTGGTCGGGTGTTCGCGCGCCGATGCCGAGCACTACATCGAGAACGGCTGGGTGCGGGTGGACGGCCACGTCGTCGAGGCGCCGCAGCACCCGGTGACGGACGAACGCGTCGAACTCGATCCGGACGCCGTGCTGGAAGCGCCCGAGCCCGCCACTGTGCTGCTTCACAAGCCGGTTGGTTTCGATGCGATCGCCGGCCATCAGCCGGCGGCCGCGCTGGTCACGCCGGACACGCGCTGGGCCGACGATCCGAGCGAAGTGCGCCCGCTGCGACGCCATCTGGTTCGTCTGACGCCACTGGTGCCGCTGGAGACGCAGGCCAGCGGGCTGATGGTGCTGACCCAGGACGGCCGCGTGTGGCGCCGGCTCACCGAAGACGCCGCGCAGATCGAGCAGGAGTACGTCGTCGAGGTCTCCGGCGAGATCGCGCCGTACGGCCTGCGCCGCCTCAACCACGGCCTGCGTTACCAGGGGCGCGAGCTGGCGCCGTGCAAGGTCAGCTGGCAGAACGAATTCCGCCTGCGTTTCGCCCTCAAGGACGTGCAGCCCGGGCAGATCCCGGACATGTGCGCACAGGTGGGCCTGCAAGTGGTGGCGATGCGGCGCCTGCGCATCGGCAAGGTGTCGCTGGCGAAGATGCCGCCCGGCCAGTGGCGTTACCTGCCGGTGGGCGTGCGGTTCTAGCGCGAAGCCGCGTCAGTCGCCGCGCACGCGCATCGTCAGGCCCTTCAGGAAGTTGCGCAGCAGCTGGTCGCCGCACGGGCGGTAATTGGGATGGCCCGGCTGGCGGAACAGCGCCGTCAGTTCCGGCTTGGACACCGGCCAGCCCGCGGATTCGAACACCGCGTGCATGTCGACATCCTTCAACTCGAACGCGACCCGCAGCTTCTTCAGCACCACGTTGTTGGTGACGCGCTTCTCCGGCGGGCGCACCGGCAGGCTTTCATCGCGGCCACGGCAGTACACCACCAGCCCGTCGAGGAACCGCGCGAGCACGGCATCGCTGCAATCGGCGTAGTCGGGATCGTCTTCGCGGCGCAGGAACGCCTGCACGTCGGCCTTGTCGAGCGTGAATGCCGGATCGGCCAGCTGGGTGATCTCCACGACCCGCTGATCGCTGAGGTCCAGCATGTAGCGGATGCTGCGCAGAACGTCGTTGGTGATCATGGGGCTTGGAGCGATTTGCTGCGTGGGGCGACCAGTTTAGGGCACTGCGCCGTGACGGGGCGTCCGCTCGACTTAACCGCGCTACGGCGCCTGAAGGCCCGAATCGGTCGCCGACAGCAGGGCCCGGCCTCTGGTCACCAGAGCGTCTGAGACGTCCCTTCGTCGCAGCGCCGTTCTCAGCTTTGCCTTGAAAAAGACGTCGTCGCCCGCTGGCAGGCCGGAGTAGCGAAACAGCTCCAGCAGGTGGACCAACGCGTCCTGCTCGCCCGCCATGTACGCGCGCTTCATCACCGCGAACGCATCGACCAGTTCACCGCGTTGAATCTTGTTGAGCCCGATGTTGTAGAGGGCACACATGTTGTTCTGCTCAGCCGCCCGCTGGTACCAGAGGTCCGCGTCCGCCGGGTCCAGCCAATGGAAGTCACCGTGTTCGATCGCGTAGCCGATGGCGACCTGCGCATCGGCATTCCCCTCATTGGCGGACCGGAGGAACAGATCGTAGGCGAGTCTGACGTCGCCCTGCTCCATCGCCTCCCAGGCTGCGCTCCACGTTTCGTGTGCATTGCTCATCGTCTGCTTCCTGCTACCCGCGTGATGAAGATCGGCGGGTCATCGAATCCGAGGTGCATCGATCTGCGTAGGTTATGCACCCTTCTGCGCATGCCACGCCTTGAGCAACTCCGCTTCCTGCTCGCGAGTAAGGCCAGCGCGCAGCGTCGCCTGGCGTTCGGCCGGTTGGCTGCGGAACCAGGCCATCAGGTCGGTGACCGTGGTTTCGAGTGGGCGGTAGGTGAGCCCGGCCTGGATCGCACGCGCATTGCTGACCGCGCCGTAGCCCGCATACGGACCGCTCTTTCGCGACACCCAGATGGGCAATTCCGGAACCTTCTTCTCTTCCAGGAATTCCGGCGTGACATGCGTGTATTTCGGCTTTCCGCCCGTGACCTTCTGGCAGGTGCGCAACATCGCGTCCATCGTCAACGGTTGTTCCGGGCCGACGGCATTGAAGGCGCCCAGCGTGCCCGCCTCCGCCAGACGGATCATCCATTCGCCCAGATCGCGGCCGTCGATGACCTGCACGGGGTCGAGGCCATCGCCCGGCACCAGCATTTCGCCGCCCTGCGCGACGCGGTGCGGCCAGTAGGTGAAACGATCGGTCTCATCGCGCGGGCCGACGATGTAACCCGGACGCACGATCGTCACGCGCTTGCCGAATTGCTTGTGCGCTTCGGCCTCGCTCAGTGCCTTGAGCGGGCCGTACAGGTTTTCGATGTCGGCGCGCAGCGACTCCTGCGTTTCGGCCATCGCGTCTTTGCCCTTGTAGACGGCGAGCGCATCGTCCTCGTCGATGCCGGGCTTGCTGCCGTCGGCATACACCGAGATGGTGGAGATGAAGAGGTAGTGCCCGACGTTTCCGGCCAGCACCTTGCCGGCGTCGCGCACCCAGAACGGCAGGCTGGTGGGGTTGTCGATGCACACGTCCCACTTGCGCCCTTGCAGCGACTTGAGGTCGCCCGTGTTGCGATCGCCGAACAGCTGCTCTACCTCTCCCGGCCACTCCGGAGTCGGCTTCTTGCCGCGATTGAACAGCGTCACCTTGTGCCCGCGCGCCAGCGCGTAGTTCACCTGGAACGGCCCGGTGAACCCGGTGCCGCCGAGGATGAGGATGTTCAGCGGCTTGGCCGCCTTCCCCACGGGCTTGTTGCCCTGCGCGAATGCGAACGACGGCAGCGCGGCCGCGGCGGCGGCAAGTGCGCTGAACTTGAGCAGGTCACGGCGGGTGGTCATGGAAAGGCTCCAGGCTGAGCGGGCGGACCGGCAGGCGCCCTGCCCTTCGGCTGGCCTTCTGCGGGTGCAAACGCAGTAACTCTAATTCGCCCCGGCGTGGGGGCGTCAATGTGTCGATGTGCACGGTTGGTAGGCCGGGTGAGGCCGACGTTTCACTCGATCGCTCGTACGCGCCCTTGCGCCAGACATGTCGGCCGACGCCCCCCGCCACTTCGGCGCCTGCGCTTGAACCCTTCGACCAACGGAACAACGAGCCAAACAGATCCGGCAACAACCGCCAGGGACAGCACGTACCACTCCGATGGAACCCACCGTTGAAGCGGAATGGAGGCCAGCAGCACCGAAAAGAAGCAAAGCACAGCAACAGCGGATCTCGTCATCACGGTCTTAGTCGTAGCGAATTTCGCGCACATCTTCCTTACGAATCGGATGAGTCGGCGATATGGACTCAAGCACCGCGCGGTTTCGTCCCACTTACCGACTCGCGCTGGCCGAGTCGCCTATGTAGAGCGATCGCACCTCATCCCAACTCTGCTTCGGCAGAGCGACATGCACGCGTTGCCGCTCACTTTGCAGTGTCGATAGGTTGCGGCAAGCGAAGTAGATCTGGAGGTGTTTGTGCGAACAAGGGCTCTTGTGGCGGCGTCCGCTGTCGCTCTGGCTGCGCTGGCCGCGGTCTACTTCTACAGCCTGCGCGGCGTGGACGCAGTAGCGCCGTATGCCACGCAGACCTCGGCGCGACTTCCGGATTCGAAGTCGAACGAAAGGTCCACCGGCGATCTCGGCCAGGAGCCGCAGGCGAACCCTCCTGTCCAGCGGCAGAAGGCGGCGCACTACACCCCGCTTTCCAACCTGACGCCGATACTCGGTGACGCCGCGCAAGTCATCGATGCACTGACTCCGGCAGCGAAGTCCGGAGATACATCGGCCGCGCTCGCGATCTTCGTCAAAGCCAACGATTGCAGGCTACGTACCGAGGCCGCGAAGCGAAACGCGCCGAGTTCAACGCCGACCGCGCTGATTCCGCCGGATTGCCAAAGCCTGGCGCCGGAGGACTACACGGCCGCCGGCCAATGGCTTGAGGCCGCCGCCGATGCCGGCAACGTGGATGCGCAATTCCTCTATCCGGCGAGCGCGGAGGGCGTGCTCGGCCCGCCCGTCGATTGGCTCCGGCATCCCGAAGCGGTCGCGAATTTCAAGCGCAAGGCGATGGCCTACATGAACGCGAATGCGGCCAAAGGAAGCATCGACGCCCTGCTCGACCTGTCGAACGCCTATGAGTACGGCGTGCTGACGGAGCGCGATCCGGTCAAGGCGCTCGCCTACTACCGGGCGGTCGAGCTGTCCGACGGCAACGCGATTTCGCAACGCTCGCTCGCCTACCTGAAACAGAACCTCTCCCCCACCGATGTAACCAACGCAGAAAACCTAGCGAGGTCGATCCATGCCAATTGCTGTGAATAGAAAGTTCAAATGCATTGCCGCGCTTGCACTCCTTTGCATCGTCGTCGCCGGCGCATCCTTCGCCGCGTTCGCCGAATGGAGGCGCGGCCCGTTCTTCTGCGGTACGTGCCTGCTCCGAAACCCGATGCCAGACCCTGCAACGCGTGCATCCATCGACGACAACCTGGCACCTATTGATACACCGACGAGCTGCACGGTCTTGATAAGCTGGACATCTTTAATAAGCGTCGTCAACTGCCAAGAGGCTGCACCGAGCGCGGCCATGAGCACCCACTTGGTAAGGCCGTCTTTCGCGTCGCGCCGTTCGATGTGATCCAAGTACTCCTTCAAAAAATCCGAACTCACTCTACTCCCCTCTCCCTGTCTAATCGGTTGAAAAAAGACCCGCCGAAGCGGGCCTTAAAGTTACATATTCCGCCGGTACTCCCCACCGACGTCATACAACGCATGACTAATCTGCCCGAGGCTGTGCGTCTTCACCGCCTCCATCAAACTGGCAAACACATTGCGGCGCTCACGGGCGGTCGCCTGTAGCGACTTCAGCCCCTCAACCGCAAACCCATTCCGGTTGCCCTGATACCCGGCCACGTTATCAATCTGCTGCCCCTTCTCGCCTTCGGTCGAGCGGATCAGTTCGATCTCGGTGACGATGTCGCCGCCGTGGTCCTTGGGCAGGAAGGTGTTCACGCCGATCAGCGGGAGGCTGCCGTCGTGCTTCTTGTGCTCGTAGTACAGGCTTTCTTCCTGGATCTTGCCGCGCTGGTACATGGTGTCCATGGCGCCCAGCACGCCGCCGCGTTCGCTGATGGCTTCGAATTCCTTGTAGACGGCTTCTTCGACGATGTCGGTGAGCTTGTCGACGATGAAGCTGCCCTGCCAGGGGTTCTCGTTGAAGTTGAGCCCCAGCTCCTTGTTGATGATCATCTGGATGGCGACGGCGCGGCGCACGCTTTCTTCCGTCGGCGTGGTGATGGCTTCGTCGTAGGCGTTGGTGTGCAGGCTGTTGCAGTTGTCGAACAGCGCGTACAACGCCTGCAGCGTGGTGCGGATGTCGTTGAACTGGATTTCCTGCGCGTGCAGCGAACGGCCGGACGTCTGGATGTGGTACTTCATCATCTGGCTGCGCGCGGAAGCGCCGTAGCGTTCGCGCATGGCGCGGGCCCAGATGCGGCGGGCGACGCGGCCGATGACGGTGTATTCCGGGTCCATGCCGTTGCTGAAGAAGAACGACAGGTTGGGCGCGAAGTCGTCGATCTTCATGCCGCGCGCGAGGTAGTACTCCACGATGGTGAAGCCGTTGCTGAGCGTGAAAGCCAGCTGGCTGATCGGGTTCGCGCCGGCTTCGGCGATGTGGTAACCGCTGATGGACACCGAGTAGAAGTTGCGGACGTTCTTGTCCACGAAGTACTGCTGGATGTCGCCCATCATGCGCAGGGCGAACTCGGTGCTGAAGATGCAGGTGTTCTGCGCCTGGTCCTCTTTCAGGATGTCGGCCTGCACGGTGCCGCGCACGGTGGCCAGCGTCTGCGCCTTGATGTTGGCGTAGGTTTCGGCATCGACGATCTGGTCGCCGGTGACGCCCAGCAGGCCCAGGCCGAGGCCGTCGTTGGTTTCGGGCAGCATGCCGCTGTATTCGGGACGCTTGCGCCCTTCGAACATTTTTTCGATCTTGTCGTGCGCTTCGTCCCAGCGGTGCTGGTCGGCGCGCAGGTACTTCTCGACCTGCTGGTCGATGGCGGTGTTCATGAACATCGCCAGGATGATCGGCGCCGGGCCGTTGATGGTCATCGACACCGAGGTGCTGGGCGCGCACAGGTCGAAGCCGGAGTACAGCTTCTTCATGTCGTCCAGCGTGGCGATGTTGACGCCGGAGTTGCCGATCTTGCCGAAGATGTCCGGGCGCACGGCGGGGTCTTCGCCGTAGAGCGTGACGCTGTCGAACGCGGTGGACAGGCGCGCGGCCGGCTGGCCGACGGACAGGTAATGGAAGCGGCGGTTGGTGCGCTCCGGCGTGCCTTCGCCGGCGAACATGCGGATGGGGTCTTCGCCGGTGCGGCGGTACGGGTACACGCCGCCGGTGTACGGGTAGTAGCCCGGCAGGTTTTCCTTCTGCAGGAAGGTCAGCAGTTCGCCCCAGCTCTTGTAGGTGGGCGCGGCGATCTTCGGGATCTTCTGGTGCGACAGCGATTCGCGGTAGTTCTCGACGCGGATGGTCTTGTCGCGGACCTGGTATTCGTTGACTTCATCCGTGATGGATTTGAGGCGTGCGGGCCAGTCGCGCAGGAGCTTCAGCGCTTCGGACGTGAGCGACTGGACGGCGTCGTTGTAGCGCTGGCGGAGGGTGAGGAGGGTGCGGTCGACGGGCTGTCCTTCGACTTCGCCCTGCGGGCTACGCTCAGGGCGAACGGTGTCGTTGAGAAGGTGCGCGGAGTCGTACAGATCCAGCGCCTTCGGCAGCGCGCCATCGCCCAGGTCATGCAGCGACTGCCAGTAGCTCTGCGCGCGGTCGGCGGTCTCGGCTTGCGTTTCGATCTTCGCGTTGATGCCGCGACCCTGCTCGGCGATCTCGGCGAGGTAACGCACGCGGGCGCCGGGAATCAGCACGGTGGCGCGCGGTTCCTTCAGCGAGGTGTCGAGTTCCGGCGTCCACTTGTCGGCCGGCAGTTGCAGCTTCTCGCGCAGCAGGCGGCACAGGTTGGCGAACATCCAGCTGATGCCGGGGTCGTTGAACTGGGAGGCAATGGTCGGGTAGACCGGGACGTCTTCGTCCTTGGTCTGGAAGGCGACGCGGTTGCGCTTCCACTGCTTGCGCACGTCGCGCAGGGCGTCTTCGGCGCCGCGCTTGTCGAACTTGTTCAGCACGACGAGTTCGGCGAAGTCGAGCATGTCGATCTTCTCCAGCTGGCTCGGCGCGCCGAAGTCGCTGGTCATGACATACATGGGGAAATCGACGAGGTCGACGATTTCCGAATCGCTCTGGCCGATGCCGGCGGTCTCGACGATGACCAGGTCGTAACCCAGGCCCTTGAGGAAACCGATGCAGTCCTTCAACACCGTGTTGGTGGCGGCGTGCTGGCGGCGCGTGGCCATCGAACGCATGTAGACGCGCTTGGAGCGCAACGAGTTCATGCGGATGCGGTCGCCCAGCAGCGCGCCGCCGGTGCGGCGACGCGTGGGGTCGACGGAGATCACGGCGATGCGCATCTCCGGGAAGCTGGCGAGGAAACGGTTGAGCAGTTCGTCGGTGACCGACGACTTGCCGGCGCCGCCGGTGCCGGTGATGCCGACGACGGGCGTCTTGCCGCCGGCCAGCTGCCACTGCTTGCGCAGGTGCGCGAGTTGGGCTTCGTCGAACACGCCTTCTTCGATGGCGCTGAGGGTGCGGCCGATGCTGATTTCGTCATCGATGGCGGCGGTCTTGTCGGGATGCTCGGCGGACTTGCGGCCCTCGCCGGCGCGACGGATGACGTCTTCGATCATCGCCACGAGGCCCATGTGCATGCCGTCGTTGGGGTGGTAGATGCGTTCGACGCCGTAGGACTGGAGTTCGCGGATCTCTTCCGGCGTGATGGTGCCGCCGCCGCCGCCGAAGACGCGGATGTGGCCGGCGCCGCGTTCCTTCAGCATGTCGACCATGTACTTGAAGTACTCGACGTGGCCGCCCTGGTAGGACGACAGCGCGATGCCGTCGGCGTCTTCCTGCAGCGCGGCGCGGACGACGTCTTCCACCGAACGGTTGTGGCCGAGGTGGATCACTTCCGCGCCCTGTCCCTGGATCAGGCGCCGCATGATGTTGATGGCGGCGTCGTGCCCGTCGAACAGGCTGGCGGCGGTGACGAACCGCAGCGGGCTGGTCTCGGTCTGGGCTTCAGGGAGGTTGGTCGCGGGGGTGCTCATGGACGCTCGAAATACGGAAACGGTCGAATCCGTATTGTAGCCCGAGGGGGATTAGGGGCTTGTTGTGCGGCGCGGGAGCGGCCCCGTCCGATAGGTCGTTCGTCCGTCCGGATTGCCGTCATCCCGGCGAAGGCGGGACCCAGGCCCGCGCCCCTTTCGCGCTGTCTCGTCATTCCAGCGAAAGCTGGAATCCATTTGGCTCTTGGAGGCGTCCCGCAGGTTCCGATCGCCCTGGAGAGCAACATGGATCCCAGCTTTCGCTGGGATGACGGGCTTGGGAGTTGGGGCCTGGGAGTTGGGGCGTGAGAGCCTGGATCCCGGCCTTCGCCGGGATGACAGTGAACTGCCACGCCCCCGGCCTTCGACGGGATGACGATGGAGCGCAAGGCGTACGGGCCTGGATCCCGGCCTTCGCCGGGATGACAGTGAACTGCCACGCCCCGGCCTTCGACGGGATGACGATGGAGCGCAAGGCGTACGGGCCTGGGTCCCGGCCTTCGCCGGGATGATGGGGACACACCGCTTACCCCGCCCCTTACCCCATCCCCTCTCCCGACGGGAGAGCGGCTGAAGATCCCGGCCGCCCCGTGCCGCTCGATACGTCTGAATCCTTACCCCCCACTCGCCGCCGCTGCCCCGCGGAGCCGGCGCGCCGGGGTGTCTCCCGGACGGAGCGACGGCATGAAGGACCCGACCCCGACAATGCGCACGCGGCCTTCGCCGCCACTCGTGCAGGCCGTCCTGCTCCATGCCGCCATCTTCGGTAAAGACGGGTCGCTTTCTGGCTACACTCCCGGGCCCGCACCGCGTGACGCCATGAACGAAGACGCCGCCCTCCTCGAACTGCGCCGCCGCGCCCACGACGGGTCGCCGCAGGCGTTGTACCAGTTGGCCTCGGCGCTGGTGGTGCGGCACGAAATGGAAGAGGCGTTCTCCCTGCACCGCCGCGCGGCGGAAGCCGGGCTGGCGAATGCGCAGATCGAATACGCGCGCATGCTGATGTACGGCGTGGGCTGTCGCGCCGAACCGACGCGCGCCGCCGAATGGTTGCTGCGCGCGGAAGCCGCAGGCAGTCCGATCGCAAGTTATTTCCTGGCGCTGATGTCGCTGGGCGGACGCACGCTGCCGCGCGACGGCCGCATCAACGAACGCGTGCTGCGCGCCGTGCGCGCCGACTACCCGCCGGCCTTGCGTGCGGCGGCGCTGCATTTCGGCCGCAAGGCGGACCCCGGCGATCAGCTGCGCAGCCTGCAATTGCTGGAACGCGCGACGGGATTGGGCGACGTGGTCGCGGCGCGGTTGTTCGTCGAACGCCTCATGCACGGCGAAGGCGCCAAGCCCGAGCCCGGGGCCGCGCACGAGTTGCGCGTGCAACTGCGAGCGCGCGGCATCGGCCCGCTGCCGGACATCACCGTGCCCGAGTTCGCGCCGTCGCAAACCGCGCCGGGCATGCTCGAAATGGAAGAAGCGTTGCGCGCGCCCGACCTGCGCCTGCAATCCACACGCCCGCACGTGATGACGGTCGACGGCCTGCTCAGCGCGGAGGAATGCCGTCTGCTGATCGCCAACGCCGAATCGCACCTGCAACGCTCGCGCACGCTGGATCCGGAAACGGGCCTGCCGGTGGCGCAGGAAATCCGCACCAGCGCCGACGCCGCGCTCGATCCGATCCTGGAAGACCTGTCGCTGCGCGCGGTGCAGCTGCGCATGGCGGCCGCCGCCGGGGTGCCGCTGGATCACGCGGAGCATCTGGTGGTGCTGCGTTACGAGCCGGGCCAGGAATACCGCCCGCACCGCGACTACCGCCCGCCCAGTTCGATCGAAGCCGACCGCCCGCAGGCCGGCAACCGCCTGCGCACCATCTGCGTGTACCTCAACGAGGTCGAGGCCGGCGGGCAGACGGAATTCCCGGTCGCCGGATTGCAGGTCCAGCCGCGCCCGGGCCGGGCGGTGATCTTCGACAACCTCCATCCGGACGGGTCGCCGGACGTGGATTCGCTCCACGCGGGCCTGCCGGTGGAGCACGGCGTTAAGTGGCTGGCGACCCTCTGGCTGCGCCAGGCGCGGTACCGCGATTTCTGAACGGGCGAAGCCCCAAAGCCGTCCGTCGGCGTACCTATCCGTATCCGCCGATTGCATTAGACTGTCGCGCCTGCGGTGGGGTCACACCCCTGTGCCGCAGAGGCGAATCCATTTCGATTCAACGACTTACCCATCACAGTTGGCGTATAGCGCGACGCGCAACACCTCGCGCCAACGCGGAGCACCCGATGATTTTCGAAACCCTGGACACCTTCGGCCACGAGCAGGTCGTGTTTTGCCACAACAAGGACGCGGGCCTGAAGGCCATCATCGCGATCCACAACACCGTGCTCGGTCCGGCCCTCGGCGGTACGCGCATGTGGCCGTACAAGACCGAGCAGGACGCGCTGAACGACGTGCTCCGCCTCTCGCGCGGCATGACCTACAAGAACGCGGTCGCGGGCCTGAACATCGGCGGCGGCAAGGCGGTGATCATCGGTGATCCGGCGGCCGACAAGTCCGAGGCGCTGTTCCGCGCGTTCGGCCAGTTCGTCGAATCGCTGGGCGGTCGTTACATCACGGCCGAAGACGTTGGCATCGACGTCAACGACATGGAATACGTGTACCGCGAGACCGAGTACGTCACCGGCGTGCACCAGGTCCACGGTGGTTCGGGCGACCCGTCGCCGTTCACCGCCTACGGCACGCTGCAGGGCCTGATGGCCACGCTCAACAAGCGTTTCGGCGATGAGGAAGTGGGCAAGTACTCCTACGCCGTGCAGGGCCTGGGCCATGTGGGCATGGAGTTCGTGAAGCTGCTCAAGGAGCGCGGCGCGAAGATCTTCGCCACCGACATCAACAAGGCGCTGGTCGACAAGGCCGTGTCCGAGTACGGCGTCGAGGCCGTGGGCCTGGACGAGATCTACGACGTCCCGGCCGAGGTGTACTCGCCGTGCGCGCTGGGCGGCACCGTCAACGAGAACACCCTGCCCCGCCTGAAGTCGAAGGTCATCTGCGGCGCGGCCAACAACCAGCTGGCCAACAACGCCATCGGCGACGAAGTGGCCAAGCGCGGCATCCTGTACGCACCGGATTACGCGGTGAACGCGGGCGGCGTGATGAACGTGGCGCTGGAGCTGGACGGCTACAACCGCGAGCGCGCCATGCGCATGATGCGCACGATCTATCACAACCTCGCGCGCATCTTCGAGATCGCCGAGCGTGATGCGATCCCGACCTACCGCGCGGCCGATCGTCTGGCCGAAGAGCGCATCAACGCCATCGGCAAGTTGAAGCTGCCGCTGGGCCGTTCGGCTCCGCGTTTCCAGGGCCGTATTCGCGGCGGGCATTGATTCCGTCTGCGACGGCATCAGCACGATGCAATGAGATGACGCCCGGCTTGTCCGGGCGTTTTCTTTTGGGAGTGCACGACCTTCACCGTTTTCGCAAACCTTGGGGAACCGTCATCCCGGCGAAGGCCTGTCCTGAGCTTGTCGAAGGGCCGGGATCCAGGCTGTCACGTCTTCAGTCCCTACTTTCGTCATCCCAGCGAAAGCTGGGATCCATTTGCTTTGCTGACCGATGGAATCGCGAACGGCAATAGCGAACGTCAACATGGATTCCAGCTTTCGCTGGAATGACGAGACGAGTCGGAAAGCGTGACTGCCTGGATCCCGGCCTTCGCCGGGATGACGGGAGCGGTGGGCGTAACGGCCGCGTCCTGGCCTTCCACCGTCATGACGCCTAACGCCCGCGTTTTTCAGGCTATTCCGAAAGACGCCTGCGCGCCCATCGTCCAAAGTGGAACACCCCACTTCGGAGTTGCCCTCATGCGAGCCGCCCTTCCCCTCGCCGCCCTGTGCCTTGCCGCCGCGTTCGCCGCCAATGCCGGCGACGGCAAGATCGACTACGACCACCAGGACCAGTGGCAGGCCGCGCACGACACCGCGCAGTCGCCCATCGACATCGTCACGCACGACGCCGCTCCGGCGCGCGACGACGAGCCGTTGGCGCTGTCGTTCGACCACACGCACGCGCCGATGGAGGCCATCGACAACGGCCACGCCGTGGAAGTGGAAACCCATGCCACGCAGGCGACGATCCGCGGCCGCCACTTCACCCTGGCGCAGTTCCACTTCCACGCGCAGAGCGAGCACACGCTCGACGGCAAGCACTTCCCGCTGGAAGGCCACTACGTCTTCAAGGCGCAGGACGGCCGGCTCGCCGTGGTCGGCGTGATGTACGAGATCGGCAAGCCCAACGCACAGGCGCAGGCGGTGCTCGACAGCCTGGCGCACAAGCGCAACGCGCCGCATGAGGTGGACATCGACGGCCTGCTGCCGGCCAAGCGCGGCTACTACCACTACCTGGGCTCGCTGACCACGCCGCCGCTGACGGAGAACGTGGAGTGGTATGTCCTGCCCGCGCCGGTGACGATGTCGAAGCAGCAGGTCGACGCTTTCGTGGCGCATTACCGCCACAACAACCGCAACGTGCAGCCGCTGAACGGCCGTCCGCTGGTTCGCTACGGCGGCTGAGCGGGACGCATCGGGCGCCCCGGATTCGCCATTGCAGCGGGCCCGGGGCGCCTGGTTTCCCGCGTTTTATTGCACCGCACGACGAGGGTTTCATGCCGGGCCTCTAGAATCGGCGCATCGCGCGACGTCGTCCGACACGCGCCCGCCCTCCAGACCCAAGGATTCCCATGCGCCCTTTCCCCCTCGGCGATGACATCGATGCCCTGCGCGACGCCATTCGCCGCTTCGCCGAGGTGGAGATCGCACCGCGCGCGGCGCAGATCGACGAGGAGAACTGGTTCCCGCAGGACCTGTGGCCGAAGCTGGGCGAAATGGGCCTGCTGGGCATGACCGTGCCCGGCGAGTACGGCGGCAGCGACATGGGGTATCTCGCGCATCTGGTCGCGATGGAAGAGATCTCACGCGCCTCCGGTTCGGTGGGCCTGAGCTACGGCGCGCACTCCAACCTGTGCGTGAGCAACCTCTACGCCAACGGCAACGAGGACCAGCGCAACAAGTACATGCCGAAGCTGTGCAGCGGCGAATGGAAGGGCGCGCTGGCGATGAGCGAGCCGGGCGCGGGTTCCGACGTGGTGGGTTCGATGAGCTGCCGCGCCGAACTGCGCGATGGCAAGTGGATCGCCAACGGCAACAAGATGTGGATCACCAACGGCCCCGAAGCCGACGTGCTGATCGTCTACATGCGCACCGCCGGCAAGGACGCGGGCAGCCAGTGCATGACCGCCTTCATCGTCGAGAAGGGCATGAAGGGGTTCTCCACCGCGCAGAAGCTGGACAAGTTCGGCATGCGCGGCTCCAACACCTGCGAGCTGGTGTTCGAGGACTGCGAGATTCCGGCGGAAAACGTGCTGGGCGAGGTGAACAAGGGCGTGCGCGTGCTCATGCGCGGCCTCAACACCGAGCGACTGGTGCTGACCGGCGGGCCGATCGGTCTGATGCAGGCGGCGCTGGACATCGCCCTGCCCTACGTGCGCGAGCGCAAGCAGTTCAACGCGGCCATCGGCACGTTCGGACTGATGCAGGGCAAGATCGCCGACATGTACACCGCGCTGCAGTCCAGCCGCGCGTTCGCCTACCAGGTGGCGCGCGATTTCGACGGTGGCCACAGCAGCCGCGTCGACGCGGCGGCGTGCCTGCTGCATGCGTCCGAAGCGGCCGTGCAAGTGGCGCTGGAAGGCATCCAGGCGCTGGGCGGAAACGGCTACATCAACGAGTTCCCGACCGGGCGCATCCTGCGCGACGCAAAGCTCTACGCGATCGGCGCGGGCACGAACGAGATCCGGCGCATGCTGATCGGGCGGGAGCTGTTCGAAGAGCGGCATTGAGCGATGTAGCGGGATCGCGTTCGGATCGAGCGCGTTCCGCGGTGAGCTCGCCAGTCGCCCCCCGTCCCCAACACTCCCCTGCTGGCAGGGGAGTGTGCAAAGAACAAGGCCGCTGCATCGCGCAGCGGCCTTTTCGTTTCATGCGATCAGAACGCCGTCGTCCAGTTGAGCATCGCCTGCGACCAGGTCTCGCCCTGGTCGCGACGTGCATCGAGGTCCAGGCTCAGGCGGCTGCCGCCGCGCAACCAGGTGCCGATGCCCAGGCCGAGCACGCCGACGTTGCGATCGAGCGCGCTGCCGGGAATCGGCGACCACAGGTCCACCGCGGTGAAGCGCGCGTGCAGGTCGTTGCCGGACTGCGACAGTCCGCGCTGCCATTCCATGCGTGCCTGCAGGTCCCACTCGGACGAGCCGACGTTCCAGCCGGTCGCGTAACGCGCGCCGAGCAGCGCCTGGGTCACGCGCAGCGTCGAGTCGTTGGTGCTCAGGCCGAAACCGTACGCGCCCTGCTCGCTGAAGCCATCGCGTTCCAGCTGCAGGTTCTGCACACCGACATAAGGCGTGATGCGTCCCTGCCCCACGCGCACCGGCAGGCCTGCCTGCACGCCAACGCTGGCGTAGCGCTGCGCGTAGTCGGTGCCGATGCGGAACGCGTCGGCGCCCAGCAGCACGTCGCGACGCGTCCAGCGTTGCATGCGGCCGACGGCGAGGCTGCCCAGCAGGTAGCCCTGGCCCAGGTCGTAGCTGGCATAGAACTGCGCCTCGAGCTGGCGGTTGTGCTCACGGTCGAAACGCTGGTCGTGGTGCGCATAGCCTTCGGTCTGCGCGAGCGCGGCACCGACGGTCAGGTCGCCGAAGCGGCGATCCTGGCCGGCCATCCAGCCGTCGGACTGCATGTCGAAACGCGACAGTGCACGCTGCGAGTCGAGGTTGTCGAACCACGCGCCGCCCATCGGGGCGTCCTGCAATGCATCGATGCGCGATTCCAGCGCGCGGCGGTTGCCTTCGATCGCCATCATCGCGAAGGCGGTGTCGGCGCCGTGCAACTCGCCCGAGAGGCTGGACAGCGACTGCTCCGCCGCGCTGGCCGTGGGCGTGCCCTGGAACGCGGTCGCACCGGCGAGCAGGTCGGCGTCGGTGCCCGCGCCGTTGGCGAGGCTGTCGTCGATCTGATCCATCGCGCCTTCCATGCGCACCGCGCTGGACTGCGCAGTGGGGGTCAGGCCCAGCGACGAGGCGGTGGTCGCCACGTCGGCGCGGGTCAGCGAAACCCACGCGCGGTTGGTGTCGTAACCGACCGTGCCTGCCACGAACGGCGACAGGGACACGGTGGAGAACTGTCCGATCACACCGCCCTGCGCGTTGAGGAACACCTCCTGGTGCGGGCTTGTCACGCTCGGCGTCGGCATCACGTAGTTCGGCGCGCGGCCGAGCAGCGCGAGCGTTCCGCCCAGGCGGGCCGTGGTGTCGACGGTGATGTGCGCGCCGATCTCCACTTCCATCGTGGACGTCGGCGTGGCGACGTCCAGCGCGGTCAGGCGATAGTCGGCGCCGTAGGCCGTTTCGCCGCCGGTGAAGTTGATGAAACCGATGTTGGTGATCCGGCCGACTTCGAGCGGACGGACAGTGCCGTTGACGGGAATGCCGCCGATGAGCTGAAGGCGCGCGTTCTGCATGATCGATGCACCGCCGGGCAGCGCGCGCGTCACCTGCAGGCGGCCCTGCTCGACCACGGTGTTGCCGGTATAGGTGTTGTCGCCCGTGAGCCTGAGCGTGCCCGTGCCGCGCTTGGTCAACCCACCCGTGCCGGCGATGGGGTTCGACCAGGGACGGTTGTCGGTGCCGGTGACGTCGACCGTCGTCTGGCCCCAGTCGAAACGGCCCGGTCCGTTGATCGCCTTGCCCACGTTGAGCAGGCCGTAACCGAACACGGCATCGACACCCGGCGCGCCGAGGTCGGTGGCGGTGCCCAGCAGCGTTTGTCGCACCAGGTCGTTGCTGAAGTACGGGAATGCCTGCCACACCACCGCGGCCGCGCCCGACACCTGCGGCGCCGCGAAGGAGGTGCCCGCACCCTTCCAGTACGTCGGGGCGTTGGGCTTGTCGTCATCGCCGGTGAACACGACCGTGCCCGGCGCGGCCAGGCAATAGCGCATCGCCACGCCGCAGGCGTTCGCGTAGACGACGCCCTTGGAGTCCACGTCCAACTGCTGCACGTTGGACGGATTGACCGCGGTCACGGCGAGCCAGCCGCGCTCCAGGTCGGCGGCCGGCAGCGTGCCGCCCGGGCCGGGCTGGCTGGGCAGCGCGCCCATGCTGTCGGGGTTCGGGCGGCCGTCATTGCCGGTGGCGAAGACCACCAGGCCGTTGTTGCCGTGGATGAAGGGGCGGTACTCCTCGGCGATCGGATTGGTCGCCGCGGTGTTGGTCCAGTACAGACCGCCCCACGAGTTGTTCATGATGCGCACGCCGCTGCTGATCAGCTGCTGGTGCACCTGCGCCAGGCCGAGCTCGCCGCTGACTTCATTGCCCTGGCCGCTGCCGTCGTCGGTCGGCGGCTTGTCGGCGAGGATGCGCGCGGACACCAGTTGCGCGCCCGGCGCGATGCCGCCCGGCCAAGCGCCGAAGGGCGCGCCCGCTGCGATCTGCGCCACGGTCGTGCCGTGACCGAGCACGTCGTCCACCAGCAGGTTGTTGCTGCTGCCGACGAAGTTGAGGTTTGCAAGCACGCGCGGCGACAACGCCGGGTGCGTGCGCATCACGCCGCTGTCGACCACGCCGATGCGCTGGCCCGCGCCGGTCAAACCGGCCTGGCGCGCGGGGGCGGTGTTGGTCAGCGCGATGTGCTCGCTGTAGGCCGGGTTCGGCGTGCTGACGACGGGGGTGGACGACGGTGGCGGCGTCGGCGTCGTGGGTGTCTGCGGCGTGGTGGGTGCGTAGAGCGGGCCGTCGGAGCGGACGTTTCCACCGCCGCCTCCGCCGCCGCAGGCCGCCAGGCCCACGAAGCCCGCGCACAGCAACACACCGCGCATCGCAGTGACAAGTCCTTTTTCCAGATGATGCATGTCGTCCTCGTGATCGCGCCGCTCCCCAGCGGGCGTGGATGGAGTATCGATCCAATCCGGGTCGGCCCACAATCGACATCGCGTTCGATGCAACGGATCCACACCCCATGCACATTGGTGAACCGTGACCGCCGTGCACACCCGTCCGCTGCGGGCCGGCGACTGGCCCGTCATCGAAGCCCTGTTCGGTCCACGCGGCGCCTGCGGCGGGTGCTGGTGCATGTGGTGGCGCGTGCCGATGGGCGGGCGCACCTGGGACGCTGCCAAGGGCGAACCGAACCGCGCGGCGTTCCGCCGGCTGGTGGAAGGCGGCGAAGCGTCGGGCGTGCTGGCGTTCGCGGGCGAAGCGCCCGTGGGCTGGTGCGCGATCGGGCCCAGGGCGGATTTCCCGCGCCTGGATCGCAGCAAGGCGCTCGTGCGCGACTGGTCGGCCGGCACCTGGTCGCTCAACTGTCTGTACGTGCCGGCCTCCTGGCGCGGCCAAGGCGTGGGGCGAGCGCTGGTCGCGGGGGCCGTGGGCCTGGCCCGGGAAGCTGGCGCGAAGGAGATAGAGGCCTACCCGCAGGCCGTGGCGCCCGGCGAGCGCCAGGCCGCCGCCTTCGTCTGGACCGGCGTGCCGGACCTGTACGAGCCGCACGGCTTCAAGCGCCAGGGACCGCCCGGGCGGGGCCGCCAGCTTTACCTGCTGAAGCTGCGCTGAGGCCGGGTTTGCGGCGCCGCAGCACGGCCCCGCATAATCGACGGGTTCCGGCCGCGCGCCGGTCCAAATCCGCCGTAGTTTTCTGCTGGAGTCCCCATGAGCGACGTCGTCATCGTCGGTGCCAAGCGCACCGCCATCGGTTCCTTCCTTGGCCAGTTCACCGGCGTGCCGACCCCGGCGCTGGGCACGGCCGCCATCAAGGGCGCGCTCGAGCACGCCGGCGTCGCCGCCGATCAGGTCGACGAAGTGATCATGGGCTGCGTGCTGCCGGCCGGGCTCGGTCAGGCGCCGGCTCGCCAGGCCGCACTCAATGCGGGCCTGCCCACTTCGGCCGGTTGCACCACGATCAACAAGGTCTGCGGTTCGGGCATGAAGTCGATCATGCTCGCGCACGACCTCATCAAGGCCGGCTCTGCCAGCGTCGTCGTCGCCGGTGGCATGGAGTCGATGACCAACGCACCGCACCTGCTCAACAACTCGCGCACGGGCATTCGCTACGGCAGCGCGGAAATGCTCGACCACATGGCATGGGACGGCCTGACCAATCCGTACGACGGCAAGGCGATGGGCGTGTTCGGCGACATGGCGTGCGACAAGTACGGCTTCGATCGTGAGTCGCTCGATGCCTACTCGACCGAAAGCGCACGTCGCGCGCAAGCCGCGCTTGCCAACGGTGCGTTCAAGGACGAAGTCGTCCCGGTGACCGTCAAGGGTCGCAAGGGCGACGTCGTCGTCGACACCGACGAAGAGCCGGGCAAGATCGACCTGGCCAAGATCCCGACGCTGCGCGCGGCGTTCGGCAAGGAAGGCGTGCTGACCGCCGCCTCCTCTTCCAAGATTTCCGATGGTGCCGCCGCCACGGTGCTCATGAGCGCCGAAGAAGCCGGCAAGCGCGGCCTGACGCCGATCGCGCGCGTCGTCGCGCACGCCGGCCATGCTCAGGCACCGGAATGGTTCACCACCGCGCCGGTGAAAGCGATTTCAAACGTTCTGGCCAAGGCCGGCTGGAAGGTCGAGGACGTTGACCTGTTCGAGGTCAATGAAGCGTTTGCCTGTGTGGCCATGGCGCCGATGAAGGACTTGGGCATCCCTCACGAGAAGCTCAACGTCAACGGCGGCGCTGTTGCCCTGGGGCATCCCATCGGCGCCAGCGGCGCCCGTCTGGTCGTGACGTTGCTGCACGCGTTGCGTGCACGGGGCGTCAAGAGGGGCGTGGCTTCGCTGTGCATCGGGGGTGGCGAGGCTACCGCTGTCGCCATCGAGCTGCTATAAGACGTTAAGAACGCATTACTCAAAAAAAACCGGCCAAGCCGCTTGACACGCGTCACCGGCTTGTCATCATGTTATTGACGCGCAATTGCGCGTTGCCTAACTAAACGACGAGGATAAAAATCATGACCTTCAACAAGGCGCTGATCGCCCTGGCTATGGTTGCCGCTCTGGCCGCCTGCTCGAACCAGAAGCAGGCTGACGAAGCTGCTGCTGACGCCGCCGCTGCTTCGACCGAAGCCGCTGCTGCTGCCACCGACGCCGCTGCTGCTGGCGACGCCGCTGCTGCCGACGCTGCCCAGGCCGCTGCCGACACCGCTGCCCAGGCTGCTGACGCTGCCGCCGCTTCGGCCGACGCCACCGCCGCCGCTGCTGCTCCGGCCGCTGCCGACGCCGCTGCCGACGCCGCTTCGCAGGCCGCTGACGCCGCCACCCAGGCTGCTGACGCTGCCACGCAGGCTGCCGACGCTGCCAAGGAAGAAGGCAAGAAGTAATAACCTCGGGCAGGCAACTGCCCAGGTTCTTACCTCTTCGAAGAAGCCGCCGGATTCCCGGCGGCTTTTTCTTTTTTTGCGCGATCCAAACGCGCACGGCGCCGACATCACCGGGGTTTCGCCTTTCTTCGGGCCCGCGGAATTTGCCCCCGATCCCAGCGAGGGCTCGCCCTCCTATCCCCGCCCCGGGTTTCGTCAGGGTTCATCACCGGGGAGCACGATGGCGCCGCCGATGACTTTTCCTTCGCACCAACGCTGGCATCGTCCGCCCCGGCTGGGACCCCCAACCAACGTCATCCGGAGAGAACCCATGAACACCAAGCTCTACGCTGCCATTGCCATGACCGTCACCGCACTCGCACTGTCGGCCTGCAATCGCGCCGACACGCAGAGCGAAGCTGCCGAGGCCGCCGCTGCCGCGGACCAGGCCGCTGACGCAACCGCCAACGCCGCGCGCGAAACCGCCGAGGCTGCGGCTGCCGCCACCGATGCCGCCGCCGAACGCGCGGGCACGGCGATGGAGAACGCGGCCGACCGCACGAAGGAAGTCGCGGACGATGCCGCCGCGGGCGCCGCCGCCGCCACGGCCGATGCAGCGCAGGCCACCGCCGACGCGGCCGGCAAGGTTGCGGAGAAGGCCGATGCCGCCGCCGAGAAGGCGCAGCAGGAAGCGGCCGAACGCAAGTAAGGCACTCTGCAGCAGAGGTCCCGAAGGCCCGCTCACCGCGGGCCTTCGTTTTTTCTGACACCGGAAAGCGCCGTGCACGGGCAGCCGTTTGCGCCCGTCCGCGATTGGCCGCGAGCGGCGCTTTATGGTCTGATGCCGCATCTTCCGCACGCCGCAGCATCGATGCCCGCACTGACTTCCCACATCGATCCCCGCTCGCAGGAATTCCAGGACAACGTCGCGTACCACCGCGCGCTCGTCGACGAGCTGGACGCCCGCCTCGCCCGTGCAGCCCAAGGCGGCGGCGAGAAGGCGCGCGCCAAGCACACCGAGCGCGGCAAGCTGCTCGCGCGCGATCGCATCGCCGCACTGCTCGACGCGGGCTCGCCCTTCCTTGAAATCGCGCCGCTGGCCGCCGAAGGCATGTACGACGACGCAGCACCGGCGGCCGGCCTGGTCTGCGGCATCGGCCGGGTGATGGGCCAGGAAGTCGTGGTCGTCGCCAACGACGCGACGGTCAAGGGCGGCACGTACTTCCCCATGACGGTCAAGAAGCACCTGCGCGCGCAGGAAGTCGCGCGCGAGAACCGCCTGCCCTGCGTCTACCTGGTGGACTCGGGCGGCGCATTCCTGCCGCTGCAGGACGAGGTGTTCCCCGACAAGGAGCACTTCGGCCGCATCTTCTACAACCAGGCGCGCATGAGCGCGGAGAACATCCCGCAGGTCGCCGTTGTGATGGGCTCGTGCACCGCCGGCGGCGCCTATGTCCCGGCGATGTGCGACGAATCGGTCATCGTCAAGGAACAGGGCACGATCTTCCTCGGCGGCCCGCCGCTGGTGAAAGCCGCCACGGGTGAAGTCGTCGATGCCGAAGCACTCGGCGGCGCCGACGTGCATACCAGCGTGTCGGGCGTGGCGGATCATTTCGCCGAGGACGATCGTCATGCATTGCAGATCGCGCGCGACATCGTCGGCACGTTCAATCGTCGCAAGACGCTGCCGGTCGCGGTGCAGGAATCGCGCGAGCCTCTGTACGCGCCGGGCGAGCTGTACGGCATCGTGCCCAAGGACACGCGCCGCCCGTTCGATATTCGCGAAGTGATCGCGCGCGTGGTGGACGGCAGCGCGTTCCAGGAGTTCAAGGCGCGCTACGGCAAGACCTTGGTAACGGGTTTCGCGCACGTGCACGGCTATCCGGTCGGCATCGTCGCCAACAACGGCATCCTGTTTGCCGAGAGCGCGCTCAAGGGCGCGCATTTCATCGAACTGTGCAACCAGCGCGGTATCCCGCTGGTGTTCCTGCAGAACATCACCGGCTTCATGGTCGGTCGCAAGTACGAGAACGCCGGCATCGCGAAGGACGGCGCGAAGATGGTGACGGCCGTGGCCTGCTCGCACGTGCCCAAGTTCACCGTCGTCATCGGCGGCAGCTTCGGCGCCGGCAACTATGCGATGTGTGGCCGTGCCTACGGTGCGCGTTTCCTGTGGATGTGGCCGAACGCGCGCATCTCGGTAATGGGCGGCGAACAGGCGGCCAGCGTGCTGGCGACGGTCAAGCGGGATGGCATCGAGGCGGCGGGCAAATCGTGGTCGGCCGAGGAAGAGGATGCTTTCAAGGCGCCGATCCGCGACCAGTACGAATCGCAGGGCAATCCGTACTACGCCACCGCGCGGTTGTGGGATGACGGCATCATCGATCCAGCCGATACGCGACGTGTGCTCGGTCTCGCGCTGTCAGCCAGCTTCAATGCGCCGATCGAGGACCGCACGCGCTTCGGCGTGTTCCGCATGTGATGCGGAGAGGCCCGATAGCGCACGCGCGTGGCGTCGCCGCTGCAACCGCGCGCGTATCGGGTCAGATCGCAGTGTGAGCTCACAGGAGGGCGCGGGCCGAATGAGGCGCAGGACACGTCGTGGCGAGTGCCAGCAAACCTTCGCCAGTCAAGCCGCGACGCCCTGAGGGACACGAGATTTTGCATCTGCGCATCGCATAGGCGCATGCCGAGCCACTGCTCGCCCCGATTCAGACAGGTGATCACTCCATGAACGACGCGAATGCAGCGTTCGATTCATTGCGCCTTGTCACACAGTGCGAAGCTTTGCGTGCGTAGCCTCGGGTGGGTTGACCCGTTCTTTGCACCCCCGTGCATTGCCCCGCTCCTGCCAATCGAGGAAGTGCGTCATGGCGATCTTCAATTCCCCACAGTCCCCCGCCCCGAAGCGCGAAGGCGCGCCCGCTCCGGCACCCGGCCAGCCCGAGTCCGCTCTGCCCAAGGAGCCGACTCGCGACGAGTTCTCGTTCGGCGCACCCAAGCCCGCTGCTGTTACCGCGCCCTCTCCCACTCCTGCGCAGACGCCCCGAGCGGCCGAGCGCGAAGGCAAGGAATCCGTGATCGCCGCCGACCTGTCGATCGAAGGCAAGATCAATGGCGCCGGCCACATCCGCATCGCCGGTCGCTTCAAGGGCGACGTGCAGGTGGACGGTGATCTCACCGTGGAAGTGGGCGCCAAGGTCAACGGCGGCGTGCGCGCGCGCAAGGTCGTGATCGCCGGCGAGTTGGAAGGCAACGTCGAATCTGCCCAGCGCGTCGAACTGCTCGAGGGCGGCGTGGTGGTAGGCGACGTCAAGGCCGGCGTGGTCAGCATTGCCCCGGGTTCGCGCATGCGCGGCCAGGTGGACTTCGGCTTCGACGATCGCGATGCCAAGCCGTCCGGCAAGGCCGAGAAGGCGGACAAGACGGAGAAGAACGAAGCCAAGTCCGAGGCGTCCACCGCGTCATGAGCCTCGCGCGCCCCGGTACACCCGGCGCGACGCGGACCTGCCCGCACTGCAAGACGACGATCCTGGAAAGCGCCAACGTCTGTCCATCGTGCCGGCACCACCTGCGTTTCGATCCGGATGCCGCGCAGTCCGCGCAGCGGCGGTCGGTGCCGCTGCGCGTGGAGGGCACCATCAAACCGCCGCCTGGCGACAACGCGCTGGAGTACTCGGTCGTGCTCACCATCCGCAATGCGGACGGTGAGGAAGTGGAACGCCAGGTCATGGGCGTGGGCGCACTCTTCCACGGCGAGGAGCGCTCGTTCACGCTCGAGGTCGAGGCGGTCGAAGTGCGCGGGTATCGGGCGAAGCGCGGTCGGCACTGAGAGCGCGAGGTGTCGCGCACATGCGCGCATGGTCGAGCGCTAAAACAACGGCCGTCATCCCAGCCCCTCTTCCGCAAGTGGGAGAGGGGCTCGGCGTCACGGGCTGGAGAGAGGGCCAGGGACGTCCGAAATTCTCGCCTCTGGGGTCGCCGCTTGCGCCCCTCTCGATTGCGTTGCGAGCACCTTCTGTCGAAGGGTTTACGGCCGCTGCGGTTAGCGCACGTGGGTCAATCGACCAAGGGATTCTTCCAGGGGTCAATGCCGCTTCGGAATCGTCGGCCCACAGCTGTTGCACCCACCGCAGCTGCCGTCATTCAACGCGGCGGGCGGCGCGATCCAGCGACCCACCTTCTGCGCCCATCCGGCGCGACCTTCGCGCACCAGCGGAATGGCGATAGCAATGCGCAGCCGGCGCACTGCGTTCGGGAACTGCCGCTTGGCGACGAACCACGCGCTCAGCAGCACCGCCACAGCGATGATCGCGTACTGCGCGAGCAGGCCGGCGTCCATGCTCATCCTGCTCCCAGCGCCACGGCGACCTGGTAGGTCACCAGCGAAGCCAGGTAGGCCAGCCCAAACAGGTAGCCCGCGGAAATCGCGACCTGCTTCCACGAGTTGGTTTCGCGTTTGATGGTCGCCAACGTCGAGATGCACTGCGGCGCATAGATGAACCACACCAGCAGCGACAGTGCCGTGGCCAGCGACCAGCCGGTGCTGATGATCGGTTCCAGCGCCTTTGCGGCGGCATCGTCGTCGACGGCGGAAAGCGCATACACGGTCGCCAGCGACGACACCGCAACCTCGCGCGCAGCCAGGCCCGGGATCAGCGCGATGCAGATCTGCCAGTTGAAGCCCAGCGGCGCGAACACGGCGGTCATGGCATGGCCGATGCGGCCTGCGAAGCTGTAATCGATGGCCGGGCCGGTCGCGCCCACCGGCGCGGCCGGGAACGACAGCAGGAACCACAAGAGAATCGTCAGCGCCAGGATGATGCCGCCGACGCGACGCAGGAAAATCCACGCGCGTTCCCACAAGCCGATCAGCAGGTCGCGCGGATGCGGGATGCGGTACGACGGCAGCTCCAGCATCAACGGGTGCTCGCTTTTGTCGCGGCGCCACTTCTTCATGATCCACGACACCGCCAGCGCGCTCACGATGCCGGCCACGTACAGGCCGAACAGCACCAGTCCCTGCAGGTTGAACCAGCCAACTTTCTGCGACGGGATGAAGGCCGCGATCAGCAACGTGTACACCGGCAGACGTGCCGAGCAGGTCATCAGCGGCGCGACCATGATCGTGGCCAGACGGTCGCGCGGGTCCTGGATGGAACGCGTGGCCATGATGCCGGGCACCGCGCAGGCGAAGCTCGACAGCAGCGGAATGAACGAGCGGCCCGACAAACCGGCGCCGGCCATCAGCTTGTCGAGCAGAAAGGCCGCGCGCGGAAGGTAGCCGGACTCTTCCAGCGCCAGGATGAAGGCGAACAGGATCAGGATCTGCGGCAGGAAGACGATGACGCCGCCCAGGCCCGCGATGATGCCGTCGGTCAACAGGCTCGTCAGCGGCCCTTCCGGCAGCGCGGTGCGCACGGCCGCGCCGAATGCGGCGGTTCCGTCGTCGATCAGGTCCATGATCGGGGTCGCCCAGGCGAACACCGCCTGGAAGATCAGGAACATCACCACGATCAGCAGAATCAGACCGAGCACCGGATGCAGCAGCCAGCGGTCGAGTGCGTCGTCCACCTCGGCGGTGCGGCGCGGCATCGTCACCGCCAGCGACAGCAGGCGGCGCGTTTCGGCATGCAGCGCATCGGGGTCGTGGGCCAACGCTTCGGGCAGATGGGTGTCGGGTTCGTGGAGCTTCTCGGACACGCGGTCCAGCATCGCCACCAGTTCGCGCGCGCCTCCGTTGCGCACGGCGATCGTCGGCACGACCGGCACGCCGAGCTCGCGCTCCAGCGCGGCCAGGTCGACTTCGATGCCGCGGCGCTTGGCGGCGTCCATCATGTTGACCGCCAGCACCATCGGCCGGCCGAGTTCGCGCACTTCCAGCGCGAAGCGAAGGTGCAGGCGCAGGTTGGTCGCGTCGACCACGCACACCAGCACGTCCGGAGTGGGTTCGCCGGGATAGAAGCCGCGGCAGACGTCGCGAGCGACGGCCTCGTCCAGGCTCGCCGCGTGCAGGCTGTACGCACCGGGCAGGTCCAGCACCGCGTAGCTGCGGCCGGACGGCGCGTGGAAGCGGCCTTCCTTGCGCTCCACGGTGACGCCGGCGTAGTTCGCCACCTTCTGCCGGCTGCCGGTGAGCTGGTTGAACAGCGCCGTCTTACCGCAATTGGGGTTGCCGATCAGCGCGACGCGCACAGCGGTCTCGGCGGCGCTCATGCGGTGGCTCCGGCCGCAGCGCCGTCCAGCGAAACGCGCACGCGCGCCGCTTCACTGCGACGCAGGGCGAAGCGGGTAAAGCCGACCTGCACCAGCAGCGGCTCCTTCGCGACCGGACCGGCCGCCATGACTTCCACGCGCTCGCCGCGCACGAAGCCCAGCTCACGCAGGCGGCGGGCGATCGCGTCGTTCGGCGCCTGGTCTTCGACGGTGTCGACGGTGGCGGCAGTGCGGCGTGGCAGTTCGGACAGCTTCAAGGTTCACCTGCAGGCCAGCCCCGGCGGCGTGCGTCCGGGCCTCGGCACCAAATGGGAATCGTTCTCGATTGTAGCACTCCGGGCCTCGCCGCAACCTTCGTCGCACGGCGCCCGGAGGGCAGCGGCTATCATTCGCCAGACTCCAACAAGCGTCCGGGCCCGATGACCAACCCGCTGTTGAACCTGCGCGAAGGCCCCGTCGCCCGGCTGCGCCTGAACCGTCCCGAGCTGCACAACGCCTTCGACGCCATGCTGATCGCCGCGCTCACCGGCGCGCTGGAGGCGGTGGCCGAGGACGACAGTGTCCGGGTGGTGGTGCTGGAAGGGGAAGGGCTTTCGTTCTCGGCCGGCGCCGACCTCAACTGGATGCGCGGCATGGCCGCCGCCAGCGAGGCGGAGAACCGCACCGACGCGCTCGCCCTCGCCCGTCTGATGCGCCTGCTCGACGAACTCCCCCGCCCCACCGTCGCCCGTGTGCAGGGCGCGGCCTTCGGCGGCGGCGTCGGGCTGGTGGCCTGCTGCGACATCGCCATCGCCTCCACGGAGGCGAAGTTCGGCCTGACCGAAAGCAAGCTCGGCCTGCTGCCGGCGGTGATCTCGCCCTACGTCATCGATGCGATCGGTCCGCGCCAGGCGCGGCGTTGGTTCGCCACGGCCGAAATCTTCGATGCAGCCACCGCACTGAGCATCGGCCTGCTGCATCAGGTGGTGCCGGCCGACGGCCTGGACGCGGCAGTGCAGCGCCAGGTCGACCTGCTGCTCAAGGCCGGCCCGTGCGCCAGCGCGCAGGCCAAGTCGCTGGTGCGGCGCGTGGCGTTCGAACGCGACCGCAATCGCCTGGATGCCGACAACGCCGACCTGATCGCCCGCCTGCGCGTGTCCGACGAAGGCCAGGAAGGCCTCGGTGCGTTCCTGGACAAGCGCAAGCCGCGCTGGACCCAATAAAGGCATGACGAGGACACGAACATGATCGACCACATGGGCGTCACCGTTTCCGACTACGCACACGCACGCGCCTTCTACGAACGCGTGCTGGGCGTGCTGGACTACGAAATCGTCATGGACGTGACGAAGGAGCAGACCGGCGGCTACGAAGGTTGCGGCTTCGGCCCGACCGGCAAGCCGGCGTTCTGGATCGGCACCGGCGCCACCGCCACCACCGGCGTGCACGTCGCCTTCGTCGCCGCCACGCGCAAGGCGGTCGACGAGTTCCACGCCATCGCCCTGCAGCACGGCGCGCGCGACAACGGCGCGCCGGGCCTGCGCCCGCATTACCACCCGAACTATTACGGCGCCTACGTCATCGACTTCGACGGCAACAACCTCGAAGCCGTCTGCCACAGCCCAGAGTGAGTGCATGTTCGACAAGATCCTGATCGCCAACCGCGGCGAGATCGCCTGCCGCGTCATCCGCACCTGCCGCCGCCTGGGCATCCGCACCGTCGCCGTGTACTCGGATGCCGATGCCGACGCGCAGCACGTGCGCCAGGCCGACGAGGCATTCCACATCGGCGGCCCGCGCCCGCAGGAAAGCTACCTGCGCGGCGAGGCCATCATCGAGGTCGCGCTCAAGTCCGGCGCGAAGGCGATCCATCCCGGCTACGGCTTCCTCAGCGAGAACGCCGACTTCGCCGATGCGGTGGAAGCCGCCGGCCTGGTGTTCATCGGCCCGAAGGCCGCATCGATGCGCAAGATGGGCAGCAAGGCCGGCGCGAAGGACCTGATGCAGGCGGCGGGCGTGCCGGTCGTGCCCGGCTACACCGGCGAAGACCAGGCGCCCGATCGCCTGCAACGCGAGGCCGACGCCATCGGTTATCCGCTGATGATCAAGGCCGCGCACGGCGGCGGCGGCAAAGGCATGCGCATCGTTCGCGACAGCGGTGAGTTCGCCGCGAACCTGCAAAGCTGCCAGCGCGAAGCGGCCAACGCCTTCGGCCGCGACCGCGTCCTGCTGGAACGCTACGTCGAACAGCCGCGCCACATCGAGATCCAGGTCTTCGCCGACGCGCACGGCCACGCGATCCACCTCAACGAACGCGAATGCTCCGCCCAGCGCCGCTACCAGAAGGTGCTGGAGGAATCGCCCTCGCCCTTCCTCACGCCACAGCTGCGCCACGCGATGGGCGATGCGGCCGTGCTGGCCGCGCGCGCGATCGACTACGTCAACGCGGGCACGGTGGAGTTCATCGTCGGCCAGGACGGCGGCTTCTACTTCATGGAGATCAACACGCGCCTGCAGGTGGAGCATCCCGTCACCGAAATGGTGACCGGACTCGACCTGGTCGAATGGCAGCTGCGCGTCGCCGCGGGCGAACCCCTGCCGCTGGCGCAGGAGGCCATCGCGCAGGACGGCCACGCGATCGAAGTGCGCCTGTACGCGGAGGATCCGGAAGCCGGCTTCCTGCCGGGTTCGGGCCGCCTGGAACGCCTGCGCCTGCCCGCACCGGGCGAAGGCGTGCGCATCGATTCGGGCGTCGTCGAAGGCGACACCGTCACGATCTTCTACGACCCGATGATCGCCAAGCTCATCGTTCACGCCGAAGACCGCCCCGCCGCACTGGCGAAGCTGCGCGCGGCGCTGGCGGCGTGCGACATCGCCGGGCCGAAGTCGAACATCGAGTTCCTCGAACGGCTGACGCGTCACCCCGTCGTGGTCGAAGGCCGCATCGACACGGGTTACCTCGACCGCCATCTGGACGAGTTCATGCCGTCCCCCGGCGAGGACGACGCCGACCTCTTGCTGGCCGCGGCCACCGCGCAACTGCTCGCGCAGGAAGGCGACACGCGCAGGCTGGCGGCCGCTTCGACCGATCCGAGCTCGCCCTGGGCCATCGCCGACGGTTGGCGCCTGGGGCACGGCGGCCACCGCAGCCTGGCCTTCCTGCAGGGCGAGACCCGCCACGAGCTGCACGCGCAGGGCGCGGGCGGGGTTTACCGGATCGAGCTGCAGGGCCGCTCCCATGCGGTCGAAGGGGCTCGCATCGGGCCCGACGGCGCGCTCAGCCTGCGCATTGGCGGACATGGACGCCGCTTTACGTTTGAACTGGATACGCTGGCCGAAGGACGCCAGCGGCTGGTGGTGCACGACGGCGAACGTCGCCTGCGCCTGCTGGGGGTCCCGATGTATCGTCATGAGCGCAGCAGTGCCGGCAATGCCGGTCACCAGGTGCTCGCACCGATGCCCGGGCGCGTGGTGCTGGTCAGGACGGCCGAGGGCGATACCGTGGAGGCCGGACAGGAGCTGATGGTGATCGAGGCGATGAAGATGGAGCTGAGCCTGAAGGCGCCCCGCGCCGGCAAGGTCGCGCAGGTGCGCGCGGCCAGCGGCGACTTCGTCGAGGCCGACGCCGTGCTCGTCTCCCTCGACCAGACCGCATGAGCGAGGCCGCCATGAAGCCCGCCGTCCGCATCGTCGAAGTCGGCCCGCGCGACGGGTTGCAGAACGAGAAGGCGACCATCGCCACCGCCGACAAGATCGCGCTGATCGACCGCCTGTCCGACACCGGCCTGCGCAGCATCGAAGCGACGAGTTTCGTCAGCCCCAAGTGGGTGCCGCAGCTGGCCGACGCGGCCGAGGTCTTCACCGGCATCCACCGCCAGCCGGGCGTGCACTACCCCGTGCTGGTGCCGAACGAACAGGGCTACGAACGCGCACGCGCCGTCGGCGTGGAGGAGATCGCGGTGTTCACCGCGGCGTCGGAAGCGTTCAATCGCAAGAACATCAACGCCGGCATCGACGAATCGCTGGAGCGTTTCAGGCCGGTGATGGAGCGCGCGCGCGCCGACGGCGTCGCCGTGCGCGGTTACGTCTCCACCGTGCTCGGCTGCCCCTACCAGGGCGACGTGCCGCTGAGCGACGTCGTGCGCGTGGCGCGGGCCCTGCACGAAATGGGCTGCTACGAGATCTCGCTCGGCGACACCATCGGCGTCGGCACGCCGGGCAAGGCGCGCGCGATGCTGCTGGCGGTGGCGGCGGAAGTGCCGATCAACGCGTTAGCCGTGCACTTCCACGACACCTACGGGCAGGCGCTGGCGAACGTGCTCGCCTGCCTGGAAGAAGGCGTGGCGGTGGTCGACTCGGCGGTCTCGGGCACGGGTGGCTGCCCGTACGCGAAGGGCGCCAGCGGGAACGTCGCAACCGAGGACGTGGTGTACATGCTGCATGGCCTGGGGATCGAGACTGGAATCGACCTGGCGAAACTGGCCGACACCGGCCGCTGGCTCGCGACGCTGCTCGGGCGCGATACCGGCAGCAAGGTCGCCAAGGCCCTGGCGGCGGCGTGACCTGACGAGACCCCGATGACACACCGCACGCCAGCGCAGGAGCTTCCCGGCACACCGGCCTATCCCGAGCCGGCGGACGCGAAAGCCACGCTGGCGGCGCTGGAACAGGCGTTGCGCGACAACGCGATCACACCCGCGACACGCACGTTGCTGCAACAGGCACACGACGCCCTGACCCGGACGCTGGCCGACTGCGAAGCCGAACGCCAGCGCTACCGCAGCCTCTTCGACGCCGTACCCGATCCGGTCAGCATCATCGCCTGGGACGGCACCGTGCTCGACCTCAACCGCGCCGGCATGGATGCCTACCGCCGCCCGCGCGAGGAGATCATCGGCCAGCCGATCGAGACGCTGAACCCCGACCTGCCGCAGGACCACATGGCGCCGGTGTGGGAGACGCTCAACCGCGGCGGCACCTACGTGGTCGAGGTGACCAACATGCGCGGCGACGGCACGCGCTTCCCGGTGGAAGTGCACACCGCCGGGCTCACCTTCGATGGACGCAAGGCGATGGTCGCCGTCGCGCGCGACCTCAGCAGCCGCCACACCGCCGAACTGCGTTACCGCGAGCTGATGGAAGCCATCGACCGCGGCATCGTCGTGCAGGACGCCGACATGCAGGTGGTGTACGCCAACGTCGCCGCGATGAAGATCCTCAGCATCGCCGACGGCGAATCGGTCAACGATGCGCTGCATCCCGACAACTGGCTCGTCGTCGACGAACGCGGCCGCCAGATGCCGCCGGAGCGCTACCCGTCGCAGCGCGCGTTGCAGACCGGCCGCATCATCGAGAGCACCGTGCTCGGCCTGTACCACCGCGCACGCCAGCAGCTGATGTGGATGTCGGTGACTTCGGTGCCGCAGTTTCCGCCCGGCGGCGACAAGCCGCAGCAGGTGCTCTCGCTGTTCTCCGACGTGACCACGCTCAAGCGCGACAGCACCCTGTTCGATCGCGCGCAGAGCATGGCGCACATCGGCGGCTGGGAATGGGACGTCGCGCCGGATCGGCTGTACCTCACGCACGAAGGACAACGCATCCTCGGCCACCGTCCGCCGCCGGAGACGATCGAAGGCATGCTTTCGTGCCTGCGCCACGACGACCGCGACCGCCTGCGCGCCGCGCTCGGCCAGGCGATTTCCTTCGGCCGCAACTTCGACCTGGAAGTCCAGGGCCATCGCGCCGACGGTCGCGCGTTCTGGGTGCGCGTGATCGGCGAGGCCGAGGCCGGCGATCCGCTCAACTCGCGCCTGACCGGCACGCTGCAGGACATCACCGAGCGCAAGCACGACGAAGAAAGCCTGCGCGTGCAGGCGCGCAGCGATCCGCTCACCGGCCTGCTCAATCGCGACGCCGTGCTGGCCGAATTGGAGAGCCGCCTCGACGACCCGCTGCGTTCGCAACTGGCCGTGCTGTACGTCGACCTGGATCGCTTCAAGGTGGTCAACGATGTGCTCGGCCATGCCGCGGGCGACCGTCTGCTCGCCTCGGCGGCGCGGCGCATCCAGCGCGCGATCGGCAGCGAAGGGTTGATCGCGCGCTTCGGCGGCGACGAGTTCCTGATCCTGTGCGACGCCGGCAGCGATCCCTCGCGTCCGGAGCGCCTGGCCGACGCGATCCTGGAGATCTTCGGCGACAGTTTCCGCCTGGACGGCGAAGAGTTCAGCATCACCGCCTCCATCGGCATCGCGCAGGCACCGCTAGACGGCGTGCGTTCGCAGCAGCTGATCCAGAGCGCCGACGTGGCGATGTACGACAGCAAGCGCCGCGGCCGCAACGGCTGGCAGACCTTCACGCCGGAACTGGCCGAACAGCAACTGCATCGCCTGCAGCTGGAAACGCACCTGCGCCGCGCGGTCAACAACGACGAATTCCATCTCGTCTACCAACCGCAGGTGGACATGCGCAACGGCGAAGTCACCGCGGTCGAAGCGCTGATCCGCTGGCGCAACCATTCCCTGGGCGAGATCCGCCCGGACAAGTTCATCGACCACGCCGAGACCACCGGCGACATCGTCGGCATCGGCGACTGGGTGCTCAACGAGGCCTGCCGCCAAATGCGCGACTGGCAGGACGCCGGGCTGAAGGTGCCGCGCGTGGCGGTGAATGTTTCCTACCGCCAGTTCCTCGGCGAAGACCTGGCGAGCACCGTGAGCGCCGTCCTGTCCGAATACGGCCTGCCCGGCCATGCGCTGGAACTGGAGTTCACCGAGCGCGTGCTGATCGAGGACGCGCCCGACACGCTGCGCACCTTCGCCGCGCTGCGACAGCTGGGCGTGATCCTGACCATCGACGATTTCGGCGAGGCCTACAGCGCGTTGAACTACCTGCGCCGGCTGCCCATCCACGGGCTCAAGCTGAGCCAGCTGTTCGTGCAGGGCGTCCCGGACAACCAGTCCGACGTGGCCGTCTGCCAGGCCGTCACCGGCATCGCCCGCAGCCTGGGGCTGGCGCTGGTCGCCGAGGGTGTGGAGACGGAAGAGCACCGCGGTTTCCTGCTCGACCTGGGCGTGCATGTGGGCCAGGGCTTCCTGTTCGCGCCCGGCCTGACACCGGAAGAAATCCGCGAGACCTACCGCACGCCGGGAATGAACAGCCGCCGCTAGGCGCGCGGCGGCCGGTTCGCGGCCGGAGCGGGCCCCGCGTCCGGTAAGATCCCGCCTTTCCGCGTCCTGGACCCGACCCATGCATCTTGAATCTGCCCGCGCCATCGTCACCGGCGGCGTCTCCGGCCTCGGCCTCGCCGTCGCCCAGCACCTGGTCGCCCACGGCGGCAAGGTCGCCCTGTTCGACGTCAACGACGAAAAGGGCGCGGCCGCCGTCGCCGAACTGGGCGCCGAGAATGCCCGCTACTTCAAGACCGACGTGACCAACGAGGCGGGCGTGGTCGAGAACGTGAAGGCCGCGCGCGAGTTCCTCGGCGGGCTGAACGTGCTGATCAACTGCGCCGGCATCCTCGGCGCCGGCCGCGTGCTGGGCAAGGAAGGCTCGATGCCGCTGTCGCAGTTCCAGTCCACGGTGATGGTCAACCTGGTCGGCAGCTTCAACGTCGCCAAGGCCGCCGCCGAACTGATGCAGCACAACGAAGCCGGCGTGGACGGCGAGCGCGGCGTGATCGTCAACACCGCCTCGGTGGCCGCGTACGAAGGCCAGATCGGCCAGGCCGCCTACTCCGCATCGAAGGGCGGCGTGGTCGGCATGACGTTGCCGATGGCGCGCGAACTGGCCCGCTTCGGCATCCGCGTGATGACGATTGCGCCCGGCGTGTTCTGGACGCCGATGGTCGACGGCATGCCCGACTCGGTGCAGCAGTCGCTGGCCGCCTCGATCCCGTTCCCCTCGCGCCTGGGCCAGCCGAAGGAGTTCGCCGACCTGGTCGCGTACATCCTGGGCAACACCTACCTCAACGGCGAGACGATCCGCCTGGACGGCGCGACGCGGCTGGCGCCGAAGTGAGTGAAGCCGGGATTCGGGATTCGAGATTCGGGATTCGAAAGAGCCCACCTCGCCCCCGAACCCTGCATCGCCGCTCTTGCGAATCCCGAATCCCGAATCTCCAATCCCGAACACAGCCATGAAAGCCTACGACGTAAAAAAAGGTAACGTTGTCGAACACAACAACGCGGTCTACCAGATCCGCGACATCGAACGCAGCTCGCCGCAGGGCCGCGGCGGCAACGTCAAGTTCCGCTTCACCATGTACAGCGTGCCCGGCGGTACCAAGCTCGACGTGAGCATGGGCGCGGAAGACGAGCTCAAGGAAGTCGAGCTCAGCCGCCGCCAGGCGACGTTCTCGTACAAGGACGGCGACGCGTTCGTCTTCCTCGACGACGAGGACTACACGCCGTACACGCTCGATGCCGACGTCGTCGGCGACCTGGCCGGCTACATCGTCGCCGACCTCACCGGCTGCTACGTGCAGATCATCGACGACGCCCCGGTCGCGCTGCAGCTGCCGCAGAGCGTGGCGATCGAAGTGATCGAAACCCCGCCGGAGCTCAAGGGCGGCACCGCGACCAAGCGTCCGAAGCCGGCCAAGCTGTCGACCGGAATCGAGATCATGGTTCCGGAGTACATCGGCAACGGCGAGCGCGTGCTGGTGAACACCACGACGGGCGAGTTCGCCGGTCGGGCGGACTGATTCCGCACGGCGGCGCGCCGACCGGTCGCGCCGCCTGTTTCGCTGCACGCAGATGCCGACCTTCCGCCCCGCCACCGCCGCCGACCTCGCGGCGCTGCTGCCGGTGATCCGCCAGTTCCATGCGGATGAGCACATCGCGTGGGACGAGTCGCGTGTCCGCCCGGCGCTGGAAGCGTTGATCGGCGAACCGTACAACGGCCGGCTGGTACTGATCGAACGCGACGGTGCGCTGGCGGGGTACTTCGCCGTCGGCTTCTGTTTCAGTCTGGAATTCGGCGGGCGCTACGGCCTGCTCGACGAGCTGTACGTGCTGCCCGCGCAACGCGGCGGTGGCGTCGGCAAGCGCGCATTGGCGGAAGTCGAAGCGGTCTGCCGGGCCGAGGGGCTGCGCTGCGTGCGGCTGGAAGTCAGCGACGACAATCCACTCGCGCGCGAGATCTACCGTCGCAGCGGCTATGCCGAAAATCCGCGGCGGTTGATGACGAAGTGGCTGAGTGGTGCCTCTGAGGGTTGAGCTTGCCTGCTCGCCTGTACCGCTGATTCTCCGTCATCCCGGCGAAGGCCGGGCCCCAGGCCCGCCGCATCCGGGCACTCCCTCACCGGCGAACCACTCCATCGTCATTCCCGCGAAGGCGGGAATGACGGTGCGGGAGCTTGCCGCAGAGAGAGTGACCGGACGCTGCGGCGCAGAATCAAGGCAACCGCAACCCACCCTGCTCCGCATGCAACGCACGCAGACGCGCGCTTAGCAGATCCGTGTTCACCGCGATCGCATCGAGTCGTTCGCGTTGCGCCACGCCCATCCAGTCCCGCGCACCGCGCTCCAGGTCCGCGCGCACCTGCCGCAGATCGTCGCGCAGCGCCGCGCTGCGTGCCTGCAGGGCGAGTCGCTCGTCGGCCTGCGGCAGCCCGTAGCCGCCGCCTTCCAGCAATCGCGAAGGACGACCGAGGTAGGCGCTTTCCTGCATCAATCGGCGCACCGCATCGGTCGCCTCCGTCTCTTCTCGCCCCGATGCGAGGTAGCGCCGCTTGAGCGCCTCGCGCACCTGCGCCAGCGCGCGCCGCTGCGCCGCCTGTTCCAGCAGCAGCAGCGCCGCGCTGCCGCGCAGGTCGGCGCGTTCCAGCCACGGCCTGCGTTGCGGCGGCGGCAAGTCCATCCACTCTTCGGCGGAGCGGTACGGCAATCCCAGCGACGACCGCGCCGTTTCGTACACCTGCGCGAAATACGCGCCCTGCGATTCGAAGCGATATCCCAGCTTCAACGCCTCAGCGTGATCGTCGAGCACCGAAGCATCGGCGACACCGGCGTCTTCCAGACGACGCAACAACCCGGTCGGCGTGATGCTTCCGATGCCCTGCCCGGCCAGTCGCGGCACGCTGTCGTGGAGCAGCTTCCAGGTTTCCGCTGCGCAGTTGTTGCCGAGGAAGTAGTAGCGGCCGTCGTAACTCCAGTGCAGCTGCGCGGTGCGCTCCAGCACGGCGGCGATCTCGTCGCGCTCCAGCCGCAGCGGCACCGAGCGCAGGCCGCGCAGTTCGACCTTCGTGTACTCGTCGATGACCTGCTCCATCGGCAGCACGAACAGGCGCGACGGATAGCGTCCCGTCAGCCCGCGCCAGCTCGACACCTGCACGTCGTCGACGAACGCACGGAACGAAAGCACGCGATGGTGCGCCAGATCGAGCCGGCACTCCGGACCCAACGCGCGGCCCGGCGCGCACACCACCACGCGCAGCATGCTGTGGCCCCAGCGGCTCATCGGCTGTGCGTTGCCTTCGGCCAGCAGGTAGTCGATGGCGTAGACGCGCGCGGGATCGATCGAGGCGAGCGCGCCGCCCTCGCCCTCGCCCGCGTCGACATAGACCAGATCGTCAATGCACTGCGACGCGACGACGGGCGCCGCGCCCACGCGTTCGCGCAGGTAACGCGCCAGCGCGGGGCGGCGGCAGGCGTACTGCGGATCCTGCAGGTAGTGTTCGAGGTTGACCGCGAAGTACTCCGACGGCTTCGTCAGTTCGTAGCGATCGGGGCTGCGGTCGACGAAGCGGTTCTCGCGCGTGCGGCCCGCCACGCGCGTGGTCAGGCGCGTGGCCCGCACCTGCCAGCCGGCGAGATCGAGGAAGCGCGGATCGCGCGAAATGCCGTCGCGGCGATCGTGGAAATGGGCCAGTTCGTGCAGCACCGCCGTGCGTGCCCGGGCCTGCGCCTGCACGTCGGCGGCATCGAGCAACGGCGCCAGCAGCGCGCGATTGAGCAGCAGCTCGGAGCGGCCGGCGTGACCATACACCTGCGGATCGAGCGCGTCGCTCCAGCGCGCGACGGGCGCGTGCTCGGACTGCACGCGCATGCCCTCGGGCAGACGCGAGAGCGCGTCGTCCAGCAGCCGCTGCGTGGCGAGGACTTCGTCCGGCGCGAGGCCGGTCGCATCGAGCCTCAGCGTGGCGCCGGCACCGCCGCTCCACAACGCGGCGGTCATCGCCATTGCGATAAGGCCGCCGCGCATCGGGCGGCGGCCGTGAATCACACTCACTGCGCGAGGATGGCCTGCGCCAGTTCCAGGTCGCTGGCCTGCGCGGCCTGCGGAACGTTTGCGCGCAGGTGGCGCAGCGCGGCTTCGAGCTGGGCGCCGCGGATCGCGCCGTCGCTGGCGACGAAGCTGGCCGCGTCGTCGCGCGCCGCGAGCACCACCTTGTCGTCGTTGCCCGACGAGGAATCGGAACTGGCATTGCTCGAGGCCGAACTGCCGCCGGCGGACGAGCCCGCCGACGTGCCGGCGAAGCTGGAGGCGAATGCCGCAGGCGCGGCCGCCATGAGGGCAAGGGTCAACAGCACGGTGGTGCGCTTCATCTGGGGGTCCCTGTTCGTTGGAGGGGGCGGCCTCGCGGCCGGCCCGCGCAGACTAACCGGTCGTGACGACAAGGGAAGTGTGGCGGTGGGTGAATCGTGCGCGCCGTTCACGATTGTGGCGGGTTGTTCGACGCGCCCCTCTTCTGCTTGCGGGAGAGGGGTTGGGGTGAGGGAGAACGAAGCGGCCGCCTCGAAACACCGGCGCTTCCCTGCACTGCGCGTGCAGGCCGTGACGCTGCGTTTCCCTCATCCGCCCTGCGGGCACTTTCTCCCGCTAGCGGGAGAAGAGACAGGCATCAAACGTCGAACAGCTTCCCCGGATTCATCAACCCCTTGGGATCGAGCACGCGCTTGATCCCCCGCATCAGCGCGATTTCTTCCGCACTGCGCGTGCCCAGCAGATAAGGCTTCTTGACCAGGCCGATGCCGTGCTCGGCCGAGATGCTGCCGCCGTGCTGCGCCAGCGCCTGCGCCAGCAACTTGGTGACGTGCTCGCACTGGACGATGAACTCCGCGTCGGCGGCGCCTTCGGGCTTGAGCACGTTGATGTGCAGGTTGCCGTCGCCGATATGTCCGAACCACACCACGTCGAACTGCGGGTACTCGCGCGCCAGCAGCTGCTGGGTTTCCGCCAGGAACGCCGGCATCGCCGAGATGCGCACCGACACGTCGTTCTTGTACGGCTTGTACTTCGCCAGGCTCTCGGTGATGCCTTCGCGCAGCCGCCACAGCTGCGCGGCCTGCGCATCGCTCTGGCTGATCACGCCGTCGCTCACCAGGCCGTTCTCCAGGCAATGCTCGAAAGCCGCCATCGCAGCTGCCTCTTGTACTTGCGAGCCCACCGCGAACTCGGTGACCACATAGAACGGATGCACTTCGTCGAACGGCTTCTGCGCGCCGTGCGCCAGCACGTGGTGCAGCGCGCGGTCGGTGAAGAATTCAAAGGCTTCCAGCGTCAGGCGTTCGCGGAAGGCCGCGAACACCTGCATCAGCGTCTCGAACGATGGCAGCGCCAGCAGCATCACGTTGGTCGGCGGCGGCGGATCGGTCAGGCGCAGCGTCGCTTCGATCACGATGCCCAGCGTGCCTTCCGAGGCGACCATCAGCTGGCGCAGGTCGTAGCCGCTGGAGTTCTTGATCAGCGCGCGGTTGAGCTCGAGCACGTCGCCCGCGCCGGTGACCACCTTGAGCCCGGCGACCCACTCGCGCGTGTTGCCGTAGCGGATCACGCGGATGCCGCCGGCGTTGGTGGCGATGTTGCCGCCGATGGAACACGAGCCGCGTGCGGCGAAATCCACCGGATACACCAGGCCGTGCTCGCGCGCCGCGTTGTGCACGGCCTCCAGTGCGATGCCGGCCTGCACGGTGATCGTGCGATCGACCGCGTCGAAGTCGAGCACGCGGTTCATGCGCTCCAGACTGAGCACGAGTTCACCGTTGGCCGCGACCGCGCCGCCCGACAAACCGGTGCGCCCGCCGGAGGGCACCACGGCCACGCCTTCCTCGTTCGCCCAGCGCACGACGGCGACGACCTCCTCCGTCGACGCAGGCAACGCGATCGCCAGCGGCGCCGGCGTCCAGCGCCGGGTCCAGTCGCGGCCGTAGTGCTCGGCGTCGGCCGGATCGGTGCTCAGGCGCAGGCCCGGCACGCGTTCGCGCAGGCGTTCGAGGCGGGGATCAGGGGTGCGCGGATCGGTCATGGCAGGCGGTTCGCAGGCGGCCGCAACGGGAGGTCCAGCCTGCCACCGGCGGCGCCATGGCGTCCAGTGATGCACCGCAGCAACCGGGCCCGATTTCTGACATAGTCGAAGCCCGCCCACATCCAGACACCGTCGTGAGCCTTTCGACCTCGTTCCCGAAGTCCGACATCCGCGTGCTGCTGCTGGAAGGCCTCGCGCCGACCGCGGTGGAAAGTTTCCGCAACGCCGGCTACTCGAACATCCAGGTCTACGACAAATCGCTGCCGCCGGACCTGCTGCGGCAGGAGATCGCGCAGGCGCACATCGTCGGCATCCGTTCGCGCACGCACCTGGATGCGGACGTTCTGTCGCACGGGCGCCGGCTGATGGCGATCGGCGCGTTCTGCATCGGCACCAACCAGGTCGACCTGGACACCGCCGAGCTGGCCGGCATCCCGGTCTTCAACGCGCCCTACTCCAACACGCGCAGCGTCGCCGAGCTGGTGCTGGCCGAGGCGGTCATGCTGATGCGCGGCATCCCTCAGAAGAATGCGCAGTGCCACCGCGGCGGCTGGTCGAAATCCGCCGCCGGCAGCCACGAAGTGCGCGGCAAGACGCTGGGCATCGTCGGCTACGGCCACATCGGCACGCAGGTCGGCGTGATCGCTGAAGCGCTGGGCATGCAGGTGATCTTCCACGACATCGAAACCAAGCTGTCGCTCGGCAACGCGCGCATGGCGATGGGCCTGGACGACCTGCTCCAACGCAGCGACGTGGTGACGTTGCACGTGCCGGAAACACCGGCCACGCAGGGCATGTTCGGCGCGGCGCAGATCGCGAAGATGAAGCCCGGCGCGCACCTCATCAACGCCTCGCGCGGCACGGTGGTCGACATCGACGCGCTGGCGCAGGCGCTGAAGTCCGGCCATGTCGGCGGCGCGGCCGTGGACGTGTTCCCGGCCGAGCCCAAGGGCAACGCCGATCCGTTCGTCTCGCCGCTGGTGGGCCTGGACAACGTGATCCTGACGCCGCACATCGGCGGCAGCACGCTGGAGGCGCAGGACAACATCGGCCTGGAAGTGGCGGCCAAGCTGATTCGTTACAGCGACAACGGCTCCACGCTGTCGGCGGTGAACTTCCCCGAAGTCACCCTGCCCGAGCACACCGGCAGCCTTCGCCTGCTGCACATCCACCGCAACGTGCCGGGCATCCTGTCGCAGGTGAACGACGTGTTCTCGCGACTGGGCGTGAACATCGACGGACAGTTCCTGCGCACGCACCCGAAGGTGGGCTACGTCGTCATCGACGTGACCGCCACGACCGAACAGGTCGCGCAGGTGCGCGAGGAGCTGGCGCGGATTCCGGGGACGCTGCGCACGCGGGTGTTGTACTGACGCCAGCGCGGTATTGACGCGGCATGTAGCGACGCACCTCGTAGCCCGGGCAAGCGGAGCGCACCCGGGGCTTTTTCGCGTGATGCCACGTCGAGCGTTTCCCCGGGTGCGGCCTTCGGCCTTACCCGGGCTACGCAGGCTCACGCCAGTGCGGAATTGAGCCGCAGGGTCTGCATTGATACGTCATCTCGGCGAACGCGAACCTCAGCGTGCCCCGCGCGCCACCCACTTGCGCGCCATGCGCAACATCGACTCATCGCTGGCCGGATCGGCCAGGATCTCCGCGATCGGCCGCCAGGCCAGGTCGTGCGATTCCTCGCTGACGACGTAGTCCTCGCCGCCCTCGGCGTGCACGACGTAGCGCACGTCCCAGTGCCAGTGGCCCGGGACGTCGCCGCGCTCGGGAATCCAATGGCGGTCCAGGTCGAACATCTGCGGCTCCACGCGCAGGCCCGACAGGCCGGACTCCTCTTCCGCTTCGCGCAGTGCGACGCGCGACAGGTCGCGGTCTCCGTCGGCGTGGCCGCCCAGTTGCAGCCAGCGCTCCAGCTTGCGGTGATGGGTGAGCAGCGCGCGCGTGCCGCTGCGATCGACCAGCCAGCTCGATGCGGTGAAGTGGCCGGACAGATGAATGCGTTCGAACACGGTCTGCGCCGAATCCAGGAACTGCGCGAACGAGCGCGCGACCTCGTCCTCGCCGGGCCACGTCTTCGCGTAACGCCCGAGTGCGTCGCGCAACGTCGCGACCTGTGCGGAAAGTTCCGGTCCGGAAGACGTGATGTTCAACGGCATGACCTGCATCTGCGGCGCGACAGTTTACGTCGCCGACGGGGCCGGACTGCGACCTGCCGGGCAGTTCCGGTCGCTGCACGGCCGTGGCGACGCCACCTCGCCACAGCTCCGCGCGGCACCGGTGTTCCGCTGCGCTTGAACCCGCATGACACCGTGGCGCGGGGGCTACAAGAAGTTGTCCAGCCCTGTGACCCAACGCGCTTGCCGCTGCTTTCCCGCGTGGGTTAAGGTGGCCCGCCCCCCACGGCCCTATCGCTCCATCGCCCGGCCTGAACGGGCGGAAGATCACACATTCCCAGGGGAATCCGATGTTCAAAAACCTGTTCCTCACCAAGCCGGTCGAGCCCGCCGGTCACGTCGATGCGGGCGAGCCCGTTGAAGGCAGCCTCCAGGGCGAGGCCACCCTCAAGCGGTCTCTCACGGCCACGCAGTTGGTGATGCTGGGCATCGGTGCCGTCATCGGCGCGGGCATCTTCGTCCTCTCCGGACACGCCGCCGCCGAACACGCGGGCCCGGCGATCGTGCTGAGCTTCGTCATCGCCGGCTTCGCCTGTGCGCTGGCGGGCCTGTGCTACGCCGAGTTCGCTTCGATGCTGCCGGTCTCGGGCAGCGCCTACTCCTATTCCTATGCCACGCTCGGCGAGTTCGTCGCCTGGTTCATCGGCTGGAACCTGGTGCTGGAATACATGTTCGCCGCCTCCACCGTCGCGGTGGGCTGGTCGGGTTACCTCAACAGCCTGCTGAGCACCTTCGGCATGGCGCTGCCCGCGTCGCTCGCGGCGGCACCGCTGAACGTGGTCGACGGCAGCATCGTCTACACCGGTGGCCTCATCAATCTGCCGGCCGTGGCGATCATCGCCGCCATCAGCGGCCTGTGCTACGTGGGCATCACCCAGTCGGCCTTCGTCAACTCGATCATCGTCGCCATCAAGGTGTTCGTGATCGTGTTGTTCGTCGCCTTCGCCGCCAAGTACATCAACCCGGACAACTGGGTGCCGTTCATTCCGGAGAACCAGGGTCCGGGCCGCTACGGCATCGACGGCATCATCCGCGGCGCCTCGGTGGTGTTCTTCGCCTACATCGGCTTCGACGCGGTCTCCACCGCGGCCGGTGAAGCCAAGAACCCGCAGCGCGACATGCCCATCGGCATCCTCGGCTCACTGGTCATCTGCACCATCATCTACATCATCGTCGCGCTGGTGCTGACGGGCCTGCTGCCGTATCCGCAGCTGAGCACGCCCAAGCCGGTCGCCACGGCGCTGGAAGCGTACCCGGCCCTGGCGTGGCTCAAGCACATCGTCGAAATCGGCGCCATCGCCGGCCTGAGCTCGGTGATCCTGGTGATGCTGATGGGCCAGCCGCGCATCTTCTACTCGATGTCGAAGGACGGCCTGCTGCCGAAGGTCTTCGCCAAGGTCCATCCGAAGTTCCAGACGCCGTACATCGGCACGATCATCGTCGGCATCTTCGCCGCGCTGCTGGCCGGCTTCCTGCCGATCGGCCTGCTCGGCGAACTGGTCTCGATGGGCACGCTGCTGGCCTTCGCCACGGTGTCGATCGGCGTGCTGGTGCTGCGCAAGAGCCGCCCGGACCTGCCGCGTCCGTTCCGCGTGCCGGCTGCCGCGATCATCTGCCCGCTCGGTGCGGCCGCGTGTCTGTACCTGTTCTGGAAGCCGTTCTCCGAGCATTGGCCGCTGATGACCGGCTGGACCGCGATCGGCCTGCTGATCTACTTCACCTACGGCTATCGCAACAGCAAGGTCCGCAAGAACTTGCGCTGATCGCTGATTCACCCCAAGGCCGGCGGTTTCCCCGCCGGCCTTGTTCGTTACAGCCATGCCATTCAATGCCGGCCGCGCGCCGGCACCGGGGACAACGCGATGTTCCGACAACTCTGGGCGACCAAGCATCCCCACGCCAGCCACGCCGACGCACAAGGCCTCGAACTGCACCGCACGCTCGGCCCCTGGGGCCTGACGGCGCTGGGCATCGGCGCAGTGATCGGCGGCGGCATCTTCGTCATCACCGGCCAGGCGGCGGCGAATCACGCCGGCCCGGCCATCATGCTGTCCTTCGTGCTGGCGGCCATTTGCTGCACGTTCTGCGCGTTGGCCTACGCCGAGTTCGCCTCGATGGTGCCGGTCTCCGGCAGCGCCTACACCTACACCTACGCCACGCTGGGCGAAATGTCGGCGTGGTTCATCGGCTGGATGCTGGTACTGGAATACGGCGTGTCCGCCTCGGCGGTCGCGGTGAGCTGGACCGGCTACTTCCTCAGCCTGCTGCAACACTTCGACATCACCTTGCCCAAGGCCTGGGTGAGCGCGCCACTGGACGGGCAGCTGCGCCCCACCGGCGCCATCGCCAACCTGCCCGCGGCCGCCATCGTGCTGCTGCTGACGTGGCTGTGCTACGTGGGCATCCGCAAGTCGTCGGCCATGAACATGGCGATGGTGGTGCTCAAGACCGGCCTGATCCTGCTGGTGATCTTCGTCGGCTGGAAGTATGTGAATCCGGCCAACTGGGAACCCTTCATCCCCGCCAACGAGGGCCCGGGCAAGTTCGGCTGGGAAGGCGTGCTGCGCGGCGCTTCGATGGTGTTCTTCGCCTACATCGGTTTCGAGGCGGTGTCGGTCGCCGCGCAGGAATCGCACAAGCCGCAGCGCGACCTGCCCATCGGCATGCTCGCCTCGCTCGCCATCTGCACGGTGCTCTACATCGCGATGGCCGCGGTGATGACCGGCCTGGTGCCGTTCTACCAGCTGGGCACGGACGAGCCGGTGGTGACCGCCGTCGCCGCGCACCCGGAGCTGGGCTGGTTGCGCGTGGTGGTCGAAATCGGCGCGCTGATCGGCCTGTCGTCGGTGGTGCTGGTGATGATCATCGGCCAGCCGCGCATCTTCATGATCATGGCGCGCGACGGCCTGTTGCCGCCGGTGTTCACCAAGATCCACCCCGAGTACCGCACGCCGCACATCAACACGGTCATCACCGGCATCGGCATCGCCCTGCTGGCGGCGCTGTTCCCGCTGGACGTGCTGGGCGAGCTGACCTCGATGGGCACGCTGATCGCCTTCGCCGCGGTCTGCGGCGGCGTGCTGATCCTGCGCCGCACCCAGCCGGACCTGCCGCGTCCGTTCCGCATTCCGGCGGCGTGGCTCATCTGCGGCGCGGGCATCCTCAGCTGCCTGGCGCTGCTGTCGACGATGACCGCGCACAACTGGTTCCTGATGGCGGTGTGGACGATCGGCGGCTTCCTGATCTACTTCCTGTACGGCTACCGCCACAGCCGCATGCACGGCTGACGGTTCTGCTGCGGGGACAACGAAAAAGGGCGCCCTCGCGGCGCCCTTTTTTTTGTGGGTCGGCATCGCCTTCCCGATCGCCGCTTCAGGCCTTCTTCGCCCAGGCCGTGCACCACCCCTTCGCCGACACCGTGTTCTGCGGAAACATCTGGCACGGCCCGGACGGCTCGCCCTTGGCACCCTTGTAGAAGTTGCAGTTCGCGCAGCTGCTGCCGGGCTTGAAGAGGGCGTGCTTCACCGTCGCCGCGTTGTCGGTATAGGCCAGGGCCTTGGCGAGGGCGTTGTCGGGCGTGAGCCGGGGCAGCGTCGCGGCGGTCGCGGGCTTCGCGGCCGGCGAGGCCGCCTGGCGGGCCACCGCTTCCGTTCCCAAGGCCGCCATCGCGATCAGCGCCGCCTTGCCGAGAAAGCGTCGCCTCGAAGGGTCATGAGCGTTCATGGGCCACCTCCACGGGCGGGAGTATCCGAGCGCGAAGGTAGGCCGGCGTGAGGGTGAACGCCCTCCGCCCCGATCCGGTAACCCGGCCTTTCCCGAGGGTCCGCTACACTTTCCCCATGAACCACACCCTCCCCTACGACCCCCAGCGCCTGGCGCATTGCGCCGGGGAGATCATCGTGAACGTGCGCGAGCTGTCGGCGCTGGGCTGGACGCCGGCGACCAGCAGCAACTTCTCGCGCCGGATGGACGCGGCCAACATCGCCATCACCGTCTCCGGCCGCGACAAGGGCAAGCTGACCGAGGCCGACATCATGGTCGTGGACCTGGACGGCCAGCCGGTCGCGACCAGCCAGAAGTCCTCCGCCGAGACGCTCCTGCACACCCAGCTCTACAAGCGCTTTCCGGAGATCGGCTGCGTCCTGCACACGCACTCGATGGTCCAGACCGTCGCCTCGCGCCTGTACGCCGGGCCCGGCCATGTGCATCTGGAGGGCTACGAGCTCTTGAAAGCCTTCGCGGGCAACACCACCCACGAAACGAGCGTCGAACTTCCCGTCCTGCCCAACAGCCAGGACATGCACACGCTGGCCGCGCAGGTGGATTGCCTGCTGGATCGCCAGCAGATGTGGGGTTACCTGATCGACGGCCACGGCCTCTATGCCTGGGGCCGCGACATGCCCGAAGCCCGCCGCCACCTGGAAGCATTCGAATTCCTGCTCGGCTGCGAGCTTGAACTGAGGAGACTGCAGCGATGAGCCGCCTGCGCATTTTTTCCGAGAACGACCCGTCCAACCCGCGCCTGTCCACCGCCGACCACGCCGAGATGGCGTCGGAGCTGGGCAAGATCGGGGTTGCCTTCGAACAGTGGCAGGCCAACGCGCCGGTCGCGCCGGGCGATGCGCCCGAGAAGATCATGGACGCCTACCGTGCCGACATCGACCGCCTCGTCGCGCAGCACGGCTTCAAGACCGTCGACGTGGTGAGCATCGCGCCGGACAACCCGCAGCGCGAGACGATGCGCACCAAGTTCCTCGACGAGCACTTCCACAAGGAAGACGAAGTGCGCTTCTTCGTCGCCGGCTCCGGCTTGTTCAGCCTGCACGTCAACGGCGAGGTGTACGAGGTGAAGTGCGAGCAGGGCGACCTGATCGCCGTGCCCGACAGCACCACGCACTGGTTCGACATGGGCCCGGAGCCGAGCTTCATCGCCATCCGCTTCTTCACCGAACCGGACGGCTGGGTCGGCCATTTCACCGGCACCGACATCGCCCAGCGTTTCCCGCGCTACGAGAAGGGCCAGGCGGGCTGAGGCCCGCCGACGTCCGTCACGCCGCCATCCCCGCGCACGCGGGGATCAGCGCCTTCCGCCGCGCCGAACGCGCGTGCGAACGCCCGCCCCCCGAACACCGAGCCCCATGACCGTCCGCGCCATCCTCACCGACATCGAAGGCACCACCAGCAGCATCTCGTTCGTCAAGGACGTGCTGTTCCCTTACGCGCGCCGCGCCCTGCCCCGCTTCGTCGCCGCGCGCGGCAAGGAGCCGGGCGTGCGCAAGTGGCTGGACACCGTCGCCGCCGAAAACGGCGGCATGTGCGAGGACGCGATGATCGTCGAGGTCCTGCAGGGCTGGATCGACGAGGACCGCAAGCACACCGCGCTCAAGGCGCTGCAGGGCATGATCTGGGCCGACGGCTACAAGAGCGCGGACTTCACCGCGCACATCTACCCTGACGCGGCCCCGGCCCTGCGCAAGTGGCACGCCGCCGGCCTGCCGCTGTACGTGTACTCCTCCGGCAGCGTCCCGGCGCAGCGCCTGTTCTTCGGTCATAGCGACGCGGGCGATCTCACCTCGCTGTTCTCCGGCTGGTACGACACCGAGATCGGCGGCAAGCGCGAGGCGCAGAGCTACCGCAACATCGTCGAATCGATCGGCATTCCGGCGGGGGAGATCCTGTTCCTGTCCGACGTCGTCGAGGAACTCGATGCCGCGCGCGAAGCCGGCTTGCAGACGGTGTTGATCGATCGCCTTGAGGACTATCCGACGCCACGTGTTGGCGAGGCGACGCATGGGCACACTCGCGTGGATTCGTTTGCGGGCATCGCGATCGGCTGAGCCGGCCGGCTTGCCCTCTGATCCGTCATCCCGGCGAAGGCCGGACCCAGGCTCGTGGTGCACGGGCACTCCCTCTCGGGTGAACCGCCCCACCGTCATTCCCGCGAAGGCGGGGGCTTATGGGCCGCCGCACGGCGGCACCCTCCAGGGACTTTTCATGCTTTCCCTGGTGTCTGTGCGTAGCAACAGCAAGATGGATAGTGCCGCCGTGCGGCGGCCCAAAAGATCCAGCTTTCGCTGGAATGACGTGACGTTGCGGAGAGTGTGACAGCCTGGGTCCCGGCCTTCGCCGGGATGACGGCTCCTCATCGCATCGCCTGGATGGTGGGCACAGGCGACGACGACCGCAACGTCGGCCTCAAGCGTGGATCTTCTCCCCCCGCTCCATCATCCCGACGAACTTCTCCACCCGCGCCGCCTTCGTCTCCGGCTTCTTCGCCGTATGCACGCGCCAGCAGAACGCGTAGCGATTTGCGCCGTCGAGCGATTCAAAGAACCTGCGCGCCTTCGCATTCTTCTTCAGTGCCGCGGCGAGTTCCGGCGGGCATTCCATGCCGCTGGCGGCGTGGTACGCAGCAGCCCAGCGACCGTCTGCCTTCGCCGCATCCACTTCGCGCAGTCCGGCCGGTTGCATGCGGCCGTCCGCGACCAGCTTCTCCACCTTGCCGACGTTGATCTTCGACCACAGGCTCTTCGACCTGCGCGGCGTGAAGCGCTGCAGGAAATACTGCTCGTCGCAGGCGCGCTTGAGGCCGTCGATCCAGCCGTGGCACAGCGCCACGTCCAGCGCCTGCGCGTACGTCACCGACGTCACGCCCTGGTCCTTCTTGGCGATTTTCAGCCACGCACCCGGCGCATCGCGATGCGCTGCAAGCCACTTCTCCCAGGCGGCTTCCGTCTTGAACAGTTTGATCGGCAAGTCGGTCGGCAGCTCGGCAGGCATGGCGGCTACTCCGTGGCGTCGTCCAGACGATAGCGCGTCTGCGCGCGCTGCTCACCCTGCCAGCGATCGAACGCGCGCACTTCGATGCGGTGCTCGCCCGCAGCAAGGTCCGTCGGCAGCGTGCCGCGCCACAGATGCGTCGACGGATCGGCCTCCGGCGCCCGGTCGAAGCCGCGCAGCGCGTCGGCGGCATCGTCGGCGACGTTCTCCGCCAGCAGCACCGGATCGGGCTGGTCCACGCGCTTCATCGGCTTCCAGTCGCCGCCGTCGATGCGGTACTCGACGCGGCTGTCGGCGTCGCCCATGTAGACGTTCGCGAACACACCGAAGGCCGGCCACGCACCGCGGCGCAACACTTTCGGTGCGTGCAAGCCAATCGCATCGTCCTTCGCGCCGCGCGCCACCTGGTAACGCAACGAATACGAACCGTCCGCACGGAACGTCGCCCATGCGAAGCCGTTCGGCGTGCCGTCGCTCATCATCGTGTCCGGGATACCCTTCGCATCCTTCACGCCCGACCAGAACGCACCGCAGGTCGCGCCGACGTTGTACTCGTGCAGCGGTTGCGCACCGTGCCAGCCGGTCGACGCATCGTGGTGGTAGTGGCGCTGGTTATGCGTGTGTGCGCTGAGCAGCAACACGTTCTGACGATCCTGCAGCAGCGCGAACAGACGCTCGCGATCGGCGCGACGGAAGCTTTCCACGCCGGGGACCGGTTCGAAGAACGGAATGTGCGCCGAGATCACCACGCGCCGCGTCTTCGGCACCGTCGCCAGGTAGGCTTGGAGAAAGGCGAACTGGTCTTCGCGCAGGCCACCGACATACGACGGCTTCTTCGCCGGCTGGTAGACCACGTCATCGAGCACGATGAAGCTCGCCTGCGGTTCCTCCCACGCATAACTGTCAGGGCCGAACACGTTGCGGAAGCCGAGCAGCGCGTCCTCGTCGCGCGTCGCGTCGAAGTCCAGGTCGTGATTGCCCGGCACGTGCAGCCACGGCACGCCGAGCTGCGCGGTGACGCGGTTGACGTCGGGATACAGGCTCAGATCGTCGTTCACGATGTCGCCCAGGCTGATTCCCAGGCGCGCGGCATGACGGCCCACCAGCGGCTGCACGATGTCGCGCTCGTAATAACCCACGTCCGTGCGGTTCTTCGGCTGCGGATCGCCGAAGACCAGCATCTCCAGGTCGCCCTTGCTCGCCGGGCGCGCGCGCAGCGCGAAGTCGTACGACGATGCGGGCGTCGTCGCCGCGATGCCGCCGAAGCGCAACGCGGGCGATCCCTGCGGGAACAGGTGATGCCAGAACAGCGGCAGGCCGTTCGCGCCGGTCGCCGTCGCGTACTGCGGAGGCTTGACGACGAACAGCGTGCTGCCCTCGCGCATCGGCAAGGTGTAGCGGCCCTGTGCATCGGTGATCGCCAGCTCGCGGCCGTTCGACACCTTCACGCCGGCGATGCCGCGCTCGCGCGCCTCGCGCTGGCCGTTGCCGTTCGCATCATCGAAGACGATGCCGACGACGCTGGCCTGTGCGGCGACGTCGGTGGCGACCAGGGCCAGCAGGGCGGACAGCAGGACGGAGGACGCGTGCGGCATGGCGGGACTCGGGCGCGGGACCACGCGATTATCGGCCGGTCCCGTGTCCGCCGGAAGTCGCGCGTTGTGCTTCAGCCAGCGTGACGCGCCTTCAGCAGGGCCTCGACGTCGGCCAGCCCCAGCCCGCGCGCGCGCAGCAGCACGAGCAGGTGGTAGAGCAGGTCGCCGGCTTCGCCAAGCAGGTCCTCCTCCGACTGCGCCACCGCGGCCAGCGCGGTCTCCACGCCCTCCTCGCCCACCTTCTGCGCGATGCGGCGCACGCCACCGTCGAACAGGCGTGTGGTGTAGCTGTCGGCCGGTCTTTCGCGATCGCGTCGCGCCACCAGCGCATCGAGTTCACGCAGGAACGAGCCGGTCGCGCCCGGTGCGCTGGGGAAGCAGCTCTCGCGACCGAGATGGCACGTGGGCCCGTGTGGCCTGGCCGTCACCAGCAGCGTGTCGCCGTCGCAGTCCACGTCCAGCGCGACCAGGTCGAGGTAGTGCCCCGACGTCTCGCCCTTTACCCACTGCGTCTGCCGGCTGCGGCTGAAGAAGGTGACATGGCCGCTTTCGATCGTCGCACGCAGCGCCGCGACGTCCATGTAGCCGAGCATCAGCACGCGCAGCGTGTCGGCGTCCTGCACGACGGCCGGGATCAGGCCGCCCTGCTTTTCCCAGGCGAGCGAATCGACCGCGCTCACCGTCGGATCAACCGACATCACGCACCTCGATGCCCTGCGCCCGCAGGTGCCGCTTGAGTTCGGGAATGGCCACCGCTCCGGAATGGAACACGCTCGCCGCCAGCGCCGCGTCCACGTCGGCCTCGCGAAACACCTCGGCGAAGTCGTCGATCGCACCCGCGCCGCCGGAAGCGACCAGCGGCACGTCGCACCGCTCGCGAACCGCGCGCAGTTGCTCGATGTCGTAGCCCTTGCGCACGCCGTCGCTGCCCATGCAGTTGAGGACGATCTCCCCGGCTCCGCGTTCCTGGGCCTCGACGACCCAGTCGAGCGTGCGTTGCGGCAACGCACGCGTGCGCGAGGGATCGCCGGTGTACTGGCGCACGCGCCACTGCCCGTCTTCGTCGCGCAGGCTGTCCACGCCCACGACGACGCATTGCACGCCGAACGCGTCGGCGATTTCGCCGATCAGCGCCGGGCGTTCCAGCGCTGGCGTGTTGATCGACACCTTGTCGGCGCCGGCGTGGAGCACCGCACGTGCGTCCTCGACGGAGCGGATACCGCCGGCCACGCAGAACGGCACGTCGATCACGCGCGCCACGCGCTCGACCCATTGCCGGTCCACGCTGCGCCCCTGCGGGCTCGCGGTGATGTCGTAGAACACCAGTTCGTCCGCGCCTTCGTCGCGATAGCGCAGCGCCAGTGCCACGATGTCGCCCATGTCGACGTGATCGCGGAAGCGCACGCCCTTCACGACGCGTCCGTCGCGCACGTCCAGGCATGGCACGATGCGGCGACTCAGCATTCGCGCACCTCGCGCAGCGCTTCGTCGAGCGCGAAGTGGCCCTCGATCAGCGCCTTGCCCAGCACCGCACCGGCACAACCGGCGCGACGCGTGGATTCGATGTCGTCGATGTCGCGCACACCACCGGATGCCTGCACGTGCACCTCCGGTGCCAGCTCCGCCAGGTGGCGGTACAGCGCGAGGTTCGGGCCGGACAGCATGCCGTCGCGTGCAATGTCGGTGCACAGCAGGTGGCGCAGGCCGCCGTCGGCGAAGCGGCGCACCAGCGGCTCCAACGACGCACCGCTGTCCTGCGTCCAGCCGGCGGTCGGCAGGCGCCATGCGCCGCTCGCGTCCTGCCGCGCATCGAGCGCCACGGTGATGCGTTGCGCGCCGAAGCGCGCGATCCAGCCGAGTACGCGCTCGGGTTCGCGCACGGCCAGCGAGCCCACGACGACGCGCTCGGCGCCGGCTTCGAGGATCAACGCCACATCGTCCTCGCCGCGCACGCCACCGCCGGTCTGCACGCGCAGCCCGGTTGCGGCCACGATGTCGCGCACCAGCGTCCGCAAGGTGTAGCCACCTTCGCGCGCGGCGTCGAGGTCGACCAGGTGCAGCCAACGCGCACCCTGCTTCGCGTACTTCGTGGCCAGGTCCAGGGGGGGCGGCGCATAGCGCGTCTCGCGCTCGTAGTCGCCCTGGTTCAGCCGCACCACGCGTCCTTCGCGCACGTCGATGGCGGGATAGAGTTGGAAGTCCGTTGCCATCGCGGACGTTGCAGCAGTCGTCGCGTTCACGCGGCCTCCATTGCGATGAAATTCGAGAGCAGGCGCTGGCCGGCCGCGGCCGATCGCTCGGGGTGGAACTGCGCGCCGAAGCAGCGCCCGCGCCCGGCGATCGCGGTGAAGCCGATGCCGTAGTCGCTGCGCGCCAGGGTGTCGGCGGTCAACGGGGCGGCGAAGCTGTGCACGAAGTAGGCCCATTCGCCTTCGTCGATGCCTTCCAGCAGCGGCGATGCCTTCTGCAATCGAAGCCGGTTCCAGCCCATGTGCGGAACACGCACCCCGGCATGGGCGGGAATGCGCTCGATACGGCCGGGCAACAGCCCCAGCCCTCCGACTCCGCCTTCTTCCGAGGACTCGTAAAGCAACTGCATGCCCAGGCAGATGCCGAGCAGCGGTGCCTCCAGCGCGCGGATCGTGTCGACGAGATCGAGTTCGTGCAATCGCTGCATCGCCGGTGTCGCCGCGCCCACGCCGGGCAGGATCACGCGCGGCGCGTTGGCGATGGTGTCAGCGTTTGCACTCAGCACGGCGCGTGCGCCGATGCGCTCCAGTGCGTAGCGCACCGAACCGATGTTGCCGCCGCCCCAGTCGATGAGGACGACGTCGGTCATGGCACTGCTCTCGGGTTCATTCGAATACCGCCGTCATGCATGGGAATCAGAGCGTGCCCTTCGTGCTCGGCAGCTCGTGGCCTTCGCGTCGCACCGCCTGGCGCAGTGCGCGCGCGACGGCCTTGAAGCAGGCTTCGACCTTGTGGTGGTCGTTCTCGCCTTGCACGCGAAGATTGAGGTTCAGGCCGGCGCCGTCGCACAGCGAGCGGAAGAAGTGCGGCACCAGTTCCGTCGGCAGGCCGCCGACGCGGTCACGGGCGAAGTCGCCTTCGAACACGAAGTACGGGCGCCCCGAGAAATCCAGCGCCGCGCTGGCCAGCGATTCGTCCATCGGCAGCGTGAAGCCGTAGCGACCGATGCCGCGCTTGTCGCCCAGGGCTTCACGCAGCGCCTGCCCGAATGCGAGCGCGCTGTCCTCGACGGTGTGGTGCTCGTCGATGTGCAGATCGCCTTCGCAGCGCAGTTCCAGCGCAAAACCGCCGTGCTTGCCGAGCTGTTCGAGCATGTGATCGAAGAAACCCAGTCCGGTGGTCACCTTCGGGTCGGCAACGCGGTCCAGGTCCAGCGCGACGTCGATGCGCGTCTCGCGCGTGTTGCGCGTGACGCGCGCGGTGCGCGGCGCGTCGGCCAGCGCATGCGCGATGCCGCGCCAGTCCCACTCGCCGCCGAACTGTTCCGTGCGCAGCTGGAACGCACGGATGCCGAGGTTGCGGGCGAAGGCGGTGTCGGTGTCGCGATCGCCGACCATCGCCGAGCGCGACCAGTCGATGCCGCGATCGCGCAGCAACGGCAGGGCCAGGCCGATGCCGGGCTTGCGCGTGGGCGCGTTCTCCGCCGGCAGGCTGCGGTCGATGAGCACGTCGCGGAAGACGATGCCCTGGCTTTCGAAGACCTGCATCATCAGCGCGTGCGGCCCGTCGAAGTCCGCCTGCGGGAAGGCGTCGCTGCCCAGGCCGTCCTGGTTGGTGACCATCACGAACTCGTAGCCGGCGTCGCGCAGGCGCAGCATCGCCGGGATGACGCCCGCGACGAAGCGCAGCTTGTCGAAGCGGTCGATCTGGAAATCGCCCGGCTCCTCGATGAGCGTGCCGTCGCGGTCGACGAACAGGATGGGCGTGGCGCTCATGCGGCGCCTCCGCGCAGGATCGAAGCCACGAGGGCGTTCTGTTCCGGCGTGCCCAGACTGATGCGCAGCGCGTCCTCCAGGCCTGGCGTCGCGCGCATGTCGCGCACGACCACGCCTGCCGCGAGCAGACGGTCGAGCGCGGCCTGCGCGTCGTCGAAACACACCAGCACGAAGTTGCCATGCGATGGATAGGCGCGACGAATGCCCGGCGATCCAGCCAGCTGTTGCACCAGCCTGTCGCGCTCGCCGCGCACCTGGGCGATGCGCGTGCGCGTCTGCAAGGCGGCGTGCGGGGCAAGCGCGCGCAGGGCCTCGTCTACGCATGCGGCAGGCAACGGATACGGCGCCTGGCAGCGGCGCAGCACCTCGATGAGCTGCGCGTCGGCAATGACGCTGCCGATGCGGGCACCGGCCAGCGCGTGCGCCTTCGACAAGGTGCGCAGGACGACGATGTTGCGCTGGGTGTCGATGAGACGCGTCGCCGAGGGCGCGTCGGCGAACTCGATGTAGGCCTCGTCGACCACGACCAGCGCGCGTGACTGCAGCCGCTGCGCGAGCGCGATGATTTCACCCTGGGGCAGCAACGCGCCGGTCGGATTTCCGGGCGAGCACAGGAACACCAGCCGCACGCCTTGCGTCAGCGCGGCCTCGGTCACGGCGTTGAAATCGCAGCGCCATTCGCCGTCGCGCTCGCGCAACGGAATGTCGACGATGCGCGTTCCGTGCAGGCGCGCGTTGACGGCATACATGCCGAAGGTCGGCGTGTTGACGATGATCGCATCGCCGCCGGGGCGGCATATGGCGCGCACCAGCACATCGATGCATTCGTCGCTGCCGCGACCCACGAGCAGTTGCTCCGGCGCGCAGCCGTAGAGCGTCGCGAGTGCGTCGCACAACACCTGCGGCTGCGGATCGGGATAGCGGCGCAGCGCGCCGTCGCGGTCGGAGAGATTCGGCCACGGCGATTCGTTGGCGTTGAGCCAGACGTCGCCCCGCATCCGGTCGCTGCGCGCGGATCGGTAACCGGCGAAATCGCGCAGGTCCTCGCGCACCAGCACGAGCGGGCTCGGCGATGCGGTGTCGACGATGGCGTTCACGGTGCCACCGCCTCGAGGCGCAGTGCGACCGCGCGAAGGTGCGCGTCGAGTCCTTCCGCACGCGCCAGTTCGACGGCGCAGGGGCCGATCGCTTCGATGCCGCGCGGCTGCACTTCCTGCACCGTGATCGCCACCTGGAAGCTGGCCACGTTGATGCCACCGGCGAAGCGCGCCGCGCCGCTGGTGGGCAGAACGTGATTGGTGCCGCTGCAATAGTCGCCCAGTGCTTCGGGCGCCCAGTCGCCGAGGAACACCGAGCCGGCTGCGGTGACGCGCGGCAGCCATGCGCGTGCGTCGCGCAGGGCGAGGATGAGGTGCTCGGGCGCGTAGCGGTTGCTGATCTGGAGCGCCTGTTCGATGGAGTCCACGCGGATCGCACTGGACGACTGCAACGCACGCCGCGCGATATCCGCGCGCGGCAGCGCCTGCAACTGCAGCGCCACCTGGTCGGCCACCGCATCGAGCAGCGCATCGTCGTCGCACAGCAGCAGCACCTGCGAGTCGGGGCCGTGCTCGGCCTGCGAGAGCAGGTCCGCGGCGACGAACGCCGGGTTCGCGCCGGCATCGGCGATCACCAGGACTTCGGACGGGCCGGCCGGCATGTCGATGGCCGCACCGTCCTGGTCCATCGCGACCTGGCGCTTGGCTTCGGTCACGTAGGCGTTGCCCGGCCCGAACAGCTTGTCGCAGCGCGGCAGCGTGGCCGTGCCGTAGGCGAGCGCGGCAATGGCCTGCGCGCCGCCCACCTTGAACACGCGCGCGATGCCGCATCGCCGCGCGGCGTAGAGCACGGCCGGATCGGCGCTGCCGTCGCGACGCGGCGGCGTGCACAGCACGATCTCCGGACATCCGGCCAACTGCGCCGGCACGCCGAGCATCAGCGCGGTGGACGGCAACGGCGCGGAACCGGCGGGGACGTACAGGCCGACGCGCTGGATCGGGCGCAGCACGCGTTCGCAGCGCACGCCCGGCGCGGTGTCGACGGTGTACGGCGCGGTCATGCCGGCGCGGTGGAAGATGGCGATGCGTTCGGCGGCTTCGTCGATGGCCTGGCGAAGTGCGTCGGAAAGGGCGGCGTCGGCCGCGCGGAATTCGTCTTCGCCGACGGCGAACTCGTCCAGTTCGATGCCGTCGAATCGTGCACCGAAGGCGCGCAGCGCGGCGTCGCCGCGGTCGCGCACTTCCTCGATGATCGCGGAGACCGCGCTGGCCGTGGTGGTCGAAGTGAGCTGGGCGGGACGGCGCAGCAGCTGGGCCTGCGTGCGCTCATCGAGCTGGCGCCAGTCGACGCGGCGCATTACGGTTTCGGTGGTGGCGACGGCGTTCATGCCAGCATGCCCTCCACCGGCAGCACCATCAGGCCGCGCGCGCCGGCGCGCTTGAGTTCCTCCAGCCGCTGCCAGGTCACCGCGCCGTGGCACAGCGCCTGCAGCGCGAGGTCGTCGCCGTCGTCCAGGCGCATCACGGTCGGTGCTTCTGCATCGGGGAGCAGCGGCAGCAAGTCGGGCAGCACACGGCGCGGCGCCTGGAACAGCAACAGCTTGCTGTGGCGGATGCGCAGCGCGCCGTCGAGCCGGCGCAGCAGCAGGTCGGCGAGTTCGCCGCGCGTGGCGTCCAGGGTTTCGGCGGGACCGGCGAGCACGGCTTCGCTTTCCAGCAGCGTCGTCACCGGCTTGAGCTGGTTGGCCGCGAGCGTCGCGCCGCTGGACACCAGATCGCAGATCGCGTCCGCCTGCCCCAGCCGCGGCGCGATTTCGACCGAGCCCGACAACAGCACCACCTTCGCGTCGATGTTCTGCTCGGCCAGCCACTTCGACAGCAGGCCCGGATAGCTGGTCGCAATGCGCTTGCCCGCCAGTTGTTCCGGCCCCTGCCAGTCCCATGCGTCGGGCACGGCGAGCGCGAGGCGGCAGCCGCCGAAACCCAGGGCACGCAATTCGCGGAACGACGGCGCGGCGCCGTTGCCCGCGCGATCGGACCCCTGTTCGAGCAGCACGTTGCGGCCGACGATGCCCAGGTCGCACACGCCTTCGGCGATCAGGCCGGGGATATCGTCGTCGCGCACCAGCAGCAGGTCGACGGGCAGCGACTCGCCGTAGCAGAACAGGCGGTCGCGGCTCTCGCGCCAGCTCAGGCCGCAGGAGGTCAGCAGGGCGCGCGCCGGATCGGCGAGACGGCCGGATTTCTGGATCGCGATGCGCAGGCGGTCGCGCGCCGGCGTGTTGGGGGACGGGCTCATGGGGGTCTCGATCAGCCGGCGTTCGTGGCGGCGGGTGGTACGGCCAGGCGGCCGGCGGCGATGCCGTAGCCGCCCGCGCCGCGCTCCAGCGTGCGGGCGACGCGGCCGATGGTGGTGACGCTGACCTGGGTGCGGTCGTGGATCTCGCGGTACGGGACGCTGTCTTGGAGCAGCGGGACGACGCGCCAGCGGTCGCCCATCGCCTCCAGCTCGGCCGGCGTGCACAGGTCCTCCAGGAAGGCCTGGACCTCCTCCACCGTGCGCAGGGTCAGCAGCGCGGAGGCCAGGAAGGCCAGGTTTTCCTCACTGCGCTCGCTTTCGAGGGGTCGACGCTTCATATCCGGGTCAATGTATTAACGCGTTAATACATTAGACCTTCCGTCAGCGACCCGCGTCAACCCTCCGGACCTGTTTCCGGCAGCGCGGCCTGAACGCGGCGTTCACGCCGTCTATAGCGATAGTGACGATGGCGTCACCGGCGCAGCGAAGCCCGGGACGGTTGAGGCTCGCCCCCGCCTACCCCGCGGGACCGCCAGCTGCGGCCAGGACCGGTGACCGACGTTTCGGTGACTGGCAAGGGGATGAGATGGGACGTGCGCCACGTTGGGTCCGGCTGTGCCTTGCAGGCCTGTGCCTGCTGCTGTTTCCGGCACTGGCCGCTCCGCCAGCGGGATTGATCGAACTGCGCCATGACCGCACCGAGGTGCCACTCGCCCCGGCGATGCGCTATGTCCACGACACGCAGGGCGATGGCGACTTCGCCTCCGCGCAGCGATGGCTGGACGAAGGCCGCTTCGCGCCGTTGCCCGACGGTCGAACCGCCTTCGGCTTCCAGGACGGCGCGTTCTGGTTCCACGCGCGCGTCGTCAACCGCGACAACGCCGAGACGCGCTGGCTGCTCGTGCAGAGCTACGCGCTCAGCGATCGCATCGACGTCTATGCGCGCTATCCCGATGGCCGCACCGCGTTCCAGGCCGGCGGCGACCACCTGCCCTTCAGCGCCCGCAGCATCCGTTATCGACACCCCAACTTCTGGGTGACGCTGCCGCGCGGCGAACCCGTGGACCTGTTCGTGCGCGTGCAGAGCGAGAGCTCGATGCAGGTGCCGCTGTCGCTGTTCACACCGGTGGCCTTCGCCGAACTCTCGCGCGATGCGCAGTTCGTGATCGGTGCGTACTACGGCATCCTGCTGGCGTTGTTCTTCTACAACATGGCGCTGTGGCTGAGCCTGCGCGACGCCAGCTACTTCTGGTACCTGTTCCACCTGTCCGCGTTCGGGCTGGTGCTGTTCACGCTCAACGGGCTGGGCTTCGAATACCTGTGGCCGAACAGTTCATGGCTGAGCGACCGCATGGTGCCGCTGTCGATCTGCCTGGCGCAGATCGGCATGCAGCAGTTCGCGCGCATCTTCCTGGGCTTGCGCGAACGCTGGCCGCGCGGGGATCGCGTCGGGCTGGTGCTGATCGCGTTCTTCGCGCTGTTGGGCATCGCCTCCACCTGGCTGCCGTATCACATCTCCACGCCGCTGGCGTCTGCCGCGGTGCTGATCAGCATCGCCTGGATCGCGGTGGTGTCGATCGCCGTGGTGCGCCGCGGCTATGCGCCCGCCAAGTTGTTCCTGCTGGCGTGGGCGATGTTCCTGCTGGGAACGGGACTGTTCGTCGGTGTCGCGTTCGGCCTGACGCCGAAGAACTTCCTCACCGAGTACGGCGTGCAGATCGGCTCGGCGCTGGAGATGCTGTTGCTGTCCGTCGCGCTGGGCCACCGCTACGCGCAACTACGCAACGAGAACGAACGCATCGTGCGCGAGGCCAAGGATCAACTGGAGCACAAGGTCGAACAGCGCACCGCGGAGTTGCGCAGCGCGCTGGTGCAGCTGGAGGACGCCCACGCACGGCTGCGCGAATCCAGCCAGCGCGATGCCCTCACCGGGCTCCACAACCGCAGCCATTTCCGTGACCGTTTCGACGCGCTGCTGCGCCAGGCGCGCGAGCATCGCCGCCCGCTGTCGCTGCTGATGATCGACCTGGACAACTTCAAGCTCATCAACGATCGCCACGGCCATCTGGTCGGCGACGAATGCCTGCGCTGGGCCGCACGCACGCTGGGCCACGCCTTGCGCCCGCACCAGGACGCATTGCTGGCGCGCTTTGGCGGAGAGGAGTTCGTCGTCGTGCTGCCGGGCCTGAACCTCGCCGCCGCCACGCAGGTGGCCGAAGACCTGCGCCAGCATCTGCGCGAAGCGCCGTTCCGCAGCGGCACGCACGAAATCAACGTAACGGCGAGCATCGGCGTCCACGCGATCGAAACGCTGGCCGTCGCCGGCATCGACCCGCTGCTGCAGTTGGCCGACCAGGCGCTCTATCGGGCCAAGGCCGACGGTCGCGACTGCGTGCGGACGTCGCAGGAGGAGCCGGCGTGAGGTGAGGGATGCGTCACGTCATCCCGGCCTTCGCCGGGATGACGGTAAAGGCGCGGCGAATCAGCCCCGCGCCGCGCCCAGGATCGTTCCCTCGCGCACCAGACGCACCGCCGTGGCGACTTCGCCGTCGAGCGCGCGATCGCGGTCGAGGAACGGAATCGCTTCGCGGATCGCCGCATGCGCCAACGCGACCGCGCGACCGGGGTGGAACTCCTCCGCCGACGCCAGCTCCGCGCGCAGCGCTTCCACCTCGTCCAGGAACGCGTCGTACTCCAGCGTTCCCGGCGTCGGACCGCCCGACACCTTCGCCGCCAGCGCCGCCGCATCCGCGCGGCCTGCCAGGTCGCGCGCCGCATTGATCATGTCGCGGCGAAGATCCAGCGCCTGCGCCGCGGTGTACAGCTCCAGCGCGATCACCTTGCCCAGATCGTCGGCCATCGCCAGCACGTGACGCGCTTCGTTCGCGCCCATCGACACGTGGTCCTCGGCATTGGCGCTGGTCGGAATCGAATACACCGACGCCGGATGCGCGCGGCTGGCCAGATCGTTGACGATCGCCGCCGCCGTGTACTGCACGATCATGTGGCCGGACTCGGTGGAGTCCTCGTTGCCGATCAGGAAGCCCGGCAGGCCGTCGTTCGTCGCCGGATCGACCAGCTTGTTGAGGCGGCGCTCGGAAATGCTCGCCAGCACCGGGATCGCCGCCTTCACGTAGCTCATCGCCAGCGCCAGCGGCATGCCGTGGAAATGACCGGCGGAAATCACCTGCTGCTCGACGAACTTCGCCTTCGCATCGGGGAAGACGATGGGGTTGTCGGTCAGCGCATTGAGTTCGATGTCGAGCACGCGCGCGGCCTGCGCGATCGCGTCGCGCACCGCGCCGTGCACCTGCGGGATGCAGCGCAGCGAGTAACTGTCCTGCGGCTGGTGCTTCTTGCCGCCGCGGAACGGACGGAAGCGCTCGTAGAACTTCTCGCGACCGTGGCGCTGCGACATCGGCACCCAATCCCAGCCGATGTCGAAGCGCAGCGACTGCGCCTGCTCCGAATCCCAGCTGCCCGGTTGCCAGGCGCGGAACTTCGGCACCAGGTGGTACGGAATGTCGGCCAGCGTGGAGCCGTCCAGCAGGATGCGCAGGTTGGCCGCGCTGTGCACCTGGCCCGGATGCGGGCGCAGTGCGTGCACTTCTTCGGCGAACGCGCCCAGGCGGCCGGCGAAAGCGTCGATGGTCATCGCCGCGGCGAGATCGGCGGTGTCGAGCAGGTCTTCCAGCCGGTCCAGCGCGAGCACGCCGCAGGCCAGCATCTGCGCCGTGCCGTTGTTCAGCGCCAGGCCTTCCTTGTACGACAGCGTGATCGGCGCCAGGCCCGCGAGCTCGAGCGCTTCGCCGCCCGGCATGCGCCGGCCTTCGTAGAACGCTTCGCCGCCACCGAGCAGCACGATCGCCAGGTGCGACAGCGGCGCCAGGTCGCCGGATGCACCGACCGAGCCCAGCTGCGGCACCACCGGCACGATGCCGGCGTTGAGCATCGAGGTGAGTGCGCGCAGCGTCTCCACGCGGATGCCCGAGTGCCCGCGCATCAGCGTATTGATTCGAATGCACAGCATCGCGCGCACGATTTCCGGCGCGAACGGTTCGCCCACGCACACTGCATGCGTGACGATGAGGTTGCGCTGCAGCTCCTCGTGCAGCGTCTCCTTCGAACGCGTGGCGCCGGGGAGCTCATCGCGAAGGCGATGGTTTCCGAGCAGGCGGTCGGCATTGCTGCCGAAGCCGGTGGACACGCCGTAGATGGGCTCCTCGCGCCTGACCTGTTCGGCCAGGAACTCGGCGGCGCGCGTTACCGCGGGAAGCTGGTCGGGCGAGAGTTCGACGTGCGCGCCGTAAGCGACATCGACCAGTTGTGCTCGAGTAAGGGAACGGCCATCGAGTCGGATCGGTTTCATGGTTATTCCGTTGTGATTGCAGCTCCCTCCCCTGCGAATGCAGAGGAGAGTCGCGCTGGGGTGAAGTGGCTCGTGCAAGCGCTCGGCGCAACGCGTCTTGCTACTTCCTCCCGACCTCCCCCCGCAGGCAGGGGGAGGAGAAAAAGCTCACCGGCCAGCCAGCGCCTGCGCCTGCTCCAGTTCCACGCGCAGCGTGCTCGCCAGTTCCTCGCGCGCGACTTCGAACTGCTCCTCGCGCAGCAGGTCCTTCACCGCGACGACGCCGCGTGCGCGCTCGTCCTCGCCGGTCAGCACGACGAAGCGGATGCCGGCGCGCGAGGCGTACTGGAACTGCTTGCCGATCTTGCGCGCTTCCATCTGCATCTCGGTGTTGATGCCGGCCGCGCGCAGGCGGCGCGCGATGTCCAGCGCGTCGGGCAGCGAATCGCCGTCCATCAGCGCGACCATCGCCTGCACCGTGCTGCCCGAAGCGCTGCCGAGCAGGCCGGCCTCGCGCAGCTGCCAGAACAGGCGCGTCAGGCCGATCGAGATGCCCACGCCGGGCAGCTTCGACTTGGTGTAGTGGCTGGCGAGGTTCTCGTAACGGCCGCCCGAGCAGATCGAACCGATCTGCGGGTAGTCGTTGAGCGTGGTCTCGTAGACGGTGCCGGTGTAGTAGTCCAGGCCGCGCGCGATGGAGAAGTTGAGCGCGTAGTGCGTTTCCGGCACGCCGAGCGCGCGCACGAGTTCAAGCACTTCGCGCAGCTCGGCCACGCCTTCGCGCAGCGCGTCGCTGCCTTCGCCCAGCGCGTCGAGCTTGGCGATCGCGTCGGCGTGCGAGGTGGAGCGCACCTTCACGAAATCCAGGATCTTCTCCACGCCTTCGGCCGGCAGGTTGAAGCCCTCGCCGGTCAGCGTTTCGCGCACGTAGTCCTCGCCGCGCTTGTCGAGCTTGTCGACCTCGCGCAGCACCAGCGCCTGCAGTTCGCCGTCGGCCACGCCCTGCGCTTCGAAGAAGCCGCGCATCAGCTTGCGGTTGTTGAGCTGGATGGTGAACGCGCCGATGTCCAGTTCGGAGAACACCGCGTGGATCACCGCCGGCAGCTCGGCATCGAAACGCACGCTCAGCGCGTCCTTGCCGATCACGTCGATGTCGCACTGGTAGAACTCGCGGAAGCGGCCGCGCTGGGCACGCTCGCCGCGGTACACGCGCTGCATCTGGTAGCGGCGGAACGGGAATGCGAGTTCGTGCTCGTGCTCGGCGACATAGCGCGCCAGCGGCACGGTCAGGTCGAAGCGCAGCGCCAGCTCGGGCATGCCGTCGCCCTGCTTCTCCAGCGCGCCGGTCGATTGGACGAAATACACCTGTCGTTCGGTCTCGCCGCCCGACTTGGTCAGCAGCACCTCCGACAGCTCCATCACCGGCGTTTCCACCGGCAGGAAGCCGAAGCGTTCGAAATTGCGGCGGATCGTGTCCAGCATGCGCTGGAAGGCGATCTGGTCAGGAGGCAGCAGCTCCATGACCCCGGGCGGGGTGCGCGGCTTGATCAAGCGGAACTCCAGTGACATCGGGCCGCCTGGGGCGGCCGGAAGGGGGCGGTGCGAGGAGAAAACGTCGACAGTTTAGCGGCTGCCCCCGGATTTCCCCCAGTCGCCGCACGATCGCTGAAGGAAATTGCATCCGACCCCTTGCCTCGCCCCCGTCGAACTGACTAGAATTTGCGGCTCAGCAGTCGGGGTGTAGCTCAGCCTGGTAGAGCGCTACGTTCGGGACGTAGAAGTCGCAGGTTCAAATCCTGTCTCCCCGACCAACTCCGCACAAACGTGCGGTAGCTGAACCAGAAAGCGCCGGCCAATGCCGGCGTTTTTCGTTTCCGACCCCGCCATCGCGCGAACACCGCTTGCCTCGGGCGCCCGGTTGGGCACGAAGGCCGCTCTGCGAACTCGGGCATGATGCCTGCAGTCCAATCCGGCCCCGCGCCATGTCCCTCACCGTCGAATCCGTCGAACTCCACGACCGCCCCGGTCTGCGCCTGCGTCTTGGCGACGCCAGCGCGGAGCTCGCACTGCAGGGCGCACAGGTGCTGTCATGGAAGCCGGCGCCGGCACGCGAATGCCTTTACCTGAGCCCGCGCGCCAGCCATGGGCCCGGTGTGGCGATACGCGGCGGCATTCCGGTGATCTTTCCGCAGTTCGCCGGACGCGGGCCGCTGCCCAAGCACGGTTTCGCGCGGCTGCTGGAATGGGACTTCGTCGGCATCCAGGCAACCGACGCGGACCGCGAAGTCGCCGTGCTCGAACTCCAGGACAACGAGCACACGCTCGCGCAGTGGCCGTCGCGTTTCCGCGCGCGATTGCAGGTCGCGCTGTCGCCAGGCGCCTTGGAGGTGGGGCTGGAGATCCTCAATCGTGACGCCTCGCCCTTCGCCTTCACCGCCGCGCTGCACACTTACCTTCGGGTCGGCCGGCTGGCCGCGACCGCGCTGCGCGGGCTGGAAGCCGTCGGTTACGAGGACAGCGCCCGCAAGGGCATGGCGATGCCCGCCTCAGGCGCGCCGGTGCAGTTCGAGGGCGAACTCGACCGGATCTACGCCGCCGCGCCGCCGCGCCTGCTCCTGCAGGACGGCGACACGGCATTGCATATCGACAGCGAAGGTTTCCACGACGCGGTTGTCTGGAACCCCGGCGCGACGCTGGCCGCTTCGATGGGCGATCTGGGCGCCGCCGAGCACCTGCGGTTCGTCTGCGTCGAGGCGGCGACGGTGATCGAGCCGATCACGCTGGCGCCGGGCGAACGCTGGCAGGGTTCGCAGCGACTGCGCGTGTGAGTCCGCGTCGCTCAGTCGGCGCGCGGGTGCGTTTCGCGCGATCCGGCATGCCGCACCTGCCCGCCCCCCCGCACCACGAAGCGCTCGATGGTGAGCGATTCCGCGCCCATCGGACCGTAGGCGTGCAGCCGCGTGGTGGAGATGCCGATCTCCGCGCCCAGGCCCAACTGCCCGCCGTCGTTGAAACGCGAGGACGCGTTGACCATCACGGCCGAGCTGCGCGTGCCGCGCACGAAGGCATCGGCCGCCGCCGCATCCTCCGTGGCGATCACCTCGGTGTGGTCCGAACCGTGGCGCGCGATGTGCGCCAGCGCGTCGTCGAGGTCGTCCACCACGCGCACCGCGATGATGAGGTCGAGGTACTCCGCGTCGTAGTCGGCGTCCGTCACCGCCTTGGCTTGCGGCACGATCGCCCGCGTCCGCTCGCAGCCGCGTACTTCGACGCCTGAATCGGACAGGCGCCGTATCGCTTCGGGCAGGAAGCGCCCGGCGATGTCGCGATGCACGAGCAGCGTCTCCAGCGCGTTGCACACGCCCGGGCGCGAGGCCTTGCCGTCCACCAGCAGGTCCAGCGCACGCGCCACGTCGGCCGCGCGATCGACGTACAGATGGCACACGCCCTTGTAGTGCTTGATGACCGGCACGCGTGCGTGTTCGGCGACGAAGCGGATCAGGCTCTCGCCACCGCGCGGGATGGCCAGGTCGATGAGGTCGGACAGTTGCAGCAGTTCCAGCACGTGCTCGCGCGCGGGATCGGACACCAACGACACCGCCGCCTCCGGCAGCCCTTCCTCGCGCAATGCGGCATGCAGGCAGGCGGCGATGGCGGCATTGCTGGCGCGGGCCTCCGAGCCGCCACGCAGCAGCACCGCGTTGCCGGCCTTCAGGCACAGCGCGGCGGCGTCCGCGGTCACGTTCGGGCGCGCCTCGTAGATCATCGCGATCAGGCCCAGCGGAATGCGCTGACGCTCGATCACCAGGCCATTGGGCAATACTTCACGCCGTGTGACCTGCCCGAGCGGATCGGCCTGCGCCGCAACCTCTCGCAACCCGTTCGCGATCGCGTCGATTCGGGCGTCATCCAGGGCGAGGCGGTCGAGCACCGCGACCCCCAGGCCGCCGGCGCGACCGCGCTCCATGTCTTCGGCATTCGCGGCGAGCACGTCGGCACGCCGGTGCGAAAGCGTTTCGGCCATGCGTTCGATCAGGCGACGGCGCGCGTCCCCGTCGAGCCGGGCGATGTGGGTCGCCGCTTCGCGTGCGCGTTCGGCCAGGTGGCGGACGTAGCCGCTCATGGCATGGTCTCCGTGTGCGCGGGTGCGGCGTCGAGCAGCACCAGGTCGTCGCGATGCACCACCGACTCGCCGTAGCGGAAGCCGAGCAGGCCTTCGATTTCATTGCTGTGGTGGCGTGCGATGCGGCGGATCTCGCTGGCGCTGTATTGGGCCAGCCCGCGCGCGAACACCGCGGACTCGGTGCCCGTCACTATCTCCACCGCATCGCCGCGGCGGAAATCGCCTTCCACCGAAACGACGCCGCCCGGCAGCAGCGACGCGCCCTGCCGATGCAGCGCCGCGAACGCGCCCGCATCCACCTGCAGGCGTCCCGACGCGGGCGCATGCCGCAGCCATTGCTTGCGCGCACGCAGCCGATCACCCTGCGCGGCCACCAGCGTGCCGTGCAGGCGATCGTGTTCCAGCGCCTGCACCACCTCCGCATCGCGTCCGCAGAACAGCGCGGTGGCGATGCCCGCCGCACCCGCCTTCGCCGCGGCCTCCAGTTTGGTGCGCATGCCGCCGGTTCCGAGCATTCCGGCGCCGCCGCTGGCGGCTTCGAGCAGTTCGGGCGTGATCTTCTCTACCCGCTCCACCGGTCGCGCCGACGGATCGCGCGGGTGCGCGCTGTACAGGCCGCCGATATCGGTGGCGATGAGCAGCAGGTCCGCGTCGACCAGCGATGCCACCGCGGCGGCGAGGTTGTCGTTGTCGCCGAGCTTGAGTTCGTCGACAGCGACGGCATCGTTCTCGTTGATGACGGGCAACGCGCCCAGCCGCAGCAGTTCGCGCAAGGTAGCGCGAGCGTTGAGGTAGCGGCGACGATTGCGCAAGTCGTCGTGGGTGAGCAGCACCTGCGCGACGGGCCGATCGACCAGTTGCTGCCAAAACGTCACCAGCGACGCCTGCCCAAGCGAGGCCAACGCCTGCCGCAGCACCAGGCCGTCGCCACCGGCGCCGACGCGATGTCGTCCCGCCGCGACCGCGCCGGACGACACCAGCACGACCTCGCGTTGCCGCGCGCGGGACTGTTCGATGAAGTGCGCGAGCGCGACGGCATGGCGTGGGTCCAGGCCGCTCGCATTGCCGGCACCGACGTCGCCTGCAAGCAGGCTGCTGCCGACCTTGAGCACGGCGCGGCGCCAGTCCGGCAGCGGCTGCGCATTGAAATCGCCTGCACTCATCCGTTCATCTCCCGCATGCATGGAGCTTACTGCGTTCCGTATTCCCATTCGTAAGGCACACCGGTCTGGCCGAGCACGAAGCGCACAAGGCCCGCAAACCCCTTCTCGCTGCGCACATCGTTCGACAGGATCACCACGCAGCGCTGGTGCCGCTCGACGCACACCCAGGTGTTGCCCGTGGTGTCGTTGTGCCCACCCTTGAAGAAGCCAGGACCCTGCGGCCCATCGAAGACCACCACGCCCAGCCCGGCCGCGAGGTCCTTGCGTCGCAGGTTTACAGGGAGTTCCGGCTGCAATGACGGGAATTGCGACTTCGTCGTGATCGGCCGCTGCGGACGGACCATCTCGGCCCGCCCTTCGCGCGAGAGCCCATCGCCGCGCACGAACGCCGCCGCGAACTTCGCGAAGTCCGCGATCGTGGTGTCCATCGAACCAGCGGCCCGCACCTTGGAGCGCTCGTCGTGCGGCTCGACCTTGCCATTCGCATCCCAGCCGTCGGCGAGGTTGCCGGCGAAATCCGCGCGCCAGACCAGGCTCGTGCGCGTCATGCCGAACTCGTCGAAGATCTTCGCGGCCTGCGCGCCGACGTCGATGCCCTGCCCCGTCTCCATCACGAACTGCAGCGTGTTCAGCCCGTCGCCCGAATAGGCGTAGCGCGCGCCCGGATCGAAGTGGAAGTGCAGCTTCTCGTCGGGTTCGAGGAATCCGAAATTGGCGAACCCCGTGGCGTGCGTCAGCGCGATGCGCGGTGTCAGCCGGCGCCAGCGCTCGTCCAGCGCGGTCCAGTCGGCGTAGCGATTGGCGATGTCGCTGGAGTGGTACTCGGGCAACGGCTTGGGCAGCAGCTCGGCGAAGGACGTGTCCAGGCCGAAGCGGCCCTGCTCCACCTGCCGCATCACCGTGTAAGCGAACACTGCCTTGGTAAGCGATGCGCCGTACATGATCGTGTCCGTCTGCAACGGTTCGCCCGCCTCGTTGCGCACGCCGTGCGCGGCGACGTGCACCGGCCGGCCCTCGTCGATCACGGCGATGGCGAGCCCTTTCGCGCCCGTCTCGCGCATCACGCGCGCGACTTGGGCATCGATCGCGCCGGGAGTCGGAATCCCGTGCGCGAAAGCAAGCAGCGGCGCGGACGTCAGCAGTGCGATGAAGCAACCTCGCATGGTGTTCCCCTTCATCATGGTTGGAACCGTGAGATGCCGGAACTGCGACTGCATTGAAGCCCGCGCCCCCGCGCGTGGCCTGTGCCGGAGGTTACAAGGCCAACGCGGACAGGCGCGACTTCAACGCGTCCAGGCGCAGATCCGCCGATGCACCCGGCGAGACGCGCGCCTTCAGGCTGGCCTCCGGATCGCCCTGCGCCCAGCGTGCCGGGTCCGCCGCCTGGCGGTAGGCCTCGCGGAACGGCAGGCCCTGGCGCGCCATGTCGACGGCCAGGTCGGTGGCGTACATCGACGGATCCAGCGCTTCACGCATGCGCTCGGTCTTCCACTCCAGGTTGCGCAGCAGGTCCGGGAGCAGCTCCAGCGCATCCAGACCACGGCCGAAGGCGTGGAAGATCGCGCCCTTGGAGAACTGAAGATCGCGGTGATAGCCCGAGGGTAGCGAGAGCAGCTGTTCGATCTCCGTGCGCGCGGAGGCGGCGGCGGAGTAGCTGGCGCGCATGAGTTCGATCACGTCCGGGTTGCGCTTGTTGGGCATGATCGAGCTGCCCGTGGTGTATTGCGCGGGCAGTGCGACGAAACCGAACTCCGCGCTGGTGAACAGGCTCAGGTCCCAGGCCAGTCGGCGCAGGTCGAGCAGCGCGGAGGACAACGCCTCGATCGCCGCCATCTCGAACTTGCCGCGCGACAGCTGCGCGTAGGCGGCGGACACCTGCAGCCGGCCGAAGCCAAGCGCCTGCGTGGTGTGGTCGCGCGCCAGCGGCAGGTTCACGCCGTAGCCGGCAGCGCTGCCAAGCGGGTTCGCATCCACCCAGGCCAACGTCTGCGCGGCGCGCTGCGCATCATCGATGAAACCTTCCGCCCACGCGGCCCACCACATGCCCAGCGAGGACACGACGGCGCGCTGCAGATGCGTGTAACCGGGGAGCGCGATCGACTGCTCGGCCTCGGCGCGGGCGAGCGCGACCTCGGCGCTCTCGCGGCAGGTGGCGTACACGCGCGCGAGGCGGTCCTTGAGCCACAGGCGCGTGGCGACGAGGATCTGATCGTTACGGCTGCGGCCGGTGTGGATCTTCTTGCCGGCATCGCCGAGGCGTTCGACCAGGCGCGCTTCGATCGCGGAATGGCCGTCCTCGTACTGATCGTCCAGCACGAACGCACCGGCGCTGAAATCGGCGGCGAGCACGCTCAGCTCATGCTCCAGGCCGGCGAGTTCCCCGGCCGTGAGGATGCCGATCTGCTGCAGTCCCTGCGCGTGCGCGCGGCTGGCCTCGATGTCGAACAGGAAGAACTCGCGGTCGAGGATCACGTCGTCGCCGGCGAGGAAATGCTGGATGCGCGCATCCACCTTCACGCCCGGCTTCTGCCACAACAATCCGCTCATGCCGCCTGCTCCATCGCGGGAATGCCCGCGCGTTCGTCCAGCCCGAAGGCCAGGTTGAGGTTCTGCAACGCCTGCGTCGCCGCGCCCTTGAGGAGGTTGTCCTCGGTGGCGACCACGACCAGCCGCTTGCCGTCCGGCGCGAGCGTGAAACCGCCCAGCTCGACGTGATGGCGGCCGGCGATGCGGCTCACCCACGGCGCCTCGTCCAGCACCTCCACCATCGGCTCGCCCGCGTAGCGTTCGCGATAACGCGCCATCACCTCGTCGCGTTCGAACACGCGCGACAGCGGCAGGTTGGCGGTGATCGTCAAACCACGGAAATGCGGCGCGACGTGCGGCAGGAATTGCACTTCGTGCCCAAGCTGGCGCGTGACCTCGCGCTCATGGACGTGATTGGTCAGCGCGTAGGGCATGAGGTTGTCGCGCAGCTTGTCCGGATCGTTCTTGTCCGACGGCGACGTGCCGGCGCCGGAATAGCCGGACACGCCGAAGCACTGCACCGGCCCGGACAGCGCATCGAGCATCGGCGCCACCGCCAGCTGCATCGCGGTCGCGTAGCAGCCCGGGTTGCTGATGCGGCGCTGGCCGTCGTACTTCGCGCGGGTGAGTTCCGGCAGGCCGTAGTACCAGCCGTCGTCGAAACGATAATCGGCCGACAGATCGACGATCACCGGGTCCATCCCCGCCGCGTCGAACGCCGCCACGCAGGCCGCCGCCTTGCCGTTGGGCAGCGCGAGCACCACCGCGTCCGCGCCCAGCCCCGGCAATTCCTCGTGCGCCGGCGCGGTGTAGCGAAGTTCCGGATCGATTCCGGCCACGCCTTCGAAATGGTCGGCCACGCGCTGGCCGACGAGTTCCCGCGAGGACACGAACGACAATTCGAAGTTCGGATGGCCGGCGATCAGCCGGATGAGTTCGGCGCCGACGTAGCCGCGCGCGCCGACGATGCCAACGGTCTTCTTCACGTCAGCTCACTCCCTTGTTCGTGCTGCTGCAGCCGGTGCTCGAGATTGCGCTTCACGGCCGGCCATTCGGATTCGATGATGGAGAACACCACGGTGTCGCGGAAGGAACCGTCGGGCATGCGCATGTGGTTGCGCAGCACACCGTCCTGCTTGGCGCCCAGGCGCGCGATGGCGGCACGCGAGCGCTCGTTGAACCAGTTGGTGCGGAACTCCACCGCGATGCACTTCCAGGCTTCGAACGCGTGGCCCAGCAGCAATCGCTTGGCTTCGGTGTTCACCGCCGTGCGCTGCACGCGCCGCGAGTACCAGGTGTAGCCGATCTCGACACGACGGTGCTCGTGGTCGACGTTGCAGAACGTGGTCTGGCCGACGACCTCGCCGGTCTCGCGCAGGCGCACGACGAACGGCAGAAAGGTGCGCTTGTGCCGACGTTCGAGCATCGTCGCGACGTGGGCGTCGATGCTGTCGGGCGACGGCACGCTGGTGAACCACAACGTCCACAGCTCGCCGTCGCGCGCGGCCTGGGCGAGTTCGGGCGCATGCGCGGCCTCCATCGGTTCCAGGCGCACGTGGCGGCCTTCCAGGACCACCGGGTCGAGGAACGCTACGTCGCTCATGTCGGGTCCGCCAGTGTGGGAACGCGCGTCGCGCAGTGGTCCACGCAACGTGCGATTTCGCCGAAGCCGTCCATGCCGTACCAGAAGACCTTCCACTTCTCCTGCTTGAGGCAGCCGTCGGACTCGGCGTAGTAGAACGGATTGACCGGATTGCCATGGCGCGAACGCCAGAACAGGCGCGGATTCTGCTCGCGCATCACCTGCCAGACGGCGCGTCCGAGGCCTTCACCCTGCGCTTCGTCGAGCACGGCGAACTTGTCGAGGTAGGTTCCGGCGTCCTCGGCCGTGAGGATCACGGCGGCGCGGTAGTTCTCGCTGACGTAGGCGCGATGCAGCGTCGTGCGCTCGAAGTAGTCCGGCAGCAGGCGGCGGCCGAAGGCGGATTCGATCAGCCCGCGCAGACGCTCCAGGTCCAGCTCGTTCCACTGCGTCACCTGCAGCACGCGCTCGCCGCGGCGCACCAGCGTGCCGGAGCCCTTGTGCGTGAACAGCTCCTTCGCCAGCTCCGATGGCTTGGTGATGGACACCGACGACGTCAGCGGCAGCTTGTCGAGCAGGTCCTTGATCTGCTCGATCTTCACGCGCATGCCGCCGTTGATCCACGGCTGCGACATGAGGTGGTCGTACTCGGTCGACAGGTTGATCGAATCGATCACGCGGCCGTTGTCGTCGAGCAGGCCGCCGGTGCCGGTCAGGAAGACGATCTTGTACGGCTGCAGCTTCTGCACCAGCTCATTGGCGGCGAAGTCGGCGTTGACGTTGAGGATCTGGCCGCCGGCGGTTTCGCCCAGGCTTGCGATCACCGGGATCGAGCCCGCGCGCAGGCTGGCCTCGATCGGCGCGAGGTTGACGCGCTTCACTTCGCCGACGAGCCCGTAGGTGTCGCGGTCGAGGTAATCGGCTTCGAACACGCCGGACACGATCGAGGTGGCACGCGCATCGAACGCCTGCAACGCTTCGACCAGCTTGAGGTTCTGCGACTGGAACACGCGGCGCACGATGGCGAGCGCTTCCGGCGACGTCACGCGCAGGCCATTTACGGTCTGCTTGACGATGCCGGCAGCGGAAAGCTCCTCGTCCAGCTGCGGGCCGGCGCCGTGGATGACGATGGGCGTCAGGCCAACGTCCTGCAGGAACGCGAGCGAGGACGTCAGTGCTTCCAGATCATCGCGCAGCACTGCGCCGCCGACCTTGACCACGGCGAAGCGCTTGGCGTCCAGCTGCGAAAAGCGCTTGAGGTACTGCGAGATTTCCTTTGCGCTGGCCATGCTCGAAAGCAGGCGCACGATGGTCTGGCGGGTTTGGATGTCGCGAGTGTCATTCATCTTTGAGCGTAAGAAGTGCGTTGTTGCATCTGCTTCGGGCCGGCGGAGGCCGCTTCGCGGCCCCCTCAGGGTCTAGTGCCATATCCCCGCCTCGCCTTCGGCGAGGCCGCCCCCTTGACTCAAGGGGGCTCCAACAGCTGGCTTACGGTTGTGCGGAGATCAGGCAGTTTCGAGGATGCGGGTTACCGATTCGGTGTAGCGGTTCAGTTGCTCCAGCGCGACCCATTCGTCGGCGGTGTGCGCCTGGGCGATATCGCCCGGGCCGTACACCATCGCGGTCATGCCGGCCGCGGAGAACAACGACGCCTCCGTCCAGAAATCCACCGCGTTGCCGATCGGCAGGCCCAGCGCGTCGGCAAGATCGCGGGCTTCGAGGCGGCGGTTTTCCGCATCGGCGATATCGCCCGACGGCAGCGACGGCCCACGGAAGGTTTCCTCGTAACGCTCCACCGCGCCGGCCTCGACCAGCGTGCCGAAGCGCTCGTGCAGCGCGTCGATGGACATCGACGGCAGCGGACGGAAACCGAAACGCAGCTCGGCGCTGGGCGCAATCATGTTCGCCTTGATGCCGCCTTCGACGCGGCCGATGTTGAAGCGCAGGCCGGTCAGCCCGCCGAAACGCTGGTGCGCCTGGCTTTCGACATAGTCCAGCGCATGCCCGCCCCAGCGGATCGCCTGGTGCAGTGCGCTGGCGTGCATCGCATTCGCACCCGAGGCATGGCCGGCGATGCCGCGGAACTTCATCAGCACCGAGCTGATGCCGCGGTGCGCGAGCACGGCTTCGCACATCGTCGGTTCGGCGACGATCACATCCCGGAACGCGTGCCCGCTGGCGAGGAAGGCCGCGATGCAGCGCGCATCGTTGGCCTCCTCATCGGTGGAGAACAGGAACGCGGCATCGCCCTGCGTCACCGATGCGGCGGTGAGCAGGCCGGCGGCGGCGCCCTTGATGTCGCACGCGCCCAGGCCGATCGCGCGATCGGCGGTGACGCGCAGCACGTGCGGATCGGCGCTCCACGCTTCGGACGACGGCACGGTGTCCAGGTGCACGTTGAACAGACGAGTCGGGTTGCCGCGCACGGCGAGCATCGACACCGCACCGTCGCCATGGTCGATGACGTCGATGCGGAAGCCGTCGAGCTGCGAGCGCAGGTAGTCGAAGATGCCGCCCGTGCCGATGTCGCGCGGCGGATTGCGGGTGTCGTACGACACCAGCGCTTCGAGATGCTTGAGGGTCTTGGCGAGCATGTCCGGGTTACTTCCGGTTGACCTCGGCCCACAGCGTGCTGCTCATGCCGAACAGCTTGATGAAGCCTTCGGCCTCGGCCACGCCCCAGTCGGCCGCCTGCGCGTAGGTCGCGCCCTTGGCGTTGAGGATGTGCTTCGACTCGATGGCGACCGCCGTGACCGTGCCGCCATTCGTCTCCAGCGTGACTTCGCCGTTGACGGTGGACTGGCTCGACTGCAGGAACGCTTCCAGGTCGGTCTTGAGCGGATCGTGGAAGAAGCCTTCGTACACCAGCTCCACCCACTTGCGCGCGACGTCGGGCTTGAAGCGGTTCTGCTGCTTGCTCAGCACGGCTTCTTCCAGCGCGCGGTGCGCGGCGAGCAGCGCGGTCAGGCCCGGGGCTTCGAAGATGATGCGGCCCTTCAGGCCGATCGTCGTGTCGCCGGTGTAGAGACCGCGACCCACGCCGTACTGGCCGAACAGGCCATTGAGCTTGGCCAGCATCGTGTGGCCTTCGATCTTCTGGCCATCGAGCGTCACCGCTTCGCCGTTGACGAAGCCGATCTTCACGCGCAGCGGCTGCGTCGGCCATTCGGCGCGCGGCTTGCACCAGCCCACGGCACCTTCGCCGGGCGCCTGCCAACGGTCGATCTCGCCGCCGGACATGGTCAGGCCGAGCAGGTTCTCGTTGATCGTGTACGCCTTCTGCTTGGCGCGCACGCCGAAGCCGCGGTCTTCCAGGTACTTCTGCTCGTAGGCGCGGACTTCGGTGTGTTCCTTCTGGATCTCGCGGATCGGCGCCACGATCTCGTAATCGCCCAGCGCCTTCACCGCCAGGTCGAAGCGCACCTGGTCGTTGCCCATGCCGGTGCAGCCGTGCGCGATGGCCTTCGTGCCCAGTTCGTCGCAGCGCTTGAGCGCGGCATCGACGATGAGGTAACGGTCGGACACCAGCAGCGGGTACTGCGACTGGTAACCCTCGCCCGCCCACACGAACGGCTTGACGAAGCCGTCCCAGATCGCCGGTCCGCCATCGACCGTGACGTGCGAAGCGACGCCGAGTTCGGCGGCACGCGCTTCGATGAAGGCGCGCTCCTCGGCATCGACGCCGCCGGTGTCGGCGAACACGGTGTGGACGTTCCAGCCGCGCTCCTTCAGGTACGGGACGCAGAAGCTGGTGTCGAGGCCGCCGGAGAAGGCGAGGACGATGTCCTTGGAGCCGGGATTCGGGATTCGGGATTCGGGATTCGTGGAAGCGCTTTGCTGGGACATTGGGGGATCTCTGGAAAGGAGTTCAAAGTGGAAAGAGGTGGACGGTGTTCGCTCTTGCGAATCCCCAATCCCGAATCACGAATCCCGGCCGCGCACCAGCGCGGCCATGATGGCCTTCTGCACATGCAGGCGGTTCTCGGCTTCGTCGATGGCGATGCACTGCGGCGAGTCCATCACCGCGTCGGTCGCCTTCACGTTGCGGCGCAGCGGCAGGCAGTGGCTGAAGACGCCGTTGTTGGTCAGCGCCATCTTGGCTTCGTCGACGATGAAGTGCTTGTACTGCTCGCGAATGGGCTTTTCCGGCTCCCAGTTTCCGAAGAACGGCAGCGCGCCCCAACTCTTGGCGTAGACGACATCCGCGCCGCGGTACGCGCTTTCGATGTCGTGGCTGACGGCGAACGAACCGCCGCTCTCGGCGACGTTCTGCTCGGCCCAGCCGATGTAGCGCTCATCGAGGATGTACTGCGGCGTCGGGCACAGCAGCGTCACGTCCATGCCCATGCGCGTGGCGATGGTCAGCGCCGAATTCGCCACCGCGGTGTTGAGCGGCTTGGGGTGGTAGGTCCAGGTCAGCACGTACTTCTTGCCGCGCAGGTCGCTGGTGCCGAAGTGCTCCTGCAGCGCGAGGATGTGCGCCAGCTCCTGGCACGGGTGGGTGATCGTCTCCATGTTGATCACCGGCACCGGCGAGTACTTGGCGAAGCTGTTGAGCACGATGTCCTGACGGTCGTACTGCCAGTCGACGAACTTCGGGAACGCGCGCACGCCGATGAGGTCGACGTAGCGGCCGAGCACGCGCGCCACTTCGGCGATGTGTTCTTCGGTGTCGCCGTCCATCACGGTGCCGAGGTTGAACTCGATCGGCCATGCGTCCTTGCCCGGCTGCAGCACGACGGCGTGGCCGCCCATCTGGAACGCGCCCAGCTCGAAGCTGGTGCGCGTGCGCATGGACGGATTGAAGAAGACCAGCGCGATCGACTTGCCCTTGAGCTGGTCGCCGAGCTTGCTGCGCTTGAACTGCGCGGCCTGCACGAGCAGTGCGTCGAGGTCGGCGCGCGACCAGTCCTGGGTATTGAGGAAATGCTTGTGGGTCATCGACTGCGTTCCGGTGGGAAGGTGGTTCGCTGGGCCGAAAAGCAAAAAAGCCCAGCGCGTAGGCTGGGCTTTTCGTGTGTCACTTCGCCTGTTGCGAAAGCGCGTAGTGACCGTTACCCAGCGGATTGGCAGGGGTACGGTCGGCGCGCGCGCGAGGTCATCCCCGCCGCCATGTAGGCAGAGGTCAGCACGTCGGCGTCGGCGTAGTGGGCGTTCATCGAGGGTGCGAATGCTCGCATGCACCCGGCGCGGGTGCAAGTCAGGGATCGACGCGCTGCGTCAGCGGCTGCGCGGCGGCTGCACGACCGGCGTCACGGAAACGCGGATACGCAGGCGATTTCCGGGGTCTTCGGGCAGGCGCGAGCGGTACTTGGCGCCCTTGTAGGTGTAGTCCACGTCGTAGGCGATGGGTCGGCGGAACTCGCGGTCGACGGACACGGGCCGACACTCGGCGGCCTGTTTTTCCTTCTCCTCGCGCGTCAGGGCTTCCTTGACGGCGCCGACCACCCGCGACAGGCGCGAATCGCCCTTGTCCTCGCTCTCGCACTTCTCTTCGACCGAGCTGGCGCGCAGGGTCTGGTAGACCGGCGTCACGCGCAGGACCTGGGCGTAGTCGAAGCGGACGTTCTCCGCCTGGATGACCGTGTTCTGCGTCGCCGGCTGCTGCTGCGCCTGCGCCGAGCCGGCCCACAGGACCGCCGCGACGAACCCGGCAAAGGACCGGGACAAGGCGGACGGGAACGGGACTCGACGGGCCATCACTCTCGCAGGGTCGGAAAATGTTCAGAAATTGTAAGCGGATACGACGGGCGTGGTCTGAACCCCGCCTTTAGCTTTCCGTCCCGGCTCCGCCCGGACAGGTCGGACCGCAGCGGACGGCACTGCCGCTAGAATGGCCGGCACTTCCGGCGGTAACTCCATGAGCCTGCACCTCTTCAACAGCCTGACGCGACGGGTCGAGCCGTTCGTGCCACTCGATCCCGCCCGCCCGACCATGTATGTCTGCGGGCCCACGGTCTACAACTTCGTGCACATCGGCAATGCCCGCGGACCGGTGGTCTTCGGCGTGCTGGCCGAGCTGCTGCGCCGACGTTACGGCGCACTGGCCTATGCCCGCAACATCACCGACGTCGACGACAAGATCAACAACGCCGCCCGCGAACAGGGCGTGCCGATCACGCAGATCACCACTCGCTTCGCCACCGCCTACCGCGAAGACATGGCGGCGCTGGGCGTGAAGGCGCCGGACCTCGAGCCGGAAGCCACCGCCCACATCGGCCAGATCATCGAGATGATCCAGCGCCTGATCGCCTCCGGCCATGCCTATGCGGCCGAGGGCCACGCGCTGTTTTCGGTCGGAAGTTTCGCCGACTACGGCAAATTGTCCCGTCGCGACACCGAGGAACTGATCGCCGGCGCGCGCATCGACGTGGCGCCGTACAAGCGCGATGCGGGCGACTTCGTGCTCTGGAAGCCCTCCACCGACGACCTCCCCGGCTGGGATTCGCCCTGGGGCCGCGGCCGCCCGGGCTGGCACATCGAATGCTCGGCGATGGCCGCCGCCCACCTGGGCGAAACCATCGACATCCACGCCGGCGGCGTGGACCTGCAGTTCCCGCACCACGAGAACGAGATCGCGCAGAGCGAGTGCGCCCACGGCGGCAAGCCCTTCGCCCGCTTCTGGCTGCACAACGGCATGCTGAACTTCGGCGGCGCCAAGATGGCCAAGTCGGTGGGCAACATCCAGCGCGTGCACGACCTGGTGCGCGAGTACCCGCCCGAGGCCCTGCGCCTGGCCCTGCTCTCGGCGCATTACCGCCAGCCGCTGGAGTGGTCGGACGCGCTGATCGAGCAGAGCATCCGCACGCTGGACCGCCTTTACGGCACGCTGCGCGACCTGGCCGACATGCCGGCCGATGCGGCGATCCCGGCCGCCGTCGAGGCCATGCTGGACGACGACCTCAACACGCCGCAGGTGCTGGCCGAGATCGCCCGCATCGCCGGTGAGGCGCGCAAGGCCGAGTCGATGGAAGACAAGCAGCGCCTCAAGGGCGAGCTGCTCGGCGCCGGCGTGGCGCTCGGCCTGCTGCAGCAGGATCCGGCGGCGTGGTTCGCACGTGGTGCGAGCAACGACGACGACGGGCGCATCCAGGCGCTGATCGATGAGCGCGTCGCGGCGAAGAAGGCGCGCGACTTCGCCCGCGCCGATGCGATCCGCGACCAGCTCGCGGCCGAGGGCATCCTGCTGGAAGACACGCCCCAGGGCGTGCGCTGGAAGCGGGCGTAGCGCTCGCCCTCCCAGCGCCCTGCTCCCTCCCCTGCTTGCAGGGGAGGGTTGGGGAGGGGTCGCGAAGCCGCATCGTGGCGAGCTCGGCGCCGTCGCGCCCAGCGCAATAGCCAAGTCCCGCAAGCCACACCTCACCGACCGTTGCCGCAGCGCGCGTAAAATCACATCGCAATGAACGCCATCGCCGCCCCCACCAGCCCGTTTCCGACCGAAGCCAGCCCGCGCGAGGCGCAGGAAGCGATCCGCGAGGAGTTCGCCTTCTTCGGCGACTGGTCCGAGCGCTACCAGTACCTGATCGACCTCGGTCGGAAGCTGCCGGACCTGCCGGCGGAGTGGAAGAGCGAGGAACACCGCCTGCACGGCTGCCAGTCGATGGTGTGGATCGTCGCCGACGGCGACCGCAATCGCCTGGATTTCCACGCCATCAGCGATTCGGCCATCGTCTCGGGCCTGATCTACCTCGCCCTGCGCGTCTACTCCGGACGCAGTGCGCAGGAGATCGTGGACACCGACGCCGACTACATCGCCGAGATCGGCCTGGCCAAGCACCTCTCGCCCACGCGCAGCAACGGCCTGGCCGCACTGCTGGCATTCATCCGCGAACGCGCGCGCCAGGCGCTGTGAGCCCGCGCCGGTGAGCGAAGCCACTCAGGCCGAACCGCCCGCCACGACGGGCGTCGGCGAGCTGCTGCGCAATCGCGGTTTCACCGGCCTGCTGACGTATCGCCTGCTGGCGATGCTGTCCTACCAGATCGTCGCGGTGACGGTCGGCTGGCACGTCTACGAGCTCACCCGCGACGCCTTCGCGCTCGGCCTGATCGGCCTGGCGGAAGTCATCCCGTATTTCTGCTTCGCGCTGTTCGCCGGCTACGCCGTGGACCACCTGCCGCGACGCAAGCTCGGCATGGCGGCGTGCCTGGGGTTGCTGCTGACGACGCTGACGCTGGCCGGCGTGGCCGGCGGCGTGCTGCCGGCGGGCACGTCCTGGTTCGGCACGCTGACGATCTACGCGGCGATCGCGGTCAATGGCGTGGTGCGCGCGTTCCTGGCGCCGGTGTACATGTCGCTGTTCGCGCGGGTGCTCAAGCGCGAGCAGTTCGCGCGCGGCGCCGGCGTGAGCAGCGTGGTGATGCAGACCGGCCTGGTGCTCGGCCCCGCCGCCGGCGGTCTGCTGGTGGCGTGGGGCGGCAAGACGTCCGCTTACCTGGTGGCGGCGGCCTTCGCGGCCGCGGCGGCGATCGCGGTGATCTCGCTGCGCGTGACCGAACCGCCGATGCCGGCCGAGCGTGCGCCGGTGTTCAAAAGCATCGGCGAGGGCCTGCGTTTCGTCTTCAGCACGCAAGTCGTGCTGGGCGCGCAGGCGCTGGACATGTTTTCCGTGCTGTTCGGCGGCGCGGTCGCGCTGCTGCCGGCCTTCATCAGCGAAATCCTGCATTACGGCCCCGAAGCCCTGGGCCTGCTGCGCGCCTCGCCCGCCGTCGGCGCCGTGCTGATGGGCATCTACCTCGCGCGACGGCCGCTGCAACGCAACGCGGGGCGCATCCTGCTGATCGCGGTGGCGGGCTTCGGGTTGTGCATCATCGGCTTTGCCCTGTCGCGCCACCTGTGGCTGTCGGCGTTGATGCTGATGTTCTCGGGCATGTGCGACGGCGTGTCGGTGGTGCTGCGTTCGACGATCCTGCAGCTGGCCACGCCCGACCACATGCGCGGACGCGTGTCGTCGATCAACGGCATCTTCATCGGCTCGTCGAACGAGCTGGGTGCGTTCGAGTCCGGCGTCGCGGCGAAACTGCTGGGCCTGGTGCCGTCGGTGATCTTCGGCGGCTGCATGACGCTGGCGGTGGTGGGCGTGACGGCGAAGTTGGCGCCGAAGCTGCGCCGGCTCGATTTGCGCGAGCTGCACTAGCCGACGATGGCGCTGGGGCTGACATCGTGAGCGCTCACGGGCGACTCACGGCTTGTGGCTACTCGCATTGCAGGCCGTACTTGGAAATGTACGCACGCCGAGCTTCCGGATCGACCTTCGCCAGGCTGGCGCAGGCTGTGCGAGCTCCTATGGTCTTGCCGCCGACTTGATACATCCAATCCACCACATCATCAGAGCGGATCTCGATACTCTGCCCATACATTGAGCTTGCCAATGCCACCGGCCGATTGTTGATCGTACCGCGCAAGCCCGCGCCATCCAGCCGAACAGGATTCAGCCAGAGATACTCCTTCTTCCCCCCGACTGTCAGCAGAACTTTCACGGAAAAACCCGTGGCTCCGTCTGGTTTCCGAAGTCGCTCGATAAACGTTGGATACGACCGATTGGCGTCCGCGGGGGCTTGATGCCACTCGTGATCGTCTTCTGCAACACCCCATTTCTGATGGGATGCGGGAACTGAAACGTCCCCGGAATCGCAAGCGGACACCAGGATTGCCGCCATCAGCACGAAGGCATACTTCGGACATCGTGACAGGAATGCGCAGATCATCGTCATTGTTCGTACTGATTAGGCGGGTTTGCTTTGCGGGAAGAACGCACCGCCGTGGTTCAGCCATGCGCGTCGCGCCACGCCTCGTACAGGCCGCCCTCGCGTTCCGGGCGTAGCGCTTGCACATGCAGCGCCTGTTGCGACGGCGGCAGCGCCATCTGCCCGTACACGGTGGCCGTCGACAGACCGAACGGCTCGCCGTCCTCGTTCGAATACGCATAGTACGCGCGCGTCACACCGCACAGGTGCATCAACGCCAGGCACATCGGACACGGGTGACCGCTTGCATACACCACGGCACCGTCCAGGCGCGGCGTGCCCAGGCCTTGCGCAGCCTCGCGAATGGCGAGCAGCTCCGCGTGCGCGGACGGATCGTTCGTCTCGTGGATGCGATTGACGGCTCGCGCGAGAACTTCGCCGTCGCGCACCACGACCGCGCCGAACGGACGCCCGCCGGCGGCGATGTTGGCGCGTGCAAGGGCGATGGCCTCGCGCGTGAAGTCGACGGGTTCTGCCATGACGCGTGCCTCTGCTGGATCGCAGCGTCAAGCATGCGCCCGCGGCCAACGGCCCGCATGGACTGCGCTTGGCGAGAACCCGCGAACGGAAACGAAAAAGCCCGGCGCGAGGCCGGGCTTTCCGTATGGAGCGGACCGATCGCGTGGATCAGTCGCCCATCTGCTTCTGCAGGTGTTCCCAACGCTCCTGCGCGTCGATGGTGCGCTCGGCGGTGAGGCGCGCTTCCAGGCGCTCCAGGCCGATTTCCTCGCCGGTGTCGACGCAGTAGCCGTAGTCGCCCGAATCCACGCGCTTGAGCGTGCTGTCGATCTTGCTGATCAGCTTGCGGTAGCGGTCGCGGGTGCGCAGCTCCAGCGAGTTTTCGGTCTCGCGGGTGGCGCGCTCGGCCTCGTCGCCGACGTCGCGGACTTCGTCCTTGAGGTTCTCGATCGTCTGCTTGGATTCCTCGACCAGATCCGCGCGCCAGTGAAGCAGGCGCTGGCGGAAGTACTCGAGCTGGAGCGGGTTCATGTATTCCTCATCGACCGCGGGCTTGTAGCCCTTCGGAACGATGGGGCGCCCAGTGGCTTCATCGGTGGAGTACGGCACGACTTTGACCTTGCCTTTCGGCGCGGGGGCCTGCGGCTTGGCGACGACGGCCACGGCCACCTTGCCGGCCGGGCGCGGAGCGGTCTTGGTCGCGGGGGTGCTGGCGGCCGCCGCCTTGGGTGCAGGCGCCTTGTTGGATACGGGCTGTGTCACTGGATTCTTGGCAACTTCTGGCTTGCTGGCGACCGGTTGCGCCGCCGGGGTGGCGGGGGCCGATACGGCTGCGGGTTTCTTGACGACAGGCTTGCTCTCCGGCTTTGCGGCCGTGGGCTTGCCTTCCTTGGGGGGAACGGCCTTCACCGGCGTGGTCTTCACCGGGGCGGCCTTCTTTACGGGCGCCGGAGCCTGCTTGGCGACCGGCTTGCTCGCGGGGGCCGCCTTCTTGGCGACCACCGGCTTCTTGGCAGCGGCGGCCTTGGCCGGCGCCTTCTTGGTGGCAGCCGCCTTCTTGGCGACCGGCTTCTTCACCGGTGCCGCCTTTTTGGCTGGGGCCGCCTTCTTGGCTTCGGGCTTCTTGCTGACCACCTTCTTGGCGGCCGGCTTCTTCGCCGCGGTCTTCTTTGCTGCGGGTTTGCTGGACGCGGCCTTCTTGGCGGCCGGCTTGACGGTCTTCTTGATGGCCTTGGCGGCCTTCTTCGCGGTTTTTTTCACTGCCACGAGCGACGTGTCCTTCTGTTCCCTGAGGACCTCCGGACGGCAGGTCCGAAGGCGGTGTGCAGCACAGCATGCCCCACTTTGCGTTACGGCATGCAAGTGCCGGAACTCTTCTCGGACGCCAGGATCGTGCCGGTTCCGCGAAGTGCGGCCGTCCTGTTCGGATCGACCGGAAACTGGAGCCTTGTGACGGGAAAGCGCGCTGTTATACCCTGCCCCGGCACCTGCGGCAACCGCATATTCAAGTGCCTGTCCGCATTAAGGAACCGTGATCGACCGTCTCCTCATCGTCGTGCTGCGCGGCTACAAGCGCTGGATCAGTCCGCTGCTTGGTCCGCGCTGCCGCTTCCACCCGACCTGTTCGGAATACGCCATGCAGGCCATCGCCCGTTTCGGCGCGTTCAAGGGCGGCTGGCTTGCGTTGCGCCGGATCCTGCGTTGCCATCCCCTTCACCCGGGCGGGATCGATCCCGTGCCGGAACCTTCATCCGGGAAACACTCATGCCATCGACCCCTTCGACGCTGATCGTCAACGCCCGCCTGGTCAACGAAGGCCGCGAATTCGACGGCGACCTGCGCTTCGAGGACGGCCAGATCGCGCAGATCGGCAGCGGCCTGTCGGCGCGCGCCAACGAGACGGTGATCGACGCCGCCGGCCGTCGCCTGCTGCCGGGCATGATCGACGACCAGGTGCATTTCCGCGAACCGGGCATGGAATACAAGGCGGACATGGCGACCGAATCGGCCGCGGCCGTCGCCGGCGGCCTGACCACGTTCATGGACATGCCCAACACCAGCCCGCCCACGCTCGACGCGGCGGCGCTGGAGGACAAGTACCGGCGCGCCGCCGGCCGCGCCTGGGGCAACTACGGCTTCTACATGGGCGCCAGCAACGACAACCTGGCCGCCATCCAGTCGCTGGACCCGCGCAGCGCGCCGGGCATCAAGGTCTTCATGGGCGCCTCCACGGGCAACATGCTGGTGGACAACCCGGAGATCCTCGACGGCATCTTCCGCGACGCGCCCACGCCGATCATCACGCACTGCGAAGACACGCCGATGATCGACGCCGAACTCGCCCGCTACAAGGCGAAGTACGGCGACGACATCCCGGCCGCGTGCCACCCGGACATCCGTTCGCGCGAGGCGTGCATGAAGTCCACGCAGCTGGCGCTGTCGCTGGCGCGCAAGCACGACTCGCGCCTGCACGTGCTGCACATCAGCACCGCCGACGAACTGGCGTTGTTCGAGCGTGGCCCGCTGGTGCGCGCCGACGGCAGCCGCAAGCGCATCACCGCCGAAACCTGCATCCACTTCACGCGCTTCGATCGCGCCGACTATGCGCGCCTGGGGCACCTGATCAAGTGCAATCCGGCGATCAAGGACGCCAGCGATCGCGAGGCGATCATCCAGGCGCTGGCCGATGACGTGCTGGACGTGCTCGCCACCGACCACGCGCCGCACACGCTGGAAGAAAAGGCGCGGCCGTACACCGGCGCGCCCAGCGGCCTGCCGCTGGTGCAGTACGCACTGAACGCCGCGCTCGAACTGGTGCACGAAGGACGACTGACCACCGCGCAGGTGGTGCAGAAGTTCGCGCACGCGCCGGCGCAGCTGTTCGACGTGATCGGACGCGGCTTCCTGCGCGAAGGCTACGCAGCCGACCTGGTGCTGATCGACGACACGCCGTTCACCGTGCAGCGCGAGGACGTGCTGTCCAAGTGCGGCTGGTCGCCGTTCGAAGGCACGACGTTCCGTTCCCGCATCGCTTCGACCTGGGTCAACGGCATGCTCGCGTGGGACGGCCGCCAGCTGGTGGGCCAGCCGCAGGGCCAGCGCCTGGCCTTCGATCGATGAGACGTGGCTTCGTGATCGCGCTGTCGCTGTTGGCGACGGCGCTGGCAGGCTGTGCATCCACGCCCGTGGCCGCCGCAGCCGCGAACATCGCACCGGCCATGGCCGCGAGCGGTGCCAGCGTGGATACGCGCGTGGTCTTTCCCGCTTCGGTGCAGCAGGGCGCGCTGGTGTTCGGCAAAGTGCCGGCGGATGCGAGCGTGCGTTACGGAACGCGCACGCTGCGGCCGACGAACTACGGCACGGTCGTGTTCGGCATCGGACGGGACGAAGCGGGACCGGTGAGCGTGGACGTCACCACCTCCGACGGGCGAACGCAGACGGCACGCATCGCCGTGACGCCGCGCGACTGGCCGATCGAGAATGTGCGCGGCGTACCGCCCAAGACGGTCGAGCCGCCGCCGGAGATCGCCGCCCGCATTGAACGCGAACAGGCGCAGGTCATCGCCGCGCGTAACCGGGACGACGATCGCGCGGACTTCGCCCAGCCCTTCGTCTGGCCGGTGAAGGGCCGCATCAGCGGCCGCTTCGGCAACCAGCGCGTCTACAACGGCGTGCCGAAGTCCCCGCATTCGGGGATGGACATCGCCGCGCCGACGGGCACGCCGGTGCTGGCGCCGGCTGCGGGCGTGGTGACGTTCGTCGGGCCCGACCTCTACCTCACCGGCGGCACGCTGCTGCTCGACCACGGGCACGGCGTGAGCTCGAATTTTCTGCACCTGTCGCGCATCGACGTGAAGGTGGGCGATCGTGTGACGCAGGGGCAGGTGATCGGCGCCGTTGGCGCGACGGGCCGCGCGACGGGGCCGCATCTGCATTGGGGGATGAACTGGTTCGATGTGCGCGTGGATCCGTTGCTGGTGCTGGAGCGGACGAAGTAAACGCTCGCTAGATGGCGTGCGGAATCTGTCTGCGCGTCCGCTCACCTGCCAGTTCGGCCTTCTGCCCACCGTCATTCCAGCGAAAGCTGGATCCCAGTTTGATGCGTGCAGCGCAAGATCAAGATGGATTCCAGCTTTCGCTGGAATGACGGTACGTCACCCGGAGGTAAAGCGAGCGGCTTGGCCGCAACCCGGGCGTCACATCACCGTACTGGTGTCATGCGCATTGGCCGTGTTCGCCACCGGCGTCGCCGCCGTGGTGCGCAGGCGCGAGGCCGTGTAGCCGGTGACGCGGTCGCGGCCGGCGGCCTTGCTGGCATACAGCGCGGCATCGGCGCGTTCGAGCAGCTTTTCCACGCTTTCGCCGTGGTGCAGCTCGGCGACGCCCAGACTCAAAGTCGTGCTGAACAAACGGTTGTCGATCGACAGTGGCCGGCAGTTCACCGCCGCGCGCAGGTTCTCGGCCACGCACAGCGCCTCGCGCAACTGCGTGTCGGGCAGCACCACCAGGACTTCGTCGCCGCCGTAACGCCCGAACAGGTCGTAGGTACGCAAGCGGTTGCGCGTGCGCAGCGCGACAATGCGCAGCGTCTGATCGCCGACGCGGTGACCGTGCGCATCGTTGATCCGCTTGAAGAAATCGATGTCGAAGAACACCACCGACAGCGGACGCCGCCCGCGATGCGCGGCGTCGGCAAGCGCCTCCAGGCGCTCGTTGATCGCCGAACGCGTGAGCGCGCCGGTGAGCACGTCGTAGGTCGCCAGTCGGCTGGCGTGGTCGCGATCGCGGCGCATCTGGTGCATGTGGTCGGTCAGGCCGATGGTCAGCACCAGGCCGCCCATCGCCAGGCCGATCGGGAACGCGTACTCCATCCACTCCGGATTGCGCCAACCGCCAAGCAGTTCGCCCATGCGCAGCATGACGAGCGCGATCATCGGCGCCCACGACAGCACCATGAAATACGCCTCGCGCTGCCGGCTCCACGCGCCGGCGATGCTGGCGACGAAGGTCGTCACCGCCGACACCAGGAAGACCGCATTCGCCAGCCACCCCAGCCAACCCGCCGCGCTGCCCAGGTTGGCCAGCAGCAGCACCAGCAGCACCGCGTTGCAGCCGTGCAGCACGCGCATGAAACGTGGATGGCGTTCCGGGAGGTTGAGGTAGAGCGCGACGAAGCTGTTGCTCGCCAGCACGCCGAGCAGACCGAACATGCGGCCCACGCGCGGATCCGCGCCGACCAGGTCGGCCAGCCACGGCAGCGCGCGCACCTCGCCGCCGACACAGGCCAGGTACAGCGCCTGCGACGCCAGCGTCAGGAACAGATACGCATAGCTGCGTTCGCCGATTCCCACCCAGAAGCCCACGGCCAGCAGCGCCAGGACGACCAGCGTCCCCAGCACGAACGTGCGCAGGGCGACGTGCCGCAGGTCCTGGCGATGCACCACCGTCAGCGGCTCCACGTCCACCGCCATCGGCGACGGGGTCAGGGCCTGCACGCGCAGGTAGATCGATTCGCCGGTGGCCAGCCCCTGCGGCAGCGGGATCACCAATGCGCGGGTCGAGAAGTCGGGATCGGCGTCGCTGCCGACCAGACCGCGGCGCACCGGCAGGACTTCGCCGGGCCGCCAGACTTCGACGTGGTTGAGATAGGGGAAGCGCAGGACCAGGTTCGGCGATTCGGCCGGCGACACAGACTGGCGTGCGGTCAGCCGCCACCAGCGCGGACGGCTGCTGGTCTCGTGGATGGCCTGGCCTTCGACGCGGGCGAATTCGCTCTGGTGCCCGCCGGAGACGACCTGGGCCGGCACAGGATCGCCGTCGAGCCGGGACATGTCGAACAGCTGCGCCGACGCGGACGTCGCCACGAGCATGCCGAACCCGGCCAAAGCAGCCTGCCACCACCGACGCAAGGGTTTCCCCATGACCCGTCTGGTCCCCGAGCTAGGTCAGGGAGCATAGCGTAGTGAGAACTGCGTCGCGAAAACGCCCGACGAAGGGCGGCCCGACGCCGGCCGGCGGTCAGGCCGAGGTGCCCTGCCCCGTGACCCGCGCCACGGCGTCGTGGGCGTGCAGGCTCTCGAAATGGGCCACCTGTGCGTCGAAACGCTCGATCCTCGGATCGGCCGACAGCGCGGCCGCCACCCGGCGGGCGGCGTCCTCGCAGAACATCAGGTTCTCGGCGTTGAGGCGGGCGAAGGCCTGTTCGTCCTCGCGCTTCACGGCCGTCTGCACCGGGGTGGCCAGCGCCGCCTCGAGGGAGTCGATCAACGCCGCAAGCGGGAGTTCGTCGAAGGCCGGGCGCAGTTCCACGCGCACGTCGGCGCGGCTGCGCTGCGCGTGCGGCGTGGCGGCCAGCCCGCGCTCGGAAGACAGCCACTCGCTCACCACCGCCGTCGAAAGCGGGCGCGCGGCGGCGAAATCTTCGGAGAAGCGCTCGGCGTTGAGCTGGCGCGACAACGCAGCAGAGGCCGGACAGGTGCTGGAGTATTCGACACTGAAACGCAGCGCAAGATGCAGATGCCCCTCGCGCAGCGTCGCCTCGATTTCCACCGGATAGCGCTTCCAGCCCGCATTGGCGCTGGCCAGCGCGCGACGCAACAGCAGTTGTTCGTAGCGCAACACCAGACGCGCCGCGCTGGAAATACCGCCCTGCTTCTCCACCAGCGTCTGCAACACGCGGCGCAGGCCGGCCGGCGTGACGGTCTCGCTGGCGAAGGCATCCTGCAATTGGAGGTACATGCGCGACATGTGGATGCCACGCGCGTTGGCGTCCTTCAGGTCCACCGCGACGTCGACCGATGCGGCGACGGTGATCGTCTCGCCGTCGGAACCTGTGACGCGCAGCGGAAGCGCGATGTTGGACATGCCGACCCAGTCGAGCGGTCGCGCCGCGGCGGCGGCGTCGAAAGCGACATCGGGGAGACGGCGCGGAGTGGTCGAGGTCGTGGTCACGGCGTTTGAAGTGGGGTCGGCGCGGGGGAGCGCAAGCGGGGGCCATTGTAGCGGCCGCTCCGGCGGCGGCCGGCGGAGGGGCTGCAACAGTCAGTTCCGGCGCGCGCGGGCGCCTATCGGGACGATAGTCGAGGCTGCCGTCCCCGGCGGATCGCTACGGGACTCATGCCGCGCAAGCGACCTGCCTTACCCGCGTGCGCCGTGCCAGGCGGTCCACAGGGCCGACCAGGGCGGCAGCGGCGTGGCGGCGTCGCCGCGACGCAGACGCTGGCGGGCCAGCGCGGCCCACAGGCGTCGCGGCCGGGTGGCGGTGGCGTTCGGCCAGTGCCTGGACAGTTCGTCTCCCCAGGCGTGCGCCATCGCGCCCTCGCCGGACCGGGCCAGCACGCTCAGCGGGGCGGCCGACTCGCCGGTGTGCGCCAGCCGTGCATGCAGCAGGCCGGCCTGCACGAGCGCGAGACCGTCCGGGGTCCCGCTGAACAGCGACGCCTCGACCTCGCCCGCGGCCTGCGCGAACGGCTTCAACATGGCGAAGGCGTCGTCGCGATCGCGCGGGCGCTCGCGGGTTTCGCGCAACGACGGGACGGCCGCCGCGAGCACCTGCCAGGGCGCCGGCAGCTTCTGCAGCGCGATGCCCAGCGGATGCCGACGGACGCCGCGCGACCAGCCCTGCAGCTCTTCCATCCACCACGCCAGCTTTGCCTCGCCCGGGCGGGCGTCATCGCCGCCCCAGGCCGCATCGGTCAGTTCCTGCAGCAGTGCGGCCCAGGCCAGTGCCGTGTCGCGCTGATGCAGCGGCACGAAGACCTGCGCCACGCCCCACTCCGGCCAGCGCGCGCGCCATTTGTCGAGGAAGCTGTCGAGCGCCTCGTCGCGGTCGGGTGCCGTCATCGGGTGACCGGCCAGGCGTCGGGACGCAGCAGCTCCGAAGGTGTTTCGATCATCACGTCGCCCTGCCAGGCGCTCGGATCGTCCCCGTCGAGGCGATAGCCCCACAGCGCGACCACGGACGGCATCCCGGCGGCGCGCGCGGCGACGATATCGCGCTCATCGTCGCCGACATACACGCAGTCTTCCGGCGCCACGCCGATGCATTCGGCCGCGACGAGCAGCGGCAACGGATGCGGCTTGCGCTCGCTGAGCGTGTCGCCGCCGATCAGCACCGCGCAGCGCGTTTCCCAGCCCAGCACGGGGATGACCTGGCGCGCGAGGTATTCGGGCTTGTTGGTGACGATGCCCCAGATGCAACCGGACTGTTCCAGGGCCGCGAGCATCGCGTCGACGCCGTCGAACAGAACGCTATGACGTCCCAGCGCCTGCTCGTAGCTGTCCAGGAATTCGGGAAGCCAGTGCTGACGCTCATCCTCCGGAACCTCGGGGAAGGCCGCCGCGACCATCGCGCGCCCGCCCTTGGACACGTGCGGGCGCAGCTCGGTCAGCGCCATCGGCGGCTGGTTGCGGCGCGCGCGCATCGCGTCGATCGCCGCGACCATGTCCGGCGCGCTGTCCAGCAGCGTGCCGTCCAGGTCGAACAGCACCGCCTTGGGAAACTTCACCGCCTCCACCACCGCCATCACGCCACGTCCGGCTTGGCCGCGCAGGCCAGGTAGTTCACGTCGGTGCGCGAGATCACGCGGGCGCTGTTGCGCCAGGGCTCGTACATCAGGCCGCTCACGTCTTCCAGCGACAGGCCGGCGTCACGCAGCCAGGCGCCCAGTTCGTGCGGTTTGATGAAGTCGCGGTACTGGTGCGTTCCGCGCGGCAGCAGGCGCGCGACGTATTCGGCGCCGACGATCGCCAGCGCGAACGCGGCCGGCGTGCGGTTGAGCGTGGACAGGAACAGCTTGCCGCCCGGCCGCAGCAGCATCGTGCAGGCGCGAATGATCGAGCCGGGATCGGGCACGTGCTCGAGCATTTCCATGCAGGTGACAGCATCGAATTGCCCGGCCATCTCGTCGGCGAGCGATTCGACCGACTGCAGGCGGTAGTCGACCTTCACACCCGATTCCAAGCCGTGCAGGCGCGCGACCTTCACCAGTTCCGGTGCCAGGTCGAGCGCGGTGACGCTGGCGCCCTCGCGCGCCATCGCTTCGCTGAGCAGGCCCGCGCCACAGCCCACGTCGAGCACGCGCGCACCGCGCAATGGCGTGCGCTGCGCCACGTAGCCCAGTCGCGCGGGATTGAGGGCGTGCAGCGCCTTCTGCGGGCCTTCCGGGTCCCACCAGCGCTGCGCGAGCGCGCCGAACTTGTCGAGTTCGGACTGGCTGAAGTTGCTGTCGGTCGAGGATTGAGTCGTCATGCAAAGTCTCCGCAAGCGTCATCCGGGGATGACGGCCGCAACGGATGGAATCGAAAGGTCAGGTCAGCCGGATCGCCGCGACCCGCTCGCGCCACTGCCGCGCGTTGGCGACGAGCGCGGCCGCGTCCATGTCGACGAGCATGCGCTCGCGCAGCTTCGCGCGGCCGGCGATCCATACATCGCTGACCTGGTGGCGGCCCGTGGCGTAGATCAGCTGCGAGACGACATGGTGCAGCGGCTGCGTTTCCAACTGGCCCAGGTCGACGCAGACCAGGTCGGCCTGCTTGCCCGGCTCGATCGAACCGATGCTCGACTCGAAGCCCAGCGCGCGCGCGCCGCCGAGCGTGGCGGCGTGCAGCGCGGTGGCGGCGTCGAACGCGGAGGCGTCCTCCGCCACGGCCTTGGCCAGCAGCGCTGCGGTGCGCGTCTCGCCGAACATGTCCAGGTCGTTGTTGCTGGCGCAGCCGTCGGTGCCGATGGCGACGTTCACGCCGGCCTTCACCAGCTTGCCGACGGGGCAGAAGCCCGAGGCGAGCTTGAGGTTGGATTCCGGGCAATGCACCACGCTCACGCCGCGCTGCGCGCACAACGCGATCTCCGCGTCGGTGAGCTGGGTCATGTGCACGGCGATCAGGCGATCGTTCACCAGGCCCAGGCGGTCCAGACGCGCAAGCGGCCGCTGGCCGAGCTTCTCGTGCGACTCGACCACTTCGTGCGCGGTCTCGTGCGTGTGCAGGTGCACCGGGATGTCGAGCTGGTCCGAGAGCATGCGGATGCGCTCGAGATTCTCGTCCGACACGGTGTACGGCGCATGCGGCGCGAAGGCGGTCGCCACCAGCGGATCGTCGCGCCACTGGTCGTGCACTTCGCCGGCGCGCTCGAAGTATTCCTCGCTCGTCTTCGCCCACGCGGTCGGGAAGTCGATCACCGGCAGGCCGACGCGCGCGCGGAAGCCGTGCTGCTTGTAGACGGCGGCCTGCACGTCGGGGAAGAAGTAGTTCTCGTTGGCGCATGTGGTGCCGCCGCGGAGCATCTCGGCGATCGCCAGGGTGATGCCGTCCTCGATGAACTCCGGGCCCATCACCGCGCCTTCGACCGGCCAGATGTGGCCCTGCAGCCACTCCATCAGCGGCAGGTCGTCGGCGACGCCGCGCAGCAGCGTCATCGGGTTGTGCGTGTGCGCATTGACCAGGCCGGGGATCAGCGCGGCGTCGGGACGCGAGACGGTTTCCTTCGCGGTGAAGCGCGTACGCGCCTCGCGGATCGGCAGCAGCGCGACGATCGCGCCGTCGCGCACGGCGACGGCGTGATCCTCCAGGACCACGCCGCGCGGCACCACGGGCACCACCCATCCGGCTTCGATCAACAGGTCGCAGGCTTCGGGGATGCGGTCGTGGGTCATGCGGCCTCTCTTCTATGCGCCCTCCCCTGCCTGCAGGGGAGGGTTGGGGAGGGGTGCGAGCCGCGACGCGGCTCGCATGGTTCCAGGATCGCTTTCCGATATTACGGAAGCGGACTCGCGGGCGAAGGGATGACCTTCGGATCGCGTGACAGCCTGGATCCCGGCTTTCGCCGGGATGACGCATCGGCAAAGCCGCTCGCGCGGAGCGCGAGCGGGCCGATGCATCACTTCACTCGGCTGACGTACTCGCCCGAGCGGGTGTCGACCTTGATGATTTCTTCCTGGCCGACGAACAGCGGAACGCGAACCACCGCGCCGGTTTCCAGCGTGGCCGGCTTGCCGCCGCCGCCCGAGGTGTCGCCACGGACGCCCGGGTCGGTCTCGGTGATCTTCAGCTCGACGAAGTTCGGCGGCTGCACGGCGATCGGGGTGCCGTTCCACAGCGTGACCACGCAGGCTTCCTCGCCCTTGAGCCACTTCTCGGCGCCGCCCATGCCGGCCTTGTCGGCCTGCACCTGCTCGAACGACTCCTGGTTCATGAAGTGCCAGTACTCACCGTCGGAGTACAGGTACTGCATGTCGGTGTCGACGACGTCGGCCTGCTCGACGCTGTCGGTGGCCTTCATCGTCATTTCGACCACGCGGCCGGACTTGATGCTGCGGTACTTCACGCGGGTGAAGGCCTGACCCTTGCCCGGCTTGACGTACTCGGTCTCGGTGATGATGCACGGGTCGTTGTTGACCAGGATCTTCTGGCCGTTCTTGACGTCGTTCATGCCCAGGGTGGCCATGAGTGGAGCTCCTGCTTAGGTGAATAGGTGTCGTCCGGCCGCCCCCAATGCGGTGAGTGCGGGCGGGAGGCTAGAATGTCGGGCTGTTGTGCCCGGCCGGATGGCCGCGGCGCAAGGAAAACCGGTCCGTCATGATACCTGCTGCCCCCCTTTCCCAGCACCCCGCCACGTCCGCCGCCCCCGCACCGCGCTGGCAACAGCTGTGGCGCGATGCCGTACGCGATCCACGTGAACTGCTGTCGATGCTCGGCCTGGACGCGGCCGCGCTGGGCGTCTCGGACGAGGCCGCCACCCAGTTCCCGCTGCGGGTACCGCATGGCTTCGTCGCCCGAATGCGACGCGGCGACGCGAGCGACCCCCTCCTGCGCCAGGTCCTGCCGCTGGACGCCGAGATGCGCCCCATGCCCGGCTTCAGCCTGGACGCGGTGGGCGACGGCGCGGCCAAGGCCGGCCACGGCGTGATCCGCAAGTACCGCGGGCGCGCCCTGCTGATCGCCACGGGCTCGTGCGCGATCCACTGTCGCTACTGCTTCCGCCGCCACTTCCCGTACGCCGAGGAAACCGCCGCCGCCGCCGGCTGGCGCGAAGCGGTGGCGGCGATCCGCGCCGACGAGACCATCGACGAGGTGATCCTGTCCGGCGGCGATCCGTGGTCGCTGGCCACGCCCAAGCTGGCCGAGTTGACCGACGCGCTGACCACCGTGCCGCACCTCAAGCGCCTGCGCGTGCACACGCGCCTGCCGGTCGTGCTGCCCGAGCGCGTGGACGACTCGCTGGTGGACTGGCTCGCCGCCCTGCCCTGGCCGGTCACCGTGGTCCTGCACGCCAACCACGCCAACGAGTTCGATGCCACCGTGGACGCGGCCCTGGCACGCCTGCGCGGCGCCGGCGCGCTGCTGCTCAACCAGGCCGTCCTGCTGCGCGGGGTCAACGATTCGGTGGATGCGCTGGCCGCACTGAGCGAACGCGGCCACACGGCCGGCGTGCTGCCCTACTACCTGCACCAGCTCGACCGCGTGCAGGGCGCGGCGCACTTCGAAGTCCCCGACACGACAGCGCTGGCCCTGCACCGCGAGCTGGCGGCACGCGTGTCGGGTTACCTCGTGCCCAAGCTCGTGCGCGAGGTCGCCGGCGACCCGGGCAAACGTCCGCTCTAGTCGACACCGCCAATCCGGCGCATTTGGCATCGTGCGCGCGACGCGGGTCTCAAGTTCGCGCCGCTGCGGTCGCTAAACCGTCATATCCCCGGATTTCCGGTGCGCACGAATGGACTGAACATCCTGTTCATGTCATAACTCGTGCTTGGGGAGGTGACGCAATGCATTTCGGCAAAGACACGGCGCTGCGCCTGCTGATCATCGACGACAGCGTCGAGGCAGCCGAGGCCATCGTCAGCGGCCTGCGCAACAGCGGCATCGCGGTGCGACCATCGCGGCCGGAAAACGAGAACGACCTGGCCACGCTCATCGCCAGCCAATCGCCGGACCTGGTCCTGGCGGCGCGCGAGGCGACGCTGGTGCCGATCACCAAGGTCATGCAGGCGGTCGACGCCAGCGGCAAGGACCTGCCGGTGCTGATGCTGCTGGACACCGTCGACGACACGCGCCTGCTGGAGATGATCACCCTGGGCGCGCGCGGCATCGTCCTGCGCCGCAGCGGCGAGCACGTTCAGGTGCGTGTCCGTCAGGAATGGGCGGACCTGGAGGCGCGCCGTTCGCAGCGCCGCCTGGAGGCGCAGATCCGCGAGACCGAGCGCCGCTGCGACGCGCTGATCGACTCTTCGCGCGAGCCCATCGCCTACATCCACGAAGGCATGCACATCCGCGCCAACCAGGCCTACCTGGAGGTGTTCGGCTTCGAGTCCTTCGAGGACATCGAGGGCATGTCGCTGCTGGACCTGATCGCGCCGCAGAAGGTCGAAGGGTTCAAGCAGCTGCTCAAGCAGATTTCCAAGGGCGAGGCCCCGCCGCGCCACGAGACCGAGGCGCGCGCGCTCGACGGCAACGCGTTCCCGGCGGTGATGGAATTCACCAGCGCCACCTACGAAGGCGAAAGCTGCCTGCAGGTCATCCTGCGCCGGCAGGAAGTCGATCCGGAACTCGCGCGCGAAGTCGAAGCGCTGCGCCAGCGCGACCAGGTCACCGGCCTGCTCAATCGCGCCACGTTCCTGCGTTCGCTGGAAGACTCCGTCGCCGACGCCGCGCAGAACGCCACGCACCATGGCCTGCTGCTGATCGAGCCGGACCATTTCAACCGGCTGCTCCAGGAGATCGGCCTGGACGCGGCCGATGCGCTCGTTGCGGCGATGGGCGAACGCCTGCGCGGCGCGCTGGGCGCCGAGCACGTCGCCGCGCGCTTTGGCGAACACCAGTTCGCCGTGCTCGTGCCCAACAGCGACCACCGCCACACACTCGGCCTGGCCGAGAAGATCCGCGCCGCCTTCGCCGACCACGTGCTGGAAACCGCGGACCGTTCGATCAGCACCACCGTCAGCATCGGCGGCGTGCAGATCGGCGAGAAGATCGCCAGCATCACCGCCGTGCTCGGCAAGGCCAGTCTGTGCCTGCAGTCGGCCAGTGGCGTGGGCGGCAACCGCACCGAACTGTTCGACCCCGGCGCGGCCGACCGCGCCGAGGAAGAGCGCGTGGAAGCCTGGGTGCAGCGCATTCGCGACGCGCTCGACGCCGACCGCTTCGTCATGGAATACCAGCCCCTCATCGGCCTGCACGGCGAGCCGATCGAGATGTACGAGGCCTACCTGCGCTTGCAGGGCGAGCACGGCGAACTCGTGCCGCCGCTGGCCTTCCTGCAGATCGCCGAGGAACACGGGCTGCTGTGGGAAATCGACCGCTGGGTCGTGGGCAAGGCGATCTCGGTCATCGGCGAACGCATGAAGTCCGGCCGCCAGACCACGGTACTGGTCAAGATCACCCAGGCCTCGCTGCAGGACAACACGCTGCAGACCTACATCCAGGAAAAGCTGGCCAAGCACGGCGCCGACGGCAACCTGCTGGTGCTGCAGCTGCCCGAATCGAAGGTGTTCACGCACCTGCGCGCGGCGCAGGAATTCCAGGCCCAGGTCGCCCAGTACGGCGTGCGCGTGGGGCTGGAGCAGTTCGGCGTGGGCCTGAATTCGTTCCAGCTGCTCACGCACTTCAACGCGGCGCTGCTGAAGATCGACCGCAGCTTCATGGAAGACCTCAGCGGCAATCCCGACCACCAGGCGCGGGTGCGCGAAATCGCCGAGAAGGCGCGCGAACTGGGCAAGACGACCATCGCCGAATTCGTGCAGGACGCGGCGAGCATGAGCACGCTTTTCGGCGCAGGCATCGATTACGCCCAGGGCAATTTCCTGGCGCCGCCCTCGCCTGCGATGGACTACGAGTTCTGAGCGTCAGGCTCCATCGTGCATAAAAGAAAAAGCCCGCCTTCCGGCGGGCTTTTTCGTTACAACGTGGCGGCCGCGATCAGCCGACCACGGTGCCGCGTACCTGCTCCATCGGCGCATTGCGCAGCGCCTGGATGCGCTCTTCCAGCGGCGGATGGGTCATCAGCAGGCGACGCAGGCCGTGGCCCACCGCGCCGCTGATGCCGAACGCCTGCACGGTCTTGGGCAGCGTGCTCTCGCCGTAGGTCATCGACAGGCGCTGCAGCGCGGCGATCATCTTCTCGCGACCGGCCAGGCGGGCACCGCCCGCGTCGGCGCGGAACTCGCGATGACGCGAGAACCACATCGCGATCATGCTCGCGAACAGGCCGAACACCATGTCCAGCACGAACACGATGACGAAGTAGCCCAGGCCCGGGCCGCCCTCGCGGTTGCCGCTGAGGTAGCTGTCGATCACGCGGCCGACCACGCGCGCCAGCACGATCACGAACGTGTTGAGCACGCCCTGGATCAGCGCCATCGTCACCATGTCGCCGTTGGCGACGTGGCTGACTTCATGGCCCAGTACGGCTTCGGCTTCGTCGCGGTTCATCGCGCGCAGCAGACCGGTGGACACCGCGACCAGCGAGTTGTTGCGGCTCGGGCCGGTGGCGAAGGCGTTGATTTCCGGCGCGTCGTAGATCGCGACCTCCGGCATCTTGATGCCCGCGGCCTCGGCCTGGCGGCGCACGGTGTCGAACAGCCACTGTTCGGACTCGTTGCGCGGCTGGTCGATCACGTGGGCGCCGGTGGAGCGCTTGGCGATCCACTTGGAGGTCATCAGCGAGATCAGCGAGCCGCCGAAGCCGAACACCGTCGCCATGATGAGCAGGCCCGCCTGCCCGCGTACCTGCACGCCGAATACGTTCTGCAGCACCGCCATGACGATGCTGAGCAGGGCCAGGACGGCCAGGTTGGTGGCCAGGAAGAGAGCGATGCGCTTGAACATGATGGGAACCTTGCGCGCACCACGCGCGCCATGCAGGAAAAATGTGGCACGCTGCCGTTGAATTCAAGTGAAATCCGCCATCCGCGCCTTTGCCTGACGAGCCCGTTGTGACGATTCCTCCTGCGCCGCCCGGCTACCGCGGCCGGTTTGCGCCCTCTCCGACCGGCGATCTGCATTTTGGTTCACTGCTCGCCGCATTCGGCAGCTGGCTGCTGGCGCGCAAGGCGGGCGGACGCTGGCTGGTGCGCGTGGAAGACCTCGATCCCCCGCGTGAAGTCGCCGGCGCCGCGCGGCGACAGCTCGACGCGATGACCGCCTTCGGCCTGGTGTCCGACGAGGAGGTGGTGTGGCAGAGCGCGCGTTCGTCGCTGTACGAAGCCGCCCTCGCCCAGCTGCTGTTCGAGGACCGTGCCTTCTTCTGCCATTGCAGCCGCACCGACCTCGCCTCGGTGTCGGGCATCCACCGTGCATGTGTCGCGCGTGAGCCCCGCCTGGATCCCGCGGTGCGGCTGCGCGTGCCCGACGGCAGCATCGTCGCGTTCGACGATGCGATCCGTGGGCGTGTCGAACAGGACGTGGCGCGAGAGGTCGGCGACTTCGTGCTCAAGCGCGCCGACGGTTACTGGGCGTATCAGCTGGCGGTGGTGGTGGACGATGCCGAACAGGGCATCACCGACATCGTGCGCGGCGCCGACCTGCTCGACTCCACGCCGCGCCAGATCCTGCTGCAGCGCGCGCTCGGTCTGCCCACGCCGCGTTATGCGCACCTGCCGCTGGTGTTGGGGCCGGACGGCCGCAAGCTGTCCAAATCCGACGCCGCCCAGCCCGTCGATCCCGCGCAGCCCCTGGTCACACTGCGCGCCGCGTGGGCGCGTCTGGGACAGGCGCCCGACGCGCTCGCCGACGCGCTCGACGTGAACGACCTCCTCACGCGCGCGGTGGCGGCCTTCGAGGCCGCGCGGATCCCTTCGCAAGCGCCGGATCGACCGCACGAAATGTAATGAGTCGCGCGCACGATGGACACCGCGCGGTCACACTAGAATCGAAGCGCCCCCAGCCCGCGCGGCGGCCGGGGAACTCATGGAGATTCCCACATGCAATCACGCGTCGCCCTCGTTACCGGCGGTACCGGCGGTATCGGCAGCTCGATCGTCCAGCGCCTGGCCGGCATGGGCCACCGCGTGGCCACCAACTACCGTGACGAGGACCGGGCACGCGCCTGGCAGGCGAAGATGCGCGAACGCGGCGTGGACGTGGTGCTGGCGCGCGGCGACGTGTCCTCGCCGGACGAGGCGCAGGCGCTGGTGGAGGACATCGAACGCCAGCTCGGCCCGATCGAGGTGCTGGTCAACAACGCCGGCATTACCCGCGACTCCACCTTCCACCGCATGACGCCGGTGCAATGGAACGAGGTGATCGGCACCAACCTCAATTCCTGCTTCAACGTCACCCGCCCGGTGATCGAGGGCATGCGCGAGCGCAAATGGGGCCGCATCGTCCAGATCAGCTCGATCAACGGCCTCAAGGGCCAGTACGGCCAGGCCAACTACGCCGCGGCCAAGGCCGGCATGCACGGCTTCACCATTTCGCTGGCCCGCGAGAACGCGCGCTTCGGCATCACCGTCAACACCGTCTCGCCCGGCTACGTGGCCACCGACATGGTGATGGCCGTGCCGGAGGACGTGCGCGCCAAGATCGTCGCGGAGATTCCGACCGGCCGCCTGGGCTCGCCGGAGGAGATCGCCTACGCGGTGTCGTTCCTGGTGGCGGAGGAGGCGGCGTGGATCACCGGCTCGAACCTGGACATCAACGGCGGCCACCACATGGGTTGGTGACGCGGACGCGTTTCAGGTGCCGTTATCGTTGCCGGCGCGTTGACCCCGTCCACGCGCTCCGGCGCGGATCGCCGAGGTTAACTTTCCGTCAAGCGGCAGTTGCAACCCCCGTCGCGCTGAGCCATGCTGCGAAGCATCACGATTTAGAGCCGAAGCTCCATGGCCTCGATGCGCGTCATCAAGAAGTATCCGAACCGACGGCTCTACGACACCGAGATTTCGAGCTACATCACCATCGAGGACGTTCGACAGCTCATCGTCGACGGGGAGGAATTCGAGGTGCGCGACGCCCGCAGCGGCGACGACCTCACCCGCCAGGTCCTGCTCCAGATCATCGCCGAGCACGAACAGGACGGCGAGCCGGTCCTGTCCACGCAGCTGCTGAGCCAGATCATCCGCTTCTACGGCGACTCGCTGCAGGGCTTCATGGGCAGCTACCTGGAGCGGTCGATGCAGGTCTTCCTCGACCAGCAGCAGCAGTTCCGCAACCAGATGGGCGGCATCCTCGGCCAGACCCCGTGGGCGCTGATGAACCAGCTCACCGAACGTAACCTGCAGATGTGGAACGAGTTTCAGCGCAATCTGTCCGGCAGCGTCGGCCAGAGCACCACCCCGCCGCCGGGCCCGACCAAGAAGCCGGCGGGCGGCGAGCAGAAGCGCTAGCCTCTCTGATCCGTCATCCCGGCGAAGGCCGGGACCCAGGCCATCACGCGTTCCGAGCAACAGCGCCGCCTTTCGGCCAGACCCGCTCGTGAACGAAGCGAGGTCGAAGCGAAAAGCCTGCAAAGTCCATGAATAGTGCAGCCATTCGGCGGGCCAACAGACCCCGCCTTCGCGGGAATGACGGCGAGATGGATTGGCGGAGAGGGAGAGGGAGTGCCCCTACGCCGCGAGCCTGGGTCCCGGCCTTCGCCGGGACGACAGGCTGAAGAACGCGATCGCTGCGATGCCGCACCCGGCCATCGCCGCACCCTGCCGCATCACCGCGCGGCCGTGCTCGCGCCCGCCCCCGCCCCGCAGTACTGCGCCCTGAACTGCTCGGCCTGCGGCATCAGAGATTGCAGTACCTGGATGCGGTTGGCCGGGTCCGGATGCGTCGAGGCGAACTCCGGTGGACGTTCCCCGCCCCCCAGCTGCGACATGCGCTCCCACAGCGGGATCGCCTCATGCGGGTTGTAGCAGGCCGCCGCGGCCAGCATCAGACCGACCTTGTCCGCCTGCGTCTCATGGTTGCGGCCGTACGGCAGGATGAAGCCGTACTGCGCGCCCGCGCCGAGCGCTGCCATCACCGCCTGCTGCTGTTGCGGATCCATGCCGCCGATGGCCATGCCGGCGGCCATCTGCCCCATCTGCACCAGCTTCTGCTGGGCCATGCGCTGGCTGCCGTGACGCAGCAGCGCATGGGCGATCTCGTGTCCCATCACCACCGCCATCGCATCGGCGTTCTGGGCGATGGGCAGCAGCCCGGTGTAGACGGCCATCTTGCCGCCCGGCAGACAGAACGCGTTGGCCTGCTCGGACTGGATTACCGCCACGTCCCACTGGAACGCCTGGTGGTCGGTCGGCGTCTGCTGCTGGTTCTGCGCCGCCAGCGTGGCGGTCACCTGCGGCACGCGTTCGATCAACCGCTGCGCGATCTGACGGACCTGCTGGCTCACCTGCGCATCGGCCGGCAACAGCGCGCCCTGTGCGTTCGCATCGCCGAGCACCTGCTGGAACGCCTGCGCGCCCAGCTGCACTTCCTCGTCGGCCGTGGCGCCGTAATGCGCCTTCTCGCCCGTGTAGGGATCCACGCGCGCATTGCCGAACCACTGCCACGCTGCGTAGCCCGCGAACAGGATCAGGATCCACCAGCGAATACCGCCAAATCCACGGCGCGGCCGGCCCTGCTGCCGCGCGTCCCCGCCCAACGGGTCAATCCTCATCTGCATCCTCCTGTTCCGTCCCTGGATAGTCTGCGGCTACGTCGCGGTCCGGTTCGATGCTCAGATTTCCCGCACCACGCGGAACCCTATCCGCGCAGTCGTGTTGTTGGCGTCATTGCCCTGCCGCCAGGCCGATCGCAGTTCTTCAGGTGAACTGGCCCAGGAGCCTCCCCGTACGACTCTTGAACGGCAACCCGGGTTCAGCCAGGCCGCGCCATCGCGGGGGGCGCGACGGTAGTTGTCGTGCCAACAGTCGGCGACCCATTCGCTGACGTTGCCGGCCAGGTCGTGGAGGCCCCAGGCGTTCGGGTTGTAGCTGCCCACGCGCGTGGGGCCCCAGGTGCCGTCGCCATAGCCCGGGAATGCGTTGCGCCAGCGCCGTCCGCTGGGCGAGACATCCGCGCCGCCGGTGAAGTTGCCCGATCGGGCCGGCGGCGGGCCGTCGCCCCACGGAAAGCGGCCGCGACCGCCGGCCCGCAGGGCGTATTCGAATTCCGCCTCGCTCGGCAGCCGGTAGCGCTGCCCCGTCTGTGCGGAGAGCCACTCGGCGTATGCGATCGCATCCTTCGCGCTGACGTGGATCACCGGCATGTCGTCGCGGGCCGGCTGGCCCGTGTAGTCGGACTGCCAGTCCACGTTGCCCCGACGCACCAGGTTGCCGCTGCGCTCGTCGTAAGCGGTGGAATAGCCGCGGCGCGTGGCGCGCGCGCGATGCTTCGTCGCCTGCATGAAGCGGCGGAACTCGCCGACGGTGATCTCGGTGCGTGACATCGCCAGGCCTCGATCGAAACGGATGTTGCGCGCCGGGCGTTCGGAATCCTGGCCTTCGTTTTCCTCCGACCCCATGCGGAACGCGCCGTGCGGAATCACCACCAGTTGCGGCCCGCGGCCGCCGCCCTGCATCGCATCGGTGAATACCTGCCCGGGCCGGAACAGGCCGTAATGCGTCGCCAGATCGATGCGTTCGCGCAGTTCCTTCGCCGCCGGGTCACCCGCCGGCGCGATGCGCAGCAGCACGGCGAGCTGGCGCCGGGCCTCGTCTATACCGCCCTGCCGCATCAACGCCGCCACGCCCGCGTCGCGCAACGCGTTGACGCGCACGATGCGCTGCATCGCCAGCCGGCCGCGCGCGTCTTCGACGCTCGGCGCCGGCGGGCGCACCTTGGCGGCGATGGCCAGTTCGCGTTCGGCGCCGGCGTAATCGTCGCGATCGGCGGCGATCTCGGCGCGGCGGATCAGCGCGCTTTCCACGGCGGCGATGCCCTGCATCGCGCGCATGTCGCCGGGCCGCAGTTCCAGCGCCTGGCGGAAATGTGTCAGCGCTTCGTCGCGCCCGCCGTCCACGCCAAGCCGGCCGGCGTTGAGCGCTTCTTCGCCGAGGCGGTTAGCCTCCTGCGAGTCGTCCGCCCGATCCAGCCGCGCGAGGTATTCGACGATGTCCACGTTCCCCGGCGCCACGGCACGCGCGACGGCCGCGATCTCGTGCGCACGCCGCAGCGAAAGCGGATCGCGATCCAGTCCCGCGAGCGCTTCGTCGCCGCGGACGATCAGACGCTGCAGCGACTTGTCGAACCCTCTGTTGGCGGCGGCGTCCTCCGGATCGAACCGGCGCAGCGCGAAATACAGCGGGATCGCGTCGTCCGCGCCGCCGAAAAGGCGCCCACGCGCCAGCGCCTCGGCGGCCTTCTTCTTGAGCTCGGCGGCGTTCTCGTCGGTCACCTCGACCTGCGGAATGCGCCACGGCGGCACCGGTGAAACCGCCTGGTCCGCGCTGATCGTGACGATGGGCGTGCGTGCACCGCCCGCATCGTCGGACGAAGGCGAGGACGCTTCACGCGAGCATCCTGCCGCCAATGCGGTCATCAGTGCGATTGCCGCGATGCCGGCCAACAGCGGTGCGCGCAAACGTCCTCCTCGCCTCCTGGGCGGATCACGGGGCCCGGCCTTCACGGGCTGCGGTGCCGGGAGCCTCGAAAGTAGGCTATTGTCGCCCGCCCCGGCAACCGCCGACCGACCGTCCTGCACCCCGACATGCCCGCCGCCTGGATCACCGACCCCGCCGAACTGCGGGCCCGCTTCGCCACACGGCCGTCGCGCATCGGGCTGGACACCGAATTCATCCGCGAACGCACCTACTGGCCGCAACTGGCCCTGGTGCAGATCGCGCTGGAAGCGTCGGAGTCGGAACCGGACATCCTGCTGATCGATCCGCTCGCGCCCGGAATCCTTGAAGCGCTGACGCCGATCCTCGCCGACGAGTCCATCGTCAAGGTCATGCACAGCCCCAGCGAAGACCTGGTGGCGTTCAAGCACGCCTGCGGCGTCGTGCCCAAGCCCCTGTTCGATACGCAGCTGGCGGCCGCGCTGACCGGCATCGGTGGCGGGCTGGGCTATCAGAAGCTGGTCGAGCAGCTCACCGGCACCGCGCTGCAGAAGGGAGAGACGCGATCGGACTGGCTGCGTCGCCCGCTCTCGCCGTCGCAGTTGGAATACGCCGCCGATGACGTGCGCCACCTGTTCGAAATGCACGACCAGTTGGACCACCGGCTGGGGGAACTCGACCGCCGCGAATGGCTTGCCGAAGACGCCGCCCGCACGGTGTTCAATGCCGAGAACGAAGCGCCCGAGCGCTGGCCGCATGCATCCATGCGCAGTGCGCAGTTCCTCGATCGTCCGGCGCAATTGCGTCTGCTGCGCCTGCTGCGCTGGCGCGATGCGTATGCGCGCGACAACGACCGCCCGCGCAACTGGATCCTCGACAACGAACTGGCCGTCGCCCTGGCGCGCACGCCGCCCATCGACCGCGCCGGCCTGCAACGCATGCTCGATGCGCATCCCAAGTCGCCGCGCCGCCTGGCCGACGCCGTCTGGAATGCATTGACCACACCGCTCACCGACGAAGCCGACGCCCCGGAAGCGGCGCAGACAGAAAATCGCGACAAGCAGCAACTGCGCAAGCTGCAGGACGCGGTCGCCGCACGCAGCGCGGAACTGGGCCTGCCGGACGGAGTGCTGGCTTCGCGCCGCTGGCTGGAAGTGCTGATGGACCAGGGCGAGTGGCCGGACGCTCTGGCCGGCTGGCGCCGCCGCGCGTTGGAGCCCGACCTGGCGCCGCTGCTCGCCCAGGCCCGCTGAGCGGCTACATCGCCGCCAGCTCCGCCAGTCGACGCGGCTGTTCGTTCAAGAGCAGTCGCTCGCCTTCTTCGTACACCCGCGAGGCGGGGCCGACGATCGCCGGATCGGGCTCGCCGATCGCAGCCAGATCCTTCGCCGTGTAGTCGAACGTGCGCAGCACGAGCCGCATGGCATTGACGCGTGCGCGCTTCTTGTCATCGGACCGGATCACCGTCCACGGCGCATCGGGCGTGTCGGTGGAGACGAACATCGCCTCCTTCGCCCGCGTGTACTCGGACCATTTGTCGAGCGAGGCGAGGTCCACCGGCGACAGTTTCCACTGCTTGAGCGGATCCTTGCGACGCTGGGCGAAGCGGCGGTGCTGCTCCTCGCGGCTCACCGAGAACCAGAACTTGAACAAGCGCACGCCACTGCGCACCAGCATGCGCTCGAAGTTCGGGCACTGGTGGATGAATTCCAGGTACTCGTCGGTGGAACAGAACCCCATCACCCGCTCCACGCCGGCGCGGTTGTACCAGGAGCGGTCGAACAGGACGATCTCGCCCGCGGCGGGCAGGTGCTCGACGTAACGCTGGAAATACCACTGCGAGCGCTCGGTATCGCTGGGCTTTTCCAGCGCGACCACGCGGGCGCCACGCGGATTCAGGTGCTCCATGAAGCGCTTGATGGCCCCGCCCTTGCCGGCGGCGTCCCGGCCTTCGAACAGGATCACCACGCGTTGCCCCGTCTCCTTCACCCAGACCTGCCACTTCAGCAGCTCGATCTGCAGACGCCGCTTCTCGCGCTCGTAGCGACGACGCGACATGCGAGCGCCGGAGGGGATGGGGAGCATGTCCGCCGACGGTGCCTCCGAGTCGGGGGACGACGGGCCCATCCCGTCCTGCGTCAGTTCCTCGGCCGAATCCGCCATGCCCGGTCTCCTTGAAAGAAAGACCGCAATGTCATCCCCGCCCCGCCCCGCCCGCTTGACCGCGATCAATCCGCGCCTGAGCCGGAATCGCGCCTCCGCCCGGCCGGACACCCAGGACTAGCGCGCCATCCCATCGCCCGCTAAACTTTGCCCCTCGTGGGGCGGTAGCTCAGCTGGGAGAGCGTCGCGTTCGCAATGCGAAGGTCGGGAGTTCGATCCTCCTCCGCTCCACCACTTCACACCAGCCAGAACAGCGCGTTACGCCTCCGGCGTGATGCGCTGTTTTGCTTTGGGGCGGTGACAGCGGTTATCGGTCATCAGGCTTGGTCCATCCGAAGCCGGCCGGCGGCGGCGAGTCGGATGCGACACGATCGTGTCGCCCGAAGGACGAACTCTCGATAGCGCGGGACACCAAGGCGCGCACCTGTTCGCAAACATGCACATGCTTTGCGGCAAAGTCGAATCGCCAGGACCGCATTCGAGGTTCCTCATCGAACCGTCCCTCGGCATGCCGCGCGTGCAACCCCTGCGCGAAATCCCGCGCATCCTGCGTGCAGACACCGCGCAATCGGACGACGAACACATGAACACGTGTCAGGTCGATCGAACAAGGTAAGCCTCCCTGCCCGGCGTGCGCGCCTGACGTAATGCCGCGCGCCTGCGCTGAACAGACTCGCCGATGGCCGTGCCCATGCGGCGGGCGCGTTCGCCCTGTCGGGGGCGGCGCTTGACGGTCGTACTCCAGTCGCGCCGTTTCCGCTCTTCGATCACGAAAAGGAAGCAGCGACCATGTCCAAGACCACCGCGCAATTGCGCCGCCTCTGGCATGAATTCGAATGCGGGGAGGACGCGATGGTCCTCATCCCGTTCGGACCGGACAAGATCCGGGTGGCGCCACCGACGACGGAAGCATTCGAGGCACTCGCCGCGGTGCTGCATCACCACGGCTACGAAATCCGCACGCAGGACACCGACAGCTACAACTGCCGCACCATCACGGGCGGCGCCGGCAAGAGCCTGCATTCCTATGGCATCGCCGTGGATGTGAACTGGCAGACCAATCCGTTCAAGGATCACCAGGGCACGCGGCAGGTGCGGTTCTCGCAAGAGGACACGCAGGCCCTGCGCGCGCGCGACGTGCGTTTCGGCCGCGCCGACACCGACATGACGGCGGCGATGATCGACGACGTGCGCAAGATCCGCACGCGCGCCGGTATCCCGGTGTTCGAATGGGGCGGCAGCTGGGGGGGCCACAAGGACTGCATGCATTTCGAACTGGATGTCTCGCCGGAAGAACTTGCGGCGGGGCTGGACCGTGAGTCGATCGCGGGGCTGGCGGCCTACCTGGCCACGCTGGAAGGCCACGCTCCGGAACCATCGACGCTCACGGTCATGCCCACGGTGTCGCCGCTGTCGACATCCACCGAGCGCTTCGAAGTGATCGCACGCGACGGACTGCGCCTTCGCACGGGGCCTTCGACCGGCCACGACATCAAGCGCGTCCTGCCCGCCGGCACGCAGTTGTTCGTCATGAATCGAAGCGAAGGCTGGGCGCTGGTCGACCTGCTCGGCGATGGTCTGGCCGACGGCTTCGTGAGCGCGGCCTTCCTGCGCGCGCAAGACGGCGTTTCGCCTGTCGCGATCGCCGCCGCGCCTGCAATCGTGCCCGTGGAAACCGGACGCGCGGACATCACAGGCAACGTGACCGCCGAGCTGGTCGCACGCATGTTCCCCAGCACGCCCAAGGCGAACATCGTCACGCACCTGCCCGACGTGCTCGCAGGACTGCATGCCGGTGGACTGGGCGACCGGGACATGGTGCTGATGGCGCTGGCCACCATCCGCGCGGAAACCGAAGGCTTCCGCCCGATCTCCGAAGGCCGCAGCGGTTTCAACACGCGCACGCATCCCTTCGATCTGTACGACCCGGGCACTCGGGTGGGCAGCAATCTCGGGAACACCGAACCCGGTGACGGAGCGCGGTTCAAGGGCCGCGGATTCGTGCAACTGACGGGACGAGACAACTATCGCCGCATCGGCGGACAGATCGGTACGGATCTCATCGGCAATCCGGAACTGGCCAACGACAGCCGAGTGGCGGGCCGGATCCTCGCGCAGTTCCTGCGCAACTGCCAACCCCGCCTGCGCGCCGCGCTCGCCGCGAACGATCTGGTCAAGGCGCGACGCTGCGTCAACGGAGGCACGCACGGCATGTCGCGGTTCCGCGATGCGTGGGAACGGGGTGAGGCAGCGATTCCCGGCTGAGTCAGCCTGCCTTCTTGCCGCGGAATTCCGCCACGACTTCCTGCGGCGTCGGGTTGGCCTTGGCCCTGCCGTTGACGTAGACGATCGGCACCGGGCCGTTCATCACCGACATCACGCGCGTGGCCTCTTCCTGCGAGGTAATGCTGTTGAAGCTGGCGCTGTCGGTTCGCGAATAGGCAACGCCATGCTTCGACAGGTGCCGCACGAGTTCGTCCGTGCGCCGTGCGGCGTCGGAGGTGCAATGCTTCGGCGCGAACACCACGACGCCGCGCGACGGGACACCATCGGGCAGCGGCATCGATTTGAAGCCGCGCGCGCTGTCGCCTTCGGCCTTGCCGCCGGAGCCGACGTGTTCGCTCACCCATGCCTTCGGATCGACGCGTCCGGTCGATACGTACGTCTTCCAGACCCCCACGCCGGCGACGAGCAGCAGTGCGCCCGCGCAGACCTTCAATGCGTTCATTGCCTTCCCCTTTGCGATGACGCGGCGAGCCGCCTGGCTGCCGTCCTTCCCTGTGCGGCGCACCGCGGCACCGCGCCTCGGCAGAAGCCTCGCACACTCGGCGATGGGCCGGCTACCATCGGCCGATGCGCATCCCTTCCTGGCTTCTGGGCACCGTCCTGCTCCTCGCCGGTTGCGCGAGCAGAGGACCCTCCATGCAAGACCACATCGATGCGCTGATGCGCCAGTACAACGGCCCCGTCCCGGGCGCTTCGGTGCTGGTGCTGCGCGATGGCGACGCCGTGGTGCGCCGCACTTACGGCATGGCGGACCTGGAAGCGGGCGTCGCCGCCACGCCGGCCACTCACTACCGCCTCGCCTCGGTCAGCAAGCAGTTCACCGCCACGGCCGTGCTGCTGCTTGCGCAGGACGGCCGGCTCGGCCTGGACGATCCGGTCCGACGCTGGCTCCCGTCCCTGCCCGCCGCAGCGGACACGGTGACGATCCGCCACCTGCTCACGCACACCTCGGGCCTGATCGACTACGAGGACGTGATGGACCCGGCCGATCCGCGCCAGGTGCATGACGCCGACGTGCTGCGATTGCTCGAATCGCAGGACCGCACGTACTTCGCGCCCGGTGCCGGCTATCGCTACAGCAACAGCGGCTATGCGCTGCTGGCGTTGATCGTGGAGCGCGCGTCAGGCCAGCGCTATGCGCAGTTCCTGCGCGAGCGGATCTTCCTGCCGCTGCACATGGACGATGCGGTCGCGTTCGAGGCGGGCATCTCGCAGGTGCGCGATCGCGCCTACGGCTACAGCTTCGTGGACGGCGCATGGAAACGCACCGACCAGAGCACGACCAGTGCGGTGCTCGGCGACGGCGGCATCTATGCCTCGATCGACGATCTGGCGAAGTGGGACGCGGCGCTCTACGACGGCCGGCTGCTTCCGGTGGAAACGTTGCGCGCGGCGTTCACGCCCGCCACGCAGACCGACGATCCGGACGTGCAGTACGGCTTCGGCTGGCGCATCACCGGGGAGACCCTGTGGCATTCGGGCGAAAGCATCGGTTTCCGCAACGTCATCGTGCGCTGGCCGAAACGCCATCTCACCGTCGTCGTGCTGACCAATCGCGACGATCCGGAACCTTATGAGACGGCGAAGAAGATCGGTGCGCTGGCAATGCGCGATCCGGCTCCGCGCTGATCGACTACCGGATCGGCACGTCGAAGAACACCTTCGGCGCCGGTTCCGGATCGAGCGTGTAGTGCCACCATTCCATCGGGTAGTTGCGCAGGCCCGCGCTGCGCATCGCTTCGCGCAGGCGTTCGCGGTTGGCGCGCTGCTGCGGTGTCGCGCGCGGCGAATCGGTGTTGGCCAGCGGATCGAAGAAGTCGAACGGCGTGCCCATGTCGAGCGGCGAACACGCGCCTGCCGCGTCGCATTGCATCAGCGTGAGATCGATCGTCGCTCCGCGACTGTGTCCCGAGGTCGGCGAAATGTACTCGCCCAGCAGGTCGCGCTTCTCCAACGCCGGGTAGTAGTCCGGCTTCGTACGCTGATCGTCGTCGTGCGCCCAAGCGATGAATCGACGAACCGCGCGCGCGGGACGGTAGCAATCGTAGATGCGCAGGCGCAGGCCTTGCGCACGCAGCACAGCTTCGGCGCGCTGGATCGCCTGCGCGGCCGGCGCGAGCAGGTAGCAGCGCGGTGCGCCGTAGCCGTCGACGGGTGCGCCGGTGAAGTTGTCGTGGCCGGCGTAGCGGATGTCGAGATCGATGTCCGGAACGAGCGTGCGCAGATCCACCAAACCCGCGGCTTCGGGCGTGGCGGCCGGCGATACGTTCATCGTTGGCGTGGACGCGCAGCCGGCGAAGCAGAGCAGCGCGACGGCCGCGAGCGCGCCGCCGTGCATCACGGGCAGTTCCCGACGCGCTCGAACGCGAGGTCTTCGTAGTCGTAGCTGAAATCGGCCTGCGGATCGACCTTCGCCATGCGCAACCCGTTGCCAGCCATGTCGAGCCAGGCCTCGGCGTCCACGCTCGGATCGTCCCAGTCGACGAGCCAGCGATCGCCGACCTTCTGCACCACGCCGTCCAGCTGCGGCGACTTGCGCGCGCGCAGGCGAACCGCATCGCCATCGCGACACAACGTCACTTCGCCGAACCAGGGATCGCGGTACACGCCCAGGTGCGGAGCGAGTTCCTTCGCGGTGGCACGACGGCGACGCGACGTATCCGGCGCCTTTTCGGCGGCGGGTCGGGCCGCTTCTTCCTTCTCAAGCAGGCCTGCGTAATGCGCGACGGACAGCGCGGGATCGCCCGAGGTGTAGCGCTTGACCAGAACCTGCGTCAGTGCGGTGCGCGCATCTTCACCCTCGCCGTTGATGAGGATGACGAAGCCGGCGCCCTTGTCGGGCAGCATCGTCACCGCCGAGTACATGCCCATCAACGTGCCGGTGTGCGCGACCTTGAACACGCCGTCCACGTCGGCCAGCCGCCATCCGTAACCGTACGCGGAGAAGTGACTGTGGTCCCATTCGCGCATGCGCTTGGAAACGGGCATCGGCATCTGCGGGCCCACAGGGCCTGGCGTTGTTCCTGCGAAAGCCAGCCGGCGTTCTTCGCCTCCGGCTTCAGCCAGTTGGCGGTCCAGCGCAGCATGTCGTTGAGGCTGCAGCGCACGCCGCCGGCGGGGTCCATCGTGGTGGCGCGCACGACGTCGCCGTCGCTGCGCACCGGAACGTTGCGCTCGCCTTCGCGACGGTGAGGCTGGGCGACGTTGCCGACCTCGCGCCGGTTCCATTCGCCGATCTGGCAGCGCGTCATGCCCAGCGGTTCGAACACTTGGCGTCGAACCAGCGTTTCGTACGACGCGCCGCCCGCCGCGGCGGCGACTTCGCCGGCGACGATGTACATCAGGTTGTCGTAGTCGTAGCCCGACCGGAAACTGCGGTACGGCTTGAGGTAGGCAAGCCCATGGATGATGTCCGCCCGCGTGAACGTGTTCGGCTCCGGCCACAGCATCAGATCGCCCGCGCCGGCGCGCAGGCCGCTGTTGTGAATCAGCAGGTCCCGCACCTGCATCTGCTGGCCCACCCACGCGTCATGCATGCGGAATTGCGGCAGCCACTTCACGACCGGGTCGTCCCAGCGCAGCTTGCCGGCGTCGACCAGCCGCGCCAGCGTCGCGCTGGTCATCGACTTGGTGTTCGAAGCGACCTTGAACAAGGTGTCCGCGTCGATGCGTTCGCCCTCGCCCGCCACGAGTTCACCCGCCGTGCGCGAGTACACCACGCGCCCATCCTCGACGATGCCCAGCGCGAGCCCGGGAAGGCGATAACGCGCGACGACGTCGTCGAAGATCGCATCGACCGCGGCGCGATCGGTTTGCGCGTGCGCCGGCAGCCACGCCAGCGACAGGGCCAGGAGGAAGCCGCGGAAACGTCGCTCAGGTTTCATGCCATGCCTGCGCAAGCTGCTCGCCGGCGATCATCTCCTCGAAAGTCTGGCGCCGACGGATGATCGCGTAGCGGCCGTCGTCGAGCAGAACTTCCGCGATGAGCGGCCGCGAATTGTAGGTGGATGCCATGGACGCACCGTACGCGCCCGCGGCGCCGATCAGCAACAGATCGCCGGCCTCACAAGTCGGCAGGGCGCGATCGCGGGCGAAGGTGTCGCCGGTTTCGCACACCGGCCCGACCACGTCGTAACGCGCCGTCCCGCTGCGATCGTGCAGCGGCACGATCTCGTGCCAGGCGTCGTAGAGCGAAGGGCGCAACAGGTCGTTCATCGCTGCGTCCACCACGAGGAAGCTGCGGTCCGTGCCGTGCTTGACGCGGATCGCGCGCGTCAGCAACACGCCCGCTTCCGCCACCAGGTATCGACCTGGTTCGAGCACCAGCGTTCCGCCGAAATCGGCGAAGGTCTCGCGCACGAGCGCGGCGTAGTCTTCGATCGGAATCGGCCGATCCACACCGCGCCGGTACGCGACGCCCATGCCGCCGCCGATGTCCACGCTGGCGATGCAATGGCCGGCTTCTTCCAGCTCCCGCCTGAAGTCGTCGACACGGCGCAGCGCCTCGCGGAACGGATCCAGGCTGAGGATCTGCGAACCGATGTGCGCGTGCAGGCCATCCAGGCGCACATGGCTCATCGACGCCGCCGCGGCGAACCAGCCACGCGCCTCGTCGATGGAGACGCCGAACTTGTTCTCCGCCTTGCCCGTGGAGATCTTCGCGTGTGTCTGCGCGTCGACGTCCGGGTTGATGCGCACCGCGGCACGCGCGGTCACACCGCGTGCGCTGGCGATGCGTTGCAGCAGTGCGAGCTCGTCCGCCGATTCGACGTTGAAGCGCCACACGCCCGCATCCAGCGCCGCGCCGATCTCTTCGCCCGTCTTGCCAACGCCGGAGAAGACGATGCATGCGGCGGGAATGCCCGCCTTCAGGCTGCGCTGCATCTCGCCGAGCGACACGATGTCGGCACCGACGCCCTGCTGCGCCATCAACTGCAGGATCGCGATGTTCGAATTGGCCTTGACCGCATAGCAGATGCGCAGGTCGAGGCCGTGGAATGCGCTTCGCAGCCCGGAGATGCGCTCGCGGATCGCGTTGGCCGAGTAGGCGTAAAACGGCGTAGGCAGGATCGCGGCCAGCCCGGCCAGGTCGACACCGTCGAACCGATGCGTGGCCCGATACGCGGCTTCCGGGCTGGGCTGCGCCATCGTCAAGGGCGCGACCGCTAATCCCGTCTCAAGTGGCATGCGGGCTCCGTGCAAAAAAAGAAGCGACCCGCAATACGCGGGTCGCCTTCGAGGGTCTTCAGAAATCGACGGTCACCGTCAGCTGCGCATAGCGCGGCTGCTGGAAGCCTTCACCGAAGCCGAAGTTCGTATTGATCACGCCGACGCTGGGCTGCAGGTCCTGGTCCACGCGCACTTCGCGCTGCTCGTTGAGCAGGTTGAAGATGGTGAACTTGATGCGCATGTCGGCGCGGTTGAAGCTCTGCAGGTACGTCACGCTGGTGCCCACGTCGTAGGTCCACGGCATGTCGCCGTAACCGCCACGCGGGGAATGCACGTACGTCGGCTGCGTCGTGTTGCAGTTCGCCACGCAGATGAAGTAGCTGTGGTACTTCTTCCGATCGTACGGATTGCCCACGCCGAAGCCGGTGATCGGACCACCCGAACTGACGTCGAGCGTTGCGCCCACCTGCCAGTGTTCGTTGAACGCATAGGTGCCGCGCAACTTGAGCTGGTGCTCGCGGTTGTTGGCCAGCGGGCCGTCGCCCATGAAGTTCACCCACGGATCGTCGAAGTTCTCAGTGCGCCCCGTGTCGCCGAAGTTGGTGTCGGAGTTCACCGGACCTTCGGCGTTGCCCTCGCTCTTGGACCACGTGTAGGACGCATTCATCGCCCACTTCTCGTCCCAGGCGCGATCCAGCTGCAGCTCGATGGCCTTGTAGGTGCGCTTGGGCTTTACCCAGCCGCGTTGGCCGAGGTAGTTGCCCCGCGAGTCGATCAGCGCCCAGCCTTCCTTAGCGGTGTCCACGGTCACCCAGCCGTCGTTGTCGCCGTCGCAGTTGGTATCGCCCCAAACGGTGACCTTCTCGCCCGGATTTGCCATTACCCAGCCGATGTAGCCGTCGCGACCGCATGCGCCGGTCGCGGTGATCTCCATGTCGTCGATCGCGCGATGCAATTTGCGGTAGATGCCGCGCACGCCCCATGACCACTTTTCGCCGAGCATCTGCTGGAAGCCGAGGATTGCCTCGTCCTGGTAGACCGAATCCAGATCGCGGTCCACTTCCGAGCGCAGGTCGCCGACCGTACCGTCGCCCTGCGAGACGTCCACGCCACCGATCTGCGGCCCCAGCCGCGGCACGGCGTATGGGACGCCGTTCAGCTCACGGACTTCCCAGCCGTCGAAGGCATAGTAGGTGCGCTGATCGAGCAAGCCGCCAGCCTGCTTGATGTTGATGACGTTGGCCACCGGCAGGTAGTAGCGGCCGACGTTGCCGAACAGCTTCATCGTCGCGTTGCCGCCGATATCCCAGGCGAAGCCCAGGCGCGGGGCCCACATGTCGTCCATCTGGATGTAGGTCTTGCCGTCGCCGTCCTTATTGTCGAAGGACTCGTTGCGGATGCCGATGCTCAGCAGCAGGTTGTCGGTGACCGACCAGCTGTCTTCCAGGTAGAACGCGGTGTTGGTGCTCTCGAACGTGCCGGCCACTTCGTTGCGGCGCGCACGCACGTAGCCGGAGTAGCCCGCCGGAACCACGCCGCCTGGCGGGTTCGGGATCGACGTACCCGGACCACCCACGTACACGTTGTAGAACAACGCGCCTGGACCGGCGTAGTACTGCTTGTGGTCGGAAGTGTTGATCTCGTGGTCGACGCCGAAGCGCAGCAGGTGGTCGCCGATCGACCATTCGAAGTCCGCGCGGGTCTGTTCGCGCGTGTCATCGCGGTTGAACACGGTCGAGTTCGTACTACAGCCCAGTTGCACCCCGCCCGGAGGAGCCGGGAAAGCCGACTCCTTCTGCACGCGGTTGCACTCCAAATCGAGCATCGACCGGGTGAAGGCTTCGCGGTGGTTCTCGCCGTACATCAGCTTCATGGAGAAGTCCGGCGTGAAGTTCGATGCCCAGGTCAACGCCCAGTTGTCGCCGCCGGTGTCGGTGTAGATCTCGTTCTGCTTCTGGCCGACTTCGTTGGTGGCCAGGTCGTAGCTGAAGACGGCGCCGGTGTTCTCGTCCTTGTTCGAGAACGCCATCAGGCTGAGGATGTTGTTGTCGGTGACGTACCAGTCGAGCGTGCCGCCCCAGAACCCGTTGCCGGAATTGTTCTTGGTGATCGTGCGACCCAGGTCGTCTGTGTTGGTCGGCTCGTAGTCACGCAGCTCGTACAGGCCGAAGAAGAACAGTTTGTCCTTGATCAGCGCGCCCGAAGCCCACACGTCCAGGCGGGTGTCGGAGTAGTCGTCCTGACTCTGTGCAAGGTACAGATCGCCGTCGGCGTCGTACTTGTCCTTCGCCGAGGACTGCCACGCACGCGGTTCGAAGCTCAGCTCGGCTCCGGCGTGGAAATCGTTGCTGCCCGAGCGCGCCACGGTGTTGACCACGCCGCCGGTCGTGCGCCCGAACTCGACGGAGTAGCCGCCGGTCTTCACCTGGAACTCCTTGTAGAACGAGAAGGGCGCTTCGGAGAAGCCGTTGCGGTTGTAGAAGTCGGTGACGTTGAGACCGTTGATGTAGAACGCGTTCTCCGCCACCGACGAACCGCCGAAGGAGATGCCGCCGAAGGAGGCTTCGCCCTTGGTGACGCCGGGTGCGAGCAGTGCGACCGATGCGAGATCACGGTCCACCGGCAGGCGCGCCACTTCGGTGCGCGTGAGCGTCATCGAGGTTTCGGTGGACGTCACGTCCACCATGGGCACGATGCGCGAACCCACGACCTGTACCGCCGCGAGGTTGACGGCGCCGTCGCCGCCCAGATTCACCGTGGTCGCGCTGCCCATCGACACCGCGACTTCGACTGATTCTCCCAGCGGTTCGCCGTTGCGCGTCGCCTGCAGGCTGTAGTTGCCCACCGGCAGCTGCGAGATGCGGTAGTTGCCGCGCGCGTCGGCGGTGGCCGAACGCGTAAGGCCGGTCGCGATGTTGGTGATGGTGATCTGGTCGCCCTGTGTGGCGCGGCCCACGACTGCGCCGCTGACCGCCTGTGCGGTGGCCACCATCGGCACCATCGATGCTATGCACGCGCCTAGCGCGATACCTAGTGTCGCCTTGCGAAACGCCCTGCCGCTCATCCCCTCGTCCCCTCAGAATCGGAAAGTTAATGGGCTGCCGACACCGGGCGTGCGCCCGGCATCGGCAGAACCTTTGCTTCAAAGCTGTATTCCCACTGGTCGAAGTAGAGGTTTCCCCCTGACCACTCGACCTCGCCGCGTTGCGAATCCACGGTCTCCGACCGCATGTGCTGCTTGGCCGGCACGAAGTCCGTGCCGTAGTCGTCGTTGAAAGTCAGGCGGTACGCGTCCAGGCCGCCGAGGTAGAACCACTCCACGTCCGGATCGCGCGCGCCTTTGAACTGCCCGGTCGTCACGTCCATCGGCACCCACCCGTAGGGCTCCAGGTACAGCGCGCCCCAGTCGTGCAGGTTGTCGTAGGTGCCGTCGGAATAGACCACGCCGGACTGCCAGCGCGACGGGATGCCGTTCATGCGCAGCAGCGTCATCAGCAGCAGCGTCTGCTGGCCGCAGTCGGCATGGCCGGCGTGCAGCGCGTAATCGCTGATGTTGGTGATGGTGGAGTACTCGCGCGCGCCGCCCCAGGGAATGCGGTCGACGGCTTCGAACAGCTTGCGCGCGATGCGGTACGGATTCTTTTCATCGCCCACGACCTGCTGCGAGAACGCGCGCATCTGGTCGGTGAAGACGATGTGCGGCGGACGCTGTGCCAGGTACGGCGCGAGGTCGGGGCGGTTGGCGACGGCAACGACCTTGTCCGGATCGATGACGTGGTGTTCGCCGAACACCGTGAGTTCGTAGCTGATCGAGAACGTCGTCGGCTTGCCGGCCACGGCGGGCTGCTCGAGGTACACCGTGCGCTGCTGCGTCGACTCCGGCGCGATGCGGTGCTTCGCCGGCGTGCTGGACGCGAACCGGATGCCTTCCTGCCGGCCCGGCAGCGCACGCGGATACGGAATCCAGGCGCGCACGGTCTCGCCCGCGGGCACAGCGTCCGCATCGACCGTGATGCCCTGCGTCACCCGAACGCGACGCGGCGCGACGCTCGACGTGCCACTGCGGCGCGCGTCGGCGACGGCTTCGTCGTGGTACGCGTTGGCGTTCTCCATCGGCCCGTCGTTGCGCTGGAACGGCGTGGCGCGGCGCGCGAGCGCCTCGGGGCTGACGCGGAACAGGTTCGACACCGAGCGATTGAAGTACCAGGGCGTTCCGTCGATGACGAGGTGCTCGAGCTGGTTCGATGCGGTCCAGCGTGCGAACTCGTCATCGCGCAGGTCCGGAATGGATTCGCGCAGCTTCGCCTTCGCCTGATCCGCGGTGAGCGTGAAGTCCAGTCGGATGCGGCGCATGCGTTCGCGCTGGAATTCCAGGTCGGCGCGGGTGGCGGCATCCAGGCCGGGCTTGGCGAGTGCCGTATCGATGCGGGTCTGCGCGCCGCTGAAATCGCCGGCGTCGATCCGCGCGACGATCTCAGGAAGCGGCGACGACGTGGCGGTGATCGCCGCATCCGTGGCGACCATGGCGGCCAGCGCGATGACGGCCGCGGCCAGGACGTGCCGGGGGCGCGTCCGGGGCATTGGCGATCGCAGGGAAGACCGAAGACCGTCCACGCATGCCACTCACTGGGCGGCCGTTCTGGGGCCGTTCATCGCTGTGTAACATGGGAGGAGTAGCCGGTCAATAATTTATTCTTGACTATCGCAACGAAAGAAGTATCTATTCTGGCCCGAGCGGCCGCCCTACGTTCGGGCGGTCATGAGGGGACGCGATGATGGATGACGCTCAGGCCCAGGGCTGCCCGACCGGCAATGGCGCCGCGTTCCCGTCGTTTATGCCGGAACCCGACGCCCGCCCTGCGGCTCGCCCCGCCCGCCTCGGGCCGTTCGCGCCAGGACTTCGCATGCGAATTTTTCTTTGCCTTGCCGCCCCACTGCTGTCGCTGGGCCTGCTTTCGTCCGCGGCCGCCCACGAGCGCGCCTGGACCGTACCCGCCGAGACCGGCGTCGTCGGCGTCGAACGCGCCCAGCTCGATCCGGCCTGGTGGGTCGCGCGCCAGGCCGAACCGGATCGGGTGATCCTCGACGCCCGGGCGATCGCCGCGCAGAACGCGAAGCTGATGCAGCTCGACCGGAGCATGCACGACCTGGACGCACTGCCGGCAACGCTGGAGCGCACGCGGGTCGCCGCATGGGTCGACGGCATTTCGAAGCGGCCCACGCGCGCGCTCTACGACGTGCAGGGCCAGCCCGTCGCGGCGTCGGACCTCGACGCGATCGTCGCCAACGCCAACGCATCGGCGATTCCCGCCTCGCAGCCCACGCGTTTCGGCCTGGTCGTCCATCGCGCCGACCTGCGCGCATTCCCCACACGCACACGCATGTTCAGTTCGAACGACGATCACGACATCGACCGCTTCCAGGAAAGCGCCCTGTTCCCGGGCGATCCCGTCGCGATCGTGCACGAAAGCCGCGACGGCCTCTGGTGGTTCGTGGTCAACACACGCTATGCGGCGTGGATCGAGAAGCAGTACGTCGCCGAAGGCCGCGCGGAGGAGGTGCTCGGTTACGGCCGCAGGACGCCGTTCCGCATCGTCACCGGCGCGCGCGCGACCACCGTCTACACACCCGAGGAGCCGCGCGTCTCCGAGCTCCAGCTCGACATGGGCGTGCGTGTGCCGGTCCTTGCGGACTGGCCGATGGGCGAGCCGGTCAACGGTCAGCACGCGTATACCGCGCATGTGATCCAGCTTCCCGTGCGCGACGACGACGGCCGCCTCGCGTTCGCGCCGGCGCTGCTGCCGCGCCGTGAACCGACGTCCGACGCCCCGCTCGCGCTCACGTCGCGGCATCTGATCGAACAGGGCTTCAAGTTCCTCGGCGAGCGCTACGGCTGGGGCCACAGCTATAACGCGCGCGATTGCAGCGGCTTCGTTTCCGAGATCTACCGCAGCATGGGCGTGCAGCTGCCGCGCAACACCAGCGACCAGGCGGTGAGCCCGGCGCTCAACCGCATCGCGTTCAACGAGAAGGACGGCCGCGACAAGCGCATGGCCGTGGTGCGCGGGTTGCAGGTGGGCGATCTGGTCTACATCCCGGGCCACGTGATGATGGTGATCGGCGAGGTCGACGGCGAACCGTACGTGATCCACGACACCACCGGCCTGAGCTTCGCCGGTGCGGACGGGCGCACGATGCGTGCCAAGACCAACGGCGTGACCGTTTCGCCGCTGACGCCGCTGCTGTTCAACGGCACGCAAACCTTCGTCGACCGCATCACCAACATCCAGCGCATCCGGCCGTAATCACGGCGCTGCGCCACATCGAATCCGAATCCCGAAAACCCCACTTTCGAACCTCCAGAATGAAAATCACCGAAATCCGGTTCGGCATGCTGCGTGTTCCGCTGAAGACACCGTTCAAGACCGCGTTGCGCACGGTCGAGGCGATCGAGGACATCGTCGTGGCCGTGCACACCGATACCGGGCACATCGGCTACGGCGAAGCGCCGGCCACCGCGGTCATCACCGGCGACACGCACGGCTCGATCATCGAGGCGATCCGCAAGTTCATCGCGCCGCGCCTGATCGGCCAGGAAATCGCCAACCTCAACCGCATCACCCAGCTGATCCAGACCGCGCTGGAGAAGAACACCAGCGCGAAAGCGGCGGTGGAAATCGCGGTGTACGACCTGTTCGGCCAGCTCTACGGCGTGCCGCTGTACAAGATGCTCGGCGGCGGCGATCCGGTGATCACCACCGACATCACCATCTCGGTGGACTACATCGACAAGATGGTCGCCGATTCGATCAGCGCGGTGGACCGCGGCTTCGAATCGCTGAAGATCAAGGTCGGCAAGGACATCGGCGTCGACGTCGAGCGCGTCAAGGCGATCTATGCCGCCGTGCAGGGCCGCGCCCTGCTCCGCCTGGACGCGAACCAGGGCTGGACCGCGAAGCAGGCCGTGCACGCGATCCGCATGCTCGAGGACGCCGGCGTGCGCCTGGAACTGGTCGAGCAGCCGGTGAAAGCGCAGGACCTGGACGGCATGAAGTACGTCACCGAACGCGTGCACACGCCGATCATGGCCGACGAGAGCGTGTTCGGCCCGACCGAAGTGATCGACCTGATCAAGATGCGCGCGGCCGACATCATCAACATCAAGCTGATGAAAACCGGTGGATTGTCCAACGCGATCCGCATCGCCGACATCGCCGCGCTTTACGGCGTGGAATGCATGATCGGCTGCATGCTGGAAAGCAGCATCAGCGTCGCCGCTGCCGTGCACCTGGCGGTGGCCAAGTCCAACGCGATCACCAAGGTCGACCTGGACGGCCCGTCGTTGAGTGCGTTCAATCCGGTCGATGGCGGCGTGATCTTCAACGAATCGGAGATCTCGGTGACCGACGCGCCGGGCCTGGGCATCCGCGAGATCCGCGGGCTGGAACTTCTGCCAGACTGACCGCCCACCGAGTCCGGAGCCCGCATGTCGCCGCTGCTCAAGATCCGCGCCGAACGCGACCAGATGTCGGCCATCGAACGGCGCATCGGCGACTTCCTGCTGGAGAACGCTCACCTGCTGCGCGACTACTCGTCGCAGCAGCTGGCCAACGCATTGGGGATCAGCCAGTCCAGCGTGGTGAAGTTCAGCCAGAAGCTAGGTTACAAGGGCTATCCGGATCTGAAGTACTCCATCGGCCAGGCCGTGGCGCGCGGCGACGGTGGCGAGGAAAACGGTACCGCGCGCGAAGCGCGCATCGAGGACCCCCACGCCGCGCTGGCCGAGAACCTGTGGCACCTGAAGGCACTGGCCGAGGCGCAGACGCGCACGATCAATCCGCCCGAGCGCATCGACGCCATTGCCCACGCGGTGCAGCAGGCGGGCAAGGTGTTCATCATTGGCCTGGGCGAGGACGGCATTCCGGCGCGTGCGTTCGCGACGCGGCTGTCGATGCTGGGCATCCTTACCGTGCACTACGTCGATGCGATCCTGATGCAGTCGGGCGTGTCCACCGCCGCACCGGGCGACGTGCTGCTGGTGTTCTCCGAGCAGGGCCGGCAGCCGGCGCTGTGCCAGATCAGCCGCCTGTTCCGCGAGCACGGTGGCAAGGTCATCACGGTCACGCGGCACACGCCCAACCCGCTGCGCGCGCACGGCGACGCGGCGCTGCTGGTGTCCGCGCACGATGAGCGCCGGCATATCGAGCCGCTGCTGTACCAGTCGGCGTTGCAGCACCTGCTCGACCTCATCTTCGTCCTGCTGTGCGATGCCAGCGAAGAACGCCGCCTGCAGCTCGACTTCAACTTCGAGCGCATGCAGGATCTGCTCGACCACTGATCCGGGATTTGCGCATGCGCGTCACCGCCGCACTCGTACGAAGCCTCGCTGCCCTGTCGTTCCTCGCGCTGGCCGGCTGCGCCAGCGTTGCGCCGACGCCCACCACGCCGTGGGACGACGCGCGCCAGCTGGTGATGGTTACCACCGCCGACTGGAACGCGACCACCGGCACGCTGCGGCGTTACGAGCGCGAAGGAGAGCAGTGGCGCGAAGTGGGTGAAGCGACGCCGATCACGGTGGGACGCAGCGGCGCCGCGTGGGGCATCGGCCTGAATCCCGCGCAGTCCGATGGCCCGCAGAAACAAGAAGGCGACGGTCGCGCGCCGGCGGGCGTGTTCCGCATCGGCACGGCGTTCGGTTACGCCGACACCGTCGCGAGCGCGTGGCCTTACGAGGCGATGAGCGCGTCGGACTGGTGCATCGACGTCAACGCATCCCCGCTCTACAACCGCATTGTGGACGCGAAGCAGGTCGGCCAGGCGGCCGTGGAAGGCTCCAGCGAACCCATGCGCCGCGACCTGCACGCAGGCGGCGACGTGCGCTACAAGCTCGGCTTCGTGATCGAACACAACCCCGACAACCGCAGTGGCGCGGGCAGTTGCATCTTCGCCCACCTGTGGCGCGCGCCGGGCGAACCCACGGCGGGCTGCACCGCCATGCCCGAGCCGGCGATGCAGGAACTGCTGGCATGGCTCGACCCGCGCCGTAAACCCGTGTTCGCGTTATTGCCCGATAACGAACTGGAACGACTGCACGACGCCTGGCACCTGCCACGCGCGGCCTCGCGGCGCTGAGAATACGGCGCCCCTGGCCTTCCGCTGCGCGACTGCGCGAGGATGGCCACCGAACCACCGACTTTCCCAACGGACACCCGATGTCGACCACCGCCCGCGTACTCCTCGGACTCTTCCTCGGCGCCGTCATCGGCCTGTTGCTGGCTTGGCTGGATCCCGCGCTGGCCGGCAAAGTGGCCGACTTCGTCGCGCCCATCGGGCGTTTGTGGCTCAACGCGCTGCAGATGACGGTGGTGCCGCTGGTCGCGGCGCTGGTGGTGATCGGCGTGAACAACGCCACCGATGCCGCCGCGTCCGGACGCACGGCGCGCAAGGCCATCGTCACCTTCGTGGTGATCCTTGCCGTCTGCGCTGCGTTCGCCGCGACGCTGGCGCCGATCCTGTTCTCGTTCGTCCCGCGCCAGGAAGGGCTCGCCGATTCGTTGCGCGCGGCCACTGCCGGCGCGGCGCAACTGTCGCTGCCCAGCTCGCTGGCGGAATGGTTCGCCGGGATCATCCCCGCCAACGCACTGTCCGCCGCCGCCTCGAGCGCGATGCTGCCGCTGGTGGTGTTCGCTCTGTTCTTCGGCTTCGCGCTGACGAAGATCGAGGCCGGTCGCCGCGCGCGCGTGCTCGACCTGGTGCAGGGCATCGCCGACGTGATGATCGTGATCGTGCACTGGGTGCTGTGGATCGCGCCGATCGGCGTGTTCGCGCTGGTGCTGGCGGTGTGCGCGCGCGTGGGCCACGGCATGATCGGCGCGTTCGGCTGGTACATCGCGATCCTATCTACGATGTATCTGCTGGCGACCGCGCTGATGTACCCCATCGCGGTGATCGCCGGCCGCGAGCGCCTGCAACGCTTCGCATCGGCAATCGCACCGGCGCAGGTGGTGGCGGCGAGCACGCAGTCCTCGCTGGCCTCGCTGCCGGCGATGATCGAATCCTCGCGCGAACGCCTGGGCCACCCGCTCAGCGTGACCTCGCTGGTGCTGCCGATGGCGGTGTCGCTGTTCCGCATCACCAGCCCGATCCAGTACCTGGGCGTGGCGGCCTTCATCAGCTGGGCCTACGGCGTGGACCTGACCTTCGCGCAGTGGGCCGCCGCGGCCGCGCTGGCGGTGGTAATCAGCATGGGCTCGGTGGGTCTGCCCGGGCAGGTCAGCTTCATGGCGACCAACATGCCGGTGACGCAGGCACTGGGGCTGCCGATCGAGCCGCTGGGCCTGCTGCTGGCGCTGGACACGATTCCGGACGTGTTCGCCACGCTGGGCAACGTGACCGGCGACCTCACGGCGACCACCGTGGTCGCCAAGGGGCAGCACGATCCGGTGGAACCCGCGCTGGGCGAAGGCGGCGATTCGTAGCCCTTCCAACGAACGGGCGAAGGCCCTGCCGTCATCCCCGCGCAGGCGGGGATCCAGGCGAGCGCGCCCTCACCTTCCGGAGAACGGAAGCACCCGGCCAGCTGGATTCTCGCCTGCGCGGGAATGACGCCATTGAAACCCGCTGGCCACCGGCACGGGGACGCGCAAACACGCACGAAAACGTCGGAATCTGCCCCGCGGCGGCAGCGACCCGGCCCGATTCGCGCGCGTTCATGCGAAAATGCCCGGACTCATGGCCCCGTAGCTCAGCTGGATAGAGCGTCCCCCTCCTAAGGGGAAGGTCGCACGTTCGAATCGTGTCGGGGCCGCCAATTCGGCGAACGCAGGAGACCCGTGGCGACCGTGCCGCGCCTGCTTTCCGCCCGTCCTACAGGAGCACGTCGATGACCCACCCCGTCCTCACCGCCCTCGGCCTGACCGCCACCGAATCCGGCACCTACCTCGGGAGCGGCGAATGGTCCACCTCGCGTGACGCCGGCGTGCTGGAGTCGATCAACCCCACCAACGGCGAAGTGCTGGCGAAGGTCCACGCGTCCTCGCAGGCCGATTACGACACCATCGTCGAGCGCGCCCAGGCCGCCTTCAAGGTGTGGCGCACCACCCCGGCACCGCGTCGCGGCGAGGCCATCCGCCTGTGCGCCGACGCGCTGCGCAAGCACAAGGACGCGCTGGGTTCGCTGGTCGCGCTGGAAATGGGCAAGTCCAAGCCCGAAGGCGACGGCGAAGTGCAGGAGATGATCGACATCGGCGACTTCGCCGTCGGTCTGTCGCGCCAGCTCTACGGCCTGACCATGCACTCCGAGCGCCCGGGCCACCGCATGTACGAGCAGTGGCACCCGCTCGGCATCGTCGGCGTAATCTCGGCGTTCAACTTCCCGGTCGCGGTGTGGGCGTGGAACTCGTTCATCGCCGCCATCTGCGGCGACATCACCATCTGGAAGCCCTCGCCGAAGACCCCGCTGTCGGCGGTGGCCTCGATGAAGATCTGCAACGAAGCGCTGAAGGCCGGCGGTTTCCCGGACATCTTCTTCCTGTTCAACGACGCCGGCACCGAGCTCGCCTCCAGCTTCGTCGACGACAAGCGCATCCCGCTCATCAGCTTCACCGGTTCGACCAAGGTCGGCCGCATCGTCGGCGAGCGCGTCGCGCGCCGCATGGGCCGCTCGCTGCTGGAACTGGGCGGCAACAACGCGATCATCGTCGACGCCACGGCGGACCTGAAGCTCGCCATCCCGGCCATCGCCTTCGGCGCGGTCGGCACCGCGGGCCAGCGCTGCACCACCACGCGCCGTCTGTTCGTGCACGAATCCATCTACGACGACGTCCTGGCCAAGCTCATCGCCGCCTACAAGCAGGTCGAGAAGAAGATCGGCGACCCGACCGACCCGGCCAACCTGATGGGCCCGCTCAACAGCCGCGACGCGGTGCAGGCCTACCTGGACGCCATCGAGCAGGCCAAGGCCGCCGGCGGCAAGGTCGAGACTGGCGGCGCCGCGATCGACCGTCCGGGCAACTTCGTGTTGCCGACCATCGTGACCGGTCTGTCCAACGACGCGCAGATCGTCCAGCACGAGACCTTCGCGCCGATCCTCTACGTCATGAAGTACCGCGAGCTGGCCGACGCCATCCACATGCAGAACGACGTGCCGCAGGGCCTGTCGTCGTCGATCTTCACCCAGAACCTCAAGGCGGCCGAAGCGTTCCTGTCGGCGGCCGGTTCGGACTGCGGCATCGCCAACGTCAACATCGGCACCTCGGGCGCGGAAATCGGCGGCGCCTTCGGCGGCGAGAAGGAAACCGGTGGTGGCCGCGAGTCCGGTTCGGACGCGTGGCGCGCGTACATGCGCCGTCAGACCAACACGATCAACTATTCCGACGCGCTGCCGTTGGCGCAGGGCATCAAGTTCGATCTGTGAAGTCGGGATTCGTGATTCGGGATTGGGGATTCGTGAAAGCGGCGCGCGACGTCGTTGACTTGTCCCGTGAAGTCCGGTTCATTCCAATCACGATCACGGGCTCCCAGTTCGACCGAGTTCCCACCGAATCCCGAATCTCGAATCCCTAATCCCGAACAAATGTACGGACTTGCCCGCCCCTTCCTGTTCGGCCTCGATGCCGAAACCGCGCACGGCGCCGCGCTCAGCGCGCTGGAAGTGGCGTACCGCACCGGCGCGGGCGCGTTCCTCGCGCGCCCGCCGACGCCACTGCCGACGCGCGCCTTCGGCCTGACCTTCCCCAATCCGGTCGGCCTGGCCGCCGGGCTGGACAAGAACGGCGCGCATATCGACGCCCTGCTCGCGCTGGGCTTCGGCTTCGTCGAGGTCGGCACGGTCACGCCGCGTCCGCAGGAAGGCAACCCGAAGCCGCGCATGTTCCGTCTGCCGGACCAGCAGGCCGTCATCAACCGCCTGGGCTTCAACAACGGCGGCGTGGATGCGCTGGTGCGCAATGTCGAGAAGGCCAAGCGTCGCCACGGCCTGCTCGGCATCAACATCGGCAAGAACAAGGACACGCCCAACGAGTCGGCCGAGAACGACTACCTGCTCTGCCTGGAGCGCGTGTATCCGTTGGCCGATTACGTCACCGTCAACATCTCCTCGCCCAATACCGCTGGCTTGCGTGAATTGCAGGAAGAGCAGGCACTGCGCCGCCTGGTGGGCACGCTGCGCGAGGCGCAGGAGCGCCTGGCCGCCGTGCACGGCCGGCGCGTGCCGATGCTGGTGAAGATCGCGCCCGACCTCACCGACGACGACGTCGAAGCCGCCGCGCGCGTGCTGGGCGATCTGCAGGTGGACGGCGTGATCGCCACCAACACGACCGTCTCGCGCGTGGGCATCGAAGGCGCGCCGCATGCGCAGGAAACCGGCGGGCTGTCCGGCAAGCCGCTGCTCGGCCAGGCGACTGCCGTGCTGCGCATGATGCGTACGCGTCTGCCCGAATCGATTCCGATGATCGGTGTGGGCGGCATCCTCTCCGGCGCCGACGCGGCCGCGAAGATGGCGGCCGGCGCGACGCTGGTGCAGACCTACACGGGGCTGGTCTATCGCGGCCCGGCGCTGGTGAAGGAGTGCGTCGAGGCCATGCGCCGGCGCAAGGAAGCACCGAGCCGCGGCAACATGCCGCCGATCGTATGAGACTCTCTTTCCGTCATTCCCGCGAAAGCGGGAATCTTTCGCGGGAATGACGAGCGTTGAGTGACATGAGCTACGGGAATCCCATCCGCCTCTTCCGCGACGCGCCGCTGCAAACGCGCAACACCTTCGGCGTCGCCGCGACCGCGGCATTGCTGGCGGAAGTCGCCGACGCGACCGCACTCCCGGACCTTTTCGCACGCCCCGAATTCGCCGGGCACGCGCCGCTCGTCCTCGGCGGCGGCAGCAATTTCCTGTTTGCCGGCGATCCGGATGCGCCGATGCTCGCGCTCACCGGGCAGGACGTTCGCGTGGTGCGCGATGAAGGCGACGCGGCGATCGTGCGCGCCGACGCGGGCGTGCCGTGGCACGGCTTCGTCATGCGCATGCTCGACGCCGGTTTCGCCGGTCTGGAAAACCTCGCGCTGATTCCCGGCACCGTCGGCGCCGCGCCGATCCAGAACATCGGCGCCTACGGCGTGGAAGTGCGTGCGTTCGTCCACGCGGTGGAGTGCTTCGAGCCGGCCAGCGGACAAGTCCACCGTTTCGATGCGCAACGCTGCGCCTTCGCCTATCGCGATAGCGTGTTCAAGCACGAACCGGACCGCTACATCGTCACCGCGGTGGAGTTCGCGTTATCGCGCACGCCTGCGCTGAAGCTCGATTACGCCGGCATCGGCGACGAGATCATCGCGATGGGAATCGCCGTGCCGACCCCGCGCGACGTCGCCGAGGCGGTCATCGCGATCCGCCGCCGCAAGCTGCCCGACCCGGCGGTGCTCGGCAACGCCGGCAGTTTCTTCAAGAACCCGATCGTGCCGGTCGCGCAGGCCGATGCCTTGCATGCGCAGGACCCGACGATGCCGGTGTTCCGTGGCGACGCCGCCGACACGCGCAAGCTCTCCGCCGCCTGGTTCATCGACGCCTGCGGCTGGAAGGGGCACCGCGACGGCGATGCGGGCGTCGCGCCCAGCCACGCGCTGGTGCTGGTGAACCACGGCAAGGCGAGCGGGCACGAACTGCTGGTCCTGGCGCGCCGCATCGCCGATTCGGTACGCACGCGCTTCGGCGTGTCCATCGAACCCGAGCCGCGCATCGTCGGCGCGAACTGGTAAGGAACGGCGTCAGTGAGCGAAGCCCTGCCCCATCCGCTTCGTGCCGCCGGCTTCATGCTCGCCAGCACGCTGTGCTTCGGCGTGATGGCCATTGCGATCCGTCTGGCGTCGCATTCGCTCAACACGCTGGAAATCGCCTTCTTCCGCAATTTCTTCGGCCTGCTCACGGTGCTGCCGCTGCTGATGCGCATGGACCCGGCGTCGCTGCGCACGAAGCAATTGCCGCGCTACTTCGTGCGCTGCTTCATCGGCATCTTTTCGATGCTGTGCGGTTTCTGGGCCATCGGCCACCTGCCGCTGGCGCAGGCGATCTCGCTTTCGTATTCCTCGCCGGTGTTCGTGACGATCCTCGCCGCGCTGATGCTCGGCGAACACGTGCGCGGGCGACGCTGGGCCGCGGTGGCGCTGGGCTTCATCGGCGTGCTGGTGATCGTGCGGCCGGGCTCGCACGAGTTCACCGCCGGCACGCTGATCGCGTTGGCCGCGGCGGTATTGAGCGCGGTCGTGGCGATCCAGATCAAGCAGCTCTCGCGCGTGGATGCGGCCAACACCATCGTGCTCTACACGTACCTGTTCTGGGTGCCGTTGTCGCTGGTGCCGGCGTTGTTCGTGTGGGAGTGGCCGCAGGGCATCGCGTGGGTGTGGGTGGTCGCCGCCGGCTTGTTCGGCACGGGCGGACAGGTGCTGTGGACGCATGCGCTCAAGCTGGGCGAAGTCTCCGCGCTGACGCCGATCAGCTTCGTCCAGCTGCCGCTGGTGGCGCTGGTGGGCTGGCTGTGGTTCGGTGAAGTCGTCGATGTATGGACCTGGGTCGGTGCCGGCATCATCCTCGCCGCCAACGCCTACATCACGCACCGCGAGGCCGTGTTGCTGCGCCGCCACGCCACGAACGCGCCGACGGAAGCGGCCAAGCCGGGCGAGTAACGCGGCGTCGACAGCATCGCGACCGCCCCCGTACGATGCGCGCATCATCAGGGGGATGGACATGAAGGCAAGGATCGCGCTGGCGGCGCTGGTGTCGCTTGTTTCATTGACCGCGTGCCAGGAATGGAACCCGGCGCACCGCCGAGCGAAAGCGGACGCCGCTTCGAACGCATCGTCCGGGTTTGCCGACCGCTCCGTCGCGCCGGCCGCGGATCTGCCGCCCGTGGGCCGGCCCGCGCCGCCTCCGGCTCCCGCGAAGGAAAGCCGCCTGGTGCCGTTCGAGGTCCCCGCCTCGCGTGACAGCCCCTCCTCCGTCCCCGGCTGCGAATTCGGCGGTCTCCCGTCCAGGTTCAACGTGTACGCCGCCGGCGCGTATTCGGGCCGCAAGCTCGATTACCAGATCGACCAGAGCGGCCACACGGCGACGCAGATCGACGTGGCCGTCAGCGAAGATGCGGCGCCGGTCGTGCTGATGCTGGGCGCGTACGAGCCCACGGTTTGGAACATCGGCTGGTCGCCCCGCACGCGCATCGTCGCCGTGCTGGTAAGCGGGTATCACCGGCAGGCCGTCGCCGGCTTGCCGCCGTCGGTGCCGCGCATCAACAGCAGCTACGACAACAAGGGTCAGTGCGGCCAGTTCTACGTGAGCGAGCGCAACCTGGGCGAGCTCAATCCGATCGCGCGCCGCGTCTTCGGACAGCGGGTGACGCGGGCGTATATCGCGCAGGACGGATTCGTCGCTATCGGCGACGGGTCGAAGTCCGCGCTGGTCACCGATGCCAACCAGAAGCCCGAGCAGTTCCGCGATCCCGATGCGCCGCTGGCCGGTGAAGCCGGCCTGCGCGAGGCCGTCGCCAAGGGGCTGCTGCGTGAAGCACGATCCAGCGACATGCAAGCCTGGGCATCCGCGTTCGCCGCCATCGAACTGCGCGATGCACCACCGGTTTCCGGCGCGCCGCCGCGCAGCAGCCGCGACTATTCCATGCACAACGCCTACGTCGTGGTGCGGCCCCTGCGCATCCCCGCCGGCCTGTACGGCGCGCACTCGGCCACCTTCATCGTGCCCAAGGGCGTGCAGCGGCCGACGGGCGATCCGGGCCATTCGAGCATCCTCGACTGGAACACCATGACCTGCGCCGGCGCCACCTGCCGCATGCGATAAGCGCGCGGTGGCGTGGTGCGCCGCACTAGGGACGGCGCCGCCTGCGGGGTGAAAGGGGGGCACAGCGGCCGCGCAGCGGGTGAAAGCGGCCGTTTGCCCGCATCTTCACGCGGCCTTCGTTGACCCGGCCGCGTTGGCGGCGGCAAGAAGTACGCGCTCGTACGGTTGCAGTGCGCCGCCCGCTGCGGCGGCCGTCAGCGCGTGGCCGCCGTTTGCCGCGCTCGCACGCCCCATAGGATCGACAGGAGTTGCTCCCATGAACCGCAAGCCCGCAACGCTCGTGCTCCTCTTCGCCCTCGCCATGCCGGCCGCCGCACTGGCCGAGGAAGGCGATTACGCCTGGTGGCAGGTGCTGGTGAATCTGGTCTCGCCGCCCGCGGCCGACAACAAGGTGACGCCCGCGCAGCGCAATGCGCCGACCTATCCGCTGCTGGCCAATCCCGCCGGCTTCGACGACGCATTCGCGCCCGGCCACTACAGCGGCTGGCAGACCGTGCAGCTCGCGCCGCAGACGGGCGCCGTATGCGGGAACGGCACGCCGTACAAGTTCTTCGTCAACCGCGTCGCCGACACGCGCAACACGCTCATCTACATGGAAGGCGGCGGCGCCTGCTGGGACTACGCCAGCTGCAAGGGCCTCACGCCGCGCAGCGCGCGCAATCCCGACGGCATTCCGGACGACTACATGTCGCTGCTCAATCCAGGCGCGAGCTTGGTGAGCCCGTTCGTGCTGCGCATCTCGCCGACCGGCGACGTGGTCAAGACGCAGAAGTGGAACCTGGTCTACGTGCCCTATTGCACGGGCGACATCTACAGCGGCGATCGCGTCGCGGTGTATCCCGACCCGAACGGCGGCGCGCCGCTGGTCTACCACCACAACGGCCTGCGCAACGCGCGCGCGGTGGTGTCGTGGTTGAAGGACCACCTGCCGCGGCCAACGCAACTGGTGCAGGCCGGATGCAGCGCCGGCGGCGTGGGCAGCATGCTCAACTACGAACACATGCGCGGCGATCTCGCGCCCAATCGCGCGTTCCTGATCAACGATTCGGGCCCGGTGTTCAGCGCGCCCAATGGCGCCAGCCCGGCGCAGTATCCGTCGGTGCCGCTGTTCGCGACGATCCGCCCCGCATGGGGCCTGGACGCCACCAACGGTCCGATCGACTACCTCGCCGGCCGCCTGGGCCCGGGCTTCAGCCGCAACGACTACGCCACGCTGATTCCCGCGCTGGCGAACAAGCGCCGCAGCGATCGCCTGGGCATCACCTATTTCTGGCAGGACCTGAACTACTCCTCGTACTCCTACGAGCGCTTCTTCCCGGAGATCCAGAACGCGCCGAACCAGGCCGCGAAGGAAGCGCTGCTGCACCAGAAGTGGGCGGTCGACACCACGCGCCTGAAGGCCACGACGGATAGCCTGTCCAACGTCGGCGGCTATTTCCCGCAGTTCCGCGCACTCAACGAAAGCCACTGCGACACGATCGTCGACTTCAAGAACGGCGACGTGCAGGAACGCGGGCTGGAGCTGTCGCACTTCATCGACAACGTGCTCAACGGCCAGGGCGCGGTGCTCGACGCTTCGGAAAGCAGCGACCAGGCCGATCGCGCCAAGCCGTTCAATCCCTTCTACGCACTCATCGATGCGCTGCTGAATTGAACCGCGACCGCCCCGCGAACGCCGTCACGGCGTTCGCCGGAGCACCGCACCGGCCATGAAACGTCCCGCGCAGATCGCCATCTTCATCCTCATCGCCGTGCTCGGCGCAGCGGGCGTCGCCTGGCAGGTGCAGCGCGTGGACGCGCGCACTGGCGCATCGCCTTCCACACCGTCGGACGTGGAGCGCAACACGACATCGACGACGGCCACGCTGCTGGCGCGTCCGCAGGTACGCGAGTACCAGGAGCGGCTGGCGTTCGAGGAACGCGCGCGCCGCTTCTTCCTGGAATCCTCGACGCTTCCGCCCGCCGCACGCGAACGCGAAGCGCAGGAGATTGCGCGCGGCACCGACCGCTACGCGAACACCGGCGACCTGTCGGCGGGCGAATCGCTGATGCTGCGCATCGGCCTGATCCGCGCCACCGATCCCGACGCGGTGCGCCAGGCCGACCGCGTCGGTGAACTCATCGCGCATTACCGCCTCGACGCCGAACGCCGCAACGCCGCGTTCGTGCAGGCGCAGCAGCACGACCCGGCGTTCAACGATTACAAGCAGCGCGAGCGGCGCGTCGTCGCCGAAGTGATGGCGATGGCGACGATCCCCGACGGCCTCAGCCGCGATGAGTACCTGCGCCAGCGGCTGCAACGCGAACGCGAGATCGCGTACGGCCGCTGACGGGGATGACCTTCAGCGCGATCCCGCCGCAGGCGTGGGTGCGGCCTGCGCGGATTCGTGGCGGCGACGCGACAGCTCGAGCATCGCCTTGCGGTTCTCCTCGTCCAGCGCCGGCCACTATGCCTGCGGCACGGTGATCTCGTCGATGCCGTCGGGTTTGCCTTCCTGCGCGGCGAGCGCACTGCTCACCGCGCGAATGCCGTGCAGCGCGAGCCAGCGGCGGTCGTACTGCGGCGGGTTCGCACGGTCCCATTCGATCGCACGGCTGACCTGCGGCCATTCGTCTTGCGGGTGCGTCTTCAGATGCTCGCGAAAACGCGTGCCGAACACCTGCCGGATCGTCACCACGCCCGGCACGGCGGTGCGGTCGGTGATGATCTGCGCATCGGCCACCGCGCGCGTGTTGGCGACGGCGAACCAGAACACGCCTTCCTGCGGCCGGCCGCGTTCGAACAGCGTGTCGGACATCGCGAACAGCACCGCCGGGTTGTAGCGCGACGGCTGCGCCAGCACCTCGTCGGCGGCCTTGAAACGCGTTTGCGCATCGGGCGAACGCAGACGCTCCATCGCCGAGCGCGACGGCTCCACTTCGATCTGTGCGTATTCGTCCTGCGCATCGACCGCGACGGTCTTGCCCAGGACGCCCTGCGCCATCGCACTGCCTTGCACAAGACCCAGCACCATGGCTGCGGCGCACGCGAGCGTGAAACGACGGTTGCGCAATTCCATTGCATGTCCCCGGTTGGCCCCGCGCCAATGTGGGCGGCGCCGGGAGGGACGGTCAAGCCGCGTCCGACGACCGGTCGTGGCGACGCCAGGGGCGACGCGATGACCGGAACAGGATCAGGTACACGCCGGCCACCCACGCCGTCGCGACCGCCCAGCCGGCCAGGATGTCGGAGGGGTAATGCACGCCCAGGTACACGCGCGAGAGGCCCACCAGCACCACGAACGGCAGCATCACCGCCGCCACCGGCCAGCGCCAGCGCGTGTTCCAGGCCAGCAGGAACAGCACGCAGGCCAGCGTCATCGAACCCATCGCGTGACCGCTGGGAAAGCTGTAGCTGGATTCCGGCGCGATGGAATCCCACAGCGACGGACGCTCGCGCGCGAAGGTCAGCTTCGCGCCGATGTTGAGCAGCGCCGAGCCGCCCAGTGCGATGCCCGCGAACACCGCCTCGCGGTTCTTGCGCAGCACGGCGAGCACGAGGACGAAGGCGATGTCGAACGGCACCACGCCCCACTCGTAGCCGAGCCGGGACATGAAGACGAAGAAATCGTCGAAGCCCTGCCGCGCCATCGACTGCGCGAAGCGCAGCAGCGGTTCATCGAAGGCGATGGCTTCCTGCTCGTGGATCTCGTCGGCCAGTTCGCCGAACACCCACAGCGGCAGCAGCAGGCCGCCGAATACGAGCATCAGGCGCAGGCCGTGCCGGCGCAGCACATCCGCGCCGAAGCGCAGCGCGGTTTGCAGCGCGCCGTCGGACTCAGACGCCACGCGCGGCGTCGGCCCCGTACTTGCGCTCGACGTAGCTGTCGATCAGCGCCACGAATTCGTGCGCGATGTTTTCACCGCGCAGCGTCACGGTCTTCTCGCCGTCCTCGAACACCGGCGCCGAGGGCGCCTCGCCCGTGCCCGGCAACGAGATGCCGATGTTGGCGTGGCGCGATTCGCCCGGCCCGTTGACCACGCAGCCCATCACGGCGAGCGTGAGGTTCTCCGCGCCCGGGTGGCTGATCTTCCATTCGGGCATCTTCGCGCGCACGTGTTCCTGCACGGTCTTGGCCAGTTCCTGGAAGAACGTGCTGGTGGTGCGGCCGCAGCCCGGGCACGCGGTGACCATCGGCGTGAATGCGCGCAGGCCCATGGTCTGCAGCAGTTCCTGCGCGACGACGACTTCGTTGGTGCGCGACTGGCCGGGTTCGGGCGTGAGCGAGATGCGGATCGTGTCGCCGATGCCTTCCTGCAACAGCACGCCGAGCGCCGCGCTGGAGGCGACGATGCCCTTGCTGCCGATACCGGCCTCGGTGAGGCCCAGATGCAGCGCGTAGTCACCACGGCGGGCGAGTTCGCGATACACCGCGATCAGCTCCTGCACGCCGCTGACCTTGGCGCTGAGCACGATGCGCTCGCGCGGCAGGCCGATCTCCTCCGCACGCGCGGCCGAATCCAGCGCCGAGCGGATCAGCGCCTCACGCAGCACTTCGGCAGCGTCCAGCGGCTGGGCGAGCTTGTGGTTCTCGTCCATCAGCTGCGCGGCCAGCGCCTGGTCGAGCGAGCCCCAGTTCGCACCGATGCGCACCGGCTTGCCGTGCTTGATCGCCAGTTCGATCAGCGTGGCGAACTGGCTGTCCTTCTTCTTGCCGAAACCGACGTTGCCGGGGTTGATGCGGTACTTCGCCAGCGCCTCGGCGCAGGCGGGTTCGGCGGTGAGCAGCTGGTGCCCGTTGTAGTGGAAGTCGCCGATGATCGGCACTTCCACGCCCATCATCGCCAGCTTGTCGACGATGCGCGGCACGGCCGCGGCAGCTTCGACGGTGTTGACGGTGACGCGCACCATTTCCGAGCCCGCACGCCACAGTTCGGCGACCTGCTTGGTCGTGGACGCCACGTCGGCGGTGTCGGTGTTGGTCATCGACTGCACGACGACCGGATGGCCGCCGCCCACGTCGACGCCACCGATGCGCACCGCGCGTGTGATGCGGCGCGACAGGGGGCCGAACGAGGGCTGGGCGCAGGGGGGAACGGCTTCGGAGTTCATGGGCCGTATTGTAGCCGGGACCGGTTTTCGACAGGCCGCGTCGACGGGCCACCCTCGGTGAATGCCCGCGCCGCGTGAATGCATCCGGGGCGATCCCGGGTATCCTGCCGCATCGCTCGCCCCCACCGCCTTCCCTCGTCGTTCCCGCGCAACGGAGCGACGGCGCCGGAGTTTTCGCCCCACCGCCCGCAATGCCCGACCTGCGCCCCGACGACGTCCTCACCCCCAGCCAGCTGAACACGCTGGCCCGCGACCTGCTGGAGGGGGCCTTCCCCTCGATCTGGATCGAGGGCGAGCTGGGCAACGTGTCGCGCCCCTCGTCCGGCCATCTGTACTTCACGCTGAAGGACGCGCGCGCCCAGGTGCGCTGCGCGATGTTCCGGCCCAAGAGCAGCTGGCTGCGTTTCCAGCCGCGCGAGGGCCTGCGCGTGCTCGGCCGCGGCCGGCTCACGCTGTACGAAGCGCGCGGCGAGTACCAGATGGTGTTCGACCATCTGGAGGAAGCCGGCGAAGGCGCGCTGCGACGGGCGTTCGATGAACTCAAGGCCAAGCTCGCCGCCGAAGGACTCTTCGACGCCGAACGCAAGCGGCCGCTGCCGCGTTATGCGCGACGCATCGCGGTCATCACCTCGCCCACCGGCGCCGCCGTGCGCGACGTGCTGAGCGTGCTCGCGCGCCGTTTCCCGCTGGTCCACGCCGACGTGCTGCCCGTGCCCGTGCAGGGCGACGGCGCGGCGGCGCAGATCACGGCCATGCTGCAACGCGCGATCGCCGCGCAGCGTTATGACGTGATCGTGCTGGCGCGCGGTGGCGGTTCGCTGGAAGATCTGTGGGCGTTCAACGATGAGCGACTGGCGCGCGCGATCGCGGCTTCGCCCGTGCCGATCGTCTCCGCCGTCGGCCACGAGACCGACTTCAGTCTCAGCGACTTCGCCGCCGACGTGCGCGCACCGACGCCCTCGGTCGCCGCCGAGCTGCTGGTGCCCAATCGCGACGATCTCCTGCACCGCCTGCATGTGCTCGACGCGCGCCTGCGCAACCTGCAACTGCAGCGACTGCGCGGGGCCATGCAGCGCACCGATCGCGCCGCGCTGCGACTGAGCGCGATGCGTCCGCGCGCGCGGCTGGACATGCTCGCGCGTCGCCAGGCCGATGCGCTGCGTCGTCTCGAAGCCGCGTGGAAGCGCCGCCTCGAACACGAGCGCTCCCGCCTGCGCCACGCCGACGCGGTGCTGCGCGCCGCGCATCCGCGCCGACGCATCACGCGCCTGCGCGAGCGCCTCGCCGCGCTCGCGCAGCGGCCGCAATCGGCCATCGTGCGTCGCCTGGCGAACGAGGCGCTGCACCTGCGCGGGCTGGCGCGTTCGCTGGAAGCGGTGAGCCCGCTGGCGACGGTCGCGCGCGGCTATTCGATCCTGCGCCACGAAGACGGCCGCATCGTGCGCAGCGTGCTGGATGCGGCGCCGGGCGATCGGTTGTCGGCACGGTTGACGGATGGCGAGCTGGCGGTGCGGGTCGAGCCGCACGACGGCAACGCCTGAGGCGATGACGCGGGCATCAGAGCTGTCATCCCCGCGAAGGCGGGGATCCAACTCGCCGACGGTGTTCCGGCTCGATCATGCATGATGCGCCTGACAGTTGGATTCCCGCCTTCGCGGGAATGACGGATCTCCAGGATCGCGGCATGCCGCGACCGCCCATGTGACCCACGCGTAACGCAACCTCGCCTACCCTTTCCGCCTCGTTCTGACGGGAGCAGACCATGGCCAAGAACAAGAAGAACCGCGCCGGCAAGGGACTGAAGTCGAGCTATCCCTATTACCTCGCCAACCGCCCGGTCGCGGCCAACACCGCGCTGGAGGTGCTGGACAAGTACAGCGGCGAGCGAGCCACGCGCGTGGCGCTCGCCGATGCGGCGGCGGTGCGCAAGGCCATCGTCGCCGGCTACCAGGCGCGCGAATCGGTGGCGGCGTTCCCGCCCGACGCGCGCCGCGACGTGCTCGAACACTGCGTGCAGCGCTTCACCGAACGCTTCGACGAACTCGCACTCGCGCTGTGCATCGAAGCCGGCAAGCCCATCCGCGACGCACGCGGTGAAGTCACGCGCCTGATCGACACCTTCCGCATCGCCGCCGGTGAGGCCACGCGCATCGGCGGCGAAGTGATCGAAATGCAGATCTCGCCGCGCACGCGCGGCTATCGCGGCATGGTCAAGCGCGTTCCGGTGGGGCTGTGCAGCTTCATCACGCCGTTCAACTTTCCGTTGAACCTGGTCGCGCACAAGGTTGCGCCGGCGATCGCCGCGGGCTGCCCGTTCGTGCTCAAGCCGTCGGAGAAGACGCCGATCGGCGCGCTCATCATCGCCGAGGTGCTCGCCGAGACCGACCTGCCCAAGGGCGCGTTCTCCGTGCTCGCGTGCAGCAACGACGACGCCGCGCAGCTGGTCGAGGACGAACGCGTCGCGTTGCTCAGCTTCACCGGCGGACTGGTCGGCTGGGACCTGAGGGCACGCGCCGGACGCAAGAAGGTCACGCTGGAACTGGGCGGCAACGCGGCGTGCATCGTTGACGAGGATCCGGGCGTGTCGCTGGACCATGTGGTGGAGCGCCTCGTGTTCGGCGCGTACTACCAGAGCGGCCAGAGCTGCATCAGCGTGCAGCGCATCTACGCGCACGCGGCGGTGTACGAGAAGCTGCGCAAGAAGCTCAAAGCCGCCGTGTCGAAGCTGCGCATGGGCGATCCGCGCGTGGAGACGACCTTCATCGGCCCGATGATCGACGAGAACGCCGCCAAGCGCCTGGAGTCGTGGATCGCCGCCGCGCGCAAGGGCGGTGCGAAGCGGCTGGTGGGCGGTGATCGCCAGCGCAACCTGGTGCCGGCGACGCTGCTGGAGAACGTGCCGCGCGATGCCGACCTGTATCGCAAGGAGGCGTTCGCGCCGGTGGCGCTGATGGAGCCGTTCGAGGATTTCGAGCAGGCTTTGGACCGCGTCAACGACAGCGACTTCGGCCTGCAGGCCGGCGTTTTCACCGGCCGGCTGGAGCATGCGATGCGCGCCTGGGACCGGCTGGAGGTCGGCGGCGTGATCGTCGGCGACGTGCCGAGCTTCCGCGTCGACAACATGCCCTACGGCGGCGTGAAGCACTCCGGCCTGGGCCGCGAGGGCGTGCGCAGCGCCATCGAGGACATGACCGAGCCGCGCCTGCTGGTGATCCGCGACCCGGTCGGCTGAGCCGCCAATCGCCTCAACCCCGTTTGGCGCGGGCAGGCGTTCATTACCGGCGACCCAACCACGGAGTTCGCCGATGAACCGCACGACCCTTGCTCCCACGCTGTTGTTCGCTGCGGTGATCGCCGCGCTGGCCGGCTGCCGCAGCACGTCCGATCCGGCCCAGCAAGCCGACGCCGAAGCGCGCGCCACGCGCGAAGAGGCATACAAGCGCCAGGCCAAGGCCATTGCGCCGCCGACGGAGCCGGCGACGCTGGATCGGGTCGAGATCTCCGGCAGCCGGCTCGCCGACCAGGCCCAGTACGCCCCGCCGGCTTCGCCGCCGGCGCCGATGGCGCTTCGCGAATCGGCCGCTGCGGTGATGCTGGTACGCCCGGCTCCGATGGCCGCTCCAGCCAACACCGAGAAGTACGCGCAACGCACCGACAACCCCGTGCAGCGCGCCGCCGAGCAGCCCGTCTCCACGTTCTCCATCGACGTGGACACCGGCAGCTACGCCAACGTGCGCCGCATGTTGAACGACGGCGAACGACCGCCCAGCGACGCCGTGCGCGCCGAGGAGTTCATCAACTACTTCGACTACGGCCACCCCGCGCCGACCACGCGCGAGACGCCGTTCCGCGTCACCACCGAACTCGCACCCGCGCCCTGGAACGCGCAGCGTCAGCTGCTGATGATCGGCATCAAGGGCTATGACGTTCCCAAGGCGACGCTGGCACCGGCGAACCTGGTGTTCCTGATCGACACCTCCGGCTCGATGCAGGATCCCGACAAGCTGCCGCTGGTGAAGCAGGCGCTGCGCCAGCTGGTGCCGCAGCTGCGCGCGCAGGACCGCGTGTCGATGGTGGTCTACGCCGGCAGCGCCGGACTCGTGCTGCCTCCCACGCCGGGCGACCACCACGGCGAGATCCTCGCCGCACTCGACCGCCTGGAAGCCGGCGGCAGCACCAACGGCGGCGACGGCATCCGCCTGGCTTATGCGATGGCGAAGCAGAGTTTCGTCGAAGGCGGCGCGAACCGCGTGATCCTCGCCACCGACGGCGATTTCAACGTCGGCACCGTGGATCAGAACGCGCTGGAAACGCTGGTCTCCGAACAGCGCAAGAGCGGCATCGCGCTGACTACGCTCGGATTCGGCACGGGCAACTACAACGACGAGATGGCCGAACGCCTGGCCGACGTCGGCGACGGCAACCACGCCTACATCGACAGCGTGCGCGAGGCGCGCAAGGTGCTGGTGCAGCAGATGGGCGGCACGCTGCTGACGATCGCGCGCGACGTGAAGATCCAGGTGGAGTTCAACCCCGAGCAGGTCGCCGAGTACCGGCTGATCGGCTACGAGAACCGCATCCTGCAGCGCGAGGACTTCGCCAACGACAAGGTCGACGCGGGCGATATCGGCGCGGGCCATCAGGTGACCGCGCTGTACGAGATCACGCCGGCCGGTTCGGCCGCGCAACGCATTGAACCGCTGCGCTACGGCGCGAAGGCGACGCAGGCGGACAAGTCCGGCACGGGCGAACTGGCCCACCTGCGCCTGCGCTACAAGCTGCCGGGGCAGGACAGCAGCCGCCTGATCGAAACGCCGATCCTGGCCTCGACGCTGACGCGTACACCGAGTCCGTCGCTGCGCTTCGCCAGCGCCGTCGCGGGCTTCGCCGACGCGCTGCGCGGCGGCGAGCGCATGGACGGCTGGAGCTGGGACGCGATGATCACCACGGCACGTGGCGCGCGTGGCGACGATCCGCGCGGGGAGCGTTCGGAGCTGATCCAGTTGATGGATGCGGCGCGTCAGCAGTCCGCGGGCGATGAGCGCGTGGGCATCCGGCAGTAACGGACAGCCGCACGTTCACTCCCTCCCCCCTAGCGGGAGAGGGAAACGCCGCGCAGCGGCGAGGGAGAGGGGCCGGCTTTTCGCGGCAGCGCCACAGCCCTCTCCCTGGCGCTGCGCGCCTGTCCCTCTCCCGCAAGGGGAGAGGGAGAGATGCCCAGTCGTCGATCAAGTCGCGCGAGCAGTCCGCACCGCGATGAACCCAGGCGCAACTCAGCCCGTAACAGCCAACCGCAACGGCACCACGTTCGTGCGCTCGGCCGGGTAACCGAACAGGTAGCCCTGCCCGTAGGTACAGCCCAGCTCGCGCAACGTCGCGCGCTGGGCTTCGTTCTCCACCCCTTCGCCGATGGTGTGGATGCCCAGCGTGCCGGCCAGCGCCTGGATCGCGCGCACCACCGCCACGCTTTCAGGCTGCGTATCGCCGACCAGGCCCGAGACGAAACTCTGGTCGATCTTCAGGCATTCGATCGGGAAACGGTGCAGGTACGACAACGCGGAGAAGCCGGTGCCGAAGTCGTCCAGCTGCGCCAGCACGCCGTGGCTGCGCAAGGTGCGGAGCATGCGCAACGCGCGCGGGACGTCGTCCAGCAGCGCGACTTCGGTGATCTCGATGCGCAGGCGGTGCGGGTCCGCGCCGGCCTGGTCGATCATGCGCAGCAGGCGGTCGGCGAAGTCGGACGAACGGAAATGCCGCGGCGAGACGTTGACCGAGATGTAGCCCTCGCCACCGCGCGCCAGCTCTTCCATGACCTGCCGGTAGAGGATCCAGTCGACTTCCTCGATCAGCGCGCTGTCTTCGCCCACGCCGATGAACTCGCTGGGCGTGAGCAGTCCGCGGCGCTCGTGGCGCCAGCGCAGCAGCGCTTCGTGGCCGATCACGCGATGGTCGTCCAGGCGCACGATCGGCTGGTAGAACGCGACGAAGCCGTCGCCGTTGATGGCGCGGCGCAGGTCGGCTTCCAGGTCGAGGATGCGCACGGCTTCCTCGCGCATGGCCTCGTCGAACACGGCGCAACGGTCGCGGCCGGCGGACTTGGCGCGGTACATGGCCGCGTCCGCGTCGCGCAGCAGCTCGGCACCGGTGCGGTAACGCGGGTGCCACAGGGCGATGCCCAGGCTCGCCGACGGGAACACTTCACGACCGGCGATCCAGCACGGCTCGCCGAGCGCGCGCAGCACACGCTGCGCAAGGTCTTCGGCCACCTGCGGGCCGTCGATGTCTTCGATGAGGATCGCGTATTCGTCGCCGCCCAGGCGCGCGACGGTGTCGCCGGTGCGCACGGCGTCGACGATGCGGCGTCCGGTTTCGATCAGCAGTTCGTCGCCGGCCGAATGACCCACCGAGTCGTTGACCAGCTTGAAGCGGTCCAGGTCGAGGAACAGCACCGCGAAGGTGCGCTGCGAATCGCTCTGTGCACGCGCGATGGCGTGCGAGAGACGGTCCAGCAGCTGGCTGCGATTCGGCAACCCTGTGAGCGCGTCGTGCGTGGCCTGGTGGGTGAGCTGCTGCTCCACGCGCAGGCGCTCGCCGATCTGCGACAGCAGCTCCGCGTTGGCCTGCGCGAGTTCGCGCGTACGCGATTCCACGCGCTGCTCGAGTTCCGCATGCGCGGACACCAGGCGGTCCTGCGACTGCTTGCGCGCCAGGCCGATCGAAATATGGTGCGCGACGAAGGTCAGCAGTTCCTGGTCGCGCACGCTGAAGCTGATCGCCGGCGAGTAGCTCTGCACGGTGATCACGCCGACCACCGACTCGTTGCGGAACAGAGGCACGCCGAGCCAGCAATGCGCCAGCGAACCGCGACTGCGCACCAGCCCCTGCGACTCCAGCGCGGCGATGCGCTTGCGGTCGGCCAGCAGCGGGCGGCCGCGCGCGATCACGTACTCGGTCAGGCCCGAGGTGAGGTTGCGCGTCACGCGCACGGCGTCGCGTTCGTCGATGGAGTACGGGAATTCCAGCCGCTCGCCGTCCTCGGTGAGCAGCGCGATGTAGAAGTTGCGCGCGTACAGCAGGTCGCTGACGACGTCGTGCACCTGCGTGTAGAAACGCTCCAGCGTCTCGGAGGTGATCGACAGCTCGGCGATGCGGAACAGCGCGCGTTGCAGGCGCTCGGCGCGCTGGCGCTCGATGATCTCCGCCTGCAGGTCGCGGTTGCTCAGCTGCAGCGCCTGGGTGCGTTCCTCGACGCGGCGTTCGAGTTCCTCGCGCGCGTGGAAGCGGTCCAGCGCGGTGAGGATGTGCTGGGCGACGAAGGCCAGCAGCGCGCGTTCCTCTTCGCCGTAGACATCCGGGCGGTCGTAGCTCTGCACCACGATCGCGCCGCAGATGCGCTCATCGCGACGCATCGGCACGCCGAGCCAGTCCTCGCTGTCCGGCCCGTGCTGGATGTCGCGCGCCACGCCCAGGCGTTCGCGGATCTGTGCGGAAGGGCCCTGCAACGGCTCGCCGTGGCGCAGCAGCGCGACGGTCACGCTGTTGGGCATCTCCTCGATGGGGATGTCGCGCTCGGGCTCGGCGACGTAGGTGTCGCGCTGGTCGGCGAAGTACAGGAAGCGCAGGCTGTCGCGCACGTCGTCGTACAGCACGATGTACAGGTTGGCCGCGTACATCAGGCCGGCGACGACGGTGTGGATCCGGCGCAGCATGTCGGCCAGTTCCAGGTCCGAACCGGCCAGGTCGGCGATCTCGAACAACGCCTGCTGCAAGCGCTCGGATTTCTCCAGCGATTCGGCGCGGGCCAGCGTGCGCAGGGCGACGAGGTGGGCGCCGATGACGATTCGCGCCAGCGCCACCCACATGGTCCGGGTTTCCGCGCCGATCGGGGCCGGCAGCTGCGCGGCGATGGCCACGCGCACGCCTTCGTTGGTGGTCCAGCAGGCTTCGATGCGCTGGGAATGCTGGCCAAGCGGATCGCGTCCGAGCAGCGATTCGGCCCGGTTGGCCAGCGCGGTGGTCGCGCCCATGGAGGCCGAACCGGCGACCGCGCCGCCGTGGGGGTCGCGCCACAGCACCGCCACCTCGGAACCGGCCGGCAGGGCTTCCTGCAGGGTGTCCGCGAGCGCGTCCCGCCCGCTTCGGGCGTCGACGATTCTCACGGCCTTTGGCCTGGTTCGTGTGGACACTGCGGAAGGGACCCCTGGGTGGACGGGGCAGGATAGCGCGGCAATTCGCCCGCGTGCTCAACCCCATCCAGAACTGCGACCCGTTCGTCTGAATATGAGCCTCGCAACATGGGACCTCCCCGGCCCCGCCCGCTTCACGCCGGCGTCCTCACCCCGTACGCTGCCGCGCATGAATGCGGGTGCGGACACCGACGATGACGTGCTGATGCTGGCCTGGGCGGCCGGCGACGCGGCGTCGTTCGAGCTGCTCTACGCCCGCCACCGGGGCCCGCTGTACCGTTTCCTGCTGCGCCAGCTGCGCGATCCGGCGCTGGCGGACGAGTTCTTCCAGGACGTCTGGCAGCGCGTCATCGCCGCCCATCATGGCTGGAAACCCGAGGCCGCATTCAGGACCTGGCTCTTCCGCATCGCCCACAATCGCCTGGGCGACCATTGGCGCGGCCTGAAGCACCGCCCGCCCGCGCCGGACGATGCCGACGAACGCGCCGCGCGCGTGCCCGACCCGACCAGCCCGGAGCGCGAACTGTCCGAGTTCGAACAGCGCCGCCGCCTGCAGCTGGCCATCGAAGAGTTACCTGACGAGCAGCGCGAAGTGGTGCTGCTGCGCCTGGAGCAGGAACTGAGCCTGGAGGAGATCGGCGCCATCACCGGCGCCGGCCGGGAAACCGTCAAGTCGCGGCTTCGCTATGCGATGGACAAGCTGCGCGCGAGATTGAACGAATGAACCGCTTCGACGACGAACCGCTGAGCCCGGAAGAACGCGCGCTGGCCGACCGCCTGGCGCGGCTGGGTCCGCACGACGGCCCGTCGGCGGCGCTCGACGCGAAGATCCTGGCCGCCGCGCACGCGGCCGTGGCGCCTGCGCCGTCGCGCCGCCGTCGCTGGCTGGGGCTGGCGGCGCTGCCGGGCGGCCTCATCACGGGCGCAGGCATGGCCGCGGCACTGGTGCTGGTGGTCGGCGTGGTCTGGCAGCTTCGGCCGTCCGACCCGGCCCCCAGGCCCGCGCGGAGCGAAGGCGTCGCCTACGTTTCGGCCGAGATCATCCAGCGCAAGCAGCCCGTCGTGGCGCCGCCTCCGCCCGCCGAGGCCGCCGTTGCCAGGGCGCTGGAGCCGGCTCCGATCCAGCGCCGAGTCGCATCGGCGCGAAGCGAGGCCGCACCCGCGATCGCCAGTGCCCCGCCGCCCATGCCGGCCGCAGCACCGGCGCCGAAAATCATGGCGACCGTCGGACCTGACGAACAGTCCCACTACCTCGACGAGGCCATCATGCAGGCGCCCGCCCCTGCGGCGTACTCGTCGGCGCCTGCGGCAGCGGCACCTGCCGCACCGGCCCCGCCGGCCGCCCTGTCGAGCGAAGCGGCTGCGGACGCCGCCCGCCGCGAGGCGTTCGGCCTGAAACGGGCACGCCAGGAAGAGGCCTACAGCGAGACGACGGCCGCCGCCGAATCACGCGCGGCCGCGAAAGCGAGCGCCGAATCGGCGACGCTGGATCGTATCGAGGTGTCCGGCAGCCGCGTGAAGAACGACGCCTCGCTGATTTCCGCCGTGGTGCTGGCCGACATTCCGCTCGACGAGGATGCCCGACTCGAAGCCAAGGCCTGGCTCGAACGCATCCGCGAACGCCGCGCCACCGGCGACATTGACGGCGCGCGCGCGAGTCTGGCGCGCTTCCGCCAGGTCCATCCGGATGTGCGCGTGCCGCGCGACCTGCGCGCCCTCGCCCAGCCTCCCGCGACGCGATGAGCAGCACGCTGGCCGGCCCGACCTCGCACCTGCTGGAGGTCAAGCACAGCCGTTTCCTCGTCCATGCCGCCCCGGTGGACACGCCCGAGCAGGCGCTGGCCTTCGTCGCCCAGGTCGGCGATCCGGCGGCCACGCACAACTGCTGGGCCTACCGCATCGGCAGCGAATACCGTTTCAACGACGACGGCGAACCGGCCGGCACCGCCGGGCGACCGATCCTGGCGGCCATCGACGGCCAGGGACTGGACCGCGTGGTCGCCGTGGTCACGCGCTGGTTCGGCGGGATCAAGCTGGGCGCCGGCGGGCTGGTGCGTGCCTATGGCGGCAGCGCGGCCGAATGCCTGCGCGTGGCAGCGCGACGCGAACTCATCGTCCACGCGGACCTCCGCCTCGCCTACCCCTTCACCGAAACCGGCGCGGTGCACGCGCTGATCTCGCAATTCGATGCGGAAAAGCTCGACGAACAGTTCGACGCCGACGGCGCCCGGCTGCATGTGCGCATGCCGGCCGATCGCGTGGAAGGCTTGAAAGTCCGCCTGCGCGACGCCACCCGGGACCGGGTGCGCTTCTTCGATACCTGAAACGTCCACCTCCTACGCGCTGGCGCGGAAACTTCCGACCCGGCCGCGAGGTCTTGTTCGCGTTCGCGAATGCCCCGCCGCCTTCATACTGCCCCCTCGATGACCGACGCCTCCTCCGCCAAAGCCCCCATCGGCAGCCTGCGCACGCTGTGGCCGTTCGTCCGCCGGCACCGCACGCTCTTCATTGCGTGGCTGTTCGCGCTCGCCGCGTCCAGTGCCGCCACGTTGAGCCTGCCGGTCGCGTTCCGCACGATGATCGACCAGGGCTTCGCCCAGGGCGGCGGCGCGGCCATCGACCGCGCCTTCCTGCTGCTGTTCGCCGTGGCCGTGGCGTTGGCGCTGGCGACGGCGGCGCGCTTCTTCTTCGTCTCGCTGCTGGGCGAACGCGTGGTCGCCGACCTGCGCGAGCGTCTGTACGCGCACCTCATCGGCCTCGATGCCGGTTTCCACGACCGCAACCGCAGCGGCGAGCTCGTCTCGCGCCTCACCGCCGACGCGGAGCTGCTGCGCAACGTGGTCGGCACCAGCATGTCGGTCGCGCTGCGAAGCCTCGTCACGGTGATCGGCAGCCTGGCGATGCTCTTCATCACGGCGCCGCGCCTGGCGGCGTTCGCGCTGGTCGGCATTCCGCTGGCGGTGCTGCCGATCGTGATCGGCGGGCGGCGCCTGAAGAAGATGTCGCGCGCCAGCCAGGACCGCGTCGCCGACGCCAACACGCTGGCCAACGAAACCCTCGGCGCGATCCGCACCGTGCAGGCGCACGCGCGCGAACCGTACGAGCTCGGCCGCTTCGGCGCCGCGCTCATGGAAGCGGTGAACACCGCGCGCCGCCGCATCCAGTCGCAGGCGTGGGTCACGGCGATCGCCATCACGCTGATCTTCGGCGCGATCACATTGGTGCTGTGGTCCGGCGCGCACGACGTCGTCGCCGGCCGAATGACGGCCGGCACACTCGGCCAGTTCGTGCTGTACGCGCTGATCGGCGGCGGCTCGGTCGGCGCGCTGGCGGAAGTGTGGAACGAACTGCAACGCGCGGCCGGCGGCATGGGCCGCATCAGCGAATTGCTGGTCGAGACCGCCGACGTGCAGTCGCCGACGCACCCCGCACCGCTACCGCTACCGGTGCGCGGCGAGCTGTCGTTCGACCACGTGAGCTTCCACTACCCGCTGCGTCCCGACGCACCTGCGCTGGAAGACTTCGACCTGCACGTGAAGCCCGGCGAGACGGTGGCGCTGGTCGGTCCGTCCGGCGCCGGCAAGAGCACCGTATTCTCGATGCTGCTGCGCTTCCACGATCCGCAGTCCGGCACGATCCGCGTGGACGGCGCGGACATCCGCCAGCTCGACCTGGCCGCATTGCGCGAATCCATCGCGTTGGTGCCGCAGCAGCCGACGATCTTCGCCGCCAGCGCGCGCGACAACATCCGTTACGGCCGTCTGGATGCGACCGACACCGATGTCGAGCACGCCGTCGAGGCCGCGCACGCCGCGGACTTCATCGCCGCGCTTCCGCAGCGCCTGGACACCGAACTGGGCGAACGCGGCGCGCGCCTGTCCGGCGGCCAGCAGCAGCGCATCGCCATTGCCCGCGCGCTGCTCAAGGACGCGCCGATCCTGCTGCTGGACGAAGCCACCAGCGCCCTGGACGCACAGAGCGAGCGCGCCGTGCAGCAGGCGCTGGAAACGCTGATGGAAGGCCGCACCACGCTGGTCATCGCGCATCGCCTCGCCACCGTGCTGAAGGCCGACCGCATCGTGGTCATGGACCGCGGCCGCATCATCGCGGAAGGAACGCACGAGCAGTTGCTTGCCCAAGGCGGGCTGTATGCGGAGCTGGCGAAGCTGCAGTTCCTCGATTAAGTCGTGGCGGCTCCCGCCGCCCACGCACGCGCCATCAACGCGCCCAGGTCGAAATCCCGCGACAAGGTCCCGTACGCATTGCCGTGATCGCCACCGATTCGGCTGGTGCAGAACGCGTCCGCCATCGGGCTGTCGGAGCGCAGGAGCAGGCTGGCCTGCAGCGCCATCGCGAGCGCTTCCACCCAGCGCCGCGCTTCGACTTCGTGCAGTGTGGCGCGGCCTTCCAGCACGGGCCGGAGTTCGTTGAGCTCGGCGTCGAAATCCGGATCCAGATGCTGCGCGGCCTCCAGTTGGGCCAGCAGCGCCTGGCCTGTCTGCGGCTCGCGTTGCAGCGCACGCAGCACATCCAGGCATTGGATGTTGCCGCTGCCTTCCCAGATCGAGTTCAGCGGCGCCTGACGGTACAGGCGCGGCAGCATCGATTCCTCGATGTAGCCCGCACCGCCCAGGCATTCCTGCGCTTCGTTGACGAAGCCCGGCGCGCGCCGGCACACCCAGTACTTGCCGACAGCGGTGGCGATGCGCGCGAACGCCGCTTCCTGTGCGTCGTACGGCGCGCGATCCACCGCCCGCGCCACCCGCATCGCCAACACGATCGCCGCCTCGGCTTCGACCGCCAGGTCGGCCAGCACGTTGCGCATCAGCGCGTGATCGGCCAGCGGCTTGCCGAACGTCGCGCGGTGGTGCGTGTGGTGCATCGCCTGCGCCAGCGCCATGCGCATCTCTGCGGCCGCGCCGAGCATGCAGTCCAGGCGGGTGAGCATCACCATTTCGAGGATCGTCGCCACGCCGCGTCCTTCCTCGCCGATGCGGTACGCCCAGGCGTCCATGAACTCCACCTCGGACGAGGCGTTGGACCAGTCGCCGAGCTTGTCCTTCAGGCGCATCAGCGCGAAGGCGTTCTTCGCACCGTCGGGCGTCCAGCGCGGCATCAGGAAGCAGCTCAGTCCGCCCGGCGCCTGCGCCAGGACGAGGAAGGCGTCGGACATCGGCGCTGAGAAGAACCACTTGTGACCGACCAGCCGGTATTCGTTTTCCGCGGCCAGTGGCGTGGCGACGGTGCGGTTGGCGCGCACGTCGCTGCCGCCCTGCTTCTCGGTCATGCCCATGCCGAGCGTCACGCCGAGCTTGTCTTCGCTGGGGAGGTCGCGCGGGTCGTAGAACGGCGACACCGCCTTGGTTTCCCATCCCGACAGCTCCGGCGCGTGGCGCAGCACGGGGATTGCGGCATGCGTCATCGTCAGCGGACAACTGGTGCCCGGCTCGACCTGGTGGTGGAGGTAGCTCAACGCCGCGCGCGCGATGTGCGAACCCGGCCGCAGTTGCGACCACGACAGCCCCGCCACGCCGTGCTCGATCGCCACCTGCATGATGCGGTGGTAGTTGGGATGGAATTCGACCAGGTCGATGCGCTGGCCGAAGCGGTCGTGGGTGCGCAGGCGCGGGCGGTCGCGATGCGCGTCGAAGCTCAGCCGGTAGACCTCGTCGCCGGCGAGGGCGCCGTAGGTCGCCAGCGCATCGGCGAAGTCGCCGCCGCCTTCGCGCACGACCGCCTCGCGCAACGCGGCGTCGTCGCGCCACAGATCGCGCGGGGCGAACTCCGGCGGCTGGTTGTCCACGCGGTGCGTGACGAACGGCGGCAACGGTTCCATCGGCGACTCCGGCGAGGGATCGACCGATTCTAGGCCCCCGTTACCGAGGGCTACGCGATTTCGCCGCCCGGGCGGTCGGTGGCCGGGTGTTGGGAACTGCGAGGCGCGCGTTCGGACAGGGCGTCGATGAACGCCGGGGCCATCGCGTAAGTGCCCAACCAGCCCCGGCGCGTGCCGGTGAGCACGCGCAGCATCTGCCCTCGCCCGCCGGGCAGGCGCGACATGGGATGGAAGACGCGGTCGCGCATCGCCGCCAGGCGGTCTCGTTCGGACTGGAACAGCGGCGTGAGCCAGCGGCTCCAGAAGTGGTAGATGCCCAGGTGATCGCGACGGCGGCGCTCGTAGGCGGCGAAGGCGTCGGGCAGCGCCGCATGCGTGCGCAGGGCGTCGCGCAGCGCCAACGCGTCGGCCAGCGCCATGTTCACGCCCTGCCCCAGCTGCGGGCTCATCGCGTGGGCGGCATCGCCCATCAGCGCCGCGCGGCCGCGGTGCCAGCGGCGCTGCACGGTATCGCGATAGCGCGCCTGCGCGAGTCCGCCCGGCACGGCGGTGTCGCGCAACAAGGCCGCCGCCTCGGGCCAGACCTCGGCGACATCACGCCGCCACGCGGCCTCGTCTTCGCCCGCTGCCGGCAGGTCGGCCGTCGGCAGACTCCAGAAGAAGCTCAGCCGCGGCGTGGGATCACCCGGCCGGGTGCCGACCGGCAGCATGCCCGCCATCCGCCGCGCACCGACGTAGCGCTGGCGCAGTTCGTCGACGAAGCCCCAGTCGCGCTGCGCAACCAGGCACCACTGCGCGCCCCACGGGTACGGTCGATCCAATGCCGGCGCGGCCACCGAACTGCGCAGCGCCGACGCCGCGCCGTCGGCCACGATCACCAGGTCGAACGCGCCGTGTTCCTCGCCGTGCTCGTCGCGCAGGAGACCGCACTCGGCATCCATCTCGACGATCCGTCGGCCACAGTGCACGGAGCGGCCATCCCGCCAGGCCTCGTCGAGCAGGCCGAACAGCGCGCCGCGCTGCATGCCCAGACCGAACAGGCACGGATCGAGTTCGCGATAACGCATGTCCATGACGGCGCGGCCGGCGACGGTCTCGCCGAACAGACGGCCCACGCGGGCGCCGTGCGCGAGTGCGGCGTCGAGCAGCCCCAGCTCCCACAACACCGCCAAGCCCGTCGGCTGGAGCAGGAAGCCGGCGCCCACGGGGCCGAGCTGCGGTGCGCGCTCGAAGACCTCGACGCGATGGCCGTCGGCGGTCAGCAGCAGCGCGGACGCCTGCCCCGCGGTGCCATAGCCGACGATGCCGATGCGAAGCGGTCTGGATGCAGACACGGCGACTCCGGTCGAAAGGACGCTGCTCGGATCAGCGGCGCATAAAAAAGGCCCCGCGACGCGGGGCCTTTGAATCGCCGCAGTGCGGGATCCCCTTCGGGATCACGCCACCACGTTGATGTTGGACGCCTGGGCGCCCTTCGGGCCCTGCGTAAGCTCGTAGCTCACGCGCTGGCCTTCCTGCAGGCTGCGAAAGCCCTTGGCGTTGATTGCGGAGAAGTGCGCGAACACATCTGCGCTGCCATCTTCGGGAGAAATGAACCCAAAGCCCTTGGCGTCGTTGAACCACTTCACGGTGCCGTACTGCATGTCCTTGTCAACCTCATGCTGGATGCGAGTCGCGCACCGACGCGGATGCGATCCGGGGCGCGGGTCGAGTATGCAAACTGAACGCCGCCTTGACAATCATCTTTTGACACGTGTCCCGAGCAGGGCCGACAGGAGGCGTGGCAGGCCCGACGAGGCGGCTGCGACATTGTCTAAGACATCCTGGAGGGTGATGACCTCGTCCGGGTCGGGTCCGGCGCCAGCCGCCCAGTTCGCGACGATGGCCAGGCAGGCGTAGTCCAGGCCCAGTTCGCGGGCCAGTCCGGCCTCGGGCATGCCGGTCATGCCGACCAGATCGCAGCCGTCGCGGCGCATGCGGGCGATCTCCGCGCGAGTCTCCAGACGCGGCCCTTGGGTCGCCCCGTAGCAACCGTCGGCGACCAGGTCGACGCCGGCCGTGGCCGCCGCCGCAACCACCGCCTCGCGGAGCGAACGCGTGTACGGCTCGCCGAAGTCGACATGCAGCACTTCAGTGCCGGGCTCCTCGCAGATCGTGGAGACACGGCCCCAGGTGTAGTCGATCAGCTGGTCCGGGCAGGCCAGCACACGCGGGCCGAACCGCTCGGTGATGCCGCCCACCGTATTGAGCGCAAGCACCTGCGTCGCGCCCAGCGCCTGCAGCGCGGCCAGGTTGGCGCGGTAGTTGATCTTGTGCGGCGGCAGCGAATGGCCTTCGCCATGGCGGGCCAGGAACGCCACACGATGCCCGTCGAGGGTGCCGACGCGGATCGGCCCGGACGGCGCGCCGAAGCGCGTGTCGGGCTGGTGCGTCTCCACGTCCTGCAGGTCGGTCAGCTTGTACAGGCCGGTGCCGCCGATGACGGCCAGGGCGATGTCGCTCATCGGTTCAATCCTTCAGTGCGTAGATCGCCGGCAGGTTGCGGCCCTGCTCGTGGTAGTCCATGCCGTAGCCGAACACGTAGCGGTCCGGCACTTCCACGCCGACGTAATCGGCGCACACGCCTTCCACGCAGCGGTCGTGCTTCTTCACGGCCAGCGCGGCGATGCGCACGTCGCGCGCGCCCTGCTCCAGGCACCAGTCGCGGATCGCCGCGAGCGTGTGGCCCTCGTCCAGGATGTCGTCGGCCAGCAGCACGCGGCGACCTTTGAGCTTCGTGGCCGGCCGGTGCTTCCACACCAGTTCGCCGCCGGAGGTCGCACCGCGGTAGCGCGTGGCGTGCAGGTAATCGAACTCCAGGTCCTGCCCCAGCGCGCCCAGCTCCATCGCCAGCTGCGCGGCGAACGGCAGGCCGCCGTGCATGATCGTGAGGTACACCGGCACGTCGTCGTTGCGGTAGTCGGTCTTCATCTCGGAAGCCATCCGCGCGATCGCCCGCTCCAGCGTGGCGCGATCAAAGATGACATCGGAGTTGGCCAGCGCCGCGGCCAGGTCGTGCGTGTTCGAAACGGTTTCCATCAGGCCAGTCCTTCCTGCCGGTTGCGAGCGGCGTCGTAGCGCGCGTCGGCCAGCAATCCATCCCATCCCATGGCGCCGCGGCCGATCAGGCCGGCCAGCGCCATCGTGTTGAGCTTGCGGTCCTGCACGGCCGCCAGCGATTCCTCGACGAGCTGCGGATGGCAGACCAGCACCGCATCGCAGCCGGCGTCATAGTGCGCGTCGATGCGCGCTTTCACGCCGCCTGCGGAGAACGCCGCCTTCATGCCGATGTCGTCGCTGAAGACCACGCCCCGGAAGCCCATCTCGCCGCGCAGGATCTCTTCGATCCAGCGCCTGGAATAACCCGCCGGCTCGTCCGAGACGGCCGGGTACTTCACGTGCGCCATCATCACCGCGTCGGCCTTGGCCTCGATGCCGGCGACGAAGGGGACGAGGTCGGTCGCGCGCAGCTCCTCCAGCGAACGCGGATCGACCGCGTCGTCGAAATGCGTGTCGGCCTTGACCGATCCGTGCCCCGGGAAATGCTTGAGCGTGGCGGCCATGCCCGCGCCGTGCATGCCGCGCACGTAGGCACGGGTGAAGGCGGCCACGACGGCCGGATCCTCCGAGAACGCGCGGTTGCCGATGGCGAGATTGCCGCGGCCCAGGTCCACCACCGGCGCGAAGCTCAGGTCCACGCCGCTGGCGAGCACTTCCTTGGCCATCAGCCAGGCGTGTTCTTCGGCGAGCTTGAGTGCGGCCTCGGCATCGGCGGCGTAACGACGGCCAAAACCCTCCAGCGGCGGCAGCGCGCTGTAGCCGTCGCGGAAGCGCTGCACACGACCGCCCTCCTGGTCGACGCAGATGAGTTGCGGGCGCGGCGCGGCCGCGCGGATCGCCTGGGACAGCTCCGCCACCTGCGCCTTCGACGCGAAGTTGCGGCTGAACAGGATCACGCCGGCGCAGGCGTCATGCTGCAGCCAGTCGCGCTCCTGCGCGGAAAGTTCGGTGCCGGCGACGCCGATCACGAGCATGCGGAAAACTCCGAAAAAAGGGGCCGCACGTTGGGTGCGGCCCCGCATTGTGGCGCAGATGCCCGCGACGGGCATCCGACCGCGTCGCGGTAGCGTGAAGCCGCGCTCAGACCGCGCAGCCGTCGGGGCCGCAGGTCCCACCTGATACCGCCTGGCCTTCGGCCGGCTTCGCTTCCAGGCCGAGCCGCTCGAACACCTGCGCGAACACCGCCGGCGTCTGCGCGCCCTGCACGGCCAGGCGTCCGTCGAAGACGAACGTCGGCACGGCCTGGATGCCCAGCGCCTGCGCCTGACCGAGCTGCGCGCGCACCTCGGCGATGCCTTCGTCGGAGTCGAGCATCGCGCGAATGCGCGCCTCGTCCAGCCCGCCCTGGGCACCCGCGTCGATGAGCGTGCGGATGTCGGCCAGGTTGCGCCCTTCAGCGAAGTGCGCGCGGAACAGCGCTTCGCCGACCTTGTCCGCATCGCCTTCGCGACCGGCCAGCCAGATCAGCCGATGCGCCTTGAGCGTGCTCACGCGCACCTGGCCGCGATCGAAATCGAACGGCAGTCCTTCCGCGCGGCCGGTGGCCTGCGTCTGCGACAGGATCTGCTCGGTGCGCTGCGCACCGCCGAACTTCCGCTCGTAGGCCTGGCGCAACGGCACCGGGGTTTCGTCGGATTCCGGATCGAGCTGGTAGGCATGCCAGTGGATCTCGGCGTTCTGCCCGACCTCGCCAAGCTGCCGCAGCGCTTCACCCAATCGATGCTTGCCGATCCAGCACCAGGGACAGACCACGTCGGACCATATGTCGATGCGCAAAGGTGTCGTTTCCATGGGCGAAAGATGGGGGCCCGGGCCGGTTATGCAACCGTGCCGGCGCGCTCGTCCGCGTTCCACTGCGAGTACGGGCGGGTCGCCAGCGCGAGGTTGTAGTAACGCGAGGCGTCGGTGACTTCCGCGCCGATCCACGACGGCCGCGCGAAGGCTTCGTCGGCGCTGGCCAACTCGATCTCCGCGACGACGAGCCCGGCGTTGTCGCCGAGGAATTCGTCGACCTCCCACAGGTGGCCTTCGTGCTCGACGTAATGACGGCGCTTGTCGACCAGTCCGCCGACACACAGCTCGAGCAGCGCGCGGGCGTCGGCGACGGGGACGGCGTAGTCGAACTCCTGCCGCGTGTGGCCGAGCTCGCGCGACTTGAGGTTGAGGAAGGCTTCGTCGCCCGCGATGCGCACGCGCACAGAGGCTTTCATCGCGCCGGAGTCCATCGCCTTCTGGTCGTTGATGTAGCCCTGCGCCATCGGCACGACCTTGTGCGCCGCCGCGCGCCAGCCGTCGCCGGTGACCAGGAATTTGCGTTCGATTTCGAGGGCCATGGGGAACTCGTGATTCGTGATTCGTGATGAAGCCTATCGCTTGTTGGCGTCATTCCCGCGAAGGCGGGAATCCAACTGTCCGGCGCGATCCCGGCTCCCGGAAGCGGTGAGGCCAGCAAGCGTGGATTCCCGCCTTCGCGGGAATGACGGCTTACTTGGGTGACGGCCTACTTGCATGACGAATTGTTTGCGTGACTTGCCTGCGTGACCGCTCGCCCGCCCCGCCTCAGCGCTCGAACAACGCAATCGACTCCACATGCGCCGTATGCGGGAACATGTCCATCACACCCGCGGCCTTCAGCTTCCAACCGCGCTCCTTCACCAGGAATCCCGCGTCGCGCGCGAGCGACGCCGGGTGGCAGCTCACGTAGACGATGCGGTCGAATTGTTTCAGCGGCAGCTGCGCGAGCACGACGTCGGCGCCCGAACGCGGCGGATCGAGCAGCAGCTTGTCGAAGGGCTGCTTCATCCAGTATTCGCCGCTGAGGTCCTTGGCTAGGTCGGCCGCATGGAATTCGGCATTGGCGATGCCGTTGTGCTCGGCGTTCTCGCGCGCGCGGCGCACGAGTCCGGCCTCGCCTTCCACGCCCACCACCTCGCGCAACTGGCGCGCCAGCGGCAGGGTGAAGTTGCCCAGGCCCGCGAACAGGTCGAGCACACGGTCTTCCGGCTTCGGGTCGAGCAGATCGATCGCCAGCTGGATCATCTTGCCGTTGAGGCCGGCGTTGACCTGGATGAAATCCAGCGGACGGAACAGGTATTCCAGGTTCCACTGCGGCAGCGAGAACGCCAACTTCGGCGACTCCGGCCACAGCGCGTGCACGCTGTCCACGCCGCCGGGTTGCAGGAAGATCGCGAAGCCGTGCTGCTTGCCGAACGCGACCAGTGCATCGCGATCGCTGTCAACCAGCGGAACCAGGTGGCGGATCGTCAGGGCGATGCCGCTGAAATCCTCCTGCGCATCGCCGGCGATGAACTCGATCTGCGGGATCTCGCGCCGCGCCTGCAGGCTGTCGACCAGCGCGGACAGGTCCGGCAGCTTGGAGGCGATCTGCGGGATCACCGTATGGCATTCGCGGATGTCGGCGACGAAGCGCGGATCGGTCTCGCGGAAACCGACCAGCGTCTTGTCCTTCTTCTCCACGCGGCGCACCGAGAACCGGCCCTTGCGGCGGTAACCCCACTGCGCGTCGGTGAGCGGCGACAGCACGCGCTCGGGCGCGATGTGGCCGATGCGCTCGAAGTTCTCCATCAGCACGCGCTGCTTGGCGAGGATCTGCTTTTCCTCGTCGAAGTGCTGCAAGGCACAGCCGCTGCACACGCCGAAGTGGGCGCAACGCGGCGTCACGCGCTCGGGCGCGGCGTCGAGCACTTCCACGGTCTTGGCTTCGTCGAAGCTGCGGTGGCGGCCGGTCTGCGAGGCCATGACGCGCTCGCCCGGCAATGCGCCGGCAACGAACACCGCCTTGCCGTCCGGACGGCGGGCTACGCCGCGGCCGTCATGGGTGAGATCGGTGATCTGGATTTCGAAGGGGGTCTGGTCGATGCGGGCCACAGCGGCTGGCAGGTACTGCTGAACTGGGCCGCGTATTGTCGCAGATCCGGCCCGCCGTCCGGCCCTGCCTTGCTTTGCCCCTCTCCCGCGAGACGGGAGAGGGGCCGGGCTGGCTTACTTCTGGCGCCAGCCGCCGCCGGCGTCCTGCACCCACCAGCCCGAACGGGCACTGTCGGCCCACTGGCGCGTGAACACCGCGCGGATCTGCTGCTCCCATTCGGGATGGTTGTTGGCCACCGCGATCTCGCGATACACGGCCTTGGCGTCGCGGTTCTGGTCGGACACGGCCTGGTTCACGGCAACGCGCTGCGGCAGCGGGATCTTGGACGCATCGCGCACGTCGACGGTGCCGTCGTTGGCGAACCCCAACGCACCGCTGTCGAAATGCGCATGCAGCTGGCTGTCGAAACGCGAGGCCATGCGCGACTGGATCGCCTGGATCGCCGGCGTCTTGATCGTGATGTCCGGCTGGTCCTGCGCGTACGCGCTGCCGATGCCGACCAGCGCATACCAGTCGATGCGCGAAGCCAGCGCGCGCTGCGGCGCGGGCAATGCGGCGCTCTGCCCGCCCGGCTTGTCCTGCGACTTGGGCGCCGGCTGCGCGTCGTCGCCGATGACCTTCTCGACGAACTCGCGGGCCGCTTCCTTGGCCTCCGCGGCCGGGAAGTACACATTGATCGTGACGCAGGCAGTAAGCGCCACGGCCGCGACCGGAACGCCCATCCAACGACTTCCCATCCAACGACGCATATCGATTCTCCTCGGAACGCGCTTCGGCCGAAGCCGACGATTGCTGTCTATGACTTAACGATGATGCTTACTCGAAGACCGGCTTCACATCGCCCGTGCTGGCCGCCTTCAGGCGCTCCATCAGAGTGGGCCAGTCCACCCGGCGGTTGTAACCCACCACGCTCAGGCGCGGCAGTCCCGAACCTTCCACGATAGTGAATCCGTTGCCGGCTGAACCCAGGCCGCTCATGTCGCAGACCTGGTCGCTGAGATAGCACGACAGGCCGATGCGGCGATACCCGAAATCGTCGAACAGGCCGATCAACTGCGCCTGCAGCGTGCTCACGAACGAGGCATCGGAGACGCTGGAAAGATCCTGCACGGCGCGCTGGCTGATGCGCTGCCGCACGCCGTCGCGACGCGCGGCCGCCGCGTCGCTGGCGATCACCGCCTGGAACGCGACGGGCTGCCAATCCACCAGGCGCAGGTGGTCGAAGCGGCCGTCCAGCTTCCCGGTGATGGTGCCGAAGCCGAGCACGCCGGTCAGCGATTCCAGGTCGATGTCCTCGAAGGCGATGTCCGACGACAGCGTCGGCGCGACCCCGAACGGCCGTTCCATTGCCAGCGACGACACCTGCACGGTGCCGCCGAAAAGTTCTACCGACAGCCCGCCTTCGAAATCCAGTCGATCGTCCGCGTAAAGCGCTTCGGGGATGTGGCCGGTCAGCTCGCCGGTGAACGCGGGCCAGCCCAGTGCCTGCGACAGTTGCGCGATGTCGAGCCGGTCCAGCTCCAGTCCGAAGCGGACCTGCAGCCCCTGCCCCGCTGCGGGAGGACGGATGTGCAGCGGGTCGACCGTGACGGTGCCGCCGAGCATCGGCAGGTGCGTGGGCTCGCGCAATCGCAGCTCGCCGGCGCCGCTGGCGAACGGCAGGCGCGCCGCGCCGAATGCCAGTCCGTGCAGGCGACCGCCGCTCCAACGCAGTTCGCTTTGCAGTTCCTGCGTGGTGGAGAAGCGCACGTCGCCTTCGAGCCCGGCGAAATCGAAACGCCCTTGCGGATCGTCGATGGCGACCATGTACGGCACGAAATGCGCCTCGTGCACGGTACCCCCGTCGATGCGCAGGCGCACGTCGGCCGCACCGCGAAGTTGCAACTCGGCCAGGCCGGCCTGCCCCAGGAATCCGGTGAGGTAGCCGTCGCGCAGCGGGGCGAGGTCGTCACTGCGCGCACGCAGGTCCAGCGCGCGCAGCGTCGCGTCCGGGGCGAGCGCGGCGCTGCCTTCGGCATGGAGGATGCCGGGGTCGTCCCAGCGCAGGTCCGGCATGCGCCAGCCTTCGTTGCCGCGCTGCTCGGCGCGCATCTCGATGGCGATTCGACGCTTCTGCAGAGCCAGGTAAGTCGTGCCGAACAGAAGGTCGCCGCCGTGCAGGGCGCCGTCCAGGGCGACGGTCGTGACGGCGCCGAAGCTCGTGTCCAGGCGCACCTGGGCCGCGACGTTCTCGCCGGCGATCGTGCCGTCGGGCGTGTCGAAGGCCACACCGTCCAGGCGCAGCGGCCCGCTGACCCGCAGCGGCGCGTTGGCCGGCGCGCGCACGTCCAGCTGACCGCCCAGCGTACCGGCGCTGAAACGACCGGCCGCCCATCCCTTCGCCACCAGCGCCTGTGCCCAGGCCACCGGCACCTGTGTCAGGTCGATCCGGGTGAGATCGGGCGTACGGGCCTGCCGGTTGAGCGCAATGGACCCTCGGCCCTGGGACAGACGCGCGTCGGTTCGGACCTCGTCCAGGTCGATGGCCAGCGTCATCGCCGACCCGCGGCCGCCGCGCACGGGGCCTTCACACCGCCAGCGGTTTCCTGAGTGAGAGAGTGGGCATTGCCAGGTGACATCGCCGAAGCGGTAACCCAGGTCGGGCGCGTCGATGCGCGCCGCGTGCATGCGCAAGATGCCCTGTGCCGCGGTGTCGGGCCAGTGGAGTTGCACGCGCACGCCTTCCAGCGTGGCCACGGCGGTTCGCACCTTGGCGATGCGCGCCTGCGCCGTCGCGGCCGACGCGACGCCGCACGCCACCCAAGGTGCGATGGTCAGGCAGGCCAGCAGCAGGCGTAAGATCGACCGTGACATCCGATCAGCATACCGACAGGACGCGAATTGCCGATGATGCCCCAACAACTCCCTCGCATCCTGCTGGTCGAGGACGACCCGACCAGTCGCAGCTTCCTGACCGCCGCGCTGCGCGCGACGCCGGTGGATGTCGACGCTGCCGACAGTCTGGCCGCGGCGCTGGCGATGGCGTCATCGCAAACGTATTCGGCATGGATGATCGATGCGCGACTGCCCGACGGCAGCGGTGCCGACCTGCTCGCGCGGTTGCGCGAACGCGATCCGCATACGCCGGCCATCGCCCACACCGCTGCGCACGAGTCGACCATTCTCGACGCGCTCGTCTCGGCGGGTTTCGCCGAAGCGCTGGTCAAGCCGATGCCGGCTGCGACCGTGCAGGCCGCGCTGCGGCGCGTGCTCGGGCTCACGCCGAACCTGGCGCCGGCGATCGCGACGGCGTACATCGACGGCGACCTGCCGCTGTGGGATGACGATGCCGCTGCGCTGGCGCTCAACGGCAATCGCGTGCACGTGGAAACGCTGCGCGAATTGTTCGTGCAGGAACTGTCCAAGTCCGTCTACGCGATCACCACTGCCGCCGAGCGCGGCGACCTGGATTCGGTCCGCAGCGACCTGCACCGGCTGCGCGCCAGTTGCGGTTTCGTCGGTGCGCAGCGTCTTGCGGCCGCAGTGCAGGCGCTACAGCAGGACCCCGCCTCGTCGGTGCTGCTGGACACGCTGGAACGCGTGGCGCAGGAAACGCTGGCGCAGGCCAAATCCGCCGCTGCGCCGGCAACGGATCAATCGCCCGCGCCAGCCTGATCCCCAGGCGGCCGCGTCACGCGGTTCAACTCGGCAAGCATCTCCCACGACTTGAGCCCACGCGGGCCCAGGTAATGCGTCAGCACCTCGCGCATCGCGCGTCGCAGGCCGGGAAGGTCGTCGGCTTCGGGCACGGTGTCATCGGCCAGCGCGAGCAGACCGCGGCCGGTTGCGGCCTGGCTGCGATCGCCGTGGCCGCGATCGCTCAGCACGCGACGCGGTCCGTATTCGGGATCCAGCCGATAGCGCGCGGCCGTGTCGATCGGCGTGCCGTCGCCGTCGTGGTGCCAGTCGAAACCGAAGCCGAGTGCGTCGAGCAGGTCGCGTTCGTAGCGACGCAGCGTCCACGCCAGCGGCTCGCCCGCGCCCAGGCGAGCCCGTGCCAACGCATACGCCGCATAGAGTTCCGGGGCGGGATCCTGGCGAGGCGCCAGCCGTAGCGTGAGTTCGTTGAGATAGAAGCCAGACAGCATGGCCTCGCCCGCCAGGCGCGGGGCGACGTCGAGCGCCTCGGCGGTATTCAATCGCGCCAGTTCCCCCACCTGCACGGCGTCGAAGCGGATCCATTGCAGCGGCTGCAATGCCGCACGCAGCGCCTGCCGTTTCGGCCCCTGCACACCGCGTGCGACCAGCCCGAGCCGACCGTACTGCTCGCTCAGCACTTCCACCAATGCACTGGTTTCACGCCAAGGGCGCGCATGCAGGACGAAGGCGGCTTCGGCGGTGAGGCGCATGGGTTGGGCGGGGTTCGGCGTTGTGGGGGAACGTTATTCCCGCGAAGGCGGGAACCCATGGTGCTGATGTAATTCCGACCTGCGTTGGCGGTGATGCCCGCAAGCCTGGATCCCCGCCTTCGCGGGGATGACGGCTGGAATGCAAACCGTGGCGCCTTTGCCGCTCACGAATCACGAATCACGAATCCCGACTCACAAGTCAATCGTGATACCCGAACGCCCGCAACGCCGCCTCGTCGTCCGACCAACCCTCGCGCACGCGCACCCAGGTTTCCAGGAACACCTTGCTGCCGAACAGGCGCTCCATCTGCTGACGCGCCTTGGCGCCGATCTCGCGCAGGCGTTCGCCGCCCTTGCCGATCACGATGGCCTTCTGGCCGTCGCGCTCGACCCAGATCACCGCGCCGATGCGCAGCAGGTTGCCGTCGACCTCGAACTTTTCGATCTCCACCGTCGTCGCATACGGCAGTTCCTCGCCGAGCTGACGCATCAACTGTTCGCGCACCATCTCGCCAGCGAGGAACCGCTGGCTCTTGTCGGTGATCTCGTCCTCGCCGTACAGCGCGGGCTGTTCGGGCAAGTGGGCCAGGACGGTCTTCACCAGCGCGTCCAGGCCGCTGCGCTTGAGCGCAGAGATCGGATGCACGCCCGCGAAGTCGCGGCCTTCGCTGATCTTCGCCAGGTAAGGCAGCAGCGTGCCCTTGTCCTTGATCCGGTCGACCTGGTTGACGACCAGCACGACCGGCACACCGGCCTTCTTGAGCGCGTCGTAGGCCAGCGCGTCGTCGTCGTCCCACTGACCGGCGCGCACGACCAGCACGGCGGCGTCGACGCCTTCCACGGCACCGCGCGCGGCGCGGTTCATCCAGCGGTTCATCGCCCGCTTCTGTTCGCGATGAATGCCGGGGGTGTCGACCAGCAGCAACTGGCCTTCCGGGAAGGTGGCGATGCCCAGCAACTGGTGCCGGGTCGTCTGCGGACGGTTGGAGGTGATGCTGACCTTCGCGCCGACCAGGGCGTTCACGAGGGTGGATTTGCCGACGTTGGGACGGCCGATGACGGCCACGTGGCCGGCGCGATAAGCGGGGGTATTCATACGGGAATTGTAAGCGCGTGGGTGTCAGGGACGCGGGTTCGGCGCATCCGGTTCATGCCGGCAGGGACATCGGGCGGTTCTGGACGGCCCGATGGCGGCAGTTCGGCCTCCCGGCCGGGTCGAGTCCGGCCGGAGATGGCGAGCGATCGAGTGCCGTGCCGCGCTTGCAGTGGCGCCCAGGGGCCGCCGGCTCGGCCATCCTGTGGACGGCCGGACATGCATACCTGCGGATTTGGGTTTGCCACGCCGGTCTCGCCCCAGATGCGGACGGCCCTTGCACCGCGCAGCGTCGAGCGCTCAGCGCTCCTGCAGATGCTCGAGCACGGCCTCGGCCGCGGCCTGCTCGGCGGCGCGACGCGAACTGCCGACGCCCTCGGCCACCAGCGAAGGCTGGCTGAGTGTGCAGCTCACCTGGAAACTCTTGGCGTGATCCTCGCCGGATTCGGCCAGCAGGGCATACACCGGCAGCGGCTTCTGCCGGGCCTGCAGCCATTCCTGCAGGCGGGTCTTGGCATCCTTGCCGACCTTGTGCGGCGGCGGCAGTGCGGCGATGGCGTCCTGGAACCACGGCATCACCGCAGCGCGGCAGGTGTCGAAGTCCGAATCCAGGTAGATCGCGGCGATCACCGCTTCCAGCGCGTCGGCCAGGATGGAGTCGCGCCGATGGCCGCCGGACTTCATTTCGCCCGGACCGAGCGTGAGGCGGGCGCCCAGCTCCAGCGTGCGCGCGATCGGCGCCAGTGCCGATTCGCGCACCAGTTCCGCCCGGGCGCGGGTCAGCGCGCCCTCGTCGGCCTTGGGCCAGTGCACGTACAGCGCTTCGGCGACGATCAGGTTTACCAGTGCGTCGCCGAGGAATTCCAGGCGCTCGTTATGCGGAGCGCCTGCACTTCGGTGGGTCAGGGCCTGCTGCAGCAGTTCCGGACGGGTGAAGCGATGGCCGATGCGATCAATCATCCGAACCGCGCGCGAGCTGCTGCTCGGCGTTGAAGTGACCCACGATGTCGAAGTTGCCGATCAACTGGCGACGGACTTCGTAGTCCACGGTCATCAGGTAGCCCGAATCACGGCGCGCCAGCTTGACGTCGGCGGGCTTCACGTTGTCGGCGTAGCTCACGTACAGGCGGCGGAAGAAGGCGTCCTTGATACGGCCCGGGTCCTGCTGGCTGATGCCCGATTCCTGGGACATCTGCTTCAGGGCCTGCTTCACGGCGAAGTACTCCGAGTACATCGGAATGACCTTCATGCCCATGTAGATGAACACGCCCACCACACCCAGCACGATGACGAACCCGATCAGGGTCATGCCGCTCTGCGTACGCTTCATTTCACCAATCCCCCATGAGGTTGCATTGCCACGGTGCCGGCGCATTCCCCTCGCCGGCACACGCAGTATTACTGGATCTTGTTGCCGATGCGCGAGGTGTCCACGCCACCGTCGATGTTCATCCAGATCAGGAACGCCTTGCCGCGCAGATTCTGCTCCGGCAGGAAGCCCCAGTATCGGCTGTCCTCGCTGTTGTCGCGGTTGTCGCCCATCACGAAATAGTGACCCGGCGGCACGATCCAGTCGCCTTCGCCCTGGTCGATGAACGGCAGGTTGGTGCGCTCCAGGATGTGATGCTGGCGGCCGAGCAGGTCTTCCTGCAGTTCCTCGGCGCCGGTCATTTCCGTGCCGTTGCCCTTGCCCTGGTAGACGCCGACGGTCGCGTACGAAAGCGCCTTGCCGTTCACGCTGACCTGGTTGTCGTGATAGCCGATGCGGTCGCCCGGCAGGCCGACGACGCGCTTGATCCAGTCCTGGTCCGGATGGTGCGGCGGACGGAAGACGACGACATCGCCACGCTGCGGCTCGCCGAGGGCGACGAACTTGCTGTTGGTGATCGGCAGACGCAGGCCGTAGGTGAACTTGTTGACCAGGATGAAGTCCCCGGTCAGCAGCGTCGGCATCATCGAGTTGGACGGGATGCGGAACGGCTCGGCCACGAAGCTTCGCAGGATCAGCACCACCGCCAGGACCGGGAAGAACGCCTTGGAGTAGTCGACGACGATCGGCTCCTTGCCGTCGTCGAGCAGACCTTGTCGCGCCTCGCGACGTCTGGCCAGGAAGAGCTTGTCGAGCAGCCAGACCAGGCCGGTGAACAGCGTCAGGACGACCAGGGCGATTTCAAACCAGCGCATGCAGGCTCCTCGGGAGAGCGGTGTACGGGAAGACGGAGGGGTGGACCGGAGCCGGACAGCGGGGTGTTCCCCGGCACCCTGCCACCGGCAGGATAACGGCGGGCGTGCCGTCCGTCATGGGTGAAGCTCTCCCGATACCCGCGGGAACTTCCTCCCGCGCCGTAGGGAAACGCCGCGCCATCCCCTTTACTTGCTGTCCACCTGCAGGACGGCCAGGAAGGCCTCCTGCGGGATCTCGACGCGGCCGACCTGCTTCATCCGCTTCTTGCCCTCTTTCTGCTTCTCGAGGAGCTTCTTCTTGCGGGAGATGTCGCCGCCGTAGCACTTGGCCAGCACGTTCTTGCGCATCGCCTTGACCGTGCTGCGGGCGATGATCTGCGAGCCGATGGCCGCCTGGATCGCCACGTCGAACATCTGGCGCGGGATGAGTTCCTTCATCTTCTCGCACAGGTCGCGACCACGACGATCGGCGTGGCTGCGGTGCGTGATGATGGACAGCGCGTCGACCTTGTCGCCGTTGATGAGCGTGTCCACGCGCACGAACGGACCGGCGGAGAAGCGCAGGAAGTGGTAGTCCAGCGAGGCGTAGCCGCGACTGACCGACTTGAGCTTGTCGAAGAAGTCCAGGACGACTTCGGCCATCGGCAGCTCATAGCTGATCTGCACCTGCCCGCCCATGTATTGGATGCCGATCTGCACGCCGCGCTTTTCTTCGCACAGCGTGATCACGTTGCCCACGTAGTCCGGCGGCGTGAGGATGTTGGCACGGATGATCGGTTCGCGGATTTCCTCGACCATGTTCACCGGCGGCAGCTTGGCCGGGTTGTCCATCGGCACGATGGTGCCGTCGGTCTTGAGGACTTCGTAGATCACCGTCGGCGCGGTGCTGATGAGGTTGAGGTTGTACTCGCGCTCCAGGCGCTCCTGCACGATTTCCATGTGCAGCATGCCCAGGAAGCCGCAGCGGAAACCGAAGCCCATCGCTTCGGAGCTTTCCGGCTCGAAGCGCAGCGCCGCGTCGTTGAGGCGCAGCTTGTCCAATGCTTCGCGCAGGTCCGGGTAGTCTTCGGCATCCACCGGGAACAGGCCGGCGAACACGCGCGGCTGCATTTCCTGGAAACCCGGCAGCGGCTTGGCGGCGGGGTCGCCGGCGAGGGTCAGCGTGTCGCCGACCGGTGCGCCGTGCACGTCCTTGATGGACGCGTGGATCCAGCCCACCTCGCCCGCGCCGAGCTTGGGCAGGTCCTTGCGCTTGGGCGTGAACACGCCGACCTTGTCGACCTGGTGCGTGCGGCCGGTGGACATCACCAGCAGCTTGTCGCCGGGCTTGATCTCGCCCTGCATCACGCGCACCAGCGACACCACGCCGAGGTAGTTGTCGAACCAGGAGTCGATGATCAGCGCCTGCAGCTTGTCGGTGTCGCGCGGCTTCGGCGGCGGGATGCGATGCACGATCGCCTCCAGCACGTCCACCACGTTCAGGCCGGTCTTGGCGCTGATGGCGACCGCGTCCTCGGCGTCGATGCCGATGACGGCTTCGATCTCGGCCTTGGCGCGTTCGATGTCGGCCGTGGGCAGGTCGATCTTGTTGAGCACCGGCACCACTTCCAGGCCCTGCTCCACCGCCGTGTAGCAGTTGGCGACGGACTGCGCTTCAACGCCCTGCGCGGCGTCGACGACCAGCAGCGCGCCTTCGCACGCGGCCAGCGAACGGCTGACTTCGTAGCTGAAGTCGACGTGGCCGGGCGTGTCGATGAAGTTCAGGAAGTAGGTCTGCCCATCCTTCGCCTTGTACGGCAGCGAAACGGACTGCGCCTTGATGGTGATGCCACGCTCGCGCTCGATCGGGTTGGAATCGAGCACCTGCGCTTCCATCTCGCGGGCCTCGAGGCCGCCACAGAGCTGGATGATGCGGTCGGCGAGGGTCGACTTGCCGTGGTCGACGTGGGCGATGATGGAGAAGTTTCTGATCTGCTGCATGCGAGGCCGCGCGGGGCTAGCCGTTCCTTGAAATCAACGCGCGATTATCGCACAGGCCCCGCGACTGCCGGCCCCGCGCGCCTTTGGAGCGGCGCGGAACCGGCCGGGACGCGGCCGTCAGCCGGTCTGGGCGTCCTGCGCGGTGACGGCGATGAACTGGGTCGAGCCCTGACGGCGCACCAGCAGCATGACGGTGTCGCCGCTCTTGACCGAGGCCAGCTCGCGGTCCAGGGCCGAGGCGCTGCCCACGGACGTGCGACCGACCTGCAGCACCACGTCGCCCGGTCGCAGGCCAGCTTCGGCGCCGGAGTCGCCCGGATTGCGGATCAGCACGCCCTCGCCCGTGCGCAGGCCCATCCGCTGGCGGTCGTTGGCCGAGAGATCCTGGCCGATCACGCCCAGCGCATTGCCGTTGGACGGACGCGACGGCGCGCTGTCGGAGGCGGGGCGCGGAGCCGAGCCGCCGGCCAGATCGTCCAGTTCATTGACCGTGACGGTCTTCTCCACCGAACGGCCGTCGCGGAACACGGTGACCTTGGTCTTCGTGCCCGGGGCCATCGAACCGATGATCGGCGGCAGGTCGGCGGAGTCGTTGATGGTGCGACCGTCGACCGAGCGGATCACGTCGCCGCGCTCGATGCCGGCCTTCTCGGCCGGGCTGCCGGGCAGCACTTCGGCGATCAGCGCGCCATTGCCGTCCGGCAGGCCTGCACTCTTGGCCAACTCCGCCGTCAGCTGCTGCACCTGCACGCCCAACTGGCCGCGGCTGACCTTGCCGGTCGAGCGCAGCTGTTCGGCCGCGCTCATCGCCACGTCGATCGGGATGGCGAAACTCACGCCCATGTAGCCGCCGGAATTGCTGAAGATCTGCGAATTGATGCCGACCACTTCGCCGCTCGTGTTGAGCAGCGGACCGCCCGAGTTGCCCTGGTTGATGGCGACGTCGGTCTGGATGAAAGGCACGTAACGCTGGTTCGCATACGGATTGCTGCGGCCGACCGCGCTGACGATGCCGGCGGTGACCGAGTGATCCAGACCGAACGGCGAACCGATCGCGATCACCCATTGACCGGCCTTGGCCGAGTTGGCCGGCGCCATGCGCAGGAACGGCAGGCCCTTGCCGTCGATCTTGAGAAGGGCGACATCGGACTGCTCATCGCTGCCGACGACCTTGGCAGTGAACTCGCGACGGTCGGACAGCGTGACGGTCACGTTGTCGGCGCCTTCGACCACGTGGTGGTTGGTCATCACGTAACCGTCGGCGGACATCAGGAAGCCGCTGCCCAGCGACGTGCCGCCGCCACCGCGCGGACCGCGCGGGCCACCCGGACCGCCGGGGCCGCCCGGGAACGGCATGTCGTCGCCGAAGAAGCGACGGAAGATTTCAGGAATCTGTTCTTCGTCGGGCATCTGCGAGCGCGCATTGCGACGCGGCGTCACTTCGGCGCGGATGTTGACCACGGCCGGCCCGACGCGCTGCACCAGGTTGGTGAAGTCAGGCAGACCCGACACCAGCGTCGGCGCCGGCGTCGAAGCGGGCGGCGATGCAATCGGATTGGCGGGCGGCTGAGCAGTGCACGCGACCGGCAGGGCCGCGGCGATCGCAGTCACCAGGAACATGCTGCGCAAAGGAGTGAGTTGCATCCGGTTCATCGGCATGGGCCTTGGAGAAATCGTTGGGTGAGTGTGGGCTTTGACGCCGTTGCGGGGGCGCGAAATCGAAGGGGAAGCGGGGCCGATCCGATCGCGCTGCGACGCGGACCCGCGGGTATCAGTTGCGCGGCTCGCGGTCGGCCGGCGCCTCGTTGCCGGACGGCGCGGCCGCCTGCGGCTCGAAGGGATAGAACGACGGCGACACCGGGCTGCTCGTCCCGAAACTGGCCGTCATCGCGCCATTGCCGGAGTACTGCGGTAGCACCGCGCGCGGCCAGGGTCGCGAAGCAGGCTCCATGTGCTCGGGCTGGAACGGCTTCGGCGTGGCCGGCGCGGTAACTTCGGCGACTGCGGATTGCGGAAGCGCGGCCGTCGCAACGGCTGCGGGCAGTTGGCTCTGGCGGTTGCCGCGCAGCGCGGCGCGCTGGGTCTGTCCGCGCGAGGCGCGACGCTCGGTGGCGCGGCGTGGGACTTCGGCGACGGCCACGGCGGCGGCGCTCAAGCCCAGCGAACGATCGGGGCCCGGCGCGTCGGGAACCTGCGGCGTCACGGGTGCGGTCACCGGTGTGGTCGCCACGGCCGTGGCCGGCACCACCGGCGCCGAGGCGCTCGCGACGCGCGCTGAGGGAGCAGAGGCATCGTCGGAGAACGGCCGCGTCACGAACAGCGCGGCCACGGCGACCGAGGCCGCCAACGCGCCGCCGATCCAGCCGCGACGTCCAGCGGCAGCACGGTGGTGCACGACCACCGTCTGCGTCGCCGTTTCCTGCTGGATGGCCAGTGCCACGCGTTCGGCGAAGCCGCTCGCGGCCACGCCCTGGGCCTGACCCCGCAGGGTGTCGCCATACAACTGCCAGCGCCCGACGGACTGGCGCCACTGCACGTCGTGACCGAGCCGCTTCAGCGCGAAGCGCGCTTCGTCGACGCGCAGTTCACCGTCGAACAGTGCACAAAGGGTTTCGCGGTCGTCGGGGGTTCGGGGTTCGGTAATCATCGCTTGGCAGCTTCCGCGGGGTCGTGGTCGAGCAGAGGCCGCAGTTCGACATCGATCGCCTCTCGCGCGCGGAAAATGCGCGAACGGACGGTGCCGATGGGGCAGCCCATCTTCTGCGCGATCTCCTCGTAGCTCAGGCCGTCCACCTCGCGCAGGGTGATTGCGGCCCTCAATTCCTCAGGCAGTGCTTCGACCACACGCATGACCGTGCGTTCAATTTCCTGCCGCAGAAGTTCATGTTCCGGTGTGTCGGTATCCCGCAGTCGCGTGCCGGTGTCGAACAGCTCCGCTTCGCCGGCATCGACGTCGTCCGTCGGCGGGCGGCGGTTCTGTGCGACCAGGTGATTCTTGGCAGTGTTCACGGCGATCCGGTGCAACCATGTATAGAACTGCGCGTCCCCACGGAAATTCGGCAGCGCCCGATAGGCGCGGATGAAGGTTTCCTGGGCCACGTCCTGGCATTCGCTCCAGTCGGCGATGTAGCGGCCGATCAGCGCGGTGATCCGGTGCTGGTACTTGCGCACCAACGCATCGAACGCCGTGCTGTCGCCACGCTGCACGCGCGCGACCAGCTCCTGGTCCAACTCAACATCCTTGGGCAACGTCATTTCGGCCATACCGCTGCCGGCGCTCCTGTCAGCTCGGCCATGGCCGAACGAATGGACAGCCCCGTGGAAGGAAAGTTCAACGACGAACGTTCAACGGGGCGAGATTCGAATCAGGATCATTAATGGGGACGGGCCCGGGGGCCGCAAGCGCCGGCCGTCACGGATCCGGGTGGGTCGCCGAACGCGACGGCGATTGACGCCGGCGAAACATCCTCGGGATGATAGCGGTCTCTCCATACCTGAACGGATGGTCCCGCAGATGATCGCTGGCCTCGACGGTCTTCGCTTCCAGCACTGGCAGACGGAGCTTCGCCCCGACGGCGTCCTGCTGCTGTCGTTCGACAAGGCCGGCACGCCGGTCAACACCTTCTCCCAGGACGTCCTGATCGAACTGGACATCCTGATCGAGCGCCTGGCGCTGGACCCGCCCAAGGCGGTGGTGCTCCGTTCGGCCAAGGCATCGGGCTTCATCGCCGGTGCGGACATCAAGGAATTCCAGAGTTTCGACCAGAAGGGCACCGTCGGCGACGCCATTCGCCGCGGCCAGCAGACCTTCCAGCGCCTGGCCGAGCTGCCCTGCCCGACCGTCGCGGCCATCCACGGCTTCTGCATGGGCGGCGGCACCGAGATCTCCCTGGCCTGCCGCTACCGCGTGGCCAGCAACGACCCGTCCACCCGCATCGGCCTGCCGGAAGTGAAGCTGGGCATCTTCCCGGGCTGGGGCGGCAGCGTGCGCCTGCCGCGCCTGATCGGCGCGCCGGCGGCGTTCGACGTGATGCTCACCGGCCGCACGTTGTCGGCCTCGGCCGCGCGCGCGAACGGACTGGTCGACAAGGTCACCGATCCGGCCAGCCTGATCGACGTCGCCGCCGCGCTGGCCCTGAAGGGCACGCAGCGTCCGTTCAAGCAGCGCTTCCTCGGCTGGGCCACCAATACCCTGCCGGCGCGCAAGCTGCTGGCGCCGATGCTGACCAAGCAGGTCGCACGCAAGGCGCGCAAGGAGCACTACCCCGCGCCGTATGCGCTGATCAACAGCTGGGCCAACACCGGCGGCGGCATCCAGCAGCAGTTGTCGGCCGAACGCAAGGCGGTGGTGAAGCTTGCGTCCACGCCGACCGCGCGCAACCTGATCCGCGTGTTCTTCCTGCAGGAACGCCTGAAGGGACTGGGCGGCAAGGATCACGGCATCCGCCACGTGCATGTCGTCGGCGCCGGCGTGATGGGCGGCGACATCGCCGCATGGTCGGCTACGAAGGGTTTCAACGTCACGCTGCAGGATCGCGAGCAGCGTTTCATCGACGCCGCGCTGACCCGCGCGCAAGCGATGTTCGAGAAGAAGGTGAAGGACGAGGCCAAGCGCGCCGCGGTCTCGGCGCGCCTGAAGGGCGACCTGGCCGGCGACGGCGTGCCGGAAGCGGATCTGGTCATCGAGGCGATCATCGAAAACGCCGAAGCCAAGCGCGAGCTGTACGCCTCGCTCGAGCCGCGCATGAAGTTCGACGCGCTGCTCACCACCAACACCTCGTCGATCCCGCTGACCGAACTGCGCGAACACATCGCACGCCCGGTGCATTTCGCCGGCCTGCATTACTTCAACCCGGTCGCGCTGATGCCGCTGGTGGAGATCATCCACCACGACCGCGTCGCGCCGCAGACCGAGCAGCGCCTGGCCGCGTTCTGCAAGGCCATCGACAAGCTGCCCGTTCCGGTGGCCGGCACGCCGGGCTTCCTGGTCAACCGCGTGCTGTTCCCGTACATGCTTGAAGCCGCGACCGCGTACGCCGATGGCATTCCGGGTGCGGCGATCGACAAGGCCGCGGTGAAGTTCGGCATGCCGATGGGGCCAATCGAACTGATCGACACCGTGGGCCTGGACGTGGCCGCCGGCGTCGGCGCGGAACTGGCGCCGTTCCTCGGCCTGCCGATCCCGGCCGCGCTGGCGAAGCCGCCGGAAGCCGGAAAGCGCGGCAAGAAGGACAACCAGGGCCTGTACAAGTGGGAGAACGGCAAGCCGGTGAAGCCGGCGCTGCCGAAGGACTACCAGTTCCCGTCCGACCTGGAGGATCGCCTGATCCTGCCGTTGATCAACGAAGCGGTGGCGTGCCTGCACGAAGGCGTGGTGGACGACGCCGAACTGCTCGATGCCGGCGTGATCTTCGGCACCGGCTTCGCCCCGTTCCGCGGCGGCCCGATCCAGTACGTCCGCGAAACCGGCGTCTACAACCTGCTCGCGCGGTTGTCGATCCTCGAACAGCGCTATGGCGATCGCTTCAGGCCGCGTCCGGGCTGGGACAGCCCGGCGCTGCGCCCGCAGGCCACGGCAACCGCCGCCGCGGCCTGAGCCAGCCGCTCACCGAGCGACGCGTCATCGCGTCGCCGGTGGTTGTGCGCGGATGCATTCGCCGGGATGCATCCGTGAACTGGTTCGAAGCGGGGCCGCGCTTTCGGACGGCCTTCCCGTAATGCCGGTGGACTCCAAGTTCCATCGCCCGCGCAACGGGAGCGCATGAGCGCGCACAAGCGCCCGCGTGAACACCGGCCGCGTCACCGTCCCGGGATCCGGTGACGCCCGCCATCATTCGGAATCGTCTCATTCCGGCGGCGCATCGCGCCGCCGAGACTGCCTGCCACTAACGCAGGCGAATCGGCCGCCTGCCCGCAGGCGATCCGAACGATGGACGTTATCCGCACCCCACCCGCCCCCACGCGGGATGCCATTCCCATCCTGATGTACCACAACCTCTGCGTGCCGCCGCGGGACATCCAGCGGCAACGCGGGTTGTACGTGACGCCGCAGCGCTTCGCGCGGCAGATGTCGCTGCTGCGCTCGTTCGGCTATCGCGGCGTGTCGATGTCGGAAGCGATGCCGTACCTGCGTGGAGAACAGCACGGCCGCATCGCCGTGATCACCTTCGACGACGGCTATCGCGACAATCTCGACAACGCCCTTCCCGTGCTGCGCGCACTGGGATTCACCGCCACGTGCTACGTCGTCAGCAGCTGGATCGGCGGGCACAACGCGTGGGACTGCGATCGGCTCGGCTTGCGCAAGCCGTTGATGTCGGTGCACGAGCTTCGCCAGTGGCAGCACGCGGGCATGGAGGTGGGTGCGCACACCCGCACGCATCCGCGCCTGGGCGACTGCGATGCGCTGGAGTTGAAGGACCAGATCGGCGGCAGTCGCGCCTTCCTCGAAGACCTCCTGGGCCGCCGCGTAACCCAGTTCTGCTATCCCTACGGCGACCACGACGACGCGGTCGTCGCCGCGACGCGCGAGGCGGGATTCGACGCCGCCGTCACCACGCAGCGCGGTCGTGCACGCAGGGGCGACGACCTCTGGCGCCTGCCGCGCGTGCCGATCACGTTCCGTCATCTGCTGCCGAGCTTCGCCCTGCGCACCCTGACGGGTTACGAGGACCGCAACGGCAGGGACTTCAAGTACGCATGAAGTTCCTGTTCGTCGGCTCCTCCCCCGACCACGGCGGCGCGGAAGTCCACTTCATCGCGCTGGCGCAGGCGTTGCTGGAATCGGGCCATCGCGTCGAGGCCATGGTTCACCCGCACGGCTTCATCGCCGACGAGCTGGAACGTCTGGGAATCCGGCCCCGGCGCATCGCGTTCCGCAACGCGGTCGACCCGCTCGCGCATGCCGCGCTGATCCGCACCATCCGCGCCGTTCGTCCGGATGCACTGGTCGCGAACTTCGGCAAGGACTACTGGCCGCTGATCCTCGCCGGCCGTCTGTTGCGCGTGCCGGTGCTGCTGTTCCGCCATCGCGTCGCGGCGTTGAAACCCGCGTCGGGCTGGTTGCTTCCGCGTCTGGCGCGCGGGTTCTTCGCCGTGTCCGATTTCGCGCGCTCGACATACCTGGGCCAGGGCATCGCGCCTGAGCGGGTGCAGGTCCTGCACAACCCCATCGACCTCAAGCGTTATCGCTTCGCGCCCGACCTGCGACGTGAAGTGCGGGCATCGCTGGGCATCGACGACAACGCCGTCGTGGTCGGCTACTGCGGGCGCATGCTGGAGAGCAAGGGCATCTACACCTTGTTCGAAGCGACTTCCTCGGCGATGGAGGTGGAACCGAGCCTGCATTGCCTGTGGGTCGGCGAATCGCTCGATGGCGACCGCCTGCGCGCGCGCGTCGCCGGAAGTCCGCATGCGTCGCGGCACCATTTCGTCGGGCTCGTCGACGATCCCTCGCCCTACTACAGCGCGTTTTCGCTGCTGGCGTTTCCTTCGATCGCGCCGGAAACGTTCGGTCGCGTCTCGATCGAAGCCCAGGCCTGCGGCATTCCCGTACTGGGCAGCGATGTGGGCGGCGTGCCGGAAACGCTGATCGACGGGAAGACGGGCCTGCTGCTGCCGCCGGACGATGCGGTGGCCTGGCGCGACGCAATCCTGCGCCTGTGCGATGCGAACCGTCGCGCGGCCCTGGGCGAAAAGGCGCGCGAGTTCGTGAAGAGCCGTTTCAGCTATCCGATCATCGCCGAGCAGCTGGTGTCGTTCCTGGACGCACGCGGGACCTGACCCGCCGCGACCGGCGATGCGGTCACATCGTGTGGGTCGGGCGCTCCGCCGCCAGCGTGCCCGCCAGCAGCGCTTCGATCTTGCCCTTCACCGTTTCGCCTTCGGCGCTGTCGGCGAACTGCACACCGATGCCCGCCGCGCGGTTGCCCTGCGCGCCGACCGGCGTCACCCACACGACCTTGCCGGCGACCGGCAGGCGCTCGTTGGATTCGGGAAGGGTGAGCAGCAGGAAGACCTCGTCGCCGAGGAAGTAGCGCTTGGGCGTGGGTACGAAGATGCCGCCGCTCTTGAGGAACGGCATGTAGGCGCTGTAGAGCTGCGCCTTGTCCTTGATCGCACACGACAGGATGCCCTGGCGCGCGCCGCCCGCTGCGTTCATACCGCTCATCTCCTGCTTCCCCCTGAAGCCTGGGCGCCACTCGCGCCGCGCCAGGCCAGCAACAATTCGGTGACCGCGAGGTCCGCCCGCACCGTGGTGCGCAGCAGATCCCGGGTCCGGTTCGCCTGGTCGAACCACGCGGCCAGACTGCGCGTTCGTACCGGGTCGGTCAAGCCGGCGGCCTCGGCCAAGGCCAGATCCGCGGCATGGCGCAGGCGCAGCCCGGCGTGTTCATCGCCGACCCAGCGCTGTGCGGTCTCGACCGCGCCGATCTCGCCACGCCCCAGGCGCGCGAGGTCGCCGGCGACGTCGCGCCGCAGCTTGAGGCCGTCGTTCTCCAGCCACTCGTGCGCCAGCCCCGGGTGGCCGCGCGCGGCGTCCGATGCCTCGCGCGAGGTCGCCTCCGCGTGACCGCGGCTGCGCAGCCAGGCCAGCGCCTCCTCGTGCGGGGGCAGCTTGAACTCGTACCGCTGGCAGCGGCTGCGGATGGTCGCCGGCAGGCGCGTGGGATGCGCACTGACCAGCCACAGGTAGCGCCCCGGCACCGGCTCTTCCAGCGTTTTCAGCAATGCGTTGCAGGCGGCGTTGTTGATCGCCTCCGCCGGATCGAGGATCACCACCTGCGCGCCGCCGTATTGCGGCGTCAGCGACAGTTGCTCGGAGAGCTGGCGGATCTGCTCGATCACGATCTCCGTGCGCAGCCGCGTGCCCTCCTTGTTCGGGATGAACGAGATGAGGTGGTAATCCGGATGCGTTCCGGCCGCGAGCAGATGGCAACTGCGGCACGCACCGCAGGGTTCGCCACCGGCCATGGGCTGCTGGCACAGCAGCCGCTGCGCCAGGCGCTCGGCCACGGCGCGTTTGCCCAGCCGCGCGGGGCCGCAGAACAGCAATCCGTGCGCGAGGCGACCAGCGTCCAGCGCCGCCACCGCCTGGTCGTATACGCGGTGCTGCCACGGAGCGAAACCGGCGGCCTGCCCGCTCATGCGTTCGCCTCCATCCATTCGCGCAGATGCGCGACGGCCTGCGCGGCGACGGCGTCGGCCGGCTGCGTCGCGTCGATCACGCGGAAGCGCTGCGGCTCGGCCTTCGCACGTGACACGTAGCCTTCGCGCACGCGTTCGAAGAAGTCCTCGCGCTCGGCCTCGATGCGATCGACGGCGCCGCGCCCACGCGCGCGCTGCAGGCCGATGGCCACCGGCACGTCCAGCAGCAGCGTCATGCCCGGCGCGATGCCGACCACGCGCCGTTCGAGTTCGGCGATGAAAGCTGCGTCGCCGCCGCGCGCCGCGCCCTGGTAGGCGTAGCTGGCATCGGTGAAGCGATCGCTGATGACCCACGCGCCGCGCTCCAGCGCCGGCACGATCGTCTCGCGCACATGCTGCGCGCGTGCGGCGAAGACCAGCAGCAGCTCGGCTTCGGTCGTCGGCGGTTCGTGATGCGTGTCCAGCAGCAGGCCGCGGATCTGTTCGGCCAGCGGCGTGCCGCCGGGCTCGCGCGTGCTCACCACTTCGCGTCCGGTCGCGGACAGCGTATCGCGCAGCGCGGCGAGCACGGTCGACTTCCCGGCGCCCTCGCCGCCCTCCAGCGTGATGAAACGCGGATACGCACGCAGCGTCATTGCCGCTCCTGCGTCTGCGAGGCGCCGTTCGACTCCGCGGCACGGGCCTGGCGATAGCGCGCCAGATAGCGCTGCACGTTCGCTTCATGCTCGGCCAGCGTGCGCGCAAACAGATGACGCCCACTGCCATCGCCGACCGCAACGAAGAACAGATCCTCGCCCGGCGCCGGCCGCGCGACCGCCTGCAGCGCATCCACGCCCGGCATCGCGATCGGCGTCGGCGGCAGACCGACGCGCGTGTAGGTGTTGTACGGCGTGTCGGTGGTCAGGTGCACCTTGCGGATGTTGCCGTCGTAGTTCGTGCCCAGGCCGTAGATCACGGTCGGGTCGGTCTGCAGGCGCATGCCGATTCTCAGGCGGCGCTCGAACAGTCCGGCGATGCGCGGGCGTTCCTCGGCGATGCCGGTTTCCTTCTCGACGATGGACGCCAGGACCAGCATTTCTTCCGGCGTCTTGAGCACGCTGTCGGGCAGGCGGCGTTCCCACGCGTCGGCGAGCGCCTTGTCCATCGCTTCGTGCGCGCGCTTGAGGATGTCCAGGTCGCTGTCGCAGCGCGTGAACAGATAGGTTTCGGGCAGGAAACGGCCTTCCGGATGCTGGCCCGCGTGGCCCAGCGTCTTCATCAGCGCGGCGTCGTCGAGCGTGTCGGTCTCGTGCTCGAGTTCGTTCGCGCGCTTCAGCGCGGAGCGCAGCTCGCGGATGTTCCAGCCTTCGACGATGGTGAAGCGGCGGCGCACGACCTTGCCGTCGCGCATCGCCGTGAGCAGCGAACGCGGCGACGTGCCCGGCTCCAGCGCGTATTCGCCGACCTGCAGCTTGCCCGCGGCGCCCAGTTGCTTGGCCAGCGCGCGCCATTCCAGCAGGTCGCCCTGGCGCACGCCGGCGTCGCGCAGCTTGCGCACGATGGCGGGCAGCGAATCGCCCGGCTCGACGACGAGGCTTTCGCCCGCTTCCAGACCCGCCAGAGGCGCGTCGGCGAAACTCGTGTAGCGCTGCCACAGGTAGGCGCCGACGCCGGCGGCGATCAACAGGACAACGAACACGAAGCCGCCCAGGCGGCGTCCAGATTTGCGACTCACGCAACCTCCGTGGCGAATGCGGGATGCTCGGCGGCCAGGCGGCGCTGAAGCTGCGCCACCTGCGGGTGCGGTCGCCACGAGCAAGCGCCGAGCCGCGCCACCGGCAGGATACCGCGCACGGCATTGCACAGGAAAACCGCGTCGGCCGCTTCGACTTCGGTCACAGCCAGGCGCGCCTCCCGCGCGCCCAGCGCGCCGATCGCCCATTCCCGGCAGACGCCGGCGACGCCGCAACGGTCGATCGCTGGCGTGGTCCAGCGGCCGTCGTGCAGCACGAACAGGTTCGCGGACGTGGCGCTGACCGCGTCGCCTTCGGTGCTGAGCATGAGGCCCTCGTGCGTGTCCGCATCGCGCCATTCGGCACGCGCCAGCACCTGTTCGAGCCGGTTGCAGTGCTTCAGGCCCGCCAGCGCGGGCTGCAGCGCCAGGCGCGTCCGGCACCAACGCAGGGTCAGTCCGTCGGCCGGCGTTGCGGGCGGGACGTCGTGGCGCGAGAGGATCCAGTGCGGCGTCGCCGGTTCCGGCGGCGCGTAGCCGCGCCCGCCGCTGCCGCGCGTGACGATGAGCTTGAGCACCGCCTCCGCACCGTCGAGCAGATCGCGCGCCTCGCCGCGGGCGCGATCTTCATCGGGCAGCACGATGCCCAGCGCATGCGCGCCGCGCTGCAGGCGCCGCCAGTGAGCGGGCCACCAGTGCACGTCACCGCGATGCGCGCGCATGGTTTCGAACAGGCCGTCGCCGTAGGCGAGGCCACGGTCGAAATCCGGCGTGGCCGCAACGACCGCGTCGCCGACGAAGTGGCGCACGCTCACCCGGCCACTCCCAGGGCGCGCAGCATGCCGCGCGCCTTGGCGCGGGTTTCCTCGAGTTCCTTTTGCGGATCGGAGTCCGCGACGATGCCCGCGCCGGTGCGGAAGCGCAGCGTGGCACCTTCGTCCGTCGATTCGAGCTCCGCGCTGCGGATCAGGATGTTGAGGTCGAGGTCGCCGTCGCGGTTGAGCCAACCCATCGCGCCGGTGTACGCGCCGCGGCCCACGCCCTCCAGCTCGGCGATGATCTGCATGCAGCGCACTTTCGGGCAGCCGGTGATCGTGCCGCCCGGAAACACGGCGCGGATCACCTGCCCCGGCGTCGCATCCGCGCGCAGTCGGCCGCGCACGTTGCTGACGATGTGGTGCACGTGCGCGTAGCTTTCCACCGTCATCAGTTCGTCGACTTCCACGCTGCCCGGCGTGCACACGCGGCCGAGGTCGTTGCGTTCAAGGTCGATCAGCATCACGTGTTCGGCGCGTTCCTTCGGATGGCCGACCAGTTCCTGGATGCGCGCCGCGTCGTCGTCGCCGGCGAAGCGCGGTCGCGTGCCGGCGATGGGACGCGTTTCCACGACATCACCGCGCACCGACACCAGACGTTCGGGCGAAGCGCTGACGACCGCCCAGTCATCGCCCGCGAACACGCCGGCGAACGGCGCAGGGTTGTTCTCGCGCAGGCGCTGAAAAAGCTCGCCCGCCTGCACGTCGCGATCGAAACGCGCGCGCCAGCCGCGCGACAGGTTGGCCTGGAAGACGTCGCCGGCGGCGAGGTAATCGAGCACGTTGCGCACGCCGTTGGTGAAGCGCTGCGGTTCGTCCTCCTCCAACGCGACCGGCGGGAGCCACGCTGGCAGCGCGGGCTGCGCAACGAGCGCGGTCACGTCGTCGAGCACACGGGCGCGCACCGAGTCGTGACCGGTTTCCACGACCAGTACGCATTCGCCGCTGGTGTGGTCGCGCAGCACGGCCGCCGGGCACCGCAGGGCGAGCGCCACGGGCAGCTGGCCTTCGGCGCGCGGCAGTCGAAGGATCGGCTCCACCTGCGCGGCCGCTTCGTATCCCAGCAGCAGCGCCCAGCCGCCGCGGAACGGCCAGCGGGGTTCGTCGCGCGGGACGCGTTCGGCCTGCCAGCGGGCGTCGAGCGCGGCGAAGAAATCGTTGCCGACGCCTTCGCCGGTTTCGTCGCGCACGGCGCCGTCGGCTGCCAGGCGAAGCGCACCTTCGCCCGCGACCAGGAGCAGGTCCCAGCGTCCCTGCGCGGTGCCGTGCGCGCTGGATTCCAGCAGCAGCGGGTAACGCGCGGGCGACAGGCGCTGCAGCGACAGGAGGTCGAAGGAATTCGGCAGGGGGTGGGTCAGCAGCATGGCGATATTGTCGTCTATCGCGACGTGGATAAGGCCGCGGGCCACGTCGGGGCGGGCCGTCATTCCGGCCACGCGGCGTCCGGCGATCGGCGCCGCCGCTGTTTCGTCACCCCAACCCCTCTCGCAGAGGGAGAGTGGCTCGGATGCCAGGCCCGGAAACGACGATCCCCGCCGGGGCGGGGATCGTCGGGACCGCAGGGTGGACAGCCGTCAGATGCGCTTGAAGACCAGCGTGCCGTTGGTGCCACCGAAGCCGAAGCCGTTCGACATGGCGACGTCGATCTTCTTCTCGCGCGCGATGTTGGGCACGTAGTCCAGATCGCAGCCCTCGCCCGCCTCGAACAGGTTGATGGTCGGCGGGATGATGCCCGCATGCAGCGCCAGCACGGAGAAGATCGCCTCCACGCCGCCGGCCGCACCGAGCAGGTGGCCGGTCATCGACTTGGTCGAGCTGACCATCGTCTTGTACGCGTGGTCGCCCAGCGCGCGCTTGATGGCGAGCGTTTCGGCCAGATCGCCCAGCGGCGTCGAAGTGCCGTGCGCGTTGAGGTACTCGATCTGGTCGGCGTTGACGCCCGCGTCCTTCATCGCCGCGACCATGCAGCGCGCCGGGCCTTCGCCGTTCTCGCTCGGGGCGGTCATGTGGAACGCGTCGGAGCTGGCCCCGAAACCGGCGAGCTCGCAGTAGATGCGCGCGCCGCGGGCCTTGGCGTGTTCGTACTCTTCCAGCACGAGGATGCCCGCGCCGTCGCCGAGGACGAAGCCGTCGCGGTCCTTGTCCCACGGACGCGAGGCGTGCGTCGGGTCGTCGTTGCGCGTGGACATCGCCTTCATCGAGCAGAAGCCCGCGACCGACGTCGGCGAGGAACCGCGCTCGGCACCACCGGCGACCATCACGTCGGCATCGCCGTACTGGATCATGCGCATCGCCATGCCGATGGAATGGTTGGCGGTGGCACAGGCCGAGACGGCGGAGAAGTTCGGGCCCTTGATGCCGGTCAGCAGCGAAACCTGGCCGGGCAGCATGTTGATGATCGTGCTGGGCACGTAGAACGGCGAGACCTTGCGCGGGCCGCCGTCGTGGAACTTGATCGTCTGCTCTTCGATGCCGAGCAGGCCGCCGATGCCCGAGCCGATCAGCGCACCGATGCGCTCGGCGTTGGATTCGTCGACGGTGATGCCGGCGTCCTTGATCGCCATCAGCGATGCAGCGACACCGTAATGGATGAACTCCTCCATCTTCTTCGCGTCCTTCGGATTCACCCACTGGGTGATGTCGAAGTCGCGCACCTGGCCCGCGATGCGGGTGGTGAAGTTGGTGGCGTCGAAATGGGTGATCGGGCCGATGCCGGAACGACCGTTGACGATGCCATCCCAGGTGGTGGCCACGTCGTTGCCCAGCGGCGACACCGCGCCCAGGCCGGTGACGACTACGCGTCGGTTGTTCATGAAGCACTCCGTCTGACACTACGCCGGCGTATCGTCCGGCTGATAAGACGCGGGGCCGCAATGTGCGGCCCCGGTCTGGTTTTCTGCTTGCATTACCAGGCGCCTGCGGAGGCGTTGGTTTTCCTGGACGCCCGGCCGCGAAGCCGGGCTCCAGCGCAGCGCTTACGACTTGACGTGAGCCTTCACGTAGTCGATGGCCTGCTGCACCGAGGTGATCTTCTCGGCTTCTTCGTCCGGGATCTCGCACTCGAACTCTTCTTCGAGCGCCATCACCAGCTCGACGGTGTCGAGCGAGTCCGCGCCGAGGTCGTCGACGAACGAAGCGTTGTTGGTGACTTCTTCTTCCTTAACGCCAAGCTGTTCGACCACGATCTTCTTGACGCGCTCTTCGATGCTGCTCATGGGTTCTCACTCCTCCCGGGACGGGATATTCGACGGAATAGTCTAAATGAATCACGGACGATCGCGAGCATACGCGAAAGCCCTTTGAGTTCAAGCGGTTACAACTGAAACGTTGGCTTTCCTGCGAACCATTACGGCATGTACATGCCGCCGTTGACGTGCAGGGTCTCGCCGGTGATGTACGCGGCCGACGGGCCAGCCAGGAAGGCCACCGCGCGGGCGATGTCCGCCGGCTCGCCGAAGCGGCCCAGCGCAATCTGGCCGAGCATCGCGTTCTTGGCGTCTTCCGGCAGCGACTTGGTCATGTCGGTGTCGATGAAGCCCGGCGCGACCACGTTGACGGTAACGCCTCGGCTGCCGATCTCCTTCGCCAGCGACTTGCTGAAGGCGATGATGCCGGCCTTCGCGGCGGCGTAGTTCGCCTGCCCCGCGTTGCCGGTCACGCCGATCACGGAGGCGATGTTGATGATGCGGCCCTTGCGTGCCTTCATCATCGAGCGCATCACCGCCTTGCTGGTGCGGTAGACGCTGGTGAGGTTGGTGTCGAGGATGGCCTGCCAGTCCTCGTCCTTCATGCGCATCAGCAGGTTGTCGCGGGTGATGCCGGCGTTGTTGACGAGGATCGAGATCGCGCCGATGTCCTTGGCGATGCCGTCCATCAGCGCGTCGATCGAGGCCGCATTGCCCACGTCGAGCACGCGACCGTGGCCGCCGTGCGCAGCGAGGCGTTCGGCGATGGCCTTCGCGCCGGACTCGGACGTCGCCGTGCCGATCACCGTCGCGCCCTGTGCGGCCAGTTCGTCGGCGATCGCCGCACCGATGCCACGGCTGGCGCCGGTGACCAGCGCGATTTCGCCGGACAGGATCTTCTCGCTCATGCGTTCTTCCATTCTTCGATAGCGGTTTGGAACTCGCCCGGCGTGCCGATGGCGCGCGCGTCGATGTTCTTGTCGATGCGCTTGGCGAGGCCGGCGAGCACCTTGCCCGGTCCGCACTCGGCCATGCGCGTGACGCCCTTGCCGGCGAGCGCCTGCACGCAGCCGGTCCACTGCACGGGCAGATAGAGCTGGCGCACGAGCGCTTCGCGGATCGCGTCGACATCGCCGTGCGCGCGCGCATCGACGTTCTGCACGACGGGACGGTCGGGCATGCGCCACGACAGGCCGGCCATCGCTTCGGCCAGACGGTTGGCAGCTTCGCGCATCAACGGCGTGTGCGAGGGCACGCTGACGGCGAGCTTCACCGCCTTGCGTACGCCGCGTTCGCCGAGCATCGCCAGCGCCTTGTCCACCGCGGCCGCGTGACCGCCGATGACGATCTGGCCGGGCGAATTGAAATTGGCCGGCACGACGACTTCGGTGCCGGAGACTTCATCGCACACTTCCTGCACCAGTGCGTCTTCGGCGCCGAGCACGGCGGCCATCGCGCCGACGCCGGTGGGCGCGGCTTCCTGCATGAGCTGACCGCGCAAACGCACCAGGTGCGCGCCGTCCTTCAGCGACAACGCACCGGCGGCGACGAGCGCGGTGTATTCGCCCAGGCTGTGGCCTGCCAGGAACGCCGGAGAGCGACCGCCCTGCTTGTGCCAAGCGCGCCACACCGCCACGCCCGCGGCGAGCAGCGCCGGCTGGGTGTATTCGGTGCGGTTGAGCATTTCCTCGGGACCGCCCTGGCTCAGCGCCCACAGATCGACACCGGCGCCATCGCTGGCTTCGACGAACGCGTCGCGCACGATCGGGTGCAGCTCGGACAGCTCGGCCAGCATGCCGAGCGACTGCGAGCCCTGGCCGGGAAACACGAAGGCCAGCGAGGCGTCGTTAGCGGGGGAATCGGTCACGCATCGGTCCCAGGGAAAAGAGTGCGCATGATACGAGTGTTTGCTCTAGGGCGTCTGTACCGCCACGTACTGAAACACCCTTGTCCTTCGCGAACCGTGAAGCACGTCGGCCGCAAGCGAAAACGCCCCCGCCGGATATGGCGGAGGCGTTTGCGGAACGATGCGCGAAGGCTCAGTAGCGCAGCAGCGCCGAGCCCCAGGTGAATCCGCCACCGAAGGCTTCCAGCAACAGCAACTGGCCGCGCTGCACCTTGCCCGAGCGCACCGCTTCGTCCAGCGCCAGCGGCACCGAGCCCGAGGAGGTGTTGCCGTGGCGATCGACGGTGACGACGACGCGCTCCATCGGCATGTCCAGGCGCTTGGCCGTGGCTTCGATGATGCGCAGGTTGGCCTGGTGCGGGATCAGCCAGTCGATGTCGTGGCGATCCAGACCGTTGGCTTCCAGCGTTTCCTCGACCACGGAGTCGAGCGCCTTCACCGCGTGCTTGAAGACTTCGTTGCCGGTCATCAGCACCTTCACGCCGGCGTTGTGCTCTTCCGGCTTGAAGCCGACGGACACGCCGACCGGATTCCACAGCAGCTCCTTCTTGCCGCCGTCGGCGTGCATGTGGGTGCTGAGGATGCCGGTTTCGGTATCGGCCTTGAGCACGACCGCGCCCGCGCCATCGCCGAACAGCACGCAGGTGGAGCGGTCGCTCCAGTCGAGCATGCGGGTGAGCGTTTCAGCGCCGACCACGAGCACCGTCTTGGCCGAACCGGAACGGATGAACTTGTCCGCCACCGTCAGCGCATAGACGAAACCCGTGCAGGCGGCGTTGACATCGAACGCGGGGCAGCCGTTGGCACCGAGGCGGTGCTGCAGCAGGCACGCGGTCGAAGGGAAGATGAGATCGGGCGTGGTGGTGCCGACGACGATCAGGTCGAGATCCTTCGCGTCGATGCCGGCAGCTTCGAGCGCGCGGATCGAGGCGTGGTACGCCAGGTCGCTGGTGGTCTCGCCTTCGGCGGCGATGTGGCGCTCGCGGATGCCGGTACGCGCCGCGATCCACTCATCGCTGGTGTCGACGATCTTGGACAGGTCGTCGTTGGTCAGCACCTTCTCGGGAAGGTAGCTGCCGGTTCCCGCGATGCGGGAATAAATCTGTTGCGTCATCGCCACTCCGCTGCACAGCCGTTATGGCCCGTTCGGGCACTTGCCGGGGAATCTTCCACCGGACAGGCCGGCGAAAGTGCGCCGCCGCGATCGTTCGCTACGACGGGCTGTCGCTGCCCCGCGTTACCTTTCGGCGGCGGACAGTTCCGGGCCCGACGGCATCCGCGCGCGTCTGGCGACGCGCGCGGGCGCGGCGGTGGGCGAAGAGCTTACTCTTCGTCGACAACCTTGGTCTTGGTGTCGATCACCTTCTTGCCGCGGTAGTAACCGTCAGCGGTGACGTGGTGACGCAGGTGGGTCTCGCCCGTGGTCGGGTCGGTGGCCAGCTGCTTGGCGGACAGCGCGTCGTGCGAACGACGCATGCCACGCTTGGACGGGGAAACGCGGGACTTCTGGACAGCCATGGTCTTGCTCCAAAAAAACTAGTTCGAATGTTTCTTCAATGCCGACAACGCGGCGAATGGGTTTTCGCGCTCGGGCTCCGGCGCCTGGTCGGGCGCGGGCCAATCGCTTTCCACTGCCTCCGTGCCGGGCATGATCGGCACGACCGGAACGGCGAGGATAAGTTCGTCCTCGACCAGTTCGACGGTCCGCAGCTGGCCGTCATCCGGCACCAGCAGCGGCTCGTATCCGGGCGGCAGCCCGGCTTCGTCCGCTTCGTCACGGATAAGGCCAAGCCGCTGCACGATGTTCACCGGCAACAGGAACCGCTGCAGGCTGCGCTGACAGGTCAGCGGCAGCTCGGCATCGATACGCAGTTCGACATAAGGCACTTTCAGCGAATCGCTATCGAACTCGAGCGCGAACCGCACCTCACCTTCCGTGTCGACCAGGCTGTCCCGCAGCCGCGTCAGCGCCGACAACGGGACGCGACCTTCCAGGCCGCGCCGTGCCGCCACCATGCGCCAAGCATCAAGAATCCCGGGCAGGTCTGCTGACATAAGCCGCGGAATGTTAGGGACCGGGGGCCGCCATGTCAAACCTGAACCCGCGAGTTCACGGTTCCGCCGCGCCACATTTGCCGGCCGGTGGGCGGGGCTTCAGACTGGCCTCCTTCCGTCCGTCTTGCGGCCATCCTCGTGACCATCGCCCTGCTCCTGCTGCTGTCTGCCCTCGTGATTGCGGCGTTGGCCTATTCCCGCACCCGGCCCCGCCGGCGCGAGCGGGCCATGCGCGACGTCCTGGACGCCGCCGATGCGCTGGAAGCCCAGCTGCGCGTGGCGCGGGCCGAGATCGAGGCGGTCACCGGCGGCGACGGCGACGACCCGGTCGGCGAGGCCATGCGCGAGATGCTCCGCCAGCGCCTGTGGCTGCGTGACCACGGCCCGGACGCCAGCCTGGAGCAGCTCGACGAGGTGCGCAGCTCCATCGACGCCGCCCGGGACCGGATCGACCAGCAATTGTCGCGCATTGCGCAGGCACGCGCGCCGGTCGCATGAGCGCCCCGCCCCGGCTGATCCTGGCCTCCACGTCCGTCTACCGTCGCGAACTGCTGGGCCGGCTGCGGCTGTCCTTCGACACCGAACGCCCCGGCACGGACGAGACTCCCCACCCCGGCGAGGCGCCCGAGACGCTGGCCCGCCGCCTGGCCCACGCCAAGGCCGCCGATGTGGCGGCTCGCCACCCGGGCGCCTGGGTGATCGGCTCCGATCAGGTCGCCGAGTGCGGCGGCCGAGCGCTGGGCAAGCCCGGTGCGCATGCCGCGGCGATCGCGCAGCTGGCGTCGATGTCCGGCCAGGCGGTGCGCTTCCACACCGGCCTGTGCCTGGTTCGCGACGGCCAGCCGCCGCTGGAGGCGATGGACTGCACCGTGGTGCGGTTCCGTACGCTGGAAACGGACGAAATCGAGCGCTACCTGCAGGCCGAGCAGCCCTACGACTGCGCCGGCAGCTTCAAGTCCGAAGGGCTGGGGATCGGGCTGTTCGAGGCCATCGAGAACCGCGATCCGACCGCACTGATCGGCCTGCCGCTGATCGCCACCGCCCGGCTGCTGCGCGAGGCTGGCTTCCGCCTGCCCTGAGGCACGCTCCCGGGTTCAGTCGGCCAGCTCGACCGGCTGCTCCGCCCAGGTTTCCACACTGCCGTCGCGGCCATGCAGCCGCAGACCGAGCCAATGCCGCCCGGGGCGGATGTCGCGCCCGGTCAGGTCGACCCGGGCTTCGAAGCCGACCTTGGGATGCTGCGGATCGTTGGAACGCGGCCAGACGCGCTGCAACCCCTCGAACTCGCGCCCGTAGCGCGCCTGCCCCACGGCCACGCCATTCAGCGTGACGTCCACGCCGGACAGGCCGACGCCGTCCTTGAATGCCCAGCCGCGCACGTCGAAGCGGCGTCCCACGCGTGCGCCGATGACGGGCGCGTCGATCCACGCCATCGACGGCGTCGTGCACGGGCCCGCGGCGGGCGTTCCCTGCAACGCGAAGAGCAGGAAACGCTGGCGCCCGTGATCGATGTTGAGCACTTCCGGGGCCGGCAGCGGACCGACCATCTCGCACAGTGCGTGGTAGCGGTCGAGCAGATCGCGGTACTTCACTTCGGTCGCGCCGACCACCAGCAGCACCGGCGCTGCGCCCCACTGCGAACGACCTTCCGTGTGCAGGCCCCACAGGCGCAACTGCGGTGCCCGGCCGTGCTTCTGGTTGATCGGATGGTCGAGCACCGGAATGCGCGCGTCGCCGAGTGCGAAGCCGAGCTCGGCGCCGATCTTGAAGTTGTCGGCCACCACGCGCGTGCCGGCAGGCATCGTCGCCGTGCGCGCGCGCACGGCATCGGCCAACGGCTCCCATCCGGCGAAGTTGGACGGATACCACTTCTCCGCGGCGCTCGCCTCGCGCCATGTCGCGCTGGACACGGCGACGTAATAGCCCAGGTTCGCCACCAGCCCGATTGCCGCCAGCCACACCGTCGCCAGTCGCCACGCGCGCGGCCACGACGCCAGCACCGCCGGCACCAGCGGCATCAGCGCCAGGTAGCCGGGCAAGGGCCAATGGAAACTCACGCGTTCGGTGTCGGCGAAGAAGCCCAGCGCGAAGAAGCCGGCGACCACGCCCGTGCCCAGCAGCGCGAAATAGCGGGACACCGTCGAGGCACACGCGAGGCTGCGCCGCGCCGCCACTGCCATCGCGGCGAACAACAGCGGCGTCACCAGCAACGCCTGGACCGCGATGAAGAGCAGTCCGTCGGCATGGAACGACCACGGATGGCGATCGACCAGCTGGAAGCGCAATCCGGCATCGGCGTTGTCCAGGTTCCACGCCACCAGCGGCGCCCACGCTGAAGCGCCGAATGCGATGGCGACCATCACGCGCACATCGCGCAATGCGCGGCGGCCGTCTTCCAGCAGCACAAGCGCAATGAAACCCACGACGATCACCGCGATGAAGCGGTAATGGCACAGCGCGCCCAGCGCCAGACCCGCGGCCAGTTCGAGCGCGGCCTGCGCGCTCACCTGCCGCAACAGGCGCGCGCCGGCATCCAGGCACAGCAGCGTCGCCAGCGCCATCGCCGCATCGGGCAGCGCCATCAGGCCCAGCGAGCCGGCCAGCGGCAGCAGCAGCGTCAGCAGGCCGGCCTGCCAGCCCACCTTCGTGCCGAACTCCCGCGAGGCGATATGCACCATCAGCAGCGGCACCGCCGCGCCAATGAGCAGAAACGGCAAACGCAGCGCGAACGTGTTCTCGCCGAACGCCACGCCCAGGCGCGTCAGCCATGCGGTCAGGCCCGGAAGATCCGAATACGCGGCGGCCGGATGCTGGCCTTCCTGCCAGTAGAAGGCTTCATCGACGAACAGCGGCAAGCGTGCGGCGATGAGCAACTTCACCGCCAGAACCGAGACCCACAGCACCCAAAAGGCACGCCGCGCGCGCACTGCATCCCGCATCCGATCGTGACCTCGCTACACTCGGGAGAAATCGGTGCGCCGTGCGCCGCCGGGCCGACCCGGCACCGCCGGACCGCCGCCGCGTGGAGGGGAACCCGGGCCGAGCGTCGCCATCGACGCCCGCCGGTCCGCGCGGCAATTCGCGACGCACGACGGCTACACCTTCCAGGAGACACGCACGATGGCGGTATCCCTTTCGACGGCGGCCATGCTAACCGATGGCCTTCGTGCATCCCTCGACCGCGCGCAGACACAGGTCAACGGACTGGTATTGGGCAAACCGCAGGAAGTGCGGCTGGCCTTCGTAGCGCTGCTCGCGGGCGGCCACCTGCTGATCGAGGACCTGCCGGGCCTGGGCAAGACCACGCTGGCGCATGCGCTGGCCGCGACGCTGGGGCTGGACTTCCAGCGCGTGCAGTTCACCTCGGACCTGTTGCCGGCCGACGTGGTGGGCGTGTCGGTGTTCGACCCGCAGGCGCGCGAGTTCCAGTTCCACCCCGGCCCGGTCTTCACGCAGGTGCTGCTGGCCGACGAGATCAACCGCGCCCCGCCGCGCACGCAGAGCGCGCTGCTGGAGGCGATGGCCGAGTACCAGGTCACGGTGGATGGCACGACGCATCCGCTGCCGGAGCCGTTCTTCGTGATCGCCACGCAGAACCCGGTGGACCTGTCGGGCACGTATCCGCTGCCGGACTCGCAACTGGACCGCTTCCTGCTGCGCCTGAGCCTGGGCTACCCCGGCGAGGCCGCCGAACGCGACCTGCTCGCCGGCGCCGATCGCCGCGACATGATCGCGCGCGTGATGCCGCTGCTGGGCACGCAGGACGTGCTCGCCGCGCGCCAGGCCGTGCAGGAAATCCACGCCAGTGAAGCGCTGATTTCCTACGTGCAGGCGCTGCTCGCGCGCAGCCGCCGCCACCCGGGCGTGCGCGTGGGCCTGTCGCCGCGCGCGGGCCTGGCACTGCTGCGCGCCGCGCGTGCGTACGCGCTGCTGCTGGGCCGTGCGCATGTGCTGCCGGAGGACGTGCAGGCGCTGTTCCCCGCCGTCGCCGCGCACCGTCTGGTGGCCGAGGTCGATGCCGGCAAGGACGCGGCGCTGGCGAAGGCGATCCTGCACGCGGTGCCGGTGGACTGATCCATGCCCGTCGCCGCCGCACGGCGCCTGTACCGCCGCGCTCACGAGATCGCCATGGTGTGGACGCAGCCGCGCGATCCGGAGTCGCTGCCGGCGCGTTTGCACCGCCGCCGCATCTACGTGCTGCCCACGCGCTTCGGAATGTTCTATGCGTTCGCGCTGCTGACGATGCTGGCGGGCGCGCTGAACTACAACAACAATCCCGCGCTGCTGCTGGGCATGCTGCTGGGTGGCGCCGGCCTGGCGAGCCTGATCGCCGCGCAGATGCAGTTGGCGGACATGGAACTGGTGGCGGCCGAGGCCGAGCCCGTCGCCGCCGGCACGCCAATGGCGCTGCGCCTTCATGCGCGCGCCAATCCGGGCCGCGCGCGGCGCGGTGTGCGGCTGGACGATGACGGGGCATTCGATGCCGAACCGGCGGTGCTCAGTCTCGACAAGGGCGTGGGCGACGCGCAGTTGCTGCTGCCCACGCAACGCCGCGGCTGGCTCGACCTGCCCCGCCTGCGTCTTTCCACCACGCGCCCGCTGGGACTGGCGCGGGCCTGGGCCTATGTCTGGCCGGAGTCGCCCCTGCTGGTCTATCCCGCGCCCGAGGCACACGGGCCGCCGCTGCCCACCGGCCACGGCGACAGCGCGCAGGCGCGCCTGAACCCGGCCGGCGACGACGTCCACCACCTGCGTGGCTACCGGGCCGGCGACTCGCGCCGTGCGATCGCGTGGAAGCCCTCGGCGCGTCGCGACGCGCTGATCGTGCGCGAGTTCGAACAGCCCATGGGGGCCGAAGTCGTGCTGGACTGGCACACCGCCGCGGGCGTGCCCTACGAGGGGCGCATCTCGCGGCTTGCGCGCTGGATCGACGAAGCCGAGCGCGAAGGACGTCGCTACCAGCTGCGCCTGCCCGGCCAGCCCGCCCTCGGCCCCGACCGCGGGCCCGCCCATCGCCACGCCTGCCTGCGCGCCCTGGCGCTGATGCCGCATGTCTAGCCATCCGTCGATGCCCCTGGACGAGTCCACCCGCCGCTGGGCGCTGCTGAGCGCCGGCGCCTGCCTGCTGCCGCTGCTGCTGCAACTGCCCCCGCAGCTGGGCGGCGCGATCGCGGTGAGCGCCGCGGGCGTCGTCGCGCTGTCGTGGCGCCATCCGATGCCGGGGCTCCTGCGATTGCTGATATCGCTGGCGTTGATCGCCGCCGTGTTCGGGCTGAGCCGCTTCGCCATCGGTCGCGACACCGGTTGCGCGTTGCTCGCGGCCATGCTCGCGATAAAACCCGCCGAGACCTTCACCCTGCGCGATGGCCGCAGCCTCATGGGCTTCGCGCTGTTCGCGCCGTTCGCGACGTTCCTGCTCGACCAGGGACCGCTTTCGCTGGTGCTCGCCCTGCTCGCGGTCGTGCTGGTGCTGTCCACGCTGCAGCGCCTGGCCGAGCTGGAATCGCATGACGTCGCCACCGTCCCGCTGCGAAGCCGGCTGACGGGCGTGGGCAAGCTGCTCGCGGTGGGCTTGCCGATCGCGCTGGCAGCGTTCTGGCTGTTCCCGCGCATGGGCACGCCCATGTGGGGCATTCCCGAACGCGCGATGGCCCGCACGGGCCTGTCGGACCGGATGAGCCCGGGCGACTGGCTCGACCTGATGAGCGACGACACGCCCGCATTGCGCGTGCGTTTCTTCGGCGCGACGCCGGACACCTCGCAGATGTATTGGCGCGGGCCGGTGCTGTGGAATTTCGACGGACGCACCTGGACGCAGCCGCGCTGGCGGCCGGGACAAGCCGACACCCTGGCCGAGCCCGGCGCCACGCGCTGGGACTACGAGATGGAAGTCGAGCCGACCGATACGCGGCAGCTGGTCGCGCTCGATCTGCCGCTGAACGTGCCGCAGGGCACCTATCTCAATCCCGACCACGCGCTGCAGACGTTCCGCCCGCTCGGCGCGATGACGCGCTGGCGCATGCAATCCGCGCCGCCGGCGCGTTACGAGACGAACCTCTCGCTGGCCGCACGTCGGTATGCACTCATTCTTCCCGACGGATTCAATCCCAGAACCGTGGCGCTGGCACGGCAATGGCGCACGCAGGCAGGCCCGGCCGGCGATGCCGCGATCGTCAACCGGGCCCTGGACTGGATCCGGCGCGACTTCGCTTACACGCTGGAAACGCCGCTGCTGGGCCGGCACTCGGTGGACGAATTCCTGTTCGACCAGAAGGCCGGATTCTGCGAACACTTCAGCTCTGCCTTCGTCGTGCTCATGCGCGCGGCGGGCGTTCCGGCGCGCGTGGTCACCGGCTACACGGGCGGCTATCGCAATCCGATCGGCGACTACTGGCTGGTGCGTCGCTCCGATGCGCATGCCTGGGCCGAAGTGTGGCTGCGCGATCGTGGCTGGGTGCGCGTGGATCCCACCGCGGCCGTGGCGCCGGAGCGCGTCTATGACACGCTCGATTCGCGGGCGTTCGCGGGCCCGGCGTTCCAGGGTGTGCGCACGCTGACCGATGTCGCCGACTGGATGCGTCGCGGCTGGAACGATCTGGTGGTCGCCTTCGATGCACAGCAGCAGCAACGCCTGCTCCGTCCGTTCGGCATCGAGCGGCTCGACGATCGCGCGCTGATCGTGCTGCTCTCCGGCGCCCTCGGCCTGGGTCTGTTGTGGATGGTCTGGCTCAGTCGCCGCAACGAACGCGAACGCGATCCGGTGCTGCGCGCATGGCATCGCCTGGGCCGTCGCTACCGCCGTTTCGGCCTGGAGCGCGAAGCGTCCGAACCCGCATCCACCTGGGTGGCGCGCGTGGCGGCCGCACGCCCAGACCTTGTCGCAGAGCTGTCCACGCTCAGCCAAAATTTCAGCGATTGGCGGTACGCTGATGCCGAACCGGGGGGACGTTCGGCTCGCGCCTTGACCAAGGCGTTGCGCGCGCACCGCCCGCCCGCGACTTCTCCAGGAGAACGCCGATGAACGTCAGTCTCACCCTGTTGGCCGTCAGCGCCGCCCTGCTCGCGGCGTGCGCAACGGGGCCCCAACCGCTGCAGGGCAGCTTCACTGCGATCACGCCGCGCGACGCGACCGCGACCGACAGCACCGGCGCCCCGGTGCGCTGGGGCGGCCGCATTGTCAGCGTCGAGCCGCAGCAGAACCGCACCTGCTTCGAGATGATCTCCACCCACCTCAGCGATTCCGGTCGCCCCTACTGGGGCAGCGACGACACCGGCGGCCGCTTTCTCGCCTGCCGCAGCGGCTTCTACGATCCGGAGGTGTTCGAGAAGAACCGCGAAGTGACCTTCGTCGGTCGCGTTGCCGGCTACGAGAACCGTCGCATCGGCCAATACGACTATCGCTTCCCGCGCGTGGAGGCCGACGTCGTCTATCTGTGGCCGGAACGCGAAACCGTGGATGCGATGGCCTACCCGGCGCCGTGGCCGTGGTGGGGGTGGTGGTAAGGGCCGGGATTCGAGGTTCGAGGTTCGAGGTTCGCAGAAACAAAAAGCCCGCCGAATGGCGGGCTTTTGCCGTTACGAATCCCCAATCCCGAATCCCGGCCTTTCAGACCTTTGACGTCCCAAACCGCCCCAGCGGCGCACCCGCCAGCAGGTGCAGGTGGATCTGGAACACGGTCTGCCCGCCGTGGCCGTTGCAGTTCATGACGATGCGATAGCCGTCTTCGGCAAATCCTTCGCGCTTGGCGTACTGCGCCGCGGCGTGCGCGAGGCGGCCGACGATCACCGCCTGGTCCTGCGCGAGGTCGTTGAGCGTGGCGATGTCGATCTTGGGCACGAACAGCATGTGCACCGGCGCCTGCGGCGCGATGTCGCGGAATGCGATCAGGAGATCGTCTTCGTAGACGATGTCGGCCGGGATCTCGCGGCGGATGATCTTGTGGAAGATGGTGTCGGACATGGGCGGGATTCGGGATTCGGGATTCGGGATTCGGGATTCGGGGAAGCATACGCCGCATCCGCTTCGCGGCTTTCACGAAGCCCGAATCCCTCTCATCAAATCCCGGCCTTACTCCATCTCGCTGCGGCTGCCGAAGGCATGCGAGAGCGTGCCGCGATCGACGTATTCCAGTTCGCCGCCCAACGGGACGCCGTGGGCGAGGCGGCTCGGACGCACGCCGTGCTGGCGCGCCAGCTGCGCCAGGTAGTGCGCGGTGGCTTCGCCTTCCACCGTGGGGTTGGTGGCGATGATCAGCTCCTGCACCTCGCCTTCGGCCAGGCGCGCGGCCAGCGTGTCCAGGCCGAGTTCGCGCGGGCCGATGCCGTCCAGCGGCGACAGCCGTCCCTGCAGCACGAAGTACAAGCCGCGAAAACCCGTGGCCTGCTCGATCGCGAGGCGGTCGGCGGGCGACTCCACGGCGCACAACAGGTGCGCATCACGCGCCGCGCTGGCGCAGGTCGCGCAGACCTGCGTTTCGCTGAAATCACGGCAGCGTTCGCAATGGCCGATTTTTTCTACCGCCTCCGCCAACGCGGCGGACAGACGCTGGCCGCCGGCGCGCTCGCGTTCGAGCACGTGGTAGGCCATGCGCTGTGCGGACTTCTGGCCGACGCCCGGCAGCACGCGGAAGGCGTCGATCAGTTGTTCCAGAAGTGAGGACGTCATGCGTCGGCAGGATCCGGCGACGCCTCACGAGGGCGCACGGCATTGCGCGCGCCCCGCTGCGTCGCCGCGATGGATCAGAACGGCATCTTCATGCCGGGCGGGATCGGCATGCCGGCGGTGGCGGCCGACATCTTGGCCTGCGACTCGGCGTTGACCTTGTTCACCGCGTCGTTGAAGGCGGCGGCGATCAGGTCCTCGGCCATTTCCTGGTCCGACAGGATGCTCGGATCGATGCGCACCTTGCGGCACTCCATGCGGCCGGTGATGGTCACGCTGACCATGCCGCCGCCGGCGTTGCCGGTGACTTCCAGCTTGCCGAGTTCTTCCTGCGCGCGCTGCACGTTTTCCTGCATCCGCTGCGCCTGCTGCATCAGTTGGGCGATGTTTCCACGCATGTTCGTTCTCGTGTTTCTCTGGGGGCGTTGAGGAGCCGCGGCGACGCTGGCGCGCGGCGGGAAATCAGTTCTCGTCGTAGGGCCGGATCGAATCCGGCACCACCTTGGCGCCGTGCTGCGAGATCAACCGCTGCACGTCGGGATCGCTCATGAAGTTGGCTTCCGCGTTGGCCTGGCGTTCGTCGCGCGCGCGGTCGTTGCGCTCGCGCAGCGATTCGGCCGGACGCGAACCTTCGACGAAACGGATCTGCGGCGTGACGCCGAGCGCCGGCGCGAGCGCTTCGGCAACCAGGCTCACCGTCATCGCGTTGCTGCGCAGGAGTTCATCGGCGGGCGAAAGCGACAGGCTCAACACGCCATCGGCGTAGCCGACGAAGCCGGCGTGTTCGGCCAGCACGCGCGACGGGCCGCGCAGGCTCGAATTGGCGACCAGCGAATGCCAGGCATCGGCGTCGGCGATGCCGGCGTCGTGGACGAAGCCGGGACGCGGCGGCGGTGCGCTCGGGGCCGGGGTCGGCGCGACAGGCGCGGGGGCCGCGGCCACCGGCGGTGCGCGGACGGGTTCGGGAGCGGGTTCGCGCGGAGTGTCCCGGACGACTTCACGCGGAACCTCCCACGGCGGCACATCATCGGCCGACGATGTCGTTTGCACGGGTCGCGTCGCCTCACGTACCGGCGGCGCTTCCGGCTGCGGCCTCTCTCGCGGCGGCGGCGGTGCAGGTCGCGCGGCGGGGGCGGCATCGGCGAAGGGATTCGGCGGCGGCATGCGCGGCGCGGGCGACGGCGCCGGCGGCGCGGCCGACGCCGCGCTGCGCACCGGCTCGCGGCTTGCGCCCGACGACGGCGACGCAGCGCGCGCGCCCTCGCCTTCGGCCGGACGGAACGCCAGCATGCGCAGCAGGCTCATCTCGAAACCGGCGCGCGGGCTCGGCGCGAGCGCGAGGTCGCGTCGGCCGTTGAGCGCCATCTGGTACCACAGCTGCACGACTTCCGGACGCAGCCGGCCGGCGAGCGCATCGAGGTCGACGCCGTCGGCCTCCACCTGCGCCTCGGGCACGAGCTGGCGCACCTGCACGCGGTGCAGCGCATCGCTGAAGGCGTCCAGCACGCTGCCCCAGTCCGGCGAGAACTCGGCCAGCGTCGCGACTTCGGCCAACAGCTGCTCGCCCTTGCCTTCCGCCAGGGCGGACAGCAGCGCGCCCACGCGCGTGCGATCGACCGTGCCCAGCATCGCCGCGACGCCCGCGTCTGCGAGCACACCACCGCCGGCGCTGGCGCCGGTGTAGGCGATGGCCTGGTCCAGCAGCGAGAGGCCGTCGCGCAGGCTGCCGTCGGCGGCCTTGGACAGCTGGCGGATCGCGCCGGCCTCGGCGGGAATGCCCTCGGCTTCCAGGATCCGCGTCATCTGGCCGTTGATCTGCTGCTCGTCCAGGCGCTTGAGGTTGAACTGCAGGCAACGCGAGAGCACCGTCACCGGCAGCTTCTGCGGGTCGGTGGTCGCCAGCAGGAACTTCACGTGGCCCGGCGGCTCCTCCAGCGTCTTGAGCAGCGCGTTGAAGGCCGACTTGGACAGCATGTGCACTTCGTCGATCAGGTAGACCTTCACCCGACCGCGGCTGGGCATGTACTGCGCGTTGTCGATGACCTCGCGCACGTCGTCCACGCCGGTGTTGCTGGCCGCGTCGATCTCCAGCAGGTCGATGAACCGGCCTGCGTCGATGTCGCGGCAGGCCGCGCATTCACCGCAGGGCTCGGCCGACGTGCCACGCTCGCAATTGAGCGATTTGGCGAAGATGCGGGCGATGGTGGTCTTGCCGACACCGCGCGTGCCGGTGAACAGGAACGCATGGTGAACGCGGCCCGTATCGAGCGCATTGCTCAGTGCGCGGACCACATGCTCCTGCCCGACCAGCTCGGCGAAGCGCTTCGGACGCCACTTACGGGCGAGGACGAGATAGGACATGCCCTCATTCTGCCACGCCGCATCGCGCCGGCTGCGACAGATGCGCCGCGCTTGTCCGGGCGGGCCCTGGCGGCTAGAATTCACGGCCCTGGAGTGCACCTCGACACGGCCCAATGCCGCGTTCAGGCCGATACCGCAAGGTATCCCGGGAAAAACGGAGAGGTGTCCGAGTGGTTGAAGGAGCACGCCTGGAAAGTGTGTAAGCGTCTAAACCGCGCTTCGGGGGTTCGAATCCCCCTCTCTCCGCCAGATTTCCCAAGCCCCGCTTCACGGCGGGGCTTTTGATGAACGTCTCTATGGTGGCCCCGTCGGCCCCTCGCGACGCTAGGTCGAAAACCCCGCCAGGGCCGGAAGGCAGCAACGGTATCGACTGACGCGGGTGCCGAGGCAAGCCGGCGGGGTCATCGCCATTTCGCATGCTGCGCATTTGAAATCCCAAGATTCGCGGTGCGAATCTCGGGCCCCGGCTATGTGCTTCCGATCCCTGCCCCTGCCGGGGCGCCCCCTTACCAAGGGGGCTGCTTCGTCTGTACGCGCGCCGCTCGCTGCAGCAGACACGACAACCGGCGAAGAAACCCGCCGTCATCCCGGCGAAGGCCGGGATCCAGACCCGCAGCGCATCCGTCAGGCACCGTCATTCCAGCGAAAGCTGGAATCCATTTTGACGTTCGAGCCGCACCGTCCGCATGACGGCACGCGCGCGCCCTACTCAACCACGCCCAGCGCATCCGGCTCACGGCCGGTCTTCCAGCGGTCGATCACCTTCCACTGCGTCGCATCGATCACCGCGATCTCGTCCCCGCCGCTGATCGCCGCGTACACGCGCGGTCGCTTCGGGTCGGCGATGACGCCGATCGGCAGTGCGGCGCGACCCAGCATGGTCTCGCGGTACTCGGCGCCGGGGCTCGATAACGCGACGGTGTGCGTCACCTGCTTCGTCGCGGTGTCGATCACCGACAACGTCGCTGCGCGCGCGTTGGTCACCAGCGCATGACGACCATCGGCCGTGAACACGACGCGGATCGGAAAGCCCGGGCTGGACACCGTGTGCTCGATCGCCAGCGTGTCCGGATCGTGCACCGTCACCGTGCCGGCTTCGCGATTGCTGACCCACACCCGGCCGCTGCCCGGATGCACGGCGACGCCTTCCGCACCCGCGCCGGCGGCGACTTCGTGCGTCTTGGTGCGCGAGGCGAGATCCACGCGGCCCACCGTGCCGGCGTCGATCTTGGTGACGAATGCGGTCTTGCCGTCGGCGGCCAGCGCGACCATGTGGCCGCGCCCTTCGCCCAGGTCGATGGCGTGTTCGACGCGTCCGGCGGCGATGTCGACCAGCAGCAACTTGCGCGAACCTTCCGTGGTTACGACGGCGCGCGCGTCGCCCGGCAGCAGGCGCATGCCATGCGGCTTGCCGTTGTCGCCCAGGTCGATCGTGCGCGTGCCGCCCTTTCCGCCCAGTTGCAGCACGGTGATGCTGTGGCCCGGCGTCGCGGCGCCGTAGTTGCTGACCAGCGCGAAGCGGTGATCGCGGCTGACCACGATTTCGTGCGGGCCCTGCCCCGTTGCGAATTCGCCCAGTCGCGTGCCGTCCTTCGTGGACAGACGCCACACCGTATCGGCCGACTTGTTGCCGACCAGCAGGTCGGTCGAGAGGGCGGGACCGGCCGCAAGCATCGCGGCGACGTATAGCGGCAGCACGAAACTACGAATCACGGCGAATCCTCCGAAGGTTCAGTCCTTGGGTTCGGGATGCAGCCAGCCGGCGTCGCCTTCGGCGTAACGCTCGTGTTTCCAGATCGGCACGCGCGCTTTGACTTCGTCGATGACGTAACGGCAGGCGGCGAAGGCGGCATCGCGATGCGCGGCGCTGACGCCGACCCACACCGCCATGTCACCGATCGCAAGGTCGCCGATGCGGTGCACGCAGCGCGCATCGAGGATGGCGAACCGGTGCATGGCCTCGTGAAGCACCTTCTCGCCCTCCGCCTCCGCGAGCGTGACGTAGGCCTCGTAGCGCAGCCCGTGCACGTCGCGGCCTTCGTTGTGGTTGCGCACCCAGCCTTCGAAACTCGCGTAGCCGCCGCCGCGGTCGTCGAGCAACTGCGTTCGCAGCGTGGCGGTGTCGATGGGGGTTTGCGAGAGAGAGAAACGGGGCATGGGGCGGATTGTGGCATCAGGCGGTGATTGCTGCGATGCCGCGCAAGCCTCGCTGCGATCGGGCGTGTTGAATGCCGTCCGTGGCGACAAGCTTCGCGCTCCGGGTCGCCCGGCCCGGCCATCCATGGCCGGTCGTTCGGCAGGCCGCGCGGCAGTGCCGCGCAAGCATCGCTGCGATCGGGCGTGTTGAATGCCGTCCATGGCGACAAGCTTCGCGCTCCGGGTCGCCCGGCCCGGCCATCCATGGCCGGTCGTTCGGCAGGCCGCGCGACAGTGCCGCTCAAGCATCGCTGCGATCGGGCGTGTTGAATGCCGTCCATGGCGACAAGCTTCGCGCTCCGGGTCGCCCGGCCCGGCCATCCATGGCCGGTCGTTCGGCAGGCCGCGCGGCAGTGCCGCGCAAGCGGCCTGCCTCACCCACCGCTCACCGGCGGGATGAATGCGACCTCGCTGCCTTCGCGCACCGCGTCGCCCCAGCGCGCGAATGCGCCGTCCACCGCAACGCGCAGGCGTTCGGGCGGCAACACGAAACCATGGCGTTCGCGCAGTGCGGCATAGAGCGCGTGCAAATCGCCGTCGAGGTCGACGATTTCGGACGCCACACCTGCCGCATCGCGCAGGCTGGCGAAATACAGCACCGTCACGCGCGCCATCACAACGCTCCGAAATCGTGGCGACCACCGCGCTTGCCCAGCAGCTTCGCCGGGCCGAGCACGATGCGGTGCGACAGTGCTTTGCACATGTCGTAGACGGTGAGCGCGGCGACGGTCGCGCCAGTCAGCGCTTCCATCTCCACGCCGGTGCGGTGCGTGGTCTTCACCGCGCACTCGATACGCAGCGCCGATTCGCCATCCCATTCGATGCCGATGCGGCAGCCGTCGATGGGCAGCGGATGACAGAACGGGATCAACTCGTGCGTGCGCTTGACCGCCATCGTGCCGGCGATGATCGCCGTTTCGACGATGCCGCCTTTCGCGCTCTTCAGTCCCGAGGCTCGCAGTTGTCGCGCCACGTCCGCGGGGAATCGCACGCGGCATTCGGCGCGGGCCTCGCGTGCAGTCGTCGCCTTGTCGGAGACGTCGACCATCGCCGGCCGGCCACGCGGGTCGAGATGGGTGAGCTTCTTGGCGGGCTTCTTCATGGGGATATTGTGGCGAGGGGGGCCCTGGGATGCACGCTGGACGCGGCGACATGGGCCACCGAGTGCCGCGCAAGCATCACTGCGATCAAGCGGTTGATTGCCATCCATGGCGGCGCGCTCCAGGCTCCGGGTGGCCCTGCCCGGCCATCCTGGCCGGTCGTTCGGCAGGCCGCGCGGCAGTGCCGCGCAAGCGGCCTGCATCACCCGCCGATCAGGAACATCTCGACATGCCGGCGCGAGGCGTTCGCCGCGCCGCGCACTTCGCTGTAGCGGTCCGCGCGCCCGGTCCACACGCCCGCCGCATGTTCGCGCAGCGCGTCCACGCCTTGCGACAGCGCCGGGCGCAGGTCGTGTCCGTCGCCGGCGAACAGGCAGGTGTACAGGCGTCCGTCGGCGGAGACGCGGGCTCGGTGGCAGTCGCCGCAGAACGGTTCGCTCACCGAACTGACGAAGCCCACCTCGCCCTGCCCGTCCTCGAAGGCGTAACGCGAGGCGACTTCGCCCCGGTAGTTCGCTTCCAGCGCACGCAGCGGCCAGCGCGCGGCGATGCGGTCGCGCAATTCGGCCGACGGAACGACGCGGTCACGCGACCAGTCGTTGCAGGTGCCCACGTCCATGAACTCGATGAAGCGCACGACATGGCCCGTGCCGCGGAAATGCGACACCAGCGGCAACACCTGGTCGTCGTTGATGCCGCGTTCGACCACGCAGTTGATCTTGATCGAGGCGAATCCCGCCGCCCGCGCTGCCTCGATGCCGGCGAGCACCTGGACGATGTCGCCGCGACCGCCGGACATCTCGCGGAAGCGTGCCGGATCCATCGCGTCCAGGCTCACCGTGATGCGGCCCAGTCCCGCCTCGCGCAACGCACGCGCCTGCGCGGCCAGCAGCGAGCCGTTGGTGGTCAGCGCGATGTCGTCCAGGCCCGCAATTCGCGAGAGCCGCTCGATCAGCGTCGGCAGCCCCTTGCGCAGCAGCGGCTCGCCGCCGGTGATGCGCAGCTTGTGCACGCCCAGTTGCGCGAAGCCGCGCACCAGCGTTTCGATCTCGTCGAACGACAGGCGTGTGGCGGCATCGAAGCCGTAATCGTCCGGCACGCGATCGGCCGGCATGCAGTACGGGCAACGGAAGTTGCAGGCTTCGATCACCGACAGCCGCAGGTCGCGCAACGGCCGGCCGCGTCGATCCAGCGGCAGCGCGGCGTGCTGCGGGAGCGGCGCGGGAACGGCGGCGTTCATGCGGGCTCGGCCTGCGCCGCGGTGGGTTCGACCAGGCCGACGACCTGGCCCGGGTGTGCCACGCGATAACCGCGCGCGGCGAGGATCTCGCCTTCCTCGCGATTGCCGTAGTGGTAGAGCAGGCAACGTTCCAGCAGGGCCGGCGCGTACTCGCGCTCCAGGTCCTCGATGCCGCTGTGCGACGGATTGCCGTGGAGGGCGCAGTCGTGCGCGATGAGTTCGCCGGCATCGGCATAGCGCGCCAGCATCTCGGGAATGGGCCGGGTGTCGCCGGTCCACACCATGCTGCCGTGCAGGCGCAGGCCGTAGGCGGTTTCAGGCCAGTGGTGGCGCGTGGCAAACACTTCCAGGCGCACGCCGTCGTGCCAGAACGAGCCGCCGACCGGAATCACCTGGAACGCATCCCAGAAGTTCACGCCGCCTTCGGCCAGTGCGTTGGGGTAGTCGCCCACGCGCTGGTGCAGCAGTGGAACCACGGACGCCGGCACGTAGAGGCGCACGCGACCGCGCCGCGCCGGGTCGAAATAGCTGGTGACGAACAGACGCTCGAAGCCCGCCACGTGATCCAGATGCGTATGCGTGACGAACAGCGCGCGCGGCATGTCGCCGTAGTACGCCTGGTAGGCGGTGAGCCCCTCGCCGCCGCAGTCGATGGTCAGCCACGGCGCGCCGTCACGCTCGATGGTCGCCATCGCCGAGCCGAGTTCGACCGCCGACGCATTGCCGACGCCATGCAGACGCAATTGCCACGCCATCTCAGTAGCCTCGTTCCCAGGCCCGATCGTAGGCCGCATGCAGGCGGCCGAAATCCCGTTCGACCTCGTCCACCGACCGCTTCCCGCGCAGCTTCAGCAGCGAGCGCTTGAGCCGGGCCAGGTTGCGCTCGCGCCAGCCGGTGGCGGGGATGCGGATCCGGCCGCGGTCCAGGTCGATGATCCAGCCTCGCCCGGTGGTCGTGAAAAGAAGGTTGTGGGCGTTGAGGTCAGCATGGTCGAGCCCGGCCCGGTGGGCCCGGGCGATCAGCCGGCCGGCCTCTTCCCAGGGGGCGCCGTCGCCGGCGACCGCGGCGCGGTCGGCGAGCGAGCGAACGTCGTCCAGGCGCTCCAACAGGATCGCCGCACGGTAGAACAGGCCATCGCGGCGGTAGCAGGCGGCGATGGGCCGGGGCACGGGCACGCCTTTCTCGGCCATCGTGCGGGTCAGGCGGAACTCGGCGAAGCTGCGCGTGCTGGCCGCGCCGTGCCACCAGTAACGATCGCGGCTGACCTTCGCCACCAGTCCGCCGCGCAGGTAGCGACGCAGCAGCGCCGGGCCGAAGGGTGCATCGACGAACCATGCACCGCCGCGCCCGCCACTTTCGACCGGGCGCGCGCGCTGCTGCCAGAAGGACGGCACGAACCATTCCGGGCTTGCTTGCCGCACCCGGTTACGGTCGAACAGAATGGCTCCGTACCCGCTGTCGTCGCGGAACGGCGTCAACTCTTCGGCAGCATCGAACCCCGTCATTCGCCGGAGTCTAGCAATTCACGTGCCCGCTGCCTCCTCCATCGCAACTCCCGCTCCCGCTTCGATCTGCCTGCTGCGCCTGTCGGCGCTGGGCGATGTGACCCACGTCGTACCGCTGGTGCGCACGCTCCAGGCGGCCTGGCCGCAGGTGCGGCTGACCTGGGTCATCGGCAAGGGCGAGCACCGCCTGCTGGCCGGCCTGCCCGGCGTGGACTTTGTCGAATACGACAAGAAGACTGGCGTCGCCGGCATGCGTGCGCTGCGCGCGCAGTTGCGCGAACGTCTCGGCGATGCGCGCCGTTTCGACGTGCTGCTGCAGATGCAGGTGGCCGCGCGTGCGAACCTGTTGTCGGCCTTCACTCCGGCGCGCCGGCGCGTGGGATACGACCGCTCGCGTTCGAAAGACCTGCACGGGGTTTTCATCAACGAGCGCATCCCGGACCGTCCGGGCATCCATGTGCTCGACGCCATCGGCAGCTTCTGCGAACCGCTGGGTCTGCGCCAGGACCACGTGCGCTGGGACCTGCCGGTCCCGGACGAGGCGCGCGAATGGGCGCGGGCGCAGTGGCCGCGCGATGGCGTGCCGACGCTGCTGATCTCACCGTGTTCGAGCCATGAGCTGCGCAACTGGCCGAACGAACGTACCGCCGCCGTCGCCGACCATGCGGCCGGACGAGGCTGGCGCGTGGTGCTGTGCGGCGGACGCAGCGAACTCGAACGCACCACGGGCGACGCGATCATCGCCGCGATGCGACAGCCGGTGCTGGACCTGATCGGCAAGGACACGCTCAAGCAGCTCCCGGCGCTGCTGGAACGCGGCCAGCTGCTGCTGACTCCGGACTCGGGGCCGATGCACATCGCCAACGCGATGGGCACCAAGGTGCTGGGCCTGCACGCGGCGAGCAACCCGGTGCGCAGCGGGCCCTACAGCGACCGCCGCTACTGCGTGGACCGTTACGACGACGCCGCGCGCAAGTACCTGGGCAAACCCGCCTCCGAACTGCGCTGGGGCACGAAGATCGAGCATGCCGGCGTGATGGACCTGATCACCGTCGACGACGCCATCGCCGCGTTCGAGCGCTACTGCGCCGACCACGCCGCGCCGGCGTCGCGGGAGGAGCCATGATGGCCGCCTGGTTCACCGTCGTCGCGCCGCTGCTGCCGGAGTTGATCCGCGCCGCGCGGCCGATGTTTACCCGCAGCCGCGAGCCTTCGCAGATTCCGCAGCAGATCCGCGAACTGCAGGACGCGGTCGATCGCAACGACCAGGCGATCCGCACACTGGCCGGCGAGATGGAGCAGACGCTGTCGGCGTTGAAACAGGCGTCCACGCAGCTGGAAAGCACGCTGGCCGATCTGCGCCGCCAGCAGGCCGAACACGATCGCCGGCTTCACGCGATGCAGTGGATCGTCGGGGTGGCGGTCACCGCGGCAGTGCTGGCGTTCGCCGTGGCGGCCTTCGCGCTGGCGCGTTAGCGGCCAGCGGGCGCGTCGTCACTGACCCGATGGAGCGCGGTCGCTGATCTGCAACCGACGCCAGATCGACAATTGCGTGCGCTGACGCCGGCGCTCGCGATAGACCGCGACGATCAGCGCGAGGAGGATCGCCAGCATTCCGGCACCGAACTGGGCCGGTGTCCAGGTCGTGGCGTTGCCTGCGATCGCATCGATCGCGACAAAGACCAGACATGCCGCAGCCGCATTGCACGCCATGCTGCACAGGACCTTCATCCGGTTGAGCACGGCGCGGGACGACGGATCCACCGCCTCCAGGTACTCGCGCAGGCGTCGGTCGACATCGTGAAAGAGCGACGTGGACATTTGCATGGCGTCCGGGACGACCAGCCCTTCCGTCCGCGCCAGCCGCTCGCCGAGGAACTTGATGGCCGGAGCCCAGGCCTGGCGCAGGCGCGGCCAAACGATGCCCTGCGCCACGGAATAGATGAGACGCCCCAGCGGACTCAGCGCCAGGCCCAGCACATAAGCGGCGGCCAGCCACGCAGGCAGCGTCAGCTCCGGCGCCTGGGCCCGAAGCACATGCAGCGTCACCGGGAAACGCACGATGAGCGCGGTCACCAGCAAGCCGCCCGGACACACCCAGGCAAGCAGATCGTCATGCCACCAGGAAACACGCTCCTTCACGCCGGCCTCCCCGCCAGACGGATGAGTCATCCAATCAAGGCGTGTTGCCGGTCTTGTAGTCCTGGTAGGACTTCTCTTCGACGTAGGACGAACCCAGCGCGAGGTTGATGTCCTTCTTGATCCGCGCGCGCTCGTCGTTCTCGAAGTAGACGCTGCGCGCCAGACGGATGAACTCCTCGTCGAAGGCCTGGGCCTTTTCCTTGATGCGGATGTCGTCCTCGATCACCCACAGCCGCTCGTTGACGGCCTTCAGGTCCGCGCGCAGGCGGGCGATGTCCTTGCCGGCGGCCGGATGGGCCATCCAGGTCTTTTCCAGCGCGGACAACTCGTTGCGGACGTTCTCCAGCTTGGCCGGATCGGTCATGCGCTCGGACTTGATCTGCAGGATCGCGATCTTGTCGAGCAGTTCGCCAAAGGAGACCGGGACGAGGATTTCGGACATGACGGGGCCGTTCATTCAGGGGGCTACAGTGTAGCCGGCCTCCAGGACGGCTTGCCGCGCGCGCTTCGCGCCCGTAGAATTGCCGGCTCACTGCACCCGGAGAGGTGGCAGAGTGGTTGAATGTACCTGACTCGAAATCAGGCGTACGTTTATAGCGTACCGAGGGTTCGAATCCCTCCCTCTCCGCCAGATATAAAAGACAGGGCCCCCGAAAGGGGGCCCTTCTTTTTTGCCTGGGGGTGAGCGCGGACTTTGGTTTGAACCCTCGGTTCGACAAATCGGCTGGACAGCCGATTTGGACAGCCGCAGGCTGCCCCGCAGGCGCGAAGCGCCGAAGGGTGAGGGCCATGGATGGCGCGAATCCATCCCGTGTCAGGTCGCAGTGCGTTCGTGGCCCATACTCCCGCCTCGGCTCACTCCCCCATCGCGCCGAATTCACCCGCCGTCCGTCCTCCTTGCCTCGCGGCCGCCACACCCCGATCATTCCGTTACCGCCTGAAAGACCCGACGACGCGAAGCCACCCGACGCATGATCGAATTCGGACACCTCACGCACGTCGGCCTGCGCCGCGAGCTGAACGAAGACACCTACTACGGTGACGGCGAGCTCGGGCTGTGGCTGGTGGCCGACGGCATGGGCGGTCATGAATACGGCGAGGTCGCCAGCGCCCTGGCGCGCGAGACCATCGTGCGCGAGATCCGCGACGGCACGCCGCTGGCGCAGGCCATCCGCATCGCCGACGAAGAGATCATCCGCACGTCCAAACGCCGCAACGACGCGCTGCCGATGGGCACGACCGTGGTTGCCGCGCGCATCGTCAACAACCGCTTCGAAGTGGCCTGGGTCGGCGACAGCCGCGTCTACCTGTGGCGTGAGGGCCACCTGGCCCAGCTTTCGCAGGACCACAGCTACGTCCAGGAGCTGATCGCCAACGGCGCGATCACCCAGGAGCAGGCCCGCAGCCACCCGCATCGCAACGTGGTGACGCAGGCGCTGGGCGTGACCGACCCGCGCAACCTCAACGTGGAAACCATGACCGGCGAGCTCAAGCCCGGCATGCAGCTGCTGCTGTGCAGCGACGGGCTGACCGAAGAAGTCGATGATCGCGGCATCGCACGCGTGCTCTCGCAGGCCGACTGCAGCGCGCAGGAATGCGTGGATACGCTGGTCGCCGCGGCGCTGGACGGCGGCGGTTCGGACAACGTCACCGTCATCCTCGTTCGCCACCACTGATTCCCGCGCCGAGAGGCGCGCCACCACCGTCAGGCGGTGGCGAGTTCCGCGTTGGCGTCCGCCTCGACCACGTTGAACTGGTCCCAGACGACCTTGCCGGCCTTCTTGCGGAGCTTTTCCAGACGCGCCTCGTGCGCGGCCCGCTCCTCGGGGCTGATCTGCACGCGCGGACGCGCGGCATTGGGATCGCTGCGGAAGTGCACCGTTTCCACCGCATTGGCGACGGCGTCCACGGCGAAGCCGATTTCTTCCTGGCCCGACGTCAGCGCCAGGTACACATCGCCCAGGATCTGCGCGTCGAGCAGCGCGCCGTGGAGCTGGCGATGCGAGTTGTCCACGCCCAGGCGCTTGCACAGCGCATCCAGCGAATTGCGCTGGCCCGGGAACCGCTGACGCGCCAGCAGCAGCGTGTCTTCGACCGTGCAGCGATCCTTGATGCGCCCGTACTGCTCGCCCAGCCGGCGCAGCTCGTTGTCGAGAAAGCCCAGGTCGAACGCGGCGTTGTGGATGATCAGCTCGGCGCCTTCGATGAAGGCGAGGAACTCCTCGGCGACCTGCGCGAATTCCGGCTTGTCGGCGAGGAATTCCAGCGTCAGGCCGGTCACTTCCTGCGCGCCCTGCTCGAAGTCGCAGTCCGGCTTGAGGTAGACGTGGAACGTGCGGCCGCTGGGGCGGCGCTCCACGTATTCGACGCAGCCGATTTCGACCACGCGGTTGCCGCGTTCCCAGCTCAGGCCGGTGGTTTCGGTATCGAGGATGATCTGCCGCATCGGCTGCATTCTCACATGTTTCCGTCGCGGCTCAGCGTGCGGCGGCGCGCAAGCGCTGCGCCTGGGTGCGGGCGAGCACGTCCACGCGTTCGTTGTCGGGATCGCCGGAGTGGCCCTTCACCCACTTCCATTCGATGCGGTGGCGCTGCGACGCCGCGTGCAGGCGCTCCCACAGATCGCGGTTCTTCACCGGATCGCCAGCGGCGGTCTTCCAGCCGCGTCGCACCCAGTTGTTGATCCACTCGGTGATGCCCTGGCGCACGTACTGGGAGTCGGTGGTGAGCACCACCGTACACGGCTCGCTCAGCGCTTCCAGCGCCATGATCGCGGCCATCAGCTCCATGCGGTTGTTCGTGGTGTCGGCCTCGCCGCCGGCGAGTTCGCGCTCGTGGCCGCGATAACGCAACAGTGCGGCCCAACCGCCCGGGCCGGGATTGCCCAGGCAGGCGCCGTCGGTGTGGGCTTCGATGTGTTTGGGGGAGCTGGGAGATGACGACGTCGGATCAGCGTGATTCATGGCGCCATTATCGCTTGTCCGACGACGACACCGGTGTGCGTCGGACCAGATGCGTGCGCGTGCCTGCCTGCCAACGAAGCCCGCGCAACGGCTTGGGCGGGATCAGTGCGTGCACGCGCTTGTTCACCGTCAGCGCGACACCGGCGCGCAGGCGATCGGACGCGCCAACGCCGACTTCACCGTGCGCAACGCGCCAGTGCGGCCCGAGCCATTGCAGGCTCACCGTATCGGCGGCGAAACCGGCGCGTCGCAGCGCCGATTGCCACACGCCCGGGTCGTACGCACGCAGGCCGGTGCGGGCCCAACGTAGGTGGTACGGGCTCCACGGGTTCAGTACGGCGAGCCACAGTACGCCGCCCGGCGCGAGAACGCGGGCGCATTCGTCGAGCAAGGGCTCGATCGGCACGTCGTCGTCGAGCGCGTGCTGCAGCAGCACGGCGCCGAACACTTCGCTGGCCACCGGCAGCGGCAGGCGGCACCGTACCGCACCATGGAACCCCAGCCCCGCGCGCCTGAGCAGCAGACCGCGCCCGCCGACCTCCGGCGCCGGCGCGCCGTCCACGCCCAGCCACGCCCAGGGTGCGGCGGGGCAACCTGCCAACACGCGCAACATCGCGGCTTCCTCCACCGCCACCAGCCCCTGCCCGGCCTCGCTGCTGAACCAGCGCAGGGCCGATTCGGATGTTTCCAATTGACGCAGGTGGTGGGGGCCGGGCATGGTCGGGACCGTTTCCAGGATGCCGCGACCTGCGGCGTGTACGGTCGGATTGTGCGGCACGCACGCCGCCTCCGGGCCACTCCCGACACCCCATGCACCTGACACCCCTGCCCGCACTGAGCGACAACTACATCTGGACGCTCTCCGGCGAGGGCGGCATGCGTGCGCTCATCGTCGACCCCAGCGAGGCGGGCCCCGTCCTCGCCGCTGCCGAGCACGGCCTGCAACCGGCCGGCGTCCTGCTGACCCACCATCACGGCGACCACATCGGCGGCGTGCCCGGCCTGCTGGAACGCTGGCCCGACCTGCCGGTCTTCGCACCGGACGATGACCGCATTCCCGCCAGCTACCGCCGCGTCGGCGACGGGGACGCGATCGGGATCGCCGGCTGGGAGTTCAACGTCCTGGCCGTCCCTGGCCACACCCGCAGCCACGTCGCCTACCACGGCCACGGCCTGCTGTTCTGCGGCGACACCCTGTTCAGCCTGGGCTGCGGGCGCATGTTCGAGGGCACGCCGGGACAGATGCATGCCTCCCTCTCGCGGCTGGCCGCCCTGCCCCCCGAGACCCGGGTCTGTTGCGGACATGAGTACACGCTCGCAAACGCGGCCTTCGCCCTCGTGGTAGAACCCGGCAACCGGGCGCTGCGGCGCCGCATCGAGGAGGCCCAGGCCATGCGCGAGACCGGACGACCGACCCTGCCCAGCCTGCTGGGCGACGAACTTGCGGCCAATCCCTTCCTGCGGGTGGACAGCCCCGAAGTACGCGCCAGCCTGGCGCGCGAGACCGGCCAGGCGCCGGCCGACAGCGTCGATGCATTCGCCGCGTTGCGGCGCTGGAAGGACGGGTTCGTCGCGTGACGGGCGCTTCCCGATGGCGTCACCGGCTGGGCGCACTCTGTCTGGCCGCATGCACCGCACTACCCGTCTTCGCGCAGGAAGCCACCGGCGCCGGGTCGCCCGCGCCTGCAGCGACGACGACGGGCTCCTCCGGCGACCCGACGGTCCGCAACGGCCTGGAGATCTACCGCAGCTTCCGCGATGGCCTGGCCGAGCCGGAATGCGATGCGGACGCGACCTCGCCGCGCTGGCGCCAGCATTTCGCCCATGTGCCGCGCCGGCTGGCCGCGGGCAATGACGATGTGCTGCCCCTGTTCGGGTACGTCGTGGATGCGTTGCGCGAGAGCAACGTGCCGACCGAGTTCGCGCTGATCCCCTTCGTGGAAAGCGGCTACCGTCCGGGCGCGCGCAGTGCCGCCGGGCCCGCCGGGCTGTGGCAGATGATCGCGATCACCGCACGCAACCACGGCGTGACGATACGCAACGGTTACGACGGCCGGCTGTCGCCCGTCGATTCGACCCAGGCCGCCGTGCGCTACCTCAAGACGCTGCACGGCATGTTCGCCGGCGACTGGCGTCTGGCGACGATGGCCTACAACGCCGGCGAATACCGCGTGCTCGGCGCGCTCAAGCGCAGCGGCCAGAACGCGCGCAACGTGCAGATCGACAAGCTCGTCGGTCTGTCGGACATCACCACCGCCTATGTGCGCAAGCTGCACGCGCTGTCGTGCCTGATCGAGCAGGCCGACGATCGCGAGGAATGGATGCGCGCACTCGACCGCAACGTGCCGCGCCTGCAGGCGGTCTCGCTGCCCAAGGGCGTGCAGCGCATGGACCAGTGGGCCTCGCGCACGGGCCAGAGCGTCGAGCAGCTCAAGCGCTTGAATCCAGCCTTCCCCGAAGGCCGCATCACGGCGGCGGGCGGCTCGGCCGCGCGCCTGCTGGCGATCGCCGATGTGGGCGCTTGGGCGGTCGCCGACGAAGCCAGGCCCACCGATCCCAACGACATCAGCGATGCCATGGCGATGGCCGTGACCGACGACGAACCGCCGGCGCGCGAGCCGCGTCGCCACACGGTCGCCAAGGGCGAGAGCGCTTCGACCATCGCCAAGCGCTACCGCATCGGCGTCGACGATCTCCTGCAGCGCAACGGGCTGTCCGCCAAGGCCGTGCTGCGTCCGGGCCAGAAGCTGCTGATCGATGCGCTGGACTGGCAGGGCGACGCGCTGCCGTCCGCCACTGGCTCGCCCTGACCACCCTACGCCGGCGCATCGCCGCAACGCGGCGTCGCCCGCGGCTACACTAGGTCCTTTGCTCGACCGCGCTGCGGTCGCGACCACCAAAAGGCATCACAGAGGAATCGGCTCATGGGTTTTCTGCAAGGCAAGCGTGCACTGATCACCGGCATCGCCAGCGAGCGTTCGATCGCCAGCGGCATCGCCGAGGCCATGCACCGCGAGGGCGCGGAACTGGCGTTCACCTACCAGAACGAGAAGCTGAAGTCGCGCGTGGAATCAGCGGCGAAGGAATACGGCAGCGACATCGTCATCCCGCTGGACGTCAGCGACGACGCACAGATCGCCGCCTGCTTCGAACAGCTCGGCCAGCGCTGGAACGACGGCTTCGACATCCTCGTGCACGCCATCGCCTTCGCGCCGCGCGAAGCCATCGCCGGTGAGTTCCTCGACGGCATGACGCGCGAGAACTTCGCGATCGCGCACGACGTGTCGGCCTATTCGCTGTCGGCGATGGCCAAGGCCGCGCGCCCGATGATGAAGGGCCGCAATGGTTCGATCATCACCCTGAGCTACCTGGGCGCCGAACGCGCGCTGGCCAACTACAACCTGATGGGCGTGGCGAAGGCGAGCCTGGAAGCCTCGGTGCGCTACCTCGCGCTCAACCTCGGCCCGGAAGGCACGCGCGTCAACGCGATCTCCGCCGGCCCGATCAAGACGCTGGCCGCGGCGGGCATCGCGGGTTTCCGCAAGATCCTCGGCCATGTCGAAGAGAACGCGCCGCTGCGCCGCACCGTCACGATCGAGGATGTGGGCAACGTCGCCGCATTCCTGTGCTCGGACCTGGCCGCGGGCGTGACGGGCGAAGTGACGTATGTCGACGCCGGTTACAACATCATGGGCATGACGGGCATCCACACCGAGTAAACGTCACCGCCGTTCCCACGCAAAACAAAAGGCCCGGCATTGCCGGGCCTTTTTGTTTCTGCTGCCGTTGACGCGCCGGAGCCCGGCGCGTCACGCGGTGGTCAGAGGTTCTGCTCGACCACCTCGACCTTGACGCGCTTGCGCAGCGCGTTGACCAGCGCGCGCACGTCGTCGCCACCGCCCACCTGGGCGATCTGCTGCTGCAGCATCTCGCGCTGCTGCGGCGGCAGGGTGGCCAGATCACCCGGCGTGACCTTGTTCACCGCGAACAGCACGATGGCACCGTTCGGCAGTGCAGCGTGACCGGCCGACACCTTGCCTTCGGCCGGCGCCGGCACCGCGAAGATCGCATCGGCCACCGAAGCGTCCGGCACCGGCGCGCCGCGCGGCACGCCCGGCAGGACCTGCGGCGGCGGCAGTTGCTTCGACGCGGCGATGGCGTCTAGCGTCTCGCCGCCGTTCACACGCGCGACCAGCGCTTCGGCGTCCTTGCGCGCGGCCTTTGCGGCGCGATCGGCGCGCACGGCGGCGATCACCTGCTCGCGCACCTGCGCCAGCGGCTGCGCGCGTTCCGGAGTGTGCGCGGTGACGCGCAGCAGCACGCTGTGGCCCGGGGCGATCTCGATCGGATCGCTGATGTTCCCGTCCTGGATCGCGTCTTCCGAGAACGCCACGCGCTGCACCGCCGGATTGGCGGCGATGCCCTGCGCGTTCGCCCGCGAGAACGGGCCGAGCTTCTGCAGCGGCAGGTTCATCTCGCGCGCGGAAGGCGCCAGCGACGTCGGGTTCTTCAGCGTGAGGTCGACCAGGCGGCTCGTGAACTCGCTGATCGCGCGATCGCGATCGGCTTCGGCCTGTTCGCGCGCCAGCGTCTCGCGCGCCTGCTCGAAGCTTTCCTGTGCGCCCGTCTTGACCTCGCGCAACTGAATGACGTGCCAGCCGAACTCGCTCTTGACCGGACCGCTCACCTCGCCTGCCTGCATCGCGAACAGCGCGTTCTCGAACGGCGCCACCATCATGCCCTTGCTCACCCAACCCAGGTCGCCACCCGTGGCCTGCGAGCCGGTGTCGTCGCTGTTGGCGCGGGCGAGCGCGGCGAAGTCGGCGCCCTGCGCCTTGGCCTGCTCGGCCAGGCGCTTGGCCTTCTCATCGGCCGCCTTCTGGGCGGCGGCGTCGGCCTTCTCATCCACGCGCACGAGGATGTGTGACGCCAGACGCTGCTCGGCCTCGACGAAACGGTTCTTTTCCTGCTCGTAACGCTGCCGCAGCGCAGCGTCGTCGGCCGGCGCGACGGCCGGCAGCTTGCTGCCGTCGACCTCGACGAACTCGATCTCGACCATCTCCGGCGCACGGAACTGCGCGGTGTGGGTGTCGTACCACTGCTGGATCTCGGCCGCGCTCACGGCCGCGGTGTCGGCCGCGGGAGGCGGCAACATCAGCAGCGCGACGTCGCGCTGTTCGCCCATCAGGCGCAGCAGACGGTCCATCTCGGCAGAGGTGACGAAGTTGCTGCTGCCCACGCCGACGGCGAGCAGCGAACGCTGCAGGTCGTCGCGCACGTTCTCTTCGAACTGCCGCTCGCTCTGCGGCGGCGCCAGCGAGGCGAGTGCGAGCTTGTAGCGGTCGTAGTTGAACTTGCCGTCCACCTGGAAGCCCGGCACGTCCATGATCGCCTTCTGCACCATCGCGTTGCTGACGACCAGGCCCTGGCGCTGCGCGGCGATCTCCTGCACGCGCGCGTCGATCAGGCTGTCGAGGATGGCGCGCTTGTTGTCCGCGCTCTCGAACGCCCGTGCGTCGAACGCCTCGCCCTGCTGGGCGCGGCGCTGCTGGCGCTCCTGCTCGAAGCGGTTGCGGAACTCGTCCACACCGATCTTCTCGTGCGTCCAGAACACCGACACCGGCCACCATGACGGCGCGGACGGCCACCAGGTCGGCGGCGCGTCGATGCGCGCGACGGAGGTGTCGGTGCGCTGGCCGAGGTACTGCTCGATGCCGACGAAGGCGAAGGGAATGATCAACAGGCCCAGGATCACGGTGGCGATCCAGCCGGAGGTCTTGTCGCGTAGTTTCTGCAGCATGTCCGGGACGCGTTCAGTCGTAAGCCGGACAGTTTAGCGCGGCCGGAAGCCGGCACGGCGGGCCGTCGAGGGAAATTCGACGATCGGCGGGAAACGGGTTGATGCCGGAAAAACGGAAGGCGCCGTTTCCGCTGCCCGGACCTGTAAAAAAACAAAGGGCACCGTTTCCGGTGCCCTTTGACGAAAATGGCGGAGTGGACGGGACTCGAACCCGCGACCTCCGGCGTGACAGGCCAGCATTCTAACCGACTGAACTACCACTCCGCGCTTTGAAACCTGGGACTTGCGCCCCGAACCCTGGCGCGGCAAGCCGCGTTTCCGGTCCTCTCACTAATTATAAAACCAAAGGCGCCGTTCCCGGCGCCTTTGACGAAACTGGCGGAGTGGACGGGACTCGAACCCGCGACCTCCGGCGTGACAGGCCAGCATTCTAACCGACTGAACTACCACTCCGCATGCTTCAAAACCTGGTGAAACTTTTCAAACAACCCGTGGGGTGCTCGATGGTGGGTGCTGAGGGTTTCGAACCCCCGACCCTCTCCGTGTAAAGGAGACGCTCTACCGCTGAGCTAAGCACCCGTCGGCGAGTCGCTTAGTTTACGGCATCCTTGAGCGCCTTGCCAGCCTTGAAGGACGGATTCTTCGAGGCCTTGATCTTGATCGTCTCGCCGGTCTTCGGATTGCGGCCCTGGCGGGCGGCGCGCTTGCGGACCTGGAAGGTGCCGAAGCCGACCAGCGTGACCGTGTCGCCCTTCTTCAGCGCCTTGGTCACGACATTGATCATGGCATCGACGGCGTTGGCAGCGTCGGTCTTGGACAGCTCGGCGGCCTCGGCAACGGCGCCAACAAACTCAGCCTTGTTCATTCGTTTCGACTCCCTGTGCGGATTGATGCCGCATGTTCGTAAGAAGCAGCATGTAATCGAAGGCGTTCCCCCCGATCGACTCTTGCCGCGCAGCCATTGCGCTGCAATGGCCTGCGCGGTCCGCAGCCGTTATACCAGCGGCATTTTGGCGTCGCAAGCTGGAAACCTAGCTGTGGCGCGGCTTCCAGCGTTTTTGGGTTGCATCCGACAGGCGGTGGGAATCAATGCTTGACGTCGGTCTGCGTGACCGTCTTGGCACCGTCGCGCACCGGCACTTCTTCCTTGCCCGACGCCGCAGGCGCAGGCGTCGGTGCGCGTTCCAGAGCGATGCCCAGCACTTCGTCGATCCACTTCACCGGGATGATCTTCATTCCCTGCGTCACGGCCTTCGGAAGATCGGCAAGGTCCTTGCGGTTCTCGTCGGGGATGATCACCGTGCGGATGCCGCCGCGCAGCGCGGCCAGCAATTTCTCCTTCAGGCCGCCGATGGGCAGCACGCGGCCGCGCAGCGTGATCTCGCCGGTCATCGCCACATCGGCCTTCACCGGGTTACGCGTAAGCATGGACACCAGCGCGGTCGCCATCGCGATACCGGCGCTCGGGCCGTCCTTCGGCGTGGCACCTTCCGGCACGTGCACGTGCACGTCGTGCTTCTGCAGGAAGTCGAGGTCGATGCCGAGCTGCTCGGTGCGCGCACGCACGACCGACAGCGCGGCGGACGCCGATTCCTTCATCACGTCGCCGAGCTGGCCCGTGAGCAGCAGCTGACCCTTGCCCGGCACGAGCGTGGATTCGATCTGCAGCAGATCGCCGCCGACTTCCGTCCAGGCCAGGCCCGTGACCAGGCCGACTTCGTTCTGCTCTTCCGCGCGACCGAAATCGAAGCGACGCACTCCGAGGTACTTGTCCAGGTTCTTGGAGGTGACGTTGACGGCGCCCTTCTTGATGCCCTTCTTCGTCGGACCGGCCAGCGCGATTTCCTTCACCACCTTGCGGCAGATCTTGGCGATCTCACGCTCCAGGCTGCGCACGCCGGATTCGCGCGTGTAGTACCGCACGATGTCGCGCACCGCGCCTTCGGCGACCTTGAGCTCTTCCGGCTTCAAACCATTGCCCTTGATCTGCTTGGGCAGCAGATAACGCATGGCGATGTTGAGCTTCTCTTCCTCGGTGTAACCCGGGATGCGGATCACTTCCATGCGGTCCAGCAGCGGACCGGGAATGTTGAGCGAGTTGGACGTGGCGACGAACATCACTTCCGACAGGTCGAGATCGACCTCCAGATAATGATCGTTGAAGGCGTTGTTCTGTTCCGGATCGAGCACTTCCAGCAGCGCCGAAGACGGATCGCCGCGGAAGTCCATCGACATCTTGTCGATCTCATCGAGCACGAACAGCGGGTTCTTGCTGCCGATCTTGTTGAGGTTCTGCACAATGCGGCCCGGCATCGAACCCACGTACGTACGACGGTGGCCGCGGATCTCGGCCTCGTCGCGCACGCCGCCCAGCGACATGCGCACGAACTTGCGGTTCGTCGCCTTCGCGATCGACTGGCCCAGCGAGGTCTTGCCCACGCCCGGCGGTCCGACCAGGCACAGGATCGGGCCCTTCATCTGCTTCACGCGCGACTGCACGGCGAGGTATTCAAGGATGCGTTCCTTGACCTTCTCCAGACCGAAGTGGTCGGCATCGAGCACGTCCTGCGCGGCCTTAAGGTCCTTGCGCACCTTGGTGCGCTTCTTCCACGGCACGCCCAGCAGCCAATCAAGATAGTTGCGCACGACGGCCGCTTCGGCGGACATCGGCGACATCTGCTTGAGTTTGTTGAGCTCGGCCTTGGCCTTGGTTTCCACCGGCTTGGGCATGCCGGCTTCGGCGATCTTGCGGGTCAGTTCGTCGATGTCGTTGGGAGCGTCGTCGATCTCGCCGAGCTCCTTCTGGATCGCCTTCATCTGCTCGTTGAGGTAGTACTCGCGCTGGCTCTTCTCCATCTGCGACTTCACGCGGCCGCGGATGCGCTTTTCCAGCTGCTGCACGTCGATCTCGCCATCGACCAGGCCGACCAGTTGCTCCAGGCGCGCGCCGATGCCGTGCGTCTCCAGCAGCTTCTGCTTGTCGCCGATGCGTACGCCCAGATGGGCGGCGATGGTGTCAGCCAGGCGACCGGGCTCGTCGATGCCGGACAGCGTCTGCATCAGCTCCGGCGGGAGCTTCCGGTTGGTCTTCACGTACTGCTCGAACAGGCCCATCAGCGAGCGCGCGATCGCCTCGATCTCGCGTTCCTCGCGATCGTTGTCCGGCTCGACGACTTCGGCCTGGCCGCTCAGCGCGCCGTCGCGCTCGGTGACGTCGTGGACGCTCACGCGCGAGACGCCTTCCACCAGCACCTTGATGGTGCCGTCGGGCAGCTTCAGCAGCTGCAGGACCTGGGCGAGCGTGCCGACCTGATAGAGATCATCCGCGCCGGGGTCGTCGGTCTCGGCGGACTTCTGGGCGACCAGCAGGATGCGCTTGTCGGCCTCCATGGCCAGGTCCAGCGCGTGGATCGACTTGTCGCGGCCGACGAACAGCGGGATCACCATGTGCGGGAACACGACGACATCGCGCAGCGGCAGGACCGGCAGATTGAGCGTCTCGCGGTCGGATGAAACGGTCATGGGGGACTCCGGGAAAACGGGGTGCGGGCGGTGACCGCCCGGGAGGTCTCGTGGGCGTGCGCAGCCCATGGCGACGGTTATGGGGTCCGGCGCGAACGGATGCAAGCGGCCCGCAGACTATGCTGCGGGCCGGGGGCATTTATCCGTTGAAAATCAGGCGCTTAGCCGCACCTCCGAGATGCCGGAGGCGGGACGCCGGTCACGTCGCCGTCAGTCGGCCGAGGCGACCTTGGGAGCCGCCGGAGGCGTCTGGTAGATCAGGTACGGCTCGGTCTTGTGGTCGATGACCGACTCGTCCACGACCACCTTGGAGACGTTTTCCAGGGACGGCAGCTCGTACATCGTGTCCAGCAGGACCGACTCGACGATGGTGCGCAGGCCGCGCGCACCGGTCTTGCGCTTGAGCGCCTTGCGCGCGATGGCGGCCAGGGCGTCCGGGCGGAACTCCAGCTCCACGCTCTCCATCTCGAACAGCTTCTTGAACTGCTTGGTGATGGCGTTCTTCGGCTCGGTCAGGATCTTGACCAGCGCGGTCTCGTCCAGCTCCTCGAGCGTGGCGACCACCGGCAGACGGCCGACGAACTCGGGGATTAGGCCGAACTTGATCAGGTCTTCCGGCTCCACGTCCGCCAGCAGCTTGCCGATGTCGTTCTTGCGCTCGCTGCTCTTCACCTTGGCGCCGAAACCGATGCCGCCGGCCTCGGTGCTGCGCTGCTGGATGATCTTGTCCAGGCCGGCGAACGCGCCACCCACGACGAACAGGATGTTGCGCGTGTCGACCTGCAGGAATTCCTGCTGCGGATGCTTGCGCCCGCCCTGCGGCGGAACGCTGGCGACGGTGCCTTCGATGAGCTTGAGCAGCGCCTGCTGCACGCCTTCGCCCGACACGTCGCGCGTGATCGACGGGTTGTCGCTCTTGCGCGAGATCTTGTCGATCTCGTCGATGTAGACGATGCCCTGCTGCGCCTTCTCGACGTCGTAGTCGCACTTCTGCAGCAGCTTCTGGATGATGTTTTCCACGTCCTCGCCGACATAGCCGGCTTCGGTCAGCGTGGTGGCATCGGCAATGGTGAACGGCACGTTGAGCAGGCGCGCCAGCGTTTCGGCCAGCAGCGTCTTGCCCGAACCGGTCGGGCCGACCAGCAGGATGTTCGACTTCGCCAGCTCGACGTCGTCGTTCTTCTGCCGGCTTTCGATGCGCTTGTAATGGTTGTACACGGCGACCGCGAGCGTGCGCTTGGCGCGCTGCTGGCCGATCACGTACTGGTCGAGCACCTCGAGGATCTCGCGCGGCTTGGGCAGGTGGCTCCGGGCCGACTGCGCCTTCTCCTCGAGCTCCTCGCGGATGATGTCGTTGCACAGCTCCACGCATTCATCGCAGATGAACACGCTCGGGCCCGCGATAAGCTTGCGGACCTCGTGCTGGCTTTTCCCGCAGAACGAGCAGTAAAGGATCTTGTTGCTGTCGCCGGTGCTGCGGCCCTGTCGGTCGTCGCTCATGCCTGTGTCCAAATGGTGCTCGTGTCTCGAACCCGCCGTGGACGGACGCGTTCAGGTGGTGCGGCCCGAGGATAACACAGCGATCCGGCCCGCCTCGCGGGTCGGATCACGGTCCGGGTCATGGGTGGATCAAGGGCCGGAATGCCGTCAGCCGGCCTGGATCGAGTCTTCCGGGCGGCGCTCGAGGACCTGGTCGACCAGGCCGTACTCGCGGGCCGCTTCGGCGCTCTTGAAGTTATCGCGCTCGGTGTCCCGGGCGATGGTCTCCAGCGCCTGGCCGGTGTGCTTGGCGAGGATCTCGTTCAGGCGCTGGCGCAGGGTCAGGATCTCACGGGCGTGGATGTCGATGTCCGTCGCCTGGCCCTGGAAGCCGCCTAGGGGCTGATGGATCATCACGCGCGAGTTCGGCAGCGCATAGCGCTTGCCCTTTGCACCGGCGGCCAGCAGCAGCGCGCCCATGGAGGCGGCCTGGCCGACGCAGATCGTGCTCACGTCCGGCTTGATGTACTGCATGGTGTCGTAGATCGCCAGGCCGGCGGTGACCACGCCGCCGGGTGAGTTGATGTATAGGCTGATGTCCTTCTCGGGGTTCTCGGCCTCGAGGAACAGCATCTGCGCGACGATCACGTTCGCCACATGGTCGTCCACGCCACCGACGAGGAAGATCACGCGCTCCTTGAGCAGGCGCGAATAGATGTCGTAGGCGCGCTCGCCCCGGCTGGTCTGTTCGACCACCATCGGGACAAGGTTCAAAGCTTTGGTCAGGTTGTCCATGTTCGACGGCACCTTGGATCGGATATGGGGCGCTTGGGGAAGCGCGGTCCGGTCAACTTGGGGCCAACCGGACCGGAGCGCAAGGGGCGCGTCCTTTCGATGGAGCCGGCCGCGGCGAACCGCGGCCGTTGCAACGATTACTGGCGGATCGCTTCGTTGAACGCCAGCGCCTGCTCGGTGTGCTGGGCGCGCTCGGCGATCCAGTCGATCACCTGCTCTTCCATCACGCGGGCCTGCAGGCCGTTCATCAGCTGCGGGTCGTTGCGGTACAGCTCGATGACCTGCTGCGGCTCTTCATAGGTCGAGGCGATCAGGTTCAGCGTCTCGGTCACGCGCTTGGACTCCAGGCGCAGCTCGTTGCGACGGGCGATCTCGCCCACCAGCAGGCCGACCAGCACGCGCTTGCGCGCGGCGTCCATGAAGCCCACGTGCGCATCGGCCGGGATCTCGCCGATGGGACGGCCCTGGCGACGTGCGGTTTCGATGGTCTGGCGGGCCATGTCGCGCGCCTCGCCCTCGACCAGCTTGGGCGGCATTTCGACATGCGTGTAGGCGGCGATGAGCTGCTCGCCGACTTCGCGGCGCAGGCGGGTCATCAGCGCGCCCTTCAGCTCGCGCTCCAGGTTGCTGCGGATGTCGACGCGGAACTGGTCGGCATCACCGCTGCGCACGCCAAAGCTCTTGATGAAGGCAGCGTCCACTTCCGGCAGCACGGGCTCGGAAACCTTCGTGGCCTTCAGGTTGACCTTGACCGTCTTGCCAGCGAACGCCGGCACGCGCCAGTCGGCCGGGAACTCGACGTCCACCGCCTTCTCGTCGTCGGCCTTCATGCCCACCAGCGCCGATTCGATCGCCGGGAACATGGCAGCCGAACCGATGATGGTCGCGCCACGCTCGACACCCTCGGCCGGCAGGCGCTCATCGCCCACCTGTGAGAAGGTTTCGATCTCGACGGCGTCGCCGGTGCCGGCTTCGCGATCGACCGCGTTCCAGGTGCGGCGCTGCAGGCGCAGGTTCTCGATCATCGCGTCGATGTCGGTGTCGGTCACTTCGGCGGTGTGGCGCACGACGTTGAGCTTGGTCACGTCGATGTCGCCGAAGTCCGGCACGACCTCGAAGGTCGCCACGTACGACAGCTGGTCGTCCGAGCCCGGGGCCGGCGCGATCTGCGGATTGCCCGCAATCTGCAGCGCTTCCTGGCGGACGGCGTTGCTGAAACCTTCGCGCAGCAGGCCATCGAGGGCCTCGGCGCGGACCTGCGCGCCGAAGCGCTGCTCGATCACCTTGGCCGGCACCTTGCCGGGACGGAACCCCTTGATCTTGGCACCACGCGAGATTTCGCGCAGGCGGCCGCCGATCACGGCTTCCAGACGATCCGCCGGAAGGCTGAAAGTCATGCGACGTTCGAGGTTGCCGAGCGATTCGACCGAAACTTGCATATCCACTCCTGCCACCACGGCGACCTGCCGCGGCACGATGTTGATGGTCCTGTCCTGCCCGCGGCCCGGGCGGAATGCTTCGCGGCCAGCGGAACGGAATAGTTTCGCCGATTGCGGGCCGTCGTGCCAGCGCTGGGCCTGGCCCGCCGGACACCACGCCCCGATTCGGCGCCGACCCCGGTTTTCCCCGCAGGCGCCTGGCTGCCGGCAGCATCACTCGCGAGCGCTCGCTCGACTTGGCCGGCCGCCAATCACTAAGGCTGGTGCGAAAGGCGGGACTCGAACCCGCACGCCTTGCGGCACTGGAACCTAAATCCAGGGCGTCTACCAATTCCGCCACTTTCGCATCGACGCGGGCGATGAACGCCGCGGCGGCATTCTAGGCCGCGCTTCCGGGAATTGAGAAACCCCGGAAAAGAAAAAAGCACCTGGGGGACCAGGTGCTTTCCGGATTGGTGGGCCGTCAAGGATTCGAACCTTGGACCTATTGATTAAGAGTCAACTGCTCTACCAACTGAGCTAACGGCCCGGAACAACTAGAAGCGAAACTATAACAACTATTTTCTGTTTCGCCAATACATCTGGGGTGGCTGAGGGGACTCGAACCCCCGACATCTGGAATCACAATCCAGTACTCTAACCAACTGAGCTACAGCCACCATAAAGCTTGTTTTGCGGTGTTTTCTACAACTTGTGGCGCGCCCGGCGGGACTCGAACCCACAACCACCGGCTTAGAAGGCCGGTGCTCTATCCGGTTGAGCTACGGGCGCCAGCGTTGCATCTTAACTGACACTCCCGCCGCATCCGGTGGTCGAACTTTCCCGCTCTGTCTGGATGGTCGGGGCAGAGGGATTCGAACCCACGACATCCAGCTCCCAAAGCTGGCGCTCTACCAGGCTGAGCTATACCCCGAGGCCGGGACTTCCGTTGCGCGCCAACGCCGCGAAAGGCCGACTAGTCTGGCCGGAGCGCCCGCCGCTGTCAACGCATGGCGGGCGGTGCGATGCGCCGTTGTATGCTCCGGGCTTCCAATTCAGCACGGACAGGGGACGACATGATCGGACGCAGCGGCAATCCCGCATTGAAGGAAGGCACCTTCCTGGACCTTTCCAGCGGCACGGTGGTCCAGCGCGATGGCGCGACGATGACGCTCAACGGCACGGTCAACAAGACCGGCCTGCTTCTGCTGCTGTGCGTGCTCACCGCCGCGTTCGCCTGGAGCCAGGTGCAGTTCACCGCGGAGGGCCCGGTCGGCGCGATGCCCTACGTCCTGGGCGGCGCGATCGGCGGCCTGGTGTTCGCGCTGGCGACGATCTTCAAGAAGGAATGGGCGCCGGTGACCGCGCCGATGTACGCGCTCACCGAAGGCTTCTTCCTGGGCGCCATCTCGGCGATCTTCGAACACCGCTTCCCGGGCATCGTGATGCAGGCGGTCCTGCTGACTTTCGGCACGCTGTTCGCGCTGCTCTTCGCGTACCGCTCGGGCCTGATTCGCGCCACCGAGAACTTCAAGCTCGGCGTGGTCGCCGCCACGGGCGGCATCGCCCTGGTCTACCTGGCTTCGTTCGTGCTGTCGTTCTTCGGCGTGCGCATTCCTTTCATCCACGAATCCGGACTGATCGGTATTGGCTTCAGCCTGTTCGTGGTGGTGATCGCGGCGCTGAATCTGGTGCTGGACTTCGACTTCATCGAGACCGGCGTCGAGCAGAACGCGCCCAAGTACATGGAGTGGTACGGCGCGTTCGGCCTGATGGTCACGCTGGTGTGGCTGTACGTGGAGTTCCTGCGCCTGCTGTCGAAGCTGCAGTCGCGCAACTGACCTCGCATACGCCGGACGAACAAAGGGCGCGGAGCAATCCGCGCCCTTTTCGTTTCCGGCAACGCAGGCTTGCTCAGTCGGCCGCATGCGCCGGCGCGACCTTGCGCGCCGGCCAGAGCATCGCCGTGATCGTGATGGCACCCAGCAACCAGCTGTAATGCACGCTCCCGGCCAGGGCCAGTGGCGATACCGCGCCCAGCGACGCCGCCAGCAGGATCTGCGCGCCGTACGGCAACACGCCCTGCGTCACGCAGGCGAAGATATCGAGCACGCTCGCCGCGCGCGCAGGAGGCACGCCGTGCTGCTGCGCGATGTCGCGCGCAAGCCCGCCGCTGATGAGGATCGCGACGGTGTTGTTCGCAGTGAACACGTCCGTCGTGGCCGACAGCGTGGCGATGCTCACCTCGCCTGCGCGGCGGCTCTTGTGTCCACGCGCGAACTTGCCGATCACCTGCGCCAGCCATGCCAGCCCGCCGGTCGCCTTCATCAGCGCGCCGAGTCCGCCGACCAGCAGCGAGAGCAGGATGATCTCCACCATGCTCTCGAAGCCTTCCCAGATGTGCGTGGCATAGGCGGCGACGCCGAACTCGTCGGCGAAGAACGCTCCGAACACACCCGCGATCACCAGGCCCAGGCTGAGGACGATGATCACGTCCACACCCGCCATGGCCAGTCCGAGCACGATCACATACGGCACGATCAGCCACGGCGATACGGGCTCGAGCGTCTGCACCGGCGCGGTTTCGCCGATGAAACCCAGCACGACCACGGTCAACAGCGCGGCGGGCAGTGCGAACTTCAGGTTCTCGCGGAACTTCTCCCGCATCGTGCAGCCCTGCGTGCGACTGGCGACGATCGCCGTGTCGGAGATCACCGAAAGGTTGTCGCCGAAGGTCGCACCGCCGATGACTGCGCCCAGCACCAGCGCGCGATCCAGGCCCGACGCGTCGGACACGCCCAGCGCGATCGGCGCCACCGCGGCGATGGTGCCCATCGAAGTGCCCAACGACAGCGAGATGAAACCCGCCACCACGAACAACCCCGGCAGCAGCAGCGCCGGATGCAGGTGCCCGATGCCGAGCGCGACGATCGCGTCCACCGCGCCGATCGCCTTGGACACCTCCACGAAGCCACCGGCGAGCAGGAAGATCAGGCACATCAGCACGACGTTGTGGTCGCCCATGCCTTCGATGAGCGTCTCCAGCGGCTTCAGTCCGCGCCGCCACGCGATGAACGCTGCCAGCGCCAACGCCGGCAGAATCGCGACGGGGGCGCGCAGCTGGTAGAAGCCCATCGCTTCGCCGTGGCTGGTGAAGTACAGGCCGGCGCCGAAGAACAGCCCCAGGAATACCAGCAGCGGCGCCAGCGCGATGGCGCTCGGCCGGACGGTCTGATTCATCTTTCTATCCGTATGAAGCGAAAAGCCGGCGAATTCTGAGGCCGCAGGCCCACGGTGTCGAGTCCACGACCAGAACACAGGGCGAGCATGCGCGCGACAGCGCTGGCACGCCGCGGAGAGCCTGCCCATCGGCTGTCATTCCCGCGAAGGCGGGAATCCAACCGTCCGGCACGCCACGCTCTGCAGTAGGTGCATCCGACAGCTGGATCCCCGGCTCCGCGGTGATGACGTCTTGACTGCCTGCCGTGCCCCAAACGCAACGGGGCGCCCGAAGGCGCCCCGTCGAGGTGGATCCATGCAGCCCGATCAGATCCGGCTGGCGATCGCCTTGGCGAACGACATGGTGTTGCCGCTGCCGCCCAGGTCCGGGGTCAGCGAGTCCTTCGCTTCCAGCGTGGCGATGATCGCCGCGCGCAGGCGCTCGGCCTTCTCGCACTCGCCCAGGTGGTCGAGCATCTGCGCCGCGCCCAGCAGCAGCGCGCATGGATTGGCCTTGCCCTGCCCCGCGATGTCCGGCGCGGTGCCGTGCACGGCTTCGAAGATCGCCGCATCGGTACCGATGTTCGCGCCCGGCGCCAGGCCCAGGCCGCCGACGAGGCCGGCGCACAGGTCGGAGATGATGTCGCCGAACAGGTTGGTGGTGACGATGATGTCGAACTGCTCCGGACGCATCACCAGCTGCATGCAGGTGTTGTCCACGATCATCTCGTTGCACTCGATGTCCGGGTATTCCGCCGCCACCGCACGCGCGGTCTTGAGGAACAGGCCCGACGTCGACTTCAGGATGTTGGCCTTGTGCACGACGGTGACCTTCTTGCGGCCGGTCTTGCGGGCCAGCTCGAAGGCGTAGCGCACGATGCGCTCGGAGCCGCGGCGGGTCACCTTCTGCGTGAGCAGCGCGGTTTCGCCGTCTTCCGAGAGCGACTGGCCTTCACCGATGTACGCGCCTTCGGTGTTCTCGCGCACGGTGATCAGGTCCACGCCGTCGGCGAAACGCGACTTGGTGTTCGGGAACGACTTGGCCGGACGCACGTTGGCGTACAGGTCGAAGCGCTTGCGCAGTTCGACGTTGATCGAGCTGAAGCCCTCGCCCACCGGCGTGGTCAGCGGCGACTTCAGCGCGATGCGGTTCTTGCGGATGGAATCGAGCGTGGCTTGCGGGAGGAGTTCGCCGTGCTTTTCCAGCGCGACCAGGCCGGCATCGGCGAATTCGTACTGCAACCCGAGGTTCATCGAGTCCAGGACGTGCAAGGTGGCGTCCATGATCTCCGGGCCAATGCCATCGCCACGGATGACCGTAATCGTCTGCGTCATAGGGGGTTTCTTCCGACTGATGGGCGCCCGGTACGGGAGTACGGCGCCGGATGGTGAGCCCCGGAATTATGCCGGAAGCGGCCCGGCCCTGCAGGCGTGCGGAATCCGACGAAAGTCGGGGAAGCGGCCTGCGGACGAAAAAAAGCCCGCCGAAGCGGGCTTTTCGGGGTTCTGGAGACTCGGCCCGGCGGGACGCGCGTTCAGCCGTGGTCGTGCCCGGCCGGCGCAGCGGCTTCGCCCTGCTCCAGGCGGTCCAGGAAGTCCACGGCGCGGCGCAGGTGCGGGATCACGATCGAGCCGCCCACCACCAGCCCCACCGAGAACGCCTCGAACATCTCGTCTCGGTTCACGCCGGCTTCCTTGCACTGGGCGACGTGGTAACTGATGCAGTCGTCGCAGCGCAGCACCATCGAGGCGACCAGCCCGAGCAGTTCCTTGGTCTTCACATCCAGCGCGCCGGCCTGATAGGTCTGTGTGTCCAGTGCGAAGAAGCGGCGCACGACCTGGTTGGGTTCGGCCAGGATGCGCTCGTTCATGCGCTTGCGGAACGCGGTGAATTCGGCGACGCGGTCGTTTTCGGTGCTCATGGGGCGCCTTGTGGGGAATGGGTAAGGAAAGGGTGGGAGGCCGCCCCACGCGGGGCAGCGGCCTGCAGCGCGTCAGTTTCGCTCAACGCGAACCGCGCTGCCTTGCGGGGTCAGGCTTGACGCGCCGACACGCCCAGCAACGGTTCCAGCCCGCCGGCGCGATGCAGGGCGATCATGTCGTCATAGCCGCCCACGTGCGTCTGGCCGATGAAAATCTGCGGAACGCTGGTGCGCCGGGCGCGCGCCAGCATCGTCTCGCGCTGGGCCGGGTCCAGGTCGATGCGGATCTCGGTCCACGACTGGCCCTTGCTCTTGAGGAAGTTCTTGGCGGCGACACAGTACGGGCAGATCGCGGTGGTATAGATGACGATCTCGGGCGCCGGAGCGCCCGGCGCGGTGGCGGGATGGGTCAAGACAATCTCCTGCATGAACTCATGGATGCGGCTGTGGTCGAATATGGGCTCGCCCCTGCGGCATTTCCACCCCGTGCGCGGAACACTGCACCCCGTGGATGCGCCGGGCCGTGATGTAAAAGGATTAACAGGCGATTCATCCCGCCGCCCATGCCGAGCCGCATCCTGCGGAACGATCGGGCCGCCGGGTCCAGAGGGAGTCCACTTGCGCCGCACCGCCCTGCTCACCGCCGCTCTCACCCTTGCCGTCGCCAGCCTGTGCGCGCCGGCGCAGGAAGCCAACCTGCCCGACATCGGCTCGTCGGCGGGCGAACTGCTGACCCCACGGCAGCAGGAAGAGTACGGCGCGATGATGCTGGCGCAGCTGCGGCACTACGACTATCTGCTTGAAGACCCGCTGATCGACAGCTGGCTGGAAACCCTCGGCACCCGACTTGCGGCCAACAGCGACAAGCCCAAGCAGCCCTTCACCTTCTTCATGTTGCGCGAACGGCAGATCAACGCCTTCGCCACGTTGGGCGGGTACATCGGCGTGAATTCCGGGCTGATCCTGGCGGCCGACAAGGAGGACGAAGTGGCCGGCGTGCTCTCGCACGAAATCGCCCACGTCACCCAGCAGCACGTCCTGCGCGGCGCCGAGCGCGCGCAGCGCGACCAGTTGCCGATCCTGCTGGCGATGCTCGGTGCGATCGTGGCCGCCCAGGCATCCAGCAGCAATTCCTCCGACGACGCCGCACAGGCTGCGATGGCCGGCGCCATGGGCCTGATGCAGCAGCGCCAGATCAACTACACCCGCTCCAACGAATCCGAAGCGGACCGCCTGGGCATCCAGACTCTGGCGCGCAGCGATTACGACCCGGAGGCGATGGCGGACTTCTTCACCATCATGCAGGCGCGCTCGCGCAGCAACGGCGCCAACTACTGGGGCGAATCGCCGGACTGGCTGATGACGCACCCGGTCACCATCACCCGCATCACCGAGGCCAAGGACCGCGCGGCGCGCATCCGCCGCGAGCAGGGCACCTCCGAGGTCTGCGTGCGCGATCCAAGCGGCCCGGCCCAGTGCGAGAAGGAAACCGCTCCACGCCCGCATTTCCCGAGCGACGGCGCGGTCAATCCGCTGCTGCCGCCCACCCTGCAGGCCAACCTCGGCACGGCTTTCGGCCCGGGCGGCACCGGCCGTTTCGACTACGCCCGCGAGCGCCTGCGCGTGCTCAGTGCGAATACGCCCAGTGAGGCCATCCGCGAGTACGAGCGCATGGGCGATGCCGGCAAACAAACCGACGCCCAGCGCTACGGCCTGGCCTTCGCCCGGCTTCGCGCCAACCAGCCCGCGGTCGCGGCCACGGCGCTGGGTGATCTGTTGCAGAAGAATCCCGGCGATGTCTGGATCACCCTCGCGCTGGCCGAAGCCGAAGCCAGGTCCGGCAAGCGCGACTCGGCCGATGCCCGCTTCGAAGCCCTGCTGCGCCAGACGCCGCACAACCGCGCGATCGTCCTGAGCTATGCCGACGTGCTGGCCGAACGCGACACCCCGCAGGCCGGGAAGCGCGCCCAGGAAATCCTCCGCCCCCTGCTGGGCAGCTCGGCCAACGATGCGACCTTCCAGCGGGTATTCGCACGTGCGTGCGAGATGGCGGGCGACCCCGTCCGCGCCGGCGAGGCGTATGCCGAGGCTGCGTACCTGAACGGACGGCCGGAGCAGGCGCTGGTCCAGCTGAACACGCTGAAGCGCCGTTCCGACCTCGACTATTACGCCCGCGCCCGGATCGAAGCGCGGATCGCGGCGATCACGCCGACGGTGCTGGAACTCAAGCGCCAGGGCATCCGGGACGAAGACCTGCGCCGCCAGTAAGCGGCGTTGTGCGCGTCATGGCGCGGATGACGGTGTCATGCGCCCGTCACAAAACGGTAGTGTACTGACGCGGCTTGGCAGGACCGCCCACGGCAGGGCCTGCAGCAGGCAGGCCCCTCCATCCGCTCCCCCGGTGACCGCGTGCAGAAGCGCATCCTGATCGTCGAAGACGAACCCGCCATTCGTGACATGGTGTCCTTCGCCCTGCGCAAGGGCGAGTACGAGCCGGTGCATGCCGGCGACGCCCGCGAGGCGCAGGCCGCCATCGCCGACCGCGTGCCGGACCTTATCCTGCTGGACTGGATGCTGCCCGGCACCAGCGGCCTGGAACTCGCCCGCCGTTGGCGCAAGGACCAGCTGACGCGCGAGGTCCCGATCATCATGCTCACCGCCCGCGGCGAGGAGAACGACCGCGTCGGCGGCCTGGAAGCAGGCGTGGACGATTACGTGGTCAAGCCCTTCTCCGCGCGCGAACTGCTGGCGCGCATCCGCGCCGTGCTGCGCCGCTCGCGCGAGGACGACGAGGACGGCAGCGTGGCCGTTGGCCCGCTGCGCATCGACGGCGCGGCCCACCGCGTGTTCGCCCACGCCGCCGAGGGCGACCAGCCGGTGCAGATCGGCCCCACCGAGTACCGCCTGCTCCACTTCTTCATGACCCACCCCGAGCGCGTCTACACCCGCACCCAGCTGCTCGACCACGTCTGGGGCGGCAGCGTCTACGTGGAGGAACGCACGGTCGACGTGCACATCCGCCGCCTGCGCAAAACGCTGGAACCGCATCAACTCGACGGCATGGTGCAGACGGTGCGCGGCGCGGGTTATCGCTTTTCGGCCTCGGTGGAGGCGTGAGGACCTTCGCCGGGATTCGATATTCGGGATTGGAGATTCGAAAAAGCCTCATACAGGCCGATTACCATCCATAGACCGCGCGCTCTTGCGAATCCCGAATCCCGAATCCCCACTCCCGAAGAGCCCATGCCACCCCGAGCCCATTCCGCCTGGTTGCGCACCCTTGGCCAGCTGGCCCTGATCCTGGCGGGCGCGGCAGTGCTGGGCCTGTTGATCGGGTATCCCTGGCCGGTCATCACGGTGGCCGCGCTCGGCGTGGTTGCCTGGCACTACTGGCGCCTGCGCAACGTGCTGCTGCGCCTTACCGCCCGCCAGCGCCTGAAGCCGCCACTGGGCGAAGGCATCTGGAACGAACTCGACCGCCTCCTGCACCGCAGCCAGCAGGAAATGCGCGCGCGCAAGAAGCGCCTGATCGAGATGCTGCGCGCCTACCGCGCCGCCGCCGCGGCGATGCCCGACGCCATCGTCGTCGTGGAGCGCAACAGCCAGCGCATCCAGTGGTTCAACGAATCGGCCACCAGCCTGCTGCAACTGCGCTATCCGCGCGACATCGGTGCGCCGCTCGCGCAGCGTTTGCAACCGCTGCAGCTCTCGCACTGGCTCGCCTCCGGACGCAACGCGGAAACGCTGGAAATCGCCTCGCCGTGGAACCCCGCCGCGACGCTCAGCCTGCGCCTGATCCCGTACTCCGACGACCTGTGGATGCTGGTCGCGCGTGATGTCAGCCGCCTGCTGCAACTGGAACAGATGCGCCGCGATTTCGTCGCCAACGTCTCGCACGAACTGCGCACGCCGCTGACCGTCGTGCACGGTTACCTCGACATGCTCGATCCGGAGGAGCATCCGGACTGGGCGCCGATGCTGGCCGAAATGCAGCGTCAGTCGCAGCGCATGACCCAACTGGTGGAAGACCTGCTGATGCTCTCGCGCCTGGAATCGCAGGACAGCCTGCCGGCCGAGGAAACCGTCGCGATGGCGCCGATGCTGGCGACGCTGCGGCGTGAAGCCGTCGCGCTGAGCCACGGCCGCCACGAAGTCATCGTCGAAGACGCGGCCGGCTGCGACCTGTGGGGCTCCAACAAGGAACTGCACAGCGCGTTCTCCAACCTGGTGAGCAACGCCGTGCGCTACACGCCGGCCGGCGGCACGATCCGCATCCGCTTCCGCCCCGAAGGCAAGGGCGCGGTGCTGGAAGTCGTCGACAGCGGCTACGGCATTCCCGCCGCGCACCTGCCGCGAATCACCGAACGCTTCTACCGGGTTTCCACCAGCCGCTCGCGAGAAAGCGGCGGCACGGGACTCGGCTTGTCCATCGTCAAGCATGTGCTCAACCTGCACCAGGCGCGGCTGGAGATCACCAGCGAGGTCGGTCGCGGCAGCACGTTCTCCTGTCACTTCGGCGCCGAACGCGTGCGCCCGCGCGACGACCTCGCGCTGTCGGAGGTTTTGCCATGAATGCCGCCGTGGAAAGCACCGCGCTCGACACCGATCCGCTGCGCGACAGCGAGCTGTACTTCAATCGCGAATTGTCGGCGCTGGACTTCAACTTCCGCGTGCTGGCGCAGGCGCAGGACCCGCAGGTGCCCTTGCTGGAGCGGCTGCGCTACCTGTGCATCTCGTGCACCAACCTCGACGAGTTCTTCGAAATCCGCGCCGGCACGCTGCGCCACGCACAGGACCTGGGCGTGCCGCCGGGACCGGACGGCCTCTCGCCCGCCACCGTGCTGGCGCGCATCCACGAACGCGCCGCGCACCTGGTCCAGCAGCAGTACGAATGCTGGAACAACGTGCTGCGTCCTGCGCTGGACGAAGCCGGCGTGCGCGTGATGCATCGCGACGGCTGGAGCGAACAGCAGACGCAGTGGCTGCGCGAGTACTTCCGCGACGAGATCATGCCGGTGCTGTCGCCGCTGGGCCTGGACCCGGCGCATCCGTTCCCGAAGATCCTCAACAAGTCGCTGAACATCGTCGTCGTGCTCAAGGGCAAGGACGCATTCGGCCGCGAGGGCCACCTGGCCATCGTGCGCGCGCCGCGCTCGTTGCCCCGCATCATCCAGATTCCCGAGGACGTCTCCGGCGGCAAGCACGATTTCGTGTTCCTCTCGGCAGTGCTGTCGGCGTTCGTCGACGAGCTGTTCCCCGGCATGCAGGTCAAGGGCGCGTACCAGTTCCGCGTCACGCGCAATTCCGAACTCATCGTCGACGAGGACGAAGTGGAGAACCTCGCGCTCGCCCTGCGCGACGAACTCGTCGGCCGCGGCTACCTGCGCGCGGTGCGGCTGGAGATCGCCGAGCAGTGCCCGGACGACATCGTGCGCACCCTGCTGGAGAACTTCGACCTCACCGAGAACGCCGTCTATCGCATCAACGGCCCGGTCAACCTCAACCGCGTCATCCAGGTCTACGACCTGGTGCAGCGCCCGGATCTGAAGTTCCTGCCGTTCCAGCCGCGCCAGCTGTCGGGCGTGGAGGCGATGTTCGACAAGATCGCCGAAGGCGACGTGCTGCTGCACCACCCCTTCGACGCCTTCACGCCGGTGCTGGAACTGCTCAAGCAGGCCTCCGAAGACCCCAACGTGCTGGCGATCAAGCAGACGCTGTACCGCACCGGCAAGGAATCGCAGATCGTCGACAGCCTCGTGCAGGCCGCACGCAACGGCAAGGACGTGACGGTGGTGGTCGAGCTGCGCGCGCGCTTCGACGAGGAGGCCAACCTCGGGCTTGCCGATCGCCTGCAGGACGCAGGCGTGCAGGTGGTGTACGGCGTGGTGGGCTACAAGACGCACGCGAAGATGATGCTCATCGTGCGCCGCGAAGGCCGCCGGCTGCGCCGCTACGTGCACCTGGGCACCGGCAATTACCACAGCGGCACCGCGCGCGTTTACACCGACTTCGGACTGTTCACGGCCGATGCCGACATCGGCAACGACGTGCACCTCATCTTCCAGCAGCTGTCGGGCCTGGCGCCGAGCATGAAGCTCAAGCGCCTGCTGCAGTCGCCCTTCACGCTGCACGCCGGCGTGCTCAAGCGCATCGACCGCGAAACCCGCCACGCCAAGGCCGGAAAGCCCGCGCGCATCATCGCCAAGATGAACGCCCTCAACGAGCCGCAGGTCGTGCGTGCGCTCTACCAGGCCTCGCAGGCGGGCGTGCAGATCGACCTGATCGTGCGCGGTGCGTGCACCGTGCGACCGGGGCTGCCGGGCATTTCGGAAAACATCCGCGTGCGCTCCATCGTCGGCCGCTTCCTCGAGCACCATCGCATCTACTGGTTCGCCAACGACGGCGACCCGGACCTGTTCTGCTCCAGCGCCGACTGGCTCGAACGCAACCTGCTGCGCCGCATCGAGACGGGTTTCCCGATCCTCGCGCCGGAGCTGGCCACGCGCGTGTACGAGGAGGCGCTGGCCAATTACCTCGCCGACAACTGCACCGCCTGGACCCTGCAACCCGACGGCCACTACGAGCGGCTCACGCCGGGCGAAGGCGAGACGCCGCACTCGGCACAGCTGTCGCTGCTGGGCAACGTCGGCGCCTGATGCGGCGCGATCTCGCCCGCGATCTGGCCATGGATGGACGCCACCACCGCTGAACGGGGATCATGTACGCATGAGCGACGCCTTCCCCACCAGCAAACTGCCGCTCGTCGATGGCGACCTCCTGGCCGCCGTCGACCTGGGCTCCAACAGTTTCCACATGGTGGTCGCGCGCTACGTGCTCGGCCAGCTGCGCATCGTGGACCGTCTGCGCGAAACCGTGCGCCTGGCCGAAGGCCTGGACCGCAAGGGCGGCCTGTCGCCTGAAGTGCGCCAGCGCGCGCTCGAATGCCTGGCCCGCTTCGGCCAGCGCATCCGCGACATCCCGCCGCAGCGCGTGCGCGCCATCGCCACCAACACCGTGCGCCGCCTCGCGGTGCCGCAGGCGTTCCTGATGCCGGCCGAAACCGCACTGGGCCACGCTATCGAAGTCGTCGCCGGCCGCGAGGAGGCGCGCCTGATCTACCTTGGCGTCGCCCACGCGCAGCCCGCGCGCCCGGGCGAGCTGCGCATGGTGATCGACATCGGTGGCGGTTCGACCGAATGCATCATCGGCTCCGGCTTCGAGGCGATCGAGCGCGAGAGCCTGCAGTTGGGCTGCATCGCGACCACGCGTCGCTTCTTCGAGAACGGCAAGCTCTCGCGCAAGAAGTGGAAGGAAGCGCTGACCGAAGTCACCGCCGAGTTCCAGCAGTTCGCCGGCACGTACCGTGCGCTGGGCTGGAATGAAGCGCTGGGTTCGTCCGGCACCAACAAGGCCATCGGCGACATCTGCGCGGCGATGAAGCTGACCAAGGGCGCAGTCACGGCCGAAGCGCTGCCGGTATTGCGCGACCGGTTGCTGCAAGCCGACCGCATCGAGGCCATCGACCTGCCCGGCCTGTCCGCCGACCGCCGACCGGTGATCGCCGGCGGCGTGCTGATCCTGGAAGCCGCGTTCGACGCGCTGGGCCTCAAGCGCATGGCCGTGAGCAAGGCGGCGATGCGCGAAGGCGTGCTGTACGACATGCTCGGCCGCGGCGGCGCGGACGACCCGCGCGATGCCTCGGTGGCCGCGCTGATGCAGCGCTACGGCATCGACGACAGCCAGGCGCGGCGCGTGGCCGGCACGGCGATGCGCTTGTTCGAACAGGTCGCGCAGGCGTGGTCGCTGGACGCCGACGACAACCTCATGCTGCAACGCGCCGCGCGCCTGCACGAACTGGGTTTGGCGATCGCACACAGCCAGTACCACGTCCACGGCGCGTACATCGTCGAGCATTCGGACATCGCGGGTTTCTCGCGGCAACAGCAGCAATTCCTCGCGGCGCTGGTGCGCACGCATCGGCGCAACATTCCGAAGTCCGCGTTCGATGCACTGCCCGATCGCCTGCTCGCCCCCGCGCGCCGTCTCGCCGCAGTGCTGCGCGTTGCAGTGCTGCTGCATCGCGGACACGAACCCGACCCTATCCCGCAACTGGATGCGCGCGCCGACGGCAACATCCTCACGCTGGCCGTATCGCGACGCTGGCTGGATGCACGCCCGCTCGCGCGCGCCGACTTGGAAGGCGAGCTTCACGACATCGCGGGATTAGGGCTCAGCCTCAAACTCGAAGCGATCTAGACCATTTCGCCATCTCCGAGTTTCACTCTCGTTCTACAACGAGAGATTCTCACGTTGAGTACGCGCAACTGCCGATCTATTACTAAGCTGGATGGCGCATTTCTAGCCCATCGTCGTAGCTCAGAAGGCTCTGAGCAGACTCGACTTCGTCAAGCGGCTCAACAACTGAAGACGACGCATCACAACAAGCGAGGATCGTATGTTGCGATATGTGACACCCTGCATTCTTCTGCTCTATTGCGGAACAGCTCCGGCATCAGAATGCAGCAATGTAACGTTCTACAACGACAAAAAACCGACCGTAACATCCATCAGCAGTGACACGGAGAATCCACGCCCCGGCCAAGAAATCACCATCACTGCTCTGGTGGAGGCCCCGTTCGGCGATTTCTCGGTCTACTGCGTGGCCAACGGCTTTCAGGAAAATAACGGCGGAACCATTGAGCTTTACAAAGATGTCCTGGCCAAGATCGGCAGCGTGAAAATCAACTCTTCAAATGCTCATAGTCGTTACCTTTGGTCCTATCAAACCACCGCGACTCCAGGCTCCCCTGCCAAGCTTTACGAATATTACGGATTCAATACCAGCAGCTTCTCTGTCAAGTACAAGCTTCCCCCGGAGCCCGGCACCTTCCTCTTTGGCGCAAAATTTAGCGGCGATCAGTTGACTTATCAGTCGAACTCTTCCGCACTGACCATTCAAAGCAGATCACCCGATATAACGCCGGCCTTGATGTTGCTCCTGAACTGAATCGGCACGTTTAGCGTCATCGCCAATTTGTGAGGAACAACAACAAAACTAGAAGAACGAACAACCAATTCTTTGCTTCGAATGCCATCAAAACTTGCAGGCAAAGCCGCAAGATCCTGGCGGGTCTTCCGACGACGCTAACTCTCGCCTCGTCGCGCCATACCTTTCCACACCCAGTACCACAAGGATGAACTGATGAACATCAAGAGCCTCGCCCTTGCAGTTGCCCTGCTCAGCTTCAGCACTGCGGCCTGCGCTGAAGTCATCGACGGAGCCGAAGTTGCACAGATCAGTGCATACCCCGCCTACGGGGCGCACTACGTTTGGCTTTCGACTGGGACCTCACCCGAATGCGCAGCAAGCAGCTCGAACCCGGTACTGTCGTTCGATGAGAGCGGGACGGGTGGCAAGGGAGTACTTGCCATGCTGACAACTGCTTTGGTCAACAAACGGAAAGTAACCGTTTGGACTTCAGGCTGTGCCATTACTCAAATCTATTTGAAGTAACAAAGGCTCACCTTTACGAACCCGCCTCCCAGCGGGTTCGTTATTTCAGCCCTCGGCCCCGGCATTTGCCGTGGGCACGCCCCCTCAAAGATGCGGCTCCGGCGGCACCACATGCTCCGCCGGCAGCGCGCGCAATTCCGCCGCGCGCACCAGCACCGTCGGCGGAGTGTGCTCTTCCGGGATCGAGAAGATCTTCATGCGGCGCAGGAACAGACCCGGCCCGCGCGCGGAAGTGAACGCCACGATCGGAATCGACAGCAGCAGGCCGAGGATCACCGGCGCCATCCACGCTGCCAGCGACGGCGAGATCAGGTACGCCATCACGCCGGCGATCACGCCCAGCACGGTCACGCCGCCGTAGCTGCGCACCAGGCCCGACAGCGGCAGCGTGCCGTCGTCGCGACGCTGCGCGTCCCAGCCGGAGTCCTTGCCGGCCAGCACCTCGGCCACGCCGCGCGACTGCACGTACATCGTCACCGGCGCCATCAGCGCGGCCAGCAGCGTTTCCAGCAGCATGCTCAGGAACGAGCGCACCATGCCGCCGCATCCGCGCCGCGTGTCGCGGTCGAAGAACAGCGTGAGCCAGCCCATGAACTTCGGCGCCAGCAGCACCGACATGGTGAGGATGAACACCCACAGGAAGCGTTCCGGATCCTGCTCGCGCCAGTAGGCCGACGGCGAGAAGCCCGGCAGCGTGAACATCTCCAGTCCCAGCCCCGCCTTGTACAGCGGGATCGCCAGGCCGACGAGCATCAGCATCGCCCACATGGGCGACGTGAAGTAATGGCCGATGCCCATCATCAGGTGCCAGCGGCTGACCCAGTGCAGTCCCTTCGCCGGCAGCACCGCGCCGTGCTGCAGGTTGCCCTGGCACCAGCGGCGGTCGCGCACGAGCATGTCGGTGAGCGAGGGCGGGCCTTCCTCGTAGCTGCCGCCGAGGTTGGGCACCATGTGCAGCGCCCAGCCGCCGCGACGCATCAACGCCGCTTCGACGAAATCGTGGCTCAGCACCGTGCCGCGGAACGGCCGAGGCCCGAGCAGCTCCGGAAGGCCACCCTCGTCGGCGAAGGCGCGCGTGCGGATGATCGCGTTGTGGCCCCAGTAATTGCTTTCCGAACCGTGCCACCACGCGATGCCGTGCGCGATCACCGGCCCGTACACGCGCCCGGCGAACTGCTGCATGCGCGCGAACAACGTGTTGCCGTTGACGATCATCGGCAGCGTTTGCACCAATGCGACGTCGGGATTGCGCTCCATCGCGCCGACCAGGCGCACGATGGTGTCGCCGGTCATCAAGCTGTCGGCGTCCAGGATCAGCATCTGCGGATACGCGCCGCCAAAGCGCCGCACCCACTCGGCGATGTTGCCGGCCTTGCGCTCGCGATTGTCGATACGCAGCCGGTAGAACACGTTGGCGCCGCCGCCGACGCGCTCGCGCAGCGCGGCGAAGGCGCGTTCCTCGTGTGCGCGGATGTCCGCGCGCGTCGTGTCGCTGAGCACGAAGAAATCGAACTGCGACATCTGACCGGTGGCCTGCACCGATTCGTAGATGGCCTGAAGGCCCGCGAGCAGGCGCTCGGGGTCTTCGTTGTAGGTGGGCATCAGCAGCGCCGTGCGCGTGCCCAGCCGCGGCAGCGCCTGCGCCGATTCCAGGCCCAATCGCGCGCGGTGACGGCCGACGATCAGCACGAACCCGGCCAGTGCGCCGACGAACGCCTGCGCGATCCACGCGAACAGCCCGACGAACAGCACCAGCAGGATGCCTTCCAGAATGTCGATGCCGCCGCCGCGCAACACCCACCAGATCTGGTAGGTGGCGATCAGCGTGAGCAGTGCAGCGCCGCCGATCACCGCCGTGCGCCGCAGCGTCATGGCGCGCGGCGTCGTCGGCAGCGATGCGTTTTGCAACGCGCCTGCACGCAGCGTCTGCACCGGCATCGTCAGCGGCGCTTCGGGCGGCAGCCACGGCGAGGCGTCGCCGCCCACGGGAATCGTTACCACCGGCGGAACGTGAACTTCGGTCACAGGGTCCACCGATAAAGCCAGGTTTCAGTGAGCGGGCCGCGTTCGTCGCCGAGCACCGCGCGCAACTCGATGCTGCGTTCCTCGCCCGGGACCAGTTCGAAGCCCAGTCGCCAGCCGCCCGCGCCCGGGTTCGGATGCGCGGTGACGTTGGCGATCTTCCCCTTCGACGCGGTCACGTCGGCGCGCACCTTGGCGTTGTCGGCCAGGCCCGCCAGGCGTCCGCCGTCGAAGTCGATCACCACCAGCCTCGCCTTGCCGGTGTTCTCACCGAAGGTCAGCCCGCCGATGCGCGTGCGCGCCACGGTGGCGAGTTCCGGCTTCCAGCTGTGCTGGTCGCACCAGTGCATGCGGTAGTCGAAGCGGTGCTCGCGGCCGGCGGCCAGCGGCTGCCTCGGGCGCCAGAAGGCGACGATGTTGTCGTGGAATTCGTCCGCCGTGGGCAGTTCGAACAGGTGCACGGCACCGTCGCCCCACTCGCCCTGCGGTTCGATCCACAGGCTCGGGCGCTTCTCGTAATGCGCTTCGCTGTCGGCGTAGTCGGCGAACGTGCGCTTGCGCTGCATCAGGCCGAAGCCGCGCGGGTTGGTGTCCTCGAAGGCGCTTTCCTGCACCGTCGAAGGATTCTGCAACGGCCGCCAGATCTGTTCGCCGCGACCGTTGACCATGCCCAGGCCGTCGGAGTCGTGCACCGCCGGGCGGTAGTCGTCGATGCCGACGCGGTCGTTGGAATCGAACTGGAACATGCTCGTCAGCGGCGCGATGCCCACCTCGTCCAGCGGCACGCGCGGGAAGATGCGCGCGGAGGCGTCGAACACCGTCTGCTCGCCCGGCGTGATGGTGAAGCGGTACGCGCCGGCGACGCTGGGGCTGTCCAGCAACGCATGCACAGTGATCTGCTTCGCGCCGGGCGCCGGGCGCTCCAGCCAGAACGCGCGGAACACCGGGAATTCCTCCTGCGTCCCGCCGGTCTTCAACGCCAGCCCGCGCGCCGACAGCCCATAGGCCTGGCCCTTGGCGACGGCGCGGAAGTAGCTGGCGCCCAGGAAGGCGGCGATCTCGTCGAAATACTCCGGCCGGTTGATCGGGGCATGCAGGCGGAAGCCGGCGTAGCCCAGGTCCGTCTCGGTCGGCGCCTTCACGCCCTGGAAGGTGAACTGCGACGGTTTGTAGACGACCGGCGTCGCCTTGCCGTCGGCCACCTGGTAGATGTCCACGCGGTCGCGGAAGAAGAAGCCACGGTGGAAGAACTGCGCCTGGAACGGCAGCCCCTCGCTGCGCCACAACGCCTGCGCCGGGTTGAAGCGGATGCTGCGGTACTGGTCGTAGCCGATGCGTTCCAGCGAAGCCGGCAGCTGCTTGCTCTGCGGCACGAACGGTTTGGCCGCCAGGGCCCGCGCCATGCCGGCGACGGTATCGGCATCGAACGCGCTCGCGGCGCCCGACGGCGCCCACGCGTGCGCCTGCGCGCCTCCCAACAACGACCACACGGGCCAGGACAGACCGGCCAGCAACACTTCGCGTCGGTGCACGCGCACTCCTTGGGCGATGTCAAAGCGATTCATTCTAGGGAGGGATTCGTTAATCGGATCGACACGGACGGCCATTGACGCCGGGTTTTCACCCCCGTCACACCGGGTAACCGTTTTCAGTCCCGGTTTGCGGACATGCGCGTCATCCGCGCGTCATCCCGCTGCCATCGCCGGTACACCGCCGCGGCTCAACCTTGCGCAAACCGGGAGCCGCGCATGCGCTATGCGATCGTCAGCGAAACGTACCCGCCGGAGATCAACGGGGTCGCCCTCACCGTCCAGGGACTGGAACAGGGACTGAGGACGCGCGGCCACGAGGTCCAGCTCATCCGCCCCCGGCAGGGCGCGAGCGACCGTGCCGCCGCGCACGAGGTGCTGGTGCGTGGCGCGCCGCTGCCGCGCTACCCGGGCCTGCGCCTGGGACTGCCGGCGGGCGGACGCATTCGGGACGCGTGGCGCGCCGCGCGACCGGATGCGGTGTACGTGGCCACGGAAGGTCCGCTGGGCTGGTCGGCGTTGCGCGCGGCTCGCCGGCTCGGCATTCCTGCCGCGAGCGGCTTCCACACCCGCTTCGACGAATACATGCGCGACTACGGCGCCGGCTTCCTCGCCGGCACCGCGCTGCGCTGGATGCGCCGCTTCCACAACCATGCCGATGCGACACTGGTGCCCACGCGCGAGCTGGTCGAGTTCCTGCGCGCCGAGCGTTTCGACAACGTCGTCCGCCTGCCGCGCGCGGTGGACACGGCGCTGTTCGATCCGCAACGCCGCAGCGCCGCATTGCGCGCGCAGTGGGGCGCGGGCGAGCAGACGCTGGTGGCGATCTACGTCGGCCGCATCGCCGCGGAAAAGAACCTCGAGCTGGCCGTGCGCGCATTCCGCCAGTTGCAGGCCGTGCGTCCGGATGCGCGTTTCGTGTGGGTCGGCGACGGGCCGGCGCGGGCGAAGCTGGAACAGGACAACCCCGACTTCCTCTTCTGCGGCGTGCAGCGCGGCGAAGCGCTGGCGCGGCATTTCGCCAGCGGCGACCTGTTCGTGTTCCCGAGCCTGAGCGAGACCTTCGGCAACGTCACGCTGGAAGCGCTCGCCAGCGGCGTGCCGACGGTGGCGTTCGACTACGGCGCCGCGCGCGAATACCTGCGCGACGGCGTGCACGGCGCGGCGATCGCCTCGCACGACGAAGCCGGCTTCGTCGCCGCATGCGTGCGCCTGGCCGCCGACGACAACGCGCGCGAAACGATGCGCACGGCGGCGTGGCAGGCCGTGGCTGCACTGCGCCCGGAACAGGTCAGCGCGGACTTCGACGCACTGCTGCAGCAACTGGTCGACGCGCGCAGCGCCGACACCCTCACCCCGACCGCAGCCGAACGGGAGGCGTCATGAAACTTCATTCCCTGCACAAGCGCTCGCTTCACGACCGATTGGCCGCCGGCGACTCCGGCTGGTGCCTGCGCGCCAACCGCTGGGGCGAACGCGGGCGTTCGCGCTCGTACTTCGCCGCGGTGAGCCGGCTCGGCGACGGCGTGTTCTGGTACGTGCTGATGGCCGTGCTGATCGCGGTGGACGGCCTGGATGGACTGGCCGCCTCCGCGCACCTGGCCGCCACCGGCGTGATCGCGCTGACGCTCTACAAACTGCTCAAGCGCTGGACGCGCCGCCCGCGACCGTTCGCTTCGGACCGGCGCATCCACGCGTGGGTGGCGCCGCTGGACGAGTTCTCGTTTCCGTCGGGCCACACGCTGCATGCGGTGGCTTTCAGCCTGGTCGGCATCGCGCACTACCCGGTGCTGGCCTGGGTGCTGGTGCCGTTCACCGCGAGCGTGGCGGCTTCGCGTGTGGTGCTGGGGCTGCATTACCCGAGCGATGTGATCGCGGCGACGGCGATCGGCACCGCGCTGGCGGGTGTGTCGTTGTGGCTGGTGCCGGGGGTTTCGTTGTTCTGAGGGGTGCGTGCAGCGCGGGTGTGTGAGTGCGTGGGCGTGTGGGCGTGTGGGCGTGTGGGCGTGTGGGCGTGTGTGAGTCTAGCGATCGTCAACCCGAAGCCGTCATCCCGGCGAAGGCCGGGATCCAGGCTGTCACGTCTTCCGACACTTCTCGTCATTCCAGCGGACGCTGGAATCCATTTTGCTGTTGCTGTTCATAGGCAGCGGGAAAGCGTGAAAAGTCCCTGGATTCCCGCCTTCGCGGGAATGACGGTGAGGTGGTTTTCCGCAAAGGGAGTGCCCGTGCTTTACGGGCCTGGGTCCCGGCCTTCGCCGGGATGACGGTGGATTTGCTGTGGCTACGATGGATTTGCTGTTGCTGTTGCTGTTGCTGTTGCTGTCGAACAGCCTGTCAGGTCCCTAGCCCCGAAGGGCGCCGCACATGGATGTGCGGCGGTGAGCGCTGAGCCATGGATGGCGAATCGCGAACGCGCCCTTGCTCCGTCCGGTCGTGGGATTGATCTGGGCCCACTGCCCTTTCTTTTGGTTACTTTTCTTTGGGCAAGCAAAGAAAAGTGACCCGAGCGGCGTAGCCGATCGGAAGCTTTGTTGTTGCTTCCTTCTTTGAGAAGCCTGCCAAAGCCAAATCAAAATGGATTCCAGCTTTCGCTGGAATGACGGTGATGAGGGGCCGTCACCGGCGTGCCCAAGCGCCGACGTCAGAGGCCGGAGGCCAGACACCAGACACCCCCTACGCCGCCCGCACCACCCTTGCCCGCGCCACGCTCGGAAAATACTGCGCCGCCCAATCGCGATCGTTCGCCACCTGCGCATGCGAGCGGCTGGCTTCCAGCGCCGCGAAGTCCAGCGTCGCCACCGCCCAGCGCTGCTCGCCGCGCGTCTGCACCACCATCCCGTCGTGCGGCAGGCCCACGTCCATCGGCGCGATCAACGCCGCCTCTCCCGTGTTGACGTCCAGCGCCGGACTCCACGGCGCTTCGCCGGCCGTGACCGCCTGCGCGACGAAACACCGGTTCTCCAGCGCGCGCGCCAGGCAGCCCACGCGCACGCGCGTCGCACCGGCGTCGGTGTCGGTGCAACTGGGCACGATCAGCAACCGCGCGCCGGCCTCGCATTGCGCACGCACCGGCAGCGGGAACTCGCTGTCGTAGCAGACCGCGATCGCGCTGCGCACGCCGTCGGTTTCGAACACCTTGAGCTCATCGCCCGATTCGATCACGCCCGTGCCTTTCTCGAAACCGGTCAGACGCAGCTTGTCCTGCCACACATGCGCGCCGTCGGGTGCGAAGGCATAGCTGCGGTTGCGATAACGGCCGCGCCCGGTGTCGAGCAGGAACGTGCCCGCAACCACATGCAGGTCGCGCTCGCGCGCCAGGCGCGAGAACAACGCGATCCAGTCTGCGTGATGGCGCTGCGTCGCCGCCAGCGAGGCATGCAAGTCACCGCGCGTGGCCGCGTCGAACGTGGCGGCCAGTTCCAGCGACAGGTATTCGGGCAATACCGCGATGCGCGCGCCCAGCGCCTGCGCTTCGTCCAGCCACTGCGCCTGCTTGTGCGCGAAGGCGTCGAAATCCGCCGGCGCGTCGATCGTGTACTTGGCCACGGCCACCTTGAGTGCGGTGGCCGGGCGGTCCTGCGTTGAAGTCATCGGGTGCGCTCCAGGGGCCGCAGCCAGAAAGTGAGGGTGTGGTCGACCTCGCCGGCCTGCCCGACTTCGCGCCACGGCAGGCGGGCGCGCAGTTCCGGGCGCGCACGGTAGCCGCGCTTGTTCCAGAACGCGTCGTTGCCGCGCTGGAAGGCCGGCCGACGCGGGTGCGTGGGTTCGCGATCGACCGCGCAGAACGCCGTCCACGCGTAGTCGCCATAACTGCGCGCGTGGGCTTCGCGTTCGTCGAAGAAGCGATGGCCGATGCCGCGACCGCGGTACTGCGGCAGCAGCACGGATTCGCCGCAATAGAACACTTCGGCCGGATTGATCGAGGTCTGCGCGAAGGATTGCGTGAACGCCTCCGATTCGTCCGCCAGCGGCAACCCGGTGGAGGCGCCGACGACGAGATCGCCGTCGAAGGCCAGCACCGCCACGCTGCGCGGCGATTGCAGGTAGATCTTCAGGTACTGCGCCTCGTAGTCCTCGTCGCCGTCATACAGGTACGGCCAGTCGCGGAACACCGCGATGCGCAGCGCGGCCAGGTGGCCGAGCCAGGGCTCGATCGCGGCGCCGTTGTAGCAGCGCACGTCGAGCGGGCGGGCGGTGTCGAGCGGTTTGACGTCCATGACGTACATGGTAGGGGACCCCGGTCGGAGGATGGGCGGCGGGCATGACGAAGCGGCCGTGGGCTGGATTCGCCCACGGCCGCGTTCATTCATGCCTGACGCACCGCCGGGCGCGCACCGGCCACTTGGTACCAGTCGATCCTGCGCGTCACCACCATCACCGTGGCCAGCACCAGGAACAGCAGGCCCGCGCCCAACACCAGCGCGTTGTCCTCCGAGACCAGCAATCCGTACAGCGCGGCGTACAGCGTCGTCAGCATCGCCGCGAAGCCCAGGCCGCGCGCCAGGCTGCGCAGCACCGCGCTCAGGTAGAAGCCCAGCAGCCCGATGCACGCCACGCTGGCGGCGAGGTAGGCGTACACGAACTTCACGTGCTCGCTCAGGCTCACCAGCAGCAGGAAGAAGATCGCCAGCGCCAGGCCGACCAGGCCGTACTGGATCGGGTGGATCGGCAACTGCTTGATCAGCTCGAAGAAGAAGAACCCGACGAAGGTGAGCAGCACGAACAGCAGGCCGTACTTGGTCGCGCGATCGGCCTGCGTGTAGATGTCCACCGGATCGATCAGCGACACGCCGACGGCGTCCATGTTCGCCAAGCCCATCTCCGGCGACGCGAGGCCTTCGACATAGTTGCGCTGCGCGTTGCTGGCGACGGACGCGATATCCCAGCTCGCGGTGAAGCCGTCCGCGCTGGTGTCGTGTCGCGGCGACGTGCCGGCGAAGCTGGGATGGCGCCAGGTCGACTCCAGTTCGAAGCGGTTGTTCTTGCCCAGCGGCACCAGCACAAGGGATTCGGTGCCGCCCAGCAGCATGTCCAGCTGCGTGTCCAGCGCGATCGTCTGGCCGGGCACCGGCGCATCGAGCCGCACGTGCAAGCCCGGCGCCTCACGGCTGCCCATGCCTTCCTGCAAGGCGACGTCGCGGCCATTGATGCGCAGCACAGGCGCGGCACGCAGGCCGCGCACGTCGGCGATGCCGTAGCTCAGCCAGGGCCGGCCGATCTGCCGGTCGGCGGGATTGCCTTCGTTGGGAATGACGGCGTCGAAGCGCGCCGTGGCATGCCCCTTCCACTCGTACACACGCACTTCGTGCAGGCCGCGCTTGCGCGTGTCGGGAACCATGGGGCCGCCCACGTCCAGCGTCGTGGGGAAGAACGTCCATTGCCGCGTCTTCGCGCGGCGGACCTTGCGCACGACGTTGTTGGCGTCGGTTTCCTCGACCTCGACGGTCTCGGTGTAGGGCACCACCAGCACCGGCCCGGCAAAGGCCTGCGCACCGCCATAGCTGCGGGCGATGTCGGCGACCGCGCCGGCGCGGTACTCCTCGCGCTCGTGGATGACGCCGCGGATCATGCTCAGCGGGATGAGGATCGCGATCGTCATGAACGCGACGATGGCGACCTTGAAGGCAAGGCGCATGGTGAACTCCTGTCGTGGAATGGCGACAGGCTGCGCGCGTGTTGCGTGGGGACGATGGGGCTTGTGTGAGGCGACGGTGAAGTCGCACAGGCGTGCGGAAGCGTCGGCCGATAGAGACCCGCCCGGAGCCGTCATCCCGGCTAAGGCCGGGATCCAGGCTGTCACGCCCTCCGGGACATCACGTCGTCCGAAACTTCACGTCATTCCCGCGAAAGCCCCGCTTTCGCCGGAATGACGGTGAGGTGACTCACCGCGGCCTTCGCCGGGATGACGGTGAATTCGACGGACCTCGTCAGATCACTCGCCCGGCGGCAGCCTGATTTCCGCCACCGCCCCGCCGCCCTCACGGTTGTGCAGCACCGCCTCGCCGCCATGCAACGCGGCCACCTCGGCCACGAACGGCAAGCCCAGCCCGCTGCTGCGACTGCCGTTGCCGGGGCGCGGCAGCGAATAGAAGCGTTCGAACACCCGCCCTTCCGCGTAATCGGGGATGCCCGGCCCGCGGTCGCGTACCGCCACACATTGCGACGCACCATCAGCACGCAGCTGCACTTCGATCGCACTGCCGCGCGGTGCGAAGTCGATGGCGTTCTCGATCAGGTTGACCACCGCCTGGCGCAGCAGGAAGCGATCACCGCGCACGTCGGGCAGACCGGCCGGCAGGTCGAAATCGAGGCGGAGGTCCGCCTGCGCCAGCCGCGTGTCGCACTGCGCGGCGGCATCGGCGATGACACCCGACAGCGACAGCGCTTCGGGATGTTCGAGCCGTTGCCGATGCTCCACCGCTGCCAGCGCCAGCATCTTGTCGATCATCTGCGCCAGGCGCTCGCTCTGCGCGCGGATGGCGGCGACGAAGCGCGCGCGGTCGGGTTCGTCGAGCGGCCCCTCCAGCAGCTCCGCGCTGCCACGGATCGCCGCCAGCGGGCTCTTCATCTCGTGCGTGAGCGTGTGCACGTACTGCTCCACGTACTGCTTGCCTTCCAGGCGCACGCGCATGGTTTCCAGCGCCGAGCCCAGTTCGCCGAACTCGCCCGCCGCGCGCGGCGGCGCGGCGCGCTCGCCGGCGGTGACGGCGTTGGCGTAGCGGCGCAATGCGCCCAACTGCTTCGACAGCCACCACGCCGCCAGCAGTCCGATCACCAGCGACACGCCCAGCAGCACCGCGCCCCATCGCCACACGGCGCGCTGGCTGCGCTCGATGAAGGGCGCGATCGCGCGGTTGGGCTTGGCGACCGTCAGCACGCCGACGATGCGCCCGTCCACGTCGCGGATCGGCGCGGCGACATGCATCACGGTGGAGTTCGGATCGGCGTAATCGTTGCGCGTGGAGCGCGCGCCGTAGCGGCCGCGCAGCGTGAGATAGACATCGTTCCAGCGCGAGTAGTCCTTGCCGACATCGCGCCCGTCGCTGTCGAACACGACGATGCCGCGCGCATCGGCGACGTAGATGCGGTACTGCGAGGAACGCTTGCCGAAGCCCCATATCTGCGCGCCGTAATCGCGCCGCGCCATCGCGCGTACGCGCTTGGCGAAGTCGCCGTCGTCGATGCGGCCTTTGATGAAATCGTCGGTGGCCAGCTCGGCCAGGACATTGGCCGTGTCGACCAGCGTGTCTTCCATCGCCTGGCGCACGCCCGGCTTCACCTCGGCCACGAACACCTGCGCCAGCAGCCAGCCGGCCAGCGCGACGATGACGAAGTAGCCCAGGAACACCCGCAGTGCGATCCTCATTCCGCGGTCTCCAGCGAGTAGCCCAGTCCGCGGTGCGTGCGGATCGGATCGGCGTCGGGCGCGACATCGCGCAGCTTCGCGCGCAGCGTCTTGATGTGCGTGTCCACGGTGCGATCGCCGCTTTCCAGCGCATCGCCCCACACGCGGTCCATCAGTTGCGCGCGCGAGAGCACCGCGCCCGGGCGTTGCAGCAACGCGGCGAGCAGGCCGTATTCGTAGCGCGTGAGGTCGAGCGCGCGGCCGCGGTAACGGATGCGGTGCCCCTGGGCGTCGTGCACGAATCCGGCGTCGACGGGCGCGGCGGTCGGCGACGGCTGGAGACGGCGCAGCACCACGCGCACGCGCGCGACCAGCTCGCGCGGCGAGAACGGCTTGGTCACGTAGTCGTCGGCACCGATCTCCAGGCCGAGGATGCGGTCGGCTTCGGCATTCTGGGCGGTGAGGAAGATCACCGGCAGGTCGCGCTCGCGGCGCAGTTCACGGCACAACGCGAAGCCGCCGATGTCGGGCAGGCCGACATCGAGCACCGCCAGGTCGAAGTCCTGCGCACGCGCCGCGGCCAGGGCCTCGCGGCCGGTCAGGCAGTGGATCGCCTCGAACCCCTCCGCGTGCAGCGCGTGCAGCACGATCTGGGCGATGGCGGCTTCGTCTTCGACGAGGAGGATGCGCATTCTTGGGGATTCGGGATTCGGGATTCGGGATTCGGGAGCTTGTGCTTTGGGATACGGTCGGCGGGGACTATTCTGCGCGAACGAACTTGGATGGTGGGCGCTGCGCGAGCCATCGAATCCCCAATCCCGAATCCCGAATCCCGGACGCCCCATGAACTACCGCCACGTCTTCCACGCCGGCAACCATGCCGACGTGCTCAAGCACATCGCCGTGCTCGCCCTGTGCGATGCCCTGACGGCGAAGCCGGCGGCGGCGTTCGCGCTGGACACCCATGCCGGACGCGGGTTGTACGCGCTGGACAGCAATTCGGCGCAACGCACGGGCGAGGCCGAAGGCGGCATCGGCCGTTTGCTGGCGGAGGCGCCGAAGCACCCGGCCATCACCCGTTACCTGGCCGCCGTGCGCGCCTGTCGGCACGAACACGGACAGGCGAGCTATCCCGGCTCGCCCTGGCTGCTGGCCCACGCGCTGCGCGAACAGGACCGCATCGCCGCGTGCGAGTTGCTGCCGGAAGAGGCCGGGCAGCTGCGTTCGGTGTTCTCCCACGATCCGCGCGTGGCCGTGCACGAGCGCGACGGCTACGCCGCGATGAAGGCGCTGCTGCCGCCCCGCATCGGCGAGACCCGCTACAACCGCGGGCTGGTGCTGATCGACCCGCCTTACGAAGCGCAGCTGGAGGAGTTCGACACCGCGCTGGGCGCACTGCGCGACGCCCTCGCCCGCTGGCCGCAGGGCACGTATGTGCTGTGGTACCCGATCAAGCTGCGCCGCTCGCTGCAACCGTTCTACCGTCGCGCGACGACATTGCCGGCGAAGTCCTCGTTCGTCGCCGAACTGCTGGTGCGCGCCGACGATTCCCCGCTGCGCATGAACGGCAGCGGCTTGCTGATCCTCAACCCGCCGTGGCAACTGGACCAGACCCTGGCCGGCGTACTGCCCCTGCTGGCGAAAGTGCTGGGTGAAAGCGCGGACGCGGCGGGGAGGCTGGAGTGGCTGGTGCGGGGGGCGTAGTCGCGCACGGCGGTTGCTTGCTGGCTGTTGTTCCTTGTCTTTGTTGCTGTTGCTGTTGCTGTTGCTGTCGAACAGCCTTTCAGGTTACTAGCCCCGAAGGGCGCCGCACATGGATGTGCGGCGGTGAGCGCTGAGCCAGGGATGGCGAATCGCGAACGCGCCTACTCGCTGTCCGGTCGTGGGATTGATCTGGGCCCACTGCCCTTTCTTTTGGTTACTTTTCTTTGGGCAAGCAAAGAAAAGTGACCCGAGCGGCGTAGCCGATCGGAAGCTTTGTTGTTGCTGTTCGAGTGCGCAGGGAAAGCGTGGAAAGTCCCTGGAGAGAGCCGCCGTGCGGCGGCCCAGAAGCCCCCGCCTTCGCGGGAATGACGGTGAGGAGGTTCACCGCACAGGGAGTGCCCACACGCCAGGGACCTGGATCCCGGCCTTCGCCGGGATGAAGGTGACTACGCCTGCAACTTCCGATCCGGCTCGAAGAAGCTCCAGCGCACTTCCGGGAACGACTGCTTCAGCGCCCGCTCGACCGAATTGATCTGGTCGATCAGCCCGCTGACCCCGTGCTCCTCGCGCATCTGCGCCTGCACCGACACCAGCACCTCGTTGCCCAACTGCAGCGTGATCAGACTGATGATGCGCTCGATCTCCGGACGCGTCTGCAGGAACTCGCGCATCTGCTGCTGGCGCGCCGGATCGACGCTCTGGCCGATCAGCATCGCCTTCACCTCGATGGCGACGAACACCGCGACCACGATCAGCAGCGCGCCGATGGCGATGGTGCCGACCGCGTCCCACAGCGGATTGCCGGTGACCACCGACATCATCACCGCGATCAGCGCGAACACCAGGCCCAGCAGCGCGGCCAGGTCCTCCCCGAAGATCACCACCAGCTCGGCCTGGCGGCTTTCGCGGAACCAGCGCCACAGGCCGCGCTCGCCGCGCGCCTTGTTCACTTCCTGCAGGCAGGCGCGCATCGAAACGCTCTCGGCGAGGATGGCGAACACCAGCACGCCGGCGGCCCACCACCACTGCTTCAGCGGCTCGGGATGCTGGAGTTTGTGGATGCCTTCGTACAGCGAGAACATGCCGCCGACGGTGAACAGCATCACCGCGACCAGGAACGACCAGAAGTAGATCGCCTTGCCGTAACCCAGCGGGTAATCGGGCGAGGCCGGCGCCTTGGCCTGGCGCATGCCCAGCAGCAGCAGGAGCTGGTTGCCGCAGTCGGCCAGCGAGTGGACCGTCTCGGCCAGCATCGCGCTGGAACCGGTGAAGAACGCCGCCACGCCCTTGGCGACCGCGATCGCGAAGTTGGCACCGAGCGCGAACAGGATCGCGCGGGTCGAATCACCACCACCGGCCATGCCGTCTTTCCCTGAAGAGTTGAATGAGTGTGCGTAAGGCGGCGCGAGTCTAGCACCGGGGCGCGACGCGCCGGGACTGCACGCGCCTGGCTCTGCGCACAGGATCAGTCGGCCAGCTCGCGCTGGGTCTTCTTCGGCAGCTTCGCCCGGACCAGCTCGTAGCTGCGGCGCAGCAAGGCCTTCAATTCCTTCACCGGGACGCGCGAAGAATCGAGCATCTGGACCCAGCGCGCCCGCGCCAGGTAGGGCGCCGGGATGAACCCGGGGCGGCCGGTCAGCTCCAGAAAGCGCTCGTCCTCGACCTTGAAGCTCAGGCTGCCCACGCCCTCTCCCTGCACGCAGACGACGCAGAACATCTTCCCCGCGACGGTGAAGACCAGGTCGTTTTCCCACTTGATCGAGGACTCCACCCCCGGCCAGCCCCCCACCCAGTCCTGCAGTCTGCTTCCGTCCATCGCCCCGCCCGCCCCGTGAAGAATGTGAATACGGGAAGTGTGCCAATATCCATCCATGGCCGCGCGCGAACGACTCCCGCCCTGGCATGAACGGATGCGTCTTCCCAACGGGCGCGAAGTACTGATACGTCCGATCCGCCCCGAAGACGCAGAACCGATTCGCGCCAGCTTCTCACTGCTCCAGCCGGAGGAAGTGCGCCAGCGCTTCCTGTACGCGCTGAACGAGATGTCGCCTGAAATGGCGGATCGAATGACCCGCATCAACCCGAAGAACGAATTCGCCCTGGTCGCGGCCGAGCCGCTGCCGCCGGGCGAGGCGCTGGTCGGGGCGGTGGCGCGCATTGCCGTGGACGACAACGGCCGGGAGGCGGAATTCGCCATCCTGGTCAGCCACTACGTCGCCAACATGGGCCTGGGCCGCTACCTGATGACGCGGCTGGTGAAATGGGCGCGCGGCAAGAAGCTGGACTGCGTCTACGGCGACGTGTTCGAACACAACCAGGCCATGCTCTCGCTGGCCGAATCGCTGGGCTTCGAACGCAGCGTGCAGCAGGAGCCCAACGGGCTCATCCGCGTGCGCCTGGACCTGAAGGGCAGCAAGGCGGCCTGAACCTGGCCGGCGCGCACGGGCCGGCCCGTTCGAAGGGGTGACTCCGGGGGGCCTTGCGGCAGGCAGAACCGCGCGTCCACGGCGAGCACCGCCGGGGGGCTCCACATGAGCATCAACGAAGAGCGCCTGAATCAGTTCCTGGGCCATGCGGTAGGCGACCTGGGCGCCGCGATCAGCGCGACCCTCATGCTGGTCGGCGACCAGCTCGGCCTGTATCGGGCGCTGGCCACCTCGCCGATGAGCGCCGCCGAACTGGCAACACGCACCGGCACGAACGAACGCTACATCCGCGAGTGGCTCGGCAACCAGGCGGCGGGCGGCTACGTCGACTACGACCGCGACAGCGACACCTATTCGCTCAGCGCAGAGCAGGCGCTGTGCCTGGCCGACCCGGGCGGGCCGGTCGACCTGCCCGGTGCCTATTCGATCGTGGAAGCGACGTTCCACGCGCTGGAGAGGACGAAGGAAAACTTCCGCACCGGCAAGGGCATGGAATGGGGCGAGCACCACGCCTGCCTGTTCCATGGCACCGAGCGCTTCTTTCGCGCCGGCTACAACGCGCACCTCATCATGGAATGGTTACCGGCGCTGGACGGCGTCGTCGACAAACTGCGTGCCGGGGCGAAGGCGGCCGACGTCGGCTGCGGACACGGCGCAAGCACCACGCTGATGGCGCAGGCGTTCCCCGAATCGACCTTCATCGGCTACGACTATCACGCCCCGTCGATCGAGGTGGCGCGCGAACGTGCGCGCAAAGCCGGCGCGGGCAACGCGAAGTTCGAGACCGCCGACGCGACGGGCTACGCCGACAAGGACTTCGACCTGATCTGCTTCTTCGATTGCCTGCACGACATGGGCGATCCGGTCGGCGCCGCGCGCCATGCGCTGCAGGCGCTGAAGTCCGACGGCTCATGCATGCTGGTGGAGCCGTTCGCCGGCGACAGCGTGGCGGAGAACCTCAATCCGGTCGGACGCGTGTACTACGGCGCGTCGTCGCAGATCTGCGTGCCGGTGTCGCTGGCGCGCAACGGGCCGGCACTGGGCGCACAGGCCGGCGAGGCGCGGCTGCGCCAGGTGATGACCGACGCCGGCTTCACGCGTTTCCGCCGCGCGACGCAGACGCCGTTCAATCTGGTGTTCGAAGCGCGGCCCTGACGGCGCGCGCTCAGCAATAAGGGCACGCATGTCGCGCCCAGGGTAGCGAGGGGGCACGCGTGGCGCGGGCAGGACGCCCGCGCCGCGCTTCTTCGCCGTTTCGCTCGCGACCGATCAGACGACGGTCAGGGTGACGTCGATATTGCCGCGCGTCGCGTTGGAGTACGGGCACACCTGGTGCGCCTTCTGCACCAGCGCTTCGGCCTGCTCGCGCGGCAGGCCCGGCAGCGAGATCTTCAGCTCGGCCTGGATGCCGAAGCCGGTCGGCAGCGGACCGATGCCGACGGCGGCGTCGATCTTGGCGTCGTTCGGGAACGCGATCTTCTCCTTGCCGGCGACGAACTTCAGCGCGCCGATGAAGCAGGCCGAGTAGCCGGCCGCGAACAGTTGCTCCGGATTGGTGCCTTCGCCGCCGGCGCCGCCGAGTTCGCGCGGCGTGGTGAGCTTGACGTCGAGCGCGTTGTCGGACGAGACGGAACGTCCGTCGCGGCCGCCGGTGGAGGTGGCGTGGGCGGTGTAGAGGACCTGATCGAGGGACATGGGAAGACTCCTGGTTGGGGGGACAACGACGGGGTGGCCTTGCGGCCGGGTCTCATGGCGCGACCTCGAACGGCGCGCCGCTTGTACGGTGCGATTGCCTTGCCGCGCGCCGCCTCAGCCGTTCCGGCCGAGCGCCTTGCGCAGCGATTCGAGCTGGTGCTTCATCGCGACGATCTCGTCCTGCGTGCATTCCGAGGCGCACAGCAGTTCCGACGGAACCGCGCGGGCTTTCGCCTTCAACGCCCGGCCCTCCTCGCTCAGTTCGACGATCACCTGCCGCTCGTCACGGCTGGCGCGCGTGCGCGTCACCAGACCCGACGCCTCCAGGCGCTTGAGCAGCGGCGTCAACGTCGCCGAGTCGAGGAACAGCTTCTCGCCGATCTCCGACACGCTCAGGCCGTCGCGCTCCCACAGCACCAGCATCACCAGGTATTGCGGGTAGGTCAGGCCCAGCGGCGAGAGCAGCTTGCGATAGACCTTGTTGAGCGCCAGCCCGGTGGAATACAGCGCGAAGCACAGCTGCTCGTCCAGATGCAGCAGGTTCTTCGCTTTGGGGGCCTTGGCGGTCGCGGTCTTCATGGGTCGAAAATTTACATAGCGCGCTATTCAATTGCAAGCGATCAATAGCGCGGCCACTGGAACGATGCGATCCGGCCGCGCCGATTCAGGCAGGTCATGCAGGAACCGGGTCTTCATCCGCCGGTCCCGTAAAATGCGGGCCTCTTTGCGCTGGGGGGTCACGGCCCTCCGGCGCTGCCCTCGTTTTTCACGTCCCCGCCCCCATCCCGATCCGATGCCGAAGTCCGCAATTCCGACGCCTCCCCTGCCCCGGTCCGGACACCAGCGCGCCTGGTGGCGCGCTCCGGCCTCGCCCTCCGCGCTGGCGTTCCACATCGCCACGGCCGCGGCCGCGCACGACGCGCCGCTGCTGGTGGTCGCGCGCGACAACCACGGCGCGCACCAGCTCGAATCGGACCTGCACACCCTGCTCGGTGCGCAGGCTGATCTGCCCGTGGTCACCTTCCCCGACTGGGAAACGCTGCCCTACGACCTCTTCAGCCCGCACCCGGACATCGTCAGCCAGCGCCTGGCCGCGCTGCACCGCCTGCCCACGCTCAAGCGCGGCATCGTGATCGTTCCGGTGCAGACGCTGCTGCAGCGGCTGGCGCCGCTCAAGCACGTGGTCGGCGGCAGCTTCGATGTGAAGACCGGCCAGCGCCTGGACCTGGATGCGGAAAAGCGGCGCCTGGAATCGGCCGGTTATCGCCACGTGCCGCAGGTGCTCGATCCGGGCGACTTCGCGGTGCGCGGCGGGCTGTTGGATGTCTACCCGATGGGCGCCGACCAGCCGTTCCGCGTCGAACTGCTCGACGACGAGATCGAGACGATCCGCGCGTTCGAACCCGAGTCGCAGCGTTCGCTGGAGAAGATCGACGCCGTCCACCTGTTGCCCGGCCGCGAAGTGCCGCTGGACGATGCCGCGCTCAAGCGCGCGCTCGATGCCCTGCGCGACCGCTTCGATCTGGACACGCGCCGCAGCGCGCTCTACCAGGACCTCAAGGCGGGGTTGGCGCCGCCCGGCATCGAGTACTACCTGCCGCTGTTCTTCGACACGACCTCCACGCTGTTCGACTACCTCGCCAAGGACACGCTCCCCGTCATCGCCGATGGCGCGATGGAGGCCGCCGAACAATTCTGGAGCCACACCGGCGAGCGCTACGAACAACGCCGCCACGATCTCGAACGCCCGCTGCTGCCGCCCGACGCGCTGTACCTGTCGCCCGATGCGCTGCGCGCGCGCCTCAACGAGACCACGCGCGTGGAGATCTGCGGCGAAGGCCATGCGCAGCGCGAACGCGCGAGCGCACTGGGCGACCAACCCGCGCCGGCCTTGCCGATCGCCGCGCGCGACCACGCGCCGGCCGATGCCTTGAAGTCGTTCCTGTCGAGCTATCCGGGCCGCGTGCTGATCGCGGCGGATTCGCCGGGGCGTCGCGAGGCGTTGCTGGAGTTGTTGCAGGCGGCGGCGCTGAAGCCCGATGTACTGGCCGACTGGAATGCTTTTCTTCCCTCGCAGGCCGCGCAGGCGCTTCCCAGGTTCGCGATCGCGGTCGCGCCGTTCGAAGACGGTTTCGCCATCACCGAACCCGCGCTGGCCGTCCTCACCGAACGCCAGCTCTTCCCCGAGCGCGCCAGCCAGCCGCGCCGTCGCCGCCGTGTCGGCCGCGAGCCGGAAGCGATCATCAAGGACCTGGGTGAGCTCACCGAAGGCGCACCGATCGTCCACGAGGACCACGGTGTCGGCCGCTATCGCGGACTGGTCACGCTCGACGCCGGCGGCATGCCCGCCGAATACCTGGAGATCGAGTACGCCAAGGGCGACCGCCTGTACGTGCCGGTCGCGCAGCTGCACCTGATCAACCGCTATTCCGGTGCATCGGAGGAAACCGCGCCGCTGCATTCGCTCGGCGGCGAGCAGTGGGCGAAGGCCAAGCGCAAGGCCGCCGAGAAAGTCCGCGACGTCGCCGCCGAACTGCTGGAAATCCAGGCCAAGCGGCAGGCGCGTGCGGGACTGGCGATCGACGTGGACCGCGCGGCGTACGAGCCGTTCGCGGCGGCGTTCCCGTTCGAGGAGACGCCGGACCAGCACTCGGCGATCGAAGCGGTGATCCGCGACCTCGCCTCGAGCCAGCCGATGGACCGCGTGGTCTGCGGCGACGTTGGCTTCGGCAAGACCGAGGTCGCGGTACGCGCGGCCTTCGTCAGCGCGATGAGCGGCAAGCAGGTTGCCGTACTGGTGCCGACCACGCTGCTGGCCGAACAGCATTACCGCAACTTCCGCGACCGCTTCGCCGACTGGCCGATCCGCGTGGAAGTGCTCTCGCGCTTCAAGACCAAGAAGGAAATCGAGACCGAACTGACCAAGGTCGCCGACGGCAGCATCGACGTGATCGTCGGCACGCACCGCCTGTTGCAGCCGGACGTGCGCTTCAAGGACCTGGGCGCGGTGATCGTCGACGAAGAACAGCGTTTCGGCGTGCGCCAGAAGGAAGCACTGAAGGCGTTGCGCGCGAACGTCCACCTGCTCACGCTCACCGCCACGCCGATCCCGCGCACGCTCAACATGGCGATGGCCGGACTGCGCGACCTGTCGATCATCGCCACGCCGCCCGCGCACCGCCTGGCGGTGCAGACCTTCGTCGTGCCGTGGGACGACATGCAGCTGCGCGAGGCGTTCCAGCGCGAGCTTTCGCGCGGCGGCCAGGTGTACTTCCTGCACAACGACGTGGAAAGCATCGGGCGCATGCAGCGCCAGCTTCAGGAGCTGGTGCCGGAGGCGCGCATCGGCATCGCCCACGGCCAGATGCCCGAGCGCGAGCTGGAACGGGTGATGCTCGACTTCCACAAGCAGCGCTTCAACGTGCTGCTGTCGACGACGATCATCGAGTCGGGCATCGACATCCCCAACGCCAACACCATCATCATGAACCGTGCCGACAAGTTCGGCCTGGCGCAGCTGCACCAGCTGCGCGGGCGCGTCGGCCGTTCGCACCACCGTGCCTACGCCTACCTCGTCGTGCCCGATCGCAAGGCGATCACCGAGGACGCACGCAAGCGGTTGGACGCGATCGCGGCGATGGACGAACTCGGCGCCGGCTTCACGCTCGCCACGCACGACCTGGAAATCCGCGGCGCCGGCGAACTGCTCGGCGAGGAACAAAGCGGACAGATGGCCGAGGTCGGCTTCAGCCTCTACACCGAACTGCTGGAGCGCGCGGTGCGTTCGATCCGCCAGGGCAAGCTGCCCGACGTGGACGGCCACGAGGTTCGCGGCGCCGAAGTCGAACTGCGCGTGCCCTCGCTGATCCCCGACGACTACCTGCCCGACGTGCACACGCGCCTGACGCTGTACAAGCGCATCAGCGGCGCACGCGACACGGAGGAACTGCGCGAGTTGCAGGTGGAGATGATCGACCGCTTCGGCCTTCTGCCCGACGCCGCCAAGCACCTGTTCGCCATCGCCGAACTGAAACTTCGCGCGACGCAGCTGGGCATCCGCAAACTCGACCTGGGCGACAAGGGTGGACGCGTGCACTTCGTCGAGAAACCCAACGTCGACCCGATGGCGATCATCAAGCTGATCCAGGGCCAGCCCAAGCTCTACCGGATGGAAGGCCCGGACAAGTTGCGCATGGCGCTGGAACTGCCCGATGCGCAGTCGCGCGTGCTGGCCGCGCGCGGCATCCTCACGGCACTTCAGCCGGCCGCGTGAGGTCGGCTAAGGTGGGCGGCATGAAACTGCCGCTCACCGCCCTTTCCTGCCTGCTGTTCCTTTCGGCCTGCGCTTCTTCGCCGCGCGTCGCCGATTCCGTTGCCCGTGTCGAAACCGGCGCCGCGATGACCTTCATCCTCGTGCGCCATGCGGAGAAGGCGGCCGACGGCAGCAACGACCCGCCGCTCACCGACGCCGGCCGCGCCCGCGCGCAGGCGCTCGCGCAGCGGTTGTCGCCGGTGCCGGTGATCGCGGTGTACACCACCGCGTTCCAGCGCACGCGCCAGACCGCGACGCCGACCGCGCAGGAGCACGGCTTGCCGCTGATCACCTACGACGCGAAGCAGCCGGCCACCGAATTCGCCGCGCTGCTGCGCGAGCGTCATGCGGGGCAGACGGTGCTGGTCGTCGGCCACAGCAACACGGTGCCGGACATCGCCGCCGCGCTGTGCGCCTGCCAGGTCGCGCCGATGAGCGAGGCGGAGTACGACCGGCTGACGACGGTGCGGGTGGATGCGTCGGGACGCGCGGTGTTGGAAGTCGGGCGCCAGTAGCGCGGCGTTTCCCTTCTCCCCTCGGGAGAAGGTGCCCGGAGGGCGGATGAGGGGTAACGGAGCATCAAGGCACAACCCGCGGCGCGGTGATGCACCGGCGCTCCGCACGTTGATGCTCCGTTACCCCTCACCCCAACCCCTCTCCCGAGGGGAGAGGGGCATGGGTGCTGCGCTTGGTCCGGTGACCTCACTTACAACTGCGACTCCACCGGCAACCACCGCACCACCGCGGCCATCGTGCGCCGCTTCCAGTCCGCCTCCGGTTCCTGCGTCCACACGCGCGGGGGCTCTTTCGAACCGTCCTCCCAGCGCAGCGCGTCGTTTTCCAGATACACGCGGTAGCTGTTCTTCGCGCTCACCTTCCACTCATAGATGCGCAGCAGTTCGCGCGTGAGTTCGCGATCGGTGAACGCGATGCCCATCTCGGTATTGAGGTTGATCGAACGCGGATCGAAATTCACCGAGCCGACGAAGCCCACGTCGCCGTCCACCATGAAAGCTTTGGTATGCAGGCTGGCCTCGCTCGACGAGGAGCCCAGCAGGCCGCTGCCCCCGCCGCCGCCGGGGCCGCGCGCCATCAGCTCGTACAGCTCGACGCCGCCGCGCAGCAGCGGCGCGCGGTACGGCGCGTAGCCGCCGTGCACCGCCGCGACGTCCGTCGCCGCGAGCGAGTTGGTCAGCACGCTCACGCGCACGCCGCGATCGCGCATGCGCAGCATCCACGCCACGCCTTCGTCGCCGGGCACGAAGTACGGCGAGCTGATGAACAGCTCGCGCTTCGCCCCGGCCACGGTCGGGGTGATCGCGTCGATCAGCCAGTCGCCCTTGCGCGGCGCGCCTTCGGCTTTTTCCGGAGGGTCCGACACCACGTGCGCCTCGCGCGTCCAGCGCGGCGCGCGACTGCCGCGCAGCAACGCCTGCACGCTTGGCGAACGCGCCAGTTGCTCCAGGTAGGGCTCGGCGTCCTTGTTGCGGTACTCCAGCGCTCCCACGCGACGCAGCCGCTGCAGCGAAAGCTCGTCCGCATCCACCAGCTGCGCCAGCGGAATCGCCGCCCCACTGTTCCAGTAGGCGTCGAAGATGCGCGCGGTTTCGCGCACGGGCTCACCGACCACCGCAAGGTCCGCATCAAGGAAGTTGGATTCCTCGGCCGCGCCGAAATACTCGTCGCCGATGTTGCGCCCGCCGACCACGGCGACGCGGCCGTCGGCGATCCATGCCTTGTTGTGCATGCGCCGGTTGAGGCTGAAGACCCGCAGCAGCATCTCCACGCCGCGCAGGAAGTACGACTGCCGGGCGCGCGATGGATTGAACATGCGCACCTCGATGTTCGGGTGGCGGTCCAGCGCGGCCAGCACGGAATCCTTCGCGTGCGAATTCAGGTCGTCCAGCAGCAGCCGCACGCGCACGCCGCGGTCGGCAGCGGCAAGGACCTCGTGCACGATCAGATTGCCGGTCAGGTCCGGCTTCCAGATGTAGTACTGCAGATCCAGGCTGCGCCCGGCGGTGCGCGCAGTGACCGCGCGGACGGTGAAGGCGTCCAGGTTGTCGGCGATCAGTGACAGCCCGGCCTGCCCGGGATGCGCCTGCTCCAGCGGCGCGATGGCGCGATCCAGCGCGGTCTCCACGCGGTCGGCGGGAATCGACTGCACGGGCGCGCCGCGTGCGCGTTGCGCGAAGCGTCCGTAGCTGTAGACCGACAGCAGCGAAGCCGCCACCAGCACCAGCACGACGATGCCGATCCACCGCAGCTTCCGGGTCATGTGCATCCCGCATGGGCCATGGCGTCCGATTCTAGCCACGCACCTGCAACGAAGTTTTCACGCGATGGCATCACGACGCCATGCGGGGCACCCGCTAGACTCCCGCGAGCTTCCCTGCCTGCCCGTTCCAGATGACCCGTCGCATCGCGCCCGTCCTGATTGCCCTGCTCGTCTCTGCCTGCGCCAGCGCTCCGAAGGTCGCGCTTCCGGTGGAGGCGCGCCTGCACCCCGGCCAGCGCATGGCGCTTCCGGAGAACGCACGCATCACCTACATCGGCACCGTCAACGACTCGCGCTGCCCGCCGGACGTGACGTGCGTGCACGCCGGCGACGCCGACGTGCGCCTGCGCTTCCAGAAGCCCGACACCGTGCTCGACGTGGTGCTCAAGGCCTCCGAACTGGGACAGCCGCGCGCCATCGGCGCCTGGCGCGTGACCCTGCTCGCGCTGTCGCCGGGTCCGCGTCCGGCCGCGACGCTGCGCGTGAACGACGCCGCCCGCTGAGCGCGACGCACGGCGGTACATGCGACGACGCGCGGGGATGTGACACCCTCACCGCACGCTCGCTTCCGGAGATCCCGCCATGACCCTCATCGTTTCCCCCCGTGTGCACGACCTCGGCGGGTTCCAGGTGCGTCGCGCCGTGCCGAGCATCCAGGCGCGATCGGTCGGGCCGTTCGTGTTCGTCGATCACATGGGGCCGGCGGTGTTCGAAGTCGGGCGCGGCATCGACGTGCGTCCGCACCCGCACATCGGGCTGGCGACGGTGACCTTCCTGTGGTCGGGCACGATCACCCACCGCGACACGCTCGGCAGCCTGCAGGACATCAACCCGGGCGACGTGAACTGGATGACCGCCGGCCGCGGCATCGCCCATTCCGAACGCACGCCGGGCACGCTGCGCGAGCACCAGCATCCGCTGCACGGCATGCAGACCTGGGTCGCGCTGCCGCGCGGCAGCGAAGAAGCCGACCCGGGCTTCTTCCACCACCCCGCCGCGACCCTGCCGCAGCAACGCCGCGACGGCAGCTGGCTGCGCGTGGTGGCCGGGCGCGGCTACGGCGAGGAATCGCCCGTGCGCGTGTACGCCGACACGCTCTATGTCGCCATCGACCTGGACGCCGACGCCGAACTCGCCCTGGACGACAGCCACCCCGAGCGCGCCCTCTACGTGCTGGAAGGCGACGCCCAGCTCGACGGCGCCGACATCCCGGCCATGCACCTGATCGTGCTCGACCCCGGCACCCGGCCGACACTGCGCGCCCGCACGCCCGTGAAGGCGATGCTGCTGGGCGGCGAGCCGCTCGACGGCCCGCGCCACCTGTGGTGGAACTTCGTGTCCAGCTCGAAGGAGCGGATCGAGCAGGCCAAGCAGGACTGGCTGGAGGGACGCTTCGGCAAGGTGCCCGGCGACGACGAGTTCATCCCCCTGCCCGAGCGCTGACCGGCCCGACCCATTGGCTTTGCGGATGATCGGCCCCGACTCATAAGCCTGGCTGTTTGCCTATTAAGTCTGGTTATTTGTCAAGTGCCGTTTTCTGGACTATGTTCGACCCAGATCGGCCGAAGCGGTCACGGTTCGCCGGTCAGCGCAGCCCGCCTCATGGGCTGTTTCGTTGCAAGGGGTTGTAACGACTACAGGGGGTTTGTCGTGAAGACGACGGCATGGCGTATGTCGGCCCTGCTCGTGCTCGCCGGTGTGGGCATGGCGAGTGCGCACGCGCAGAGCACGCAGGAAGGTAACTGTCCCCAGCTGCCCGCCGAGGCGGGTCTGGTCTGGGAATACAAGGCCACGGGCGGCGCCGACTTCTGTCGTGCACTGCGCGCCGATGGCTCCGAAGCGTTCGGTCTCTACATTTCGCGCAAGGCGAACTTCGAGCCCAAGCGCGGCAATCGCGCCGAGCCGGGCGTGATCGACGGCCAGAGCATCCACTGGTATCGCGGCGAAGTGGCGACGCGTCCGAACGTGGAAGTCCGCGAAACGCTGGTCGAATTGCCCGACGGCCGCGTCGCGCACATCTGGCTGCAGGCCGAGCAACCGCAACTGGCACCGGCGATCAGCCAGGCGCAGTCGCTGCGTTTCCCGGCCACGCGTCTGAGCAGCAACTGAGCCTTGCCGTGACGGCCCTTCCGCCCGCCAGCCGCGGGCGGAAAGCCGTCAATCGGCCCGGGCGTGCAATCAGCTTCTTTCGCAGTTACCGTCCTCCTCGCCGCTCCTAAGATCGGCCGCTTTCGCGCGCGGAACACATCCCGGCGCGTATCGGTTCGATTCCATCGGTTCCATGGGCAGGAGAAACAACATGATCAGGAAGCTTGCGGCCGAGTTCATCGGCACGTTCTGGTTGGTGCTTGGCGGTTGCGGAAGTGCAGTGCTCGCGGCGAAGTTCAATTCGGGCGGTGTCGAGATCGGCATCGGCCTGGTCGGCGTCTCGCTCGCCTTCGGCCTCACGGTCCTCACCGGCGCGTACGCGCTGGGTCATATCTCGGGCGGCCATTTCAATCCTGCCGTGAGTTTCGGCCTGTGGGCCGGCGGCCGTTTCCCGACCGGCGAACTGGTGCCTTACATCTTCGCCCAGGTGCTGGGCGGCATCCTCGCCGCGTTCGTCCTGTTGCATATCGCCGGTGGGGCGCCGGGCTTCACCATCGATCCCAATGCCGCCGGCACGTTCGCCACCAACGGCTTCGGCTCGCACTCGCCCGGCGGGTACGGCATCGGTGCGGCGTTCCTGTGCGAGCTGGTGATGACGGCGATGTTCCTGATCGTGATCCTCGGCGCCACGCACACGCGCGCGCCGGCGGGCTTCGCGCCCATCGCGATCGGTCTTGCGCTGACGCTGATCCACCTGATCTCCATCCCGGTCACCAATACGTCGGTGAACCCGGCGCGTTCCACCGCCGTGGCGGTGTTCGGCGGCCCGGTGGCGATGTCGCAGCTGTGGCTGTTCTGGGTCGCGCCGATCGCCGGCGGCCTGCTCGGCGGCGTGGTCTATCGCTGGCTCGGTCAGTACGGTCCGGAGGTCGCGGGCACGCGTCGCTGATCGCTGCGTCTTCGATGCAATGAAGAAAGGCCACGCGCGAGCGTGGCCTTTTTTTGATGACCCGCCGAAACGGCATTGCTTCTGTAGCCCGGGCAAGGCCGAAGGCCGCACCCGGGCCCGGCGCCGGACACCCCTCCCCGGGTGCGCTGCGCTTACCCGGGCTACAACGGGTTAAAAACGCCCTTCCTGGTAATCGACGAACGCCTGCATGATCTGCTCCTTGGTGTTCATCACGAACGGGCCGTAGCGCGCGACCGGCTCGCGCAGCGGACGGCCGGCGACGAGGATCGCGCGCAGGCCGCCGTCGCCGGCTTCCAGGCGCACGGTACGACCGCCGATGAGCACGGCGATTTCCTGCGTCGACAGCGGCCGCGCATCGCGTCCCTCACCGAGGGAACCGGCGCCTTCGAATGCATAGGCGAACGCGTTGTGGCCTTCGGGCAAGTCATATTCCCAGCGCGCGCCGGGGGCGAGTTCGATGTCCAGGTAGACCGGATCGGTCGCCGGCTGGCGAATGGGACCGGCGACATCGCCGACGCGCCCCGCGATGACCTTCACGCGCACGCCTTGCGCCGGTTGCAGCAGCGGAATGCGGTCGGGCGCGAACTCCTGGTACTGCGGCTGCGTCATCTTCTCCGCGGCCGGCAGGTTCACCCACAGCTGGAAGCCGCGCATGCGGCCTTCCTGCTGCTCGGGCATTTCCGAATGCACCAGGCCGCGGCCGGCGGTCATCCACTGCACGCTGCCGGGCACGAGCACGCCTTCGTTGCCGTGGTTGTCCTTGTGGCGCATGCGGCCGTCGAGCATGTAGGTGACGGTCTCGAAGCCACGGTGCGGATGCTCGGGGAAGCCGGCGAGGTAATCCTCGGGCTTGTCGGTGCCGAACTCGTCCAGCATCAGGAACGGGTCGAGCATTTCCAGCTGCGGCGTGCCGATCACGCGCGTCAGGCGCACGCCGGCGCCGTCGGAAGCGGGCATGCCGCGCAGGGTGCGGCCGATGCGGGCGAAGTCGTGGGCGTTGCTCATGGGAGTCTCCTGTTGCCTGCCCGTCAATGTCGGGCCGACCGCGCCGCCCGGCCAGTGCCGTGGGTGGAACGGTCCATGTTCCGGGCTCCCGTGACGGCTCCTTCTTCTGCCCCTCCCCCTGCTTGCAGGGGGTGAGGAGGGATGCTTGCGCGCCACAGGCGCGCTTCCCGACGAACGCCATCGGGCTGCGCCCGATGGCTGCGCGCCCATCCATGGGCGTCGGCGCGCCTCCCATCATCACCACCCGATGCCAATACCCGCACCCGCGCTCTGCTCGCTGCCGCTGAAGGCCGCGCCCATGGAGAACGACACGTTCGGCTTCAGCCGGCGCTGGTAGCCGATCGACACCGCTTCCTCGCCTTCGGCATAGCCCGCGCCGACGGACACGCGGTTGTCTGTCTGGATGTTCGCCGCGCTGGAGGCCATGTGGATCATCGCGGCGTTCATCGCGCCCTGGCGGTTGATGCGGCGATCGGTGTGGCGGAACTCGTCCTCCACCTCGCCGCGCAGGTCTTCGATGGCCTGCATCGGCACGGCGACGATCTCCTGCACGCGCGCGTCCGTGTACGCGTTCGCCTGCGTCAGCGTGGTCACCGATTGCGCCTGCATCTGCTGCACGTTCACCGCGTCCGTCGGCGCGCTGCCGGCGGCGACGTTGGCGACCTGGCGTTCCGCGCCGGCCGAACCGACCGACACCGTATTGGCACGATCGGCCACCGAGTTGGCACCGAGCGCGACGCTGTTGTCCGCGCTGGCCTGCGCGTTGCTGCCGGCGGCGACCGCATTGGTGCCGGTCGCGGTCGCCGGCCCCGCGTCCTGCGCGGTGAAGCGTGCATCGCTGCCGCCGCCTCCACCGCCCTGCGACTGGAGGAACTGCAGCGCCGAAGCCACGTCGTTGAAGACGTTGCCGCCGAGCACGAACTGCGGCGCCTGCAACACGTTGCCGTTGACCAGCGCGCCGCTGCCCGTCAGCGCGTTGCTCATGCTCTGCAAGCTGCCGTACAACTGGCCGCCGTTGATGGCCTCGGTGCTGCCCGCGCCAACCGCACCGTCGCCGAGGTTCACGATCTTGTTGGGCCCGGCGCCCAGATGGTTCGCACTGAAGGCATTGGCGCCCGCGTCCCACAGCAACGCGTCACCCGCCGCCACCTGCACCGCGCGCAGCTGCGCGACGTTGACCGCGTCGGTGTCGTCGCTGCCCGCCGCGACGTGCGTCAACTTGCGTGCCGCCGATGCCCTGCCGAAGGACACCTCGCCGATGGAGTTCTGCGGTGCCGCCAGTCCGAAGGCCGTGTAGCCCGTCTGCGGGCCGACCGTGGTGACCGATTCGGCGCCGATGGCGACCGACAGCAGATGCGAACTGACCGCGCCGGTGCCCAGTGCGACCGACAGCGGCTGCAATGCGAGCGCACTGCCGCCGAGCGCAACGCTGCCCGCACCGAAGGATTCCGCCTGCACGCCCACGGCCACGCCGGACGTGCCTCCGACGAGCGTGTTGCGACCGATGGCGATGCCGTCGCTCGCGGCCGTTTCGATCGTCGCTCCGTTGCCGATGCCGATGCCGCTGTCGGCATTCACCACCGCCAACGGACCGACCGCGATGGACTCGGCGCCGACCGCCAGCGAGTCGGCCTGCGTCGAATTGGCGTGGAAGTACATCGAACCCGCACTCGACACACCGCCGATCGCGCTCTGCAACTGCCGCACGGTCACGGCATCGCTGCCTTCCGTGCCGTCGGCGACGTTGATGATCTGCCGGTAGGCGGTATCGGTGCCGACCGAGATGGCACCCAGCAACGTGCGGTCCGTCGTGTTGAACGGAATGACGTGGATGCCCGCCGGGATCACCCCGACGGCCGGCGCGATGGCGCGGCCGGACACGGAGCCCGCGCCCAGCGCCACGCCACCGTCCACGGTCGTGCTCGCGCCGAAGCCGAGCGCCGTGCCCTGCGTCGCGCCGACGTTCGTGTTCGCGCCGAAAGCCGATGACTGCAACGCACCGACGGCGATGACGCTGTCGGCGCCCACCGCCGTGCTCTGGTCGGCGAGCACCTGTGCGTTGCGGCCGACCGCCGTATCGGACGGCCCGGCGGCGCGGCTGGCGGCACCGACCGCGACGCTGTTCGCGCCCAGGGCCTGCGCGCCCGCGCCTGCGGCGACGGAGGTCAGTCCGCTGGCGACCGCGTCGTCGCTGCCGTCGTTCAATCCGTCCGCCTTGAAGTAGCGCGTGCTCGCGCCGACGACGATGCCGAGCTGGCTGACGTTCACGCCATCGGTCGGCGCCACGCCGGGCGCCACGTTCACCAGCCGGCGTTCCGCACCGACGGTGCCGAAGGACACCGTGTTGGCCAGATTGGCGACGCTGCCCGCGCCTAACGCGACGGCGTTCACCGCCGAGACGCTGCTGCCGAAGCCCAGCGCCGTGCCCTGCGACGCGGTCACGCTGGTGTTGGCGCCGAACGCCGACGCCTGCAATGCGCCCACGGCGATCGTCGCGTTCTCGCCGACGGCCGTGCTCTGGTCGGCGTTGACGCGCGCGTTGCGGCCGATGGCGGTGTCGCCCGGGCCGGCGGCGAAACTCGCCGCGCCCAGCGCGACGCTGCCCGCGCCCGCCGCCGCACTGCCGCGTCCGGCGGCGAAGGCATCCACCTGCGAGGCGACCGAGTCCGCGCCCAGCGCCAACGCACCGGTCTGCGATGCATTGGCGGAGCGGCCGAGCGAAGTCGCATTGGCCGCCGTCGCCTGCGCGTTGTTGCCCACCGCCAGCGCTTCGCTCGCGGTGGCATCGGCGGACTGGCCGAGCGCGACGCTGAGCGAGCCGGTCGCGGTGGAGTTCTGCCCCAGCGCCGTGCTCACGTTGCCCTGCGCCAGCGCCGAGGTACCCAGCGCGACCGAGTTGCTGCCGGTCGCGCGCGCGTTCTGGCCGATGGCGCTGGCCTGCGGCCCCTGCGCGAGCGCGGCGGTGCCGAAGGCGACGCTGTTCTGGCCGTTGGCGACGGCGTTCGCGCCGACCGCGGTGGCGTCCTTGTTGTTGGAACGGCTGTTGTTGCCGATGGCGATGCCGTTGTCGATCGCCGTGCCGCTGGGATCGAGCGCCGCCACTATCGCGCCGGTGCCCACGGCCAGGCCGTTGAGCGAGTTCACCTGGCTGTTGTTGCCGATGGAAATGCCGTTGGCAGCCACGGCGGCGATCTGCGCGTTGGTGCCCATCACCACGCTGTCGGTGGCTGCGGCGCTGGAACGGAAACCGATGGCGATGGTGTTGCCCGCCTGCGCCTGCGCGAGCGTGCCCACGGCGGTGCTGTTGGTCGCCGTCGCGCGCGAGCCGCCGCCCAGCGCCAGCGCCGCCTGCTGCGTGGCGCTGGCATCGAAGCCGAACGCCGCGCTGCCCAGCGCGGTCGCGTGCGAGATCGTGCCGACCGCCGTGCTCGCCTGCGCGGTGGCGGTGCTGTCGGAGCCGATGGAAACGGTGCCGGTGTCGGTGGCCTGCGCGGCCGGACCGAACGCGATGGCGCCTTGCCCGGACGCCAGCGTCACTTCGTTCGCGTCCACCACGCCGTTGGCGTTGCTGTCGTTCCAGCCGCCGATGGCGGTGGTCAGCGTGTTCGTCGCCGAACTGCGATACCCCAGCGCCAGGCTGCTCTGCCCGCTGGCGACGACCTCGTTGCCCGCGGCCATGCTGGTCGCGCCGGTGGCCTGCGAACCGCCGCCGACGGCGAGCGCGCGATCGGCGGTCGCATTGGCGCCGATGCCGAACGCCTGCGCGCCGATCACCGTCGCCTGCGCGCCGGTGCCGATGGCCAGCGTCTGCTCGGCCGTCGCGCGGGCGAACGCGCCCACCGCGATCGCCGCTTCGCCTGTCGCAGTGCTGTTGGAGCCCAGCGCCGTCGTGCCGGGCCCGTTCGCCACCGCCGTGCTGCCGGCGGCGATGCTGAACTGGCCGGTGGTGGAGGCATCGTCGGTGCCGTCGCCCAGGCCGTCGGCCTGGAAGTAGCGGATGCCGTCGACCACCTGGATCTGCACGGCGTTGAGCTGGCTCAGGTTGACCGCATCCGTCGGCGCGGTGCCGGCGGCGACGTTGACGATCTGCCGCTGCGCGCTGGCCGTGCCCACCGAAACCGTGTTGGCGCGATCGGCCACCGACCCGGCGCCGAGCGCCACCGCGCCGGTCACCGAGACGCTGGCGCCCTGCCCCAGCGCCGTGGCCTGCGCGCCGGTGGCCTGCGCCGCCTGTCCCACCGCCACCGCGTTGGCCGCCGCGCGGCTCTGGTTGCCGAAGGCCGAACCGTTCGCGGCACTCACCTGCGCGTTGTTGCCGATCGCGGTGGCGTTGACGAAGTTGGCCGTCGTCGCCTCGGCGGCGTCGGCGAGGTTGTCGTTGTTGAGGTCGACGAAACCGCCGAACGCCGCAGCGCCTTCCGCGTTTGCGCGCGACTGCCCACCCACCGCGATCGCACCTTCCGCATTGGCCTGCACCTGCGTGCCGACCGCCGTGGCCTGCAGACCGTTGGTGACCGCGCCGGCCCCCAGCGCAACCGCGCCGAAGCCCGTCGCACTGGCCTGGTTGCCGAAAGCCGACGCATTGCCGGTCGCGTTGGACGCAGTGGCGCTGCTGCCGCAGACGAAGGAGCCCGCACCGAGCACCACCTGCCCGCCCGGACCGGTGCACGTGGCCTGCGACCACGCCTGCGAACAAACGCCTGCGCCGAGCAGCGCCATCACCCACGCCGCCGATCTCAGGCGCGGCGGCCGTGCTTGCTGAAGGGGTTCATGCTGCGGCGCGATGCGCGCGCGCGGCGACTGTTGCTTGGCGGCCATGACCATCTCCCGTCGTCGGCGGAATCGATGAGCGGGTGCCGGGAACGGGCGACATCGGTGGCAGGCACCCTGGGGCGGTGCGCATCGGCACGTCCGGCTGACCGATGCATGCGTTGGGTGGGCTTCACCTTCGTCTAGGCGGAGTCACGGCCCATCGGTGGATTACCCGGCCGCGCGTGGAGAACGAATGAAGAATTTGCGAAAACCGTGCATTCACGCGCGCGCCCCGCCCCTGGAGGGGCGAAGGTCGCCAGACGTGAAGTGCTATGCGGCCGCGCCTCAGGCGCGGCGCGTGATCCGCCAGCAGCGGTGAATGCGCGCGTCGCGCTCGAAGTCCGGCGGAATCGTGCGCGCGGAAATGTCCTCGACGTGCGCAAACTCGGCGAGGGCCGTTTCATCCAGGCGGAAGCGCCGGAAGTTGTTGGAGAAATACAGCACGCCGCCGTCGGCCAGTCGCGCCACCGCCGCGCGCAGCAGGCGCACGTGCTGCGCCTGCACGTCGAAATCCTGCGCACGCTTGGAATTGGAGAACGTCGGCGGGTCGCAGAAGATCATGTCGTACTGCTGCGTGTCGGCTTCCAGCCAGCTCAGCGCATCGGCCTGCACGAGGCGATGGCGCGTGCCGCCCATGTTGTTCTCGCGCAGGTTGTCGGCGCACCACTCCAGGTACGTCGCGGACAGATCCACGGTGGTCGTCAGGCGTGCGCCGCCGACGGCGGCCTGCACGGTCGCCGCGCCCGTGTAGCCGAACAGGTTGAGGAAGCGCACGTCCTGCGCTTCATCGGCGATGTGCAGGCGCATCGGGCGATGGTCCAGGAACAGGCCCGTGTCGAGGTAGTCGAACAGGTTCACCAGCAACCGCGCGCGGCCTTCGCGCACGGGCACGAACTCGCCGCGCGAATCCATCTGCCCGTACTTGCTGCCGCCCTTGCCGCGGGAGCGCGTCTTCAACGCCACGTTCTCGCGCGGCACCGCGAAGACCTCGCGCACGGCGGCAAGCAGTTCGTTGAGCCGGCGACGCTGCACGTTCTCGGGGATCTCCGCAGGCGCGGCGTATTCCTGCACGTGCGCGAAGGTGCGCGGCGTGGCTTCGTCGGTGGTGTACAGGTCGATGGCCGCGGCGTACTCGGGAATGTCCGCGTCGTAGGCGCGATAACAGGTGATGCCTTCGCTCTCGCGCCAGTGCTTGAGCTTGCGCAGGTTCTTGCGCAGGCGGTTGGCGACCATCTGCGCGCCTTCCGACAGCGTCGGCGCCACTTCGACGCCGGCTTCGTCGGTGCGGCGGCGCTGCACCGGTGCGACCGGATCGCAGACGATCAGCGTGCATTCGATCGCGCCGTTGAACAGCTGGTACTTCTTCGACGCGCGCAAGCCCGTCGCGAACGCGAGTTCGGCGTCGCCGCACAGCAGGCTGGCCCGCCACTGCGGCACGGCGCGCTTGAGCGCATCGCCGAGCGCGCGGTACAGCGCGGGGTCGGCATGCAGGCGCGCGTCATACGGCGGGTTGCAGACGACCAGGCCCTGCTGTCCGTCACCGGCGCGCGGTTCGCCATCGCCGTCCGCATCGTGCGCTGTGGAAGGATGGACCGGCGCGTCGAGCGAGCGGATGTCCCCCACCTTGAACTCGATCAATCCCGCCAGCCCGGCCAGCACGGCGTTGTCCTGCGCGGCGCGGATCGCGTGCGGGTCGGTATCGCGACCGAAGAACGCCGGGCGCAGCGCGTTCATGCCGGACGCTTCGCGCTTGCGCGCATCGTCGACGAGCGCATGCCACGCCGCCGCATCCAGGCCGCGCCAGCGCGTGGGCAGTTCGTTGCCGTGGCGCTGCAGGCCCGGCGCGACGTCGGCGGCCATCAATGCGCCTTCGATCAACAGCGTGCCGCTGCCGCACATCGGATCGAGCAGCGCGCCGCCTTCGGCGTACACCTTCGTCCAGTGCCCGCGCATCAGCACGGCCGCGGCGAGGTTTTCCTTCAACGGCGCCTCGCCCTGCTTGGTGCGCCAGCCGCGGCGGTGCATCGGGCCGCCCGACAGGTCGATCGAAACGATCGCGCGGCCCTTTCGCAGCACCAGGCTCAAGCGCAGGTCCGGCGATTCGACATCGACGTCCGGGCGCGTACCGGTCTTGCCGCGCATCACGTCGACGACCGCGTCCTTCACGCGTTGCGCGGCGTAGCGCGCGTGCGTGATCGCCTCGCCGGACACGTGCGCGTCCACGGCGAGCGTGTCGCCCTGCGCGAGGTGCGCCGTCCAGTCGATCGCGGCGACACCGGCGTACAGCGCGTGTTCGTCGGGGCAATCGAATTCGGCGATGGGCCACAGCACGCGGCTGGCCAGGCGCGACCACAGCACGGCGCGCTGCGCATCGTGCAGCGTGCCTTCGACGTTGACGCCGGCCATGGCGGCCGTCGCGCGCGTGCAGCCCAATGCGGCCAGCTCGTCGGCGAGCAGGTATTCGAGGCCTTTGCCGCAGCTGGCGAAGAATTTCATTGAAGTCTCAGAGCGAAGCGAGCAGCGAGGCGAACGCTTCCGCGCTCGTCTCGACGTGATTGGAAAGACGATGGCTGTCGTCGACCAGCAGCAGGCGCGCACTGCGCGCGTACGACCAGGCGACGACTTCGGCGGCGGGAATCAGTTCGTCGTTCCAGCCGTGGATGACGGACGTGGGCACGCGCGCGGCGTCCAGTCGCGGCGCCTCGCCCATGCGCACCGGCGGCGCCATCAGGAACAGGCCCAGCGGCTGGACCTTCAGCGAGACGAAGCCGGAGATGTACGCACCCAGGCTCGACCCGGCCAGCACTACGGGACCCCGCGCGGCGGCATCGCGCGCCAGGCCGAGCAGGCGCTCCATGCGTGCGTAGACGTCGCCCACTTCGCTGACATCGCGCCTGGCGTCCAGGTCGGTGTAGTCGGGGCGCTCGTGGCTCCAGCCCAGGCGCTGCGCGGCATCCGCCAGCGCGGTGACCTTGGTCGCGTCGGGGCCGCTTTCGAAGCCGTGGGAAAGAATGCAGTGTCCGCGCGTGCTCATGCGTTGGTGTCGATGTCCGTGAGGGCGACGACCGTGTCGCCGCGGCGGATGATTCCGCCTTCGAGGATGCGAGCGCACAGGCCGCCGTGGCCGCGCATCGCGTTGAAACCGCCGGGCCCGAGCGCGGCTTCCATGCGCGAGCACGGATCGCAGCTGTCGGTGCCTTCCAGCACGACCTCGCCGATGCGGAACCGCCGACCCTTCAGCGCCACCAGCGGCAGCCCGGAGACGACGAGGTTGCGGCGCAGCGTGGCCGGCTGCACGGCGTCGTGGCCTGCGAGTGCGGCGATCACCGGCAGGTGTTCGGCCTGGATCAGGGTGATGCCGCGCTTGCCGCTGCCGCCCGTGTAACGGTCGCCCGCCAGGCCGGCGCCGGTTTGCGCCTGGACCTGGTCGACCTCGACCATGGGCACGTCGCGCTCGCGACGCAGGCCGATCCATTCGACCTGGCCGGCGCGCGGGAGCATGGCCATCAGTTTGCCGAGCTCGGAGTCGGCGGGCGGGAGCTTCATGGGCGGCTGGGTTCGGGGTCGGCCGCGACGGTCGCAGGCGGGGAATCGACGCCGGGCGGCAACGGGACGCCGCGCGGGAGGCGAATGGTAGCATCCGGCCCCATGTCGCCCGCCCCTCCGGCTCCGCCCATCGCCCTGGAACCGCTGCCCTACGAGGACCGCCTCGACGCGCGGCCGCGTGCGCAGATCGACCTCGTCGTCATCCACTGCACGGAGCTTCCGGACCTGACGATGGCGCGGCGCTTCGGCGAGGAAGTGCTGTACGAAGGTTCGCTGACCGGCAACAGCGGCCACTACTACATCGACCGCGACGGCAGCCTGCACCGGTACGTCGCGCCGGAGCGCGTGGCGCACCACGTGCGTGGCCACAATCCGCGCTCGATCGGCATCGAACTGGTGAACCGCGGCCGCTATCCCGACTGGCTGGCGGCCTCGCACCAGGCGATGGACGAGGCGTACACGGCGGCGCAGATCGAGGCACTGATCGCGCTGCTGCGCTGGCTGGAATCGGAACTGCCGTCGCTGCGCTTCATCGCCGGCCACGAGGACCTGGACACCACGCAAGTGCCGGCGACGGACGACCCGGACGTGCTCGTGCCGCGCAAGCGCGATCCGGGGCCGATGTTTCCGTGGGATCGCGTGATGGCGGGCGTGGGGTTGCAGCGGCTGGTGTAAACCGGCTGGCGAGCGGGGCCGGGGCCCATTCGGGCCCATTGAAGCTGTCGTTCCCGCGAAGGCGGGAATGCAAGTGCCCGACCCATCACGCTCTGCGGAGGACGGGATGAACGCTGCGAGTTGGATCCCCGCCTTCGCGGGGATGACGGCATGGAAGGCGGAGGCCCGTACGCGAGGCCATCGGGTTCGATCTTGCGAATCCCCATTCCCCATTCCCCATTCCCGGCCTCCTCCCGCCAGGGCCTCCGAACCCCGCCGGTTATACTTTTCCTCATTCCACGCACGAGTCCCCGCATGACCGCCCACGAGCAAGTCGTTCCCGAACTGGTCGAGCTGCTCTCGCTGGAACGGCTGGAGGACAACCTGTTCCGCGGCCAGAGTCGCGACATCGGCACCAAGTACGTGTTCGGTGGGCAGGTGCTCGGCCAGGCGCTGTCGGCCGCGCAGGCGACCATGGAGGCGCCGCGTGGCGCGCACTCGCTGCACGCGTACTTCCTGCGCGCCGGCGACATCGCCGCGCCGATCGTCTACCAGATCGACCGCACCCGCGACGGCGGCAGCTTCTCCGTGCGCCGCGTCACCGCGATCCAGCACGGCGAAGTGATCTTCTTCATGGCCGCCTCGTTCCAGCAGGACGAGGACGGCGCCGAGCACCAGCTCTCGATGCCCGAGGTGCCCAAGCCCGAGGACATCGATCCCGCGCCGGCGGTGCCCGAGCACGTCATGGCGACGCTGCCGATCAAGGTGCAGCGCTGGCTTTCGCGCAAGGGGCCGTTCGAGCTGCGCCACGTCTATCCGCGCGACGAGCTCAACCCGCCCAAGCGCCCGCCGTTCCAGCAGTTCTGGTTCCGCCTGACCGAACGCGTCGGCGATGCGCCGGAGTTGCATCGCGCACTGCTCGCCTATGCCTCCGACTTCCACCTGCTCGGCACCGCGACGTTCCCGCATGGCGTGAGCTATTACCAGCCCAACGTGCAGATGGCCTCGCTCGATCACGCACTGTGGTTCCACCGCCCGTTCCGCGCCGACGACTGGCTGCTCTATTCGATGGACAGCCCCACCGTGCAGAGCAGCCGGGGCCTGGCGCGCGGGCAGATCTTCGACCGCAACGGCCACCTCATCGCCAGCACCGCGCAGGAAGGACTGATCCGCGTGGTGAAGGACGCCGCTGCGGCGGCGCATGTGCCGGCGAGTGAGTGAGGCCGGGATTCGGGATTCGCAAGAGCCCGCTCCGCCCCGACACTCCAAGCGCTTCGCCGTCTCCAATCCTGCTCTTGCGAATCCCCACTCCCGAATCCCGAATCCCAATGCAATGAGACAAGTCTTCAGCAGCCAGCGCCTTGAGAACGTCGAGAGCGTCGCGCAGATGCTGCGCGATGCCGACATCGAGGTGCGCATCACCAACGGACGTTCCTACAAGGGCGGCCGTCGCGGCACGTTCAGTTACAGCGAGGAAGCCGGCGGCCCGAAGCCGGCCGTGTGGGTCGTGCGTTCGGACGATACCGTTCGCGCGCGCGAGATTCTGCGCGGCGCCGGGCTTCTTGAAACCACGCGCGAGAGCTTCTCCGGTCCGAGCTTCCGGTTGAATTCGCAGGACAGCGGCCCGGCCAAGAAGGCGCAGACGCGCATGCTGCGCATCAAGCTGGTGCTGCTGGCGGGCATCGTCCTCGTCGGCTGGCTGGCGATCATGCACGTGGTGAAGACCGACATCCCGACCGAAGCGCTGAAGACGCACCCGCTCGACGGTTCGCTCGCGCAGATCCCGCAACCGCTGGCGGCGGCGATCTTCACGCAGGAGCTGCCGAAGACGCACATTGACGTGCTGTGCCTGTCGATCGACGGACAGGACGCCTCGCCGGAGCTGATCCAGGCGATGCAGCCGCTGGTGATGAAACCGCGACGCCGTGAGGTGGTGCCTGCGTCGCAATGCGTGCGCACCGCGAACGACGAAGTCGGCAGCCAGCAGCGCGGCACCGGCAAGCCGGCGCTGCTGGTGGACGTGCACGCGTTCCGTCCGAAGTCGCGCGACGATGAGGACCGGGTCACCGGCGTGATCGAGTACACCGCGTACCACCATCGCCTGTCGGGTTCGTACAAGACGCTGGAAGTGCAGCAGACCGAGGCCGGATGGCAGGTCGTGCGGACGTTGAAGCACGTGGCGATGTGAGTCGCGCCATGCGTTCGCCCTTCGTCGGACCGACTTCGTAATCTCTCCACCGTTCGTCCTGAGCGTAGGCCGCAGGCCGAAGTCGAAGGATGAAACGGTGTGCCCCAGAGGTGGATGGACCAACGTCCGGCAACCCAAAAAAAGAAAAGCCCGTGCCGCGAGACCCCGGCACGGGCAAGAGGGTTGAACCATCAGCACGCCCGGTCATCGACCGGGCGCGACGGCGGAAGTTCCGCCGCGGTCAGCGCTTGTGCGGCGCCAGGTCGGCGCGGGTGAGGAAGCCGTCGCGATCCTCGTCCATGAAAGCGAACGACTGCGCCAGGCGCGGCATCTTTTCACTGACCTCCACGCGACTGAGCTTGCCGTCCTTGTTCAGGTCGGCGGCGGCGAAGCGCTCTTCGGCACGCTTGGCGCGTTCGGCCTCCCGCTGCGGGCGCATGCGCTCGTGGTACTTGGTCAGCTCGCTGCGGACGATGTAGCCGTCACGGTTGGCGTCGATGTCGGCGAACTTCCCTTCGATCCACGGCAGCGTGGCGGCCTCGGTCTTGCTGACGCGGCCGTCGCCGTCGGCATCGGCCTTCACGATGCGCTCGGTGCCGCCATGACGGCCGCGGCCGTGATGACCACCCTGGCGGTGCGGACGCTCGGATGCGTCGAGCTTGCCGTCGCGGTTCTTGTCGAGCTGGTCGAAGTTCGCGGCCAGGCGCGGGTGCGCGGCGGCCTCGGTGCGGTCGATCGCGCCGTCGTTGTTCGCGTCGAGCTTCGGACGCGCCGGGGCGTCGCCCTGCGGCGCGGCGATGGCGGCACCGGCGACAAGCGCAGCGACAGCGGTGGCGAGGAGAACGGAAGCGGTGGTGCGGGTCATGGGGACTGCTCCTGCGGGCAGCGCCGGATGGCGCCGATGTTCCAGTCAACGCGCGCCGCGTCGGGTGGTTGACGCCAAGCCGGCCGCGTTCAGTCGAGCGACAGCGTTCCCCTCACGTCCGGCGGCGCTATGCTGGGGCCATGGGCACCGAACCGCAGGACAGCGACGACCTGCGCCTGTTTCACACGGGCGAGCACGCCTGCGGCTACTGGCCGGAGCGCATGGCGCGCGACCTGGTGCTCGACCCGCGCGACCCGCGCCTGCGCGACTGGTACCCGCACGCGCTGGGCTGGGGCTTCCGCCGCTCCGGGGACATCGTCTACCGCCCGCATTGCGCCGGCTGCCGCGCCTGCGTGGCGGTGCGCATCCCGGTGGACCGCTTCGAGCCCGACCGCAGCCAGCGTCGCTGCCTGGCGCGCAATGCGCGCGTGGAGATGCGCGTGCTGCCCGCGCAGCGCACGGCCGAACAACTGGCGCTCTATCGCCGCTACCTCGCCTCGCGCCACGCCGGCGGCGGCATGGACGGACACGGCGCGTCGGAGTTCGACCAGTTCCTGATCGGCAGCTGGAGCGAAGGCCGCTTCCTCGAACTGCGCGAGCCTTCGCCGCAAGGTCCCGGCAAGCTGCTCGCCGTGGCCGTCACCGACTGCACGGAAGTCTCGCTGTCGGCCGTCTACACCTTCTACGACCCGGACGAAGCCGATCGCGGCCTGGGCACGCTGGCGATCCTCCGGCAGCTGGAATGGGCACGTCGCGAACGCCGCCGCCATCTGTACCTGGGCTACTGGATCGAAGGTCATCCGAAGATGGACTACAAGCGGCGCTTCCGTCCGCTGGAAGCCTTCGACGGCCGGCAATGGCACGACCTGCCCTGAGCGTCGACGCCACACCGCCAAGCGCTGTCATCCGCCCTGCGCGGCCGCGTGACAGAATCGCGCGATGGCCCGATTCCCTCTCCTTCTTGTTGCGCCGCTGGCGCTGCTTCTCGCCGCCTGCACGCAGGTCAACGTCAAGGGCGATCCCGACGCCTGGATGCGCTCGATGAGCGACGACGCGACGCTGCGCGTGGCGACCTACAACACCTCGCTGTACGAGGACGACACGGGCGGTCTAATCCGCCGCCTCGAAGGCGCCGACGCCGGCGCGCGCAAGATCGCCTCGGTCCTGCAGCGCGTGCGTCCGGACGTGGTGCTGCTCAACGAATTCGACTACGACACCGACGGCCGCGCGGCCGACCTGTTCCAGCGTCACTACCTCGAAGTCGCGCAGCCCGGCGGCGGCGATCCGCTGCGCTATCCCTACCGCTACCTCGCGCCCGTGAACACCGGCGTGCCCAGCGGACTGGACCTGGACCGCAACGGCAGCGCGGGCGGTGAAGGCCGCAATCGCGGCAACGACGCCTGGGGCTACGGCCTTCACCAGGGCCAGTACGGGATGCTGGTGCTGTCGAAGTTCCCGATCGATGCCGAACAGGTGCGCACGTTCCAGTTGCTGAAGTGGAGCGCCCTGCCCGGCGCGCGCCAGCCGAAGGACCCGAAGACGGGCGAGCCGTGGTACCCGGCGAACGTCTGGTCGCAATTGCGGCTGTCGTCCAAGTCGCACTGGGACGTGCCGGTGCGCACGCCATCGGGCACGCTGCACTTCCTCGTCTCGCATCCGACGCCGCCGGTGTTCGACGGTCCCGAGGATCGCAACGGCGCGCGCAATGCGGACGAGCTGCGCTTGTGGAGCGAATACCTCTCGCCCGGCGACAAGCCCTGGCTGTGCGACGACCGCGGCCGCTGCGGCGGACTGCCTGAAGGTGCGCGCTTCGTGATCGCGGGCGATCTCAACAACGATCCCGTCGACGGCGACGGTCGCCACGAAGCCATCGTCGAACTGCTCGAACACCCGCGCGTGCTGCGTTACGCCACCCCGCGCAGCGAAGGCGCGGCGGAAGTGACGGCGAAGTACGCGGCCTCCGGCATCGTGCATCGCGGCGCACCCGCGCACGCGACCGGCGACTTCGGCCCGAAGGCGGGCACGATGCGATTGGATTACGTGCTGCCGTCGGTGGGTTTTGCACTCAAGGACAGCGGCGTGTTCTGGCCGGCATCGTCATCGCCGGAGGCGGCGATCGCGGACGGCAGCGATCACCATCTGGTGTGGGTGGATCTGGACGTGCCGGCGCCGTGAGGCGCATGCGCCGTTGGCCCTCACCCCAACCCCTCTCCCGTAAACGGGCGAGGGGCTAGAAGCTGCGTGCACGCTACGCCACGCACTGCCAAACCGATCAGAACGGCTTGGCCAACACCAGGAACACGATCGCCACCAGCAACAGCACCGGCACTTCGTTGAACCAGCGCAGCGCCGTCGACGAAGGCAGCGCGCGCCCGGCGTCCACGCCCTTGAGCCAGCGCCCTGCCAGCGTGTAGTGCACGAGCATCAGCACCACCAGCGCCAGCTTCGCGTGCAGCCAACCGCCGCTGACCTTGAAGTACAGCCACAGCACCAGCCCGAACACGAAGGCGAGGCCGAACATCATGTGCCCGAAGCGATACAGCCGGCGGCCCATCAGCACCAAGCGCGCGCGCACTGCCGGTTCATTGCCGGCCTCGGCGATGTTCACCAGGATCCGCGGCAGGTAGAACACGCCGCCCATCCACGCCATGACGAACACCAGATGAGCGGTCTTGGTCCAGAAGTAGGCCATGGGGATCCTCCGAAAGTCGGCGCATAGGATTGCACACCGCGATGGGTCGCCTCCGGGTCGATTCCCTGTCCGACAGCGCGCGCCCATACAATCCCGCCCCATGACCAAACACTACGACCAGGCCTACTTCGAACGCTGGTACCGCGATCCCTCGAAGAAGGACCACGCCGTCGGCAGCACCGCACGACTCGCGCGCAAGGTCGCGCTCGCCGTGGCCACCGCCGAGTACCACCTGGAACGCCCCATCCGCACCGTGCTCGACGTCGGCTGCGGCGAAGGCCCCTGGCGCGCACCGCTGCTGAAGCTACGGCCCAAGGCGTCCTACCTCGGTTTCGACAGCAGCGAATACGCGGTGCGCCGTTTCGGCGCGCGCCGCAACCTGCACTTCGCGCGCTTCGCCGACTTCGCGCAGTTGCGCCCCTGCCCGCCGGTCGACCTGCTGGTGTGCAGCGACGTCATGCACTACCTGGACACGCGCGAACTCGATCGCGGCCTGCCCGGCCTGGCCGAACTCTGCGGCGGCGTCGCCTTCCTGGAAACCTTCACGGCCGAGGACGAAACCGACGGCGACAACGTCGGCTTCCAGCCACGGCCGGCGCGCTTCTACCGCCAGCGCTTCGGCAAGGCCGGTTTCGTGCCGCTGGGCTCGCACCTGTGGCTCTCCCCAGCGCTGGAAGACCGCCTGGTCGCCCTCGAACGCCCGGCCTGACCTCGCCCCGATTCATCCAGCGCCGCAGGCGATCCGCTATGCTGCGCCGCAGCATGCCCACCCCGGGCCGCAACCGGATTCATTCGATGCTCTATCAGATGCACGAGTTGGGCCGCGCCTGGATGGCCCCGATGACGTACTGGGCCGAAGCCTGCGCCAAGATGTTCGGCCAGCAGAACGGCGGCTGGCTGTCGTCCATGCCCGGCGCCGCGCAGGCCGCGGCCGGTTACGAACTGCTGTACCGGATCGGCAAGGACTACGAAAAGCCCGAGTTCGGCATCCACTCCATCGACATCGACGGCACCGTCTACCCGGTGATCGAGCGCGAGATGCTGCGCAAGCCGTTCTGCCGGCTGCTGCGCTTCAAGCGTTACGCCGACGACGCCGGCAACCTGCGCGACCTCAAGGACGATCCGCCGGTGCTGGTCGTCGCCCCGCTCTCGGGCCACCACGCCACGCTGCTGCGCGACACCGTGCGCACGCTGCTGCGCGACCACAAGGTCTACATCACCGACTGGGTCGACGCGCGCATGGTGCCGACGGGCGAAGGCGCGTTCTCGCTCGACGATTACGTCGACTACGTGCAGGAGTTCATCCGCCACATCGGCGCGGAATCGCTGCACGTGATCAGCGTGTGCCAGCCGACCGTGCCGGTGCTCGGTGCGATCTCGCTGATGGCCGCGCGCGGCGAAGCGACGCCGCGTTCGATGGTGATGATGGGCGGCCCGATCGACACGCGCGAGAACCCGACCAAGGTCAACGATCTCGCCACGCACAAGCCGCTGTCGTGGTTCCAGGACAATCTGATCCACCACGTCCCGCCGAACTATCCCGGCCACGGGCGCGCGGTGTATCCGGGCTTCCTCCAGCACAGCGGTTTCGTCGCGATGAATCCCGAGCGGCACTTCCAGTCGCACTGGGATTTCTACACGGATCTGGTGAAGGGCGACCTGGACGACGCCGCCGCACACCGCCGCTTCTACGACGAATACAACGCCGTTCTCGACATGCCGGCCGAGTACTACCTGCAGACCGTGCGCATCGTGTTCCAGGAGCACCTGCTGCCGCGTGGATTGTGGGACGTGCGCGGCGAGCGCGTGGAGCCGGCGAAGATCCACGACACCGCGCTGCTCACCATCGAAGGCGAACTGGACGACATTTCCGGCCAGGGCCAGACGCGCGCCGCGCACACGCTGTGCACCGGCATCGCGCAGAAGAACCGCGAGCACCTGACCGTGCAGGGCGCCGGCCACTACGGCATCTTCAGCGGCCGCCGCTGGCGCACGCAGGTGTATCCGCAGGTGCGCGATTTCATCGCCCGCCATGCTGAACGAGGCGTTTCGACTCCGGCTTGACTCGGACGGCGCATGCCCTGAGATCATCGGTTCCCCCTACACGAGGAACCGCGCATGGACTGTCCCGTCTGCCGTGACGTGAAACTGGCGATGACCGATCGCCAGGGCATCGAGATCGACTACTGCCCGCAGTGCCGCGGCGTCTGGCTCGACCGCGGCGAACTCGACAAGCTGATCGAGCGCGCATCGGCCGACAGCGCGCCGCGCGCGTCGTCACGTCCCGCCGCCCCGCCGCCCCCGCCGACGCACGACCCGCGCGCGTACGGCCATGGCGATCAGTACAAGTCCGATCACTACAAGTACAAGAAGAAAAAGAACCTGCTGGGGGAGCTGTTCGATTTCTGAGTCTTTGAACACCGTCATTCCCGCTAAGGCGGGAATGACGACAACATGAGTGAGTGCCCGGGCGTTCCCGCACAAACGAAGCCCCGCACGCGCGGGGCTTCGTTTTTCAAGCAACAGTGAGCCCGCTCAACTCGACGCGCGGCAACCCTGCACGAACACCTTGTTCTCGGTCGCCACGCCCCAGCGACCGTCCAGCTCGCGGCAGCCCGCGGTCCACGAACCGACGAGGGCGCCTTCGTCGTCGTAGTACAGCCACGTGCCCTGCCAGCTCGCGCCGGCGGTGAACGACATCAGGCCCATCACGGCGGCCAGGGCGAAGATCCTGAAACGACGCATGCTCATCTCCTTTGAGGTTGCGGCAAGGTTCCGCCCGCGCACCGTAGGCGATGGGAGTCGCGTGTTCTGTTAACCAGTCCGCACTGCGCGCGTGAACGCGGCGTTCACACGCGAGGCGGCGTGCTCAGCTGTACTGCGCCGTCTTCACCAGCATGTGCTTGGCGAGCAGGCCGTGCAGGCGACCGATGCCGCGCGCCGCATGCAGCGTCGCGAACAGCAGCACCACGCCCACCAGGACTGCGATCGGCCACATCCACGGCTCGCCATCGATGAACAGGTTCCAGTTGTCGACCGACAGGTTCCCGCCCAGGCCCAGCACCAGCGCCACCGGCACCGCGATCAACGACAGCGACACGCTCAGTCCCGTCACGACGATCGTGAAGTACGCGATGCCCAACGGCAGCATGAAGAGGAAGTACAGCTGCGTGGCCCAGATGCGCGGGTCGGTGAACAACTCGCCGATGCGCTTGAGCAGCGGCTGCCCGCGGCTGCTGTACAGCGGACGGCGCGGCATGCGCTCGCCCAGCATCACCTCGACGATGCGCCCCTCCACCAGCGACAGGAGGCGGATCGAGCCGAAGTACAGGATCACGAACGGCACGCCGATGATCAGCACCGCCAAACCCGCCGACAACGACAGTCCGGTCACCACCCAGGTGAAATAGAAGATGCCCGTGGCCAGCGACAGCAGCATGTAGAACAACGCGCCATAGGTGCGCGTGTCGGCGATGACGCCGAAGAACTGCCCCAGCACCGACTGCCTGGGCTTGGGCGGTGGCGCCCGCAACGCGGTCTGCACCTTCACTTCGGTGTCGCGGTAGATGTCCGCGACCTCGTCCGGCGCGCCGTAGCTGCCGGCGACAGCGACGATCACCTCCGCCTCGCTCTTGCCGGGATTCTCGGCGAGCTCGGAACGCAGGTATTCCTCGGCGTCGTACAGCGCGTCCTGCACCAGGGCCGGATCGGCGCCCGCCAGCGAACGGCGCAGGTGCTCGAGGTAGTCGGGGATCGTCGTCGGCAGGCCGCCGGGACGGGAGTCGTTGCTCGCGGAAAACGCGTTCATGGCAGCAGTCCTTCCAGGACGGAATCGACGGAATCTCGGGTCGCACGCCAGGCGGCGGCCCATTCGTGCAGCACCGTGCGACCGGCCTCGGTGATGCGGTAATAGCGTCGGGGCGGGCCGGAAATCGACGGCTCGATATGGCTGTCCAGCAACCCCGCCCCTTCGAGGTTGCGCAGCACCGGGTACAGCGCACTCTGCTTGCCGGCCAGCACACCGCCGCCGATGCGCTCCAGCTGCTTGGCGATCTGGTAGCCGTACAGCGGCTCCCCGGTCGATCCCAGCACGGCCAGCAGGGCCAGCGAGACAGTGCCGGCGCTGAGCTCCTTCTGGAATTTCCGCAGCTGGGTGTCGAGATCGCTCATGGCAGGGGGAGACCGGTAGGCTGGACTCCACACTACTGCGGACTTCGATATAGCAAACCTGCCATTAGTCACGCGCCTTGCCGTGTCGTGCACCGGCCGGCTGCTATCAGGGGGACTGGCCGCGATCCGTTCCGCGGCGAGGAGCCCACCATGCCCCGGGGCGACAAATCCGCGTACACCGACAAGCAGAAGCGCCAGGCCGAACACATCGAGGACAGCGAGCGCGAGCAGGGCCGCTCCAAAGAAGACGCCGAACGCATCGCCTGGGCCACGGTGAACAAGCAAGACGGCGGCGGCAAGCTCAAGAAGGCTACGAAGAAGGCGACCAAGAAGGCATCGGCGCGCAAGACCACGAAGAAGGCGGCGAAGAAGACGTCGGCACGCAAGACCGCGAAGAAGGCGGCGAAGAAGACGCCAGCACGCAAGACCGCGAAGAAAGCGACAAAGAAAACGTCCGCGCGCAAGACCGCGAAAAAGGCGACGAAGAAGACGGCCCGCAAAGCGACCGCCCGCAAGACGACGAAGAAGGCGGCCAAGAAGGCGACCCGCAAGTCGACCCGCACCACCGCCTCGCGCAGCGCCGCGGCGAAGAAGGGCGCCCGCACCCGTCGTTCGGACCGCAACGGCGCCTCGGCCTGAGCCGTACGCGGGCGGACGGTCGGCCGCCGTGTCCGGTCGACTGACCGCCGTCACGTTCCCATGGTGGAGGGCTGGTCGCGGCAGCACACGGTGCGCCAGAATCTCCCCGTTCAGCGAACCGGATCCAAGGGGAAGTCCGCCGTGTCGAAACCGACTGCATCCATGTCGCGCAGGTGGTCGCCTGCTCTGCTCTGCGCCGCCCTGCTGGCCGCCGCGACCGCCGCGCACGCCGCCGGCGAGGACAACGCGCCCGCGGCCAAGCCGCGCTCGATGCAGGAAATCCTCGACGCGTCGCAGCCATCGGACTGGCGCACGCCCGACAACAAGAACCTGCTTTACCTGGACCTGGACTCCGGCCGCGTGCTGATCGAACTGGCGCCGGCCTTCGCGCCCGCGCACGTCGGCAACATCCGCGCCCTGGCCAAGAACGGCTACTGGAACGGCATGAGCATCAACCGTTCGCAAGACAACTTCGTCGTGCAGTGGGGCGATCCCGCGCAGGACGAGAAGGATCGCAAGCCGTTGGGCCGGGGCACCAAGCCCAAGCTGCCGGCGGAATTCGCGCGCAAGGCCAAGGGGCTGGCGTTCGATCGCCTGTCCGACGTCGACGGCTGGGCGCCGGAAGTGGGCTTTTCCACCGGCTTCCCGGCCGGCCGCGATCCCGGCGCCGACGCCGCCTGGATGGCGCACTGCTACGGCGCGGTGGGCGCGGGTCGCGACGTCGCCGCCGATTCCAGCAACGGCACCGAACTCTACGTCGTGATCGGCCAGTCGCCGCGCCAGCTCGACCGCAACATCACCGTGGTCGGCCGCGTGCTGCAGGGCATGGAACTGCTGTCGGTGCTGCCGCGCGGCACCGGGCCGCTGGGTTTCTACGAGCAACCCGCGCAGCGCACGCCGATCAAGTCGATCCGCCTGGCCTCGGAAGTGCCGAAGAAGGAGCGCGTGGGGATCGAGGTGTTGCGCACCGACACGCCGCTGTTCACCGAACTGGTCGAGGCGCGCCGCAACCGTCGCGACGAGTGGTACAAGCACATGGCCGGCCACATCGACCTGTGCAACGTGCCGCTGCCCACGCGCGCGCCGCCGCCGAAGCCGGTCGTGGAGAAGGCCAAGCCCAAGCCGAAAGCGAAGGCGAAGCCGAAAGCCAAGGCCACGCGTGGCGGTGCTGCGCGCGCGACCACCACGAGTCGCTGAGCAACGCTCCCGCGCCAATCACGTAAAGCCCCTCGGGCGGAACACGGGAACAGCGCAGTGCCGTCATCCCCGCGCAGGCGGGGATCCATGCGTCAGGCGCATCAAGCTCGCCGGCGGACGTGACATACGAACGGTTGGGCTCCCGCCTTCGCGGGAACGACGTGATGGACCGCGCCCGCCTCACGGCGGCGCCGTCCGCTCCTCCACGCCCACGGCCGTCTCGCCGGGTTCGCGCTGCAACGCCTCGCGCTGGAACAGGCACATCCGCACTACGTCGTGGTAGCGCCCGTCGCTGAAGAACTCCTCCACCAGCACGCCCTCGCGACGGAATCCCGAGTCCTCGTAGATCCGGATCGCGCGCACGTTGTCCACGTCCACCAGCAGGTACAGCTTGTAGAGGTTGAGCACGCGGAAGGCGTAGTTGATCGCCAGCTGCGTTGCCGCGCGTGCATAACCGCGTCCCTGCTGGTCGGGCGAAATCATGATCAGGAACTCCGCGCGCCGGTGCAGGTGGTCGATTTCCACCAGCTCCACCAGGCCCACGCGTTCATGCGCGCTGTCCTCGACGATGAAGCGCCGCTCGGACTGATCGTGGATGTGCTTGCGGTACAGCTCCTCCAGCTCGACGAAGGATTCGTACGGTTCCTCGAACCAGTAGCCCATCACGCTGCGGTTGTTGTTGAGCACGTGCACGAAGTGCAGGTCGCCGCGTTCTAGCGGCCGCAGGGTGACGCCGGGAACGGTCTGCGCATTCATGCCGCCACCCTACTCCAGCCGCGTTACAGGCGCACTCCGCGCCATCACGCGGCCTTGCCCGCGCGCTCAATAGCCTGCCTTCATCGCTCACCCCGACGAAGGTTCCTGCCATGCCCCTGCTGCGCCTGCGCGTGACCGGCAGCGACGACGACGTCCGCGCCATCAGCAACCTGCTCACCAGCCTCGATGGCATCGAACACATCGAGGAAGTCGACGACCTGATGCCGCACATGGACGACGACGATTCCAGCTCCGCAGGACTGCCCGACGACCAGGGCCCGGGCCAGCATTCGCTGGAGATCGAAGCGCCGAACCTGGCCAGCGCCTATCGCGTGCGCGATGCGGTGGAAGCGCTCGCGTTCGATCTGGACGTGCTGGTGGAGTTCGATAACGACGATTGAGGGGCAGGCAGCGGCGTTGAATTGCTTGCGGCGCGCCAACGCCGGGCTGTCCGCGACGGCTGCTTCGCTTGCCGCTGGGATGCCTTCCATGGCGCGACGCAATGCTCGATGGAACGCCCAGCCCGGCCTTCCATGGCCGGGTGTTCGCCAGGTCACGCGGCATGCCGCGTAAGCGACCTGCCTCACCCTCCGCTGTTGCCAGCGGAGGGGCCGGGGCCGGGGCCGGGGCCGGGGACGAGGACGCGACGCCGTTGCGCCGGTTCAGCGCGAGGCTGTCGCGCGCGAAAGGTCCTGGATCGTCACCGCCTGCCCGGCTTCGATCCGCTCACCACCGCGCACGATCAACCGGTCGCCCGGCTTCACCGCGCCCTCGACTTCAACCAGACCATCGACCTCGGTGCCGGTCTTCACCGGCAACCGTTCGGCCTTGCTGTCCGCCGCCACGCGCAGGACGAAATCGCCCTCGCGCCGCAGGATCACCGCATCGCGCGGCACCGCGACCACCGCCCGCTTGCGCGCGCTCGGCATGCCGACATCCACCGCGGTGCCCACGGGCAGCTCGCCCACGTCCATCGCGATGCGCAGTTCCAACTGGCGCGATGCTTCATCGCCGACAGGCACCAGCGCGCTTACCGGATGCGTGCGCTCCTTCGCGCCATTGCCCTGCTTGCCCACGCGCACCTTGACCGGCATGCCCACCGCCAGATGCTCGGCCAGGTCGACCGGCGCACGCACGCGCACTTCCTGCGCGCCGGTGTCCACGAGCCGCGCGACGGCATCGCCGGTGTTGACGTATTCGCCCAGCTGCACCGAGCGTTCGGCGACCACGCCGTCGAACGGCGCGCGCACCACCATCTGCGTGCGCTGGTGGCGCGTCTGCGCGAGCATCGCCTGCGCGCGGGCGCGTTCCTGCGCCAGCATGTCGCGGTCGGCGCGCAGCTGTTCGTACTGCGCGCGTGCGATGTTCTGCTGCGCGGCCAGCTGCGCGTAACGCTGTTCCTGCCGCGCGGCCATGTCGAGCTGCGCCTGGATGCGCGCCAGATCCGCCGCGCCCTGCTGCTCCTGCAGCTTGAGCGTGGTGTCGTCGAGCACTGCCAGCGCCTCGCCCGCGCGCACCGCCTGGCCCACTTCGACCACGCGCACCACGCGTCCGTCCTGCTCGCTGGCCACCTTCGCGTCCTGGCGGCTGATGACGCTGCCCGGCGCCCAGTGCACGGGTGCGAGCTCGGTGGTCACCGCGTTCGCCACGCCGACCACGGCGGGCGGCGCTTCGGGTTTGTCGGGCGTCGTCGCATCCACGTCCCACTTGATCAGCGGAACGATCAGCACGGGCACGATCGCGACGGCGATGACGCTCTTCAGGGTGAGGCGCGGAAACTTGGGCAGCGGGCGCATGGCAGGAGCTCCTGGGGGAGGAGGAATCGAAAGGATCAGGGCGAGGCACGCAACGCGGCGGCCTCGAACGCGGGCTCACGCTCGCGGCGCGAATCGAACAGGCGCAGCAGCGCAGGCACGAGCACGACGGTGAAGACCAGGCTCAACGCAACGCCGCCCACCGACACCGCGGCCAGTCCGCGGTAGATGACGGCACCCGGGCCGGGGTTGATCGCCATGGGCAGCGCACCGAGCACGCCGGTGAGCGCGGCGATCAGGATCGGCCGCAGTCGCTGGTCCAGCGCCTGCTTCAGCGCATCGTCCAGCGACACGCCTTCGGCCTGCGCCTCGCGCGCCTGCGCGACGAGCAGGATCGCGTTGTTGATCACCATGCCCAGCAGCATGATGAAACCGATCATCGACAGCAGGTCCAGCGTCTGCCCGGCGATGAGGTCGAGCACGCGCAATCCGATCACGCCGCCCAGCACCGCCATCGGCAGCGTCGCCATCACGTAGGCGCTGTCGCGCAGCGACTTGAACATCGCCGCCATCAGCAGGAACAGCACCACCAGCGCCATCGCGAAGTTCATGCCCATGCTGCGCACGACTTCGCCCAGGCGATCGGCGCTACCGGAGACGCGGATCGCGGCGTCCTCGGGCAGCGCCTCGCGCAGCACCGGCACGACGTCGTTGTCGACGATGCCCAGCGCTTCTTCCAGCGACATCGCCGCCGGCGGGTCGACGGTGAGCGTGACGGTGCGGCGGCGATCGACGCGGCGCACCTGGTTGGGCGCGAGCACCGTGTCCACCTGCGCGAGTTCCGCCAGGCTCAGCACGCCACCGTTGGGCGTGGCGAGCGGCGCGGCGCCCAAGCGCTCGACATCGTCCTCGCGATCGCTGCGCAGGATGATCGCCAGGCGACGGTCGCCGTCGAAATGCTCGCCCAGCCACTGACCGTCGCCGAGCGCGCGCACGACCGTGCCCAGGTCCGGACGACGCCAGCCCACTTCGGCCAGACGACGGTCGTCGGGATTGATGCGCAGCTCCGGCGTGCCGGCGTCGGCATTGGGCCACGCCTGCACGTTGGCGCCGGGGAAACGTTCGGAGAGCAGCTTGCGGCCCGCTTCCGCCGCACGCGTGAGCGCGTCGCCGTCGGCGTGCTGCAGGTGGATCGCGATGGCGCGCGCGGAACCGCCGAAGCTGCCGAACAGCTCGCCTTCGCTGGCGAAGGCACGCGTGTCGGGGAAGCCGACGACCACTTCGTCGCGCACGATGCGCTCCAGCTCGCCGATGTCGTCCGGGTCCACCACGCGTGCACCGAGCGTGCCCCCGCCCGGCCACAGGTTGAGGTACCAGTTGCTCAGCTGCGGCCCTTTCTCGCCGTCCATGTAGGGCTTCATGCGCGCGAGCAACGTCGGCGCGATCTCGGCGTTCACGCGCTCCGGGCTCATGCCGGGCGGGAAGTTGAAGAACGCGTCCACGGCCGCACGCTTCACCGGCGGCAGGTAGTCGATCTTCGGCATCAGCACGAAAGTCAGCACGATCGGCGCGACGACCAGACCGCCCACCCACGCCAGCTGATTGCGGCGGCCGCGGGTGACGCGCATCGCCCAGTCGCTGACGCCGTTCCAGAAGCGATGCGTCTCGCGGTCGCCCTCGCGTTCACGCAACCAGCTGCTCGCGGCGGCAGGAAGCACGGTCACGGCGATCAGCAACGAGATGCCGACCGCGATGGAAATGGTCAACGCGAGATCGGCGAACAACTGCCCTTCCACGTCGTCCATGAAGATCACCGGCACGAACACGGCGATGGTCGTCAGCGTGGACGCCACCAGCGCGCCGCCGACCTGGCGCGAGCCTTCCAGTGCGGCCTGCCTGCCGGGCATGCCCTCTTCGCGCAGCCGCACGATGTTTTCGGCGACCACCACGGCCGCGTCCATCACCATGCCCACCGCGAAGGCGAGGCCCGCCAGCGAGATCACATTGAGGCTGCGCCCGGTGAGCTGCAGCACGATGAAGGTCGCCAGCAGCGAGATCGGAATCGCGCAGGCAATCAATGCGGTGGCGCGTACGTCGCGCAGGAACCACCACAGGCAGCCCACCGCCAGCAGCACGCCCGCGCCGAGGCTGCCCGACAGCAAACCGATCGCGCGATTGATGAAAACCGAGGCGTCGAAGCTCTGGCGGATGTCGAGCCCCTGCGGCTTGAGATCCTTCACGCGGATTTCCTCGACCACCGCTTTCACGCGGTCGAGTGTGTCGAGCACGTTCGCGCCGCTCTCGCGCAGGATGCGCAGGCCGATGGCGGGATTGCCGTTCTGGTAAGCGAAGAAGCGCTGCTCGGGACGCTTCACTTCCACCGTGGCCACATCGCCCAGGCGCACCGGCCGGCCGTCGCGCCATGCGAGGATCAGATTGCCCAGCGCTTCGGGGGAGTAGCGCCCGGCGAACCTCAGCACGTATTCGCGACGACCGGCCTCGACCACGCCGCCGGAGACATCCGTCGCGCGCGCCGCGACGTCGGCCACCTGCGGAATCTGGATGCCCAGCGCGGCCGCGCGCTCCAGGTTCAGGGTGATGGTGAGTTCCTCGGGCGCGCCGCCGTTGATCTCCACGCCCGCCACGCCTTCCACGGCCGACAGGCGCGGCACGATGCGGTCTTCGATCATCTGCCGGCGATCGAGGATGTCGCCGGGCGTGTCCGGCAACTTCTGTACGAAGAAATAGGTGAGCGAGTTGTTGGCGTTGTCCGCACCGGCTTGCACGACCGGCGGCGTGGCGTCGCGCGGCAGCGGCTGCAGGCGGTTCATGCGCGAGAGCACTTCCACCAGCATCGCGTCCATGTCGCTGCCGACGGCGAAGGTGAGGTTGATGAAGCTGTTGCCGGCGTTGATGTTGGACTCGATCTCCTCCAGGCCCGGCAAGCCCTGCATCACCGCTTCGATGGGCTCGACGATCTCCGATTCCATCTCCTGCGGCGAGGCCGCACGCCAGCTGGTCTGCACCGACATCTGCGGACGTTCGATATCGGGGAACAGCTGCAACGGCAGCTTCAGCAGGCTCATCAGGCCGAACGCGCAGACCATCGCGACGGCGACCGCGACGGCCGCGGGATTGCGGAGCGAGGCTTCGGTGAGTTTCATCGTGCGGCTCCGCGGGGGACGAATGCCGCCGCACGATGCGCCCGCGAGAGTTTGCCAAGATGGCCCGGAAGTCACGCCGATGCGGCGATTGCGCTCAGCGGTGGATTCGTCGCGGTGAAGCGTTCGTGGCGACGGCGATGCGTTTCTTCCGCGCAACGAAATGCGTGAAGGGACCCAACTTATGGCACGGTCGAGAACGCACCATTGTTCGTCCAACGCACCACCGTTCGTCCTGAGCGTAGGCCGCAGGCCGGAGTCGAAGGATGAGCGGGCGGGAGCCTCCCAACCCGCTCGTCCTTCGACTTCGCTTCGCTACGCTCAGGACGAACGGTGGCAGGCACAGGTAGATTGAAGCAGTCGCGAGGCGCTGCTACGCCTCAGATCAGCAACGCCAGCTTGTCCCGATGCGTACGCGACAGCTTCAGCTCCTGCCCGCAATCCAGCCGCAGGAACCCTTCTCCGTTCGTGTGCGGGCGCATCTCCACCACGCGCCGCGCGTTCACGATCGTCGAACGATGGATGCGCGGGAAGCGCTGCGGATCCAGCTGCTTCTCCAGGTCGCGCATCGTCGCGCGCAGCACCAGCGTCTCGCCCTGTGGTGTGGGGCCGTCGGTGTGGATGCACATGTAGTCGCCGGCCGCGTCGATCCAGCGGATGCTCGACAAGTCCACGCGTACGGTCCGCCCGCCGTCGCGCACGGCCAGCTTGTCGTCGCGGCGCAGCTGCTCCAGCGCATCGGGCTTGAGCGCCTCGTCCAGGTCCAGCAGCGGTCGCCCGCTCAGTTCGCCCAGCAACCCGAGCAGATGCGCGCAATGACCGCTCGCCTTGCGCTGCGAACGCGCCTGCTGCACGCGCGCCAGCGCCTGCGCAAGCCGGGCTTCGTCCACCGGTTTGAGCAGGTAGTCGGTGGCGGAGGCTTCGAAGGCGCGGATCGCGTAATGATCGTAGGCGGTGACGAACACCACCAGCGGCATCTCGTGCGCGGGAATGCTGCGCAGCGTCTCGAAGCCGTCCATCCCCGGCATCTGCACGTCCAGGAACATCAGGTCCGGACGGTGCTCGCGCAGGCCGCCGATGGCCGACAGCCCGTCGCCGTACTCGCCGACGATCTCCACGTCCGGATGCGCCTGCAGGCGGATTTCCAGCCCGCGTCGCGCCAGCGGTTCGTCGTCGACGATCAGTGCGCGCAACGGGACATGCTGTGCGGCCGCGTCGTGCAGGCGTTCGCGATCGACGACACGGTCCATGTTCACTCCCCGCCCAGTTGCTTCGTTTCGAACGGAAGGCGCAGCTCCACTTCGATGCCGCGCTCGTGGTTGCGCACGCAGAAGCTGCTGTCTTCGCCGTAAAGCACGTTCAGGCGTTCACGCGTGTTGCGCAGGCCCACGCCCTTGCCCGGCGGAAGTTGCCCGCCTTCCATGCTGGCGCAGCCCGGGCCATCGTCGATCACGCGCAGCACCAGCTGGTCGCCGTCGCGCTCGGCCTCGATGCGCAGCATGCCGCCGGCGACCTGCTTGGCGACGGCGAACTTGATCGCGTTCTCCACCAGCGGCTGCAACAGCAGGCTGGGCAACAGCGCGCGCCAGCAGTCTTCGTCGATGGCGGTCTCGATGCGCAGGCGTTCGGCGAAGCGGATCTTCTCGATGTCCAGGTAGAGCGTGAGCGCGTCCAGTTCCTGCCGCAGCGTGACACGCTGCATCGGATCGTTGTCCAGCGAATGCCGCAGGAACGCCGACAACCCCTGCACCATGCGGTTGGCGGTGGCGTTGTCGCGATCGAGAACGAGCGTGGAAATCGCGTTGAGCGTGTTGAACAGGAAGTGCGGGTTGAGCTGGTAGCGCAGCATCTTCAGCTGCGCCTGGTGGGCCATGGTCCGCGCGGCCAGTGCACGTTGCGTCTCGTCCTGCAGCTGGCGGTAGTACTTGATGCCCAGGTACAGGCCGACCCACGCCAGCACCACGTAGATGTAAGTCAGCGAGTAGGCGATGTACGCCACGCGGCTGGTCGGCGCGCAGGTATCGCAAAAGCGCACCAGCATCGTGCGCGTGGTCAGGTCCATCACCGCGGAGCTGGCGAGGATCGGCACGATCATCGTGAGCAGCAGCTTGCGCGGCGGCAGCCCCCAGCACGCGCGCAGCAGGTAGCGCAGGCCCAGGGTGACGATGAAGCCCGTGCAGGCGGCGGTGAACGGCACGATCCAGTAGCCCGATGGCTTGCCGTAGGCGATCGCGGCCAGGTAGCCCAGGCCGAAATAGCCCAGCCAACCGCCGGTGTGCAGGATCCAGAAGAAGTGCTGGCGGGGCAGGTCCAGCGGGTGAGTCGCGGTAATGGCCATGAGTGCCGCAGGAAGCGAGGACGCGGTGGGCCGATCCTAGCCCGTTCACGGGGCTGGGCGGAAACGGTTCGTCGGCCACGGGCCACGCTTCGCCGCGCGGCCGGTCGCCACCGCGCGTTCATGCCTGCGGCGCGGCGTCCGGGCCGTCGTGCGGGGGCTCGCGCGCGCCTTCCAGGCCGCGCCGGCGTCGCTCGTCGATCACCGCCGTGATCAACGCGCCGACGAACACGATCAGCGCCGCGTAGTACATCCACACCAGGGCCAGCACCAGCGCGCCCATCGACCCGTAGGCGGAGCCCGGATTGGCCTCGCGCAGATACCAGCCGATCAGCCAGCGCCCCAGCACGAACAGCAGCGCCGTGATCGCGCCGCCGCCGAGCGCGCGTTTCCACCCCACCGAACGGTCCGGCAGGTAGTGGTACATCAGCGCGAAGCTGAGTGCGTACACGGCCCACGTCGTCAGGTTCATCACGATCGGCAAGGCCCACTCCACCCGCGCGAACGCAAGCTGCACGGCCGTGCTCACGGTCATGGACACCAGCAGCAGGAATCCCATCGCCAACACCAGGCCGAGCGAGAACACCCGCTTGCGCAACCACGCCATCGCGCCGGCCAGTCGCGTGGCATCGGTGCGGAAGATCTTGTTGAGCACGTCCTGCAACTGCGCGAACACCGCCGTCGCGCCGACGAACAGCAGCGCCACGCTCCACCATCCGGCGACGGATCCCGTGTCGGGTCGATCGCGGGCGTTGTCGACCACCGTACGCGCGACGCGCTCGGCTTCGCCCCCTGCGAGCAGGCCGATCTGCTGCATCAGCGCATCCTGCGCGCCGGGCACGAGCGCGCTGGTGAGCCAGACGAGGATGAGCAGCAGCGGCGCGAGCGAGAGCATCGCGTACAGCGCCAGCGCGGCCGACTGCGCCATCAGTTCGGTATCGACGAAGCGGCGCAGCAGGTCGGCCGGCAGGCTGCCCTGCGCGCGACGCACGAGCGCCTTCATGGCGGGGCGGCGGAAGGAATGGCCGCGATCGGCCTGCGTGCGGCGCGGCGCGGTGGGGTCGAGCTTCTCGGCGGCCTTCGCGACGGCGGGCTTTTCGGGGTCTGGACGTGGCATCGCCCGCAGGAATAGCGCGAAGCGCGTGAAATCCGGATGCGTGCGGTGTGGTGTCTGCGTCGTGAGCGGCCCACCTGCACTAGCATGCCCACATGCCCATCACTGCCCTGCCCCGCAGCTTCTACGCACACGACTCGCGCGACGTGGCGCCGCTGCTGCTGAACAAGGTGATCCTCACCGCCGACGGCCGCGCCGGGCGCATCGTCGAAGTGGAGGCGTACCGCGGCGGCGAGGATCCGGCCGCACATTCCTTCCGCGGCCCGACGAAGCGCACGCAGGTGATGTTCGGCCCACCCGGGCATCTGTACGTGTATTTCATCTACGGCATGCACTGGGCGATCAACGCCGTATGCGGCGGACCGGCCGGGCACGCGGTGCTGATCCGTGCGCTCGCACCGTTGCACGGGATCGAGCGCATGCACGCGGCGCGCGGTGTCGAAGACGTGCGCCTGCTCACCAGCGGCCCCGGGCGCCTGGCGCAGGCGCTGGGAATCAACGGCGCGCACAACGGCGTGGACATCACCGATCCCGCATCGCCGGTGTGGTTCGGCGACGACGGAACGCCACCGCCGCATGAAGCGGTCACCTCACCGCGCATCGGCATCAGCAAGGCGATGGAGCACGCCTGGCGTTGGCATGTGGCGGAGGAGCCGCATGTGTCGAAGGGTGGGAGGGTGCGGCGGCGGAAGGGGTGAGGGGGTGGATGCCGTCATCCCGGCGAAGGCCGGGGGCCAGGCTGTCCGCTTCGTCACGTCATTCCAGCGAAAGCTGGAATCCATTTTGCTGTTGATAGCCGACTGGGAAAGCGTGGCACGTCCGTGGAGAGTGCCGCCGTGCGGCGGCCCAAAAGCCCCGCTTTCGCGGGAATGACGGTGAGGTGGTTCGCCGAAGAGGGAGTGCCCGGATGCTGCGGGCCTGGGTCCCGGCCCTTCGACCAGCTCAGGACAGGCCTTCGCCGGGATGACGGTGGATTTGCTGTGGCTACGGTGGATTTGCTGTTGCTGTTGCTGTTGCTGTTGCTGTCGAGCAGCCTTTCAGGTCACTAGCCCCGAAGGGCGCCGCACATGGATGTGCGGCGGTGAGCGCTGAGCCATGGATGGCGAATCGCGAACGCGCCCTTGCTCCGTCCGGTCGTGGGATTGGGGTGTCAAGGAAGGCCCTTTCTTTTGGTTACTTTTCTTTGGGCAAGCAAAGAAAAGTGACCCGAGCGGCGCAGCCGATCGGAAGCTTTGCTATTGCTCCTTCTTTGAGAAGCCTGAGAAAGCCAAATCAAAATGGATTCCAGCTTTCGCTGGAATGACGGTGAGGTGGTTTGTCGTAGCGGAGTGCCCGTGCGCTGAGGGCCTGGATCCCGGCCTTCGCCGGGATGACGGTGAGGTGGGTTGCCGTTGTCGGAGTGCCCGTGCGCTGCGGTCCCGCACCCCAGCCCCGCCGAAACGACGGTAATTCAGCGCCGCAACTGCAAGAACTCTTCCGCCGTCACCGGATGCCCCAGCCAATAACCCTGCGCGAAATCGCACCCCCGCTCGCGCAGGATCGAATACTGGCCTTCCTTCTCCACACCCTCGGCCACCACCAGGATGCCCAGCGAATGCGCCATCGCGATGATCGCCGTGGTCAGCGCCAGATCGTCCGGATCGCGCAGCACATCGGCCACGAAACTGCGGTCGATCTTCACCCCGTCCACCGGCACGCGGCGCAGATGGCTCAGGCCCGAGAAGCCGGTGCCGAAATCGTCCAGCCACACGCGCACGCCCATGCCGCGCAGTTCCGACAGCAGCGCGCTGGCATGAAGCTCGTCGCCGATCACCGCCGTCTCGGTCAGTTCCAGATGCAGCATGTCGGCGGAAAGGCCGGTGTCGCGCAAACAGGCCGATACGACCTCCGGCAGATCGCCGCTGCGCAACTGACGCGGCGAGACGTTCACCGCGACGAACAACGGCTCCGGATCCTTGCGTGCCTTCTGCCACGCCACCGCGTCCGAACACGCCGCGTGCAGCACCTGCGGGCCCAGCACTTCGATCAGGCCGCTCTGCTCGGCCACGTCGATGAACACCGACGGCGCGACGAAGCCAAGCTCCGGATGACGCCAGCGCAGCAGCGCCTCGGCGCCGATCATCGCGCCGTCGACCAGACGGAACACCGGCTGGTACACCAGGCTCAGCTCGCCGCGATCCCACGCGCCGCGCAGTTCGTGTTCCAGATGCACGCGGCGCTCCACGGCCTGGTTCATCGCGCGGCTGTAGAAACGGAAGCAGTTCTTGCCGGCGACCTTCGCCTGGTACATCGCGATGTCGCCGTTCTTCATCAGGCTGGTGCCGCCAGCGGCGTCCTCCGGGAACAATGTGATGCCGATCGACGTGCCCAGGAACACCTGTCGCCCCTGCACTTCCACCGGCACGCCCAGGTCGACCACCAGCGTTTCGGCGAGCTTGGTCGCCAGCGCGCGCACGTCTTCCGCGGGGTCGTCGCGCCCCTGTACGAGGATCACGAACTCGTCGCCGCCGAAACGCGCCAGCAGCGCGTCCTCGCCGCCCACGCGCGCCACCGCGCCTTCGATCCGGCGCGCGCACTGCAGCAGCACTTCGTCGCCCGCGTCGTGGCCGAGCGTGTCGTTGACGCGCTTGAAGTCGTCGATGTCGGCGAACAGCAAGGCAAGCTGGCGACCGGCGCCGTGCATCTGGTCCAGACGTTCGTCCAGCGCTTCGCGGAACGCGAGCCGGTTCGCCAGGCCCGTGAGCGCATCGGTGTAGGCCATGCGCCGGATCTCGCGATCGTGGCGCGCCAGGCTGTGGCTCATGCGGTCGAACGCGCGCATGAGGTCGCCCACTTCGTCATTGCGTCCGTCAGCGGACGTGGTGGTGTCGAAATGGCCGGCCTCGATCTCCTGCGCCGACTCGGCGAGCCGGCGGATCGGACGCACCAGCAGGCGCTGGATCAACCACAGCGAGAGCGCGCCGAACACCAGCAGCCCCGCACCGAGCAGGCTGACCCAGATCACGTGGCGCTGGCCGAGCGTGTCCAGTCGCGCGCGCAGCTTGTCGACGGCCTGTTCCTGGAAGCGGCGCATCGCCTGCATGTCGTAACCCACGCGCACGCCGCCCACGCGCTGCTGGCCGATCAGGATCGGCATCGATACGTCCATGACGCGGTCGTCGAACTGGGTGTGCAGGCCGTTGGCGGCGATGACGCCCGCGGCCATCGCGTCGTCCATGCGCTTGCCGTAGGTGGCGATGTCTTCGCTGCCGTCGTGGACGACCTTGCCTTCCTCGTCGAACACGATGACGTAACGCACGTCGGGCATGCGCAGCGTGCCGCGCGCGAGCGCACCGACGGCGTCCAGGTCGGAGTAGTACAGCGGGTTGGTCAGCGTCGCGGCCAGTTGCGTCGCGGTGGCCTCGCCCTGGCGACGCAGGCTCTGGCCGATCATCGTGCGCATGGCCTGGCGGCTGACGCCTTCGACTTCGCGGCGCATCTGCTCCTGCCGGTTCAGCAGCAGCGCCACCAGCGCCAGCACGACCAGCATCGCCACGCCCATGAGGACGAGGAAGCGGGCCTGCAGCCCCATCCGCAGCCTCATTCGACCTCCGAGCGGACCCGGGCGACGCCGTCGGAGATGCGGTCCAGCGCCTTCTGCGATGCGGGGTCGACCGGCATGAAGCGGGTCGTGTTGAAAAAGCGCAGCAACGCGTCGCCGGCATCGGGATCGCCGGCGGCATCCGTGAGCACTTCACGCAGGCGCGCTTCCACGCGCGGATCGAGGTCGCCGCGCACCATTTCCACCGCGCGCGGGTAATCCACGGTCTGGCCGATCACCACCAGGTCGTTGCGGAACGACGGCGGCATGCGGTCCGGGTTCTGCCAGTCCAGGTTGCTCATCACCCCGACATCGGCCAGACCCTTGTGCACCCAGGTCGAGATGTTCAGCTCCGACCAGGCGAACAGGTAACCGACCGCGCCGCTGTCGATGCGGTCCTCGGGCGAGAGCAGGATTTCCAGCGACAGGCCGCGACGCAGCAGTTCGGCGGCGGGCACGAAGTAGGCGCTGGTCGAATTCGGCCGCTGGAAGGCGATGCTGTGGCCGCGCAGGTCGGCCAGCGAGCTCAGGCCGCTGTCGCGGCGAGCGAAGAACAGGCTGTGGTAATGACTGACGCCGTCGCGCTCGGTCAGCAGCAACGGGTGTGCGCCGGCGCGCTGGCGCAGCAGCATCGCGGTGCCGGTGGTCTCGGTGACCCAGTCCACCCGGCCCCGGCGCAGGTAGCTGGCCATCTGCTGGGTGTCCTTGGCCATCAGGATGCGGCCTTCTCGGATGCCGACGTCGGCCAGGCGCGGGACCACGTAATCCAGCAGCGGCTTGAGCTGCTCGTAGTGCTTCTTGGGATCGTCGCTGATGCGGCCCAGTACCAGCACGCCGGAGTCGTTGCCCGCCCATGCCGCCAGCGGAGTAGCCGCCGAAGCCAGCGCGATGAGTGCGAGTGCGAACAGTCTCGGCTGGGCGATGCGGCGCAGGCTGGCGATCAAGTACGACGACCCCTCGGGATGCCGTCGGGCAGCGTAATCGAAAAGGCGGGCGGCCCGATACGGCAAACCGTCGGGCCGCCCGCAGATCAGCGTTTTGGCCCGGCGAGCATGGCCATGCGCTGGGCGTCGGCCAGGATGCCGCGCAGGATCCGCACCTCGCGCTCGTCCAGCCCCGCGCGCAGGTACAGGCGCCGCAGCTTGCGCATGGCCGATTCGGGGGCGCGGCCCTTGTGGAAGTCGATGGCGTCCAGGGTTTCGGCGAGCTGGGCGAAGAAGCCCTCCATCTGCGCATGCGAGGCGGGGGGATCGCGCGGTTCGGCGGTGTCGGCGTCGCCCTGCCCGGCCTGGGTCTCCAGCAGGGCCAGGCGCAGCTCGTAGCTGAGCACCTGCACCGCCGCGGCCAGGTTGAGCGAGCTGTACTCCGGGTTGGCCGGAATGTGCACCGAGGCGTGGCAGAGCTGGAGCTCGTCGTTGCTCAGGCCCGTGCGTTCGCGGCCGAAGACCAGCGCCACTTCGGCGCCGTCGGCGGCTTGCGCTACGCAGCGCGCGGCCGCTTCACGCGGCAGCAGTTCCTCCAGCTGGACGCGGCGGCTACGGGCGGTGCAACCCAGCACGAGGCGGCAGTCGGCCACGGCCTCGGCCAGGGTCTGGCAGACGACGGCCTCGGCCAGGACGTCGTCGGCCCCGGCGGCCAGGGCGTAGGACTCGGCGCTGACGGCCTTCTCGGGGGCCACGAGGACCAGGCGCGACAGGCCCATGGTCTTCATTGCGCGCGCGGCCGAGCCCATGTTGCCGGGGTGTTGGGTGCCGACGAGGACGATGCGCAGGCGCGGAGCCGCGGCGGGCGGGTTGTTCATGGAATGGGATTCGGAACTCATGGCGCGCAATGGTAAACTCCGCGCCCCGGCCGCGACCCCGTCGTGATATGCCGGCCCGCTCTTTCACCGCCGCCAGTCCATCCCCACCCCGTCCCCCGAACGAGGCCGCTCGCCCATGCAGAAACCCGCCGTAACCCTCATGGTCAAGGCCGCCCGCGCCGCCGGCAACGTCCTGTTGCGCCACATGAACAAGCTCGACGCCCTCAACGTGGTCGAGAAGGACCGTATGGACTACGCCAGCGAAGTCGACGGCCTGGCGGAGAAGGAGATCATCAAGGAATTCCGCCGCGCCACGCCCGACTACGCCATCCTCGGCGAAGAAACCGGCTCCACCGGCCACCACCGCTTCACCTGGGTGATCGACCCGCTCGACGGCACCAGCAACTACCTGCACGGCATTCCGCATTTCTGCGTGTCGATCGCGCTGGTGGAAAACGGCGAGCCGATCCATGGCGTGATCTTCGATCCGCTGCGCAACGACCTGTTCACCGCCAGCCGCGGCAGCGGCGCGACGCTCAACGAGCGCAAGATCCGCATCGCCGACCGCAAGGACCTGTCCGGCGCGATGATCATCACCGGCTTCCCGCCGCGCGAACGCGAGCGCGCCAGCGCGCAGCTCAAGTGCGTGGACTCGCTGCTGGTGGAGGCCGAGGACATCCGCCGCACCGGTTCGGCCGCGCTGGACCTGGCCTGGGTCGCCTGCGGCCGTGCCGACGCCTACTTCGAAGCCGGCGTGAAGCCGTGGGACATCGCCGCCGGTGTGCTGCTGGTGCGCGAGGCCGGCGGCAAGGTCTGCGATTTCCGCGGCCGCAGCACGGGCCCGATGGACAACCGCGGCCTCGCCGGCCGCCAGCTCGTCGCCGGCAACCTCAAGATCTGCGACGCCTTGCAGCAGAAGATCGTCAACACGGGCTATGCGGCGGCGTTCGACTGAGCGACCCGCCCCATTGCGCATCGCAAAAAAGCCGCGCACTGCGCGGCTTTTTTGTGGACCGTGACGTCGACGTTCGCCCTGCCGTCATCCCGGTTCCGGCCTGCACGCGGACTTCAATAGCAATCCGAGAACGCCTCCAGCCGCTGCGGATGCGCATCGCACCCGTAGACGTAGCCCGCGCCCGCATCGCCCAGCGCGAAGTCTTCGGTGACATCGCCGAACTGCATCAGGAAACGCATCGGCTGGCCACAATCCGGGCAGGTCGCGCCGTGCACGCCCTGGATCAGCGCGGGGTATCCGCCCACGATGATCAGGTCGCTGGCGATGTACGCATGGCCCCGCGTATCGCCGGTGATCAGCATGCCGAGCAGACGATCGGGATGCGCGGTCGCGGACCCAAGGGCCGCTTTCAGCTCCGGCATGCGCTCGAAGAACCAGTCGGCATCGGGCCATTCGCCGTCGCCTTCGTCGTCGCCGGCGGGCACCTCGTTCGGCGGAATCGCCAGCGGCATGACGGCGCATGGCGCGAGTTTCGGACCCGGCGGCGCAGGCATCGGCTGCAGTTCGTCGGAACGGGCATGGCAACGCACCACCAGCGCATGTTCGTGCTCGTCCAGGTACACGCTCAACACGCGATCGCGCCACACCGGATGCGCGGTGCCTTCCAGCGGCACCTGCAACAGGAACAGCGCCGGGTGACCTGCCGCGTCCACGGGCCACGTCTCGCCCGGCGCGGACAACGGGTCGCCGCCGACACGCGCGATCGGATCGCCCGCCGCGCCTTCTGCGACCGGCCGGTACATCAGCCGGTACTCGCCACGGCGCGCGGTCGTATCGATCAGGTCGATCAGGCGCTCGCGCTCGTCCGGAGCGAGTTTCGCGAAATCCTCACGCGTCTGCGCTTCGGCCTTGCGTCCGCCGCGCGTGCCCCACCACAACGGCAGGCCGATCAAGGCGGCCACGGCCAGCGCCGCAGCGCCGAGCTTCGCCAACGCGAGCAGCGATGTGCCAAGCACACCCGGCGCCAGGTTGCGCGACAGGACGAACGCACAGGCGGCCGTCCACGCGAGACCGACCAGCCACCACGCGATCGTGCGCACGCGGGGAAGCAACGTCTGCCGCCATTGGAACGCACTGCCCCACAAGGTGAACGTCATCAGGCCCAGCCCGCACGCCCACGTGAACACCAGCGGCCAGAACGTTTCCGCGCGCGGTGCGGCGCAGTTGCTGTAGTGGATGAAGACATCCGTGCGCGGCCACCATGCCTGCACGACGCCGACCAGCATCGCGAAGATCGCGCCCGTGGCCACGCGCGCGATCCACACCGCCGGACGCTGCACCCAGCGCTTCCACGCCAGCGCGACCGGCACCGTCCACGCCAGCACCGTCGCGGCGGCCCACATCACTTCACGTTTCGGCGTCGTCGCCAGAAACACCGACAGGACCAGCGACAAGACCAGCGCCGGCCAGAACACGAACGGGCTCATTCCTTCCCCTCGGACCATTCCTTTGTCAGGCGACCGGAATGCACGTCGGCCGCCGCCCCGTGCCGATGCTATTGCATGGCCGATGCCTGCGGGTGCGTCACGCGCTGTAGACCCAACCGGCGCCCTACCCGGTCGAGCACGCGACCGGCCTGTTCGCGATGCGGTACGAGGCGGCGCGTCAGCCGCGTGCGCGGTGCCATTCGCCCAGAGGCAGCAGCACCTGCGGTTCGCGCGGTCGCTGCAGCATCGGCTCGATGCGGGCGTCGTACTCCATGCGGTATGGCTTCATCTGGTTGCGCAGGAAGGATTCGACGTCAGGCTCGGCCCAGCGTTCGTACAACGTGAACTGGTTCGGATCGCCCGCGTCCTGGTGCGCGTAGCAGGCGATGAACTCGGGCTCGCGCGACATGGCCTGCGCGATGGCGTGGAACTCGCGTTTCCAGTCCTCCACGCGCTCGGGCCTGACATGCAGCTTCACGTAGAAAATGAGTTCGTCGTTGGCCATCCACTTCTCCTGTCGGGGCGCGACGTCTGCGCACGCGCGGATTCTCCCGCATTCGCGCGCACCGTCGCCACCCCGCCGAACCCGCATCGCGAGCGCGCCTGCGATCCCCCACCGCAAGCGCGCTCCAGCGATGCGTGCCCGAAGGCACTGTCGCGGCGTGTTACGCCGCCGCGCGCGTGGCCGCTGCGCGGCGCTCGCCGATGACGAACTGACGCACCGCGCCGGAGAGCGCGCGCGCCTGCTCTTCCATGCTGTGCGCGGACGCCGACGCTTCCTCCACCAGCGCCGCGTTCTGCTGCGTGCCTTCGTCCATGTTGGCGATCGCATTGCTCACCAGTTCGATCCCGGCGCTCTGCTCCTGCGAGGCGGTGGAGATGTCGGCCATGATGTCGGTGACGCGACGCACGGACGCGACGATCTCGGTCATCGTCGTGCCGGCGCGATCCACCAGCGCCGAACCGTCGTTGACCTTGGCCACCGAGGTTTCGATCAGCGACTTGATTTCCTTGGCCGCGTTGGCCGAACGCTGCGCCAGCGCGCGCACTTCCGCGGCGACGACCGCGAAACCGCGTCCGCTCTCGCCCGCGCGCGCCGCCTCGACGGCGGCGTTGAGCGCCAGGATGTTGGTCTGGAACGCGATGCCGTCGATGGTGCCGATGATCTCGGCGATGCGGTGCGAGGACGCTTCGATCTCGCGCATCGTCGCCACGGCACTGCCCACCACTTCGCCGCCCTGCGAGGCGACGTTGGCCGCCTCGATCGCGAACTGGTTGGCCTGGCGTGCGGACTCGGCGTTCTGGCGCACGGTGGAGGTGAGTTCCTCCATCGACGCGGCGGTTTCCTCCAGGCTCGCGGCCTGCTGTTCGGTGCGGCGCGAAAGATCGGCGTTGCCGGCGGCGATCTCCGCGGCGGCGCCGTCGATCGCGCCGGAGGCTTCCTGGATGCGGCCGACGATGCCGGTGAGCTGCGCGATCGTGGCGTCGGCATCGTCGCGCATGCGCGCGAACACGCCGTGGAAGTCGCCGTGCATGCGTTCGGTGAGGTCGCCGCGCGCGATGGCCCGCAGCAGGCGCGAGGCTTCGCCCAGGTTGTGGTCGCTCACCGACATCATCGCGTTGAGGCCGTCGACCATCGCGCGGAAGTCGTGCTGGAACCGCGCCGCGTCGCCGCGCACGCTGAAATCGCCGGCAGCGGCGGCCGCGGACAGGCGCTTGATCTCGTGGTTGATCGCCGACAGGTTCGCCTTGACGGTGTCCATGGTCTGCGTGAGCACGGCCTTCTCGCCGGGCAGGCGTTCCATGTCGATCGACAGGTCGCCGACCGCGTAGCGGCGCATCACGTCGGCCAGCTGCATCTTCACCTCGATGTGCGCGGCGACCAGTGCGTTGGTGTCGCGCACCATCTCGCCGTACTGGCCGGGGAAGGTGTCGGCGTCCATGCGATGGCTGATCTCGCCGGCTTCGTGCCGTCGCGCCATCTCGCGTTGTGCCGCGATCACCGACTGCACGCGCTCGCGCATGCGCGCCATCGATTGCTGCAGGCGGCCGAGTTCGTCGTGGCGCGCGCGCGGCATCGCGCTGTCCAGACGCCCCTGGGCGACGTCATCGGCAAGACGGGCGACTTCGGCCAGAGGCTGGGTCACCGTGCGGCGCACGCACCACCACGACACGCCCAGGATCAGCATCAGCGTGACCAGCGATGCGACCGCGATGAGCACGGCCAGCGCATGCGAGGCAGCGACGATCTGCGCCTTCGGCTCGGCCGCGACGACCGCCCAGTTCCAGGCGGGGAAGCTTTCCACGGCGACGAGCGTGGGCTCGGCGGCGGACTTCGTCGCACCCGCCAGATCCACTTCGACGAGCCCGCCGCCCGCGGCCACCGCAGTACGCAGCGCCTGCTGGCCGGCCGTGTCGAGGATTCCGCGCAGCGGCGTGCCTTCGTCGGTCGGATGGATGACCAGCGACTCCTCGCCCTCGCGCGCGGTGTCGATCACCAGGAAATGCCCGCGCTCGCCGATGCGCATGGCGCGGGTGCGTTCCTTCAGCGCAGCCAGCTCGCTGCCGTAGTCCTTGCCGACGAACAGCACACCGACCAGCGCGCCCGCATCGTCGTGCAACGGGCGGTAGTGCGTCATGTAGGCGCGGCCGAACAGCGTGGCCTTGCCGGTATACGCCTGGTTCTTCAGAAGGCGCGCATAGGCCGGCGAATCGTGCGCCAGGCGCGTGCCGATGACGCGCTCGCCCTTCTCGTTGCGCAGCGAAGTGGCGACGCGGACGAAGTCGCCTCCTTCGCGGGCGAACACCGTGGCGACGGCGCCGGTGTCCTGGGTGAAGCGATCGACCGGAGCGAACGATGCGTCGACGGTCTGCCCGTCCAGCGAGAGCTTCGGCGTGCCGTCCTTGTTCGCGGTCAGTGCCACCGGCCCACCGAGCAAGGTCGCCTGCAACGCGCCGCCGAGCGTCTTCGTGGCGTCGGTCAGGCTGGCCTCATAGGTGGCGACGTTGTCGCGCAGGATGCGCGCCGCCGAGCGCAGGTCGTGGCCGGCGCGTTCTTCGATGGCCTGCGAGGCCTGGCGGCTCACCATGACGGTGAGGCCGGCCATCATCACCACCATCGTGACGACGAGCACCACGCCGATCTGGCGGCCGAGCGAGGCGCGCACCCAGCTCGCGCGCGACGGCGCGGCGGTGGATCGTCGATAAGCAAGCGGAGCCACCGCGACGGGCGCGGTGCGGGGCACTTCGGACGGAGTCATGGGGCGCGGGTCGGGTGTGGGGTTCGACTCGTTAACGACCGGGGCCGGTGTGACTTGAGTCGCAGTTTTGTGACACCGCCCGGTGCGGCACATGCCGCCCCGCCGAGGCCCGCGCCTCACGGGCTGCCCCCGATGTCGGACACCCGCGCGCCAACGAAAAAGGCCGCGCAATGCGCGGCCTTTTCGAACCTCCGGCGCGGCCCGTTACGGGCGACGCGCCAGGGCGGCTTCGTCCTTGGCCTTCGGCATCAGGTCCTGCTTGGTGACCTTCAGGAAGCCGATGGTCAGCAGCGGGCAGGCGATGAAGATCGAGGACAGCGTGCCGATCACGATGCCGATCATCTGCGACTCGGCCATGCCCTGCAGCGAACCGCCGCCGTACAGGTACAGCGCCAGCACGGTGAGGAAGGCCACGAACGAGGTGATGACCGTACGCGAGAGCGTCTGGTTGACCGACTTGTTGAGGATCTCCTCCGGCGTGCCGCGCATGGAGCGGAAGTTCTCGCGGACGCGGTCGAACACCACGATGGTGTCGTTGATCGAGTAACCCATCACCGACAGCACGCCGGCCAGCACGATCAGGTCGAACTCGTGCCCGGTCAGCGCGAACCAGCCAGCCACCACGAGCACGTCGTGCAGCGTCGCCAACACCGCGGCGATGGCGAACTTGCGTTCGAAGCGGAACGAGATGTAGATCAGGAAGCCGACGATCACGAAGATCAGCGCCCAGATGCCGTTGGTCGCCAGGTCCTTGCCGACCTGCGGACCGACGAACTCGTTGCGCAGCACGCGGCCCGGGTTGTCGGGGAAGGCCAGCGCGCTCTGGATGTCGCTGGCGACCTGGTTGATCGCGGCACCGGCCTCGGCACCCTCGCCCGCCGGCGCTGCGTTCTCCTTGGGCTGCAGGCGGATCAGCAGGTCGTTGCCGCTGCCGAAGGTCTGCACCTGGGCGTTGTCGTAACCGGCCTGCTCCAGGCGCTGGCGCACGTCGTCCACGTCCACCGGCTTTTCGAAGCGCAGCTCCGCCACGGTGCCGCCGGTGAAGTCCAGGGCGAAGTTGAAGCCCTTGAACACCATCGCGCCGATGGCGACGACGAGCATCAGCATGGCGATGCTCAGCGAGATCCAGCGCAGCCGGATGAAGTTGATGTTGCTGTCGTACGGGAAAATGTTGAACGGCTTCATGGTGTCTTTCCCGTCAGATCCAGATGGTCTTGATCTTGCGGCGACCGCCGTAGATCAGCGTGGCGATGGCGCGCGACACGCTCACCGCGGTGTACATGGAGGTGACGATGCCCACGATCAGCGACACGGCGAAGCCCTTGATCGGGCCGGTGCCGAAGGCGAACAGCGCGACGCCGGCCAGGATGGCGGTGACGTTGGCGTCGGCGATGGTGCCCGACGCGCGCGTGTAGCCTTCTGCGATGGCGGTCTGCGGCGGCAGCCCGAGTCGCAACTCTTCGCGGATGCGTTCGTTGATCAGCACGTTCGCGTCCACCGACATGCCCACGGTGAGCGCGATGCCGGCCAGGCCGGGCAGCGTCATCGTGGCGCCGAAGATCGACATCACCGCCACCAGCATGAGCAGGTTCAGGCCCAGCGCCAGGCAGGTGATGAGGCCGAACACGCGGTAATAGAACAGGAAGAACACCATCGCGAAGGCCAGCGAGTACAGCACCGCCGTCAGGCCGCGCTGGATGTTCTCGCGACCCAGGCTCGGGCCGACGATGCGCTCTTCGACGAAGTCCATCGGCGCGGCCAGCGAACCCGAGCGCAGCAGCAGCGCGAGGTCGGCCGCTTCCTTCGGGCTCTCCAGGCCGGTGGTCTGGAATTCCTTGCCGAACACGCCGTTGATGGTCGCCACCGAGATCACTTCCTCGTTGACGCGGGTGCTGCGCACTTCCTTGCCGTCCACCGTGCGCACTTCCGGAATGCGCTCGATGTAGACCACCGCCATCGGCTTGCCGACGTGCTCGGTGGTGTAGTCGAACATGCGCTGGCCGCCGACGCCGTTGAGGCGGATCGACACGCCCGGCGTGCCGGTCTGCGGATCCATCATCGAGGTGGCCCCGACCAGCTGGTCGCCGGAAGCGATCACGCGCTTGTTGAGGATGATCGGGATGCGCTTGCCGTCCGGGCCCAGCTGCTTGCGGTAGTAGATGCGGCCTTCCGGCGGCACGTTGCCGGTGGCAACGGCGTCGATGGGGTTCACGTTCTCGACCACGCCGCGGTACTCCAGCGTCGCGGTCGCGCCGAGGATGCGCTTGGCCTGCGCGGTGTCCTGCACGCCCGGCAGCTGCACGACGATGCGGTCGCTGCCCTGGCGCTGGATGATCGGCTCGGACACGCCGAGCGCGTTGATGCGGTTGCGCAGCGTGCCGACGTTCTGTTCGATCGCCTCCACCGCCATGCGCTGCAGTTCGGCCTCGCTGATCTGCACGCTCAGGGTGTTGCCGTCGGCGTCGAGCACCAGGTTGGGCTGGCCGCGACCGATCGCCTGGCGGGCCTTCTCGACCTCGGCCGCGCTGGTGAGTGTGGCGACGATGGTGTTGTTGGCGCGACGCTCGACCGATTCGTAGCGCACCTTGGCATCGCGCAGGACCACGCGCACGTCTTCGGCGGTGGCGTCCAGGCGCTTGTCGAGGGCGGCCTTCTGGTCGACCTGCATCAGGAAGTGCACGCCACCCTGGAGGTCCAGGCCCAGGTACATCGGCCGGGCGCCGATCTTTTCGAGCCAGGCCGGCACCGTGGAGGCCAGGTTGAGCGCCACCACGTAATCGCTGCCCAGCGCGGCGCGCAGGGTGTCGTTGGCCTTGACCTGCTGGTCGGGATCGTTGAGGCGTACCAGCAGGTTGCCGTTGTCGATCTCGACCGTCTTCGGCGTCACGCCGGCCTTGGCCAGCATGTCGGTGACGCGCGCGCGCAGGGCGTCGTCGACCTGGCTCCCGCGGTTTGCGGTGACCTGCACCGACGGGTCCTGCGGAAAGACGTTGGGCAGCGCATACACCGCGCTCAACATCAGAACCACCAGGATGACGAAGTATTTCCAGCGCGCGTAAGTCAGCATCTAAGAGCCCCTGCGGCGGCTTTCTGGCCGCCGTTGCGTCGATTTCTTCTGGCGGCCGATCAGGCCGACTTCAAGGTGCCCTTGGGCAGAACGTTGGCGATGGCGCCCTTCTGCACGCGGATGCGGACGTTGTCCGCGATCTCGACCGTGATGAAGTTCTCACCGATGTCGTTGACCGTGCCGGCGATGCCGCCGTTGGTGATCACTTCATCGCCCTTGGAGAGCTTCTCGAGCATCGCGCGATGCTCCTTCTGGCGCTTCATCTGCGGGCGGATCATGAGGAAGTACATGACGCCGATCAGCAGGATCGGGAACAGCAGCGACATGCCGAGGCCACCGGCACCGCCCTGCGGGGCAGTCTGGGCGTAGGCGGGCGAGATGATGAGGTCGAGCAGATTCATGACGTTCGTCCTGGAATCGAAAAATAGCGGGGGATTATGCCACGGGCCCGTCCCGCCCAGGCTTGGCGGGGGACCCGGGCGCCGGCGGGGTCATCCCTCTCCGGTCCGGGCGGCGTAGAAGGACTCACGGAAGGCGGCAAAGGTTCCCTGCGCGATGGCCTCGCGCATCTGCGCCATCAGGCGCTGGTAGTAGCGCAGGTTGTGCAGGGTGCCCAGCATGGGGGCCAGCATCTCGTTGCAGCGGTCCAGGTGGCGCAGGTAGCTGCGGGTGAAACCGTTGCTGCAGGCGTAGCAGTCGCAGCCCTCCTCGATCGGACGCAGGTCGCGCTCGTACTTGGCGTTGCGCACGCGGACCGTGCCGAAGGAGGTGAAGTAGTGCCCGTTGCGCGCGTTGCGGGTGGGCATCACGCAGTCGAACATGTCGATGCCGCGCGCCACGCCCTCGACCAGGTCTTCCGGCCGGCCCACGCCCATCAGGTAACGCGGGCGATCGGCGGGCAGCTGCGGGCAGGTGTGCTCGAGCATGTGGTTGCGTTCGGCCTCCGGCTCGCCCACGGCCAGGCCGCCGATGGCGTAGCCGTCGAAACCGATGTCCATCAGCGCCGCCGCCGATCGCGTGCGCAGCTCCTCATGCACCCCGCCCTGGACGATGCCGAACAGCGCCGCGTCGTTGCCCTCGTGCGCGCGCTTGCTGCGCTCCGCCCAGCGCAGGCTCAGTTCCATCGAACGGCGTGCGACGTCCTCGGTCGCCGGGTACGGCGTGCATTCGTCGAAGATCATGACGACGTCCGAATCCAGCACCTTCTGGATGCGCATGCTTTCTTCGGGGCCGAGGAAGACCTTGCTGCCGTCGGTGGGCGCGGCGAAGGTCACGCCCTGCTCGGTGATCTTGCGCTTGTGCGCCAGCGAGAAGACCTGGAAACCGCCCGAGTCGGTCAGGATCGGTCCGTTCCAGCGGGTAAAGCCGTGCAGGCCGCCGTGGTCGCCGATGACATCCAGGCCCGGCCGCAGGTACAGGTGGAAGGTGTTGCCCAGGATCATCTGCGCACCCAGGTCGCGCACCTGCTCCGGCATGACGCCCTTGACCGAGCCGTAGGTGCCCACCGGCATGAAGGTCGGCGTTTCCACCGTCCCGCGCGGGAAGGTGATGCGTCCGCGGCGCGCGGCGCCGTCGGTGCGCAGCAGTTCGAACGACATGCGGCTCATGCCTCGCCCCCCTGCTCCGCCGGGAACAGCAGCATCGCGTCGCCGTAGGAGAAGAACCGGTAACGCTGGGCGATGGCGTGGTCGTACGCGGCGAACACGCGCGCCTTGCCGGCGAAGGCGGAAACAAGCATCAGCAAGGTGCTCTCGGGAAGGTGGAAGTTGGTGATCAGCGCGTCCACCGAGCGGATGCGGTAACCGGGCAGGATGAACAAGCGCGTCTCGCCGGCGTACGGCTGCAACTCGCCACTGCCGTCGTCGTTGCTGCGCATCGCGCTTTCCAGCGCACGCACCACCGTGGTGCCCACGGCGATCACGCGACCGCCCGCCGCGCGCGTGCGCTTGATCTGCTCGATCAGCGCCGGCCCGACATTGAGCCATTCGCTGTGCATGATGTGCTGGTCGAGTTCGTCCACGCGCACGGGCTGGAACGTGCCCGCGCCCACATGCAGGGTGACGTGGCCGAACTGCACGCCGCGCGCTTTCAGTGCCTCCAGCAGTTCCTCGTCGAAATGCAGGCCCGCCGTGGGCGCGGCGACGGCGCCGACCTCGCGCGCGAACACGGTCTGGTAACGCGTGTCGTCGTCCACGTCCGCGTCGCGCTCGATGTACGGAGGCAGCGGCAGGCGGCCGGCATGCAGCAGGTACTTCTCCAGCGATTCGGGGATGTCGAAGCGCAGGCGGTAGAACTCGCCGTCGCGGCCGAGCACTTCGGCCTCGCCGCCGGCATCCAGCACGATCCGCGCACCGGCCTTGGGCGACTTGCTCACGCCCAGCTGCGCGCGCGCTTCGAAGCCGCCGAGCATGCGCTCGATGAGGATCTCGACCCGCCCGCCGGTGGTCTTCTGCCCGAACAACCGCGCCGGGATCACGCGGGTGTCGTTGAACACCAGCAGGTCGCCCGGCTGCAGAAGGTCGGTCAGGTCGCGGAAGACGCGGTCCTGGAAGCCGCGGTCGTAGGCATCGCCAACGGCCGGCGGAACCACCAGCAAGCGGCTGGCCGAACGCTCGGGCAACGGCGCCTGGGCGATCAGCTCGGGCGGCAGGTCGTAGTGGAAATCGGATTTCTTCAAGGCGGGGCCGGTGGAACGTGCAGCCGCCGGGGCTGCGGGACCGGCCATTGTAAGTGTTCCGGATCGGGCGGCCGTTTCCGTGGAAGGCGTGGCGGCGGTATCCCCGCCCGTGCCTCGTCACTGCCCCCTGCCATCCCTGCATCCCCGCTCGTGCCGGCATCGCTGCCCATGCCGTCATCCCCGCGAAGGCGGGGATCCACGCTGGCGGGCATCACGGCTGACGGAGGGCGTGACGTGCGCGCTTGGGTTCCCGCCTTCGCGGGAACGACGATTGGAGGGGTGGTGGCACCTCGCCCTCCAGGCTCACGCTCAGAATCACCGCTCGAACTTCGCCGAAAGAATGATCGCCGAGGTCGTCCGCTCGACCCCGTCGATCGCGCCGATCCGGTCGGTCAGCTCGTCCATCGCCTCCACCGACGGCGCCACGCCCAGGGCGACCAGGTCGAACGGCCCGCTCACCGAATGCAGCGAGCGCACCTCGGGCATCGCGTGTAGGGACGCGGCGACGGACGGCGCCTGCTTGGGCAGCACGGTGATCATGATGTGGGCGCGGATGTGGCCGCGTTCGGCGGCGTCGTGCACGCGGACGGTGTAACCCTGGATGACGCCCTCCCGCTCCAGCCGCTCGATCCGGCTGTGCACCGTGGTGCGGGAGAGCTTCAACCGGCGCGCGATATCGGCCGTGGAGGCGCGTGCGTTTTCGCGCAGGACCGAGAGGACCTGCTGGTCGGCATCGGTGATCTTCACGATTCGGCCCCTCCCGTCGTCGAAACGACGAAATTATCCCTTATTTCGTACAAATAGATACTGTCGATCGACGATTTAATCCAGATAATGGACAACTTGCCGCCTGATTCGCCCCTGGAGGACCCCATGGCCGTCATCGACCGTCTCGCTCCCCTGCGCGCCCACGCGGGCCGCCGCCGTACCCACGGCCTGGACGACGCCACCATCGCCCGCTTCGCCGCCACGCATGCCGAACTGATCGAGGCCATCGAGGCCGCCGAGCAGGAATACCAGCGCGTGAAGGACGAATTCGCCGACCTGCTCGACCTGGACGAGGACGCCCAGGTGCAGTCCGTGCAAGGCGGCTACGTCAACTTCTATCCGGACGATGCGGTGAACCCGTACATCGCCCTCGCCGCGCGCGGCCCGTGGGTGGTCACGCTGAAGGGCGCGGTCCTGCACGACTCCGGCGGGTACGGCATGCTCGGTTTCGGCCATGCGCCGAAGAACGTCATCGCCGCGATGGCCAAGCCGCAGGCGATGGCCAACATCATGACGCCCTCGCTGTCGCAGCTGCGCTTCGATCGCGCCCTGCGCGCCGCCATCGGTGCGCAGGGCGGCGGCTGTCCGTACGAGAAGTTCTTCTGCCTGAATTCCGGTTCGGAGTCCGTGTCGCTCGCCGCGCGCATTGCCGACGCCAACACCAAGCTGATGACCGATGCCGGCGGCCGCCATGCGGGCCGCACGATCAAGCGCGTCGTCGTGAAGGGCAGCTTCCACGGCCGCACCGAGCGCCCGGCACTGTATTCGGATTCCTCGCGCAAGACCTACCTGCAGCACCTGGCCAGCTTCCGCGGCGAGGATTCGCTGATCACGGTGGAGCCTTACGACGTCGACGCACTCAAGAAGGTGTTCGACGACGCCGACGCCAACGGCTGGTTCATCGAAGCGATGTTCCTGGAGCCGGTGATGGGCGAAGGCGACCCGGGCCGCAGCGTGCCGCCGGCGTTCTACGCCGCCGCGCGTGCGCTCACCCGCGGGCACGGCGCGCTGCTGCTGGTGGATTCGATCCAGGCCGGCCTGCGCGCGCACGGCGTGCTGTCGATCATCGACTACCCCGGCTTCGAACAGCTCGATCCGCCGGACATGGAGACCTACTCCAAGGCGCTCAACGCCGGCCAGTACCCGCTGTCGGTGCTCGCCGTGGGCCGCCAGGCCGCGCAGCTCTACAAGAAGGGCCTGTACGGCAACACGATGACCACCAACCCGCGCGCGCTCGATGTCGCCTGCGCGGTGCTGGCGCAGGTCACGCCGCAACTGCGCGAGAACATCCGCGTGCGCGGCGCCGAAGCCTTGCAGAAGTTCGAGAAGCTCAAGGCCGAGCTCGGCGGCCTGATCACCAAGGTGCAGGGCACGGGCCTGCTGTTCTCGTGCGAGCTGTCGCCGCAGTTCAAGTGCTACGGCGCCGGTTCCACCGAAGAGTGGCTGCGCGAGCAGGGCATCGGCGTGATCCACGGCGGCGTGAACTCGCTGCGCTTCACTCCCACCTTCACCATCACCAGCGACGAGATCGACCTGCTGGTGTCCATGGTCGCGCGCGCATTGCGGGAAGGCCCGCGCGCGCAGCAGGCCGCGGCGGCCTGATCCTCCCCCGACGCCGCCGCGAAGGCGGCGGGCGCCCCCACGCCCGCCGCCTTCGCCTGCTTTTTCAGTCTTCGGCCGTCCCGGCCGCCACACCGCTCGCCTTGACCCGTTGCGGCGCTGCCTGCTTCGGTACGCATGCCGCGTTGCCGGTGCCGGACTGCACATAGCGTTCGTACCTGCTCGACTGCGCGGCGAACGCCGTGCTCACTGCGGCCGCGAAGGCCATGCCTGCAACGGCACAACGCGTGTCGGGCCGCACGCCGCTCACTTCGTCCTGCACGCCGGCAACGACAGCGCCTTGGCGATGTCGCGCCAATCGAACGCCGCCACCGCCTGGTCGTCGTCCACCGCGTAGAACACGCCCTGCGGGAAACGCGCGTCGCCCGACTGATCCAGCCACACGCCGTCGGTGTTCGCCGTCTTCTTGCCGGCGAAGGCGCCCAGGTGCGCCAGCGTCACGCGGTCGAACACATGGAACAGGCTGCGGTCCTTGAACTGGTCCGTCGCGATCCAGAACCCCGTGCCGCCCGCGCAGCGCATCAGCGCCATGCCTTCGGCCTGCGCCTTGAACAGCTCCGCGCCGATGTCGCGGCCGCGGTAGCTGCCGTCCAACCCGTACTCGCGCAGGCGCGTGCCGGTGGCGACGTCTTCCTCGGCCAGCAGCAGGCGGTCGTGCTCGACGTCGCCGAAAACCGACTCGGCGATGCGGATCGCGCCGGCCTGCGTCGTGTCGCCGAAGGTTCCCATCAGGCGTGCATCCCAGCCCCCCGGCACGCGGCGCAGCTGATAGCGCTTGTAGCGCCGGTCGAGTTCGGCCAGCGGCGGCGGGAGGTCTTCGTTCTGCGGCGACATGTAGTTGTCGCTGACGATGACTTCCAGGCTGTCCTTCTGCGCACGTACCCACAGGCCGTAAGGCTGCTTCAGATCTTCAGCACCGAAAACGAGCAGCGGCTTGAAATCGGGCAGATGAAACATCTGCACGCGCTGGTTGTCGCGTTCGACGACGAGCACGTAGTCGTCGATCACCGCGATGCCGTTGGGACGCTGCATCTGCCCCAGCGCCGCGCCCGGGCCACCGACCGTGCGCAGCGTCACGCCGGTATCGACGTCGTACACGACAAGCCGATCGCTCGCCTTGCCCGTGGCGATCAGCCAGCGCTTGCCGTCGGGCGCGCGCCAGCTCGCGGGCGAGTCGATGTTGTCCAGCGGCGTGGCCGCCGTGAGGAACGCTTCGGCGATCACCTTGTGCGCGATGCCGGCCTGGCTCAACAGCGGGTCGACTTCCATGGCTTCGTCGGGTTCGCGGTCGTGCTGCGCGACGGGCGCTGTGGTGGCGCAGGCGGCAAGGCAGGACGCGAAGACAAGCATGGCTACTCGAAGCGACATGGATTCCCCTGGAGACGCGTAAGCAAAGCGCGGATTTGTACGCACCGAATGTGACGTTGCCGTGTCACCACGGTCGTGTGCGATCGTCATATTTCCGCCATGCGGGGTGCGTACAACACGCGGCTTCGGAGCTCGCGGCTTCGGGGCATGTCGCTTCCGAACGCGCCGCTCGTCCTGCATGGGGATGCAACCTCGATGAAACGTAACGTGCTCGCCGCGACGATGTCGCGCGCATTGTGGTGCGCGCTCGTCGCGCCGGTCGGATTTTCCGCGTTCGCGGCCGAAGCGCCCGCCGATGCCTCGCCGGATCCGAAGCAACTCGACTCGGTGGTCGTGCAGGCCGACATCGCGTACCGCAACCGCACCGACGCGGTCGCGCCGGTGCTGTCGTACGACCTGGAATATTTCCAGCGCTTCGAACCGCTGACGGTGGGCGACATGCTCAAGCGCGTGCCGAGCGTCGCGTTCGTCTCCGACGTGCTCGACTACGACGGCGCGCAACTGCGCGGCCTGGATCCGGGCTACACGCAGATCCTCATCAACGGCAAGAAGGTGCCCGGCGCCGGCAACGACCGCTCGTTCTTCGTCGACCGCATTCCGGCCGAACTGGTCGAGCGCATCGAGATCGTGCGCAGCACCAGCGCCAATCGCTCCGGCGATGCCGTGGCCGGCGCGCTCAACATCGTGCTGCGCGATGCGTACGAGTTCGACGGAAAGTACGTGCGCCTGGGCGCGCTGCGCTTCGACGACGGTGAAGTGAAGCCGACCTACGGCGCGGTGGCCAGCGGCGCGGTCGGCGAAGGCCGTCTGCTCGGCGGTTTCAACGTGCAGGGGCGCTACAACCCGAAGCAGAAGCGCAGCGACCGTTTCGAGGAACCGGGCGGCGACTTCGTCGACCGCGAGGACCAGGCCGACACGCGCGACGGCGACGACTATTCGGCCAACCTGTCGTACACGCGCGACGTTGGCACCGGCCGCCTGTCGGTCGACGGCTTCTACGTGCGCACCGACCGCACCGAGACCGAGCATTCGCTGGAATACAACGACCCCACCAGCACCAGCCGCAACAACCTGCTCTCCGTCAACGACCAGGTCGAGAAGATCAAGCAGGACAACTGGTCGCTGGGCGTGGAGTACGCGTTCGACATGGCCGGCGGACGCACGGAGTTCGACCTGGACTACGCACGCTTCGATGACGACACGCGATCGACCGAAGAGCAGGACAGCTTCGACGACGAGGAAACGCCGCCGGAGTTCGACGAACGCGAAGGCACGTGCACGCTGACCGACACGCGCGACAGCGAAGGCACGTTCAAGCTGGCGCACAGGCGCGGCGTGGGCGGGGCGATGTTCGAGTTCGGCGTGGACTTCATGGACAAGCGCCGCGAGACGACGCTGCAGGTCAGTGAAGTCTCGACCGACGAGGAAGGCGACGCGCTGCCGCCGTACGAGGAGTTCGACCGCAACGACAGCCGCATCGACGAGACGCGCGTCGATCCGTACCTGATGTTCTCCGGCACCGCCGGCGCGTTGGCCTGGGAAGCCGGCCTGCGCTACGAGAGCACCGACGTCGACGTCGCCTTCGACGACGACAGCGCGTCCAACGACTACAGCACCCTGCTGCCGTCGGCGCACCTGAAGTGGGACTTCACCAGCGCCGACCGCCTGCTGCTCTCGCTGGGCCGCACGGTGCGCCGTCCGAACTTCGACCAGATCCTGCCGCTGACGCTGGAGGAAGAGTTCGGCGACAACGACTTCACCGGCAACCCGACGCTCGATCCCGAACGCGCCTGGGGCGTGGATTTCGGTTACGAGCGGCGCCTGGGCGCGCGCGGCGTGTTCGGCGTCAACGTGTTCTATCGCGACGTGAAGGACCTGATCGAGATCGTCAACACGGGCGAGCCCAGCGCGACCGCGCAGGATGATTTCGAGGACGAGGTCGAGGAGTTCCTCGACGAGAATCCGGGCGCCACGCCGACCACGCCGGGCTATCCGCAATTCGATCCGGACAGCTTCGTCTACACCGCGCGCAACGTCGGCGACGGCAGCGTGTACGGCATCGAGTTCGACCTGTCCACGCCGCTGACCGCACTGGGCCTGCCGGACACGGGCTTGTTCGTGAACTACTCGTGGCTGGACAGCAATGTCGACGACGCCTTCGGCGAACGCCGCTTCAACAACCAGGCCAAGTACGTCTACAACGTCGGCTTCATTCAGGACCTGCGCGATTGGGGCATGTCCTTCGGCGCCAGCTACCGCCGCCAGGGCGATGCGTATTCGCGCATGCTCGCCGAGGAAGTCTCGACGCACTACGACGGCGACCTGGAAGTGTTCGTCGAGAAGCGCTTCGGCGATCGCATGTCGCTGCGCGTGACCGGCTCCAACCTGCTGGACGCGCACAAGGACGAGACCTTCCACAAGTTCGACAACGCCGCCGACCAGCTCGACCGCGACTACGACGAGTTCGAACTGGAGACCGAGAACTCCGGCCCGGTGTACCAGCTGATCATGCGTTACTCGTTCTGATCGCCCACGCCGGACACCCGCACGATGCGGGCGTCCGGCTCAGGCGATGGCGTGCGCGAGCAGCGCATGCATCGGGACCACCAGGCGCCCATCGCGCAGTTGCTGGCGGATGGGCGCCGCCATTTCGGCTTCGGCCGCGCGCGTGAGTTCCGCGCGCGCGCGATCGTCCAGGTGCTGCGTGGCGGGAATGGCGGCGGCGATCACGTCCACTTCCATCGCAACGAAATCGTTTGGATCTGGAAACGTCGCCGGCATCGAGTGCGTACGGATCTCCACCGACGAGAACCCCGCCTCTTCCAGCAGCGAGCGCAGCACCTGCGCGTCGCTCAACGCGAACGGGGCGGCCATCGCGGGGATGCCGATCAGGCGCACCAGCACGTCGTTGAAGTGCGACCAGAACGCGTGGTGCTCCAGCCCTTGCCAGGTGGTCAGCGCCAGCCGCCCGCCTGCCCGCAGCACGCGCCGGATCTGCGCCAGCGCCGCCGCGCGATCGGGCACGAACTGCAGGCCGTGCTGGCACAGCGCGAGGTCGAAGCTGCCGGCGTCGAACGGCAGCGCGGTCATGTCGCCCTGCTGCCATTGGATGTCGAGGCCTTCGCGCTGCGCAGCGTCGCGGGCGACCTCGAGCATGGCCGGGTTGAGATCGAAACCGACCACGCGCCCGCCGCCGCCCATGCGAACCGCCGCCAGCCGGGCGACGATGCCGGTGCCGCAGGCTAGGTCGAGCACGCGCTCCCCGGGCGCGGGATGCGCGATGTCCAGCAGCACGTTGGCCCACGGCCGGAACAGCGCCGGCACGATCTCGCGTTCGTAGGTGACGGCAGGATTGGCCATCGTGCCCTCCTTCGCTGCGCGCGGCGAACGCCACCGGGGCGGACCCTACGCCCGCCGGGGGAAGGACCGGGTGAAGCACGGCGCCTTTGCGCTAGGCTGTGTGCCATGAAAATCGTCGAAGTCCGCCACCCGCTGGTGCAGCACAAACTCGGCCTGATGCGCGTGGGCGACATCAGCACCAAGGAGTTCCGCGAGCTCGCCTCCGAGGTCGCCACCCTGCTCACTTACGAGGCCACCGCGGACCTGGAAACCGAGGAAGCGGTCGTGCAGGGCTGGGCCGGGCCGGTGAAGACGCGCCGCATCAAGGGCGCGAAGGTCACGCTGGTGCCGATCCTGCGCGCCGGCCTGGGCATGCTGCCGGGCGTGCTGGAGCTGATTCCGGCGGCGAAGGTCGGCGTGGTCGGCCTGCAGCGCGACGAGCGCACCCTGCAACCGGTGGGCTACTATGAGAAGCTCACCGGCCGCATGGACGAGCGCACGGCGATCATCCTCGATCCGATGCTCGCCACCGGCGGCACGCTGGTCGCCACGGTGGACATGCTCAAGGCCGCCGGGTGCCGGCGCATCAAGGGACTGTTCCTGGTGGCCGCACCGGAGGGCCTGCGCGTGCTGGAGGCCAAGCACCCGGACGTGGAAGTGTTCACCGCGTCCATCGACGAGCGTCTCAACGACGTGGGCTACATCCTGCCCGGGCTGGGCGACGCGGGCGACAAGATTTTCGGCACGCGGCATAGCGGGTAGTTGGCGAAGTCGCGCTTCGCGCGCCCCTCTTCCGCCCCGTCGGTTTCCGCGAGGGGAGACGGCAGCAGCAACAGCAGCTGCGGCGGCGACAGCCAGCAACTCGCACGAAATGCCCGGCGCTTCCCCTCTCCCCTTGCGGGAGAGGGACAGGCCGCCGAAGGCGGCCAGGGAGAGGGGTATGGCCGCCGGAAGCGTCACGCTCGACGCTCTCCGTCCGGCGGCTCACCAGTTGTTGCGGCCGTCCATCTTCTCGACAGTGATCTGCGACCAGTCCAGATCGTCCACCAGGCGCAGATTCACCGCGTAGATGCGCGCTTCCGGCACGGTGCCGGCAGTGAAGCCTTCCTTCGCGCTGCCGTCGGGGTCGTAGGCCGACGCCCAGTCCGGCGAATCGCCCCAGGTGTGCATGCCGCAGCAGCCACAGAAGTGGTGGCGGTTCATGCCGCTGGCCGAGTAGGTCCGATCATCCTCCTGCGAGAGGAAGGTCAGTTCACCCGGCGCGAAGTACGCCCACACCGCGCCCGTGCGGGCGCAGAAGCTGCAATTGCATTCCTTGGCCGAGCGGGGGATGTCCGCCGCCTGGATCTTCGTGGCGCCGCAATGGCATGAGACGAGAAAGGTCACGTCGAAGCTCCGTCTTCAGGGAGCCCCATTATCGGACGGGTTGCTGACACGGGATGTCAGCAGCGGCAACGCGCCCCTGCCGACGCTCAACGTGCGGCGCTGCGACGGCGCAGTCGACGCCAGACCAGGCCGATGGCGGCCAGTACGACCGCGCCGGCCAACAACCAGGGCAACAGCTTGCGGTCTTCGTTGTCGGGGAGCTCCACCACCGTGGACGCACGCTCGCCGCTGAGCGCCTGCGCCGCCGCGACCGGCGTCAGCTGCCAACGGCCACCGCGCAACTCCACCTTGCCATCCAGCGGCGGCAGGTGGAGTTCGCGCCAGAAAATGCGCAGGTCGCCGATGCCGGGCTCCAGCGGATTCTCCGCGCTGCCCAGGCCGTCACCTTCCGGCTGGAACGATGCGGCCAGGTTCGCCGGCAGGCGCGAAAAGTTCGGTCGGAACACGCGCCACTGCCCCAGCGTCTGCAGCACCGACGGATCGATCGGCTTTCCATCCAGCCTCGCGTCCTGCGCCAGCCAGCGTCGGCCTTCCAGCGGAAGCTTCGCCGGATTCTGGTGGCCGGGGGCGAAACGCGAGGAGTCGATCGGCCCGGCGCTCCAGACCTGCGTGTAGCCGCCGGCCTGCGCGCGCCACTGGTACATCTCGACCTGGCGGTCCAGGCCGAACTGGTGCGTGACCACACCGAAATCCCGATCACGCAACGCCTGGCCCGGCGTCGGCGGATCCATCGGCTCTTCGCCGGCATCGGCCTGCGCGAAGGCCGCGCCCATCAGCAGCGCGAAGACCAGCGACAGCGCGAACGCCGCGCGCCTGGACTTCATGCGGCCAGCGCCCTCGCCTGCAACTCCGGCACTTCGTGTGCGGTGCCGAACTTGCCCTTCTCGTCGCGCACCACCTGAGCAAGCGCGCACTGCGGATCGTGGGTGAAGAACAGATGCACGTTGCGGCGCAGCTTGTCGGTGAGGAAGGCCTTCTTCTCGTCGATCAGCAGTTCGGCGTTGCGGTCGTAGCCCATGGTGATGGGCACGTGCACCCACGGACGGCCGGGAATCAGATCGGCGCAGAACACCACGCCGCCGTGCGACTCGCCGTCGACGCGATCGGGACCGACGATTTCCGCAAGCATCAGCCCCGGCGTATGGCCGTCGCTGTAGTGGAAGCGCACGGTGTCGCCGAGCGCGTCGGAATACTCGCCGTCCACCAGTTCGAGTCGGCCGGTGGCTTCCAGCAGCGCGGGCAGCTCGGGAATGAAGCTGGCGCGGTCGCGCGGATGCGGTTCCAGCGCGCGCTCATAATGGCGACGGCCGACGATGTAGGTGGCGTTGGGGAACAGCAGCGTCGGCGCCTGGCCTTCGCTCCACGGCGCAAGCAGACCGCCGGCGTGGTCGAAGTGCAGGTGCGAAAGCACGACGACGTCGATGTCCTCGGGCTTGAAGCCGGCCTGCGCCAGCGATTCGACCAGGACGTGGCGATCCTCGACCACGCCGTAACGCTCGCGCAGCTTGGGTTCGAAGAATGCACCGATGCCGGTCTCGAACAGCACCGTCTTGCCATTGAGCGGCGAGGCAAGCAGCGCGCGACAGGCCAGCGCGATGCGGTTCTCGTCGTCGGGCGTGGACCACTTGGCCCACATCGCGCGCGGCGCGTTGCCGAACATGGCACCGCCGTCGAGCTTCTGGCTGTTGCCGAGGATGGACCAGAGTTTCATGGCGGCACCGTTGCGTGTGACGGGTTGATTTTAGCGCTGCGGGGGTTGAATTCGAATAGAACGTAGAGGGCGGTGATGGCGCATGGCCCCTCCTGCGTCGCATTTGCCTCTTTCCCGTCATCCCGGCGAAGGCATCGCCGCTGCGCGGCGACGCGTCGGATCGTCACTTCACCAGCACATCCGCCTTGCCCACCGGATTGCGCGGATCGGTGCCGCCTTCCAGCGTGTTGGTGCGCTTGTTCCACGACACGGTCTGCAGGTTGCCCCAGGTCTTCTCGCCCGCGTTCACCTTGTGCCCCATTGCTTCCAGCGCCTTCACCGTTTCCGGCGACAGGGCGCCCTGCTCGGCGGTGATGACATCGGGCATCCACTGATGATGGATGCGCGGATGCGCGGCGACTTGCTGCGCGGTCTTGCCGTCATCGTAGGCGAGGATGCCGATCAGCACTTCGGTGATGATGCGGCTTCCGCCCGGCGCACCGAGCACGGCGAGTTCGTCCTTCGACTCGATCCAGCTGGGCGTCATCGAACTGAGCATGCGCTTGCCCGGCGCCGGTGCGTTGGCGGCGAAGCCCATCACGCCGAAGGCGTTGGGCGTGCCCGGGCGCAGCGCGAAGTCGTCCATCTCGTCGTTGAGCAGCACGCCCGTGCCCGGCACCACGAGGCCCGAGCCGTAGAGCAGGTTCACCGTCTGCGTGGTCGAGACGCGATTGCCGTCGGCGTCGATGATGGAGAAGTGCGTGGTCTCGTCGTCTTCCAGCGGCGCGGGCTGGCCCGGCAGCAGGTCGCTCGGCGTGGCCCTCGACGGATGGATGCTGGCGCGCTGGCCGGCCGCGTACTCCGGGCTGATGAGGCGCGCCACCGGCATCTTCACGAAGTCCGGATCGCCCAGGTAAATCGTGCGGTCGCGGAACGCGCGGCGCATCGACTCCACGATGAGGTGCGTGCGCGTGGCTTCATCGAGCTTGGCCAGTTCCCAGCCCGAGAGCATCTGCAACATCTGCGCGATCGCCACGCCGCCCGACGACGGCGGCGGCGCAGTGGTGATGTCCCAATCGCGATACTTGAAGTGCAGCGGCTCGCGTTCCTTCACGCGATAACCGCTGAGTTCCTCGGCCCGCCAGTGGCCGCCCTCTTCCTTCACCGATGCGAGCAGCCTGGACGCGACTTCACCCTTGTAGAAGCCGTCGAAGCCCTTCTCGCCCAGTAGCTCCAGCGTGCGCGCCAGATCGGGCTGCTTGAGGATTTCGCCCGCCGTCGGCGGCGTGCCGTCGGCGAGGAAAACCTCACGCGTGCCGCGGTAACGTTCCATCACGGCGCGGCGGCTGGCGTAACCGCGCTCCAGTCGCGGATAGACCTCGAAGCCCTCGCGCGCCACGCGAATCGCCGGCGCCAACGCGGTCTTCAGCGGCAGGCGGCCGTACTTCCGCGAAACATGCACCAGTGCGGCGGGCAGGCCGGGAATACCCGCCGACCACGGGCCATTGGTGGCGCGATCGTTGTCCAGCTGCCCCTGCGCGTCCAGGAATGCCTGCGGCGTGGCGGATTCGGGCGCGGTCTCGCGCGCGTCGACGAACACGTCCTTTCCGCTCTTCGCATCGTGCAGCAGGAAGAAACCACCGCCGCCGATGCCGGAGCTGATCGGCTCGACCACCGACAGCATCGCCGAGACAGCGACCGCCGCGTCGAACGCGTTGCCGCCCTGGCGGATCATCTCCATGCCGGCGTCGGTGGCGAGCGCGTGCGCACTGGCGATGGCCGCACCGGGCGGCTTGGCGGCGGTGGATTTCGTGGCGGCTTGCTTGGGAGCCGCGGTCAGCGGTGACGTCGCGAGAAGCATCAGGCTGGCGGTGAGAAGGGTCCGGCTTGCCAGCGCACGCAACGTCATTCGCATCAGGTGTTCTCCTGCTGCAGCTTCGCCAGCTTGGCCAGCAGCTGCTCGTTGGATTCGGGATGGTCCGGGTCGGGGTCGATGCATTCGACCGGACAGACGACCACGCACTGCGGTTCGTCGAAATGGCCGACGCATTCGGTGCAGCGCGCCGGGTCGATCACGTAGATCGTCTCGCCCTGCGAAATCGCCTGGTTCGGGCAGGCCGGTTCGCAGACGTCGCAATTGACGCAGAGCTCGTTGATCTTGAGGGACATGCGGGGATTGTCGCATGCGGACGCGGGACGGGGCCTTGCGCGAATGGACGCTGTGTTCCGTTCCCTCCCCTGCTTGCAGGGGAGGGTTGGGGAGGGGTGAAGTCAGGCGCGGCAACGCACGGCACTCGCGCCCCTCCCAATCTCCCCTGCTCTCCGGGGAGCTGGAAAAAACAAAACGGGCCCGCAATGCGGGCCCGTTCCGGATCCCGGCTCTCACCGGGATGACGTTGCGCCAAGGCGTGGCCACTGCGCGGCCACGCGGCGGAGCGTCACTTGGCTTCGAAGAACTCGAACTTCGCGCCCGACGGCTCCACGGCCGCCTTCACGCGCTCGGCGTCGGCCTGCGCGCCGATGAACATCACGCGCACGCCCTTCATCGTGCCCGGCTGGGCCTGGGCGAACGACGCCACGGCCAGGTCGGCCGACTTGGCGGAGTTCTGCGAGCCGTAGGCCAGCAGCGTGCCGTCGACGCCACCGCGGGCCACGTCGCCCTGCGCCTTCTCCAGCTGGCGGTCGTACTCGCCCTGGAAGTCGGCGCCGGCCGGGTCCGGCAGCGTGTACAGGTAGACGTTGGTCGCACCTTCGATGTTGCGCTTGACGACCTCGGTCAGGTAGGTGTCCCACGCGGTGCTGTCGGTGGTGGTCGGCGCGGCCAGCGCGGTCTCGGCGACGGCGGTGGTCTGCTCGTCCTTCTTGTTGCACGCGGTGAGCAGCGGCATCGACAGGCAGGCGATGAGCAGCAGGCGGGTGGTGGTCTTCATCGGGGTTCCCCTCGTCTTTCGAGTGTTGGTGTTGGAATGGTGAAGCGTTCGATCCGATGGTGCCGGATCAGCGTGTACTGCGTTGCCATTGCGCCTGCAACGCCGTCGCGACCGCTGGCGGCACGAAGCCGGAGACATCGCCGCCGAGGCGGGAGATCTCGCGCACCAGCGAGGAGGAAATGAAGCCGTACTGTTCTGCGGGGGTGAGAAACAGCGTCTCCACGTCCGGGATCAGGTGGCGGTTCATGCTCGCCAGCTGGAATTCGTACTCGAAGTCCGACACCGCGCGCAGGCCGCGCAGCAGCACGCCGCCGCCGACTTCGGCCACGAAATGCGCCAGCAGCGAGTCGAAGCCGCGAACTTCCACATGCGGGTGATGGGCGACGGCCTGGCGGGCCAGGTCCACGCGCAGCGCCAGCGGCAGCGCCGGTCCCTTCGCCGTGCTCTCGGCCACGCCGATGATCAGGCGTTCGAACAACGGGGCGGCGCGGTCGACCAGATCGATATGGCCGTTGGTAATCGGATCGAAGGTGCCGGGGTAGACGGCGATTCGGTTGCGGGCCACGGTCATTCGGAGGTCATGCACGGGCGCCGGAATCCGGGCTGGCCGGCGCGGCCGGCAGTGTAGCAGCGGCGGCGGCGCACCGGCGGCCGGCCCGTACGGCATCAGGGCGTCCGGCGGTAGAGCGCGTAGCGCACCTCGCGGGTGCTGCCTTCGCGGTGCAGGCGCCAGTCCGGCGGGACCGCGAAGGCCGCCTCGTGCGGGGCCTCCACGTACAGCCAGCCCTGGGGCCGCAGGACCCGCGCCACGCCCGGCAGCACGGCCTCCCACAGTCCGGCCGCGAAAGGCGGGTCGACGAAGGCCAGGTCGAATCCCTCCGCCGGCTGCGAATCCAGCCAGCCCCGCGCATCGGCCTGGATCACCGACGCCGCCTCGCCACCGGAAAGGCGCGCGGCGGTCTCGCGCAATGCCGCCGCCAGTGCCGGATCGCGTTCGACCAGGGTGGCGCCGGCCGCGCCGCGGGACAGGGCTTCCAGCCCCAGCGCGCCGCTGCCGGCGAACAGGTCCAGCACGCGCGCGCCGGGGAGCATCGGCATGAGCCAGTTGAACAAGGTTTCGCGCACGCGGTCGGAGGTCGGTCGCAGGCCGGCCGCGTCGGGCACGCTCAGGCGCGTGTTGCGCCAGCGGCCGCCGATGATGCGGACCTTGCCCGCGCCGGAGGGCGCGGCGGGCGGACGTCGGGACGCTTTGTTCATCGGGGCTGCGCGAGGGCCGGTGTTAGCATGTGCGCATTCTCGCGCATTCCCCCACGCCGCCTCGATGTTCGACTTTTTCCGTCGTAAAAAGCCCCAGACCCCGGCCGACGCGGCAAAGCCCGGGAGCGCGCAGGAGCACTACAGCATCGAGGAACTGGCCGCGGCATTTCCGTCGCGCGAAGCCGATGCCGATGTGCCGGCGCCGGTGGAATCCGCCCCCGTCGAAGCCGCTGCGGTCGAGGCCGTCGCTGTCGAGGAGGCCGTCGTCGAAAGCACGCCCCTCGCCGTCGAACCCGTTCCAGCCGAGGTGATCGCCGCCGCGCTGGAGGTCGAGCCCGTCGCCGCGCCCGACCTCGCCGCCGCGCCCCTCGCGCCGTCGCCGACGGTCGCCCCCGCCGCTCCCGGCAAGCCCGGCTGGCGCGAGCGCCTGCGCGGATCCACGTTCGCACGCAGTTTCAACGGCCTGTTCTCGCGCCATCCGCGCCTGGACGACGACCTGCTCGACGAGATCGAAACCGCGCTCATCACCGCCGACGTCGGCGTGAGCGCGACCACGCAGCTGATCGAATCGCTGCGCAAGCGCATGAAGGCGCGCGAGTTCGCCGACGCCAATGCCCTGCTGGCCGCCCTGCGCGCCGATCTGCTGGCGATGCTCAAGCCCGTCGCGCAGCCGCTGCAGATCGACACCGAAGCGAAACCTTTCGTGCTGCTGACCGTGGGCGTCAACGGCGTCGGCAAGACCACGACCATCGGCAAGCTCGCCAAACGCTTCAAGGACGAGAACCGCCCGCTGATGCTCGCCGCCGGCGACACGTTCCGCGCCGCGGCCGTCGCGCAATTGCAGGCCTGGGGCGATCGCAACGGCGTGCCGGTGGTAGCGCAGGGACAGAACGCGGATGCGGCGTCCGTCGCCTTCGACGCATTGCAGGCCGCCAAGGCACGCGGCACGCAGGTCCTGATCGCCGACACCGCCGGCCGCCTTCATACGCAGCAGGGCCTGATGGCGGAGCTGGGCAAGATCAAGCGCGTGCTGCAGAAACTGGACGCCACCGCGCCGCATGAAGTGCTGATGGTGATCGACGGCACCACCGGCCAGAACGCGCTCTCGCAGCTGCGCCAGTTCCATGCGGCGGTCGGCGTGACCGGGCTGGTGGTGACCAAGCTCGACGGCACCGCGAAGGGCGGCGTCGTGTTCGCACTGGCGCGCGAGTTCGGCATTCCGATCCGCTACGCCGGCATCGGCGAGCGACCGGAGGACCTGCGCGTGTTCGACGCCGAGGCCTTCGTCGACGCGCTGCTTCCCGAATCCCTCGGCGCCTGACGCGGCGCCGGCACCGCATGGCCGCGCCGGAACCGCAAGCTTCACCACACGCGCCCCCACGGCGCCGGCGCCGCATCGCGCTGGTCGCCCTGGTGGTCGCACTGGCGCTGCTCGCGTTCGCATTGCACTGGGTCTCGCGGCCCAGCCGTGTCGCCGGGTTGATCCTGGCGCAGGTGGGCAACGCGCTCGGCCTGGAGATCACCGCCAGCGGCGCCAGCGAATACCGCCTGCGTGGCACGCCGATGCTGGCGATCCGCGATGTCGTCGCGCGCCAGCCCGGTGCGAAGACGCCGGTGCTGCGCGCCGAACGCATCCAACTGGAACTGCCCTGGTCGACGATCCGCGCGCGCGGCGCCGACCTGACGGTGCGCCGCATCGAACTGGACGCACCCGAACTCGACCTGGCCGCGCTGCAACGCTGGCAGGCGACGCGGCCGCCGACGAAGGAAGTACGCATTCCGACTTTGACCGACGGCCTGCAGATCGTGCGCGGTCGGGTGATCGGCGACGGCTGGCGCGTGGAGGCCATCGACGCCGACCTGGCTTCGCTGCACCCCGATCGCGCCGCGCGTGCACGCTTGCGCGGTCGTCTCGCGACGGGCGAGGTGCGCGTCCCGTTCGACGTGCATGCGGCGCTGACGCGTCCGGCTGCGCGCGCCGGGCTGGGCGTGGTCGGGCAGGTCACCGTGCAGTCGCAGACGTGGACGATGCCCATGCGCACGCGGCTGTCCGGACGCCTGCACAACGGCGACGACGGCATCGGACTGGATGGCATGCGCCTGGGCGCCGACGCCAGCTATCGCAACGACGACACCGATCTGGGCTTTACCTACGGTCTCGCCGGTCCGGTGCGTTTTCACGGCGGCGAACTGCGCGTGGTGCCATTGGGCGCGGTCGTGTACGGCACGGGCGTGATTCCCAGCCTTCAGGCGGCCGGCGCGCTGTCGTTCGGCGACACGCTCGCGCTGCGGCTCGACGGCACGATGTCGTCATGGCCGCGTGCGTGGCCGGCGCTTCCGGCGCCGTTGATCGCATCGACCTCGCCCCTGCCCTTCGTGCTCGAATACCGCGGCCGCGCCGATTTTTCCGACACCACGGCGCTGCGCCTGCAACGCGATGCGACGCGCTTCGATGGTCGGTTCAAGTTGCCGTCGTTCTTGCGCTGGCTCGACTTCATCGACCGCGGCACGCCGCTGCCGCCACTGGACGGACGCCTGACCAGCCCGAAGATCGAAATCGCCGGTGCCACGTTGGAAGGCGTGGAAATCGATTTCGCCCAAGACGCGACCCCATGACGAAACCCGGCACGACACGCGACTTCCCTGCACGCCTGCTCGCGTGGTTCGACGTGAGTGGCCGTCACGACCTGCCCTGGCAGCATCCGCGCACGCCGTACCGCGTGTGGCTGTCGGAAATCATGCTGCAACAGACGCAGGTGAAGACGGCCGCGCCGTATTTCGAACGCTTCGTCGCCGCATTGCCGACCTTGCGCGATCTTGCACAGGCGCCGTTGGACGACGTGCTCGCGCTGTGGTCGGGTCTGGGCTACTACGCCCGCGCAAGCAACCTGCACGCGGCCGCCAAGCAGTGCATCGAACTTCACGGTGGCGATCTTCCGCGCGACCTGGACGCGCTGACCGCATTGCCGGGCGTCGGTCGCAGCACGGCGGCGGCCATCGCATCGCAGGCGTGGAACGATCGGCACGCGATCCTCGACGGTAACGTTAAACGCGTGATGAGCCGTTATCACGGCATCGACGGCTACCCCGGTCTTCCGGCCATCGAGAAGAAGCTGTGGGCGCTGGTCGATACGCACGTCGCCAGTCCGCAGCTTCCCGATACGCGCCTGGCCGACTACACGCAGGCGCAGATGGACCTGGGCGCGACGCTGTGCACGCGCGCCGACCCCGCCTGCGTGCTATGCCCGCTGCAGGACGACTGCATCGCGCGCCGCGAAGGTCGCACGGCGGAATTGCCCACGCCCAAGCCGGGCAAGACACCGCCGCAGAAATACGCGCACGTGCTGTGGGCCGAAGACGCGCAGGGCCGCATCCTGATGCAACGCCGTCCACCGACCGGCATCTGGGCATCGCTGTGGACGCTGCCGCAGGCCGACGACGCGACGGCCGCGCGCGGCTGGTTCGACGAGCACCTGCGCGGCGACTACGACAGCGCACACGCATTGCCACCGATCGACCACGCCTTCAGCCATTACAAACTGCAGCTGCATGCCGTGCGCATGCGCGCCGAACCGGGCGACCGGATCGGCGACAATGACGCGCTGCGCTGGGTCGCCCGCGAGGAACTATCCTCGCTCGGCATTCCCGCGCCGATCCGCAAGCTGCTCACGAACCAGGACGCCTGAAATGCCCCGCACCGTCTATTGCGAATACGAGAAGCGCGAGACCGAAGGACTCGACTTCGTGCCCTGGCCGGGCGAACTGGGCAAGCGCGTCTTCGCGCACATCGGCAAGGCGGCGTGGACCGCGTGGCTGGCGCACCAGACGATGCTGATCAACGAGAACCGTCTCTCGCCGATGAACCCGCAGCACCGCGCCTTCCTCGAAACCGAGATGGTGAAGTTCCTCTTCGGCGGCGACGCAGCCAAGCCCGCGGGCTACGTGCCGCCGGAAAACGAAACCTAGGTCGCCTTCTCGCGCTCGGCGGTCTGGGCCTCGCGCTTTTCCTGCTCGGCGGCCCTGAGCGCCTTGACGTCGATGGGGCGGATTTCCTGGATCCAGCACGGCATCTGGTTGGTGCCCCGCCCCAGCACGATCACCTTGTCGAAGCGTGCGTACACGCGGCCCATCTGATTGGTCACGGTGATGGCGTTGGCGAAGTCCAGGTCCTGGCAGGTACCGCCCAGTTCCAGCAGGTAAACGGTGCTGGGTCGCGTCCAGATCGCCAGTGCGGTGTTGCCCAGCGGCGTCCAGCCGTCGAGGCGGCCGAAGTACTGGAAGTTGCCGACCGGCGCTCCGGCATTGGCGCGATAGAGCGCCAGGCGTTCGGCATCGGTAGTGCGCGGGTCGCTCGCGCAGGCGCTGAAGGCGAAGATCGAAAGAACCGAGAAAACAAGGGCTTTCATCGATGACTCCGTGCAGCCACCGCGGCTGCGGCTGGGACCGTCGCCGCCATGATGCACCCGCCCGTCGCGGGCGCCAGCCGCGCGGACCGACCCGTTCAGCGCAGATCCGGCTTGCCATGTCCGCCGCCCATCCGTATCATTCCGCTCCTCGCACGGCCTGACCGTTGCGGAATGGCCGGGTAGCTCAGTTGGTAGAGCAGGGGATTGAAAATCCCCGTGTCGGGGGTTCGATTCCCTCCCCGGCCACCATTTATTTCAAGGGCTTGCAGAAATGCAGGCCCTTTTTGTTTGACGCGCGCTAAGTCCAGTCCCTACACAGTCCCTGGTCGGCTGAATTTCAAACCCCCGGTCTGGTGCGTAGGCCACTCATCGAACGAACTGGCACTTCGCTCATGCAACTGCGTCGTTCGATGCGGACACCGCCTGCCCCTAGACTAGTATTGCGAGGTCCAGTGTCGGGGGGGACACATGATTAGACAAATGCTCAAGGTGCTTCTGATTTGTGGGTTCTCGGCCGGGTCTTTGGCCGCAGCTCAGGAACTTCAAATCAAGCAAGGCACGGTCTACAGCTACATCAAGGATGAGGTTCGCCACTACACGACGAAGCTTCCTGAAGGCGTGGACCCGACGACCGCACGCACGATCAAATATTCATACATCGACGACCCGAAATGGAGTTACGTCGGCCACAACCCTTCAGTGACGCTGGCCTACGACAAAGAGTCGTATGTACGTCGAGGAACGATCGCAAAGGCTTGGATTCGGGAGGACTATTCCACCCCCGCCCTTGATGCCCCGATTAAAGGGGCCGTGAAGTTGCTTTGGCTTGCTGAGACTGATTGCGGCGACCGGACTCAGCGAGTTCTCAACGCAATCGCCTATGGCAAGGTCGGAAATGTGATCCACCGCCAGGGAACAATGGGTACTTTCGAGCCAGTGGTTCCCGACTCTCGGGGCGAGCAAGTTTGGAAAGTCATCTGCGAGGTCAAGGCCAACGGCTAGTCCTCCTTGCGCTTTTGGTCGAACCCGATATCGCAATCGCATTGTACTGGCCGCCCGTGGCCAGCTTCCAAGGAGTTCCCGTGGACGCGAAAGATGCTTTCCAGGAAGGTCAGTTGACGGCCATGCAATGGGCGCTGTTGGCTCTAATCGAAGCATCCCCTTCGCGCGATTCAATTTGCGCGACCGCACTTCGGGGAGTGGCCGCGCACGATGAGCGTTATCGTCAGAGTGACCATAGTCCGGCCGTTCGCGAGGAGTTCCTGAAAGGGCTGCACACTGTCGCCGACCTGCTGTTCGCACCGCGAGGTAATACCTAGACGGGGTGGCGAGCAGGCAGGCAGAGGCCCTGCCCACCATCCGATAACGGCCACAAGCGGTCGTTCGCCAACGCCAGAGCTAAGCCGCACCGCGGAGCGGTGTCGGCTTGAATGAAAGGTCGAATTGACTGACTAATGACCGCTATGGGTCGGGAGCGGACATCAGCATCGCCAAGCCCGCTTCGATCGGCTGAATGTCCGCTATCGGCCAGAAGCGGTCATTCGCGGCCCCAGCTTCACTGCTCGTCTTCTGGCCGAAGTGGGGAGTAGGACCACTCAAACGCGGTCATGACTTCCTTGGCGAGCGAATCGAACTCCGCACGATAGTGATGTTGATGGGGTACTGGTACTTCGGGAGTGCCATCGAAGAAGCCCAAAGACGTCAGTTTGGAGGAAAACCTATCGACGGGCCCGTACCCGAACAACTGGTTGTGGCGATCCCAGACCAAGGTGCCCTCGCTACCCGGGGAGTGGGCCCAAAGGTCGAAACGCGCATCTGCCGAGAGAAAAGGGACGAATCTGGTTAGGAACTCGTTGATATCGCAAAGCGACAAAGCGGGACTCTGGTAACGTCCGGCCTCAGCCTCGCCACGCGGTGTGTGTAGTACATAGAGCAGGTAGTACGGCGCTTCCATGCACTCGATCAACTGCGCAAACATCCTCGGATCGCCGTGTGGTACTCCGGCCACGATGCGATCTGCAGCAATGAAGACTGGCGGGTACGAGTGAGCGACCCACTGACCATCAACCAGGTGTGCGAGGCGATGCATCGGGGTCCTTGGAATGTCCGCTTTGGGTCGAAAGCGGACATTAGCAGCCCGGCCGCCGGCCGTCCTGTCCGAACGTCCGCTATCGGCCAGGAGCGGACGTTCTCGCGCTACCGGGTGCAGCCGGGCTTTTCATGTTTCCCCTTTGATTCGCCCCGAGCGCGCCCGAAGCAAGTTCACTTCGATAGCCGTTTCGGGTCGATGCAGAAGCTGACCTCTTACGGCCTAGCTCGGCGAACGCTTCACTTCCCATCAAAGCATACTGACACCGCCCCCGCCCCGAGCCTCGCTTGTGAGCTGCTTTCCGGCCCCCTATCCTCGGCGTCGGAGTCATAGGGGACACCACGCAAAACGATCGGGACGCGCCTGTTCATGGCGTTGGCCGGGCTGTGCGTGCGCGATACGGGACGCCCGCCGGCCCACGCGCAGGACGCGACGCGCCAGGCCTGCAATTCGCGCCAATGGAACGCGGCCTGATGCCGCAGAAACACTGGACGAAGGGGGAACGAATGAAAGGATTGCTCAGAGGATTGGCCGCCATCGGCCTGTTCGCATGCTTCACGAGCCAGGCTGCGGCCCAGTCCTATGCAGTGGGCGACTGCATGGACAACCGCGGCCGGCTCGACATCGTCGAGTCGGTCCGCCACTTTCCCGATGGTTCATATGACAAGGTGACGCAGTTCGTCCGGCCGGGCTTCTTCGGCCCCAAGGAAGTCTTCGCCTCCATCCCGGATGCCTCCGGCATCCATCTGGCGCAGATCAAGTCCGCCTCGGCAGGCGTCGCGTTCTGGCTCGCCCGCGACGGCAACTTGGTGGCGACCACCCAGACTGGTTGGCAAGTGGTCGGTTCGTGCAGGTATCAGGCGACATGGGCGTCGCAGTTCCCGCCGCCGGTCTATCTGCCGATCCAGCAGACGGTGCCGTTCGATCTCGGCCAGGACGTGCTGGCAACGATGCCGACGGTTCCCTCGGCCAACGGCGCACGCATTCCGATGGGCATTTTCCAGCCGGGCGTATTCCCGGGCGTGCCCGCGCTGATGTCGCTGGACCAGGCGAAGGAGTGCTATGCACGTGCCGCCGGCGATCGCGACGAGCTGTTCCTGTGCGGCGCCGAGAAGGCGATGGGCCGCAAGGAACGCGCGGCCGTCGAGTGCGTCCGTTCGGCCAGCGATGGCACGGCCGCCGGGCTGTGCCTGCTCGGGAACGAACTGCCCGCGGGCCAGCGGAAGTCGGTCCAGGACGTGGCGGAATGCTATCAGGCCAACGGTACGAACTGGAACGAATATCCGGTGTGCATGGCCACGAAGCAGGCCGACCCGCAGACCGCGCGCCTGATCAACTGCGCGCGCCAGCAGATGCAGCAGGGCCAGCAGCCCGACTACTGGACGCTGGGCTACTGCGCATTCGGCCAGACCTTCTTCAATCCCAATGCCGAGTCGGCGATCGCCATCCAGTGTGCGATGGCAACCCGCGGTCAGCCCGCCCCGTTTGTGGCCTGCGCGGGCGGCCAGTTGCTTTATCGCGAACTGGACAAGTGCCTCAACGACGGCATCGGCGGCGACGATGGCTGCTTCGGCAAGAACAACTCCCTGACTAAGGCCTACGACCGTATCGAGGAAGAACTGCGCAAGGCGCTCGGAGCGGAAAGCATAGCCTTCCAGGCGTGGCAGGTCGCACGCCTGAGCATGGACCCGCATCAGATGGCGGAGGCGGTGCGCAAGGTGAGGGATGAGCTCAACCGAGCGATCGCGCAAGGGAACGCCGCGCTGAAGCAGGCCGGCAAGGATGCCAAGGAATGGATCGACGCCGCGACGCCTGACATCACCGTCAGCACCGGCGGCATCAAGATCGAAGGCGTCAAGGTCGGCCAGATCGGCAAGGGCCTGAAGTGTTGCAAGTTCTGATTGTCTAACCGGAGAACACCATGCGTACGATTCGCCTGATTCCCGCAGCGCTCGCCTTCTCGTTGGCCGCCACTGCCTGCGCGACGACAGCGCCGGCCCCGGCACCTGCAGCCGCGCCGCCAGCGCCCGTGGTGTACCGACTCACCGCCTGCACGGACTCCGCGCACCACAACTGCAGGGACGTCAGCGAGCATCCTAGCAGTGGCGCTTGCGAGGCCGCGAAGAAGGCCTACCTCGCCCAGCATCCGACCGAGTCGGCGGGGTGCAACAGGAAGCCGTGAGCGCCCACGAACCGCGAGTTCGGCTCTATCTGTTTCGTCGATAAGCGAAGGCCCCTGTCCGATGACAGGGACCTTCTTTGTAGCTAGCACATAGCATCGTCCTGCGAGCCCGACTGACCGACCGTCCGCTATCGGCCACGAGCGGACATCAGCGCCCTGACTCGCAGCAACCTCAATCCAGCGAGAACGGCTTCGAATCATCGAACTCAGCTCCGCGCAGGTCAGCGTTGCGAATGACGGACCTCCAAACCAGGCGAACAACCCGGAGCTACCAGTAAGCGGTCTAAGGAAGCTCATACGAACAGACGGGCAAAAGCCCGTTGCGCGTGATACTGAGTACGTCCACGCGCTTGGTGGCATAGGGGCCGGCGTCCGAAGCCGGATAAGTAACGCCCCGGACGTAGTACGACCCGTCCTGCCGCTTCAACCCAATCACCGGGAAGTCGACGGCGAATGTCTTTCCTGTCGAGCTGACCGTGTACGAAAGCTCCTGCGGGTCGCCGGGCGAATGACTGGTTGAAAAGCTGCTCCCAAGGGCCATGCGATCGGCAAGGCCGTCCGCGTCCAGGTCGATGCCGGGTACGGGCGTCCAGCGATAATCCTCAACTACGGAAGGCCGCTCGATCGGCACGAGGGCCTCCATCGCCTCGGCATCCCTCAGCGTGTAACAGCGGTCCTGCACATCGCCGCACCGGATCCAGGACGGCGCCCCAAGGTCGGTGGCCTCGACCAGCGTTCCCTCATACCGCCACTCGCCCTCCTTATCCGCCCACCGCAGGTTCTCGACGACGACCGACGCGTGACCTTCGAAGCCGCAGATGCGCGGCTCCCCCTCCCCCAGTGCGACATCGCGGACGTGCAAAACGTCGAACGCATCGTGGTTCACGAAACACAGGCGGCTGCCGCCCTTCCATTCCGGCAATTGCGCGACCGAACGCGCTGAAGGCAGGAAACAGAGCTCGCCGTCCCCGCCAAACCGGTAGAGCCCGGTGAGACGTGCCGATGGCCCCATAGCGCCCGTCTGTGCCGGCGGATCGGTCACAGTGCCTCCAAGAGCGAGGCATGGGCGTACGGAACTGATAAGGAGCAGGGCCGCGGCAATGTGCAGAAACCAACTTCGAGCCAGTTGCGCCATCGAGTTCAACTCCTTGTCGATCGGTCCCAATGTCCGCTTCGGGTCGAAAGCGGACATTAGCATCCGATCAGCCGCCCAATGTCCGCTATCGGCCAGAAGCGGACATTCTCGTGCCACATCAAAGACCAGGAATGACCCGCTCGAACTCGCCGGAGCAGTTGTACAGAACGTACTGACCTGCTCCGATCACATATGCAAACCGACCCTTTACCGGGGTCACCCAGACTGTCCATCCGTCCTCCCCAAGATGGGCGCTCGTATCACAGTCCGTTCCGACGGCGCAAAGGTCCGAAGACCTCTTCAGCGCATCAGCAATGACCTCCCTCTGACGTGCGTCGGACCGAACATCGCAACTCGTCGCCGCCTTGACGAGGTATGGCGTCATCAACGCGATCAGAAGGGCCACAGTTCGTACCAAGAGTCGCTCCATTCTGATTGCGGAGATGTCCGCTTCGGGTCGAAAGCGGACATTAGCAGCCCGGCTGCCGGCCGTCCCAGCCGGACGTCCGCTATCGGCCAGAAGCGGACACGCCATGACCAACTGCCAGACCAACCAGGGTCACGTGTCGGCGGCACATCCCGGGGTTGCATGGTTTGCGCGGTCACCCCGGCTTTACTGGTCACCCGAGGCGCCTGCGCCGCCCGCGCTTCCAGACAAACACGATGGACAACACCACGATGGCGGGCCACACCAGCAGCAAGCTCGCTATCGGCCCCCAGAAAAGAAGGGTGGAGACCCATCCCGCGGAAATTTTTCCGCCGGGCAGGCTAAACCTCAGCCGGGCCGTGATGCCCTCAAGCTCGACCACGTCGCGCAGCACGCGGACGGAGAGGCGGTAACTGCCGGGAGGCACGTCTACGAAGGAGATGAAGCGCGTCACCACGCCGCCTCCCCACCTCGACGCATTGCGGGAATCGACATTGCCTCCAGCGACAACGCGCCCCGTACGGCTATCCGCGAGCGCCCATTCCAGCGGTATGAAAGCCCCATCGACACGCGGGTATTGACGGCCGCCAAGCGCCTCAGGGTTGATCTTCCGGCCATGCGTGTCCTTATTCGGCAAATCCAGTGAGAGCGCGTAACGCTGTTGCACATGGATCCGCACTTCTGTCTCGATTGAACCCGCCGGACTGATGGAAAGTGGCAGATCGACGAGCGGGCGCTGTAGCCATTCGAGCGTCGGCCACAGGGCGATCTGGCTGAAGACGAGGAGTAGTAGGACGACCAGGGTCAGCGAGCCGGGGCGGCGAGCGAACGTTATGGGATGAGTATCCAAGCTGGTTGGGTCCTTAGAATATTCGTCGTCGCGATGTCCGCTATCGGCCACAAGCGGACATCGGCTCTACAGCCATCACGCGTGTCCATTGAACAAGACGCTCAGGTATATCTTTTCGGCGGGATCCCAATAAGCGCGGAAGTAGCAAGGGCCCCCGTCGTATGCCTCCACAACCTCGGTAACGACGAGATCGGGCGGGGCGCTGCAGAACGCATTGACGAAAATGACCTTCTTGCCATTCAACTCCTGCCCTCGATACTGGAACCTGTAAGTATTCCAAGGAGGAAGAGCCTCTCCTTCCAGTCTGGCTTGGCGCGCGACATATGGCTCAAGCTGCGCTCTGGCCTCGGCGACGTCTTGAGCACTCGGTCGCCACGATCCACCAGATAGCGTCAGCCAGCTTCCGATCGCGATAGCAAGTGCAGCTAGATGTTCCATGCGGCATCACCCGAACAAAGCTGAAGGCTGGCACGATGCAGCGATCACCGCGAGCACCGCATGTCCGCTTTGGGTCGGAAGCGGACATTGGCACCACTGCTTCCGCCAGTCCTCCGACGTCCGCTAGCGGCCGGAAGCGGACGTCCGGTAATGCCTGGACTACGCCGAGCCCAAGCGGCTTCGGCGTGAATGAACTGCTTAGCCTCCATATCGCACTCTGACCGTTAGCCCTGCCAGAAGCTCATCGATGTCTCGCGGCGTATGAGCTATTAGCAAAGCTCCAATAATGGAATCTGCGCGGATAATGCCGATCTTGAGACCGTCCGTGCGAGTCACTAGCAGCCCCGCATCGTAGGTTACTGACTCCAACTCCCCAGCCACACAAGCTTCCAGTACGTCAACCGTTGCGACCGACACCGCTGCCCCAAGATGGACACTCAGATGGTCAAACGTATACGGAGCAGCGTTCTTTGGAGGGTTTGGGTTGTACCTGATGCCTCGTGGCGCTCCAGCCAGCCTGACCGAGAGGCAGTGATAGTCCAGCCACTCCTTCGGCGTATCGCGCCAATCGCTCTCTATGACAAGAAAGCGCTCCTTCTCTAACTGGATAGAGACTGACAACACCTGGATCAGAGACTGCCCTGCCTGAATATCCGCGCTCTCACTCAGGAGCGACTGCATCTTGCAGCCAGGCAAGAGCGCAATGGCGTCTTCTGACTCTTGATCCAAACGTTCGACAATCTCTTCCATGGGTCCTAACGCCTGAATTAATCCGAGCCCCGAAGCGGCATCGACGGCGGTTGGCCATCCGCCAAGTGTCCATTATGGGTCGAAAGCGGACACTAGCATCGGCTCGGCCGCCCGGCCCACTTCCATGTCCGCTATCGGCCAGGAGCGGACATCAATGCCGTCACGCCGAGGGTAGGTCAGTGTTGCCCAGCCCTACGCCAAGGTAGGCATCCAGAACGAGGTCACGCAACGGTGTCGGTAGCCGATCGTAATCGCTTGCCCGCTCATCGAATTTCCAGTCCAAGCGCGTGGAAGTGTCGTACCCCGTGGCCACGGCATCGATCACAAGAAGGGTGCATGCCGCGAACTCGCGCGCGTGACCCGGCTTGAGGGAGTGTGCACCCAGCTCCACGACTTCATACGGGTACCAATACTGCCCCTCGGAAAGAACGCCGTCCTGCTCGCGAAGGAGTTTAACCAGCTCGTCCAGATGCAAGTCCGCGTCCACGCCGTAGTCTCCCTCGGCGATGAACCTCAGCTCGGCATCCGTGAGTGAGTCGAGCAGGTCCTTCGTATCCATCCAGCCTCCCGTATCTGGCCGGACCAACTGTCCGTTTTGGGTCGGAAGCGGACATTAGCATCGCCGCGGCGCGCTCGTCCGGCCGAGCGTCCGCTATCGGCCATAAGCGGCCCCCCCACGCGCCGCCAGTCCCGGTGCTTACCTGAAAAGCAGGATGAGATGCGTCACCCGCCAGAAGAGCACTACATAGGCGGCGATAAGCAGCGTCTGCCACAAACGCGGCAGACCTGACTTCGAGAGGCGGTGTATGCCATCGGCGAGGTTCAGTAGCACCAACCCCGTGCCCAAAACAGCAACGACATAGCCGGTCGATCGGAAGGCCAGCGGCCCGATGTCGCGAGGGTCGTGCTCTATCGCTTCCAGCCCCGCGGCCAGGACCAACGTGGCGACGACCAAATTGCGCGTGTGCTCGAAGATCGTGCGTGAGACGTCGCGCTCGAAAAGCACATCCCGCATGCGGCGCAACCAGTCAGCGTTCCATAACGTCACATCCAATGCTCCGCGTCAGAACGCGAATCCATATCCGATTGCCGGCCCCTTGATCACCAGATCCGTGGAGACGCTTCGCGCCTGCGCGTCTACGTCGAGGTAGCGGTAGCCGAAGTACCACGCGCCAGATTTCATCTTGTAGTTCGCGACGATGCTCGTGTTCCACGTGCCATCCGTGTCGCCCCAGGATCCGTCAGCGCGCAGCGTCAAGCCCCAGCGCCCGCCAAAGGCCCATGTGTAGCGCGCGCCGAACATGAAGTCGTTGAACGACTCGTCCAGTTCCACGCGAAACTGCGGAACGCCGAGGGGCCCCGTCGGGGTGATTGTGCTGGCGATGTCCAGATCGAGGTAACGAAGCCCGGCGAAGACCTCGCCTCCCGTGAAGCGTTGCCCGCCCGGGCTCCACACGGCAGCCGCTTCAAATAGGCGCGTGTCCAGGTCGGACTCGGCCTGGAAGAACCGGCGCGTGGCGTCCTGAGACAGGCCCAGGTAGGTGAAGTCGGCGAACAGGCCGAAGTGCTCGCCCTGCCCCTCGGCATGCATTTGGAACGCGCCGTCGAGCTTGTCCACGACATCGCCGAAGCTCAGTCGCCGCGTGATCACCGCCGAGGCCGGAGGCGGCGTCTCGAGGTCCGTGCTGATATCGACCGCCCATACGTAGGGGGCCACGATCCAGTCCCAGCGATCCTGGGCAGCCGCGGTGCCGCACGGGATGAGCAGCGCGACTGCAACCGGCATGACCCGCGTATAACGCTTCATCGCGATCATGGCCATCTCCTCTTCGTGGCGATTCTCAGGTACATCGGACGATGCTACTTGAGGTACTTCACGTCGAGCCGGTCGATCGCGCCGTTATAGGCGAAGGGTTTCCGGTCGAAGTACGCCAGCGATACCGGCGAATAGCTGTCGCGGCCCACGTCGAACGCATCGTTGGCTGTGAACGTCAGCGGCGCCGAGCGTGGCACGCGGCCTTGCGCGACGGCCTTGCCGTTGACTCGAACTTCGACGTCGAGCGGGCCAGCGTGCTTGTCATCCGCCTTGCGTGTTTCGACCTCGATCCTGACCTTGCCGGACGGAAGCGGCGCCGACGAAGCCAGGTTGGTGCGTTCGACTTCGAACAGGTTGTACTCGTAGTTCAGCTTGCCCTGGTCGACCCACAGCGCGACCCCTCCCGAGAACGCGCCCAGTGCGTAAAGCACGCCTTGCGAATCCGGCTTCAGTTCTGTTTCGATGGTGACCAGGTTGCTGCGTGCGCCCACCTTTGGTGCGGTGAACTCGGGTACGGCGACCACTTCCTGCGTATAGCTGAACTCGGTGGCTGGGTTCGACGGCGCGTCTTCGGGATGGAACACGACCGACCAAAGGCCGCCACCGACGGGCCAGACCTTATTCGCTTGTGCCTGCGTGTCGAACGACGCCTTGAGCGAGGCCACCTTGTCGGGATGCTGCGATGCGACGTCCTTTGCCTGCGAGTAATCCGTGCGCAGATCGTGCAGCTCCCACGCATCCTGGTCGGGCGACCATTTGAAGATCGCCGGATCCACGCCCGCCTTCCACGGCGTACGCGGACCGAACACGGAGGCGATCCACTCGTCCTCGTAGTATGCGCGACTGCCCATGATCTCGAAGTACTGGCCCTTCTTTCGACCGGGTGCCTTCGCCGAATCGAAGGTGTAGGCCATGCTCACGCCGTCAAGCGGGTCCTGCGTGACTCCGTCGACAAGCTTCGGCGGCGTGATGTCGAGCACGTCGTAGATCGTCGGCACGATGTCGTTGACGTGGTGGAATTGCGAGCGCGGGGTCTTGTCAGGCTTGATCGTTCCCGGCCAGGAAACGACCAGCGGAGTCCGCGTGCCACCGAAATGCGCGGCGACAAGTTTGGTCGAACGGTGCGGCGTCGAACCCGCCCATGCCCAACCGGCGTGATACATGTTGTCGGCCTTCGGCGATCCCAGCACGTCCATTCCGCCGAGCTCGTTCATCGTGCGGATGTGATCCTTGATTTCCGTAGCGATGCCGTTCTGCGCCAGCAGCTCGCTGATGGTGCCGTTCTGGCCCTCCGCGCTGGATCCGTTGTCGCCCCACACATAGAAGACGAGCGTGTTGTCGCGGATGCCCATCTGGTCGAGTGCATCGATGATGCGCCCGGCCTGCGCGTCGGCGTGCTCGGTGTAGCCGGCGAACACTTCCATCAGGCGGCGCTGGAACGGCTTCTCGTCATCGGGAATGTCGGACCACGCGACGAGTGTGTCGGGTCGCGGCGTCAATTCGGTGTTCTTCGGGATCCATCCCAGCTTCTTCTGTCGCGCGAACACGTCTTCCCGCATCTGGTCCCAGCCACCGTCGAACTTGCCCTTATACCGGTCGGCCCAGTCGTTGAAGATGTGATGCGGCCCGTGCGCGGCGCCGGGCGCCCAGTACATGAAGAATGGACGGTCCGGCGTGAGCGCGTGCACCTGCTTCATCCAAGCCACGGCCTTGTCGGTCATGTCGACGGTGAAGTGGTAACCCTCCTTGCCGTGCGAGGGATCGATGCGCACCGTGTTCTCCACGATTGCCGGCTCCCACTGCGACGATTCGCCGGCGAGGAACCCGTAGAAGTAGTCGAAGCCGATGCCCTCGCCCGCGGGCCAGTCGGTGTATGGTCCGACGGCAGTGGTTTCGTTCGCCGGCGTGTTGTGCCATTTGCCGAAGGCCGCCGTGGAGTAGCCGTAGTAGCCCAACACTTTCGCGGCGGTGGCCGACGTGCGCGGAATTCGGCCCGTGTAGCCGTCCCAGTCGTTGGCCAGTTCGGCGATCTGCCCGTTGCCAACGCGATGGTGATTGCGCCCGGTCAACAACGATGCGCGCGTGGGCGAGCACATCGCTGCGTTGTGGAAACGGTTGTAGCTCACGCCCTGCTTGGCCAGCCGGCTCAGCGTCGGAGTATTGATGACGCCGCCGAAGGTGCCGGGCAACGCCGGCCCGACGTCGTCGAGCATGATCACCACGATGTTCGGCGCGTTGGCCGGCAAATGCGGTTTCGCCGGGAGTGGGCTGTAGCTGGATTGTGCGATTGTCGGCCCCGCCTTGCTCCCGGACGGCTTTCGCGGGAAAGGCAGCGACTCCTGGGCGAATGCTGGCGCTGCGAAAAGCAGCGAGCCCAGGGCGAGAGCGAGATGGCGGACCTTAAATCGGCTGCGACTGGCGGGCATTCGAACCTCCGTCGGCACGCAGAGCGGGGGCTCTGCGCAGGTCTCATGGACGCTGCCGCCAAGCTTTTGAACCGGGACCGCGGAACGCTCGGTACCGGCGCTTACGACCGCGTTCAAGCGGCGGTCAGCCTTATCAACTCGGCGTGAACAGTCAGTGAAAAGGCTCGTCAGTCCCACCGACGGCTGCTGAAAAACGCACTTGAGCTGTCCAAGTGGCCAGATGCCCGCTATCGGCCAGGAGCAGACATACGCAAACTACCGGTCAGGCCTGAATTTCGACATCCTCGAAGCCGGCGCCGCGAAGCACGTGCGCGATAGCGTCCACGATCGGGTCGGATTCTTCGATCCGATTTTTCCCTAGCAACTTCTGCCAGAAGGTGCGCGATCGTTCGAGCATGACGTGCCACTCCCCGTAATTTGGACGAGCAGGATCTTCGTCCGAGTTGCCGGCGACACACATGAGGTAGGACGCGGCTTGATAGGTAGCCAAGTTGGCCCAACCGAAATCTTCCATGCAGATGAGGTCGGCCTCAACCCCCACCGAAGGCAATGCAGTGGCGAGCCAGTTGGACAGGTCTTCACCGAAGCAACAATCATTAATGAAATCCGCGCCAACTACCGACAGGTTGAACTGCTCGGTTTTAAACGTAATGTCGATCACGCAAGGCATACTCCCTTGTCTTGCTGGCTGAGGTTTACTGACCCCAAGCAGCCAATGTCCGCATTGGGTCGAGAGCAGCCCTTCAATCCCGTCGATTCTGCCTCAGGTTGGCTAAGGCCCGTTCTCTACCTTCCACAGTAATTGGACCAGTGGAGCACCCGCCATGCCATTTGCAGCGACATTTGCCTGGCTCGCTCTTTGCCTGGCAGGGTTGGCCATCCCGACGGCGCCGCGCACCGCAGACGGCGCGCCGACTCAAGGCACCGGCCTTGCTGTCGGCAAGCCTCGCGCCTCCACACCGCGGCAACTCTGGACCGAAGTCATACGCGCGCGCGTAATTGTTGGCCAATTCCGGGTGGGGAGCATCCGCACTACCGGACTCTTTCGCGCGCGCGCGCGGGCGCGATGCGTCCGGTAATTCCGGAAGCTCGCTTTGTTTGGTTTTTTGCGGTTTGTTTATTCCGGTCAGCATCGCCCATTCCGCCACAATGGCGTCAATAACCGCACTGTTGGTCGCCGCTACCGATCCCGGCCGCTCCCTTGCCCGCTTGGCTGAGATGACGGTCAGCACCAGCGGGCTAGGCATGTAGTCAATGCGGGTCATTCGGGCCCGCCGCTGCCGTTGCAGTCGCGCCAAATCCGCCTTGTCGCCGCTCAGGTAGCCGTCAGTCACCGTGCCTCCCCCTTTCCGTATCTGAGGAGTGGGGGACGCGGGATCAGTCGACCAGCCTTGCGGCGGAAACACCAAGGGCAGGCGATCACCCGCACAGGCGACTCTGGCCAAAGCCAGACGGGGCCGCAGCCATCGCAGTTCACGACTTGCGTATAGCCGATCGGCACGCCCCCCGCGTCCATTTGCGCGGATCGTTGCAGCGCCCAAAGGTAGGCCCGCAGCGTGTCATCGTCCAGGCCGTCGCAGGCAGCCACGTCGGTATCGTCCAAGCCATTCACCCGTTCCGCCAGCAGCGGATCATCGGCCGCTAGGGAAAGCATGCGGGCACGTAGCTCGGCAAGCAGCAGCACGATCAGTTCCGGCTTCGCGACGGTCAGCCGTTCGCGGAGGTCGACGCGCAAGGTGCCGAATTTGGCCTCGACTCTCAGCCCGTCGCCGTGGAGGGCGAGCCGGACTCCACGACCGCGAAGCTCCCTGAGGAAGGTGGCAGCGGTCATAGGTCGATGATCTCCATGCCTTCGTCGGCGCCATGGATTTCCTCGACCTTCATAGATGCCCTCTCTTTTTGTGGGCATGTATGGGGCGCATGGGCATCTACGGGCGGCATTGCCCAGGCGACGCTACTGCCAGGGCCGAAGCCCGAACGTTTCGGCTTGATCCCGATTCGCTCCCGCGCTGTCCGCAGCGCCTTGTCGGATATGCCGGACAATTTTGCGAGCTTTAGTACCTCGCCAGCCGGCATAGCTCCGGATTCCAATGTGTGCCGCAGCCAATCCGTTGCTTCATCGGTGGCGCTGCGCTCGCTGTCAACCGCCTCAGCCTCCGCCAACAGTTCCCGCGCGCTGCCAGTGACGTATTCGGCCCACAGCACCTGCGAGACCGAGATGCCGGGGAAGCCGTCTAGTTCACCTTGTTGCAAGTCGTAAAAGAAACCACCGCCATCCGGACCGATGTTCGATTTCGCCCGCAGGATCACGCGCCGCTCTGGCCGGTCTCCGTCCGCCTCTTGTTTGGCTGTGACCATCACCACGCGCGCCAAAGCAGCAAACGCCAGCGACCCTGTGATGCGCTCCACGGGGTCACGGCCAGCCGTGCCCTTGCTGAAATGCGTGACGCCCAGAAGCGCACAGCGAAGCTCCGCGGCTAGGTCTACCAGCGGTTGAAGCCCGCGCCGCACCTCGGCGTTCTTGTGCGAGTCGCCTGCCACTGCCGACACCACGGGGTCCACCACGATCAGGCGCACGTCGGGAATGGTTTGCAGCGCCTCGCGCAGGGAGTCTAGATCCTGCGCAGGGTCGAAGGGGTAGCGTTTTCCGGCTTCGGTCACACCCTCAACCACATGCACCCGCGACATGTTCGCGCCAGCGGCCCGCAGCCTGGGATTCAACGTGTCCGCATGGTCATCCTCTCCGGACCAGATCACCACGCTTCCCGCTTCCGCGCGTGACCCATCCGGCCAGCGTCCGCCCACGGTTACGGTGGCCGCCAAAGCGGTGGCAATCGTGGTCTTTCCCGTGCCTGGCGCGCCGCCGATCAAATGCAGCTTGCCGGCCGCCAGCCATCCGGGCCACAGCCAATCGACGGCGACTGGTTGGACGTCGCTGCCGCGCCTCAGGATCACCCGAGGGGCAACGGCATCCCCTTCACTACTTCCGCCTACTTTAGAGAGAGGCAATGCCACCACGTCCGCAGCCGTCGCGGCAGGACGGTCACGCAGCCAATCCACGCAGTCCCCCTTATCGGGCAGATGCAGCGCGGCCACGTCCACGACCTCCACGCTACAGCCAAGCGCGCGCAGGCACTCTGCTACAGCGTTCGCATACTTCCTCCCAGCCTCATCGTGGTCAGGCCACAGCCGCGTGCTGCGGCCGCGCAGCGGCGACCAGTTCGCCGCGCCTGCGCTGTCAGAGCTTCCGCTGGTCGTGGCGATCAGCCCCCGCTCCGCCAGGGCATCAGCGCAGGCTTCACCCTCGACGATCCAGACCGTCGCCGCCGCGTCGGCACCCAACAGCTCCTTCAATCGATATAGCGGCTTTCCTTCGGGCGGCGCGTCCGGCTCCCCGATGACATAGCCCGCGCCGTCATAGCGCATCGGGCGAATCCATTTTCGGCCGTCGGAATGCTTGGCCCGAATCCGCCAAAAGAGCGGCTCTCCATCGGTGTCGCGGTAGCAGTGGAGCGCCGCAGGCTGGAATCCGTCGCGGATGGCAGGCGCGGCGAGTCGGCGCGCGGCTTCCTGCGGTGTCTCGACCATGACCGCGCTCATGCCCGCCCCGCTGCTAGGTCGACAATGGCTTCTTTGAAGGATTTGTCGGTCAACCGCATGTGGAAGCTCACCAAGTCACCACCCCCGCATCCGGCAAAGCATCGCCAGCAGCCACGCGGATTGCTCACGTGCGCAGATAGCGAAGCATTGCGGTCCTCGTGAAAGGGGCACGCGCCCTGCGCCCAGCCGGCTGCGTTGGGCTTGCTCAGTTTGGGGACCTGCTCCCGGTAGTAGTCGTCAGGATCTGGGAGGCGGTCGCGCCAGTTCCTCGGCAGGGTTGGCGATTGCCAGCCATTGCCGGTAGCCTTGCCCTTGCCGTACAGCGCCCGATAGCCTGCGATGGCACCCGAAGTCCGACGCCCGCCAGCGTCGGATTTTCCTTTTGTGCGGCAACTCATAGCCGGCCCTCCCCACTTAGCAGGAGACGGGCAGCGTCCAGCAGGTCGGCCGCCTCTACGGTGCCGGGTTGCGGCTCATCTGTTGCGCTTGCGTAGGCGCTTAGTTGCTCGCATGCAGCGTCAACAAGCCCCAGCGCGAGGCCCAGCGAGGTCGTATTCTTCGTCGGCCCGTTCATGCCGCCGCCTTTGAGTCGCGCGCGGCGACGCGAGAAGCGATGTAAGCGTCTACCTCGCTCGCGACCCAAGCGCTGGCCCTGCTACCCAGTTTCACGGGCTGCGGGAAGTGACCGCTGGCGATGCGACGGTAGATTTCGGATCGGGACAGACCCGTGCGTGCCTTAACGCTCGGCAGTCGCTCCAAGACTAGTGAGGGCATAGCTGCATTTCTCGCTCTGCCCGGGGACGTCCCGGGCTTGCGGGGAATACTTGGCTGAGCCCCCTATGTCCCTCTACCCCAGAACATCAACTAACGACGATGGTTCTGGGGAGCCCCTTCCTTCTCGACGGCAATGGCCGCTTCCAGCCCTCGTAAGAGTTCCCGGCGCCTGTCGTTGTAGTGTTTGTTGTATGCCTGCAGCGCTCGTTTTGGAAACCCCTTGTACCCAGCGGCCAAGTAGCAAATGCCTACGATCTCGTGGAACGAGCTTCCTTCGGACACGCTAGGTAGAAACTCTTTTGGATAGCGCGGAAGCGGTGGATTCTGCTGAGCGGCGGCGACCATCGCTTCCTCCGTTTCGTAGTATCCGGATACCCGAATTCGCGAACCACGCGCGGCAATCCATCCCCGGAGCAATGCGTCTTGTATTGAGCGAATTGGGCGAGGGTCGCCAGCTTTGTTGCGGGTCGGGTGGTCCGGCAGGTCTGCTTGCGCTTCACGCGCAACTTTCACCAGCGCGCTCAGTCGTGGGCCAATCGCGGCTGCCACGTTGTGACCATCGTCCTCCGGTCGCTCCTGCCAGTACCGCTCCTCAATTTTGGCGAAGGCCGTGCCATGCGCCGCATCTGGCAATCCGGCCAACGCATCCAGCTTCCGAACTAAGTCTGACGACAGCCGCTCCACGTCTTTCAGGAGCACGGCAACATCATTCCGGGCCGCCCGGGGGCTTGTGATGGCGCGAATGAAAACCAGCGTTGTGCGAAGTTCCGTCACTTGCTCGTCGCTGACACCGAGCCGGTTCAGTTCCATGAGCTGGTCTGGCGTAAAGTCTGGCCTTGCCATCTTGCACCCTCGTGAACGGTCACTTCGCCTTGCGCTTGATAGGCGACACCTTGGCGGATAGGCCAGTAATCAGCCGATGCAGCGTTTTCAACGCTTCAAGCTTTTCTGCCAGGTAGTCATGGCGGTCATAGTGCCTCGCTTGGACTCCTCCCAGCCCATGGGACTGTAGTTGCGCCCGAGCATCAATGCCTACACCCTCCGCCGCTAGGCGCGTCTCGACAGTGCGGCGCAGGTCGCCCGGCGTGAACAGACCCTTTTCCAGTTCGCCAGCCTCGGCCATCGCGCTCGCAACTTCCCGAATCCGATGCTGCACGGTCGCATACACCGCGCCGGACTCGCCCGCCGTCACGGTGAACAGGTACGGCCCCAGCCGCTCAGGGGCCATCGCCTGCAATGCGTCAGCCGCCTCAGGGATCAATGGCACGTCATGCACTCGGGCCACTTTGCGCCGGCCCTTTGCATCGCGCAGACGCACCCTTTGGGTGTCGGCATCGTGGTCATCAGTCTTCAGCCGGGCCAACTGCTCCACGCGCTGCGCGCCGGTAAGCAAATGGAAGCGAAGCAACGCCCCCTTCGGGCCCGGCATAGCTTCGATTCGTTTCCAGTAGGCCCGAAGCTCGGCGACGGACAGGGCGCGGTCGCGCGCATTGGAGCCACCATCAATCGCAGCCAGATCGCGGGCCGGGTTGGTAGTAACGCGCAGTTCGCGCAGAGCCGCCAGCCCACGGGCATCTTGCCGGGCACGAATCGCCGCCTGATAGGCCGCCAATAGATAGGCACGTAACTTCCGAGCCTCAGTCAACTTCCCGTCGTCGGTTACCTTCGCAACAACTGCCAGCAGGTCATCCATGCCTACGTCGTCGGCCGGAGTTGCCCACAGCTTGGGCCATGGTTGCTCTACGTGCCGCTTGATCGCCGCCGCCACAGCCGGCGCACTGGCCTTGCCATCCCGCTCCAATTGTCTGACGTATGCACCAAGTAGCGCGCCCAGCGTTGCCGCTTGTCGCGCCTCAGCCACTTCTTGGGCCTTGATCGCCGCCGCGCGCTCTAGCTCGGCTTGGCGACGCTCAGTGTCCAGGACCACACGCAGATCACGGTCGCCACGCAGGTATCGGTCGCTCAGCTTCCGGGCCTCCCGCTTTGCCTTGTCCAGCGTCATGCCGGATTTACCGTTGGCGTCGTGGCTACCCAACGGCAGATCGTCATAGCGGCCAACAGAGTCGCGGTAGCGAAAATAGAACCTTGCGCCATGGGGGCCGCCCTTGGCTCTCAGCGCCCCTTCATTCCGGTTGCCTGGCTCCGAAAGCCACTCGCCCGGCCTCAGTGCCGCCAACCCCCTCACGGTGATACCCATGGCCCAGTCCCTACTCGGTCCCTACTCGTTACAGGATTGTGCGGGACAACAAGGGACGCCACAAGACCACTATACCAAGCGTTTTCAGCACGTTACTGATACCACAGGGATCTGGCGGGACAGCTCGGGATGCCTAACGAAGGGATTGAAAATCCCCGTGTCGGGGGTTCGATTCCCTCCCCGGCCACCATTCAAATTCAAAAGCCCAGTAAGGCCACCGGCCTTACTGGGCTTTTTGTTGTGCGCAGTTGCCGGAACCCGGGGAGGCCGCGGAAGTTACGTGGTCAACCTGGTGCGCTGCTGAGGCTAAACGAGCACTTGGAAGCCAGCGGTGCAGAACTGATCGCCTTAGATGGCAGCGCCTGGCAATCGGCAAAGACGCTGATGGAGTTGCGACACCGGCTCGTGCATTACACGCACGACTGGCTCGATGGAGGCACCGAGGACCTCATGAGGGCCACCTCACTTCTCGAATCGGATTTGCTGCCGCGCTTGCGAGCAAGTTTCACGTTCTTGGCGCCTGATGCCGACGTCCTCAATACAGTCGCCGCCGGGCGTTTCCGGCACCGCGTCCCGCGTGGCCGAAAGCGCGGCATCAAGTCGGCCTCGTCGGAAACCGCTCCTGTCGTAACCGCGGCTTGGTGGCTAGTCGTTAGCCCGCTCGGCACCTCCCCAAATCGCAGCTTGTGGCGGTGCCTCGGCACTCTTACGCTTCCAAGGCGGCGAAGTTCTGCCGCATGGCCCGCGTCAAATCCACAGGGGGATTGAATGGAGCAGCAGCAAGAGGAAGAACTCGACGGCATCGTTTGTCCAATCGCCGACGAACCGAACACCTTCTATTACGCCTTCTGCAAAACAGAGAACCGACGCATCCGAGGCGCTACAAACCAGTACGTCGTAGCGGAGAACAGTGCGAAGCATCACGCCCATCAGACTGGCCACGAGACTTCCGTGGAACAGGACAAGAGCAAGGCCCTGCTTGGCATCCCGTGCAGCGGCAACGGGTGCGGTTACATCCATTCCATGGTTCTTGAAGGCCCTTCAATCAGATTGCGGAACTCGCATCCGTCCAAATCGATCGAGGTGAAGGTGTACTGGGCGACCATCATGGGTGAGGCGTACAACACGTACACCCTATTCCCAGGCGATGACACGGTGTACCAGGGGCCCGGCGAGCCTTATATCGGTGTTTCGAAGATCAAGACCAAGATTGTTTGACGGTTTGCGTCGCCGCGGCCCATGCCGCGGCGACCGCTCTCGGCAATTTGAACAAGGAATAGATGCACCGCATCACGCGCCTGATCGACGTCTCAGAGTCACCAACTTCTCACCTGCACCGCGAACCGCTCAAGCGCTCAATCGGAGCCGTGAGCTGCTCAACGTCATCCGTAATGTAACCAGCAGCAGCGTCAGCTTCTTGGCTGTGCGCTAGGATCCTCTTCAGCGCATGGGCGGACGCGTCCATGGCCTCCAGGACGGGCGGCGCAGCGGGTCACCATGAACAATCGTAGCCCAGTAAGGCCCGACGGCCTTACTGGGCTTTTGCTTCTTGAAACCTCGGCGCGGTCGGCCGACGTTCTCTCAGCGACTGACGCGTGTCGTCCTGCCGTCGGATGCGACCTGGACGCGGTCACCCACGCGGAACTCATTGACGCTTCCTTCCTGCGTGACCGCGATGGTGCGGCCGGACTCCAGTTCGACGGTCACTTCGATGCCGGATCTGCCTCCGCGGCTCGCGCGGTTTCCGACCGCGCCACCTGCGACTGCACCGGCCACCGCACCGGCCGTGTTCGCCCGGCGTCCGCCGCCGATCGTGCTCCCGGCGATGCCGCCCAGGGCGGCACCGGTGGCGGTTCCTACACCGCGCGAGTCGTTCTGGATGGTCACTGCCAGCACGCGCCGGACCTTGCCCCACTCCACTGAGCGGGCTGTCCCGACCTCGCTGCTGCCGACGGTCTGCGCCATCAAGTCGGGAACCATCAGAAGAGACAACACCACGCACAGCCCGAAAGTACCGAACTTCGCTTTCATCCTGATCCCCTTCGCGGTTGGAGTTGAGGCGCCTAGGTTCACGAGCGAGTTACGCTCCCCGTCGTGAAGCGATGGTGAAACGACCAAGAGCCGCGACACGCGGCCGTTCGGTAGCCGCAATGCTCGATGACACTGCGGCATGCGCAGCGCGCAGCTGCTTGATCGCCGAGCTTCACTCGCCTTTCGACATGGACCGCCATGCACTGGAAGGAACGGAACGCGTTGACGACGCAACAACGAAAGACTCCTTTCCAACAACGCGCGGTCGCGTAAGCGAAGCGGCAAACGCTGTCCCTTTCACGCCAGCTTCCAAAGCAAGTTGCGCGCCAACTCGCTTGCGACGAATGGCAGTTGCGATTGATTCATCCGCGGCGTATCAATCGATGCTGGCAGGCACGCTGAGATGGTGTTCCGGCAGCCGCAATGGCTGCACAGGACTGGAACATCCCGAAGTGAATCTCTCACGCGCGTGTCGCGCACGGAGTGCGCGCGCCCCGATGGATCGACGGTTGCTTCGTCGGCGAACGCTCTCGAAGGCCTGGCGCATTGCCCTCGGAAAACCCTGTTGAAACGAGCGCTTTCAGCTCTTCCCCACCATGTGGAGTGCATCCACGTGACAGGTAACTGCACGCCGGAGGAGATCGTATGCGGAAGGTGACTCACCCTGACCTTTTGACCAGACGCAGGCTCTGCGGAGCTGCGGCCGCGACGATCGCTGCCGCACCGCTCGGACTGCTCAGTTGCTCAGACGGGAACAAAGCCATGAACGAAGTCGCAGAGAAGAAGCCGGCAGCGGCCAGCGCGTCCGCCGAGATCCGGCCGTTCGAATTCAAAGCTACGCAGGCCGACCTGGCGGACCTGAAACGTCGCATCGAGGCCACCCGTTGGCCCGAGCGCGAAACGGTGAACGACTCCACTCAGGGCGTCCAGTTGGCCGTGATGAAGAAGCTCGCCGACCATTGGGCGAAGAACTACGACTGGCGCAAGACGGAAGCCCGGATCAACTCCGTTCCCAACTTCATCACCAACATCGACGGGCTGGACATCCATTTCATGCATGCCAAGTCCAAGCATGAGAACGCGCTTCCGTTGCTGGTGGCGCACGGATGGCCGGGATCCTTCGTCGAGCAGATGAAGCTGATCGGCCCGCTCACCGATCCCACCGCGCACGGCGGCACCGAGGCCGATGCATTCCATCTGATCATTCCTTCGATGCCGGGCTACGGCTTCTCCGGAAAGCCCACGGCGACCGGCTGGAATCCCCCGCGCATCGCCGACGCATACAACGAACTCATGAAGCGTCTCGGCTATACGAAGTGGGGAGCGCAGGGCGGCGACTGGGGCGCGATCGTCGTGGACCTGATGGCGCTCAAGAAGCCGCCCGGCCTCGTCGGCATCCACACCAACATGGCCGGCGTGGTTCCACCCGAGATTGACCAGGCGATGTTCCATGGCCAAGCCATTCCGGAAGGCCTGTCGGAAGAAGAACGCCACTGCTGCGAGCAACTCCTCTTCACCTACAAGCACATCGGCTACGCGATCATGATGGGCGACAGGCCCCAGACATTGACGGGGCTTTCGGATTCGCCGGTGGGGCTGGCGGCTTTCATGCTCGATCACGATCCCAAGAGCTACGACATGATCGCGCGCTCGGTGAACGGAACTCCCGAAGGACTGACGCCGGATGACGTGCTCGACAACATCACCCTGTTCTGGCTGACCAATACGCCGATCTCCGCGGCGCAGCTTTACTGGGAGAACAAGACGCCCTACTTCGCAGTCAAGGGCGTCACGATCCCGGTCGCGGTCAGCGCATTTCCCGACGAACTCTATACCGCTCCGAAGAGCTGGTCCGAGAAGGCGTATCCCAAGCTCGTGTACTACAACCGCCCCGCGAAGGGCGGGCACTATGCGGCGTGGGAACAGCCCGCGCTGCTTTCCAAGGACGTGCGCGAAGGGTTCAAGACGCTGCGTGGATGAGTCGCACCGGATGCAGCCGGGCGTGTCCCGGCTGCATGGCTCACGCAGTGGTTAGGGCGTGCTCGGCGACGCGGCCGAAGCAATGGTCGCGCTGTCGATTTCCTTCCAGCCGCTGTCCGGATCGAATTTCGTCATCGCCTTCGCGATGCCGCCGCCTTCCGGGCCGAGGTCCTGCTCGAACACCTGCCCGTCGTGGCTGATGATGAAGCTCATGACGCCGCTGTCGCCGTAGCGCGCGGGCCATGCGACCAGCGCGAAGCCGCGGCTCATGTGGTCGCCGAGGAGATAGCTGTAGGCCCCGCGTGGCGCCGACGGCCCCTGCGCCTCGAGGATGCGGAAGTGGTAACCATGCCACTCGCCCTGCGGCGTGTCGTCGCCGAACAGCGGGCCCAGCGGACTCTCTTCGTCGTTCTTGTCGTCCCAGTACAGCCCGTCGTGCTTTCCGTCGGTGCTGACGAACTTGCGCGCGTACTCGAGCACGCCATCACCGTTGCGATCCACCGAGGCGTAGTCCATCTGTGCATCGTGATAGGCGAGCATCGCCTGCACCGTGTCCAGCTCATTGCGGCCGATGCGTCGCGCGCGGATTTCCGGCTCACCGGCCTTCAGGTTGAATGCCCAGCCGCTCGTGCCCTTCTCCAAGGGAACCGGCAGCGTCCACGCTTCCGGGCCCACGACGAGGATCGCCCGCGTCGGCGATGGCGACTGGAAGGAATGGCGCTGGCGATAACGCTTGAGGAAGGCGTCGACGTCCTCACGATCCACGCTGCCGACCGGGATATAGGTTTTCCAATCCGGGCCGAGCACGGCGGACAGCTTCGCCTCGTCGGCCTTGCTCGCACCAAGCGCGGCAACCAGCGCCTGCGCGGCGGCATCCGGCGTCGGGAACGACTGCTGGGCCTGCGCCGGCCATGCAAGCGCCGCCAGGCACACCAGCAGCGGGAGACGGATCGGACGGATCATCGAGCCTCTCCTTCAGCGACGGCGACCGCCGCCGCGCGATGGCGGTCGTGCGGGACGCGAAACGGGACGACTGCCGCCGCCGCGCGAACTCGAAGGACGCTGCGATGCGGAATAGCTGCCGTGCCCGCGATTGGACGTGGCGCGCGACTGGCCCGGATCGCGCGCGCCCGCGAAGGCGTTGTTGCCCTGATGTGCGCCGGCGTTGCGTTCACGGGCGCCCTGCCTGGCCTGGTTGTTGGACACCGACGGCGATCCTGCGCGCGTGTCGCGCGTTCCGGCCTGCTGTCGCGATCCTGGCTGGCGCTCGAACTCGCGCGAAGCCTGTCCCGCGCGTTCGCGTGCTTCGCGATTGCTCGCCGCGGGCGCCTCGAAGCCGCGCTGCTCCAGCGATTGCCGCGCGCGATCGCGATCCGCGGTACGCGCCTGGTCGCGACCACGGTAGCCATCGCGCTGGCCTGCGCCGTCGAGCTGGCGGCCGAACTGCTCGCGACTGGCGCGATCGCGATACGGCACGCCATCGCGATTGGCGGCGTCATGGCGCCATGTGTTCTCGTTGCGATTGATCTGGCGATTGGAGTTGATGTTGTTGTAGCGGTCCACGTCGATGTCGATATCGCTGTGGCCCCAGTCGAGGTCGCCCCACAGCGCGCCGCCGATGGCCACGCCCACGCCGAAGCTGAAGAGCGCCGCGCCGGGGTAGTAGTACGCCGGCGGCGGGTAGTAGTACGGCGGATACGACGGATACGCCCAGCTCCCGTAGACCACGCTGGGGTTGTAGCTGGGGACGTAGACGACCTCCGGGTTCGCCGGTTCGATGACGATGGTCTGCTGCGCCGCGCCCGTCGTTCCCGATGGCGCGGGCTGCGTTGTGACCTTCTGCTGCTCGGTCGACTTGAGGTTGCCTGCCGCTTCGGCCTGCCTGCGCAGTCGCTGCACGGATTCCATCACCGCATCGGGTTGCGCAAGGAACGCGTCGCCCATTCGCTGCACCCACGACGGATCCTGCCCCAGCACGGCAAGCAGCTGCGGGAACGCGACGAGCGATTGCACGCTCGGATCCCAGGGCTGGTTCGCAACCTGCTTCACCGCCTCCTCGCCCTTGGCATCCTTGTGCGCCTTCGACCATGCCACCGCATCGGCGACATCGCCCGGATAGGTCGACGCCATCAACACCTGCGCGAGCAGCGAGTCCGGATACAGCGCCACCGGCGCCATCATCTGGTCGAGTTCTTCACGGCTGAACGCCTGGGCGCCCGCGTCGCTTGCGGACGCCGGCGGCGACGTGCCCTGCGCGTTGGCCTGGCCCGTCGCGATGGCGCTGCCGGTCAGCAGCGCCATCGCCAGCAGCGCGGATGCGCGGATACGCATGCGGCTTCTCCCGTCGTGCCGGCCGGATTACTTGGCGCCGGCCTGCACGCCCTTGTCGACGACCAGCTTCACGACCACCTTTCTCGCGCTGGCATTGCTACCGGCACCGGCGTCGCTCGCCACGCCCATGCCATCGCCGGCGCGCACGCGTCCGGGCGCCAACCCTGCGTTCTGCTGGAGATAGTTGGACACCGCATCGGCGCGCCGCGAGCTCAGTCGCTGATTCGCCGCGGCATTGCCGGTGGAATCGGTGAAGCCCTGCAAGACGACCTGGTAGTTCTTCGTGTCCTTCGCCTTCGCGGCGAGGGCATCGAGGTCGGACTTGCCCTTGGAGGAAATGGACGCGCTGCCGGAGTCGAACAGCACTTCCACCGTGTCCAGTGCCTCATAGGTTCCGAAATCGTCCATGCGCGCCGTCGTCGGCGCAAGGCCGGCCTGGACCTGCTGCGCGGTGCGCATGTCTTCGGACTTGAACGAAATCTCGGTCGCGTTGAATCCGCTGCCTGCGGCCACGACGTCGGCGGTGATCGGAAGCCCGGGGATCAGCGCGCTCTGCTCGGCCTTCTCGTGAATGACACCGGTCAGGCCCTTGGTCCGCTTGTAGCGCGTGTCCGGCGCGACGGTGATCGTCTGCTCGACGTTGTTCTGGTCCTTGACGGTGATCGTGCTGCCCTGCACAGCGGTAATGAGGCCCTTGATCTTGCTCTTGTCACCATCGGCCGCGAACGCCGTCGACAGACTCGACAAGACCAATACGCTGACAAGCGCGAAATGCTTCGGCGATGCGTTCATGGCGATGATCTCGATATGGATGGGCCACTGGATCGCGGACCGTGGCGTGCGGACCTGCGTGTGCGCGGCCATGCGTGCATGCATCGCACGGGGATCCGTCCGGATTGGCGGGTCGAATCTAGGCCCGCGGATTTCCGCCCGCCATTGGCCCTTGGCCCAATCCCGGTTTCGCGCCGCGGAACGCTTCACTTCGCCAAGATCCGTGCCGTACACAGACCGTTGATCGCCATACGAGCGCCGTGACGATGGACGGCGACACGCGCGATCGAGATCACGGCCGTCGCCTGGCACTGCTCACCGGAAGGTCGAAATGAAACCCCACGCCGCGTGCCGGCGCATTGTTCTGCGCCCATAGCCGGCCCAGATGCGAGGCGGCAATCGTGCGGCAGATGGCCAGGCCCAGGCCGAGGCCGTTCAGTTTGGTGGTCTGGAACGGCTCGAAGATGCGTTCCAGATCCGCCTCCGGTATTCCCGGGCCTTCATCCGACACCGTTACCCTCACCCATCCGTCGGTGACTTGCGAACGGATCGTCATGCGCCTTGATTCGGCGGCGAGCAGGGCGTCGCACGCGTTGAAGATCAGGTTCAGCACCACCTGCTCGATCTGCACGCGATCCGCGGTCACCGGCGGCAGCGCCACGGCCAGGTCCGTGATCACGGTGATGCCGCGACTTCGCAGGTCGTGGTCCATCAGGCGCAGGCTCTCGCGAAGCACATCGTTCACATCGATGTCCGCCCGGCTCTCCGGTTCCTTGCGCAGCAGCGAGCGCAGGCGTCGGATGATTTCTCCGGCACGGCGGTCATCGGCCACGATGTCGCCGAGCACTTCGCGGACTTCGGTCAGGCCCTCGGGATTGCGTTGCAGCATGCGTTGCGCGGCCTGCGCATTGCTGAGGATGGCGGCCAGCGGCTGGTTGAGTTCGTGCGCGAGCGAGCCGGACAATTCGCCCAGCATCGTCACGCGGGACAGATGAGCGACCTCCTCGCGACGCTGCGCGAGTTCGGCGATGCTCTTCAGGCGGACCAGTTCGCTGTTGCGCAACTCGACGGCCAGACGGTTCGACTCGAACAGGTTCGTCGTGAGCTGATAGCTCATCGCGACGATCACGAACAGGAAGCTGGCGCTGCCGATGAAGGGCGTCTTGATGGCGTTGAGCGTCATCAGGATCGCCGCCGTCATCATCAGACCGATGAAGAGCAGCCAGCCACCGCAGATGATGATGGCGTGGCGTCGCTCCGCGGCGCTGCCGGAACGCAGCGCCGAGGTAAGGACCAGGAATACATAGAGGGCCAGCAGGAGATTGCCGGCCTGCGCGACCAGTACCCAGGGGTTGGGCGATCCGATCGGGTATGAGACGACCACGCCACCCGCCCATTCGACCCGCCCCACCGCGGCGATCGACGCGAAGTTCAGGTTCGCGCCGGTCGTGAAGTTCAACGCCAGCGCGGCCATGCGCAGCGCAACCGCCGCGATCGCCAAGGCAAGGTACTTCGGCCCGAACGACAGGTGGACGAAGGTCACCAGCGACACGACCAACGCCGCGATCGGCACGTGCATCCATCGCAGCAGGCCCGCCAGTTCCGACGGAGTCCGCGCGTGGATGGCCTGCAGCTCCAGCAGGCAGAGGATGGCCAGCGAGATGGCGGCCACCGCGAATGCCAGGTGCTGCGGCATCGAACGCTGGCGCGCCCAGATCAGTGCATGGATCAGACCCAACGTCAGGCTGGCCGATGCCAGCATGGGCCAGACGACCTGCACCCATGACATGACCGGCCTGCCCCCGTATGCGCCGAACCCTAGGCAGACAACGGGGCCTCATCTGCACGTCGGCCAACGACAGCGCGCGCTCCGAAGAGCCAACGTAGGAAATTTCCTACCCCAGCAAGCGCGATTACCCGATGGAAGACCCATCCCGAAAAGGCAGATCCTGAGCACCGCCCCGGCAGCCCGGCCATGCGCAAGCAAGGATGCTGCTCAGCAATGGATAAGGCCGTCACCGTGAGCAGGTGAGCCAGCTGGGCCGGGGCGCTTTTTCTTCTGGGTCAGGCGTTCACGGGCATTTCCGGGAGGGTTCCAACGGTGGCAACGACTCACGCCGACGCCTCCCCGCGAACCCCCTACGCATCGCCGGCCGGCAGCCGTCCAGTCGACTTCCGCCGCAAGCGTGCGCGCCGCGCCGCGTTGCGGCATCTGTTCGTCTGGAGCGCCGTGGCAGCGCTGGCGCTGATCGCACAGGTCGTGGCGCCAGCCGCGGCAACCTGACCCGCCCGCGCGGCATTTCCCTACATCCCCTAGCGGCCACCGGAGTTAGCTGCTGGGCGCACCGTGCGCCGTAGTATGCTCGCCGTCCCATCAGACGGAGCGGCGGCATGAAGGCGATGCACTGGACACGTTGGACGGCCCTGGCGCTGGTCGCGCTGCTGATGGCGGGGTGTTCCAGCGGGCCGGTGCGACGGGTGTCGGAGCCTTCCGCCCGCATCCAGCAACTTACCGTCCGCGCCGATGGCAGCTGGTCGGCTGAACTGCGCATCGAGAACTTCAGCAGCATCCCGATGCGGTTCGAAACCGTCGACCTGGCGGTCAAGATCGCCGATGACGAAGCCGGCCGGCTGCGCGCGCAGCCCAACCTGACCATCGGCCCGGAATCGGCCGATGTCATCACCGTGACCGTCATGCCCGACGCCGCCGGCAAGCTCGCCGCCGCCGATGCGCTGGCGTCGGGTCGCAGCCTCGCCTACTCCCTCAACGGCCGCATCGACGCCACGCCCGACGAGGGCAAGCTGCGCAGCTTCGACATCGACCGCAACAACAACATGCTCAGCCCCGCGCCCGGCCTGCCCGGCGTGCTGCGCTGACCCACCTCTTCATTCACGACCGCGCAACGCGCGTCTGCCCGGACTTTCCATGAGCAGCTACAAGGCACCTCTCGACGACATCCGTTTCGCCCTCTTCGACGTCCTGGGCGCCGAAGGGCAGTTCCAGCGCCTGGGTTTCACCGATGCCACGCGCGACGTGCTCGATGCCGTGCTCGACGAGGCCGGGCGCTTCACCGAGACCGTGCTCGCGCCGCTCAATCCGGTGGGTGATCGCGAGGGCTGCACGCTCGACCAGGCGACGGGGCGCGTGACCACGCCGGCGGGTTTCAAGCAGGCCTATGCGCAGTTCGTCGAGGGTGGCTGGGCGGGGCTGACCTCGCCGGCCGAGTTCGGCGGACAGGGCTTGCCGCAGCTCGTCGGCGTGCCGCTGAAGGAAATGATCGACGCCGCGAACCTGGCGTGGGGCAACTTCCCACTGCTTTCGCACGGCGCCGTCGAAGCGCTGCTGCATCACGGCGAGGCCTGGCAGCAGGAGGTGTTCCTCAAGCCGCTCGTCGACGGCCGCTGGACCGGCACGATGTGCCTGACCGAGCCGCACTGCGGCAGCGACCTGGGCCTGCTCAAGACGCGCGCCGAGCCCAACGGCGACGGCAGCTATTCGGTCACGGGCACCAAGATCTTCATCACCGCCGGCGAGCACGACTTCACCGACAACATCGTGCACCTGGTGCTGGCGCGACTGCCCGACGCACCGGCCGGCAGCCGAGGCATCTCGCTGTTCCTGGTGCCGCGCGAACGCGTCGGCCGTGACGGCGCCACCGGCGCGCGCAACGAGGTGCGCTGCGGCAGCCTGGAACACAAGATGGGCATCCACGGCTCGGCGACCTGCGTGATGAACTTCGACGGCGCGCAGGGCTGGCTGGTGGGCGAGCCGCACAAGGGCCTGATGGCGATGTTCACCATGATGAACTCCGCGCGCCTGGGCGTCGGCCTGCAGGGACTGGGACTGTCCGAGCGTGCGTTGCAGAATGCGCTTCGCTATTCGCGCGAGCGCCTGCAGATGCGCGCGCTGTCGGGCGCCAAGCGGCCCGACAAGCCGGCCGATCCGATCATCGTGCACCCCGACGTGCGCCGCATGCTGTTGACCTGCAAAGCGCTGATCGAAGGCGGCCGCCTGATGGGCTACGACGCGGCGCTGCAGGGCGACATTGCCGAACACGCCGCCGACGCGGGCGAACGCAAGCAGGCTGACGCCATCGCCGGCTTCCTCACGCCGATCGTCAAGGCGTGCCTGACCGAATGGGGCGTGGAGTGCACCTATCACGCGTTGCAGTGCTTCGGCGGCCACGGCTACATCGCCGAGCACGGCATGGAACAGCTCGCGCGCGATGCCCGCATCACCACGCTTTATGAGGGCACGACCGGCATCCAGGCCCTCGACCTGCTCGGCCGCAAGATCCTGCAGATGCAGGGCGTGGGCCTGAAGGGTTTCCTGGCGCAGGTGACGGCCTTCTGCGAAGAGCATGCGAACGATGGCGCACTGGCGGAGTTCATCGGCCCGCTGCGCGAAAAGACGGCGCAGTGGCAGCAACTCACGCAGACGGCGACGGGCCGCGCGTGCGAGAACCCGGACGAGATCGGCGCTGCGTCCTACGACTACCTGATGTATTCCGGCTACGTCGTCCTCGCCTACTGGTGGGCGCGCGCGGTGGTCGCGGCGGAAGCCTCGTCGCATCCGCAGGCGTTCAAGGCCGACAAGCGCGCGACGGCGCGCTTCTACTTCGCCCGCATCCTGCCGCGCACGCTCGCGCATGCAGCGGCCATGGAGAGTGGCGTGGCCGGTCTGCCCGAGCTTCCCATCGAAGCGGCATGACCCGCACAGCCCGCGGATCGCATGGTCCGCGGGCCTGAAGTACACAAAACGTAAACAATGGCGTATAAGCTGGTGTCCCGATGGAGACCGATAGAGCGAAGCTACGCCTGGTCCGAACCGGAACCGATCTGGATCCGGCCCACCCCTCCTTCGCCCCGCGCGGCGCGATCGACCGTCTCAATTCGGTTCGACTGCTATCACTGGACGCGCACGGGCGCGTACTCGACTGGATGAGCTGGCAGGACGCGACCTGCCTCTACGTGCGCGGTGCAGTCGCCTGGACACTGGGCGATCCGTGTTTGCAGGTGCACGGCGGCATCAGCCGGCACACCGGCGAGCAGAGCGTGATCGAACTGCATCCCATCGTGGCTGCGCGCAGCCATGCACGGACGCACGCGCTCGACCCCACCCCTGCCCTGACCAATGCCGCGTTGTTCGCACGCGACGGTTACCTGTGCCTGTACTGCGGCCACGACTTCAGCCGGCCGCATCTCACGCGCGACCACGTCATGCCCGTATCCAAGGGCGGTCGCGACATCTGGGAGAACGTGGTCGCGGCCTGCTTCCACTGCAACTCGCGCAAGGGCAACCGCACGCCGCAGCAGGCCGGCATGCCGCTGCTGGCCGTGCCTTACCGGCCGAGCTGGGTCGAGCACCTGATCCTGTCCAACCGCAACATCCTCGCCGACCAGATGGCGTTCCTGCGCAGCCAGTTGCCGAAGAACGCGCGCGTGCAAGCGTGAATGCGGCAGGGACGTGACGCGTATCGCGGTTTTGCCGAATCCCGCTTCTCGCGCGCCTACTGCCTGACCTAAAACGCTCAGATGCGACGCTCTGCGCGCGTTGACGACCGAGAGGGCGTCCGCAACACTCGCCATCCATTGCAAAAATACGACGGATTCTCGATGCGCCTGACCCTCGGCCTGACCGGCATGGACCCGACGACGGAGTCCGCTCTGCAGGCGGCCTTCCAGTCCGCGAACGACCGTCTTGGCCGCGCCTGGCAGCTGGTCCCCGACGCCGATGCCGACTACGTCATCGTCGACATGGACAGCATGTACGGCCCGATGAGCTGGCTGCGCCTGCATGCAGCGGGCAAGAACGTGGTCGCGCTGACCGCTGCGCAGCGCACGCAGGCCGATTACCGGCTGGGCCAGCCGTTCGATGCCAACAGTGTCGGCAACCTGCTGCGCGACATCGCCTCGCAAGCCGGCATCACGATCGAAGCCCCGGTGGCGGCCGAACCCAAGCCGGCGGCACCGGCGCCTGTCGCGGCTGCACCTGCACCTCCGGTGCCTGCGCCGACGCCCACACCCACACCCGCGCCCGTCCCGACGCCCGCGCCAGCACCGGTTGCAGCGCAGCAACCCGTTGCGCCGCCGGCACCGGTCGAGGCGGCCCCGGTGGCCGTCGAGCCCGCGCGTGAAGTCGCGCCGTCGATCGCCGAAGGCACCCTGCTCGACTGGATCGCCAACGATCGCCTCAAGGGCCGCGTGCGCGTGCGCGGTGCCGACGAAGGCCTGCTGCTCGATCTCGACCAGCGCGTCTATCACGGCCCTGCCGCGCTGAAGCCGTTGGCACGCCTGTTCGAAGGACGCCTGGAATCCATCGAGTTCGTACCCGTGGACGCAGCGACCTTCGCCAGCGAAAGCGCGCGACTGGGCGCGCCGATGCCGCTCTCGCGCCTGGTGTGGTTCGGCAGCCTCCTCGCCGGCAAGGGCACGCTGGCCGGCGAACACGACGCCAGCCGCCGCTACCTGATGGTCAAGTGGCCGCAGACCGAACGCGAGTACCCCAAGCACTTCCGCATCGCCACGGTGATGATGAAGGGCCCGGCGCTGGTGTCGGAAATCGCCGAAGCCAGCGGCGTGACGCCGGCCGAAGTGGCCGATTTCATCAATGCCAACCTTGCCACCGGTTTCGCCGAACCCGAGCGCGAACCCGAGCCCGTTGACCCGGGCAAGGCCGGAAGCGGCCTGTTCGGACGATTGCGCGGCCGCTGAGCCGACACAGCGGCGCTCATTGCGCCGCCATCTGAACAGGGTGTCGACGACACGCGGGGCGCGATCCTTGCCCGCCCCCGACGACGGCGGGACAATGGCGTGATGATCGACCCGCAACGTTATCCGCGCCTGTCCCGTATCCAGGTTCCCGCCGACCTGCGCCAGTTCCCCGAAGAGGAACTGTCCGCGATCGCCGAGGAGCTGCGCGCCTACCTGATCGAGCAGGTCGCCCTCGTCGGCGGCCACTTCGGCGCGGGTCTGGGCGTGATCGAACTCACCGTCGCCCTGCACTGGCTGTTCGAAACGCCGGTGGACCGCCTGGTGTGGGACGTGGGCCACCAGACCTACCCGCACAAGATCCTCACCGGCCGTCGCGACATCATCCACACGGTCAAGCAGAAGGACGGCGTCGCGCCGTTCCCCAAGCGCGAGGAAAGCGAATACGACACCTTCGGCGTAGGCCATTCGTCCACGTCGATCTCCGCCGCGCTGGGCATGGCGATCGCGCTGCAGCAGATGGGCGACGACCGCAAGGTCGTGGCCGTGATCGGCGACGGCGCGATGACCGCCGGCATGGCGTTCGAGGCGCTGAACCACGGCGGCGGCATGGATCCCGAGCCGAACCTGCTGGTGATCCTCAACGACAACCAGATGTCGATTTCCGAGAACGTCGGCGGCCTGACTCAGATGCTCGGGCGCCTCACCGGCAGCCGCACGCTCAACGCGATCCGCGAAGGCGGCAAGCGCCTGCTGGGCGACAAGAACAAGCCGGCGGCGAAGTTCGTCAAGCGCTGGGAAGAGCACTGGAAGGGCATGTTCGTGCCGTCCACGCTGTTCGAGGAAATGGGCTTCCATTACACCGGCCCGATCGACGGCCACGACCTGCCCGCGTTGCTGTCGGCGCTGAAGACGCTCAAGACCCTCAAGGGCCCGCAGCTGCTCCACATCATCACCACCAAGGGCAAGGGCTACGAGCTCGCCGAGGGCGACCAGATCGGCTACCACGCCGTCGGGCCGTTCGATCCCGAGAAGGGCCTGGTGAGCAAGCCCGGCGCGAAGAAGCCCACCTACACCGACGTCTTCGGCGAGTGGCTGTGCGACATGGCGGCCGTCGAACCGAAGCTGCTGGGCATCACCCCGGCGATGCGCGAAGGCTCCGGCCTGGTGCGCTTCAGCAAGGAATACCCGCAGCGCTACTTCGACGTCGCCATCGCCGAGCAACACGCCGTGACGCTGGCGGCGGGCATGGCGTGCGAAGGCGCAAAGCCCGTCGTCGCGATCTATTCGACGTTCCTGCAGCGCGGCTACGACCAGCTCGTGCACGACGTGGCGATCCAACACCTCGACGTGCTGTTCGCCATCGACCGCGGCGGCGTGGTCGGCCCCGACGGCGCTACGCACGCGGGCAACCTCGACCTGAGCTACCTGCGCTGCGTGCCGAACATGGTCGTGATGGCGCCGGCCGACGAGAACGAATGCCGGCAGATGCTGAGCACCGGCTACCACCATGTTGGCCCCGCCGCCGTGCGTTATCCGCGTGGCACGGGCCCGGGCGTTGCGGTGCAGTCCACGCTCGACACGTTGCCCATCGGCAAGGCCGAAGTGCGTCGCAGTGGCTCGAAGATCGCGTTGCTCGCCTTCGGCGCGGTCACGCCGGCGGCGGAAGCCGTCGGTGCGGAGCTGGGCCTCACCGTCGTCAACATGCGTTTCGTGAAGCCGCTGGATCGCGCGCTCCTCCTCGAACTCGCGCGCAGCCATGAGGGCTTCGTCACGATCGAGGACAACGTGGTCGCCGGTGGCGCGGGATCGGGCGTGGCGGAACTGCTCGCCTCTGAAAACATCGTGCTGCCGATCCTGCATCTGGGCCTGCCCGACGAGTTCCAGCACCACGCCAGCCGCGAGCAGCTGCTGTCCGAATCGGGGCTGGATGTGGCGGGCATTCGCGACGCGGTACTCAAGCGCTGGCCGGATCTGGGGCGCGCGAGCATCGCGGTGAGCGCCGCGGGGTAAGTTGTGTGCGGACGACGCGGGAGCGCCGTTACCTCGCGAAGTTCGTCAGCCCCGCCATGCTGTCATTCCCGCGAAGGCGGGAATCCAACTGTCCGTCGCCTCACCCTACGTCGCGCGTGACACCTCTGCGCCTTGGAACCCCGCCTTCGCGGGGATGACGGCATATGGGCATGACGGCACGGACGTGGCGCGGCTACCGGCCCGCCGGTGTTCGTTCTGGCGCCTTCTCTGCCTTCACGTCTGACGCCTCTACCGGCGCCGCAGCCGACGGCTCCTCCACCGCATACCCCTTCGCCCGCAACTTCGCGACATAGCCATCGGGCTTGAGCAACTCCCGCATCGGCAACACCGCGAACGTCACCCGGTTCTTCGCCAGCGCCGCTTCCGCCACGCCGATCCAGCGCGCTGCCACCTGCCCTTCGATGTCGCTCGTGCGCTTGCGCAGCACGCCGGACTGCGCGGCCGCACGCAGGCAGGCTTCGTTCTGATCGGTGTAGGGCAGCGCCCTCAGCGCTTCCAGATCGCCCACCGCCCATGCATTGGCGCGCTCGCGCATCGTGCCCAGGTCGGACTCCAACCGCTGCAGCGTCTTGGCGAAACAGTCCAGGTCCTCCAGCTTCGAGCTGCGGAACTCGTTCAGCGCCGCCTTCGGGTCCTGGATCATCACCGTCACCATGGTTTCGGTGCGCGGCACGTCATGGCGCTTCGCCAGTTTTTTCACGACGGGCCACACCACGCCACCCTGCCGCAGACCGATGTCCTCTATCGCTTCGTTGTACAGCTCCATCGCCGCCAGGATCGGGCGATAGAACTCCACCGAACGGTCATCGCCGATGTACTTGTCCTTGAGGACGAGCCATCGCGCGTACATTTCCGGCGGCACCACCTGCTGTAAGGTCTGCCCATCGGGATTCTTGCGCGCACCGAACGCCTTCGGCGCCAGCGCCAACTTGCCGAAGAACCCGAGGTCCGCATCAATACGCACGCCCGGGCCTTCGATCACCTCCTGCGACTGCGCGATCACCTTCTCGACATCGCGCGATTCCCATTCCATGCGACGTGGCAACGGCGAAACCGTGCCGAGGATCCATAGCGTGTTCTCGCCGCGTCGCACCTTCCACAGACCCGGCCCGGGCTGGATGCCGCTGACCACGAGCGGCGCGAGATCCCGTATCGGCGGTTCGGCTGGAAATGCCGGCGCGCCTTGCGCAGCGGTCGTTCCGGCGAAGGTAATGAACATTCCCGACAGCAGCATCGCGACCCGGTGACGCATCTGCACTCCCTGTAGAAACATGGCGCGACGCATGCCGCGTCGCACGGGATGAATAGGACCGCGTCGCGCGGCGCTCGTTCCCGTTCAGTCCAGGCCCCGCGCGCCGGCACGTCGCAACGCAGCTTCGACATTGCCGCCCGGCTCAAGCAATGCGAACCCGTCCCACACGAACCCCGGCGCCACGGTGCACGCAACCAACGTGTACGCGGACAACGGACGCGCGGATTGCCAGCGCCCCGCCCGCACCACATGCATCGCCGGCCCACCGCGCGCCGCGCTGTCCAGGCGCATCGTATCGAGTCGACCGCTTTCCACGTCGAACTCCTGCAGTTCCAGGGCACCGCCGTCCTGCCAGTGCCAGGTCTCGTCGGCATCGACACGGTGCCAGCGACTGACCTCGCCTTGCGACAGCAGGAACTGGATCGCGGTGAGCGCGGGGCGGCGGTGACCCGCGTGCTCCACCGTCACGGCCGATTCGTAGACACGCCGGTAGTGGCCGCCTTCGGGGTGCGGCGCCAGGTGCAGTTGCGCGATGAGACGGTCGGCGGTCGGATCCATCGGCGGATCGTAACGCCGTGCGCGGGGAGGTTCATGCGATGCACGAATCTGCGGTATCGCCGGATCGTTCAGCCTCACCCGCGACGCGCCACCCTGTCTGAGCTCCAGACGCGCCGGCCGCATCCATTTGGGTGACTTCACCGGTTCCTAACCCCACTTGCCACAGATTCCGCAGCTCATGTGCATGAGGGGTGGAAGATGGAGAAGTCGGCCGAACGAAACGTGCTGATCCAGGACCATGTCACCGTTGGCTTCGATGTCGTCAACCGCGACGGCATCCTGAATGGCTACGCCTGCAGTGCACCCTTTGTGATTGGATCGATGGCCGGCGAACCAACTCGGGAAAGCGTCGTCGCCGCGAGAGAGGCGCCGGTGATTTCCTGAGCGGTGCTATCCTCGCCCGCGCACCGCCCCAAGGACCAGGATGGCGCGCCGGCATGATGCCGCCCGCGCTCGAGAGGACGAGCCCGCATGCCCGGCAAAACGACGCCCAGGAAGCCGGTGAAAGCCGCGACGAAGAAGACCGCAGCGAAAGTCACATTGCCGCGCAAGGCCGCCACTCCCTCTGCTCGCAAGGTTGCGAAAAGTCCTACCAAAAAAACGGCGCGTTCGACGAAGCGTGATGCCACGACGTCCGCAGACGCCGTCCCCCTGCTCTCCGGCGGCAATCCGCAGATCCCCAAGGGGTTCGGTGATGCTCCCGTGCAGGCGTACATCGCGGCGATGCCGGGGTGGAAGAGCGCAGCCTGGCGTCGCCTCGACGCCCTCATCGAAGAAGCCGTTCCCGGCCTGCACAAGGCAGTGAAGTGGAACTCGCCGCTCTACGGCGTCACCGAGGGCACCTGGTTCCTCGGCGTCCACTGCTTCACGCGCTACATCAAAGTGTCGTTCTTCAACGGCGCTGCGCTGCGCCCGGTTCCGCCCGGCAAGTCGAAGATGCCGCGCGTGCGCTACCTCGACATCCACGAAGACGACGCGATCGACGAGACGCAATTCGTCGCGTGGGTAAAGCAGGCCAGCAAGCTTCCCGGCGAACGGATGTGACACGGACGAAGGATCACAACACCTCCATGACGAAGGCCACGACCATGAAGAAGACCAACGGCACCGCGAAGGACGCGCACGGCGAAGGCGATGCATCGCAGCTCATCGACGCCAGGATCAACGAGTTGGACGACTGGCGCGGCAAGACGCTCGCACGCGTGCGCAAGCTCATCCGCCAGGCGGATCCCGAAGTGGTCGAGGAATGGAAGTGGCGCGGCGTTCCCGTGTGGTCGCACGCCGGCATCATCTGCACCGGCGAGACGTACAAGAACTACGTGAAGATGACCTTCGCCAAGGGCGCATCGCTCGACGATCCCGCAGGCCTGTTCAACTCCAGCCTGGACGGCAACACGCGACGCGCCATCGACATCCACGAGGATGATGAGATCGACGAGGCGGCGCTGAAGGCGCTGATCAAGGCAGCTGTGGCGTTGAATGCTTCCGGCAAGGCGAAAGCGAAGAGCACCGCGAAAGCTGCGAAGTAGGTGCCGACCGAACCGCCGGCTGGGCCGCCCCGCCGATTCGCAATAAGAAAAATTCAGATTGCTCTGATGTTCTGACAGGAGCTGTCCCGCGATCCTGTGCCCTGACGGACCTGCTTTCCCCGGACTTCTCCGGCCAGGCCTGTCCTCGCCGCCCGACACAGGGCGGCGATCCAATCCAAGGCGCACACACGCGCAGGGACAGGACATGAAGCGGACCTACATTGCGATTCTCGCCGTGGCATGCACGGCGATGATGGCGAGCGCGCACGCCTCCGGCGGCCACATCACATTCGTCGGCAGTGTCATGTCACCGACGTGCGCGCCGACCGCCATCGAGATTCCCACCCATGAGGTACCGAAGGACATCCGCACACAGTGTCCGAAGAGCCCGGCCCCCACCCACTACACCTTGCACCTGCAGCCCGCCCCATCGTTGAAGTCGGCCCTGCTTGCGTACTACGACGGCTACGTCCGGGCCAGCGGCAACGGCCAACCGGCGTGGATCGCCACGCAGACTTATGAGTAAGCACGGTGCGGGACGCCTGAAGGCAGGCGCGCAACGACCCTACAGCCGGTGATGCGGAAGGAATTTCCAGACTGCTCCGCAGACCGCGGAGAGAAGTTTGACTGCAACGATTGGTCGGGACGGCCGGATTTGAACCGACGACCCTCTGCCCCCCAGGCAGATGCGCTACCAGGCTGCGCTACGCCCCGACGTGTTGCTTGTGCCGCCCTTGCGAGCGGGCGGCAAGTATAACGGTTGAACAGCGGCCACGGCCACCGCGGCGTTTTCCTCGCGGCGGCGGGTTCAGCGCCGCAGCAGCTGCAGGACTTCTTCCAGCTCCATCCGCACCTGGCGGATGATCTGCGAACTCAGCGCGGACTCGTCCTTCGCTGTCTCGCCTTCCAGGCGCAGGCGCGCGCCGCCGATGGTGTAGCCCTGCTCGTACAGCAGGCCGCGGATCTGGCGCACCATAAGCACCTCGTGGCGCTGGTAGTAGCGGCGGTTGCCGCGGCGTTTGACCGGGTTGAGCATCGGGAACTCCGTCTCCCAATAGCGCAGCACGTGCGGCTTGACGTCGCACAGCTCGCTGACCTCACCGATGGTGAAGTAGCGCTTGGCCGGGATCGGCGGGAGTTCTCGATTGCTGCCGGGATCAAGCATGCTCGGCTCCGGAATAGGCTTCGACGCGTTCCTTCAGTTTCTGGCCGGGGCGGAAGGTCACCACGGTGCGGGCGGAGATCGGGATCTCCTCGCCGGTCTTCGGGTTGCGGCCCGGGCGCTGGTTCTTGCGGCGCAGGTCGAAGTTGCCGAAACCGGACAGCTTCACCTGACGGCCGTGCTCCAACGCCTCGCGCAGCGCGTCGAAGAACGCGTCAACGAACTCCTTCGCCTCTCGCTTGTTCAGTCCGACTTCGTCGAACAGGCGTTCGGCCATCTCGGCCTTGGTCAATGCCATCGTTGCGTCCTCAACCTCAGCCGCGGATCGTTGCCCCGTACTCCCGCTGCAGCGCGCCGGCCACCGAAGCCACTACGGTGTCGACGTCACGGTCAGTCAGGGTGCGTGATTCATCCTGCAGAATCAAGCCCATAGCAAGACTTTTGAAACCCGGTTCAACCCCCTTGCCCTGGTAGCGGTCAAACAGCACCAGATCGCGCAGGGACGGGCCCGCGGCGGCACGCAGCGCCCGCTCGATGGAGGCCCATTCCACGTTTTCCGGGACGACGAACGCGAGGTCCCGACGGACGGACGGATACTTCGAAAGCGGGGTCGCACGCGGCACTGCGCGGCTGAACAGGGGAGCCAGGTCCAGCTCGAAGGCGACCACGTCGACATCCAGCTCCAACCCGCGTTGCAGGCGGGGATGCAGCTGGCCGATCCAGCCCAGGCGCTCGCCGTCACGGTACACATCGGCCGAACGGCCCGGGTGCGCCCAGGCGGGCTGCGAGGCGCGGTATTCGAGCTTCGCGCCGGAGAGTGCAGCCAGACTGTCCAGGTCGCCCTTGAGGTCGTGGAAACCGACCGCGCGACCCGCTACGCCCCACTGCTCGGCACCGGCCTCGCCGCAGGCGACACCTGCGATTCGCGGCGTCTCGATCGGTGCGTCGCCGGCATTGGCGCGGAACACGTTGCCCAGCTCGAACAGGCGCACGCGCGGCTGCTGGCGCGCGGCGTTGCGCGCCAGCGCGGCGACCAGCCCCGGCAGCAAGCCGGTGCGCATCACGCCCAGTTCGCCGCTCAGCGGATTGGCCAGCGGCACGCTGCCGTCGGTCAGGCCCCACTTGGCCAGCAGGTCGCCGTCGACGAAGGCGTAGTTCACCGCTTCCAGATAATCACGGGAGGCGAACTGGCGACGCACCGTCGCCTCCTCCACGCGCGTTTCGCTGGGCGCGACCAGGCGCGCGGCGCCGGCCGGCAACGTCGTCGGGATCGCGTCGTAGCCGTGGATGCGGGCGATTTCCTCGATCAGGTCCTCTTCGATCTCCAGATCGAAGCGGCGGCTCGGCGGCACCACGCGCCAGCCGTCGGCCATGTTTTCCACCGCCAGGCCGAGCGCGCGCAAGATACGCTCGACTTCGCTGTCGGCAACCGTCAGTCCCAACACGCGCGCCAGGCGCGCGCGGCGCAGCACGATCGGCTGCGGCGCGTGCAGGTGCTGCGCGAGCGTGACGTCCAGCGTCGGGCCCGGCACGCCGCCGGCGATGTCGACGATCAACTTCGTCGCGTACTCAACGGCAATGCGCGGCAACTCCGGATCGACGCCGCGCTCGAAGCGATGACCCGCGTCGGTGTGCAGGCCTAGCTTGCGGCTGCGGCCGATGATGGCCGCCGGGATCCAGTGCGCGGCTTCCAGGAACACGTTGCGCGTGGCATCGGTCACGCGCGTGTCGAAGCCGCCCATGATGCCGCCCAGCGCGACCGCGCGTGCGCCCTGCCCGCCCTTGCTGTCGGAGACGACGAGGAACTCCTCGTCCAGCGCCACCGTGCGGCCGTCGAGCAACTTGAGTTCTTCGCCCGAGCGCGCAGCGCGCACGACGACCTCGCCTTCCAGCGTGTCTTTGTCGAAGGCGTGCATCGGCTGGCCGAGTTCGAGCATCACGTACTGCGTGACGTCGACAAGGAAACTGATCGGACGCACGCCGCTGCGGCGCAGGCGCTCGGCCATCCACACGGGCGTGGGCACGTTCGCGTTGACGCCATCGATCACGCGGCCGGCAAAACGCGGCACGCGCGGACCGGCGTCGAGCCGGATCGCGATGGTCGCGTCGCTCTGCGCGGGCACCGGTGCGGCGTCGAGCGGCCGCACTTCGCCGGACAGCGAAGCAGCCACGTCGTAGGCGATGCCGCGCACGCTGAAGCAGTCGGCGCGATTGGGTGTCAGCTTGATCTCGATGCTCGCATCCGGCAGCGACAGGTACTGCGCCAGCGGCGTTCCGACCGGCGCATCGGCCGGCAGTTCGAGCAGACCCGACGCATCCGGATCCACGCCCAGTTCCTTGGCCGAGCAAAGCATGCCGAACGACTCCACGCCGCGCAGCTTGGCCGCCTTGATGGCGATGCCGCCGGGCAGGTTCGCGCCCACGGTCGCCAGCGGCGCGATCAGTCCCGCGCGCGCGTTGGGCGCGCCGCAGACGATCTGCACCGTGCCGTTGCCGGTGTCGACTTCGCACACCTGCAGGCGGTCGGCTTCGGGGTGTTTGCTCGCGTTGACGATGCGCGCCACGACGACGCCGTCGAGCGACTCGCCCAGCGGCGTGACCTCTTCCACCTCCAGGCCGATCGCGGTCAGCGTCGCGGCGAGTTCGTCACGCGTAGCGGTGGTCGGAACGTGGTGGCGCAGCCAGTTTTCGGAGAATTTCATTTGAATGCCGGGATTCGGGATTCGGAAGTGGGGATTCGCAACAGCACGGGGCGGGAATCGGAGCGGGCTCTTATCGAATCCCGAATCTCGAATGCCGAATCCCGCTCCTCAGGCAAATTGCCGGAGGAACCGCACGTCGTTATCGAAAAAGCTGCGCAGGTCGTCAACGCCGTACCGCAGCATCGCGAAGCGCTCGACGCCCAGGCCGAAGGCATAGCCGGTGTACTTCTCCGGATCGATGCCGACGTTGCGCAGCACGTTCGGATGCACCATGCCGCAGCCGAGCACTTCCAGCCAGCGCGTGGAGCCGTCGGGCTGCTGCCAGGCGATGTCCACTTCGGCCGAGGGCTCGGTGAAGGGGAAGTAGCTCGGACGGAAACGCATTTCGAAATCGCGCTCGAAGAACGCGCGCACGAACTCGGCCAGCGTGCCCTTGAGGTCGGCGAAGCTGGCGTGCTCATCGACGAGCAGGCCTTCGCACTGGTGGAACATCGGCGTGTGCGTCTGATCGCTGTCGCTGCGGTACACCTTGCCCAGCGCGATCATGCGCAGCGGCGGCGGGTGGTCCTGCATGTAGCGCACCTGCACGCCGGAGGTGTGCGTGCGCAGCAGGCGACCGTCGCCGAAGTAGAACGTGTCGTGCATCGCGCGCGCCGGGTGGTGCGGCGGGAAGTTCAGCGCTTCGAAGTTGTGCCAGTCGTCCTCGATTTCAGGCCCCGTACTGAGCTCGAAACCGAGGCGGCCGAAAATGTCGGCGATGCGTTCCATCGTGCGGCTGACGGGGTGCAGGCCACCGCGCCCGGCGTCGATGCCCGGCAGCGTGACGTCGATGCTTTCCGAGGCCAGGCGTGCGTTGAGGACGGATTCGTCCAGCACGGCGCGGCGCTCGCCCAGCGCGGCGGTCAGCTCGTCGCGCGCCTTGTTGATCGCTTCGCCGGCGGTCTTGCGCTGTTCCGGCGGCAGGGCGCCGAGCTGCTTGAGCTGCGCGGTCACGCTGCCGTTCTTGCCCAGCAGCGACACGCGCAGGGCTTCGATCGCGTCCGGCGTGTCCGCGGCGGCGATGTCCGCCAGTGCCTGCTGCGTCAGTGATTCGATACTCATACGCCCCCGAACCTCCGCTCCGCACGGCCGTCGTCCTCTTCACGGAAGCGCACGACCGCAGGAAACCAAACTCCAAAACGAAACATGGGGAAGGACTTGCGCCCTTCCCCATGCGTGTATTGCGTTGTGCATCCAACCGTCGCCGACCTTCGGCCGGCGTGGTGGAGCGAGCAACTTACGCCGCGAGCGCGCTCTTCGCCTTCTCTGCCAGCGCCGCAAAACCCTGCGCGTCGTGCACGGCGATGTCCGCCAGCACCTTACGGTCGAGGGTGATGCCGGCCTTCATCAGGCCGTTGATGAAACGGCTGTAGCTCATGCCGTTGATGCGGGCCGCCGCGTTGATACGCGTGATCCACAGCGAACGGAAATGACGCTTCTTCTGCTTACGACCGATGTAGGCGTACTGCAGGGCCTTCGTCACCGCCTGCTTGGCGACGCGGAAGACCTTGCGACGGGCGTGATAGTAGCCCTTGGCCTGCTTCAGGATTTTCTTGTGACGGCGGCGCGCCGTAACACCACGCTTAACTCGTGCCATTGTTCAATCCTCCTCAGAGATACGGAAGCATGCGGTCCAGACGGCCCGCGTCCTCGGCACGAACATGGTTCGTCTGCCGCAGGTTGCGCTTCCGCTTGGTCGCCTTCTTGGTGAGGATGTGGCTCTTGTTGGCATGGCCGCACTTGTACTTGCCGGAAGCGGTCTTCCGGAAGCGCTTGGCTGCCGCCCGATTGGTCTTGATCTTGGGCATTGCGATGTCCTTTCGGATGGTTTGGTCACTGGCCTGGGCGGTGGCGTAGCCACTCTTTCCGTCCTGCCCTGCCGGCTTGTAAGTCGTTGATCCTCAAGGAATCACGACAGGTCCGTGATGCAGCAAACAACAAACCCGGCGAACCGGGCCGCACATTATGCGTGCCTGGCGGCCGGGTTGCAATCTTTTCGTTGAAAATCAGCGGGTTTGGCGCCTCTGCGGCCTCCGGAGGGCCTCGCCGCCCGCCCCGGGTCCACGGCCAAGGCCAGAGCTCCGGAAAGCAAAAGGCGCCTCGCGGCGCCCTTTCCGACTCACCCCCTCCCGCACGCGGGAGAGGGCGAAGGCGCGCTCGCCATGCGGCGCGCGTCGGGTTACTTCTTCTTCGGCGCGATCATCATGACCATCTGCCGGCCTTCCAGGCGCGGGCGGGACTCGATCACGATGTCCTCGCCGAGGTCGGCCTCGATGCGCGCGGCCATCTCGCGACCCAGCTCCTGGTGGCTCATTTCACGGCCACGGAAGCGGATGTTGACCTTGACCTTGTCGCCCTCTTCCAGGAAGCGGCGCATGTTGCGCAGCTTGATCTGGTAGTCGCCCTCGTCGGTCACAGGACGGAACTTGAGTTCCTTGATCTCGACCTGCTTCGTCTTCTTCTTGGCCTCGTTGGCCTTCTTCTGCTGCTCGAAGCGGAACTTGCCGAAGTCCATGATCTTGCAGACCGGCGGATCGGCATTGGGCTGGATCTCGACGAGATCCAGATCCTCGTCCTCGGCCATGCGCAGGGCTTCGTCGCGCGTAAGCACGCCGATCATTTCGCCGTCGCTGCCGATCACGCGCACGCGGGGGACGCGGATTTCCTGGTTCTTCCGATTGGGCTTCTCGGGGGTACTGATGTTGCAATCTCCGGTATGGAACGTGCCGGCCGCCGGGGCGGCCGGGGTCTGGTCTGGCTGCGGGCGTTACTGTACGCCCTCACTGCGCAAACGCGAGGCGAATTCGGCGACGGTCATCGTCCCCAGATCCTCCCCTCCCCGCGTGCGGACGGCGACTTGGCCGTTTTCCTTCTCGCGGTCGCCGACCACCAGCAGGTAGGGCACGCGCTGCAGGGTGTGCTCGCGGATCTTATAGCCGATCTTCTCGTTGCGCAAATCGGAATGGACCCGGAAGCCTTGATTTGCAAGGGATTTCCGGACTTCATCCACATAGTCGGCCTGGGCGTCGGTGATGTTCATGGCCACGGCCTGGATCGGGGCCAGCCAGGCCGGGAACTGGCCGGCGTGGTGCTCGATCAGGATGCCGATGAAGCGCTCCATCGAGCCGACGATGGCCCGGTGCAGCATCACCGGGTGGCGGCGCTGGCTGCTCTCGTCCACGTACTCGGCGCCGAGGCGGCCGGGCATCATGAAGTCCACCTGCATCGTGCCCAGCTGCCAGGTGCGGCCGATGGCGTCCTGCAGGTGGTATTCGATCTTCGGGCCGTAGAAGGCGCCCTCGCCCGGCAGCTCCTGCCACTGCACGCCGGCGGCGCTCAGGGCCGAGCGCAGGGCGTTCTCGGCCTTGTCCCAGGTGGCGTCGTCGCCCAGACGCGAATCCGGGCGCAGGGCGATCTTGATCTGGATGTCGGTGAAGCCGAAATCGCCGTAGACCTTCAGCGCCTGCTCGTGGAAGGCGCGGACCTCGGACTCGATCTGGTCTTCGGTGCAGAAGATGTGGCCGTCGTCCTGGGTGAAGCCGCGCACGCGCAGGATGCCGTGCAGCGCGCCGGAGGGCTCGTTGCGATGGCAGGCGCCGAATTCGCCGTAACGGATCGGCAGGTCGCGGTAGCTGTGCAGGCCCTGGTTGAACACCTGCACGTGACCGGGGCAGTTCATGGGCTTCAGCGCGTACGTCCGCTTCTCGGACTCGGTGAAGAACATGTTGTCCTTGTAGTTGTCCCAGTGGCCCGACTTCTGCCACAGCGACACGTCGAGGATCTGCGGGCAGCGCACTTCGCCATAGCCCGTCTCGCGATAGACGCGGCGCATGTACTGCTCCACGACCTGCCAGATCGACCAGCCCTTGGGATGCCAGAAGATCAGGCCCGGGCCCTCTTCCTGCAGGTGGAACAGGTCCTGCGCCTTGGCGATCTTGCGGTGGTCGCGCTTCTCGGCTTCCTCCAGCTGCGTGAGGTAGGCCTTGAGGTCCTTGTCGTTGAGCCACGCCGTGCCGTAGATGCGGCTGAGCATCTCGTTGTTGTGGTCGCCGCGCCAATACGCGCCGGCCACCTTCATCAGCTTGAACGCGCGCAGCTTGTCGGTCGACGGCACGTGCGGGCCGCGGCACAGGTCGGTGAACTCGCCCTGGTTGTAGAGGGAAAGATCCTCGTTGGCCGGAATCGACTCGATGATCTCGGCCTTGTACTTCTCACCCATGCCACGGAAGAACGCCACGGCGTCGTCGCGCGACTTCACGCTGCGCGACACCGGCAGCGATTCCTTCACGATCTTCTGCATCTCCGCCTCGATGGCGGGCAGATCCTCGGGCGTGAACGGGCGCTCGTAGGCGAAGTCGTAGTAGAAGCCGTTGTCGATCACCGGACCGATGGTGACCTGCGCGCCCGGATACAGGCGCTGCACGGCCTGCGCCAGCAGGTGCGCCGTGGAGTGACGCAGCACGTCGAGCGCGTCGGGATGCTTGTCGGTGACGATTTCGAGCGAGGCGTCGCGGTCGATGCGGAAGCTCGTGTCGACGAGCTTGCCGTCGACCTTGCCGGCGAGCGCGGCCTTGGCCAGGCCGGCACCGATGGAGGCGGCGATCTCGCCGACGGAAACGGGTTGTTCGAATTCGCGGCGGCTGCCGTCGGGAAGCGTGATTGCGATCATGGGAGGCGGGCGCGCGGAGCGCGGCTGGCAGAGGGGCGAAGGGGCGGTCGCCGGCGCACGGCGTCCAGGAAGTACCGTCCAGAAACGGAAAACGGCGCCGCGGCGCCGTCAGGAGGGGGCGTCGTCGGCGTTCAGCGGTGGGCGATGGTAGTGCTCATGTCGCACGCTCGGCCGGCGAAATTGCCGCGGGCCACCTCAATCCTGCCTCCGGCCGTTTGCCGGAGCACGGTAGGAAGTGTTGGGGCTGCGCATGGCCAAGTCAACGCCTGCGCGGCCGCGACGCGCTCGCCCCCCTACAATCGACCTGCTCCGGCGCTCCGGCAAGGCACGCCGCCGCTGCGAACGAAAGGGACAGGTGATCGATGCGCAAGCGCAGGTGGTTTGGCGGACTGGTCCTCGTACTCGCGGCGACGGTGGGCCTGATGGTCGCCCTCGACGGCGACGTGGCCGGCATGGTGCATGGCCGCGCATCGGCGACGTCGCAGCGCCATGCGGCGATCCCGGCGGCGGATCTCGAACGCGCCGGCCCCGGCCTCGCCTACTTCGCCTTCGGCGACTTTTCGTCCCTCGACACGGACACGCTGCGGGTCTCCGCGGCACCGTGGACGCTGACCAGCGCGCTTCTGGCGTTGCAGGAGACCGGCGGCGATCCGGCAACGGTGAGTCCGCGGCATGTCGAAGCGGCCCTGCGGCGTTGGGGCTTCCTCTACCCGGAGCGGATCGGCAACTGGCCATCGAACACCTTGCCGCCCGCGCAGCCGGCGCAGCCACTCGGGCAGAACCTCGGCCATGCGGAGCGCCTGCTGCCGCCTATGGCGCTGACCATCGGCAACCTGGGTTGCGCGGCCTGCCACGCCGGCGTGATGTACGACGCCCGGGGCCGTCCCGACCCGGATCGCGCATGGCTCGGTACGCCCAACACATCGCTGAACCTGGGCGCCTACACCCGGGGCCTGTACCGCGCCATGCGCGATCAGGGTGGCGACGACGCCCGCGTATGGGCCGCCATCGATCGCCTGTATCCGGACCTGGATCCGCGAGAGCGACTCACGCTGCGCTTCGTCGTCCTGCCGGAGCTGCGACGTCGCACCGCGGAACTCGGGGCCGCTGGCGCCGACGACCTGCTGCCCTTCGTCTCGGGCACGCCGGGCGCGACCAACGGCTTCGATTCACTGCGCCGCCGCCTGGGGCTGATCCCAACGGGAGAGCACGTGCCCCTCAGTGCGCTCAATTCCATTCCCGAACTCGGCGACCGCGTGATGCGCAGCCGCCTGCTCAACACCGGCGCCTATGGCGTTCCCGGCGAATCGGACGCACGACCGCTGACGCGCGACGACCTGGATGACGAACACCTGCAGGACCTCGCCGGCATCGTGGCGTACTTCACCGTGCCCAGCATGGGGGTCACTCCGGAAGCGGCGGCCTCGCACATCGGCGACGTCGCCGGGATCATGCACTGGTTGCGCGACTATCGCCCGCAGCCCTTCCCTGCCCGCGTGGATCGCACCGTCGCGGCGAACGGGCACACGCTGTACGCCGCGAACTGCGAGCGCTGCCACGGCCGCTACGACGACTCGCTGCAGCGGCCGCGACTGGTGGCGTTCCCGAACTGGGAAGGCGACGTCGGTACCGATCGCGTGCGCGCGGCGCAGTTCACGCCGCAGGTCGCGGGGGCGATCAACCGGTCCAGCTACGGCCGCCACCTCGATGTGCGCGTGGCGCAGCGCTACAGCGCACCTCCGCTGGCCGGACTCTGGTCGAGCGCGCCGTACCTGCATAACGGCAGCATTCCGACGCTGTGGCAGCTCATGACGCCGGCCGAGCGGGCCGTCGAGTTTCCGGTGGGCGGGCACGCCCTCGACTTCACCGCGATCGGCATCGCGCTGCACTGCGATGCGCAGCGGCACTGCCGCTATCCGTCGGGATACACGCCGTTCTCGGAACCGGTGGTGTTCGACACGCGTCGCCCGGGCCTGGCCAACGCCGGGCACGAGCGCGAGTTCGACGGCATGAGCGACGCGGACAAGCGCGCGCTCATCGAGTACCTCAAGCTGCTGTAAGCACGTCCACCGGAAGCCGCACGCGGGCGGGCGCGGTGCCGGCGGACTTGCCGACGCGCAGCGCCGCCAGCAGGCGGCGCTGCGCGGGAAGGGACAGACGCGAGGCGATTTCCTCTGCAGCGGACGGGTCGTCGATTGCCGCCGACATCGGCCACGCGGCGAACCCCAGCGACGTGAGTTCGAGCCAACGCCGGTAGAGCACGCGCCCGGACTGGAGTGGCGATTCCTCCGCCGGACGATGCAGCAGCACGATCGCGCTGGCCGTGACACTGCGCGCGCGCTCGCCCACCAGCGCCGTCGCCAATCCCAGGCGATCCAGCCACGGGAACGCACCGCCCAGCACCGCATGCGCGCCCGCGGCTTCCAGCACGCCCATGTGCAACGCCTCGCGATTCATGCCGTCGCGTTCGTACTGCGGATGCCGGCGCGACAGCCGCATCCAGCGGCACAGCTCCTTGCGCCATTCGCGGTCGCGCAGGAAGCCCACCGTCGCGCGATCGGCAAGGTCCGCGAGCCATGCACGATCGTGCGGAACGGTGACGAGATGCGTGTCGTCGACGGTCGATGCCCAGCGTCCCAGCGCCTGCGTCGCCTCGTGGCCCGGATCGGCGAATCCGCCCCGCCAGGTGTGTCGGTCATCGATCCATCGGGCGAGCGGATCCGCCGTCGTGGCCCCATGGGCGATCAGGCGCGCCATCGGACGCAACGCCGGCGAGGCATCCGGTCCCGGTGCCTCCTCCACCGCAGCGACGCCGATGCCCAGCGCACCCAGCGCGAGCACCGTGCCTTCCAGTGCGGCGCCGCAGGACAGGGCGAAGTCCCGATCGGTGGGATCGGCACAGGGCAAACGGCGTGCGACGTCGCCCATCAGCAGGATCGAGCCGTCGCCCTCGAAGCGCCAGCGCGCCGGCTGCGTGTTGTGCGCAGACGGCGCCAGCCTCGCCATCTCGACCACGCGCCGCCGGGCGTCCATATCCAGCACGTTCATGCCCGCAACGCCTTGCGGAACAGGTGCAGCCGATGCAACGCCGTGGCACCCATCTTCCGCTTCTGCGCGAGGCTGGCGTGGTTGGTGTCCGAGATCCAGGTGCCGCCCAGCGTCGCGTAGCCGGCACGCTGCATGGCGCCGAGGATCCGATGCAGCACCACGGCGTTGACGCCCTGCCCCTGCAGACGGCTGATGACACCCGAGAAGATCAGCACCGCGCGGTCGCGACGCATGCGGTGGCGAAGGAAGTGCCAGGGCGTGGCCAGGCCGAGCCGCGAGCGCGTGGCACGCAGGAACGGATTGAGGTCCGGAATGCAGATGATGCAGGCGGCCGGTTCGCCGCGATGATGGAGCACGGCGGAGATGCGCGGATCCATGATCCACTTCATTTCCTTCGCCTGGAAATGGAACTCCTCCGCCGACACGGGCACGAACATCGGATTCTTCGCGAACGCGTCGTTGAGGATCACACGCGCGTCCTCCATGCGCTGGTCGATCGTGCTCCAGGTCACCGGCGCGAAGGAGAACTCCGGCGAGTCGAGGATCGCGCGCTGCGCCGGCCCCGTGAGCGACTCCAGCGCGATCGAGCCGACGCGGTTCTCGAAGGTGCTCATGGGGAAGAAGGCGGTGTAGCCGTTCTCTTCCAGCAGGCGCGGGATGTGCGGCGGATTGTGGATGAGGTCGGTGTAAGGCGGATGCTCAAAACCGCCGGTCTGCACGCCGATCTGTTGCATGGCGGTGAGGTTGAAGTTGCCGGCGATCTCGGCGAATCCACGGTTCCTTGCCCAGTCTTCGGCCGCGCCCAGCAGCGCGCGCGCCGCATCAGCGTCGTCGGCGCAGTCGAAATAGCCGAAATAGGCCCGGTCGAAGCCATGCAGCGCGTTCGACGCGGCGTGAACGTGCGCCGTGATGCGACCGAGCACGCGACCGTCCCGATGCGCGGTGAACCAGGTGAACGTCGCATCGTCCGGGAACAGCGGGTTGATGCCCGCGGCAAGGAAGCGCCGCAGGTCGCTCTTCATCGGCGAGACGTACAGGCTGTCCGGCCCGTAGGCCGAAAACGGCGCTTCGAAGAAGGCCTCGAAATCACGCTCCCTGAGCTGCAGCACATTCCCTCCCGCGTTCCGAAACGAGTTGCACCATGCGCTGCACGGCGGCCAGTTCGACCTCCGCACCCGGTGCAGCGGCAAGCACCGGCATGTTCAGCGCGGCCAGCGTCAGCGGCTCGCGCGCGATGTGCATCAGATGGCTGGCGCCGTAGCGCTGCATCAGGCTGTCGACCTGTTCGCGCGCGTTTTCGTCCAGGCCCGCTGCGTCCAGCTGCCCCGCGCGCAGCAGCGGCCGCCGCGCGAACACCCCCTGGAGCAGCGCGTGGTCGAAGTCCCGCAATTCGCCGGCGCGCAGGATCAGCAGGCCGTCGACCTGCGCGTGACGCTGCAGCCCGCCGAGGAAGGCATCCGTCCCGGACAGGTCGCCTTCCGCGAGCAGACGCAACATGCCGCGACGCCGCTCTTCCGCGCGCAGCTCGAAGCCGTCGTTGGCGATCGCGGCCAGCAGCGTGGCCGCGCTGCACACGGCCAGCGCCTGCACCGTCTGCGTCGGATCGAAGCCGGCCAACCATGCCACCGCGCCGCCAGCCGCCAGTCCGCAACCGATGAACGCAAGGAATGCACGGATGCTGTCGCGATGCGCTCGCTGACCGCGACCCAGGCCCAGCGCCAACCAGCAGAACGCGAGGATCGCGATGCCGGCCAGGCGGACCGGAATCGGAAATCCGGGGAAGCGGAAATCGGTGGCGAGCAGCGGCACGATCAACAACAGCGACAGCGCGATGCGGTCGATGCTGCGGTTCTCCAGCGCGGACAATGATGCGCGGTCGCGACCGAGCAGCAACCACGCCATCGCCAGGAATCCCAGCAACTGGAAGGCCAGCAGCGCAATCGTCCGCCACGGATACGCCCACGGCGTCGGCACCCACGCCAGCACCGCGAACACGACCGCCCCGACCACGGCAAGCGCCTTCAGAGTCGTCGGCGAATGCCGGCGCAACAGCCCTTCACAGAACAGCAGTACCGCCAGCGGCACCAGTCCGGCGGTCGTCAGCGTGAGCGCGTTGAACGGCGATGGCGCGCCCCACCACACCAGCACGCGACTGACCAGAATGACGGCCAGCACGCCCAGCCCGAACGACAGCCGCATGACCAGCCCGTCGCCGGGATGCCGGCGACGCAAGGCACTGATGAGCACCAGCAACCCGAGCGCCCCGGCAACAGAGACGAAACTGTCGGCGATCAGGTAGGCGCTCATGCCGCCGCTCCGTCGAGCAGCTTGCGGATCCCATGACGCACCAGCGGCCGCAGCACGGCGGCCGCCAGCGCATTGCGCGGGTGCTCGACGCGCGCGGTGTACGGATTGAAGAACCAGCCGCGGCAATCGCAGGCGGTCGTGCGTCCCAGCAGCAGCGCGATCGTCTCGTACGCCATCAGCATGCCGGTGGTGATGACCATGGGCGCGAACGACATGCGGCTTCGTCGCCCGGCCGCGACGTCGGCCGCCAGGCCCATGTCGATGTAGTTGCGCGACGACGAGTGCAGCAGCACATGCTCCGCCTCGCACAGGAACGCGGCGCGGCGCTGCGCCTCGTCGACCCGGTCCCAGGCGGTGTCCCGCGTGGGATAGCCCAGGCGCTCTTCCGGCATGGGCTCGTGCGGCCGTGTGACGTACACCGACGGCAGCGGCGATGCGTAGGCATCCACGACGCTGCGCTCCAGCCGGCGCGATGTGCGGTACAGCAGCAGCGACGCCGCCAGGTCGTCGGTGCCGTTCACCACCGCACCGCTACGGCGCACCGCCGCCTCGACATGGTCCGGCCAGTCCCCGTGCAGGACCGTGAGGTCGAGTTGCGGATTGATGCGACGGCACCGTTCCGCCGTCGCTTCGGCCTTGTGTTCGCCCACCGTGTCGGTGAACGCGAACACCTGCCGGTTGAGATTGGACATCTCGAAATGGTCGATGTCGGCCAGCACGAGCCGCCCGACGCCCGCCCGGGCCAGCGCGAGCACGCATGCGCCGCCCATGCCGCCGACACCGCAGACGAACACGGTCGACTCGCGCAGGCGCTGCTGTTCCTGTGCACTGACGAAACCCAGGTTGCGATCGCTGAACGTCGCGTAGTCGAATGCCTCTAGCGATTCCATGGACGCAGCCTTCCCCATTCGCGATCGCTGTCGAACCAGTGCAGCACCGGCAACGCCAGCCGCTGGACGACCAGCACGCCGGCCGACAGCAGCACCTGCGCCCACGCGGCGCGCGGCACGCTGTGCCGCAGGTAACGCACGGCGGCCTCCAGGTCCATGCGACCGAGCTGCAGGACATCGTCGCCGCGCGCGTAGTCGAGCTCGCGCGCGCAGAAGTCGTTGTAGGCCGGCTTGCGGTGCTTCTGGGCCTCGTCGAAGGTCTTCTTCAGCGCGTCCGAGCCGCCGGTGTAGGCGTTGGTGATGACGAAGCGCTGCTCGTCGAATACGGCGTCCGCGCCCACGCCGAACACGTGCCGATGGCCGGCCATGATCTGCCGCGCCGCGAGCAGCTGCACGAAACGCCGGCGCGCACCGGGATGCGGCCCCGGGAACACGTCGGAAAAAGTCTCCGCGACCATGCCGACGATGGCCGGCACCTGCGTCACGTTGGAGACCCACAGCGGCCGCATCTGCTTGCGCACCAGCAACAGGAAGCACGACAGGCCGTACAGCACCCACGACAGCCCCTGGCTGCGTACGTCGGGATCGACCATCACCAGGCCCAGGTGCAGCACTTCCTCCGGACGGCCATCGACCTCCAGCGCCATCGCGGCCATCGCGTTGAACGCCACGGGCCGGCGATCGGATCGACGGTAGACGACGGTGACGATGCTGTGCGCCAGTCGTGTGCGGTCGCCGGAGAAGACGCCGTAGGTCAGGCTGCCCGCCGGGAGGGTGCGGGATGCCACCTCGCGCAGCTCCGCGGACAGGGTGTCGAGCTCGGCCGCCGGCATCCAGCAACCGGGGCGCTCGAGAATGCGGGTGTCGAAGTCGCGGCCGGCGCGCAGGCGCACGTCCAGATACCGCTGCGCGATCGATTTAAGCCACACGCTCAGCACGTCTGCCCCTCCGGACACTCCCCGGCACTTGCGGGCCGTCCCGTCCTTGCGGCCCAGCGTGTATCTGTATCACGCCGGCCTGGGACTGTCGCCCCGGCCCCTCGGGTCCCGGCGCCAATGCGCCCTCCGGAAAAACAAACGGCGCGATCCGGAGATCGCGCCGTTCGACCACATAAGTGGTGGGCGGTACAGGGTTCGAACCTGTGACCCCTACCATGTCAAGGTAGTGCTCTACCGCTGAGCTAACCGCCCGGAATCCGGGAATCCTTCGCCGCAAACCGCTCGACGAGGGGCGCGCAGTGCTCGACGAGGGGCGCGCAGTGTAGCCCGTCGACGCGACGGCGGCAACAGGTCCGCGTGCATCCGTCCGCCGGCGCGCCGGTTCAGGCGGCGAAGCCGGCGTCCTTGATCTGCCGCAGTTGGTCGCGCACCGCCGCGGCCTCCTCGAATTCCAGGTTCTTGGCGTGCTCGTACATCTGCTGTTCGAGCGCCTTGATCCGCGCCGCGAACTGCGCCGGCGTCAGCTTGGCGTAGTCGGCCATGCTTTCGGCGACCTTGCGCGCCTTGCCGCGGCCCTTGCCGACCTCGCCCGGTTCCGCGCGCGCGCCTTCCATGATGTCCACGACGGGCTTGGCGACCGAGCGCGGCGTGATCCCGTGCTCCAGGTTGTATTCGACCTGGCGCTGGCGGCGGCGGTCGGTTTCGTCGATCGCGTGCTGCATCGACTTGGTGATGCGGTCGGCGTACAGGATCGCCTTGCCGCGCACGTTGCGGGCGGCGCGGCCGATGGTCTGGATCAGCGAGCCGGACGAGCGCAGGAAACCTTCCTTGTCGGCATCGAGGATCGCCACCAGCGACACCTCCGGCATGTCCAGGCCCTCGCGCAGCAGGTTGATGCCCACCAGCACGTCGAACTTGCCCAGGCGCAGGTCGCGGATGATCTCCACGCGCTCCACGGTGTCCACGTCCGAGTGCAGATAGCGCACGCGCACGCCGTGCTCGCCGAGGTACTCGGTGAGGTTCTCGGCCATGCGCTTGGTCAGGGTGGTGATCAGCACGCGGTCGCCCATCGCCACGCGCTCGTGGATCTCGCCCAGCACGTCGTCCACCTGCGTGCCGACCGGACGGATCTCGACCTCCGGGTCGATCAGGCCGGTCGGGCGGACGACCAGTTCGACGATCTGGTCCACCGACTTGCGCAGCTCGTAGGGGCCCGGCGTGGCGGACACGTAGATCGCGCGCGGCGAGCGGCCTTCCCACTCCTCGAAGCGCAGCGGCCGGTTGTCCAGGGCCGACGGCATGCGGAAGCCGAACTCCACCAGCGTTTCCTTGCGCGAGCGGTCGCCCTTGTACATCGCGCCGATCTGCGGAACGGTGACGTGCGATTCGTCCACCACCAGCAGCGCGTCGGGCGGCAGGTAGTCGAACAGGCACGGCGGCGGTTCGCCGGGCATGTGGCCGGTGAGGTGGCGGGAGTAGTTTTCGATGCCGTTGCAGTAGCCGACCTCGGCCAGCATCTCCAGGTCGAACTGCGTGCGCTGCGCCAGGCGCTGGGCCTCGACCAGCTTGTTCTGCGCGTACAGCTGCTCCAGGCGCTCGCGCAGCTCTTCCTTGATCGTCTCGATCGCGTCGAGCACCGTGCGGCGCGTGGTGACGTAGTGCGAACCGGGGTAGATCGTGTAGCGCGGCACCGGGCGCAGCGTCTCGCCGGTCAGCGGGTCGAACAGCGTCAGGCGCTCGATCTCGCCGTCGAACAGCTCGATGCGCAGCGCCTCGGCGTCGCTTTCGGCGGGGTGCACGTCCACCACCTCGCCGCGCACGCGGTAGGTGGCGCGGCGCAGCTCGGTGTCGTTGCGGGTGTACTGCATCTCGGTGAGGCGGCGGATCAACTCGCGCTGGTCGATGCGCTCGCCGCGCACCATGTGCAGCACCATGCGGAAGTATTCGTTCGGATCGCCCAGTCCGTAGATGGCGGACACCGTGCACACGATCAGCGCGTCGCGGCGCTCCAGCAGCGCCTTGGTCGCCGACAGGCGCATCTGCTCGATGTGCTCGTTCACCGAGCTGTCCTTCTCGATGTACGTGTCCGACGACGGCACGTAGGCTTCGGGCTGGTAATAGTCGTAGTAGCTGACGAAGTACTCCACCGCGTTGTGCGGGAAGAACGCCTTGAACTCGCCGTACAACTGCGCGGCGAGCGTCTTGTTGGGCGCCATCACGATGGTGGGCTTCTGCACCTGCTGGACGACGTTGGCAACGGTGAACGTCTTGCCCGAACCGGTCACGCCCAGCACGGTCTGCGACGCCAGCCCGCTCTCGAAACCTTCCACCAGGCGCGTAATCGCCTGTGGCTGGTCCCCGGCGGGCTGGTACGGTGCGACGAGCTGGAATCCAGCGGGGTGGAGGCTGTCGTTCATCGGCACGGCTCCGGAGAATCCTTCAGTGTAGACCGGCTAATGGATGGGGGCTGGAACGGCATTTCCCTACCCTGCCGATAGGCATGGCGCGATGCCGACGTCCGCGTGCAATGGCCACGCTGGAGCCCTCTCTCCGGCTTGCCACGCTCATGCACCATTCGAAAGGCCTGACCCTTCCTGAACTGATCGTCGCACTCGCGGTGCTGGCGATCGGCGCGACGCTGGCATGGCCGGGGTTCAGCGCGCTCATCCTGCGCACCAAGGGAACCACCGCGCTGCACCTGCTCGGCACCGCATTGGCCAGCGCGCGCATGGCCGCCGTCTCGCGGCGCGTGCCGATGACGGTGTGCCCCAGCGCGGACGGGCGGCAATGCCGGAAGGATCCGGTGTGGGAGGACGGCTGGATCGTGTACCGCGACCGGCTGGCCCGCGACCAACCCCAGTCGCAGGCGGACGTCCTCCAGCGGTTCACCATCGATCGGGACGCATTCACACTGCGCAGCACGCCCGGACGCCTGCGCGTGCGCTACATCCCCAGCGGCGCGACGGCGACCAACAACCTCACCATCCTGCTGTGCGAGCGCCGCGCACAACGCGAGGTGGGCCGGGTCGTGGTCAGCCGCCCGGGCCGCATCCGCACGCAGCGGCCCCGCGCGCTGGCGCCGGGATGCATCTTCTGAGCGGCCATGTCTTGACCTTCCCTCACGAGGCTTTACAATGCCGGTCCCCGCCCGAATAGCTCAGCCGGTTAGAGCACTTGACTGTTAATCAGGGGGTCGTTGGTTCGAGTCCAACTTCGGGCGCCAAATTCGAAAAGGGCTGCGAGAAATCGCGGCCCTTTTTCTTTGCCCATCCGCGGCCGGGCGCATGCGCCGCACGCCTGCTCCGCGCGTCCGTGCTTGGCCGGACGAATCTTTCGCAGCCCTCAAAGACGAAGGCCGCGCTTGCGCGCGGCCCTCGGTCGATCATCCGCCGGTCGATTCACCAGCAGGTGATCGGATCGGTTCCTGTCGATTCCTTCTTGCCCGTCGCATCGATCTTCAGGGTCTTGCACTTGTCCTTGTCCTGGCCGCCGCCGGCGGTCGGAACCGCCTCCAGGACCAGGGTGTTGGCGTTGTGCGTCGTCGCCTTGATCGCGTAGTACTGCGTGCCGTTGCGCGGGGACTTGCCCCACGCGCCGTCCAACGTGCCGTCTCCGCCGGGCTTGCCGAAGTCCTTGTACGTGTTGTTGACCGTGCGATAGCGCTCGGCCATCTGCATCAGCTCGATCATGTCCGCCTTCGCCTGACCACGGCGGCTCTTGCGCACCGCGTCGTTGTAGGCGGGGTATGCGATGCCCGCCAGGATGGCGACCACCGCAACCACGATCATCAGCTCGATCAGGGTGAAACCGCGTGCCGATTTCTTACCGGCCCGGCGGGACGCCACGATGCTCATCGGATCTGTCTCCAGGATTGACGACCGCAGGGTCGCACACGATACAGCGGCTGCGAACCGGCAACCGAGACGATCGCCATGCAGTATTGGTCGCCCTGTGCGTCGTACTTGGCGATGGCGGCGTCGTCCGGGTTGCCGTCGAGGCCACCCTGCTTGCCGGTGGTGAACACGCTGACATCCTTGACCGGAGCCGAGCCGTCGGTCGCGAGCGACAGGCGACCGGTGCCCTCGCCCAGGCCCGTCGCCGTCGGCGAGCCCACCTTGACGATGCCGAGCGCGCCGCCGCCGCTGAGCGTGGAGAGGCCGTACAGGTAGTTGGAGCCGCCACCGGTACATGCATCGCCGCCGCTCGGTGCGTACGAGGTGAAGTACAGGATGCCGCCCTCGATCTTCGGATAGCCGACCATGCGCTCACCTTCCTTGGTGAAGGTGCCGTCGCCCTTGGTCACGCCCAGGTCGAGGTACCAGCCGCGCTGGGTGAAGTAGTTCACCTGCGTCGACGTGATGACGAACTTGTCGTTCATCGTCTGCGCCTGCAGGTTGGCGCGGGTCAGCGGAAGGGTGATCGACTCGCTCGGCATGTCCAGCACGCCGTACATGGTCTGCAGGTCGGTGTTGAGCTTGTCGTTGTTGAACGAGAAGCTGCCGGTGCCGAACAGCACCATCACGCCGCCACGCGGTCCCACGGCCGCCTCGAAGCCACCGGTGATCGGCTGGCGCGTGGTGCCATTGGTCGCACGGAACAGCGGCTTGCCGCCCAGGCCGACGCGCTTGGTGCCGGTCTCGTTGAGGTCGAAGCGCCACACGTTGCCCTGCAGGTCGCCGCCGTACACGGTGTCGACCATGCCGTCGGAACCCTGCGTGTAGCCATTGGCCGTGCTGTTGTACTGATAGCGGTCGATGGCGACGATGTTGCCCAGGCCGTTGGCGAGGTTGTAGTTGTCTTCCTTGGCGTCGATGTATTCGACATCGCCGCTGGCCATGTCGACGATGAACAGCGTCACCGTACCGCGCGTGCCGTCGTTGGCAGCGCCGTCCGCGTTCAGGCGATTGCCGTAGCCGCCGCCGAAGATCGCCTTCCACACCGGCCTGCCGTCGGTGCCGCGCACCGGAACGATGACCGGCTTGCCCAGCACGTAGCCGATGCGGTTGCCGGCCTCGGTGGTCATCTTGTCGTTGACTTCCCACAACACGTCGCTGGCCGAGAAGCTCGACGGCGACGTCACGTTCAATCCGAACACGCTGCGGCCGCCGGCGCCGGCGGTGCCGACCAGGACCGTGTTCCAGTTCGTGCCCAGGCGCGCGTCGGAGACGACGACCGGACCGTCCACGTAGTAGCGGTGTTCGAAGTTCGGGCTCGCCGGGAACAGCAGGTTGCCCATGTAGCCGACCGAGGTCGCCGGGATGTAACCGAACTGCTCGACGCCGGTGTCGCCGTGGAAGGCGTGCAGCATGCCGTCGTTGGCGCCGACGAAGACCGTGCGCTTGCGGGTCTTCTTGGTGTCCAGGTACTTGGTGTAGCCGTAGGGGTCGTACTCGAAGCCGCCGTCGGCCTTGCGGATCAGCGTGTAGCCGTAATCGTCCGTCGGCGCCGCCACGATGGGCGTGGAGTTGATGATGTCGCCCAGCACCGTGGTGCGCGTGCGCAGCTTGGTGCCTTCCAGCGAGCGGTCACCGGCGAGGTAATGCACCGCCTCGCTGGCGCTCACGCCCAGTGCGTTGATGTCGGCGCCGGAGAGCGGGCCGCAGGTATTGGCCGCGTAGTTGGCGCACAGGGCCGCCAGCGTGCCCGGACCCGAGGTGTAGAAGTCCGCCACGGCCGGCGTGCTGTCGCCGTCGGTGGTGGCATAGAACAGCTTGCGGTCCGCCGCGGCCGGCACCTTCTGGCTGGCCGTCCAGGTGGTGGTGTAGGTGAAGGTGACCTTGCCGTCGGTGTCGGTCTGCTTGGCCGGCTTGGAGGCGACCACGTCGCCATACCAGTCCACGCCGTTGCGGTTGAAGCGCGGCGTGACCGAGAGCGAGTTGTCGCCCAGTCGCGAACCGGTGATCGCCAGGCTGCCCGACACGCCGCCGCCCACGCCCACCGAGGCGAGCACGTTGCGCATCGCGGTGGTGATGTCGGCCGGCGTCTGCGCGTTGATGTACTGGCCGCGCGCGTTCATCGTCGCGTGCCAGATCTCGTCGACGGTGTTTTCGTTGTCGTCGGTGCGCTGCTCCCATGCCGGCGAGGACGTCAGCGCCAGCGCTTCCTTCGTGGCCAGGGCGCCGTTGTTGGTGCCGTCGGCCTTCACGCCGTACGTCACACCGAACAGCTTGCCCTTCGCGCCGAGCGTGATGCCGTAGAAGTTCATGTGCAGGTTGGTGTTGCAGTCCAGCCCGCGCTTGTCGCCCGTGCCTTCGCACAGCGTCGGGTTGGCGGTCGGCACCTTGCCCGCAGCATACGTGCCCGAGCGCAGACGCGTGTTGTAGAAGTAGGCAGCGATGTCGGCCATCGTGCTGCTGTGGCCATCGTTGAACGGCGTGCCCATGGCGCTGTCGGCGTTGCCGTACGCGGTCGTGGTGTCCTTGAAGCCGCCCTTGCCGTCGGGCACCTGGGTGTAGGTCGGGCCGCCCTGGTTGCTGTAGCCGTCGGTGAACAGCATGCCGGCGTTCTTCTGGCAGGCATTCTGGATGATCGACGTATTGGTCTCGAACTGGTTGCCGATGTGCGCGACCGCCCTGCGGTTGGGCGTGCTGCCGTCGGCGGCGAGCTTGACCACCTCGGTGTACAACGCCTTCTTGTCCGCGAGCGTGTCCATGTCACGCATCGTCAAGTCTTTCAGCGTCGCGTTGATCGTGAAATAGCCGACGCGCAGCTTCTCGGTGTCCTTCAGCGAGCGCGTCAGGCCCGCCACCATCGCGCGATTGCGGTTGCCGTAGAAGCTGAACCAGTTGGCGAAGTTCTGCTTGGCTGCCGCGTCGACGGGAACGTACTTGTACAGCGAGCAATTCGTGCCGCACGCGTCCTTGACCTCGACGGCCGCCGTGTACCCCGTGATCGTGCGGTTTTCCTTGAGGAAGACGACGGCCGGCGTGTATTCGATGGCGATCGGCTGCGCGCCGCTGTTCCAGGTCAGGTCCGTGGCGCCGACGGTGTAGCTCTTGTCCACGCCGCCATTCCAGCGCGTGCAGTTACCGTTGTTCCACTGGTCGCACTTGAAGGTGGTGTAGTTCGTGCCCGCCGGCAGCTTCATGTCGTTCTGGATGAAGAAGCTCTCGCCGACGGTCTTCTCGTAGCGAGCCTCGAACAGCTTCACCTTGTCCGTCTTGCGCGGGTCGACCAGCGTTTCGCTGGTACTGGCATTGTCGTAGTCCGTCAGCGTGTCGCCCACATACTTGACCCAGCGATCGTAGGTCACGTCCGGATTGAAGTACGTCGGGTTATAGGCCGGCGAGCGCGCGAAGCCGTAGATATCGAACGGCGGAATGCCGTAGTAGTTGTTGATGCGAGGCCCCGGCAGCACGTACAGGTAATCGCAGGTGCCGGACTTACGCAGCGCGGTTCCGTCGAAGAAGCTCTTGGCACTGGTGCTCCAGCAGCCCTCGCCGTCCTTGCCGGGGAACATGGTCTGGAAGGTCATCGAACCGGAATCGTCGATGGCCATGATGAAGTTCGGGGACACCGTGGCGCCCAGGTGCATCGGCTCCTGCGCCAGCGTGCCGTCGCCCTGGCGCGTGGCGTTGGCGTCCACGTGACTCAGGACCAGCAGGCCTGCTGCGCCGGCGGCGGCTACGGAAACGATGAGCAATCGTTCGAGGTTCATAGGGTGCAGCCCTTAAGGCATGAAGACGGTTTCGATCGCGGCGTCCGAACTCGGAGCGGCCTTCTGATCGGTCGAAAATGCGGAGACCTGCCAGATCATCGGCTTCTCGTTCACCGGCGCGGTGCCCTGCGCGATGGAGAAACCGGGCGTGCATTCGTTCAGGCGCGTGGCGACGAGCGCGGTGTCCGGATCGTCGTCATTGGCGCGCAGGTCCGCCCAGGAGCTGCCGCGGACGGGATTGGGATCGTCGCAACGACGCTCCTCGTCGCGCTCGCCGGCGCGGGGCGAGAAGCGGCTGTCCGCATTGACCTGCACTTCGACCTGGCGCGCCAGGCCTTCGGCGCGCTGGAAGGCGATGTTGACGGCGCGATAGTTGGACGCCATGCGTTCCTGCAGCGCCGCCACCTGCATGCCGACGACGCCCAGCAGCGAGAGCAGCACCAGGAAGATCAGCGCGACATACAGCACGGCGCCGCGCTGGCGATTGGGGAAGTTGTAGGAAGAACGATGCATGGGTGGCAGCCTCAGTTGCCAAACAGTCGGTTGCGCAGCACCACCGTCGTCTCGTAGACGGAGCGGTAGTGGCCATCGCGGCGGGTGTCGCCGGCGCCACGCTGCATCTTCACGCCCAGCACCACGGGCGTGACGGTGGCCTGGTCGGAGGCGGAGCGGTCGGAGCTGCGCATCAGCAGGCCGACCTGCAGTGCGCCGACGCGGCGCCACTCATCGGACTGCGCATTGGTGGGGTTGTTGTTCGGCGCGGCGTTCACCGTGCCGGCGGTGCGCACGCGCTCGATGTTGCCGCGCGGCAGGTTGGCGGGCAGGTTCTCGTCCATGCCGTAGAGCAGCTGCATGGAGTCGACGCCTTCGACGAGTTCTTCCGTCACGAACTTCACGTTGGCGCCGTCCACGAGCGCGCGCGCACGATACAGCGCCGGCGGCTGGGTTCCGTCGACATTGGTGCCGGCACCGACACCGACGTAGTAGACGACCGTCTCCGCGCGGTAGAGCACCGGCTTGTTCGTGGCGCCGTCGAAGCTCCACTCGTCGCCGATCAGGCCGCTGGCGTTGAGGCCGGCCACCTTGACGTCCATGACGCCGGTGGTCGCGTCGACCGCGTCGGTGGCGAAGATGCTCACCTGCTGGCAGTCCGCCAGTGCGAACAGCCCCGTGGAATCGGCGGTGGCCACCGTCGAGCCGTAGCTGTCCGGGGTGATCTTGTAGGCCGTCGTCGAGGTCGCGGTCAGCGTGGCGGGCACGCCGTCGCGCGAGAGGAAGCGCACAACCACGATGTCACTGCCCGGAACCGGCTTCAGGTCCGCGATGGGCTTGGGCAGCGCCGGCACCCACTGGTTGGCATTGCCGGCGACCGGCGTGCCTTCGGCAAGCGTCACGGTGTCCGCGGGACCGGTGGCCTGTGCTTCGAAGCCCTGCACACCCAGGTCGAAACGCAGCTGGAACTTGGTGTCGTTGAGCGCGGTGAAGGCGCGGTTGTCGCGCTGCGTCTTGTCCAGGAACCACAGGTTCATGCCCTGGCGGCTGGCGTCGGTGGAGCCCGGGCTTTCCGGCGCCATGTGCGACTGGTCGTTGACGCAGCCCATGTGGCCGGCCATGCGCAGGTCGCGCTGCAGGAAGTCCACGGCGAAGCGCGCGTTTTCCTGCGTGCGCGCAACACCGGTGGAGAGCTGGTAGGCGGCGCGCGAGGCGCTCATCACCTGCACCAGGCCCAGCAGCAGGATCAGGCCGATGACCATGGCGATCATCAGTTCGATCAGCGAAAGACCGGCGGCGTTGCGTCGGCTCGACGGATACAGGTTCTTCATAGCAGCGTCACCACCTGGAACGTCACCTTCTGGCCGGTGCCCTTTGCGTTTTCGGCGGCGTTGTCCTCACGACCCACGTCGTCCACCCAGGTCAGATCGACTGTGGCGGTGTAGCCGATGGCGTCGTTGCCCGCGACCTGGACCCTGCCGACGCCGCCCGGCAGCTGCGAAACCACGTCGCAGCGCCAGCGTTCGATGTTCTTCTGTGCGGTCGCTTCGCCTTCCCCGAGCTTGCTGCAGCCGCCGGCCGGCGGGGTCACGCCGGCGAAGGAGGCCTCGTCCAGACGGTTGTAGACGACCAGATGGCGCGGATTGGAGCGCATCATGTCGATGACCTCCGTCGCCAGGTTCGTGGCCATCGTGCGGTGCTCGGCGCTGCTGGTGTAACGCACGTTCAACACCTGCAGGAACGCCAGGCCGAGCAGGCCCAGCGCGAGCACGAGCAACGCGATGAGCACTTCGATGAGGGAGAAACCCGCTTGTCCGCGGGGGGCCGAAGGAGGACGTCGGATCACGCGCACGCTTGCTTCTCCAGTCGGGTTTGGCCGGGCTTGGTGACCTTGAGCTGGCGCTGGTACTGCTCACCCGTCTTGCACTTGGTGGCCTTCACGGTGAAATCGACCGCATGGGCGGCGCGACCGGAGCGGCCGAACACGACCACGTCGACGTTGCCCGCCGGCTCGTTGGCGCCCGGCGCCGCGGTGAAGGTCAGCGCCTCGTTGCCCTCGAAGAAGCGCAGCACGCTGTCGCCGGCGGACCAGCCGCCGCTGCCGTCCTGGTCGGTGAAGGCGATGAAGCCGGTGCTCCAGTCGCTGCCCTCGCACGCAGTGCCGGCCTTGGACGGACACACGCCCGCGCCGCGATTGCTGCGGATGGCTTCGCTGCGCGCCAGGTTGAAGGCCGCGATCAGGCTGTTGGTCGACGTGGCGACGCGGTTGGACTTGATCACGTTCGAAAACGACGGATACGCAAGCATCGACCCGACGGCGAGCACGGCGATCGTGATCATGAGCTCGACGAGGGTGAACCCTCGGCTCGTGGATCTGGTCATGGACTGGAATTCCCCTTACACCCCGAGGGCCATCGTTCCCCGCCTGCCGCCCGGGCACAAGCGCACCCGGGACGAGCGGTCGTATCGGCCGATGGGCGTCGAAGCGGTTGTGATGCCCGTCTCCCCCGGCCTGCCGGCGCTATGGCCCCCGCCACGGGCCGGCAGGCAATATGGTGGCCCGGCGCCCGCGCGACTGCAGTGCTCCAATGCCCAATTCGCAACCCGCACACAGCCCGCTGGATGCTTTGTGGCAGCCGTCCGCCATCGTCTGGACCATGTTGTCCGGCGAGGCGCTGGCGCTGCTGCTGGCACTGGCCCCGGGACTGGACGAGCAGCGCCTGCGCTATTTCGTCCTGATGTCGGTGGCGATCCAGTGGGTGCTGCTGTGGAGCATCGCGACGCTGTACCTGGTGCGCAAACCGATCCGGTCACTGCCGCCGCAGCGCATCGCCTACGTGGTGCTGGCGATCCTGTTGATCAGCACCTGGGTGATCACCGCCGCGATCGGCTTCTTCTTCCGTGAAGGCTGGGGCATGGACCTGAGCGAGTGGCATTGGGCCCAGTGGCGCCTGATCGGGATGGTCATGACGGTGGGCGTGATCGGCATCGCGGTGTTCCAGAGCCAGTGGCGCGCGCGGCAGCTCGCGCTGCGCGCGAAGCAACTGGAGTTGGAAGCGCTGCAGGCCAGGATCCGCCCGCACTTCCTGTTCAACACGCTGAACACGGGCGCGGCCCTGGTCCATCGACGACCGGAGGAAGTCGAGCGTCTGCTGCTGGACCTGGCCGACCTGTTCCGCGCCGCGCTCGCCGGGCCGCGCGACATTACGCTGGAAGAGGAACTCGCCCTCGCCCGCCGTTACCTGGAGATCGAATCGCTGCGCTTCGGCGAGCGCCTGCGCATCGTGTGGAAACTGCCTCGCGAGATGCCCGCGGTGATGGTGCCCGCACTGTCGATCCAGCCGCTGGTCGAAAACGCCATTCGCCACGGCATCGAACGCCGGCCGGACGGCGGCGAGCTGGAGATTTCCGTGTCGACGATGCCCGAGACGGTGGTCGTGCGGATCGTGAATCCACTGCCCAGCGGCGGCGAGAACCGCCCCGGCCACCACGTCGGCCTCAATGCCTCGCAGGTGCGGATCGAAGCACTGACCGGCGGGCGTGGCAGCGTGCTCACGCAACTGGAAGGCAAGCGGTTCATCGCAACCGTGCGTCTGCCGGCAAACCCTTGAAACAAACGCCCTCTCCCGCGCTCGGGAGAGGGCTGGGGTTCGGCCTTACGCCACCACGCGATAGCAGGGCTTGTACTCGCCCGCGATCTTCATGCGGCGCTGTTCGACGAAGGCGCGAAGCAGTGCGTCGAGCGACTGCATCATGTCCGGATCGCCGTGGATTTCGAACGGTCCGAACTGCTCGATGCGACGCATGCCGTCTTCCTTCACGTTGCCGGCGACGATGCCGGAGAACGCGCGGCGCAGGTCCGCCGCCAGTTCGTGCGGCCTGCGGCCGTGGTGCAGGTCGAGCGCCGCCATCGCCTCGTGCGTGGGCACGAAGGGACGCTGGAACGTCAGCGGGATGTCGATCGACCAGTTGAAGAAGAACGAGTCCTTCTGCGCGATGCGGTGCTCGCGAACTTTGCGGATGCCGGTGGCCATGTGCTTGGCCACCTTGTCCGGATCGCCGATGACGATCTCGTAGCGCTGCGTCGCCGCCTCGCCCAGCGTGAGGCGGATGAACTTGTCGATCTGCTCGAAATACGGCGCCGCGCCGGTCGGGCCGGTGAGGATCAGCGGGAACGGCAGGTGCGCGTTCTCTTCGCGCAGCAGGATGCCGAGCAGGTAGAGGATCTCTTCCGCCGTGCCGACGCCGCCCGGGAACACGATGATGCCGTGGCCCAGGCGCACGAACGCTTCGAGACGTTTCTCGATGTCCGGCATGATCACCAGGTGGTTGACGATCGGGTTCGGCGATTCGGCCGCGATGATGCCCGGCTCGGTGATGCCGATGTAGCGCGTCTTGAATCGACGCTGCTTGGCGTGCGCGATCGTCGCGCCCTTCATCGGCCCCTTCATCGCGCCCGGGCCGCAGCCGGTGCAGATGTCCAGGCCGCGCAGGCCCAGTTCGTACCCGACCTGCTTGGTGTAGACGTATTCGTCGCGCGAAATGGAATGTCCGCCCCAGCACACGACCAGGTTCGGATCGGTCGGGTGCAGGATTCGCGCATTGCGCAGCAGGCCGAACACGCCGTCGGTGATGCCGTCGGTGCTGTCGAGGTCGCGCTTGGCGTCGGGGCCCAGCTCGATCACGGTGTAGGCCAGGTCGCGCACGACGGCGAAGAGCAGTTCGGCGACGCCGCGGATGATCTCGCCGTCGACGAAGGCCATTGCGGGCGCATGGTGCAGGTCGATGCGCATGCCGCGATCCTGCTGGTGCACTTCGATGTCGAATTCGGGGTACAGCTCGCGCGCGGCACGCGGGTCGTCGGACGCGCTGCCGCTGGTCAGCACCGCCAGCGCACAGCGGCGCAGCAGGTCGTGCATGCCGGTGGAAACATCGCGCAGACGGGCGACCTCGTCGCGTGAAAGGACATCCAGTCCGCCCTTCGGGTAGATGCGCGCGTTCACGGTGGGAAGGGTGGTTTCGATGGGGGTTGCGGTGCTCATTGCCTTCTCTGTGTTCTTCTCGTTACGTGCTTGTCGTTCTTTGGCCCTGCGACTCTAGCCCCCTGCCCCACAAAAAGAAAACGGCCGGGAGGTCCCGGCCGTTTTCGACAACGCATCAAGTCCGCTGGATCAGAACTCGTAGCGCACGCCCACCGACATCGACCACTGCGAGATGCCGTTGGTCTGGCCGTCCGCGTTGGTCGGGATACCCTTCGCGGTCGTCTGGCCGAACTCCTGGCCATTCGGGCCGTTGCCGCGGTAGCTGTACACGTACTTGCCGGTCGCCGGGTCGATGCCGACCAGGGTGGCGGCTGCGACGTTGGCGTTGAAGCCGTAGTCGATGACGTGGCCCCAATCCTTGTTCAACAGGTTGCCGATGTTCTGGATGTCGAACCAGATCTGCGACTTGTGGCCCTTGAAGAAGCCCGGCAGCTCCTGGCTGATGCGCACGTCGAAGGTGTTGACCCAGCTGGCGCGGAAGGCGTTCTCCGGAGCCACCTGACCCTTGTAGGCGTTCAGGTCCGTCTGCGTGCCCAGCCAGGTCCAGAACGCCTGCTCCATCGCCGGGTTCGCCACGAAGCGGTTCTGCGCGTTGAACGAACCGAACAGCACATCGCCCGGGCCCGCCGGCACGTAGAACAGGTCGTTGAAGGTGCGAGCGTCGCCGTTCGCGTCGCCGTTGAAGATGTAGCTGTACGGACGACCGCTGCGGCCTTCGTAGAACAGGCCGACGTGGGTGTTGTAGTCACCGAAGAACTTGTGGTCCCAGTTCAACGTGCCGGCGATGCGGTCGCGGATCTCGTAACGGGCGGTCGAGCTGGTCGGCTCGTTGATGTTGAAGCCCAGCTGCGAGCCGTAGCCCGAACCCGCGGTCGAGCTGGTCAGCGCCGACACTTCCTCGGCGTTGGTGTAGGTGTAGTACAGGCTCCACGACCAGTCGGTGTCGTCGCTGAAGGGCTTGCTCAGGCCGACGGTGAACTGCTGGCCCTTGCCCTTGCCGGTGTTCTCCAGCTGGTAGACGTCACCGAAGTAGCTGTTGTTGCCGAAGCGCGGCGTGGCGTTCTTGAGCGGCGAGTTCGGGTTGAAGTACAGCGTGCGGCCATCGGGGCCGGTGAAGCCGGGGCCGACGTTGAGCGAGCGGTAGAACAGGCCGTTCTTGACGTCGGTCATCAGCAGCTCGGCCGACGCGACGATGCCGTCCCACGGCGTCTCGACGTCCATGGCCAGGTTCGCCTTCCACACCGACGGCAGATCGAAGTCTTCCGAGATGAGGTTGACGTTGCGGATGCCGGTGCCCGTCGCCGGGATCGGCTGGTTCAGGCCGTCACCGCTGAAGTTCACGCCGTTGTTGCAACCGGTGGTGGGGTTCCAGCCGTTGGCGCCGGTGCCCATGCAGTTGATGACCTGCGTGTTCGTGGCCGACCACGTGCCCGGGGTGCCGTAGGCGACGTAGTTCATGCCCGTGCTGCTGTACGAGTTGCCGACCCACACCTGCGGCGCATCACCCTGGAACAGGCCCACGCCACCGCGCAGCTGCGCCGGACGCTCCCAGTCGAAGGTGTAGTTGAAGCCGAAGCGCGGCTGGATGATGTAGTCGTCGCTGTACGTGCTGGTGTTGTCCAGACCGAAGCCGCCGTTCGGGCAGCTGGTCGGGCCGGTGCCGTTGGCCACGCGCGGCGAGGCGAAGCACGGGTTGAACGGCGGAGCCGGCGTCGCTTCCGGACGGTCGGCGCGCACGCCGGCACTCAGCGTCAGGTTCGGCGAGACATACCACGTGTCCTGCACGAAGAAGGCCAGGCGCTTGTCCTTGTAGCGCGCGGCGATCGCGTCCGGATCGGCCGGGTTGGTCTGCAGGTCGTAGTCGAAGTACTGGCCGCGACGCAGGTTGCCGAAGTCGGAGACACCGTTCACCTTCGGCACGTAGAAGCTGTAGTTGCCCCACGAGTCCTGCAGGAAGAAGTTGTAGATCTCGTTTTCGCTGTACTCGGCGCCGACCTTGAGGTCGTGGTCGCCCAGCGACCAGGTGCCGGCCGCGAAGTAGTTCCAGGTTTCGGTCAGCAGCGTGTTGCCCGGCGAGCTGCGCTCGGTGCCCAGGCGGATGGCGTCACCGGTGTTGATGGCCGTGGCCGGGTTGCCGTCGTCGAAGAAGACGCTGATGCTCGGCGCGGTGGTCGGGCTGACGCGGATCGCCGAGTAGTCGCGGTAGGAGGCCTTGAACTCGGTGGAGAAGGTGTCGGTCCAGTCGCTGAAGAGCTGGCCGACGTAGCTTTCCACGGTCTTGACGTGGTTGTACCAGTTGGAGCTCAGCGCCAGCACGCTGGCGGTGGAGGCTTCCGGACGCACGCGGTTCTGCTCGAGCTTGCTGTAACGCAGGCTGGCACGGTGGGCGTCGTTGATGTTCCAGTCGATCTTGAGCGCGTACTCCTCCAGCTCCGTGTCGCCGGTGCCGCTGGTGCTGCCCGGGTCGAAGCCCCACACGCTGCGCGCGATGTCCTGCACGGTGCCGACGTCGGCGGCGGTGAAGTCCGCGCCCACGGCCAGCGGGTTGGTGCCCTGGTCCTTGCCGGCCGGGCCGATGTCGGTCTGCTTGAACTTCTCGTAGTTGGCGAAGAAGAACAGCTTGTCCTTGATCAGCGGACCACCGAAGGTCATGCCGTAGGTCGTCTCGTCCTTGAACTCGTCGAACGGCAGGCCGGTGATGTCCAGCGTGCTGCCCGCAACGCGGGCCGGGTAGTCGCCGAACCAGTCGCCATCACGGTAGTAACCGTAGATGGTGCCGTGGAATTCGTTGGTGCCCGACTTGGTGACGGCGTTGACGTTGGCGCCTGCAGCGCCCGAGAACGACACGTCGTAGTTGGACACGTTGACGTCGATGGCCTCGATCGCGTCCATCGACACCGGCTGGCGCTGGGTCGGCATGTTGTTGCCTTCCAGGCCGAAGGTGTCGCTGGCCGAGACGCCGTCGATGGTGATCTTGTTGAAGCGCGGGTTCTGGCCGCCGGCGGAGATGGAGCCCGACGCGCGGTCGGTGACCGCCAGGCGCGGATCCAGGCGCATGTAGTCCTGGATGTTGCCGTTGACCGATGGCAGCGACTCGATGGTCTGGCGGCTGACGCTCGTGCCCGCGCCCATCTTGGTCGCGCTGAAGACGTCGGAGCCGCCGACCGCAACCGCGGTAACGGCGTCGAGCGTGGTGAGGTCGCCGGTAAGCGCGGCGTTGATCGTGTTGACCTTGTTCAGATCGAGGAAGACGTTGTCCTCGGTCTTGGTGCCCTCACCCGGCTTGGTGATGTTGACCGTGTACGGGCCGCCGACGCGCAGGCCGCGCGCGGAGTAGCGGCCGCTCGCGTCGGTGGTCGCGCGGCTCACGGTTCCGGATTCGACGTGAGTGATGGTGACTTCGGCGCCGGCGACGGGCTGGCCGTCGGTGCGGGTCACCATGCCGCCGACGCCGGCGGACGTGGCCTGCGCGAACACCGGTGCGGATGCGAGTGCGGCGAGCAGGCCAAGCGTGAGCTTGGACATGCGGACGCGGTTGGTCTGGGTCATACGATGGCCTCGGTATTGTTCACAAGAGGAAAGCGAGGCACGACCCCGGTCGTACCCGCGCGAGAAGTTCTTGGTTTCGCCCCCTGGGGCGCCGGGGCCGGAGCCCCGCCGTTAACAGCAGTTTAACAGGCTAGGTAGGGTCTGTGACAGAGACGTGACGGCCGTCAACAACCGCCATAAACCGTCAACCCGTTCTTCACGCGGCCTACGGGCAATTCGGCCCCATGGGCGTCACAAAAAACCCGACCGGCGGCAGGCGCGGGTCGGGTTCGGGCCGGGGCCGGCGAGGGGCGGCGTCAGGGCGGGGAGATCTTGAGGTAGGTGCCCAGGCCGTCGAGGAACATCTGCACCGAGATTGCCACCAGCAGCATGCCCATCAGGCGTTCGATGGCGGTCAGCGCGCGGCGGCCGAGCAGTTTGTAGAGCAGCGTGGCCGAGAACAGGATCGCGGCCGTCGCGCCCCAGGCGACGAGCAGGGCGATGCTCCAGTCGGTCAGGCGAGCGGGCTCGTTGCTGCCCATCAGCATCACCGCCGCCATGCCGGACGGGCCGGCCACCAGCGGGATCGCCATCGGGACGATGAAAGGCTCGCCGTCCGGGAGCTCACCCATCAGACCTTCCGGTGGCGGAAAGATCATGCGGATGCCGATGAGGAACAGCACGATGCCGCCGGCGATGGAGACCGACTCCTGGCGCAGATGCATCAGCTCCAGCGCGTACTTGCCGCCCCACAGGAACAGCATCAGCACCGCCAGCGCGATCAGCAGCTCGCGCGCCAGCACGATGCGCTGCCGCTTGGGCGGCAGACCGCGCAGCAGGCTCAGGAATACCGGAACGTTGCCCAGCGGGTCGAGGATCAGGAACAGCAGCAGCGCGGCAGAAGCGATGGTCATCGGCGTGGCGTCACTGCAACTGGGTCAGGGAGACGGCGGCGGGCGACGGTGCCCAGACCTTGCCACGGTGCGCGGCGCCGTCCGGCGACAGCAGCGTCACGCACGCGGCGGCATAGGCGATCGGCTCCATCGCGACGCGATCGTTCTCTTCCACGTACGCCTTGGCGCGCAGCGGCGTACGCATCGGGCCGGGCTGCAGGCCCGACACGCGCACGGGCGAATTGGCGAGTTCGGCATGGAGCATGCGCACCAGGCCTTCGAGCCCCTGCTTGGCGAGACCGTAACCGCCCCAGTACGCCTGGCCGATGCGCGAGGCATCGTCCACCACGAACACCACGGCAGCATCCTCCGCCTTCGCCAGCAGCGGCAGGCAGGCCTGCGTCAGCCACCACGGTGCGGTGAGGTTGACGTGCAACGCGCGCGCGAACACCGCCGGATCGGTCTGCGCCAGCGGCGTGAGCCCGGCGAAGTCGGCGGCGCAATGCAGCACGCCGTCCAGACGGCCGAGTTCGCTTTCGATGCGCTGCGCCAGTTCGGCGTAGTCGTCGGCGGACGCGCCTTCCAGGTCGAGCGGATACAGCAGCGGCTCCGGCCCGATCTGCGCCAGCGCGTCGTACACGCGGTTCAACTTCGGCACCTTGCGGCCGAGCAGCACGACCGTCGCACCGGCACGCGCGCATGCCTGCGCAGCGGCGCTGCCGAGTCCACCGTGCGCGCCGGTCACCAGAACGACACGGCCTTCGAGCGAACGGGCGCCCGGTGCTTCGGACCCGATCACTGGCGCTGCGTCTCGCTGATCATGCGTGCCAGCTCGCCGGACTCGAACAGTTCCAGCGTGATGTCGCACCCGCCGATCAGCTCGCCATGGATGAAGAGCTGCGGGAACGTCGGCCAGTTGGAGTAACGCGGCAGGTTCGCGCGAATCTCCGGGTCCTCCAGCACGTTGACCGTGTGCAGTTCGTTCGCACCGGCGGCCTTGAGCGCCTGCACGGCGCGGCTGGAGAAGCCGCACATCGGGAACTGCGCGGTGCCCTTCATGAAAAGGACGATCGGGTGGCTTTCGACTTCGGCCTGGATCCGCTCCATCACGGACATGGATGCAACTCCTGCAATGGTGCGTTGCCCTGCGATTGACGGCACGGCAACGGAACGTGGGGATAGAATGTCCAATTGTAAGCCTTCCCGAGCCGCGGACGCGCTCAAGTCCAGGACGCCGCCCGGCATTCCCCTAGCCAGCCCCCAGGAGCCCGCAATGGCCATCGAACTGCCCCCCCTGCCCTACGACCGCACCGCGCTGGAACCGCACATCTCCGGCGAGACGCTGGACTACCACTACGGCAAGCATCACAAGACCTACGTGGACAACCTCAACAAGATGATCGAGGGCACGGAGTTCGCGAGCCTGTCGCTGGAAGAGATCATCCGCAAGTCGCAGGGCGGCATGTTCAACAACGCCGCGCAGGTGTGGAACCACACCTTCTACTGGAACTGCCTCTCGCCCAAGGGCGGCGGTGAGCCGACTGGCGCGCTGGCCGATCTGATCAACAAGGCGTTCGGCGATTTCGCCAAGTTCAAGGAAGAGTTCACGAAGGTCTCCGTGGGCACCTTCGGTTCGGGCTGGGGCTGGCTGCTGCAGCGCCCGGACGGCTCGCTGGGCCTGGTGAGCACCTCCAACGCCGCCACGCCGCTGACCGGCGAGGACACCGCGCTGCTGACCTGCGACGTGTGGGAACACGCCTACTACATCGATTACCGCAACGCCCGTCCGAAGTACCTGGAAGCGTTCTGGAACCTGGTCAACTGGGACTTCGTGGCGTCGAACCTGAAGTAAGGGTCGATCCGCGCGCAACAAAAAAACGGCCGGCGAAACCCGGCCGTTTTCGTTTCCGCCGCGACGTCGGCGATCAGCGCAACGCTTCGATCACCGGCGCGACCTGCGCCTGCCGGCCCAGCGCTTCGCCGACGCGCTCCAGCGAGAGCGCCAGCACGTGCGCATTGTCGGCGCGCAGCGTCGCGTGCCCGACCTTGCGGCCTTCGCGCGGCTGCTTGCCGTAGTCGTGCCAGTGGCCGCCGGGTTCGCGCAGCATCGGCAACGCGTCGGGCATCTGCCCGATCCAGTTGAGCATGCACGCCAGTCCGAGCATGCGCGTATCGCCCAGCGGCAGGCCGAGCACGGCGCGCAGGTGGTTCTGGAACTGGCTGGTCTCGCTGCCTTCGATGGTCCAGTGGCCGGAGTTGTGCACGCGCGGGGCGAGTTCGTTGGCAAGCAGCTCATCGTCGCGGCAGAACAGCTCCAGCGCGAACACGCCGACATAGTCCATCGCTTCGCCCAGGCGGCGCGCGTAGTCGTAGGCGATCTCGCTCAATGCGCTGTCCACGGTGGCAGGCGCCAGGCTCGCCGACAGCACGCCGTCGACGTGCCAGTTCTCGGTGAGCGGCCAGGCGCGGAATTCGCCGTCGCGGCCGCGCACGGCGACCACCGACAGCTCGCGCTGGAAATGCACGAAGCCTTCCAGGATCAGCCCGACCTTGCCCGCCTGCGCGCCCAGCGCGTCCCACGCCGCGTCGGCATCGGCGGGCGTCTTGATGCGGAACTGGCCCTTGCCGTCGTAGCCGAGCCGGCGCGTCTTGAGGATGCAAGGCGTGCCGATCTCCAGGAGTGCCGCATCGAGCTGCTCACGCGTGTCGATGGCCGCAAACGGCGGCACGGGAATGCCGAGCTGCTGGAACAAGGTCTTTTCCGCCAGGCGATCCTGCGCGGTCGCCAGCGCACCGGGGTTCGGGAACACCGACACCCGCTCGCTCAACCATTGCGCCGATTCGGCGGGCACGTTCTCGAAGTCGAACGTCGCCACGTCCACGCGCGAGGCGAACTCGGCCAACGCGGCCTCGTCCCGGTAGTCGCCCACCACCATCGGCGCAAACTGCCCGGCGCAGGCATCGGCGACGTTGTCCATCACCAGGAAGCGCAAGCCGAGCGGCGCGCCGGAAAGCGCGAGCATGCGGGCCAGCTGCCCGCCACCGAGGATGCCGACCGTGGTCATCGGCGCGGGTCGTCGTTGGCCAGCACGTCGTCGGTCTGGCGGGTGCGGAAGGCCTCCAGGGCCTGGCCGATGGCGGGCTGTTCGTTCGCCAGCATGGCCGCGGCGAACAGAGCCGCATTGGCCGCGCCGGCGTTGCCGATGGCGAATGTGGCGACCGGGATGCCGGCGGGCATCTGCACGATCGACAGCAGCGAATCCATGCCGTTGAGCGCCTTGCTCTGCACCGGCACGCCCAGCACCGGAACGGCGGTCTTGGACGCCAGCATGCCCGGCAGGTGGGCCGCACCGCCGGCGCCGGCGATGATCGCGCGCAGGCCGCGCGACTTCGCCGTGGCGGCGTAGTCGAACAGCACGTCCGGCGTGCGATGCGCCGACACGACGCGCACTTCGTGCGGGACGCCCAGCGCCTCCAGCTTCGCGGCGGCATGCTGCATCGTCTCCCAGTCGGAGCGCGAGCCCATCACGATGCCCACGAGCGGGGCGGCGGCGGTGTCGGACATTGGTCGAGCCTTGGGACAAAGACGTATTCTACCGTCCCGCATTCCCCCCGGCACCGCATTCCATGGACCGCAAGCTGCTCGACCTGCTCGTCTGCCCCACCACGCGCCAGCCGCTGCAACTGCTGGACAGCCGAGGTTTGCAGGCGTTGAACGCCGCCATCCAGGCCGGCGGGCTGCAGCGCGCCGACGGCAGCACCCAGACCGAAACCCTACGCGAGGCCCTGGTCACGCGCGATCGCAAGACGGTCTACCGCGTCGACGACGGCATCCCGGTCCTGCTGGCCGAAGAGGCCTTCGTTACCGCGCAGGTCCCGGACTTCCCCGGCGCATGAGGTCCGACCTCGCCCCGCCGCCGGCCGAGGTCGTCGCGCAGGACGTGGCGCGCGCACTGGCCGAGGACCTGGGCAGCGGCGACGTCACCGCGGCACTGCTGCCGGACATCGCCGACAGCGCCTACCTGCTGTGCAAGGAAGACGCCGTGGTGTGCGGGCGCCCGTGGTTCGACGCCTGCCACTTCACGCTCGACCCGCAGGTGCGCATCGATTGGCGCGTGGCCGAAGGCGACCACGTGAAGGCCGGCACCGTGCTGGCGACGCTGCAGGGCCGCGCACGCGCCCTCGTCAGCGCCGAACGCGCCTCGCTCAATTTCCTGCAGACGCTGTCGGGCACGGCGACCACGACGGCCGCCTACGTCGAGGCGGTGCGTGGCACCGCGGCGAAGATCCTCGACACGCGCAAGACGATCCCCGGCCTTCGCCAGGCGCAGAAGTACGCCGTGCGCGTCGGCGGCGGCGTGAACCACCGCATCGGCCTGTTCGATGCGGTGATGCTCAAGGAAAACCACGTGCGCGCCGCGGGTTCGCTCACGGCCGCCATCCGTGCCGCGCGCGCGATGCATCCGACGCTGCCGCTGATCGTGGAAGTCGAGTCCATCGAACAATTGCGCGAAGCCCTGCAGGCAGGCTGCGATCGCATCCTCATCGACGACTTCGATGCCACGATGCGGCGCGAGGCCGTGCGCATCGCGCACGAGCGTCCGCCTGCGCAGCGCATTCCGCTGGAAGTGTCGGGCGGTGTGGACATGGCGACCCTGCGCGCCATCGCCGAGGACGGCGTGGACTGCATCTCGATCGGCGGACTGACCAAGCATGTCCGGGCGATCGACCTATCGCTCAAGCTCGGGCCGCCGCCCGCCTGACCTACTGCGCCCTTGCGATCCGCGCGCCTTTCAGCGCGCGGATCGGCGCGTCACGGCAGCAGGGTGACCGCAGCCGCCGCGCCCGCGCCCAGCACGACGATCGCCGCGAGCCAGGGCCACGCCGACCGCTTCGGCCTGGAGGCACGCATCGAGGTGGCCACCACCTGCACGGGCTGCTGTACCGCGGTGCCCGCGACGCGGAACTTCAGTACGTCGAAGGCGATCTCGTCGCCCACCTTGGCCTCGGCGCGCAGGACGCGCTTGCCGTTGAGGTAGGTGCCGTTGCTGGAGCCCAGATCCTCGACCTGCACGCCGGTTTCGGTCGGCATCAGGCGCGCATGCGAGCGCGACAGGCCGGGGGCTTCGAACCGCAGGTTGCACTCCGGCCCGCGACCGATGGTGATCACGCCGACCAGCGCGTCGCTGCGATTGCCGACCTCCGGCGATACCCCGCGCAGGAAGAAGCGCGGAAGCACCGGACGCACGGCGGTGACGCCGGGGTCGTCGTTGGCCGATGGGAGCTCGGGCCCGGTGCCCGGCTGGCGGGCAACGACCGGCGGCGGGCCGAGTGCCGCCAGCTTGGCCTCGACCTGGTCGAAACCGACGCTGTCGCCGGGGCGCAGCGTGATGAGTCCCTGCACCAGCCGGCCGTTGACGCTGACCGCCGTGCCCTGCGGCACGTCGAGCATCACACCCTGCGCGGTGACGTGCAGCTGGCAGTGCTGTGGCAGCACGCCGGGCCGGTCGATGACGATGGTGGAACGCGGATCGGAGCCGACCCGGTTCACACCATGGCCGAGCAATACCTGCGGGTGTTCGCCACCCGGGAAGACGAGTTTCACGCGGGATCTGCCCCCTGCAGCTTTCCCTACGACCCCTTGCGAGCGACGCTGCGCGTCGCCACAGTGATCGGATGCCGACTCTACTGATTCTGATGATCGTCGCTGCGATGGCGTTCGCATTCTGGAGCTCCGGTCGCGCCGCCGCCGAACGGGCCGAAGCGGTCGGCCGGGACGCCTGCCGCGCCGCCGGGGTGCAATGGCTGGACCAGAGCGTGCACGCGATCGGCCTGCGCCTGTGCCGCCACGAAAGCGGCTGGCTGGGCTTCGAGCGCACGTTCCGCTTCGACTATTCCATCGACGGACAGGACCGCCACATCGGCAAGCTGGTGCTGCGCGGCGACCGGCTGGTGGCGTTCACCGGACCGGTGACCCGGGGGCCGACGCTGCTGCATTGAGGTCAGGCGTTCGCGAACGCAGTGCGCGCGGCGGTGCGCATGACGGCGTTCGTCGGAGCGACGAAACCATCGTCTGGCGGCGCTACGGGCGTGGATCCCGGCCTTCGCCGGGATGACGCAAGGATGAGGGCGGCGGGCGCTTCCCGCCGCGTCATTGCCTCACTTCACGATGCGCAGATGCGCACCGCGTCGCGGCGTCGGAGGCTGCGGGCCTTCGTCGTCGCCATCCGGTGCGGGTTCGCTCGGCACGGCACTGAGCGGGGTCACGGGACTCTCGTCGGCGAGCTCGACTTCCACCTCGCCCTCCTCGCCCGCCGCGTGGATGTCCTCCGGCAGCGCCATGCCCTGCCCCGTCTCGCGCGCGTAGATGGCCAGCACCGCCTGCACGGGGACGGCCACCGGATAGCTCACGCCGCCGAAGCGGGCGCTGAAGCGGATGGCGTCGTTGCCCATCTCCAGGCGCGACACGGCGCGTTCGGCGATGTTGAGCACGATCTTGCCGTCCTTCACCGCGTGGGTTGGGACCTGCACACCGGGGCGCGTCGCATCGACCAGCAAGTGCGGTGTCATGCCGTTGTCGGCGATCCACTCGTACAACGCCCGCAGCAGATACGGGCGGTGGCTGGTCATCGAAGAATTGCTTTCCTGACTCATGGCCGGAGTTTAGCGCCGCGCGGTCGCTGACAGGTACACACGGGCGAAGCGCGTGCAGCCGGACAGGGCGCGCGCACCCGATCCCGAAAAACGGAAACGGGCCCGAAGGCCCGTTCGTCGCATCCGGATGCGGGGCCCTCAGGCCGGCATTTCGCGCAGCTTGCGCTCCTGCTCGGTGAGGCTGCGGGTGAACCCGGGGTTGCGGAAGATGCGGTTGCCGTAGTCCTCGATGGCCTTTCCATCCTTGGGCAGCGGCACACCCAGCGCGTCCAGACGCCAGATGATCGGCGCCATCGCGCAATCGGCCAGGCTCATTTCGGGATTGAGGAAGAACTTGCTCGCCTTGAACAGCGGGACCGAGGCGGTCAGCAGCTCCTTCAGACGCTTGCGGCCGGCTTCGGCCTGGGCCTTGTTGCCCAGCTGGATGGCCTGCACCTGCGGCACCCAGTCGTGTTCCAAGCGCAGCATCGCCAAGCGCAGGCGGGCGCGCGAGAGCGGGTCCACCGGCATCAGCGGCGGGTGCGGATAGCGCTCGTCGAGGTATTCACTGACGACGCTGGCCGCGTACAGGACCAGGTCGCGCTCCACCAGCGTGGGCACCGAATGGTACGGGTTGAGGTCGACGAGGTCTTCCGGCGGGTTCTGCGGGTCGACCGGCACCAGATCGTACGTGACGCCTTTGGCCGCCAACACCAGGCGCACCCGGTGGCACAACACGCAATCGGTGGAAGAAAACAGCGTCAGGGCATTGCGCATACGTGGACTCGCCGCCATTCGACCTCTCCGGCCACCGGAATCCGCCGGTGGTTAGACGCCATCCACCCCGTGTGGACGGTCGTCGCGGCCTCGATCAGCTGCACCTGCCTGCAAACCAAGGAGCCCGTACATTCCTGTACGGGCTCCAAGGGATACAACATGCGATCAGTGCTTGTCCACGTCTCGCCAGTATTCGTGCTTGAGCAGGTAGGCCAGGAGGGTGAACACCGCCAGGAACAGGATCACCCAGACGCCCAGGCTCTGGCGCTTGAGGGCGGCCGGTTCACCGGCGTACTCGAGGAAAGCCGTGATGTCGCGCACCGACTGCTGGAACTCCTCGGCGTTCTGGTGACCCGGCTGGGTCACCTTCAGCGCCAGGACCGGGCGCTCGCCGGTGGCCTTGTTGGCCTCGCCGAACTCGGCGTGCTGCAGGCCCTGCAGCTCCCACAGCGGGTTCGGCATGGAAGCGTTCGGGAACAGCTTGTTGTTCCAGCCCAGCGGACGCGCCTCGTCCAGGTAGAACGAGTTGAGGTAGGTGTAGATCCAGTCGCTGCCACGGACGCGGGCGATCAGGCTGAGATCCGGCGGCATCTTGCCGAACCACTGGTTGGCATGCTCCGGGGTCAGGCTGACCTGGATCTGCTCGCCGATCTTGGCACCGGTGAAGTTGAGGTTGTTCATCACCTCGTCTTCGGTCAGGCCCAGGTCCTCGGCCATGCGCGAGTAACGCAGGTACTTCAGCGAGTGGCAGCCGGAGCAGTAGTTCATGTACAGCTTGGCGCCGCGCTGCAGCGACGCGCGGTCGCCCAGGTCGGTGCCCGACTGCATGAGGTGGCCGCCTTCGGCCGCGAAGGCACCGAAGGAGACCAGCAGGCCGGCGGCGAAGGTGGCGAGCTTCTTCACGATACGCATCTTCTGTACGGGTCGGTGGCTAACGTGAGCGATCAGGTCAGTCATGCATCGTCACCCGTTGCGGTACCGGCTTGGTTTTGTCGAGCTTGGTCCAAAGCGGCATGGTGATGAAGAAGGCGAAGTACAGGAAGGTCAGCACGCGGCCGATGATCGTCTCCACCGGATCCGTACCCGGGCCGGCGCCGATCTTGCCCAGCCACAGGAAGCAGACGGCCAGGATGCCGAGCATCACCTTGGTGATCCAGCCACGGTAGCGGTGCGACTTGACCGGCGACTTGTCCAGCCACGGCACGAAGAACAGCACCGCGATCGCCGCGAACATCACGATCACGCCGCTGAGCTTGTGCGGAATGACGCGCAGCATCGCGTAGTACGGGGTGTAGTACCAAACCGGCTTGATGTGCTCCGGCGTCACCAGGCGGTTGGCCTCGGTGAAGTTGTCATGCTCCAGGAACCAGCCACCGAAGGCCGGCGCGAAGAAGATGACGAACGCGCACAGGATCAGGAAGAAACCGACGCCGAACAGGTCCTTCACCGTGTAGTACGGGTGGAACGGAATGCCGTCGGCCGGCTTGTTCGGATCCCAGCGGTTGCCCTTCGGGCCCTTCTTGATGTCGACGCCGTCGGGGTTGTTGGAACCCACTTCGTGCAGGGCGCCCAGGTGCAGGACGACCAGCAGCAGCAGGACCAGCGGCAGCGCGATCACGTGCAGCGCGAAGAAGCGGTTCAGCGTCGCGTCGCCCGGCAGATAGTCACCCATGATCCATTCGGTCAGGCCGTTGCCGATGACCGGAATCGCGCCGAACAGCGAGATGATGACCTTCGCGCCCCAGAACGACATCTGGCCCCACGGCAGCACATAGCCCATGAAGGCTTCGGCCATCAGGACCAGGTAGATCAGCATGCCCAGGATCCACACCAGCTCGCGCGGCTTCTGGTACGAGCCGTACATCAGGCCGCGGAACATGTGCAGGTAGACGACGATGAAGAACATCGACGCGCCGGTGGAGTGCATGTAGCGGATCAGCCAACCCCACTCCACGTCGCGCATGATGTATTCGACCGACGAGAACGCTTCGGCCGCGGACGGCTTGAAGTGCATCGTCAGGAAGATGCCGGTGACGATCTGGTTGACCAGCACCAGCAGCGCGAGCGAACCGAAGTAGTACCAGAGGTTGAAGTTCTTCGGCGCGTAGTACTCGGTCATGTGCTTGCGGTACGCCGGCATCATCGCCGGGGCCCGCTCGTTGACCCAATCCCAGACGCCATTAGCGGTACGGGTGAAGATGTTCGCCATGGCTTACGCCGCTCCCTTGCTGCTGGAGGTCGGATCGACACCGATGATGATGGTGTTGTCGTTCTCGTAGTGGTGCGGCGGCACGACCAGGTTGGTCGGCGCCGGAACGCCCTGGAACACGCGACCGGCCATGTCGAAACGCGACTTGTGGCAGGGGCAGAAGTAGCCGCCCTTCCACTCCGGATCGAACGGCTCGGGGCGGATCTCGGCCTTCATTTCCGGCGAGCAGCCCAGGTGCGTGCACAGGCCGACCAGCACGGAGATCTCCGGCTTGATCGAACGCAGCTCACCGGTGATGTACGCCGGCTGCTGGTCCTTGTTCTCGGACTTGGGATCGCGCAGGTGCGCGTCCAGCGTGGGCAGCGCTTCGAGGATCGCCTTGGAGCGCTTGACGATCCAGATCGGCTGGCCGCGCCACTCCATGATCAGGCGCTGGCCCTCCTCCAGTGCGCTGATGTCGGCGGTCACCGGGGCACCGGCGAGCTTGGCTCGCGTGCTCGGATTCCACGACTTGATGAACGGCACCGCCACGAAACCGGCACCGACCGCACCGACCACAGCAGTGGTCGCGGTCAGGAACCGACGGCGGCCCTGGTTGACAGGATCGTTGACCCCTTGGTTGGCCATCCGGCACTCCGCAAAGCTGGAACGAAGTAAAGCCGCAAAGCCAAACGCCACTGGCGACGGCTCGCGGCACAAAAGACGGGGAAGTGTAACGGAACGGTGAATGGCCCGACAATCCGCTCCACGTCGCACAACGAGGCCGCAGCCCGGTGCGGCTGGACGCCCCGCGGCGCCCGGCAGGGATAAATCAGCGCATCACGCCCATCGACCGGTAGCGGTCGGCGAGCAGCCCGACGCGCTGGACGTACAGCTGGGTTTCGCTGTAGGGCGGCACACCCTTGTACTTGTCCACCGCGCCCTCGCCCGCGTTGTAGCCCGCGGCGGCCAGCGTCAGGTTGTTGTTGAAGCGCTTGAGCAACCAGGCCAGGTACTGCACGCCGCCCTGGATGTTTTGGCTGGCATCGAAGGCGTTGCTGACACCGAAGCGCCGCGCCGTGGCCGGCATCAGCTGCATCAGCCCCTGCGCGCCAGCGCGCGAGAGCGCGTTGGGGTTGTAGGCGGACTCAGCATGGATGATCGCCCGCACGATGGCTTCGTCCACGCCGTGCTGGCGGGCGGCGGATGAGATTTCGTCGCGGTACGCATCCGTGTTGAGCCGGACCGTGCCGAAGTTCACGCCCGACCGCTTCGAGCAGGCGTAGCAGGTTTCGATGTAGCTGTAGCGGATGGTCCGCACCGCCGAGGCGTTGGCCACGCCCTGCGGCTTGCGGCTGGTGTAGTGGCGCACGCCGTCCTTGATGTACGAGTACACCTGACCCTGCACCACGCGCGGGGCCTTGGAAGCCGGCGCGGGCATGGGAGTCGGCGCGATCGGGGCGGACGTCATGACCGTCGGCACCGGCGCGACCGGCGCCGAAGCGGCGGCTGTCACGGACGAAGCGGCCGTTACACCGCCCATTGCGGCGGCGGGCGTCGGAGTCGGGGTCGACTTGCGGGCGGGCCTGTCATTGCTCTGGCTGACGGCGGTGCACTTGGCGCCCGGCGTGCGCTTGCTCACGTAGCTGCGGCTGCCGTCCGGGGAATCGCAACGGTACAGCGTGCCGGCCACGGTCGGTCCGGCGGCCAACAGGCAAACGATCCCCAGTAGCAGTGAGCCCCCCCTCATGGCCGCGAGTGTGTCCTGTCTCCTGCCCCTTCACAAGTCCTTGATTGCGCTGGCTACGTGAAACGTGACGTTGCCCGCAACCGCCCCGTGCGACGGAGTCCCACCGCCCCGCCGCGCCCGAACCTCACCGTCCCATCGCCGTCGCCGATCGATAGCGCTCGGCCAGCACGGCGACCCGCTGCACGTAGCGCTGCGTCTCGTCGTAGGGCGGCACGCCCCGGTAGCGGTCGACCGCCCCCTCGCCCGCGTTGTAGCCGGCGGCGGCCAGCGTCAGGTTGCCGTCGAAACGGCGCAGCAGCCACGCCAGGTACTGCACGCCGCCGCGGATGTTCTGGCCGATGTCGAACACGTTGGCCACGCCGAACCGCCGCGCCGTGGCCGGCATCAACTGCATCAGGCCCTGCGCGCCCACGCGCGAGATCGCGTTGGGGTTGTAGGCCGATTCGGCATGGATGATCGCCCGGACCACTGCCTCGTCCACGCCGAAATCGCGCGACGCGGCGGCAATCTCCTTGCGGTACGACTCGGTGTTGAGGCGGATCGTGGCGAAGTCCACGTCCGGCTGCAGCGCACACGCGTAGCAGGTTTCCATATACGTATAGGTGAGCCGGGCGACAGCGCCGAGCCCCGCTCGCGGCGTCGGCCGCTGGCTGGCGTAGTGGACTACGCCGTCTTCCTCGAAGCGGTACACCTGTCCCTGGGCGACCCGCATCGGCGCGGTGATGCCCGCTGCCTCACTGTCCTGGACGACGGGCCCCGGCGAAGCGTCGCCTGGCCCGCCCGCCGAGAATCCCAGCGCACGCCCCGGCGCGGCCGGGCGGCTGGGCTGCGCGAGCCCCGCGGACGAGGATTGGGCGGACACGACCGGCACCACCGCCAGCAGCAGCCCCGCCAACCCCAGCGATGCAAAGCCAACCCTCAGGGAGTTCACGTACGGTGGGGCCTGCCGGCGCGGCCCGCGCGCCCTCCTGTGCTGCCCTTACGGAAGCAAACGCGGTCCGCGACCCGTCCCGGCCTGTAGAATGCGCCCCCTCCGGCGCGGAATAACCGCCGCCCCTCCCGGACCGAGCCAGATGAGCCAGACCGACACGACCCTCGCCGCCGAAGGCGGCACCGACGCTGCCGTCGCCACCGCGCCGCGCAAGCTCTACATCCAGACCCACGGTTGCCAGATGAACGAGTACGACTCGGCCAAGATGGCCGACGTGCTCGCCGCCAGCGACGGCCTGGAACTGACCGACAACGCCGAAGAGGCCGACGTCATCCTGATCAACACCTGCTCGATCCGCGAGAAGGCACAGGAGAAGGTCTTCAGCCAGCTCGGCCGCTGGAAGTCGTTGAAGCAGGGTGGCAAGCCAGTCGTGATCGGCGTCGGTGGCTGCGTGGCGTCGCAGGAAGGCGAGGCGATCGTGAAGCGCGCGCCGTTCGTCGATCTGGTCTTCGGCCCGCAGACCCTGCACCGCCTGCCCGAACTCATCCAGGCCCGCCGCGACACCGGCCTGCCGCAGGTCGACATCTCCTTCCCCGAGATCGAGAAGTTCGACCGCCTGCCCGAACCGCGCGCCGAAGGCCCCAGCGCCTTCGTCTCGATCATGGAAGGCTGCAGCAAGTACTGCTCGTTCTGCGTGGTGCCGTACACGCGCGGCGAGGAAATCAGCCGCCCGTTCGAGGACGTGCTGGTGGAAGTGGCCGACCTGGCCTCGCAAGGCGTGCGGGAGATCAACCTGCTCGGCCAGAACGTCAATGCCTATCGCGGACCGTATGGCGAAGACGGCGAGATCGCCGACCTCGGCCTGCTGATCCGCGCCATCGCCGAGATCGAAGGCGTCGGCCGCATCCGCTTCACCACCTCCCACCCGCTGGAGTTCTCCGACTCGCTGGTGGAGGCCTATCGCGACGTGCCCAAGCTCGCCAACTACCTGCACCTGCCGGTGCAGGCGGGCAGCGATCGCATCCTGGCCGCGATGAAGCGCGGCTACACCGCGCTGGAGTTCAAGCAGAAGATCCGCAAGCTGCGCGCGGTGCGTCCGGACATTTCGATCAGCTCGGATTTCATCGTCGGCTTCCCCGGCGAAACCGACGCCGACTTCGACAAGACCATGAAGCTGATCGAGGACGTCGGTTTCGACCAGTCGTTCTCCTTCATCTACTCGCGCCGCCCGGGAACGCCGGCCGCCGACCTGGAAGACAACGTCTCCAGTGAGGAAAAGCACGCACGCCTGTCGCGCCTGCAGGCGCACATCAACGCGCATGCGCGATCGATCTCGGATGCAATGGTCGGCAGCACGCAGACCGTGCTGGTGGAAGGCCCGTCGAAGAAGAACCCCAACGAGCTCACCGGCAAGACCGAGAACATGCGCTCGGTGAACTTCCCCGGCCACGCGCGCCTGATCGGCCAGTTCGTGGATGTCGTCATCACCGAAGCGATGAGCAACTCGCTGCGCGGCCGCGTGGCGACGACCGGCGACAACGCGGCGGCCTGATCGTCCCGCACGCTTGAGGCGGACGCGGCGCTGCCGCGATACTCCCGCCGTGGCAATCGCGCGTCTGGGGAGGCGCGCGACGTAGCGGGTGGACCCGCCGCGGGCAATGTGCCGGCCACGATCTCCAAGGGGAACTCCGCTGGATGAACCGCCGTCCGTTGGCAGCCCTCGCGCTGTCCTTCGTGCTCCCGCTCGCGCTGACGTCGTGCGCGACCGGCTACCACAGCGCCACCAATCCCATCCTCGGCTACAGCGGCGGCTACTGGGACACCAAGGGTCCTGGCCAGCTGCTCAAGGTCGGCTTCGCCGGCAACGGCTTCATCTCGCCCGACAAGGTCGGCACTTACCTGCTCTACCGCTGCGCCGAAGTCGCCCAGCGCGAAGGCGGCACGCACTTCGTGCTCTACGCCAACCTGCCGGCGGCGATCGCCGATGCGCGCAGCAGCGACCGCACGGTGGCCTCGCTCGGCGGCAAGCCTTCAACCTACGCCTACATCCTCGTGGTGCCCGCCGACGCGCGCGACGCGCTGTCGGTGCAGGACCTGCTCACACGCCTCGGACCGGAAGTGAAGCCTGCCGCGACCCGCCAGGCCGACAGCAAGCCCGGCAACGGTGGATCGGCCCCCGACAAGGAAGTGAAGTCGTGAATCGCCTGCTGCCCCTCACCCTGTCCTGCCTCGTCGCCACCGGCCTTACCGGCTGCATGAGCATCTACAAGCTGCCGCCCGGCAAGCCGACGGCGAAGCTCGAAGTGGCCCGCGCCGGCACCGCGTGGATCTGCGCCAACACGCCGTCGCAGATCCTGCAGAAGGACAAGAACGGACGCGCGAGCATCCCGGCCGGCGAGCGCGTCACCATCGGCATGAACTTCGCCACCTCCGACGGCTACATGAACTACACGTGCACCCACAGCGTGAGCCTGGTGCCCGTCGCCGGCGCGGAGTACCTGCAGGACTTCGAGTCCGAAGGCTCGCGTTGCAGTGCGCTCGTCTACCTCAAGACCGACGACAAGCGCGTCGGCCTGGACATGGAACCCACGCTCGGCTACGGCGGGGCGGGCTGCACGCAATGAAGTTGCGACGCCTGCCGGGCGACCCGGCAGGCGTCATGGCGTGATGGGTGGTTGCGTTTGCTGCGCGCCGATCAGCTGTCGATGCGTTTGAACACGCTGTCGCTGGCGATCTGATGATCCTGCGCGCCGCGCAACTTGCGGCAGGCATCGGTCCGGGCGTCGTCTGCGCGCATCTCGGCGTCGAGTTTGTCCAACTCTCCCTCCTCCGCCCAGCGCTGCTCGACGGTGGCTTCCACGCGCGTGGCGGTGGCAACGCCGTCGATCAGTTCCGGCCTGTAGTGGAAGCCCTTCATGTACTCGCGCTGGTCACGTGACCACAGCTGGCCGTAGCGCGCCTGCAGCGCCGGATCGTCGAGCACCGCCTTTTCCAGCGTGACCGAACCGTCCGGCTTGACGAGATAGGTGATCTTGCCGCCGTACCGGCTCACGCCTTCGCTCATGAGCGTATCGATGGGCATCGCGGGCATGTGCATCTTGCGTGGCGGCCGATAGGTACCGGACGGGCCGTTGCCCGCGTACGAGAAGGTGTAGTCGATGCCTGCCGCACTGGGCACCAGGCAGGTCTGCAGCGTCGCATAGGTGCGGCCGCTGACCGCCTTTCCGTCCTTCCGCGGCGGCTGGAAACGCCACGACTGCGCCAGCCGCTCCGCCTCGCGCCGCAGCGCGTCGGGCACCTTCGCTTCATCGATGAAGCTCACCGCCGAGACGTTTCCCTGCACATCGATATCGAGCGCGGCCTTCAACTGGACGAGGATCGGCTGATACCCGGTCTCCTCCTTCGCATGCACCGACGTGGCCAGCAATACACAGGCGAGCGACACGGCCCGCACGGCAAGCGAACGCTTCATCTCCGACCCCCTCCATGTCCCCGCGCCGAGCTTAGGGCGACCCGCGGCGCCTTCGCAACGCCGGCCGGACGAGCGGAACGATGTTGAGCACGCGCGTCGGGCTGCGCACAGAAGGGTTCGCGGCGCCGGCGGGCATCACCTGTACTTGACCGGCCGCCAGTACGCTGCGGCTGCATCCCTTGGAGGTGCTGCGCGGTGAACCCATCCCCACGGCAACGTCCTGCTCCACGCCTGTTGTGGCCGCTCATGATGCTGCTCGTCAGCATCAGCGCAACCGCGCAAACGCCGGACTGCAAGACGCGGCTGCTGCGCGAGCTGGGTTGGCGCTTTGTTCCATCCGAGGAACACAGTGCAAAGATCCTGCCCGGCACGCCGTGCGAGCGCGCCGACCTCGCACAGGCGCAGGCCGCTGGCGATCTGGTCGTGCGTTTTCCCGCGCGACTGGACGCCGCCTCCCGCGCGCGCCTGGAAGATGAATTGCTCCGGCATCCCGCCACCGCTTGCGCCTATTCGTTCGCGCTGGGCGCGGCGACGCGTCGCGCGGTCGATCGACTCGCAGGCAACCCGGGCTACCGGTTTTCCGCGTTGCAGATGGGATGGATCGGGTTCGGGCCGACGGGATCGGCGCGCGATGGCTGGAAGCCCATCGCGCTGTTCGGACGCGGCTACCAGCCGCGCGGCAGCAACATGCGCGCGATCGAAGCGTTCTACGCCGGCCAGGTGCGCAGCGAGTGCGGCGTGGGCCGGCAGATCGCGCAGTACGCCACGCAGGCGGAGCTGTACGGCGGCGAAGCGTTCGACACCGAATTCGACCCCGACGAGATCGTGATCGGCACCTTCAACCGCCTGCATTCCACGCGCAGCATCCTGCTGGGATCGTCCGCCGGCACGTTCACGCGCGATGGCCGCGCGGTAGCCGCCTCGCGCACCGGACGCCAGGCTTTCATGGGCCTGCCCGGTTTCATCTTCCACGTCTTCGACCGCAGCACGCTGGACGATCTGAACAACCAGGCCGAGAACTTCGTCGTCTACGACGTGAGCGCCGATGCCGCCGCCGTGTTGCGCGAACACGAAGGCTTCGAGTACTACAACGATCGCAACCGCGCGATCTGGTCGCTGGCGCGCACGCTCCCGGGACGCAAGCCGTCGCGCTATTTCGAACGCCTGCTGCACGAACGCGACCCCGTCTTGCGCGCCGCGTTGCCGGCGCAATCACAGGCAACGCTGGCGCGCCTGGACGCCGAACTCGCCGATCCGTTCTACCGCGGCTTCGACATCTACGTGCACCGGCAGGGCGTCAAACCCGTCGGCTTCCACATCGCCCGCCTGCTCGACCGCAATCCGCGCACGCCGTTCCGCATCGAACTGGCGCTGCACAATCTGCATACCACGCTATACGAACGCTTCGTGGCTTCGCGGCTGGAAGCATGCACAAGCCAGGCGCCTCGCGATGCCGTGGAAGGCACGCTTCGGGGCCGATGAGTCGCGCCTGGCACGTGCCGGCGCATCGGTCATTTCCGTCCGATCTCCAGGTGCGTCAGATACAGGCGCAGGTCGAATTCCAGCTGGTGGTAGTCGGGCGTCATGTGCGTGCACAGTTGGTAGAACGCCTTGTTGTGCTCGGCTTCCTTCAGATGAGCCAGCTCATGCACCGCGATCATCTCCAGGAACTCGGCGGGCGCGTCGCGGAACACGCTGGCGATGCGGATCTCGCGAGAGGCCTTGAGCCGGCCGCCGTGCACGCGCGAGATGGCCGTGTGCGTGCCCAGCGCGTGCTTCATCACCTGCAGCTTGCTGTCGTAGAGCACCTTGCCCAGCGGCACGGACTTGCGCAGATGCCGGTCCTTGAGCGCCTGCACGTAATCGTAGAGCTGGCCGTCGGTTCGCACGGCATGGGACTGGCCGTACTTGTCCGCCAGCATCGCGCCCAGCCGATCCTGCACGATCAGCTCGCGCACCCGCGCCTGCAGGGATTCGGGGTAGCCGGAGAGGTATTTCAGGGGATCCATCGGCGGTGGCGGGCGGGCGCGGGCGGCGGGGTCGGGAGGTATGATGGGCCTGAAATCCCCAGCAAGAAACCGCGACATGGCCAAGGCGAATCCCCTTCAGGAACAACTGCTCAAAGCGGGCCTCGTCAAGAAGTCCAAGGTGGCCGAGGTCGCGCGTGAGCAGAACAAGGCCCGGCACGCCAAGGCGCCGTCCGGGCCCAGCGAAATCCAGCTCGAAGCCGAGCGCGCCCGCGCCGAGAAGGCCGACCGCGACCGCGCACTCGCCGCGGAGCGCAAGGAGCAGGCCCGCATCGCCGAACTTCGCGCGCAGGCGCGGCAGATCATCGAGGATCGAAAAGTGCCGCGCGCCGGTGAAAGCGAGTACCGCTTCACCGAGAGCGGCGCCATCCGCACCGTGCTCGTCAACGACGACCTGCGCAGGAAGCTCTCGTCCGGTGCGCTGGTGATCGCCCGCATCGACGAGCGTTACGAGCTGCTGCCGCGTGTCGCCGCCGACAAGGTGCGCGAACGCGACGCGACCATGATCGTGCTCGATCACGGCCAGGATGCGGGCGCCGAACCCTCTGCGACGACCTCCGAAGACGATGCGTACTACGCGCAGTTCAAGGTGCCGGACGATCTGATCTGGTGATGGCGTACCGTCGGGTGCGCTTCACTCACTTGGCCTTGTAGACCGCCTCGCCGTCCACGTACGTCGCCTGCACGGTGAGGTTGCGCAGGCCCGAGGGCGAAATCGCCAGCGGGTCCTCGCTGAGCACCACGAAATCCGCGCGCTTGCCGATGGCCAGGCTTCCCACCTGCGCTTCGGCGAAACCCGCGTACGCCGCATCGAGCGTGAAGCCGCGCAGCGCCTCGAACGCCGTCAGCTTCTCTTGCGGAAACCAGCCGCCTGCGGGCAGCCCCTGTGCATCGGCGCGCGTGGCGGCGGCGTACAGGCCGAAGCGCGGATCGACCGACTCCACCGGGAAATCCGATCCCAGCGCCAGGCGCGCGCCGCTGTCGCGCAGCTGCCGCCACGCGTACGCGCCGATGATGCGCTGCGGGCCGACGCGGTCCTGAGCCCACGGCATGTCGCTGGTCGCGTGCGTGGGCTGCATCGAGGCGATCACATGCAGTTGCGCCAGGCGCGGCAGGTCCTGCGGCGACAGCACTTGCGCATGCTCGATACGCCAGCGGTGGTCGGTGGTCGCGGCCTCGCCGCGCAGCGCCTTCGCGTAAGCCTCCAGCACGACGTGGTTGCCGCGATCGCCGATCGCATGCGTGGCGACCTGCACCTTGCAGCGCTTCGCCTTGGCGACGGCGACGGCGATCTGTTCCGGCGACATCACCATCAGGCCGAGGTTGCCGTGGTCGTCGCTGTATTCCTTGAGCATCGCTGCGCCACGACTGCCGAGCGCACCATCCGCGTACAGCTTCACCGTGCGCATCTGCAATCGGCCGGAGGGATGCGTGTACAGGCCGTCGCGGCACAGCGATTCCAGTGCATCGCTGTTGCCGTCGGCCATCGCGGTGATGCGCAGCGGCATCGCGCCGCGGTCGGCCAGGCGCTGGTAGCGCTTGAGCTCGGCCAGGCTCACGCCCGCGTCGTGCACGCCGGTGAGACCGTGTTCGACCGCCGACTGCATGCCCAGCGACAGCGCGCGTTCGGCGGTGGCTTCGTCCATCGGCGGACGCGACTGGTCGACCAGCGCCATCGCGCCGTCGACGAAAATGCCCGTCGGCTGTTTGCGCGCATCGCGTTCGATGCGGCCGCCGTCGGGTTGCCAATCTCCGGACAGGTCGCGCTTCACGCCGCGCATCGCCGCCGTGTTGGCCCAGCCGGCGTGGCCGTCGATGCGCTCCAGCCATACGGGGCGATCGGGGAACGCGGCGTCCAGGTCGGCGGCCGTCGGGAAGGTCTTCTCCGGCCAGTCGTTCTGGTCCCAGCCGCGACCGATCAGCCATGCGCCCGCAGGCAGCTGCTTTTCGAACGCCTGCAGCCGCTGCAGCACTTCCTGCTTGCTGGCCGCATCGACGAGGTCCGCGCTGAGCATCGTCATGCCCAGGCCCGAGACGTGCGCATGCGCATCGATGAGGCCGGGGATGACGGTCGCCTGCCCGGCATCGATGCGCTGGGCCTTCGGGTAGCGCTTGAGCAGCGCGTCGGTGCTGCCGAGCGCGAGGATGCGGCCGGATTCGTCGAAGGCCATCGCCTGCACCTTCGGCTGCGCGGTCTCCATCGTGTGGATGCGCGCGGCGCTGAGCACCGTCACTTCCGCCGCGACGGCCGGCCCCGACATCGCGAGCAGCGTCGCCGCCATCACCCAAACCGGATTGCGCATTTCCCCGTCCCCTGCTAGCGAAAGCCGGACTGTGCGCAAACGCGGGGCGGCAGGCAAGTGGCGGCGCGAGTCACGCCAGAAAGCGACAGGTCGCGCTCAGTCCAGCCGCTTGTGGAACCGCGCGATCGCCAGCGTCATCATCACCGCGATGAAGGCCAGCAGCGCGAGCACGTCCGGCCACAGTTCCTGCAGTCCGGCCCCGCGCAGCATGATGCCGCGCACCAGGCGCAGGAAATGCGTCAGCGGCAGCAGCTCTGCCAGCCACTGCACGACCTTCGGCATGCCGGCGAAGGGGAACATGAAGCCCGACAGCAGGATCGACGGCAGGAACACGAAGAACGTCATTTGCATCGCCTGGAACTGCGATTGCGCCTTCGTCGAGATCAACAGCCCCAGCGCGAGGTTGGCCAGGATGAGCAGCACGCCGGCCAGGTAGATATCGAGCAGGCTGCCGCGGATGGGCACGTCGAACAGCCACACGCCCAGCACCAGGATTACGGTGGTCTGGATCAGGCCGATGCCCGCGTAAGGCAGCACCTTGCCGATCATCAGCTCGCTGCTGGTCAGGGGCGTGGCGATCAGCAGTTCCATGTTGCCGCGTTCGCGCTCGCGCACGATGGCAACGCCGGTGAACAGCACCATCGTCATCGTCAGGATCACGCCGATCAGGCCCGGCACGATATTGATCGCCGAGACGCGCTGCGGGTTGTAGAAGGCGACGACGCTGATCTGGCCCGCGCCCACCTGCCCCGTGCCGCCGACGGCCCGCGAGGTGTTCACGATCGGCTGCGTCTGCAACGGCAGTTGCGCCAGCTGCACCGCCGCGCTCTGCACGACGGTGTCGCTGCCGTCGACGAGGACCTGCACGGCTTCGCGGCCCTCGAAGCGACGGCGCTCGAAATCGTGCGGGATCACCACGCCCATGCTGATCTTGCCGCGACGCAGGTCCTCCATCAGTTCCTGCGGTGAGGTCGCGCTGACGGTGGGGTCGATGACGCCGGTGGCGACCATGTCCATCACCAGCGCGCGCGATGCGGCGGTGTTGGACTGGTCGACGATGCCCGTGGCCAGCCCGCGCAGGTTGAGGTTGATCGCGTAGCCGAACAGGACCAGCTGCATCACCGGAATGCCGACGATCATCGCCAGCGTGATGCGGTCGCGGCGCATCTGCCGCAACTCCTTCATGACGATGGCGAACATGCGGCGCAGGTTCATGCGGCCTTCTCTTTCGCTTCGTCGTCGCGTCCGCGCGTGGAAGAGACGAACACGTCCTCCAGGTTCGGATGCGACGGGGCGACCTCGGCGTCGAGTCCTGCGTCGGACAGGGCCTTGCGCACGCGCCCGGCCGCATCGCCATTGCTCTGGTTGAGCACGCGCAGCGTGTTGCCGATCTGCGCGACGCTGAGCACGCCCGGCACGTTCACCAGCAGCTGCTGCGCCCGGCGCGGCTGCTGCGCCAGCACTTCCAGCGTGCGGCCGGTAAGCGCCTGGGTGAGTTCGTCCGGCGTGCCATCCGCAACGAGGACGCCACGATCGAGAATGGCGATGCGATGGCAGCGCTCGGCCTCGTCCATGTAATGCGTGGAAACCAGGATGGTGGTGCCGGCATCGGCCAGGTCGAAGAGCTTCTCCCAGAAGTCGCGGCGCGATTCGGGATCCACCGCGCTCGTCGGCTCGTCGAGGAAGAGCAGTTCGGGTTTCTGGATCACCGCGCCAGCAAGCGCCAGGCGCTGCTTCTGGCCACCGCTCATGGTGCCGGCCAGCTGCTTCTGCCGGTCGGCGAAGTGGTAGTGCTCGATCAGTTCGTCGATGCGTCTGGCGGCCTCGGCTCGCGGAACATCCTGCACGGCGGCGAGGAACTCCAGGTTCTCGCGCACCGTGAGGTCATCGAACAGCGAGAACTTCTGCGTCATGTAGCCGATGCGACGGCGCAGTTCCTCGGCCTGCTCGGGAATGCGCAACCCGAGCACTTCCACCTCGCCTTCCGTCGGCGTCAGCAGGCCGCAGAGCATGCGGATGGTGGTGGTCTTGCCCGAACCGTTGGGGCCGAGGAAGCCGTACACGTTCGCGCGCGGGACGCTCAGGTCCACGTGGTTGACCGCGACGAGTTGGCCGAAGCGCTTGGTGAGGCCGCGCGCCTGAATGGCGAGCTCGCCGGACGGGGCGTTCACTGCGCGAACTCCACGCGCACCGGCAGGCCGGCGGGCAGTTCTTCGTGCGCCTGCGTGATCTCCACCTCGGCCAGGTAGCTCAAGCGCGCCGCGTCTTCGCCGATGAGCGCGTAGTACGGCGTGAAGCTGGGCTCGCTGCGGATCATGCGCACGCGGCCTTGCAGCGGGCCGTCGCGGCCATCGAGGAACACGCGTGCGGCCTGCCCGACCTTGACGTTGGCGCGGATCGGTTCGGGCACGTAGACGCGGGCGTAAGGGCGCTCGCCCACGAGCATCACCGCCAGCGGCGCGCCGACCGGGGCTTCGTCGCCCAGACGGTACGGCAGGCTGTCGACGACGCCTTCGCGCGGCGCGATCAGGTCGAGCTTGCTCAAGGTCACCGCCTGCGTGGCGGCCTGCGCCGTTGCGGCGGCGACGGCGGAACGGCCCTGCTGGATCTGTTCGATGCGCGTGCCGCGTTCCAGTTCTTCCAGCGCGGCCTGCGCGGCGTGCACCTGCGCCTGCGCGTTGCCGGCGGCGGCGCGGGCGCGGTCGACGTCGGAGGCGGCGACGAGTTCCTGGCGACCAAGCGGTTGCAGGCGCGCGTAGTACGCGCGCGCATCGACGGCTTCGGCCTGCGCCGCGGCGAGGTTGGCACGTGCCTGTGCGATGTCCTCGCTGCGCGGACCGTGTTCGAGTTCCTGCAGCACTTCACCGGCCTGCTGCGCCTGCGCCTGCAAGGCCTGCAACTGCGATTGCGTGCGGGTGACTTCCAGTTGCAGCAGGCGCGTGCCGGCCTTGACGCGCTCGCCTTCGCGCACGTCGATGCGGACGATCTTTTCGGCCGCAGGCGCGGGCAGCGCGATCCGGTCCCATTCCAGCGTGCCCAGCGCCTGCTTCGTGTCGTCGCGGCACGCGGAGAGGGCGAGCGTCATCGCGAGCATCAGCAGCGCGTGCGTCGTCTTGCGGTTCGTGTTCATGCGATCAACTCACACCCAGTCCACGGTCCAGCAACGCCAGCGTGTGCCGGCGCAGCGCGTCGAAATCCAGATCGTCCGCCTGCAGCAGGCGGCGCCAGATCGGCGCACCGGCGGCGGGGAACAGCGTCAGTCCGACCAGCGACACCATCAGCAGGCGCGGGTCGAGGTCTTCATTGAGTTCGCCGCGCGCCTGCGCCTGGGCGAAGCGTGCGGCCATCATCCGTGGCAGCTGCGGGCCGATGCGGTCGAACAGCACGTCGCGCAGCGCGCCGCCTTCGCATAGCACCTCGCGCACCCACAGCGACGGCAGCCACGGATGCGCCGCCACCACGCGCCCCACGCCCAGCACGAAAGCGGCCACAAGCGCGGCGACGTCGTCGCCCGCGGCCATGATCGGCTCGCGCAGTTGCTGGAAGGCCGGCAGCACGCGCTCGGAGATCACCGCCTCCTGCAGCTGCGCCTTGTCGCCGAAGTAGTAATGCAGCAGCGCCGGGGTGACGCCGGCCTCGACGGCGATGCCGCGCAGGGACGTCGCGGCGATGCCTTCGCGGACGAAGCAGGCAATGGCGGCATCGAGCAGGCGCTCGCGCAGGTCGGGGCCATCGGCGCCCGGACGCCCGGGAGAGCGCCGGCCGGCGCCGGCGGGACGGCCCTTGCGGGCCTTGGGGGAGGTCTCGGCGTTCATGAGGGCATATTTAATTGTGTGATTAATTAGATCGCAAGCCCGGCCCGACGAACGGTCATGACGTGTCGGTCATGGCATGCCGGCCCGGCCCGCCTGGTCTATGGTTGGAGCCGGTCCCCATCGCCGCCTCCGCCATGGTCCACTCCGCCGCACCCACCCTCCTCCACCGTTGCGCCCTGGGCCTGTGGTTCCTCGGATTGGGGGCGCTGGGTCTGGTGCGCTGGTGGATGCGCTACGCGCGCGACGCCCGCATCTGGTCCGACGCGGTGATGCACGTCTGGTTGTGGGGCTCGTTGCTGATCATGGTGATCGGCGCGCTGTGGATCGCGGGCGTGTTCGGCACGCAATGGCGCAAGCGCGACCCGCGCTGACGTCCCTTTGCGAAATGGCACCCACGGGCGCAAGCTTGTGTGCCCCCGGCGCGCACGGCGCGCATCCCCGCACACGGAAGACCGTCCGTCGATGTCACGAACCACGTCCGAATTCGTCCTGGAGCCGGCCGAAACCGAGCGCCTGGCCAACCTCAGCGGTCCCTTCGACGGCCACCTGCGCATGATCGAACTGCGCCTGGGCGTGGAGATCGCCAACCGCGGCAACATCTTCCGCATCGTCGGCCCGCAGGACGCGGTGGGCAAGGCGGAAAGGCTGCTGCGCGACCTGTGGCGCGACGCGGCCGAAGAAACGCTCACCGAGCCTGCGATCCACCTGCGCCTGACCGAGATCGACGCCGACACCGTCGCCAACGACGACGTCGAGCCGCAGGAAGTCGCGATCCGCGTCAAGCGCGGCACCATCCGCGGGCGCGGTGCGAACCAGGCCAAGTACCTGCACGCCATCGCCACGCACGACATCAACTTCGGCATCGGCCCGGCGGGCACCGGCAAGACGTTCCTGGCCGTCGCCAGCGCCGTGGAGGCGCTGAACGAAGCGCGCGTGCAGCGCTTGATCCTGGTGCGTCCGGCGGTGGAAGCCGGCGAGAAGCTGGGCTTCCTTCCGGGCGACCTCACGCAGAAGGTCGACCCCTACCTGCGCCCGCTCTACGACGCGCTGTACGAAATGCTGGGCGTGGAGAAGGTGGTCAAGCTGCTGGAGAAGAACGTCATCGAGATCGCGCCGCTGGCGTACATGCGCGGACGCACGCTTAACGACGCGTATGTGATCCTCGACGAAGCGCAGAACACCACGATCGAGCAGATGAAGATGTTCCTGACCCGCATCGGCTACGGCAGCACCGCCGTCGTCACCGGGGACCTGACCCAGATCGATCTCCCCAAGCACCAGAAGTCCGGCCTCAAGGACGCGCTGGACGTGCTGCGCAACGTCAACGGCATCAGCTTCACCTTCTTCGAATCGCGCGACGTGGTGCGCCATCCGCTGGTGGCGCGCATCGTCAACGCCTATGACGCCCGCGACGCGCAGGACGCGGCCAGCGGCCCCTCCGCCTGAGCCTGGATGCCATGACAAAGGGCCCGATCCGTCTCGACGTCGTCATCAACTATGCGGTCCCGCGCACGGGCGTGCCGGCGGCCGTGAGCTTCCGCCGCTGGGTGGCCGCTGCGCTGGAGAGCCGCATCCGCGAGGCCGATCTCGCCATCCGCATCGTCGGCACCAAGGAAGGCCGCGCGCTCAACCACCATTACCGTGGCAAGGATTACGCGACCAACGTGCTCAGCTTCCCCGCCGAGCTGCCCGAAGGCCTGCCCGAGGGCGTGAAGATGCCGCTGCTGGGCGACCTGGTGATCTGCGCGCCCGTCGTCGCACGCGAGGCGAAGGAGCAGAAGAAGGCGCTCGCCGCCCACTACGCCCACCTCACCGTTCACGGCGTACTGCACCTGCTGGGGTGGGATCACGAGGACGAGAAGGAAGCGGTGTGCATGGAGCAGCTGGAGCGCGAGATCCTGGCCTCGCTGGGGATCGAGGATCCCTACGGGGACTGAGTCGGCGCTCGCGGCCCTGTCCGGGCCCGCCAAGCGCCCGTCATTCATCCGCGCTAGACTGGGACCGACGTCCCTTCCCCCCGGGGCGCCTGACAGATCGCAATGTCCGAGGACGACAGTAGTAGCTTCCATACGCCCGAGATCCAGGAAAGACGCTCAGACCGGCGTGGGCACGACAAGCCGCGCTCCTGGCTCGAACGCATAAGCTCGGCGCTTTCCGGCGAACCCACGAACCGTGAGGACCTGGTCGAACTCCTGCGCGATGCGCAGGCCGACGGTCTGATCGCCGCCGACACGCTGCGGATGATGGAAGGCGCCATCGCGGTGTCCGACCTGACCGTGGGCGACGTGATGATCCCGCGCTCGCAGATGGTCTCGCTGCCGGCGGACGCCAAGTTCCTGGACCTGATGAAGCAGGTGGTCGAGTCCGGCCACTCGCGCTTCCCGGTGCACGGCGAGGACAAGGACGAGATCCTGGGCGTGCTGCTGGCCAAGGACCTGCTGCGCGGCGTGGTCGCCGACTACGGCCCCGGCAACATCCACGAGCTGCTGCGCCCGGCAGTGCTGATCCCCGAATCCAAGCGCCTGAACGTGCTGCTGCGCGAGTTCCGCCAGTCGCGCAATCACATGGCCATCGTCATCGACGAACACGGCGGCGTGGCCGGCCTGGTGACGATCGAAGACGTGCTGGAGCAGATCGTCGGCGAGATCGACGACGAACACGACGACGCCGAAGACCCGAACGCGCTGATCGCCGCGCAGGCCGACGGCCAGTTCGTGGTCGATGCACTCACGCCGATTTCAGATTTCAACGAGCGCTTCGGTGCCGACTTCGATGACGACGAGTACGACACCATCGGCGGCCTGGTCACGGCCGCGATCGGCCACCTGCCCGAAGCCGGCGAGGAGCTCACGCTGGGCCGCTTCGTGTTCCGCGTCTCCGGCGCCGACGCGCGCCGCGTGCACGCCTTCCATGTCGGGGTGCTGGGTGACGCGTAAGCACGGCGCGCCGCGTCGCCTGTTCGCGCTGATCGTCCTGCTGCTGGCGTTCCTCGCCGTTCCCGCGTTCGCCTCCACGCCGCGCATCGGCGTGGTCACGATGCAGCCGGGCGAGATCTTCTTCGAGCGCTTCGGCCACAACGCGATCGTCGTGGTCGATCCCGAGTCGGGCCAGGCGATCTCCTACAACTACGGCTTCTTCGATCCCAGCGAGCCGGACTTCGTCAGCCGCTTCGTCAAGGGCGACATGCGCTACCGCCTGATGGCCCTGCCCTTCGAGCAGGACCTGATGCAGTACCGCGAGGAAGGCCGCGGCGTCAGCGTGCAATGGCTGGACCTGGACGAAGCGCAGGCGCGCGCGCTGGCCGATGCGCTGGCCGAGAACGCCAAGCCCGAGAACGCGTTCTACAAGTACGAATACTTCGACGACAACTGCTCCACGCGCGTGCGCGACATGCTCGACCGCGCGCTCGACGGCGGACTGCGCCGGCAGATCGAAGGCCGCTCGCACGGCTCCACCGCACGCAGCGAAGCGGTGCGCCTGGCCTCGCCGGCGTGGTGGATGTGGCTGGGTTTCGACGTCGGCCTGGGGCCGTCGTCCGACCAGCCGATGCCGGTATGGCGCGAGTCCTACGTGCCGATGCGCCTGGCCGCCGCGCTGCGCGAAGTGAAGAACACGCAAGGCCGGCCGCTGGTGCTCGAGGAACAGGAACTGCTCCCGCATCGCCTGCCGCCCGAACCGCAGGACGCCCCGGTGCGCTGGTGGCCGTGGGCGCTGGCCGGCATCGCGATCGGCATCGCACTGGCATGGCTCGGACGCGCGCGTCCGTGCGTCGCCGCCGCGGTCGCGCTGCCGTTCTGGACGCTGGCCGGCCTGCTTGGCGCGCTGATGCTGTTCCTCTGGCTCGGCACGCAGCACACCTACGGCTGGGCCAACGCCAACCTGCTGCTGCTCAGCCCGCTGTGCTGGCTGCTGCTGCCCGGTGGCTGGCGCGTGCTGCGCGGACGCGATCCCGGACGCTGGTTCCGCGGCGTGCTGGCCGTCGTCGCACTGGGCGCGGTCGCATCGCTGTTCGTGTACTGGCTGCCGGTGACCCCGCAACGCAACGTGCACTGGATCGCGCTGCTGCTGCCGATCCACCTGGGCCTGCTGCAGGCGTTCCGCGCGCGACGCTGAGCGCTTGCCGCGCCGGCGCGGCGGGCGCAGGATTTGCGCATGAGCACGCCTGCCAAATCCCTGCCCGCCGCCGAGGCCCTTCGCCCCAATCTGCCATCCTGCGTGGTCAACTGCGCAGTGTACGAACGCGGCGGGAAACGCCGCGAGATCAGCCTGGACGAGATCAGCGAAGTCCTGGCGAAGGACGATGACAACTTCATCTGGGTCGGCCTGTACGAACCGGCCGAGGCGATCCTCGACAAGCTGCAGGAGGAATTCTGCCTGCACGACCTCGCCGTCGAGGACGCACGCAACGCGCACCAGCGACCGAAGATCGAAACCTACGGCAACTCGCTCTTCATCGTCGTGCATACCGCGCAGAGCGTGGACACCCACATCCGCTTCGGCGAGACGCACATCTTCGTCGGCCCGCGCTACCTGGTGACGGTGCGCCACGGCGCATCGGCCAGCTATGCGCCGGCGCGCGCGCGTTACGAACGGGATGCCGACGACCTCGCCCACGGCCCCGGCGCGGCGCTCTACACGGTGCTGGACCTGGTCGTCGACAACTTCCAGCCGATCGTCCAGGAGTTCAGCCAGGACCTCAACGAACTGGAGCAGGACATCTTCGCCGAGGAATTCCGCAGCGACACGGTGAAGCACCTGTACGACCTCAAGCGCGAGCTCACCCGCCTGCGCATGGCGGTGTCGCCGTTGCAGGACATCCTCGGCCAGCTCTCGCGCGCGCGCACGAACCTCATCGACGAGGAAAGCCAGCTCTACTTCCGCGACGTCCTCGACCACGCCGTGCGCTTGAACGAGACCACCGACACCCTGCGTGAAATGCTGACCGCCGCGATGAGCGTGAACCTGTCGCTGGTGACGATCCACCAGGGCGAGGTCGTCAAACGCCTCGCCGGCTGGGCCGCGCTGCTGGCCGCGCCGACCCTCATCACCAGCTGGTACGGCATGAACTTCACGCACATGCCCGAGCTGGAGGGACGCTACAGCTACTGGATCCTCATCGGACTGGTCGTGGTGGCGTGCTCGGGGCTGTACGTGCTGCTCAAGCGCGCCAAGTGGCTGTAAACACTGGAGTTCCCTGCTTCGCTTAGACCAAAGTCGCAGGCGACTTGCCGCATTGCGCATTGACCCGGCGCCCGCGCCGGCGCGACTCTTCGGTGATCCTTCCGGAGGGGATGTCATGAAAGGTTTGTCCTGGATCGGCTGGGCCGCCCTGGCGGTACTGGCGGCGTTCTGCATCGGCACCATCGCCCTGCATCGCGGCGAAACCATCAACGCGATATGGCTGGTGGTGGCGGCGGTGGCGACGTTCACCGTCGCGTTCCGCTTCTACGGCCTCTACATCGCGCGCAATGCGCTGATGATCGACGGCAGCCGCGCGACGCCCGCCTGGCGCCGCAACGACGGCCTGGACTACGTTCCGACCGCCAAGAGCATCGTTTTCGGACACCACTTCGCCGCCATCGCCGGCGCCGGCCCGCTGGTCGGCCCGGTGCTCGCCGCGCAGATGGGCTACCTGCCCGGCACGTTGTGGATCCTGTTCGGCGTGGTCCTGGCCGGCGCGGTGCAGGACATGCTGGTGCTGTTCTTCTCCACGCGCCGCGACGGCCGCTCGCTGGGCGAGATGATCCGCGCCGAGATGGGCCCCGCCGCGGGCGTGATCTCGATGGTCGGCATCCTGATGATCATGGTGATCCTGCTGGCGGTGCTGGCGCTGGTGGTGGTGAAGGCGCTGGCGGAAAGCCCGTGGGGCACGTTCACCGTCGCGATGACGATCCCGATCGCGATCCTGATGGGCCTGTACCTGCGCTACTTCCGCCCGGGCCGCATCCTGGAAGTGTCGATCATCGGCTTCGTGCTGCTGATGCTGGCGATCTGGAGCGGCGGCCTGGTGGCGGCGCACCCGACGTGGGGCCCGATCTTCCACCTCAAGGGCACGACGCTGGCGTGGCTGATGATCGCCTACGGCTTCATCGCATCGGTGCTGCCGGTGTGGTTCCTGCTGGCGCCGCGCGATTACCTCTCCACGTTCCTGAAGATCGGCACGGTGCTGGTGCTCGCCATCGCGATCGTCTTCGCGATGCCGGAACTGCAGATGCCGGCGATGACCAAATTCATCGACGGAACCGGCCCGGTGTTCTCGGGCAAGCTCTTCCCGTTCCTGTTCATCACCATCGCGTGCGGCGCCGTCTCGGGGTTCCACTCGCTGATCAGCTCGGGCACCACGCCGAAGATGATCGCCAGCGAGTCCGACATCCCGATGGTCGGTTACGGCGGCATGCTGATGGAGGCCTTCGTCGCGATCATGGCGCTCATCGCCGCATGCGTGCTGCAGCCGGGCGTGTACTTCGCGATGAACTCGCCCGCCGCGCTGATCGGCACCACGGCCGAATCGGCCGCTGCGGCGATCTCAAGCTGGGGCTTCGTGCTGACGCCTGATGTGCTGACGGCCACCGCTAAGGAAATCGGCGAGCAGACCATCCTCTCGCGCACCGGCGGCGCGCCAACGCTCGCGGTGGGCATGGCGCAGATCCTGCACGGGCTGATCCCGGGCGAAGGGATGATGGCGTTCTGGTACCACTACGCGATCCTGTTCGAAGCGCTCTTCATCCTGACCACCGTCGACGCCGGCACGCGCGTGGCGCGCTTCATGATCCAGGAGCTGGTGGGCCTGGCCTACACGCCGTTCAAGGAGACCGAGAGCTGGGCGAGCAACATCGTCTGCACGCTCATCGCCGTCTCGCTGTGGGGCTACTTCCTCTACCAGGGCGTGGTCGATCCGCTGGGCGGCATCAACACCTTGTGGCCGCTGTTCGGCATTGCCAACCAGATGCTCGCGGGCATCGCACTGGTGTTCTGCAGCGTGGTGATGGTGAAGATGAAGCGCGAGAAGTTCCTGTGGATCCCGCTGATCCCGACCGCGTGGCTGCTGATCTGCACGCTCACCGCCGGCTGGCAGAAGCTGTTCCACCCGGACCCGAAGATCGGCTTCATCGCCAACGCCCGCAAGTTCGCCGACGCCGCCGCGCGCGGCGAGGTGCTGGCACCGGCGAAGTCGATGGACGACATGTCGCGCGTGATCTTCAACAACTACCTCGACGCGGGGCTGTGCGCGCTGTTCGTCGCGGTCGTGGTGGCGACCGTGTTCTTCGGCCTGCGCGCCGCGTTCGCCGCGCGTCGCACCAACCTGCCGACTGCGAAGGAGACCGACTATGTCGCGCTCGACGCCATCGCCCGCTGACGTCGGCCGCGTGGCCCTGGACCTGCTCGCACGCTGGTGGCGTGCGAGCTGCCAGACCGCGCGCCTGGCCATCGGCATTCCCGACTACGACGTGTACGCCGCGCACGTGCGGCGCAACCACCCGGACCGCGAACCGATGACGCGCGACGAGTTCTTCCGCGAGCGGATGGATGCGCGGTACGGGAAGGGGCGCAGTCGCTGTTGTTGAGGCGGATACCTGACACGGAAAAGGCGCCGCAAGGCGCCTTTTTCTTTTGCCGCAATGCTCGCCGCCCGAAGCTCCGTGATCCCGTAGCCCGGGTAAGCGCAGCGCACCCGGGACGCCACCGCAACGGAGACCCCGGGTGCGCTGCGCTTACCCGGGCTACGCGTGCTGCAGTCCGCGACGGGGCGCCGTCGATGCGCCTCAACCGGCTACGAGTCTGACTTCGGAATGCCGCCACTCCGCCGGATCGCCCCGGCACTCCAGAAGCCCGCCTTCGATCAGCGCGACGACACGGCTCGCCACGAGCTCTGCATCGTCCACGTCGTCAGGAAATTCCAGGTCGCGGGAAGTCATCGCCACGGCGATCACCATGGCCACCTTCTGCCAGTGTGCATTGGCGAATCCAAGAATGAACCGGTCCACCTGTTCGACGACGGCGTCAACCATGCTCAGTTCGCCAGCGACCGCAGGATCAACCCCATCACATACGCCAGCCCCGTGCCCGTCGCATAACCCAGCGTGCCGAGCAATGCGCCCACCGGCGCGAGTGAGGGATGGAATGCCGACGCGACCACCGGCGCCGACGCGGGCCCGCCAATGTTGCTCTGCGAGCCGATCGCGAAATAGAAGAACGGCACGTGCAGCAGCTTGCCGACCAGCCACAGCAGCACGATGTGGATCATCAGCCACACCAGGCCCAGCAGGTACAGCCACGGGCGGTCGAACAGCGCCAGGATGTCCATCTGCATGCCGATGCTGGCGATCAGGAAGTACAGCAGCAGCGTGCCGATGTTGGATGCGCCCGCGCCTTCCAGCGTGCGTGCGCGGGTGAAGCTCAGGCCCAGGCCGACGAAGGTGGAGATCAGCACCACCCACACGAACGGTTCGTGCAGGCTCACCGCGCGCGCCCAGCTCACGTTCGCGCCGAACCACGCCGACAGCGGCGACGCCAGCGCGTGCGCCAGGCCCACCGTCCCGAACGCGATGCCGACGATCACCATCAGATCGGTCAGCGTCGGAATGCGGCTGTGCTGCGCCTTGAACGCAGCGAGCTTTTCCTTGAGCTCATCGATGGCGCGCGTGTCGGCGCCGCTGCGTGCGTCGATGGCCGCGGAGCGTCCGGCGAGGAAGATCAGCGCCGCCATCCACACGTAACCCACACCGACGTCGACGACCGCGAACTGCCCGAACGTCGTCGCGTTGACCTGGAAGATCTCCTTCATCGCCAGCATGTTCGCGCCGCCGCCGATCCAGCTGCCGGCCAGCGCGGTCATGCCCGCCCACGTATCGCCTGCGACCGTTTCCGGATGCACCGCCTTGAACAGCAGGAAGGCGAGGACGCCGCCCAGCATCACGCTGATCGACGCCGCCGCGTACATCGCCACCAGCTTCGGTCCCAGGCGCAACACGGCCTTGAGGTCGATCGACAGTGTCAGCAACACCAGCGCCGCAGGCAGCAGCACGCGGCTGGCGACGGGGTTGTAGAGCTTGCTGTGCTCGCCGTCGATGACGCCGAAGGTGTTGAACAGCCCCGGGATCAGGTAGCACAGCAGCAACGCCGGAACGATCGAATAGAACTTCCGGAACGACTGCAGCGACGAGGTCCAGAACACCGCTCCGAGCGTGGCGGCGATCAGCCCCAGTATCACGATGTCGTTGGTGATCAGCGCGGTACTCGGGGCGTCGTGCATTCGGGCGGATCCGGGGCTTGGCGATGCTGGAGGGTATCAGCCGGCGCGGATCAGTGGCGAGGGCCCTGCGGCACATATCACGCCACTCTCAGGCGTGACGCACCCCGCTTTCGCCGCGCCGGTCGTTCAAGGTCAGCGCGGTGTCGTTGCCCATGTACTGGCGGCGATAACGCAGGTAGCCGGCGGGCTCGTGCACTCCGGCGAATAAGGTGAAGCCACCGTAGGAATCATGGACGTAGTCGGCGAAGAAGTTGGCCAAGGCCGGTGCGACGGGCGCCGCCTTGCGGATGTAGTCGGCGATCTCGCCTGCCTCGGATTCCAATTGCACGTGTTTGCGAATGTTGTTGGCGGGGCCGATACCGGGCCCGAGGTCCACGACATCCCTTACATAACTGCGAACCGGCGATTCGAGCAGCGCGAGGTCGGCGAGGAATCCGTTGTTGGCGTTACTCAGGTTTTCGCGGTCACCGTGGGAGGCACGCTCAACCCACGGAAGTTTCGTGTAGGTGTCCCGCACCTGATACCGCCAGCACAGGTAGGGCATCAGCCACTCGCGCAGACGGCGCGGTTGCGGGCCCATCGCGGCGGTGAAGGCGTCATAGGCTTGCTGCAGGACGGGGTCAATGGCGAAGGGGTCGTAACCTGCTTCAATGGAATCAGCGTTCGCCGCTTCCTTGTCCAGCGGCACCTGCGCCTGTCCACGCGAAGGTTTCTAGTTACCGCAAAGCTGGCAAACCAGAACTTGGGAAAGAAGGCGGAGGAGGGTTCCTCCGCCTTCCGATGACATCACTGGCCGATGTACTGCTTCAACCAAGCATTGACCGTGTCGTGCCACTGGATCGAGTTGGCGGGCTTGAGCACCCAATGGTTCTCGTCAGGGAAGTACAGGAACTGCGACGGCACGCCCTGGCGCTGCAACGCGGTGAACGCGCCGATGCCCTGCTCCACCGGGATGCGGAAGTCCTGCTGGCCGTGCACGACGAGCATCGGCACGCGCCAGTTCTTGACGTGGTTGACCGGGTTGAACTTCTCGTAGTTGTCCGGCTTGTCGATCGCGCTGCCGCCCTGCTCCCAGTCGGTGAACCACAACTCCTCGGTGGCGAAGCCCATGCCGCGCTGGTCGAACACCCCGTCGTGGCTCACCAGGCACTTCCACGGCTGGTTCCAGTTGCCGGCGATCCAGTTGACCATGAAGCCGCCGTAGCTGGCGCCCAGCGCACAGGCCTTGTCGCCGTCGAGGAAGGCGTACTGCTGCTGCGCCGCGGCCCAGCCCTTCTGCAGGTCTTCCAGCGGGCGGTCGCCCCAGTGCTGGCTGATCGCATCGGTGAACGCCTGGCCGTAACCGGTGGAACCGTGGAAGTCGATCATCACCACCGCATAGCCCTGGCCCGCGTACGTCTGCGGGTTCCAGCGGTAGCTCCAGCCGTTGCCGAAGCTGCCCTGCGGGCCGCCGTGGATGAGGAACGCAACCGGATACTTCTTGCCTTCCTGGTAGTTCCACGGCTTGACGATGAAGCCGTGCACGGTGTCGCCGTTCCAACCCTTGAAGTCGAACTGTTCGAAGTCGCCGAACGACACGTTCGGCAGGCGCTCGCCCGTGGTCTGCGTGATCGCGCGCAGCGGCGCGGACGCATCATTGCTGGTGGTGTACAGCAAGTCGCCGGTCTTGAGCGTGTTGCGCGTCAGCGCGAGCGTCGGGCCGGCAAGGTCGATCGCCGAGATGCTGCCCTCGCCCACCAGCTTCTTCGCCTCGCCCGTGGCGATGTCGACCACGAACAGCGGATGCTCACCCATGTCGGTGGCCGGCGTGAGGATGGTCTTGCCGTCGGCGCTCAACGTGATGCTGTCGGCGGAGCGGTCCCACTTCGGCGCGATCTCACGCGTCTTGCCGCTGGCCAGGTCCATTTCCATCAGGCCGAAGCGGTCGGCTTCGAAGCCCGGGCGCTTCATCGCGCGGTAGAACAGCGTCTTGCCGTCGCTGCTGAAGGTCGCGCCCGTGTCCCACGCCGGGTTCGACGCGGTGAGATTCTTCGCCGCGCCCGTGCCGTCGGCGTTGACCTGGTACAGGTCGAAGTTGGTTGAGGTCGGTTCCTTCGCATCGGCGATGCGTGCGCTGAACACCAGCGTGTTGCCGTCCGGCGACCACGTGTATTCGGTGCTGTCGCCGAACGGACGCGACGGCACATCGCCGTTGACTCCGCCGCTGACGAGCGTCGCCGTCGTCGCGGCCTTGTCGCCCAGCGTCGTCACGAACAGGCGATTGAGGCGACCGTCGTTCCACGCATCCCAGTGGCGGATGAACATGCGGTCGAAGACCACGCCGGTGTTCGTCTGCGCGCCGCGCGCGTCGAGCTTCTTCTTCGAGCAGGCCAGGTCGGCCTTGCAGTCGGGGAAGGTCTCCAGGTTCACCGCCACGCGCTTGCCGTCGGGCGAGAGCTTGTAGCCGCCCACGTCGGTGGAAAGATCGGTGACCTGCTTCGGCGTGCCGCCAGCGGCGGGAATCGCGTACAGCTGCATCGAACCGCCCTTCGCGCTGAGGAAGTACACCGTCCTGCCGTCGGGCGAGAAGCTGGGCGAGTTGACGTTCCAGCCTTCCGGCGTGAGGCGCACCGGCGGTGCGGCGTCGCGCGCCATCAGGTCTTCGATGTACAGCGCGGTGGACGACTTGTTCGCCGCCATGTCCACCACGCGCTTGGCGAACACCACGCGGCGGCCGTCGGGCGAAAGCGTCGGCGAGGAAACGCGCTCCAGCGCGGCGAGGTCGCGCACCTCGAAGCCGCGCGCGAGCGCGGAGGTGGAACCGCAAGCCAGCAGCAGGGCGAGCGGGAGGATGGCGTGGCGTGGCGTCATGGTGGTGTTCTCGATAGCGAATTGCGAGGTTCGGACGGCACACGGCCCGGCGCGGGGCCGGGCCGTGGTTACGAAGGTGGATCAGACGTTGCTTGGCGCGTTGTGCTTGCCCGCACCGGAGCGGAACAGCAGCCAGCCGACGACGGCCAGCACCGCCAGGCCGACCCACGGCCCCAGGTGCATGCCCAGCGACAGCACGTCGGCGCGTTCGGAGACCACGATCGGAATCGCGATCAGGATGCCCGTCAGCGCTTCACCGGTGATCAGGCCGGCGGCGAACAGCGTGCCCGGACGGTGCACGCGATCGCGCTCGGCTTCGTCGCTGTCGATCGTCAGGCCGTGGCGGCGCTCGACGATGTACGCCAGCAGGCCGCCGAGGAAGATCGGCACCATCAGTTCCAGCGGCAGGTAGATGCCGATGGCCGCGGCCAGCACCGGCACGCGGAAGTGCGACTTGCGCGACTTCAGCCACTCGTCCAGCGCGATGACCAGCGCACCGATGACGGCACCGATCGCAATCATGTCCCACGGCAGCTTGCCGCCGAACAGCCCCTTGGCCACCGACGCCATCAGCGTCGCCTGCGGCGCGGACAGTGAGTTGGGGTGCGTGGCCGTCGGCGGACCGATGCCGTAGGCCTGCGCCAGCAGGTTCAGCACCGGCGCCATGATCAGCGCGCACGAGAACGCACCGATGCCGAGCATCAACTGCTGTTTCCACGGCGTCGCGCCGACGATGTAGCCGGCCTTCAAATCCTGCAGGTTGTCGCCGCCGACGGCGGCCGCGCAGCACACCACCGCGCCGATCATGATCGCAGCGACCGGGCCGATGGCCGAATCGCGGCCCAGCAACAGCATCAGCACCAGCGAGGCGAACAGGATGGTCGCAATCGTGATGCCCGACACCGGGTTGTTCGACGAACCCACGAGACCGGCGAGGTAGGCCGACACCGACACGAACAGGAAGCCGGCGACGATCATGATGATCGTCATCGTCAGGCTCACGCCCCAGCTGGCGACGATCGCGTGGTACAGCATCCACAGCGGCACGACGAAGACGGCCAGCGCGACGAGCATCCACTTCATCGGCAGGTCGCGTTCGGTTTCGGCAACGGCCAGGCCACCGCCCTTGCGCGCCGCGGCCAGGCCGCTCTTGATGCCCGAGGCCAGCGAATTGCGCAGCGAGAACAGCGTCCAGATACCGCCGATCAGCATCGCGCCGACGCCGAGGTAACGGATCTTCGCCGACCAGATCGCGCCGCCCGCATCGGCGGCGGACGCGCCTGCGATCTGCGCGGCCAGCGCCGGATCGGTGTGCAGGAAGAACGCGTGGTAGATCGGAATCGCGAACTGCCACGACAGGATGGAGCCGGACACCACGACGATGCCGATGTTCAACCCGACGATGTAGCCCACGCCCAGCAGCGCCGGCGACAGGTTGGTGCCCATGTAGCCCAGGTACTTGCCGATGAAGCCCGAGGCGACGGCGTTGTCGGGGATCAGGCGCAGGCCGCTCTCTGCGGCGAGCTTCACCAGCGCGCCGAGCGCGCCGGCGACGGCGAGGATCTTCAGCCCCGGGCCGGGGTTCTCGCCGGCCTTGAGCACTTCGGCCGCGGCCTTGCCTTCGGGGAACGGCAGCGGCTCCTCGACGATCATCGAGCGGCGCAGCGGCACCGAGAACAGCACGCCGAGCAGGCCGCCCAGGCCGGCGATGCCGACGACCCACCAGTATTCGAAGTCGGGCCAGTAGCCCATGATGATCAGCGCGGGGATCGTGAAGATCACGCCGGCGGCGATCGACGAACCGGCGGAAGCGCCGGTCTGGACGATGTTGTTCTCCAGGATGCTGCCGCCGCCGAGCAGGCGCAGCACGCCCATCGAGACGACGGCCGCGGGAATGGCGGTGGCGATGGTCAGGCCCGCGAACAGGCCCAGGTAGGCGTTGGCGGCGGAGAGGATCACCGCCAGCACGACGGCCAGCAGCACGGCTCGGATGGTTAATTGCGGCGTCGCGGGCGAGGCCATCGGCAGCTCCAGGTGGACTCGGTGGACCGAGCGGTCCCGGATCATCGCATTGCCCGCCGGGAACTGTAAAAACCCCGGCGCAAATGGACAGGACGCGGCAAAGATGCGGCGGTGCAGCGATACGCGGCGGTATGCCTGCGTGAGCGGCGATCGCCAGCGGAAGGCATCGCGCGGCTTCACAACCCCACCTACACCGTCATCCCGGCGAAGGCCGGGACCCAGGCCATCACGCCTTCCGTATGCAATGCACGCGTTGCGATTCCCTCATGCCGTCAGCCCCTCCCCGTCATTCCTGCGAAAGCAGGAATCCATCTTGACCTTGACCTTGGTCTTTCCCTCCCACGCTCGCTCCGCGTTGAAGAACAGAGGCCAAATGGATCCCCGCTTTCGCTGGGATGACGGTGTTGGTGCCGGCGAGCTTGACGGTGCCGATGGGCGCTCCGGAAGGCGTGATGGCCTGGGTCCCGGCCTTCGCCGGGATGACGGGATAGTTGGGATGACGTCGGGAGGCCGTGCGCGACGCGGTGCGCTTGAAGGCGTGATGGCCTGCGTCCCGGCCTTCGCCGGGATGACGAGGTAGACGGGATAACGAGATTCGAGAGGGGTGCGGCGTCGGGTGAACGAGCATCGGACCGTCCTCGAACGAGGAACGCCATGCCCTCGAACGAGCAACCCGCTGCCCTCGAACGAGGTCTGCGGTGCCTGTGCGACCCCATGTCGATGCCCTCCCGACCCCGGTGACCTGCCCGCCGGCAGGCAGTGAGTCACCCTCACGCACCCATCGCCGCCCTCGCACACCCACCGGACCACCCGTGCGAGGGCATTCCGGTGCCCTCGCGCACCCATCGCAGTGGGTTCGGGCACCCATCCGGCTGCCTTCGCGAGGGCATCGGTCTGCCCGCTCGACCTCATCCCGATGCCCGTCCGACCCCATCCGAGTGCTCGTCGCCCCCCTGCAGCAACTCGTCGTGCATAGCCCGGGTGAGCGCAGCGCACCCGGGAATCGGGTGGTGACGCCCCCGGGTGCGCTGCGCTTACCCGGGCTACGTGCCCTTTGCATTGATCCGCACGCGACTTCAGAGCGCGCTCCTATACTCGCCCGACCCTTCGCGGAGCCCGCCGTGGCCGCCATCGACCTCTCTGATCCCCGTGCCGCGGACGTCGCCCGCAACCCGCGCGACGAACTCTTTGGCCACCCGAAGGGCGTCTACGTCTGTTTCTTCACCGAGATGTGGGAGCGCTTCTCCTTCTACGGGATGAAGGCGCTGCTGCTGCTCTACCTGCTGCAGCACCACCGCTTCGGCGACGGCCCCGGGCTCGACGTGCTGGGCGCATACGGCGGCCTCGTCTACTGCCTGCCGGTCGTCGGCGGACTGCTCGCCGACCGCTTCCTGGGCATGCGCAAGGCGGTCGTCTTCGGCGGGCTGCTGCTGGTCGCCGGGCACCTGGGCATGGCGGTGGAAGGCCACGCCGCCAGCGGCAGCGGCGCGACCGTGGTGCGCGATGAAGGCGCGCTGCGCGTGTTCTATCTCTCGCTGGCGCTGATCATCGTCGGCGTGGGATTCCTCAAGCCGAACATCTCCACCATCGTCGGCCGCCTGTATCCGCAGAACGATCCGCGCCGCGATTCGGGCTTCTCGCTGTTCTACGCCGGCATCAACCTGGGCGCGCTGTTCTCGGCGTTGGTGTGCGGGTATCTCGGCCAGACGCTGGGGTGGAAGTGGGGCTTCGGCGCGGCCGGCATCGGCATGCTGCTGGGGCTGGCGCAGTTCCTGTGGGGGCAGAGGTACCTGCACGGCCATGCCGAGCCGCCCGACCCCGCGCGCCTGCGCGAGCGCGTGTTCGGCCTGCCGCGCGAATGGGCGATCTACCTCGGCGCGCTGCTCGCGCTGGTGCCGCTGGCGGCGCTGATGTGGGCGGTCGCCAATGGCCGCTTCGCGCTGGGCGGCGAGATCTCGCTCGCGCTGGTGCTGATGCTGCTGGTGATGCTCGCCGTGCTGGGATGGTTCTTCTGGTTCACCACCGCGCGCTGCACGCGCGAGCAGCGCCACCAGATGATCGCGCTGCTGGCGCTGATCTTCATGGCGCTGGTGTACTTCACGCTTTATGAGCAGACCTACGGTTCGTGGGTGACCTTCACCGACCGGCTGCTGACCAAGGACGTGTTCCCCTCGCTGGTGATCCGCGAAGGCACGCCGTGGCCGTGGTCGACGGTGTCGCTGGTGCTCGCGCCGGCGGCGTTCGTCGCGGCGGCGATGCTGTCGGATCGCGATCCGGATTCGCGCCTGCCCAAGCTGCTGTTCGCCGGCGCGATCGTGCTGATGCTCGTGTTCCTGCTGCGCGACTGCGTGGTGCTGCCGCAGACGGCGGGCTCGCTGACCTACCTGGGCGCGTTGTTCCTGGTGCTGCTGGCGCCGGTGTTCGCGCGGCTGTGGGATGCGCTGGACCGTCGCGGCATGGACCCGTCCAAGCCGGTGAAATCCGCCATCGGCCTGGTGTTCGCCGGCCTGAGCTTCATCCCGCTGGCGTGGGCGGCGCAGCATGCCGGCGACAGCGGCCAGCTCGCCAGCGTGTGGTGGCTGGTGCTGGCCTACCTGCTGCTGGAGATCGGCGAGATGTGCCTGGCGCCGGTGGGCCTGTCGGCCGTCACGCAGCTGTCGGTGAAGAGCGTGATGAGCCTGATGATGGGCACCTGGTTCCTGGCGACCGCGTTTTCCGAAACGCTCGCGGCGCTGTTCGGCAAGCTCGCCGCGCTCGACATGCCCGAAGGCGCCGCGATCGATTTCGCCGTCGCCGGCGACAAGTACGCCAACCTGTTCTGGCTGATGATGGGGATCGGCCTGGGCTGGGCGGTGCTGGCGATGATCGCCGCGCCGCTGCTGCGGCGGTTGATGCACGGCGTGAAGTAACCGTCGCGCAAAAAACGAACGACGCCCGTGGGCGTCGTTCGTGGTGTCGCAGGATGGCTGCCGGCGTGCTTACTTCGCGGCTTTCGCCTCGCCGCCGGTGCCCGTCGCCGCCACCGAGCCACCCAGGCTGCGAGAGAGGAACGCGAGCAGGCGCGTGTAGAACTCCTTGCGGTGCGCCTCGATGTAAAAGCCGTGGCCTTCGTCGTTGTAGTACAGCGTCTCCACCGGAACGCCGGCCTTGCGCAGCGCCTGTTCCATCATCCGGCTGTGCGTGATGGGCGCGCGCTGGTCTTCGCCGCCGGCGGCGAGGAACACCGGCACCTTGATGCGATCGGCCATGCGGTTGGGCGACACCGCGCCGAGCGAATCGCGCTTGCCGATCCAATCGTTGATGTAGGTCTCGCCCGAACCGCGCTCCTGGATGTCGCCCTGTGTGTGCATCGTCGGCAGGTCGTACACGCCGACGTAACCGGCAGCGCACTTGTACAGGTCCGGCTCCTTCGCCACGCCCATCAGCGAGGCATAACCGCCGTAGCTGCCGCCGTACAGGCAGATGCGGCCTTTGTCGGCGATGCCCTGCTGGATCGCCCAGCGCGTCGCGTCGGTCACGTCGTCCTGCATCTTGCCGCCCCACTCGCGCTGGCCGGCCGAAGTGAACGCCACGCCGTAACCGCCGGAGCCGCGGAAGTTCACCTGCAACACCGCGTAGCCGGCGTCGGCGAGCATCTGCACTTCTTCGTCGAAGGTCCACACGTCGCGGACGCCGTACGGGCCGCCGTGCGGCATCACCACCATCGGCAGGTTCTTGCCGCTGCTGCCCTTGGGTACCGTCAGGTAGCCGTGCAGCGTGAGGCCGTCGCGCGCGGCGAACGTCACCGGCTGCATGGGGGACTGCTGCTCCGGATCGAACCATTCGCGACGCGCCAGCGCGTGCTCGGCCTTCTTGGCCTTGGTGTCGAACAGGTAGAAATCGCCCGGGTTCTGCGCGCTGGCGACTTGCACCAGGGCCACGCCGCCGTCGCTGGTCTGCGAGGTGATCGTCACCGCGTTGCCGGCGAACGCGCCTTCCAGGCTCTTCTGCAGTCGCGCCTCCGGCGCCTGCGCATCGAAGAACTCCGAGCGCGGGCGGCCGTCGTTGAAGTAAGCGCCGATCGGTACATGCGTGCCGTTGCGGTAGATGATGCGCGACGGGTCGACGTCGTCGTCGCGCAGCACCTGGGTGCGCTTGCCCGTGGCCAGTTCCAGCGCGACGATCGCGTCCGGACCGTCGGGCTGCTCGACCTGCAGGTACGCAATGCTGTCGTCGGCGGAGAAGCCGACCGGCTCCTCGAACAGGCCGTTCTTCTCGATCGTCATCAGCTCCCACTCCGCGCCGTCGTTGGCGCGGTAGTACAGCTTGCGGATGCGGTCGGCGTTGGCGCCGGAGGCGAAGCGCACCTGGCCCTGGTTGTCGAGCGCGAAACCGGCGTTGCGCACCGGCACGGTGGCCACGCGCGAGAGCCGGCCGCTGAACAGGTCCAGGCGTTCGACCGTGGTGAACACGTCCGCCGGACCGTAGGTGTACGGCAACGCCGCGACCAGCACCGAGCGGGTGTCCGCCGGCGGCGCATCGATCAGGAACGCGGCGATCTTGTTGTTGCCCTTCTTGGGCTTGATCGACGTGCCCGGGCCGCCGTCGTCGATGTCCTGCCCGACCAGGATGTCGAGCTTGCTGCCGTCGGCGTTCATCGCGTACAGGTTGCCGGTGAGCTGCGGGCGGGCGAGCGCGCCGAACTTCCTGGCGGTGCCGAAGAGCAGCCTGTCGGGCGTGACCCAGGCGAATTCGGAAATCTCGGTGTTGCGGCCCACGTTGAAGCTGCCCGTCAGCTTGTTGGTGCCGCGCTCGATCACCGCCAGCACGGTGCGGTCCTCCAGCGGCACGGTGGCCGCGAAGTGACTGCCATTGGGCGAGATCAAGATGTCTCCGAACTGATCCTTGCGAACGTACGCCGAAACGTCCACGTCCGCGCACATGGCCGGCGAAGACAGCGCCGTCAGCGCTGCCGCCAGGAACAACTGCTTCATGTTTTCCCCCTTCCCTATCGGCACTGCACCTTCCGTGGCCGCCCCCTTGGCGCCGCCGGTGTGCGTGGCCGAAGCCTAGCGCATCGACCCACGCGCCGTCGTGCGATGTCAGTCGGTTTCGGCCGCGAAGGTTTCGCGCAGGGCCGCGCGCCAGTGGGGCAATTCCAGGCCGTATTCCGACCGCAGTCGATCGGTGGCGAGCACCGAGTACGCGGGCCGTGCCGCGCGGGTTGGGTAGTCCGCGGTGGCGATGGGATGCACGACCGGCCGGCGCGCGATGCGACCGGATGCCACCGCCTCGTCGAAGATCGCCTCGGCGAATCCGTGCCACGTCGTCTCGCCGGTGGCGACCAGATGGCGCACGCCGGATTCGACGATGCCGCGGCGCAGGATCGTCGCCGTGACGTCGGCGATCAGCCAGGCCGGCGTCGGGCAGCCGTGCTGGTCGGCGACCACGCGCAGCGCGTCGCGCTCGGCGCCCAGGCGCAGCATCGTGCGCAGGAAGTTCTGCCCGTACAGGCCATGGACCCAGGCGGTGCGCAGGATGAGATGGCGCGCGCCGCTGGCCGCGATGGCCTGCTCGCCGGCGAGCTTGCTCTGGCCGTACACGCCCAGCGGCGCGGTGGCGTCGCCCTCGCGGTACGGGCGCGTGCTTGTTCCGTCGAACACGTAGTCGGTGGAGTAATGCAGCAGCGGGATGTCGAGCGACGCGCACGTCTGCGCAAGCCGCTCCGGCGCCCGCGCGTTGATGCGCATCGCCAGTTCCGCTTCGTCCTCGGCGCGGTCCACCGCGGTGTACGCGGCGGCGTTGACGACGGCGTCGGGTTGCACGCGTTCGACCAGCGGCGCGATCGCGTCCGCATCGCCCAGGTCCAGTGCCTCGCAGCGCGCACTGACTTCGAGCGTGCCGCCGCGCGTGGTCGCGACGACCTCGCCCAGCGGCGCGAGGCTGCGCGTCAGCGCATGCCCGACCTGGCCGTTCGCGCCGACGAGCAGGAGCTTCACGCGGCCCGCGTCACGGCGAGTACACCGGCAGACGGTCTTCCGGAACGTCTTCCAGGAACGGGGCGCGCGCGTCCTTGTCCGACACCGTGATGTCGCTGACGGGCCAGTCGATCGCCAGCCGCGCGTCGTTCCAGCGGATCGCGGCATCGGCCGCGGCGTCGTAGGTCGCGGTGCACAGGTAGCTGAACACCGCGCGTTCGCTCAGCGTCACGAAGCCGTGTGCGAAGCCTTCCGGAATCCACACATGGCGCTTGTTCTCTCCGCTGAGCAGCACCGCGGTCCAGCGACCGAAATGCGGCGAGCCGCGACGGATGTCGACCGCCACATCCCACACTTCGCCCTCGATGACGGACACGTACTTGCCCTGCGGCTTCGGCCACTGGTAGTGCAGCCCACGCAGCACGCCCTTGCGCGAGGTGGAGATGTTGCCCTGCACGAACGCGGGTTGCAGCCCATGCGCGGCGAGCTTGTCGTGATTGAACGATTCGAAGAAATCGCCGCGATCGTCGGCAAACACGCGGGGCTCGATCACCAGGCATCCCGGCAGATCGGTCTGGATCACCTTCACGGCACCGGGCCCCGCTCGGCCAGGCTCATCAGGTATTCGCCGTAACCGTTCTTCGCCAGCGGGCGGGCGAGTTCGTTGAGCTGCGCGGCATCGATCCAGCCGTTGTTCCAGGCGATCTCCTCCGGGCAGCACACGCGCAGGCCTTGCCGCGCTTCGATCGTCTCGATGTAGTTGGACGCTTCCAGCAGCGACTGGTGCGTGCCGGTGTCCAGCCACGCGTATCCGCGTCCGAGCTGCTCCAGGTGCAGCGCACGTTCGTCGAGATAGCGCCGGTTGAGATCGGTGATCTCCAGCTCGCCGCGCGCGGAAGGCTTGAGCTGCGCGGCGAAGTCGCTGGCGCGGCCGTCGTAGAAGTACAGCCCGGTGATGGCGTAGTTGGAACGCGGACGCGCGGGCTTTTCTTCCAGGCCGATCACGCGGCCGTCCTGGTCGAACTCGGCCACGCCGTAGCGCTCCGGATCGCGCACCCAGTAGCCGAACACGGTCGCGCCGTCACGCTCGCCGGCGCGCTTGAGCATCCCCGTCAGCCCGGGGCCGTGGAAGATGTTGTCGCCAAGCACCAGGCAACTGGGCTGGCCGGCGACGAAATCGCGACCGATCAGGTACGCCTGCGCGAGTCCGTCCGGACTGGGCTGCACGGCGTACTCGATGCGCATGCCCCATTGCGAACCGTCGCCGAGCAGCGCCTGGAACAGCGACTGCTCGTGCGGCGTGTTGATGACCAGCACTTCGCGGATGCCCGCCAGCATCAGCACGCTGAGCGGGTAGTAGATCATCGGCTTGTCGTACACCGGCAGCAGCTGCTTGCTGACGCCCTTGGTGATCGGATACAGCCGCGTGCCGGTGCCGCCGGCCAGGATGATGCCCTTGCGGTTCATGGGAGTGCCTCAGGCCTGACCGATGCGTTCAAGTCGATAGCTGCCGTCGAGCACACGCTGCACCCACGGCTGGTGATCCAGATACCACTGCACGGTTTGCGCGATGCCTTCCTCGAAGGTCACCGTCGGCGACCAGCCCAGTTCGCGCTGAATCTTGGACGCATCGATCGCATAGCGGCGGTCGTGGCCGGGACGGTCGGCGACGAAGGTGATCAGCGATTCGCGCGCGCGGCCAGCGGCCAGCGGGCGGCGCTCGTCGAGCAGGCGGCAGATGGTGGTGACTACGTCGATGTTGCGGCGCTCGGCGTCGCCGCCGACGTTGTAGGTCTCGCCCGTGCGTCCGGCTTCCAGCACGCGCCGGATCGCCGCGCAGTGGTCGCCCACGAAGAGCCAGTCGCGCACGTTGCGGCCGTCGCCGTACACGGGCAGCGGCTCGCCGGCCAGTGCGCGGGCGATGATCAGCGGGATGAGCTTCTCGGGAAACTGGTACGGACCGTAGTTGTTCGAACAGTTGGTGGTGAGCACCGGCAGCCCGTAGGTGTGGTGGAACGCACGCACCAGATGGTCGGAGGCGGCCTTGGACGCGGAGTACGGCGAGTTCGGCGCGTACGGCGTTTCTTCGGTGAACTTGCCCGTCTCGCCGAGCGAGCCGTACACCTCGTCGGTGGACACGTGCAGGAAGCGGAACGCGTCGCGCTCGGCGGCCTCCAGGCCACGCCAGTAGTCGCGCACGGTTTCCAGCAACGCCAGCGTGCCAACGACATTGGTCTGCACGAACGCGGCCGGGCCGTCGATGGAACGGTCCACGTGGCTCTCGGCGGCGAAGTTGATCACCGCCTGCGGACGATGCTCGCGCAGCAGTCGCGCGACGAGCGCGGCATCGCCGATGTCACCGTGCACGAAGCTATGGCGCGGATCGTCCTGGAGCGAGGCCAGGGTGTCGACGTTGCCGGCGTAGGTCAGCGCATCCAGGTTCACGACCTTGGTGCCCCGGCGCACCGCATCCAACACGAAATTACCGCCGATGAAGCCGGCGCCCCCGGTCACAAGCCACGTCGCCACTGGAACTCCTTGCTCGAATGTCATGAAGGACGAGGGCATGCCCGCATCAGGCGGGTCCGGCCACCGAGGGGCCGAAGGCCATTGCGGCGTCGGCGGTCGGCCCCGGTCCGGGGCGACGCCAACGCGCGGGTCTGAAAGCGCTCTGATCCGCCACCGCTCGCCGCCGCAGAGTATCCCAGAAAGCCGTCCCGCATGCCCACAGGACGGCCGTTTCGGCCCGCCATCTTGCGCAACCGGTCGCAATCATCCGATGGCTGCAACGGCGCCTGAACCGCGCTGCCGCGCCACGACGGGATAGGCCACAATGCGGTGCAGGCCAGCGCCGAGAACGACCCCCGCCGCATCGGGCCGGGTGATCGTGGGCACGGCCTACAGGGAAGGCACTGACGAGCGCGGGGAACGCGTGCCACTGCATGACGTTCGCGAGGAGATCGGGTTGGCCAACGCGTCCAACGAGCGAGGCGGCAAAGTGCACCCTGCGCGAAGCGCCGTGCGCGCGATGCTGGCGTCGATGTGCTGCCTGTTCGCCCTGCTGGTCGCCGATGCCGCGCACGCACTGGACGCGACGCGGCGCATCGGCCAGTTCCACCACACCGCCTGGACGGTGAAGGAAGGCGCGCCCGGTCAGGTCACGGCGCTGGCGCAGACGCGCGACGGTTATCTGTGGCTGGCCACGCAGATCGGCCTGTTCCGCTTCGATGGCGTCCAGTTCGAGCGCTTCGAGCCGACCGGTTCGAACGCCTTCCCCGCCGCAAGCATCTCCACGCTGTACGCACCGGCGAACGGCGGGCTGTGGGTGGGGTTCCGCTATGGCGCGGTGAGTTTCATCGAAGGCGACCGGATCACCCACTACGGCGAGGCCGACGGCCTGCCCACCAGCACGGTGTTCCGCTTCGCACAGGACCACGACGGCACCTTGTGGGCGGCCACGTTCACCGGCCTCGTCCGCCTACGCGGACATCGCTGGGAACGGCTGGGGCCGCAGTGGCGGTACCCGGGAAAGCAGGCGCGCACGGTGTTCGTCGACGCCGCCGGCACGCTGTGGGTGGCGACGGAGCATCAAGTGGCGTTCCTTCGCAAGGGTGCAACGACGTTCCAGAGCGTGGCCGCGCCGGTCGGGCGGATCAGCCAGATCGCACAGGCGCCCGACGGCAGCATCTGGGTCGCCGAATCCGACGGCGCCGTGCGCGCATTGCCGTTGGATGCCACGCCGGCCACGCGCGCCCTCACCCTGCCATCGGCCGGGCTGCTGTTCGATCGCGACGGGACGCTGTGGGCGACCACGCTGGGCGAAGGCGTGTTCCGGCTCGCGCATCCCACCGCCGCGGCGGGTGGCGAGGCGACGCGGGCGTTCGAAGCGTTCCGCCGGGTCGACGGGCTCAGTTCGGATTACGTGCAACCGATCCTGGAAGACCGCGAAGGCACGGTCTGGATCGGCAGCAGCCGCGGGCTCGACCGCTTCCGCCATTCCAACGTGGTGCCGGCGCTGCTTCCGGAAGGCGCGCAGGATTTCGCCATCGCCCCCGACGACAGCGGGGCGTTGCTGGCAGGCACCCGAAACCGGCCGCTCATGCACCTGCACGGCGATCGGCTGACCTTCCTCGACGTGCCCGCGCCGATCACCGCCGCGCATCGCGACCGCGACGGCGTCGTATGGCTCGGCGGGCCCGACGGCCTGTGGGCGCTGCGCGCGGGCCGCGCGACGGAAGTGACCGCGCTGCCCGTGCGCGACTACTCCGGCGTGCAGGCCATCGCGAAGGATGGCGACGGCGCGCTGTGGGTGTCGTTGAACACGCCCGGCGTCTACCGGCTGGCGCAGGGAAAGTGGCAGCACTTCCAGGACCTGCGGGGCATGCCGGAAGGCTCCTCGCCGCTCACGCTGCTGGCGGCGAACGACGGCGCGCTGTGGATGGGCTTCGCGCGCAACAAGATCACGCTGATGCGCCGCGGCGCGCTGCAACTTCTCGACACCGCACAGGGACTGAACGTGGGCAACGTTACCGCGCTGTTCGAGGGCGCGGACGGAATCTGGATCGGCGGCGAACGCGGGCTGGCGTTGTATCGCGAGGGTCGCGTGCGAAGCGTCCTCGCGGGCGCCGACGATCCGTTCCTCGGCATCTCCGGCATCGTGCAAACGCGCGAGGGCGACCTGTGGTTGAACGGCGCACGCGGAATCGTGCACGTGCCGGCCGCACGGGTACCGCGCCTGTTCGAGTCGGGCGAAGGCCGCGTGTACGAACGCTTCGATTTCCTCGACGGCGTACCGGGCATCCCGGCGCAGTTCCGCCCCTTGCCCACCGCCGTGCAGACCGACGACGGCCAGCTGTGGTTCGCCACCACCAGCGGCGTGGTGTCGATCGATCCGGCGGCGATCGCGCGCAATCCGATTCCGCCACCGGTGCGGATCCGTTCGCTGCTCGCCAACGACCGCACCTGGGGCGTGGGCGCGCAGACACTGGCATTGCCCGCCGGCGTCAGAAACCTGCAGATCGCCTACACCGCGCTGAGCCTGTCGATTCCCGAGCGCGTGCGGTTCCGCTACAAGCTGGAGGGCTACGACCAGGACTGGCAGGACGCCGGCACGCGACGCGTCGCCTTCTACAGCGATCCAGGCCCGGGCACGTATACCTTCCGCGTCATCGCCGCCAACAACGACGGCGTGTGGAACGAACTGGGCGCATCGCAGCGGCTCACGATCGCGCCGCGCTACTACCAGACGGCGTGGTTCCGCCTGCTGTGCGCGCTGCTGGCGATCTCGGTGCTGTGGATCGCTTACCTGCTCCGCCTTCGCCATCTCGCCGGTCAGATCCGCCTGCGCATGCAGGAGCGCTACATGGAGCGCGAGCGCATCGCGCGTGAACTGCACGACACGCTGCTGCAGGGCACCCAGGGATTGATCCTGCGGCTGCACGCGGCCAGCCAGGGCCTTCGCGAAGACGATCCGGTGCGCGAGGATCTGGAGAAGGCGCTGGACCTGGCCGAGCACGCGCTGACCGAAGGACGCGACCGCGTGCGCGGACTGCGCGGCGACGTGCAGTACTGGCACGACCTGGGCAGCGCGCTGCTGCACGTGCGCGACGAGATCCTCACCCAGCCATTGCCGGACATGCGCCTGATCGAGGAAGGAAAGCCGCGTGCCCTGCTGCCCGGCGTCGCCGAGGAGCTGTACCTGATCGGCCGCGAAGCGGTCCTCAACGCACTCCAGCATGCGCGTGCGAACGCGGTGGAGATCGAAGTGGGTTATCACCAGCGCGAACTGCGCCTGCGCGTACGCGACGACGGCGTCGGCATGCACCAGCACACGCCCAACCGTCCCGGCCACTGGGGACTGGACGGCATGTCCGAGCGCGCCGAACGACTGGGTGCGCACCTGGACGTGCTGTCGCGCCCGGGCGCGGGTACCGAAGTCGCCCTGCGCGTGCCCGCCGCCGCGGCGTATGCGCGTCCCACGCGTTCATCGTATTGGCGACGACTGCTCGATCGGCTGCCATGGCGATAGCGCATGCCACGATGCATGCGCCCGGCTAGACCGTGAGTGCTCCGGTGGCGAGTCCGTACAGCGCGATCGCCGCTGCGACGCACAGCAGCACGAACACCATGCGCTCCCCGCGCGTGAACACCGCTTTGCCTTCTTCCCTGCGCGCCAGCACGAACAGGATCGTGGCGGGCACGTACAGCAGCGCGGTGAACAGCAGGTACCGCGTGCCACCGAAGGTCAGCATCGCGGCGGCATACGCCGTGGCCAGCACGGTGCACAGCAGCGCGCGGCGACGCGCCGCGGACTCGTCGGCCGCGAAGGTTTCACCCGTCCACGCCAGTTTCACTCCGTAAGCGCCGACCAGCAGGTACGGGACCAGCGTCATCGCGCCGGTCATCTTCAGCGCGAGCAGGAAGGCGTACTCGGCGAACCAGGTCACCAGCAGGAACGCCTGGATCAGCGAATTGGTAAGCCAAAGCGCGGCCGCCGGCGCACCGCGTGCATTCTCGCGCGCCAGCGCCGCGGGCACGGTGCCGTCGCGCGCCGCCGAATGCAGCACCTCGGCCGCCAGCAGCGACCATGACAGGTAGTTTCCCAGCACCGAGATCAGCAACCCCACGCTGACGAAGACACGCCCCCACGGACCGACCACCGCCTCCATCACGCCCGCCATCGCCGGCGTGGGCTGCGCGGCGAGTTCGGGCCGCAGCAGGATGCCGTAGGAGAACATCGTCACCATGATCAGCAGGCAGAGCACGCCGAAGAAGCCGAGCACGGTCGCCAGGCCCACGTCCTCGCGCCTACGGGCGTAGCGCGAGTAGACGCTTGCGCCTTCGATGCCGACGAACGCGAACACCGTCACCAGCAGCGTCGCGCGCACCTGGCCGGCCACGCCGGAGAACGTGGCCTCGTCCCCGCCCCACAGGTTGGCCGCGAACACATCGCGCCGGAAGCCCACGATGACGACGAAGATGAAGGTGGCGATCGGCACTAGCTTGGCGATGGTGGCGATGGTGTTGAGCGCGGCGGCCTCACGCACGCCGCGCAGGATCAGCAGGTGCACGCCCCACAGCAGCAGCGACGCGGACACGATCGCCAGCGCGGTCGTGCCATCGCCGAACGCCGGCACGAACTGACCGATCGTCGCCTTGATCAGCACCAGGCAGGCCACGTCCGCCAGGCAGCAGCCGATCCAGTAGCCGATCGCCGACATGAAGCCGGCGTAGCCGCCGAAACCGGCCCGGGCATAGGCGTAGATGCCCGAATCCAGATCCGGCCGGCGTCGCGATAGGATCAGGAAGGTGAAGGCCAGCATCAGCATGCCGCCGCCGGCGATGAGCCAGGCGATGCTCGCGCCCACCACGCCGGTGGCACGCGCGAACGCGGCCGGCAGCGCGAAGATGCCCGAGCCGATCATCGAACCCACGACCAGCGCGAACAACGCGCCGAACGAGAGCGTCTTGGCCTGCGGCGTGCTCATCGGCGCTCTCCTTGTCGATGCATGTGCACGGTTCGCCTCAACTGACGATGCCGTTGAGCTCGGCCCAGCCGTTCCACATGATCTGGATGCCGATGCACAGCAGGATGAACGACATCAGCCGCATCATCACCAGCGTGCCGGCGGGCCCGAGCTTGCCGAGCACGGCAGCGGCGTTCTTGAAGATGTAGTACAGCACGATGCTCACCAGCGTCGCGCCGCCCGCGCAGATCGCCAGGCCCGTCAGGTAGAGCGCGGGCGTGGTCATCGGAAACTCGGTGCCAAGCGCGATCGACGCGGCGATGGTGCCGGGACCGGTGGTCAGCGGAAAGGTCATCGGAAAAAAGCTGCGGCTGAGGATCTCCTGTTGCGACAGCGCGCGGGCTTCGTCCACGGCGGCGGCGTGCATCTCGTCCTCGCCGTGCTGTGCACCGAGCATGCGCCACGCGGCTGCCGCCACCAGCAATCCGCCGCCCAGGCGCACGATCGGCAGCGAGATTCCGAAAACGCGCAGCACGTAGGTGCCGATCAGCATCGACACGACGATGACGAACCAGCTGTTGATCGAGATCTGCCGCGCAAGCCGCTTGGCCGACGCCGGATGGCGACCGACGGTGGCGACGAACACCGGCGCGGAGCTCAGCGGATTGATGATGGGCAGCAGCGTCATCGGGATCAACACGAGATCCTTGGCGAACTCGATCAGGAATGACTCGCCGTACGTCATCGGCTGCTCCCTTCGGTCAACTTCGCCATGCGGCGGACAGGCCGGATTCGCGTGCCCGGATCCCGATCTGGCCGCGCTTGCGCCATCGGGTGCTCACGGTCGCGCGGAAGAGCGCGGCCACGGTGATGCACCCTGCGCGCTGCGACCGGACGATGGAGCCGCGCGCGTCACGAACCCGTGAAGGAATGGTGGAGGCGCCGCCATGCGCGTGTGATAAGTAGGGCGCGGAGCGACCTGCCACGACCCCGGGGCCTTCGAACCTCACCGGCATCTCGTCCATGGAAGTTGGCGTATTACCGGCACCGTCGCCCGCGTCGGATCTGCGACGGCATCCAGTCCGCTCTGGCATGGAGGAGCCATGCGACGCCCTTGCCCATCGCCTGGTCGCTCGCGTCTCAGCCGGAAGGGTTGGCGCATCGCCTGCGCCGCATGCTTGTGCGTCTGCTTCGCGGCGCATGCCCAGGACCCTGCGCTGGAGCAGGCCGAGACGATGGTGCGCGACCATCAGTACCAGCAGAGCTATGAACTGCTCGCGCCGCTGGCGAACTCGCACGCGCAGGACGCGAACTTCTTCTACCTGCTCGGTCGCGCCGCGCTCGGCACGGGCAACGCCGAGCAGGCGCGCGTCGCCCTGGAGCACAGCATCGAGCTCGATCCGGACGACACCGAGGCCCACCTCGCCCTCGGTCGCGCGTTTCGCGCGCTGGGGCAGTACGCGAAGGCCCGCGACCAGTTCGAGGTCGCACTGCGCTTCGAGAACCTCCCGTCCGACCTGCTCACGCAGGTGGAGATCTACGACGACGCCGCGCGCGAGGTGCTGGAGAACGAACGCAGCACGACGGCCTTCGGATACGCCGTAGCGGGCTATGGCCGCTACCGCGTCAATTCCACGCGCGGGACCAACGTCCTCGGCGGCGGCGATCGCGACGAACTGTTCTGGAACCTGCGCGCCGGCGGCGGAATCAACCATTCCTTCGGCAACGGCTATGCGATCGACGGCACGCTCGACTACCGGCAACGCTTCTACGACGAGGAGTCTCGCGACGACCGCGACCTGCGCTGGAGCTTCGCCGGCAGCCGCGGCGTCGACGATGGCAACGTCGCGCTGGGCCTGCGCGGCCGCGTGAGCTACCGCGGCAACGGCGATTACCGCAACGACGTTGCCGGCTTCGTCGACTACAGCCGCAACCTCAACCTGGACAACCAGCTGACGATGGGCGTGTCGGTGGAGCGACGCCGCTACCCCAGCGGCCCGCTGCGCGCCCGCAGCCGCACCAACGCCTCGGCGTCGCTGGGCTGGAGCACGTCCTTCGCCGACGGCGCCGCCAGTTTCTCCTTCACCGCACACGGCGGCCGCAACTACGCGACCTCGCGACCCGATGGCGAATCCGACGTGTACGGCGCAACCGCCAACCTGGACTACACCTTCGGCGACACGCTGGATGCCTTCGTCTTCGTCTGGTGGGAACGCGATGCGTACAACACCGACCGCGTGCACTTCCATCCCGACGAAGTGGACGAGGAGGCGATCCTGCGGCGCGAGGACAACCTCTACGAAGGCGGCCTGGGCGTGGTGTGGGAGTTCCTGCCGAGTTGGTCGCTGCGACCGGAGCTGCTGTACATCCGCGACCAGAGCAACGTCGTCGGCTTCAACTACAGCTCCACGGAAGTGTGGATCAATGTGCGCAAGAACTTCTGACGCGATCGCGCGACTGCTCGCGTGCACATGGATGATCCTGCTTTGCGCCTGCGCGCACACGCCCACCGATCCGCGCGAGCGATTGTCACGTTACCGCGCGCAGGCGGGCCTGCCGGTGGCGGACTTTCCCTACGTGCGTAACATGCGCTGGGAGGCCCTCGGCGACCAGGCGCTCGCCGTATGGCCGCGTCGCGAGACGGGATTCCTCATTGAACTGCCCTCGCCCTGCCACGGGCTCGACGAAGCGCGCGCGATCCGGATCGGTCATGGCGACGGTCGCGTGCGCACGCGGATCGACGCGATCCGCGTGCTGTCGCTGCCCGGATCGCCGCCGATGCAGCGCCCGCCCTGCCCGATCATGCTGATCAGCCCGCTACCGACGCCGGGCCTCGCCCTTCCGGACGAACTTCGTACCGTCGAAGACGAAGCCCAATGACACCGGATCTTCCGCCCACGCTGGCCGCAGGAGAGGCGCCATGACCGACGATCGCATCCGCCCGTCCCTTGCCCGGAGCGGTTCGCCGCGCCGGTGCGGCGGTGTAACGGGGCGGACGATGCTCGGGGTGATCGCGGCGGCGGCGCTGGTCGTGGTCCTCATGGTTTCCGTCTACGAACGACGCGCCAACGAAGCGGGCACGCACGGCGCGCTGCTGGAACGCGGCATGTCGCCCGGGCATCGCATGCTCAACCAGGAAGCCGGGCGCACCCTGCCCTCCAACGCACCGCGCATCCAGCGCGCGGATGCACTCGTCACGCGGGTCTCCGGGCGCTTCCGCACGAGCAAGGAGAAGGCCGCCCAGCTGGCGCTGATCACGCGCGACTCGATCGCGAAGAAACATCCCGAGGACGTGCTCGATGTACTCGATGCCGCGTTGTTCGCCACCGAGGGCATGGCGCCGGGATCGGTGCCGCCGCTGGAGCCGGTCCTGGGCCTTTACGCAAAGGCGCGCTTGGAGGGGGCCGGCGTGCCTGCCGCCCGCGACATGACGCGGGCGTTCGTGCAGGCCCGAACGCGCACGCCCTAGCCGGCGTTGCGCCGCTTCAACGCCGACGCATCCAGCCGCGCTTGAGCGCGGCCATGCGCCCCAGGTACAGCGCGATGAGCAGGCCGATGCTGATGATCAGGATCAGCCCGGTGACGCGCAGCCATTCGCCGCGTGCCGCGCTCAGGCGCTCGCCGCTGGCGATCTGCTCCAGTTCGAGGACGCAATCCGCATCGGCCAGTTCGTTCTGCCGGGTGGCGCTGTACACCGCGCCGGCGCGGCGCGTTTCGGCCACCTCGCCCGTGCGGCGCGAGAGGCGCTCGGCGTCGGTTCCGTCCGCCGCGGCGCGACGGTGGCGTTCCAGTTCCTGACGCGCGACGGCGCGCGTCACCGGCTCGGTCAGGTTCGTGCAATGTTCGACCGTGCCCGTCGAGCGCGCCGTCGGCCAGACCGGAATCCGATACACGGCGACGAGGGCGAGCACGATGCCGATCGCGATCCACAGGATGATCCGGTACATGAGGGCCTCCTCGCACGGGACGGTTTAGGGAAACGGTTCAATCCGATCGCCCGCGCTCGGCGGGGTCGCCGGCCAGCAACGACGTCCATGAGCGCATGGCGGGGTGATGTTCGGCGAAGGTCATCAGCGCGATCAGCATGGGCACGCCGATGAACGCGCCGGCGATGCCCCACAGCATGCTCCACAGGAACACCGCGAACAGCACCAGGAACGGCGAGATCGACAGGCGGCGGCCGGCGATGCGCGGCTCCAGGTAGCTGCCCAGCAGGAACTGCACCAGGTTCAGTCCGATGAAGATGAGCACCGGCTCGATGGCGAAACCGAACTGCACGATCGCGAACAACGTGGGCAGCACCGTCGCGAACAGCGGCCCGATGAAGGGAATGAAGTTCAGCGCGAACGCGATCAGGCCCCATTCGGGCGCCAGATCCAACCCCACCGCATACGCCAGCGCCCACACGCCCAGGCCGGTCGCGGCGCTCACCGCGCTGCGGATCACCATGTAGCGCTGGAACTTGGCCGCTGTCGCGCGGCACGCGCCCACCACGTCGGCGCGTCCGGCGCGCACCAGCTTCTGTCGCGTGGAGTCCACTTCCAGCAGACCCAGCACGACGAACACCAACGCGATGACGATGAAGCTGGCCACCTGCTGCAGGCCGACGCCCAGGCGCTGCAAGGCACCGAACAGCCAGCGCGGTTCGAAGTTGTGGATGAACTCGCTCGCCAGATAGAAGCCGTGTCCTTGCAGCCACACATCCATCCGCTGGTAGTGCGTCTGGAAGGCCGCCGCATTGCCGATGGCCCACTGCACGGCGCGATTCAGCCCCCACATCACCAGGCTCGCCATCGCGATCACCACCGCGGCGGTGGCCAGTACCGTGAGGAACATGGCGAGCACTCGCGGCAGGCGCGCTTCCATCGCGCGTTGCAAGGGCCACACGACGGACACGATGAACACCGCCAGGAACACCGGCGCGAACAGCGAGCGCCCCAGGTACAGCGCCACCATGATCACGAACACCGCGGCCGCGCCGAGCAGCGGCACGATCGGTATCAGGGCGCGTCGCATCTGCATGGACGTCTGCGGGCGTCAGAAGGCGGCTTCGAGGTAGGCATAGATGTAGTTCGATCCGCCATCGACCGTCCCCAGCAACTGCGAACTGCCGAAGATGCCGGAGCGATGCGAAACCGCCAGCCCGAAGTACACGTCGTGCCAGCGCTTGCTGCCGAAGATGTCGCCCACGCTCACGTCGATGCTCGGTTCCAGGTAGTTGAGCAGCTTGGAGGTATTGCGTTCGCGCTCGGCCTGCGTGGTGACTTCGGTGTACGGCACGCGTTCGGCGTAGGACAGGCCGATGCCGAAGCCCAGTCGCGTGGTGACACGGTGGCTCCAGGGAAAACCGTAGTAGAAGCCCTTCATGTACGCATCGATCTGCCAGCTGTCGGGCTGACGGCCCTTTTCGTCGTGGTGCAGAAGCCCGACGTAGCCGATCAGGTCCAGCGGCCAGCCGTTGAAGCGCGAGACGAACGGACGGCCGACGTGGACGCCGGCGATGTCGGTGTAGTCGTCGTCGTTGAGGCTCACGCAACTGAGCGTCATGATCTTGACCAGATGGCAGCCGTCGTCGGTGTCGCGGCCATAGAACACCTTCACGTAGGTCGGTGCGGAGTCCTCGTCCCAGCGCACCTGGCCGTTGCCGAAGTCGTACGCCGCACCGGCCATGACGCCCCATTGCAAGTCGTCGTCGACCACCGGGCTGTTGCGGATCTGCGAGGACAGCTTGGTGACATACGCGCCGCCCACCAGGCTCCAGTGGCTGAAGATGCGGTACGAGCCGTACAGCGCGAGGGTGGCGTTCCAGCCGGCGCCTGCGTCGTAGGCGGGCCGGTCGGGGCGTGCTTCGAAATCCGCCACGCCGTAGTAGTAGTCGTTGAGATCGCCGCTGCGCCAGGACGCCAGCGCGACGGGCTGCAGCCGCCAGCGATCGCCCTGCACGGTGTAGGCGTAGCCCGCGCGTGCCTCGGTGCCGTGCGACAGGTTGGACACGTCCTGGCGCACGCTCACGTCCCACCGCGAAGCGCCGTGCTTCAGATAGAAGCGCGCGCCCAGATCCGCGCCGGTGTTGCGCACTTCCATGCCTTCCAGCGACAAGGGCGCTTCGTCTTCCGGGTAGCCTTCCAGGCGGCGCTCGACGAAGGCCTCCACGCCCATCGTGTCGTCGCGCCACACGCGCACGCCCGCCTCGTTCGCGCGCAGGAAGAAGCGCTCGCCCTCGTAGAGGTACAGCGGCATGAAGTCCTCGCGCATGCCGCCGTCGCGGTATGGCGAGGATTCGGTGCGGAACATGAAGCCCAGGCCGGCGCTGCCGGGCTCCTCCAGCACGGTGCCGAGCATGGCGTCCTGCGCGCTTGCGTGCGGCGCGAGCATCCACAGCCCCGTCGCCAGCGAACTGGCGAGCAACTGACCGCGCCAGCGTCCGTGGCACCGTGGCGGCGCCGGGGCATGCAGGCAGGTCGCGGGCTGCGTCACGGCATCGTCCTCGGCACGTCCCGTGTGAAAGGAAGGCGAACGCGCACGTGACGCGAGCGCATCGTCGCCCGCCCGGGATCGCCTCACGCGCGATTGACGCGACTTTCGTTCAAGCAATGTCGCGATGTCGTGAAAACAACGTCACTGCACGGACACGCGATGTTCACCACCACTTCACCGCGGCAGGCGTAATCCACGCGCACGCTCCCGGAGTTTTCCGGACAAGTGAATGCGGCGAAGTCGACCACGCAGAGGGAGGGCTCGGACATGAATCACAAGATTGCCGGCGCGGCAGGGATCGCATTGGGTCTGGCTCTCGCGGCGGGATGCGCCACGCACACGACGCCCACCACCTTCAACCGTTCCGAAGTCGGCACCGCGCGCACCGTCCAGTGGGGCACCGTGCGCGGTTTGCGCGACGTCACCATCCAGAACGATTCGCGCGGCGTGGGCACCGCCACGGGCGCGGTATTGGGCGGCATCGCCGGCAGCACGATCGGCGGCAGCAGCCGCGCGAACGCCGCCGGTGCGGTCGCGGGTGCGGTCGGCGGCGGCGCGGCCGGCAATGCGATGTCGCGCAGCACGCGGCCTGGCGTGGAGGTCACCGTCGAGCTGGAATCCGGTCGCACCATCTCCGTCACGCAGGATGGTTCCAGCCAGCAGTTCCGCGTCGGCGATCGCGTGCAGGTTTCGTCCGACGGCTCCACGACACGCGTGACGCGCTGAGGTAACCGTCGTGTACGGCGCGCGTGCGCGGCGCATTCGCCGTCGCATGCGCGTCGCCACTTCCACCCGTCCGAGGCAGGCGACCCCATGCGCAACGCCCTCCCCATGCTGGCGCTGGCCGCGATGCTGGCCTCCTGCGCCACCGGCCCTACCCTCTCCACCGCAGATCGCCTGGCCCTCTATCGGCAGAACGCGGGGCCGCCGACAGCGACCTTCCGCCTGGAACGCATGACCGGCGTACAGAACTGGACGCCGCTCGGCGACCAGGCGCTGGCCGTGTGGACCACCGCCAATCGCGGCGCTCTGCTGGAAATGCGCAATCGCTGCAGCGGTCTGGCGGTCGCTTCGCGCATCACCATCACCAACCGCATGGGCCTGGTCACCGCCCGCTTCGACAGCGTGGTGCCGCGCATCGCGGGCGGCTCGCCGGCGCCGGGCAGTGCGTGCCGCATCGAGACCATCCGCCCGCTGGACGCCAGCCGCCTGCGCGACGCACGACGTGAAATGCGTGAAGCCGAGTACGTCGAGCGTCCGGCGGATGCGGAAACGCCCGAATCGCCGCCGTCCGGCACGCCCACGCCGTGACGCATCGCGACTTCCCGGATCGGGCGCGCATGACTCGCGCGCTCAGCCGCCGCCTTCGTCGATGTCGGCGGCAAGGCTTGCCGCACGCTGCGCGTCCAGTTCGTGCTGCAGACGCTCGATGCCCTGCGGCGACCATCCCTCCACGCCAGTGACCTGCCGCCACGCGGCGACGTAATGCGACGGCGCGAAGACGTGTCCGAAGCCCATCGGCGCATCGTTGGCGAGGATCATGTCCAGCGCCAGCTGCATCATCGACACCAGCGGGTACCAGCGCATCTGCGGCGCGACGTCCGGACCGCGCGGAACTTTCATCCAGGCCGGCGGGCGGAAGGCGTCTCGGTAGTCGAAGAAGGTCACCGCATCGCTGGCGTATTGCAGATAGACCACGCGCATCACGCCCCATGGGGTGTCGGCGGGCACGGGCGTGCCGTTCTGATTCATGAAACGCACGAAGGATCCGTCGCGGAATTGCGGCAACCATGCGGGCGTTCCGGCATTGCGAGCGCGCGTGAGCCCGCGCCAGGTGCGCGCGGCGAACGGTGGCCCGCTCCACAACGCACCGTTCGGCGGATCGCCGAGGACGTCGAACAGTTCCACGGAACGCTCGGAGTTCAACGCGCCCAGACTCAGGCCATGCAGGTATAGACGCGGGCGGCGATCCTTCGGCAGCGTGCGCCAGTAGCCGTACACGGACTGGAACAGCGCCTGCGAAGTCTCTTCGCCGTACTCGGGTTCGATCAACAACGACAGCGGGCTGGAGAGATACGAGTACTGCATCGCCACGCTGGCGATGTCGCCGCGGTAGAGGTACTCGATCGATTCGATGGCCGCCGGATCGACCCATCCGGTGCCGGTGGGCGTGATGATGATCAGCGCCGCGCGATCGAAACCGCCCACGCGCCTGAGCTCATCCAGCGCCAGACGCGCGCGCGCCTGCGCCGAATCCGCGGACGGCAGCCCGGCGTACACACGCAACGGCATCTGCGCGGGCCCGCCCGCGAGCGCTTCGATGCGGGCGGCGCTGGGCGTCGTCGAGACGAACTGGCGGCCGGCGCGCCCCAGCGCATCCCAGGCGATCAGCGAGGCGTCGCTGCCGGTGCGGTTGGGTTCCGCAGGCGGCGCGACATCGGGCGGGATGAGCGCATCGGCCTGGCGGAACGAGGAGTCGATCAGGTGCATCGCGATGCGCAGCACGACGCTGTTGCTCAGCGTGATCACCACCACCACCACGCCGAGCACGCCCAGCAGGCTGGCCACACGAGGCGGCAGCACCTTCGACAGCAGATCGGAAAAACGACTCGCGGACGTGCGCAGCAGGCGCGCGACGGTGAGCACGATCGCGAACAGGCCCAGGGCGATCGCGCCGATGCTCAGTGAGTCGATGTTCTCTGCCGGCGGCATGTGGAATACGGCGCGCACGATGTTCTGCCAGTGCGGCGCGCGCCACAGCGCCCAGATGATCAGCAGCAGGCACAGCGCGTACAGCACCTTCTTCGTCCGCAGCGGCGTACGGCCACGCGACGGTGGCAACTCCAGGTACGCCCACAGCCAGCGCACGAACACGCCCAGGCCGTAGCCGGCCGACAGGCTCACGCCCGCCAGCAATCCCTGTGTCACCGTGGTGCGCGGAATCAGACTGGGCGTGAGCGAGGCCACCAGCAACAACGCGCCCAGCAACAATCCGGCGGGCGACAGCGGACGCAGCAGGCGCGCGACGGCGTCGGCGGCGGCGCGCGTCCAGTGGCCGATCCGGCGGCGATCAGGCGTTGCCATTGGCTTTGCATTCGCCCGAAGCGTGCCGGAGCAGGACGCGTTCGCGCGCGTCGCGCCGCGCCCGGGCTTCGCGATCGATCCACATGACGTTGCGCTCCCCTGCTGGAACGTTCGTGCATCCAACAAGAGGCATCGTGACGGAGCCGTGAGGCGTCGGCGTCGAAGGACGCCGCGCCATCGCGCGCATCAGGGCGGTGTGGCGCCCGTGCCGGCGGCCAGCCAGCCGCGTTCGCGGTAGATGTCGATGATGGCCTTGGCGATGGCGTCGGCGGTGCGTCGACCGGCCGCACGCAGCGACTCCGGTCCGCGTTCCTGCATGACATTGGAGGCACTGGAAACCGCCACGCCCGCCGAAGCCACCGTGCCGGCCACGCCGAGCGGCAACAGGATGCCCGGCATGCGGCCGCCCGCCGTCTCGGTCTGCGCCGCGGCAAGCGAGCGCGGCCCGGTGGCGGTGACCTGGAACGCCTCCACCATCGTGCTCATTTCACCGCGCCCGGCACCGAAGCCCACCAGCATGCGCATCGTGCGGCTGCCCGGACGCACGTGCACGAATTCACCGCGCAGGATCACATCGCCGATCTTCGGCACCGGCCCGGCGCCCACGGAGTACGCGTCGATGCCCGCCTCGCAAAGTCGCGTGACCACCTGCTGCGCAACCTGCCGCCCCAGCCACCGGCCCTGGTCTACATCCTGCGCTGTCTGCGGCGCTTCGTTCTGCTCGAAGTAGCCGGTGACGGCCGAATCCGGCGGCAGGTCGCCGCGGGTTCCCGCGAAGTCGTAGACGAGGATGCGTTCGGGACGCTCCACCGCGTGTGAGGAGGATTGTTCGAACGGTTGAGTCGTGGTGGTGGCGCAGCCGGCCAGCGCGAGGAGAACCACGCACAGCAGCGCACTGCCCGAACGCCGCGCGGCTTCCTGCACTGTGCGATCACGGGAGGCCATGGAGGGGCGCCCACCTTGAAGTGGCGCTCAATAGACGCCCGCGCGCGTCATGCCGGGGTGAAGGTCGGGGGCCTTGCAACGCCTGCGCGCGGGATGTGTGAGGGGGCGGATGGCGCGAGGCATGCGGCGTGCTCGGCGACGGCTGCGAGACCTATGCGTCATCACGTGCACCGTCGACAGAGCGGCACCATCCCACGCGCGTGACGCAGAAACAAAGAAGCCCGCTCGGAGAGCGGGCTTCTTGCCGGACGCGTCGGCCATCTTGCGATGGCGTCGATCAGAACGGGATGTCGTCGTCCGCGAAGTCGTCGGCGAAACTGCTCGACTTGGCCGGCGGTGCCTCGCGGCGCGGCGCGGCTTCCTGGCGTGCCGGCGCGCGCGCAGGACGCTCGCTGCGATCGCCACCGCCGCGGAACTCGCCACGGCTGCCACCGCCGCCGCCCTCGCCCGGACGTCCGCCGAGCATCTGCATCTCGTCGGCGATGATGTCGGTGGAGTAGCGCTCCACGCCGTCCTGGCCGGTGTACTTGTCGTAGCGGATCGAGCCTTCGACGTACACCTGGCTGCCCTTGCGCAGGTACTCGCCGGCGATCTCGCCGAGCTTGCCGAAGAAGGTCACCCGGTGCCACTCGGTGCGCTCCTGGGTGTTGCCGTCGCGATCCTTGCGCACGCTGGTCGTCGCCAGGCGGGCCTTGGTCACGGCCATGCCGCCCTGGGTGTACTTGGTTTCAGGATCGTCGCCAAGATTGCCGACCAGGATCACCTTGTTGATGCCGCGTGCCATGGGATGTGCCTGCCCCTTTCGTCTGTCTGTCATGGGCCGGCAGTGGCGCTTGAAGCGGCCGTGCCGGCGGAAACGGCATCATAACAGCCGTCCGCCGTTCGCCACGGCTCCATCGCCGGCCGCCGTGCTGTCGGGCATTACCTGCGCGATAGCTCGCCAAGTCGGCAGGCGAAGGCCAGGAACATGCTGGCGCGGACGTCGGATTCCGCCCGTGCGTGTTGTCGGGCATGGCCCTCGCAGGCATGGCTGAACAGGTCGGCCAGCAGCACACCGAAATCGGCGGGCTCCCCCTCCAGGCGCGGGCAGACGGACATGGCCAGTCGCCGGTCCACCGCCCACAGGCGCAGGAGTTCGAATGCCGCCGGGTCCTCCCGCGCGCCCGCGGGCACGGCGAGCGCCTCCGGGCCGAGCGCCCTGGCCGCTGGGACCCGCGTGGCGGCGCGGCTTGCCATCAGGCGGCAGTTCCCGCGTCGCCGACCGCGCGCAGCGACAGCGGACCGAGGCAGCGCAGGACCTCATCCAGCTCCGCGTCGAGTCCGGCGCCACGGCCGCCGATTCGCGGCGCGCCGGTCGCGATGAGGTGCCGGTCCAGGGCATGGGCCAGCGCATCGAGCACGCCGTCCCGTCGGGCGGGACCGAGCTGGCGCAGGCTGCGCTCGATCACGTCGACGTGGCGCTGACCCGGCCAGTGCGGCACGGCGACCGGAGACGCGGGGACGGGGTTGGCGTCGTCTTGAAGTGAGGTCATGAGAGGGCGAGTTCCGGAAGCGGGATGGAGCGATGCGGGCATCGAAACCACAGGTTGGTGCGAGCCGCGGGAGGCGTATATCGGAACTCTCCGAAAAATCCCTGCGATGGAACCGCCCCGTATAATCCGAAACTCCTTACACGCGACGTGCCCATGCTTCCCAGCCCGACGACCCTGACCATCCCCGACCTGGCCACCATCCAGGCCCTGGCACGTCAGGACATGGCTGCGGTGGATGCCCTGATCCGGCGCCGGCTCGCTTCGGACGTGGTGCTGATCAACCAGGTCGCCGAGTACATCGTCGGCGCGGGCGGCAAGCGGCTGCGTCCGATGCTCCTGCTGCTCGCCAACGGCGCGCTCGGCGGACGCGGCGGACGGCACGGCATCGGCGAGGACGCGCACCAGCTCGCGGCGGTGGTGGAGTTCATCCACACGGCCACGCTGCTGCACGACGACGTGGTCGACGAGTCCGACCTGCGCCGCGGCCGCAAGACCGCCAATGCGGTCTGGGGCAATGCGGCCAGCGTGCTGGTCGGTGATTTCCTGTACTCGCGCAGCTTCCAGCTGATGGTCGAGCTGGAGCGCATGGCGGTGATGCAGATCCTCGCCGACACCACCAACCGCATCGCCGAAGGCGAAGTGCTGCAGCTGCTGCACGTGCGCAATCCGGACACCGACGAAGCCGCGTACCTGCGCGTGATCGAGCGCAAGACCGCCGTGCTGTTCGCCGCCGCCACGCGCCTGGGCGCGCTGCTGGCCGATGCGGACGAGGCCACCTGCGATGCGCTGCACGACTACGGCATGAATCTGGGCTATGCCTTCCAGATCGCCGACGACGTGCTCGACTACGCCTCCGATGCCGCCACGCTGGGCAAGAACCTCGGCGACGACCTGGCCGAAGGCAAGGCCACGCTGCCGCTGATCCACGCCATCGTGCACAGCGACGACGCCACGCGCGCGCGCCTGCGCAGCGCGGTCGAACACGGCGACACCGGCGCGATGCCCGACGTGCTCGCCGCGATCCATGCCACCGGCGGTCTCGATTACAGCCGCCGCCGCGCGCAGGAATATGCACACGCTGCCGAGCGCGCGCTTGATGGACTCGACGAGAACGACTACACGCTCGCGCTGCGCGGGCTGGCGCGTTACGCGGTCAGTCGCGATCACTGACGGCGCGCGCGCCGGCGGCGGTACGCGCTGTACGACCAATTCGACGAAGACGGTCTGCCGGTAATGTCGGCGGATACGGCAGGACCCGCACGCTCGTCGCGTGACCCGGCGAACTGCTTTCGAGTACACCTTTCTCGAACGACAAACGGCAGGGATAGTCCCTGCCGTCCGATGCTGCCGATGCGTGCGCGTACGTCCGGCTACAGGTACGTCATGGTGAACGTCATCGTCGTGTTGGCCTGCCCCGGCGTCACGGTGGGGCTGGTCTGGTAGTAGTTCGCCTTGAGCGGGATGGTGTAGTCGCCGCCTGTCGTCTTGTTGTACGGAGCGAACACCTGATCGGTGCCTACGCCCAGCGGATGCACGCCACCGGCTCCGTTGAGCAACTGCACGCCGACGCCCGTGGCGGTGGACGTGCCATCCAGCGCCACCACCGACTGCGCGGGAAGCTGCACCGTCGTTGCCGGATCGATGCGATACCTGACGCTGTTCATCCCGGCCGGGCAGCTGTTCAACTTGATGTTGAAATCGACCGACGGGGTCGTGTAATCCGTGCCGGTGAAGCTGCTCTTCGAATGCCGGCCCAGATCGACCAGGACGTCGGGCGTAACGCAGGAGGCCGAGACGAACGTCGGGCCATTGATGAGCGTGATCGGCACGATGGCGGACTGGGGACCACCATTTGCACCATTGTTCACGGCACCTGTCGTCACAGCTGCAGCGAACTCCGCTACCGGAGCGCCACCGTAATTCACGGTTCCGCCGGATATCGGTCCTGTCCTCACGAACGCGAACGCAATCGCCCCGGAGGCGGTCTGGTCCGGCAAATTTGTAACTCCACCGCCAGTCCAGGCAGTGAAGCGCCTCCAAGCCTGCGGAACTCCAGTCACTCCCGGGAACCAGGTTGTCGAGTTGCCCGACCCGTATGCCCCGTACGCCTTCATGACCATTCCAATGCCGTCCACATTGGTCTTGTAGACAATGTATGACGTCCCATCGATCACTATCGTGTTCGTACCGCCCATATCGGCGGGAGTGAGGCCAGTGCCGGCCTGGCGCATCGAACCGAAGTAGTCACCGCTCGGAGCCATGGTGATCGTGCAAACGAACAGGTTATCCGGGCCGGCGGTGAATGCGCTCCACGGCGTGAGTACAGGGCCGGGCACGGCATTGCGGCCGATGACATAGGATCCACCGCCCGCGTCGGCTGTAATCGAAGAGACAGCAGGCGGCGCGCAATTGGCCGTACCGGCGGCCGCGGTGCCCACCGGCATCGACGCGAACAAGCAACCGATCGCCAGCAACGGCGCGATGCGCGCGCATCGGGTCACTACGGAGCTGAAGGAAGACATTCTCATTTGAGCACCGGAATCCTGTTTATCTCACGCGCCTGAAGTGCGCGCCGTGCAGTTGCCATCACAGAGCACGGCATTTGCCTTCTCCATGACGAATCTCGCCCGCCTTCGCGCCGCCGTCAGGCGTCCATTCCAGCGAGCACTTCCGGCCACTGGCATCCAGCTGCACGCTCAACGCCTTGCCGGTGCCGTCGGGCAACCGCACGAACGCCTGGCTCGACTGGCCCACGTAGCCCACGACGTCACCCGCGTCGTCCGTCACTTCCGCACCGAACGGCAGCGGGCTGCCGTCGTCGCGCAGTGCGTGCAGCAGATACGCGGCGCCCGTCTTGGTTTCGAACGTGACGGGCACCACGGCGCCGGCGCGCGGGACGACCTTGATGCTGGTTTCCGGGAACTCGACGTCGGCGGAAACTCCCTTCGGATCGATCACCAGATCGTTGAGGCGGTACGGCCGCATGTTGCTGACAACGCCGTAACCGCGGCCGTCGACCTTGTTGACGCCACCCGACAGACGCGCACCCTTTGCGCCGGGAGCATTGACGAGGCCGATGGTCTCGCCCAACTGTGATGCCAGCGTGATCCCGCCGCGATGGACCAGCAGCGCGCCTTGCGCCGACACGGAGGCGGACTGGGAGTCCTTGCCGTAGGTGTAGGCACCGCCAACCGTGGCGTACGGCAGCTGCCAGTTGACGTTAGTGCCGATGCTGTCGTCGTTGTTGTCGCCGAAATCGCCGCTGACGCCATAACTGACCTGGCGATTCTCGCCCGCGACACCGGAGACACCGGCACGCATGCGATTGCCATCGCCGCCGTGCGTTGCATTGAGGCTGAGCGTCGGCGGCATCCTGCGCTCGCTCGGGCTGCCGAGGGGCATGATGAAGTTGACGAAATAGCGATCGTCGGTCTGCCCGTTGGCGACGCGACTGCGGCTGGCGTTCACGCCCAGCGACACGTTGCGGAAGCGCTTGTTCCAGCCGATCTGGTAGGTGTTGTCGACCGGAAGTTCATTCCAGTAGTCGTTGCGCGAGCCGACCACGTACAGGTCGCCGGCATTGGCGCCCAGATGCTGGTTGACGGTCAGCTGCAGGCGACTGCGCGCGGTGCCCTCGCCTTCGTAGATGCGCTCGCGCCGATCGGTGAGCAGGTCGTCATTGGCCACGACGGCATCGTTCAGCGAAAGGAACCCGCTGCTGGAATAGCGATAGGCCGCCAGCGCGAACGTGGTCGAGGTGGACGGAACGTTTTTGCTGTAGGTGACACGCGCGCTGTAGCCGCTGAGGTCACCGCCCTGCGCACCGAACTGCGTGCGCGAACCGGTGACATCCAGCGCGACGGCGCCGACGGGCGTGTTGAAGGCACCACCCACCGCGAGGCTGCGGTACAGATTGTCCCCGGCCACCTGGGCGCCGGTGTAGCCGGTCAGCCAGTTGTTGATGCCACGCTGGTACGTGCCCTCGGCGAAACGCGGCGTGTCGGAAAGATTGGACTGGCGCAGCTGGCCGGCGGTGACGGCAAAGCGCGACACGCCCGGACGCAACAGCTGCGGCATCGCGGCGAACGGCACCGTGAAGGCGTGCTTGCGGCCATCGGCCTCGATCACGGTGACCTCGAGATCGCCGCCGAAGCCGGTGGCGCCCAGGTCGGTGATCTCGAAGGCGCCCGGGGCCACGGTCGTCTGGTAGACGACGTAGCCGGACTGGCGGATCTCGACGATGGCGTTGGTGTCCGCCGTACCGCGCACGATGGGCGCATAGCCATTGACCGAATCCGGGCGCATGCGATCGTCGGTGGCCAGGCTGAGGCCGCGGAACGCGGTCGTGTCGAAGATCACGCCCGAGGTGAACGTGTCGCCGACCGTCAGCGTGGCGGTCAAGCGGTCGATGTCGTGCTCGGCGTAGGTGCGGATGTTCTGGAACTCGCGGTCGCCGCTGTCGTTCCAGCGGTAACCGGACTGGTTGCGGATACGCCAACCACCCACGTTCAGGCCGGCATTGAGGCCGACATAGCCGCCCGTGTAGGTGGCCCCGTCTTCCGTGCGCGACTGCGATGCGTTCGCGCTGTAGCCCAGCGTGAAAGCGTTGATGCCTCGGTCCCAGAGCTTAGGGTCCACGTAGCCGGCCGCATCGCGATGCATCGCGATCTGCGGAATGGACACGTCCATGCGCAGCTCGTTGGCATCGGTCGTCCAGGTCGCATCGGGAATCAACGCACTGATGTCGAGGCAATCGGAATTGAGGTTGGCACCGGCCGCCTCAAGCTTGCCGGTATCCACGCCCATCATCGTCAGCAGCTCGCGCGTGAAGCACGGCGCGACGTTCCCCTCGTCGTTCGCGCGGAACGTGATGTTCTGGCGCGCGAACGGCACCTGGTTCACACGCAGGTCCACGCGCTGCTCGCCCGGGAGCATTGTGTTGCCGCGCTCGAACCGCGACAGGTCGTACTGTGCGCCAACGGCGCCCAGTGCGATCACGTTGAACTCGACCTGCGGTGCAGGTCTGGGAGACGGATCCGGCGAAGGGTTCGGATCGGGCGCGGCGATCGCGAAGGTCGGCATCGCTCCCAGGACCATCGCGATGCTGAGCGCGATTGGGCGAAGGTTGAATGCGGGCTGCGTCTTGTTGCGTGACATGAACTTCAGGGTTCCGATCGGGAGCTGCGCCTCGTCGGGCGCAAGAGTCCCCACGCGACGCGCAATGCGTCGCGATGGGAGGAATTTCTGGGAGCTGTCGAAGGCGCGTCAGCAGGCGCCTTGGCAGCGATTACCGCGCGGTCAGCGCGTATAGGGCGATTCGCGCTCGGCCGTCGTGCCGTAGTCGTCGATCGTGGTGTAGACCACGGTTCCGCTGTCCGCACCGTCAACCAGGAACGTCTCGCTTCCCTTGGCCGGGCACATACCGCCGCCTTCGACGCTGCTGCGTTGCGCGGCGCCCTTGAGGTGGATGTCGCCCATGGATACGTTGTAGGCAGTGCCGTTCGTGCAGGTCACCGCGAGCTTGCCGTCCTTACGAGCCAGCTTCCATGTCAGCTGGGACACCGAGCCTGCGGGATTGCCTACCAGCGTGCTGGGCCGATAGAAGATCTTGATGCGCGTGCGAATCGCGAACTGCAGGAAGTTCTGCCCACTTTCTTTCTCTTGGGGCTTCGTCGGAACTTCGACCACGTTGAGCCAGAAGACGGATTCGCGATCCTGCGGAAGCGCAGCGCCGGTGAACATCAGGCGGAACGATTGGCCCTTGCCCGCATCGATGCGCGAAAGAGGAGGGTTGATCGTAAACGGAGCTTTGCTGGTCTCCGCGGTTTCGTGATCGTCGCCGCTGTCGACCCATGCCTGGATCAGTCGGGGGTCGGTGCCGACGTTCATGACGCGCACCGTGACTTCCCGTTCGGTGGCCGGATACACCACGCGCGTGCCGACGATCTGGATGGCGGCATGTGCGGATGACACGATGCCGGCCATCGAAAGCACCACGGCGCACAGGGTCTTGGAGAGGTTCATGGCTACTGCCCGTTGATGGAACTGGGTCGGCTCGGTCGAACCGCAGGCCGGAGATTCCGGCCTGCGTCCGAACACGCTGATCAGTTGTACTGCAACGAATACATCACGAAGGTGTCGACCGTGCCCGAGCCAACGCCCGTGGCCGGGGCGTACATCTGCGCCCAGTAGTTCATCGTGGCGGTGTTGGCGCTGATGGTCTCGCCGATGTTGGCGGCATCGGTCGGGTCGGCCAGGTTGATGTCGGCCTTGTTCTTGTTCAGCAGGCCGACCTGCACGACGGGGGCGGTGCCGGCGGCGTTGGTCAGGCGACCGGTGGTCATGTCGACCGGGCTCTGCGCCGGCTCGAAGCGCAGCTTGACGACCTTGCCGTCGGTGCAGCCGGTCTGACCCGAACCGCCGATGACCAGGCTGAACGGCGTATCGGCGGCGCGTGCGCCGACCGAGGCGAGCGCCGACTTGTTGACCGAGCCCATGGCGACGGCGAAGTTGCCGTTGCTGCCCGTGATGCCGGTACCGGCGGTCACGGTGCAGGTCACGTCGGTGATGTCGCCCTTGAAGGTGATCTTGCCGTCGGCGGCGGCGGCCGTACCCACGACGGAAAAGCCGAGTGCGGCGACCATGGCGGCGGAGAGGAGGTTCTTGTTCATTTCTGTGAATCCTAAGGCTTGATTGGGACAGGGATATGGACCGTCGCAATGGAACCAGCGGAGATCTTCGCGCCACCGTCCAACGACGGGATACAGGCTATTCCTCGCATCTTCTGGTTGGCATCAGATGATTCTGATAAGCAAAAGTCGCGTCAAAATCCTCCGATAAGAAGAAGTGCAAGCCGAATGGGCAAGGCAACAGTCCGAGAAGCAGGCGCCATATGCCCCGGACGACGCTGTATCGCCTGAATGAGCCCGGCCACAGCTCCGCCTGCCGCGTTGCGCAGCACGTTAAGGCTTATTAATAGCCAAACGCGGCTAGCGCCCAGGACTTTCCCGGACACCAGAAGCGTCGGCAGGGGGCTTCTGACGACTTATAGAGTTGGGGTCACTGCTATCGGCGATCGACGCGGACCGCTCAGGCGATGCCGAGCCCCGGAATGGCGCTGATCGCGTCCGGATCGAAGCCCGCCAGTTCGGCGAAATGCCGGCCGCGCGCGACGTAGTCCTTGTACGCACCGAAACTTGGCGCGCCTGGCGACAGCAGGACCACGCCTTCGTCGCCGAGAGCCGCTTTCGCCTGCGCCATCGCATCGCTCAGATCACCCGCTGCGCCGAGCACGAAACCCGCTTGCGCCGCGACCGGTTCGAGCAGCGCATGGATGCGCGGTCCGTTCTGGCCCATCGTGATGATGGCCACCGGCGCGTGCGTGCGCATCGCCTCGGCGAAATCCTCCCAGGGGAGGCCGCGATCGTGCCCGCCGACGAGAATCGCCACGCGGCGCTCGCCGAAGCAGTCCAGCGCCGCGAGGCTCGCGTGCGGCGTGGTGCTGATGGAGTCGTTGACGTAGGTGATGCCATCGCGCGTACCGACGGTCTGCAGCCGGTTCGGCAGCGGCCGGAAACTTGCCGCGTGCGGTACGAGCGCAGTCGCGTCCAGGCCCAACGCCTCGATCGAACTCAGCACCGCGCATAGGTTGCCGCGATTGTGGCGGCCCGGCAGTGGCAGCGCGCGCGTGTCCATCACGAAAGTATTGCCGCGATACAGATCGTCGCCGCGCAGATGCCAACCTTCGTCATTGCCGAACCAGCGCACCTCCACGCCGCGAAGCGAGGCGGCCATGCCGACCAGCCTCGCATCGTTGGCGTTGAGCACCGCGATGCGCGGCCGCGCTTGCGTCAGCAGGCGAAGTTTGTCTTCGATGTAGCGCTCGTGCGAACCGTGCCAGTCCAGATGTTCGGGAAAAATATTGAGCGCAACGGCGACCTGTGGGCGCGCGCCGCTCGCTGCGACGTCACCGGTCTGGTAGCTCGACAGTTCGATCGCCCAGAACTCCGGCGTGACCTGCGGCTGCAGCACTTCCAGCAGCGGCAGACCGATGTTTCCGGCCAGCGCGGTGACATGTCCGCCGGCACGCAGCAAGTGCGCCAGCAGCGCCGTCGTCGTGCTCTTACCCTTGGTGCCCGTCACACAGATGGCGTTCGCGACGACGTTGTCGTCGCCCGCGTGTTCGGCGAACCACAGTGCGGTGCCGCCGATGAAGCGCGTGCCCGATGCGGTGGCTTCCACCGCTTCGGGCCGATACGGGCTGATGCCGGGCGACTTCACCACCACGTCGAACGCCGACAGCCGCGCGGCGCTGACGTCGGTATCGGCGACGAGGTTCGCGTCGCCCAGCGCGGCGACTTCCTCCGCTTCCTGCGCCGAGCAGAACAGCGTCAGCGGCAATGCCGGCAGGCGCGCGCGGATCGCGCGGTACGCCGCGCGACCTTCGCGACCCCAGCCCCACAGCGCGATCTTGCGGCCATCGAGCTGCGCGATGCGGGTCAGCGAATGATCAGGCGGCGAACTGCGCACGCAGGCGCTCCCACAATGCGGGCGGCATGCGCTGCTCGTCGTCGATCACGAGCAGCGGCTCGATGCGCAGCTCGGCCGCGTCGAGCTGCGGCCGGATCTCGCGCGCGAAACGGTCGACCAGCGCGTCCTCACGCCACTCCGGACGCTCGGCCAGCGCGGCCATCGCGGCGCGCGACTCGCGGCCTTCGCCCACGCATTCGAACGGCTTGTGGTTCTGGTACTCCAGCAGCGCATCGAAACCGTCGATCTGCGCCGTATCGTCCAGCAGGTTGCGTCCGAAGATGCCCATCAGACGCGGCTTGGGCATGAACGGCGCCAGCGCCAGGAACACGAAGTGGCACTTCGGGCACACGCCGCACCAGCGGCTGGCCGGGCGTTCGCCGAGGATGTGGAAGTTGCGGTTGCAGCTGCTGAAATGCGCGTCGTAGCGATCGGTCTTCGCGAACTGCCGCGCTACGGCCAACTCGCTGAGCGGACGCAGCAGCGAGTAGTAATGAAGGTCCGCCGCGACCTCGCGCTGCACATACTCGCCGAACGCCTGTTCGCAGGCCCAGCCCTTGGACCACTGGTGGTTCACCTCGCCCGTGCCTTCGATGAGGCTGCCGTAGCTGGCCGAACGCTCGTTGGAGAACACCACCTGGTCCACGCCCAGCAGCACGGCCGCGAAGACCATGATCGCTGAGTTGAGCACGGTGACCGGGATGTGGCCGTTCCACGCGCCTTCGCGGTTGTAGTCGAACAACTGCGGCGCGAGCGCGCGGCCGAGATTGAGCGTCGGCAGGCCGGTGCGTTCGGCGCAGGCGCGGATCAGCTGCGAGCCGCCGATCCACGTCACGGTCTGTTCGACGCCCAGCGCGCGCAGCGCTTCGATGCTCACCAGCGAATCCTTGCCGCCGCCGATGGCAACCAGCGCGTGGTGCGACAGGCCCAGCGTCGGCGCCTTCGTGCCCTGTTCCTGCGTCACCGGGAACTTGATCTTCCCGTGCAGGTTCAGGCCGTTGCGGTAGGCGAACTCACCCAGCCCGTTGACGTAGATCAGTTCGATCAACGCTGCGGTGTCGGCGTCGATCGCGTAAGAATCGATGCGGATTTCCGTCGGCACCGCCGCCTTGTAGTAGCTCACGCCGGCGATCAAGTGCAGCAGGCGCAGGGCGCGTTCGGCGGCCTGTGCGCGTGCGTCGTCCAGCTTGAACGGCGCGCCCGGCACGGTGATCGTCTCGATCATCTCCGGGCCGTCGTCGAAGGCGTACACCAGTTGCGCGATGCCCGTGGCGGCGTCGAAATCGCAGCGCACGAAACGGAACGCGCGGATAGCGTCGCGGTTGAATTTCCACTCACTCATTCAATGACGTCCTCTGCCGGCAGGGCCCGCAGGTTGTAGGTGTTGGCCATCGCCATGCCGTAGGCGCCGGCGTCGGCGACCAGCATCACGTCGCCTTCGAAGGTGTCGGCGGGCAGCGCGCGGCCGCGACCGATCACGTCGCTGCTCTCGCAGATCGGACCGACCACGTCGAACACGGCCGAATCGCCGTCGCGGGACAGGTTGAAGATGCCGTGGTAGGCCTCGTACATCGCCGGTCGCATCAGCGCGTTCATGCCCGCATCGCAGCCGATGCGGCGCACGCCGTCCTTCTCCACGACCTGCGTCACCGACAGCAGCAGCGCGCCGCTTTCGGCGACGAGGTAACGGCCCGGCTCGATCACCAGCCCGTAGCGCGGATAGGCGGCCTTGATCTCCTCCAGCCCCGCACGCCACAGCGGCAGATCGAACTGCGGCGCTTCCGGCGTGTACGGGATCGGCAGGCCGCCACCGATGTCGATCGTCTCGATCGTGCCGATGCCGTCGGCCAGGCCCGCGAGGTGTGCATACACGCCGCGCCAGTGCTGCGGATCTTCGATGCCGCTGCCCAGGTGCGCGTGCAGGCCGCTGATGCGCACACCGAGCTTGCGCGCTTCCTCGACGAACGCGTCGAAGCGCGTCATCGGCAAGCCGAACTTGGCCGCCACGCCGCCGGTCTTCACCTTCTCGTGGTGACCGTCGCCGTGGCCCAGGTCGATGCGCAGCCAGATCGTGCGGTTGCGGAACACCTCCGGCCAGCGCTGCAGGGCCTCGATGTTGTCGAGCGTGACGATGATCCCGCGCGCGAACGCTGCTTCGTACTCTCGGCGCGGCGCGAAGCTCGGAGTGAACAGCACGCGGCTGGGCGTGATGTGCGGCAGCGTGGCGAAGACGTGTTCGAACTCGCCCTGCGACACGCACTCCAGCCCGAAGCCTTCGCCGACCAGCGTGCGCAGGATTTCCGGATGCGGATTGGCCTTGATCGCGTAGAAGCAGCGATCGACCGCGCTGGTGACACTGAGCGAACGCGCGCGCTCGCGCACGGTGGCCAGGTCGTAGACATAGCGCGGCGTGCCCTGCTGCGCGAGCGACAGCAACGCATCACGACGCCCACGCCACCATGCCGGCGCACGCTGCGGCGCACCGAAGGCGATCTCGCGCCAGCTCGGGCCGAACACCGTCGCATCGCGCACCGGCATCGCGCGCGAGCGGATCAGCTCGGCGTGCAGGTGCGGCAGCAGGCCTTCGGCGTCGGTCTCGTCGATGACGAACGTGAGGTTGAGGTCGTTGGACGACTGCGAGATCAGGTGCACGCGCTCGCGGCCGAACGTCGCCCAGATGTCGCTCAGGCGATGCAGCAGCGAACGCATGCCGCGGCCGACCAGCGTGATGGCCGCGCACGGCGCGATCACCTTGACCCGGCAGATCTCGGCGAGGTCCGCGCTGAGCGCTTCCAGCACGTTCGTGGTCACCAGGTTCTCGCTCGGGTCGAGCGAGACGGTGACGTTGGTTTCCGACGAACCGATCAGGTCGATCGACAGGCCGTGGCGCTTGAAGCGTTCGAACACGTCGGCCAGGAAGCCCACCTGCTGCCACATGCCGATGCTTTCCATCGACACCAGCACGATGCCGTTGCGGCGGCTGATGGCCTTGACGCCGGGCACGGTGGCCGCGGTCGCGTCGATGCGCGTGCCGGGCAGGTCCGGGCGTTCGGTGTCGAGGATGGCCATCGGCACGCCCGCGTCGCGGCACGGCGCGATCGAGCGCGGATGCAGCACCTTCGCGCCGGTCGTGGCGATTTCCTGCGCCTCGGCGTAATGCAGGCGTGTGAGCAGGCGCGCCTCGGGCACGTCGCGCGGGTTGGCGCTGAACATGCCCGGGACATCGGTCCAGATCTCCACGCGCTGCGCCTTCAGCAATGCACCGAAGTACGCCGCCGAGGTGTCCGAACCGCCACGCCCCAGGATCGCCGTGCCGCCGTCGCCGTGGCGCGAGATGAAGCCCTGCGTGATCAGCATCGGCGAGGCTTGCGTGGAGAAACGCTCGCCGAAACCGTCGCCGTCCAGGCGGCAGTTCACCGACAATCGCTGCGCCCATGCGCTGGCGTTGGGCAGCGACACCGCGTCGAGCCAGTTGCGCGCATCGCACCAGCCCATGTCGTGACCCTGCGTGCGCAAGTAGGCGGCGCCGAGCGTGGACGAGAGCAGCTCGCCCTGGGCCAGCACTTCGGCCTGCCAGTCGAGCGGACACGTCGCTGCGCGCGCGTCCGTCGCCAGCGACTGCAACGCGGCCAGGCGCTCGCCAAGCACGGCATCCGGGTCCAGATCGAGTTCGGCACAGAACGCGCGGTGGCGCTCGACCAGCGCCTCGATGCGCGACTGGAGGCCGTCGCCATTGGCGATGGCCTGCAACTCGTTGGTGACACCCGACAGTGCGGACACCACCACCAGCACGCGCACGCCTTCCTCGGACATGCGTTTTCCGGCGAGGCGTCCGATGGTGTCCCAGCGGTTCCGGCGAGACACCGATGTGCCGCCGAACTTGAGTACTACCCAGCGATTCGCTTCCGCCACCGCAAATGTCCTCGTGATGATGATGGGTTGGTTGGAGATGAAGAATGGTTCAGTCGTTACGGCCGAAACCATGCCCACGCGCGGCGCGCGCAGGACCTAGAATGGCGCCCCTCGCCGGCACTGGCGAGTAACGCGGCCGTAAACTCCGCAAGTTTAGTCGAATAATCCGCTCGGACCCCCGCCGAATGACGCTTCGCCGCTATCTGCAACTCGACGTGTTCGCCGACCGGCCCGGCGCCGGCAACCCGCTGGCCGTCGTGCTGGACGCCAACGGCCTGGACGACGCCCGCATGCAGGCCATCGCCCGCTGGACGCGACTGCCTGAAACCACGTTCGTTTTCCCGCCCACGCAGCCCGGCGCGGCCTACCGCGTGCGCATGTTCAGCCCGCGCCGCGAGGTGCCTTTCGCCGGGCATCCGAGCGTGGGCACCGCCCACGTGGTGCTCGAGGCCGGACTGGCCCAGGCCGTGGAAGGCCACGTGGTGCAGGAAGGTGCGGTCGGCCTGCTGCCATTGGCGGTCGAAGGCGAGGGTTCGGCGCGCACGATCTCGGTACGCACGCCGCGCGCGCGGGTGGTGGAGATAGCCGAGGCCGGCGATGCCCGTCTGGCCGCGGCGCTCGCCGGGCTGGCCCCGGGCGCCTTGCCGTCGGCGCTGATGGACGGCGGACGACGCTGGTGGCTGGCCGAAGTCGCAAGCGAAGCCGCGCTGCGCGGCGCGACGCCGGACTGGGACGCCATTGCGCAGCTGGCCGATTCCACCGAGACGATGGGCCTGTGCGCGTTCGCGCGCGCGGATGCGGGCAACGGCTACGACCTGGTCGTGCGCGCCTTCGTCGGCGCGCCGGCGCGGTTCGAGGACGCGGCTTCGGGCGCGGCTAACGCCACGCTCGCCGCGTGGCTCAAGCACAACGACGCCCTGCCCGGGCGTGACGGGCGCTACACCGTGAGCCAGGGCCGCGAGGTGGGCTTCGATGCGCGTCTGCAACTGCGCGTGGACGAGGACGGCGAGGTGTGGTCCGGCGGGCAGGTCTGCAACGTGGTGCGCGGGACGATCGACTGGGCGTGAGCCCGCTTACTCCGGCGTGACGTCCACCCGCACACGGATCCGGTCGCCCGGGTCGTAGTTCGTGCGCGTGGTGTAGGTGCGGCCTGCGTATTCGTACGTGACGTCATAGGCGCGCACGTCGCGCGTGCCGTCTTCGCGCGAGTAGTAGCCGTCGCCCTCGTACACCGGATCGCACACGCGCACCATGCCGGTGCGTTGACGCTGGCTCTCGTCGTAGATCTGGCGGCCGGCCATGCCGCCCACCATCGAGCCGATCGCCGAGGTCGCATAGCGCGCACTTCCGCCGCCGACCTGGCTTCCGACCGCTGCGCCAACGATGGTGCCGACGATCGTGGAGACGGTGCGGCCGGTCTCGCTGCCGCCGGTGGGGCGACGGTAGCCGCCGTAGGGATCGTAGTAGCCGTCTTCGCGGTACGGATCGCTGCCGACATAGGTCGGGCGTTCGTAGCAGCGTTGCGGCGGCGCGGGAGCGGCGCTGGAGTAGGAATCGAACACCGGATCGACGCGGACCACACGCGCGTAGTCGCTGCTGCTGGTGGAGCCGTAGCGCGGGTAGGACTGGGCGTACGCCGAACCGCATGCGATGGCGGCGGCCAGCGCGACGGGGATGGCGATCAGGCGGTTCATGGGGTGGCTCCGGGGCCGGGATGGCATGCGCGCATCGTCCGGCCGGCGCGGGCAATGCACGCTGAATCCTGGCGTTCAGATTCGCGCGCCGCGCGCGGGGTTCACGGCGCCGCGAGCCAGGCGGCCACCTGCGCCGCGACGCTTGCGGCGTCACGCCCGAGCAACGGCCCGACATGCCCGGGCGATGCCACGCGCAGGAGGTCCGCGCCCCAGGCACGGGCCAGCTCGGCGGTGACGTCGGGCGGGACATCCTCGTCCTGCACCGACGCGATGCACAGCGTGCGGCAGAGCGGCGCGTCCATGACCAGACCGCCGTGGGCCTGCCGCAGCACGGCGCCGGATTCGTCGCGCCAGCGGCGGAAGGCGAACAACGCCGTCGCGTCGTCGGAATCGGGCAGCGCGCGGCGGGTCGATGCCAAGCGGGCGTCGCGGCCCCAGGGCACGCGGTCGGGCCAATCGCGCGCAGGGAGATCGTCGGCCCACGGCGCCGGTGGCAGGGGATTCACCAGCACCAGCGCATCGGCCGCGTCGGCGCAGGCCATGGCCAGAAGGCCGCCGAGGCTGGCGCCCACCAGCGCGCGCGGGCGCGGCATGGCCTCCAGCGCGACGCGGACCTGGGCGGCGTAGTCGTCGAAGCCGGTGGCCTCCAGGCCCTCTGCCGCCGGTTGCAGGTCCGGCGCGTCCGCGCGCAGGCCGCGGGCGGCGAACACGCCCCGCCACACGTTCCATTCCCAACCGCCACCGCCCGCGCCATGCACCAGCACGGCGCGGCCGATCCCCCGCCCGGCTGCCATCCGTTCCGGTCAGCCCAGCGTGGCCTGCACCGTCACCGGCACCGACAGCGCGCGCGAGATCACGCAACCGGCCTTGGCCGCGTCGATGAACTGCTTGAACTGCGCCTCGTCGATGGGCGCCTTGGCGGAGACGACCAGGTTGACGCCGGTGACCGTCGGCCCGGGGTCCGCACCCGGCTCCATCGTCACTTCGGCACGGGTCTGGATGGTGTCCGGCGTGACGCCGGCCTTGGTCATCACCGCCGACAGCGCCATCGAGAAGCACCCGGCGTGCGCGGCGGCCAGCAGTTCCTCGGGATTGGTGCCGTTCTCATCGCCGAATCGGGTCTTGAAGGAGTAGTTCTGGTCCGCGAACAGCCCGCTCTGCGGCGTGCTCATGCTGCCCTTTCCGCCTTGCAAGTCGCCGTGCCAGACCGCATCGGCAATGCGCTTGAACGCCATGACGCTCTCCATCGTGGGGTGAAGGACGGCCAGCCTAGCGCGGCGTCCGTTAGGCGCGCATGGCGATTCGTGCGAGGTTCGCCCGGCCCCGCCTTCACGCGCGTCTTCACATGCCGAAGGAAAAAACCGCAGCGATCCGCACTTCGCGCCCTTGCGCGCTTGACCACCCCAGCCCCTTGCGCGAGGCTTTCGCTCCCGGCCCCCGCCGGCACCCGCCATGACCGCCCGCCGAGCGCCACCGCTTCGGCGCGAAGCGCGGACAGCCATGACGGCCTTCCCACCCTAAGGAATTCAGGGAGAAGTCCGCTCATGTCCTACAGCACACAATCCATCCGCAACGTGGCCCTGGCAGGCCACCCCGGCGCCGGCAAAACCACGCTTTTCGAAGCCCTGCTGCAGGCCGGCGGCGCACTCCAGACGGCAGGCACCATCGAACGCGGCAGCACCGTCTCCGACTTCGACCCGATCGAGAAACAGCGCGGCCACTCCATCGACGCCGCCATCGCCAGCATCGACCATGCAGGCATCCACGTGAACCTGATCGACACCCCCGGCTACCCGGATTTCCGCGGGCCGGCATTGTCGGCGCTGGGCGCGGTGGAGACGGTGGCGATCGTCGTCGACGCCGCCAGCGGCGTGGAGTACGGCACGCGCCGGATGATGGAGTACGCCAAGGGGCGCAATCTGTGCCGCGTCATCGTCGTCAACAAGATCGACCACGAAGGCGTCGCGCTGGACGGCGTCCTGGCCGATCTGCGCGAGACCTTCGGCCCCGAATGCCTCCCGCTCAACCTGCCCGCCGATGGCGGCAAACGCGTGGTCGACTGCCTGATCAACCCGCAGGGCGACAGCGACTTCGGTCCGGTCGCCGACTGGCACCAGAAGATCATCGACCAGATCGTCGAGATCAACGAAACGGTGATGGAGCACTACCTCGACGTCGGCGAAGACGGCCTGTCCGGTGAGGAACTGCACGACGCCTTCGAGCAATGCCTGCGCGAGGGCCACCTCGTCCCGGTGCTGTTCTGCTCGGCGCGCACGGGCGCGGGTGTGAAGGAGCTGCTCGACGTGGCCGAACGCTGGTTCCCCAATCCGGCCGAGGCCAACGCGCCGCCGTTCGAGAAAGGCCCGGAGCGCGCACGCATCGAAGCCGTGCCGGACGCGAAGGCGCACGTGCTGGCCGATGTGTTCAAGGTGGTCAACGACCCCTTCGTCGGCAAGCTCGGCATCTTCCGCATCTACCAGGGGCTGGTGAAGAAGGACACGCAGCTGTTCGTGGACGACGGCAAGAAGCCGTTCAAGGTCGGCCATCTGTTCAAGCTGCGCGGCAAGGATCACATCGAGATCGAGCAGGCGATTCCCGGCGACATCGCCGCCGTGGCGAAGGTGGAGGAGCTGCATTTCGACGCCGTGCTGCACGACAGCCACGACGAAGACCAGATCCGCCTGGCGCCGCTGGACTTTCCCAAGCCGATGTTCGGACTGGCCGTGGAAGCGGCGAGCAAGGGCCAGGAGCAGAAGCTCGCCACCGCGCTGCACAAGCTCGGCGAAGAGGATCCCTGCTTCGTCGTCGAGCACGAGGCCGAGACGAACGAAACGGTCATCCGCGGCCTGTCCGACCTGCACCTGCGCATCAACCTGGAACGGTTGAAGGACCGCTACGGCGTGGAAGTCACCTCGCGCCCGCCGCGCATCGCCTACCGCGAAACCGTCAGCGGCAAGGCCGAGGGCCATCATCGCCACAAGAAGCAGACCGGCGGCGCGGGCCAGTTCGGCGAGGTGTTCCTGCGCATCGAACCGCTGCCGCGCGGCGGCGGCTTCGAGTTCGTCGACGAAGTGAAGGGTGGCACCATCCCCGGCCAGTTCATGCCGGCGGTGGAGAAAGGCGTGCGCCAGGTGCTGCGCAGCGGCGCGGTGGCCGGCTATCCGATCCAGGACGTGCGCGTGGTCGTCTACGACGGCAAGCATCATCCGGTGGACAGCAAGGAAGTGGCGTTCGTCGCGGCGGGCAAGAAGGCGTTCCTCGATGCGATCGGCAAGGCGCGGCCGCAGGTGCTGGAGCCGATCGTCGAGCTGGAAGTCAGCGCGCCGGAGCAGCACATGGGCGACGTCAGCGGCGGGCTGGCCAGCAAGCGCGCGCGCATCAGCGGTACCGACAGCGTGCGCGGAAGCGAGATCGTGGTGAAGGCGCATGTCCCGCTGTCGGAGCTGGAAGGCTACGCGGCCGAACTCAAATCGGTGACCGCCGGACGCGGCCGGTATTCGCTGGATTTCAGCCACTACGAGCCCGTTCCGGCCAACGTGCAGCAAAAGCTCGTGGAGGCCTACAAGCCGCGGCACGACGAGGACTGAGCGCGTTCGACGCCGGCACCGCGGACAACGCGATGCCGGCTTCACGCGGTTGTGGCCACTCTGTGCGCTCCGCCCCCGGGGAACGCGCCGATGCGACCGTCACGAAGCGTGCTGCAGACCGTGCTCGTCGTTGGCCTTGGCATGAGCCTGGGCCTGTTCGCCGCCGCCCCGGCATGGACGCAGACCGCCGCGAGCGCCACCCGCTCGATCCCGGCCTTCCCCCGCCCTGCGGGATTTCCCGACCCCGCTCGGCGCGTGATCTACGCATATGCCGACGAAGCGCCGCCGATGATGGTGCGCACCGGGCCCAACACTCTCGAACCGCTGTACCGACGCAGCGGCGACGGCTTCACGCCCGTACGCGCGGCGGGCTATCGCATCGCGATGACCTCATGTCCGTCGATCACCACCGGCGGCGATTTCCGCACGCGCATGATCGACCTGGCCGCCGCCGAATGGGCCTACTTCGGCCTGCCCGTGCTGGACATGGCGGTGGAGCCGGCGGCGATCGTGCCGCGCGTACCGCAGCCGTCCGGCGTGGTCGAGATCATCTCTCCGCAACGCAACGCGTCCATCGGCGACCGCGTGCTGCGCCAGGCGCCGCGACTGGGCCTGATGGAGGACGACCTTGCGGTCGAGGCCGCGATCGCCGGGTACTGGGCCGCCACCGGCAACGAGGAAGCGATGCGCGTGCAGAGCATCGTCAACTACGGCTGGCACGAAGCGGGCTGGGCGATGCCGTGGTCGGCGGCGTTCATATCGTGGCTGGCCTGCGAAGCGGGACTGACGACCGACCAGTTCCGTCGCAGCGGCGGCCACATCGATTACGTGCGCGCGGCGGTACGCGCGCGCGATGGGCAGGATCCCGGCCATCTGTTCGTCGCCTACGATCTCAAGGAAGCAACACCGGAGGCGGGCGACCTGCTGTGCACCGCGCGCGGCGAGAGTTCCTTCGCCTCCATCGCCGACATCCGTTCCGGAAACAGTCCGTCCACCGCGCTGCATTGCGACCTGGTGGTGAAGACCGACGCCAAGCGCAACCGGCTCTATGCGATCGGCGGCAACGTCAACCACTCGGTCACGCTGTCGGTGATCGCCACCGACACGAAGGGCCGTCCGCTCACCGACCAGGACATCATCGGCGCGCACCGCTGGTTCGCGGTGCTCAAACCGCGCGCCGGCGGCAAGCTGGCGCACGACCTGGACGGCACGCCGACGGTGCAGATGCTCTATCGCGATTACGCCCGTTACGCCGCCGGCCGCCGCGCGCCGCCGCCCGTGCCGGTGCGGGCGCGCGACGTGCGGGCCAAGACCGATGCCGCGTCGCCGTGAGGGCGCCAACGCGATGGAACGCTCCATCGCGTGCAGGCGCGTCGCGTGAAGCGATGCCGCGCGCATAGTCTGTCGTACTCCGATCACCGTCCACGCCCGCCATGGCCCTGTTCGACCTGCAAACGCTGCTGACCTACCTGGCCGCCGCCGTGGTGCTGGTGATCCTGCCCGGCCCGGGCACGGCGTGGATCGTCGGGCAGAGCCTGGCCGGCGGGACGCGGCGCGGACTGCAGGCCGGCCTTGGACTGGAAACGGCGACGCTGCTGCATGCGGTTGCTGCGGGCCTGGGCCTGTCGGCCCTGCTGGCGACCTCGGCCGTGGCCTTCGAATTCGTGAAGTACCTCGGCGCCGCCTACCTGATCTGGCTCGGCATCAAGGCCTGGCGCAACGGCGAGACCGCCGGCCCGCAGGCCGAAGCCGAAGGCGCGAAGCCGCGCGTCTCCGGCCGCAGTGTCTACCTGCGTTCGGTGGTGACCGGCGTGCTCAATCCGAAGGTGGCGCTGTTCTTCCTGGCCTTCCTGCCGCAGTTCGTCCACCCCGAGCGCGGCTGGGTGTGGCTGCAGTTCCTGCTGCTCGGCGCGTTGCTCGCGGTGGTGGGTTTCTGCAACGACGTGATCCTGAGTTTCGCCGCCGGGCGCTTCAGCCGACGCATGGCCGGCGGCGGGCGTTGGACGCAGCGCGTCACCGGCACCCTCTTCATCGGACTGGGTCTGCGCCTGGCGATGCAGCAACGCGCGTGAACGACCGCCGGTCGGCTCGTCACCCGGCGTGGACGGGACGGCGATAGCATCGATGCGTGTGGGGTCGTGTGGTGTTGTTCATGCGGCGCGGGTATCGTCCCGGCAAACCCGTGGAGCCCGAGATGTACCCGCGCCGCTATCTCCAGATCGCCTTCGTTGCCGCCTTCACCCTGCTGCTCGCCGCCTGTTCGACACTGGGCGCCATGCTCGGCGATGAAGTGCGTTTCACGCCGATGCAGTTGCAGCACTCGCTCGACCGCAACTTCCCCAAGCATTACGACAAGCTCGGCGGCCTCGTCTCGCTGACGCTGATGAACCCGCGCCTGACGATCCCGCAGGATCAGAACCGCCTGCGCGTGGATTTCGACCTGGGCCTGGGTGCGCTGGGCAGCGACAGCAGCAAGCCGGCCGGCCATTTCGCCCTGACCAGCGCGCTGCGCTACGACCCGACCACGCGCGGCCTGCACCTGCAGGATCCGCGCATCGAGCAGGTCGACGTGCCCACGCTCGGCGGCGCCATGAACGGCAGCGCGCGCGCCCTGCTCAACTCCTGGCTGGCCGGTTACGCGCGCGAGGAACCCGTCTACCGCTTCGACAACAGCCTGCTGGACCGGCTGGGCTCGCGCCGCATCGGCACGACCGCCATCGAGAACGGCGGCGTGGTCGTCCATCTGGATCAATGACGATGCCCGCGCTGCGCCACGCCGTTCTCCTGTTCGTGCTCGCGCTGCCCGCGTGCGGCGGCGACAAGCCCGGCGCCGCCGGGCGTTCCGGCGGTGACGCCGAAGCCCTGCCCGCCCCGGCCGGTGCGCGCGGCAGCGTGACCGGCATGCCCGACCAGCCGGGCCCCGGTCAGATCGGCCCGCCGCAACCGGCCGATGCAGTCGCGCTCGATGCCGAAGGCAATCCGATCCTGCCCGCCGACGGCACCGTCACGGGCACGGAAACACCGGTGGATCCCACTGCGCCCGTGATCGATCCCGCAACCGCCGAGCCGACGCCGCAGGACGCCGTCGCGGTCATTCGCGACTACTACGCCGCGATCAACCGCCGCGACTTCGCGCAGGCCCATGCGCTGTGGTCCGACGGCGGCCGCGCCAGCAAACAGACGCTGGAGCAGTTCGCCGCGGGATTCGCCGACACGACGGGCGTATCGGTGGAAATCATGCCGCCCGGGCAGGTGGATGCCGCCGCCGGTTCGCGCTACATCGAAGTGCCGGTCGCGCTGACCGCCACGCATGCGGACGGTCGCCAGCAGCGCTTCGTCGGCGCGTACACGCTGCGCCGCGCGGTCGTGGATGGCGCGAGCGCGGACCAGCGAGCCTGGCGCATCGGCACGGCCGACATCCGCGAAGTGGCCCAGTGACGTGAACACCGCGCACGGCGATGCGCCGCCGCGCATCGTGCTCGACACGAATGTCTGCCTGGACCTGTTCGTGTTCGGCGATCCCGCGGTGTCGGTACTGCGCGATGCGCTTTCCGCCGGCGATGTCGTCGCGGTGAGCAGCGCGGCGTGTCGCGAAGAATGGGAACGCGTGCTGTCGTACCCGGCGCTGCGGCTGGACGAAGCCGCGCGTGCGTCCCGGCTCGCGGCCTACGACTCGGCGATGGCGAGCGTGTTTGGCGTCGTGCAGGTGACGCGACCCCTGCCGCGATGCCGCGACGCGGACGATCAGAAATTCCTTGAGCTGGCGGCCGCCGCCTCGGCGCGCTGGCTGCTGTCGCGCGATGACGAACTGCTGCGTCTGGCGAAGCGGACAAGGCGCGAGGGGTTGTTCGAGATCCTTGCGCCCGGGGAATGGGTCGGAGCGTGGGCGGGTCGCTGACGGATACGCTCGCGCTCATGCTGTCATGACAGAAGGCTGGGGCTCTTGGGCCGCCGAACGGCGGCACTATCCAGGCCTGCGCGGCATCATGCTCGACACAGGCTTTCGTTTCGGCAAGTTGGATCCCCGCCTTCGCGGGGATGACGGCATCGCGTCGGAACCTTCGAGGACCTGGGTCCCGGCCTTCGCCGGGATGACGGCGTTGCACGCGCAATGCAGGACACTGCGCGATGCGAGGCTATCCACACCCCGCCCCATCACAACTCGAAGCGATAACTCAACTTCACCAGCAGCTGCTCGTCGTCGCGCAGATCGAAGCTGTCGCGCACCAGGTCGCTCGCGCTTTCCGTGAAGGGATCCTGCTGGTAACCGCCGCGCCCGTAGACGACGTACAGGTACGACAGCGGCGCCAGTTCGTAGCGATAGCGCACCTGGAAGCCCAGGTTGCGCACGCTGAAATCCTCGACGACATCGTCCGACGCGATCGCCGCGCCGCTCGGTGCGATCCGGTAGGCCTGCTCGATCCCCGCGTCCAGGCCGATCGCCTGCAGCTTCACGCGCAGCTCCTGCTTGTTGGTGATCGTCCAGTCCAGGCCGGCGTCGATCTGCAGCATCTTCTCGTCGAACTCGCCGATCAGGTTGTCTTCCTGCCAGACCAGCCAGCTGGGAATGCGTTCGTAGAAGCCGCCCAGGTACACGCTGAAGGCGTCGCTGATGAAGTACGTCGGCTGCACGCGCAGGTTGTAACCGACCTTGTCGTTGCCGGCCAGGCCGCCGCTGAACACCTCCGATTCCATCTCCCAGCCCCAGTCGCCCTTGCGCGGGCGCTCGTACTCGAAGTAGGTGTTGAAGTTCGTCGGCTTGTTCACCACGCCGTTGCCGCGCGTGAGCAGGTCGTCCACGCCGGAGCTGTTGATGTTGATCTGCGCGTACTCGTAGCTGCCGTCGCGCACGTTGCCTTCGCGGCTGATGCGCAGCTGCCGCTGCAGGCGGTCGCCGTGATCGTTGTCCGTACCGCTGATGCGGAAACGCCAGTCCTTGGCGGAGTAGCGCGACTCCTTCGGCAGATCGGTGAAGCGGCGCTTCACCTCCCAGTTGAGGTAATTGGTGCTGGCGCGCTGCAGGTAGCCGAAGTCGTTGATCTCCAGGTCGTTGCCAAAATGCATCGCCAGCCACTGTTGGCGCCAACCGTGGTCCATCTCGTAGTTGACCCACATCGTCGCGCCGGTGTCGTCGGTGGTGCGGCCGAACTCGTCGATCTGGCTGCCGATCAGGCGTGTTTCCACGCTTACGCGCGCCGTCGGCCGCCAGTTGTGGTCCACGCCCATCACGGCGGCCGTGCGATCCAGGAACGGGCGATCGACGTAGGTGAGCATCGCGCCCAGGTTCTGCTTGGGCATGTCGCGCACCACGCGCACGGCGCCGAACGTGCGACCCACTTCATCGGCCTCGTCGGCGGCGAAGATGCCGTACTTGGTCGCGCCGACGCTGCCGTTGAGCTTCACCGCCGCGGTGATGTCGCCGGCGCCGTTGCCGTCGTCGGCCGGACCGCCCACGCGACGCGTGTAAAGCAGCTGGCTGTAGTCCGAGGGCGTGGTGAACTCGAAGATGCCCTGGTTCTCGGTGAAGAACGGGCGCTTGTCGCTGATGAAGATTTCGGTGGCGTCGAAGTTGACGACCAGGTCGTCGCTTTCGACCTGGCCGAAATCGGGGTTCACCGTCGCCGACAGCTGGAACTGGCCGTTGGGCTTCCAGAACAGGTCGGCGCCGCCGTCGAAGTCGCTGGAGCCGTTGACGTTGTCGTACAGGCCGGAGACGTAGGGCGTGATCGCCAGCAGCGACTGGCTGTACTGCGGCATCTCCACCGGCGCGAAGTCGGACAGGTAGCGCGGGCGTGCGAAGCTCGCGCCCGGCCACGCGGAACGTTCGCCGGTCGAGCCGATCACGCGGTCCAGGTAGACCTTCACCGTGCGCTTGCCGTCGCGGCCTTCGCGCATCGGCGCGATGTACCACGGAATCAGGATCTCCACCGACCAGCCGGTGTCGTCCTCGCTTACGGCATGGCGCCAGTTGCCGTCCCAGTCGTCGTTGAACTGGTTTTCGTTGGTCACCACCGCGTCGGCGATGCCGTCGGTGGAGGAGATGGTGAAGTTGTAGCCGGTGCGCCCGTCGCCGTCGTAGTCGACGACGAGGTTGACGCGGTCCACCTGCTCCTCGAAGTCACGCTGCACGCGTTGGCGCGTGCGCGTTTCCAGCGGCTGTGTCGCGCGGTACGCGACCGCCAGGCCTTCGGGCGTGGCGAGGATCCAGGCTTCGGTGGGCAGCGAGGCCGGCTCCAGCGACAGCGGCTGGACCTTGCGGAAGTCGGTGATGTGGCGCGCGCCCTGCCATTCGGCGGGGTCGATGCGGCCATCGATCTCCACCGCGAAGGTGGGCGTGGAAAGTGCGGCCAGCAGGGCCAGGAGCAGCGGTGCGCGCATGCGGTCGGGGGTCGTCGCGGTCCATGTGGCCAGCCGGCGCGCTCCCGGCACCGCGTTAGCGGGTCGCCGGCCGGCGTTCCGTGCTGGAGGTTCAGCTTCATGCTGGCCCGCGCACGTCACCATGCCGGGCGACGCGCAGACTAGCGGGCGGAGCGCACGCTACGCAGTGGCGTGAGTCATGGCAACCCTTTCGCTCCGCGGTGCATCACGACAGTACGGACCCGTCGCGCGTGGGACCGTTACTGCATGTGCCAGCCGTGGCTGACGACGAAGCTCTGGCCGGTGAATGCGGCGGTCGGGAATTCGGCGAGGAAGCGCACCGTGCGGGCCACGTCCTCCACGGTGGTGAAGATGCCGTCGACCGTGTTGCCCAGCATCACCTTGCTGACGACGTCGGCCTCGCTGATGCCCAGCTCCCTGGCCTGCTCGGGAATCTGCTTGTCCACCAGCGGCGTGCGCACGAAACCGGGGCAGACGACGTGGCTGCGCACGCCGTGCTTCGCCCCTTCCTTGGCGAGCGTGCGCGACAGCCCCAGCAGGCCGTGCTTGGCGGTCACGTAGGCCGACTTCAGAGGCGAAGCCAGGTGCGAGTGCACCGAGCCCATGTAGATGACGGTGCCGCCGCGGCTGCTGCCGTCGGGCTTCTTGCCGTACATGTGCGGCAGCACGGCTTTCGTGGTCAGGAAGGCGCCGTCGAGGTGGATCGCCAGCATCTTCTTCCAGTCGGCATGGGCGAACTGCTCGATGGGATTGACGATCTGGATGCCGGCATTGGAGACGAGGATGTCCACGCCGCCGAAAGCCTCCGTCGCGCGCGCCACGCCTTCGTTGACGGCGGCTTCGTCGGTCACGTCCATGGCGACGCCCAGCGCCTTGCCGCCGGCCGCTTCGATCTCGCTGGCGACCGCCTGCGCGCCCTGCACGTTGAGGTCGGCGATCACCACATGCGCGCCGGCGCGGGCGAGTTCGAAGGCGATTTCCTTGCCGATGCCGCTGGCGGCACCGGTGATCAGCGCGGTCTGGCCTTCGAGGGCGCGGGGCTGGGGGCTCATGCGTGACTCCTGTGCGATGCGAACCGGAACGCGCTCGACGGCGCGCGACGCAGTGTGTCGGCGCCCGGCCGGCGCCGCCATTGCCCGATGGTACGGGACGGGTATGACGCGGCGATTCGCTCTCAGCCGTCGTTCCCGCGAAGGCGGGGTCTGTTGGGCCGCCGAACGGCGGCACTATCCAGGCCTGTGCGATATCACGCTGGACTCATGCCGTCCCGCTTCCGAGCGTTGGATCCCCGCCTTCGCGGGGATGACGACACTGCCTAGGAGCGTTCGAACGCCCGGGTCCCGGCTTTCACCGGATGACGGACGCGGCGACGTGCCGCGCTGACTGTCGTGCGTCGTGCCAGCGCGGCCCAGGCTTCAGCGCTTGGCTGCCTTCTTTGCGCCCTTCTTCGCACCGGCCTTCTTGGCGCCGGCCTTTTCAGCCTTCTTGGCACCGCTCTTCTTGGCACCGCTCTTCTTGGCGCCGGCCTTCTTCGACTTGGCGGCCTTGGCGGGCTTTTTCTTCGCCGGGGTCTTCGGCTGGAGCATCGTGCCGGTGCAGTTGCGCGAACCGCAGCGGCATTCCCAGATCTTCTTCAGCTCCGCGGTGTGCTTCTCGTCCAGGGTGATGCCGTAGTTGTACGACAGCTCCTCGCCCGGCTTGATCTCGCGGATCGCCTCGATGAACACGCGATCGCGGGTGCGGTCGTCGCCGTCGTCTTCTTCCAGCACGGCCTCGCAGTTGGGCGAGCAGCTGTGGTTGATCCAGCGTGCAGTGCCGCCTTCGTAGTTCGCGTCGATGACGTATTCATCGTTCAGCGTGAACAGGAACGTATGGCCGGAATCGATGTCCCCGGCGGCGTCGGCGTCGACCTGCGCGTGCGTGCGGCGACGGCCCTTGTATTCGACGACGCGCTCGCCCTTGGCGATCGGGGCGACGGCGAAGACACCGTTGCCGTGGATGGCGGAACGACGGGCGACGATCTTGCGCGGCATGCGGGAATCCGGATCTGGGAAAGCGGACATTCTGTACGGATCGGCGCGACATCGCCATCGCGACTGTGTCACGAACACGAAGATGCGACGCGATGCCCGCACGTTCGCGCCGGTTCGGTACCGTGCCGGGCACCTCCGGCGAACCTGAACCGGATGCGCTTTCCAGCACCCTTGGCCGCGGCGGCGCGAAACCGTACAATTCCGGTACGGATTGAACTTCCCCACCCCCATGCTCCGCGTCACCAAGCTCACCGACTACGCCACGGTCGTCATGACCGTCCTCGCCCACGGCGAAGATTCCGTGCTCAGCGCCTCGGAACTCGCCGAGCGCGCGGGCCTGGAGGCCACGACCGTGGCCAAGGTCCTCAAGCCGCTGGCGCAGGCCGGCCTGGTGGAAGGCTTCCGCGGCGCGAACGGCGGCTACCGCCTGGCGCGTCCGGCCGATGACATCGGCCTGATAGAGATTGTCGAAGCCATGGAAGGGCCGCTGGGCATGACCGAGTGCAGCGTCCACACGGGTAATTGCGGCCTGGAGCAGTCCTGCGGCGTGCGCGCCAACTGGCGGCGCATCAACGATGTGGTGGTGGAGGCGCTGCGCGGGGTGACCCTGGCGCAGATGCTCACCCCGCCCCCACCCAATGAACCACCCGGCAGGCAGATCGACCTGCGCTTGGCTTGACGAGTAGGCAGCCCCCATGGCCACCGAAATCCTAGAAAACCGCGAGATCCACGAGCAGCTCGGCCGCAAGTACGAGGCCGGCTTCGTCACGGACATCGAATCCGACAGCCTGCCGCCCGGCCTCAACGAGGACGTCATCCGCGCGCTCTCGGCGAAGAAGAACGAGCCGGAGTGGATGACCGAGTGGCGCCTGGCGGCGTACCGGCATTTCCTGACGATGCCGATGCCGCACTGGGCCAAGCTCAACATCGCGCCGATCGACCTGCAGGCAGTGAGCTACTACTCCGCGCCGAAGGCCAAGTACGCCTCGCTGGACGAGGTGCCGCAGGAGCTGCTCGACACCTACGAGAAACTCGGCGTGCCGCTGCACGAGCGCGCCAAGCTGGCCGGTGTCGCGGTGGACGCGGTGTTCGACTCGGTCTCCGTCGGCACGACCTTCCGCAAGGAACTGGCCGAGAAGGGCGTCATCTTCTGCTCGCTCTCCGAGGCGCTGCACGAGCACCCGGAACTGGTGAAGAAGTACCTCGGCACCGTCGTGCCCACCGGCGACAACTACTTCGCCGCGCTGAACTCGGCCGTGTTCTCCGACGGCAGCTTCGTGTTCATCCCCAAGGGCGTGCGTTGCCCGATGGAGCTGAGCACCTACTTCCGCATCAACGCGATGGGCACCGGCCAGTTCGAGCGCACGCTGATCATCGCCGAGGAAGGCAGCTACGTTTCCTACCTGGAAGGCTGCACCGCGCCGATGCGCGACGAGAACCAGCTGCACGCGGCCGTGGTGGAACTCGTCGCGCTGGACGATGCGGAGATCAAGTATTCGACCGTGCAGAACTGGTACCCCGGCGACGAGAACGGCGTCGGCGGCATCTACAACTTCGTGACCAAGCGCGGCGAATGCCGCGGCGCGCGCAGCAAGATCAGCTGGACGCAGGTGGAGACCGGTTCGGCCATCACCTGGAAGTACCCGTCCTGCGTGCTGCTGGGCGACGACTCGGTCGGCGAGTTCTACTCCGTCGCGCTGACGCACCACCGCCAGCAGGCCGACACCGGCACCAAGATGATCCACGTCGGCAAGCGCACCAAGAGCAAGATCATCAGCAAGGGCATTAGCGCCGGTCGCGGCCAGAACACCTATCGCGGCCTGGTGAAGGTGATGGGTGGCGCCGAAGGCGCGCGCAACCATACGCAGTGCGACAGCCTGCTGATCGGCAAGAAGTGCGGCGCGCACACCTTCCCATACATCGAAGTGAAGCACCCGACGGCCACCGTCGAGCACGAAGCGACCACCTCGAAGATCAGCGAAGACCAGCTGTTCTACTGCCGCTCGCGCGGCATCGGCGAGGAAGACGCGGTGTCGATGATCGTCGACGGCTTCTGCAAGAGCGTCTTCCGCGAATTGCCGATGGAGTTCGCGGTGGAAGCGAAGAAGCTGCTGGAAGTGAGCCTGGAAGGCTCCGTGGGGTAATCCCCTTCTCCCGCCTGCAGGAGAAGGGTTCAAGAACAACTCGGAAACGAACATGCTGAAGATCGAAAACCTCCACGTCACCGTCGCCGGCAAGGAGATCCTCAAGGGTCTCTCGCTCGAACTCGAGCCGGGCAAGGTGCACGCCATCATGGGCCCCAACGGCGCGGGCAAGTCCACGCTGGGCAACGTCCTCGCCGGTCGCGAAGGCTACGAGGTGACGGCCGGAAGCGTGACGTTCGAAGGCCGTGACCTGCTGGCGCTGGAGCCGGAAGAGCGCGCCGCCGGCGGCGTGTTCCTGGCGTTCCAGTACCCGGTCGAAATTCCCGGCGTGAACAACACCTACTTCCTGCGCTCGGCGCTCAACGCCCAGCGCAAGGCGCGCGGCGAGAAGGAACTGGACTCGATGCAGTTCCTCAAGCTCGTGCGCGAGAAGCTCGCCGTGCTGCACCTGAAGGACGAACTCCTGCACCGCGGCGTCAACGAAGGCTTCTCCGGCGGCGAGAAGAAGCGCAACGAGATCTTCCAGCTCGCGCTGCTGGAACCGAAGCTGGCGATCCTGGACGAGACCGACTCGGGCCTGGACATCGATGCGCTCAAGGCCGTCGCCGACGGCGTGAACGCGCTGCGTTCGCCCGATCGCGCCTTCCTCGTCATCACGCATTACCAGCGCCTGCTCGACTACATCAGGCCCGACGAGGTGCACGTGCTGGCCGACGGCCGCATCGTCGAGACCGGCGGGCCGGAACTCGCGCTGGAGCTGGAGCAGCACGGCTACGCGTGGGTGAAGGAGCGCATCACTCCGGCGGCGAGTGCCTGACATGAGCGCCTTGCTCGACTCCTTCGCGACTGCCTTCGATTCGCTCGCCGCGCGCGATGCCGCCGGCCTGGGCGCCAGCCGCCGCGCCGCGCTCGATGCCGTCCTGCGTGACGGAATTCCGCACGCGCGGGTGGAAGCGTGGAAATACACGCCGCTGCGCTCGCTGGAACGCCGTGCGTTCGTAGTGGCGCCGGCAGGCATTCCGACGTTCGATGACGCATTGCTGGCGGCGATTCCCGGCCCGCGCATGGTCTTCGTCAACGGCCGCTTCGACGCCGCGCACAGCGATCTTTCCGGCTTGCCTGCCGGTGTGACGCTTCAGCCGCTCTCGCGCGTGCTGATCGAAGGCGAGCCGCGTGAAGCGAACTTCCTCGCCCGCCGCTTCGACCGCGCCGACGAAATCTTCGCGCGCCTCAACGCCGCACTCGCCGATGACGGCGTCGTGCTGCGCGCTCACGCGAACGCGCGGATGGATACGCCGATCCACCTCGTCTTCATCGGCGCTCCGGCGCAGGCCGACGAGGCCTGGCACCTGCGCCATCTGATCGAGCTGCGCGACGGTGCGTCGCTGGCCGTCGTCGAGCATCACATCGCAACGGATGCGCACCAGCACCTCGCCAACAGCCTGATGCATGTCCACCTGGGCACGAACGCGGTGCTGCGTCACGCACGCGTCCAGGACGAAGGCGCCGGCGCGACGCTGATGGCACGCAGCGACGCCGTGCTCGCCAAGGATGCGGCCTACCATCGGCTCGACCTCGAGCTCGGTGCGGGCCTGTCGCGCCATGAGCTCAACGCCGCGCTGCACGGCAACGGCGCACGCCTGCACGCCAACGGTGTGCTGCTCGCGTCCGGCAAGCGTCACCTCGACACGCGGCTGGGCATCGACCACGTCGGTCGCGACACGGCATGCGACCTCACTTGGCGCGGCATGGCGGCGGGCCGCTCCAAGGCGGCCTTCCACGGCGGCATCCTGATCCGCGAAGGCGCCGACGGCACCGCCGCGAACCTGTCGAACAAGAACCTGCTGCTCAGCGAAGGCGCCGAGATCGACAGCCAGCCCGTGCTGGAGATCCACGCCGACGAAGTGCAGGCCGCGCACGGCGCCACCGTCGGCCAGCTCGATACGACCGCGCTGTTCTACCTGCGCAGCCGCGGGTTGCCGGCCGAACAGGCGCGCTCGCTGCTGACCGCCGCCTTCTGCCGCGAAACGCTGGCCGTGTTCGCACCGGGCGACGCCCTGCGCGCCGCACAGGAAGCCCGCCTCGACACCGCGCTGGCCCGACTGGGCACCGTCTGACTGGAGCACGCATGAACCTGCCCGCCGCCGAATCCGCGTCCGCCATCGACTGGGCCCGCGTCCGCGCGGATTTCCCGCTGCTCACGCGCCAGGTCCACGGCAAGCCGCTGATCTACTTCGACTCGGCCAATACCGGACAGAAGCCCGAAAGCGTGATCGAAGCGGTCGATGACTTCTATCGCCGCCACAACGCCAACGTCAGCCGCGCGGTGCATGCGCTGGGCACCGAAGCGACCGAAGCCTACGAGGGCGCGCGCACGAAGCTGGCGAAGTTCCTCAACGTGCGCGGCGACGAACTCGTGCTGTGCAGCGGCACCACGTTCGCGCTGAATCTCGTCGCCTACTCGTGGGCACTGCCGCGCCTGCAGCCGGGCGATGCGATCGTGCTCACGCGGATGGAGCACCACGCCAACATCGTGCCGTGGCAGTTGGTCGCACAACGCACGGGCGCGACGATCAAGGTCGCGGAGATCGACGAGCGCGGCGAACTGGATCTTGCGCAGCTGTATTCGCTGCTCACTCCGGAAGTGAAACTGCTCTCGCTCACGCACGTGTCGAACGTGCTGGGCACGGTGAATCCCGTTCGCGAGATCTGCCGCGAGGCCCGCAAGCGCGGCATCGTCACCGCCATCGACGGCTCACAGGCCGCGCCGCATCGCGCGCTCGACATCGCGTCCATCGGCTGCGACTTCTATGCCGTCACCGGGCACAAGATGTCCGGCCCCACCGGCACCGGCGCGCTGTGGGCACGCCGCGAGCATCTGGCCGCGATGCCGCCCTTCATCGGCGGCGGCGAGATGATCAAGGAAGTGCGCTTCGAGGGCACGGTATTCAACGACCCGCCGCATAAGTTCGAGGCCGGCACGCCGAACATCGCCGGCTTCGTCGGACTCGGCGCCGCGGTCGACTATCTCTCGACGCTGGGCATGCACAACGTCGAGACGCGCGAGCAGGAATTGCTGGCCCACTTCAACGAAGCGGTTTCTTCCGTCGAGGGCCTACGCATCTTCGGCCAGGCGCGCGAGAAGGCCGCGGTGGTGAGCTTTCTGATCGAGGGCGCGCACGCGCACGACCTGGCGACACTGCTCGACCTGGAGGGCGTGGCGATCCGTTCCGGCCACCATTGCGCGCATCCGCTGATGCAGCATTTCGGCGTGCCGGCGACATGCCGCGCGTCCCTCGCCTTCTACAACACACACGAAGAAATCGAAGCCTTCGTTACCGCCCTGCGCAAGGTGCGTAAACTGCTCGCATGAACACCACTGTCGATACGCCGGCACGGCCCGGCCTGAAATTCCGCAACGCCACACATGCCGACATCGATGCGCTGGTCGCGCTCGTGGAATCGGCCTACCGGGGCGACGTGAGCAAGCAGGGCTGGACGACCGAGGCGGACATGCTCGGCGGCCGCCGTACCGGCCCGGACGATATCCAGGCGTGCATCGATCGTCCGCGCAGCGTCATCCTGATCGCCGAGCGTGCGGATGCAGAGCTGATCGCCTGCGCGCATGTAGCCGAGGAGAACGGCGCGGGCTACTTCGGCATGTTCTCCGTGTCGCCCACGCAGCAGGGCGGCGGCATCGGCAAGCAGGTCATCACCGAGGCCGAGCGCCTGGTTCGCGAAGACTGGTCGTTGCCGGCGATGCGCATGACCGTCATCGACATCCGTGACGAGCTCATCGCGTTCTACGAGCGCCGTGGCTATCGCCGCACCGGCATCAAGAAGCCCTTTCCGTACGGCGACGAGCGCTTCGGCGTTCCCAAGCGCGACGACCTGCGTTTCGAGGTGCTGGAGAAGTCGCTGTGAGCGACAACTGGGTCTTCGTCTGCGCCACATCGCAACTGCTCCCTGGTGAGCGCACCGTGGCCTGGGACGGCGATACACCGATCCTCGTCGTCAACTACGACGGCGATTACTACGCGCTCGAGGACAAGTGCTCGCACGAGGACTTCGAGTTGTCCGCCGGCAATTACGACGGCGACGAGGCCACGATCGAATGCGTCCTGCACGGAGCGAAGTTCGACGTGCGCGATGGGCGCGCACTTTGCGCGCCCGCTTACGAGCCCGTGCTGAAGTTTCCGGTGAAGGTCGACGACGTCGGGATCTGGACGCGGGACGATCGCGGCTGATCCATAGCCCTGCCACGCAGGGTTGAATCTGCTCCGGCCCGATGGGCCAGGCCCGTTGTCTTCCTGTGCCGCGCACGCGACCCCTGGCGGAATGGCGCAACCAGGCACCGGGCCGGATTGCGCGACGCGCCCGCGCCAAGGCGGAGCGACTTCTTCTTTCGATCACGGCCCTCCGCGGGCGCGTGCGCCTTCGTTTTCTCCTTGTTTCATGGGCTGTGCCATGCCGGTCGGTTCCGGCCGGTGAGGCACTTTGAAGGTGCCGCTCGTCCGGGCGCGTTCACTTTTCGTTGCAAATGAGAATTCCTCTCATTACCATTCAACGCCGAACCGCGGCCGTGCCGCCTGACCTCTCCCCCAGGGATTCCCATGCACAACAGGAAGTTCGTCGTCTCGCCGCTCACCGGCGCCCTTGCCCTCGCGATCGCCGCCCCCGTTCTGGCCGATCCGGCCGGCGAGGCTGCCGACGCGCGCAACCTGGACAAAATCGAAGTCCACGGCGAGTACGTCGAGAAGCCCTCTTCGGTGAAGTACACGCAGCCGCTGCTCGACACGCCGCAGACCATCACCGTGGTCACCCGTGACGTGATGGACCAGCAGAACCTGATCGGCCTACGCGACGTGCTCAGCACCCTGCCGGGCATCACCTTCGGCGCGGGCGAAGGCGGCGGCGGTTACGGCGACAGCATCACGCTGCGCGGCTTCAACGCCAACAGCGACATCACCACCGACGGCGTTCGCGACAGCGCGCAATACACGCGCACCGACAACTTCAACCTGGACGCCGTCGAACTGATCAACGGCGCCAACTCGGTGTACTCGGGCGCAGGCTCGGTGGGCGGCAACATCAACCTGGTCAGCAAGGTCGCACGCAGCGGCGACTTCACCGTGCTGCAGGCGGGTGCGGGCACCGACAGCTTCGGCCGCCTCACGGTGGACAGCAACACGGACCTGGACAACGGCACCGCCGTGCGCGTCAACGCGATGGTGCACCAGAACGACGCCCCGGGCCGCGACCGCGAGACCTTCGAGCGCTGGGGCTTCGCGCCGTCGGTCGCGTTCGGCCTGGACGAGGACACGCGCTTCACCGCCAGCTACTTCCACCAGAGCGACGACAACATCCCGCAGTACGGCGTGCCGTTCTTCAGCGCGTTCGGCGGGCCGCTGCCGGGCGTGGATCCGAGCAACTACTACGGCTACCACAACGTCGACCGCCAGAAGATCGACATCGACATGGTGACCGGCGTGTTCGAGCACGACTTCAGCGAGAACACCACGCTGCGCAGCCTGGCGCGCTACCAGCAGGTCGAGCAGCTGAGCATTGTCAATCCGCCACAGGGCACGTGGTGCCTGGCGAATGGAACCAATCCGGCGGGCGGCGCCTGCTCGGTCACGGTCAACGGTGCGCTGGTCCGGGTTCCGCCGGACATGTACCAGCCAACGGGTCCGCGCGGCAACACGCGCGACACGCGCAACACCATCGCGATCAGCCAGACCGACCTGACCACGCGCTTCCAGACCGGCTCGGTGAGGCACTCGCTGGTGACGGGCGTGTCGATCTCGCAGGAGAACTTCGACCTCGACACCGGCAACGTGCTGCGCACCGCCAACGGGACGATCGTGCCGTTGCCGCTGATGTCGTTGCCCAACCCGGATTCGACCTACCTCGGGCCGATCAACTACATCCGCAGCAGCACGAGTGAAGGCAAGCTCGACAACCAGGCCCTCTACGTGTTCGACACGCTGGAGTTCAACGACCAGTGGATGTTGAACCTCGGCGCCCGCTACGAGCACAACGAAGGCGACACCGTTTCGTACACGTACAACACGACCGCCGGCAGCCCGCTGCTGGGCCGCCCCACGGCCGTGACCGTGGGCGAAAACAAGGACGATCTGTTCTCCTACCGCGCGGGCCTGGTCTTCAAGCCGGTCGAGAACGCCAGCCTGTATCTGTCGTACTCCGACAGCAAGACGCCGTCGAAGGCGTCGGTCAACGGCACGTGCACCCCGGTCAGTTCGACCACCGGCGCCACCGGCACGGCCAATTGCAATGTCGATCCGGAAACCGCGGTCAACATGGAATTCGGCGGCAAGTGGGACATCAACAACCGCCTGGCGCTGACCGGCGCGGTGTTCCGCAACGAGCGCGAGGACTACAAGGTCGCCGACCCGGGCAATCCGGACAATCCGACCGGCGAGCAGCAGCTGGACGGCAAGGCGCGCGTCGACGGTGTCACGCTCGGCGCGGCCGGGCGCCTCACCCATGACTGGTCGATCTTCGCCAACGTGACCTGGCTCGACAGCGAAGTGCTGCAGGGCGTGTCCGACTTCTGCCGCGCCCATCCGTCGACCGCCTGCGCCAACACGCCCGCCAATCCCGATCCGCTCAAGGGCCTGCCGATCACCGGCACGCCGGAGCGCTCGGGCAGCCTGTGGACCACGTACGACCTGCAGCAGTGGACCTTCGGCTACGGCGTGACGTACATGAGCAACTACGACGTCTACACCGGCAACGGTGCCAACATCGCCGAGGTGAAGGGCTTCACCACGCACCGTGCGATGGTCGGCTACGACATCAACGAGCGCTTCGCGCTGCAGCTCAATGTCAACAACCTGTTCGACAAGGAGTACTACACGCGCATCCGCAACAACGGCTGGGCGACGCCCGGCGATGCGCGCTCGGTGGTGCTGATGGCCACCTACAGGTTCTAATCACGCTTCACCCAGGCCACGCGACGCCCGGCCCCGCCGGGCGCTCGCATGAAGGAATGCCCGATGCTGCTGCAGGTTCCGCAAGTCCTCACCGCCGAACAGGTGGCCCATTGCCGGGACCGCCTGCGGCAGGCCGGCTGGGCCGACGGCCGCATCACCGCCGGCCACCAGTCGGCGATGGCCAAGGACAACGCGCAGCTGCCGGAGAACGATCCGGTGGCGCGCGAGTTGGGCGGGCTGATCCTCGAGGCGCTGGCGCGCAACACCACGTTCTTCTCCGCGGCGCTGCCGCAGCGGATCTATCCGCCGCTGTTCAACCGTTACGGCGGCGGGCAGTCGTTCGGTTTCCACGTCGACAACGCGATCCGCTACGACCGCAGCCGCGGCGGTGCCGATCCCATCCGTACCGATCTTTCGGCCACGCTGTTCCTCAGCGATCCGGACGATTACGACGGCGGCGAGCTCATCATCGAGGACACTTACGGCGTGCAGCGCGTGAAGCTGGCGGCCGGCGACATGGTGCTCTACCCGGGCACGAGCCTGCACAAGGTCACGCCGGTCACGCGCGGCGAGCGCGTGGCGTCGTTCTTCTGGATCCAGAGCCTGCTGCGCGAGGACGCGCAACGTCGGCTGATGTTCGAGCTCGACGTCTCGATCCGCCGCCTGACGCAGGACGTGCCGGAGCATCCGTCGCTCGTGCAGCTCACCGGCATCTACCACAACCTGCTGCGCCGCTGGGCCGAGCCCTGAGGCGCGCGTGGGTCCTTCTTCCGCACCGCAGGATCTGGTCGCGCAGCAGCAGCGCCGTGGCTTCTGGCTGCGCACGCTGCATTCCTGGCACTGGATCAGCTCCGCCATCTGCCTGATCGGCATGCTGCTGTTCGCCATCACCGGCATCACGTTGAACCATTCGGCCGCGATCGAGGCGAAGCCGGACACGCTCACGCGCAAGGTCGAGATGCCGGCTTCGGTGTTGCGTGCGCTGGGCAAGCGTGAGGACGGCAACGCGCCGCTGCCGGGCACGGTCAGCGACTGGCTCAACGACGTGCTGCCGGTGTCGATCGGCGCGCAGCCGGCTGAATGGTCGAGCGAGGAGATCTACCTGTCGCTGCCGCGTCCCGGCGGCGATGCATGGCTGAGCATCGACCGCGAAAGCGGCGCGGTGGAGTACGAGCGCACCACGCGCGGTTGGATCGCCTACCTCAACGACCTGCACAAAGGCCGCAACGCCGGTGCCGCGTGGCGCTGGTTCATCGACGTGTTCGCGCTGGCCTGCCTGGTGTTCTGCGTGACGGGCCTGTTCCTGTTGCAGATGCACGCGCGGCAGCGGCGCATGACCTGGCCGTATGTCGCGCTCGGGCTCGCATTGCCGGTGTTGCTCGCCCTCCTCTTCATCCACTGAACCTGCTTACTTTCAAAATAAGGGAGTTTCCATGCGCGTCCAACTGACCATCGCGCTGAGCGGACTGCTCGCGTTGCCGGCCTACTCGGCCGAGATCGACGTCAACGTGCAGATCCCCCAGCTCAACGTCGCCGAATACCACCGTCCGTACGTGGCGATCTGGGTCGAGGGCGCCGACCAGAAGGCCGCGGCCAACCTCGCCGTGTGGTACCAGCAGAAGGCCACCAACGAAGGCGCCGGTACCAAGTGGCTGCCCGACCTGCGCCAGTGGTGGCGCCGCAGCGGTCGCACGCTGAAGGTGCCGGTGGACGGCGTGACCGGTCCGACGCGCCCCGTCGGCACGCATGCGCTGAAGTTCGGCAGCCAGCATCCGGAGCTGGGCAAGCTCCCGCCCGGCGAATACACGCTGGTCGTGGAGGCCGCGCGCGAAGTCGGCGGCCGCGAGCTGCTGAAGATCCCCTTCACCTGGGGCGGCGCCAGCGCCGGCAAGGCGCAGGGCAAGTCCGAACTCGGCCTGGTCACGCTGGCCAGCAAGCCCTGATCCCGCTGTCGTCCCTGCGAAGGCGATCCAACTCGAAGACGCATCACGCCCGACGCCAGGCGTGAACTCGCGCAACGATGGATCCCCGCCTTCGCGGGAATGACGGCAGAACGCGAACACACATCCACTTACGCAGGAGCATCGCAATGAAGCCGACCCTGAAGCTCGCCGCGCTCGCGCTGGCCCTTTCCCTTCCCTTCGCCGCGCAGGCACACAAGGCGTGGCTGCAGCCGTCGCAGACGGTGCTGGCCGGCAACAATCCGTGGGTGACGGTGGACGCGGCCGTGTCCAACGACCTGTTCTACTTCAACCACGTCCCGCTGAAGACCGACAACCTCGCCATCACCGCGCCCGACGGCAGCACCGTGGCCGCGCAGAACGCCGCCACCGGCAAGTACCGCACGGTGTTCGACGTCGAGCTCAAGCAGACCGGCACGTACCGCATCGGCGTGGTCAACAACTACGTCACCGGCAGCTGGGAAGACGCGAACGGCCAGACCAAGCGCTGGCGCGGCACCGAGGCGACCTTCGCCACCGAAGTGCCCAAGGACGCGAAGAAGCTGCAGGTCGGCCAGTCGGTGAGCCGTGTGGAAACCTTCGTCACCAGCGGCTCGCCGAACGAGACCGCGCTCAAGCCCAGCGGCGTGGGCCTGGAGCTGGTGCCGGTGACGCATCCCAACGATCTGTTCGCTGGCGAGGAGGCGAAGTTCCGCTTCCAGATCGACGGCAAGCCGGCGGCGAACCTGGACGTGGAAATCGTCCGCGGCAACACGCGCTACCGCAACGCGCAGGACGAGCTGAAGGTGAAGACCGATGCCAAGGGCGAGTTCGTCGTGACCTGGCCGGAAGCCGGCATGTACTGGCTCGAAGCGAATTCCGAAGACAACAAGACCACGGTCAAGCAGGCCAAGCAGCGCCGCCTGGGCTATGTCGCCACGCTGGAAGTGCTGCCGCAGTAACGAAGACGCAACACGCAGTGGCCACGCACGCATCCGCGACGCAGCCCGCCCCGCGCGCCGTCGACATCCTCGGCGGCGCGACGATGGGCACGACCTGGTCGGTGAAACTCGCCGCGCCGCGCAACGCCGACCTGCATGCGCTGCACGCGGGCATCCAGTCGCGCCTGGACGACGTGGTCGCGCAGATGAGCAACTGGGAGGCCGGCTCGGACCTGAGCCGGTACAACGCGTCGGACGCGGGCTCGTGGCACGCGCTGCGCGATGACTTCTGGACGGTGCTGTCGTGCGCGCTCGACATCGCACACGCCAGCGGCGGCGCGTTCGACCCGACCGTGGGGTCGCTGGTGGACGGATGGGGCTTCGGCCCGCCCAGCGCGGGCGCGTCCGCGTTCTCGCCCGAAGCCGCACGCGCCCACGTGCAGTGGCGGCGCGTGATCCTGGATCCGGCGCAGCGCCGCGCCTTGCAACCGGGCGGCACACGGCTGGACCTGTGCGCGATAGCCAAGGGTTTCGGCGTGGACGCCGTGGCCGCCCATCTGCGCGCGCAGGGCATCGACGCGGCGCTGGTCGAAGTCGGCGGCGAACTCTACGGCTACGGCCGCAAGCCCGACGGCGCGCCATGGCGGGTGATCGTGGAAGGCTGGTCCGGCGACGAGGACGATGCGAACGAAGCGCGCGTGCTGGCGCTGGATGGCCTGGCGGTCGCGACGTCGGGCGATCGCTGGCACCGACGGGAGCACGAAGGCCGCGCGATCAGCCACACACTCGACCCGCGCAGCGGGCATCCGGTCGTGGATGCGCCGGCCGCGGTCACCGTCGTCGCCGCCGATGCGATGCGGGCCGACGCCTGGGCGACGGCGCTCACGGTGCTCGGCATGCACGATGGCTTCGACGCTGCATGCGCGAACGGGCTCGCGGCACGCTTCGTGGACACGCGCGGCGACGCCGTGACCGAACGCATGACACCTGCCTTCGAAACCCTGTTGCACGCATGAACACCGATTCTTCACTGAAGACCTGGCTCGGCAACGGCTTCGTGCTGGCGATGCTGCTCGCCTTCGTGCTCGTCTTCGGGCGCTGGCAGTCGGGGCCGTGGTGGATCGCTTCGCCGCGCGCGGGGAGCTGGGTGCTGGCGACGCTGGTGGTGCTCGCCTTCCTCGGCCTGTGCACGGCCACATGGCTGCGCGTGCGCGAGGAACGCGCCGCCGCGCGCGTCGACCCGGGCAGCGGCGAGGATGCGCTGCTCCTCGCGTGGGCGAGCCAGACCGGATTCGGGCAGCAGCTCGCCGAACACACGGCGCAGGCGCTGCGCGGCGCCGGGATGGACGTGCGCCTGCTGCCGCTGCATCGCATCGATGCCACCGTGCTGCAGACGCATCGGCGCGCGCTCTTCATCGCCAGCACGACGGGCGAAGGCGATCCGCCGGACCATGCGCTTGGATTCACCCGGCACGTGCTCGGCCAGTCGATGGCATTGGCCGGGCTGGAGTATGCGGTGCTCGCGCTGGGCGATCGCGCCTACGACCGCTTCTGCGGTTTCGGTCGGCGACTGGACCAGTGGCTGCACCACAACGGCGCGCAGCCGTTGTTCGATCGCATCGACGTCGACGCCGGCGACGCCGGCGCGCTGCGCCACTGGCAGCATCGCCTGGGGCAGCTCGCCGGCCATGCGGAGCTGGCCGACTGGAGCGCACCCGAATACCGCCCGTGGCGCCTGCTGGAACGCCAGTGGCTCAACCCCGGCAGCCTCGGCGGGCCCGCGTATTACCTCGCCCTGGTGCCGGCGGATGCGCGCGATCTGACGTGGCAGGCGGGCGACATCGCGGAGATCGGGCCGTGCCATGCGCCGGCCGATGTCATGGCGTGGCTGCTTGCGTCCGGCCAGGATGGAACGGCGGACATCGAGCGCGACGGCGACACGCTGGAGCTTGCGACGCTGCTGCAGCACTCGCGTCTGCCGGAACCGGCGAGCGTGCGGGGTCAGTCCGCGCAGACCGTGGCCGACGGCTTGCAGGCGTTGCCGCATCGCGAGTATTCGATCGCCTCGCTGCCCGCCGACGGCAGCCTCCAGTTGCTGGTCCGCCAGATGCGCCATCCCGACGGCCGCCTGGGCAGCGGAAGCGGCTGGCTCACCGCGCACGCGGACGTCGGAATGCGTATCGACCTGCGCATCCGCCGCAACGCGGCTTTCCATCCGCCGCAGGACGACCGGCCGATGGTGCTCATCGGCAACGGCACGGGCCTGGCGGGCCTGCGTGCGCACCTGAAGGCGCGTGCTGCTGCGGGCCATCATCGCAACTGGCTGGTGTTCGGCGAACGTCAGCGCGCGCACGACTTCCATCATCGTGACGAGATCGAAGGCTGGCTGCGCGACGGCCATCTGCAGCACCTGGACCTCGCCTTCTCCCGCGATGGTGCCCAACGCACCTACGTGCAGGACCGTCTGCACGAACAGTCCGCGCGCCTGCGCGAATGGATCGCCGACGGCGCGGCGGTCTACGTCTGCGGCAGCCTGGAAGGCATGGCGCCGGCGGTCGATGCCGTGCTGCGCGAGACGGTCGGCCTGGATGCGCTGGAAGCCATGGCCGCCGAGGGCCGCTACTGCCGCGACGTCTACTGATGTCGACGAGCGAAGCCCACGCGCGAAGCCCCGTGGCTGGCAGCGGGCCCTGGGACCACGCGACATCCCCACGACACCCGATCGCTTGCACGACCGGGCAGCACGCGACTCAGCCTTCGGCCGCCGGCTCGATGCGTATGAGGAGCAGTTCGCCACCGCCGTCGATGACGTGACGCAGGCGCAGCTCCCCCGCCTCGAAGAACGCCGTATCGCCCGCCGACATCGCCGGCAATCCCGATTGGTCTGCGAACTCCGCCTGCCCCGCCATCAGGTGCGCCACCCAGGTCGTGCCCGGTTCGGCGAACACCACCATCGGCCCCACCAGCGGGCGATGCCAGAGTGCGGCGCGGACGCGGTCGCGACGCCACATCAGATTGAAGTCGTGCGTGGGGCCGTCGATGAGTTCGCCGACGACCTTGCGCTCGCCCGCGAAACGCAGGCGATCGTGAGGCGGATGAAGCTCGTGTGTCTCGCCATCCTCGAAGCGCAGGCGCACACCGTTGCCGCTGAGCAGCACCAGCTCGCGATCGACTCCCGGGAATGCGGAGAACTCCGCGTCCCGCTCGATCTCCGCGATCGACAGACGCCAATCCCACGGTGCATCCGGTTCGGCGTCACGCAGACGGCCGGCGTGGATCTCGCGCGTCCATCCCAGCTGGTTGCGCCAGCGTTCGCGGCGGTATTCGTTGGCGGGAACCACCCGCGAGCGGCTGCGTTGCGCGTTGGACATCGGCACGTCCGGAAGTCGTTGCCGCACAGTCTAACGGCGGCATCTTCCGCACGAGGCGTCATCGCACGGCCGGCCCGGCGCGCCGGATCGCGCCGGACCGGCAGCGCTCCCCTTAACGCCTGACCGGGGCGGCCGGTTGCTTGGCCGCCGCAGCATTCGCCGTCGGCGCCGGCTTGGCGGCGGCCGACGCCGCCGCGCCTCCGGCGAACACGATGCGGTCCTTGTTCTTCTCCACCGTCTTCAGGCCGATGCCCGGCACCTGGGCCAGCTGGTCGGCGCTGCGGAACGGCCCGTTGGTCTTGCGGTAGGCGACGATCGCCTCGGCCTTGCTCGGGCCGATGTTGACCAGCACGCGGTCCAGCGTGGCGGCATCGGCGGTGTTGACGTTGACGGTCTCGGCCGCGACGGCCGGGGCCGCGAGCAGCAGCGACAACAACAGCGCGCGGGCGAAGTTCGCGAGCGACGGGACGGCAATGGATTTCATGGCGACTCCTGGGGGCCCACGTGGGGCCCGTCGATGTGGAAGGACTCCCGCCGGCGAGATGCGCGGCGGCCATGAAAGTCTCCATACCCTCCCGGATGCGTCGTATCGGCCAAGGCGCCGATCGCACGAAGGAAGCGGCCGCAACCTTGCGTAGGTGCGTTCCCAAGGTGTGTCGGGGCGTTTCCCACTGGGTTCGGAACCTTCCGTGGCATGGGTAGGGGGTCGGCCGGGTGCCGCGGAGGCGTAAACTTGTCGTCCCCCGCACGAATCGAGGCGCTCTCCGCCATGGACATCAGCAAGGTCGACCGCTACGTCGGCGACAAATGGGACGACGAGATCGTTCCCCAACTCGTCGAGTACATCCGAATTCCCAACAAGTCCCCGATGTTCGACGCCGACTGGGTCAAGCACGGTTACATGGACGATGCGGTCAAGCTGATGGAAACCTGGGCGAAGGCCCAGCCGATTCCCGGCATGCAGGTCGAAGTGGTGCGTCTGGAAGGCCGCACGCCGCTGATCTTCATCGACATCCCCGCCGCCAATGGCGGACGCAACGACGATTGCGTGCTGCTGTACGGCCACCTGGACAAGCAGCCGGAGATGACCGGCTGGGATCCGGAGTTCGGCCCGTGGAATCCGGTCATCAAGGGCGACCGCCTGTACGGTCGTGGCGGCGCGGACGACGGCTACGCGATCTTCGGTTCGCTCACCGCGGTGCTGGCGTTGCAGGAACAGCAGCTGCCGCATGCGCGCTGCGTGATCCTGATCGAAGCCTGCGAGGAATCCGGCAGCTACGATCTGCCCGCCTACGTGGATCATCTTTCCGATCGCATCGGCAAGCCGTCGCTGGTGGTGTGCCTGGACTCGGGCTGCGGCAACTACGAGCAGCTGTGGTGCACGACCTCGCTGCGCGGCCTGGCCGGCGGCAACTTCACGGTGAAGGTGCTGGAAGAAGGCGTGCATTCGGGCGATGCGTCCGGCATCGTGCCGTCGAGTTTCCGCCTGCTGCGTCAGTTGCTCTCGCGTCTTGAAGATGAAACCACCGGCAAGGTCCGCGTCGAGGGCCTGTATTCCGAGGTTCCCGCCGAACGCCTGGCGCAGGCGCGCGAAGCGGCGAAGGTGCTCAACACTGCGATCTTCGACAAGTTCCCGCTGCTGCCCGGCATGACGCCGATGGCCGACGACCTCACCGAGCTGGTGCTCAACCGCACCTGGCGGCCGGCGCTGTCGGTGACCGGCGTGGACGGCATGCCGGCGCTGGCCTCGGCCGGTAACGTGCTGCGTCCGTACACGTCGGTGAAGCTCTCGCTGCGCCTGCCGCCGACGCTGGACGGCAAGAAGGCCGGCGAACTGCTCAAGGACGTGCTCACGCGCAATCCGCCCAACGGCGCGAAGGTGACGCTGGACCTGGAGAAGTCCTCCACCGGCTGGAACGCACCGGCGCAGTCGCCGTGGCTGACCAACGCGATCGACGCCTCCAGCCGCGAGTTCTTCGGCAAGCCCGCGATGTACATGGGCGAAGGCGGCTCGATTCCGTTCATGGGCATGCTCGGCGAGAAGTTCCCCGGCGCGCAGTTCATGATCACCGGCGTGCTCGGCCCGCACAGCAACGCGCACGGTCCCAACGAGTTCCTGCACATTCCGATGGGCAAGCGTGTGACGGCCTGCGTGTCGCGCGTGATCGCCGAACACCACCACGCCAGCCTGCGCGGGGAGACCACCGGCGCGTCGGTCGCACCGGACAGCGGCGACCGCCACGGCGGGCACGGCTGCTGCTGATTCCACCGGCGGCACGCTCAGAAAAACCCTCGCTTTGGCGGGGGTTTTTCGTTTGCTGCCGTAGCATGCCTGCCGTTCGTCGGGCATTCCGACGGATGTGTGCCGAAGCGCTACGATGCCTCGGCATCACCCACCTCAGGAGGACGCCATGGGCAGTCTGCTCTACACGATCATCATCGGTGCGGTCATTGGTGTGCTGGCCCGCTTCTTCAAGCCGGGCGCGGATCCGATGGGCTGGATCCTGACCATCCTGCTCGGCATCGTCGGCGCGTACATCGGCAGCCTGCTCTACGCCCGCGGCGGCATCATCGGTTTCGCCATTTCCATCGCCTGCGCGGTCGCGCTGTTGTTCCTGTATGAGCTGGTGCGCAAGAAGCGCGCCTGATCCGACGGTGGTTCGCAAGAACGAAAAACCCCGGCTTCGCGCCGGGGTTTTTCTTTGTGCGTGCTCGTTGGGAGCACGGCATGGGCGCGGCGGTGGTGCGGCGCGGATGGCGCTGGCAGTCGTCATTCGGGCGAACGTGAGTTGTCATTCCCGCGAAGGCGGGAATCCAACCGTCTGCGCCGTCATGTCCTCCGGAGGGCGGTGAGGCTCGGAAAGTTGGGTCCCCGCCTTCGCGGGGACGACGCCGTGGGGGCGTGTGCGGTGCAAGTGCCCACCCGAGTGCCGGCGCGACCCCACTCCGCACCTCGTGCGAACCCGCGCCTGCACTGTCGCGCACGCGCCTCAGCCCAGCAGGCGGTCGATCACCTGCTGCGCCAGGCGCTCGGCGGAATCGGACACCGTGTCGAGCGTGAGCTCCGCCGCCTCCGGCACTTCGTAGGGCGAGTCGATGCCGGTGAAGTTGCGCAGCTGGCCGGCGCGCGCCTTCGCGTACAGGCCCTTCACGTCGCGCTTCTCCGCCACCGCCAGCGGCGTGTCGATGTAGACCTCGACGAACTCGCCCGGCGCGAACAGCTCGCGCGCCATGCGCCGCTCGGCGCGGAACGGCGAGATGAAACTCACCAGCACGATCAGCCCCGCGTCGCTCATCAACTTCGCCACTTCGGCGACGCGGCGGATGTTCTCCACGCGATCCTCGTCGGTGAAGCCCAGGTCCTTGTTGAGGCCGTGGCGCACGTTGTCGCCGTCGAGGATGAAGGTGTGGTAGCCCATCGCGTGCAGGCGCTTGTCGACCAGGTTGGCGATGGTCGACTTGCCCGAACCCGACAGGCCGGTGAACCACAGCACGCGCGGCTGCTGGCCCTTGATGCGCGCACGCGCGGTGCGGTCCACGTCCAGGTGCTGCCAGTGGATGTTGCCTGCGCGGCGCAGCGCGAACTGCAACGTGCCCGCCGCGACCGTCGCATGGGTCTGGCGGTCGATCAGGATGAAGCCGCCCAGCGTGCGGTTGTCCGCATACGCCTCGAACGCCACCGGCTGATCCAGGTACAGATTGCAGAAGCCGACCTCGTTGAGCTCCAGGTGCTTGGCCGCCAGCGGTTCCTGCGTGTTGACGTCGGTCTTGTGCTTGATCTCGGTGACGCTGGCGCTGACCGTGCGCGTGCCGATCTTCAGCCAGTACGGGCGCCCGGGCAGCAACGGCTGTTCGCCCATCCACAGCAGGTGCGCGGCGAACTGATCGGCGACCTGCGGCGGGCGGTGCGCGTGCGCGATGACGTCACCGCGGCTGATGTCCACTTCATCGCGCAGCGTGAGCGTGATGGCCTGACCTTCGCGCGCGAGGTCGAGGTCGCCGTCGGCGGTGACGATGCGCGCGACGTGCGAACGGCGGCCCGACGGCAACGCGACGACCTCGTCGCCGGGCCGCACCTCGCCCGCAGCGACGGTACCTGCGAAGCCGCGGAAATCCTGGTTCGGCCGATTCACCCACTGCACCGGCAGGCGGAAGCCGATGTCCTGCGCATGGCGCGAGACGTCGACGGTTTCCAGGTACTCGAGCACGTTCGGCCCGGTGTACCACGGTGTGCGTTCGGAGGAACCCAGCAGGTTGTCGCCACGCAGCGCGGACAGCGGCACCGCCTGGACGTGTTCGATGCCCAGCTGCGTTGCAAGCTCGCGGTAACCGGCCAGGATCTCGTCGAACACCGCGCGGTCGTAGTCGACCAGGTCCATCTTGTTCACCGCCAGCAGCACATGGCGTATGCCCAGCAGCGAGACGATGTAACTGTGGCGCCGCGTCTGCGGCAGCAGGCCCTTGCGTGCGTCGACCAGCACCACCGCCACGTCTGCGGTGGACGCACCGGTGGCCATGTTGCGCGTGTACTGCTCGTGGCCCGGGCAGTCGGCGACGATGAACTTGCGCTTTTCCGTGCTGAAGAATCGGTACGCGACGTCGATGGTGATGCCCTGCTCGCGCTCGGCCGACAGGCCGTCGAGCAGCAGCGCGTAATCGATGTCGGCGCCCTGGGTGCCGTGACGACGGCTGTCTTTCTCCAGCGCCGACAGCTGGTCGTCGAACAACGCGCGGCTTTCGAACAGCAAGCGGCCGATCAGCGTGCTCTTGCCGTCGTCCACGCTGCCGCAGGTGATGAAGCGCAGCAGGCCTTTGGTTTCGTGGCGGGCGAGGTAGGCCGCTACGGCGGCCTCGGGATTCGGGATTCGGGATTCGGGATTCGAAACAGCCAAAGCCGAGTCCTCCGAAGCGCCCTGCACTTTCGCCAATCCCGAATCCCCAATCCCCAATCCCGGCTTCATCAGAAATACCCCTCCTGCTTCTTCTTCTCCATCGACGCCGACGGATCGTGGTCGATCACGCGGCCCTGGCGTTCGGACGTGGTCGCCACGAGCATCTCGGCGATGATCTTCTCCAGCGTGTCGGCCTGCGATTCGATCGCGCCGGTGAGCGGGTAGCAACCCAGCGTGCGGAAGCGCACCTGCCGCAGCTGCGGCGTTTCGCCTTCGCGCAGCGGCAGGCGATGGTCGTCGACCAGGATCAGCGCGCCGTCGCGTTCCACCACCGGGCGTTCCGCCGCGAAGTACAGCGACGGCACCGGGATCTTCTCGCGGTAGATGTAGAGCCACACGTCCAGCTCGGTCCAGTTGGACAGCGGGAACACGCGCACCGATTCGCCTTTGTGAATGCGCGCGTTGTACAGGCTCCACAGCTCCGGTCGCTGGCTCTTGGGATCCCAGCGGTGTTGTTCGTTGCGGAACGAGAACACGCGCTCCTTCGCGCGCGACTTCTCTTCGTCACGGCGCGCGCCGCCGATGGCCGCATCGAAACCGTACTGGTCCAACGCCTGCTTCAGCGCCTGCGTCTTCATCACGTCGGTGTGCACGGTGGCGCCGTGGGTGATGGGGCCGATGCCCTGCGCCACGCCGTCGGGGTTGGTGTGCACGCGCAGCTCCACGCCGGTCTGCGCGGCGCGCTGGTCGCGGAAGGCGATCATCTCGCGGAACTTCCAGCCGGTGTCCACGTGCAGCAGCGGAATGGGCGGCGTCGGCGCCGGCGCGAACGCCTTGAGCAGCAGGTGCAGCAGCACCGAGCTGTCCTTACCGATGGAATACAGCATCACCGGATGCCGGAACTCCGCCGCGACTTCGCGCAGGATGTGGATGCTTTCCGCTTCGAGGCGGTCGAGGTGGCTCAGGTCCAGGGGCAGCGTCATCGGGTCTTGATCTTGCGGAACCGGGGTTGAAGGCCGGTTGCGGACAGTGTGCGCCGGCGACCGCTCTAGTGGAGCACATTGTAGGAACGGGGGCCTCGCGGCGCGGAAATAAGCCCCCGGCATGAGCGCATAACCCGACTTCCTTTCATATGGCGACGCCGCGGACCTAGCCTGCAATGGTCCCCGCCGTGCACCTTCGCCCATGTCGGCTTTCCAGCCCAGCGTTCCCGCAGCACTCGCCACCCCCTTCTCCGAGGACCGGCTGGCGGCGCTCGCGCGCGTCACCGAGGGGCTGGACACGCATGGGCTGTGGTGGCTCTCCGGCTATGCCGCCGGCCTGGCGACGCGCAGCGGCGGCAGCGTGCAAACGGTTACAGCCCCCATTGCGGACGCGCAGCCCGCCAGCCGCCTGACCATCGTCTACGGAAGCCAGACCGGCAATGCCAAGCGACTGGCCGAACAGCTCGCGCGCCAGAGCGAGGTCGCCGGGCTGGCCGTGCGCCTGCTGCGCGCCGACGCCTACCCCACGCGCGAACTGAAGGACGAGCGCACGCTGTACCTCGTCGTCAGCACGCAGGGCGACGGCGATCCGCCGGACGATGCGCGCGCGCTGGTCGAGTTCATCGCCGGCAAGCGCGCGCCCGCGCTCAAGCAGCTGCGTTATGCGGTGCTGGGGCTGGGCGATTCGAGCTACCCGCAGTTCTGCGCGATCGGGCAGAAGCTGGACGCGCGCCTGGCCGAACTGGGCGCGACCCGTCTGCTGCCGCGCGCCGATGCCGACCTCGACCTGGAAACCGTGGCCGAGCCCTGGCTCGCCCAGGCACTGGCGAAGGCGAAGGACGCGTTGAAGCCCGCCGCGCCGCTCGCCACCGTGACGCCGCTGCGCCCGCTTCCGGCCGCGCCGCTGCACGGACGCGACGCGCCCTTCGCGGCGGAACTGCTCGCCAACCAGCGCATCACCACGCGATCGAGCGCGAAGGACGTGCGCCACATCGAGCTGTCGCTGGAGGGCTCGGGCCTGCACTACGAGCCCGGCGACGCGCTGGGCCTGTGGCCGGTGAATCCGCCGGCGCTGGTCGAGGCGATCCTGCGCACAGGTGGACTCGACGGCGATGCCGTCGTCGAGCACGGCGGCCAGCGCCTGCCGCTGCGGCAATGGCTGGGCGAGAAGCGCGAACTCACCAAGCTCGCGCGGCCGTTCGTCGCCAGCCACGCCGCGCAGGCGCGCAGCGACGAGCTCAACGGCCTGCTCGCGCCCGACCGCCAGGCTGACCTGTCGCGCCTGCTCAACGAGGCGCAGGTGCTGGACCTGCTGCGCCAGCATCCCGCCGACTGGAGCGCGGAGGAGCTGGTCGCCGCGCTGCGCCCGCTCACGCCGCGGCTGTACTCCATCGCTTCCAGCCAGAAGCACGTCGGCGATGAGGTGCACCTGACCGTCGCGCACGTCGAATACGACGCGGGCGACGGCCTGCGCTGGGGCAGCGCGTCGAACCATTTCGCGCGCAGCGACGAGGGCGCACGGCTTCCGGTGTTCATCGAACACAACGATCGCTTCCGCCTGCCCGCCGACGCATCGCGCGACGTGATCATGATCGGCCCCGGCACCGGCGTGGCGCCGTTCCGCGCCTTCGTGCAGGAACGCGCGGCAACTCGCCCGATGACAGCAGGCGCCTCCGGGCGCAACTGGCTGTTCTTCGGCAACCCCCACTTCCGCACCGATTTCCTCTACCAGGTCGAGTGGCAGCAGGCGCTCAAGGACGAGACGCTGCACCGCTTGGACCTGGCCTTCTCACGCGACCAGGATTCAATGCGAGTCCCTCGCAACAGCCCGCATATCCCTGTGCGGACTCCTCAAAAAATCTATGTGCAAGATCGCCTGCGCGAGCGCGGCCGCGAGCTGTTCGACTGGATCGAAAACGGCGCGCATGTCTACGTCTGCGGCGATGCCACGCGCATGGCGAAAGACGTGCACGAGGCGCTGCTTTCGATCATCGGCGAACACGGCGGCCGCTCCGCCGATGACGCCAACGACTACCTCAACACCCTGCAGCAACAGGGACGCTACGCCCGGGACGTGTACTGATGAGCAGCCATTCCGTCGAGGACATCAAGCAACAAAGCGACCGCCTGCGCGGCACGCTGCTGGCCTCGCTCGCCAACCCGATCACCGGCGCGCTGCACGACGACGACCAGACGCTGATCAAGTACCACGGCAGTTACCAGCAGGACGATCGCGACATCCGCGAGGAACGCCGGCTGGCGAAGCTCGAGCCCGCCTACAGCTTCATGATCCGGACGCGCACGCCCGGCGGCGTGGTCACGCCAGCGCAGTGGCTCAAGCTCGACAGCATCGCCACGACCTACGCCGAACGCGGCCTGCGCATCACCACGCGCCAGGCGTTCCAGTTCCACGGTGTGATCAAGACCGAACTGAAGGCGACGATGCAGGCGATCAACGCCGCGCTCATCGACACGCTCGCCGCCTGCGGCGACGTGAACCGCAACGTCGCCGTGGCCGCCAACCCGCTGCAGTCGCAGGCGCATGCGCAGGTGCACGCGCACGCCGCCGCGCTGTCCGAACACCTGCTGCCGAACACGCGCGCCTACTACGAGATCTGGCTGGACGAAGAGCGCGTCGCCGGCAGCGGCAGCGAGGACGAGCCCGTGTACGGCGCGACCTACCTGCCGCGCAAGTTCAAGATCGGCTTCGCGATCGCGCCGTACAACGACGTGGACGTGTTCGCGCAGGACCTGGGCTTCATCGCCATTGTCGAGGACGGCGAACTGCTGGGCTACAACGTCAGCGTGGGCGGCGGCATGGGCGCGACGCACGGCGATCCGGAAACCTACCCGCGCCTTGGGGACGTGATCGGCTTCGTCACGCCGGAGCAGCTCACCGCCGTCGCCGTGGCGGTCGTCACCGCGCAGCGCGATTTCGGAAACCGCGCGGTGCGCAAGCGCGCGCGGCTGAAGTACACGATCGACGACCACGGCCTGGAGTGGTTCAAGGCCGAAGTCGAGCGGCGCGCCAGCTTCGCGCTCTCCCCGGCGCGTCCGTTCGGCTTCGTCCACAACGGCGACCGCTTCGGCTGGATCGAAAGCGACGACGGCCGTGCGCACCTGACGCTGCGCATCGTCGCCGGACGCATCTGGGATCGCGACGGGCTCACGCACCTGAGCGGCCTGCGCGAGATCGCACGCGTGCTGGACGAGGCCGACGCGGGCGCCGAATTCCGCCTCACGCCGAACCAGAACCTCGTCATCGCCGGCGTGCCCGCGGCGCTGCGCGATCGCGTCGATGCGCTCGTCGCGCAGTACGGCCTGGACACGCATGCACGCGCCACGCCGCTGCAACGCAACGCGCTGGCCTGCGTCGCGCTGCCCACCTGCGGCCTGGCGATGGCCGAAGCCGAACGCTACCTGCCCGAGTTCGCCGACAAGGTGCAGGCATTGCTCGACACGCACGGCCTGCACGATGCGCCGATCCACCTGCGCATCAGCGGTTGCCCGAACGGCTGCTCGCGCCCGTACCTGGGCGAGATCGCGCTCGTCGGCAAGGCACCGGGCCGCTACAACCTGATGCTGGGCGCGGACCATCGCGGCCAGCGCCTGAACACGCTGTACCGCGAGAACATCGCCGAGGCGCAGATCCTCGAATCGCTGGATCCGCTCTTCGCTCGCTATGCCGGCGAGCGCGACACCGACGAAGGCTTCGGCGATTTCCTCGTGAGAACCGGCACCGTCGTGCCGCCCCGACCCGCCATCGCACTGCAACTTCGCACCGAGAACGCCGCATGAGCCCGCCCGATCCCATCACTGCCGCCGAATCGCCCCGAGCGCTGGCCGAACTGAACGCCTGGCTCGGCGGCCTCAACGCGTCCGAGCGCATCGCCTGGGCGCTGGAACACACCGCAGGCGAGCACGCGCTGTCGTCGAGTTTCGGCGCGCAGGCCGCCGTGTCGCTGCACCTGGCCACGCGCCAGCGGCCGGACATGCCGGTGATCCTCATCGACACCGGCTATCTCTTCCCGGAAACGTACCGCTTCATCGACCAGCTCACCGACACGCTCGGATTGAACCTGAAGGTGTATCGCCCGCAGATCGGCATCGCCTGGATGGAAGCGCGACTGGGCAAGCTGTGGGAAGGCGGCCTGGACGGCATCGAGCGTTACAACCGCATGCGCAAGGTCGAGCCGATGCAGCGCGCGCTGGACGACCTGGGCGTGCGCACCTGGATCGCCGGCCTGCGCCGCAGCCAGTCGCGCACGCGCGCCAACATCGATTTCCTGCAACTGCGCGACGGCCGCTGGAAGCTGCATCCCATCGCCGACTGGACCGATCGCGACGTGTACCAGTACCTGCGCGAGCACAACCTGCCCTACCACCCGCTGTGGGACCAGGGCTATGTATCGATCGGGGATGTGCACACCACGCGTCGGCTCGAGCCGGGCATGAACGAGGAAGACACGCGTTTTTTCGGCCTCAAGCGTGAGTGCGGACTGCATTTCGACGGCGAACCGAACGCGGCGTGAGCGCGCGCTCGCGCGATCCCCGACGCCCACGCTGAACGTTGCGCATCGGCTCCGACGGCTTTCCGACGGGCCGCGTTCGACAGTGCGCGCCCCAGCCGTTCCGTTTCGAGGTCGTGCCGCCCGGGCGCATTCCGAGCGCGCCGCGCGCATGCACGATGCATTCGATGTTCTACGCAATTTCGTCACCACGCTCGTCATGGCATGGGCGGCCTTCGCCGCGCTGCGCTGGCAGCAGCCGTTGATCGCGAAGGGCGGCGGTGCGTGGTGGACAGCGTTGGCGGGCACCCTCGCCTTCGGTCAGTGGCCACTCAACGCGTGGTTGGGCAGCCCGATCGGCGCGCCGATTGTCGTCGCCCTGCTCTACCTGCTCTCGCTGATCGGCCTGGCTCCCGACGATTCGGTGCTGAGCGCGCAGGCCAGCGAACACTCGCGCTGGTTCCGGCGCGGGCTGGTCTGCGCGGTGTTGGGCACGTTCGCCGGAATGGCGGCGTGGGCGGCGCTGCTGTGACGCTCAGCGCTCGGGCCGACCGCTGAGCACCACGCGGCCGATGCGCGCGACGAACTCGTCCAGGTCCGTGTTGCCGACGTTGGCGAGGATGACGACGGTGACCTCGTCGTCCAGCAAGCGATACAGCTGCGCCTGCGCGCCCATGATGCGGCCCGGACGCTTGGCGATGCGGTGTGGCTTGCCGGCGATCGTGGATTCGTAACTCCACACGCCGAATCCGTAGTCGTCCAATCCCGGCGCGAGCATGCGCTTCAGGCTGTCCTCGCCGATCAGCCGCCCGCCGTACAGCGCGTCGGCGAACACGCGAAGGTCGCGCACGGTCGAGTACATCGCGCCGGCTGCGTACCAGTTCTCCGGATACACGGGCAGATCGTTGATGAGCGCGCCATCGCTCTCGCGCACGAAGTAGGTGTTCGCCAGTCGCGGCAGGATCTCGGCCTGCCGCAGCATGCCGGTGTCGGCCAGTTTCAGCGGCGCCAGGATGCGACGCGACAGCGCCTGCTCGAAGGGCATGCCGGTCGCACGCTCGACGATCTTGCCCAGGATCACGTAGTCGCCGTTGTTGTAATCGAAGGTCGTGCCCGGCGCGTGCACGCGCTTTCCGCTGGCGTAGCGACGCAGCAGTTCGCCGCTGTCGTGCGGCAGCTGGTAGGCGGGAATGCCTTCGCGCAATGCCGTCGCCGCGTCGGTGACGGTGTCGAAATTGGCGATGCCCGAGGTGTGGTTGAGCAACTGCCGCACGGTCGCCTCGCGCCCTTCGCCCGCGTAATCGGGAAGCACGGTGCGGATCGGCGCATCCAAGTTCAGGCGGCCCTCCTCCACCAGCTGCATCACCAGCGTCGCGGTGAACAGCTTGGTGATCGAGCCGATCCAGTAACGCGTGTCCGGCGTGTTGGGCACGGCGAAAGCGCGATTGGCCAGGCCGAAGCTGCGTTCGTATTCCACCCGGCCCGCGCGCTCGACCAGCACGGTGCCGCTGAAATCGTGCTCGCCCGCGTAGGCTTCGATAAACGCAGCGGTCGACACCGTCTGTGCCATCGCAAGGGCCGGCCACAGCGCCAGGCAGCCCAGGATCCACTTCTTCATGACCGTCCTCCTCGTCGACTCCAGGAGGAGATACGCCATGACGGCGCGCGGTTGCGCCTCAGGTATGGATCAGCCGGCCGCCGCCGAAGGACCAGTTTTCCCAGGTGGTTTCCTTGAAGGCCACCATCACGTGCTCCGGATCCAGGCCGGCCGCCGACAGCCGCTCCATCAATTCGGCGAGCAGTTTCTTCTTCACCTTCACGCTGCGACCGACCGACCACAGGATCTCGATGAGCACGAAGTCCTCCGTGCGCGGCGAGGCCAGATCGGGATAGGAGGGATCGAAACGGAAGTCGGCCGCGTCCAGTTCGAACACACGCTGGAACAGGTCGGCCTGCGGCACGCCGCTGGACACCAGGCTCGCGTGGACCGCATCGAGCACGGAGGACTTGAACGCCTCCGCCTTGGGTTTGCGCACGGTGAGGGTCACGAGCGGCATGGCGGTTCCTCGTTCGACGACGGGTCGCGGCGTGCGGCCCTCAGGTGGTGATGGGTTGGCTCAACTCGCGCCACGACGGCGCGTGCGGCCACTGCGGCTCCAGGTTGCCTTCGAGCACGCGGCGCAGGTCGCGACGATCCAGCTGCGGCGCGATGCCGTGCAGCAGCGCCAGCGCATACTCGCGCAGCACGCGTGCGCGCGGGATCACGGCCCAGGTGATGCATTCGGGCAGCGCGTCCGGCGCGGGCAGCGCGATGAGGTCTTCGTCGCGCGAGCCCACGGCCATCTCCGCCAGCACGCCGACGCCCAGGCCGGCACGCACGTAGGTCTTGATGAGGTCGGCGTCGCGCGCGGTCATCGCCAGCTGCGGCTCCAGGCCGGCCTCGACGAAGGTGCGGCGCAGCGAGGATTCGGCGCGGTTGGACGACTCGTAGCTCACCAGCGGATGCGCGGCGAGTTCGGCCAGCGTCGGCGCGCGCTTCAGCGATGCGAGCGCATGCGTGCGCGGCACCAGCACCACGCGACGCCAGCGGTACAGCGGTACGGCGACGCCGCCGTCGGGCTCCGTGCCCGCGGTGCTGATGACGGCCAGGTCCGCTTCGCCGCGTGCGAGCTGCTCCAGCACTTCGTCGCCCGCGACCGCCTGCAGGTGCATGCTCACCTGCGGGAACTCGCGCTTCACCGCGGCGATGACAGACGGCAGCACGAAGCGCGCCTGCGTGTGCGTGGTCGCCAGCACCAGACGGCCGCTGTGCTGACCGCGTTCGTTGGCGGCATAGGCGCGGATGTTGCCGGCCTCTTCCAGGATGCGGCGCGCGTGCATGAGCACGCGCTCGCCTGCGGGCGCGATCGATTCCAGGCTGCGTCCCTTGCGGGTGAACAACTGGAAACCCAGCTCGTCCTCCAGCTGCTTGAGCTGCTTGGACAGGCCGGGCTGGGTCGCGTGCACGCGCTCGGCGGCCAGGGTGATGTTGAGGCCCGAGTCGGCGATGGCGACGAGGTAGCGGAGCTGGGTGAGGGTCATGTCGAAGCGGTTCGTGGCGGCGGCGGGACAGGCCCGCACGGGCGGGCAGCGATCGGTTCCGGCGTCCGTCGACAGATCGGGGCACGGCGGGCTGCCGCGTTCATATATCGCTCGATACGAATAAAGGGATGGACGAAAACTAACCCGCCCCGCGGGCCCTGTCCAGCACGGGGCCGGGGTCATTCCGAAAGGGCATGACCCCAGGCGGCCGAGTCATTTCCGCACGTCCGGGTGCATGCGTAGCGTCACGGTATCGCCCCCTCTTCCCGGCTCCGACGCCATGGCCCAGCCTTTGTTTCCCGTTTTTGCCGACCTGCGCGGGCGCCCCGTGCTGGTGGTCGGCGGCGGCACGGTCGCGCTGCGCAAGGCGACCGCGCTGCGGGAAGCCGGCGCGCTCGTGCGCGTCGGCGCGCCGGAGCTCAATGCGGAACTGGCGGCGCTGGCGGATACGGGCGAGATCGAGCATCTGCCCGGCCGATTCGCCCCGCACTGGCTCGACGACGTGTGGCTGGCCGTGGCGGCCACCGACGACGAAGACGTGAATCGCGCCGTCGCCGAAGAAGGCCAGGCGCGACGCCTGTGGGTCAACGTGGTCGACGACGCGCGGGCGTCGAGCGTGCAGATCCCCGCGCGCGTCGACCGCGGTCCGTTGCAGGTGGCGATTTCCAGTTCCGGCACCGCGCCGATGCTGGCGCGCCACCTGCGCGAGACGCTGGAAAGCCAGCTCGACGCCTCGCTTGGCGACCTGGCCGAATTGCTCGGCCGCGAGCGCGATCGCATCCGAACGCGCTTCCCGCAGATCAACGCGCGGCGCCGCTTCTTCGACCGCCTCCTGCGCGGACGCGTCCCCGCCCTGTTGCGCCGACGCCAACGCCTGGCAGCGGAACACGAGTTCAGTGCGCAGCTCAGCGCCGATGCGTCCAGCGCGCGCGGCTCCGTCGCGCTGGTTGGCGCCGGCCCGGGCGATCCCGGCCTGCTGACGCTGCGCGCGCTGCGCGTGCTCAACGAAGCCGACGTGATCCTGCACGATCGCCTCGTCAGCAGTGAGGTGCTGCAACTCGTGCGTCGCGATGCGCAGCGCATCGAAGTCGGCAAGCAGGCGGGCAACCACCACGCGACGCAGGACCAGATCCATGCGCTGATGCTCGAACACGCCCGCGCCGGCAAGCGCGTGGTGCGCCTGAAGGGCGGCGATCCGTTCGTGTTCGGTCGCGGCGGCGAGGAACTGGAAGTGCTGCGCGCGCACGGCATCGACTTCGAGGTCGTGCCCGGCATCACCGCCGCGCTCGCCTGCGCCGCGTATGCGGGCGTGCCGCTCACGCACCGCGAGCACGCGCAGTCGGTGCGGCTGGTCACCGCGCATTGCAAGCAATCGCAGGACACGCTGGACTGGCAGGCGCTCGCACTGGAGCGGCAGACGCTGGCGGTCTACATGGGCGTCGCCGGGCTGGAAGGCTTCAGCGCGCGCCTGATCGAACACGGCCGCGCGCCGTCCACGCCGTTCGCCATCGTCGAGAACGGCTCGCGCGCGAACCAGCGCGTCGTCACCGGCGCGTTGGCCGATCTGGCCGATCTAGCCCGCGTGCACGCGGTGCAGTCGCCTGCGCTGTTGATCGTCGGCGAAGTCGCCTCGCTCGCGAACACGCTGCACTGGTTCGGCGACGCGCCCCTCGGCGCACCCGCGCCCGCCGTCGCCGAAGCCGCCTGACTCCTCACCTCCCACGCACGTCCCACGTACGCAGAGAACCCCCATGGCCCTGTACGACAGCATTCTCGACACCATCGGCAGCACGCCCATCGTCAAACTGCATCGCATCGCGCCCAAGCACGTCACGCTGTATGCGAAGGTCGAATCGTTCAATCCCGGCGGCTCGGTGAAGGACCGTCTTGCGCTGGCGATCGTGCTCGACGCCGAACGCAAGGGACTGCTCAAGCCGGGCCAGACAATCGTGGAGGCGACGTCCGGCAACACCGGCATCGCGCTGGCGCTCGTCGCGGCGGCGCGCGGGTATCCGTTCGTGGCGGTGATGACGGAGACGTTCTCCGTCGAGCGCCGCAAGCTCATGCGCGCCTACGGCGCGAAGGTCATCCTCACGCCCGCCGCCGAGCGCGGCAGCGGCATGGTGCGCAAGGCGAAGGAGCTGGCCGACAAGCACGGCTGGTTCCTGGCTCGGCAGTTCGAGAACGAAGCCAACCCCGCCTATCACCGCAGCACCACCGGGCCGGAAATCCTGCGCGATTTCGCCGGCAAGCGGCTGGATTACTTCGTCAGCGGCTGGGGCACCGGCGGCACGATCACCGGCGCGGGCGAAGTGCTCAAGCTCGCGCGCCCGGATCTGAAGATCATCGCCAGCGAACCGGCCGGCGCCGCATTGCTCTCGGGCAAGGAGTGGGCGCCGCACAAGATCCAGGGCTGGACGCCGGACTTCCTGCCGGCGGTGCTCAGTCGCACGATCGCCGACGAGGTCCTGCCCGTGGACGAAGTGCTGGCGCGCGACACGGCGCGTCGCCTGGCCGCGGAGGAAGGTCTCTTCGTCGGCATTTCCGCCGGCGCGACGGTGGCCGCCGCGTTGAAGGTCGCCGAACAGGCGCCGGAAGGCTCGGTGCTGCTGGCGGTGCTGCCCGATACCGGCGAGCGCTACCTGTCCACGTTCCTGTTCGAGGGCGTGGCGGAAGGCTCCGACGACGAGTGGCTGGCCTCGCTGGAGCGCGACGCCGTCGCGGCCTGATCGCACGTCCCGGCCTTCGCGCCGGGACGTGATCGCCGTGCATTCCAACGTGCAGGCCCTGCGGGCTACCCTGTGCGCGGCGGCCATTGCCGCGCGGAGCCTGCATGACGGTCGTACCCGGTTCGAATCCCCCTCCCGCGCCCGACGCGGCCGAGCGCGAAGCCGCGCGCCTGGCCTGGGCGCGCGCCGCGACGGACGACGGCGAGTTGCAGCTGGTGCGCGCCTCGGTCGACGCGGGTTTCCGCAGCTACTGGCGCGCGCAGACGTCCGGCGGCAGCCGCATCGTCATGGATTCGCCGCCGCAGTTGGAGGACGTGCGCCCCTGGCTGCGCATGCGCGCGCTGCTGGAAAGCGGCGGCGTGCGCGTGCCGCAGGTGCTGGTGGAGGACGTCGGCAGCGGCTTCCTGCTGCTGGAAGACCTGGGCGGGCCGACGCTGGCGCAGGTGATCGACGACGACACCGCCGACGCGCATTTCGACGCCGCCATCGAACAACTGCTGCGATTGCAGGCGATCCAGCCGCCTCTGGGTACGGGCGAGTTCGGCGAGGCGCTGTTGCAGCGTGATGCGGGGCTGTTCGAGGACTGGTTCCTGCGACGGCATCTGGGACTGGAGCTGGATCGCGACGACCTCGACCGATTGGAACTGGTGCAGCGCCGCCTGATGGACAACGCGTTGTCGCAGGCGCGCGTGCTCACGCACCGCGACTTCATGCCGCGCAACCTGATGCCGATTGCCGGCGGCCCGGCGGTGCTGGATTTCCAGGACTGCGTGTGGGGCCCGGTGGCCTACGATCCGGTGAGCCTGTTCAAGGACGCGTTCCTGAGCTGGCCGCTGCAGCGCGTGGACGAATGGCTGGTGCGTTATCACGAGCGCGCGATGAAGGCACGCATCCCGGTGCCGTCGCTGCCGGAGTTCATGCGCGACGCGGACTGGCTGGGCGTGCAGCGCCACCTGAAGATCCTGGGCATCTTCTCGCGCCTGCATTACCGCGACGGCAAGAGCAAATACCTGCCCGACGCGCCGCGCTTCATCCGCTATCTCGACGAAGTCCTGCCGCGCCATCGCGAACTGCAACCGCTGCGCGAAGTGCTGGACGTCCGCATCCGCCCGGCGATGCAACGCGTCGCCCTGCCCTCGCCCTGAAAGCCCGGAGTCATTCTTGAAAGCCCTGATCTTCGCCGCCGGCCTGGGCGAGCGCATGCGCCCGCTGACCAACCACACGCCCAAGCCGTTACTGCGCGCGGGCGGCAAGGCGTTGATCGAATGGCATCTGGAAAAACTCGCCGCGATGGGCGTGCGCGAAGTCGTGGTCAACACGAGCTGGCTCGCGGCGCAGTTTCCGCAGCATCTGGGCGACGGCGCGCAGTGGGGCTTGTCGATCCGCTATTCGTTCGAAGGCGACGCGCCGCTGGAAACCGGCGGCGGCATGCTGCATGCGCTGCCGCTGCTGGGCGATGCGCCGTTCCTTCTCGTCAACGGCGACGTGTGGACCGACTACGACTTCACGCGTCTGCCGCGCGAGCCCGACGGCCTGGCGCACCTGGTGATGGTCGATCGCCCGCCGCAGGCGACGCAGGGCGATTTCGCGCTCGACGCGGATGGCCTGGTGCGCAGCGAGGGCGAGAGCCGGCTCACGTATGCGGGCATCGGCGTTTATCGTCCGCAGTTGCTCGATGGCTGGCGCGTGCACACGACCGACACGGGCGCCGATGAAACGCCGCCGCGTTTCCGCCTCGCGCCGATCCTGCGTGCGTTCATGACGCAGGGATTGATTACCGGCGAGCACCATCGTGGTCGCTGGACGGATGTGGGGACACCGCAACGGCTGGCGGGCCTGGAGCGGGAACTCGCCGATATCGCGTGATGGCGCCGCGCTAGAGCGCCTACGCGCTCCCCAGCGTCTGCCGCAGAAACGGCACCGTGATCCGTCGCTGCGCCGCGAGCGAAGCGCGATCAAGGCGGTCCAGCAGCGAAGTCAATCCACCCAGGTCGCGCTCCACGCGGCGCAGCAGCCAGTCGAGCGCGGCGTCTTCCAGCACCAGTCCGCGTCGCTGCGCGCGTTGACGCAGCACGTCGCGGCGACCTTCCTCGTCCAGCGGTGCGAGCGTGACGCGCGTGCACTGGCCCAGGCGCGAACGCAGGTCCGGCAGTCCCAGGCCGACGGCGTCGGGAATGTCGCGCGCCGCGTACACCAGCACGACGCCGGCAGCGCGCGCGCGGTTGTGCGCGTCGAACAGCGCCACTTCGTCCTCGCGCTGCCCGGCGATGACATCCAGACCGTCGAGGGCGATCACGTCGTTGCCTTCCAGCGATTCCAGCGCGTCGCGCAGGCGGCCGGCCGCGGCCATCAGCGGGAGGTAGGCGGCGCGGCGTCCGGCGGCTTCCGTCGCCGCGCAGGTCGCCAGCAGCAGGTGCGTCTTGCCGACGCCCGCAGGCCCTGCAAGAAACACGCTCTCGCGCCGCGCGTCGCGGCCCTCGGCCAGCGCGCGCAGCTGTTCGATCGCGCCGTCGGGCGCGTGCACGAAGGTGTCCAGTCGCTGGTCGGGCGGATAGCGCAAGGCCAGCGGCAACTGCGGAACGCTCACTGCAAATGACTCATTACGTTGTGGGCGGTTACTCGGGCTTGCGTTCGACCGGCGGCGGCAGATGCGGATCGGCGAGTGGATCGGGCGCTTCGCCTTCCGGCAGCGGACTCGCGCCGACGTACAGCCGGCTGTGGCGATAGCGCTCCTGCGCGTAGCGCAGCAGCACGTTGACCACCGCCGCCACCGGCAACGCCAGCAGCATGCCGAGGAAGCCGAACAACTGGCCGCCCGCGAGCACGGCGAAGATCACCGCGACCGGATGCAGGCCGATGCGGTCGCCGACGAGCTTGGGCGTGAGCACGTAGCTCTCGATCACCTGGCCGATGCCGAACACCACCAGTACACCGGCGACGTGCTGCCAGTCGCCGTACTGCACCAGCGCGGCGATCACGCCCAGGATGATGCCGCTGGCCGGGCCCAGGTACGGCACGAAGGTCAGGATGCCGGCGATCAGGCCGATCAGGATGCCCAGGTCCAGCCCCACCGCCCACAGGCCCAGGCCGTACATCACGCCCAGCACCAGCATCACCAGGAACTGCCCGCGCAGGAACGCGCCGAGCACGTCGCTGGATTCGCGCGCCAGGCGGCTCGCGGTGTCGAGGTGGTCACGCGGAATCATCGACGCCACGCGTTCGACGATCAGGTCCCAGTCGCGCAGGAAGAAGAAGGTGATGACCGGAAGCAGCGCGACGTTCGCCACCAGCGCGATCACCGCGAAACCCGAACGCGACAGGTAACCCAGCAGCGTGCTCGCGATGCCGCCGGCCTGGTCCCAGTTGTCGCGCACGAGTTGGCTGATGTGGCTGAAGTCGAGCCACTCGGTGATTTCAACGCCCAGGCGTTGTTCGACCCACGGCACCGCGGTGAGCATGAACCAGTCGCGGTAGTGCGGCCACGACGAGACCAGCGTGGTGATCTGCCGCTCGATCAGCGGCACCAGGATCAGCAGGCCGGCGAGCACGATCAGCGCCATCGCCGTGAACACCAGGCTCACCGCGACATTGCGCGAGCGGCCGGCGCGTTCGAGCCGGTCGACCAGCGGGTCGCCCAGCCAGGCCAGCATCAGCGCGAACACGAACGGCGTGAGGATCGGCGCGAGCAGCCAGATCAGCCAGCACACGCCAACACCGAGCGCCACCCATTGCAGGCGGCGTAAGAAGAGTGCGATGTCGTCCAGTGCTTGCGATTGCATGCGGATCCTTGTCGGTGATGACGTCAGCGCAGGTGATACACCGGCGGCTGGCCTTCCAGGCCTTCCAGTACATCGACCACGCCGTCGCGCGCCAGCAGGCGGTTCAGGCCGGGCATGCCGCTGACGAGTTGGAGTTCGTATTCCAGCCCCTGCGGCGTCGCCCGCACCGGCACGCTGCGGCGCACGACCGACAGCTTCTGCAGGTAGCCCGCCAGGCGGATGAAATCATCGCTGCTGTCGATGCCGGTGAAGGTGACGCGGTACACACCCGGTTCGCCCGAAGGCGCGCGCTTGGCGTAACGCTTCATCAGCGCGTCGGCCGCGCCGTCGGCGCCGCTGGCCATCAACTGGCGGGGGTCGGTGCCGGTCTGCGACCAGGTGGCGAGCACCTTGCCGGTGTCGACGAAGGTCCAGTCGGCCTTCCAGCCGGCGGTCGTGTCGCGGTAGAGCTTGCCGATCAGTTGCATCGGCGGGCTGTAGCGGGCCGAGGCGCGCGCGACGGCGGCGCTGTCGCCGCGCCAGATCGCGCCGACCGCGGCCTGCTCGGCGGCGTTGCCGGTGGGCAGGCCGAGCTTGTAGCCACGCTCGACCGCCCGGTTCAGCGCCGGTCGTGCCGCGTTCACCTGCGGCAGGCCGACCAGACGCGGGCCGCTGCCGTCGTCGATGGCCAGCCACAGGACCGGCTTGGGGCGCGGCTGCGGCCAGATCGGAATGCCCAGGGTCGCGGCGAGGTCGTTGACGGCTTCCTCGTCGTACTGGATGACCAGGGTGGTCCGGAAGCTCGGCGCGCCGGTGGGGCCCAGTCCCTCGTCCTGCCGGTAGTCGTAGGCCTTCACGTAGGTGCGGGCCTGGCGGAGCTCGTTGCCCACGCCGGGGCGGGAAGCCGCGCCACGGTCGCCGGAGAGCTTGCCCAGCACCTGGGCCAGGCCACGCGCGAGCGCAGCGTTGCGCTCCGTCTCGCCCTGCCCGTTCACCTGCACTTCGGTCGCGTAGATGCCCTCGGCCCGGGCGCGGTCGCCCTCCACGCGCTGCGCGGCGGCACCCAAGCTCGTCAGCAGCAACAAGGCGGCCACGATCGTCAGATGAACCTGCCGGAGGAGCGTCGTGCGCGGTGTTCCCGCGCGAATTGCCCGAACCATCGCTATCCCTGGGTACGTAAACAGTCGAAATGGTGCCGCAGCCGACCCGCCCCGTCCATTCGCGGCGTGATCCAGACCACAGCCGGGGTCGCGCGACTGTTAAAATCGCCGCTTCATCTCCCGCGACCGCCGAGGCCGCCCGTGTCGAATTCCCCCACCACGCCCACCCCGATCACCTACCGCGATGCCGGCGTCGACATCGACGCGGGCAACGAGGTGGTCGAACGCATCAAGCCGCTGGTCAAGCGCAGCTTCCGGCCGGAAGTCATGGGCGGACTGGGCGGCTTCGGCGCGCTGTTCGACCTGTCGGGCAAGTACAAGGAGCCGGTGCTGGTCTCGGGCACGGACGGCGTGGGCACCAAGCTCAAGCTGGCGCAACAGCTCAACCGCCACGACACCATCGGCATCGACCTGGTCGCCATGTGCGTCAACGATGTGCTGGTTCAGGGCGCCGAGCCGCTGTTCTTCCTAGACTATTTCGCCACCGGCAAGCTCGATGTCGACACCACGGTCGCCGTGGTCGGCGGCATCGCCAAGGGTTGCGAGATGTCGGGCTGCGCGCTGATCGGCGGCGAGACGGCCGAGATGCCCGACATGTACCCGCCCGGCGAGTACGATCTGGCCGGCTTCTGCGTCGCCGCGGTGGAGAAGTCCAAGCTGCTCGACGGTGCCAAGGTGCGCGAAGGCGACGTGCTGATCGGCATCGCCTCCAGCGGCCCGCATTCCAACGGCTACTCGCTGGTGCGAAAGATCTACGACCGCGCCGGCCGCCCAGCCGACCTCGACATGGGCGGGGTGAAGCTCATCGACGCGCTGATGGCGCCGACGCAGCTGTACGTGAAGCCGATCCTCGAACTGCTCGGCAAGCACGATCTGCACGCCATGGCGCACATCACCGGCGGCGGTCTGACCGAGAACATCATCCGCGTCATCCCCGATGGCCTGGGTCTGGACATCGAGGCGTCGGCCATCGTGCTGCCGCCGGTGTTCGACTGGCTGCAGCGCGAAGGCGCGGTGCCGAACGACGACATGTGGCGCACCTTCAACTGCGGCGTGGGCTTCGTACTGGTGGTTGCACCGGGCGAGGTCGCCGCGGTGGAAGCCGACCTCGACCGCCTGGGCCTGCGCCATCGCCCGATCGGGCAGGTGGTGAAGGCCGCTGCCGGTGCCCCGGTCGACAGCCGCGTCCGCATCGGCTGATCGACGCTTCGCCACGCCAAGCCCCATGACCGACCAAGCCACGCGGGAAGGATCCCGCGCACGCGATCCGGGATTCGCCATGTGTTTGCAAAAACGCTGGGCGTTGGGGGCCTTGCTTCTCGTGTTCGTGGCCACCTGGTTGAACCCGCAGTGGCCCAGGGAACAGGCGTTGCACACCATCGGCACCGTGATCGCCGTGGTGTGGCTGTGGTGGCACGACCGGCGCTGGAACACGCGCACCCGCGACTTCGTGCTGGTATGCGGATTCCTCGCCGTGCACTGCCTGGCCGCTCGCTGGCTGTACTCGAACGTGCCCTACGACGACTGGTTCCGTGCCGTGCTGCACTGGTCGCCACAGGACGCGTTCGGCTGGACACGCAACCATGCCGATCGCTTCATCCACCTGATGTACGGCCTCTGCCTGACGCCCCTGCTCGCCGGCCATGCAACGCAGCGGTGGCCGCGTCTGTCGGCTGCGCAGGCGTTCGGGCTCGCGGTGATGGCGATCATGTGCACGAGCCTGGTGTACGAATGGATCGAATGGGGCATCGCGTTGACGATGTCGCCGCAGGAGGCCGAGTCCTACAACGGCCAGCAGGGCGACATCTGGGACGCACATACCGACATGCTTCTGGCCACGCTGGGTGCGCTGGCCACCTGGCCGCTGGTGTGTTCGGCGCGGATGCCGGCCTGCATCGTGGCGGAGGCGGCCCCATGAACGAGCGCATCGCGGTGCTGGCTTCGGGACGCGGCAGCAACCTGCAGGCGATCCTCGACGCGATCGCGGACGGCTCGCTGCCGGCGCGGATCGTCGGCGTGTTTTCCGACAAGCCGACCGCCGCCGCGCTCGACCGCGTCGAACCGGAACTTCGCTGGGGCGCGAGCCCGAAGGACTTCCCTTCGCGCGAGTCATTCGACGCGGCATTGGCCGACGCCATCGAAGCCACGCAGCCGGACTGGATCGTCTGCGCCGGTTACATGCGCATTCTGTGCGATGCCTTCGTGGAGCGGTTCCGCGGGCGGCTGCTCAACATCCATCCCTCGCTGCTGCCCAAGTACCCGGGCCTGCGCACGCATGCGCGGGCGATCGCCGAGGGCGATGCCGAGCACGGCGCCAGCGTGCACTTCGTGATTCCCGAGCTGGACGCCGGCACGGTCATTGCCCAGGCGCGCGTGCCGGTCCTGCCTGGAGACGACCCAGAGGCCTTGGCCCAGCGCGTCCTGCAGGTGGAGCACCCCCTGCTCGTGGCCGTGCTGCAGTTGGCCGTCGCGGGCCGCTTGGCTGAACAGGGCACAACCACGACCCTGGACGGTCATGCCCTGTTTACGCCCTTGCTTCTAGATTCCGCCGGTGCCCTGCAGGCATCCGGCACCGGCGCCCCCCGCTGAACGCCGCCCCGGAGCAGGCATGCACGGCATCCTTCCGCACTACCTTTCGATGAAGCGTCCTCTCCGCGTCCTGATCACCGCCCCCCTCCTGACCACGCTCGCCCTGGTCTCCTTCGCCGCGCCCGCCTCCGCGCTGGAGCCGTTCGTGGCGAACTACCAGATCTTCAACGAGGGCAAGCCGCTGGGCGAAGCGACCATGCAGGTGGTGCCGTCCAGCGCGCCGTCGCACTGGCGCATCGACCTCAACATGCGCGGTACGCGCGGCCTGATCGGCCTGGCCGGCGCCAATGCGCAGCAGAGCACGGTGTTCGACGTGGTCGGCAGCGATGTCTACCGCCCGCTGAGTCAAAGCACGGTGCGCAAGGCGGTGTTCGTCGGCAAGGAAATCACCGGCACCTACGACTGGGCCTCGCACACGGCGCGCTGGACGGGCGACGTGAAGAAGAAGCGCCAGGCGCCGGTGCCGCTGAAGGACGGCGACATGAGCGGGCTGCTGATCAACCTGGCGATCGTCCGCGATGCCCAGCCGGGCAAGACGCTCCAGTACCGCTTCGTCGACAACGGCCGCGCGCGCGACCACCTATATTCGGTGTCGCAGGAACTCGAAGGCGTGAGCGTCGACGGCATGGGCTTCAATGCCATGCGCGTGAGCCGTGTTCAGGGCGGGGGCAACGGCGAGACGGTACTGTGGGTGGTTGAAGGCGTGCCCACGCCCGTGCGCATTCTGCAGCGCGAAAATGGCGAGGACACTTTCGACCTGCGCCTGGTCGACTACAAGGGAGCCCCGTGATGGCCACTGTTTCTACCCGCGTGCTGCGCTGCGCATTCGCCGCCGCGCTCCTGGCGACGGTCAGCGCGCCTGCGCTTGCGATCAAGCCTTTCACGGCCGATTACCAGGCCAACTACATGGGCATGCAGGGCGCCGGCAAGATGACGCTGACGGCCGACGGCGCCAACCGCTGGAAGTACGACCTGTCCGTCTCCAGCCCGCTGGCGAACCTTCGCCAATCCACCGTGTTCGAGGACAACGGCGGCCAGTGGCGGCCGCTCTCGGGCAACGACAGTTCGCAGGTGCTGACCAAGAAGCAGAACAAGAACGCCACCTACGACTGGGCCAAGGGCGTGGCGAGCTGGACCGGCGACGTGAAGCCCGAACGCGCCGGCCCGATCAAGCTGCAACCCGGCGACATGGACGCGCTGCTGATCAACCTGGCGATCGTGCGTGACGTGCAGGCCGGCAAGACGATGAACTACCGTATGGTGGAGGACGGCCGCGTCAAGCAACTCACCTACACCATCGCCGGCAAGGAACCGATCACCATCGGCGGACAGTCGAAGCAGGCGACCAAGGTCGTGAGCACGCAGGGCAACAAGCAGACCATCGCGTGGATCGTGGACGGCATGCCGGTGCCGGCGCGCATCCTGCAGCGCGACAAGGGCCAGGACGCGATCGACCTGCGGGTGCAGGCGGTGCGTTGAGCACGATCGACGCAGGCAAGAAAAAAGCCCCGCGGAAGCGGGGCTTTTTCGTTTCGTGGCCTGGCGCCGCGGACGCTCACTTCGTCGCGGGCTGCACCACGGTCCGGCAATCCATGCGCAGCGTATCGTTGCTTCCGCGCCACGAATACGCACGGCATTCGCGCGCACCTTCCTTCGTGACCTTCACGGTGACGGCGTAGAACGACTGCAGCATCTCCTGCATGGAGACGTTGCCGTCGCCGTTCCAGTCCATGTCCTTGCGGTCCATGCCGCGCGTGCCGGCCGCACCGGTGAAGTGCAGCCAGCCCACCACGATCAGCAGCGTGACGAAGAAACCCAGCGTCGCAAGACGACGCGGCGTGAACGGTGCGCGCTTGATCACAGCCATGGATCAGGCCGAGATGCGGCGGATCTTGGCACCGAGGCCGGAGAGCTTCTCCTCGATGTTTTCGTAGCCGCGATCCAGGTGGTAGATGCGGTCGATGGTCGTGGTGCCTTCGGCGACCAGACCAGCGAGGACAAGCGATGCCGAAGCGCGCAGGTCGGTCGCCATCACCGGAGCGCCGCTCAGGCGTTCCACGCCGCGCACGATCGCGGTGTGGCCTTCCACGCGGATGTCCGCGCCCAATCGCTGCAGTTCCGAGACGTGCATGAAGCGGTTCTCGAAGATCGTCTCGTTCATCACGCCGACGCCGTCGGCGATGGCGTTCATCGCCATGAACTGCGCCTGCATGTCGGTCGGGAACGCCGGGTGCGGCGCGGTTGTCAGATCCACTGCACGCGGGCGGCGGCCCTGCATATCCAGCGTGATGCGATCGCCCTCGACGGTGATGTCCGCGCCGGCCTGCTTGAGCTTGTCGATCACCGCGTCCAGCGTATCCGGACGCGCGCGGCGCACGGTGACGCGACCGCCGGTCATGGCTGCGGCGACGAGGAAGGTGCCCGTCTCGATGCGGTCCGGCAGCACATCGTGCGCGCCGCCATGCAGGCGCTCCACGCCGTGCACGACGATGCGGCCGCTGCCGGCGTGCTCGATGTTCGCGCCGAGCGCGTTGAGGCAGTCGGCCAGGTCGACGATCTCCGGCTCCATCGCGGCGTTTTCCAGCACGCTGGTGCCTTCGGCGAGCGCGGCGGCCATCAGCACGTTCTCCGTGCCGGTGACGGTGACCATGTCGAAGACGAAGCGCGCGCCCTTCAGGCGACCGTCGCGACGGGCCTTGATGTAGCCGTTCTCGACGGTGATGTCCGCACCCAGCGCCTGCAGGCCCTTGATGTGCTGGTCGACCGGACGCGAACCGATCGCGCAACCGCCCGGCAACGAGACTTCCGCCGCACCGTACTTGGCCAGCAGCGGTCCGAGCACGAGCACGGAGGCGCGCATCGTCTTGACCAGTTCATACGGTGCAACGTGGCTGTGCACAGTGGTCGGATCGACCACGATGCCGCGGCCCCTGGCGAGCGTGCCTTCGTCCACGGTGATGCCCGCGCCGAGTTCGCCCAGCAGCTTGGCCGTGGTGACCACGTCGTGCAGGTGCGGCACGTTGGTGATCGACACCGGGCCATCGGCGAGCAGCGTCGCGCACAGGATCGGCAGGACGGCGTTCTTCGCACCGGAGATCTGCACCTCGCCGTTGAGCGCGGCGCCGCCTTCTACAACGATCTTTTGCATGTTCGGGATTGGGGATTCGAGATTCGGGATTCGGGAAAGGAATTCGTGGGCTTCGGCTACGGGCATCGCTTGCGCGAATCCCGAATCACGAATCCCGAATCCCGGCTTCTTCGGGCGTCAACGTCTTCAGCGCCAGCGCGTGGATCTCGCCGCCCATGCGTTCGCCCAGCGTGGCGTAGACCAGGCGGTGGCGCGCCAGCGGCAGCTTGCCGCGGAAGGCGTCGGCCACGACGGTGGCTTCGAAATGCACGCCGTCGTCGCCGCGCACGTCGGCGCGCGCGCCGGGCAGGCCTTGTTCGATCAGCTGGCGGATGATGTCGGGGTTCACGGGGGAAACAGCCTCGGGACGCGGAACTCGGGGGGGAAGATGGGGGCTTGATTCGTGCGCCGCGCGTCCTGCGCCCCGCACGCCGGTGGCGGGATCCGTCGTTGACGGGCTTTTGCCGGCCAGACCGCCTAAAATGGATGGATTAGCCTAACGGAAAGGCCCCCGGTCCGAAATGGCACGCCCCATGGCAAGCATCCCCTTTACCTCGCCCGCCTCGCCCGTCCACGCCCAGGCATACGCCGACGACCCGGCCACCCTGGCCGCGAGCGGCCGCCGCGTCTTCGAGATCGAAGCACAGGCGCTCTCCGCCGTCGCCGCGCGCATCGACGGCGACTTCAGCGCGGCCTGCCGCCTGATCCTCGCCTCGCAGGGCCGCGTGGTCTGCACCGGCATGGGCAAGTCGGGCCATATCGCGCGCAAGATCGCCGCGACGCTGGCCTCCACCGGCACGCCCGCCTTCTACGTGCACCCGGGCGAAGCCGGCCACGGCGACCTGGGCATGATCACCGACGTCGACATCGTGCTCGCCCTGTCCTACTCCGGCGAGAGCGATGAAGTGCTCATGCTGCTGCCCGGCCTCAAGCGGCAGGGCAACAAGCTGATCGCGATGACGGGCCGGCCGAACTCCTCGCTGGCGCGCGAAGCCGACGTGCACCTGGACGTCAGCGTGCCCGCCGAAGCCTGCCCGCTCGCGCTGGCGCCGACGTCCAGCACCACCGCTTCGCTGGCGATGGGCGACGCCCTCGCCGTCGCGCTGCTGGACGCGCGCGGCTTCACCGCCGACGACTTCGCCCGCTCGCACCCGGCCGGCGCGCTGGGCCGCCGGCTGCTGTTGCACATCGCCGACATCATGCATTCCGGCGACGACATTCCCCGCGTGACGGCCGACGCCAGCGTCAGCGAAGCGCTGGTGGAAATGAGCCGCAAGCGTCTGGGCATGACCGCCGTGGTCGATGCGGACGATCGCTTGCTCGGCCTGTACACGGACGGCGATCTGCGCCGCACGCTCGACGACGACCGCGTCGACCTGCGCGGCACGCGCATCGCCGAAGTGATGACCCGTTCGCCCAAGACCATCGGTTGCGATGCGATGGCGGTGGAAGCGGCGCAGTTGATGGAAGCGCACAAGATCAGCGGCCTGCTGGTCGTGGATGGAGAGGGACGCCTCGTCGGTGCCCTCAACATTCATGACCTGTTGCGCGCGCGGGTGGTTTAAAGGCCGGGATTCGGACTGGGGATCGGGGATTCCAATCCCCCAGGAGATACCCGTTCTTGCGAATCCCGAATCCCGAATCTCGAATCCCAATCCCATGCCCTACAGCCACCTCAACGACTATCCCGCCGACGTCCGCGAACGCGCCTCGCGCATCCGCCTGGCCTGCTTCGACGTGGACGGCACGCTGACCGACGGTCGCCTGTATTTCGATGGCGAGGGCAATGAACTCAAGGCGTTCCACGTCCACGACGGGCAAGGCCTCACGCTGCTGGGCAAGGTCGGCATCGCGGTGGCCTTCATCACCGCGCGCGGCGGGCCGATCGCCAAGCGCCGTGGCGCGGACCTGGGCATCACCGAGGTCCATGTCGGCGTGAAGGACAAGCTCGCCTGCGTGCAGGAGATCGCCACACGCATGGGCGTGGACATTTCCCAGGTCTCCTTCATGGGCGACGACCTGGCCGACCTGCGCGTGATGCTGCAGACCGGCTTCGCCGTCGCGCCGGCCGATGCGCACCGCTGGGTCGCCGAACGCGTGCACTGGCGCACCAGCGCGCGCGCCGGCCACGGCGCCGTGCGCGAATTCTGCGATCTGCTGCTGGCCGCGCAGGGGCATGCCGAGCCGCTGCTCGCCGATCTGCTGCGTGTCGAAGGCGTGCGCGTGGAAGGCAACGCATGAACTGGGGTCAGATGAACTGGCGCGCCGTGCTCACGGTCGTGCTCATGGTGGGTGCGCTGCTTAGCGGCTGGCTCATGTGGCAGCAGCGCGATCGCGGTAGCCCGACTGGCCCGGTCGGCAAGCGTCCGGACTACGTGCTGCACGACTTCCAGGTCAGCGTGCTGGACAAGGAAGGCCGCGAGGCCTTCACGCTCAACGCGCCGCGCCTGGAACGCGACCCGGATGTGAGGACGATGCAGATCGCCACGCCGGTCTTCCACCTTCCGCCGAAGCAAGGCAGCCAGGCCTCGCCGTGGGACATCCGCTCGCAGACCGGCTGGGTCAGCGAGAAGGGCGACGAAGTGCGCCTGCGCGGCGGCGTCAAGGCCGAAAGCACCAACGCCGACGGCAAGCCGATCCGCGTGGTCACCGAGGAACTGAACGTTTTCCCCGACGCCCGGCGGGCCACGTCGTCCGCCCAGGTAACGCTCACGCAGCCGGGCCTTATACTGAACGGCCGTGGCCTCGAAGCCGACCTCGATGCCAAGCGCATCATCCTTCAGAACGACGTCAAGGCCCGATATGAACGTGCTGCTCCATAGCGAGTGTCTGGCGCATGCGCGCGCGATCCAGCGGCGCCGCGTTCGCGAAACGCCCATACACGTCCGGATGTTTCTCAGTCTCGCACTGGTGCTCGCCCTGACGCCGGCCCTGGCCCTGGCGCGCACGTCCGACCGGAACAAGCCGATGGACATCGATGCCGGCCACAGCGACTACTCGATGGACGACAGCCGCCCGACCACGCTCAGCGGCGGCGTGATCATCACGCAAGGCACGCTCGACATCCGCTCCAACCAGGCCGTGATCACCTCGCGCGACGGCGAGCCCGTGCGTGCGGTGCTGACCGGCGCGCCGGTGACGCTCAAGCAGGAACTGGACGACGGCAAGCAGATGGACGCGGTCGCCAAGAAAGTGGATTACGACCTCAAGAGCGAGATCGTCGTCTTCACCGGCGGCGTGAACATCCGCCAGCCTTCCGGCTCCATCGCCGGCGAACGCGTGGTGTACAACATGAAGACCGGCCAGGTGCAGGGCGGCGGACAGGACGCGGGCCGCGTGAAGATCCGCATCATTCCCAAGAACAGCCAGGGGGGCGGCTGATGCTGGTCGCCCAGGGCCTGCGCAAGGCTTACCGTGCGCGCGAGGTGGTCAAGGACTTCGGACTGACCCTGGACGCCGGCGAGGTGGTCGGCCTGCTCGGCCCCAACGGTGCCGGCAAGACCACCTGCTTCTACATGATCGTGGGCCTGGTGCCGGCCGACGCCGGCCAGATCGTCCTGGACGGCAAGGACATCACCTCCGAGCCCATGTACGCACGCGCGAAGTACGGCGTGGGCTACCTGCCGCAGGAACCCTCGGTCTTCCGCAAGCTCTCCGTGGCGGACAACATCCGCCTGGTGCTGGAGCTGCGCGAGGACCTGGACCGTCACGGCCGCGACCGCGAACTGGAAAGCCTGCTCGACGAACTGCAGGTCGGCCATGTCGCCGACCAGATCGGCGCGAGCCTGTCCGGCGGCGAGCGCCGTCGCGTGGAAATCGCACGCGCCCTGGCCGCGCGTCCGCGCCTGATGCTGCTCGACGAACCCTTCGCCGGCGTGGACCCGATTTCGGTCGGCGAGATCCAGCGGATCGTGCGCCACCTCAAGAATCGGGGAATCGGCGTGCTCATTACCGATCACAACGTCCGCGAAACCTTGGGCATTTGCGATCGGGCGTATATCCTCAACGAAGGCGGCGTTCTGGCGCAGGGTGCTCCGGATGCGTTGCTAGCGAACCCCGATGTACGCCGCGTGTACCTGGGCGAGACCTTCCGGCTGTAAGGATGTAGTCGAAGGGTGCGGAAATTCCGCACGTCCAGAGCGCAGCGGCCGTCGGTTCCCCCTGGTCGCGTTGGCCTTCGACAATGAAACCGCGTCTTCAAGCCGCACTTGGACAACAGCTGGTGATGACACCGCAGTTGCGTCAGGCGATCCGCCTGCTGCAATTGTCTGCTGTGGAGCTTGAGGCTGAACTGGCCGCAGCGGTGGAGAGCAATCCACTGCTGGACTGGACCGAGACCGCGATCAGCGTCTCCAACGGCGAGTCCGGCGGCGAACAGCCCGGCAACGGCGCTGAAACCGAGCACCTGCCGCCGGAGGCCGAATGGACCACCGACGGCGAGCCCTGGTACGAACGCCTGGGCCCGTCCGACAACGAGGAAGAGACGCCCATCGCCGAGCAGGTCGCCGAGTCGGACACCCTGCACGATCACCTGCTGTGGCAGTTGCACCTGAGCCCGCTCTCCGCGCGCGATCGCTCGCTCGGCGTCGCCCTGATCGAATCCATCGATGACGACGGCTACCTGCGCGAGCCGCTGGAGTCCATCGCCGCCTCGCTGGCGGAGACGTTCGACTGCTCCGTGGAGGAGCTCACGACCGTGCTGCACCAGGTGCAGCAGTTCGATCCCGTCGGCGTGGGCGCGCGCTCGCTGGGCGAATGCCTGCGCCTCCAGCTTGCCCAGTTCACGCCCGAGACCCCGGGCAAGGCATTGGCCCATCAGCTGGCCAATGGCCCGTTGGAACGCCTGCCGCGCATCGGCGTGGCGGGCCTTGCGGCGGAACTCAAACTCGATCTGGGCGAGGCCGAAACGGCCGTGCAGCTGCTGCGTTCGCTCGATCCGCGCCCCGGCGCGCAGATCGGCGCGATCGCCAGCGACACCTACATCGCCCCGGATCTGGTGATCTGGCGCCAGCACGGGCTGTGGCGCGTCGCGCTCGCCGACGGCATGCGCCCGCGCATCTCCATCCACCGCGGCTACGAGAACATGCTCCGCCACGCCAGCGGCACCGACGCCAGCTACCTGCGCGGCCACCTGCAGGAAGCGCGCTGGCTGCTCAAGAGCCTGGAAGCGCGGGGCGAAACCCTCATCAAGGTGGCGCGCTGCCTGATCAAGCAGCAGGCGGCGTTCCTGGAGTTCGGCGACAGCGCGCTGCGCCCGCTGACGCTGCGCGAGGTGGCGGCCGAAGTCGGCCTGCACGAATCCACCGTTTCACGCGCGATCGCCCGCAAATACGCGCGAACGCCGCGTGGAACCGTGCCGATGCGTGCGTTCTTCGCATCGGGCATCGACACCGGCGCCGGCGGCGAGGCCTCCAGCACGGCGATCCAGGCCATGATCCGGCGCCTGATCGAGGCGGAGAACCCGCGCAAGCCGCTCTCCGACGCCCGCCTGGCCGAAACGCTCAAGGCCACGGGCGTGCCGGTTGCGCGCCGCACCGTCGCCAAGTACCGCGAGGCGATGAGCATCCCCTCCTCGCAGGACCGCGTAAGAATCGGTTAGGAAAACGAAACACCTGCGTGAAGAAGTTGCGGACGAAACCTTGCCGGATCAATGCGTTCTGTCCGGATCCTCCAAACTGCGGACGTTCGCCCCTTGCGCAACGCACCGGGCGTGCCATCCTGTCTTCCCGTCGCGACGTAAAGGAGGTCTCCGATGCGTATCGAAACCTACGGTCAGCAGATCGAGGTAACCCCCGCCCTGCGGGATTACGTGGAAAGCAAGCTCTCGCGACTGGAACGTCATTGTGAACAACCCTTCGACGTGCGCGCCCAGCTGAGCCTCGAGAAACCGAACCACCGGGCCAAGGCCACCGTCAACCTTGCAGGCCGCACGCTCGTGGCCGATGCCCAGGCGATCGACATGTACGCCGCGATCGACCTGCTCACCGACAAGCTCGACCGCCTGCTGCGCGAGCATCGCAGCAAGGTCGTCGATCACCATCGCGGCGAAAGCGCCGCACGCAGCGACAGCTTCGGCTGACGCACGCCCCACCCCGCCACAACACCATGCCGCTGCACGATCTATTGAACCGCGCGCGTGTCGCCATCCTCGATGGTCACGCGATAGAGGCGAGCGCGTCCGATGAGGGAGGCAAGCCGCACGCGCGCGCGCTCGATGCGGCGGCATGGCTGTTGGCGGACGGCTTCGACAGCGCCGCCATCGCGCTCGCACTGCGCGAGCGCGAGGCGCGCGCCAGCACCGCATTCGGCTTCGGCGTGGCGATTCCGCACGCCCGCGTCGCCGATCTGGACGAATGCCGCGCGGCGTTCCTGCGGTTGGAGCATCCGGTCGATTTCGGTGCCGCCGATGACCGACCGGTCGACCTGATCCTCGCGCTGCTGGTGCCCGAGCACGACATCGACGGGCAACTGCGCCGCCTGGCCGAAATCGCCGAACGCTTCGCCGATGCCGACTACCGTGCGGCGCTGCGCGAGGCGCGCGATGCGGGCCAGCTTCGACGCACCCTGGCCGGCCCCGGCCCCGATTTCCTTCCCTGCGCCGCCTGAGGACCTGGATGAGCACCAGCATCAGCGCAGGGGAACTGTTCGAACAACAACGCGATCGTCTGGGCCTGCGCTGGCTGGCCGGACAGAAGGGCGACCGCCGCATCCTCGAATCGGTGAACACGGTCGCGCGCCGACCGTCGCTGGCCGGTTACCTCAACGCGATCTATCCCAACAAGGTGCAGATCCTGGGCACCGAGGAACTGGCGTGGCTCGACGCGCTGGAACCACGTCTGCGCTGGGAGACGATCGAGAAGATCATGCAGTTCCGCCCGCTGGCACTGGTCATCAGCAAGGACCAGACCTGCCCGGAGGATCTGCGCATCGCCGCCGAGGAAAGCTACACGCCGTTATGGGTCTCGCCGCGGCGCGGGCACGAGTTGCTCAACCACCTGCAATACCACCTCGCGCGCACGCTGGCCCCGCGCGTGACGTTGCACGGCGTCTTCATGGAGATCTACTCCATCGGCGTGCTCATCACCGGCGAATCCGGTTCGGGCAAGAGCGAACTCGCACTTGAGCTGGTGACGCGCGGCCACCGCCTGGTCGCCGACGACGCGCCGGAGTTCACCCAGATCGCGCCGGACGTGCTCGACGGCACCTGCCCGGAAATGTTGCAGGACCTGCTGGAAGTGCGCGGCCTGGGCGTGCTCAACATCCGCCAGATGTTTGGTGACACGGCGGTGAAGAACAACAAGTACCTGCGCCTGATCGTGCATCTGGCCAAGCCGATGACCGAGCCCAAACCCATGGGCATGGAACGGCTCACCGGCGACAGCGGGATGCGTCGCGTGCTGGACCTGGACGTGCCGATGATCACCCTGCCCGTCATGCCCGGCCGCAACCTGGCCGTGCTGACCGAAGCGGCCACGCGCCTGCACAGCCTGCGCATGAAGGGGCTCGACCCGGCCGCGGCGTTCATCGCGCGTCACAGCAATTTCCTCGAACGCGGCGACGCATAAGCCGCCCACGCCACCTCCCGCCCATCGCGCCATGAGCGAACCGTCCAACTCCACTCTCGTCATCGTCAGCGGCATGTCCGGCTCCGGCAAGTCGGTGGCCCTGCGCACCTTCGAGGACCTGGGCTACTTCTGCGTCGACAACCTGCCGGCCGATCTGCTGCCGCAGTTCGTCGCCAGCGTGCAGCGCGCCGACGACGGCGTGCCGGCGAAGATGGCCGTGAGCATCGACGTGCGCAACCGCCACAGCGATCTGAGCAACATCCCCGAGTGGCTGTCGGCCGTGGGCGCGCTGGGCCTGGACCCGCGCCTGGTGTTCTTCGACGCAGGCGATGAAACCCTGCTCAAGCGCTACGCCGACACGCGCCGCCGTCACCCGTTGAGCCACCTGGGCCTGTCGCTGGCCGATGCGATCTCGCTGGAACGCCAGGTGCTCAAGCCGCTGCGCTCCATCGCCGACGCCGTCGTCGACACCAGCAGCCTCAACGTGCATCAGCTGCGTCGGCAGGTGCTGACCGAGTTCGGCATCGGCGGCGACACCGGCATGTCGCTGCTGTTCGAATCCTTCGCCTACCGCCGCGGCGTGCCGGCCGACGCCGACTTCGTGTTCGACGCACGCGCGTTGCCGAACCCGCACTGGGATCCGGTGCTGCGCCCGCTCTCCGGACGCGACGCGGCGATCCGCGACTATCTGGGTTCGCAGGCCGACGTGAATCTGTTCTTCGAGCAGATCCGCCAGTTCCTCGATACCTGGCTGCCGCGCCTGCACGTGGACAGCACGCGCAGCTACGCGACCATCGCCTTCGGTTGCACGGGCGGTCGACATCGCTCGGTGTACCTGGCCGAACGCTTCGCCGAACACGCGCGTTCGCAGGGTTGGGATGAAGTTGCCGTGCATCATCGCGAACTGGACTGAGGCGCCGCGCCTTCACGGTATCGCGACGCGCGCGGTGAACGCGTCCTGACTCGGTCGGCCATATCGCGCCGACTCACGAAATTTTTGCACCACGCTTGCGCACGCCTTGCGCCTGGACGGCTACGGTCGGGTTGCGCTGCCTCATGGCGCCATCCGCAGGAGTGTGCAATGCGAACGACTTCCACCCTGATGCTCGCGCTGGCCAGTGTGCTCGCGGCGTCACCTGCCCTCGCGCAGAAGACCGAACGACCGACACCGACCCCGCCGCCCACCGGCAGCACCACCGACACCACACCGCGCGCGCTCAGCTTCGCCGACCTCGACGTCAATGCCGACGGCAAGGTGAGCAAGGACGAAGCCGCCGCGGACGCACGCCTCACCAGTCACTTCGCCCAGGTCGATCGCGACGGCGACGGCCAGTTGTCGGCGACCGAGTTCGCCGCGGGCCACGCGAGTTCCGAATCCAGTCCGCCACGCTGATCCATCCGCGGCGACCACGACGGTTCGCGCACCTCACCCTTCCCTAGCAGAGGAGTCCCCATGAACCACCACGGCATCCATCGACTCACCGCCGCGCTGGCGCTGGTCCTGATCACCTCGACGCTGGCCCTGGCCGGCTGCCAGAAGACGGAGACCGAAACGGTCGCACCGCCTCCGCCGGCCGACACCGCGCCGCCGCCGGAACCGACCCCGCCTCCGCCGGAGACCACCATGCCCCCGACGGACACCACGACGCCGCCCACCACGCCGCCCCCGGCCGAAGGCGAGCAGCCCCCGCCGCAGGATCAAACCACCCCGCCGCGTACGTGATCCTCGCGCCCTGACCCACTCCCCGGAACGGCCCGCTCGAGCGGGCCGTTTCCTTTGCGCAGCCGCATTCTGTGACCGCGCTCGGCCAACCGCACAGGCACGCGCACGACTCGCCTCCCGGGGCTCGATTTCTGCTTCCGGGCCGTCACCCGGACCTGTTAAGTTGGCGGCATGGCCGTCGGCATCCTCCTCATCACCCACGAAGGCATCGGCAACGCGCTGGTCGCGGTGGCGCGTCGGCTGTTGAGCCAGCTGCCGCTGCATACCGAGGCATTCGAGGTGCCGTTCGAGGGAGATCCCGACGCACTGCTGCCGCAGGCCAGCGCGGCGCTGCGCAGGGTGGACCGCGGTGACGGCGTACTGGTGCTGACCGATCTGTACGGCGCCACGCCCAGCAACCTGGCGGCCAAGGTCGCCCGGCTGGGCACGCCGGTGCGCCGCGTATCGGCGGTGAGCCTGCCGATGCTGTTGCGGGTAATGAACTACGCCGACCTGGGCCTGGACGAACTGCCGGCGGTCGCCGCCGCAGGGGCCCGCAACGGCGTGATCGTGGATGAGGCCTGACTGCGGTCGGCCCGAAGTGGACAGAGCATGAGTGGAGCAATGGACAAGCGGACGCGGCAGTCGGCCCGGAGGATGCGGCGATGATCGAGCACGACCTGACGGTCACCAATCGTCTGGGCCTGCACGCGCGGGCCACGGCCAAACTCGTCCAGACGCTGTCCGCCTATCGCAGCAGCGCCACGCTCACCGCCAAGGGCCGCGAAGTGAACGCCAAGAGCATCATGGGCGTGATGCTGCTCGCCGCCGGCCAGGGGACGCAGGTGAAGCTGCGCGTGGAAGGCGAGGACGAAGACCACGCCGCGCAGGCGGTGGTGTCGCTGTTCGAACGGCGTTTCGACGAAGACAGCTGAGGCGCGGATGAGGCAGGAGTTCACCGGACATGGCGCATCGCGCGGAAGCGCACTCGGGCGCGCCCGTGTCCGCCTGCCCCATGCCCTGGAGGTTGCCGAGGAGCACATCCCGGCCAAGCGCGTGGAAGGCGAGATCAAGCGCCTGCACACGGCCATCGCCACCGTGCGCGAGGAGATGTTCGCCCTGCGCGAGCGCCTGCACGGCGCACTGGCGCACGAGGTCGGCGAATTCCTCGACCTGCACAGCCTGCTTCTGGACGATCCGGAACTGCTGCAGGGCTTGGATGAACTGATCCGCAAGGGCCGTTATTCGGCCGACTACGCGCTGCGCCTGCAACGCGACCGCATCGCCTCCGTGTTCCAGAACATGGACGACGCCTATTTCCGCAGCCGTGTGGACGACATCGACCAGGTCATCGGCCGCATCCACGCCGCGCTGCATCGTCGCGACGCGGCCATGCCGGGCGTGGCCGGCGAAATCCTGGTGACCGACAACGTCGCTCCGGCCGAGATCGCTCAATTGCAGGCGCAGGGCGTGATGGCCATCGTCATCGCCTCCGGCAGCGTGCTCTCACACAGCGCGATCCTCGCGCGCAGCCTGCACCTGCCGCTGGTGGTCGGCGCGGCGCAGGCGATGCAGAAGATCAACGACGGCGATGTGCTCGCGGTCGACGGCACCAGCGGCCGCGTGATCCTGGAACCCGATGCCGCCGACCTGCGCGCGCATCGCGCCCGCGTGCGCGAACTGGCGCGCGAGCGCAAACAGCTGCACCGCCTTCGCCGCGAGCCCACGCGCACGCTCGACGGCGCCGACATCAAGCTCTACGCCAACGCCGAATCGCGCGAGGACGTGGCCGAAGCCCACGCGCTCGGCGCGGCCGGCGTGGGCCTGTACCGCACCGAGTTCCTGTTCCTGCAACGCAACGAGCTGCCGGACGAGGAAGAGCAGTTCCGCGTCTACCGCGACGTCGTGCTCGGCATGACCGGTCGCACGGTGACAATCCGCACGCTGGACCTGGGGGCCGACAAGGCCGACCGCACCGGCCTTGCGCTGCGCGACGAGCCCAACCCGGCGCTGGGGCTGCGCGGCGTGCGCCTGTCGCTGGCGCGCGAGGGCCTGCTGGAAGCACAGCTGCGCGCACTGGTGCGGGCATCGGGTTACGGGCCGGTGCGCATCCTGCTGCCGATGATCAGCACGCGCGAGGAAGTCCGCTCGGTCCGTGCCACGCTCAAGCGCGTCACGGCGCAGCTGCGCGAACAGGGGCACGAGATCGCCGACAGCGTTCCGCTGGGCGCGATGATCGAAGTGCCCGCCGCGGCGGTCGCACTGCCCACCTTCATCGGCAGCGTGGATTTCCTCTCCATCGGCACGAACGACCTCGTCCAGTACCTGCTCGCCGCCGATCGCAACAACGAGGCGCTCATCGATCTCTACACGCCGCTGCATCCGGCGGTGATCCGCCTGATCCGCAGCGTGATCCACCTGGGCCAGAAGCGTGGCAAGCCGGTGGCCGTGTGCGGCGAGATGGCCGGCGATCCGCACTTCGCGCCGATGCTGCTCGCGCTGGGCCTGACGGAGTTCAGCCTGCACCCCGCCACGCTGCTGGAGCTGCGGCGCACGATCCGCCACTGCGACCTCGCGCAATTGCAGGCGCGCGCGCCGACCCTGCTGCGCGCGCGTGACCGCGCCGCGATCGAGGCGTGGATCGCGGAGAACGCGCCGACGGTGGCGTGATCGGGAATCGGGAATCGCAAGAGCATGTCATTCCCGCGTAGGCGGGAATCCATGGATCCGACGACATTCCGGCCTACGTCAGCGGTGAGGCACGCAAGCCTGGATCCCCGCCTTCGCGGGGATGGACAGCTAAAGGCAACCCTCCGCGCCTTTGCGATTCCCAATTCCCGATTCCCAAATCTGAAATCCCACAACCCAAAGGGGTGGGCATCCCCAACGATCAGGGCGATAATGCGCGCCATGAACGCCTGACCCTGTCGTGCCAGTCCGGCTCGACGCGCCACCGGAAGCCCCGCATGGCCGAAGCCGTCCGCCACGACAAGACCGCACGCCAGCTGCGCCTGCTTTCCGACGCGCTCGACAGCGGTCGTCTGGGGCCCGTGCGCCGGCTGGTCAACACGCTCTCGCCCGCCGAGATCGGCAACCTCCTCGAATCGCTCCCGCCGGCCAAGCGCACCATCGTCTGGGGCCTGGTCGACGCCGAGGACGACGGCGAAGTGCTGGTGCACGTCGGCGACGAAGTGCGCGAAAGCCTGCTGGCCGAGATGGACCCCGACGAAATCGTCGCGGCCGTCGAAGACCTGGACATCGACGACCTCGCCGACCTGGTCGAGGACCTGCCCGACACGGTCATCGACGAAGTCCTCAAGTCGATGGACCGCGAGAACCGCGAACGGCTCGAACAGGTGCTGTCGTACCCGGAGGACACCGCCGGCCGCCTGATGAACCCCGACGTGGTGACGGTTCGCGCCGACACCACCATCGACGTCGTCCTGCGCTACCTGCGCCTGCGCGGCGAGCTGCCCGAGCACACCGACCACCTGTACGTCGTCAGCCGCCGCCACCAGTACCTGGGGCGCATCGCGCTGGCCGCGCTGCTCACGCACGAGCCGGGCACGCCGATCAACAAGCTGATCGACGACGAGCAACCGGCCATCGACGTGGAAGAGTCGGCGAACGAAGTCGCGCGCAAGTTCTCCGACCACGACTGGCTCAGCGCGCCGGTCGTGGACGACAACAACATCCTGCTCGGCCGCATCACCATCGACGACGTCGTCGACATCATCCGCAGCCAGGCCGAGCACCAGGCATTGAGCGCCGCCGGCCTGGACGAGGACGAAGACCTCTTCAGCCCGGTGTGGCGCGCGATGCGCCGCCGCCTGATCTGGCTGTCGATCAACCTGGGCACCGCGTTCCTCGCCGCCAGCGTGGTGGGCGAGTTCGCCGACACCATCGACAAGCTCGTGGCGCTGGCCGTGCTGATGCCCATCGTCGCCGGCATGGGCGGCAACGCCGGCACGCAGGTGCTGGCGCTGATGGTGCGCGGCCTGGCGCTGGGCCAGGTGGGCGCGGCCAACGTGCGCACCTTGCTTTGGAAGGAAGTCCGCGTCGCCCTGCTCAACGGGCTGGTGCTGGGCAGCCTGCTGGCGCTGATCGTGCTCATCTGGTTCCACAGCTTCGGCTTGTCGCTGGTCATCGGCGTCGCGCTTACCGCCAACCTGTTCTTCGCCGCGGTGGCGGGCGTGCTGGTGCCGGTGGCGATCAAGCGAGCCGGCTACGACCCCGCGCTGGCGTCGGGCATCTTCCTGACGACGGTGACCGACGTGATGGGTTTCTTCACCTTCCTCGGATTGGCGACGATCATCCTGCTGCGCTGAACGCAGGCGACTCGCGCGATCTGCGACGCATGCCATTGCAGCGCGCCGGACGAACGCCAATCATGCCGGCCGTCGCCAGGAGTCCCGCATGCCTTCGTCCTTCCGCCGCCCCTTCCCTGCCCTGTTCCGCCTTGCCGTCGTGGCGCTGGCCCTGATGCTCGGCGCCTGCGCGACGACGCCGCGCGAGGAACCGCCGGGCTACTTCGTCGAACGCAGCGTGGTCGTGGACGGCGCGGCGCATCGCTACCAGGTGTTCGTGCCCTCCAGGAAGGCGGGCGGCCGTCATCCGCCGGTGGTGCTGTTCCTGCACGGTTCGGGCGAGCGCGGCACCGACAACCAGAAGCAGGTCGCGGTCGGCCTGGGCCCGCACGTGCGCACGCATGCGGCGGATTTCCCGGCGATCGCCGTCTTCCCGCAGGCGCGGGAGGGCACGTCGTGGACCGGCACGCAGGCGCGCGTCGCGCTGGCCGCGCTCGAGGCCTCGGTGGATGAGTTCAACGGCGACGACGACCGCATCGTGCTGACCGGCATGTCGCGCGGCGGCTACGGCGTGTTCGAACTGGCGATCATGGAGCCGCGGATGTTCGCCGCCCTGGTGCCCGTCTGCGGCGGCGTCACCCAGCCACCGGCGCTGAAGGAACATCTGCAGGTCGAGAGCGTGGCGCTGGCGCCGGATCCGTTTACCGCTGCCGCGCAGAAGCTGCAGCGCATGCCGGTCTGGGCCTTCCACGGCGCGAAGGACGATGTGGTGACGCCGGACCAGTCGCGCCACATGGTCGAAGCGCTGCGCAAGGTCGGCGGCAACGTGCGTTACACCGAGTTCGCCGAGGCGGGGCACAACGCGTGGGATGCGGCGTATGCGACGCCGGAGCTGTGGGGCTGGGCGTTCGCGCAGCGGCGGTGAGGCGCTGCGAAGTCGAGGGATGCGGGACCGTCCATCCTTCGACTTCGGCGCTTCGCGCCTACGCTCAGGACGAACGGTGAGCGGTGGCTGTCGTGCGGCACGGAGCGGGCTGGAATTCGACGAGCGCTTTCGCGCAGAACGAAATCACCGATCGTCCTGAGCGTAGCGCAGCGAAGTCGAAGGACGGACGGGCCCACCGCCCATCCTCAACCGCCTCACCCCTTCAGCAAAGCCTCCAGCACCGCCATCCGCACCGCCACGCCATTGGTGACCTGACGCAGGATCAGCGACTGCGGACCATCGGCCACGTCGTCGGTGATCTCCACGCCGCGGTTGATCGGCCCCGGATGCATCACCACCGCATCGCCCGCCGCGCGCTTCAAGCGCGTGGCCGTCAGGCCGTAGTCGCGGTGATAGTCATCGAGCGAAGCGATCAGCCCTTCTTCCATGCGCTCGCGTTGCAGGCGCAGCATCATCACCGCATCCACGCCGTCCAGCGCATCGTCGAGGTCGTGCGACACGACGCAGCCGGACAGCGTTTCATCCTGCGGCAGCAGCGACGCCGGTCCGCACACGCGGATCTCGCCCGTGCCCAGCGTGCGCAGCGCCTGAAGGTCCGAGCGCGCCACGCGCGAATGCTTCACGTCGCCGACGATGGCGACTTTCAGCTTTCCGAAATCGCGTCCCTTCGCCTGCCGCAGCGTGAGCATGTCCAGCAGCCCCTGCGTGGGATGCGCACTGCGTCCGTCGCCGGCGTTCACCAGCACGGTGCCGTCGTCGACATGCTGCGAGAGCGCGGCGACCGCGCCGTCGTCGTGATGGCGGATGACGAAGCCGCGCACGCCCATCGCTTCCAGGTTCTTCAGCGTGTCCAGCGCGGTCTCGCCCTTGCGCGTGGACGAGGTGGAGGCGTCGAAGTTCAGCACGTCCGCGCCCAGGCGCTGCGCAGCCAGCGTGAAGCTCATGCGTGTGCGCGTGGACGGTTCGAAGAACAGCGTGCACACGGCGATGCCGTCCAGCGCGCGGCGGTCGTAATGGCCTTCCGCGAAGGCCTGCGCGCGGATCAGCAGCGCGTTGAGTGCGTCGGACGGGAGGCCGTCGAGCGTGAGCAGGTGGCGCGGGAGATGCGTATGCGGTGCGTTCATGCGGTGGGCGGCGTGCGCGGGTGTTCTAAGACGGAGTGTTGAGGTCGGAAAGGTCGAGGGCTTCGTCCGGTGCGGCAAGCCAGCGTTCGATGATGACCGCGGCCGCGACGGCATCGAGCGCTTCCGCATCGCGCCGGCGTTTGCGGCCCTCGGCGCGATCGGAGGCGAAACGTTGCGCCGCCTCGATCGAACTCATGCGTTCGTCCACGAGCACCACCGGCAGGTTGTAGCGCTGCGCCAGTTCGCGCGCGAAGGCATGCGCACGCAGGCGGATCGGCTGGTCGCCGCCGTCCAGCGCCATCGGGTCGCCGACGATCAGGCCGTCGGGCCGCCATTCGCTGCGCAGGCGATCGATCGACGCCCAGTCCGGGCCATGGCCGTGCACGTCGATCACCGCCAGCGCGCGCGCGCCGTGGCCGAATGCACTTCCGACCGCCACGCCAATGCGACGCGCGCCGACGTCGAAACCCAGGACGGTGCCGTCGCGTCGGATGTGGGACTTGTCGCTCGGAGCCATCAGGCGTGACCGGCGTAGTCGGCCAGGTGCGCGAAATCCACGCCGATGCGGCCGGCGGCAGCCTGCCAGCGCGCATCCAGCGGCAGCTCGAACAGCAACTCGGCGTCGGCCGGTGCGGTGAGCCAGTCGTTCTCGGTCAGCTCGTGCTCGAGCTGCCCCGAGCCCCACCCGGCGCAGCCCAGCGCGACGATCGCGTTGTCGGGGCCTTCGCCGCGCGCCATCGCTTCCAGGATGTCGCGCGAGGTGGTGAGGAACAGGTGCTCGGTGATGGCCATCGTGGAATCCCACTGCATGCCGCCGTCGTGCAGCACGAAACCGCGCTCGGGATGCACCGGGCCGCCGGCGAGCACGGGCTGCGCGCGCATGGACTCGTCGCCACCTTCCAGGCCCATCTGGCCGAGGACTTCGCCCAGCGTGTACTCCGAGGCGCGATTGACCACGATGCCCATCGCTCCGTCCGAATCGTGCTGGCAGATCAACGCCACGCTGCGCGCGAAGTTGGAATCGGCGAGCGCCGGCAGCGCGATCAGCAGCTGGTTGGCCAGAGGTGTGGGCGTTACGGACATGGGTCGCATTCTATCGCGGGCCGCGTGATGCGTGCCGCATCCGGGCGGGCGTAGGATGGCGACTTTCCCCTGCCCTCGTGCCGCCATGCCTTCGTTCCCATCGCGCCCGCTCGGGCTGGCCTGCCTCGCCGTCCTCGCCCTCGCCGCCTGCCAGCGCGCCACGCCGCCCGAAGCGGCCTCGCAGCCTGCCACGCCCGCCCCCGCTGCGGCCTCGTATGCCGCCGCGCACGCCGGCGATTACGCCGTCGTACCGCTCAAGGCCGATCTCTCGCGCTTCGACGAGAACACCCGGCGCATGATCGCCAAGCTGGTGGAAGCCAGCGAGCTCACCAACGATCTGTACTGGAAGCAATCCTGGGAAGGCGACCGCGCCGCGCTGCTGGCGCGCGCACCCGATGCGGCCACGCGCGAGCTGGCGGAAATCAACTTCGGCCCGTGGGATCGCCTCAACGAGGACACGCCCTTCATCGACGGCGTAGGCCCGCGTCCGCCGGGCGGCCCGTTCTATCCGGCCGATATCACCAAGGCCGAGTTCGAAGCGGCGCAACTGCCCGACAAGACCTCCAACTACACGCTGTTGCGCCGCGAGAACGGCAAGCTCGTCACCGTGCCCTACCACGTCGCCTACAAGGCGGACCTGGAGCGCATCGCCGCACTGCTGCGCGAAGCCGCCGCGCTCAGCGCCGACAAATCGTTCGCGAACTACCTGAACATGCGCGCCGAGGCGTTGCTGAGCGACGACTTCCGCCCCAGCGACATGGCCTGGATGGACATGAAGACCAATCCGGTCGACATCGTCATCGGTCCGATCGAGACGTACGAAGATCAGTTGTTCGGCTACAAGGCCGCCTACGAAGGCCTGGTGCTGATCAAGGACGTGGAGTGGAGCCAGAAGCTCGCGCGCTTCGCCAGCTTCCTGCCCGCGCTGCAGAAGGGCCTGCCGGTGGACGCGAAGTACAAGGCCGAGATGCCCGGCTCCGACGCCGACCTCAACGCCTACCAGGTCGTCTACTACGGCGGCAACGCCAACGTCGGCGGCAAGACCATCGCGATCAACCTGCCCAACGACGAGGAAGTGCAGCTGAAGAAGGGCACGCGCCGCCTGCAGCTGGAGAACGTGATGAAGGCGAAGTTCGACACCATCCTGGTGCCGATCGCCAACCAGCTCATCGCCAAGGACCAGCTCAAGCACGTGACGTTCGATGCGTTCTTCGAGGACGTGATGTTCCATGAAGTCGCGCACGGCCTGGGCATCAAGAAGACGCTCGACGGCAAGGGCACGGTGGACGAGGCGCTGAAGGAGTACGCCTCCAGCTTCGAGGAAGGCAAGGCCGACATCCTCGGGCTGTACATGATCGACGCGCTCAGCCGCCAGGGTGAACTCGACGAAAGCAAGCTGATGGACGGCTACGTCACCTTCCTCGCCGGCATCCTGCGTTCGGTGCGCTTCGGTGCGAGCGACGCGCACGGCAAGGCGAACATGGTGCGCTTCAACTTCTTCGCCGAGCATGGCGCATTCACTCGCGACGCCGACGGCCGCTACCGCGTCGACTTCGACAAGATGCGCGAGGCGATGAACGCGCTCAGCGCCAAGCTGCTCACCGTGCAGGGCGACGGCGATTACGCCGAGGCCAAGCGCATGACCGAGACGATGGGCGTGATCAAGCCGGAACTGGCGGCGGACCTTGCGCGGTTGAAGGACGCGAAGATTCCGGTGGACATCCGCTTCGAACAGGGCTTGGAGACGCTGGGGCTGCAGGAGTATCGCTCCACGCAAGCGCGCTGACGCGACCACCGTTCGTCCTGAGCGTAGCGCCGCAGGCGCGAAGTCGAAGGACGAACGGGCCCGCGTGGTGTCCGGCCCGTTCACCCTTCGACGTCGGTGCTTGGCGCCTACGCTCGTGGCGAACGGTGCAACTCATTTCTTCCAGAAGGCAACCCGAACGCCATGTCCGGCTACTGCGACTACGCCCCCGGCCACCCGCTCCACGGCCCGTACCACGACACCGAGTACGGATTCCCGCAACGCGATGAGGCGGTGCTGTTCGAGCGCCTGATCCTGGAAATCAACCAGGCCGGCCTGAGCTGGGAAACGATGCTGCGCAAGCGCGACGGATTCCGGAAGGCGTACCACGGCTTCGACGTCGACAAGGTGGCCCGATACGGCGACAAGGATCGCGAGCGTCTGCTCAACGACGCCGGCATCATCCGCAACCGTCTGAAAGTCGATGCGGCGATCCACAACGCACAAGTGATCCGCGAGTTGCGCAAGTCGCACGGAAGCTTCGCGCAGTGGCTCGATGCGCACCTGCTCGACGAATCCGGCAAGCGCCGCGACAAGGCCGGCTGGATCAAGCTGTTCAAGAAGACCTTCCGCTTCACCGGCGGCGAGATCACCAACGAATTCCTGATGAGCCTGGGCTACCTGCCCGGCGCGCACCGCGACGATTGCCCGGCGCAGAAGACGATCCTCAAGCTCAAGCCGCCGCTGGATCCGGCCTGGCGCCGCAAACTCTGAGCGAGGCCTTCACATCCCGTCCACGTCGCCGGGCGCATTTCCGCTGTTCGTTTCCACGGAGGACGGCCATGCGCATTTCGCTTCCGGCGTTGCTGATCGGTTCGACCCTGCTCGCCGCATGCCAGCGCGAGCAGCCGCCCACCGCACCGACGCCCGCCGCCGATACCGCCGCACCGGCACCCGCGCCGGCCGCAGCGCCGGCCAGCGAACCGGCGGCGACGCCCGCGCCCGGTTCGGTCCCCGTCACGGCCGACAACTACGGCCGCGCCGCCACCGACCTCGCCTTCGCAGGCGTGGTGAAGGACGGCTTCGGCAAGTTCAACCATTTCCGCGAACTCTCGCCGCTGGACAAGCAGATCGTCATCCGCCAGAACCGCGACACGCTCTACTCGCCGGCGGTGTTCGACCTGGACGCGGGGCCCGTAACAATCACGCTGCCGGACCCGGGCAAGCGTTTCATGTCCATGCAGGTGTTCGATGAAGACCAGTACACGCACATGGTTGCCTACAAGCCGGGCACCTACACGTTGCGCAAGTCCGATATCGGCACGCGCTACGCGCTCGCGGCGTTGCGCATCCTGGTCGATCCGAACAACCCGGAAGACCTGAAGGCCGTGCACGCGTTGCAGGATTCGGTGAAGATCAGCCAGCCGGGCGGTCCCGGCACGTTCGACGTTCCCAAGTGGGACACCGTGAGCCTTGGAAAACTCACCGACGCGCTGACCGTGCTCGGCGACACGCTGCCCGACAAGAACAACATGTTCGGCAGCAAGAAGGATGTGGATCCGGTGCGCCGCCTGATCGGCCTGGCCACAGCATGGGGCGGCAATCCCGCCAAGGACGCCACCTACCTCAACTTCGTGCCGGCGAAGAACGACGGCTCCACCGTCTACCACCTCGACGTGAAGGACGTGCCAGTGGATGGGTTCTGGTCGGTGACGGTCTACAACGCCAAGGGATTCTTCGACCCGAATCCGCAGAACGCGTACTCGCTCAACAACCTCACGGCGAAGAAGGCCGACGACGGTTCCGTGCGCATCCAGTTCGGCGGTTGCGACGGACAGGTCCCCAACTGCCTGCCGATCACACCGGGCTGGAATTACCTGGTTCGCCTGTATCGCCCGCGGGCCGAGGTGCTCAACGGCCAGTGGAAATTCCCGGAAGCGGTGCCCGCGTCCTGACCGCGCGTTTCGCCTCCGACCACGTCCCGGGAGTTGTCCGATGAACCGCCTGACGATGCCGCTCCTCGCGAGCGCCGCGTTGTGCCTCGCCCTCGTTGCCTGCAACCGCCAGACCCCGACGGAGCCCGCTGCCGGCGCGCCGGCCAGCGCACCGGCGGCAGCCGGTGAACCCACCGCCGATGAAGCGCGCGCCATCGCCAAGGACGCGTACATCTGGGGCTACCCGCTGGTGGAGAACTACAAGACGCTCTACCAGCAGGCCCTCGACCAGGGCGGGCCCAACTTCCATGCACCGCTGAACCAGATCGGCCATTCGGCCAACGTCGCCACGCCCAAGGACACGGCGATCATCACGCCGAATTCGGACACGCCGTACTCGTTCCTGTGGATGGACCTGCGCGCCGAGCCGCTGGTGCTGTCGATTCCCGCGATGGGCGACAAGCGCTATTTCTCCGTGCAACTGATCGACCTGTACACGTTCAACTTCGACTACATCAACCAGGCGCTGACGAAGGGCAAGGCGGGCAACTTCCTCATCGCAGGCCCCGACTGGAAAGGCGAAACGCCCAAGGGTGTCGACAAGGTGATCCGCTCCGAGACGCCGTTCGCCTACGCGCTGTTCCGCACGCAGCTGTTCGATCCCAAGGACCTGGACAACGTCAAACGCCTGCAATCGCAGTACAAGGTGCAGCCGCTGAGCGCCTTCGCCGGCACGCCCGCCCCGGCCGCGCCGCCGGCGGTGCAGTTCCCGCCGTACGACGCGCGCAAGGCCAACGACGTGGGCTTCTTCTCTTACCTCTCCTTCCTGCTGCCGTATGCGCCGCTGGACGACAGCGAGGCCGCGTTGCGCGATCGGCTGGCGAAGATCGGCGTGGTGCCGGGCAAGCCGTTCGACGAAAACGCGCTGTCTCCCGCGATGCGCCAGGCCCTGCTGGATGGCATCGGTGATGCGAACAAGGAGTTCGAGAACTTCGCCGCCACGCAGATGAGCACCGACAAGGTGCGCAGCGCCGACATGTTCGGTACGCGCGCGCACCTCAAGGGCAACGCGTTGTACCGCTTCGCCGGTGCCAAGCAGGGCATCTATGGCAATTCGGCGTCCGAGGCCGATTACCAGGGCTATCTGGTGGACGCGAAGGGCCAGCCCCTGGACGCTTCCAGGCACGACTACGCGCTGCGCTTCCCCAAGGACGGGCTGCCACCGACGAACGCGTTCTGGTCGATCACGATGTACGACGGCCCGACCAAGCTGCTGGTGGACAATCCGTTGAACCGGTATCTCATCAACTCACCGATGCTGGGTTCGCTCAAGCGCGACGCCGACGGCGGAATCACGCTGTACCTGCAGCATGCATCGCCCGGCAAGGACAAGGAAGCGAACTGGCTGCCCGCACCGGACGGCCCGTTCTACGCGATCCTGCGCAATTACAGCCCCAAGCCCGAGGTGATCGACCGCACCTGGACACGGCCGCCGCTAGAAACCACGCGCTGAGGCAGCGCCACAAAAAAGCCCCGCAATCGCGGGGCTTTTTGTCTGCCGGCGAACGTCCGGCTCAGCGCACTTCCGCCACTTCCACGCCGTCCAGACCCGCGGCCAGCGTCTTCGCGTCGCCACCCTGGGCGAGCTTGATGCGCAGGCGCACTTCGTTCTGCGAGTCGGCGTAGCGCAGCGCGTCCTCGTAAGAGATCTCGCCGGCCTGGTACAGCTCGAACAGGGCCTGGTCGAAGGTCTTCATGCCCAGCTGCACGGATTCCTTCATCAGCTCCTTGAGCTTGTGGATCTCGCCGTCGCGGATGTAGTCCTGCACCAGCGGCGTGCCCAGCAGGATTTCCATCGCCACGCGACGGCCCTTGCCGTCCGGCGTCGGGATCAGCTGCTGCGCGACCACGCCCTTGAGGTTCAAGGACAAGTCCATCAGCAGCTGCTGGCGGCGGTCTTCCGGGAAGAAGTTGATGATGCGGTCCATCGCCTGGTTGGCGTTGTTGGCGTGCAGCGTGCACAGCACCAGGTGACCGGTTTCGGCGAAGGCGATGGCGTGGTCCATGCCCTCGCGCGTGCGCACCTCGCCGATCATGATCACGTCCGGCGCCTGGCGCAGCGTGTTCTTCAGCGCCGCTTCCCAGCTATCGGTGTCGATGCCGACCTCGCGCTGCGTGATGATGCAGCCCTCGTGCTTGTGCACGAACTCGATCGGGTCTTCGATGGTGATGATGTGGCCGGTCGAATTGAGGTTGCGGTAGCCGATCATCGCCGCGAGCGAGGTCGACTTACCCGTGCCCGTCGCGCCGACGAAGATGATGATGCCGCGCTTGGTCATCGCCAGCGTCTTGATCACCGGCGGCAGGTTGAGTTCTTCGACCGTCGGGATCTTGGTCTCGATGCGACGCAGGACCATGCCGACCTGGTTGCGCTGGTAGAAGCAGCTCACGCGGAAGCGGCCGACACCGGCCACGCCGATGGCGAAGTTGCACTCGTGCGTCTTCTCGAACTCCTCGCGCTGCTGCGGGTTCATCACGTTGAGCACCATGTCGCGCGACTGCTGCGGCGTCAGCGGGTTCTGCGTGATCGGCGCGATCTTGCCGTGGACCTTCATCGACGGCGGCATGCCGGCGGTGATGAACAGGTCCGAAGCCTTCTGATGCGCCATCAGCTTCAGGAACGAGGTGAAGTCGATGCTGCCGCCGGTGGCGGCGGACGCGGTGCCGTTGGTGCTGGTGTTCATGCATTGCTCCCCTGGGCCGGGATTCGAGATTCGGGGTAGGGGATTTGCAGGAGCAAACGCTCGTGCTTCCCGACCCGATCACGCTCCACGGCTTTTACGAATCCCGAATCCCGAATCCCCACTCCCGGAATCACTCGAACAACCGCTTGTCCTTCGCGTATTCCTTCGCCTGCGGACGCAGGATCAGGCCGCGCTTGACGAGGTCCTGCAGGTGCTGGTCGAGGGTCATCATTCCGTAGTTCTGGCCGGTCTGGATCGCCGAGTACATCTGCGCGACCTTGTCCTCGCGGATCAGGTTACGGATGGCCGGGATGCCGACCATGATTTCCCACGCCGCGGTACGACCGCCGCCGACCTTCTTCAACAGCGCCTGCGAGATGACCGCGCGCAGCGATTCGGACAGCATCGAGCGCACCATCGGCTTCTCACCGGCGGGGAACACGTCGATGATGCGGTCCACCGTCTTGGCGGCCGAGGAGGTGTGCAGCGTGCCGAACACCAGGTGGCCCGTTTCCGCGGCGGTCAGCGCCAGGCGGATGGTTTCCAGGTCGCGCAATTCGCCCACGAGGATGTAGTCGGGGTCTTCGCGCAGTGCCGAGCGCAGCGCTTCGTTGAAGCCGTGCGTGTCGCGGTGCACCTCGCGCTGGTTGATCAGGCACTTCTGCGAGGTGTGGACGAATTCGATCGGGTCCTCGACGGAGAGGATGTGGCCGTATTCGTTCTTGTTGATGTGATCGAGCATCGCCGCCAGCGTGGTCGACTTGCCCGAACCCGTCGGGCCGGTCACCAGGATCAGGCCCTGCGGCTGGTCGATCAGCTCGCGGAAGATCGGCGGGCAGCCCAGGTCGTCCAGCGACAGCACTTCCGAGGGAATCGTACGGAACACCGCACCGGCACCGCGGTTCTGGTTGAATGCGTTGACGCGGAAGCGGGCCAGGCCGGGAATCTCGAACGAGAAGTCGACTTCGAGGAATTCCTCGTAGTCGCGGCGCTGCTTGTCCGACATGATGTCGTACACCAGCGCGTGGACCTGCTTGTGGTCCAGTGCCGGGATGTTGATGCGTCGCACGTCGCCGTCCACGCGGATCATGGGCGGCAGGCCGGCGGACAGGTGCAGGTCGGAAGCTTTGTTCTTGACTGAGAACGCCAGAAGTTCGGCGATATCCATGCGTGCTCCCCTGCACTGCTGGAGTGAAACGGTGGAACGGAAGTACCCCTGGACCGCAGTATAGCCCTCACCCCTTGCCTTATTTCCACCACTTTCGACGGGAACTGAGACGTGCGCGCGCGCGCCCTTGAGGACATCCTGCTCCAACTGAAGAACGCTGCCGATGCCAGCGGCAGGCCAGAGCCGCGCCTGCTCGCAGTCAGCAAGACCCAGGATGCGACCGCCGTCGCGGAACTGGCCGATGCCGGCCAACGGGCCTTCGGCGAGAACTACGTCCAGGAAGCCGCCGCCAAACAGGCGGCCCTGGCCGACCGCGGCCTGGAATGGCACCTGATCGGCCACCTGCAGTCGAACAAGGCCCGCGAGGCGGCGGCCCAGTTCGACTGGGTCCAGACCGTGGACCGGCCCAAGCTGGTGGAGGCGCTCGCCCGCCATCGCGCCACCGACCGCGCACCGCTGAACGTGCTCATCCAGGTCAACATCGACGACGAGGCCAGCAAGCACGGCTGCCAGCCGGACGATGTCCCGGCGCTGGCGCAGGCCATCGCCGCGCAATCGCGGCTGCGCCTGCGCGGGCTGATGGTCATCCCCACTCCGCACCCCGACCCCGAACAGCGCCGCGGCGCCTTTCGCCGCACCCGTGCGCTGTTCGAGGCGCTGCGCGCGGGGCATCCGGGCGTGGACACGCTGTCGATGGGCATGAGCGACGACTTCGCCGTGGCCATCGCCGAGGGCGCGACGATGGTGCGCATTGGCACGGCGCTGTTCGGGGCGCGTCCGCGCAAGGACCCGCCCGACCCGGCGTGACGGGGAACCAGACCGGTTCCCCGGCCACAACAGTCGCGGCCGGACGGGTTGCTATCCTGCCGCGCATGAGCCACTCCAGCCCCTCGCCTTCTTCCGACCGCATCGCCTTCATCGGCGGCGGCAACATGGCCCGCAGCCTCATCGGCGGACTGGTCGCGCGCGGCCGTCCTGCCGACGCGATCCGCGTCGCCGAACCCGTGCCGGCCCTGCGCGACGCCCTCCAGCGCGACTTCGGCGTGGCGTGCGCAGACCATGCGACCAGTGCCGCCGAAGGCGCCGGCGTGTGGGTGCTGGCGGTCAAGCCGCAGGTCATGCGCGAGGTCTGCACGGCGCTTGCCGGGTTGGCGCAATCGCAGCGACCGCTGGTGATTTCCATCGCCGCCGGCATCACGGCCGGCCAGCTCGACCGTTGGCTGGGCGGCGGACTGCCGATCGTGCGCGCGATGCCGAACACGCCCGCGCTGCTCGGCGCCGGCATCACCGGGCTGTTCGCCAATGCCAGGACGGATGCGGCGCAACGTGCGGGCGCGAGCGCGCTGCTGGAGGCGGTCGGCCCGACGGTGTGGATCGAAGACGAACACCTGATGGATGCCGTCACCGCGGTGTCCGGCAGCGGCCCGGCCTATGTGTTCCTGCTGGCCGAAGCGATGCAGGCCGCCGGCATCGCGCAGGGACTTCCGCCCGAAGCCGCACGCGCATTGGTGCAACAGACGCTGCTCGGTGCGGCGACCATGCTCACCCGCCAGGACGAGCCCGCCGACGTGCTTCGCACGCGCGTCACTTCGCCGGGCGGGACCACGCAGGCGGCGATCGAAACCTTCGAAGCGGGCGGTTTCCGCGATCTGGTTGCACGCGCGATTGCCGCCGCGACCGAGCGCGGCCGCCAGCTCTCCGCCGCCAACGATTGAACGGAGCGACCCCATGCGCCATGCCCTTGCCCTTTCCCTGATGTGCGCCGCGACGCTCGTCGCCTGCGGCGGCAACGCACCGCCGGCACCGTCGTCGGGCAGCGCGGCGGCCTCGCAGGAAGCCGTCAGCCGCATCGGCGACGTGACCATCCGCGCCAGCGCCATTCCCACCGCCACCTTGTCCGAACAGATCGCCACGCAGTACGGCATCGCCCGCGCGGACAACACGGTGATGCTGCTGATCGGCGTGCGCCAGGGCAGCGACGCGCAGGAAACCGCCCTGCCCGCACGCATCACCGCCACTGCCACCGACCTGCGCGGACGTCAGCACCCCATCGAGATGCGCGAGCTGCGCAGCGGCGACTTGCTGGATTACGTCGGCACGATCGACATCTCGCCGCCGGACACGGTGCGCTTCGACGCAACGGTGGTCCGCGAAGGCGGCGCAACGTCGCAGATGCAGTTCACGCGCGATTTTTATCCGCGGTAGTGGGAGGCCGGGAATCGGGAATCGGGAATCGGGAATCGGGAATCGGGAATCGGGAAAGCGTCTCCGAAGCCGTCATCCCGGCGAAGGCCGGGACCCAGGCCCGTAACGCTCGCCCCCCCTCGCAGGTGAACCACGTCACCTCACGGATTCCAGCCTCCGCTGGAATGACGAAATGCAGCAGATGACGCGACAGCCTGGATCCCGGCCCTCGCCGGGATGACGGTCGAGGCGGAGCGGACCCTCACCCCCGCCGCGCACCCCACGCCGCGATCACCCGCGCAATCTCCCGCACGCCATCCGTCAGCGCCGCCGGGCCCGGTTGCAGGATGATCGGCGACTTGATCTCGTGCAGCTCGCCATCGCGCACCGCGGGAATCGCGTCCCAACCTTCGCGCGCGGCGACCTTCTCGGGCCGGAATTTCTTCCCACACCACGAACCCAGCACGATGTCCGGCGCACGCCGGACCACCTCGGACGGATCTTCCAGGATGCGCTGCTTCGCCAGCGACTCGGCCGCGCGTTCGGGAAAGATGTCGTCGCCGCCGGCGATGCGCACCAGCTCGGCGACCCACTGGATGCCGCTGATCAGCGGCTCGTCCCATTCCTCGAAATACACCTTCGGCCGGCACGGCAACGCGGCGGCCTGCGCCTGGATCGCATCGAGCCCGCGCCGCAACTCGTCCGCGTACGCGTTCGCGCGATCGGCCGCGCCGACCAGCGCGCCCAGGCGCCGCACGTAGTCGATGATGCCGTCCACGCTGCGATGGTTGCTGATCCACACTTCCACGCCATGACGGATCAGTTCGCCGGCGATCTCGGCCTGGATGTCGGAAAACCCGATCACGAAATCCGGCTTCAACTTGAGGATCTCGCCGATCTTCGCGCTGGTGAACGCGCTGACCTTGGGCTTTTCCTTTCGCGCGACGGCGGGCCGCACGGTGAAACCGCTGATGCCGACGATGCGGTCCTGCTCGCCCAGCGCGTAGAGCGTTTCGGTCGGCTCTTCGGTGAGGCAGACGATGCGGCGCGGTCCGTGCGTCACGATGCCACCTGCTTGCGGAAACACACCACGCGCTCGGCTTCATCGAAGAAGTGCGCGGCGTCGGCGGGCTGCGCAGGACGCACCTGGATCGCGCGCGTCGCGATCACGGGAACAGCATCCGGCGATGCCACTCGCCGGCGATGTCGCGCTCGTAGGCCTGGCGCTCGTGCAGGCGGAAGTCGGCGCCGTACCAGAACTCGATCACGTCCGGCTTCACGCGCAATCCCGTCCAGCGCGGCGGGCGCGGCACGTCGCGTCCTTCGAACTCGCTCTCGGCATGGGCCAGGCGATGCTCGAACTGCTCGCGCGATTCCAGCGTTTCCGACTGCTTCGACGCCCAGGCGCCGAGCTGGCTGCCGCGCGGACGCGAGGCGAAGTACGCGTCGGCTTCCGCGTCACTGACGATTTCCACCGCCCCTTCGATGCGCACCTGCACGCCGTTGCGCACGCGCGGCCAGTGGAACAGCAGCGCCGCGTGCGGATTGGACTGGAGTTCGCGACCCTTGCGGCCGTCCAGGTGCGTGTAGAAGACGAAACCGCGTGCGTCGTGCGCCTTGAGCAGCACGACGCGCGCCGACGGGCGCGCATCGAGGCTGGCGGTGGCGAGCGTCATCGCGGTGCGGTCGGGCTCGCCGGCGTGCTGTGCTTCGTCGAACAGCACATCGAACGTGGCGAGGGCTTCTTTGAGCAGGGCGGGGGTATCCATTGCGCTATTGTGGGCCGATGCCGCCCCGTCTGCACCCCGCCGCCGGATTCGACGCGCCGCTGGTGGAACGCGTGCTCGCCGACGCGCTTGCGCCCGGGGTGAAGGTGTACGGCATCTGCGGCCTGCAGGGCTCGGGGAAATCGACGTTGGCCGCGCAGGTCGCCGCATTGGCGCGTTCGCGCGGGCAACGCGTGGCGGTGCTGTCGGTGGACGACGTCTACCTCGGGCGTGGCGAACGCCAGCGTCTGGCACGCCGCGTGCACCCGCTGCTGGCCACGCGCGGGCCGCCGGGCACGCACGATGTCGCGTTGGCTTGCACGACACTCGATGCCCTGCGCGCAGGCAGGCCGGTGCCATTGCCGCGCTTCGACAAACTGGCCGATACGCGCCTGCCTCCGTCGCGCTGGCGGCGCGTGGACACGGTCGACCTGGTGCTGTTCGAAGGCTGGTTCCTGGCCACGCCGCCGCAATCGCCCGACGACCTTCGCGAACCGATCAACGCGATCGAACGCGACGAGGATCGCGACGGCGTGTGGCGTCATCACTGCAACGAAGCACTTGGGCGCGATTACCCATCGCTGTGGTCGCGCATCGACCGTTTGCTGTTCCTGCAGCCGCCGGGGTTCGAGACCGTGCCGCAGTGGCGCTGGCAACAGGAGCAGGCGTTGCAGTCGCGCCGCGTAGGCCCGCACGCGATGGACCGGCCGCGTGTGGAGCGCTTCGTGCAGCTGTTCGAACGCGTGAGCCGGCAGGCGCTGCGCACGCTGCCGGGCATCGCCGACTGGACCCTGCGCCTGGACGCGCAGCGACGTCCGCTGGATTGAAGGCGCGTACGGCCGCACTGCGCGATGGCGCCAAGGAATCGCGAGGTTAGAATCCAACCATGAATCCCGCCCCCAACCTCGTTCTCGTAGGCCCAATGGGCGCAGGCAAGACCTGCGTCGGTCGACGCGTGGCGGAGCAGTTCGGGTTGCGGCTGGTCGATGCCGACCGCGAGATCGAACGCATCGCCGGCACGAGCATCAACACCATCTTCGAGATCGAAGGCGAGGCCGGTTTCCGCGCCCGCGAGCGCGCGGTGCTGGCGACGCTGCTGGGCGAGGACGGCATCGTGCTGTCCACCGGCGGCGGCGCGGTGCTCGATCCCGACAACCGCCGCCTCATGCGCGAACGCGGCTTCGTCGTGCACCTGATGGTGAGCGTTGAGCAGCAGCTGGCGCGGCTGGCGCGCGACCGCAGCCGCCCGCTGCTCGCCAGCGGCGACCGCGAGCAGGTGCTGCGCGACCTGTCGACACGGCGTGCGCCGCTGTACGCGGAGGTCGCCGACCTGGTCTTCGACACCGACCGCCACGACAGCACCGCCGCCGCCGAATGGCTGACGCGGGCGCTGGAGGCCCAGTGGCAACGGACGGCCGACACGCGGGCTTCATCCGCCACGGCGGGACAATGCGAAGACGGACCGGCGACCGTCCCCTCCCCTCCCAATCCGGAAACACGATGAGCACCATGCGCACGGTCAAGGTCGAGGGCGAGGCGCGCTACGACATCTGCATCGGACCGAACCTGATGGGCGATTCGGCGCTGTTCGCGCACGCGTTGCGCGGTCGTCATGCGCTGATCGTGAGCGACGAGAACGTCGCGCCGCTGTACGCCGACCGCGTGGAGGCCACGCTGCGCGCGGGGCGTCCGACGCTGGAGATCGCCTGCTTCGTCATTCCCGCCGGAGAGCAGGAAAAGACATTGGCGCGTTTCTGCCAGGCGCTGGACGCCCTGGCCACGCTGGGCGCCACGCGCGATGCGACGGTGGTCGCGCTGGGCGGCGGCGTGGTGGGCGACCTGGCCGGCTTCGCCGCGGCCTGCTGGATGCGCGGCATCGACGTGGTGCAGCTGCCGACGACGCTGCTGGCGATGGTGGATTCCTCCGTCGGCGGCAAGACCGCGGTGGACCTGCCCGCCGGCAAGAACCTCGTCGGCGCCTTCCACGCGCCGCGTGCGGTGATCGCCGACACGTCCTCGCTGCGTACCCTGCCCGATCGCGAACTGCGCGCGGGCCTGGCCGAAGTGGTGAAGTACGGGGCGATCTTCGACGCGGAATTCCTGACCTGGCTGGAAGCGCATGCGCAGGCGCTGCTGTCGGGCGACGACGCGGCGCTGTCGGAGGCGATCGCGCGCTCGTGCCGTTACAAGGCCGAAGTGGTCTCGCGCGATCCGTACGAACACGGCGAGCGGGCGCTGCTCAACTTCGGTCACACCTTCGGCCATGCGATCGAGGCCGAACAGGGTTATGCCGGTGCCGGCAGTGCGGCGCTGAACCATGGCGAGGCGGTGGCCGTGGGCATGGTGCTGGCGGCGCGACTGTCGGCTGCACTGGGCCGGGCGCCGTCGTCGGATACGGCGCGCCTGCAGGCCTTGCTGCAACGCCTGGGGCTGCCGACGGTGGTGCCCGCGGGGCTGGATCCGGAAGCGCTGGTCGCGCGCATGCGCCTGGACAAGAAGGCCGACGCGGCGGGCCTGCGCTTCGTGCTGTGGGAGCGCGCGGGGCAGGCCAAGGTGTGCGCCGGCGTGCCGGACGAACGCGTGCTGGACGTGCTGCGGGCGCGCTGAGGCGCTTCGCGTGAGACTTCCCCTCCCCTTGCGGTAGCGGGACGGCCCGCCGAAGGCGGCCTGCGACCGGGGAGCGGGAAGTACAATCCCCCACCATGCGCCTGCTCCTGCAACAACGGCCCGACGGCCGCGAAGCGCCCCGCTTCGTGCAACTGATGCTGCAGCCCGACCTACTGGGCGGCTGGACACTGGTGCGCGAAAGCGGGCAGATCGGCGGACGCAGTACGTTGCGGCGCGAGCAGTTCCTCGACCAGGCCAGCGCCCTGGCCGCGCTGGAAGCCGCCCGCGATCAGCAGCTCAAGCGCGGTTTCCAGCTGATGTTCGTGCAGGGCGCCGACGCTCCGAAGTAGCCCGTACGGTAAAGCCGGGCGCCCGCAACAGTCCGGTGCGCACAGCCGCACCGCCCCCGCGCGGCGCGAACCGCGATAATGCCGCCCTCGCGCCGTAGCCGCGCCCCGCGCCGAAGGATCCCCGATGACCGCCTCGCCCCTGAAGAACGACCGTTTCCTGCGCGCCCTGCGGCGCGAGCCCGTCGACCACACGCCGGTGTGGCTGATGCGTCAGGCCGGCCGCTACCTGCCGGAGTACCGCGCCACCCGCGCCGCGGCCGGCAGCTTCCTGGGCATGGCGAAGAATCCGGAACTGGCCTGCGAAGTGACGCTGCAGCCGCTGCGCCGCTTTCCGCTGGACGCGGCGATCCTGTTCTCCGACATCCTGACCGTGCCCGATGCGATGGGCCTGGGCCTGTACTTCGTCGAAGGCGAAGGCCCGAAGTTCGAGCGCCCGGTGCGCACGCACGAGGACATCGCCAGGCTCGCCGTGCCCGACATGGACCGCGAGCTGCGCTACGTCACCGACGCGGTGCGCACGATCCGCCGCGAACTCGACGGCGCCGTGCCGCTGATCGGTTTCTCCGGCAGCCCGTGGACGCTGGCCTGCTACATGATCGAAGGCGGCGGCAGCGAGAACTTCTCGAAGGTGAAGGCGCTGGCGCTCAACGACCCGGCGGCGATGCACCGCCTGCTGGACGTGGTGACCGACGCCGTCATCGCCTACCTCGACGCGCAGCGCCAGGCCGGCGCGCAGGCGCTGCAGGTGTTCGACACCTGGGGTGGCGTGCTGTCGCCGTCGATGTACCGCGAGTTCTCGCTGCGTTACCTGCACAAGATCGCGCAGGCGCTGCCGCGCGGTGATGAGAAGACGCCGCTGATCCTGTTCGGCAAGGGCAACGGCGCGTACCTGGAAGAACTCGCCGCCACCGGCGCCGAAGGCGTCGGCGTCGACTGGACCGTCGGCCTGGGCGATGCCGCGCGTCGCACGGGCGGCAAGGTTGCCCTGCAGGGCAACCTTGATCCGGTGACGCTGTACGCGCAGCCGGACGCGATCCGCCGCGAAGTCGGCCGCGCCCTGGACGACTACGCCGCGGGCAACGGCGGCTCGCGCGAAGGTCACGTTTTCAACCTCGGCCACGGCATGTCGCCCGACATGAGCCCGGACCACGTCGCCGCACTGGTGCAGGCGGTGCATGAGTTGAGCGCGCGCTGACAGACGCGCTCCACTGCGCGACGCGACGGAGCGACGAGGCCGCAGCCTGCCCGCTCCGTCCGCCTCGTGACGGCTTGCCTCAGAACTTGAGATTGACGCTGGTGAACAGGTACCGCCCGGCCTGGTCGTAGCCGCGCGGCGCATTGGCATTCTCTGCCAACGTGTTGCCCACCATCGGCGGCGCCTTGTCGAAGAGGTTGTTGATGCCGACGGTCCACTCCGCCATAGCGAGTACCCGTAACGGTGACGGCATCGAGGTCGGTGGCCGCCTGCCCCGACGGCGAGGTTTCCTGCGCCTGCGCGTTGGTGGGAATGACGAGAATGGGGGTGGTCAACGCAAGTGAAAGAACGATCGCGTCGCGCAGCTTGGAGGTGTTCGGGATCATCTCTTCTGATACTCCGGCAGGTAATGGCGGAACCGTGGACTTCCACAGCCGCGGCCGGACGTTCGAAGGAGCGAATCGGTGATCGAATCGCATGACGTACGGGAATGCCGCCGCCATCGCGCCGCAAACAGCGGCACCGCATGCGGTGCTTGCATTCTGGTCGTGCTTGTTCCCCTGCCCAGCCACAAACTGCGTGACTGCGCTATGAATTGCACAAGCAACGGCACGCAATCATTTAGAAAATGTCGTCCACTGCAGCGCGATGCCGTCGCCGCGGCCAAAGCGATATCGCGGGAACACGCCTGCGAAACCCAGAACCGCACGCGAGCGCAGCCATCATGTCGCGCAGGTTGGCCGCTGCAGACGCACAGTCCGGATGGCGATGGAGGTTTCGAAAGGGGGCTGCGTCCGTCATTTCGACGGGGTCCAACGGCGAGGTTAGGCGAATCGGGTTAGCGTCGCGGCACGCTCGCCAGCAACCCCGCCAGCATCCCGCCCGTCACCGGCTTGCGCAGGAAACCCTGGAATCCCGCCGCCGTCGCCTGCGGTTCCACTTCCGCATCCGCACGCGCGGTGATCGCCAGCAGCGGGCGCGTGAAGCCCTGCAGGCGCAACTGTTGCGCCAGCGCGAAGCCGTCCATCCCCGGCAGGTCCAGGTCCAGCAGCGCCGCATCGAACCCGCCCGTCGTCGCCTCCGCCAGCGCCGCCAGCGCGTGCGCGACGTGCACCACGCGATGGCCCTGCGCACGCAGCAGGCCGTAGATCACCTCCGCCACCGTCGGATCGTCTTCCACCAGCAGCAGCGACAGCGGCCCGCCGCGCGCGGCCAGCAGCGCTTCGGCGCCGTCGTGCGCGTCCGGCGCCGCCACCGACGGCAACGGCAGTTCGACCAGGAACCGCGCGCCTTCGCCCGGCGCACTCTCCACTCCGATCGTGCCGCCCATCTCCGCCGTGAGTTCCTGGCAGATCGCCAGGCCCAGGCCGCTGCCGCCGTAACGCGCCGCCGTGCGTGCGCCCTCGGCCTGTTCGAACCGGCGGAACAGCCGCGCCTGCTGCTCCTCGCTCAGGCCCGGGCCGGTGTCGGCGATCTCGAACCGCACGCCCTGCGGCGACAACGCCGACACCCGCAGCGACACCGATCCCTGCTCGGTGAACTTGATCGCGTTCGCCAGCAAATTCAGCAGGATCTGGCACACGCGATTCACATCGCCGCGCAGGCCGCGCGGCGCGTCCGGATCGACCGTGATCAGGAACGACAGCCCGCGCTGTCGTGCCAGCGGCGCCATCAGCGTGGCGGCTTCGTCCACGACCGTGCGCAGGTCGAACGGTGCGTCGGCCAGTTCCAGGCGGCCCGACTCGATGCGCGCCAGGTCGAGCGCGTCGTTGACCAGGCGCAGCAGATGGCGGCCGGCGCGGCGGATCGAATCGACGTAACCGCGTTGCTGCTGATCCAGCGGCGTGTCCATCAGCAGCTCGCTCATGCCCAGCACGCCGGTCATCGGCGTGCGCACTTCGTGGCCCAGCGTGGCGAGGAAACGCGTCTTGGCCAGCGATGCCTGCTCGGCGACTTCGCGTTCGTGTTCCGACCACTGCCAGGCATGGCGACGCTTCAGGCGACGGCGGTACACATCCGCCGTCCACCAACCCACCAGCAACGCCAATCCCGCGAATCCCGCCGTCGCCGTCCACGTCTGCCACCATGGCGGCGACACCGCGAACGACACCGACTGCGGCTGCGACCACACCTGGTCCGCGCCGCGTGCGATCACTTCGAGCCGGTAGTCGCCGGGCGGCAGCTGCGAAAAAACGCGCTCGCCGGTGGACTCCACTTCGATCCAGCCCGGATCGTAGCCGGCGAGGCGGAAACGGTAAGTGTGATTGCTCGCATCGTTGAACGTGAGCAGCCGCGCCACGATGCGCAGGTCGCGATCGCCCGGCGAGATGCGCACGGACTGCGAGGGATCGAGCGCGATGCGCGCTTCGCCGCGGCGCACGTCCACGCTTTCGATCACCAGCGGCGGCGGTTGCAGGTCCGGATGCACGGCGGCGGGATCGAACATCACCAGCCCTTCGGTCGAGCCGACCACCACGCGTCCGTCGCGCGTGCGCATGCGCGGAAGCGAATCGAACTCCTGGCTGGGCAAGCCGTCGCGCACGCCGTACACGCGGGTCGCGCGGCGCACCGGATCCACGCGCATCAGGCCGCGCACGGTGGCCAGCCACGCGACGCCGGCGCCGTCGACGACGATGCCGCTGGGTGCCAGCAGCGGTACGCCTTCCTCCGCGCCCAGTTTCACTTCGCGACGCAGCGTTCCGCCTTCCTGGGCGTAGGCTTCCACGGCGCCGAACCGCGTCAGCCAGACACGCCGGTTCGCATCGATCGCAAACCCATGCACGCGCGTGGCGGGAATGCCGGGCACCGGTTCGAACTGCCGCGCCTGCGCATTCCAGCGCGAGATGCCCTGCGATCCGGCGACCCACAGCGCACCGTCCACACCGGGCGCGATCTGCTCCACGAACACGCCCTTCGGCAAGCCACCGGCATCGCCGGCCTTCAACACCAGGCGCACGCGCCCCTGTGCGTCGCGCGCCTGCACGGCGCCTTCCTCGCTCACCGTCCACAGCGTGCCATCGCGGGTGCGTGCGAGTTTCGCCTCGCCCACCAGTGGGGAATCGGCGCCGCTGGATTCGTTCCAGCGCGTGATCTGCGCGGTGGCCGGATCGATGCGCGCCAATCCGCTCTGGTAGCTCACCCAGACCTGGCCCGCGTCGTCCTCGACGACATCGAACAACCAGAAGCCTTCGCCGACATCACGCGCGACATGCGTGACCGCACCGGTGTCCGGATCCAGGCGATCGAGCACACCGCCGGTGCCCACCAGCCACATGCCGCCGTCGGCCGAAGGAGCGATGCCGCGCACGCTGGCATTGGCGATGGAGGCCGGATCGTCGAGCCGCCGCGACAGCACGGCGAACTGGCGCCATGTTCCGGGCAGGTACCAAAGGCCGTTGCTGCTGCTGGCGAACCACAGGCCGCCTTCGCGGTCCTCATAGCCGCTGACCCACGACGGCCGCACCAGGCCCTGCGCGGCGCCGCTGTACAACGGCACCACGCGCATCTTTCCGGCGTCCTCGCGCCCCAGGCCCTGGGCCACGTCGAACCAGTACGTGCCGGCGCGATCGCACAGCAGCACGTGCAGGATGGTGTCTTCGATGCCCGCTTCGCGCCACGGCGTCGCCGAATAGCGGCCGTCGGGCCTGCGCACGCTCACACCGCGCGGCGTGGCGAACCACAGCGTGCCGTCGCGTTCCGCGCTCAGTCCGTTGGTGAGCGGCGAGGCGAGCGCGTCCTTGGGAACGCGTTCGAAATCGTGTCCGGTCCAACGCGCCACACCGCCCTTCGTGCCGACCCACAGCGCGCCATCGGGCGCGACCAGCAACTGCGAGACTTCGGCATCGGGCAGGCTGCGTTCGTCGCCTTCCCTGGGCATGAAGCGCGTGACCGTGCCGTCCGGCGCGATGCGGTGCAGGCCACCGAATGCCGTGCCGAACCAGACCGCGCCGTCGCGCGTGGAGGTGACGGCCCAGATGTTGTCGTCGCCCATCTGCGGCGTGTTGGCGCGGTTGTAGTAGCGGAAGTGCTTGCGCTCGGCGTCCAGCACCGCGAGCCCGGCCTGCGCCGTCGCCACCCAGACGCGATTGCGCGCATCGGCGTGAACTGCCCAGACGAAGCTGTCGCGCAGGCCCTGCTCGGTGCGCCAGATGCGGAAGCCGCTGCCGTCGTAGCGCGCCAGGCCGTCACTGGTGGCGATCCACAGGTAGCCGTTGGCGTCCTGGGTGATGCCGTTGATGCGGTTGGACGGCAGGCCGTCGGCGACGGTGATCTGCCGCGGACGCGGTGTTTCCGGCAGGGTGGCCCGGGCCGGGAACGCGAGCGCACACGCACACGCCAGCCACAGCCACGCGATTGCCTTTGCCAGCATGTGCGACGAATCCGACGGTAAGAGCCCCGCGCCTAGGCTCGGCGAAGGCGTGCGGCGGCGCAAGTCCGCCCTCACCCCAACCCCTCTCCCGCAAGCGGGAGAGGGGCTTTTGGCCCACTCCCTCGTACTTGGCCCCTCTCCCGTTTACGGGAGAGGGGCTGGGGTGAGGGCCTGACGCCCCGGCACACTCGCCAGCAAGCCCGCCAGCATCCCGCCCGTCACCGGCTTGCGCAGGAAACCCTGGAATCCCGCGGCCGTCGCCTGCGGTTCCACCTCCGCATCCGCGCGCGCGGTGATCCCCAGCAGCGGGCGTGTGAAGCCCTGCAGGCGCAGCTGCTGCGCCAGCGCGAAGCCGTCCATCCCCGGCAGGTCCAGGTCCAGCAGCGCCGCATCGAACCCGCCCGTCGTCGCCTCCGCCAGCGCCGCCAGCGCGTGCGCGACGTGCACCACGCGATGGCCCTGCGCACGCAGTAGGCCGCAGATCACCTCCGCCACCGTCGGATCGTCTTCCACCAGCAGCAGCGACAGCGGCCCACCGCGCGCGGCCAGCAGCGCTTCGGCACCGTCGTGCGCGTCCGGCGCCGCCACCGACGGCAACGGCAGTTCGACCAGAAACCGCGCGCCTTCGCCCGGCGCACTCTCCACTCCGATCGTGCCGCCCATCTCCGCCGTGAGTTCCTGGCAGATCGCCAGGCCCAGGCCGCTGCCGCCGTAACGCGCCGCCGTGCGTGCGCCCTCGGCCTGTTCGAACCGGCGGAACAGCCACGCCTGCTGCTCCTCGCTCAGGCCCGGGCCGGTGTCGGCGATCTCAAACCGCACGCCCTGCGGCGACAACGCCGACACCCGCAGCGACACCGATCCCTGCTCGGTGAACTTGATCGCGTTCGCCAGCAAATTCAGCAGGATCTGGCACACGCGATTCACATCGCCGCGCAGGCCGCGCGGTGCGTCCGGATCGACCGTGATCAGGAACGACAGCCCGCGCTGTCGTGCCAGCGGCGCCATCAGCGTGGCGGCTTCGTCCACGACCGTGCGCAGGTCGAACGGTGCGTCGGCCAGTTCCAGGCGGCCCGACTCGATGCGCGCCAGGTCGAGCGCGTCGTTGACCAGGCGCAGCAGATGGCGGCCGGCGCGGCGGATCGAATCGACGTAACCGCGTTGCTGCTGATCCAGCGGCGTGTCCATCAGCAGCTCGCTCATGCCCAGCACGCCGGTCATCGGCGTGCGCACTTCGTGGCCCAGCGTGGCGAGGAAACGCGTCTTGGCCAGCGATGCCTGCTCGGCGACTTCGCGTTCGTGTTCCGACCACTGCCAGGCATGGCGACGCTTCAGGCGACGGCGGTACACATCCGCCGTCCACCAACCCACCAGCAACGCCAATCCCGCGAATCCCGCCGTCGCCGTCCACGTCTGCCACCACGGCGGCGACACCGCGAACGACACCGACTGCGGCTGCGACCACACCTGGTCCGCGCCACGTGCCTGGAATTCCAGACGGTAACGGCCCGGTGGAAGCTGCGAGAACACGCGCTCTCCCGACGCGCCGTTGTTCACCCATTCGGTGTCGAAACCGACCAGCCGCGAGCGGTACAGATGATGGCGCGCGTCGTTGAACGAGAGCAGCCGGGCCACGATGCGCAGATCGCGATCGTCGTGGCGCAGGCGGAACGGCACGCCCGCATCGAAGCGCACGCGCCGGCCGTCGCGATGCACTTCGATCGTATCGAGCGCGAGGCGCGGCTCGTTATCGTTCGGCCGCACCTGCCGGGGTTGGAACATCACCAGCCCTTCCGGTGTTCCGACCAGAATCAAACCGTCGGAACCGCGCGCAACGGGTGCCTCGGCGAGTTCCTGGCTCGGCAGGCCATCGCGCACGCCGTAGACCCGCACGCGTTGGCGCGCGGGATCGGCGCGTATCAGGCCGCGCATGCTGGTGACCCACAGGATCCCTTCGGCGTCGATCACGATGCCCTCGGCCGCGATCAACGGCATGCCGTGGCGCGTGTCCACACCGCCTGGCAGCGGGATCAGTCCCGGTCCTTGCCATCGATAGGGCTGCAACGCGCCGAAGCGGGCCAACCAGACGTCGTTGCCCTTCCACGCGAAAGCATGCGTCTCGCGCCGATCCACACCGGGCACCGGCTCGAAGCGATGCAGCAGCGCATTCCACGCGAACAATCCCTGCGAGCCAGCCACCCAAAGCGCCCCGTCCGGCCCCGGCGCGGTCTGCGCGACGCTCATCTCGCGCGGCAAACCGCCGTCACTGCCGGCCGGCAGAGACTCAAGGATGCGTCCGTCGTAATCGCGCGCCTGCGCGGAGCCTTGTTCGTCGATCAGCCAGATGCGTCCGTCCGGCGTTTCCACGGGAATGTTGAGGGAACCCAGGATCGGCGCGCGCGCATCGTTCGACAGCCAGCGCACGTAGCGCCCGCTGCGCGGATCGATCCGTGCCACGCCGCCCGCGAAGGTGACCCACACCTGGCCGCGACGGTCCTGCAGAACGTGCTGCCAGCTCAGGCCGCCGCTCACGCGCTGGTCGTCGTCGATGACATGACGGATGTGGCCCGTGTCGGGATCCAGACGATCCAGCGAACCGCCGTTGCCCACCAGCCACATGCCGCCGTCGGCCGTGGGCGCGATCCCGTTGACCTGGGCGTTCGCCATCGTCGTGCGATCACCGACGCGACGCGTCAACACCGCGAACTGGCGCCAGTCCGGATTGAGATACCACAGGCCGTGCGTGTAGCTGACGAACCACAGGCCACCTTCGTGATCTTCGAACGCGCTGACCCACGACGGCCGCACCAGCCCGTGCGAGGCCTGGCTGTACAACGGAGCCACCTCGGCCTTTCCGCCGTTCTCGAAACCCAGTCCCTTGAGGATGTCGAACCAGCGCAGGCCGCTGCGGTCGCGCAGCAGCAGCTGCAGGATCGCAGGATCCTGCGTCGGTGCCGGGCCGTAGGTCCCGCCGGGATGGCGCACGGAAACGCCTTCGTCGGTGCCGAACCACACGGTGCCGTCGGGCTCCACCGTCAGTCCGTTGAGGTGCGGCGACTTCAACGCCGTGGCGGGAACGCGTTCGAAACGCGTGCCCGTCCATCGCGCCGCGCCGCTCAGCGTTCCGACCCACAGCTCGCCCTTCGCGCTGACCGCAAGCTGGCCGACTTCCGCGCCCGGCAGGCTGCCCGCATCACGGGCGGCGGGCATGAACCGGTCGACGCGCCCCCGCACATCCAGGCGATGCAGTCCGCCGGGCGAGGTGCCGAACCACAAGGCGCCGTCCGGCGTCGAGGCGATGGACCACACGCGATCGCTGCCCATCGATGGCGTGTTGCTGCGATCGTAGAAACGGAAGTGCGTGCGGTCGACGTCGAGCATCGCCAGTCCGGCCCGATCGGTCCCCACCCACACGCGGTTGCGCGCATCGACGTGCACGGCCCACAGCAGGTTGTCGCGCAGACCATCTTCCGCCTGCCACACGCGAAAGCCCGTTCCGTCGTAACTGGCCAGCCCGTCCCCGGTGGCGATCCACAGGGTACCGGTGCGGTCCTCGGCGATGCCGTGGATCCGACTGGAAGGCAGTCCGTCATCGATCGTCAATTGACGCAGTCGCGGCACCGTGGACATGGCCCCCGCATCGATCATCCATGAAGCCCACAACAGCAGGATCCATCCGGTCCTGCGCCACCACGACGTACTTTTCATGCCCGTTACGCTGAGCGATCACCCCGACGCTCGGCAAGGCGATTTCATGCGAAGCTTCCTCAGCGCAACGGTTCGTTACACCGATCGCCCGCCCCGTTCACCCGTCTGCGCCTAGAATCCCGCCCATCGTCAACACGGGAGCGCCGCATGTCCGCAAGCCGCAAGCCCGTCCGCCCCGTCTGGCCGGCCGGCACGGCGCGCACCGGGTTACTGCTGGCCATCGTGGCGGCCGCCGCGATACCGGCCGCGCACGCCGCGCAAGCGCAGACGTATTCGCTCGATCCCGTACACACGCGCGTGCTGTTCGCGATCAGCCATGCGGGCTTCTCCCAGGCCATGGGCACGGTGTCGGGCAGCACGGGCACGCTGGTGTTCGACCGCGAGGACTGGCGCAGCGCAAAGCTCGACGTGCGCGTGCCGCTGGAGCGCCTGGACATGGGCGATGCGAAGTGGAACGACGCCGTTCGCGCGGCCAACCTGCTCGACACGAAACGGCATCCCGAAGCGCATTTCGTCTCCACCTCGGTGGAGCCGTCCGATGCGGACCACGCCAAGGTCTGCGGCGATCTCACCCTGCGCGGCGTGACCAAGCCGGTGTGCCTGGACGTCACGCTCAATGCGCTCAAGCGGCATCCGCTGCCGCCGTTCCACCGAACCGCGGGTTTCTCCGCGACGACCACGCTCAACCGCGCGGACTTCGGCATGAACGCATGGAAGAACGTCATCGGCGACACGGTGGAACTGCGCATCGAAGCCGAGGCCGAACGCGCGCGCAATGGCGCGCAGGACGAGTCGCCATCGCCGCAGCCCGAGGCGATGCCATCGCAGGATGTACCGGAACCGTCGACCGACCCCACGACCGAACCCGAGCCCACACCATGATGCTGAGAAATTCCGCCGAACGCTGGGGCTCCGTCAGCCAGTTCCTGCACTGGCTGATCGTGCTGCTGATCCTGTGCCTGGGCGTGGTCGGCCTGGTGATGGTCGAGCTGCCGAAATCGCCGCGTTATTTCTGGGTGTACGACCTGCACAAATCCTTCGGCCTGAGCGTGCTCGCACTGGTGACGCTGCGCTTGCTGTGGCGCCTGGTCGCCGGGGCGCCGCGCCCGGTGGAAGGCACGCCGCGCTGGCAGGAACGCGCTGCTTCGATCACGCACTGGCTGCTGTACGCGCTCACCTTTGCCGTGCCGTTGTCGGGCTGGCTGTACGACTCGCTGAGCGGCCTGCGCCCGCTGCGCTGGTTCTGGCAGTTCAAGGTGCCCAAGCTCGCCGATCCCAGCCAGGAGCTCGCGCCGCTGATGCGCGACACGCACGAATGGCTGTTCTGGGCGCTGATCGCGCTGGTCGCCGTGCATGCTGCCGCCGCGTTCTACCACCACCTTTTCCAGCACGACGTCACGCTCACGCGCATGCTGCCGCGTCGTCGCGCGCCCGCCCCCGCCGACCTGCCCCCCGCTTCGGAGATCCATTGATGTCGATCAAGCCCGTCCTGTTCGCGACCGCGCTCGCCGCGTTCGCTTTCCCCGCCTTCGCCGCCGACTACGTGCAGGCCGGTGGTTCGTCGCTGACGTTCGCCACGAAGTACGAAGGCGAAACCTTCACCGGCAAGTTCCCCAGCTTCACCACGAAGCTGAGTTTCGACCCGGCGAAGCTGGCGACCTCCAAGCTGGACGTGGTGATCCCGCTGGCCGGCACCACCACCGCCAACAGCGATCGCGACGACGCATTGCGCGGCGATGATTTCTTCGCCATCGCCAAGTTCCCGCAGGCGCGCTACACGGCGACGAAGTTCCGCAGCCTGGGCGGGAACCAGTACGCCGCCGACGGCACGCTGACCCTGCGCGGCGCGAGCAAGCCGGTGACGCTGACGTTCACCTGGACGCCCGGCGCGCAGCCGGTGCTCACCGGCAAGGCGACCGTGAAGCGCCTGGATTTCGGCGTCGGCGGCGGCGACTGGGCCGACACGGCGCTCATTCCGAACGAAGTGGCGGTGAGCACGAAGGTGGTGTTCGCGCCAGCGAAGTAGCGCCTGCCCGCAGGTTTCGCCTGAACGGAGCCGAAAGGCTCCGTTCGCGTTTGCGCGCATCGCACCGGCGGGCTCGCTCCAACCGTCATCCCGGCGAATGCCGGAATCCAGGCTGTCACCGCGGGCCTGCGCGATCACGTGTTGACCCGACTCAATCGCCCATCAGGAACGCCGCCAGCCGCTCCGCATCGAACGGCCAGTCCAGCTCCGTCCCGCGCGTCTCATCGCGCAGCACCGGCACCCGCACGCCATAGCGCGCCTCCAGCCCGTCGTCGTCGTCGATGAAGACGCTCTCGAAGTCCGGCACGCGCGCCTGCGCCAGCACTTCCAGCGCCAGATCGCACAGATGGCAGTCGTCACGCTGGAACAGCGTCAGGGCGGGCGCTACGGCAGGCACGGCGTCATGCATCGCAATCCGGCACGGTATGGCGGGGTGGGGCCCGCGGGGCGCGTAGAATAACGGGATTCCCGCCGCCCACGTCGTGCGCGCGGTCCTCATCCCGGAGCAGTACGTGGCCGTCAGCAGTTTCGACCTCTTCAAGATCGGCATCGGGCCGAGCTCCTCCCACACCGTCGGCCCGATGCGCGCCGCCGCGCGCTTCGTCCAGCGCTGGCTGCTGGAAGGCGGCGACGGCAACGGCAGCGAACTGGCGCGCACCGCGCGCGTTCGCGCCGAAGTGTTCGGCTCGCTCGCCCTCACCGGCCGCGGCCACGGCACCGACAAGGCCGTGCTGATGGGCCTGGAAGGCCACCTGCCCAACGAAATCGACCCGGACCTCATTCCGGCCGCGCTGGAACGCATTCGCGCCAGCAAGCGCATCCGCCTGTTCGACCGCCACGAGATCGGCTTCGACGAGAAGCACGACCTCATCATGAACAAGCGCCAGAAGCTGCCGTTCCACACCAACGGCATGCGCTTCACCGCGTTCGACGCGGACGGCGGCGTGATCGCCACGCGCGATTACTACTCCGTCGGCGGCGGCTTCGTGGTGAACCAGGACGAAGCGGCCGAAGACCGCATCGTCGCCGACACCACCGACCTGCCCTACCCGTTCCACTCCGGCGACGAACTGCTCGCGCGCAGCCGCGACAGCGGTTTGAGCATCGCCCAACTGATGTACGCCAACGAGCAGGTGTGGCGCACGCCGGAGCAGATCGACGCGGGCCTGGACGAAATCTGGAATGCGATGCAGGCCTGCGTGGCGCGCGGCATCCGCGAGAAGGGCACGCTGCCCGGCGGCCTGCATGTGTCGCGTCGCGCGCCCGCGCTGCATTCGGAACTGTCGTCGCGTCCGGAAGCGGCGATGCGCGATCCGCTCACCACGCTGGATTGGGTCAACCTCTACGCACTGGCGGTGAACGAAGAGAACGCCGCAGGTGGCCGTGTCGTCACGGCGCCGACCAATGGCGCGGCGGGCATCATTCCCTCGGTGCTTCATTACTACGATCGCTTCTGCCCGGGCGCGAACATCCAGGGCGTGCGCACGTTCCTGCTGACGGCCGCGGCGGTGGGCATCCTCTACAAGGAAAACGCCAGCATTTCCGGCGCGGAAGTGGGCTGCCAGGGCGAAGTCGGCGTGGCCTGTTCGATGGCCGCGGCAGGTTTGACGGCGGCCATCGGCGGCACGTCGAGCCAGATCGAGAATGCCGCGGAAATCGGCATGGAACACAACCTGGGCCTGACCTGCGACCCGATCGGCGGCCTGGTGCAGATCCCGTGCATCGAACGCAATGCGATGGGCGCGGTGAAGGCCATCAACGCCAGCCGCATGGCGATGCGCGGCGACGGCAAGCACAAGGTCTCGCTCGACAAGGTCATCAAGACCATGCGCGACACCGGCCGCGACATGCAGGACAAGTACAAGGAAACCTCGCGCGGCGGGTTGGCGGTTAACGTCATCGAGTGCTGAGGATTCGGTGCGTGCAATGATGCGATCCGGGCCGCGTCAGCGGCCCGTTTTGTTTGTGGGTTCGTCTTGGCGGCGGAAGGTGGCGGGGATCGGGACTTCATGCCGTCCAGGAAGAACATCATGCCGTTCGATGCGTCACGCCGTCCGAAACATCACGTCATCCGGAGTATCACGTCATCCCGGCGAAGGCCGGGACCCAGGCTGTCACACCTTCCGACACCTCCCGTCATTCCAGCGAAAGCTGGAATCCATTTTGCTGTTGCTGTTCATAGGCAGCGGGCAAGCGTGAAAAGATCCTGGAGAGTGCCGCCGTGCGGCGGCCCAGAAGCCCCCGCCTTCGTGGGAATGACGAGCAACGTCATCCCGGCGAAGGCCGGGATCCAGGCTGTCACGCCTTCCGCCATCTCACGTCATTCCAGCGAAGGCTGGAATCCATCTTGCTGTTGATAGCCAACGGGGAAAGCGTGGAACGTCCCTGGATTCCCGCCTACGCGGGAATGACGGTGACGTGGTTTGCCGCGCAGGGAGTGCCCGCACGTTGAGGCCCTGGATCCCGGCCTTCGCCGGGATGACGGTGAGGGTAGGTGGCGGTGGCGGTGGCGGTGGCGGTGGCGGTGACGGTGACGGTGGCTGTTGCTTTTGCTGCTGATATTTCTGTTGCTGTTGCTGTTGCAATCGAACAGCCTTTCAGGTCACTAGCCCCGAAGGGCGCCGCACATGGATGTGCGGCGGTGAGCGCTGAGCCATGGATGGCGAATCGCGAACGCGCCCTTGCGCTGTCCGGTCGTGGGATTGATCTGGGCCCACTGCCCTTTCTTTTGGTTACTTTTCTTTGGGCAAGCAAAGAAAAGTGACCCGAGCGGCGTAGCCGATCGGAAGCTTTGCTATTGCTCCTTCTTTGAGAAGCCTGAGAAAGCCAAATCAAAATGGATTCCAGCTTTCGCTGGAATGACGGTGACAAGGTTTGCCGTCATCGGAGTGCCCGCGCGCTGCGGGCCTGGATCCCGGCCTTCGCCGGGATGACGGTGGGTCGCCGCACAGGGAGTGCCCGTGCGCTACGGGCTTGGGTCCCGGCCTTCGCCAAGATGACGGACAGTGCCGAGCGGCGCCCCCACACGCGCCCTCCCAAGCCCCGCCCTACCGCCCACCGCGCCCAACCCACCGCCCGCACCACTCGCCCAATCCCATCAGACGAAAGTGCGAAATCCCCCCTAAAGTTTTCCCGGCCGCTGCCGATGGTCATTGAGACCATAGGTCTGCTTCTCTGGGGAGGGGAGCGGCATGCAGGGTACTTACGACTTCAGGGCGATCGTCCTGTCGTTTCTCATCGCGTGGTTCGCGGCCTTCGTCGCGGTCCAACTGGCAGGCCGCGTGCGCAGTGCGTCCGGACGCACCATGCCGGTGTGGGTGTGGGCCGGCGGCGCCGCCTTCGGGCTGGGCATCTGGTCGATGCATTTCACCGGCATGCTGGCCTTCCGCTTGCCCGTGCCGATGTACTACGACGTGCGCATGACCGTCGTGTCGCTGGTCGCCGCCGTGCTGTCGTGCGTGCTGGCGCTGTACGTGGCCGGCACGCGCCGGCGCAGCTTCGCGCAATTGCTGCTCGCCGCCGCGTTCATGGCGATGGGCATCGTCAGCATGCATTACCTGGGCATGGCCTCGATCACCTTCAGCCCCGGCGCGCTGTACTCGCCGTTCTGGGTGATCGCCTCGATCGTCGTCGCCCTTGCAGTGTCGCTGGTCGCCCTGCACCTGCTCACGCGCTTCTCGTGGATCGGCAACGAACCCAGCTTCGGCGTGCAGGTCGGTGCCGCCGCGTTGATGGCGCTGGGCGTGTGCGGCACGCATTACACGGGCATGGCAGCACTGCAGGTGGGGCCGGGCACGTTCTGCCTGACATCGCCGGGCGCTGTCCCGGGCGAACAACTGAGCCTGGTGATCGTCAGCATCGCCCTGCTCTACCTGGCGGCCATCACCATCGGCTCGCAGCGCGACCTGCATGCCAGCGAGCAGCGCTTCCGCGCGCTCGTCGACGGCGCGCCCGGCGCGATGATCATCGTGGAAGCCAACGGCCGCATTTCGCTGGCGAACGTGGAAGCCGAGCGCCTGCTCGGCTACACGCGCGGCGAGCTGGCCGGCCGTCCGATCGAGGTGCTGATCCCCTCGCGCCTGGTGCCCCGTTGCCCGGACGAACGCGCGCGCTTCCTGCAGGTGCAGCGCAAGCTGCATGTGAGCGGCGGCGAGCACGAGCTGCACTGCCTGCGTCGCGATGGCAGCGAAATCCCGGTCGAATTCGGCCTGAGCCCGCTCGTCGTCCAGGGCCGGCGCGTCGTGGTGGCCTCGATCATGGACCTCACCGAGCGCAAGCAGGCCGAGGAGCGCATCGCGCGCCTGGCCTATTTCGACACGCTTACCGGCCTGCCGAACCGCAGCAAGTTCGAACTGCGCATGGAACAGGCGCTCGCCAGCGCCGGCACCGACGGCTTCGGCCTGATCTTCGCCGACCTGGACGGTTTCAAGGAGATCAACGATTCGCTAGGCCACAGCGCCGGTGACCGCGTGCTGGCGCAGATCGCGCACCGTCTTCGCGAAGGCGTCGGCGAGCGCGGCGAGGTGTTCCGCTTCGGTGGCGACGAATTCATCGTCCTGCTGCCCAGCGGCTCGCCCACGCGCGATGCGGGCATCGCCGAAGAACTGATCCGCCGCGTCGCCGTGCCGATGTGGATGGAAGGCGAGCAGCTCGGCGTCACGCTGAGCCTGGGCAGCGTGCGCCATCCCGAGCACGGCCGCGATCACGACCAGTTGCTCAAGCGCGCCGACATCGCGATGTACCAGGCCAAGGGCGCCGGCAAGAACGTGCACCTGCGCTTCCTGCCCGACATGGAAGCCTCGGTGACGCGCCGCTTCGCCATGCTCAACGAACTGCGCAACGCGCAGGAGCTGGGGCAGCTGGTGCTGCTCTACCAGCCGATGATCGAACTGCGCACGCGCCGCATCATCGGCGCCGAAGCGCTGGTGTACTGGGACCATCCGCGCCACGGCCGCATCACGCCGTCCACGTTCATTCCGGTGGCCGAAGAACACGGTCTGATCGAATCGCTCGGCGAATGGGTGCTGGAAGAAGCCGTGCGCCAGTCCGCCGCGTGGCGCGCGAACGGGCTGCCGCCGCTGCGACTGGCGGTGAACGTCTCCAGCGCGCAGTTCCGCGACGCGTCCCGCCTGCGCAACGCGGTCGACCGCGTGCTGCGCCGCCACGGCTTTCCGGCCGACAGCCTGGAGCTGGAGATCACCGAGCGCCAGATCATGCACGACCCGCAATCCAGCATCGCCACGATGGTCGCGCTGTCCGAACTGGGCGTGGCGATGGCGCTGGACGACTTCGGCACCGGCTATTCCAGCCTGAGCCACCTGCGCGACTTCCCGCTGCGCAAGCTCAAGATCGACCGCAGCTTCACCGACCAGATCGACCGCGACCCGCAGGGGCTGGCGATCGTGCGTGCGGTGTGCGAACTGGGCCGCAACCTGGGCATGCAGGTCGTCGCCGAGGGCGTGGAGCGCGAGGCGCAGGTCGCGCCGCTGTTGGGGGTGGACTGCGCGCTTGTGCAGGGCTTCCTGTTCGGCGCGCCGATGTCGGCGGCGGAGTTCGAGCGGCGCATGCCTCGCCCCGTGCCGGCCTGACGCGACTGGATGGCGGCGGAATGGGGCCGAGCCCTCATCCCGCCTGCGCACCCCCGCGCGTACCATCCGGCCACGCCCGCCGGAGCGCCCGCCCATGCCAGCCCCCCGCCTGAGTCGCAGGGATTTCCTCAAGAGCAGCGTGATCGCCGGCATCGGCGTCTACATCGCCGCGCCGGGAAGCGCCGCGCTGGCGGCGTTGTTCGAACGCGAGCGCCTGCGGCCCCTGCCCTGGGACGCGCGCAACGGCACGATCCGCTACCGCACCGATGCCACGGCCAAGGTCACCGGCGAGAAGGTCTTCAGCTTCGACATGCGCGGGCGCGACCTGCCCGGCTGGCCGGACACGCAATCGCACGCGATGCTGCTGCGCGCCACGCGCGCCGACCGCGTGTATGCCGGCGTCGACCTGTCGGTGCTCGGCGATGCGCTCAAGCCCGACCGCATCGTCACCGCCGCCGACCTGCAACGCGATGGCGTGGCATTCCCCGCGTTCTACGGGCAGGACATGCTGCTGCCGGAAGGCAGCACGCCCGCCTACCTCGGCCACGCGGTGGCGCTGCTGGTGTGGCACGACTTCGCGCGTTTCCGCGCCGCCAAGAACGCGCTGCGCTTCCGCGACGACATCGTCCGCTGGGGCGCGCAGACCGGGCCGCTGGATCGCCCGCCGTGGGCGGCGTTCCGCTACGTGCGCGTCGGCGGCGCGACGGCGTTCGATGGCGACGCGTATTCGAGCCTGAAGGACACGCCGCTGTTTCCTTCCGGCTTCGATCGCAAGCGCCCGCTGTGGCCGCAGGCCAACCCGAACGGCGCGCTGGACGCGCAGGGCGCCGCGTTCGCCGCGCGCATGGCCGAAGAACTGTCGAATCCTTCCGACGCCACGCTGGTGCTGGAGCGTGAGTACTTCTCGCAATCCATCGACACCGCCGCGCTGGAACCCGACAACGGCAACGCCTGGTTCGATGCGGCCACCGCGACGCTGCACCTGGTCAGCGCCACGCAGTCGCCGCAGGAAGTGGCCGCGGCCGGCGCGCGGATGCTGGCCGACAGCCGCCTTGGCGTGCGCAACCTCGTGCTGCATCCCTGCTACACCGTCGGTTACGGCTCCAAGGATCACAACCCGTTTCCGTTCATTGCATTGATGGCCGGCCTGTACGGCGACGGCCGGCCGGTGCGGCTGGCGAACGATCGCTACGAGCAGTTCCAGACCAGCCTCAAGCGCCACAGCTTCCGCATGCGCTATCGCATGTCGGTGGACCGCGCGAGCGGCAAGTTCCAGGTGTTCCAGGCCGACATGATCGGCGACGGCGGCGGGCGCCAGAACTTCTCGCCGTCGGTGTGCCTGGTCGCGGCGACGGCGGCGCAGTCGATCTACTACTTCCCGCGCAGCGACCTGGCGAGCACGGTGATCTCTTCGCGCGCGCTCGATGCAGGATCGGCACGCGGCTACGGCACGCTCCAGAGCATGGGCGCGACCGAGATGATGGTCGACGAGATCGCCTCGCAGCTGGGCGTGGATCCGATCGAACTTCGCCAGCGCAACGTCTTCACCTCGGGGATGAAGAACACGCAAGGCGCGATTCCCGGCGGCGCGCAGCGTGCCGACGAAGTGCTCGCACGCTGCCGCGCGCATCCGCTGTGGACGGAGCGCGAACAGCGCAAGAAGGACTTCGAGGCCGCCCATCCGGGTCGTCGCTACGGCGTGGGCTTCGGTTGCGTACAGAAGGATTTCGGAACGGGCGCAGAAGCCGCATTCGCCGAAGTGTCCCTGTCGAAGGACGGCCGCCTGCTGCTGCGCCACATCGGCGTTGAAATGGGCACCGGCATGGCGACGAGCCAGGCGGCGGTGTGCATTGGCTGGCTCGGCCGGCCGGCCGACGAAGTCCGCACGGGCGAGAGCGAGTGGCCCGAACTGCCGATGATCGAAACCGGCGACCCGTGGCTGATGGCGCAGGCCGAACAGGACCGCCACGTCGGCGATCCGCGCTGGACGCCCAACCGCGTCAGCCCGAGCAGCGCGAGCAATTCCGCTTACTTCTTCAGCCATGCCACGCGCGAAGCGGCGCGACTGCTGTTCACGCAGGGGCTGTGGCCGGCGGCATTGGCGATCTGGGGACGCGGGTTCGGCGGCGGCCAGCTCGCGCCGCTCATCGTGCGTCGCGAAGACGCACGCTGGATCGACGGCAAGCTCACCGCCGGCGGCATGACGCCGCTGCCGCTGGCGTCGCTGGTGACCACGGCTTACGAGATGGGCCTGGCGACGGGCGCGATCGTGCACACGTTCAATCGCTGGCAGTGGGCGGAGGCGGAGTTCCCGCTCGACGGCGACGACGCGCGACTGCCGCTGGACGGCATCGCGCTGCGCTGGGGCGACGGCAGCGGCGCCGGCAAGGGCACCCCCACCGCCAACGGCTATCGCATGATCGAACGCACGCGCGCGCACTACCCGCCCACGCAGCGCAACAACGCCGGCGTCGTGTACTACAGCGCGATCGGCACCCTCGCCGAGGTCGCCGTGGACACCGGCAACGGCCGCGTCGAACTGCTCAACCACCATTCGGTTCTGGAGTGCGGCAACGCGATCGTGCCGCAGCTGGTTTCCGGCCAGTTGCAGGGCGGGCTGGCGATGGGCATCGGCCACGCGCTGCACGAATACCTGCCGTTGTACGAGGACGGCCCCGGCAACGGCACCTGGAACTTCAACCGCTACACGCTGCCGCGCGCGCGCGACGTCGCCGTCTGGTCGCAGAGCGGCGAGGTGCTGCCGCCGCTGTCGGACACCGACCCGCCCAAGGGCATGGCCGAAGTGGTGATGATCGCCGTCGTCCCCGCCATCGTGAACGCCCTCGCGCATGCGACGGGCCATCGTTTCCGCGAACTCCCGGTCACGCCGGAGAAGGTGCGCGCCGCACTGGAGCAGGCGACATGAGCACCCTCCCCGCCCGCACGCGCCCGCTCACGCTGAAGGTCAACGGCCGTTCGCACGGGCCGATCGACGTGCCCGAGGACATGATGCTGGTCGATGTCCTGCACGAGTACCTCGGCCTCACCGGCACGCGTTTCGCCTGCGGGCAGGGCGAATGCCGCGCGTGCACGGTGATCGTCGACGACGCGCACGGCCCGCGCGAGATGCGCAGTTGCATCACCGGCGCGCACTACTTCGCCGACAAGCCTATCCGCACCGTTGAAGGCCATGCGCGACGCGATGAGTCCGGTCGCATCGTGGAACTCTCGCCGGTGCAGCAAACCTTCCTCGATCACTTCAGCTTCCAGTGCGGCTATTGCACGCCCGGCTTCGTCAACGCGGCGACGGTCCTGCTGGAGAAGCTGGCGAAGGCGCCGGTGGCGAAGGCGCGCGTGGAGGCGACGATCCTGGAAGCGCTCGACCCGCACCTGTGCCGTTGCACGGGTTACGTGCGCTACTTCGAGGCGGTGAAGGAACTGGTGTTGAAGACGCCCGGCCTGGTGCGGGAGGACGCGCCATGAACCGGTCCTTCGCGCATGTGGCGCTCAAGTTGCTCGCGCTGATCGTGCTCGCCGTGCTGTTGATCGCCGCAGCGACGGCGGTGTCGCGCTGGTGGCATTCGCGCGGCCCGGTGCAGAAGGCCGCCGCGACCGCGGAACAGCTCGAGCGTGGCCGCACTCTCGTGCTCGCCGCCGATTGCGCCGCCTGCCACACCGCCGACAACGGCGCGCCCTTCGCCGGCGGCGTGCCGCTGGCATCGGCGTTCGGCACGCTGCACGGCACCAACATCACGCCCGATCCCGAACACGGCATCGGCCGCTACACGGCCGATGATTTCTTCGACGCGTTGACGAAGGGCAAGGCGCGCGACGGCCATCCGCTCTACCCGGCGATGCCGTACGTGTCCTACCGCCGCATGGCGCGCGAGGACAGCGACGCGATGTATGCGTACCTGATGAACCGGCCCGCGGTGAACGTGGCCAACGCGCGCAACGACGTGAACTTCCCCGCGAACATCCGCACCTTCCTGCACGGCTGGAAGCTGCTGTTCGCGCGGCGCGACATCCCGGCTTCATCGCAGGGCGACTCCGCGCAATGGCAGCGCGGCCGCTACCTCGTCGACACGCTCGGCCACTGCGGCGAATGCCACACGCCACGCGGCGTGCTCGGCCAGCTCAAGGTCGACCGCACGCTGCACGGCAACGCCGACTTCGGCCGCTTCGCCGTGCCGGACATCACGCCCGCGGGCCTCGCCGCGCGCGGCTGGGACGCGGCGACGCTGCACCAGTACCTGTCCACCGGCGTGAGCCCGCGCGCGGTGGCGTCGGACGAGATGCTCAAGGTGGTGAACCTGTCGACGAGCCGGCTGGCACCGGCCGATGTCGAGGCGATCGTCACTTACCTGCTCGGCGATCGCGCGCCCGCGCCGACGCCGTTCGCCGTAGCGGCCGCGACCGACGACGCGCCTGCGCGACGCACCTACTTCGACCTCTGCGCCGGCTGCCACGGCCGCGACGGCGAAGGCGTGCCGAACGTCGCCCCCGACCTTCGCGCCAACAGCAGCGTGCGCGAAGCCAATCCGCACAACCTCATCGTCGCCATGCTCGACGGCCTGCCCGTGCACGACCTGCCCGGCATCGCGCGGATGCAGGACATGCCGGCGTTCGGCGAGGAACTGGACGACGCACAGATCGCGTCGCTCGCCACGTGGATGCGCCAGCGTTACGGCGGGCAGGACGCGGTCGTCGATGCCTCGGCGGTGCGGGAGCTGCGCGAGGCGGACTCGCACTGAAGCCGGCGGCAAGCCGGGCGAGTCCACTCGACATACGGCCTGTCCGATCCGGCCCGCTCGAATGTCTGCAAGACATTCGTTAAACCCCTGTGATGCCCGGCCTTAATCGGTGTGACCGGCGTTCGCGTCCGTCGGCAAAGCCCGATGCGTCGGCAGAAATTGCGGGATGGATCACGGTTTAACGCCGATCACGCTGACAACGTTGTCACCCATCGACCCGGCCTCCCCACTCGGCACGAAGCCGTCGGCCCAGGTCGCCTACTCGCCGGAGGTGAGCGTGTCGGATCCGAACCGCCAGTACGGCCGCATTCGACACGCGCACCGCGTGCGACGCCCCGCGTCGCACCGCTCCGGCAGCACCGACAAGGACTAGGCGCCGGCCCGTTCCGGGTCCGGCATGTGTGTGGCGGTCAATGGGAGGGAAGCTCGTGAAAGACGCAAGCAGGAATGCCGCAAGACCGGTCGCGTTGGCGCTTTCGACGGTGTTGGCGTTGACGGTCATGATTCCCACGGTGCACGCGCAGACGGTTTCCTGCGCCGCGATACCGGCGTGGAACCAGTCCACCATCTACAACCCCGGCGACAAGCTGGTGTATCAGAACCGCCTGTACCAGGCGAACATCCAGATCTGGAACGCGCCGCCGACGCACTGTCCCACCTGCGGCTGGTACACGGACCTGGGCGCCTGCGGCACGGGCGGCACCAACCAGCCGCCGAGCGTGACGCTGACCTCGCCCAGCAACGGCGCCAGCTACAACGCCGGCAGCAGCATCGCCGTCACCGCCAATGCAAGCGACAGCGACGGCAGCGTGGCGAGCGTGGAGTTCTTCAGGGGCACGGTCTCGCTGGGCGTGGACACCACCTCGCCGTACGCGGTGACGTGGAGTAATGCCACCGCCGGCAGCCACAGCTTCACCGCGAAGGCCACCGACAACCAGGGCGCCACGACGACGACGGCTGCGGCGACGATCACCGTCACCACCGTCAATCCGCCGACCGACACCACGCCACCGAGCGTGCCGACGGGACTGGCCGCGACGGCGCTGTCGTCCAGCAGCATCGCGCTGAGCTGGAACGCCTCGACCGACAACGCCGGCGGTGCGGGCGTCGCCGGCTACGACGTGTACCGCGGCGGCACGCTGATCGCCTCGCCGACCACGACCAGCTACACCAACACCGGCCTGGCGGCGAACACGACCTACAGCTACACCGTGCGTGCGCGCGATGCGGCCAATCCGTCCAACGCTTCGGCGCAGAGCGGCGTGGTCAGCGCCAAGACGCTCGAAGGCGGCGGTGGCGGCAACAAGCGCGTGATCGGCTACTTCGCGCAGTGGGGCATCTACGCCCGCAACTACCGCGTGAAGAACATCGACACCAGCGGTTCGGCGTCGAAGATCACGCACATCAACTATGCCTTCGGCAACGTGCGCAACAACCGCTGCGAAGTGGGCGTGGTCCAGCCGACCAACGAAGCCACCGGCGTGGGCGGCGATGCATTCGCCGACTACACCAAGGCCTTCGGCGCGGGTGAAAGCGTGAGCGGCGCGGCCGACACCTGGGACCAGCCGCTGCGCGGCAACTGGAACCAGCTCAAGCAGCTCAAGGCGAAGTATCCGAACCTCAAGGTGCTGATCTCGCTGGGCGGATGGACCTGGTCACGCGGTTTCGCCAGCGCGGCGCGTCCGGAGAACCGCGTGGCGTTCGTGTCCTCGTGCATCGACGCCTACATCCGCGGCAACCTGCCCGTTACCGACGGTGCGGGTGGCACGGCGGCGGCGGCGGGCGTGTTCGACGGCATCGACCTGGACTGGGAATACCCGTCCGCCTGCGGCCTGACCTGCGGCACGCCGGAGGAAAGCGCCAACTTCACCGCACTGCTGGCCGAGTTCCGCCGCCAGCTCAACGCGGTGCGCCCGGGCCTGTTGCTGACCATCGCTGCCGGTGCGGGCGTGGACAAGGTGCGCGTCACCGATCCGGGCACGTACAGCCAGTACCTGGATTACATCAACGTGATGACGTACGACTTCCACGGCACGTGGGATTCGCGCACCAACCATCACTCGCCGCTGTTCGACTCGCCCAACGATCCGCGCACGGGCGACCAGAAGTTCTACAACAGCAACGATGCGATGGAAGCGTTCCTGACGCGCGGTGTGCCGGCGTCCAAGCTCAACCTCGGCATCGGCTTCTACGGCCGCGGCTGGACGGGTGTGGCCAACGTAAACAACGGCCTGTACCAGACCGGTTCCGCCGCGCCCGGCACGTATGAAGCGGGCAACGAGGACTACAAGGTCCTGAAGGACCGCCCGGGCACGATCTACACCGACGCGAACGCGCGCGCCACGTGGAAGTACGACGGCAACACGTTCTGGAGCTACGACACGCCGGCGATGGTCACCGAGAAGATGAGCTACGTGAAGGCGCAGAACCTCGGCGGCGCGTTCTTCTGGGAATTCAGCGGCGACGACGCGGCCGGCACGCTGGTCAACACGATCAACAACGGCCTGAAGTAAGCGGCCGGGACAACGCACTCTCCAGACCCGACAACGGGTTTGCCCCTCGGCGCCGATCGCAGGATCGGCGCCTTTTTTCTGAAGCGCGCCCAATGCGCCGCGCGGCGCGTTGCGCTCAGCGGGTGTCGTCGAACACGTAGCCCTCGCCGTGGATGGCATCCAGCGGCAACGGCAACTCGCACCCATCGGCGACCTTGCGGCGCAGCCGATACACCAGCGAATCGAGCCGGTGCGAGTCGAACTCGCCGTCCGTCAGCGACACGACAAGGTCCTCGCGCGTCACCAGTTGCCCGGGCGTGAGCAGCAGCCTGGCGAGCACGCGGCGCTCGGTGCGGGTGAGCGCGACCGCGTGGCCATCGGGACACAACAGCGACCAGCCTGCCTCGTCCAGGCGCCAGCGCGTGTGGGGTTCGGGCGTAGTCGGTCGATCCATCGAGGGCGCACCGCAGCCTGAAGCTGCGACCGATCCTAGCCAGCCTTCCGCGCGCGGGCATGGGCCAAACGTCTGGCTTGTTCGTGAACGGGCGAGGCAGGAGTGCGTTGCGCGGGGTGATATGTGGAGGTCGATATGTGCGACCCAATACGTGCAGTCCGCTACATCACGTCATCGATCCTTCACGTCATCCCGGCGAAGGCCGGGATCCAGGCTGCCATGCCTTCCGACGCATCACGTCATTCCAGCGGAAGCTGGAATCCATTTTGATGTTGCTGCTGAAAGGCACCGGGAAAGCATGAAACGTCCCTGGAGAGTGCCGCCATGCGGCGGCCCAAAAGACCCCGCCTTCGCGGGAATGACGGTGGATGGTTTGCCACAGAGGGAGTGCCCAAACACAACGAGCCTGGATCCCGGCCTTCGCCGGGATGACGGTTGGGAGGGTGCACCCTCAGCGCGTCATCCGCAGCACATCGTCCAGCAACCCCGCCGCCGTGACCTCCGCACCGGCACCCGGCCCCTGGATCACCAGCGGCTGCACCGCATAGCGATCCGACCAGATCGCCACGCGATTGTCGGTGCCGGCCCCGCCCGCCAGCGGATGATCCGCCGGCAGCGATTCCAACCCCACGCTCGCGCGTCCGTCCTGCAAACGCGCGATGAAACGCAGCCGCTCGCCGCGCTTGTACGCCTGTGCGTAACGCTCGCGCAGCGACGCGTCGAGGGCGGGGAGCGCCGCATCGAGGGCGTCCTTCGAAAGGATCGCCAGTTCCGGCGGTACCAGCGAGGCGACCTGCACGTCCGCCGCCTCCAGCTCCACTCCGGCCGTGCGCGCGAGGATCAGCAGCTTGCGGCGCACGTCTTCACCGGAGAGGTCATCGCGCGGATCCGGTTCGGTGTAGCCGGCATCGCGCGCCTGCCGCACCAGCACGGAGAACGGCCGCATGCCGTCGTAGTGATTGAACAGCCACGCCAGCGAGCCCGACAGCACACCGGCGATCGAATGGATGCGATCGCCGCCCGCCTGCAGCTCGCGCAGGCTGCGCAACAACGGCAAGCCCGCACCGACGGTCGCGCTGTCGCCATAACCGGCATCGCCGATCGCCGCCGCTGCGCGAATCGCACGCCAGCGGGACAACGAGGTGCCCTGCCCGATCTTGCACGCGGTGGCGACGTGGATGCCCTGCGCCAGCCAGTGCGCATGACGCTCGGCGACGGCTTCGCTGGCCGTCGCGTCGATCACCACGCGCGGACCGTCGCCGCGCAACACGGCGTCGACGGCTTCGAGCGAACTGTCCTGCGGCGCGAGCGCCAGCCGCCGCGCCGCTTCATCCGGTGCGAGGCCCGCACGATCGCTCGTGCCGACGCGCGAGTTGGCCACATGCACCAGCGCCAGGCGCTCGCCCAGCGTCGCGCCCTGCCAGGAGGCCAGTCGCGCCATCACCGCGCTGCCGACCGTGCCGGTGCCCAGCAGCGCGACGCGCGCGGGTGAGCGCTGCGCGGCGAGATCGCGCGCGACGCCCAGCGCAGCCAGGCTCATCGTTTCACACGCTCGGCGATCGCGACGGCCTGCTCGGCGCGTTCCAGCGCGGCGGCGATGTCGGCCACCAGATCGTCCACGTGCTCGATGCCGACCGACAGGCGCAGCAGACCATCGCCGATACCGGCGGCCTCGCGCGCTTCGGCGGACATCGCCGCGTGCGTCATCGTCGCCGGATGCGCGACCAGGCTTTCCACGCCACCCAACGATTCGGCCAGCGTGAAGCACTGCAGCCCATCGAGGAACGCGCGCACGGCGTCCACGCCGCCGTCCAGCTCCACGCTCAACATCGCGCCGAAACCTTCCTGCTGGCGCGCCGCAAGCGCGTGGCCGGGGTGCGATTCCAGTCCCGGGTAATGCACGGTGAGCACCGCCGGATGCGCGTCCAGCAGCGACACCAGCGCCTGCGTGTTCTCCTGGTGCACGCGCAGGCGCGCGTCGAGCGTGCGCAGGCCGCGCAGGGTGAGGAAGCTGTCGAACGGCGAGCCGGTGAGGCCCAGCGCGTTGGCCCACCACACCAGCTTCTGGTGCTGTTCGGCATCGCGCGCGACCACCGCGCCGCCGACGACGTCGCTGTGTCCGTTGATGTACTTGGTCGTGGAGTGCACGACGAAATCCGCGCCGAACGCCAGCGGCTGCTGCAATGCGGGTGAGAGGAAGGTGTTGTCCACCACCGTCAGCGCGCCCTTGGCCTGCGCGGCTTCGATCACGAAGCGCAGATCGGTGATGCGCAGCAGCGGGTTGGACGGCGTTTCGATCCACACCACCGTCGGATTGCTCGCCAGCGCTTCGGTCAGCGCGCGCGGGTCGGTGAGGTCGGCGGTGATGAGTTCGAATGCGCCCTTCTTCGCCAGCGCATTGAACAAGCGCCAGCTGCCGCCGTAGCCGTCGTGCGGCACCACCAGGCGATCGCCCGGCTTGAGCAGCGCGTGCAGCAGCAGCGTGATGGCGCCCATGCCCGTGGCGGTGACGACGCCGCCGGCGCCGCCTTCCAGTTCGGCCAGCGCTTCGCCGAGCAGGTCGCGCGTGGGGTTGCCGCTGCGCGTGTAGTCGTACTGCCGCTTCTCGTTGAAGCCGGCGAAGCTGAAGTTGGACGACAGCACGATCGGCGGCGTCACCGCGCCGAAGGCAGTATCGCGGTCGATGCCGGCGCGGACGGCGGCGGTACAGCGGTTGCGCGTGATGCTCATGCCGCCACCTCCAGCACGTCGTCGAGGGCTTCGCCGAGGATCGCGCCGATCTCGGCCTCCTCCTTCAGGAAGGCGTCGTGGCCGTACAACGAACGCACCACGCGCAGGCGCGTTTCGCCGCGCAGGCGTTCGACCAGGTCGTAGGCGTCCGACAGCGGCACCAGGCGATCCTCGGCGACGGCGACGACGGTCACCGGCAGGCGGATGGTGGTCGGGTCCACGTCCTGCAGGTCGATGGATTCGGACAGGCGCAGGTACGCGGTGGGCGAAGTGCGCTGCACATAGGAAGCGCCGCAGTGGTCGAGGTAATCCTCCGCACCCACGCGCACGCGGCCTTCGCTCACCTGCGCGGCTTCGAAGCGCGCGGCGAACTCTTCCGGCGTGCGGTAGCTCAGGATCGCGAACTGGCGCGCCAGCGCGAGGCCGTGCGTCTCGTCGCACTGCAGCGCGCCCAGCGCGACGGCGCGGCGCTGCAGCGCGCGCCAGGCGCTTGCATACGGATGGGCGCGATGCACGCCGCTGATCGCGATGAGCTGGCCCAGGCGATCACCGTGGCGCGCGGCGAACTGCAGGCCGACCATCGCGCCGTAGGAGCAGCCGACGAAGGCCTGCAGGCGCGCGATGCGCAGCGTGTCGAGCAGCGCGCTGATCGCGTCGGCCTGGTCGGACGGGTCCAGCGGCGCGTCGAGCGTGCCGTCGGCGCCGAGCCAATCGAAAGCCACCAGGCACTGCTCGCGCGGATCCAGCGCCTTGCCTGTGCCGACCTGCTGCTCCCACCAGCCCTGCTCGGCGAACGCGGCGCTCGCGGCGAGGTGGCGGTGCGCGGAGATCCCGCCGGCCACGAACACCGCCGGCAGCGTGCGGTCGCCGAGGATTTCGTAACGCAGCGCGACGGTGCGGCGACCGGCATGGCGAAGGTCGAGTTCGACCGTGCATTCGCCACGCAGCGCAGGCACGGCATGCACCTGCGAAGCGGCGTGGGCGATGGCATCGAGGACTTCGACGCGGTCGACCGTGGCGGCGGCGGAATCGAACTGGAGGGCGGTGGGGGCGAAGCTCATGGCGGCATCCTTGAACGAAGGGGCCATCGAGCCTGCGAGTCGCACACGCACCGCTTGGGTGCGTGTTGCAACCATCTTCCGACCGGCGCTGGAAAGCGCCTCGTCGCAGGAATTGGCACCTTCGCCCCGCATTGCTGCGTGAGTTGGGTTGCCCCGGCTTCAAAGGGCCTGTCCCTCTGCCGGTCTCGATGGATGGCCGCAGTCTGCCCCCGTCCGGGGGCGGTGTCAATCGCTTCATCCGCATATAGCGATTTATTATTTCGGTCACGTATCCGCCTCCCGATGTGAAGGCGGCTTGCATACACTTCGGCTCCATGACTCCCCGCCTTTTCGTCTCCGTCGCCCTCGCACTGGCGACCCTCATCACCGCCTGCTCCACCACCCGCCCGGTCGCGCCGCCGCCCGCCACGGCACAGGTCGCCACGCCCGAACCGCGCACGGTGCTGGAGCGCTACGTCTCGCCCGAAAGCGCGCAGGACGAGCTCGACTCCCTGGCCACCTGGACCGCCGAGGACGGCGCGACGTGGCTGATCGCCACCGCCAAGTCCACGCACCGTCTGGTCGTGTTCGACGCCGACAGCGGCCAGCGCCTGCGCGACGTCGGCGGTGAGGGCGCCAAGCCCGGCGAGTTCAATCGCCCCAACGGCATCGCCGTCTATGGCGACTACGCATTCGTGGTGGAGCGCGACAACCACCGCGTGCAGGTGTTGTCCCTGCCCGATTTCAAGCCGGTGGGCAGCTTCGGCGACAAACAACTGCGCAGCCCCTACGGCATCTGGCTGACCGAGACCGAGCCGGGCGAGCTGGAGGTCTACATCACCGACAGCTTCATGTACGGCAAGAAATTCGACGAAGTGCCGCCGCTGGCGGAACTCGACCAGCGCGTGCGCCGCTTCCGCGTGCAGTTCGACCAGGCCGGGCGCCTGCGCTCGACCTACGCGGGCTCTTTCGGCGACACCACGCAGGAAGCGGGGCTGCGCATGGTCGAATCGATCGCGGGCGATCCGGGCAACGACCGGCTGCTGATCGCCGACGAGGATCGCCGCCACGAATCCACGCTGCGCGAGTACAGCTTCAGCGGCAAGTACACCGGCCGCAGCCTGCCGCAGGACAGCTTCGGTGCCGAAGCCGAGGGCGTCGCGCTATGGAGCTGCGCCGACGGCAGCGGCTACTGGATCGCGGTGGACCAGCTCGCACCGCTGACGATCTTCCACCTGTTCGACCGTGCCACGCTGGAACCGCGCGGCAGCTTCGAGGGCGAGACCACCGCGCACACCGACGGCGTCGCGTTGCACGCGGCTTCGACGAAGACCTTCCCGAGCGGCGCGCTGTTCGCGGTGCACGACGACAAGTCGGTCACCGCGTTCGACCTGGCGGAGGTCGCACGCGTTCTGCAGCTTTCGCCCACCTGCGCACCGTGATGCGATGAGGCGCGCGTCCCGCCAGGCGGTCTGGATCATCGGCGGCGCCGCGCTGCTGATGGCCTTCGGCGCGGGCGCGGCGAAGATCTACCGCTGGACCGACCGCAGCGGCGTCACGCACTACGGCGACCACGTTCCCAACGCGCCGCCGTCGCAGGTGAGGACGATCCCGGTCGAAGGCGAACCCAGCGCGATCGCGCAGCTGCGCATCGAGAACGACGGCGAGCGTTTCCTCGCGTTCGCCGACAACCGGCTCTCCGGCCCGGTGCAGGTGCAACTGGATTTCAGCCGCAGCGACAACGTGATCGGCAGCCCGGTGCTGCCCGCGCGGGCGACGGTGGCGGCCAGAAGCAGCGCGCTGGTGGCGGTGCTCAGTTCGGCCGATCCGGACCGCGGGTTCGATTTCGAGCTGCAGATGGACAGCCTGCCCGGCGACCCGTCCGCGCGCCCGCGCGACGTCGACTACTTGCTGCCGCTGCAGCAGGCGCAGTTCCGCATCGACCAGGGCTACGGCGGGCATTTCAGCCACCGCGACGAGCAGAACCGCTATGCGGTGGATTTCGCCGCCGACATCGGCACGCCCGTGCTGGCCGCGCGCGAGGGCGTGGTGATGCAGGTGGAATCGGATTTCGACAAGGCCGGGCTCAACCTGGAACGCTACGGCGGCCGCGCGAACTTCGTGCGCATCCTCCACGAGGACGGCACGATGACGCTGTACGCGCACCTGAAATCCGAAGGCGCACTGGTGCGCGTGGGCCAGCGCGTGCGCGCCGGCCAGCAGATCGGCCTGTCGGGCAACACCGGTTTCACCACCGGCCCGCACCTGCATTTCGCCGTGCAGGTGAACCGCGGGATGAAGCTGGAGTCGATCCCGTTCCGCATGATCGGACCGCAGGGGCCGTTGCGGATATCGGGGGGTTGAAGGCGGGCGGTGATACCGGCGAAGCGACTTGTCGCCTAAGCAGACCACGCACAGAACCGTCATCCGGCGAAGACCGGAATCCAGGCTGTCACGCGCACACACACATCGCGTCATTCCAGCGAAAGCTGGAATCCGTTTGAATTTGCTCGCAGCCGATCGGAAGCTTGGCTATTGCTCCTTCTTTGGGAGGCGGGCCAAAGCCAAGTCAACATGGATCCCAGCTTTCGCTGGGATGACGGTGACAGGGCTCACCGCCGTCGGAGTGCCCGCGCGTTACGGGCCCGGGGCCCGGCCTTCACCGGGATGACGGTGACAGCGTTCACCGCCATCGGAGTGCCCGCACGCTACAGGCCTGGATCCCGACCTTCGACGGGATGACAGGACTCTTGGGCGATCAGGCCGCCTGCGCCGCCGCCGGCTCCACCATGTCGCGCCACTGCGGCAAACGATCGATCACGTTGACGTTGCGCAGATAGCCCTCGTCCACCGGCCTCCCGGCGACCAGCGTCGAGGCCACGTGCACCGCGCCGGCGACCCAGAAACCGCTGGCCTTCAGGCGGCCCGGGCGGTGCTGGAACGCCACGCCTTCGACGATCGGCATCGGCAGGCCCCACAGGCCCAGCAGGTAGGCACCGGCTTCCGCGTAATGCGGGCCGGTCGAACCTTCCGATCCGTCGGACACGCCCGGCAACAGCTTGCCCACTTCCGCCAGCAGGCCCGCCGTGGCGGCGAGTTCCGCACTCGGCCCGGCCAGCAGGCGACGCGCCAGTCGCGAGGTGCGCAGCGCACGGTCCTGGATCGCCTCGCGCTCCTTGCCCGCCAGTTGCGTCGGTCCGAACGCTTCGCTCGCCAGCACCAGGCGCAGCAGCGTCTGGTGGCCCAGGCGCGTGACCGCGGCGCGGATGTCGGTGATCTCGCGACCGCCGGAGAAGTACGCCGAATTGCACAGGCGCAGCACCTTGGCGACGATCGCCGGATCTTGCGAAAGCATCTGCGCAATCGCCGCGTTACTCGCATCCGGATCGCGCAGCAGGCGGCTCAGTTCCAGGTACAGGCGCGGCGGCGGCGGCAGCGAGCCGACCCGACCTACGGCCTGCTTCAGTTCCTCGCTGCCCAGCACCTGGCGCAGCTCGGCCACGCTGTCCACGGCCTCGATCAGCTCGCCCGCGTCGAGCGGGCGCGACAGCAGCCGGTGGGCGCAGTCCAGGCCCTGCATCGAGCCGCTGTCCTCTTCCGGGTCCAGCAGCAGGATGCGCACCGCCTGCGGATGCAGCGCGGCGACCTGGCTCAGCAGCACCGGGCCCGGCACGGCGCCCAGGCGCAATCCGCACAGGAACACGTCGATCGGCTCGCCCGACGACAGCGCGGCGTCCGGTTCGGCCAGCCACTGCACGTCCCAGCCCAGATCGAAATAGCTCAGCGATTCCTCGAATTCGCCGGCGCGGCCGGCGTCCTCACCCACGATCACGATGCGCACTGCAACCCCCGGCATTACGGATATCCAAGACGGGTAGCGGCGCAGTGGGGCCGAGCTTTAGGGTCGGCTGAATGGGCAAATACGGAAATGAGAGGTAGCGCACACTTTGCCCGCCCCGCCCCTGGCGAACCCGGAGACCCGCAGGACGGCATGAAGGCGGTACCGCCACCGTCCGGCTCCCGAGCCGGTGCGGCTTAGTCCCCCGGCCTTGCCCTCCACGCCGGGCAAGGGAACCGCCGCCAGCCCGTATACTTCCCGCCCTTCCCGACTTCCGATGCGCGGACCGCCGTCCGGCCCGTCCGCGCCCGCCGTTTCCATGTCCGACGTTTCCCTCGAAGCCGCCCGCCGCCGCACGTTCGCGATCATTTCGCACCCCGACGCGGGCAAGACCACGCTCACCGAAAAGCTGCTGCTGTTCGGCGGTGCGATCCAGATGGCCGGCTCGGTCAAGGGCCGCAAGGCCGCGCGCCATGCGACGTCCGACTGGATGGCGCTGGAAAAGGAGCGCGGCATCTCGGTGACCAGCTCGGTGATGCAGTTCCCCTACGAGGGGCGCATCGTCAACCTCCTCGACACGCCCGGCCACGCCGACTTCGGCGAGGACACCTACCGCGTGCTCACCGCGGTGGACTCCGCGCTCATGGTCATCGACGTGGCCAAGGGCGTGGAAGAACGCACGATCAAGCTGATGGAGGTGTGCCGCCTGCGCGACACGCCGATCATGACCTTCATCAACAAGCTCGATCGCGAGGGCAAGAACCCGATCGACCTGCTCGACGAGGTGGAGAGCGTGCTGGGCATCCAGTGCGCGCCGATCACCTGGCCGATCGGCATGGGCCAGCGCCTGAAGGGCGTGGTCCACCTGGTCACCGGCGAGGTGCACCTGTACGAACAAGGCCGCAACTTCACGCGCCAGGACTCGACCATCTTCGCGTCCATCGACGACCCGGCGCTTGAAGCTCGCATCGGCGCGCAGATGCTGCAGGAGCTGCGCGAAGAACTGGAGCTGGTGGAAGGCGCCTCGCACCCGTTCGATGTCGCCAAATACCTGTCGGGCGAGCAGACGCCGGTGTTCTTCGGTTCGGCCGTGAACAATTTCGGCGTGCAGCTGCTGCTGGACTTCTTCGTCGAGCACGCACCCTCGCCGCGCCCGCGCGCGACCACCTCGCGCGAAGTGGCGTCGTACGAGCCCAAGCTCACCGGCTTCGTCTTCAAGATCCAGGCCAACATGGACCCGCAGCATCGCGACCGCGTGGCGTTCATGCGCGTGTGCTCGGGCCAGTTCAGCGCCGGCATGAAGGCCTTCCACGTGCGCAGCGGCAAGGAAGTGAAGCTCGCCAACGCGCTGACCTTCATGGCGAGCGACCGCGAGATCGCCGAGAGCGCGTGGCCGGGCGATGTCATCGGCATCCACAACCACGGCACGATCTCCATCGGCGACAGCTTCACCGAGGGCGAGGCGCTGAGCTTCACCGGCATCCCGAACTTCGCACCGGAGCTCTTCCGCCGTGCGCGCCTGCGCGATCCCCTCAAGCTGAAGCAGTTGCAGAAGGGCCTGGCGCAGTTGTCGGAGGAAGGCGCCACGCAGTTCTTCCGTCCGCTGATGAGCAACGACCTGATCCTGGGTGCGGTGGGTGTGCTGCAGTTCGACGTCGTCGCTTATCGCCTGAAGGACGAATACGGCGTGGACGCGAGCTTCGAGCAGGTCAGCGTCGCCACGGCGCGCTGGATCCGCTGCGACAACGAGAAGAAGCTCGAAGAGTTCCGCGACAAGAACGCGATGAACCTCGCGGTCGACGCCGCCGGTGAGCTGGTCTACCTCGCGCCGACCCGCGTGAACCTGCAGCTGGCGCAGGAGCGCGCCCCGGACGTGAAGTTCCTCGCCACGCGCGAGCACGCGCACGCGGCGGCGTTCGACTGATGCCCGCATGGCTGGCGTGGTGGCTGGTGCTCAACCTCGCCACCGTGCTGGTGTACGGCTACGACAAGGCGATCGCCGGCGGCAAGCGCCGGCGTGTTCCGGAACGCTGGCTGCTCGCGCTGGCGCTGCTCGGCGGCTCGCCGGGCGCGTTGTTCGCGATGAGGCTGTTCCGGCACAAGACGGCCAAGCCGTCGTTCCGACGGGCGATGATGCTGATCGTCACGGCGCAGGTGGTGGTGATGCTGGTGCTGTTAACGCGCAATCCGTAGATCGCAGATCAGTAACTCCGTCATCCCGGCGTAGGCCGGGACCCAGGCTGCACGTCCTCCGACACATCACGTCATTCCAGCGAAAGCTGGAATCCATTTTTCTGCAGTTGCTCACGAGGCAACGGGGCAAGCGCGGAAAGTCCCTGGAGAGTGCCGCCCTACGGCGACCCCAAAGACCCCGCTTTCGCGGGAATGACGTGAGATGGATTGCCCGATGGGAAGTGCCCGCGCGCTGCGCCATGCGCAACGAGCCTGGGTCCCGGCCTACACCGGGATGACGGGTTGAGAGAGTCGTCCATCTTTGCGAGGACCGACCACGGCCAGTCCGGCCCCGCACTCGCCCGATCACTTCCGCGCCGGCAACTTCCCCACCCACGGCGGCGTCGGCTGATCGGCGTCGAAGTACTCGAAGATCAGGTGGATGCGATCGGCGTCGCCGTTGTTTTCCACCGCGTGCACGGCCATGTTGCTGACCTCCACCGCTTCGCCTTCGATGAAGTGATAGCCGGTGCCGTCGATGAAGAACACCACCTTCTCGTTGGTGAGCAGCGGCACATGGATCTTGTGCGGCCACTTCGCCGCGGGATTCGCATCCCGGTGCGGCTTGATCACGCCTCCCGGCGCCATGCGCGCGAGCATCACGCGCGGGAATTCGCCGCGCGCATAACCGTAAGGCGCGACGGCCTGCGCCAACACCGGTTCGAGCAATTCGCGCCATGACGCCCACAGCGGGCGCTCGTAATGCTTGCGCCAATCCTGGAAATCGCTGACGAAGCGGAACACGATGTGGCGCGTACGGTCCAGCGCTTCGAAACGGTTGGGCTTGTCGGCGTTCTCCGCGTCCCAGGTCGCTTCGGGAATGGCGAGCACCGCCTCGCGCAGACGCGCGATGTCGACATGGCCGAGCCGGCGCACCGAAGTGGTCTTGCGCGGGTTCGGCTGGACGTCGGCAGGCGAGAAGGCGGCAGTGGCGGTCATGGTCAGAACTCGTATCCGAACAGTTCCAGGTCGCGCCGGTAAAGCTCGGCGACGCCGTCGATCAGCGCCTGGTCATAGTAGTCCCGGTAACCGCCGCGGCGCGAACTGTTGACCTGCCCCAGCGTCGCGGACGGCAGGCCCAGCCGCTCGCAGATCGCGTCGTAGGACGCCTGCATGTCTTCCACGCGCCCGACGTGATCGGCCAGCATCGTGCCGTCCTCGTCGGTGACGAACGTGTGCTGCGGCTGGAACAGGATGTGCTGCATCGGACGCGCCTGGAACAGGATGTAACGCATCACCTGCTGCGGGTTCTTCAGGAACGCCCCGTCGGCGCGCGTCATGAACGCGCAGTAGGAGACGAAGCGGTCGAAGGGATTGCGCACGAACGCGAACTTGAAATACGAGGCGAAGGGTTCCTCGCCGAGGAACGGGCGTATCTGGGCCAGCGTGATGTGGCCGTGCTTGATGGCTGCCAGCTCCTCGAACGGAAACCGCTTGTTCACGAACAGGCCGACCTGCTCCAGGTCCTCCTCGCTGAGGTGTTCGCGCAATGCCTGGCGCACCGAATGCGTGCCGGTCTTGGGAATGGCGGCGAAGACGAAGCGGTGCTGGTGCGAAATGATCATCGGGGCCGGGTTCGGGATGAGGCGGACGGGCAAGGCAGTGCCGGCATCATAGAGGCTGCCGGGCGCGTCCTGAGGCCGGCGTCACAGCCTCGCCTTTGTCTCGGCCAGCGATCCCGAGCATTTGCTCCAGCGTGCGCTAGGATGCTCGCACCATGCCCCCCGCCCGATCCGTCCACGACGGTTCCGCGTCCGTTGCGCCGCACGACCTGCATTCGGTGCGCGAGGAATTCGTCAATGCCCTGACCCACGGCCTGGGCGCGACCGCCGCGCTCGCCGGTGGTGCCGTCCTCATTACATTGGCCGCCCTGTACGGCGATGGCTGGCAACTGGCGGGGGCGATCGTCTTCGGCATCTGCCTGCTCCTGCTCTACCTCGCCTCCACGCTCTACCACGCGATCCAGCACCCGGTCGCCAAGGCGCGGCTGAAGGTCTTCGATCACTGCGCGATCTATCTGCTGATCGCCGGCACCTACACTCCCTTCACGCTGATCGGCCTGCGCGGGCCGTGGGGCTGGGGGCTGTTCGCGGCGATCTGGACGCTGGCCCTGGCCGGAGTGGTGTTCAAGCTGTTCTTCACGGGTCGTTTCAAGCTGCTTTCCACCGGCATCTACATCGCGATGGGCTGGCTGGTGATCGTGGCGATCAAGCCGCTGCTGGGGGCGCTGGACGGCTGGACCATCGGATGGCTGTTCGGCGGCGGCGTGTTCTACACGCTGGGCACGGTGTTCTATCACCGGCCATCGCTGCCCTATTCGCACGCGATCTGGCACCTGTTCGTGGTGGCCGGCAGCGTGTGCCATTACGTCGCCGTGATGGCGCAGGTGGTCACGCCGGGCAGCATCCTGCCGAGCTGAACTGCGCACAACGCGTTCACTTTCGCTTGACCGCGCGCCGCCGATGGTGGGGCGGTATCCAGGCGGATCTGCGGTGAACGCTTTGCTATCTCCTTTCATGACAACGGCACGCGCGCACTGCGTCGCGTGCAGATGACGGCATGCGCTGGCGCGGTCCTCGAAACGCGGGGTCTGGCGGTGCGGACGCCGGCCGCGCATGGCCGCATCGCCATCCGGTGATGACGGCGCTGGCGATCGTCGCGGCGCTGCTCGCCATTCTTATCGCCATCTGGGACTGGAATTGGTTCAAAGGCCCGCTGGAGCGCCAGGTCGAGGCGCGCACCGGCCGCGAGTTCCACATCGACGGCAACCTCGACGTCGACCTGAGTTGGACACCGGTGGTGTCGGGCGAACGCGTGCGTTTCGGCAACGCCTCGTGGGCGCGCGAACCCGTGATGGCCTCGGCCGATCGTGCGGAAATCGGCATCGCGCTGCGCCCGCTGTTGCGCCGGCAGGTGCTGTTGCCGCTGATCCGCCTGGACCGCCCGCGCCTGCTGCTGGAGACCAACCCCAAGGGCGGCGACGGCAACTGGGTGTTCGGCGACCAGAGCAGCGAGACCAACGTGCAGTTCCGCCGCGTCGACATCCAGCGTGGCTTCCTGCAGTTCCTCGACGCGCCCAAGCGCACCGACATCCGCATCGGCGTGAGCAGCCAGGGCGCGCGCACGCGGGGTGCGTCCGCGCCGGTGTCGGTCATCGGCGGAGGGCTGTGGCAGAACAACAAGTTCGTGCTGGAGGGCACGGCCGCTTCGCCGTTGCTGTTGCGCGATCGCGAGGCGCCGTACCGGATCGACGTGCGCGCCTCCGCGGGCCCGACCCACGCGCATGCGCGTGGCACGCTGCTGGATCCTCTGCGGCTGCGCGGTTTCGACCTGCAGATGAAACTGTCCGGTCGCGACCTCGCCGACCTGTATCCGCTGCTGGGACTGGCCATCCCGCACACGCCGCCGTACACGCTCGACGGACGTTTCAGCCGCGAAGGCAACGTGTGGCACTACCGCAACTTCGACGGCCGCATCGGCGACAGCGACATGCACGGCGACGCCAGCGTGACGACCGGCGGCAAGCGTCCCTATCTGCGCGCCAACCTCACCTCGCAGCGCCTGGACTTCGACGACCTGGCCGGCTTCGTCGGTGGCGCGCCGCAGAGCGGCCGCGGCGAGACGGCCAATGCCGAGCAGAGCGCGAAGGCCGCGCAGGAACAGGCCAGCGCGCGCCTGCTTCCGCACACGCCGTACGAGCTCGACAAGCTGCGCGCGATGGACGCCGACGTGCGCCTGCGCGCGGTGCGGATCAACGCGCCCAGCCTGCCGCTGGACGACATGGACGCGCACCTGCTGCTGGAAGGCGGGCTTTTGAAACTGGATCCGCTGAACTTCGGCGTGGCCGACGGCGACATCCGTTCGCGCATCCGCATGGACGCGCGCACCGACACGATCCGCACCCGCGCCGATGCGAAGCTCGCCGGGCTCAATCTCTCCAAGCTGCTGCCCAAGGTGGAACTTGCGCAGAACGCGATCGGCAAGATCAGCGGCGATGTCGGCATCGAAGGCACAGGCAATTCCATCGCGGCGATGCTGGGCAGCAGTGACGGCAACATCTCCGTCGGCATGGGTCGGGGGCGCATCAGCAACCTGCTGATGGAAATGGCCGGCATCGACCTGGCGGAGATCATCAAGTTCAAGCTCGGCGGCGACCGGCAGATTCCGGTGCGCTGCGCGTTCGCGGACTTCGGCGTGGACAACGGACTGATGACGGCGCGCTCGCTGGCGTTCGATACGACCGACACCATCCTCATCGGCTCGGGCACGGTGAACCTGCGCGATGAAACGCTTGATCTCACCATCCGCCCGCGCCCGAAGGACCGCAGCCTGCTCACCTTCCGCACGCCGCTGCGCGTGGATGGCACGTTCAAGCAGCCCAAGGTGCATCCGGATCTGGCGGGCGTGGGGTTGCGCGGCGCGATCGCGCTCACGCTTGGGACGATCACACCGCCGGCCGCGCTGCTGGCGACGCTGGAACTGGGCCCGGGCGAGGACTCGGGCTGCGGCGGTCGTTACGCCAAATGAGCCGCTGACTCAGCTGGCGATGTAGCGCTGCAACTGGTCCAGTTCGACCTGCTGGTCTTCGATCACCGCCTTCACCAGATCGCCGATGGACACCACGCCCAGCACCTGCCCGTTGTGCACGACCGGCAGATGACGGATGCGGCGGTCGGTGACGATCTGCATGCAGCGGTCGGTGGTGTCGTCCAGGCCGATGCTGATGACCTGGCCGGTCATGATGGTGCGCACGGGCGTGTCGGCCGAAGAGCGTCCCTGCAGCACGATCTTCCGCGCATAGTCGCGCTCGGACAGGATGCCCACCAGTCGTCCTGCATCCAGCACCAGTACGGCGCCAATGTGCTTTTCGGCCATCAACCTGATCGCGTCGATCACCGGTGCGTCCGGGCCGATCGCGAACACTTCCGGCGCTTTGGCTTCGAGCAATTGCCGCACGGTGCGCATGGCCGTCTCCTTCCGCCAGGGGGCTTGCGGCCGAGCATACTCCAGGGCGACGTCAACGCATGCGAAGACGGACGAGCGTCAATCCACCCTGGATCCGTGCAGGCGCTGCACGCGATCGCCCTCGTTCGGCGCCTCGGCCGGGCGCGCCGGGCGTGCGGGCTGCCAGGTGTCCACCAGGTAGAGCGGACGCTGCTTGGATTCGTCGTACAGGCGCCCCAGGTACTCGCCGATCACGCCCAGCGCGATCAGCTGCACGCCGCCGAGGAACAGGATCACCGACATCATCGTCGGCCAGCCCGCCACGGGATCTCCGAGCAGCATCGCCTTGACGATGATCCACACGCCGTAGAGGAAGGCGACCATCGCCGTCAGCAGGCCCATGTACGTCGCCAGTCGCAGCGGCGCGGTGGAGAAGCTGGTGATGCCTTCCAGCGCGAGGTTCCACAGCCTCCAGAAATTGAACTTGCTGCGTCCGGCCACGCGCGGATCGCGGTGATACGGAATGGAGATGCGGTTGTAGCCGACCCAGCCGAACAGGCCCTTCATGAACCGATGACGTTCGCGCAGCTGACGCAGCCCCTCCAGCGCGCGCGGCGACAGCAGGCGGAAATCGCCGGTGTCGGCCGGAATCGGCGTCTTCGACAGACGGCCGATCAAGCGGTAGAACGCGTGCGCCGTGGAACGCTTGAGCCAGCCCTCGCCTTCGCGCTCCATGCGGGTGCCGTGGACGTCGTCGTAGCCTTCGCGCCACTTCGCGATGAACTGCGGGATGAGCTCCGGCGGGTCCTGCCCGTCGGCATCCAGGATCAGCGCGGCGCCTTCCTCCACGCGGTCCAGCCCAGCGGTGAGGGCGAGCTCCTTGCCGAAATTGCGCGACAGCCGCAGCAGTGCGACGCGACGGTCTGCGGCCGCGAGCTGCTGCATCAGCGGCCAGGTCGCATCGGTGCTTCCGTCGTCGATGTAGAGCACCTGTCCGTCGATGCCTTCCTCGTGCGCGAGCGCGTCGACCACCGCGCGGATGCGCGGATGCAGCAACGGCAGGCTGTCGGCCTCGTTGAAGGCGGCGATGACGACGGTGAGGCGGTTGCAGGTCATGGGGCAATGGTAGCCGGGTCTCGCGGCGCCTACTCGATCCGCTGGAGGTACTCGGTGCCGCCCATGTAGCGCATCTGCCGCTGGATGGCCTGCGATCGCCGCTGCACGTACGGACCGGGCCGGCTGATGCTGTAGCGGCGCGGGCTCGGCAAGACCGCGGCCATGCGCGCGGCCTCGGCCGGCCCGAGGCGGTCGGCATCCTTGCCGAAGTAGGTGCGGGCCGCGGCCTGCGCGCCGTACACGCCGTCGCCGAACTCGGCGATGTTGACGTACACCTCGATGATGCGGTGCTTGGGCCACAGCGCTTCGATCAGCACCGTGTACCAGGCCTCGATGCCCTTGCGCACCCAGCTTCGTCCGCTCCACAGGAACAGGTTCTTGGCGGTCTGCTGGCTGATCGTGCTGCCGCCGCGCACCCTGCGGCCGCGTTCGTTGTTCTTGCGCGCCTTTTCGATGGCCTTGAGATCGAAGCCGAAGTGGTCGGCGAAGTTCTGGTCCTCCGAGGCCACGACCGCCAGCGGCACATGGGGCGAGATCTCGTCCAGGTCACGCCAGTCGTGGGCGATGCGGAAGCGCCAGTCGCCTTCGCTCCATGCCTCCAGCTGACGGGACAGCATGAACGCGCTGAAGGCCGGATCGACGAAACGCAGCGTCGCCACCTGCACCACGCTCAACAGCAGCAGGGCGAACGGCAACGCGATCAGCCACCGCAGCCAGCGCCGGCGTCGGCGCGGCGGTACCGTCTTGGACCCGTCGGGCCTGTCTTCTTCGCGCACGTTCATGCCTTGCACGGGCGTTGCTCCATCCCCATTTGTGTTCGTCCATCCCTTTTCACACGATCGCGCGCATTATTCCAATCACGCGCGCAGACCGCACGAGTCCTCCGCATGACCGATACCTCGACCGCGCCCGCCGGCGACCGCGACCAGTTGACCCGTTTTCTCATCCAAGGCGCAGGGGTGCGCGGGGTGCGCGTGCACCTGCAGGACACCTGGGACCAGATCCGCAGTCGCGCCGAGTACCCGCAGGCCGCCGCCGAGCTGCTAGGCGAAGCCGCCGCCGCCGCGGCACTGTTCACCGGCCACGCCAAGGTCGACGGTCGCCTCTCGGTGCAGTTGCGCGGGCACGGCGCGCTGCGCACCCTCTTCGCCGAATGCACCGCGGCGGGCACGCTGCGCGGCATCGCACAGGTGGACGAGCACGCCCAAACGGTCTCGCGCGACCTGCGCGAACTGGGTCCCGACGCAGTGCTCGCCATCACCATCGAGAACCCGTCCATCGACGGCCGCGAGCCCATGCGCTACCAGGGCCTGGTGGCGCTGGAATCGGACTCGCTGACGGAGGCCTTCGAGGATTACTTCCGCCAGTCCGAGCAGCTGCCGACCCGCCTGCTGCTGGCCGCCGACGAACGGCAGGTGGCGGGACTGATGCTGCAGAAGCTTCCGTCGGATCATGGGGATGACGACGGCTGGTCGCGTGTGGGCGCCCTATTCGACACGCTCACCACGCGCGAACTGCTGGAATGGTCGGCGGAGGACCTGCTGACCCGCCTGTTCCATGAGGACGGGGTCCAGGTCCTGGGACGCAAACCGCTCCGCTTTGCCTGCTCCTGCTCCCGGGAACGGGTGGAATCGATGCTCGTCTCCCTCGGGGCCGCCGAGGCGGAGGCAGCGGTGGAGGCGGCCGGTGGCGCCGCCCAGATCCGTTGCGAGTTTTGCGGACAGAGTTACCGTTTCGATGCGGAGGAAATCGCTAGCTTGTTTGCCGTGGCGACAACGGAGATGGCGGCCCCTGAAAGGCTGCAGTAGCACCTCCGACGTCACTCGGGGAATTGTTAAATAAACATAAACGGTCTATAGTCGCGGTCCTCAAGAGAGGGGAACTCCGCCGGGTTTACCCGGTCGTACAAGACCATGAACACGCGCCTGCTTCGACTGCCATTGACCCTGATGCTCGCCCTGGGCGTGGTGTCGGGCGTCCATGCGCAGGCCAGGCGCACCCCGGAGACGACCTACCTCCCGGTCTGGAACCAGACCAGCGGCAAGCTCGAATACCTCCTGCAGCTCGAGCCCACCGGCACCCCGGTGGCAGGCGCCCGCTGGCGCGTGGGCAGCAATACCCTCGACGCTGCGTTCGGCCTGGAAGCCGGCGACACCCTCGGCCTGGTCTGCGATCGCAAGACCGGACTGGCCGGTGCAATCGGCAACCTCGCCAATCACTGCATGCTCGCCTCGATGGACGAGGACGACGACCATTCCGGCACGCGCCAAGGCACCCTCGGTGCCAGCCTGAGTCGCGCGGGTGGCAAGGTCGGCCTGGCGCTCGGCACGGGTCGCGACACCCTACCCGCCTGGCTGAGCCCCAACTCGAAGTTCAGCAAGGTCGACCAGAACACGCTCACCGTGTACGGCCAGAAGAACATCGGCCGCGAGGCCACGGTGTCCATCGGCGGCACCTGGGCACGCGCGAAGCTGATCCCGGCCGGCGAAGTGCCCGCCCTGGCCGATCGCTGGAACACCAAGAGCCTCACGGTCGGCGCTGGCGTCGGCAACTTCAGCGCAAACATCGTCGGCCGCGTGGTCGACACCCCCGGCGAGCCGGGCCAGTGGGAAGGCCTCGGCGTCGGTCTGACCTGGCGCACGCCGTGGAGCGGCCAGCTCACGGTGGGCGCGGAGAACGTCGTGACCCGCGGCCGCAACCCGTTCGCCCCCGAAAACGGCGACAAGGACGAGGGCACCGTTCCCTATGTCCGTTACGAGCAGGATCTCTGACGATCCGCCGTCCGCGCCAGCCGCGGATTTAACTCCTTGAATCCAAAGACCGCTCGCGGGGTTCTCGTGAGCGGCGCCTTCGTTTGGGCACATCTCTTGCCTTCCAGCCCCCTGCCGGGGTCGATACACCCGCGTACGGCCTTCACAAGTTCGAAACTGTGCATTAACGACACTTTCACTTCTCTTCGAACGTGGTTAGGATCGGGTTGCCTTGCCGTTTTTGGCGTCTTCTTTGACGCCGTCGGTTAGGTCCCATGGGATCCATCGACTCACGTTTGGAGAGAGAGATGAACTTGAAGACCACCCCGCTCCGCGACGCGATTGTTTACTCGCTCGCGGTCGGCACCACCGCCCTGGCCGGTACGGCCATGGCTCAGGAACAGCAGCAGACGACGACCACCCTCGATCGCATCGAGGTGACCGGTTCGCGCATTCGTCAGGTTGATATCGAGACCGAAGCACCGGTCCTGACCATCACCCGCGCGGACATCGAAAACCAGGGCTTCCAGTCGGTCGCCGACATCCTGCAGAACATTTCCGCCGTCGGCGCCCCGGCCATCAGCCGCGCTTCGCCGCTGTCGGCCGGTGAAAACGTCGGCGGCCAGTTCATCAGCATGCGCAACCTGGGTACCCAGCGCACGCTGATCCTGGTCAACGGCAAGCGCCTGGGCATCAGCACCTCGGGCCTGCAGGACGTTTCGCTGATCCCGACGGTCGCCGTCGAGCGCGTCGAAGTCCTGAAGGACGGCGCTTCCTCGATCTACGGCTCCGACGCGATCGCCGGCGTGGTGAACATCATCACCCGTTCGAACTTCGAAGGCGCCACGGTCGACGCGTACTACGGTCAGTACAGCGAAGGCGACGGCGAGACGACCCGCGCTTCGGGCATCCTCGGCTTCACCGGTGATCGCGGTTCGATCACGGCCGCCGTCGAATACCGCAAGGAAGAGGAAGTCTTCGCCAAGGATCGCGAGTACAGCGCGTACCCGCAGAGCTACAAGCATCCGACCCGCGGCTGGACCACCGCTTCGCAGTGGGGCCAGATCACGGATGCGCCGGGTGCAGCGAACCCGGGCGGCGTCGGCACGCTCGTTCTGAACCCGGGTGCGGATTGGCGCAGCCTCGCCAACTACCACACGCAGAACTCCAACACCGGCGCAACGGCTGCTGATCCGAACGGTTCGGTGCTCGACAAGAGCAACACGAACCAGCAGACGCACCTGCGCACGCCGCTGGAGAGCCGCTCGCTGTTCGTCAACGGCATCTTCGACATCACCGAGAACGTCCGTTTCCGCGGCGACATGCTGTACACCGACCGCGACGCCGAGCGTCAGGTCGCGGGCTATCCGTTCCAGAGCGCGTCGGCCGGCCTGATTCCGGGCGGCTTCAAGATGTCGCGCTTCAGCTACTACAACCCGGTCGGCACGCAGCACGGTTATGCCACCCCGCGTGACATCAACTTCACCCGCCGTACCTGGGAAGTGCCGCGCGTCGACGCTCCGTCGTCGACCACCTGGCGCTTCTCCGCGGCCCTTGAAGGCAGCTTCGACGTCGCCGAGCGCATCTTCGACTGGGACGTCAACTACCTCTACAACAACAACAAGGTCCATCAGGAAAACTACGGCAACCTCAACGTCGACCGCGCCAAGCAGTCGACCGGTCGTTCCGAGCGTCAGGCCGACGGCAGCGTCGTCTGCTTGCTGCCGGACGATCCGAGCACGCCGGCCGTTGAGCGCGTGGTCATCCCGGGCTGCGTCGCATGGAACCCGTTCATCCCGTACGGTCAGGTTGGCGAAGGTGGTCTCACCGGCAACCAGGCTCTGCAGGACTGGCTGTTCCAGCGCCTGAACTCCAGCGGCGAAACCGAAACCACCGTGTACTCGGCCAACATCAGCGGCTCGCTCGCGACGCTGCCGGGTGGTGACCTGGGCGTGGCGGTCGGCGTTGAAAACCGCAAGGAGCAGGGTCGCTTCATCCCCGACGCGCAGGCAGTGACCGGCAACTCGACGACGCTGGCCAGCGGTCCGACCCAGGGCAGCTACACCGTCGACGAAATCTACGCCGAGTTGTTCCTGCCGGTCCTGGCCGACCTGCCGGGCGCGCAGGAGCTGAGCTTCAGCCTTGCCACCCGCTACTCGGACTACGACACCTTCGGCGACACGCTCAACAGCAAGTTCGGTTTCAAGTGGAAGCCGATCGATTCGCTGCTGTTCCGCGGTACCTACGCTGAAGGCTTCCGTGCGCCGACGATCGCCGACCTGTACGGCGGCGGCTCGCAGACGTTCTCGTTCTTCACCGACCCGTGCGATACGAACTTCGGCACGGCGCGTACGAACGCGGCGGTCCGTACGGCGTGCGCCGGCGGCGCGGGCGTCCCGGGCGTTCCGAACCCGGCCACCTATCGTCAGCTCGCGCAGGGCTTCAACGCCGCCACGGCGCCGAACGCCCAGACTCCGGTTCCGTTCTTCTCGGGTTCCAACCCGAACCTGATCCCGGAAACGTCCGAGTCCAAGACGCTGGGTCTGGTGTGGAGCCCGGGCTTCATCGAAGGCTTCAACGTCAGCCTCGACTGGTGGAAGATCCGCATCGACGACACGATCGTTGCCGACTCGCCGACGCAGATCCTCAACGACTGCTACATCCAGAACGATCCGACCCGTTGCGCACTGTTCACTCGTGACGCGGCACAGGGCTACGTCAACAACCTTGCATTCGCCAGCATCAACGCGGGTTACCGCGAGGCCGAAGGTTGGGACATGGACCTGGGCTACCGCCTGACGACGGAAGGTTTCGGTAACTTCAACTTCTCGTGGCAGACGACCTACACCACGAGCGACGAGATCAAGACCGACACCAACCCGGCCACCAAGGCGCAGCAGCTGGTTGGCTACGCGACCTCGCCGGGCTTCGTGGGCACCTTCCGCGTTCGTTCGAACACGAGCCTGAGCTGGGATCTGGGTTCGTGGGGCGCGACGTGGGGCATGCGCTACTACTCGGGCATGAAGGAAACCTGCTTGTCGGCCACGCTGTTCCCGGATGAGTGCTCGAACCCGGACTTCGCCGTGGCGAACCCGGTGCCGGCGCAGGCCCGTGCGATCAACGAGATCGGCTCCAACACCTTCCACGATCTGGAATTCCGCTGGAAGGCGCCGTGGAACGCGACCGTCGCCCTGGGTGCGAACAACGTGTTTGATCACCAGGGTCCGGTGGTGTACAGCCAGCCGAACGCGAACGTGTCCTACCAGGGCCAGTTCGACATCGGTCGTTTCATCTACATGAAGTACCAGCAGCGCTTCTGATCCGCTCACGCGGAGCAACTCGAGCGGCCCCGAAAGGGGCCGCTTTTTTTTGGCCCGTCGACGGCCCCTGCCGGACCGGCCGGCCTCTCCCTCCATACGCCCATTCAGGGTTTCGTATGTTCAAACTTTGCCGTCACTGGCCGATAACTGGTCGTTAACACGTCTTTCACTTTTCTGATGGCGCGGTTACGATCCGGTTAAGCCTTGCCGTTTTTGGCGTCTTCTTTGACACCGCCGGCGGGCCCCATGGGAAGTACCACCCTGCTTTACGGAGAGAGAGATGACCTTGAAGACCACCCAGCTTCGCGACGCGATTACCTTCGCGCTCGCGGTGGGCAGCACCGCCGCTGCCGGCACCGGCATCGCCGTGGCCCAGGAAAGCTCGCAGCAGCCGACCACCCTCGATCGCATCGAGGTGACCGGTTCGCGCATCAAGCGCGCCGACATCGAAACGTCCCAGCCGATCTTCTCGCTGAGCCGCGAGGACATCTCCTCGCAGGGCCTGACCTCGGTCGGCGACGTGATCCAGAACATCACCGCCAACGGCTCCACGCTCAACAGCACGTTCAACAACGGCGGTAACGGCGAAACCCGCGTCAGCCTTCGCGGCCTGGGCTCCAACCGCACCCTGGTGCTGGTCAACGGCCGTCGTTGGGTCGGTGGCACGGGCCTCGGCGGCGCGGTCGACCTCAACACCATCCCGACCGCCGCGGTCGAGCGCATCGAAGTGCTGAAGGACGGCGCCTCGACGATCTACGGCTCCGACGCCATCGCCGGCGTCGTGAACGTGATCCTGCGCCAGAACTTCGAAGGCGCCGAAGCCAACGCTTACATCGGCCAGTTCGACAAGGGCGACGGCTTCCGCCAGGGCTACGACTTCACCATCGGCACGACCTCCGACCGCTTCTCGGCCATGCTGGGCTTCGGTTACGTCAAGGAAGAGCCGGTCATGGCCGGCGATCGCGATATCTCCAAGGAGCCGATCGTCGGTACCGGCAATGCCTTCGGCAGCTCGACCTCGCCGAACGGCAACTACAGCGTCACCAACAACGCCTGCCGCGGCGCACCGACGGCGACCAACCCGCTCGGCCCGCTGCTGCGCTGCCTGCCGAACGGCCAGGTGGGTTCGTTCACGTACAACAACGGCCAGAGCGGCGCCAACTGGCGTCCGCGTTCGGTGCCGGCCGACATCTACAACTTCGCGCCGGACAACTACCTGCTGACGCCGCAGGAGCGCCGTTCGGTGTTCGGTAGCGCCACCGCCGACATCACCGATGAAGTCCGCTTCAAGTCGACGATCACCTACAACCAGCGCGTCTCCGAGCAGCTGCTCGCGGCGATGCCGGTCGTGCTGGGTCGCGCGGCTCCGGGCACCAACGCTTCCGACATCCGCGTCAGCGCGACGAACTTCTACAACCGTCCGGAAAACGGCGGCATCGGTCAGGAAGTCGACTGGATCCAGCGTCGCGCCGTCGAGACCGGCGGTCGTTCGTTCAACCAGGACGTGCGTACCTTCGCGATGTCGGCCGGCCTGGAAGGCACGCTGAACTTCGCCGAGAAGTACTTCGACTGGGAAGCCGGTTACTTCCGCGGTGAGAACAAGGCCAACAACACCACCTTCGGCCTGTTCAACGTCATCGCGCTGCGCCAGGCCCTGGGCCCGTCGTTCCGCGACACCGATGGCGTGATCAAGTGCGGCGCGCCGGGCGCGATCGTCACCGGCTGCGTGCCGATGAACATCCTCGGCGCTCCGGGCACGATCACGCAGGACATGCTGGACTTCGCGACGTTCACCGCGCACGACGAGTACAGCTACACGCAGAAGAGCTACTACGCCAACATCAGCGGCGATCTGTTCTCGCTGCCGGGCGGCCCGCTGGGCTTCTCCTTCGGTCTGGAACACCGCACCGAAGACGGCTACGACTCGCCGGACGCGCTGATCAACTCGGGCAACACCACGGGCAACGCGCGCACCGCGACCGCCGGTGGCTACGACCTGGACGAGGCCTACCTCGAACTGGCGATCCCGGTGCTGGCCGACCTGCCGGGCGCCAAGCTGCTCGACTTCTCGCTGGCCACGCGCTACTCGGATTACTCGAACTTCGGCGACACGCTCAACAGCAAGTTCGGTTTCCGCTGGAAGCCGATCGACGACCTGCTGGTTCGTGGTAACTGGTCGGAAGGCTTCCGCGCGCCGTCCATCGCCGAGCTGTTCGCCGGCCAGGCCGACTCGTTCCCGCAGCTCGCCGACCCCTGCAACGTGAACAACTTCGCCGACCAGATCCCGGCGGCGCAGGCACAGTGCGTGCGTGAAGGCGTTCCGGCCAACGGCTACGTGCAGAACAACCCGCAGATCCGCATCACGGTCGGCGGCAACCCGGAACTGCAGCCGGAGAAGTCCGAGTCCTACACGCTGGGCTTCGTGTACAGCCCGAACTACGTGGAAGGCCTGGACGTCTCGCTGGACTGGTGGCAGATCAAGATCGAGGACGCCATCACCACGATCGGCGGCGCCAACATCATCCAGCAGTGCCTTGACTCGGGCGGCACCAGCCCGGCGTGCTCTCTGTACAGCCGTGAACCGGGTGGCCAGATCATCGACCTGCTCGACACCACCACCAACATCGGCGGCACGAAGGTGGAAGGTTACGACCTGACGGTGAGCTACCGCCTGCCGGAAACCGCGTGGGGCAAGTTCAGCTTCACGTGGGACACCACCTACATGTCGAGCTACGAGAACGACATCAACGGTAACGGTGTCTACGGTGAGGACAACCTCCAGGTTCCGGCCATCGGCGCTCCGTTCTTCTTCGACGAAGGCGGCAACCTGGTCGGCGAGTACGACGGTCCGAACCAGTTGAACTACTGGCGCATCCGCTCGAACCTGGCCACGCGTTGGGAGATGGGCGACTGGGGTGCGACCTGGAACGTCCGCTACTACTCGTCGCAGAGCGAGCCGTGCCAGAACTTCGAGGACTACGGTTACTCGTTCCTGTGCACCGACCACACCCGCACCACGGGCCTGCCGACGGACAGCAACGGCAACGGCGTTTGGGACGGCACGGCCGGTGGCGACGCGATCACCCCGGTGGCGTCGGCCGAGCACCACATCGGCTCCACGACGTACCACGACGTGAGCGCGTACTGGAATGCGCCGTGGAATGCGCGCATCACGGTCGGCATCAACAACCTGTTCGACAAGAATCCGCCGATCTCGGCGACGACCTTCGCGAACTCGTTCGACCCGCAGTACGAAGTCCCCGGCCAGTTCTTCTACTTCCGCTACTCGCAGAAGTTCTGATCGGTACATTCGTCCCGTACGAATGGCACTTGCGTTACTTCTACGGCCCCGAAAGGGGCCGTAGTTGTTTGTGGCCGTTGCAGAAATGAAACGACGGCCGTTCAGAATGTTGAAGATTAACAACACTTTAAGTATTGGCTCGGCGGGTCTACCATCGGCCCGACCTTGCCGGACTTGGCGTGGTTTTTTGCTCCGCCGGCGGGGTTCCCATGGGAACAAACTGAGACCGACTTGGAGAGAGCGATGATCTTGAAGACAACAAAGCTCCGGGACGCCATTAGCATGACGCTCGCCCTGGGCACGACAACCGCAGTCGGCATGGGTACCGCACATGCCCAGGACCCCGCCCCCGCCCCCGACCAGGAAGCCACCACCCTCGATCGCATCGAAGTCACCGGTTCGCGCATCAAGCGCGCGGACATCGAGACTTCGCAGCCGATCTTCTCGCTCAGTCGCGACGACATCGCCGCACAGGGCCTCACCTCCGTCGGCGATGTGATCCAGAACATCACCGCCAACGGTTCCACGCTCAACACGACGTTCAACAACGGCGGCAACGGCGACACCGGCGTCAGCCTGCGCAACCTCGGTGCGAACCGCACTCTGGTGCTGGTCAACGGCCGTCGCTGGGTCGGCGGTGCATCCGGCACCGGCCTGGGTGGCCAGGTCGACCTCAACTCGATTCCGACCGCCGCGGTGGAACGCATCGAAGTGCTGAAGGACGGCGCCTCGGCGATCTACGGTTCCGACGCCATCGCCGGCGTTGTCAACGTGATCCTGCGCCAGAACTTCGAGGGCGCCGAAGCCAACGCCTACATCGGCCAGTACGACAAGGGCGACGGCTTCCGCCAGTCCTACGACTTCACCATCGGCACGACGTCCGACCGCTTCGCCGCGATGCTCGGCTTCGGTTACGTCAAGGAAGACCCGGTGATGGCGGGCGACCGCTACATCTCCAAGGAGCCGATCTACACCACCGGCGCAGCGCTGGGCGGCAGCTCCACCACACCCGACGGCAACTTCAGCGTGCGCTTCGGCGAGTGCTTCACCGACCCGGACGATCCGGATTCGGCCACGCGCTGCCGTCCCAACGCGACGCCGGGCAGCACGGGCACACCGAATTCCCCCGGCAGCTTCACCTATGACCGCGGCGCGGCGAGCACGGCATGGCGCAACTTCACCGGTGCCGACATCTACAACTTCGCGCCGGACAACTACCTGCTCACCCCGCAGGAACGCCGCTCGGTGTTCGGCAATGCCTCGGTGGAAATCACCGACGACATCCGCTTCAAGACCACGCTGACCTACAACGAACGCCAGTCCGAACAGCTATTGGCGGCGATGCCCATCACGCTGGGCGTGCCGGTCGCCGGCACCAACGCCGGCAACGTGGTCATCAGCGCCGACAGCATCTACAACCCGTTCGGCGAAGACATCGACTGGGTGCAGCGTCGTGCGGTTGAAACCGGCGGTCGCCGTTTCAGCCAGGACGTGCGCACTTTCGCGATGAACGCGGGCTTCGAAGGCACGCTGAACTTCGCCGAGAAGTACTACGACTGGGAAGCCGGCTACTTCTACGGGCGCAACAAGGCCAACAACACCACCAACGGCCTGTTCAACGTGATCTCGCTGGGCAACGCGCTGGGGCCGTCGTTCGTCGACGCTGAAGGCGTGCCGACCTGCGGCACGGCAGCCAATCCGATCGCCGGATGCGTGCCGATGAACCTGCTCGGTGGCGCGGGCAGCATCACGCAGGACATGCTCGACTACACGACCTTCGTCGCGCACGACGAGTACAGCTACACGCAGAAGACCTACTACGCCAACATCGGCGGTGATCTGTTCGATCTGCCCGGCGGTCCGCTCGGCTTCTCGGTCGGTGTCGAACACCGCACCGAGGACGGCTACGACTCGCCGGATGCGCTGATCAATTCCGGCAACACCACCGGCAACGCGCGCACCGCCACCAACGGCGGCTACGACGTGGACGAGGCGTACCTGGAACTGGCGATTCCGCTGCTCGCGGACCTGCCGGGCGCCAAGCTGCTCGACTTCTCGGTGGCCACGCGTTACTCGGACTACAGCAACTTCGGCGACACGCTCAACAGCAAGTTCGGTTTCCGCTGGAAGCCGATCGACGACCTGCTGATCCGCGGCAACTGGTCCGAAGGCTTCCGCGCACCGTCCATCGCCGAACTGTTCGCCGGCCAGGCCGACTCGTTCCCGCAGCTCAGCGATCCCTGCAACCAGGTCAACTTCGGCAACCAGACGCCGCCCGCGCAGGCCCGCTGCCGCGCTGAAGGCGTGCCCGACGGCGGTTATGCGCAGAACAACACGCAGATCCGCATCACCGTCGGCGGCAACCCGAACCTGCAGCCGGAAAAGGCCGAGTCGACCACCGCCGGCTTCGTCTACAGCCCGAGCTTCGTCGAGGGCCTGGACGTTTCGCTGGACTGGTGGAAGATCAAGATCGAGGACGCGATCACCACCGTCGGCGGCGCCAACATCATCCAGCAGTGCATCGACTCCGGCGGCACCGGCGCGACCTGCGATCTCTACAGCCGCCAGCCGGGCGGCGAGATCCTGTCGCTGCTCAACACCACGGTGAACATCGGCGGCACCAAGGTCGAGGGTTGGGACATGACGGTGAGCTACCGTCTGCCCGAGAACTCCTGGGGCAAGTTCAGCTTCACCTGGGACACGACCTACCTGTCCGAGTTCCTCAACGACAACGACGGCGACGGCCGTTACGGCGAGGACATCTTCACCGAGCCGGCAATCGGCGCGGAGATGGCGGCCAACGAAGGCGGCAACCTGGTGGGCGAGTACGACGGCCCGAACCTGCTCAACTACTGGCGCATCCGCTCCAACCTGGCGGCGCGTTGGGAGAAGGGCGACTGGGGCGCGACCTGGAACGTGCGCTACTACTCGTCGCAGAACGAGCCCTGCCAGGCCTTCGAGGACTACGGCTACGCCTGGTTGTGCACCACGACCGGCCGCACCCGCAGCGTGCCGACCGACAGCAACGGCAACGGCATCTGGGACGGCCCGGCCGGCGGCGACAGCTTCACGTCGATCGCCGCGAACGAGCACCACATCGGCGCCTCGACCTTCCACGACGCCAGCGTGTACTGGAATGCGCCGTGGAACGCGAAGGTCACGGTGGGCATCAACAACCTCTTCGACAAGAACCCGCCCATCGCCTTCACCTCGTTCGCCAACTCGTTCGACCCGCAGTACGACCTGCCCGGCCGCTTCTTCTACTTCCGCTATTCGCAGAAGTTCTGAGCGGGTGTGTCGCTTGCACGACCGCTACGGCCTCGCATGAGGCCGTAGCGTTTTTGGCTACACTGCGGACATCGCTGCCCGTCTGTCCGGTTCCGCATGCCCTTCGAGATCAACCCCGTCTTCGCGGTCCCGCTGGCGCAGGACATGCTGCCCGATGCGTCCGGCCTCAATGCGCAACTGCGCGCGCTGATCCTCTCGCGCGAAGCGCAGGGCGACCGGTACGCCAATCCGAATCCGTCGCTGAAACAGCAGCACGGGGTGTTCGAGAGCGACTTCAACCTGTTCGCCTGGCCCGAGGCCTGCGTGCAGCAGCTGCGGCAGTTCTGCTGGGCCACGCTCGGCCGCGCGATCGCCGATCTCAATGGCTACACCGCGCAGGAAATGCAGCGGCTGCAGATCTTCTCGCACACCTGGTTCCATGTGACCCGGCACGGCGGGTTCACGATCATGCATACGCACCCGATGGCGTCGTGGTCGGGCGTGTACTGCGTCGACCCGGGCACCACGCCGCCAGATCGGCCCGAGTCGGGCGTGCTTCGATTCCACAATCCGCATCACTACAGCAACTACTTCATGGACGCGGGCAACCAGCGCTTGCGTGCGCCGTATCACCATGGCACGTACAGCATCCGGTTCCAGGCGGGGCAGCTCGTGCTGTTCCCGTCGTGGCTGCAACATGAAGTGCTGCCGTTCTATGGCGACGATGAACGCATCACCATCGCGTTCAACTGCTGGTTCGGGATGAAGGAAGGCTGAGGGCGCGCGGCGCGCGGCTTCGAACGCGCGGTGGTGCGGTGCGATGGCTGGGATTGAACGCGGCGGACGGAGCGTTTTGCTCCGATGGCCCGAGCGTTAAGCTCGGCGCGCGGGGCTTTTTGCTCGGATGGCCGAGCTTGGCGCTCGGCGTGTGGGGCTTTTTGCTCGGATGGCCGAGCTCGGAGCTCGGCGTGCGGGGCTTTTTGCTCGGACGCCCGAGCTTGGCGCTCGGCGTGCGGAGTACCCGGCGCGACCGCGCCAGCCGGCGAGCGAGGCTCGCATCGCGTGATGCCTTTCCAATGCGTGAGGATTCGGAAACTTGGATTCCCGCCTTCGCGGGAATGACGGCTTCGGGTGTCCGGTGTAGGGGGCGAGTGAGAGAAAAGCGGGGGCGCACCCATCGCCTGCCCTCACCCCAACCCCTCTCCCGCATGCGGGAGAGGGGCTCGCACGGTAGAAGGCCTCAAAGAAAAAGGGCCGCCTTGCGGCGGCCCTGCGGTGTGTCGCTTGCAGGCGCTCCGCGCCTCACTCCAAGCGCAGCGTCGCATCTCCGGAGAAACTCTCGATCGTGATGTCGCCGTCGCCGCTGCCGTAACGGTGGTCGAAGCTGGAACCCGGGCCGTGCTTGGGCCGGATGATCTGAGCGCCCGGCGCCGCGAGATCGCCGCTGAAGCTCTCGCCGCGCACGTTCGCCGACAGGTTCCTCGGCAGGGTCAGGTCGAGGTCGCCGCTCACCGTTTCCAGCGAGATGCGGCCGTTGCTCGCCAGCGCGGTGTGGATGTTGATGTCGCCCGACACCGTGGAGCCCGACAGCTTCTGCACGCGGCTTTGCAGCGTGCTCACGTCGATGCGGCCGGAGACGGTTTCCACGCGCACTTCGCCGTCCAGGCGACCGCGCAGGTTGAGGTCGCCGCTGACGGTCTCGGCGCTGACGCGGCTGGAGTTGATCGTGAGCTGCAGGTCGCCGCTGACGCTGTCGAAATCGGCCTCGCGCGGCGCGGCGGCGACGGTGACTTCACCGCTGACCGTGTCGACGGACAGTTCGTTGGATGCCACGCCCTCGATGTTGACGTCGGCCGAGACCACGTCGATGTCCAGGTCCGCGCGGATCGGCACCGTCAGGATCAGGTCCGTCGGCTCGCTCTTGTCGCTGCCGAACATGCCCATGCCGCCGCGGTTGGGGTACTTCACGCGCACGTTGAGGTGCTCGCGGTCGCCTTCGACTTCCAGGCGTTCCACGCCCGCGCCGAGGCTGCCTTCGATCTTCACTTCGGACTTGTCCCAGGCGCGCACGACCACGCTGCCTTTGACGTTCTCGATCTCGATGCGTCCGCGCGGATCCAGCGGGCGCGTCTCGTTGATCGGCGTGGCGGCGAAGGCGCTGTGCGCCGTCAGCAGGGCCAGGCCGAATGCGAGGCGTTGGAGGTGGGCGCGGGTCATGGAGATTCTCCGGGAAGCGTTCTTCGGTTCTTGGGACGAAGCGGCAGAGGGTCGGGACATCGGGGCATTCACCATCAGGCGTAGGCGACGCGCTGCGCAAGTGCGAGGCGGCGTGCGTAGGTCCGGCGCAGCTGCTCCAGCAGCAGGCGCGAGTCGGGGTTCTGCGCCAGCGCGTCGAGGATCAGCGTGGCGTTGCGGTCGAGTTCGTCGAAGGCCGGCTGCAGTTCGACCGGCGGCCGGCCCGGGCCGACTTCGATCATCGCGGCCTGGTACTGGCGGGTCATGCCCTGGGCCTCGAGCTGCACCAGCGTCGCCTGGCGGGCGTCGGTCGCGACCGGCGTGCCGGGGTTGGCCGGGTGATCGGTTCCGGCTCGCCATACGCCGACCATGCCGACGGCCATCACCATCGTGGCGGCCATCGCCACCGGCGCGAGCCAGCGCGGGCGCTGCGGTCGGGCCGCCTGCTGCGGCGACTGCTGCAGGCGCTGGGCGATGTCCGGCCACAGGTCGCGGGCGGGCGGTTCGTCGCGGCGCATCGCGCGCAACTGCCAGCGCAGTGCATCGGGAAGATCGTCGCGGCGGGTGTCTTCGTTGGCGTTGGGGGTGTTCATGCGTGGGCCTCCAACCGGTCGCGCAACAGGGTGCGCGCGCGGTGCAATTGCGCTTTCGAACTGCCGACCGCCATGCCGAGTTCGGCGGCGATCTCCTCATGCTTCCAGCCTTCCACGTCGTACAGGACCAGCACCGCGCGGGCGCGCGGCGGCAGGCTGGCGACGGCGCGTTCCAGGTCCATGGACAGCGCGGTGACATGCCCGGCCGAGTCGGCGCTGCCGATCAGGTCGAACACCTCCTCGTCCGAATCGCCCTCGTCCTGCGGGCGGCTGCGCCGGCTGCGCAGCTCCATCAGCGCGGTGTTCACGGCCAGGCGGTGCAGCCAGGTCGAGAACGCCGACTCGAAGCGGAACGCCGGCAGCGCCTGCCACGCGCGGACGAAAGCTTCCTGCGTCAGGTCCTCGGCGCGGGCGCCGTGCGCCCCGACCAGGCGGGCGATGACGCCGTGGACGCGGCCGGCGTGGCGGCGGTACAGCGCCTCGAAGGCCCGCACCTCGCCGCGGGCAGCCGCGGCCACCAGGCTGCGCTCCTCGCCCGGATCGTCCGGGGCGGTGGGGGCATCGGTCAGGCTTTCGGTCACGACGGTCAGCATGTCCCTTGTGATGCGCCGAACCGCGCGCGGGTTTAAGGGCCGGGGTTCTGAATGGTGTCCTGCGGCTCCCGCCAGGGCGCGAGCCCTTCCAGGAGCGGCCCCAGCTTGTCCGCGTAAGGCGCCCAGGCAGCCTTGCGGTTCTTGATGATGCCCCCGCGCATCTGCGGGCTGCTCGCGGTGGCCACGGCGCCGGCGCGGTCCAGCGTGGTCGCCGATTCGTTCCAGGGCAGGCCGCAGAACTCGAGCACACCGCGCATCACGGCCTCCGGGTCGGCGACGAGCTCGTCGTAGTGCACATCGAGGATGCGACCGGGCATCACCGCATGCCAATGCGCCATCAGGCCGCGGTACTGGCCATACCACTCGGCCAGCTCGCGCTGGTCGTAGGAGAAGGTGTTCACGTCGGAGAACATCGTGCGCAGGTTCGAGAAGCACGTGTCCACCGGGTCGCGCACCATGTGCAGGATGCGCGCGTGCGGCAGCGCCCGGGCGATGAAGCCCAGGTTGAGGAAATTCGACGGCAGTTTCTCGGTCAGCACCGCACGGCCCCGTGCGCGGCGCGCGGTGTGTTCGAGGAAGCGTTGCCCGAGCGCGGCGTAGTCGACGTTGGGCGCGCGCTTGACCAGCTCCGCATCGACCACGCCCTTGTTGCGGTGGTCGGCGAAGTAGCGCATCTGCGAGGTGAACGAGTACGTCTCGCCGCCGTCGGTGACATCGGGATGGCCGCCCAGCAACTGCTCCAGCAGCGTGCTGCCCGAGCGGTGCATGCCGACCACGAACACCGGCCGGTACGGCGCGGGCGCATCGGCGTGCGCCTGGCCTGCGGCAACGAAGTCCGCGTCGCAGGTCTTCGCCAGTCCTTCGAACATGCGCCGCGCATCGAGCCGGTCGTGCGGCGTGAGCATGCGCTTGGTGCGGCACGCATGCTCCAGTGCCTGCCACGATTCGTCGAAGTCGCCCAGGTCGTGCGCTTCGTTGTGCACCGCGTAGGCGAGGTACACGCGGCTCTCGCTGCCGGCGGGCACGCGCGGGATCAGCGCCTTCATGCGCGCGACGTGGTTGTTCTCCGGCGTCTGCTTGCGCAGGCGCGAGAGCACCCAGTGCGCCTGCGCGTAAGTCGGCAGCAGCGCGATGCACTGCTCCAGTTCCTGCTCGGCCTCGTCCATCTGGCCGAAGAACATGCGCACGACGCCGCGGAAGTAGCGCGTCGGCGGATGCTTGGGATCGCGCTGCACGGCGACGTCGAGCAGCTGCATCGCCAGGTCGTTCTCGCCGCTGGTGCTGATCAGCATGGCCATTTCGGTGAGCCACTGCGCCGAGCGGCGTTCCTGCCAGCGCGAATGCTCGATGCATTCCATCAGCAGCGCCGGCTCGTTGAACAAACGCAGCGCGCGGGCGAGGTTCAACACCGGCTCGTCGCCCTGCGGCCTGGCGGCAAGCGCGCGCACCGCGTACTCGCGCGCGTCGCGGTAGCGTCCCAGCGAAAGCGCCATGCGCGAGGCGCGCAGCATGGCCATGACGTGCTTGGGATCGCGTTCGAGCACGCCGTCGTAGGCCTTGAGCGCCGCCGCCCACTGCCCCTGCTTCGCATAGGTTTCGCCCTGCTGCCACAGCGATGCCACGTTCACGTCCATTCCTCCGGCGGCGTCATCGCCCGTTCGTCATGCAACGCAGGCATTACAAACCGTTCGGCCCAGGCGCGTGCGCGCGCGAGCTCCCCACGATGGTGATCGTGCACCAGTCGCGCTTCGTGTGCGCGCCGATCGGCGCTGTATTCCACCGACACCGCCTTGGCGTTGCGGCGCGCGACCTCGTCGGCCCGTGCGCGCACCACCTCGGCCGGCGCGGGCAGCCGCCACCAGCGCGAGCACGCGACCGGCACGCCGACCGGGTCGGCCGCGAGCGTCGTGAAGTCGAGCAGGCGCGCGCGGTCGCCGTACTGCGCGGCCAGGCGTGCGATGAGATCGCGCTGCGCCGCCCATTGCAACGCAACCGCGCAGAGCAGGTCCGGCGGCTGCAATGCCTGCGCCGGCAAGCGCGTGTGCAGCGAGCCGGCGCGCAGTGCGCGTTCGGCCAGCTCGGGCACTTTCGCCCACGTGTCGGCGGGTTTCTTGAGGTTGGAGATCAGGAAGTCCTCGAGCGACGAGGTCAACAGCACGGCGCGGCTGCCGGGCGTGGCATCGAGCAGTTCACCGGCGATGTTGAGCGCGGCGTGCGTGGCCTTGATGAGCACGCCGCCGCCGTCGCTCCAGGGGCGCGACAGCAGCCGGGCCGTCGTCGCGGAGAGCTCGCCGGTGGACCAGCCGGCATGGCGCGCGTCACCGAGGCGACGCAGCACCAGTGGCTCCTTCAGCGCGACCTGGTGCGGCGGGACATGCAGCGCGCGGGCGAGCAGGGTCGAGCCGCAGAAAGAGGTGTGGAACAGCCAGGCCGGCGGTCGCGGCGGCGCGGCGACGGAAGCCGCGGCATCCGCGCCCACAGGCGTCGCATCGTCGAGGCCGGCGTCGAGGCGCGTGTCCAGGAAGGTCGAACGCTCCAGCGCATCGACATCCAGCGTTGCGAACGTGAAACGCCGCTCCGGCACGTGCAGGTCGACCGGAAACCAGCGGGCGTCCGCGAGGGCGGACGACGGCGCGGATTCGGGCGACGGAGGCATCGCGGCGTCGGGCACGACGTCAGCCCGGGACGCGCTGGCGCTCGAACTTGATCGCGAACGTGTAGCGCGGCGCGTAGCAGATGCGGTTCGGCGGGCGGCCGACGTGCTTGATCGCGCCGTCGAAGATCACCAGCCGTCCGGGACGCGGCTGCACGGCGCAGGCCACTTCGTCCTGCGCGTCGAAGAACATCGTCTCCCCACCCCACTCCAGGTCCCACTGCTCGCACAGGTACCACAGCGCGGTGAGATCGTGCTGCTCGGGCAGGCAGTCGGTGTGGCTGAAGAGCATGTCGCCGAAGCTGGCGACGTTGGTGTACGCGCGGTACGGCCGGTAGCCGAACTCGCGCGTGGTGAAGCCCAGCACCGCGCGGGCCGTGATGTCGAAGATCGGCTGCTGCACCAGCGCTTCGAGCTTCACTTCGGTGGCCCAGTGCCGATGCTCGGCCGTTTCCGGGCGGGCGATCTCGGTGCGCGTGTACGCGGCCCGTTCCAGGCCGCGCACGTAGTCGCCGACGTTCGGCAGATGGCCGTCGAACACCCGCAGCGGGCGGCCGTCGATCACGAGTTCACGACTGGCCGCGAGCGCGGCGGGGTTCGTTGTCATGCAGTCCTCAGTTCGAAAGCGCCTTGGCGATGCGCTGCTGCTCGTCCTTCAGCGCCTGCGGCATGCGCGGGCCGTACTCGTCCAGGTACTCGCCGATGCTGGCGAACTCCGCCTGCCAGCCTTCGCGTTCGAAGCCGAACAGCTTCGCGCGCGCTTCGTCGGTCAGGGCGACGCCTTCCAGGTTGATCTCGTCGTTCTTCGGCAGATGACCGATCGGCGTCTCCACCGAACCGGCCTCGCCCTTCACGCGCTGGATCATCCACTCCAGCACGCGCAGGTTCTCGCCGAAGCCCGGCCACAGGAACGAACCGTCATCGCCCTTGCGGAACCAGTTGACGTGGAAGATCTTCGGCAGCTTCGCGTCGGCCTTGTCGAACGACAGCCAGTGGCTGAAGTAGTCGGCGAAGTTGTAGCCGCAGAAGGGCTTCATCGCCATCGGGTCGCGGCGCATCACGCCGACCGCGCCGGTGGCGGCGGCGGTGGTTTCCGAACCCATCGCGGCGCCGACCAGCACGCCGTGCGTCCAGTCGCGCGCTTCGAACACCAGCGGCACCAGCGACGGACGACGACCGCCGAACACGATCGCGCTGATCGGCACGCCGGCGGCGCTTTCGGCTTCGGTCGAATAGCTCGGGCACTGCTTCGCGCTCACGGTGAAGCGCGAATTCGGATGCGCGGCCGGGCCCTTGGCGGCGTCGAACGCGTTGCCGCGCCAGTCGGTCACCGGCTGCTGGCCGTCGTCGAGGCCTTCCCACCACGGCTGGTTGTCGGCGGTGACGCCGACGTTGGTGAAGATGGTGTTCTTCTGGATCGAGGCGAGCGCGTTCGGGTTCGACTTCTTCGACGTGCCCGGCGCGACGCCGAAGAAACCGGCTTCCGGGTTGATCGCGTACAGGCGGCCATCGGCACCCGGGCGCATCCAGCAGATGTCGTCGCCGACCGTCCAGACCTTCCAGCCGTCGGCGCGATAGCCTTCCGGCGGAATCAGCATCGCCAGGTTCGTCTTGCCGCAGGCCGAGGGGAACGCGGCGGCGACGTAGTGCGTCTCGCCCTGCGGATTCTCCAGGCCCAGGATCAGCATGTGCTCGGCCAGCCAGCCTTCCGACTTGGCCTGGTGCGAGGCGATGCGCAGCGCATGGCACTTCTTGCCCAGCAGCGCGTTGCCGCCGTAGCCGGAGCCGAACGACTTGATCGTCAGTTCTTCCGGGAAATGCATGATGAAGCGGCGTTCCGGATCGAGCTCGCCGATGGAATGCAGGCCGCGCACGAAGCTGCCTTCGCGCTCGATGCGCGCCAGGGCCGGTGCGCCCATGCGCGTCATGATGCGCATGTTGGCGACCACGTACGGGCTGTCGGTGATTTCCACGCCGCAACGCGACAGCGGGGAGTCGATCGGGCCCATGCAGTACGGGATCACGTACATCGTGCGGCCCTTCATGCAGCCGTCGAAGAGCGCGTCCATCTTCTTGTGGCCGTCGGCCGGCGACATCCAGTGGTTGTTCGGGCCGGCGTCGTCCTGTTTGCTCGTGCACACGAAGGTCAGGTGCTCGACGCGTGCGACGTCGTCCGGATGCGAGCGGTGCAGGTAGCTGCCCGGATGCGTCTGCTCGTTGAGCTTGACCAGCGTGCCATCACGCTGCATCTGCGCGATGAGCGCGGCGTTCTCGGCGTCGCTGCCGTCGCACCAGTGGATCGCGTCGGGCTTGGTCAGCGCGGCGACTTCTGCGACCCAGGCGTTGAGGGCGGCAAGCTTGCTGCCGTCGCTTCCCGGGGCGATGACAGGTTTGGCGACGTCATGGGAAATGGCATTCACGGACAACATCCTCCAGCGGGGGCCGGCGTTATTGAAAATTAGGCTGACGGATCATGCTGATGGAATCAGCGTGGCCATCATGTGCTCGACATAGGCCTCGAATTCATCGTGCTGCATGCGCGCCTGGTGCAGTTGCAGGTTCAGCTGCAGGAAGCCCACGTAGGCGGCATACAGCAGGCGCGCGCGGTGCTGGGCGTCGGTGCGGCTGAGCCCGGCCTGGCGGAACGATGCGACGAGGTATTCGAGCCGGCGCTCGGAGACGCGGCCGATGACCGGCTGGACTGCCGGGTGGTCGAGCGCCTTGAGCAGCTCGGAATAGATGACGTGCGATTTGAACTCGTGCGCGACCAGGGTGAACAACGCACGCAGGCGTTCGCGCGGGTCGGAGATGGGTTCGAGCTGGCCGAAGACGGTTTCCTGCTCGACCTTCTCCCAGCGCTCCAGCGCGGCCACCAGCAGGGCATCGCGCGAGGGGAAGTGCCAGTAGAAGCTGCCCTTGGTCACGCCCAGGCGACGGGCGAGCGGTTCGACCGCGACGGCGGCGACGCCCTGCTCGGCGATCAGGTCGAGCGCGGCCTGGGCCCAGTCGTCGGCACTCAGGCGCCCGGTGCGCTCGGGCGCGGCGGGGCGATCCTGGCCCGCACGCTCCTGGGCTCCGCGGTCACCGGTGCGGTCCTGCCCGGCTCCTTCCTGCTTGGTCTGCGCGTTCGAGCTCATGGCGGCAAGTTTAACCATACGGCAGTGGCGGTAACAGTATGCGCCCCGTCAAGATGGCCGAAAGAAGGCATGAAGACGGTCGGTTGACAGCAAGGATGGGATATTACCATACTCGGCCGTATGGCAAGCGTTTGATGCGCGCGCTTGAACGCCTTGTTTCCATAAAAGGCCCCTGCGCATCGACGCAACCCGACCCAACATATCCATCAACTGGACACTGCCGCACCGCTGCTGGAGCGCCGTCATGAGCATCGCCATTCCTTTTATTGCCTTCCTGCTGGTGGGCGCCATCTGTGCTTACCACCGCCTGCGCCTGCCGGTGTGGGCGGCGCTGACCGCCACCGCCCTGGTCGCCTGCTGGCTGCTGGGCGCCAGTGGCACGGCGACCGTGGTGGCCGCGCTGGTCACCGCGATCATCGCGGTGCCGCTCCTGGTGCCGCAGATCCGCCTGCCGTTCATCACCAAGCCGCTGCTGGGCTTCTACACGAAGATCCTGCCGCCGCTGTCGGAAACCGAGCGCGTCGCGCTGGAAGCCGGCACCGTGGGTTGGGAAGGCCAGCTGTTCTCCGGCAAGCCGGACTGGGATGTGCTCGCCAACCAGCCCAAGCCGACGCTGCGTCCGGATGAGCAGGCCTTCCTCGACGGCCCGGTCGAAGAGCTGTGCAAGATGGTCGACGACTGGAAGATCACCCACGTCGACGCCGATCTCTCGCCGGACCTGTGGGAGTACATCAAGAAGAACAAATTCTTCGGCATGATCGTGCCGAAGGAGTACGGCGGCCTGGGCTTCACCGCGCTGGGCAACCACAAGGTGATCCAGAAGCTGGCTTCGATCTCCTCGGTGGTCTCCTCCACCGTCGGCGTGCCGAACTCGCTCGGCCCGGCCGAACTGCTGATGCACTACGGCACGCAGGAGCAGAAGGATCACTACCTCCCGCGCCTGGCCGATGGCCGCGAAGTGCCCTGCTTCGGCCTGACCGGCCCGTGGGCCGGTTCGGACGCCACGTCGATCCCCGACTACGGCATCGTCTGCATGGGCGAGTGGAACGGCGCGCGCGTGGTCGGCGTGAAACTGACCTTCGACAAGCGCTACATCACCCTCGCCCCGGTGGCGACGCTGATCGGCCTGGCCTTCCGCATGTACGACCCGGACGGCCTGATCGGCGACAAGCAGGACATCGGCATCACCCTGGCGCTGCTGCCGCGCGACACGGCGGGCGTGGAGATCGGCCGCCGCGCGATGCCGCTCAACAGCCCGTTCCAGAACGGCCCGATCCGCGGCAAGGACGTCTTCATTCCGCTGAGCCAGCTGATCGGCGGCGAAGCCTACGCCGGCAAGGGTTGGCAGATGCTGGTGGAGTGCCTGTCCATCGGCCGTTCGATCACGCTGCCGTCCACCGCCTCGGGCGGCACGAAGTTCGGCGCCGTGGTGACCGGTGCTTACGCGCGCATTCGCAAGCAGTTCGGCCTGTCGGTCGGCCGCTTCGAAGGCGTGGAAGAAGCGCTCGCCCGCATCGGCGGCAACGCCTACACCATCAGCGCGCTGGCCGAAGCCTCGGCCGCCGCGGTGGCCCGTGGCGAACTGCCGGCGGTGCCTTCGACCATCTCCAAGTACCACTGCACCGAAATGGGCCGCGAAGTCGCCCGCGACGTCATGGACATCATCGGCGGCAAGGGCATCATCCTGGGCCCGCGCAACTTCGCCGGCCGCAACTGGCAGGCCGCGCCGATCATGATCACGGTGGAAGGCGCGAACATCATGACGCGCTCGCTGATGATCTTCGGCCAGGGCGCGATCCTGTGCCATCCGTGGGTGCTGAAGGAAATGAAGGCGGCGACGTTGCCCGATCCGGAAGAACGCCTGCGCGAGTTCGACCGCAACCTGTTCGGGCACATCGGCTTCGCGATCTCCAACGCCGTGCGCTCGTTCTGGTTCGGCCTGACCTCGGCGCGAGTCGGCAAGGCGCCGGGCGATGCCTACACGCGCCGCTACTACCGCAAGCTCAACCGCTACTCGGCGGCGCTGGCGCTGTGCGCCGACACCTCGATGCTGCTGCTGGGCGGCAAGCTGAAGTTCAAGGAATCGCTGTCGGGCCGCCTGGGCGACGTGCTCAGCAACCTGTACATCGCCAGCGCGCTGCTCAAGCGCTACGAGGACGAAGGCCGTCCGGTCACCGACCAGCCGCTGCTGGCCTGGTCGATCCACAACGCCACCTTCAAGATCGAAAAGGCGTTCTCCGGCGCGCTGCGCAACTTCCCGATCCGTCCGATCGGCTGGCTGCTGTGGGCGCTGGTGTTCCCGCTGGGCCGTCGCGCGCAGTACCCGAGCGATCGCCTGGGCCACAAGGTCGCGTCTTTGCTGATGTCGCCGAACGAAGCGCGCGATCGTCTGGGCAAGGGCGTGTTCCTCACGCCGACCGCGAACAACCCGGGCGGCCGCATCGCCAGCTATTTGCAGAAGGCAGTTCTCGCCGAGCCGGTGGAGCGCAAGTTCCTCAAGGCGCTCAAGCAGAAGGGCATCGAGGCGCACGACTTCGCCACGCAGCTCGACGAGGGCGTGCGCGAAGGCTGGATCACCGCCGACGAACGCCGCCAGCTGGAAGAGCTGCGCGAGCTGACGATCGACACGATCAGCGTGGACGACTTCGCTCCGGACGAGCTGCGTGCCGCCGGCCACCACGACGCGACGCACGACAGCCGCTACGCGGCCTGACGCGACGCGGGATTCACATCCACGACGGCGGGCTTGTCCCGCCGTCGTCTTATGCGGACTTCGCCATGACGCCATTGCTCCAGCTCTACCGCAGGATCACGCGCTGGCCCGCGGGCCACTGGCTGTTCTCGCGCGCGGTGTGCTTCAAGGCGCCCTACTTCGGCACCATCGCGCCGCGCATCGTTTCGCTGGAGCCGGGCCGCTGCGAAGTGCGCATCCGCGACCGTCGCCGCGTCCACAACCACATCGGCACCGTGCACGCGATCGCGCTGTGCAATCTGGCCGAACTCGCTGCCGGCGTGATGACCGACGCTTCGCTGCCGCCGTCGATGCGCTGGATTCCCAAGGGCATGACGGTCGAGTATCTGAAGAAGGCCACCGGCACGATGCACGGCGTCGCCACGCCCGATGTGGCGCTCGTCGAGTCGACGAACGGCTACGACCTGCCGGTCACGGTGCTGGTGAGCAACGACGCGGGCGAAGCAGTGTTCCGCGCGTCGATCATGATGTGGGTGTCGCCGCGACGGTGAAAGCCGCGGCTCCTAGCGGGCGAACCACACCACGGCCAACGCCACGATCGCCGGCAGTGCCTGCACGTAGAAGATGCGCTTGTTGACCGTCGCCGCGCCGTACACGCCGGCGACGATCACGCACGCCAGGAAGAAAGTCGCCACATCGGCGCGCTGGGCGACGATCGCCCACACCAGCCCGGCGACGAGGAATCCGTTGTAGAGGCCCTGATTGGCGGCAAGCACCTTCGTCGCCTCGGCCTTTTCCGGCGACATCCGGAACACCTTGCGGCCCAGCGGTTTCGTCCACAGGAACATCTCCAGCACCAGGAAGTACAGGTGCAGCAGGGCGACGATCGCGATCAGCACCAGCGCGAGCATGGACATTCGGGTTCTCCAACAGGCGGCGTAACGCAGACGTCATCCCGGCGAAGACCGGGAGCCAGGCTCGCAGCGTCGCATGGATTCGGTGAGTGCAAACAGCGTCGGAGTCACCGCCCTTATTCCGACGGAAGAGGGGTTTGGGTGACTGGAGTGACGCGACAGCGTCTGACAACGTGACGGCCTGGATCCCGGCCTTCGCCGGGATGACGGCATCGGGTGTGCTGCCGGCCTTTCGGGTGGGCGCCGGCCTTTCGGCTGTGCCATCCACGCTTTCCGGCGCGATATCGGCCTCTTGGTACGCGACTGGTCTTCCAGCGCTGGCTGCGCCTCAGCCGCCGCCCTTTTCCTTCGCGTGCCACGCCGCCAGCAGTTCCGCCTCGCGCTGCGGCGTGAGGCCGGCCTTGGGCTTGGCGCGGCGTTCGGCCGGCTGTGCGCGCCACCACACGAGCGTGTCGTGCACGGTGTCGCGCAAGGGGCGGTAGGTCAGCCCCGCCGCCTGCGCCTTCGCCGAACTGCGACGGCCGAAGCCGGCGTACTCGCCGGTCGGCGGAATCCACGCCGGCAGGTCCTGCCACGCCGACGCCTTGTTCGCTTCCAGGAAATCCGCCGGCACCCAGGTGACCGTGGACTTCGGTGCGCCCAGCTCGCCGGCGACGGTGCGGCAGGTGTCGAGCAGGCCGCCCATCGTGAGCTTGCCGGCGGGCGCGTCGGCGTTGAACGTTTCGAAGCGGCGCTGTTCGATCAGGTGCAGCAGGAACGCGGCGAGATCGCGCACGTCGATGAACTGCGTGGGATCGCTCGCGCTGCCGGGTCCGAGGATCTCGCCGCCGCGATCGGCGCGCGCCGGCCAGTAGGTGAAGCGATCGGTGGTGTCGCCGGGGCCGACGATGAGGCCCGGGCGAACCACCGTCGTGCGGCCCGGCATCGCCGCTTCGGCGGCCTTCTCGCACGCCGCCTTGAGGCCGCCGTAGGTGGCGCCGGTGACCTCGGTGACGTTGGGATCGGCAAGCTGCGCGAGCGGGCCGGATTCGTCCTCTCCGATCTTGTCGTTGTTCGCATAGACGGAGATGGACGAGATGATCACGTACTGGTCCACGCGCGGCGCCAGCAGCGTCGCCGAGCGCGTGACGTCGGCGGGAATGTAGGCCGAAGTGTCGAGCACCGCGTCCCAGCGCTGCGCGCCCTCCAGCGCGGTCAGGTCGGTCTTGCGGTCGCCGTGCAGTATTTCGACGCCCTTGGTCCCGGCGAACTTGGTCGGATTGGTCTTGCCGCGATTGAACAGCGTGAGCGCATGACCGCGCGCACGCGCGGCATCGACGAAGTGCGGGCCGAGGAAGCCGGTGCCGCCGAGCACGAGGATGCGCATCGGCTTGGCGGGCTTTTCGCGGGCGAACGCGGGAAGGGCCATCCATGCGGCGCCGGCGAGGCCGGCCTTCAGGACGTCGCGGCGATGCGTCATGTCGATCCTTCGGATGCGGAGTCGGGGCAGCGTGCGCCGGCCGGCGCACGTCGCCATCCGCCGAAGGTCATGGCGTGGCGGCTTGCGTCGCGGCGGGCGGCGTTTCTTCCACGCGACGCGACAGGCGCCAGCCGATGGTCGCGGCCGCGAAGGCGGCCATCGCGCTGATGCCGGCGAACCCGGCGGTGGTCACGCCCACCGCGCGCAGGGCGTTCATGCTCAGCGCGATCGCGGTATCGCCGAAGCGCCACACCGCCGTGTCCACCGCGTTCTGGCCCTTGTAGCGGACGTTGCGCGGGACGCGCGCGTAGAGGCTGTGACGCGCCGGTTCGGCCATTCCGTAAGCCAGGCCGCGACTGATGATCAGCGCGACCGCTACCGCCGGCAGGCCGAAGACCATCGGCGCATGCGGATCGGTCGCCAACACCACCAGCGACAGCGCGAGCATGCTCACCACGGCCCACACCATGATCACCGCGCCCGGTCCCTTGCGCGGCAGCAGCCAGCGCGTGAGCGTGAGCTGGGTGATCACGGTCAGCGCGTTGGCGGCCTGGTCCACCTTCGCGGCGAAGGCGGTGCGCGACACCGCGTCGGCGAAGGTCGCCCCCGAATAGTCCGCCACCAGCGCGTAGTTCACGGTGCCGATGCCGTCGGCCAGCAGCAGCAGGATCGCCATGCCGCGCATGAAGGGATCGGAGAACACCTGACGCAGGCCGTCCCACATGCTGCCGCCGATCGGCGCTTCCTGCCCGGTCTCGAAGCGGCGCTCGCCGTGCGTGCGCGCCCAGCGGCCGAGCAGCACGATGCACACCACCGCCACGCCCAGCAGCGAGGCCGACACCAGCAGCAGCGGCGCGACGCCGATGATGTTGACCAGCGTGGCGGTGATCGTCGGCCCCGCCAGCGCGCCGCAGGTGCCGGCCACCGCGATGATCGGAAACAGGCGCTTGGCCTGCTCGCTGGTCCAGATGTCGGACATGAAGATCCAGAACACCGACACCACGAACAGGTTGAACACGCTCACCCAGACGAAGAACACCGTGCCCAGCGCGCGCGGGCTCAGCAGATCGGGCTGGGCGAACAGCGGGACGAAGGCGAACAGGCAGGCGATGAAGAACAGGTACACCAGCGGCACGACGACGCGCCGCGAGTAGCGCGCGATCAGGCCGGCGAAGATCGGCGTGAGGGCCAGCGTGGCCAGGAAGGTGGCGCCGTAGAACCAGGGCAGCTGGGTCGAGCCGACCGCGGCGGAGAGCTGCTCGCGCACCGGCCGGATCACGTAGTAGGCCGCCAGGACACAGAAGAAGTAGGCGAACGAAAGCGCCACCGCCGGCCACTCCCCGCCCCGGATGCGGCGGGCCGGCACGGCGGACGGCTCGCGGTCGTCGTGGCCCTGCGTCATCGCACTGCGGCTCCGGGGGAGAGGTGGCGGCAGTGTAACCGCCGTGCCCGGCCCCGCCATCGCGCGCCTGCCGCCCCTGGGAGCATTTGCTCTAATGGCGGCGCTTACGGTCGGCCGGCCGCTGGCAGGCAGACCGACACACCGATTGGGGCGCAAGGCAAACGTGTACGACTACATCATCATCGGTGCCGGCTCCGCCGGCTGCGTGCTCGCCAACCGACTGTCCGCGGACCCCGACGTCAAGGTGCTGCTGCTCGAAGCCGGCCCGCGCGACAACCACCCCTTCATCCACATGCCCGCCGGCCTGGCCAAGCTGGTCAACAACCGCCGGGTCAACTGGGACTACCACACCGCGCCGGAGCGCGAGCTCGACAACCGCACGCTGTGGTGGCCGCGCGGCAAGGTGCTGGGCGGTTCCAGTTCGATCAACGCCATGTGCTACACGCGCGGCGTGCCGGCCGATTACGACGAGTGGGCCGCGCACGGCGCGAGCGGCTGGGACTGGGCGTCGGTGCTGCCCTACTTCCGCCGCAGCGAGCACAACGCGCGCGGACCCGACGCGCTGCACGGCGACGAAGGCCCGCTGTATGTGTCCGACCTGCGGCACAGCAATCCGCTGTCGCACGCTTTCATCGAAGCCGGCCGGCAGGCGGGCTTCGTGCGCAACAACGACTTCAACGGCCCGCGACAGGACGGCTTCGGCCTGTACCAGGTCACGCAGAAGGACGGCGCGCGCTGCTCGGCCGCCGTCGCCTACCTCGATCCCGTGCGCGGTCGTCGCAACCTGACCATCGTCACCGGCGCGACGGCCAGCCGCGTCACCTTCCAGCACGGCCGCGCCAACGGCGTGGTGTACACCGCGAAGGGCCGCGCCTTCCACGAAGCCGCCGCGCGCGAAGTGCTGCTGTGCGGCGGCGCGCTCAACTCGCCGCAGCTGCTGATGCTGTCGGGCATCGGGCCGGCGATGCAGTTGCGACGCCACGGCCTGCAGGTCGTCGTCGACGCACCGCAGGTGGGCGAGAACCTGCAGGACCATCTGGACATCTGCACGCTCCAGCACTGCACGCAGCCCATCACCTACGACCGCCTCAGCGATGCGCGCATCGCCTTCGACTACTACCTGCGCGGCCACAGCGGCATCGGCAGCAGCAACATCGCCGAGGCCGGCGGATTCGTGCGTTCGCGCCTGGCGCCGGACGAACGCCCGGACATCCAGCTGCACTTCGTGCCGGCCATGCTCGACGACCACGGCCGCCACCGCCTGTCCGGCGACGGCTACACCGTGCACGCGTGCTTCCTGCGCCCACGCAGCCGAGGCCGGATCACGCTGGCCAGCGGGCATGCCGGCGACCAGGTGCGCATCGAAGCGAACTACCTCAGCGATGCCGAAGGCTTCGATCTGAAGATGATGGTCGAATGCGCAAAGCTCTCGCGCGAACTGCTCGCGCAGCCCGCGTTCGATGCGTATCGCGGCGCGCCGATCTTCCCCGCACGCAACGACCTCACCGATGCGGAGCTGGTCGAGTTCATCCGCGCCAAGGCCGAGACCATCTACCACCCGGTCGGCACCTGCCGCATGGGCGAGGACGCGCTGTCGGTGGTCGATCCGCAACTGCGTGTTCGCGGCGTCGAGGGCCTGCGCGTGGTCGACGCGTCGGTCATGCCGACGCTGATCGGCGGCAACACCAACGCCCCGACGATGATGATCGCCGAGCGCGCCGCCGAGCTCATCCGCGCAGCGTGACGCCGCACCGCCGCGCAGGCCGCCCGCAGACTCGCGCATCGACAAAAGTGAACGGGAAAAAGAGCGCCTCGCGAACTGCGATGGACCGCACTAAAGCCTGCAAAATCAGGGCCGTGGTCGGGACTGTTGCGCCACCCCCTTAGATAGGCGCTATGATCCCCGCGTACTGTGAAGCAGGGGCGAAGGCCATGAATAGCAACGTGAAAAAGCCTTCGCGCGCCCTGCCCCGGGCGTGTGCCATTGCCCTGCTGCTGCCGCTCACGCTCGGCTCCACTGCGCAGACTCCGCAGCACAACGGCATGACGAATGCGGCGCGTGTCCAGAACACCGTGGCCACGACCGTCGCGCGTCCCGCGAACCTGCCGCCGGCCGTACCGCTTCCCGCCGCTTTCGACGTACGTCAATTCGAATCGATGGCGCAGCAGCTGGTCGCCAACCAGCGTGTACCGGGCCTGGCGATGGCGATGGTGCACGACGGCCGCATCCTCAGCGCGCGCGGCTATGGCATCACCGATACCAGCCATGCCACGCCGGTCGATTCGCACACCGTCTTCCGCCTGGCCTCGCTGTCCAAGAGCTTCGCCGGCACGATGACCGGCCTGCTCGTCAACGACGGTTCGCTGCGCTGGGACAGCAAGCTGGTCGACTACCTGCCCACGTTCCGCCTGAGCGATCCGCTCGCCTCGCAGCAGCTCACCGTGGCCGACCTGCTCAGCCACCGCGTCGGGCTCACGCACAACGCGTTCGACCGCGACCTGGAGCAGTACACCGATTACCGCACGCTGACGCAGAAGCTCGCCTATGCGCCGCTGCAGTGCGCACCGGGCACCTGCTACAGCTACCAGAACGTCGCCTTCAGCCTGGTCGGCGATATGGTCTTCGCCGCCACCGGCGACTTCTATGCGCAGGAAGTGCAGCGCCGCATCTTCAAGCCGCTGGGCATGAACGACGCGAGCCTGGGCCTGGAAGGCATCCAGGCCAGCCCTAGCTGGGCGCGTCCGCATGTGCGCGGCCGCGGCGGCTGGGTGTCGATGATGCCCAAGACGACCTACTACCAGGTGCTGCCGGCCGCGGGCGTCAACGCCAGCGCCAGCGACATGGCGCAGTACCTGCTCGCCCACACCGGCCATCGCCCGGACGTGCTGCCCGCGCCGCTGCTGGCCACGCTGCATCAACCGCTGGTGAGCACGCCGAGCGAGATCCGCGGTTCGTCCTGGCGCCGCAGCCGCCTCACCAGCGCCGGCTACGCATTGGGCTGGCGCTCCTATGACTATGCCGGGCACCGCGTGGTCTTCCACGGCGGCGCCGTGCAGGGCTATCGCGGCCTGATTGCGATGGTGCCGGAGCTCGACTTCGGCGTGGCGATCATGTGGAACAGCGAAAGCTCGCTGCCCTCCGGCCTGCTGCCGACCATCCTCGACAACGCGCTCGGCCTGCCCGCCGGCCAGTGGCTGGACGACGACATCGACCCGACGCTCTACGCCGCCGAGTCCAGCGACGACGCCTCGCCCAACGCACCGAACGCGCCGGGCACGCACGCATCGGCTTCGACCGCCGCGCCGCACTGAGCGGCTGATCCGACGCCCTGCGGCGTCATCGCTCGCCGGTTCGACGGGCGGGCATTCATCGATGCTTGAGATCGGCGGCGGGCCCGCCCGCGTCGCGCGTGGCGGGTCGTCGCGCGCCGCTTACCGCAAGAGATCCGGGCAACGCACCGCGCCATCCTCCCGTGCAGCGATGCCGCAGGTGTCGCAGTGAGCTGCTGAGTTTCTGACGCAGACGAAGCGGCGGGCTCATCCGATGCCGCCAGTGCCGAGTCGCATCCATCCGGGGCCATCGCTCCGCGCACCCTGCTCCCCTCCGTCGAGGACGGGATACCGCCGCACCGCATTCCCGTGGCGCCTGTCGCCTTTCGAGGCCACAAAAAAAAACTCTCCCCCCGCCTGGGCTGCGGGGAGAGAGCTCGATTACGGTCTTCGGGGCTTTCTTAGATCATCGGAGCCGGGGTAGCCGGCATCGCCGTCACGGACGCCTTCTTGGCGGTCTTCTTGCGGCTCGACTTGCGGGCGGCCTTCTTCGGGGCAGCCTTCTTGGTGGCCTTCTTGCCAGCCTTCTTAGCCGTCTTCTTGGCGGCCTTCTTGGCAACCTTCTTGGTGGCCTTCTTGGCGGTCTTCTTCGCAGCCTTCTTCGCCGGACGCTTGGCAACCTTCTTGGCGGCCTTCTTCGCGGTCTTCTTGGCGGCGGTCTTGCGCGTGGCCTTCTTAGCCGTCTTGCGGACGGACTTCTTGGCGGCCTTCTTCGCGACCTTCTTGGCCGGACGCTTGGCAGCCTTCTTGGCGGCCTTCTTCACGGTCTTCTTGGCGCCAGCCTTCTTGGCTACCTTCTTGGTCGCCTTCTTGGCGGCGGTCTTTTTCTTCGCAGCTTTCTTCATGGCCATGGTATGGCTCCTCGTCAGTGGTTGATCAGCATTGATCAGTGGTCTTGCAGGTCTATCGCCCAGTAGAACCAGAGCCGCGGGAGTCGGACCCGCGAGCAGCCGCCGACGCGCGGGCGCGCCGGTACGGATTCGGTACCGCCCGCGAGTGCGGGCAAACAAAAACCCGGCGCGCGCTAAGCGGACCGGGTTGGATGGAGTGCCTGGCCTGCGTGTGCACGGTGCGCGTTTTCGCGGGGGAAACGAACCCTGCTTCCACCGTGTCGACTGCCCGGTCGGAGGTTCGTTTTGTGCCGCGAGTTGTCGCGTTGTCTGTACTCACTCTCTTCCGCAGGAGACGTCTGCTGGGCGAAACCTAATCACGCTTTTTCGGACTGTCAACAACTTCGCCCAAATTTTTTTCAACGCCGTCGGTGCGGCATCGCCATGGACGGCAGTCGAAGCGGTGCAGCTGACGACGGCGACGAGGACCATCGAACCCGTCGTGCGCACTCATGCATTTCACAAATGGCTTTTTTTTAGGGGTTTGCGAAAACGCTCGCAGCGACGACGCAAAACTCGCGCACATGCACGACGGAGGCGGCGAACCGTTTTCGGGGGTCGCGAAGGCACCCGAAAAAAAATCACCGACGACCGCCCGGTTTCGCGTCGCACAAGCCGATTTGCGCGAAAGTGCGCGAACCCGATGACGGCTTCGAGATGCTCGTGCAGGTCGCGTCGGGCCACTCGACGATGCCTTCGACGGTGGCGAGTGAGCGCGATGGCGCACCCTGTCGCTGGCATCGGACGTCGCGCTTGGATGCTTGGCGGACGTCGCGTTTCGATCGGCGTCGAAGCTCGGATGCACGCGCGCAACGCCTGAAACTCACCCGACCGTCACTTCCCGCAACGCGCGCTCACCGCAAAAAAAGAACCGGCCGCACAGGGCGGCCGGTCCGGGTGTCGCGTGCGTCGCGCGAAGGATCGCGCGGCGGTGACGTCAGTGATCTTCTTCTTCGAGCAGCTCGGCGTAGTCGTCCGGCGCCAGCAGCTCGTTGAGCTGATCGGCGTCCTCGATCTCCACGGTGAAGATCCAGCCTTCGCCGTAGGCGTCCTCGTTGATGGTTTCCGGCTTGTCGGTCAGCGCGGCGTTGACCGCCACGACCTTGCCCGACACGGGTGCGTAGACGTCGGAGGCGGCCTTCACCGACTCCACGACGGCGCAGCCGGTGCCCGCTTCCACGCGGTCGCCGACGTTCGGCAGTTCGACGTACACCAGGTCGCCGAGCAGGCCCTGTGCGTGGTCGGAGATGCCGACGGTGGCCTTGCCGTCACCATCGATACGGACCCACTCATGGGACTTCATGAACTTCAGATCGCCGGGAATTTCACTCATGACGGGAGCCTCGAAACGTTTGCGGGGGCGGCGGAACACCGGATGTCGGCGCCTAGTTTAACGGCGCCGACCCGGACCGCGACAGGGTAGCGGATCGCGGTCAGCGTGGCTCGACGGACGGGCGGTACGGCGCACGCGGATGCACGAGCGCATCGCGCAGCGCATCGACGCGGTCCTGGCCCCAGAACGGTTCGCCGTCGAGGACGTAACCCGGCAGTCCCGGCAGGTCCGCCGCGATCGCCGCGCGCGTGTTGGCGGCGTACCGCTCGGCGACGGCGTCGGTCGCGGCCTGCTCCATCACGACCCGCGCATCGAAGCCCTGTGCCTGGAGCAACGCAGCAACGACCTGGGGATCGGCGAGGTCGCGATCCTCCGACCACAGCGCGCGGAACGCCGCGTCCATGTAGCCGGAGGGATCGTGTCCCGCCTCGACCAGCGCGATCGCACAGCCGTCCGCCAGGGCGATGTCGACCGGGAAGAACGCCGGCGACAGGTTGAGCGGCAGGCCGCGCTGTTCGCGCCAGCGCTGCAGTTCGATCAGGCGGTAACGCTGCCGCGCCGGTGCGCGCTTGCCCAGCGGCAGGCCGCCGTTGGCATCGAACAGTTCGAAGATGCGCACCGGCCGGTAGTGCAGGGTCGCGCCCGTCTCGCGTGCCACCGCCAGCACCGCCGCATGCCCGAGCCAGGCATACGGCGAGATCAGGCTGAAGTAGTACTCGACGACGCGCGCGACCACGGCGATCAGCCCAGCACGCCTTCCTGCGGCTGGCCGTCGCGCACGAACGGGAACTTCACCACGCGCACCGGGACTTCCTTGCCGCGGATGTCGACGCGCACGTTGCCAGGCGTGCCGGCCGGCACGCGCGCGAAGGCGATCGCCTTGCCCAGCGTCGGCGAGAACGTGCCGGAGAGGATCTCGCCGTCGCCGTTGTCGGTGAGCACCTTCTGGCCGTGGCGCAGCACGCCCTTCTCGTCCATCACCAGCGCGATCATCTGACGCGGCGCGCCGGCCGCCTTCTGCTTCTCCAGCACGTCGCGGCCGATGAAGTCGCGCGGCTTTCCATCAGCTTGGTCGTCCAGGGCCACGGTCCAGGCCAGCGCGGCTTCGTACGGCGAGACCGAATCGTCCATGTCCTGCCCATAGAGGTTCATGCCCGCCTCCAGGCGCAGCGTGTCACGTGCACCCAGGCCGGCGGGCTTCACGCCGGCTTCCAGCAGTGCGTTCCAGAAAGCGACGGTCTGCGCTTCGGGCACGACCACTTCGAAACCGTCCTCGCCCGTATAGCCGGTGCGTGCGACGAACACGTCGATGCCGCCCGTCGTCTTCGCCTCGGCGGCGACGAACTTGCCGAGCTTGCCGACCGCAGCGCGGTCCTCTTCGCGCAGCAGGCCGAGCACCTTCTCGCGCGCGCTGGGGCCCTGCACCGCGATCATGCCGAAGTCGGGGCGCTCGGTGACCTTCACGTCGAACGCCTCGGCCTGCTCGGTGATCCACGCCAGGTCCTTGTCGCGGGTGGCGGCGTTGACGACCAGGCGGAAGAAGTCCTCCGCGCGGTAATAGATGATGAGGTCGTCGATCACGCCGCCCTGCGGGTTGAGCATGCAGGTGTACAGCGCCTTGCCCGGCACCTTGAGCTTGTCCACCGAATTGGCGACCAGACGACGCAGGAAGTCGCGCACCTTCGCGCCGCGCAGGTCGACCACGGTCATGTGGCTGACGTCGAACATGCCCGCGTCGCGGCGCACCTGGTGGTGTTCCTCGATCTGCGAGCCGTAATGGATCGGCATGTCCCAGCCACCGAAGTCGACCATCTTGGCGCCGAGGTCGCGGTGGGTCTGGTTGAGGATCGTCTTCTGGGTCATGGCGCTGGGAACCTGTGTGCGGGAGCGAGCCCGCGATTATCCCAGAACGGCCGGCGCGGGGCTTTCCCGCATTCACCTACGCCGGCGCATGGACGCGGCGCTACTCGCTGGAGCCTTCGTTGTAGCAGCGCACGCGCGAGGGCTGCACACGCAGGAACTTGCCCGAGGCGCGGTCCAGCCGCATCGCCCAGCGCGCGGCCGGGAGCATGTCCAGTTCGGAGGCACCCGCCGCGCCGGTGTCGATGATCGCGACCACGCTGGTGTCGTCCACGCCGTCGCGCTGGCAGGTAGCGATGGCGACCAGTTCATCGCGGCGCAGCGCGGGGTACGGCAGGGCGTCGGTGATGCGCCAGCGCGGCTCGTCGCCCACCCGGTCGACGAACTGCGCGGCAAGCAGCTGCACCGTGCGGTCTTCGGCATCGTCCAGGGTGACGATGCTGCGCGTGCAGAGCTGGTCGATGCCGGTGCCCGTGCCCACGCAGCTGCCGGTGTTGGATCGGTACCCTTCCGGATAGGGCGGCACCACCTTGCCGATCATCATCGGATGCCCGCCTGCCCATGTACCGCCACCGGCGCACAGGCCGGCCAGCAGCAGGCACGCGGTGTACAGGCGCATCACTGCGCGGGCTCGACCATGAGCGTCATGCCGCGCGTGGCGATGATGCGCACGACGGTACCGGCGGGAAGTTCCGGGCCGCTCACGTCCCAGTACGCATCGGCGATCTGCACGCGACCGTGACCGTTGACGATGGCCAGCTCCAGCGGCACGACGCGTCCGACCAGCGCCTGCGCGCGACGGTTCAAGTTGGGCTGGTCGCTGCGGGGTTCCCGGCCGCGAAACCACGTGCGGTACACCTGGATGGAGACGAAGCTGAGCACTACGAACGCCGTCACTTGCGCCAGCACCGGCACGCCCGGCACCAGCAGCACGATCGCGAACACCGCCGCTGCGGCGAAGCCGAGCCACAGCATGAACGCTCCCGGCGCCATCGCTTCGGCGGCGAACAGCAGCAGCGCCACCACCGCCCAGGTCACCGTCTGCCAGTCCCACTGCATCGGTCAGCCTCCCGTCCGCGGCGACGGCGGCGGCGTGGCAATCACAGGCTTGCGGTCCATCGCTTCCTTCGCCAGTTCGGCGATGCCGGCCAGCGAGCCGATCACGCCCGCCGACTCCATCGGCATCATCACGAACTTCTGGTTCGGCGCCTCGGCCAGCGCCTTGAACGCCTCGATGTACTTCTGCGCGACGAAGTAGTTGATGGCGCTGACGTTGCCGGCGGCGATCGCATCCGACACCAGCTGCGTCGCCTTGGCTTCGGCTTCGGCCAGACGCTCGCGGGCCTCGGCCTCGCGGAAGGCGGCTTCGCGCTTGCCTTCGGCGGCGAGGATCGCTCCCTGCTTCTCGCCCTCGGCACGCAGGATCTCCGCCTGCCGGTGGCCCTCGGCCTCCAGGATGTTGGCGCGCTTCTCGCGCTCGGCCTTCATCTGCCGCGCCATGGAATCCACCAGGTCGCGCGGCGGCTGGATGTCCTTGAGCTCGATGCGGTTGACCTTCAGGCCCCACGGATGCGTGGCCTGGTCCACGGCCACCAGCACCTTGGCGTTGATCTCGTCGCGCTTGGACAACGATTCGTCCAGGTCCAGCGAACCGATGGCGGTGCGGATGTTGGTCATCACCAGGTTGAGGATGGCGACCTCCAGCTGCGCGACCTCGTAGGCGGCCTTGGCCGCGTCGAGCACCTGGAAGTAGACGATGCCGTCCACCTTCACCACGGCGTTGTCCTTGGTGATGACGTCCTGGCTGGGGACCTCCATCACCTGCTCCATCATGTTGATCTTGCGGCCGACGCCGTAGACGATCGGGATCAGGAAGTGCAGCCCCGGGTCCATGGTGTGGGTGTAGCGGCCGAAGCGCTCCACCGTCCATTCATACCCCTGCGGCACCATCCGGACCGCCTTGAGCACCAGGACGACACCGGCGAACAGCAGGACGACGCTCAGTACTGCACTCAGGCTCATGATCCCCTCCTTCTGATGGCCCGAGTATAGGCGCAGGGACCTGAGCAGGCCGCTGCGACGATTTTCCCGGTCCCCGCATCCTTGGGAATGACATGCCATCGAACGCAGGCCCCGAGCCCTTGTCTCCGCCCGTGACACCAACGACCGACGCGCCCCGCAGCAGCTTCGCCATCGATGTCCCGGAGGCGCTGCTGGCGCGCGTGCGGGCCGGCGAGCGGGCGGCATTCGAACAGATCTACCGCCGCTTCGAGCGCCCGGTGTTCAACCTGGCGCTGCGCATGCTCGGCGGCGGCAAGGGGCCGGATGGTCACGAGGAGGCGGCGGACGTGCTGCAGGAAACCATGCTCAAGGTGTTCGGCCGGATCGGCGATTTCCGCGGCGGCCACGGCGAAGGCGCCAGCCCGTTCTGGGGCTGGGTCCGCCAGATCGCCGTGAACGAGGCGTTGATGCGCCTGCGCAGCCAGCGTCGCCACGTGCATGACGTCGCGCTGGAAGACGACGACTTCGTCGTCGATCCGGCACCACTGCCCGCAGCGGCCGCCGATGCCGCCGCGCTGGGCCGCGCGTTGGCACGGCTGCCCGACACCACCCGAAGCGTGCTGTGGCTGTACCACGCCGAGGGTTACACGCACGAGGAGATCGCCGCGCTGATGCAGCGCACGCCGAGCTTCTCGAAATCCCAACTCGCGCGCGGCAGCCGCCGCCTGCGCGATCTGCTCGAACCGGAGAAGGCCCATGCCTGACACCGAACGCACCACCCCGCCCGCCGACTGGAGCGGCGCCTTCGCCGCATTGCCGGTGGAAACGCCGCCGGACGGTGGCTGGCAGCGATTGCAGCAGGCGCTGGATGCGCCCGTCGCGCACACGCAGCGCCGCAGGCATTGGCCGGTGTGGCTGGCCGCCGCTGCGATCGGCGCGATCGCGCTGGTTCCGGCGCTGCGCCATTCCGACGACGCCGTCGCGCCGGGCGACGCGCCCATCGCCGCGCACAAGCGCGCGCCGGTGGACACTTCACGCCCGCCCATCGCCACGTCGAAGCGACCCGAGACGCGCGTGGCGACGACGACCGAACCCACGCAGGCTCCGTCGCGCGACGACGGCGCAGCCGCTTCGACGAAGCCAGCCGCTCCGGACACCGCACCACGCATCGCCGCGACGACACCGCCTTCCCCCGCACCGGACGCGCAAGCCGCCGAGCTGCGCGCCGGCATCGCCGCATTGCAGTCCGAATCCGCGCAGCTCGAAACGCTGCTGGCGCTGGCGCGCGACGACCGCGTCGCATCGGCCAACGGCGCGGCGCTGGCGGTCGAGTTCGACCGCCGCATCGGTCGCATCGATGCCTCGCTCTCGCAGCCCGGTCTGGCCGACGCCGATCGCGCTGCGCTGTGGCAGGCGCGCGTGGCGACGATGCGCGAACTGGCGGGCATCGAAACCACGCAGCGCTGGCTCTTCGCCAGCGGCGAGCGCTACGACGGCGCGCTGGTCAGCGTCGACTGACTCCCCACTTACCCCGCAGGACCGAACCCATGATTCCCATCCGCACCACACCGACGCTGCTGGCCGCAACGATCGGACTGCTCCTGGCCTGCGCGGGCGCCGGCGCGCAAACCAGCAAATCCGACGCCGACAAGGCGCGCGAACTGGAGAACGCGCGCACCGAACTCAATCGCGCCGCGCAGCGCTATGCCGAACTTTCGCGCGAGAACATCAAGTTCGACCGCGTGCAGTTCGAGCGTGAGTTCGAAAAGCGCTTCGCGCGCCAGCCGGTGCTGGGCGTGGTGCTCTCGCCCGAGCCGAAGGCCGGCGTGCGCATCGCCGCCGTCACGCCGGACAGCGCCGCCGCCAAGGCCGGACTGCGAAGCGGCGACGTGCTCACCGCCATCAACGGCAAGAACCTGGACCAGAAGGACGCCGACGCACGCCTGGAGCAGGCCCGCGCGCAACTGCGCACGCTGGACGTGAAATCGCCGATCGCGCTGGCCTACACGCGCGATGGCCGCGCCGCGACCGCGCGCGCCACACCGCAGATCGGCGATCGCCTGCTGGTCACGCGCGACGCCGACGGCAACCCGCTCGCCCGGCCGATGGCGATCGTCGCCCCGCAGGTGCGCAACGAACTCATCCGCCTGGACTGCGACCCGGGCGACGACGACTGCCGCCTGCCCGCGCTCACCGAAGCCTTCCGCTGGAACGGCCTGAACCTGGCGACGGTGGACGCGCAGCTGGGCCGCTACTTCGGCACCGATCGCGGCGTGCTGGTGTTGAGCACCGGCCCGGAGCTGGCCGGACTGCAAGCGGGCGACGTGATCCAGCGCATCGACAACAAGCCGGTCAATTCGCCGCGCGAAGCCATGGCCGCGCTGCGCGGCAAGCCCGCCGACAGTCGCGTCGGCGTGACTTACCTGCGCGACCGCAAGAGCGCCACCACGCAGATCACGGTGCCGAAGACGGCGATGCTGCGCATCCCGCGTCCACCGGTGCCGCCGCTCCCGCCCGCGGCGCCGAAGCCGCCTGCCGTTCCGGCCGTGCCCGCGTTACCCGCGCCGCCGACCGCGCCGAAGCCGCCTCAGGCGATGACGCCTCCGTCGCCGCCTGCGGCGCCACGGGCACCGGAGCCTCCGGAGCCGTCCGTCGTGGTCGTGCGATCGTTCTGAACTGGCGCAAGTAAAAAAGCCCCTCCTCCGTCGCCGGAAGAGGGGCTGGGACGAATGCGGGCAGCGCGGCGACGTGGCAAGGCACCGCGCGGCGCGCTTCATCCCTCCCCTGCACGCTTGGGAGGGAGCGACTGCGGCAGGTGGAACCTACAGCTCAATCAACGCTGCGCCGCCGCCTCGACCGGCGCGCGCTCGACCCACTTGTCGAACACCGCATCGATCTGCGCATCGCGCACCTTCTTGCCCTTCTCGAGCGAGCCGGCCTGCTCGAACAACGGGATGATCATCGCCATGCCGTCGATCTTGGTCTTCAGGTGCACGCCCGGCGGCTGGGCGAGGAATCGATCCCAACGCGTGCGCACCTTCGCCCAGAAATCCTTCGTGGCGTTCCAGTAGGTGTAGGCGGGCTTGAAGTCGACTTCCGTCGTCTTCTGGTAGTCGTTGAAGCCGAACTCGCGCGCCAGTTCCACCTGCGTGCCGTCGGGCTTGCGCAGCACCTTGGTGTTGAACTGCTCGTGCGTCCAGCCGCCCGGCGTCAGCGTGTGGCGATTGACCGCGCTGATGGCGTTGTAGTCGTGGCGCTGCGTGTACTCGCGACGCGGCAGCGGGCGCCAGCTCAGGTCGCTGGTCCAGGTCGGCACGTTGTTGTCGTAGGTCCATTTGCCCGTGCCGCAGTAGCGCGGTGCGTCGCTGACCTCGTACACGCACTGCGTCCACGCGCCCTTCGAGAGCGCGGCCGGGATCGCCCGCACCTGCCAGGTCTGGTCGGCGCTGAACTCGAAGCGCGTCGGCGCTTCATACGTCCAGTCCTGGCGCCAGTGCTTGGTCACGTGGCCGCTCTTCCCGTCCACCAGGATGTGTTGCAACACGATCTTGTCGGGCGAGTCCTGCACCACGATCACGACCTCGTTGCCGCCGCTGCGCATCGCCGGATGGCGTTCGTAGCCCGGCACCAGCAGGACGGTTTCGTCGAAGGCGAAATCGACGATGTATTCACCCTGCATGGCGAGGATGGACGCGTGGTCACGCGTGGTATCGGCGAAGGACGCCGGCGAGACGACGGCGGCGAGGAAGCCCAACGGAAGGGCGAGCGTGCGAAGGTTCATGGCTGGCTCGATGTCACGGAAGAAATGGATAGAGAGGACCGACGGGAGCTTCACCAGCTCACCGCCAGGCTGACGCCGACGTTGCGGCCCGGGCTGGTGTAGCGATCAAGTACGGCGCTCGACGCGAGCGTGCCGTTCGGCACGTCGCCCGCGTCCCAGTACTTGCGGTCGGCGAGGTTGAAGACGCCCGCGTTGAACACCGCGCCCGGCGCGAAATTCCAGTGCGCGAGCAGGTCGAACACGCCGTAGCCCGGGATCTCGAACTGGTTCGCCGCCGGCAGTTCGTCCTTGCGTCCGGCGAAGCGACCGGCGAGTTCGACGCCCCAAACTTCGGCGTCGTAGGCCAAGCCCAGCGTCGCACGCAGCGGGTCGATCGACGGCAGTGGATCGTTCGTCGTGCGGTCCTCGCCCTTCGACCACGCGGCGGCGCCGCGGATCGACCAGCCGGCCAGTGCATCGCTGAACGCACCCAGGTCCACGCCGGCGCGCGCTTCGATGCCGTAGATCTCCGCGTCCTCGATGTTCTGCGACTGAAACACGATCAGCGGCGTCTGCGGCGGCGCGCTCACCTGCACGGACGACTCGATGAAATCGTCGTAGCGGTTGTAGTAGCCCGACACTTCCGCGTACACGGCGTCGTTGGAGAAGCGCAGGCCCAGTTCGACGCCATTGCTCTTTTCCGGCTTGAGGTCCGGATTCGGAATCGCCGTGTAGCCGAACTGCAGGTTGGTGAAGCCCAGGTTGACGTCGCTATAAGGCGGCGCGCGGAAACCATGCTGGTAGCCGCCGAACAGCGACCAGTCCTGGCTGAAATGCCACACTGCGCCGAGCTTGGGCGACACGCTGGTTTCGCTCAGGTCGGCGACCTGCACGCCCGGGTTGTCCTGCGCGAAGATCGTGTCGATCTTCGGCTCCAGCTTGTAATAGTCCACGCGCACGGCCGGAATCAGGCGGAACGCGCCGTCGGCGAAGGACATTTCATCCTGCACGAACAGCGCCGCCTGCGTGGTGTCGCTCACCGGGAAGTCGCGCACCGGGAAGGTGTCGGGCGAGATCACGTTGGTGACGGTGCCGGTGAGCAGGTTGGTCGCGCGGCCATCGCGCTTCTGCTTGAACTCGGTGCGGGTCAGCTCGACGCCGTAGGTGAATTCGTGGTCCACCGTGCCGGTCTCGACCGCCTTGTGCAACACCGCGTCCAGGCCGGTCAGGCGTTGGTCGAAGTTGAACTCGCGCTCGCGCAGCACCGGGTTGATCGCGACGCCGGCCCGCAGCGTGGCGCGTTCCTCGCGGGTGCGCTGCGTGGTCTCGCTGTCCTGGCGGTAGATCTGCCATTGCAGGGAATCGGCGATGCCCGCGTCGAGCGCATCGACTTCGTGCGCGAACGCGACGCGGGCACGCGTCTGCTTGTCGTCGCCGGTCTGCGAGGTCACGCGCACCGACGGCGGCGTGCCCGGGATCGTCGCGGAGTCGCCCAGCGCGTTGAGCACGTCGGTGTCGACGTTGTCTTCGTTGCCTTCGACGGTGAGCTTGAGGCGCTGGTTCTCGCTCGGCGCGAACACCAGCTTGGTGAGCAGGCTGCGGCCGTCGTAATCCTGCGGATTGGGCGCGGTGCGCGTGGTACCGCGGCTGCGGTTCTCGCCCATGTTCTCGCGCTCCTGGCCTTGGTGATGGCCGACCGCGACCAGACCCGACCAGCGATCGCCGCCGAAGGCCGCCGTCGCACCGCCGAACAGCCCGTTGTCTTCGCCGAAGTAGCCCAGCTTCAGACCGAAGTAGGCGTCCTTGCCGTCCGCCAGGTAGTCCGACGGATCCTTGGTCACGAAGGAGACGACGCCGCCCAGAGCGTCGGAGCCGTACAGCGCACTGCCCGGCCCGCGCACGACTTCGACCGCCTTGAGCGTGTCCAGGTCGACGAAGTTGCGGTTGGCGTTGGAGAAGCTGCCGATCGAGAACGCGTCCGGCACCGAAATGCCGTCGGTTTCGATACGCACGCGATTGCCGCCCAGGCCGCGGATGCGGATGTCGCCCAGCCCGCCGAAGCGGCCCGAACCGCCGGAGACGGTGATGCCGGGCTCGTAGCGGAACAGGTCGCGCAGGTCGCGGACCAGGTGGCGGTCCATTTCGTCGCGATTGATCGCGGTGACTACGTTCGGGACGTCGTCCAGCGCGCGCTCGGTCAGCGTGGCGGTGACGACGATGCGGTCGAATTCGTTCGCGGCGGCGGCCGCCGCGGCAGCGGTGACCAGCGATGGATCGCTGCCGTCGGGCGTGGCATCGGCGGCGGACGCGACGGCGGGAATGGCAAGCAGGAGGGCCAGTGCCAGGGTGTTGCGGACAGGGTGCATGCGCGTGCTCGGAGTGGTTTCCGAGGCGGCTGGCAGCCGTTGCCGGCGGGCGGGCTTGCCTTCGTGAAGTTGAGAGTGCGGCCGCCGGATGCGGCCGTGCGCGGCGACCTTCCCCAAGATCGCCGCGCCATGGAGGTCGACCGAGGCGGCCGGGAGAGAACGGCCGCCGTCGATCAGGGAAGGATTACTTGGTGAGGATCAGCTTGTCGTTGCGCGTATGGCGCAGGCGGTAGACCTCGCCGCCGTGGCGGATCAGCACTTCGCGACCGCCCCGCAGCAGGTCATCGCTTTCGACGAGGCCGCTGGCCAACGGCAACGCGACGGGCGCACCCGGCGCGACCGCGGCGATGGGCGGCGTCAGGCGTTCGGTACGGGGCTTGAGCTGCAGCAGCGTGGGACGCATCGACATGGGCGTGGCTCGTTCAGGGCTCGCCGATGATGATAATGATTCTCATTTATGAGTCAACAGACCCGGCCGCGATTTTGTTTCACCCGGTCGCGGCCTCCACCCGCTGCCAGTCGCCTTCCGACAAACGATCGGCCAGTTCCAGCGCCTCCAGGTTCTGGATCAGCTGTTCCGGTCGGCTGGCCCCGAGGATCACGCTGGAAACATGCGGATTGCGCAGGCACCAGGCGATCGCCAACGGCGCCGGCGCGAGGCCGAGCTCCTGCGCGATCGCGACGAAGCGCCGTGCACGTTCCACGCGCTCGCCCTCGCCTCCCAGCACCGTGCGCTGCAACCAGCCCAGGCCTTCGCGCCCCAGACGCGCCTCCGTCGGTACGCCTGCGTTGTACTTGCCGGTCAGCAGGCCCGAGGCCAGCGGCGACCAGATCGTCGTGCCCAGGCCGTACTCGGCGTAGAGGGGCGCGTACTCCAGCTCGACACGCTCGCGGTGCAGCAGGTTGTACTGCGGCTGCTCCATCGTCGGCGCATACCAGTGGTTGGCGCGGGCGATCTTGTGCGCCTCGCGGATCTGCGCCGCCGTCCATTCCGAAGTGCCCCAATACAGGACCTTGCCCTGGCGGATCAGCACGTCCATCGCGCCCACGGTCTCTTCGATCGGCGTATCGGGATCGGGGCGGTGGCAGTAATAGAGGTCCAGGCACTCCACGCGCAGGCGCTTGAGCGCGGCGTGGCAGGCATCGGTCACGTGCTTGCGCGAGAGGCCGCGCTGGGTCGGCCCGGGCTCGTTGGCCGAACCGAAGAAGACCTTGCTGGAGACGCAGAAGCCGTCGCGCGGCAGGCGCAGGTCGGCGATCACGTCGCCCATCACCTTCTCGGCCTCGCCGTTGGCGTAGGTCTCGGCGTTGTCGAAGAAGTTGATGCCGTTGTCCCAGGCCGCGGCGATGAGTTCACGCGCGGTGGAGCGCCCGATCTGGGCGCCGAAGGTCAGCCAGGCACCGAAGGAAAGGGCCGACAGCTGCAGGCCGGACGAGCCGAGGCGGCGGTATTGCATGGGGGAACTCCGGAAGGACAGTCCGGTTCAGTTTAGCCCTGCCCCCGTGGCCTTCCGGTCGGTACAATGCGCGCACTTCCTCCTCCGGGGAGTAGCCCATCCGCGATCCGGCCCGCCGGCCTCGCGGGGATCTGCGTCAACACACTTGGCCCACCGGCCATGGCGCAGGAGCGGCAGCCAGCCGGCGTTCCGACGCGCGGCGAGCGACCACGGGCAAGACCGAAGGCAGGCGTCATGCGAGCAACTGGCGAAAGCCGGGTCGGGCCGCGTGACGGCTGCCTTTCGCGTCCACGCGAAAGCCCGACCTCGGAGTCCCCATGGATCACTTTCCGCTCATGTCGGCCGCCATTTCGGCGGGCACCGTCGCGCTCGCCGAAATCGGCGACAAAACCCAGCTCCTCGCCTTGCTGCTTGCCGCTCGCTTCCGCAAGCCGCTGCCGATCATCGCGGGGATTCTCGTGGCGACCCTGCTCAATCACGCGCTGGCCGGCTGGTTTGGCACGCTGGTGGCGCAATGGCTGACGCCGGAGGTGCTGCGCTGGGTGGTCGCCATCAGCTTCTTCGCCGTGGCGCTGTGGACGCTCAAGCCGGACAAGCTGGACGAGGGCGAGGAATCGCTGCCCGCGCGCGGCGCATTCGTGGCGACGACGTTCGCCTTCTTCCTGGCTGAGATCGGCGACAAGACCCAGGTCGCCACCGTTCTGCTGGCCGCGAAGTACCAGCCCCTGTGGGAAGTGGTGGTCGGCACGACGGTCGGCATGCTGCTGGCTAACGTGCCGGTGGTGCTGCTGGGCAGCAAGCTGGCCGACCGCCTGCCGTTGAAGGCGGCGCGCTACACGGCGGCGGTGGTGTTCCTCGCCCTGGCGGCGTGGGCCGCATTCCGCGGCATCGCCTGACATCCGGCCTGCGCCACGCCACGGTGCCGCGCTATGCTCGGCGCGGCACCGCTAGGGCCACGCGATCGGGGGAGTGGATGCTCGGAACCGGCGGAAGGGTCCGCGATGTCATCGCCGCGCTATTGGCGAGGCCGGACGAAATCATGCTCGAGATCGGCGCCGGCGGCGAGCTGATGGTCGCGCGCCTGCGCGTGGTCATCGCCGCGATGCTGCTGGTCCTGCCGGTGGCAAACGCGCTCGGCGGCGGCAGCGTGAAGGACACCATGGTCGGCCTGGGCGGCGCGATCGTGATCAACATCTTCGCCCACCTGTGGCTGGCGCTGGCGCGGCGGCGGCGGTTGTTCCGCTGGCTGCCGTTCGCGTCGTCGGCGTTCGACGTCACCGCCACGACGGTGCTGCTGCTTCTGCTCGCCTCCGACCACCTGCCCGCCGGCGTGAACAACCTCACCGCCTGGTGCGGCTACGTGGTGGCGATCGTGCTGACCGCGCCGCGCAGCGACGGCCGCATCGCCCTGTTCGCCGGCGCGCTGGCGATCGGCCAGTACAGCCTGCTGGTGCTGTGGGTGTTCGCTTCGGCCAGTTCCCCGGAGCAGCTCATTTCCAGCGACTACGGCGCGATCACCGTGGCCAGCCAGTTGCAGCGCATGCTGCTGCTGGTGATCTTCACCCTGATCACGGCGATGGTCGTCTACCGGATGCAGCGGCTGGTGGAGATGTCCGGCACCGACGGTCTGACCCGCCTGCCCAACCGCACGTGGCTGATGTACCGCGTGCCGCGCCTGTTCGACAGCGTGCGCCACGACGGCGACAGCCTGACCCTGGCGTTGATCGACCTGGACCATTTCAAGCGTATCAACGACGCCCACGGCCACCACGCCGGCGACCGCGCCCTGCGCCACGTCGTCGCCGTGCTGCGCGAGCTGGCCGAGCCGGGCGAATGGCTGGTGCGCATCGGCGGCGAGGAGTTCGTCCTGCTGCTGCGCAAGCCGATCGGGACGGCCTGGGAGCGCGTGGACGCGATCCGCCGCGCCCTGGGCGAGCGGCCGTTCGAGCCCGAGCGCGGAGCGGACAATGTGGCACTGAGCTTCAGCGCCGGCCTGGCCGGCTTCCCGCACGAGGGCTCGGACCTCTCGCGTCTGTTGCGCCGGGCCGACGGCCGCCTCCAGCAGGCCAAGCTGCAGGGCCGAAACCGGGTCGTGGCGCGGGATACCTGACCGCGCATCGCGCTGTTTTCGTACCCCCGAAGCGGGCGAGCCCCTCTGGCACGGCCCACCGCCCGCGGTCCCGGCGGCGTCGTAAACTACGCGCCGCCGCAGCCATGACCCGCCCCCCTCGAGGGCTCAGGGCCGCATCATTCCTGAACGACAACGACTCGCTGCCGGCCGCCGGTTGCATGGGGAGAACTGAGTGGAAGCCATTACCCGGGTGGCCTTTGGCCTGTTTGGTCTTGCGGTGCTCATCGGCATCGCGTGGCTGTTCTCGAACAACAAGCGTCGCGTGGACTGGAAGCTCGTCGTCACCGGCGTGAGCCTGCAGGTCGCCTTCGCGGCGCTCGTGCTGCTGGTGCCGGGCGGCAAGGATGTCTTCGACGCCATCGGCCACGGCTTCGTGAAGGTGCTCAGCTTCGTCGGCGAAGGCTCGAAGTTCATCTTCGGCAGCCTGATGGACGTGAACACCTACGGCTTCATCTTCGCCTTCCAGGTGCTGCCGACAATCATCTTCTTCGCCGCGCTGATGGGCGTGCTCTACCACCTGGGCGTGATGCAGGCGGTCGTGCGCGGCATGGCGTGGGTGATCACCAAGGTGATGCGCGTGTCCGGTGCGGAAACCACCAGCGTCTGCGCCAGCGTCTTCATCGGCCAGACCGAGGCGCCGCTGACGGTGCGTCCGTACATCCCGAAGATGACCGAGTCGGAGCTGATCACGATGATGATCGGCGGCATGGCGCACATCGCCGGCGGCGTGCTCGCCGCGTACGTGGGCATGCTGGGCGGTGGCGATCCGGAGCAGCAGGCGTTCTACGCCAAGCACCTGCTGGCGGCCTCGATCATGGCCGCACCCGCGACGCTGGTCATCGCCAAGATCCTCGTGCCCGAAACCGGCGAACCGCTGACGCGCGGCACGGTGAAGATGGAAGTGGAGAAGAACACCGCCAACATCATCGACGCCGCCGCGGCCGGTGCCGGCGACGGCCTGCGCCTGGCGCTGAACATCGGTGCGATGCTGCTGGCCTTCATCGCGCTGATCGCGCTGGTCAACTGGCCGCTGACCTGGATCGGCGACGTCACCGGCATCTCCGCCGCGATCGGCAAGCCGTTCGACCTGGCGACGATCTTCGGCTATGTGCTCGCGCCGCTGGCCTGGGTGATCGGCACGCCGTGGCAGGACGCGTCCACCGTGGGCAGCCTGATCGGCCAGAAGGTCGTCATCAATGAGTTCGTGGCGTACCTGCAACTGGCCGACATCGTCAACGGCAAGGTCGCCGGCGTCACGCTGACCGACCAGGGTCGACTCATCGCCACCTACGCGCTGTGCGGCTTCGCCAACTTCAGCTCGATCGCGATCCAGATCGGCGGCATCGGCGGACTCGCGCCGGAGCGTCGCCAGGACCTGGCGCGCTTCGGCTTGCGCGCAGTGCTGGGCGGTTCGATCGCGACGTTCATGACCGCGACGATCGCCGGCGTGCTGACCTGGTTCGGTAGCTGAAAGCCGGGATTCGGGATTAGGGATTCGTGATTCGCAAAGCGAAATCCGGGTCGGCCGCCACTATCGACAGATGAAGCGATGACACCTGCTCCTGCGAATCCCGAATCCCGAATCGCGAATCACGGCGCCATAGTCGTCGTCGTAGGTTCGTTCAACGTCGACCACGTGTGGACGGTCGCGGCGCTGCCGCGGCCGGGCGAAACGCTCAGCGGCCACTACCACACCGGCCCCGGCGGCAAGGGCTTCAACCAGGCCACCGCGGCGGTGCGCGCGGGCGCGGCGACGACGTTCGTGTGCGCGCTCGGCGACGACCTCGGCGGCCAGCTCGCCCGCGCGCTCGCACAGGCCGACGGTCTGGACCTGCGGGCGCACAACAGCGAGGCACCCACCGGCACCGCCGGAATCTATGTCGATGGCGCCGGGCGAAACTCCATCGTGATCGGCCCGGGCGCAAACGCGGAGCTTTCGGTGGCGTTCGTTGAAGAACAACGAAATCGAATCGCCGGCGCGCAGGTCCTGCTGGCACAGCTGGAGTCCCCGCTGCACGCGATCGAAGCCGCGTTCCGCGCTGCGCGCGCGGCCGGCGCGCGCACGGTGCTCAATCCGGCGCCGGCCGACGCGGATGTCCCGGCGTCGCTGCTCGCACTGGCGGATGTGGTAACGCCGAACGAAACCGAATTCTGCGCGCAGTTGCTGCGCCATGCCGGCGAGCGCGTGGATGCGACCACGCTTGCTTCGCAGGACGACGAAACCCTGCACGGCTGGTGCCGCCGCCTGCTGCCGCACGGCACCGTCGTGGTGACGCTGGGCGCGGCAGGCTGTTTCGTTTCCCACGCCGACACCGCAATGCACCGCGATGCGCAATCGCACTACCGCGTCGCCGCCGCCAAGGTGCAACCGCTCGACACCACTGGCGCCGGTGACGCATTCAACGGCGCCCTGTCGGCATCGTGGGCGCGCCATCCGGACGCTGCATTCGCGGACCACCTGCACTACGCCAACCGCTACGCCGCGCTCTCGACCGAACGCGCAGGCGCCGCCGCATCCATGCCCCGCGATGCGGACGTGCGGGCGCGCTTCGGCTGAATTCCGCGCGATTGCCCGCGTCGGAATAAGGCTGGAAAGCCGCCCCCGGAGGGGCAGGCTATCAAACACGAATGATTCGCATTAACATGGGGCGCTGAATCCATCGCTCCCACGCCCCATGCCCCGTCGCCACCTTCTCGCCAGCGCGCTGCTGGCTGCCCTTGTCGCGCCCGTTGCCCACGCCGCCGATGAGGCCACCGACATCGATCGCGTCACCGTCTCCGCCAGCACCAGCCGAATCCCCGATTCCGAGGCCGCGCTGCCCAATACGATCACCGTGATCGACCAGGCGCAGCTGCAACAACAGCTCGCACTGACGCAGGACATCTCGCAGGTGCTGGCCAACCTGATCCCGTCGTTCGCACCGTCGCGCCAGAAGCTGACCAACAGCGGCGAGACGCTGCGCGGCCGCAAGCCGCTGTACCTGGTCGACGGCGTGCCACAATCCACGCCGCTGCGCGAGGGCGGCCGCGATGGCCACACCATCGATCCGTCGATGATCGAGCGCATCGAGGTCATCCACGGCGCCAACGCGCTGCAGGGCCTGGGCGCTTCGGGCGGCATCATCAACATCATCACCAAGCGCGCGCCACGCCAGGACGGCGAGACGTTCCAGGACGTCTCCGTCGCCGCCAGCACCGCGCTGCCGCACGAAAGCGACAGCACGGGCTACCGCGCCTCGTACCTGCTGGGCACGCGCCGCGGCGCGTTCGACTTCGTCGGTGGCGCGTCCTACGCCAGCGAAGGCCTGTACTACGACGGCGACGGGCGCTCCATCGCCGTGAACGACGTGCAGGGCGACCTGATGGACTCGGAGAGCTACAACCTCTTCGCCAAGGCCGGATGGAACTTCGACGACGAGCATCGCCTGCAGCTCAGTGCCAACCGCTACGACCTGCAGGGCGACAACAACTACCACTCCGTCAACGCCGTGATCTGCCCCACCGGCCCGCGGGTTCCGTGCGTGCCTTCGACGTCGGCGCGCGGCGGCAGCGAGGGCGAAGGTCCGCGCAACCGTTCCACGTCCGTCTCGCTGGACTACACCGACAAGTCCCTCGCCGGCGGCTACCTGCAGGCGCAGCTGTACTGGGTGGATTTCGAAGCCCTGTACGGCGGGAGTTACTGGGGCGACTTCTGGGGTGACGGCCGCGATCCGGACTGGTTCGATCAGTCGCAGAACCTCTCCGAGAAGCTCGGCGGCAAGTTCAGCTGGTCGCGCGGCGACCTGTTCGGGTTGCGCCTGCGCGCCACCGTCGGCCTGGACGTGGGCCGTGACACCACCTCGCAGGAGCTGGTCGTCGCCGGCATCGACTGGGTTCCGGAAACCAAGTACGAGTCGTGGTCGCCGTTCGTGCAGCTGGAGTGGTGGCTCACCGATTCGGTGATGCTCGCCGGCGGTCTGCGCCACGAACGCGGCAAGCTCGAAGTGGACGATTACTACACCATTCCCGACCAGCGCCTGACGCCCGGCATCCACGGCCGCCGCTATTTCGTCACCGGCGGCTCGCCGGAAACCAGCGAGACCCTGCCGAACGTGGGCGCCGTCTGGGAAGCGACCGATACGCTGAAGCTTTACGCCTCGTACTCGGAGGGTTACACCGTCGCCGACATCGGCCGCGTGCTGCGTGCCATCACACAGCCGAACCAGCGCGTGGACAACTTGGTCGACCTGCAGCCGGTCATCGCCGACAACCAGGAAATCGGCCTGGATTACGACGACGGTCGCTGGCTGGCGCACCTGGCCGTGTACCGGTCGGACTCCGACCTGGGTTCGCGCCTGGCGTTCGACAATGCCACGCAGACCTATAACGTCGTGCGCGAGCGCACGGAGATCGAAGGCTTCGAAGGCAGCGTCGCCTACCGCTTCACCGACGCCACGCGCGTGGGCCTGGCCTACGCGCAGACCGACGGCCGCTACGACAGCAACGGCGACGACCGCGTCGACAGCGACCTGCCCGGCATCAACGTGAGCCCCGACCGGACGACGATGTTCTGGGAACAGACCTGGACGCCGGCGATGTCCACCCGCCTTCAGGCCAGCCATGCGTTCGACCGCGACTTCGACCTTCGCGGCCAGACGCTGCCGGACGACTTCGAGGGCTACACCACGGTCGATCTGCAGGCGCGCTTCCAGTTGCCGGTCGGCGCGTTGAACGTCGGCATCGAGAACCTGTTCGGCGAGCAGTACATCACCTACAACTCGCAGACGACCTACCAGCGCAACCTCGCCACGCAGCGACTGGACACCTACACCGCCGGTCGCGGCCGCGTGCTCACGGTGGGCTGGGCGCATCGGTTCTAATCGGACGCCATGGACACCGCCGTGACCCGTCCCGCCACGTCCGCGCCGCCCAGGCGGCGCGTGCGTGCGGTGCTGTCGCGGCTGCACCTGTGGGCCGGGCTCACCGCGGGCCTGGTGTTCGCGCTCGCCTCGCTTGCGGGCACGGTACTGGTGTTCCATGTCGACCTGCTGAAGCTGCAACATCCCCAGCTCGCCCAGCACGCACCCGTCGCCGACGGCCGCGTGCTGGCGCAACTCATCGAACGCTGGGCGCCGGAAGGCATGCGCTCGCTCGACCTTCCGCGCGAGGAGTTGCCGGTCTGGCAGGCGTATTTCCAGGACGGACACCGCCAGTACTTCGCGCCGGAAGACGGCGCGCTGCTGCTCTACCGCAGCCATCACGACGACGTGCTGCTGTGGCTGCACGAGTGGCACGTCGATCTGCTGGGCGGCAAGACCGGTCGCGAAGTGTGGGGTGTCATCGGCGTGATCTCGCTGGCGATGATCCTGATCGGCCTCTACCTGTGGTGGCCGAAAGGCGGGCGCTACCTGGCGCAGTTGAAGATGCATGCCGGCCCGCCCGTTCGACGCTGGCTGACGTGGCACCGCAGCAGCGGCGTGATCCTGCTTCCACTGCTCCTGCTGGCGACGGTGACCGGCGTGGGCATGGTGTACTCGAAGGCGTTCCAGAAAGCGCTCACCGCCACGTTCGGCGGCAAGAACGTGAAGGAGCCCGAGCTGCCTGCGAACACCGCGCCGATCGACTGGACCAAGGCGATCGCACAGGCACGCGCCGTGCTTCCCGATGCCCGACTGGCGCGCGTCTCGGTGCCGGATCCCGACGAAGGCGTGGTCTCGTTCCGCGCACAGGCGAACGGTGAGTGGCATCCCGTCGGGCGCAGCACGGTGTCGCTGTCGCGCGACGGCCGCGTCGTACAGTCCTTCGATGCGACCACGCACAAGCTCGGCATGCGCATGAGCCAGGCGTTCTATCCGCTGCACGTCGGCGCCGTCGGCGGGTCGGCGATGAAGTGGGCGACCGCGTTCATCGGCCTGTTGCCGATGTTCCTGCTGGTCACGGGTTTCCTGTTCTGGCGCCGCCGCCGCGGGAAACGCTGACCCGCCGGGCCCGCACGGCCGGCCGCTACAATGGCGGCATGTCCGCCCTCTCCTTCCGCATCGGTCCCCACGAGGTCGCCCCGCGCGTCGTGCTCGCGCCGATGGCGGGCGTGACCGACAAACCGTTCCGCATCCTGTGCAAGCAGATGGGCGCGGGGCTGTGCGTGTCCGAGATGACCACGTCCGACCCGCGCTTCTGGAAGACCGCCAAGTCGCGCCACCGCATGGACCACGACGGCGAACCGGCGCCGATCAGCGTGCAGATCGCCGGCACGGTGCCGGAGGTGATGGCCGAGGCCGCTCGCTACAACGTCGATCACGGCGCGCAGATCGTCGACATCAACATGGGCTGCCCGGCGAAGAAGGTCTGCAATGCCTGGGCGGGCTCGGCGCTGATGCGCGAACCGGAGCTGGTGGCGCGCATCCTCGAGGCCGTCGTGAACGCCGTGGACGTGCCGGTGACGTTGAAGATCCGCACCGGCTGGGCCGCCGACCAGCGCAACGCGTTGCAGATCGCGCGCATCGCGCAGAACGCCGGCATCGCCGCATTGGCCGTGCATGGCCGCACGCGCGACCAGCAGTACACCGGCATGGCCGAGTACGACACCATCGCCGAGGTGAAGGCCGCGCTGACGATTCCCGTCTTCGCCAACGGCGACATCGACTCCCCGCACAAGGCCGCGCAAGTGCTCGCCTACACCGGCTGCGACGCGGTGCTGATCGGACGCGCGGCGCAGGGACGGCCGTGGATCTTCCGCGAGATCGCGCACTACCTCGAACACGGTGAAACACTGGCCGAACCCACGCTTGCGGAAGTGCGCGACGTGCTGCTCGGCCACCTGGCGCACCTGCACGCGTTCTACGGCGAGGTGTCCGGCTTGCGCATCGCGCGCAAGCACCTGGGCTGGTACGCCAAGGACCGCCCGGAGAATGCCGCGTTCCGCGCCGTGGTGAATCGTGCGGAGACGGCGGAAGCACAGTCGCAGTTGACCCGCGATTACTTCGATGCGCTGATCGCGGGTGTGCAGCCGCTGGGCGTCGCCGCGTAAGGTTTCAAGCCGTCATTCCCGCGAAGACGGGAGCCCATGTTTCCGCGTATGAACTTTTGCGGACGACGGAATCGGTTCGGACACTTGGATCCCCGCCTTCGAGCGAATGACTGCCATCGGACGGGCACGGCGGCGAAGTTCATGCACTTTGCGTCCCGTTTAACCTCCCCCATGCGAGCATTCCGGCATCCGATGCCGTTCAGGTGCCGCCATGTCCTCCAATTCGTCGTCCTGCTCCGACTTCCCCTACCTGCACGGCTTCTCGGCGACCGAACAGGCACGCCTGGTGAAGCAGGCCAGACTCGCCGAATCGACGATCTTCCACGACATCGACTACAGCGGCGCACGACGCCTGCTGGAGGTCGGCAGCGGCGTCGGTGCGCAGACGGAAATCCTGCTGCGCCGGTTCCCGGACCTGCAGGTGACCTGCGTCGACCTCAACGAAGCGCAACTCGCCGCCGCTCGCGCGAATCTCGGCGCGATGCCGTGGATCGAGGGCCGCTACGAGCTCCACCGCGCCGACGCCACCAACCTGCCCTTCGAGCCGCGCAGTTTCGACGGCGCGTTCCTGTGCTGGGTGCTGGAACACGTGCCTTCGCCCTCGCGTGTGCTCAACGAGGTGCGCCGCGTACTGGCGCCGGGATCGCCGGTGTACATCACCGAGGTGATGAACTCCTCCTTCCTGCTCGATCCGTACTCGCCCAACGTGTGGCGCTACTGGATGGCCTTCAACGATTTCCAGTACGACAGCGGCGGCGATCCGTTCGTTGGCGCCAAGCTGGGCAACCTGCTGCTGGCCGGCGGTTTCCGTGACGTGACCACGCAGGTGAAGACCTTCTACTTCGACAACCGCGAACCTGCGCGCCGCAAGACCATGATCGCTTTCTGGGAGGAACTTCTGCTGTCGGCGGCCGAGCAACTGATCGCCGCCGGGAAGGTCACGCCGGACGTGGTGGAGGGCATGCGTCGCGAACTGCATCAGGTGCAGAACGATCCGAACGCGGTGTTCTTCTATGCCTTCGTGCAGGCTCGCGCCGTAGTGTATTGAGCCATGCGTGCGCGATTCCCGTGAGGAAGGTGAAGGCGCAATACACGTTCGCTTTCGCATGAAACCTTCATCTTCATGTGCACGCATCGCGCTGACGACGAACGGTGCAGGCCGAAAGTAACACTCCCCTTCGGCCGATGTAATTCGCCTTCGCATGATGGACGCTGACACCGTCGGGGCGTCCCCTCTGCGGTTCCACCGCAGCGCTCCGGCGGACCAGGAGGCCACTCATGAAAGCCAAGATTGCATTCATCGCGTTGGCAATGGCGGTATCGGCCCCGGCATGGGCCGCCGAAGATCCGGTAGGCGACCTGTCGAAGGTTACCGGGCTGACCGAACGCAAGGTGCAGATGATCCTCGGCAACCGCACCGCATTCGCCGAGTATCCGTACACGTACGACCGCTCGCTGCAGAAGTTCGTCACCGCGATCGGCAAGGAGAACTACCAGCGTCTGATGGAAGGTGAAGCCGTGGCACTGCGTGATACGCAGGGCAACGAGTACATCGTGCAGCTTGATCGCAAGCAGCTGTCGAATCGCAACGCGCTGTAACGCCGGCCGGGGCGCATCCGGCTCGTGATACGCGAGCGGAACGTCCCGTACCGTTCCTCTCTTCCGACCAGCCAAGGTGTCAGGGTGAACAGGTCAACCACGGTCTGAGGGGCCGCGTGATGCACGCCACGCGGCCCTGCCAGCGGCCGTTGCCACTCTCACGCTCGCCTTGCCGATCCCACCCTCAATGCGTCGTCGCGTCCGTCCCCGGTGGCGGCGTCTGCGCGTTTGCCGTAGTTGCGTCCTCGGGGGCATGCCAGATGCGCTGCCACATCGCGCCGAGGCGACGCCCCGCCTCCCACGGCCATTGCAGCTGCTGCGGCGCAATCTCGCGCCACTTGTCCCCTTCACGCTTCGCCACCGCGAAACGGAAGCTGTAATCGGGCTCCGCGCCCATCCGCAGGTCCGACAGCACCAGCCGGTCGTCGTGCGCCTGCGCCTTCATGAAGCCACGGTTGAACCACAGCAATCGCTGCACGGCGGAAAACGACTGCACCTGCGACAGCGCGGCCACGTCCGAGGGGTGATCGCGAAAGCGAATGGGCCCGTGGTCGGCCACCAGGGAGCGCTCGCCTTCGACGAATCCCTCCGGTGTCATCGCGACCACGCGCCACAGCAGTATGTTGAACGGCATTGGCACGGAAAAACGCGGCGCATGCTCCAGGCCGCGCGCGGCCAGGGCTTCTCCGGCGGCCCGCTCCACTTGCTGCTTGGCCAACAACGATGCGCCCAGGTACAGCGAGCTCAAGGCCAGTCCGACGATCAGCGCAGGCTGGGCGATGCGCTTCTCGCGAGCGAACCACGCGATCAGGCAGCCCGCCAGCAACCACACCGTGTAGAGCGGGTCGATGATGAACACGCTCGACCACATCACCGGCTGGAACGGCAGCGGCCATAGCAACTGCGTGCCGTACACGGTGAAGGCGTCCAGCAACGGGTGCGTCAGCAACGCGCCCTGCATCGCCCAGAACCAGCGCCTCGGCGACTGCGCGACGCGCCCGCCTCGCGAACGGAACCAGGCCCACAGTGCCCACGCCACAAACGCCAGCACGATCAGCGAATGGCTGAAGCTGCGATGCCAGGTCATGCGCGCGACCGGATCGTCGGTGATCAGGTTGATCGGCAGGACGTCGAGGTCGGGCAGCGTACCGAGTGCGGCGCCTGCGAGCAGTGCGGCGCGGCGATGCTGCGGCGGCGCGATGGCGGCGGCGACGGCCGCGCCGAGAACGATCTGGGTGAAGGAGTCCATGCGCCAATGCTAACCGTCATCGCGTGCGCGCGATGACGGGCGGACGCTCAGGCCGCCTGCGGCCGTTCGGTCCGCGGCACCGGCTCGGGCCGGCGCGGTTCGACGTATGCAAGGGTTTCGCCGGCGTGCGACAGCAGCCGCAGCGTGCCGTCGGGTTCTTCGACCAGCGCGCTGAGGCTTTCGACCCAGTCGCCGTCGTTGGCGTAGATCAGGCCGTCGCGTTGCACCAGTGATGCGCGATGGATGTGGCCGCAGATGATGCCGTCCAGCCCACGCCGCCGCGCATCGTCCAATCCGGCGGTGACGAAGCGTTCGATGTAGCGCTCGGCCGCGCCGCTGCGGCGCTTGAGGAATTCCGACAAGGACCAGTAACGACGACCCGCGAGTCGACGAACCCGGTTTAGCCACTGGTTGCCGGTGAGGATGCGGTAGTACAGCCAGTCGCCGAACTGCTCCTGCAATCCGCCGAAGTGGGTGATGCCGTCGTAATCGTCGCCGTGCGTGACGAGCAGGCGGCGTCCGTCAGCGGTGACGTGGATCGCGCGACGACGCACGCTCATGCGCGGCAAGGCAAGGCCGCAGAAGCGGCGGATCGGACGGTCGTGGTTGCCCGGCACGTAGACGATCTCCGTACCGGCACGACGCAACGCGTGCAGGGCCTCCACCACGCGATTGTGCGCGGCATCCCAGCGCGCGCGCCGCTGCGCCATCCACCACAGGTCGACGATGTCGCCGACCAGGTACAGGCGATCGCAGCGCAACCCGGAAAGGAAATCCGCCAGCTCGGCCGCGTGGCAATGTTTGGACCCCAGGTGGACGTCGGACACGAAGACCGCGCGTCGGCGCGGCGGCAGCGCGGTCGGCATCGACGTCATCCGGCGGTCTCCGGGCACGTGGAGGTTGCGGGCGCGACGCCGAGGTAGCGCTCGCGCTTCTTCGGTCGCAGGCGATCCAGGTCCACTTCGATCAGGCCATCGACGGCGTCGCTGAAAGCGGGGTCCACGCCGAAGGCCAGGAAACGCGCGCCGCCGGGTTCGCAAAGATCGGTGTATTGCTTGTAGAGCATCGGCAGCGTGGCGCCGAGTGCGTCCAGGTTGGCCTTGAGCACGCGGAACGCCGTGGCGGCGTCGACCTCGCCGAACTGCGGCGGCGCGGCCCGGTACACGAATGGCTGGCGCGACACCGCGCTGCCGGCTTCGCTGCCGTAATAGCGGGCGTAGTACGCGACGATCTGCTCGCGTGCCGCGGCCGGCAGCGCCGCGCTGATCGACACCGGCCCGAACAGGTAACGCACGTTCGGATGCTTCGCCAGATAGGCGCCGATGCCCTGCCACAGGTAATCGATGCTGCGGCTGCCCCAGTAATCCGGCGCGACGAAGCTTCGCCCCAGCTCCATGCCCTGCGCGATGCGCGGCACTGCGTCGTCGGCGTACTGGAACAGCGAGGCCGTGTAGAACCCGGCCAGCCCACGCTCGGCCAGCACGCTGGCGCCGCGCGCGATGCGGTAGGCGCCGGCGATCTTCATCGGCTCCGCATCCCACAGCACGATGTGCTCGTAACCGCTGTCGTAGACGTCCACGTCCAGCCGCTGGCCGGTGCCCTCGCCCACGGCGCGGAACGTGAGCTCACGCAGACGGCCGATTTCCTGCAACAGCGCCGAGCCGGCGGCGAGCCGACCCACGCGGATCTGCTTTCCGTCGAAGGTGCGGCCGAGCAGCGTCATCGCCTCCACGCCGTCGCGCACCCGCACGGGATCGAGCGGTTCGATCAGCGGCGCGAGCAACGGTGCAGGCGGCGTGTCGGCGCGCTTCGTCGCGTGCCCGTCGGGCCGGCGACGACCGAGCGAGAACAGCTCCCGGCGCACATCGCGCAGCAAACGCTGCGGATCGCCGACGGGGGACAACTGCAGCGGCGTACCGATGCGCAGTGCGATGCGGTGCGCGCGGCGGGCGAACATCTCCCTCGCCAGCAGCGCCGTGCCGGCCGGCTTGAACAGCGCCGAGGCACCGTAGAACAGCGCCGAATTGCGCGCCTCGATGCGCACCGGCAGCACCGGTGCACCACTGGCGCGGGCGAAGCGCAGGAAGCCACGGCGCCAGCGGCCATCGGTGACGCCGCGCAGGCCGAGCCGCGCCACTTCGCCGGCGGGAAACACGATCACGCACTGGTCGGCACGCAGGGCGTCGTCGATGGCCTCCAGGCTCTGCGCACTGGGCCGCCCCCCGAGGATGCGCACCGGCAGCAACAGGCCGGACAGAGGATCCAGCGCGGACAGCAAATCGTTGGCGACGATGCGCACGTCGCGCCGCACGCGCCCCACTGCGTCCAGCAGGGCCAGCGCATCGAGCGCGCCGGAGGGGTGGTTGGCGACGATCAGCAGCCGCCCCTTGGCGGGGATGCGCTCGAGCTCGCCCGGTTCACAGGTGTAGCGCGCCTGCAGGTGGTCCAGCGCGGCGCCGACGAAGGCGAACTCGCGCAGGTGCCCGTTGGCGTGCAGGAAGTCCTCGACCTGGTCGAAACGGGACCAGCGGCCGATCGTGCGCAGCAACGGCCGCGCGACGCTGGCACGCCGTCCCCGGAACCAGTGCGGAAAGCGTTCTTGCAGGCGGCGTTCGAGTGGCATGCGTCGCGGCGGTCGCCCCGGCGGGGCTTTCGCCGGGGAAGGTTGGGCGCGACTGGCGACAGCGGCATGGCGGTTCCGGGTCAGAACGGTGACAAGCCCCCCGTTCCGGCGCGGTGCGCACGTCGACGGGTCAGCCTCCGGAGCCGGCCGGGAGCGCAGAAATGGGCGTCCCGCTTAACCTGTTCGCAACATCTCCTTGGCGCACAATGCGCCGACCGGCACGACCCTGTATCATGCCCGGCCATCCTTTCATCCGAATCAAGGGATATTGACCTCGATGTCCAGCTACCTGTTCACCTCTGAATCCGTCTCCGAAGGCCATCCGGACAAGATCGCGGACCAGATTTCCGACGCCGTCCTCGACGCCATCCTGGCGCAGGACAAGCGCGCGCGCGTCGCCTGCGAGACGATGGTGAAGACCGGCGCGGCGATCGTCGCCGGCGAGGTCACCACGACCGCGTGGGTCGACATCGAGTCGCTGGCGCGCCGCGTGATCAACGAGATCGGCTACGACAATTCCGACGTCGGCTTCGACGGCCACACCTGCGCCATCATCAACATGCTGGGCAAGCAGTCGCCGGACATCGCCGCCGGCGTTGATCGCAAGAAGCCGGAAGAACAGGGCGCGGGCGACCAGGGCCTGATGTTCGGCTACGCCTGCAACGAGGCGCCGGAATTCATGCCGGCCCCGATCTACTACTCGCACCGTCTGGTCGAGCAGCAGGCCAAGATCCGCAAGAAGAAGAACTCGCCGCTGCCGTGGCTGCGTCCGGACGCGAAGTCGCAGGTCACGCTGCGCTACGACGCCAACCACAACGTCGCGGGCCTCGACGCCGTCGTGCTGTCCACGCAGCATGACCCGGGCATCAAGCAGAAGGACCTGGTGGAAGGCGTGTACGAGCACGTCCTCAAGCCCGTGCTGCCGAAGAAGTGGCTCGAGTCGCTGCCGAAGAACAAGATCCACATCAACCCGACGGGCATCTTCGTGATCGGCGGCCCGGTGGGCGACTGCGGCCTGACCGGCCGCAAGATCATCGTCGACAGCTACGGCGGCATGGCCCGCCACGGCGGTGGTGCGTTCTCGGGCAAGGATCCGTCGAAGGTCGACCGCTCGGCCGCCTACGCCGCGCGCTACGTCGCCAAGAACATCGTCGCCGCCGGCCTGGCCGACCGTTGCGAAGTGCAGGTCTCCTACGCCATCGGCGTGGCCGAGCCGACCTCGATCTCGGTCACCACCTTCGGCACCGGCAAGATCAGCGACGAGAAGATCGAGAAGCTGATCCGCAAGCACTTCGACCTGCGTCCGTACGGCATCGTGAAGATGCTCGACCTGATCCACCCGGTGTACCAGGACACGGCCGCCTACGGCCACTTCGGCCGCAAGCCGAAGGAAGTGTCGTACGTCGACGGCGCCGGCAAGAAGCAGACCGCCACGGCCTTCTCGTGGGAGAAGACCGACCGCGCCGACGCCCTGCGCGCCGACGCCAAGCTGAAGTAAGCGGTACGCGGCGCCGCGCGCGAGCGTGGGTCGCGACACCACACGAAACGGGCCGCTCGTCGGCCCGTTTCGTTGTCCGGCAGGACGGCTGTCGGGGCCGGTCGAGTTCATCCACGACCAGCCCCCAACGGCTAGAATGCCGGCTCCCACCGAGGGGCGCTGCAAGTCCGGCATTCGGAATCAGGCTCGGCGGGAGTTCCAGAACAACGGCGCCCGGTTTGGCGAGCCGCACACGGCCGCCCTCACCCCAACCCTCCTCCGCACGGCGGACGAGCGGGACGAAACCGGAGCAATCGATGAACGCGCAAATCAAGACCTTCTCCACCGAAGGCGACTACAAGGTCGCCGACATCTCCCTGGCCGATTGGGGCCGCAAGGAGATCGACATCGCCGAGCACGAGATGCCGGGCCTGATGTCCATCCGCAAGAAGTACGCCGCCGCGCAGTCGCTCAAGGGCGTGCGCGTGACGGGCTCGCTGCACATGACCATCCAGACGGCCGTGCTGATCGAGACGCTGCGCGACCTGGGCGCCGACGTGCGCTGGGCGTCGTGCAACATCTTCTCGACGCAGGACCACGCCGCCGCGGCGATCGCCCAGTCGGGCACGCCGGTGTTCGCGTGGAAGGGCGAGTCGCTGGAAGAGTATTGGGACTGCACGCTGGCCGCGCTGACCTTCCCGGGCAACGGCACCGACAAGTACCTCGGTCCGCAGCTGGTGGTCGATGACGGCGGCGACGTGACGCTGCTGATCCACAAGGGCTACGAGCTCGAAAACGGCAGCGACTGGGTCAACACCGCGTCGGGCAACCACGAAGAACAGGTCATCAAGGACCTGCTGAAGAAGGTGCACGCCGAGCGTCCGGGCTTCTGGCACACCGTCGTGCGCGACTGGAAGGGCGTCTCGGAAGAGACCACCACCGGCGTGCACCGCCTGTACCAGTTGGCCGAAGCCGGCTCGCTGCTGGTGCCGGCGATCAACGTCAACGACTCGGTCACCAAGAGCAAGTTCGACAACCTGTACGGCTGCCGCGAGTCGCTGGCCGACGGCCTCAAGCGCGCGATGGACGTGATGCTGGCCGGCAAGGTCGCCGTCGTGTGCGGTTACGGCGACGTCGGCAAGGGTTCGGCGCACTCGCTGCGTGCCTACGGTGCGCGCGTGGTCGTCACCGAGATCGATCCGATCAACGCCCTGCAGGCGGCGATGGAAGGCTTCGAGGTCAACACCGTCGAGTCGACGCTGGGCCGTGGCGACATCTACGTCACCACCACCGGCAACAAGGACGTGCTGACGCTCGAGCACATGTCGCAGATGAAGGACCAGGCCATCGTCTGCAACATCGGCCACTTCGACAATGAGATCCAGGTCGACAAGCTCAATGCGTCGGGCGCGGTTCGCCTGAACATCAAGCCGCAGGTCGACAAGTACACCTTCAAGAACGGTAACGCGATCTTCCTGCTGGCCGAAGGCCGCCTGGTGAACCTGGGCTGCGCCACGGGCCACCCGAGCTTCGTGATGTCGAACTCGTTCTCCAACCAGACGCTGGCGCAGATCGACCTGTGGGCGAACAAGGACAGCTACGAGGCCAAGGTCTACATCTTGCCGAAGAAGCTGGACGAGGAAGTCGCGCGCCTGCACCTGGAAAAGATCGGCGTGAAGCTGACGACGCTGACGGCCGACCAGGCCGCGTACCTCGGCGTCGCGGTGGAAGGCCCGTACAAGCCGGACCATTACCGCTACTGATCGACGCAAGTCGCATCACGCCGCACGAAAAGCGGGCGCTTCGGCGCCCGTTTTTCTTTGGGGCGGCCGCGGCCCGAAAGCACGTTCAATTCATCGCGATGAAGAGATAGAATTCCCTCAACCTCACGCGAGCGGCCCGCATGCCCACGCCTCCGATCAGCTTCGAGTTCTACCCGCCCAAGACCGACGAGCAGCGCGCGCAGCTGGACAAGACCGCGGCGAAGTTGAAGTTGGAGAAGCCGCAGTACGTCTCGTGCACCTTCGGTGCCGGCGGCTCGACGCTGAGCTATACGCCCGAGACGGTGGAACGCCTGCACAAGGAACACGGGCTCGATGCCGCCCCGCACCTGTCCTGCGTCGGTGGCACGCGCGCGGAACTGGGTGAGTTGCTCGAACGCTACAAGGCGATGGGCTGCCGCCGCATCGTCGCGCTGCGCGGCGACCTGCCTTCCGGCATGGGCCACACCGGCGACTTCCGCTACGCGACGGAGCTGGTGGAATTCATCCGCAAGGAGCACGACGGCTATTTCCACATCGAAGTGGGCTGCTATCCGGAATGCCATCCGCAGTCCGACGACGCGCTCGCCGACCTGCGCCATTTCAAGGGGAAGATCGACGCCGGCGCCGACGGCGCGATCACGCAGTACTTCTACAACGCCGACGCGTATTTCCGCTTCGTCGACGATGCACGCAAGCTCGGCGTGAACGTGCCGATCGTGCCGGGCATCATGCCGATCTCGAACTTCTCGCAGCTCAAGCGCTTCTCCGATGCGTGCGGCGCGGAAATCCCGCGGTGGATCGGCAAGCGCATGCAGGCCTTCGGTGACGACGTCGACTCCATTCGCGAGTTCGCCGCGGATTTCGTCGCCGACATGTGCCATCGACTGATCGAAGGCGGCGCGCCCGGCCTCCACTTCTACACGCTGAACCTCACCAAACCGACGCTGGCCGTGCTCGCGCGCATGCGCTGAAAGCACGCGATCTCACACGCGGCATTGACGGCACGGGGGAGACGATGAGCGCTCCCGCTCCCCCCGGGCCGAAACATGAATGCGCCGCGATTCGCGGTGGTGGCATCGAGCCTGCTGCTCGCGTGGTCGTGTGCGTTTGCCCCCGCGCACGCTGCCGGCGCCATCCACCGCTGCCAGACTTCGGACGGTGAAGCCGTCTACACCGACAGCGCCTGCACGGCCTTCGACGCGAAGCCGTCGCCGATGTCGGCCGACCTGCTCAACCGCATCGCGATGGACGATGCGGTGTTCAATTCCGATACGTCGCGCGCCCGCGCTTTGGGCTCGGCGATCCGCACGCGGCGCGCGCCACAGGCCGGTTGCGCGCGCAGTCCCGGGCAGCTGTCGATGGACCTGCTGGCGTCTTTCGCGATGGGCGATGTGAACCGTCTGGCGGAGAGCGTGCACTGGCCGGGCCTGCGTCACCGCCAGGCGCACGCGGTGATGAACCGGTTGCAGCAGCTGATGCGCCAGTCGCTGATCGATGCCAGCTTCTGGCCCGGCCTGGCCGGCACCGGCGCCGGGGCGATGCAGCTGACCTTCACCCAGCCCGAGCGAGTGATGGAAGTCGGCGTGGAGCGTTACGCCGGTTGCTATTTCGTGCGCTTCTGAAGCCTCGCCACGCGTGCCCGCGCGGGACTGCGATCCACGCACTGTCCTGCCCTCGCCGGCCCCGCTAGTCTGCGCCGATGCCCGTCCTGATCCGTTCGTTGTTCGCGCTGTGCCTGTTCGGCGTGCTCGCCTGGTGCGGGACGACGCAGGCGCAGGTCCGGCACTGCGTCACGCCCGACGGTCAGAGCGTCTTTACCGATCGCGGCTGCGAGGCGTTCGGCGGCGTGGAGCAGGCGCAGCCGCGAGCGGCGGATGGCGCCACGGTCGAGAAGAAGCGCGGCGGTGGTTGCGCCCGCAACATCGACGACCTGCTGTTCGAGATGAACGGCGCCTTCGACGCCCATGACGCGAACCGTCTCGCGGGCGTCTATCACTGGGCGGGAATGTCGGGCAGCAGCGCGTACAACGTGATGGAGCGGCTGGATGCCATCGTGCAGCGACCGGTGGTGGACATCGTGCCGGTGATGCCCGAAGAGGCGCCGCCCGCGGCGGAGCCCGCGCCCTACCCGGCCTTCGAGGACGCGCCTGTGGCCGAACCCGCGCCCGCTGCCAAACCGCCGCGCACGCCGATCGCCGTGCGCGTGGAGCAGACGCAGCTCGGCGGAATCGCGGCCGTACGCACCGTTTTCGGCCTGCAGAAGCACTTCGGCTGCTGGTGGATCAAGGGCTGAAGCGCCCGGGCCGGCAAGGCCCGCCGTTTGGGACGCGGGCCGGGAGCGAGGCACAATAGCGGTTTCCCCCTGACGGATGCCGCCGATGCAATACCCCGACTGGATCTGGCACAACGGCGCGATCAAGCGCTGGGCCGAGGCCACCACGCACGTGATGTCGCACGCGCTGCATTACGGCTCGTCCGTCTTCGAGGGCATCCGCAGCTACCAGACGCCGAACGGCCCGGTGATCTTCCGCCTCACCGACCACAACACGCGCCTGTACGCCTCCGCCAAGATCTACGACATGGCGATCCCGTACACGCTGGAGCAGATCAACGCCGCGTGCCGCGAAGTGATCAAGGCCAACGACAACACCACCGATTACCTGCGCCCGGTCGCGTACCGCGGCCTGGGCGGCTTCGGCCTGTCGGCCGACACGCCGACCGACGTCGCGGTGGCGACCTGGAAGATGGGCCAGTACCTGGGCGCGAGCGTGGTCGACCAGGGCATCGACGCCTGCGTGTCGAGCTGGCAGCGCTTCGCGCCGAACACCATTCCGGCCGGCGCCAAGGCCGGCGGCAACTACCTCTCCGGCCAGCTGGTCGCGCGTGAAGCGCGCCGCCTGGGCTTCGGCGAAGGCATCGCGCTGGCCTCCACCGGCCTGCTGTCGGAAGGCGCGGGCGAGAACCTGTTCCTGGTCTTCAACGGCGCGCTGCACACCACGCCGGTCAGCGCCGCGTTGCTCAACGGCATCACCCGCAACACGATCATCACCCTGGCCCGCGACGCCGGCCTGGAAGTGGTCGAACGCGACCTGCCGCGCGAATACCTGTACCTGTGCGACGAGCTTTTCATGTGCGGCACGGCGGCGGAAATCACGCCGATCCGCTCGGTCGACGGCCGCCAGGTCGGCACCGGAAAGCCGGGGCCGGTGACGCGTCAGATCCAGGAGTTGTTCTTCGGCCTGTTCGACGGCCGCACGCACGACAAGTACGGGTGGCTGGAGCCGCTGTAACGCTTCCACTCCATCGAAATGAAGAAGGCGCCGTGAGGCGCCTTCTTCGTTTACCGGATGCCGGTCGCGACGTTACACCGCCGGAATCGAAATCAACGGCGCATCGAACGTCAACGTCGCCACCACGCCCCGGTCGCCACCGGGTCGCACCTGCACATCCCACGCGTACAGCGCACAAAGACGCCGCACGATCGACAGACCGATGCCGCCGCCTTGCGAATGCCCCGCGTGCGTTCCGCGATATCCACGCTGGAACAGCTTGGCTGCATCCTCCTCGCTCAGGCCCGGACCGGAGTCGACCACGTCCACCGAACGCCGGCCGATGCGCACGATCACCTCGCCCTCGGTGCTGTACTTCACCGCGTTGCCGACGAGGTTGCCCAGCGCCACCGACACCGCCGCTTCGGGCGCATCGACGAGCAGGCTCGGCTCGCCTTCCACGCGCAGCTCCAGCGGCTTGCCACCCAGCTGCGCGCGATGCGCGTCGAGCAGTTGCTCGGCGACGCGCGCCACGTCGGTGGCGCCGTGCCCACGTTCGTTGCGCGAAAGCAGCAGCAGCGCGCTGATGAGGTCGGTGCACTGCTGTTCGGCGCGCTGGATGCGCAGCAGGCGGTTGCGCGTCTTCTCGTCCACGTCCGGCCGCGAGAGCAGCAGCTCCACCGCACCCTTGATCACCGCCAATGGCGTGCGCAGCTCATGGCTCACGTCCGCGTTGAATTCGCGGTCGCGCTGCACCACTTCGGTCAGGCGCTCGGCGTAGTCGTCCAATGCCTCGGCGAGCTGGCCCACTTCGTCGTCCGGGAAATGCGAGGCAAGGCCTTCCGGCTCCGCGCTGCGTCCGGACTGCTTCAGCCGGTTGGCCAGTTCCGTCACCGGGCTCATCACGCGCGAGGCCGACCACCACCCCACCAGCAGCGACAGCAGCGTGAAGATGAAGACCGCCGCCCAGATCGCCCGCTGGAACTGCGCCTCGCCGCGCGTGGCCTGCGACATGTCGTAGGCGAGGAAGAACCACGCCTTCGGCGTCTTGCGCACCGCCAGCTTGTACGCGAACGGTTCGCCGTTGGCGACGCCGGTCATGCCATAGATGCCGTCGCGCAGTTCGTACCACTCCGGCCAGTTCACCCGCACCGAGTCGATCTTCTCGATCGGATACACGTACGCCCTGATCTGGTCGACCGCGAACTGCGAGTTGTCCGGATCCAGCTCGAACTGGCGCGCGGCCTGCTCGATGTTCCGGTTCATCACATCCTCGACCAGCTGGTTCTCCACGCGGTTGCGCGTCCAGTTGGTCGCCCAGGCGAACATGGCCGTGAGGCCGAAGCCCAGCAGCACGAAGGCAAGGATGATGCGGCTGCGCAGCTGCCGCCGGAAACGCGTGCGCCTGCGTGCGGGCGCGGGATCGCCGGCCTGGGCCATCCGGTCAGCCGTTGTCTGGCGCGGCGATGCGGTAACCGATGCCATGGCGCGTCTGGATCAGCGGGACATCGAAGGGCTTGTCGACCACCGCGCGCAGGCCGTGGATGTGCACGCGCAGGCTGTCCGAATCCGGCAGTTCCTCGCCCCACACGCGCGTTTCCAGTTCCTGGCGCGTGACCACCGCCGGCGAAGCCTCCATCAGCGCCTGCAGGATCTTCAGCGCAGTCGGGTTGAGTTGCAGCAGCTTGGCCTGACGACGCACTTCCAGCGTGTCGAGGTTGTATTCCAGATCGGCGACGTTGAGCACGCGCGTCTGCACACCGCGACCGCGGCGCGAGAGCGCGTTCAGGCGCACCTCGACTTCCTGCAGCGCGAAGGGCTTGATGAGGTAGTCGTCGGCGCCGGAGTCGAAGCCAGCCAGCTTGTTCTCCAACGAATCGCGCGCGGTCAGCATCAGCACCGGCGTCTGCTTGCGCGCTTCGTTGCGCAGCTTGCGGCAGACCTCCAGACCGTCCAGCCCTGGAAGGTTGAGGTCGAGCACGATGGCGTCGAAGTCATGGACCACCGCCAGGTGCAGGCCGGTGACGCCATCGGCCGCGAAATCGACGGTATGGCCGCGGTCTTCGAGGAAGTCCCCGAGATTGGCGGCGATGTCCTGGTTGTCTTCGATGACGAGAATGCGCATGTGACCTTCCTAGATGATGGACATTCGACCGGCCGGTGCCGCCGTGGTTCCGCACGGCATGAATGCGGCTTCGCCCGTCGAGGGAGAGCTTAACGATTCTGCCAGAGCCACCGAAGTGCGCCGATCACCGCGTGCAGACGCGCTCGCGCACGTCCGACGCCAAACTTCAGCCAAACAAAGGCCCAGACACGGGGCCACCGTGCCTGGGCCAAAAAGGTATTGCCCCGATTACCGTAACCTGCATCGACCAGATTGCTGACTTGGAAGAGCGGCAGTGCTGCGGTAGACACAGGCTACGCTGATTTCGATTAAACGGTCGTTAAAAACCACCGTTAAATATTCGTTATTCATCCATGAAAAGGCCGTGTGAAGATCGCAGGATCAGCTAACTTCGCCGATCGTGCAGACATCCCCAGCGAACGCCAAATTCACCGTGCGGCGGCCCGTTTCAGGGCTTTTCGCCGGACCCGTTCGGCGAGGTAGGTGACGATCTCCCCTGCCACGTCCACTCCGCTGGCGTCCTCGATCCCTTCCAGCCCCGGCGATGCGTTGACTTCGAGCACCAGCGGACCGCGTTTCGAACGGATCAGATCGACGCCGGCGATACCCAGGCCGAGCACGCGCGATGCGCGGATTGCTACATCTTCTTCCGCGGCACTCGCGCGCACGCCTTTTGCGGTGCCGCCACGATGCAGGTTGGAGCGGAAGTCGCCCTTCGGCGCCTGACGCTTCATCGCAGCGACAACGCGACCGCCGACGACGAAGCAACGCAGGTCGGCGCCGCGCGCCTCCTCGATGAACTCCTGGACGAGGAAATTGGCGTACAGGCCCCGCAGCGCTTCGATCACGCCCTGCGAGGCGGACAGCTTCTCGGTCAGCATCACGCCCGCGCCCTGCGTGCCCTCGTTGAGCTTGATGACGTGCGGCGGCGCGCCGAGCATGGACAGCAGATCGTGCGTGTCGTCGGGGTTGTCGCCGAACACCGTGGTCGGCAGGCCGATGTGCTCGGCCGCCAGCAACTGGTGGCAGCGCAGCTTGTCGCGCGCCCGCAGGACCGCGTCGGAGGAATTCGGCGTCAGCGTGCCCATCAGCTCGAACTGACGCAGCACCGCCGAGCCGTAGCGTGTGATGGAAGCACCGATGCGCGGGATCACGGCCTGGTAACCCGAAATCGGCTTGCCCTTGTAGCGCATGCTGAATCCGTCGCTGGCGATGCGCATGTAGCAGCGCAGCGGGTCGAGCACGCGCACGCTGTGCCCCTGCTCGCGGGAGGCCTCCACCAGCCGGCGTGTCGAGTAGAGCTTGCTGTTGCGCGAAAGGATCGCCAGTTTCATGAAGGTCGGCGGTGAGGTGGTTGTGGGGGAAGGGAAAACGGCGGCTCAGCCGTCGACGCGACGGAACGCGAACGTTCGAGCGGTTCGTCCGATCCGCGATGCCCCTGCCGTCCGTGCAGGAAGGAGCGGCCCGGATCGACCGTGAACCTGCGGGCCAGCGCGGTGCGCCCCAGCAGCATCGGGAACAGCATTCCGCGGCGATCCGACAGGTTGATTTCAATCTCGCGCTGGACGCCCGCCAGCGCCAGCGTGGTGCGAACGAACACCCGGCGCGTGCAGTGGCCGCCCGAATCGGTGACCTCGCGCTCATCGAAGATGGGCGCGGCGGCCTCGATCATGCCGGCGCCGTGGCCGGGACTCAGGCAGAAGCCCACCCACGGCCCGCCGCCCTCGAAGAACTTCCACTGCGAATCCACGTGCAGCGCCGAACTGCGCGCGCCGCTGTCGACCTTCGCGCGAAGCCGCCCGATGCCCAGGTCCGGCAGGGCTGCCCACTCACGCCAACCGAGCACGATCTTGCTTGCCATCGCGCCTCCAGGACGTTGCCTGAAAGACAAAAACGGCGGCCACTGTAAAGCAGGCCGCCGTCGCAATTGTTTGGAGCGGGTGATGGGAATCGAACCCACGCTAGCAGCTTGGGAAGCTGCAGTTCTACCATTGAACTACACCCGCACGCGCTGAAGTCTATGCCGCCGCGTGGAGGCTTGGCAACGCGGCGCCCGGTGAAACAGTCCCGGGCGCCGCGTGCCGGTTCAGGCGGGTGCCGGCCTCAGAAACCGCCGCCGAAGCTGACGAACAGCGTGGCGTCGTTGCCGCCCTTCTGGGCGACGGTGAGGCTTGCGCCGATGTCGGTCTGCAGACCGAACAGCTGCGTGCGAGCGCCCATCAGCAGCGTGCCGTAATCCTGGTCGTACGACAGACCGGGCACGGCGTAGGAGCCCACGCCCGGCAGCGAGCGCAGCGAGGCGGTGGCCTCGTCGGCGCTGTCCTCGAACTCGTGGTCATAGGTGAGCTTGGCGTAGGGCTGCAGGTGGTCGTTGAGCGCGTAGTTGACCTGCCAGCCGACGCTGCCGATCAGTGAGTCGAACTCCTGCTTGCCGAACGACAGCGCGGTCGCCTCGGTGCTGTTCTCGTCGTAGGCATCGACTTCGATCGTCTGCGAGAGCAACTGCACGACCGGGCCGTGCTTGAACGCGCCGTCGCCGAAGTTCCAGCCGGCGTTGATCGCAGCGGTCAGGTTGGTGCCGTCGGGCGAGCCGCTGTGCACGCGCGAGGTCGGGCCCAGGTTCACGCGACGATCGATGTCATACGACACCCAGGTGTAACTGACCTGGCCGTTCACCCACGCCGCGCCGCCGGTCCAGCCCAGGTAGCCGCCGAGGCTGGCATCGTCCTGGTCCCACCCGCCGCGGTTGAGGCCCCAGTCCATCTTCTGCTGGCCGTAGCCGGCGAAGCCACCGTACACGAGGCCGCCGTTCGCCCAGTCGAGGCCGACGCTCAGCGTCGGGCCGAAGCCGTCGTAGTTGTCGCCATGGCCGTAGCGCTGCGAATCGCCGCGCACGTCGGCCCACCAGCGCATGCCGTCCACATCCGGACGCGAGGCGGCCTGCGCGCCGACGCGATCGGCGCGGGCGCGACCGACCATCGCTTCGGAATGCGGCAGCACGGCGAGCTGGCGCGGCGCGTCGAGCAACGACAGCGCGTAGTCGGCCAGGATTTCATGGGCCTTCGTGGTGGGATGCACGCCGTCGGCGAAGACGTAGGTGTCCGGCGCGTTCGGCGTGGCGTACGTGCCGGGGTTGCAGGTGATCGACTGCGCCGTCACCTGCGGATTGCAGGCCGTTCCGGTGGTGTTGGTGATGCCGTACGGCGCCGGGTTGGCGACGATCTCGCGCAGCAGGCTGAACGTGTCGACCGGGATGAAGCGCGCTCCCGCCGAGGCCAGGCCGCTATACAGGCCGTTGTTGTAGCCCGTCGCCAGCGCCGTACCCGCCGCAGCGCCGGCCGCGCCCTGCGCGCGGAACTGCGGGGTGATGCCCAGGTCCGGCACGTTCGGCACGAGGATGTACTGCGCGCCGGCGTTCTGCAGCGTCATCACGTTGGCGACCTGTCCGGTGACGGCGGCGCCGACGATCGCCTGCGCCTGGGCAGGCGCGGCGGCCGCGGCGAACAGGTCGTTCGCGCCGCCCCACACCGTGTACAGCGCATTGGGATCGGCAGCACCGCCATTGGCGGTGAGGTACCGGCTGATCTGCGAACGCAGCGACAGCGTCGGCAGCTGCGGCGTCAGGCCCGCGCGATCGGTGCTGACCATGGCGCCACCGATGGCGTAGTTGGTGCCGCCCTGGTTGAAGGCGGCGCCGTTGGTGCCCAGCTCGGTGGCCACGTGTTCCGACCAGACCAGGCCCGGGTTGGTGGTGAAGCGGCCCAGGATCGCCGCCGAAGCCCCGGCCTGCGCCACCAGCGCCGGACGGAAATAGCCCGCGTCGGTGAGGCTGTCACCGAAAAACACGGTCTGCGAATAATCCTGCGCAAAGGCCGGCGCGGTCGCCAACGCGAGGGCGGCGGCGAGCACGGAGCGGACGGGTGTCATCATCGGGGTTCCTTTGGATGTTCTGGCGGTGGTCCGGGTACATACGCCCGCGGATGGCCGAATCGAACCACGCGTTGACGGCGCACTCACGCCGCACTGCGTCAAAAACCATGCCGACTGGCCGCCCGTGGCGACGGCGGCGACAATACGCCAATGCAGATTCTTTTGAACGGCGAGCCGCGCGCTATCGCGGCGCAGACCACCGTGCTCGAGCTCGTGAAGGCCGAAGGGCTGGGCGAGCGCCGCGTCGCGGTGGAGGTCAACGGTGAAATCATCCCGCGCGGTCGGCACGCCGAGCATGCGCTTGCGGACGGCGATCGCGTCGAGATCGTGCATGCGTTGGGTGGGGGGTGAGGCCACGCGCTTGCGAGCCACTGGCTCGCGCGTGACCGAATGCCCGGCCATCGATGGCCGGGCCGGGCTGTTCCGAAGCCCGCGGCGCGGCGCCATGGAAGGCACACGACTCGTTCATCGAAACCTTGAGCACACCAGCGCCAAGCTCGCCGCGACGCGCCTTCGCTCCCCGCCCCAACCCTCCCCAGCAAGGGGAGGGAGTCGAACCCACTGCTAAACTAGCGCGATGACCGCTCCGCTCTCCCCCCTGTTTCCCGCCGATCCGCTGGTGATCGCCGGCAAGGCCTACGCCTCGCGCCTGCTCACCGGGACCGGCAAGTTCGTCGACCTCGAACAGACCCGCCAGGCCACCGACGCTGCCGGCGCGCAGATCGTCACCGTCGCCATCCGCCGCACCAACATCGGCCAGAACCCCGGCGAGCCGAACCTGCTCGACGTGCTGCCGCCGCAGCAGTTCACGATTCTGCCCAACACGGCCGGCTGCTACACCGCCGACGACGCCGTGCGCACGTGCCGCCTGGCGCGCGAACTGCTCGACGGCCATTCGCTGGTGAAGCTGGAAGTGCTCGGCGACCAGAAGACGCTCTACCCCGACGTCGTGCAGACGCTGGCCGCCGCCGAGCTGCTGGTGAAGGACGGCTTCGACGTGATGGTCTACACCTCCGACGATCCGATCCTGGCCAAGCGCCTGGAAGAGATCGGCTGCGTCGCGGTGATGCCGCTGGCCGCACCGATCGGCTCGGGCCTGGGCGTGCAGAACAAGTACAACCTGCTGGAGATCGTCGAGAACGCCAAGGTGCCGATCATCGTCGACGCCGGCGTGGGCACCGCGTCCGATGCGGCCATCGCGATGGAACTGGGCTGCGACGGCGTGCTGATGAACACCGCCATCGCCGGCGCGAAGGATCCGGTGCTGATGGCCCATGCGATGCGGCTGGCGGTCGAGGCCGGCCGCGCCGCGTTCAAGGCCGGACGCATCCCGCGCAAGCGTTTCGCCTCCGCCTCGAGCCCGATCGACGGGCTCATCGGCTGATGAGCGACACCCCACCCAAGGGCAAGCTCCCGCCCAAACCCTTCACGCTCGAAGAAGGCCGCCGACAGGTCCGCAGCTTCGTGCTGCGCCAGGGCCGTTTCACCGAAGCGCAGCAACGCGCGTTCGACACGCTGTGGCCGCGCTACGGACTGGATTACACCGGCACCCTGCGCGACCTCGACGCCGCCTTCGGCCGTCATGCCAAGCGCGTGCTGGAGATCGGCTTCGGCAACGGCGAGGCCCTGCGCTACGCGGCCCAGAACGACCACGAACGCGACCTCATCGGCATCGAAGTGCATGCGCCCGGCGTTGGCCGGCTGCTCAATGCACTCGCGCAGGACGAGGCCGACCACGTCCGCCTGTACCACCACGACGCGGTGGAAGTGCTGCGCAACGAGATCGCCGACGGCTCGCTCGACGAAATCCGCATCTACTTCCCCGACCCGTGGCACAAGAAGCGCCACAACAAGCGGCGCCTGGTGCAGCCGGAGTTCGCGGCGTTGCTCGTGACCAAGCTGGCCGCCGATGGCCGCTTGCACCTCGCCACCGATTGGCAGGACTATGCGGAACAGATGTGGGACGTACTCGATGCCACGCCGGGCCTTGTCAATCGCGCCGGCCCGCGCGGCAGCGTCGAGCGGCCGCAGTGGCGGCCGCAGACCCACTTCGAAACCCGCGGCCAGAAGCTAGGCCACGGCGTGTGGGACCTGCTGTACGACAAGCGCCGGGATTCGTGATTCGGGATTCGAGATTGGATACAGCCCGCCACCGTAGCCTTGTTTCGACCAGCAGCGTTGCAGGCGCGCACGCCTGCCTTCGCGAATCCCAAATCCCGAATCCCGACTCCCGCGCCTGATGGACACCGCGCTGCAGCTCACCACCGACATGAAGCTCGTGCTCGGGCTGGTGGGCTTCACGATGGTGATGTTCCTGTTCGAACGCATCCGCGCCGACGTCGTCGCGCTGGTCGTGCTGGTGCTGCTGGGCCTGTCGGGCCTGGTCGAGCCGGACGAGCTGTTCAACGGCTTCTCCGGTAACGCCGTCATCAGCATCGTGGCGACGATGATCCTCGGCGCCGGCCTGGACCGCACCGGCGCGCTGAACCGCCTGGCCGGCTGGTTGCTGCGCCGCGCGAAGGGCATGGAACAACGGCTGTTGCTGCTCACCACCGCCGTGGCCGGCATCAACTCCTCGATCATGCAGAACCCCTCGGTGATGGCGCTCTACATGCCCGTCGCCGCGCGGATTTCCTCGCGCACGGGGCTGGCGCTGCCGCGCCTGCTGCTGCCGATCGCCGCCGCCATCATCATGGGCGGTGCGCTGACGATGGTCGGCAACTCGCCGCTGATCCTGCTCAACGACTTGTTGATGGCGGCCAACAGCAACCTGCCCTCGGGTGCGGCGACGCTGGAACCGCTGAAGATGTTCGCGCCGCTGCCGATCGGCCTGGCGCTGCTCGCCGCCTCGCTGGCCTACTTCCACTTCTTCGGCGACAAGTCGCTGCGCAAGGAAGAGGACGTCAGCAAGGGCGCCACGCCCGCGCGCACGCAGAGCTATTTCGCCAAGGCCTACGGCATCGACGGCGACGTGTACGAACTCACCGTCACCGCCGACAGCCCGCTGGTCGGCATGTCGCTGGGCGAGGCCGAAGCGCTGCACGGCGCACCGCTGCTGCTGGCGCTCAAGAGCGACGGCGAGGCCCGCCTGGCGCCGCCGGCCGACACGCGCATCTGGGTCGGCAGCGTGCTCGGCGCGATGGGCCCGAAGCAGCAGGTCAGCGACTTCGCGCAGAACCATTTCCTGCGGCTGTCCTCGCGCCTGCGCAATTTCGGCGACCTGTTCAATCCCAGCCGCGCGGGCATTTCCGAAGCGGTGGTGCCGGCCACGTCGAAATTCATCGGCAAGAACGGCCGCGACCTGCAACTGCGCAAGCAGATGGGCCTGAGCCTGCTGGCGATCAACCGCGACAAGACCGTGCTGCGCGAGAACGTGCGCGACGTGAACCTGCGCGCCGGCGACATGCTGGTCTTCCACAGCATCTGGACCGACCTGCACGAAGCCGCCGCGAGCAAGGACCTGGTCGTCGTCACCGACTACCCCAAGGGCGAGCAGCGTCCGCACAAGTTCAAGATCGCCATGGCGATCTTCGCCATCTCGATGCTGCTGGCGTTGTCCTCGCGCCTGCCGGTGTCGATCGCGCTGATGACCGGCGTGGCCGGCATGCTCATCGCCGGCGTGATCCACATCGACGAGGCGTACGCGGCGATCAACTGGAAGACCGTCTTCCTGATGGCCTGCCTGATTCCATTGGGCTGGGCGATGGATTCCAGCGGCGCGGCGGCGTGGGTGGCCGGCCACACGATCGAGCGACTACCTACGGGAACGCCGGTGTGGCTGCTGGAGATCATGGTGGCGCTGTTCACCACCTTGTTCTCGTTGGTGATAAGTCATGTCGGCGCGACGATCGTGACCGTTCCACTGGCGATCAACCTCGCGCTCGCCGCCGGCGGCAACCCGACCGCGTTCGCGCTGATCGTCGCGCTGTCGGCCTCCAACAACTTCATGACTGCCTCGAACCCCGTGATCTCGATGATCACCGGCCCCGCCGGCTACACCGGCAAGGAGCTGTGGAAGATCGGCGGGCCGCTGTCGCTGATCTATACGGTGGTGATCGTGGCAATGGTCAATTTGATGTATTGACGGGCGGGAATCGGGAATCGGGAATCGGGAATCGGGAATCGGGAATCGGGAATCGGGAATCGGGAATCGGGAATCGGGAATCGGGAATCGGGAATCGGGAAGAGCTTCCCAGATCCGTCATCCCGGCGAAGGCCGGGACCCAGGCCCGTAACGCACGGGCACACCCACGCCGGCATCACCGTCATTCCCGCGAAGGCAGGGTCTTTTGGGCCGCCGAATGGCGGCACCATCCAACTCTCTGCTGCGGCAAGGCGTGATGAGTCGGGAACTTGGGTCCCCGCCCACGCAGCCTTGAATCAACAGCTAGAGCAGGCTGCATTGCGATGCGGCGACGCACCGCTCTTCGCATGACATCTTATGGCGAGATCGCGAAGCGGATCAGTTCCGCTCACCCGATGAGGCCGAACGCCTTCGCCACCACCACCGCCCACAGCCCGAGCACCGCAAGGAAATTGACGGTGAACACCAGGCCACGCAGGCGCACGTTGGCGGTCGGGATCTGCACCAGGCTGTGCAGCACGCGGCCGGCGACGAAGATCCACGCCAGCACCTGAGTCACGGGGCTGATGTCGTTGGAGAGGATCAGCAACAAACAGGCGACGTGGAAGAACAGCGGCCACTCGAACTGGTTCGACAGATTCGCGCTGATCCGCGGCTCGATCTTCGACCACGGATTGCTGCCATCGGCGCGACGGCCGATACCCCAGACGGCCGGGGCCCGCGCAACGGTCAGCAGTACGTAAAGGAATGCGGCCCACGCCACGTGCGCCGCCATGGGAACGATCAGTGAGTGCGGCACGAATTCCCCTTCGCTTTGCAATCAGGTTGGGATCGCGATTGTCGTGGCCGCAAGCCGTGCCCACGCGTCAGCGCGCGCTGCCTCCCAACCACACCGCCCCTTCGCATACGACCACCTCCACCGCCCGCAGCGACTCCCCGCGGCACGGCCCGGCCACGCACTCGCCGCCGGCCAGTTCGAAGCTCGCCCCGTGCGCGGCGCAGACGAGGAAGCCGTCCTTGCTCTTGAGGAACTGGCCCGGCGCCCAGTCGAGGCGACGCCCGGCGTGAGGGCAGATGTTCAACCAAGCCCTAACGTGATCGCCATCACGATACAGAATGAGGGATTCGGCATCGCCGTCGAGGGTCGCCTCGACCTCGGCGAAAGCCCCGTCGGGCAAGCGTTCCAGCGTTACGAGCGGGTCCGCCGGGGCGGCCCCTTCGTTCGAAATGCTTAACGAAGTTCTCACACCATCGCTCATGGCTGGCCCGATACTCGCCTCCCCGGCGCTTGTTGCCGCATTGTGTCACGACGCAATCCGATGTTCGCCCAGACCTTCCGCTTCGGTACTTCCCACTTCCATTCGCGCGTGCGTTCGGCCTTCGAGCCGCGCAAGCCGCGCCACCGCGTGCTGCGCTTCGCGCTCGGCGTCGTAGGCCTCGGCGTGCTGGCGGTGCTCGTGGCGTTCTCGGTGGCGCTGGGCGCTGCGATGATCGCCGCCGGCATGCTCTACAAGCTGTGGAAGCAGCGCGGCAAGCGCCTGGCCCGCAACGCGGCCGATGTGCGCATCGTCGAAGGCGAGTTCCGCGTGGTGGGCCAGCCGGAGCTGGAATCGCGCCCCCGCTCGCACACGTCGCTCTAAGCGTATGGGCGACGTGATCGCGGCCTTGCCGCAACCGCGCGTCCCGGTCCGTGGCACGGACCAGACCTTCCCCGTACACCGCATTTATTGCGTCGGCCGCAACTTCGCCGACCACGCCCGCGAAATGGGCGCGGCCGTTCCGGCCTCGCGCGCCGATCGCGGCACGCCGGTGTTCTTCCTCAAGCCCGCCGACGCCATCGCGCTGCAAAGCGACGTGCCGTATCCGCCGGGCACGAACGACCTGCACCACGAAGTCGAACTCGTCGTCGCGCTGGGCCAGGATGCGCCGCCCGGCGTGCTCGATCCGGCCGATGCGCAGCGTCTGGTCTACGGTTACGCCGTTGGGCTCGACCTGACCCGCCGCGACCTGCAGGGCGCCGCCAAGGCCAAGGGCCTGCCGTGGGATACCGGCAAGGCGTTCGACCATGCCGCGCCGATCAGCGCGATCGTTCCCGCCTCCGAGGTCGGCGAACTGGGCGAGCGCACGCTCAGCCTCACCATCAACGGCGAGACGAAACAGAACGGCTCGCTTGCCGACCTCATCTGGACCGTGCCCGACATCCTGCACGAGCTGTCGAAGCTGTACGCCCTGCGTGCCGGCGACCTGATCTTCATGGGCACGCCGGCGGGCGTCGGGCCGCTGCAGCCGGGCGACCGGTTCCATGCGGTGCTCGAGGGCATCGCCGAGCATTCGGGCCGGATCGTCGCCGCCTGAGCGGTATAGTCGGCGGCACCGGGCCGGCCCCGGTTCCATCCAATCAACCCAGGAGACCGCAACGCCATGGGCCTGATGACCGAGTTCAAGGAATTCATCTCGCGCGGCAACGTCGTCGATCTCGCCGTCGGTGTGGTGATCGGTGCGGCCTTCGGCAAGATCGTGACGGCGCTGGTGGACGGCATCGTGATGCCCGCGATCGGCGCGTTCACCAAGGGCGTGAGCGTCAGCGACTGGAAATACGTCATCAAGTCGGCCCAGCTGGATTCGGCCGGCAAGGAAGTCGCCGCCGAGCTGGCGATCCGCTACGGCATGTTCATCCAGACGATCATCGACTTCACGCTGATCGCGCTGGTGATCTTCCTGTTCCTGAAGGCCTACAACCGCGTGCGCACGCCCGCTGCCGCACCGGCGACGCCGGAAGACGTGCTGCTGCTGCGCGAGATCCGCGATTCGCTGAAGAAGTAAGGCGCAACTGCGCCGACGCTCTGCCAGGCACGCCACGGAGCCGTCGTCCCGGCGAAGGCCGGGATGACGTTGTTCTGGGCGGCGACGGGCCTCACGGAATGACAGCACGAGCCGCGTCACCCGCGCCCAACCGGCTTCGGCCACACCCGGCAAATTTTCGCGCACCGTCGCGTGACTACCGACACCCTGCCCCCGCGCGGCGACTTGCTACCCTCGGCGTTTCGTCCGTTTTCGACTCACCCAGGGGAGCTGTTTGATGCGCGCAATGCTGTCGGTGGCGATCGCCACCTGTCTGTTCGCTGCCACCGCCGGTGGCCACGCCGCGCAGCGCGAGACGCGCATCCCCGACAACGCCATCGCCACCGCCGCGCAACTGCGCGAGACGGCGCTGAAGAGCGATCTGGGCTACCGCATCACCGAATCGCTGACCACCGAAGTCGGCCCGCGCCTGGCCGGCAGCGAAGCCGACGCGCGCGCCGTCGCGTGGGCGGTGGCCAAGTTCAAGGAACTGGGCTTCGACAAGGTCTGGACCGAGCCGGTCACCTTCCCGAAGTGGGAACGCCGCAGCGAGTCGGCGCAGGTCGTCGGCGCCAACCGACAGCCGCTGCACCTGACCGCGCTCGGTGGAAGCCCGGCGGGCACGGTCGAAGCGCAGGTCGTGCGCTTCGCCGACCTGGCCGCGCTGGAAGCCGCGCCGGCCGGTTCGCTCGCCGGCAAGATCGCCTTCGTCGACTACAAGATGGAACGCGCCCGCGACGGCGCCGGCTACGGCCCGGGCTCGCGCGTGCGCAGCAAGGGCCCGTCGGCGGCGATCCGCGCCGGCGCCAGCGCCTACCTGATGCGCTCGGCCGGCACCGACTCGCACCGCAACCCGCACACCGGCATCACCCGCTTCGACGAAGGCCTCACGCCGATTCCGTCCGCGGCGCTCGCGGTGCCCGACGCCGACCAGCTCGCCCGCCTGCTGGCACTCGGCAAGCCGGTGACCGTGCGCGTCGCGCTGGACTGCGGCTGGGACGGCACCTACACCTCGCAGAACGTCATCGGCGAGATCCGCGGCAGCAAGAAGCCCGACGAGGTCGTGCTGATCGGCGGCCACCTGGATTCGTGGGACCTGGGCACCGGCGCCATCGACGACGGCGCGGGCGTCGGCCTGACCATGGCCGCCGCCAAGCTCATCGGCGATCTCAAGCAGCACCCCGCCCGCACGATCCGCGTGGTCGCCTTCTCCAACGAGGAACAGGGCCTGCACGGCGGCAAGGCCTATGCGGTCGCGCATGCCAGCGATGTCGCCCGGCACCAGATCGCCGCCGAAAGCGACTTCGGCGCCGGCCGCATCTACGCCTATTCCAGCTCCGCGCCTGAATACGCCAAGGCCGCCGACGCGCAGATCGCGCAGGCGCTGGAGCCGCTGGGGATCGAGTACACGCCCGGTCAGGGCGGCGCGGGCCCGGACATCGGTCCCTCGGCCGCGAACGGCGTGGCCTGGGCGCGACTTGCGCAGGATGGAACGGACTACTTCGATTTTCACCACACCCCGGACGACACGTTCGATAAAATCGACCCGCAGGCGCTGGCGCAGAACGTCGCGGCCTACGCGGTGTTCGCTTATCTGGCGGCCTCGGCGGACGGCGATTTCGGCAGCAAGCCAGCGACTCCCCCGTCCGACAAGAAGTAAATGAAGTGGCCCAGCGGTACGACGAACAGGTTGATACCGCGGTAGACCCGATCACGGGACTGCATCGCCTCGGCGCGAACGGCCCCAGCCTGGCGACCGCCATCGCGGTCGCCGGTGCGACCAAGCGCCGCATCGCGCTGCTGCACATCGACGTGGACATGTTCCGGTCGATCAACACCAACATGGGCACGACGACGGGCGATCAGGCGCTGGCCGCCATCGCCCAGCGCCTTCGCCGCGCCGTGCCGCGCGAAGGCTGGATCTGGCGCCTGACCAGCGACGAGTTCGTCATCGGCATCGGCTACCGCGACGGCGAGCTCGACGGCGGCGGCCTGGCCGAACGCCTGCGCGACGCCTTCGAGACGCCGCTGTCGATCCCGCCGTACACGTTGCCGGTGACGCTCTCCATCGGCATCGCCGTGTTCCCCGACCACGCGCCCAATGCCGCCACGCTGTTGTCGAAGGCGGAAGAAGCGCTGCGTCGCGTCAAGCAGGACGGTCTGAACAACGTCGGCCTGTATTCGGCGGCGGTGGATCGCGCCGCGCCGAACGACGGCTTCGCGCAGCGTTTCGTCGAAGCGCTCGATCGCGGCGAATTCCGCCTCTACTACCAGCCGCAGGTCGCCGCGCACGACGGCGGCGTCACCGGTTTCGCCGCGCTGCTGCGCTGGCAGACCGAACGCGGACTGTTGCGACCGAGCCAGTTCCTGGAGCCGATCAACCGCGTGGGTTTGTCCGCGCGCCTGGGCGCGTGGGTGGTGGAATCGGCGATTTCGCAGCTCGCGCAGTGGCGCGCGGAGGGGCTGGATTACCTGTCGATGTCGGTGCACCTGTCCGGCCCGCTGCTGGTGCAGCGCGATTGCCTGGACCGCATCGGCGGGCTGCTGCATCGCTACGGTTTGCCGGGCAATGCGCTCGAGTTCGAGATTCCCGAAAGCGTGCTGGTCACCGACAGCCATCGCGTGCACGACACACTCGCCGGCCTGCGCGCGATGGGCGCGACGCTGACGGTGCAGGACTTCGGCCTGGGCGGGCTCAGCTTCGCCGCGCTCGGCCAATACCCGCTGGACCGCATCAAGATCGATCGCAGCTTCATCCGCAACGTCGCCAGCGACCCGCGCAGCGCGGCGATCGTGCGCGGCATTATCGCGATGGGTCACCAGTTGGGCATGAAGGTAATCGCCAAGGGCGTGGAGAGCGAGGCCGAACTGGGCTTCCTGCGCCGCAACCATTGCGATTTCTTCCAGGGCTATCTGTTCAGTCCGTCGCAACCGGCGGACCAGTTGGGCGAAATGGTGCGCAAGCGCTTCCTGCTGCCGGGCGCGTTCGCGGCGACGCGGCCGGAACGCACGCTGCTGCTGCTCGACGACGAAGAAAACGTGCTGCGCTCTCTGGTGCGCCTGTTCCGTCGCGACGGTTACCAGATCCTCACCGCCAGCAGCACGCGCGAAGCGTTCGATCTGCTGGCTAGCAACTCCGCGCAGGTGATCCTCTCCGACCAGCGCATGGCCGACATGAGCGGCACCGAGTTCCTCACCCGCGTGCGCGACCTGTACCCGGACACCATCCGCATGGTGCTGTCGGGCTACACGGACCTGGCGACGATCACCGAGGCGATCAACCGCGGCGCGATCTACCGCTTCCTCACCAAGCCGTGGAACGACGAGGAACTGCGCGAGCACATCCTCGATGCGTTCCGCGCGCATGAGCGGCGGGCGGCGGGCGAGTCGGTCTACTGAGCCGGCGGAAGCGATCGATCCGGGCAGACGCGATCCGTCAGGCCATCCCGTCATCCCGGCGAAGGCCGGGACCCAGGCCCTCGCCGTCTCCGCCCACATCTCGTCATCCCGCGAAAGCTGGGATCCATTTGGCTCTGCGCCCTGCGTTAGGCGCAGCGGTACGAAACGGTGATCGCGAGACTTCACCGCCACCACTCCGCCGCCCCTCACCCCAACCCTCTCCCGCCGGGAGAGGGGCTCAGGTGCCGTCATCCCGGTGAAGGCCGGGACTCAGGCACGAAGTCTTGGATGCGGCCCGCATATCGTTTCAAAATATATACATTGCCGTTAAACGATAAGTGAGATATCGTCCGGCAATAAACGTCCGGGAGAGCCACCGTGGTCCAGACCCCGTCCGCCGCGCTCGGCGCGTCGCGCTTCCTGCTCATCCTCATGCGAGTGCTGAACCTCGCCACGGGCATCGGGCTGGTCGTCGCCTTCGTGGCCACCTTCCCGTTCGCCTCGACCTTCTTCGAGTTCTTCAGCAAGCGGCCCGCGAGCATCGACCCGTCGTGGCTGCTTCCGGTGCTCCGGACCTGGATGCTGCTCGCGCTGCCGATGGTCGCCGCCGTCCACGTCTCGCTCTCGCGGCTGCTGGACGTGGTCGGCACCGTCGGCGCCGGCGATCCGTTCGTGCCGGAGAACGCCGTGCGGCTGAAGACCATCGCCTGGTGCGTGCTCGTCACCCAGCTGCTCGACCTGGCCTTCGGCGTGATGGCGGCGTTGATCAACGCCGCGGGCTCGAACATCGAGTGGAAGTTCTCGCTCACCGGCTGGCTCGCGGTGGTGCTGCTGTTCGTGCTGGCGCGGGTGTTCGAGGAAGGCACGCAGCTGCGCGACGACCTGGGAACGATGATCTGACATGGCCATCTTCGTGAAACTCGACGAAGTGCTGCACGACCGCCGCATGACGCTCACCGAGCTGTCCGGCAAGGTCGGCATCACTCTGGCCAACCTGTCGATCCTCAAGACCGGCAAGGCGCGCGGCATGCGATTCGCGACGCTGGAGGCGATCTGCATCGCACTGGATTGCCAGCCCGGCGACCTGCTGGAGTTCCGCGCCGACGCACCCGGCGACTAGCTGCGCCCATCCACGCGACGAGGAGATTCGCGATGAATGCGATCACCTGGCTCCACATTGCCGCCGGCCTGACCGCACTGGCCGCCGGCACGGTGGCGGTGGCGGCGCGCAAGGGCGGCACCACGCACATGGCGGTCGGGCGCGGGTTCTGCGTGGCGATGCTCGTGCTCGGCATCACCGCGGCGGTGCTGTCGCCGCGCAAGACGCCGCCGGAATCGTCCGTCGGCGGGCTGATGGTGTGCTACTTCGTCGTCACCGCATGGATGGCGGCGCACCGCCGCGGCGCGCCGGGCTGGCCGGAACGCATCGCGTGTGCGGGCGGGCTGCTGCTGGGGCTGGCGATACTCGCCGGTGCCGTCGCCGCGGCGCGCGCTCCCGTACCGAATCCCGCGCCACCGGGCCCGGTCGGTCTCTTCGTGCTGGGCTCGCTGTGCCTGTGCGCGGGGCTGTTCGACCTGCGCTTCGTCCTGCGCGGCGCACTGTCGCCGACGCAGCGCATCACGCGCCACCTGGGCCGGATGTGTTTTGCACTGTTCATCGCCACCGGCTCGTTCTTCCTCGGCCAGCAGGACGTGATGCCGCAGGCCGTGCGCGGCTCGCCCGTGCTGATCGTGCTGGCGGTGGCGCCGTTCGGCGTGCTGCTGTTCTGGCTCGTGCGCGTGCGGCGATCGCGTCGGCTTCCGGCGATGCGCGCAACCTCCGGCTAGTGCATCGCCCCCGCACGCGCGGGGGCGACGACCGGGCGCCGCGAAGCGCGGCGCCCGTCATGCTCAGTGCGCGCAGTCCAGCGTTTGCTGCGCTTCGTTCAACGCACCCAGCTCGATGCGCGAGATCGACAGCTGCAACGCACCGGCGCTTTCCAGCGTCATGACCGAGTCCAGCTTGCGCAGATCCGCGCCGGCCGTGCCGAAGCACTTCAGCAGGACACCGAAGCGAGTCCACTGCCCCGCCGGCAACTTCGACAGCGCCGCGCGGATCGGCAGGCTCGCCGGCTTGCAGCCTTCGCCGCAGGTCACGCCAATGGAGACGTCGCCCGCCGGCGTCTTGTCCGGACGCACCGTCAGCACCAGCATCACGTCGCCGTTGGCCTCGCGCATGAGGCTGCGCGGCGTTGAGGAAACGAGCGATACCGTCGCTGCCGGCTTGCCCGACCACGTGAAGCGCCGCGCGTCTTCCTGCGCTTCGTGGTCGACGGCGGTGACTTCCAGGCTGCCGTCTGGCAGCTTTGCCGGCACGGTCGTCACGTCGAGCTTCTGTCCGGCCGCATTCGACAAGCGCAGCACGATGCCGTCGGCGAGCGATCCGCGCCCGTAGAACGTGCCCGCTTCCGTCTGCCCGGCCTTCACGCCCGACTCCTCCGGCAGCGCGGCGAGGTTGCCGTCGTCCGAATAAGTCAGGCCGAAGCCGAAGGCGAACTGCGGGTTGTAGTCCTTCTGCCCGACGTTGTTGGCGACCTGCGCGGCGTCGCGCGGCCAGCTGAAGCTGAGCTTGCCCTTGAAGTCGTGCTGCACGCTGCCATCGGGCTTGCGCAGCAGGACGTCGGCGATGCCGCCGCCTTCCGAGCCCGGCAGCCACGCTGCGACGAAGGCATCGGACGCGTTGATCTCGCGGTTCATCCACAACGGACGGCCGCTGAGGAACACCGACACCACCGGGATGCCGGCGGCCTTGAGGCGCTGCATCAGCTTGAGGTGTTCGTCGTTGCCCGGGCGGAAGAGCAGGTTCGGGATGTCGCCCTGGAACTCCGCGTACGGATCCTCGCCGAACACCACGATCGCCACGTCCGGCTTCTGCGTGAAGCTGCCATCGACCGACAGCACCGCTTCGCCGCCGGCCGCCTTGGCCTGCTGCGCGATGCCTTCGAAGATCGAGTCGGCGTTGGGGAAGTCGGCGCGCTTGTTGCCGGTGCCCTGCCAGCTGAGCGTCCAACCGCCGGCCTGCTTGCCCACGTCGTCGGCGCCGTCGCCGGCGACGAGGATGCGCTGGTTGGGCTGCAGCGGCAGCACGCGATCCTGGTTCTTCAGCAGCACCAGCGATTCGCGCACGGCCTGGCGCGCGACGGCGCGATGCTCGGGCGCACCGAGCAGCTCGAACTTGCCGCCCACCGCACGCTGCGACGGCTTGCCGGCCTCGAACAGGCCCAGCCGGTACTTCACGCGCAGGATGCGGCGCACTGCATCGTCGAGCCGCTCCTGCGAAATCTTGCCGGCCTTCACTGCGGCGAGCGTGGTTTCGTAGAAGCCCTTCCAGCTGTCGGGCGCCATCGCCATGTCGAGGCCGGCGTTGATCGTCGCCGGGCAGTCGGTGATGGTGCAGCCTTCGACCTGGCCGTGGCCGTTCCAGTCGCCCACGACGAAGCCGCCGAAATTCATCCGCCCCTTCAGCGCGTCGGTGAGCAGCGACTTGTTGCCGTGCATCTTCACGCCGTTGACGCTGTTGAACGAGGCCATGACGGATTGCGCGCCGGCCGCGATCGCCGGCGGATAGCTCGCCGCGTGGATGCGCACCAGTTCGGCTTCGCTGAGCTGCGTGTCGCCCTGGTCTTCGCCGTTGGCGGTGCCGCCGTCGCCGAGGAAATGCTTCACGGACGAAATGACGTGCCGCCCGTCGAGGAACTCCTTCGTGCCGACCTTGCCCTGCAGGCCCTCCACCATCGCGCCGGCGAAGCTGGCCACGACATCGGGCGATTCGGAATAGCCTTCGTACGAGCGGCCCCAGCGATCGTCCTGCGGCACCGCGACGGTCGGCGCGAACGCCCACTCCATGCCGGTGGCGCGCGTCTCCAGCGCGGTGATCTCGCCGATGCGGCGCAGCAGTTCCGGATTGCGCGTGGCGCCCAGGCCGATGTTGTGCGGGAACAACGTCGCGCCGACGATGTTGCTCTGACCGTGCACGGCGTCGATGCCGAAGACCACCGGAATCGCCTTGCCGCCGCCGGAAGTGTCCATGGACGCTTCGTAGAACGCGTCGGCGAGCGCGAGCCACTGCGCGGGCGTGGCGTTGTACTGGCCGTCCGGGTCGGAATTGCCGCCGGCGAGGACCGAGCCCAGCCGGTACTTGCGCAGGTCCTCCGGCTTGATGCTGCTGATGTCGCCCTGCACGAGCTGGCCGACCTTCTCCTCCACCGTCATCGTCGCCATCAGATCGCTGATGCGCTTCTCCAGCGCAGGATCTTCCGGAAACGGCCATTTCACTTCGGGCCAGGGCGATTGCTCGGCCTGCGCCGTCGCGCTCGCGTCCTTCTTCTCATCGCCCTTGCATGCCGCCAATGCCAGCACGAGCGCCGTCATCAACAGGCCACCGCCGATCCGTCTCACGTTGCGTCCGTTCACCGCGTTCGACTCCTCTATGCGTTCGAGTTGGTTGGAGCGGGCCGCGCACGGCCCGCGGGTCCGCTCATGCCTGCACGGGCCGGCGCGCGCCCCAGACTTCCGGCGCGGCCTTGCAGTAGCGGTCGATGAATTCCTGCTGCGTTGGGAACTTCGCGACGGCCTCGTCGATGGGCCGGCGGATCTGCGAGAAGAAGCGCTCGAACTGCTCGTCGGGCAACGCCCGGGCCAGCGGATGATGCTGCTCCGGCACGATGCCCTGGCCGAGCATGACGTGCGTCCACGAATCCACACGGAACAGTTCGTTCGCGCCCTGCCACGCATGCGCGCGTTCGCGCCAGGCGCGCAGGCGGATGGAGAGCGAATCGGGCACATCCATCTGCCGGCACTGCTGCCACATCGGCTCGTCGCGCTGGTTGGCGTGGTAGTGCAGGATGATGAAGTCGCGAACGTGCTCCATCTCGATGCGGCTGGTGTTGTTGTAGACCTCCACCATCGACTGCGGGATGCCCTCGAACGGGAAGTCCTCGATCAGCCGCACGATCGCCGTCATCGCCAGGTGGATGCTGGTCGATTCCAGCGGCTCGATGAAACCGCTGGCCAGGCCGAGCGAAACCACGTTCTTGTTCCACGCCTTCAAGCGACGGCCGGAACGGAACGGCACCAGCCACGGATCGCGGATGGGCTTGGCCACCGCATCGCGCAGCAGGCTCGCCGTCGCCTCGTCGTCGGACATGTGGCGGCTGGAGAACACCCAGCCGGTGCCGACGCGATGCTGCAACGGGATGTGCCAACGCCAGCCGGCCTGGTGCGCGATGGCACGCGTGTACGGCACGGGCCCGCCGAGCGGCTCGGTCTGCACCGCCACCGCGCGATCGCACGGCAGCCACTGGTTCCAGTCCTCGTAGCCGGTCTTGAGCGTCTGTTCGATCAGCAGCCCGCGGAAGCCCGTGCAGTCGATGAAGAAATCGCCTTCGACAACCTGCCCGTCTTCCAGCACGAGGGCTTCGACGAAACCGGATTCGCCGTTCTGCCGCACTTCGCGGATCTTGCCTTCCAGTCGCTTGAGGCCGTAGCCCTCCGCCTTGCGGCGCAGGAAGCGCGCATACAGGCCTGCGTCGAGGTGATAGGCGTAATTGACCTGCGGCGTCGGCGGCAGCGCGAAGCGGTCCACGCGCGAGGCGACGGTTTCCAGGCAGAAATCGCCCAGCTCGGACTTCATGCCGCGCTTCAGGCTCTCCAGCCAGAAATGGTGGAAGCCGCACACCAGCGTGCTCTGCCCGGTGATGCCGAAGGGGTGGATGTAGCGCACGCCCGGGCGGATCCAGTTCTCGAAGGAGATCGACAGCTTGAACGTGCCCGCGACCTCGCGCAGGAACTCCTGCTCGTCGATCTGCACGAAGCGATGGAAATTGCGGATCGGCGGCACCGTCGATTCGCCGACGCCGACGGTTCCGATCTGCTCCGACTCGATCAGCACCACCTCCAGCAGATCGCGGAACTGGTGCGTGAGCGCCATCGCCGCGAGCCAGCCCGCGGTGCCGCCGCCGGCGATCACTACCTTCCGCACTCTGCTCTTTTCCATTGCGTTATCTCCCGTCAACTTCGGCAAGCCACCGGACGCGCCGGCACTAACGATTGAGTTTGGCGATCAGCATCGCGCGCAACTGCCGCGCAAGCGTTTCGTCCACCGCACCGAGCGTGTTGCGCGCGGCGGGCGGAAGATGCTCGCCGGCGCGTTCGCCCGGGCCGAACACGTAGTAATCGAAGATCTCGCGCCAGGCCTGCTTCTCGCGCTCGGGGCGGTCGCGGATCGTCCACATCGCGTGGTACAGCGCGTGCATCGGCGTGGGCACGTACGCAGGAACGCTGCTCCACCAGTAGTTCACCAGCACGTTGAATGCTTCCAGCCCCTGCACGTGATGCCACCACAGGCTGGGAATGAAGATCGCGTCGCCCGGTTCCAGCACGGCGCTCTGCCCCGCCGCGAGCGCGTCGCGGAAGCGCGGATAACGCTGGAAGTCCGGTGCGTCGAAGTCCACCACGCTCACCGCCTGCCCGCCCGGCGTCGGCTCCAGCGGACCCGGATACAAGTTGTGCACCTGCTCCGGCGGGAACAGCGTGAAACGGCGGCGCCCCACCGCACACACCGCGATGTTGTTGAGTGCGTCGTAATGGCACGAGGCGGTGACGCGGTTGCCGATCCAGATGCTCGGCGGCGCGTCGATGTTATGCGCGGCCAGGTTGAGGTCGTTCGTCTGGCGCAGGCCCGGCAGGCGCGTGTCCACGAGCAGCGAGGCGACGTAGTACGTGGGCGGTGCGGCATCGCCGGCATGCGCGGCGATCTCGTCGAGCACCTGCGCCAGTGCGCTGCGGCGGACCTCGCAATTCAGATCGGTGAAATCGTCGTTGTAGAACGGACGCCCCTTCACTTCGGGCGCGCCCCAGGAATAGGTGACCGGCTGGCCGTTGTCGAAGCGGCGCAGGTAATCCATCGCCGCCGTCATCGAAGGCGCGCCTTCCTTCACCAGCCCCCAGTCGCGCGCGATGCCGCGCAGCACCGCGGGCTTGCCGGAGGCGAGCAGTTCGTCGATGGGCAGCGCGTCCGCGCGCAGGCCGTCGATCTCCCGGATCCGCCCGATGACCTTGGCGCCCGCGTCGACGGCCACGTCGCCCATCAGGCATTCCCCGCCTGTTGCAGGCGGCGTTGCTTTTCCGCCATCAGGCGACGCAGGTTGTGCATCGAGGCGAGCACCAGGTACGCGCCTTCCAGATAGCCGGCGCGATGCAGTCCGTGCAATGCATCGGCGTCGAGCGCGGCAAGCCGCTCGCGGTCGATGCCGTGCAGTCCGGCCAGGCTGACGCGATGCTGCTCGTCCAGTTGCAGTTCCAGCGCGACCGGCTGGATCAGGCCGAGCGCGTCGAACGCGGCGAACATCGCCTTGCCCGCATCCACGCCATCGCGGATGCCGCGCAGCACGGAGGAGATGTGGTCCAGGTACGCGCTGTTGCCGCCGTGCGGCAGGAACACCGCCTCGCCTTCGCCCGTGGCGACGCGCGGGTGGTCCATGTCGACATGGATGACCGGCTCGCGGCGCAGCTCGCCGTCCACGCGGCGCTCCTGGAAGCCGATCAGGAACGGCCCCTTCGCCACCGCGCCGGGCAGGTAGGCGGCGTTCCAGCGTTCGCCCTGCAGGAACAGGTTTTCCTTCGCCTCCAGGCCGAGCAGCGCCACGGCCTGCCAGTCGTCGCCGGCCGGATCCTTGCGGAAGAAGATCGGGTATTCGCGTTGCAGTTCGGCGAATTCGGTCGGGAATGCCACGACCATGCCGGTGTCGTCGCCGAACTCGCGGCCGAACCGCGTGACGACGCGCAGATCCTTGTGCGTGATGTTGTTGAGCAGTTCGTATCGGGCCATGAGATTGCGACGGAGAGGTTCGCCTGATTTATGCACCCATCCGGCCCGTTTGGGAAACCCCTGCGAGGCCTCCATCACACCAGCCGACGGATGGCCCATTGACGCGTTCCCGGCAGGAGGGCGGACCGCTGCGCTGGCAGCGGTCCAACCCTGTCGCGACACCCGGGAGGGAAGGCGCGAACCTTAGAACCTGTAGCGGACACCCAGCATGTAGCGCGGGCTCTGGTCGACCAGCTTGATGATCTGCTTCTCGGAGCGGCCGTGCCAACGCACGTCCTCGCCGGTCAGGTTGATCGCTTCCAGGCCGAACTGCCAGTTGTCGTTGAGCGTGTAGTTCACGCCCAGATCCCACTGCTCGTACTCCTCGACGTAGTACGGATTGCGGTTGGAACCGTTCTGGTTCGCCGCGATCAGGTACTCGTCGCGCCAGTTCCATGCCAGGCGCACGGACCAGCCGAACTTCTCGTACATGAACATCACGTTGGCCGTGTCGCTCAGGCCGAGCAGCGCGAACTGGTCGCGTTCGATCACCGTGTTGTCGAATGCGACGTCACCGTCCACCAGCGTGTAGTTGGCGTAGATGCCGAAGCCCGACTCGCCGAAGAAGTACTGGCCGCCCATTTCCCAACCGTGCAGGTTGGCGCTGTTCTGGTTGACCGGACGGTTGACGTCGAACTCGTACAGCGGATCGTCGGCCTCGCCCACCAGGTCGTAGGCATTCTCCATCGCCAGCGTCTGCGCCGAGGAACCGTCGTACGCGGCCAGGCCGCCCGTGGCGCCGGCATTGCGCAGCATCGCCACCGCGGTGAACAGCGCGGTGTCGTTGGCCGAGCACGCCTGCGCGAGGTCGCCGCCTGCGGCCGTGACCTGCGCCGCGCACTGCGCGCCGGTCAGGAACGCGAGCGCGGCCTGCGCGTCGGGGCCGGACGTCGGGTCGGTGAGTCCGTACAGCGGCTCACGCACCACCGAGGTGCCGATGAAGTTCTTCACGTCCTTGTTCCAGAACGTCACCGAGACGAAGCTGGCGTCGGCGAAGTACCACTCGATCGCAAGGTCGAGGTTGTCCGATTCCAGCGGATCCAGCGCGGGGTTCTGCGCGTCGCCGCCGGCGCGGGTGGACGGGTTGATCAGGATCGAACCGGTGGGCTGGTTCGGCGTCGGGCCCGCGTAGAGGTTGTTGTACGGCGCACGCGCAATGGTCTTGCTGAACGACGCACGGCCCTTGATCTCGTCCGTGATGTCGATGCTGAAGTCCAGGTTCGGCAGGACGTAGTCGTAGCTGTGCGTCTCGCTGAAGGGCTGCTGGTCGTCCGAACGCAGGATGCGGAAGTCGTTGTTCGCCTGCCACTGGATGGCGCTGGGCGTTGCGACCTGCGAGGTCGAGGTCAGGTAGGTCTTCTCGTAACGCACACCGATGCGCGTGTTGGTCGTCATGCCGCCGAGCGTGCCGTCCAGTTCGATCTGGGCGTAGGCCGCGTCGGTGTCTTCCTTGATCTTGTTGTCGGCCGCCAGCTGCGGGTTGTAGCGCGTGGTGGCACCGTAGAAATCACCGGCCCACAACGCACCCGCCGTGGCATTGCCGCGCCACGCACCGCGTGCCGCACCCGGCGCGCTGAAGTCGTCGAACATGCCGACGATGTCCACCGGCCGCAGGAGCTCGGCCAGCCCCGGCTCGTTGCCGGTGTTCGCCACGCCCCAGTCGCCCAGGGTCGAATAGGCTTCGGTGGCCTGCTTGCGGGTCATCTCCGTGCGCGAGGAATCCACACCGAACTGCAGGCGCCCTTCGTCGAAGTTGTATTCGCCGTCGATGCGGCCCTGCGTGATTTCGGTTTCCTGGCGCTGGTAGTTGATGCGCAGCACCTGCGAACCGATCTGCTCGACCGGGAAGTCCGGATTGACGACGCCGCCGGTGTTCGACGCGGCCGCGGCCGGGTTGGCGAACCAGGTGCGCGCGCCGATCGGCAGACCGTTGTTGAACCACAGCTCCTGCGCCCAGTTGCCGCCGCAGTACGGACCCACGGTGCAGTTGTTGGTGCCGGCGATGGAGAAGAACGTCGAGCTGCCACCGGTGGTCGGATCGTTCGGCAGGCTCTTCGAGGTCGTGTTGTGACCGTCGAAGCTCATGCGGAACCGCTCGGTCACGTCCCACTTGGCGTTGAAGCCGAGCGAATCGAGCTTGTATTCCTGTTCCTGGCGCTGCTGCTCGTAGCCGAAGTCCTTCGTGCCGACGATGTCACGCAGGTACACCGGCGTGGCGACCGCTTCGTTGGTGTCGAAGGTCAGGTGCGAGAAGCTGTTGGCGCGCTGCAGCCAGATGGTCTGCTCGCCGCGGTCTTCGGTGATCTCGTTGCTGGAGTACGTGTAGTCCAGGGTGAACTGCAACGCGTCGGTCGGTGCGAACTGCAGCACCGCCTGGCCGTTGATGCGCTCGCGTTCGAAGTCGGCGAAGGCATAGCGCAGGTCGTTCGGCATGCCGTAGAGCTGGCCGATCGCCGGCGCGTTGACCAGCACCGCGTCAGGACGCAAGGCCGGGTCGGTACCCGTCCAGCGCTGCATGTTCCATGCGTTCTCGGTGGACTGCACCGAACCGCCGTGGCGCTTCTGGTAGCTGGCCGACAGACCGACGCCCCAGGTCTTGTCGTCGTTGGTGTAGCTGAAGATGCCGGAGACTTCCGGCGTGATGTCGCTGTCGAACGGCTGCGATTCGTCGTACACCGCCTTGGCGCCCGCACTGGCGACCAGGCCGCTGTGCGCGAACGGACGATCGGTCTGGATGTCGATCGTCGCGCCGATGCCGCCGGAAGAGATGTTGGCACGACCGGTCTTGTAGACGACCAGCGTGTCGATGGCTTCCGAGGCGAGCTGCGCGAAGTTGAACGCACGCGTGCCGCCGTCGATGCCGCCGATCGGCACCTGGCCCGGTGCACCGAACGCATCCGCGCCCGGAATGGTGCGGCCGTTGAGGGTCACCATGTTGAACTGCGGGCCGAAGCCACGCGCGGTGACCTGTGCGCCTTCACCATCGCGACGCTCGATCGAAATACCCGTGATGCGCTGCAGGGATTCGGCGAGGTTGGTGTCGGGGAACTTGCCGATGTCCTCGGAGCTGATCGCATCGACGACGCCGGCCGACTCGCGCTTGAGTTCCATCGACTGGTTGAGGCTGTTGCGCAGGCCGGTGACGACGACCGAGTCGAGCGTCGTGGCTTCGTCGGACTGGCGCTGCTGCGCGACGGGCGCCTGCTGCGCCTGCGTGTCCTGCGCGAAAACTGGATTGATGACGAGCACGCCGCCGACGAAGGTGAACATCGCCGTACGCTTGAACCGCTTCGATCGCAGGCTCATTGGCCGACCCTCCCGAACGTTGCAAAACCGCTGATGTCCTCGCGCGGCACGATGGTGGCCGACTGCTTCCAGGACGCCGTTACTGCGTGGGACCGAAACCAAATCATGTGGTCTGCCCTCTACTTCGATCGATGGATGTATCGCCCCTCCCCAGGGCACCCCGCAGGCCGCGCCTGCCAACTCCAAAGCCGGACGTTCGACGAACCGTCCGTTGCAACGTAACGCGTGGTCCAACGTTATTTTTACGGTTGAAGATCCCGTGCAGGCGTAACGAATTTCCTACTTCGTCATGCAGTGACAATTGCGTCACAGTGGTAGCGCTACCACAAAGCCTTAACGCAAATTAAGCAAACTGTGCCGAGTTTGTCACCGTGCAGTGCAACAAACCTCCTTCTGCTCAAGAAGTTTCATCAGAAACCAGACGCGGCAAATGAGGAACGGACGCGCCGATTGGTAGCGTTAGCACGCTCGAACGTGATCGGAGGGCGGAAGCGGCAAGCGGGAGGCTCGCCCGGAAAGCGGGCAAAGGCTGGCCCCAGGCCGATGGCGCATGGGCGTGCAGTGAACCCCTGTCACCGTCATTCCCGCGAAGGCGGGGCTGTTGGGCCGCCGAACGGCGGCACTCTCCAGGGACGTTCCATGCATTACCGGTTGCGCTTGAACGACAGAAGCGATGGCTTTTTGTCGCTGGGAGCAGAACGTTAGAGCGTGAAAAGTCCCTGGATTCCCGCCTTCGCGGGAATGACGTTGAGGGTGGTTTGGCCGAGAGGGAGTGCCCGCACGTTACGGGGCGGGACCGCGTGCGCCGCGCTACTTCGCGTTCGCGCGCGGACGCGACAGCACCGGTTGCGAGATCGGCAAGAACACGCGGAAGTTGCTGCCTGCCCCAGGGCGGCTGTGCACTTCGATGCGACCGTGGTGCTTGGCGACGATGCGGTACGCGATCGCCAGCCCCAGTCCCGTGCCGCGGCCGATCGGCTTGGTCGTGTAGAACGGATCGAAGATGCGCTGCACCGCATCCTCGGGAATGCCGACGCCGTCGTCGGCCACGCTGACCCACACTTCGTCGCCTTCGGTGCCCATCGCCAGCGTGATCAGGCCGCGATCGTTGATCGCCTGGCCGGCGTTGATCAGCAGGTTCATGAAGACCTGGTTGATCTCCGACAGATAACACTCCACCAGCGGCACTTCGTCGTAATGCTTGTCGACCTTCGCCTTGTACTTGAGGTCGTTCCAGACGATGTTGAGCGTGGATTCCAGGCCCTTGCGCAAGTCCGACGGACGCATCGGCTCATCGCGTTCGACGTGCGAGAACTCCTTGAGGTCCTGCACGATCTTGGTCACGCGCTCGATGCCTTCGCGCGATTCCTCCAGCAGCTTGGGCAGGTCGCCGGTAATGAAGTCCACATCCAGGCGTTCGCTCAGGCGCTTGAGCAGCGGGCGGCTCGCGGTGGGATCGTCGGACTGCAACGCGTCGGCGTAACCGTCCAGCAGCGCGAGCAGCGCGCCGACGTATTCCTGCAACGTGCCCAGGTTGGAATGCACGTAGCCGATGGGGTTGTTGATCTCGTGCGCGACGCCCGCGGCGAGTTGGCCGATGGAGGCCATCTTCTCCGATTGCAGCAGTTGTTCCTGCGCACTGGCGAGGCGGTCGTAGGTGGATTGCAGTTCGTCGTGGCGGCGGCGCAGTTCGCCTTCGCGCGCCGAACGCACGGAGATGTCGCTCATCACCGCGAAGCGGCGGCAGCGGCCGCGATCGCGCCCGGCGAAGGCCTTGATCTCCAGCACCAGGCCCGGCAACGCGGTGGGGACTTCGCCGATCCAGCGGCCGTCGCGCACGGCGATCTGCCAGCCCTGTTCCGGGATGTAGTCCAGCAGCATCGCCGGATCGGGACGGGGATCGTCGGGATGCAGGCGCATCGCCAGCACGCGGCCGGCGTCGTTGCTGTGCAGCAGGCATCCGTCGCTGTCGAGCAGGAAGACCGCCAGGTCGGACATCGCGACCGCCCAGAGCATGTCCTCGCTCCAGATGCTGTCGCCCGTACTTTCCATCGTGTGCTCGCTCATCCCACTCCGAGGCCGCTCGTCAGGCCGGCTCAATCAATCCACATGGTCCGCGCCGGGGCGCGGGCAAGGAAGTGGAAGGGAGTGTATGGCAAGACACGACCTGGCAATGACAGATTTCGGTCGACCTTCATTCCTGATCCGGCGGCCGACCTGGCAACGCCGGTCAGACCGATACGTTCAGACGGCTCTGCGCCTTCGCGCCGGACTGCCCGCTGGCGTCGTATACGGTGTCGGCGTCGAGTCGGCCGAGGTGCCGCAGGGACCAGTTCACTTCGCGGCGACGGCGCGCCAGCAGCGCTCCGTTGGCCTGGTTGAGCTCGCTCAGCGCGAGCACGCGCTGCGCATCAGCGCCGCTCGCGCCTGCGGCCTCGGCGGCCCGCAGCGCGACCAGCTTGGCCTGGGTCGAACGCAGCAGCGCATCCACGTCGTGTTCGAGCAGCGCGCGGCGCTCCTCGTGCAGCGCGTGTTCCAGCGCTTCCAGCGGGCCCGAGCCCAGGCTGGATCCGATCGTCGAGGCTTCGCTCATCGCCCGGCGCCTTTCACTTGGACAGCGCGTTCTCGAGCGAGAGCATGCGGTCGGCGACGGCCTGCGCGTCGACCTTGTAGCTGCCGTCGGCGAGCGAGGCGCGGATCGCGTTGACCTTGGCCACGTCGATGCCGGCCGGCGCCGAGCCGAGCTCGCGCTCCAGCGCCTGCAGGTTCGTGGCATCGCCGGTCAGGCGAATCTGGTCGGACGCGGCGGTCGCGCCCACCGGCTGGCCGCGGTCGGCCCCGGCGCGGGACTGCACGGACGTGCTGGCCGCGGCTTCCACCTGGCGCAGCGCGGGTGACATGGCACCGTCGATCTTGTGGGTCATGGCTGACTCCTGGAGAACGTGTTCGAACTGGATAACGGCCGCCCGCGGACGGACTTGAGGGGAAAACCTGACAGGTTTGCAGGAGCCGTCACAAATTGACCTCTACAAGCCCGGGACCGACCAGTCGGCCCCGGATGATACGGCGCGAGGCGGTGTTCTCGACCGAGACGGTCGACCCCACCCGCCCTGCTCCGAGCGCCCGCCCGCCCATGCGCACTTCCATGCCGCCGACGCGCGAGACCAGGGTGACCGGATCGCCGCGCTTGAGCGCGTCCTCACCGCCCACGTCGTCCTGGCCGAGCACCGCACCGGCCGGCATCGCCTTGCGCAGGCGCTTGCCGATGACGGCGCCCGGGTCGGTGACGACCGCTCCGGCGTTGGCCCCGAGTTCGCGCCGCTGCACCGCAAGGTGTTGCGGCCCGATCGGTTCGTCCCCGCGCACGGGCCGGGAAAGGACGACCACGTCGGCCTCGCGTCGCACCTTCACCGGAACGTAGACCTGCCAGCCCGGGGTATCGGCGCAGCGCACGGCGACTGAAGCCGGCCCGGCGACGGTGGTCGCAAGCGGCTGCGTGCAGGCGGGCATGCGCAGTTGCGAGTCGACGGCGGCCTCGGCCTGGGTGTTGGCTCCGAGCGCGGCGATGGCGGCGGTGCGGATGGAGTCGGGCGACTGGAACGCAGTCGCCCGCGCCTGCGGCTGCCACAGCGCGAGCGTCAGCATGGCGATGTAGGTGGCGCGCACGGGGGGCTCCGAAGCGGGTTCGTGGTGGGCTTGCAGGATTTGTGCCGTGGCGCGGGTGATGCAGGGCGAGTGCATGCGGTGTGGGCGCAGGCGCCCCCTCTTCCGCCCTTCGGGCACCTTCTCCCGCAAGGGGAGAAGGGAGCAGCAACAGCGACAGCAAACGCGTCGTCGCCCGCACGTCGTCCCTCTCCCCTTGCGGGAGAGGGACAGGCCGCCGCAGGCGGCCAGGGAGAGGGATCGCGCTCAAGTCCCGCCCCACCCTGCCGACAACCCGACCATGAGTCAGGACCTGCTCGACCGCATCGACCAACGCACCCGCCTGGCCGGCCACAACCGGCTGGCGCTGCTGCTGTTCCGCCTGGGCACGCGTCAGCTTTTTGGCGTGAACGTATTCAAGGTGCAGGAGGTCCTGACGCGCCCGCCGCTGTTCACCCTGCCCCAGCTGCCGCGCGCCTTCAGCGGCGCGGCCGACGTGCGCGGTCGCAGCATCCCGGTGCTGGACCTGGCGCGTGCGATCGGCCACGGCGACGCCTCGTCGGTCGAACCCAAGTACCTGGTCGTCACCGAGTTCAACCGTTCCGTCCAGGGCTTCCTGGTGTCGGCGGTGGAGCGCATCGTCAACATCGCGGTGGAGGACATCCACCCGCCGCCGGAGCACGGCGCCGAGCAGCATTACCTCACCGGCGTCACCCGCCACCACGGCGAGCTGATCCAGCTGATCGACGTGGAAAGCGTGCTGGCCGAGTCCGCGCCGCGCGCCAGCGACGCCGACCAGATCGCCCCGCTCGCCGCCACCAGCCCCACCGCGCCGCGCGAAGTGCTGGTGGTGGACGACTCGCGCGTGGCGCGCAACCAGATCCGCCTCGTGCTCGAACAACTGGGCCTGGGCGCGACGCTGCTGTCGGACGGCCGCCAGGCGCTGGAGCACCTGCAAACGCTGGCCCAGGGCGGCGTGGTCCCGCACGAGCGCTACGCCATGGTCATCTCCGACATCGAGATGCCGGCCATGGACGGCTACACCCTCACGACGGAAATCCGACGCGATCCGGCCCTGCGCGGGCTGTTCGTGCTGTTGCACACCTCGCTGTCGGGCGTGTTCAACCAGGCGATGGTGGAGCGCGTGGGCGCGGACGACTTCGTGCCGAAGTATTCGGAACACGAGCTGGCGCAGCGGGTTACGGCGCGGGTGAATTCGTTGTCGTAGAGCCGGGATTGGGGATCAGGGATTCGGAGAAGCAAAGGCGTCGCGCCTTTTCGAATCCCCAATCCCGACGCCCTCTGGCACAGCCCTTGCCTCTCCCTCCGGGAACCCGACCCCGGAGGCGTCATGTCCGACTTCCTTGGCATCCACGGCACCGCGCTGGCCCTGCGAGAGCAGCGGCTGCAGTTGCTGTCGGCCAACCTGGCCAACGCCGACACGCCCGACTTCAAGGCACAGGACCTGGACTTCACCACGGCCCTGCGCTCGGCGTTGCAGCCCAACGCCGCCAATGCCGACGCCATCGGCGCGGCCGCGCAAGGCGCGCGCTACGAAAGACCGTCCGGCCAGCCCAGCGTCGACGGCAACACCGTCGACGGCGAGCGCGAGCACGCGCTGTTCGCGCAGGCGGCGCTGGAGTACCGCGCCTCGCTGACGTTCGTCGAATCCAAGGTGCGCGGCATGCTCACCGCGATTACCGGCCAATAAGCCGCCGGCCAATAAGGAGACGACGCATGAGCAACCTGCCCATCTTCGACGTCGCCGGTTCGGCGATGAACGCACAGTCGGTGCGACTGTCGACCATCGCCTCCAACCTCGCCAACGCCGATTCCGTCGCCGGCAATCCCGACGCGGTCTATCGCGCCAAGCAGCCGGTGTTCCGCGCCGAAGGCGTGCCGGGCGATCCGGCGCTGGCCGGCGTCAACGTCGTGGAAGTGCGCGAAAGCAACGACGCACCGCTCAAGCGCTACGAACCCGGCCATCCGCTCGCCGACGCGCAGGGCTACGTGTATGCGCCGGCGGTGGACCCGGTGGCGCAGATGGTCGATCTCATTTCCGCCTCGCGCAGCTACCAGGCCAACGTCGAGGTGTTCAACAGCGCCAAGGAACTGGCGTTGTCGACGTTGAACATGGGGCGTTGATGGTGAGCGCGCGTAGCCACCTCCGTCTTCCTGCCCCTCCCCCTGCATGCAGGGGGAGGTTGGGAGGGGGGCGTGAGGCGCGCCAGCGCCGAGCTCGCCGCGATGCGGCCTCGCAACCCCTCCCCAACCCTCCCCTGCACGCAGGGGAGGGAGTCAGTCAGTCCAGTAGCCCGGGTAAGCGCAGCGCACCCGGGATTTGCGCCAACCGTCCCGGGTGCGACCTTCGGCCTTACCCGGGCTACGAACTTGCTGGAACTTCGAGACTCCCATGACCTCCATCTCCGACTTCGCCACCAGCCTCGGCACCAACGCCACCGGCAGCGACACGAAGAAGAAAGCCGATTCGCTCGGCCAGGCCGATTTCCTGCGCCTGATGACCGAACAGCTGCAGCACCAGGACCCGCTGAACCCGATGCAGAACAGCGAGTTCCTCGGACAGCTGGCGCAGTTCTCCACCGTGCAGGGCATCCAGGGACTGCAATCGTCGATGGACGGTTTCAGTTCCTCGCTCGCCACCGACCAGATGCTGCGCGGCGCTTCGCTCGTCGGCCGCAACGTGCTGGTGCCCTCGGCGAAGATGTCGCTGGGCGCGGAAGGCAACGTCAACGGCGTGGTCGCCGCGCCCGACTCGGGCACGGTCACCTTCGAGATCACCGACGCCAACGGCCAGAGCGTGCGCAAGTTCACCGTGCAGGCCGAGAAGGCCGGCGAAGTCTCCTTCGAATGGGACGGCAAGGACGCGGACGGCAAGCGTCTTCCCGCCGGCACCTACGGCGTCACCGCCAGCTACGGCTCGGGCGAGACGAAGAAGGACCTGAGCACCTACGTCGAGGCGCGCGTGGACAGCGTCACCGTCGGCAGCGACGGCGTGTTCCTCGACCTGGCCGGACTGGGCACCGCGCCCATGGACTACGTGCTGCGCATCCGCTGATTCCGATCCCACACCGACATCCTTCCCGCTCGCGGGACGGACGCTTCCTCTCTCCGGAGAACACCTCATGGGTTTCAACACTTCGCTGTCCGGCATCAACGCCGCCAACGCCGACCTCAACGTCACGGCGAACAACATCGCCAACGTCAACACGACCGGCTTCAAGGAGTCGCGCGCCGAGTTCGCCGACCTGTTCTCGTCCACGTCCTACGGCCTGTCGCGCAACGCCATCGGTTCGGGCGTGAAGCTGAGCAACGTCGCGCAGCAGTTCTCGCAGGGCAACATCGACCCGACCGGTCGCGGCATGGACGTGGCGATCGACGGCGAGGGCTTCTTCGTCCTCAACGACAACGGCGCGCGCGTGTACAGCCGCGCCGGCAACTTCCAGCCCGATCCCAACGGCTTCATCGGCACGCCCGACGGCAAGCGCCTGCAGGTGTTCGCGCCCAACGCCAACGGAAACGGTTTCGACGTGGGCCGCCTCGTCGACCTGCAACTGCTCACCACCACCAGCCCGCCGCAGGCCTCCACCAACGTCGACATGCAGGTGACGCTGCCCGGCAACGCCACCGCGCCGACGGTCGTGCCGTTCGATCCGACCGACACCAACACCTACAGCCATTCCACGGGCGGCGCGACGGTGTACGACTCGCTGGGCGTCGGCCACACGCAGACCTCGTATTTCGTGAAGACCGCCAACGCCAACGAATGGCAGGTCTACAACTACATCGACGGCACCGCCGTGGGCGCGCCGACGACGCTGCAGTTCAACGGCTCCGGCGCGCTGATCGCGCCGGCCAACGGCCAGATCCCGATGGCGCCGTTCACGCCGACCACCGGCGCGGGCGTCATGAACCTGACGCTCAACCTGGGCGGTTCGGCGCAGTACGGCTCGGCGTTCGCGCTGCGCGAGATCGACCCGGACGGTTACCCGGCCGGCAAACTCAACGAGATCGACATCGACCCCACCGGCGTGGTTTACGCGCGTTACTCCAACGGTGCCGACCAGGCGCTGGGCCAGATCGCGCTGACCACCTTCACCAATCCGCAGGGCCTGGCGCCGCAGGGCAACAACGTGTGGGCCGAAACCTACGCCTCCGGCGACCCGCGCACCGGCGCGCCGGACACGGCGGACTTCGGCGTGCTGCAGTCCGGCGCGCTGGAAGCGTCCACGGTCGATCTCACCGAACAGCTGGTCAACATGATCACCGCGCAGCGCAACTTCCAGGCCAACGCGCAGATGATCTCGACGCAGGACCAGGTCACCCAGACGATCATCAACATCCGCTAAGCGCGGACGCGATGAGATAGGAGGTCCGTGCCATGACCGATCGCGCGCTCTACATCGCCATGACCGGCGCCAGCACGTCGCTGAAGACGCAGTCGGCGGTGTCGCACAACCTGGCGAACGCGAACACGGTGGGCTTCCAGGCGACGCTCGCCGGTTCCACCGCCGCGCCCGTCACCGGCAACGGCCACGCCTCGCGCGTGGCCGCCGCCGCGCAGACCTACGGCGTCAGCGGCACGCACGGGGCGATCCTCAACACCGGCAACACGCTCGACGTGGCGCTCAACCAGGATCGCTGGCTCACCGTGCAGGACGCGCAGGGCGGCGTGGCCTACACGCGCGCCGGCAATCTGCAGATGAATGCCAACGGCCTGCTGACCAGCAACGGCCGGCCGGTGCTGGGAAGCGATGGCGCGCCGGTCACGGTACCGCCGTTCCAGTCGATGGACATCGCCAGCGACGGCACGATCTCGATCGTCCCGCAGGGCCAGCCCGCTTCCACCATCGCCGAAGCCGGCCGCCTGGGCGTGGTGCAGTCGCGCACCGCCGACCTGGTGCGCGGCGACGACGGCCTGATGCGCGCCGCCAACGGCCAGCCGCCGCCGCCCGCGGCCGGCGACGTGCTCACCTCCGGCGCGGTGGAGAACAGCAACGTCGAGGCGACCTCGATGCTGGTGCAGATGATCCAGACCGCACGCGCCTTCGAGATGCAGGTACGCGTCTTGCAGAGCGTGGATGAGAACGCGCGCAGCGCCAATTCGTTGTTGTCGACGCGCTGAGACGAACCGCCGTAGCCCGGGTAAGCGCAGCGCACCCGGGGCCCGGTGAGGCACCCCGGGTGCGGCCTTCGGCCTTACCCGGGCTACACACATTCCCCAGGAGACAACCGCCATGACCCAGGCTCTATGGATCGCCAAGACCGGCCTCGACGCGCAGCAGACGCGTATGGCGGTGATCTCGAACAATCTGTCCAACGTCAACACGACGGGCTTCAAGCGCGACCGCGCGGAGTTCCAGGACCTGCTGTACCAGACCATCCGCCAGCCCGGCGGCGCGACGTCCGAACAGACGCAGTCGCCCACCGGCCTGTCCACCGGCACCGGTGTGCGCGTGGCGGCGACGGCGAAGGAGTTCTCGCAGGGCAACCTGGCCGTCACCGGCGGCGCGCTGGACGTGGCCATAGACGGTCGCGGCTTCTTCGAAGTGCTGATGCCCGACGGCAGCACCGCCTACACGCGCGACGGCAGCTTCAAGCGCAGCCCGCAAGGCGAACTGGTGACCAGCTCCGGTTATCCGGTGCAGCCGGGCATCCAGTTTCCCGAAGGCACGCAGAGCGTGACCATCGGCGCCGACGGCACCGTTTCGGTGAAGGTGCAGGGCCAGGCCGAAGACGTGCAGGTCGGTGCGCTGACGCTGGCGGATTTCGTGAACCCCTCGGGCCTGCAGGCCATCGGCGGCAACCTCTTCGTCGAAACCGGCGCCAGCGGCCCGGCGCAGACCGGCGCGCCCGGCACCAACGGTGCCGGCCAGCTCGCGCAGGGGCAGTTGGAAGGCTCCAACGTCAACGTCGTGGAAGAGCTGGTGTCGATGATCGAGACCCAGCGCGCGTACGAGACCAACGCCAAGGCGATCTCGACCACCGACTCGATGCTCGGCTTCCTCAACAACAACCTGTGAGGCGCGTCGTGAACGCTCTCGTGCGAATCACCCTGCTTCGAGCCGCCGTGGCCGGCGCGACGCTTGCGCTGTCCGGCTGTGCCGCCGTCGTCGGCGACGTGCGTCCGTTCGAACCGATGGTCGCACCGCCCGCCGCGGTCGTCGCGCCGGTCGCGCCTTCCAGCGAAGGCTCCATCTACGGCGGTCGCGGCCTGAACCTGTTCCAGGACAACAAGGCGCGCGACGTGGGCGACCTGGTCACCATCGTGCTGGTGGAAAACACCAGCGCGCGTGCACAGGCCAACACGTCGGTGAGCAAGGAATCGGGCATCGAGATGGCCGCGCCGACCATCGCCGGCGTGCCGATCACCTACAAGGGCAACGCGATCCTGGAAGCGTCGGTGGAAGGCTCGCGCGACTTCAAGGGCGCCGGCAACAGCACGCAGAGCAACCGCCTCAACGGTTCGGTCACCGCGACCGTCGTGCAGAACCTGGGCAACGGCAACCTGCTGGTGCGCGGCGAGAAGCAGGTGCGCCTGAACCAGGGCGACGAGCTGATCCAGGTTCAAGGAATCGTGCGCACCGCCGATATCGGTCCCGACAACCGCATTTCGTCCGACCGCGTCGGCGATGCGCGCATCGTCTATGGCGGGCGCGGCACGCTGGCGCGTTCCAACGCGATGGGCTGGCTGGGTCGGTTCTTCAATTCCGCTGTCTACCCGTACTGAGGAGGGCGTATGAACATTCGTATTTCCTCCTCGTCGCAGGCTTTGAGCCCCTCTCCCTCCGGGAGAGGGGTTGGGGTGAGGGGCAACGAAGGGAAAGGGTTGAACCGCTTTTGCCGTACAACGCTGCGCGGTTGCTGCGCGCTGTCTGCCCGCATCGCGAGAATCAAAATGGATTCCAGCTTTCGCTGGAATGCCGGTGACAAGGGTGACGGCGTGCGGGCCTGGATCCCGGCCTTCGCCGGGATGACGGTTTCGATGGCGTACGCGTCGACGTTCGCGCTGCTCGCCGTCGCCACCGCCCTGCCCGCCCACGCCGAACGCATCAAGGACCTCGCGCAAGTGGCTGGCGTTCGCGGCAATCCGCTGGTGGGTTACGGCCTCGTCGTCGGACTGGATGGCAGCGGCGACCGCACCAGCCAGACGCCCTTCACCGTGCAGAGCCTGAAGACGATGCTCGACCAGCTCGGCGTCAGCATTCCGCCGGGCGTGAACCCGCAGCTCAAGAACGTCGCCGCCGTCGCCATCCAGGCCGAACTGCCGCCCTTCGCCAAGCCGGGCCAGCCGATCGACGTCACCGTCTCGTCCATCGGCAACGCCGGTTCGCTGCGCGGCGGCAGCCTGCTGATGGCGCCGTTGAAGGGCGCCGACGGCCAAGTCTACGCGATCGCGCAGGGCAGCCTGGTGGTGTCGGGCTTCGGCGCGTCCGGCAAGGACGGCTCGCGCATTTCGGTCAACGCGCCCAACGGCGGACGCATTCCCAACGGCGCGATCGTCGAACGCGCGGTGGCCGGCGCGCCGGCGGCGGGCAACGTCACGCTGAACCTGCACGAGGCCGACTTCACCACCGCCTCGCGCATCGTCACCGCCGTCAACGCCGCGTTCGGCAACGGCCGCGCGCGCGCGGTGGACGCGGTCACCATCGAAGTGATGCCGCCCAACGACGGCGACCGCGTCGGTTTCCTGGCGCGACTGGAATCGCTGGACGTGAGCCCCGGCGCGGCGGCGGCCAAGGTCATCGTCAATTCGCGCACCGGCACCGTGGTGATGGGCGGCCAGGTCAGCGTGCTGCCGGCGGCGGTGTCGCACGGCTCGCTGACGGTGTCGATCACCGAGAACACGCAGGTCAGCCAGCCCAACGAATTCGGCCGCGGCGACACCGTGGTCACGCCGCAGTCCTCGGTCGAAGCCAGCCAGGACGGCGGCCGCATGTTCCTGTTCCAGGGCGGCACGTCGCTGGAGCAGATCGTGCGCGCGGTGAACGCCGTCGGCGCCGCACCGGGCGACATCGTGGCGATCCTGGAAGCGCTCAAGCGCGCCGGGGCGCTGCGCGCGGAGCTGGAGGTGATCTAGTGCCATCCAATCGTCGACAGCACGGCCTTTGTAGCCCGGGTAAGCGAAGCGCACCGCGCCCCACAGACAACTCAGTCGTGGCGGCGATGAACGCGCCGCAGCGCGTTGCACCGGTAACGTGCGACTTGTTTGTGGTTTGGGCGCGTCACCCCGGGTGCGGCTTCGCCTTACCCGGGCTACAGCATCGCGCGCAGGCACAGCTCTTGCCTTGACCCCACCATGCACCTGCGCCCCGCCACCGCCCAGCCGCTGTCGAGCACGGAAACCCCGCGCGTCGACCGCTCGCGCCTGGAACACGCGGCGCAGCAGCTGGAAGCCCAGTTCGCGCAGATGCTGGTCAAGTCGATGCGCAGCGCCAGCTTCGGCGACCCGCTGATGGGCGACAACTCCACCTACCGCGACATGTACGACCAGCAGCTTTCGCGCGAGCTGGCCAAAGGCCGCGGACTGGGCCTGGCGCCGATGATCGTGCAGCAGCTCCAGCGCAGCACGGGCGCCGCGCAGAACCCCGGCGTCGTCACGCCCGAAGGCGGTTTTCCGATCGATCCGACGGCGACGGGCATGTCGCTTTCGCTCACGCCCAGCAGCGGTGGCGTGTCGCTGCAGGGCGTGGCCGCACCCGCCTTGCCGCGCGTGGAAACACCGCCGGTCGAATGCGACCCCAACGCCAAGCTCGACTGCTCCAGCCCGGAAGCCTTCGTGCGTTCGGTGTGGCCGCATGCGCAGCGCACCGCGCAGGAACTGGGCGTCTCGCCCAAGGCGCTGGTCGCGCAGGCCGCGCTGGAAACCGGTTGGGGCCGGCGCCTGGCGAACCGCGAAGGCGGCGCCACCTCGCACAACCTGTTCGGCATCAAGGCCGGCTCGCGCTGGGGCGGCGAACGCGCCAGCGCGAACACGCACGAATACGTCGACGGCGTGCGCACGAGCGAGCGCGCGGACTTCCGCGCCTACGGCTCGGTCGGCGACAGCTTCAGCGACTACGCACGCCTGCTCAACAACCCGCGCTATGCGCAGGCGCGCGCAGCCGGCACCGATACGCGGCAGTTCGCGCAGGCGCTGCAAAGCGCCGGCTACGCCACCGACCCCGCCTACGCCGCGAAGATCAACGCGATCGCGGAAGGCGCCACGCTCAACCGCGCGCTCGCCTCGCTCGACGCCGGTTCGACGCGCGGATGACCCCAGGACGCTGACCCATGGCCAATATCCTCTCCACCGGTTCCGGCGCGCTGATCGCGTTCCAGCGCGCGCTCGCGACCGTGAGCCACAACGTCGCCAACGTCGCGACAGAAGGCTATTCGCGCCAGCGCGTCGACCTGGCCACGCGCTCGCCCACCGACATGGGCTACGGCTACGTCGGCAACGGCGTGAAGGTGGCCGATGTGCGCCGCATCGCCGACCAGCTGGCGACCACGCGACTGCTCGACAGCGGCGGCGAACTGTCGCGCCTGCAGCAACTGTCGGCGATGGCCTCGCGCGTGGACAGCCTGATTTCCGACAAGGCGACCGGCCTTTCCGGCGTGTGGTCGAACTTCTTCGACGCCACCACCGGCCTGAGCAGCAACGCCTCGTCCTCGGCCGCGCGCCAGGAAGTGCTGTCGGATGCGAACGCGCTGGCCTCGCGCTTCAAGCAGCTCAATTCGCAGCTCGATTCGATGGGCAACGAAGTCAACAGCGGCCTGCGCAGCAGCGCCGAGGAAGTGAACCGCATCGGCGCGGAAATCGCGCGCCTCAACGGCGAGATTTCCTCCAACCCGAACCACGTCTCCAACGACCTGCTCGACCAGCGCGACCGCCTCGTCTCGCAGATGGTCGGGTTCACCGGCGGCACCGCGGTCGCGCAGGGCGACGGCTCGCTCAACGTGTTCACCGCGGGCGGCCAGGCGCTGGTCGTGGGCAACACGTCGGCGAAGCTGACCACCATCACCGACCCTTACCAGCCCGAGCGCCTGCAACTCGCGCTGGAAAGCAACGGCCAGCAGATCCGCCTCAACGACACCGCGCTGGGCGGCAAGATCGGCGGCTTGATGGATTTCCGCAGCGACGTGCTCGATCCGGCGCAGGCCGAGCTGGGCAAGATCGCGGTCGGCCTGGCCGAAACGTTCAACAAGCAGCACCGCGCCGGCATGGACCTCAACGGCCAGATGGGCACGGACTTCTTCAACATTCCCGCGCCGCGCACGAGTGGCCATGCCGGCAACACCGGCAACGCCTCGCTCACCGCCAGCGTGGGCGATCTGTCCAAGCTCGACGCGCAGAACGTCGTGCTGAAATTCGACGGCACCGCATGGAGCGCCACGCGCGCCGACACGGGCGCCAACGTGCCGCTCACCGGCACGGGCACCGCCGCCGATCCGCTCGTCGTCGACGGCGTGGAACTGGTCGTCGGCGGCACGCCGGGCACGGGCGACCGTTTCCTGCTGCAACCCACGGCGGGCGCGGCGGGCGGCATCGGCGTCGCGATCGACGATCCCAATCGCATCGCCGCGGCCACGCCGGTGAAGGCGAAGGCGGAACTGGACAACGTCGGCACCGGCAAGATCAGCGGCGTGAAGGTCACCGATTCGACCAACGCCAACCTGCTCACGCCGGCGGACATCGAATTCATCGACGGCACGCAGTACACCGTCAACGGCGCCGGTCCCTTCACCTACACGCCGGGCCAGCCGATCAACGCCAACGGCTGGAGCCTCACGCTCGACGGCGTGCCCGTCGCGGGCGACCGCTTCAGCGTGGGCAGCACGGGCGCCGGTTCCAGCGACAACGGCAACGCGATCCTGCTGGGCAACCTGGACGATGCGAAGGCGCTGGGCAACGGCACCGTCTCGCTCAACAACGCCATCGGCGGGCTGACCACGCAGATCGGTTCGGCCGCGCGCCAGGCCGATTACGCCGCCGAGGCGCAGCAGGTGCTGCACGACCAGGCGCAGGCGGCGCGCGATTCCATCTCCGGCGTCAACATCGACGAAGAGGCGGCCAACATGATGCGGTTCCAGCAGGCCTACCAGGCGGCGGCGCAGGTCATCTCCACCGCCGACAGCATGTTCCAGTCCCTGATCAGCGCGGTGAGCCGATGAACACGCGTATCTCCACCGCCGGCGCGTACTCGCTGCAACTGAGCACGATGCTGTCCAAGCAGGCCAGCCTGGCGCACACGCAGCAGCAGCTCGCCAAGGGCGAGCGCCTGGTGACCGCGAAGGACGATCCGGTCGCGGCCGGCACGGCCGTGTCGCTGGACCGCGCCAACGCCGAACTGGAACGTTTCGGCCAGAACGCCAACCTGCTCGGCAATCGACTCAATCTTCAGGAAAGCGTGCTCGCGCAGGCGGGCGAACGCCTGGCGCGCGTGCGCGAGCTCACCATCCAGGCCAACAACGCCAGCCTGTCGAGCGACGACAAGAAGGCGATCACCGCCGAGCTGAAGGTGATCCGCCAGGAAATGATCGGCCTGGCCAACAGCCAGGACGGCAGCGGCCGCTATCTGTTCGGCGGCACCGCCGACGACCACGCGCCGTTCGTGGTCAACGGCGGCAATGTCGGCTACACCGGCGACCAGCGCCAGCGCCAGGTCGAGATCGCGCCGGACCAGTTCGTGTCCGACACGCTTCCGGGCAGCGAGTTGTTCATGCGCATCAAGACCGGCGACGGCCGCATCGACGGCGCGGCCGCCACGACCAACACCGGCAGCGGCGTGCTGATGGAATTCGGCCTGGACGCCACCGCTGGCTGGAACGGCGGCCGTTACAGCGTGGTGTTCACCGCGCCGGACGCATACGAATTGCGCGATGCAGGCGGCGCCGTCGTCGGCACCGGCACGTATGAAAGCGGCGAAGGCATCAGCGTCGGCGGCCTCAACCTGCGCATCGACGGCGCGCCGGCGGCGGGCGACAGCTTCAGCATCGGCCCGGCCGGAAACCAGGATGTGTTCGGCATGATCGACGACCTCGTCGGCGCGCTCGAACTTCCCGACGACACGCCCGTGCAGCGCGCCGCGCAGCAGAACGCGTTGCAGGCCTCGCTGCGCGACGCGGCGACGGCGCAGGACCATTTCATCGACGGCCGCGCCACCGGCGGTGCGCAGCTGGCCGCGATGGACAGCGCCGCCGAACTGCGCGAAGCGCAATCGGTGACGCTGGAAACCACGCTGTCGGGCATCCGCGACCTGGACTACGCCGAAGCGATCAGCCGCTTCCAGCTGGAAAGCACCGCGTTGCAGGCGGCGCAGCAGGCCTTCATGCGGCTGCAGTCGAGTTCGTTGTTCGATTTGATGCGGTAGTTCGTGATTCGCAAGAGAGCGTGTCGGCCTTGTTCGTCATTCCCGCGAAAGCGGGAATCCAGTGCCTTCATGACGCCTCAAGTCGCTGGATTCCCGCTTTCGCGGGAATGACGGTGAGGAGGCAGCGGCTCGAAGCGGCTCCCGCCGCCCAGCGCCGGGGCAGTCGTCAAGGGTCAAACCGTGATTCCCCCCACGAATCCCGAATCTCGACTCCCGAATCCCCGCTTGTGTCAACCAGGAGCTAAAGGTTTCCCCAGGGGCACCGATATCTAGGTCAGCAGCGGCAAGGGCCGGCAACACCGACCAACCACTGCGGTCTTGCCGGCCGGCGAAGTGCTTCGCCGGTGCCCTAACCGAAACCTACGGAGAATCACCATGGCACAAGTCATCAACAGCAACGTGATGTCGCTCAATGCCCAGCGCAACCTGGGCACCAACAGCGCCAGCCTCGGCACCACCATCCAGCGTCTGTCGTCGGGCCTGCGCATCAACAGCGCGAAGGACGACGCCGCCGGTCTCGCAATCTCCGAGCGCTTCAGCACCCAGATCCGCGGTCTCGACGTCGCCGTGCGCAACGCCAACGACGGCATCTCGCTGGCCCAGTCGGCCGAAGGCGCGATGGTCGAGATCGGCAACAACCTGCAGCGCGTTCGCGAACTGGCCGTGCAGTCGGCCAACGCCACCAACTCGCAGTCCGACCGTGACGCGCTGAACGCCGAAGTCACGCAGCTGGTCGCCGAAATCGACCGCGTCGCCAACCAGACCAACTTCAACGGCACCAAGCTGCTCGACGGCTCCTTCGCCGGCGCGCTGTTCCAGGTCGGCGCCAACTCCGGCCAGACGATCGGCATCAACAGCATCGTCAATGCGCAGTCGAAGGAACTGGGCAGCACGGTGTTCGCCGCCGACATCGCCGGCGCCGCGATCGTCCCGGGCGACCTGACGGCCGACCCGAACGACGCCAGCAAGCTGCTCGTCACCGGCGCCACCGTCAACGGCGTCGACGTCGGCGACATCAGCGTGGCCGCCGATGCCACGGCCGGCGACATCGCCAAGGCCACCGCTTCGGCCGTCAACTCGAAGATGGACCAGACCGGCGTGTACGCCAAGCTCAACGACACCGGCGACGGCGTCGTGCTGACCGCGATCAAGGCCGACACCAACATCGAGACCACGGGCCTGGACGATGTGGGCGTCGTGGCCGCCGATGACGTCGTCATCGACCTGACCGACAACACCACCTTCTCTCGCGTCCACGCCTCGGACCTGGACATCACCAGCTTCGACGGCGCCCAGCGTGCGCTGGAGATCGTCGACAAGTCGCTGACCGGCGTGAACTCGGCCCGCGCCGACATGGGTGCGATCCAGAACCGCTTCACCTCGACCATCGCCAACCTGCAGGCGACGAGCGAGAACCTGACCGCTTCGCGCAGCCGCATCCGCGACGCCGACTACGCGAAGGAAACCGCCGAGCTGACCCGCACGCAGATCCTGCAGCAGGCCGGCACCGCGATGCTCGCGCAGGCCAACGCCGTACCGCAGAACGTCCTCAGCCTGCTGGGCTGATCCACCGCCAGACGGGGCGCGAGATCCGCGTCCCGATGGCACCCTGGCGGGATGCGCGCGAACGCATCCCGCCGGTTCTTTTCCGCAAGGAGTTGCCATGACCGCTCATCGTTCGCCCCGTTCCACGCCGCGCATCGCGGCCCACGGTTCACGCGGAAGGTAAGCGGTCATGGCCATTTCCACGCTCGGCTCGGGCATCGATATTCCTTCGCTGGTCTCGCAACTGGTCGCGGCCGAACGCGCGCCTGTCGAGAACCGCATCGCCCGCGGCGAAACCGCCGCCAAGACCCAGCTTTCGGCCATCGGCGCGCTCAAGGGCGCCTTCTCCGGCCTGAAGACCGCGCTGGACAAGTTGCGCAAGGAAGACGGCACCAACGCGCGCATCACCAACGTGCCCGAGAAGGCCGGCTTCACCGCCACCGCCGCGACGTCGGCGGCGGTGGGCGAGTACGACATCGAAGTGGTCAGCCTGGCCACGGCGCACAAGCTGACCTCGGCCGGCAAACCGGCCGAGACGAAGATCGGCACCGGCAAGCTCATCATCGAGGCCGGCGACGAGAAGATCGAAGTCGAGATCAAGGAAGGCCGCAACACGATGGCCGACATCCGCAGCGCGATCAACGCCGCCGCTGCGGGCAAGGGCGTGAGCGCCAGCCTGGTCAACGCCGACGATGGCCAGCACCTGGTGCTGACGGCCAACGACACGGGCACCGAAGGCAAGCTGCGCATCACCACCACCGGTGGCGACGGCGGGCTTTCCGCGCTGGTCTACGACCCCGGCGTGCAGACCTCGATGACCGAGACCGTCAAGGCCGCCGACGCCAAGGTGGTCGTCGACGGCATGGAGCGCACCTCCAGCAGCAACAACATCACCGACCTGCTGCCCGGCGTCACGCTGACGCTGAAGGAAGCCAAGCCGCACGAGACGTTCACGCTCAAGGTCTCCACCGACGACGCCGCGCTCAAGACGACGCTCCAGTCCTTCATCAGCGCCTACAACACGGCGATCGGGCTGACCAAGTCCGTCACCGCGTACAACGCCGAGACCAAGACCAGTTCGGCGCTCACCGGCGACAGCATGGTGCGCGGCCTGCAGGCGCAGCTGCGCACGATGGCCAGCGAAAATGTGGTTGCGCTCAAGGACCTGGGCGTGAAGATCAACACCGACGGCACGCTGACGCTCAACACCGCCGACATGACCAAGGCGCTGGCCGAGGATCCGGGCGCGCTGTCGCGCCTGTTCGGCGGCGAGGAGGGCTACGGCGCCAAGCTCGAAGACATGCTCGGCTCGGTGCTGGAAGACAACGGCCTGTTCGATTCGCGCAGCGACAGCCTCAACGCGCGCCTGAAGACCTACAACACGCAATACGAAGACCTGGACCGCCGCATGGAATCGCTGAAGACCCGCTACACCGCGCAGTTCACCGCGATGGAGCAGATGGTCACGCAGTTGCAGGGCAGCAGCGGCTTCCTGGCCCAGCAACTCGGTTCGCTGTAATCCAGCCGACGTCACCCCGGAGATCCACCATGCTCGGCAGCCACCGCAACTACGCCAACCAGTACCGCAGCACCGGCGTCAGCGCCGCCGTGCTCGAAGCCGACCCGCACCGCCTCGTCGCGCTGATGCTCTCCGGCGCGCGCGATCGCATCCGCCTGGCCGGCGCCTGCCTGGAACGCGGCGACATCCCGCGCAAGGCCAAGGCCATCAGCGATGCCAGCGGCCTGATCACCGGCCTCAACGGCGCGCTCAACCTGGAAGCCGGCGGTGAGATCGCCGCGGGTCTGCAGTCGCTGTACGACTACGCGCAGCAGCGCCTGCTGTCGGCCAACGCCGACAACGACGCCGGCGCGCTGGGCGAAGTGGACGCGCTGCTGGGCGACATCGAGTCGGCCTGGCTCGCCATCGCGCCGAAGACGCCGTGAGCGTCGCCGTTCCCGTCCTGCCCGAATCCGAAGTGCGCGCGGCGATGCATGCCGAGCACTGGGAGCGCGCGTTCGAGCTGCTGGCCGAACACGACCGCGAACTGCGCCAGGCGCTGGAATCGGTGGACCTGACGAAAACCTCCGCCGCGCCGTGGCGCGAACTGCTGGAGCGCCAGACCGCGCTGCTGCACGACCTGAGCGTGGTGCGCGACGAAACCGCCGCGATCCTTGCCCGCATGGGCCGCGAGCGTCGCGGCGCCCTCGCCTACCGGACCCTGGCCGGATGACGCCGCAGGACGCCGACGTCGCACTCTTCGACGGCGTGCTCGCGCACGAAGACCGCCGCCCGGCGGCGTTCCTGCCCGGAGGCCTGGACCCGGCCTCCGCGCACGGCAGCGCCGCGCGCGCGGAAATGCTGCTGGCTTCGCTCGCCCTGAGCGAACGGGTGCGCGGCGACGACGCCGATGCCGACGCCGAACCCTCCGCCGCCCTGCAACGCGTGGAAGCGAAGGTGGACCTGCTGCTGGGCCTGGTCGGCGCGATGCTGCGCGATCGCGGCGACGTTCCGCCGACCGCGCTGCTGCGCTGGTCCACGCGCGGCGCGCGCATCGACGTGCACGGCGATGCCATCGCCATCCAGCCCGGCGCCCGCGGCGTGCTGCGCGTGCAACCGGCCGACTGGCTGCCGGACTGCATCGAGCTGCCCGCCCGTGTGCTGGCCAGCGACGGCCGCCACGCCTGGGTCGCCTTCGACGCATTGCCGGCCTCACTGGCCGAGGCGCTGGAGCGGCACCTGTTCCTGCTCCACCGCCGCCAGGTGGCGGAAACCCGCCGCCAGCGCTGAGGCCACAGAGCCCGCAGACTCGAGCCCCTCTCCCGTTCACGGGAGAGGGTTTGGGGTGAGGGCAAACCGCGGACCACCCCATACCACCCCGTCCGGTACCCCGGCGCACGGTGGAACATTTGTCGGGCCCGTCACATTCCTTGCGTGAACGAATGGTCCCTCCGCGTCACCTCCGCTAAGGTGCCCCGAACGGAAGCTGGATGCTTTGGGGAACGGAAGTTGGGCTCGGGGCTGTTGCGTGTACTGATCTGCGATGACCACACGCTGGTCCGTGCGGGCCTTCGTCGCCTGCTGGAATCGTTCGCGGATATCGAAGTCGTAGCGGAGGCCGCCAACGCGGACCAGGCCGTCGTCGGCTCACGCCAGCACCAGCCCGACATCGTCCTGCTCGACCTGTCCATGCCGGGCCGCAGCGGTTTCGAGGCCCTGGTCGAACTGCGCCGCGACCACCCCACCTGCCGGGTGGTGGTGATGTCGATGCACGACGACCCCACCCACGTGCGCGAGGCCCTGTCGCGTGGCGCCAGCGGATTCGTCGTCAAGGAAGCCGCGCCGGCCGAGCTGGAAATCGCCATCCGCGCCGCCGCGGCCGGCCGCACCTATCTGAGCCCGCAGGTCTCCGCGCCGCAGTTGTTCGCGCGTCCCCGCAGCGAGGAAGGCATCGACTCCCTGCCGCCGCGCCAGCGCGAGATCCTGGCTGCCCTCGGCGCAGGCCGCACCAGCAAGCAGATCGCCGCCGACCTGGGCATCAGCGTCAAGACGGTGGAGACCCACCGCGCCCGCATCATGGCCACCCTCGGCTGCCGCAACGCGATCGAACTGCTGCGCATGGCGATGCGGTTGCATGATCGGCCCAGTGCCTGACGTCTGACTCCTCACGCCTGATCGCGTTGCGTCCGCGCGCGTTCCCGCTTCGCCTGCCCTCACCCCAACCCCTCTCCCGCAAGCGGGAGAGGGGCTAGGCATGTCGTCATCCGGGCGAACGGACTGCGGTTACCCGTCTCGGCCAAGACCTAACCGAAACCGTCATCCCCGCGAAGGCGAGAATCCCAGGCCCGGAGCCTCCCCACCCACAAGTCGTCATCCCCGCGAAGGCGGGGATCCAGGCTCGCACGCATCAAGCCTTTCGAAGGCCGGAGTGGATCGGATACATGGAGGGTGCCGCCATTCGGCGGCCCGAAAGACCCCGCCTTCGCGGGAATGACGGTGGGGTGGTTCACCACAGAGGGAGTGCCCGGATGCTGCGGGCCTGGATCCCGGCCTTCGCCGGGATGACGGTGAATTTGCTGTTGCTGTTGCTGTTGCTGTTGCTGTTGCTGTTGCTGTTGCTGTCGAACAGCCTTTCAGGTCCCTAGCCCCGAAGGGCGCCGCACATGGATGTGCGGCGGTGAGCGCTGAGCCATGGATGGCGAATCGCGAACGCGCCCTTGCTCCTTCCGGTCGTGGGATTGGGGTGTCAAGGAAGGCCCTTTCTTTTGGTTACTTTTCTTTGGGCAAGCAAAGAAAAGTGACCCGAGCGGCGCAGCCGATCGGAAGCTTTGTTGTTGCTCCTTCTTTGAGAAGCCTGAGAAAGCCAAATCAAAATGGATTCCAGCTTTCGCTGGAATGACGGGGACAGGGCCCGCCGTCATCGAAGCGCCCCTCGTATCGCGCCAACCCCCATTCTGGCCCGCCCCTTGCAACCCTCCACCCGCCCCCGCCTCCCCGCGCCAACGGATCGTCACAAACCCCAACAGTGACGGATGCACGCGTGCCCCATCGCGTCACTGCATGACGCATCCGCACACGGCCAGCCGGAAACACGTCGCAATGTCAGGGTTACCCCGACACGCCTACAGGTATTCCCCGGCGTATGTCCGGGCTCGCCCCGATTAGTTTCCCGTCACCTTCACATCACGATGACTTCCGTGGCCGCCGGCTCCGGCGGATGGGGACACAACCGTGAAAGCCGTGATGAGCCCGAAGCTCGGGCTGGGCGTCAACCTGACGCCGCAACTTCTGCAATCGATCCGCCTCCTGCAGCTCACCGCGCCGCAGCTCGAACTCGAGCTTCGCCAGGCGCTGGAGCGCAATCCGCTGCTGGAACAGGACGAGGCCGAGGACGAGGGCGTCGACGCCACCGTCGATGCGCAGCTGGAAACCGCGGCATGGGACGAACTGCCCGAACCCTCGTTCGTCTCCGGCGGCAGCGCCGGCGGCGATTTCGACGACGACTCGGCCGCGCGCATCGCCGACGGGGAGTCGAGCGATCCGCGCCTGCGCCTGCTGAAGTCGCTGTCCCTGCAGTGGAACGCGCGCGATCTCGAACTGGCCGCCTGGTGGCTGGACCAGTGCGACGACCGCGGCTACCTGGAAGCCCCGCTCGACGAACTGCACCTGCTCGGTGCCAGCACCTGCAATGTCGATGCCAGCGAACTTGAAATCGTCCGCCAGCGCCTGCTGCACGGCGAATGGCCCGGCGTGGCGTCGTGCGATGCCGGTGAGTGCCTGCGCGCGCAGCTGTCGATGCTGCCCGAATCGGCCGGACGCACGCTGGCGTCGCGCATTCTGCGCGACCACGTCGACCTGCTGGCGATGCACGACGAAGCCGCACTCGCCAAGGCGCTGCAGGCCGACACCAACGCCGTGCGCGACGCCATCACGCTGATCCTCACGCTGCGCGCGCATCCCATCGAGGACGCGCCGGCTAGCGATCGCGACGTCGTCATTCCCGACGTCGTCGCCTGGCGCGCCGACGGCCGCTGGCATGTCGCGCTCAACCAGCGTTCCACGCCGCGCGTGCGCATCGCCTCGCATTGCGAACGCGCCCTGGCCGATGCGCCCGGCGACGTGTCCGCGCTGCGCGGCCTGCTCGACGAAGCCCGCTGGCTGGTGCGCGGCGTGGCGATGCGCAACGACACCCTGGTGCGCACCACGCAGGTGCTGGTCGAACGCCAGCGCGCGTATCTGGAACGCGGCGACGAGGCCATCGCGCCGCTGACGCTGCGCGAGGTCGCCGACGCCATCGGCATGCACGAATCCACCGTCTCGCGCATCACCACCGGCAAGTACCTGCAGACGCCGCGCGGCACGCTGGAACTCAAGCGCCTGTTCGCGGTGCGCCTGGACGGCGCGGACGTGTCCGGCAGCGCGGTCAAGGCGATGGTCAAGCGCCTGATCGACGACGAGCCCGTGCACGCCCCGCTGGCCGACGACACCATCGCCGGCCTGCTCGCCCGCCAGGGCGTGCGCGTGGCGCGACGCACCGTTGCCAAGTACCGTGACCAGCTGGCCATCGCGCCGGCGCGCCAGCGCCGCCGCCCGGCCGTCGCAATGGCAAAGGCAGGCTGATCATGCGTGAACTTCGAATCCTCATCGTCGACGACCACCCCGGCTTCATCAGCGCGGCGATCCGCCACCTGCGCCGCCAACCGTGGGCGAACGTCATCGGCACCGCCGGCAACGGCATCGAAGCCATCACCCAGTGCGAGACGCTGCGTCCCGACGTGGTGCTGATGGACATGGCGATGCCGGAGATGGGCGGCCTGCAGGCCGCGCGCCTGATCAAGGCGCAAGACGAGCCGCTGCCCTACATCGTCATCGCCAGCCATTTCGACGACACCGAGCACCGCGAGCACGCCCTGCGCGCCGGCGCCGATGCCTTCGTCAGCAAGCTGGCCTACATACAGGACGTGCTCCCGCTGCTGGAGCGCCTTGCCACGGAAGACACGCCATGAGCGAATCGCGAATCCTCCTGATCGACAACGACATGGTGCGCGCCGAACGCGTCGCCACGCTGCTGGAGTTCATGGACTTCACTCCCCGCATCGCGGCCGATGCGAGCGAGATCAACCTCGAGCGCGCGCGCGCCACCGACTGGGTCGCGGTCATCGCCGGCGACATCGGCGACGGCGAAGCCTGGGAGCGTTTCGCCGCATGGATCGGCGCGCAGCCGATGCACCCGCCGGTGCTGGAACTGCCCTGCCACGACGACAACGCCGCGTGGCGTGCGCAGGTGCATCCGGATCAGGTGTGGGCGCTGGACTATCCAATCCGACGCACCCAATTGCAGGACGTGCTGCGTCGCGCCAGCCTCAAGCGACTGGACGACGACGCGCGCCGCGAGATCCCGCAGGTCGGCCCGACCGGCCGCAGCGCCGCCGTGCTGCGCTTGAACCGCATGATCGACCAGGTCGCCGCCTTCGACACCACCGTGTTGATCCTCGGCGAATCCGGCACCGGCAAGGAGGTCGCCGCGCGCGCCATCCACGCGCGCTCGCCGCGTCGCGACAAGCCGTTCGTCGCGATCAACTGCGGCGCGATCCCGCCGGACCTGCTGGAAAGCGAACTGTTCGGCCACGAGAAAGGCGCCTTCACCGGCGCGCTGACGCAGCGCAAGGGCCGCTTCGAGATGGCCGAAGGCGGCACGCTGCTGCTGGACGAAATCGGCGACATGCCGATGGCGATGCAGGTGAAGCTGCTGCGCGTGCTGCAGGAACGCTGCTTCGAGCGCGTCGGCGGCACCAGCACGATGAAGTGCAACGTGCGCGTCATCGCCGCCACGCACCGCAACCTGGAAGCGCACATCGCGCAGGGCAAGTTCCGCGAGGACCTGTTCTACCGCCTCAACGTGTTCCCCATCGAAATGCCGTCGCTGCGCGAACGCGCCGCCGACCTGCCGGATCTGATCGGCGCGATCACGCGCCAGCTCTCCGACGGCGGCCGCGGCCGCGTCAGCCTGGCGGGTGACGCGATCGCGATGCTCCAGCAGTACGCATGGCCGGGCAATGTGCGCGAGCTGAGCAACCTGCTGGAACGTCTGTCGGTGCTGCATCCGGGCGGCCTGGTGCGCGCCGACGATCTTCCGGCGCGTTACCGCTGCCAGCTGCCGGCCGAAACACTGGCGGCGATCGACAGCATTCCCGCCGAGGAGCCCGCGCCGGTGATGGCCCTGCTGCGCGAAGCCGACGCGACGCCGGACCCGTCCACGCTGTCCCCGACCACAACGCTGCCGCCGCAGGGCATCGACCTGCGCGGCCACATCGCCAACATCGAACTCGACCTGATCCGCGCCGCCCTGGCCCAGACCGGCGGCGTCGTCGCCCACGCCGCCCCGCTGCTCGGCCTGCGCCGCACGACGCTGGTGGAGAAGCTGCGCAAGTACGGGATCGAGCGCGACACGATGGAGCTGGTATCGGGGTTCTGAGCGGGCCTTTTGCGGGCGGGGGATGTTAGCGCTCGCTTTGTTGGGGTCGGGATTCGGGATTCGGGATTCGGGAAAGCGTCTCCGAAGCCGTCATCCCGGCGAAGGCCGGGATCCAGGCTGTCACGTTGTCCGACGTATCACGTCATTCCAGCGAAAGCTGGAATCCATGTTGCTGTTGCTGTTCATAGGCAGCCGGCAAGCGTGGAAAGTCCCTGGATTCCCGCCTTCGCGGGAATGACGGTGAAGTGGTTTACCGCAGAGGGAGTGCCCGGATGCTGCGGGCCTGGATCCCGGCCTTCGCCGGGATGACGGTGGATTTGCTGTTGCTGTTGTTGCTGTTGTTGCTGTTGCTGTTGCTGCTGATACTTCTGTTGCTGTTGCTGTTGCTGTTGCTGTCGAACAGCCTTTCAGGTCACTAGCCCCGAAGGGCGCCGCACATGGATGTGCGGCGGTGAGCGCTGAGCCATGGATGGCGAATCGCGAACGCGCCCTTGCTTCCTCCGGTCGTGGGATTGATCTGGGCCCACTGCCCTTTCTTTTGGTTACTTTTCTTTGGGCAAGCAAAGAAAAGTGACCCGAGCGGCGCAGCCGATCGGAAGCCTTGCTATTGCTCCTTCATTGAGAAGCCTAAGAAAGCCAAATCAAAATGGATTCCAGCTTTCGCTGGAATGACGGTGACCGGGTTCGCCGTTATCGGAGTGCCCATGTGCTGCCGGCCTGGATCCCGGCCCTTCGACCAGCTCAGGACAGGCCTTCGCCGGGATGACGATGAGGTGGATTGCCCAAAGAAGGAGTGCCCGCGCGTTACGGGCCTGGGTCCCGGCCTTCGCCGGGATGACGATCAAGAACGGCGGCAACCGCGACGGCCGAACGGATCACGGCCTTCGTCATCGAGACGGCGACTGGTTCCGTCGCGCCAGCGACCCGACACCCACCCCGCACCCCGCGCCAGAAACCCGTTCATGAATCCGTGGCACGCCGCTTGCCTGTACCTGGCAGAACCCCACGCGGCACGGCACGAACCATGACCGATGCGATCTCCTCAATCATGTCCCAGATCCGCGCGCACGAAATGCGCATGCGCGGGCCGGACGCCGCGCCGGGCAATGCCATCGCCCCGTCGGCGCTGGCACCGGGGGCGGCCGGGGCGGCGCAGGGCGCGCCGGGATTCCAGCAGACGCTCAGCCATGCCATCGACAGCGTCAGCCGCGCGCAGAACACCAGCGGCGCATTGCAGCAAGCGTTCGAACTGGGCGATCCGCGCGCCGACCTGGCGCGCGTGATGGTCGCCATGCAGCAGTCGCAGGTCGCCTTCCGCGCCACGGTGGAAGTGCGCAACCGGCTGGTGCAGGCGTATCAGGACGTGATGAACATGCCGGTGTGATGAAACCGGGATTCGGGATTCGGGATTCGGGATTCGGGATTCGGGATTCGGGATTCGCAAGAGCAATGCACATGAGCCAGAAGACTTCCAGAACTGACACCTCCGCTTTTACGAATCCCTAATCCCGAATCACGAATCCCGGACAAGCAACATGGCCGTCATCACCCTCCCCAACCAGAACAAGCTGCGCGAACTGCGCGGGCTGCAGGACATCCCGGTGGTGCGGCAGCTGGGTCTGTTCGCGCTGGTGGCGTCGGTCATCGCGCTGGGCCTTTGGCTCTTCTTCTGGTCGCAGAAGCCGGACTACGTGCCGGTGTACGCGGGCCTGGACGCGAAGTCGACCAGCGAGGCCTCCGAGCTGCTCGCCACTTCGCAGATTCCGTTCCGCATCGATCCCGGTTCCGGCGCGCTGTCCGTCCCGCAGGAACAGCTCGGCCAGGCCAAGCTCGCGCTCGCCGCGGCCGGGTTGCCGGCGAAGACCGATTCGGGCTTCGACGCCATCAAGGGCGACCAGGGGTTCGGCACCAGCCAGTTCATCGAGAACGCGCGCTACCAGCACGCGCTGGAATCCGAACTGGCACGCACCATCGCCAACCTGCGCCCCGTGCGCGAAGCGCGCGTGCACCTGGCGATGCCCAAGCCGAGCGCGTTCACGCGGCAGAAGGAACCGGCGAGCGCCTCGGTGGTCCTGCAACTGCACAACGGATCCGCGCTCGAGCAAGGCCAGGTCGATGCGATCGTGCACCTGGTCGCGTCCAGCATTCCCGGGCTTCCGCCGGACCGCGTCACGGTGGTCGACCAGTACGGCCGCATGCTGTCCAACGTCGATCCGGATTCGGACGCGGCCATCAGCGCCAAGCAGTTCGACCAGCAGCATCGCCTGGAAGCCACCTACGTCCAGCGCATCCACGAACTGCTGGAGCCGATGACCGGCAGCGGCCGCGTCAGCGCACAGGTCAGCGTCGACATGGACTTCGCCCAGACCGAGGAAGCGCGCGAGATCTACGGCCCGCAGCAGCCGATGGTGCGCAGCGAGCAGTTGTCGGAATCCTCGGCCGGTGGCGGCAACACGGCACCGCAGGGCATTCCCGGCAGCGTGAGCAACACGCCCGCCGCGCCGGCGCAGGCCAACGCCGCCAACAACGCCGCGCAACCCAATGCCGCCGCCGTCGCGCAGCAACAGCAGCAGACCGCATCGAACGGGCCGTCCTCGCGCAGCTCAGTTCGCAATTACGAAATCGATCGCACGCTCACCCACACCCGCCAGGGCCCGGGCCGTGTGCGCCGCGTCACCGCCGCAGTGCTGGTGGACAACGTCCCCGCCGCCGCGGGCAAGGACGGAAAGCCGGCGCTGCGCGCGCTCACCGATCCCGAACTCAAGCGCATCGAGTCGCTGGTGCAGCAGGCGGTGGGTTTCGATTCCCAGCGCGGCGACGCGGTGTCGGTGGTCAACGCGCCGTTCGCGCGCGACATCACCGACACCGGCGAATCCGACCAGCCGCCGCTGTGGGAACATCCGCGTGCGATGGAATTCCTGCGCATCGCCGTCGGCGGCCTGGTGGTGCTGGTGTTGATCGTCACCGTCCTGCGCCCGCTGTTTCGCCAGTTGATGGGCGGCAAGGCGATGGCCAAGCCGCAGCAGATCACCACCGCCACCGTCCTGCCGGACGACGAGGACGTGGCCGTTTCGCTGTCGGCGCCGACCGACGCCGCACCGGCCGCGCTGCCGCCGGGTGCGATGACCTTCGACGACAAACTGGAAGTGGCACGCACGGCGGTCAGCACCGACTCCAAGCGCGTGGCACAAGTGGTACGCGACTGGGTGGAATCCGATGCCTGACACGACCGGCCTGACAGGCGTACAGCGCGCCGCCGTCGTCCTGCTCTCGCTCGGCGAGCAGCAGGCCGCCGAAGTGCTCAAGCACATGAGCGCCAAGGAAGTGCAGAAGCTCGGCGTCGCCATGACTTCGGTCAGCGGCGTCTCGCGCGAATCCGTGGGCAAGGTGATCGACCAGTTCGTCGAGACCCTCGCCCAGCCCAGCGGTCTGGGTTCGGGCGCCGACGAATACGTGCGCGCCGTGCTGGTGCAGGCGCTGGGCGAGGAACGCGCGAGCAGCCTGATCGACCGCATCCTGCTGGGCCGCAACACCTCCGGCCTGGACACGCTCAAGTGGATGGAGCCGCGCGCGATCGCCGACCTGGTGCGCAACGAACACCCGCAGATCATCGCGATCGTGATGGCGCACCTGGAAAGCGACCAGGCCGCCGACGCGCTCAAGTGTCTGCCCGACCGCGTGCGCGCCGACGTGCTGCTGCGCATCGCCACGCTCGACGGCATTCCGCCCAACGCACTCAATGAACTCAACGACGTGATGGCCCGCCAGTTCGCCGGCGCGCAGAACCTGAAGTCCTCGTCCGTCGGCGGCGTGAAGGTGGCGGCCAACATCCTCAACTTCATGGACTCCGGCCAGGACGAGATGATCCTGGGCACCATCGGCGAGATCGACAACGAACTGGGCGTGCGCATCCGCGACCTGATGTTCGTGTTCGACAACCTGGCCGAGATCGACGACCGCGCCATGCAGGCGCTGTTGCGCGAAGTGCCCAACGACAAGCTCGCCGTCGCCCTTCGCGGCGCCGAAGCAAAGGTGCGCGAGAAGATCACCTCCAACATGTCGCAGCGCGCGGCGGAAATCCTCGTGGAAGACATGGAAGCGCGCGGCCCGGTGCGGCTGGCGGAAGTCGAAGCGGCGCAGAAGGAAATCCTCGCGATGGTCCGCAAGATGGCCGACGCCGGCACGATCCAGCTGGCGGCCAAGGCCGAGGCGTTCGTATGAGCCTGACGGCGGCCTGGAACACCGAAATGGCCGGCGCCGTGCGCTGGACCGCGCCCGGCCTGGACGCGCCACCCGTCGAGCCGGTGGTCGAACTGCCGCCGCCGCCCAGCGTGGAGCAGTTGCAGGCCATCGAGCAGGCAGCGCACGACCAGGGCTACGCCGACGGCCTGGCGCGCGGACACGCGGAAGGCTTCGCGACGGGGCAGGCCGAAGTGCGTCGGCTCGTCGCGCAGATCGAAGGCATCCTCGACGGCTTCACGCGCCCGCTCTCGCGACTGGACGATGAAGTTTCCGAAGCGCTGGCCGAACTGGCCGTGCGCGTCGCCGGTTCGCTGCTGGGCCCGGCGTACACCGCCGATCCTTCGCTGCTGGCCGACCTGGTGCGCGAAGCGCTCGACGCCGTCGGCAGCAGCCAGCGCGAAGTCGAACTGCGCCTGCACCCGGACGACATGGGCGTGCTGTATCCGCACCTGGCCGGCCTGGACGGCGTGCGCCTGACCAACGACAGCACGCTGGCGCGCGGCGAACTGCGCGTGCACAGCGACGGCGTGCGCATCGACGGCACGATGGCGGCGCGCTTGCAGGCGGTGCTGGAGAGCACGATTGCGGTGCATGGGGTGGCGCGATGATGGCAACGTCCCTCCCATCAAGCTTCTGCCCCTCCCCCTGCTTGCAGGGGGAGGTTGGGAGGGGGTTCGAGGCGCGCCAGCGCCGAGCTCGCCGCGTTGCGGCTTCGCAACCCCTCCCCCACCCTCCCCTGCACGCAGGGGAGGGAGACACAGCGCAGGGAGCTTCCGCATGACCACCCCCGCCTCCCACTGGCTCGACGCCCGCAACCTGCGCCTGGCCTCGCGCCTGGACGCCGCCGCGCCCAAACCGCAATCGATGGGCCTGGCGCGCGAAGGCGTGCTGCGCCGCGCCGTCGGCCTCACGCTCGAAGCGTCGGGCTGCAGCGCACCGCTCGGCTCGCGCTGCCGCGTGGAAACGCACGGCGGCGTGTGGGTCGATGCGGAAGTCGTCGGCTTCTCCGGCGACCGCACCTTCCTCATGCCCAGCGCGCACCTGGAAGGCCTGCTGCCGAACGCACGCGTGGTGCCCAGCCGTCAGCGCGGCGAAGTCGCCGTCGGCGAAGGCCTGCTCGGCCGCGTGATCGACAGCGACGGCGTGCCGCTCGACGGCCGCGGCCCGATACGCGCCGAACACTGGGTCGGCCTGGCCGGCAAATCCGTCAATCCGCTGATGCGCGAACCGATCACGCGTTCGCTCGACGTCGGCGTGCGCGCCATCAATTCATTGCTGCCCATCGGCCGCGGCCAGCGCGTGGGCCTGTTCGCCGGTTCCGGCGTCGGCAAGTCCACGCTGCTGGGCATGATGACCCGCTTCACCGCCGCCGACGTCATCGTCGTGGGCCTGATCGGCGAACGCGGCCGCGAAGTGCGCGATTTCGTCGAAGCCACGCTGGGCGAGGAAGGCCTGCGTCGCGCCGTCGTCGTTGCCGCACCCGCCGACCGCCCGCCGCTGGCGCGTCTGCACGGCGCGTTGCGCGCGACGGCCATCGCCGAGTGGTACCGCGATCAGGGCCTGCACGTCTTGCTGCTGATGGACTCGCTCACCCGCTACGCGCACGCGCAGCGCGAGATCGGCTTGTCGGTGGGCGAACCGCCGACCACGCGCGGCTACCCGCCCAGCGTGTTCGCGAAACTTCCGGCGCTGGTGGAACGCGCGGGCAACGGCGCCGACGGGCGCGGCTCGATCACCGCGTTCTACACCGTGCTCACCGAAGGCGACGATCAGCAGGAACCGATCGCCGATGCCGCGCGCGCAATCCTCGACGGCCACATCGTGCTCACGCGCCGCATCGCCGACGCGGGCCAATACCCGGCCATCGACGTGGAAGTCTCGGTGAGCCGCGTGATGCAGGACATCACCGACGCCCCGTGGCGCGAGCGCATCCGCAAGCTCAAGCGGCTGATGGCCGCCTACAACGCACAGCGCGACCTGATCGCCATCGGCGCCTACCAGCGCGGCAACGATCCGGTCGTCGACGAAGCGCTGGCGCGCTGGCCGGCGATCCTGAATTTCCTGGGACAGGACGTGAGCGAGGCCGCCGACGTGCAGGCCAGCCGCGATGCCCTCGCCCGCCTTCTTGACGATGTTCGTGAACCCACAGTCGCCACCGCGACGACGGAGACCGCATGACCCGTTCGCAACGCCTCGATCCCCTGCTGAACCTGATGCAGCAGCGCCAGGACGCCGCCGCCCGCGAAGTCGCCGACCGCGACCGCCAGTTGGCCGAGCAGGAACAGCGCCTGGACGCGCTGCGCCGCTACGCCGAGGAATACGCCGTCACGCCGAACGACGCGACCATCGCACCGGCGTTGCTGGCCAACCGCATCGCCTTCCGCGCCAAGCTCGAAACGGCGGTGGATCAGCAAAGCCGCATCGTCGACAGCAGCCGCCAGAACCGCGACGTCGAACGCGCGCGCTTGATGCTCGCCAGCCGCGACGCCAAGGTGATGGAGCAGTTGGCGGGAAGCTACCGCGCGCAGGAATCGCGCGTGGCCGAGCAGCGCGTGCAGCGCGAGCTGGACGATCTCGGCGCGCGCCGCAGCGTGCATGCCAACGCAAGTGGCAACGCCAGCGACGGAGCGACCGAGTGATGCAGACGTTCTCCGCCCTGCTCGCCGGCCAGCGCGCGGCCGGCGCCAACGGCACGCGCAATGGCGGCGCTTCGTCCACGACGCAGGACGACGCCGGTGCGTCCAGCGGGTTCGACCAGATGTTGCAGGCGCAGGGCGCGCGATCGGATTCCCGATCGTCGTCGCCTTCGCCTGCGTCCCGAACGCCGGAGTCCAGTCGCGCGGACGGCGCCCAACGGCCGCGCGACTCCGGCCCTTCGCGTCCGTCGCAGGACGCGTCGCAGAACGATTCGAAAGCGACCGAAGCCAAGCCGCGCGACAACGTGCGCGCTGAAGCGAGGGACGACGCGCCGCGCGAACCACGCAGCGCCGAAACGTCCGACACGCAGGGCGGCGAAGCGAGCGCGCCCGCCCACGACGACGCCACTGCCACCGCAACGGCCGAAGCGTCGCCGACGCCTGCGGCGAACGATGCCGCCGCACCCGCGCTGCCCGAGCAACTGCTGGCGCTGCTGAACGGCCTCGCCGGCGCGACCGCCGCCGCGCCCACGGCGACGACGGATGCATTGCCGGCCGCGCTGGCGCCGACCGCCCCGGATAACGCCGCCACCGGCGCGCAGGGCGCGACCGCCGCGAAGCCGACGCTGCCGACGCTTCCCACCGCATTGCCGGCGACGACGCCCGCGACGCCGGCCGAAGGCGACGCCACGGCCGCCTTCGCCGTGGCGATGGGCGCCGCGGTCTCCGCCGACGGCGACGCGAACGCGCCCGACGCGACCTTCGACACGGGCGCGATCGGCGAGGTCGGCGACACGGCCGCGACGCCGCCGCTGTCGGTTTCGAACGCCACGACGCATCCGCTGTCGCGCGCCACGGTCGCCGCGGTCATGGCGAACCAGCCGCTGGGCGTCGACAAGGGCTTCGAGGACGGCTTCGGTTCGCGCATCGCGTGGCTGGCCGACCAGAAGATCGGCCACGCGGAAATCCGCGTCACGCCGGATCATCTGGGCACGATCGACGTGCGCCTGCAGCTGGACGGCAATCGCGTCAACGCGGAATTCAACAGCGCCCAGGCCGAGGTCCGGCACGCGCTGGAGTCGAGCCTGCCGCGCCTGCGCGACATGCTCGGGCAGCAGGGCTTGCAGCTGGGGCATGCGGATGTCGGCCAGCGGCAGCCGGGGCAGCAGGCGCCCGCGAACGGCCAACCCGGCCCCCTCGGCGGCGACGGTGCCGACAGCGCGGCCCATGCCGGCTCGACGCCCGGCCCGGCGGTGCGCGCCTCGCGCGGGTTGCTGGATGAGTACGCGTGACCGATTGAGCGCCCTCGGGCACTGACGGGAGTCTGGCGCGGGACGTCCGTCAAAAGACCGACGCGCCGGGGCGGGCGGTTTTCATCGCTACCGTCCCACCTCCACCGTCATCCCGGCGAAGGCCGGGACCCAGGCTGTCACGTCGTCCGCTCCGTCTCGTCATTCCAGCGGAAGCTGGAATCCATCTTGATCTTCAGCTTTGCCGGCGAGGCCTGGAACAGCGCAAATGGATTCCAGCTTTCGCTGGAATGACGGTGAGGCGGGGCGTCGGCAATGAGAGGGCCCTGAACGCTCCGGGCCTGGGTCCCGGCCTTCGCCGGGATGACGGGAGGAATCGAGCAGCCGCCACCGCTCCCACTTCCAACCCACGGCACACCCCTTGCACGGCACCGGCATTCCCCATCGCCGAGTTCCGCGCATGTCCAAGCCCTCCGCCCACGCCGCTCCTCCGATCCCGCCGCGCAGCAACAACCTCGCGCTGTGGATTCTGATCGTGCTGCTGGTGATCGGCATCGCCGGCGCCGGCGCGTGGTGGTTCCTGCAAGGACGCGGCGCGCAGGCCCACGCCGCCGAACCGGCCGCCGCCGCGACGCGTGCGCCGGCCCGCTACTACGCCCTCGAACCGGCCTTCGTGGTCAACCTCGCCGACACCGGCGCGGTGCGCTACCTGCAGGCCGACGTCCAGGTCATGACGCGCGATGAAGCCACCGGCGCCGCGCTGGAACTGCACACCCCCGCCATCCGCAACCGCCTGCTGTTGCTGTTCGGCCAGCACACCGCCGCGCAGCTCGCGCAGCGCTCGGCCAAGGAGCGCCTGCAGGAACAGGCCCTGGCCGAAGTTCGCGGCGTGCTCCGCGCCGAACGCGCGCCCGACAAGGTCGAGGCGGTGTTCTTCACCAGCCTGGTCACGCAGTAACGGCCTTCACGAGAGCCTGATCCGATGATGAGCGACCTGCTGTCACAGGACGAAATCGACGCCCTCCTGCACGGCGTGGATTCCGGCGCGGTCGAGACCGAGCCGCCGCCGGTTCCGGGCGAAGCGCGCAGTTACGACTTCGCCAGCCAGGACCGCATCGTCCGCGGCAAGCTGCCGACGCTGGAGATGATCAACGAGCGCTTCGCGCGCACGTGGCGCATCGGCCTGTTCAACCTGCTGCGCCGCTCGGCCGACCTGTCGGTGCGCGGCATCGACCTGATCCGCTTCGGCGAGTACATGCATTCGCTGCAGGTGCCGACCAACCTCAACCTGGTGAAGATGAAGCCGCTGCGCGGCACCGCGCTGGTGATGTTCGAACCGCGCCTGGTGTTCACCGTGGTGGACAACTTCTTCGGCGGCTCGGGCAAGTACCACACGCGCATCGAAGGCCGCGAGTTCACGCCCACCGAGATGCGCGTGATCCAGCTGCTGCTCAAGCAGACCTTCGCCGACCTGGTGGACGCGTGGGCGCCGGTGATGCCGGTGGAGTTCGAATACCTCAATTCCGAGGTCAATCCGCACTTCGCCAACATCATCAGCCCGCGCGAATACATCGTGGTGTGCCGCTTCCACGTCGAGCTGGACGGCGGCGGCGGCGAATTCCATGTGTCGCTGCCGTACGCGATGCTCGAACCGATCCGAGAGGCGCTGGACGCCGGCGTGCAGAGCGACCGCATCGAACGCGACGAAAGCTGGACGGTCGCGCTGCGCTCGCAGCTGCACGACGCCGAGATCGAACTGTCCAGCGTGCTGGCGCAGCGCTCGATCAGCCTGCGCGAGCTGTGCCGGCTGCGCGTGGGCGACGTGATTCCGCTGGAAATCCCGCGCACGGCGACGCTGAAGGTCGAGCAGATGCCGTTGTTCTCCGGCGAGTTCGGCACGCACAACGGCCGCAACGCCATCAAGGTCAACACCGTGCACGCCGTACGCGAGAAGCCGGTGTTCGACCCCACCAATCCCGACTCCATCGCGGTCCACGCCGCGCTCACCCAGGCCTGACGCCGATGACCAGCAACGACTCCGCCGCACGCGCCGCTTTCGATCCGCTCACCGCTGATGGCGGCATCGCCAGCGACCTCAACCTGGACGTGATCCTCGACGTGCCGGTCACGCTGTCGCTCGAGGTCGGCCGCGCGCGCATTCCGATCCGCAACCTGCTGCAGCTCAATCAGGGTTCGGTGGTCGAACTGGAGCGCGCCGCCGGCGAACCGCTGGATCTGTACGTCAACGGCACGCTGATCGCGCAGGGCGAAGTGGTCGTCGTCAACGATCGTTTCGGCGTGCGTCTGACCGACGTGGTCAGCCCGGCCGAGCGGATCAAGAGGCTGCGATGATCGCTGCGGGTACTGTCGACGCAGCCGCTGCGTCTGCCCTCACCCGAACCCCTCTCCCGCGAGCGGGAGAGGGGCTCGGCGACCGCGCGATGGTTGCGATCGGAAATGATGCGGCTGTCGTTTCGTCGGGTGCGCCCGTGAACTCCCTCCCCTGCTTGCAGGGGAGGGTTGGGGAGGGGTGTGAGCCGCTTGCGGCGAACGTGTCACAGGAAGGCTCGGCGCAAGGCGCCTCGCTACCCCCTCCCAGCCCGCAGCCATCGGGCGATGGCCCGATGGCGTTCGTCGGGACGCGCGCCAATGGCGCGCAAGCCGTCCCTCCTCACCCCCTGCAAGCAGGGGGAGCAAAAGCAGGGGGAGCGGCCAACGCGCAGCACACCGCCACCGTCGCGCACCCCGCCAAACCGCAAGCCTTCGCCAAGCCCGCCGACGGCCCCGGCATCGGCGGCGCGGTGTTCGCATTGATCCTGGTGGTGTCGCTGATCCTCGGCCTGGGCTGGCTCGCGCGTCGCATGCCGGGCGTGGGCCGTGCATCCAACACCAACGCGCTGCGCGTCGTCGGTTCGCTGGCGCTGGGGCCGCGCGATCGCGTGGTCGTGGTGGAAGTCGGAAACACGCAGCTGCTGCTGGGCGTCGGCCAGAACGGCATGACGACGCTGCACACACTGGCCGAACCGCTGCCTCTGGCACAGCCTTCGCAGGGGAATGCCGTCAGTCCGTTCGCGCAGTTGCTGGCGCAGCATTTCGGGAAGAAGCCGTGAGCGCCGTGGCGCCACGCGTTCACGGAAGCCGGCAGCCCTCCACCGTCGTTCCAGCGAAAGCTGGAACCCATGTTGATCTTCCTGCCGTGAAATCGAACCCAAGAGCAAAAGCAAAATGGATCCCAGCTTTCGCTGGGATGACGGGATATGCCCGTTGCGTTGGGGTGACGGAGAGGCACCACTCCACCGGGATGACGTCGGAACTCGTCCGCCGCATCGCCATCGCCCTGTCCCTCGCCCTGGCGCTGCTCTTCATCGCGCCGGCCTTCCTGCCCGTCCACGCACAGGCGCTGCCCACGCCGGTTTCCACGCAGGCCCAGTCCGCGCCGGCGCCGGCGTCGCCCGCGCTGGCCGCGTTGAACAAGCCGTTGCCCTCGGTCACGGTCGGCAAGATCGGCGGCGAACCGGTCAGCATGCCGATGCAGGTGCTGCTGCTGATGACCGGCATCACGCTGCTGCCGGCGGCGTTGCTGGGACTGACCGCGTTCACGCGCATCATCATCGTGCTGGGCCTGCTTCGACAGGCACTGGGCACCGGGCAGACGCCGAGCAACCAGGTGCTGATGGCGCTGGCGTTGTTCCTCACCGCGATGGTGATGACGCCGGTGTTCGACCAGGCCTGGGCCGCCGGCATCGCGCCCTACCTCAACGACCAGATGGATTTCCGCAGCGCATGGACCGCCGCGTCCGAGCCGTTCCGCGGTTTCATGCTCGCGCAGATCCGCGAGACCGACCTCATGACGTTCGCCGGGTTGTCCAACAGCGGCCCGTACGCGACGCCGCAGGACGTGCCCTTCAGCGTGCTGGCCGCGTCGTTCCTCACCAGCGAGTTGAAGACCGCGTTCGAGATCGCGTTCCTGATCTACATCCCGTTCGTGATCATCGACCTGGTCGTGGCGAGCGTGCTGATGTCGATGGGCATGATGATGCTCTCGCCGATGCTGATCTCGGCGCCGTTCAAGATCCTGCTGTTCGTGCTGGTGGACGGCTGGGTGCTGGTGGTCGGTTCGCTCGCCGCCAGCTTCAACGTGGCGTGACGTCATGACGCCGGAAACCGCCCTCACCGAAATCGGCCGCGGCCTGCAGATGGCGCTGGTGCTGGGCGCGCCGCCGCTCATCGCCGTGCTCGTCGTCGGCGTGGTCGTCGGCATCGTGCAGGCCGCCACGCAGATCAACGAACCCACGATCGGCTTCGTCGTGAAGGCCATCGCGCTGGTGGCGACGCTGGCGCTCACCGGGCACTTCCTGCTCGGGAAGATGGTGGCGTTCACGGCGGATCTGTTTCATCGGATTCCGCACTTGGTGGGGTGAGGCCGGCCGTTTACGCCGCACTGCCGCGTGGCCTGCCGAACGACCGGCCATGGATGGCCGGGCCGGGCGATCCGAAGCCAATCGCGTCCCGCCATGGATGGCAGTGAGAGAGAAGGAAGCATCGTGCAAGCAGACATCGCCCACCTTTCACCGTTCGTCCTGAGCGTAGGCGCGAAGCGCCGAAGTCGAAGGATGGACGGGATGCAGGCGGCTCCACTGGCGCGTGATGCCCGCTCGTCCTTCGACTTCGGGCCTGCGGCCCTACGCTCAGGACGAACGGGGAATACCTTGGCGCCCTTCCGTCGTCGAATGCAGGCGGCCTGATGGAACCCACCACCGCCACCGTCATCGACGGCCTCAACCTGTTCGGCATGCTCGGCACCGTGCTGTGGCATGCCATCCGCATCGGTGCGGCGATGCAGGCGATGCCGATGCTGGGCGGTCGCAGCATGCCGATGCGCGCGCGACTCATGGTGACGCTGGCGATTTCCGGCGCGTTGTCGGCGCTGCTGCCGACGCCGCCCGCGGCCGGCGTGGATGCGATGACAGTCCTCACCGTGCTGCGCGAATTCGCCGTCGGCATCGCCATCGGCACGATCCTGCGCCTGGCCTTCGAGGCCGGGCAGTTCGCCGGCGAACTGGTGTCGCAGGGCATGGGCCTGTCGTTCGCGACGATGGCCGACCCGCTCAGCGGTGCGTCCTCGCCGGTGCTGGCGCAGTGGTTCTACCTCGTGTTCGGCCTGCTGTTCTTCACCTTCGACGGCCACCTGGCGCTGGTGAAGCTGCTGCTGGACAGCTACCACGCACTGCCGCTGGGCACGCCGCTGGTGGACGTGCAGCAGTTCCTGTCGGTGGTGCCGACGTTCTTCTCCACCGCGTTACAGGCCGGGCTGCTGCTGGCGCTGCCGGTGATCGTCGCGCTGCTGGCGGTGAACCTCGCCTTCGGCGTGCTGGCGCGCGCGGCGCCGCAGCTCAACCCCGTGCAGCTGGGCCTGCCGGTGGCGCTGCTGGTCGGGCTGGTGCTGCTGATGCTTCTGGCACGGGAGCTGCAGGGACCGGTGGAGCGCTTGTTCGATGAAGCGTTCAACGCGGCGCGGGCGCTGACGGCTTGAACCCCCTCCCCTGCTTGCAGCCCCTGGAGCCCGGGTAAGCGCAGCGCACCCGGGGACTGGCCGCGTGCCAGTTGCCGGACGCCACCCCGAGTGCGCTTCGCTTACCCGGGCTACGCAGGCGAAGAAGGCGTTTGGCACGCTCGCTGCAGGGATCGGCTGGCCGAGGGAATGAACGCCGATGTCCGAAGACCAGGAAGACAAAACCGAACAGCCATCAGAAAAACGATTGCGCGAAGCGCGCGAACGCGGCGACGTTCCGCGATCGCGCGAATTGGGCAACGTGGCGGTGCTCGGCTGCGCGGCGATGGCGCTGGTCGCGACCGGCTCCAGCATCGGCACCGCGTCGCAGGACTGGCTGCGCGAAGCGCTCACCCTCGATCCGGCGATGCTCGGCCAGCACGACCGCCTCCTCACGCACGCCGCGCTGCTGCTGCTCGGCCTGGTCAAGCCGATGCTGCCCATCCTGCTGGCCGCGCTGGCCGCATGCTTCATCGCGCCGGCGGTGATGGGCGGATTGCGCTTCGCGTCGAAGTCGCTCGCCCCGGATTTCGCGCGCATGAGCCCGATGGCAGGCCTCAAGCGCATGTACGGAAAGGAAAGTCTCGCCGAGCTGGTGCGCTCGGTCCTGCGCGTGCTGCTCATCGGCGGCCTCGGCGGCATGGTGGTGTACGGCGCGTTCACCCACCTGATCGACATGGCGAAGATGCCGCTGAATGAAGCCGTCGGCGTGGGCCTGTCGTTGATCACCAAGGCGGTGCTGGCGATGGTCGGCGCACTCGGCGTACTGGCGCTGATCGACGTGCCCTGGCAGCACTTCCAGTACCGCAACAAGCTCAAGATGAGCAAGCAGGAACTGCGCGACGAATACAAGGAAAGCGAAGGCAATCCGGAAGTGAAGGCGCGTGTGCGCCAGATCGCCGCGCAGCTGTCGCGCCGCCAGATGATGGAAGCGGTGCCGACCGCCGACGTGATCGTCACCAACCCGACCCACTTCGCCGTCGCGCTCAAGTACGAGGCCGGCAAGATGCGCGCGCCCAAGGTCGTCGCCAAGGGCGTGGACGAGATGGCGCTGGCCATCCGCGACGTGGCCGGCAAGCACCGGGTCAGCATCGTCGAGGCACCGCCTCTGGCACGCGCCTTGTATCGGCATGCGCAGATCGACCAGGAGATCCCGGTGAAGCTCTACGCGGCCGTCGCGCAGGTGTTGTCCTACGTCTACCAGCTCAAGCGCTGGCACCCCGCGCACGGGCCGATGCCGAGCCTGGGCGATGTCTCCGTGGACTCCGTGCTGGCCGATGGCGCAGCCGATGACGGAAAGCCGACGGCATGAGCAGTCAGTTCTCTGTCGCCAACATGGGCCACGCCGTGAAGAGCGGCCTGGCGACGCCGGTGATCGTGCTGGCGATGCTCGCCATGGTCATCGTGCCGCTCTCGCCGCTGGTGCTGGACGCGCTGTTCACCGTCAACATCGCCATGTCGCTGGTGGTGCTGCTGGCGGTGGTGTACGTCAAGCGGCCGCTGGAGTTCTCGATCTTCCCCAGCGTGCTGCTGCTGGTCACGCTGCTGCGCCTGGCGCTGAACGTCGCCTCCACCCGCGTGGTGCTGCTGCACGGCCACCAGGGCCCGGCGGCGGCGGGCCACGTGATCGAATCCTTCGGCCAGTTCGTCATCGGCGGCAGCTTCGCGGTCGGCATCGTGGTGTTCGCGATCCTGACCATCGTCAACTTCGTCGTCGTCACCAAGGGCGCCGGGCGCATCTCGGAAGTGTCGGCGCGCTTCATCCTCGACGCCCTGCCCGGCAAGCAGATGGCGATCGACGCCGACCTCAACGCCGGCCTGCTCACCCGCGAAGACGCGAAGATGCGCCGCGAGGAAGTGCGCGCGGAAGCCGACTTCTACGGTTCGATGGACGGCGCCAGCAAGTTCGTGCGCGGCGACGCCATCGCCGGCCTGCTGATCCTGGCGATCAACATCATCGGCGGCGTGCTGATCGGCGTGCTCCAGCACGAGATGACGTTCAAGGACGCAGGCACCACGTACGTGTTGCTGGCGATCGGCGACGGCCTGGTCGCGCAGCTGCCGGCGCTGCTGATCTCCACCGCGGTCGCCATGCTGGTCACGCGCGCCACGCGCGAACAGGAAATGGGCGCGGCGGTCACCACGCAGGTGCTGCACCCGCGTGCGCTGGCCGTGGCGGCGGCGCTGATGGCGCTGGTCGGCATCGTGCCGGGCATGCCGAACGTGCCGTTCCTGATCCTGGCGGCGATGCTGGGATACGCGGCATGGCGGCTGCACAAGCGCTCGCTGGCGCCGCCGACGGACGTGATCGAAGGCGAGCTGGCCACCGCGGCCGCCGCCGCGCAGCCGGAACTGAGCTGGGACGAACTGCGTCCGGTCGAGCCGCTGGGCCTGGAAGTGGGTTATCGCCTGATCGCGCTGGTCGACAAGAACCAGGGCGGCGAACTGCTGGCGCGCCTGAAGGGCGTGCGCCGCAAATTGACGCAGGACCTGGGTTTCCTGATTCCCGCCGTGCACGTGCGCGACAACCTCGAACTGGCGCCGGGCCTGTACCGCGTGCTCGTGCATGGCGTGCCGATCGCCAGCGGCGAGATCCACCCCGACCGCCACCTCGCGCTCGACCCGGGCCACGTGTTCGGCAAGCTCGAAGGCATTCCCGGCAAGGACCCGGCGTTCGGACTGGACGCGGTGTGGATCCAGCCGGGCCAGCGCGCGCAGGCCGAATCGCTGGGCTACACGGTGGTCGATGCGGCCACCGTGGTCGCCACGCACCTCTCGCACCTGGTGCGCGAACGCGCCGCCGAACTGCTCGGCCACGAGGAAGTGCAGCAGCTGCTGGCCACGCTGGGCCGCGCCTCGCCGCGCCTGGTCGAAGACCTGACGCCGAAGCTGCTGCCGCTGTCGACCGTGGTGCGCGTGCTGCAGTCGCTATTGGCCGAACGCGTGCCGGTGCGGCAGCTGCGGCAGATCGTCGAAGCGTTGCTGGAACACGGCGCGCACACGCAGGACCCGGCGCTGCTGACGGCCGCCGTGCGCACCGCGCTGGGCCGATTCATCGTCCAGGAACTCAACGGACTGGGCGCCGAACTGCCCGTCTATACCTTGGCGCCGGCTTTGGAACGGGTATTGCAGGACTCCGTCAGCGGCCAGGGCGCCGCGCTGGAACCCGGACTCGCCGAGCGTCTGCATCAGAACCTCAGCGAGTGCGTCACCCGCCAGGAAGGCCGCGGCGAACCCGCGGTGCTGCTGGTTCCCGGTGGGATCCGTTCCGCGATCGCCCGGCTCGTGCGGCACAGCGTCCCCGCGCTGACCGTGCTGGCCTACGGCGAAGTGCCGGAGGACAAGCGGTTGCGGTTGGTGGGGTCGGTGGGGTGAAAAGCCGGGATTGGGAGTTCGGGATTGGGGATTCGTAGGAGCAAAAGCATGACTCACGCCCACTTCAATGATTCGCCGGTCGCCCCTCCGCTTTTGCGAATCCCGAATCTCGAATCACGAATCCCGGCTTTACCGAATCTCGAATCACGAATCCCCGCTTCACCCAATCCCGAATCCCGAATCCCGAATCCCGGCTGTTAAACCATGCGAATCAAACGTTTCATCGCCCCCGACATGCGCACCGCGCTGCGCATGGTGCGCGACGAACAGGGGCCCGATGCGGTGATCCTGTCGAACCGTCCGGTCGAGGACGGCATCGAGATCGTCTCGGCCACCGACTACGACGAATCCCTGGCGCAGCAGGCCCTGCGCGCCGCGTTGCCGTCGCTGCCCGCCGCGCCCGCGCCGGTGGCCTCGCCGAGCACGCCGGCGACGGTGGCGGCGGTGGTGCCGATGACGAAGTCGATGTCGAATGCCTCGAACGAAGCTCCACCTCCCCTGCGTGCAGGGGGTGAGGAGGGACGTCTGCGCGCCACTGGCGCGCGTCCCGACGAACGCCTTCGGGTTATGCCCGAAGGCCGGGACAGTTGGGGAGGGGTCGCGAAGCCGCGCAGCGGCGAGCTTGGAGTCGCGACGCATCGCGGCGAGCTCGGCGCTGACGCGCCTCACTACTCCCTCCCAACCTCCCCCGCCAAGGAGGGGGAGGAGCAAAAAAGCTCGCGCATGTCCTCGCTCGCCGCACTGCTCACCAAGCCGGTGAAGGGCAAGCCCGCCTGGACCGCGCCGTCGGCCGAGTCCACCGTCGAAATGGAGCGCGTGGAAATGCAGCGCATCGAAATCGAAGACGAAGAACCCGCCGTCGTCGCGCTCTCCGACAAGGCACGCGCGAAGATCGCCGAATCCCCGATCCGCGGCCGCGCCGTGTTCGCCATCGGCGACGGCACGCGCGTGGAAACCGCGCCGCGCGCGCCGAAGGTCGAGACGCAGGTGGCCGACGCGCGCCCCAAGCCCGACACCTCGCGCTTCGACGCGATGATGGCCGCGCTGATCCCGCAGGGGGAGAAGTTCGAGGCGGCAGCGGCGGCGTTCGCGCAGGCCGCACCCGCCGGCACCAGCACATCGCACGATGCGCCGGTGCAGGAAGCAACAAGGGACAGCGTCACCGACCCGACACACGTCGCGCCCACGGCTGCGGTCGGAATCGGTGACGCTGCTCCCTCTCTATCGGCCGATGTCGCCGCGCTTGAAGGGGCGCGGGCGACGCAGCCCAGCGAGCCGATCTCGCACGAATACCGCAGCCTTGCGGATCTGTGGAGCGATGACGCTTTGCTTCCCTCTCCCGACGGGAGAGGGATCGAGGGTGAGGGGCGCAATCAGGACCACCTCGCCGATGGCACTGCCTTCAAGGGTTCTGCCTCCTACGTCGATCTGTTGACGAATCACTCCGTTGCCCCTCACCCCGACCCCCAAGCCCAAACGCACAGCGTTTGGGCGTTCGATGGCGCGCGAACCAGTGGTTCGCAAGCAGCGCCCTCTCACTCCGAGAGGAGAGGGGCTCAAGCGCTCGCGCCTCAAACGCCCGCCGCTGCGCCCCACCTCCACGCCGTCGCCGACGCACGCGACCCGTCCATGCTCGCCATGCGCGACGAACTGGCGACGATGCGCGCGATGATCGAGCGCGAGTTCGGCCAGCTCACCGTCGAACGCCTGCGCGGTTCGCCGGCGCGCGCGGCGGCGTTCGACCTGCTGATGAGCTACGGCTGCGACGAGAATCTGGCGCAGACGATCGCCGGCCGCATCGACGCCCGCCTCGACCCGGCGCAGGTGCGCGAGCCGATGCTGGAAGAACTGGCGCGCGCGATCTCCGTCGCCCGCCACGAACCCATCGACGACGGCGGCGTGATCGCCCTGGTCGGCCCGACCGGCGCCGGCAAGACGACCACCGCCGCCAAGCTCGCCGCGCGTTTCGCCCAGCGCCACCGGGCCCGCGACGTCGCCCTGGTCACCACCGACACCGAGCGCCCCGGCGCGACGGAGCAGCTGCACATCCTCGGCCGCCGACTGGGCGTGACGGTGTGCGAGGCCAACGGCCCGGAAGCGCTGAACGACGCCCTCGACCAGCTCGCCGACTACCCGCTGGTGCTGGTCGACACCGCCGGCCACGGCCTGCGCGACCGCGCCCTGCTCGGCCAGATCCTGTGGCTGCGCGCGGCCAAGCGCGTGCGCAGCCTGCTCGTGCTGCCGGCCAACACGAATGCCCATGACCTGGGCGAAGTGGTGCGCCGCTACCGCCCGGCCTCACCGGAAGGCGTGGTGCTGACCAAGCTGGACGAGACCGGCCGCCTGGGTTCGCCCCTGTCGGTGCTGGTCCAGCACGGCCTGAGCCTGGCCTACACCACCGACGGCCAGCAGGTCCCGACCGACATTGCCGCCGCGGACGCACGCCGTCTCGTTTTGACCCTCGAGAAAGTGCGACGTGCTGCCGATAACCCCCTCGGGTCTCTCGACGCCCGTCCTGTGACCCTCCCCACCGAGGACCGCCATGCCATCGCCAGCTGATCTCAATGCACCCGCGTCCAGTGCGCCCGTGTCCGGCGCGCGCGCCCCGGTGCGCGTCATCGCCGTGGCCAGCGGCAAGGGCGGTGTCGGCAAGACCTCCGTCTCGGTGAACCTCGCCATGGCCCTGGTCCACGCCGGCCAGCGCACGCTGCTGCTGGACACCGACCTGGGCCTTGCCAACGTCGACGTGATGCTCGGCCTGTCGCCGCAGTTCACGCTGGCCGACGTCTTCGCCGGTCGCTGCGAATTGCAGGACACCCTGCTGGAAGGCCCGCGCGGTTTGTGGGTGGTTCCGGCGGCGTCGGGCAAGCGCCACATGACCGAACTGCTGCCGCAGCAGCACATCGGCCTGGTGAACGCCTTCTGCCAGCTCGACCTGCCGCTGGACGCGATGGTGGTGGACAACGCCGCCGGCATCTCCGACAGCGTGCTCACCTTCTGCCAGGCCGCGCAGGACGTGGTGGTGGTGGTCTGCGACGAACCGGCCTCGGTCACCGACGCCTACGCGCTGATCAAGGTGCTCAGCCGCGAGCGCGGCGTGACCCGCGTGCAGGTGCTGGCCAACCAGGTCAACAACGCCATCGAAGGCAAGCAGCTGTTCGAGAAGCTCGAGCGCGTCAGCGCGCGCTTCCTCGACGTGACGCTGCACTACCTCGGCGCGATTCCGCGCGACGAATGGCTGCGCCGCGCGATCCAGCGCCAGGAAGCCGTCGTGGAAGCCTTCCCGGGTTGTCCTTCGGCGCTGGCCTTCCGCGACATCGCACGGCGCGCGAACAGCTGGCAGTCGCCGGCCGGTCCGCGCGGCGGCGTCGAATTCTTCATGGAACGCCTCGTCGCGCACAGCGCGGGCGCCAGTGCGGCCAGCCACAACGATCCATTACGGAGCGCCGTCGCATGAACGCCGCCGCCGCACAGTACAAGGCCACCCAGCGCGCCACCGACAACGCCAACGCGACCGAGGTCGTCGAGAAGCACGGCGAACTCGTGCGCCGCATCGCCCACCACCTGGCCGCGCGATTGCCGGCGAGCGTGGAGATCGACGACCTCATCCAGGCCGGCATGCTCGGCCTGATCGACGCGGCCCGCAATTTCCAGGCGGATCAAGGCGCGGCGTTCGAAACGTATGCCTCCATCCGCATCCGCGGCGCGATGATCGACGAGATCCGCCGTGGCGACTGGGTGCCGCGCTCGGTGCATCGCCGTTACCGCGATGTCGTCGCCGCCACGCGCGAAGTCGAACAGCGCACCGGCCGCGCCGCGACCTCGCAGGAAGTGGCCAGCGCGCTCGAGGTTTCGCTGGACGAATACCACCGCATGCTCGAGGACGCCGCGCGCGGCCAGCTCATCAGCCTGGAAGCGCACCTGGACGAACACGAGGGCGAGCCGCACCTGGCCACGCACGGCGGCGCGACGCCGGCGCGCGAGTTCGAACACGGCGCGTTCCGCGAAGCCCTCGGCGGCGCGATCGCCAACCTGCCCGAACGCGAACAGCTGGTGCTGTCGCTGTACTACGAGCAGGAGCTGAACCTGCGCGAGATCGGCGCGGTGCTGAGCGTGAGCGAATCGCGCGTCTGCCAGATCCACGGCCAGGCGATGTTGCGCCTGCGCGCGCGTCTGGGCGAGTGGCGCGGCACGCATGAGGACGATGAGGACGAGCATGGGTATTGAGTTCGCCTTCGACAGTTGCGCACCTGTGCCGAATGACTCCGGCGCGACCGGCCCGTTCATCCTTCGACTTCGGGCCTTCGGCCCTACGCTCAGGACGAACGGGATCGTTTCACCGTTCGTCCTGAGCGTAGGCGCGCAGCGCCGAAGTCGAAGGAGCAACGGGCTGATCACCATCACGCATTGACGCTGTTCCCGACTTTCCTTCTGCACCAGAGCCAAGCCCACATGGACAAGAACATCCGCATCCTCATCGTCGACGACTTCTCGACCATGCGCCGCATCGTCAAGAACCTGCTCAACGACCTGGGCTTCCACAACACCGCCGAGGCCGACGACGGCAGCACCGCGCTGATCGAACTGAAGAAAGCGTCGTACGACCTGGTCGTCACCGACTGGAACATGCCGGGCATGCCGGGCATCGACCTGCTCAAGGCGATCCGCGCCGACGCCGCGCTGGCGAAGATCCCGGTGCTGATGGTCACCGCCGAAGCCAAGCGCGAGCAGATCATCGAAGCCGCACAGGCCGGCGTGAACGGTTACGTCATCAAGCCCTTCACCGCCGCGACGCTGGAAGACAAGCTCGCCAAGGTGTTCGAGCGCCTGGGAGCGGCCGCGTGATCGAGGCGCCCGGCTCCGAGGTGGTCATCACGCAGGACCGCCAGGCCGTCATCGCGCGCCTGCACGCGGCGCTGTGGGCGCTGGAGCACGACGACCTCGCCGGCTGGCGCAGCAATGTCGACGCGCTGATCCAGTGGCGCAGCCAGCCGCTGGTGCAGGGCCTGGCCAAGCTCGCGCGCGAACTGGAAAGCGCGCTGGGCGAAAGCAGCGGCGCGTCGTCGACGAGCGGTTCCCTGCCGGAAGCCTGCGCGCGCCTGGAACACGTGGTGCACGTGAGCGAGGACGCCAGCCATCGCACGCTCGACCTGATCCAGGAATGCGGCGTGCTGCTGGGCACGCTGCCGGATGCCGCCGCCGAGGAACAGGCCGCGACCATCGCCGCGATCCGCTCGCGCATGTCGGAAATGACCGCTGCGCAGGGGTACCAGGACCTGACCGGGCAGATCATCCGCCGCGTCGTGGTGCTGGTGCGCGCGGTGCACGCGGGCCTGGGCGAAGTCGTCGACACCGGCGACACGCCGTTGCACCTCAATCACAACTCGCGCGGCTTCGGCCCGTCGGTGGCGGGCGTGGATCCCGCACCGGCGACGCAGGACGACGCGAACGAACTGCTGTCTTCGCTGGGGTTGTAACGATGGTTCGCCCGACGTTCATGCCGAGCCGTAGCCCGGGTAAGGCCGCAGGCCGCACCCGGGGTGCCGTCACGCTCGATCCCGGGTGCGCTTCGCTTACCCGGGCTACCCGCCTGCGCGGGAATGACGAACTGCTTTCGAGGATTCGCCGATGAACGCCATCGCCGACGACATCGCGGCCGACTTCCTGATCGAAGCGCGCGAGATCCTCGACCAGCTGGGCGAGCAGATGGTCGCGCTGGAACACGCGCCGACCGACCGCAACTGCCTCAACACCGTCTTCCGCGGTTTCCACACCATCAAGGGCGGCGCGGGCTTCCTCGACTTCGTGCCGATGGTGCACATCTGCCACGCGGTGGAGGATCGCCTCAACGTCGCGCGTGACGGCACGGTGCCGATGGACGCGGCGGCGTTCGACGACACGCAGCAGTCGCTGGACCTGCTGGTGGACATGCTCGCGGCCGTGTCGGCCGGCGAGGAACCCGAACACGCACCGCCGGCGCTGCTGAAGTCGCTGCGCGACGGCGCCAAGGGCATCGCCATGAGCACCGCGAAGCCGGCATCGGCGAACGGCGACATCGACGAGGACGAGTTCGAAGCGCTGCTGGATTCGCTGCACGGCTCCAGCGCGAACTCCCTCCCCGGCTCGCAGGGAAGGGTTGGGGAGGGGTCGCAAAGCCGCAGCGCGGCGAGCTCGGGCGCTGACGCGCCCTCACTCCCGCCTCCCAACCTCCCTCTGCAAGCAGGGGGAGGGGCCAAAGGCGCCGCGAAATCCAACGCACAACCCAAAGCCGCCGAAGACCCCACCGTCCGCGTCGACGTGCGTCGCCTCGACGCGATGGTCGACCTGGTCGGCGAACTCGTGCTCGCGCGCAACCGCCTCAAGACCATCCGCCCGCGCCTGCGCGACGAGGACCTCGATCGCGCCGTGACCGCGCTGGACGTCGCCACCTCGCGCCTGCAGTCCTCGGTGATGATGGTGCGCATGCAGCCGGTGGGCCGCGTGTTCGCACGCTTTCCCAAGCTCGCACGCGACGTCGCGCGACAGGTGTCCAAGTCGGTGGAGCTGGACATCGTCGGCGCCGAGACCGAACTGGACCGCAACCTCGTCGAAGCCCTCGCCGATCCGCTGGTGCACCTGGTGCGCAACGCGATCGACCACGGCATCGAAGCGCCGGACACGCGCCGCGCATCGGGCAAGAACGAACAGGGCCGCGTGCGCCTGTCCGCGCAGCAGGAAGGCGACCACGTCTCCATCGAAGTCAGCGACGACGGCGCCGGCATCGACCCGGAAAAGATCCGCCGCAGCGCCGTCAAGAAAGGCCTGATCGACCCCGACGCCGCCGCGCGGCTGTCGTCGGACGAATGCCTCAACCTGATCTTCATGGCCGGCTTCTCCACGCGCAGCGAAGTCAGCGACCTGTCCGGGCGCGGCGTCGGCATGGACGTGGTGCAGTCCAAGATCCGCGAACTGTCCGGTCAGGTGCAGATCCATTCCGAAGTCGGCCGCGGCACGCGCTTCGTGATCCGCGTACCGCTGACGCTGGCGATCCTGCCCACGCTGCTGGTGGAACTGGAAGGCGACGTCTACGCGCTGCCGCTGGTGCGCGTGGTCGAAGTGCTGGCGCACGAGCGCGTGGAGGCGATCTGGGTGGACGGCCAGAGCATGCTCGACCTGCGCGACCAGCCGCTGCCGCTGATCGACCTGCGCGCCTGGCTGGGCCTGGCGCCCGACCCGGCCGCGGCCACGACCTGCGTGGTGCTGCAGTCCGGCGAGCAACGCTTCTGCCTGACCGTGGACCGCGTGCGCGGCCGCGAGGAAGTGGTCATCAAGGCCCTGCCCCGCACGCTGCGCGGCCTGGCCGGTTACGCCGGCGCCAGCCTGGTCGGCGACGGCCGCATGGCGCTGATCCTGGATGTGGACGCACTGCTCAGAACCGGGCTGCGCGGCTCAAGTAGCGCGGCGAGGGACCGTTAAGAACAACGAAGCTCCGAGCAAAACCCCATGCCGTCATCCCCGCGAAGGCGGGGATCCAACTCGCAAACGTTGCACGCCTCCCGTCGAGGTTGCCGCGTCGGAACCATGGATTCCCGCCTTCGCGGGAATGACAGCTCAACCTCCACGGACGTTTCCCCACGATGGACAGACTCAGCCTCATCGGTGTCGTACTTGCGCTGGTCGCCCTCATCGGCGGCAGCATCCTCAAGGGCGCGGGCCTCTCGGGCCTGTGGTCGCCGGCGGCGTTCGTCATCGTGATCCTGGGCACCATCGCGGCCATCCTCGTGCAGACGCCGATGGCGACGTTCAAGCGTGCACTGGCGATCGTGCGCTGGGTATTCAATCCGCCCGCACAGGATCGGCCGGCGATGATCGCGCGCATCGTGGAATGGAGCACCGTCGCGCGCCGCCAGGGCCTGCTGGGCCTGGAAGCCGAAGTGCAGGCGCAGGAAGACCCGTTCGTGCGCAAGGGCCTGCAGATGGTGGTGGACGGCGTGGAGCCCGAATCGATCCGGCAGATGCTGGAGATCGAACTGCACGGCCAGTCGCAGCGCGACCTCGCCGCGGCCAAGGTGTTCGAGGGCGCCGGCATCTACTCGCCGACGCTGGGCATCATCGGCGCGGTGCTGGGCCTGATGGCGGTGATGAAGAACCTCGCCGACCCGAGCAAGCTCGGCCACGGCATCGCCGCCGCGTTCACCGCGACGATCTACGGCATCGGCCTGGCGAACCTGATGCTGCTGCCGATGGCGGCCAAGCTGAAGGGGCTGATCAACCAGCAGGCCGACGAGCGCGAGATGATCATCGAAGGCCTCATCGCCATCGCCCAGGGCGAGAACCCGCGCAACATCGAAGCGCGGCTCAACGGCTTCGTGGTCTGACGGAGCCTTCGCACCCATGGCCGGCCGCCGCAAGCAGCATCACGAAGAACACATGAACCACGAAGCGTGGGCGATCCCGTACGGCGATCTGATCACGCTGCTGCTGGCGTTCTTCGTGGTGATGTACGCGATCTCCTCGATCAACGAGGGCAAGTACCGCGTGCTCGCCGATGCGCTCTCCTCCGCGTTCGGCGGACCGCCGCGCACCGTCACGCCGATCCAGCTGGGCATGCACCAGCTGCGCGGTTCGGCCTTCGACCGGCCGTCGCTGGTGACGCCCGGTTCCAAGTCCGGCCCGTCCTCGTCCACGCCCATCGCCGCGCCGCGCATGCGCCAGGTGCTGGACATGCCGACCTTCGGCGGCAAGGCCGGCGCGGCGCAGCAGGTCGCGCTGGAAGAATCGCGCGAACAGGGCGAACAGCAGCTGCATTCGATCGGCCGCCGCATCCAGGACGCGCTGTCGGAACTGGTGAAGCAGAAGCTGGTCACCGTGCGGCGCAGCTACAACTTCCTGGAAGTCGAGATCCAGAGCGACATCCTCTTCGCCAGCGGCGTGGCCGTGCCCAATCCGCAGGCCGTGGACACCGTGCGGCGCATTTCCGCCGTGCTGCGCGAGGAACCCAACGCGATGCGCGTGGAGGGTTACACCGACAACGTGCCGATCGCGACGTCGCAGTTCCCGTCCAACTGGGAACTGTCGTCCGCGCGCGCGGCCAGCATCGTCCACGTGATGGCGCAGGACGGCATTTCGCCCAGCCGTCTGGCGGTGGTCGGCTACGGTGAATTCCAGCCGGTCGCCGACAACGCCACGCCGCAGGGCCGCAACGCGAACCGCCGCGTGCTGCTGGTGATCCTGGCCAATCCGCAGGGCCCGGACGCACTGGAAGACCGCACGCCGGCGACGATCGCGATGCAGGACGAAACCACCGCGCCGGCCGTCGACGCCGATTTGTTTCCCGCCGCGTCTTCGACGCCTTCGCGCTCGACGACGGCGCCCAGCGCACCGGGCGCGGCCACCGCCGCCGCACGCGCGCACGCCGCCGGCAACGACGGCATCGCCGCCGACACCGCACGTGCCGCCGCGGCGGCCAAACATTCCTCCACCTCACCGGGAGCGGGCTGATGCGCGCCTGGGCAATCGCCAACCAGAAAGGTGGCGTCGGCAAGACGACGACGTCGCTGTGCCTCGCACGCGGGTTAGCCACGCAGGGAAACCGCGTGCTGCTGCTCGACCTCGATCCGCACGCGTCGCTGACGCGCGCATTCGAAGTCCCCGCCGACCCGCCGCCGTCCGGCACCCACGACCTGTTCAACGGCAGCGCCTCGGGCCTGCTCGAACTGGCCCGCTACACGCACATCCCCGACCTGCAGCTGGTCGCCGCGCAACCGGCGCTGGCCACGCTGGAACGGCGCGGCGCGACGCAGCCCGGACTGGGCCTGGCGCTCGGTCGTGCGTTGCACACGGTGCGCGATGTCTACGACTACGTGCTGATGGACTGCCCGCCCACGCTCGGCCTGCTGATGGTCAATGCGCTGGCGGCGGCCGATCGCCTGATCGTGCCGACGCAGACCGACCCGCTCGCCCTGCATGGCCTGGCCGACATGCTGCGCACGGCGGAGATGGTCGAACGCTCGCGCCGTCGCCCGCTGCCGCGCCACGTGCTGCCGACATTGTTCGACCGGCGCACGCGCACCGGCGTGCAGAGCCTGTACGAATTGCAGGATCGCTACGGCGAACGCGTCTGGCCGCACGCCGTGCCGATGGACACGCGCCTGCGCGACGCGGCATCGCTGGTGAAGGCCGATCCGCCCGACGGCCGCGGCGTCGACATGTACCGCCGTGCGCTGAAGTGGTTGCTGGAAACCGAAGCCTCGGGCGATGCGCGCAAGGAAGCGGCGTGAGACTTGCATCGGCACCTGCACTACTGCTCGTCATTCCCGCGAACACGGGGATGCAGCGACTTTCATCCGTACCGCAACAGCAAGGCGCTGGATTCCCGCTTCCGCGGGAATGACGGGGCCGGGAAGACCGACATGACCCACACTGCCATCGACGCCTACCTCGACGAACTGCTCGACCTCACCGTCGACGCGGTGGCGCCCGTGCCCGCTGCGGCGAATGCGCCGGTGATGGCGCACGCCGTCGAAGCGGTGATGGCGCACGTGGAGATCCCGGCGGGCCTGCTGGCGGAGCTGGACGCCGATCCGCTCCTCACCGGCCCGCTCGCTGCTGGCACGCACGACACGACGACGACGTCGGCTGTCATTCCCGCCGGCCTGCTCGACGAACTCGACGCCGATCCGCTCTTCGCCGGCCAGGCGCCTGCGCCGGAAACCGCACCGACGTTCGCGATTCCCGCCGGATTGCTGGACGAACTCGATTCCGACCCCCTGTTCGCCGACGCATCGCCAACGCAAGCGGCCGGGATTCCGCCCGGCCTGCTGGCCGAACTCGACGCCGACCCGCTCTTCGACGCACCGCCGCCGGTGGTCGCCGAGGCACCGCGCCCGCAACCGGCGCCCGCGCCGGCCCGCTCACCGGCACCGCCCCCGCGTGCGCCCGCCGCCGCGCAGGCGCACACCGGCCTGCGTCCGGTCGAGCTCACGCCGCCCTCCCTGCCGCCGACGGTGACCACCACGCATCGCTGGCTGCGCGTGGCCGTGGGCGAGGACAGTTACGCGGTCGAACTGCTGCGCGTGCAGGAAGTCGGCCGCACCGTGCCCATCGTCGCCATGCGCGGCGCGGCGCCGTCCGTGCTGGGCGCGATGAACCTGCGCGGCCGCATCGTCCCGGTCTTCGACCTGGGGCTGTGGCTGGGCACGGAACGTGTGACCCCCGACGAGCGCGCACGCATCGTCGTGGTGGAGCGCGACAACGAACTCATCGGCGCGCTGGTCTCGGCCGTCGACGACGTGGTGACGCTGGGTCCGGACCGCATCGAACCGCCGCTGATGGCTTCGCCGTCCAAGGCGATCGTGGGCGTGGCGCGGGTGGTGGCGAAGCCTACGGTGTTGCTGGATGCGAATGCGTTGTTCGGGTGAGGCAGGCCATGGATGGCTGGGCCGGGCGACCCGGCGCCGAAAGCGTAGCGCCATGGATGGCTGCGGTGAATCCAATCGAAGTCCCCGTAGCCCGGGTAAGGCCGAAGGCCGCACCCGGGGCAACGGTTCCGGAGACGGCAACCCGGGTGCGCTGCGCTTACCCGGGCTACGGATGCTTTCGGTCCGTGCGTCCTTCGACTTCGGGCCTGCGGCCCTACGCTCAGGACGAACGGTGCCAAAGGTATGCCCCACCCCGGAAGCAACCTGCTTCCTCCCCCCGTTCGTCCTGAGCGTAGCGAAGCGAAGTCGAAGGATGGACGGGCCCGGAGCTCTGACGGGCAAAGCCCCTCAAGTCCTCCCGCCCCGCGCCGTTATCCATCTCGAATGACCACGGCCACCCGATCGCCATGAACGCATTGCCGCTTCCCTCCGACCTCGGTATCGAACACGTCGCCGACCTGCAGGCCACGCTGCGCCCGCACCTGGAGGACGCCGAACCGCTGTCGCTCGCCGGCGACGCCGTCGAACGCGTGCACACGGCCGGCCTGCAGATGCTGCATGCCTTCGTGCGCGAACGCGCCGCGCTGGGCCACGCCACCGTCGTCACCGGCGCCTCCCAGGTGCTGGCCGACGCCGCGCGCCAGCTTGCGCTCGCCAAGAGCCTGGGCGTCGACGCCGCGTCGGCCGCCTGACGCCATCCCCGCATTTCCCATCCATCCGAACAACAACCAGAAGCCGGCCACGATGTCCAAGAACCTGCTGATCGTCGACGACTCCACCTCCATGCGGCAGATGGTCGCCTTCGCGCTGACCGGCGGCGGCTTCAACGTGCGCGAGGCCGAAGACGGCCAGGCCGCGCTCGACGTCGCCCGCACCCAGCGCTTCGACGCCGTGGTGACCGACGTGAACATGCCGCGCATGGACGGCATCGAACTCATCCGCCAGCTGCGCCAGCTGCCCGACTACCGCTTCACGCCGCTGCTGATGCTCACCACCGAATCCGGCGGCGACAAGAAGGCCGAAGGCAAGGCCGCCGGCGCGACCGGCTGGCTGGTCAAGCCGTTCGACCCCGAACAGCTGCTCGCCACCGTCCGCAAGGTCCTGGGCTAATCGCCTTCCACACGTTCCAGTCAGCGCACTGAAGGCAGAACCGCCACGATGGACATCACCCGCTTCCACGCCGCGTTCTTCGAGGAAAGCCGCGAAAACCTGGATGCCATGGAAGCGGGCCTGCTCGCGATGGAATCCGGATCCGCGGATGGCGAAACCATCAATGTCGTCTTCCGCGCCGCGCATTCGATCAAGGGCGGCGCGGCGACCTTCGGCTTCACCGCCATCAGTGAACTGACGCACCAGTTGGAGACGCTGCTGGACGAAGCGCGCAGCGGACGCCGACAGCTCGACGCCGGCGCGATCGGCGCGCTGCTGGTCGCCGGCGATTCGCTGCGCGGCCTGCTGGGTGCGGCCGAACACGGCGATCCGATCGACGCGGTGGGCCTCAAGCGCGCGCACGATGGCCTGGCGAAGATGATGGGCCGCGAAGTCGCCGCATCGAACGCGAAGGCCGAAACGAAGGAGCCGGAAATCGCCGAATGGCGCATTGGCTTCAAGCCGGCGCCGTCGATGTTCCTCAGCGGCAACGACCCGCTGCGCATCCTGCGCGAGCTGGCCGGCCACGGCAAGCTGGGCGTCACCGCGCTCGACAACGCGCTGCCGAAGTTCTCCGATCTCGATCCGTTCGAAGCCTACCTGGCGTGGGACCTGATGCTGCCCGGCAGCGTGCCGCGCAGCGCCATCGACGATGCCTTCGCCTGGGTCGAAGACCAGTGCGAGCTGGCGATCGAAGCCATTCCCATGACGTCCGCCGTCGCGCCCGCACCGGCGCCGCTGCCGGACGCGCCCGACAACGTCGTCGCGATCGACACGCGCAGCGATGCGCGCAAGGGCAGCGCGAACGAAGGCGACACCTCGATCCGCGTCGCGGTGAACAAGGTCGACGCGCTGATCAACCTCGTCGGTGAACTCGTCATCACCCAGGCGATGCTGCGCCAGCGCTCCGCACAGCTGGACCCGGTCGCCAACGAGCTGCTGCTGTCCGGCCTGGAACAACTCGACCGCAACACCCGCGACCTGCAGGAAGCGGTGATGGGCGTGCGCATGCTGCCGGTGGAGTTCGCCTTCAGCCGCTTCCCGCGCATGGTCCGCGACCTCGCCGCGCGCCTGGACAAGAAGGTGCGCCTGCGCACCAGCGGTGAAGCCACCGAACTGGACAAGGGCGTGATCGAGAAGATCGTCGATCCGCTCGTGCACCTGGTGCGCAACTCGATCGACCACGGCCTGGAATCGCCGGCCGACCGTCGCGCCGCGGGCAAGGACGAAACCGGCACGATCAGTCTCAACGCGCAGCACCAGGGCGGCCACATCGTCATCGAGATCAGCGACGACGGCCGCGGCCTGGATCGCGAACGCATCCTGCGCAAGGCCGCCGAACGCAACCTGCCCATCGCCGACAACCCGACCGACGCGCAAGTGTGGGACCTGGTGTTCCACCCCGGTTTCTCCACGGCCGAACAGCTCACCGACCTGTCCGGTCGCGGCGTCGGCATGGACGTGGTGAAGAAGAACATCGCCGCACTCGGCGGCCAGGTCGAGATCCGTTCGAAGAAGGGCGTCGGCACCACCGTGTCGATCCGCCTGCCGCTGACGCTGGCGATCCTGGACGGCATGACCGTCGCGGTCGGCGGCGAAGTCTTCATCCTGCCGCTGAACGCGGTCATCGAATCGCTGCAGCCCGCCGACGGCGACGTGCGCACCATCGCCGGCGAGGCGCGCGTGCTGCGGGTTCGCGAGGACTACCTGCCGCTGCTCGACCTGGCTTCGCAGTACGGCCTGTCCGGCGATTCGCGCGTGGGCGCGCCGATCGCGGTGGTGGTGGAAGCCGACGGCAAGCGCCTGGCGCTGGAAGTCGACGAACTGCTCGGCCAGCAGCAGGTGGTGGTGAAGAACATCGAAGCCAACTACCGCCGCGTGCAGGGCATCTCCGGCGCGACGATCCTGGGCGACGGTCGCGTCGCACTGATCGTCGATGTGGGCGGGCTGTCGCAATCCCAGCGCTTGGCCCACGCGGCTTGAAGTAGCCCGGGTAAGGCCGAAGGCCGCACCCGGGGCGCCGTGACCGATCCAAAGGCAAGACGCAATTCACTGGTGTAACGCGCTGCGGCGCGTTCATCGCAGCCACGAACGAGTTGCCTGGGGGCGCGGTGCGCTCCGCTTACCCGGGCTACGAAACCAGAGAGACACCGACATGAGCCAGGACCGCAACACCCCCACCGAATCCGCCGACGAATACCTCACCTTCGCCCTGGGCGAAGAGGAATACGGCGTGGAGATCCTGAAAGTGCAGGAAATCCGCGGCTACGACACCGTCACCCGCCTGCCCGACGCGCCGGACTACATCAAGGGCGTGATCAACCTGCGCGGCACCATCGTGCCGGTCATCGACATGCGCCTCAAATTCCGCCTCGCCAAGGCCGAATACAACGCGCTCACGGTGATGATCGTGCTCAACGTCGCCGACCGCGTGGTGGGCATGGTGGTGGACAGCGTCTCCGACGTGGTGCGCCTGGAAGCCGAGCAGATTCGCCCGGTGCCGGAAATCGGCGCCACCATCGACCGCCAGTTCATCACCGGCATCGGCACGCACGGCGAACGCATGCTGATCCTGCTGGAGATCGAGCGCCTGATGACCAGCACCGAGATGGGCCTGGTGGCCCACGCCGACGCCGCCTGAGTTTCCGTTCCACCCGCTCCCCCTGCACCTCGTTCCATACAACAAAAACAACGCCCCCACGCACGCCAGGCGGAGCGAATCCGCCAAGCCAGCCGCGTTGTAGTCGCACCCAAGGCCGCCGTCTCCCACGGGCGATCTTTCGTGAGTCCACAAATCAACGCAGTACCCAGCGCCGTGTGGGATCCATGGCGCGTTCGATTTGTTTAGCAAGGACATCGAGGATCACATGATCACTGTTGCAGGGATCCGGCCTGTCACGGCCGACCGCTCCACGTCCGTCGCGCCTTCGCTCTGGCGCCGTCTCGTTTCGCTCTTCGCGCCCCCGCACGCGCCCTCGCCCGCCGACGGCGCGCGCATCGCCGAACTGGAAGGCCGCATCAAGGCCATCGACCGCGTGCAGGCGGTGATCGAGTTCGACCTCGACGGCACCATCGTGCACGCCAACGAGAACTTCCTGCACACGCTGGGCTATCGCCTCGACGAGATCCAGGGCCGCCACCACCGCATGTTCGTCGAATCCGACTACGCGCAGGGCGCGGAGTACCGGGAGTTCTGGGCCAAGCTCGGGCGCGGCGAGTTCGACGCCGGCCAGTACCGCCGCATCGGCAAGGGCGGGCGCGAGGTCTGGATCCAGGCGTCCTACAACCCCGTGTTCGACAGCCTCGGCCGACCGCGCAAAGTGGTGAAGTTCGCCACCGACATCACCGCGCAGAAGATGCAGGCGGCGGACTTCGCCGGACAACTGGCGGCGATCAGCAAGGCGCAGGCGGTGATCGAGTTCGATCTCACCGGACGCATTCTGTCGGCGAACGACAACTTCCTGGCGACCATGGGCTACACGCTGGACGAGGTCGTCGGCCGGCACCATTCGATGTTCGCCGAGGACACCTACCGCAACAGCGCGCAGTACCGCGATTTCTGGGCCAAGCTCGGCCGCGGCGAGTACGACGCGGGCGTGTACCGTCGCCTGGGCAAAGGCGGGCGCGAGGTGTGGATCCAGGCCTCGTACAACCCGATCTTCGACATGAACGGCAAGCCGTTCAAAGTGGTCAAGTACGCCACCGACATCACCGCGCAGGTGCGCGACACGCAGGCCTTGCAGCACGCCGTGGCGCAGACCCGGGACGTGGTGGGCGCCGCACAGTCGGGCGATCTGACCCGGCGCATCGATACGGCGGGCAAGACCGGATCGGTGGCCGATCTGTGCCACGGCATCAATGCGCTGGTGGATGCGATGGCGGGCATCATCGGCCAGATCCAGGTCGCCGCCGACACCATCGGCGTGGGTGCGCGCGAGATCGCCGCCGGCAACAACGACCTGTCGCAGCGCACCGAATCGCAGGCGGCCTCGCTGGAGGAAACCGCCTCGTCGATGGACGAACTCACCAGCACCGTGCGCCACACCGCCGAGAACGCGCGCCAGGCGAACCAGCTGGCGATCGACGCCAGCGCCATCGCCGTGCGCGGTGGCGATGCGGTGCACGAGGTCGTGGACACGATGGCGCGCATCAGCGAATCGTCGAAGAAGATCGCCGACATCATTGGCGTGATCGACGGCATCGCCTTCCAGACCAACATCCTGGCGCTGAACGCCGCGGTGGAAGCCGCGCGTGCGGGCGAACAGGGCCGCGGCTTCGCCGTGGTCGCCAGCGAAGTGCGTTCGCTCGCGCAGCGCTCGGCCAGTGCGGCCAAGGAGATCAAGCACCTGATCGGCGATTCGGTGGAACGCGTCGGCGCCGGCACGCGGCTGGTGCAGGGCGCAGGACGCACGATGGATGAAATCGTCGGCAGCGTGCAGCGCGTCGGCGCGATGCTCTCGCAGATCAGCGCGGCCACGCTGGAGCAGAGCGCGGGGATCGAGCAGATCAACCAGGCCATCGCGCAGATGGACGAGAGCACGCAGCAGAACGCGGCGCTGGTGGAGGAAGCTTCGGCCGCGGCGCGCAGCATGGATGAGCAGGTTGGGCAGCTGATGGAAACGGTGTCGGCGTTCCGGTTGTCGACGGGCGACGCGCGGCGGATGACGGCGCCCAATGAAGGGGCTGCGATGGTGCGGCGGGGTGCTTCGGCTGCGTGTTCGCTGCGGGAACTCACGTCGGAGCGGGTGCCGGCGAACGATTGATCGCATTGCCTTCCGCTGCGTGGGTTTCCTTCTCCCCTTGCGGCGACCGAAGGGAGTGCAGAGCTGAGAAGGTACCCGAAGGGCGGAAGAGGGGTCGCGCAAAGCGCGTGCTTCTTAACCGACACACCCCACTTTGCCTGTTCAGCTAAAAAACCTGACTTCAACGGCGTTTCCGACCTGCACCAACACCGCGCGCCGCCGATAACACGGGCAAGACGCGCTCCCGCGTCGATTCCCCTGCCGCGGTGCCCGCATGTCGAACGACTCCTCGCTGTTCCGTTTCTCCTCCCTGTCCCTGCGCGCGCGTTTCGCGTGGATGATCGCCGTGCTCGTGCTCGGCCTGATCGCGATCACCGGCATCGCCGTTGAACGCAACTACCACGGCCAGATCGCCGACGAGCGCGCGCGACTGCAGACGCGCGTCGGTGCCGCACTCGCCGTCGTGCAGCGGTACGCCGATCTGGCGCAGGCCGGCAAGCTGCCAGAGGACGTCGCGCGTCGCGAAGCGCTGAAGGTCGTCTCCAGCCTGCGCAGCAAGGACGGCACCGATTACCTGTGGGTCAACGACGAGCATCCGCGCATGCTGATGCATCCGCACCAGACCAAGCTCGACGGCAAGGACCTCACCGATTTCATCAGCGCCGACGACAAGCGCATCTTCGTTGAGATGGTGAAGGTGGCGCGCGCAGGCGGCGGCTACGTCGACTACATGTGGCCCAAGCCCGGCGTCGAAGGCCCGGTGATGAAAATCTCCTACGTCGCACTGCTGCCGCGCTGGGGCTGGGTGATCGGCAGCGGCGAGTACACCGACGACATCGCCGCGCGCGCGTGGCGCTTCGCCGGCACGCTGCTGCTGGCCGCGCTGCTTGCACTGGCGGCGGCGGTCGCGTTGTGCCTGCTGATCTCGCGCAGCATCGCCGCCTCGGTGCGACGCGCCACGCAGGCCGCGCAGGCGATGGCCGAAGGCCGCTTCGACGTGGACATCCGCACCGACCAGCGCGACGAAGTCGGCCAGCTCCTTGGCGCACTGCAGCGCATGCGCCAGCGCCTGGAGGACTACTCTGCCGCGCAGGGCGAGATGGCGCGTCGCCATGACGAAGGCCAGATCGGATTCCGCATCGACGACAGCGCCTTCCCCGGTGCCTACGGCCGCATGGTGCGCGAGACCAACGGCCTGGTCGCATCGCACATCGACGCGATCGAGCGCGCGCTGCGGATCATGGAGCGTTACGCCGTGGGCGACCTGACGCAGGACATGGACCGCCTGCCCGGCGAGAAGGCCGTGCTCACGCGCACCATGGACTCGGTGAAAGCGAACCTGCAGGCGATCAACGGCGAGATCCAGCGCCTGGCCCTGGCCGCCGCCGACGGCGATTTCGCCGCGCGCGGGGATGCGGAACGCTTCGAGCACGATTTCCGCGCGATGGTGGACACCCTCAATCGCCTGATGTCCACCGCCGACGGCAACCTCTCCGCGTTGTCCACGCTGCTCCAGGGCATGGCACGCGGCGACCTGGACCAGAAGATGCGCGGCGAATATCGCGGCGTGTTCGCACGCATGGCGGACGATGCCAACGAAACGGTCGACCGCCTGGCCGAGATCGTCGGCCAGATCCGCGAAGGCTCCGATGCCATCAGCAGCGCCGCGGCCGAAATCGCCGCCGGCAACAACGATCTTTCGCACCGCACCGAGCAGCAGGCGGCGTCGCTGGAGGAAACCGCTTCGTCGATGGAGGAGCTCACCTCCACCGTGCGCCAGAACGCCGACAACGCACGCCAGGCGGACCAGCTGGCGCGCACCGCAGCCAACGTCGCGGGCGAAGGCGGCGCGATCGTCGAGAAGGTGGTGCTCACGATGAGCGCCATCAACGAATCCTCGCGCCGCATCGGCGACATCATCGGCGTGATCGACGGCATCGCCTTCCAGACCAACATCCTCGCGCTCAACGCCGCGGTGGAAGCGGCGCGCGCGGGCGAACAAGGCCGCGGCTTCGCCGTGGTCGCCGGCGAGGTGCGCTCGCTTGCGCAGCGCTCGGCCAACGCGGCCAAGGAGATCAAGCAGCTCATCATCGATTCGGTGGTGGAAGTGCAGCAGGGCACGCAGCTGGTGGACCAGGCGGGCCGGACGATGGAGGACATCGTCACCAGCGTGAAGAAGGTCACCGACATCATCGCCGACATCTCCGCGGCCTCGCAGGAGCAGAGCGCGGGCATCGAGCAGGTCAACCACGCCATCACGCAGATGGACGAAGGCACGCAACAGAATCCGGCGATGGTGGAGCAGGCCTCGGCCGCCGCGCGCAGCCTGGAGCAGCAGTCCGAGCAGTTGGTGGAAACAGTGGCGGTGTTCCGCCTGGCGCAAGCGGCGGCAGCGGTGCGGGCGCAGGTGATCGATGTGGCGCCGGTGCGTGCAGCCAAGCCGGTGCGTGCGGTGCGTTCGGCTGCGGCATCGCGGGCGCCTCGTGCGAAGGCGGCTAATGGCGGGACGGATTGGCAGGAGTTCTGAGGAACCCTGCTCCACTTCACTCCTCCCCTGCGGATCTTGGCCCCTCCCCTGCAAGCAGGGGAGGGAGCAACAGCGCTCACAACGGCCTTCCACCCCGCTAAGCTCCCCCCTCGGCGCAATGCCACACCACAGGGGCGAAGGAATGGGGAACACCCGCAAGCACACCACCGCGAACGCGGTCCGCGCATCGTTGGCGACCTCGCTCATCGCGCTGGCCTTCACCGGCATCGCGCATGGCGAAGAGGTCAAGACGCTTCCGCCGGAAACGCAGCAGGCCGTCGAAGGCATCGCCAAGGGGTTGATGCAGGTGCAGGAGGACGGCGTCGAGCTGTCCTGCGACAAGGCCGTCGGCAACGCGCGCTACGGCCTGGAAACGATGCTCGAGGTCGGGCAGAAGAACGCCGATGCCGGCTACATGAAACGCGCCGACTTCGACGCCATGTCGACCAAGCTGCGCGCCGCGCTCGCGGAAGTCACGCCGCAGGACTGCGCAGGCGCGAGCGGCGAGAAGCAGGCGTTCTACCGCTGCATGTCCAGCGACTACAACCACGTCGCCGCATGCGCGGCCGCGCACCGCTTCTGAGCGGCGCGCGCGCTCACTCCATCACGATCACCACCTTGCCGCGCGCGCGTCCGCTCTCCACGTAGCGGACCGCGTCGGCGATCTCGCGCAACGGATAACGCCGGTCGACGACCGGCGTGACGGCCCCGCTTTCCATCAGCCCGCGCAGCACGTTCATGTCCTGCTGCGAGAGCTCGGCCAGCACCATGCCCAGGTGCTGATCGACGAACCAGGACGTCACCATCGCGCCCAGCGGCTTGAGCATCGGCCCGATCCAGCGGCCGTCGTCCGGACCACCGCCGCCGATGAGCACGTAGCGCCCGTCGGGAACGAGCACGCGCCGGTTTTCCGCCAGCGTGCGGTTGCCGACGTTGTCGAGGATCACGTCGAAGCGCGCCGGACCCTGCGTGTAGTCGGCGCGCTTGTAGTCCACCACTTCCTGCGCGCCGAGGCCGCGCACCATCGCCACGTTGCGCGTGCTGCACACGCCGGTGACCTGCGCGTCCATGGTGCGCGCGATCTGCACGGCGAAGGTGCCCACGCCGCCGGAGGCGCCGTTGATCAGCACGCGATCGCCGGCCTTGAGCCTGCCGCCGTCGCGCAGCCCCTGCAGCGCCGTGGTCGCCGCGATGGCGACGCCGCCGGCCTGGTCGAAGGAGAGATTGGCCGGCTTGAGCGCGATCGCGCGATCCTGCTTCACCGTGACGTACTCGGCGAAGGCGCCGGTGCGCCCGCCGAAGACAGCGTCTCCCGGCTTGAAGCGCGTGACGTTGCGCCCGACCGTCATCACCGTGCCGGCGAAGTCCACGCCCATGCGGATCTCCTTCGGCCGGCGCAGGCCGGTGCCCAGGCGCATCAGGTACGGAGTGCCGCGCAGGTAGTGCCAGTCCAGCGGATTCACCGCGGCCGTGCGCACCTTGACCAGCACTTCGTCGTCGGCGGGCACGGGCTTTTCGATGTTGACGATTTCCAGCCGTTCGGCGGTGCCGTAGTCGCAACGGATGACGGCCTTCATCGGGTCGCGCGGCGAGACGGGCGGATCGGTGTAGCAGCTGTTGGTCGAGGTGAACCAGCCGACCGCGAAGGCGGCGCCTGCGCCGACGACGAGAACGCCAAGCGTCCATGCGAACAGGCGTTTGAGCTTCATGGCGTGCCCTCCCCGGAGCTGCGGTCGCGGACAGCGGCCATAGTCCATAACGGCGCGCGGCGGATCCGGCGGCCTTGTGGCACGGCCTGCGTGCTTTCCGGGGAACCGTGGTTTCAGCTGCCCCTACGCCCCGCCCCTCCGTGCGGTCGTACCCCTCACCGTTCGCCCTGAGCGTAGCGAAGCGAAGTCGAAGGGTGAGCGGGATGTCACGCGCCCCGCCCCGCTCGTCCTTCGACTTCGGCCTTCGGCCTAAGCTCAGGACGAACGGTGAGGGGCAATCCTTCCGCTCGAAGCGGGGCGGACCTGACTGAGGTCCCATCCGAGACCCACCGTGCGGACGTACCCACCACCGTTCGCCCTGAGCGTAGCGAAGCGAAGTCGAAGGGTGAGCGGGATGTCACGCGCCCCGGCCCGCTCGTCCTTCGACTTCGGCCTTCGGCCTACGCTCAGGACGACGGTGACGGGCAATCCTTCCGCTCGAAGCGGGGCGGACCTGATTGCCGGCACAAAGAAAACGCGCCGTCTCCGGCGCGCCTTCCCTCCAACCAGCAATGTCGGATGCGTTTACCGCACTGGCTTACAGCGAGAAGTCCAGGCGGACCTTGCCCTTGCCGCCGCCCGGAGCGAACTCCCACTGCTTCACGGCGCGCACGGCCGACTGCTCGAACACGCGGGCCGGCTTGGCGTTGACGACGGAGACGCTGGCGACCTTGCCGCCTTCGTCGACGGTGAATTCGACTTCGACGAAGCCCTGCGTGCCGGCGCGCGCGGCTTCGGCCGGGTACTGCGGCTCGACGCGCTTGATCGGCTTGAGATCGGCCGAGGCCGGGGCAGCGAAGGACAGGGCCAGCACGGCAAGACCGGCGGCAGTAATGAGGTGACGGCGCATGGGAGGCTCCTTGGGAATGTGTCGGGCGACACCCCGGACATCGGCCGCCCGCGCGGTTTCTTTAGGTCCCGGTTCTGAACGCTCGTTCATTAAAGTTTCGCCGTGCGGGGCCGATGCCACAGGTGTCGACCAGAAGGTCCGTTCCGCACGAGAGGCACCATGTCCACCCTTGCTTCCAACCGGCCGTCCGCCACCGCGCTGGACCGCTTCCTGGCTCCGGCCACCCGCCTGATGTCGAGCCTGCGCTTCAACCAGAAGGCCATGGTGATCGGCGCCGCCTTCATGCTCACCTGCGGCGTGCTGGCCGGCATCATCGTCGTGCGTTCCAACGCCGAAGTGCACGCCGCCACGCAGCAGCGCGACGCCGTCGTCGGCCTGGGCCACCTGCACCGCGCGATGCTGGGCATCCAGCAGCACGAGCAGCTGATCGTGCGCAAGTTCGCCAAGGACGCCGTCAGCGACCAGATGCTGCAGGAGTCCGCCGCCCACATCGGCCGCGAACTCGACGCGCTCAACGCCTGGCAGGGCAACACCCTGACCGCGTCGGCCGTGCCGGCCGCGCTGAAGGACGCGCAGGCCGCCTGGGACAAGGCGAAAGCCGAAACCCACGCCGATGCCGCCGCCGCCGCCGCCGAACACGCCGCCGCCGTGCGCAAGCTCGGTGAAGTGCACGGCCTGATCGCCGACGAAACCGGCCTGGCGCAGGCGCAGAACGCCGCCGTCCTCTACATGGGCCGCGCCGCCACCGTGTGGGTGCCCACGCTCGCCGAATACACCCAGCAGCAGAGCGCCACCGCGCTGCGCGTGCTGGGCGACGGCGCGATCTGGGTCGACGACCGCACCGGCCTGGCCGTCTCGCGCAACATGCAGGACTACGTGCGCACGCGTTCGGAAATCGAACTGAAGGACGCCGAAGAGGAAATGCCCTCGCTCGCCGCCTCCATGGGCACGCCGTTCCGCAAGGCGCTGGACGCGGTGGCCAAGCAGAACGCCGACATCCAGAAGCACATCCTCGACGCCGAGACGCCGTCGCTCGCGGTCAAGATCATGGCCGCGCGCACCGAAGCCACGCGCCTGGCGCTCGCCGCCGCGCTGTCGGCATCGAACACCTCGCTCGACCACGCCGCCTCGTCCGAGATCGCCCGCCTGGAGCGCCGCACCGCGCTGACGCTGGGCGCCTGCATCCTGATCCTGGCGATCGCGGCGTACCTGTTCCTGGGCTTCAGCCGCAGCACGCGCAACGCGCTGAAGGAAGTGCAGGACGCCTCCGAGCTGCTCGCCCGCGGTGAATTCCCGGACGCCGTGCGCGTGGACAGCCGCGACGAAGTGCGCGACATCGCGCGCAGCCTGGACCGCGCGATCAACACCCTGCGCAACTTCGCCGGCGCGCAGCGCGACCTGTTCGAATCGCATCAGGCCGGCGAGATCGACCGCCGCCTGCGCAGCGACGACTTCCCGGGAGCCTACGGCCAGATGGCCGGTGAAGTGAACACGCTGGTGGACTCGCACATCCAGGTGAACACGCGCGCCATCGAGATCGTCGCCTCCTACGCACGCGGCGACCTGTCGCACGACATGGACCGCCTGCCGGGCCAGAAGGCGCGCATCACCGACGCCGTGGATTCGGTCAAGAGCGGCATGAACGCGATCAACGCCGAGATCAAGACGCTGGTCGACGCCGCCGTCGCCGGTGACTTCAGCCGCCGCGGCGACGCCTCGCGCTTCGAGTTCGTCTACCACGACGTGGTGCAGAGCCTCAACGAGCTGATGGGCACCGCCGAGGAAGGCCTGCACGAAGTGGGCACGCTGCTGTCGGCCGTCGCCGATGGCGACCTCAACCGCCGCGTCGAAGTGGAACTGCCGGGCCAGTTCGGCCGCCTGGCCAACGACGCCAACCGCACCGTCGACCAGCTCGCGCAGATCGTCGGCCAGATCCGCCAGGGTTCGGACGCGATCAGCAGCGCCGCGGCGGAAATCGCCGCCGGCAACAACGACCTGTCGCAGCGCACGGAGCAGCAGGCCGCGTCGCTGGAAGAAACCGCATCGTCGATGGAAGAGCTGACCAGCACGGTCCGCCAGAACGCCGACAACGCGCGCCAGGCCAACCAGCTGGCGCAGAGCGCGGCGGAAGTCGCCGGCCAGGGCGGCACGGTGGTGGGCGAAGTCGTCAACACGATGAACGCCATCAACCAGTCGTCGAAGAAGATCTCCGACATCATCGGCGTGATCGACGGCATCGCGTTCCAGACCAACATCCTGGCGCTCAACGCTGCGGTGGAAGCCGCGCGTGCCGGCGAACAGGGCCGCGGTTTCGCGGTGGTCGCCAGCGAAGTGCGCTCGCTCGCGCAGCGTTCGGCGAACGCGGCCAAGGAGATCAAGCAGCTCATCAACGACTCGGTGACGAAGGTCGAGGAAGGCAGCCAGCTGGTCGACCAGGCCGGCCGCACGATGGGCGAGATCGTGACCAGCGTGAAGAAGGTCACCGACATCATCGCCGACATCTCCGCCGCGTCGCAGGAGCAGAGCTCGGGCATCGAGCAGGTCAACAACGCCATCACGCAGATGGACGAAGGCACGCAGCAGAACGCGGCGCTGGTCGAGCAGGCCTCTGCCGCCGCGCGCAGCCTGGAGCAGCAGTCCGAGCAGCTGGTGCAGACGGTGGCGGTGTTCCGCGTCGCGCACTCGGCGCAGGCCGCACGCGTCGCGCAGGCGACCGTGGTCGACATGCCGGCCGCCAAGTCCAGCCGCGCCAAGCCGGCCGTCGCACCCGCCAAGCCCGCCGCCCGCAAGGTGCGCGCGAGCGCGGCGGCGAACAGCGCGGATGGTGATTGGCAGGAGTTCTGACGTAGCGCCGTAGCGCTCTCGCTCCTCCCCTGCGTGCAGTGACGTAGCCCGGGTAAGGCCGAAGGCCGCACCCGGGGTGCCTCACCGCCCGGTGCATCGATCCAGGCAAAGAGCCCCGGGTGCGCTTCGCTTACCCGGGCTACGAATGCAGCAACCCCCGAGCCCCCCATGCGTCCTTCGCCGCGCACCTCCGACGACCGCGAATTCACCTTCGACGACCGCGACTTCCGCCGCGTCTGCCGGATGATCCGCGAGTACGCCGGCATCCACCTGCATCCGCACAAGCGCGACATGGTCTACAGCCGACTGGCGCGTCGCGTGCGGGCGCTGGACATGGACCGCTTCGGCGACTACCTCGATTTCGTCGAAGCCGACCCGGACGCGGAACTGCAGGGCTTCATCAACGCCCTCACCACCAACCTCACCTCGTTTTTCCGCGAGGCGCACCACTTCGACATGCTCGCCGACCTGCTGCGCTCGCGCGGCACCGGCGGCCAGCGGATCTGGTGCAATGCCGCCTCCACCGGCGAGGAGCCGTACACGCTGGCGATCACCGCCTGCGAAGCCTTCGGCACGATGACGCCGCCGGTGCGCATCCTGGCCACCGACATCGACACCCACGTGCTGCAGACCGCGGCGCGCGGCGTGTACCCGGTGGAACGCATCAACGCCCTGTCGCTGCAGCGCCGGCGCCAGTTCTTCCAGCGCGGCAACGGCGCCAACGCCGGCATGTGCCGCGTGAAGCCCGAACTGCAGGCGCTGATCGAGTTCCGCCCGCTCAACCTGCTCGACGACGACTACGGCCTGAAGGGCGGCTTCGACGCCGTGTTCTGCCGCAACGTCATGATCTATTTCGACAAGGCCACGCAGTACCAGGTGCTGCAACGCATGGCACCGCTGATCGCGCCGGGCGGCCTGCTGTTCGCCGGGCATTCGGAAAGCTTCGGCCATGCCCACGACCTGATCACCTCCTGCGGCCGCACGACCTACCGACCCGTCGCAGGACTCAAATGATGAGCGCCGCCTTGACCACCCGCGCCGCGATCGAACCGGGCAGCTACTTCGACCCGGTGCTGCAGACCGAAGCGATCAAGCTGCTGCCGTCCGACTACCGCGTCACCGACCGGCCGATCGCGCTGGTCACGCTGCTGGGATCGTGCGTGGCCGCGTGTCTGTACGACCCGATGCTGCAGGTCGGCGGCATGAACCACTTCATGCTGCCCGGCGGCGAAGCGGAGTCCGTGTCCTCGCGCTACGGCGCGCACGCGATGGAACTGCTCATCAACGACCTGCTCAAGCGCGGCGCGCGGCGCTCGCGATTGCAGGCCAAGGTGTTCGGCGGCGGCAACGTGCTCAGCGGCTTCTACAGCGATCCCATCGGCACGCGCAACGCCTGCTTCGTGCTGGAATACCTTGCGGCCGAGCACATCCCCGTCATCGCGCAGGACCTGGGCGACATCCATCCGCGCAAGGTCTGCTTCTTCGCGCAGACCGGGCGCACGCTGGTCAAGCGACTGCCGTCGGCGCGCAACGACGTCATCGTCGATGCCGAGCGCGCGTACTACGGCCGCCTCGCCCGCGAGCCGGTCGCCAGCGGCAGCGTGGAGCTGTTCTGATGGATGCGCGCCGCAACCCGGGCAAGGCGCCCATCAAGGTGCTCGTCGTCGACGACTCGGCGCTGGTGCGCCAGCTGATGACCCAACTGCTGGAGGAAGACCCCGCCATCCAGGTCGTCGGCGCCGCGGCCGATCCGTACATCGCGCGCGACAAGATCAAGCAGCTCAACCCGGACGTGCTCACGCTCGATGTCGAGATGCCGCGCATGGACGGGCTCACGTTCCTGCGCAACCTCATGCGCCTGCGGCCGATGCCGGTGGTGATGGTCTCCACGCTGACCGAGCGCGGCGCGCAGGTGACGCTGGATGCACTGTCGCTGGGCGCGGTGGATTTCATCGCCAAGCCCAAGCTCGACATCGCGCGCGGCCTGACCGAGTACGCCGGTCTGCTGATCGATAAGGTCAAGCAGGCCGCGAAGGCGCGCGTGATCGCGCCGTTGCCGCGCGCGGCCAACGACCCCGCTACGCCGGCCGTGGCCTATCGGACCACGCATCGGTTGATCGCCATCGGCGCGTCCACCGGCGGCACCGAGGCCATCCGCGAAGTGATGGCGCAGATGCCGGCCGACGCACCGGCGACGGTGATCGCGCAGCACATCCCGGGCGCATTCAGCGCGCCCTTCGCCGACCGCCTGGATCGGCACAGTCGCATGACGGTGGTGCACGTGGAGCGCGACCAGGAACTGCTGCCGGGCCACGCTTATGTCGCGCCGGGTGGACGCCACCTGCGTGTCTACCGCAGCGGTGCGCGCTGGCATTGCCGGCTCGGCGACGACGATCCGGTGCGTCGCCACCGTCCCAGCGTGGATGCGTTGTTCGAATCGGTGGCCGAGCACGTCGGCAGCAATGCCAGCGCGGCGCTGCTCACGGGCATGGGCGATGACGGCGCGCGCGGCCTGCTTGCGCTGCGCAAGGCCGGTGCGGCGACGCTGGCGCAGGACGAGGCGACCAGCGTGGTCTGGGGCATGCCCGGCGCGGCGGTTGCGCTGGGCGCGGCGGAGGAGACGGTGCCGCTGTCGCGCGTGGCGGAGCGGTTGTTGGCGGGGACGGCGCACGATTGAGCGGCGGAACCCGGACCTTCACCCCCGTTCGTCCTGAGCGCAGGCGCGACGCGCCGAAGTCGAAGGATGAATGGGCCAATGCAACGAAGCCTAAGCGCCCCCTGCACCGGTCCGCTCATCCTTCGACTTCGCGGCTACGCCGCTACGCTCAGGACGAACGGAATCCGGGGTTCCGGCAAATCGTGGGATGCCTTCACCGCAAGCCAGAAACACGCACTGCGTCACACCATCGTCGCGCCGCAAGGTAAGGCGTTTCCCTACTAAAGCACCAGCCGCCACAGCCGTTATCTAACTTGCCCCATTCGGTGAGATCGAAGATGGATTCCCGTGTACTGATTCGCCTTGCAGCACCGCTGGTGCTCACTTCCCTGCTGATCGCCGCGCAAGCGCTGGAATGGCCGCCCGGCGTGCAGTGGGGCGCGCTGGTCGCCATGACGCTGGCGTGGCTGGGCTTCGCCTGGACCATGCAGCGGCCCAGCCACAACGACACGGCGATGCTGCGCGAACAGACGCGCCTGCTCGACGACCTGCGCAACTTCGTGAATTCCGAAGTGCAGGGCTCGCGCGGCGAGATCGACCGCACGCGCACGCTGATCCGCGAATCGGTCGCCAAGCTGGGCATGAGCTTCGAAGCGGTCAACCGCAAGTCGCGCGAACAGGGCGAAGTGGTCTCGCGCATCATCGACCGCACCGACGGCGAGCACGGCGGCGTGGACGTTTCGCGCTTCGCCCTGCAGGCCAGCCAGCAGATGGAGCAACTGGTGGAAGCACTGGAAGCCGTGAGCGGCCAGAGCACCACCACCGTCACCCACATCGACGCGATGGCCGAGCACCTGGACGGCATCTTCGCGCTGCTGGAGGACGTGAAGTCGATCGCCGACCAGACCAACCTGCTCGCGCTCAACGCGGCCATTGAAGCGGCGCGCGCCGGCGAGGCGGGTCGCGGCTTCGCGGTCGTCGCCGACGAAGTGCGCAACCTGTCCGAGCGCTCCACCGCGTTCAACGAACAGATCCGCAAGCTCGCGCACAGCTCCAAGGATTCCATCGCCCGCGTCCGCGACACCGTCAGCACGATGGCCTCGCGCGACATGGACCGCTCGCGCGGCGCCCGCGCCGAAGCCGCCGCGATGCTGGAACGCGTGGACGGCATCAACCGCGGCCTGGGCAACGGCATGCGCGAGATCGCCGACTGCGGCCGCTCGATCGACGGCTCCGTCGCCGAGGCCGTGCGTTCGCTGCAGTTCGAAGACATCGCCACGCAGGCCCTGGGTGCGGCCACCACGCACCTGGATCGCCTGAGCGCGATCAACCGCGAGGCCACCGCCCTGCACCAGCTCCTGCATCGCGCCGACCGCGCCGATGCCGAAGTGCGCCAGGCCCTGGGCCAGCTGGGCCAGCGCATCGCCCAGATGCGCACCGAGTGGGAGCGCCCGCCCCACAAGGCGGTGATGCAGCAGTCCATGGATGCTGGTAGCGTCGAACTCTTCTGAACCACTGCATGACGGGATGAACGCGATCCCTCCATCGCCTCCGGCGGGGCCCGACGGCCCCCTCGCGCAGGATCCGCCCAACGGGCGCGCAGGCTTGCGCGCCCGTTTGCGTGGGCGCGGCGGCTTCCTGCTCTGCGTGGCGATGGCTGCGCTGGCGGTGGCGTGGATGGCGCTGGTGGCCCCTGCGCTGGCCGTGGAGTTGCGTCGCTGGTTCGGTGACGCCGCGCACTGGATCGCCAATGCCCTGTCGTTGCCGCTGGTCGCCGTGCTGCTGTTCCTGATGCTGCGGCGTACCTGTTCGGATGCGCGCGAAGAGGAGCTCGCCACGCATCTGCATCGCCAGCAACAGGAGCTGCATGCCCTGACCGGGCGCCTGATCGACGTACAGGAAAAGGAGCGCCGCACGCTCTCGCGCGAGCTGCACGACGACATCGGCCAGGCGATCTCGGCGATGAAGATGTCGGCGACCTCGATCGAGGGCGAGGACGAGGCGGGCCGTCGCGAGATCGTCGAGGAAATCGTCGTCATCGCCGATTCGACCATCGCCAAGCTGCGCGACATCTCCATCCTGCTGCGCCCACCGCAGCTGGACGCACTGGGTCTGGTGGCCGCGCTGCGCTGGCAGTGCGAGCGGCTGTTCCGCAGCGGTTCGCCGATGCTGGAACTGGACCTCACGCCGCTGCCCGAACGCCCCGATCCCGCCGTCGAACTGGCCTGCTTCCGCATCGCGCAGGAAGCGCTGACGAACGTGCTGCGTCATTCCGGTGCGAGCCAGGTGACGGTGATCCTGGCGCCGCGCGGCGAGGAGATCCTGCTGTCGATCATCGACGACGGCCGCGGCTTCGATCCGGACAGCGTGCACGGGCTCGGCCTGATCGCCATGCGCGAACGGGCGACACACCTGGGCGGCACGTTCGATATCGAAACGGTGCCGGGTGCGGGGACGTGCATTCGGGCGACGTTGCCGATGCGGGTAGCCGGGTAGCGCTCGGGCTACGTGTAGCCACGCAGCGCCGTGCGCCGTGCCGCAATAAGCCGTCATTCCCGCGAAAGCGGGAATCCATCTGCCAGGCGCATCACGCCATCCGTCGAACGTGATGCATGCAACGTTGGATCCCCGCCTTCGCGGGGATGACGTCGATCAACGCAATCTCGCCGTTACTGGCGATTCGGCGCTTTCGCTTTCCACGCCGCCAGCAACACCGCCGCCGCCGCCGCCACGTTGAGGCTTTCCACCAGCCCCGTGCCGGGAATCGACAGGCGCAGGTCGCACGCCGCCGCGAGTTCGCGGTCCATGCCCTCGCCTTCCGCGCCGAGCACGTACACCGTGCGCGCCTGCAACGGTGCGGCGAACACGTCGTTGCCGCCCTTCACCACCGTCGCGGCCAGCGTGAAGCCGGCACTGCGCAGCTGGGCGATGGCGTTGTCCTCGCGGCCCAGGCGCACCAGCGGGACCGCTTCGGCGCCGCCCTCGGCCACGCGCGCGGCGGCGCCGGAGAGCGACAGGTTCGAATGCTTCGGCAGCAGGATCGCCGACACGCCGAAGTGCGCGGCCGAGCGCAGGATCGCGCCGAAGTTGTGCGGATTGCCGACGCCGTCCAGCCAGATCGCGCACTGCGGACCGGCCGGCAGATCGCGCAGCCAGGTCGACAGCGACAGGGGTTCTTCGCGCAGCACGTCGGCGACGACGCCTTCGTGGTGGCTGCTGGCGGCCAGCTTGTGCAGGTCCAGTTCGTCCACCACGCGATAACCCACGCGGTTGGCGACGCACCATTTCAGCAGCGGCTGCAACGCGGGAATGCGCGCTTCGGCCAGGTACAGCTTGCGGATTGCCTGCGGGCGGCGCGAGAACACCGCGTGGATGGCGTTCAATCCGTAGAGACGAAGCTCGGCGGTGCGACGTTCGCGCCCGGGATGCGCGGCGTGTTCATCGCCGTGATCGTGGTCGTGGTGTTCGACGTGGGATTTGGCGTGCGCGGCGCGGTGCGTGGCGGCGCCTCGCTCGTGCTGTGTCTGCGCGGTGCGATCGGCGAAGCGTTCGTCGCGGCTGCGCACGTTCGCACGCCCCCACGGTGCGTCGCCCGGTGTGCGCGGGCCGCGCGGCGGACGGTTGGGCGGATCATGGCGCATCGGACAGACTCCTTCGTACTTTCGCGAACACGCGCATGTCGTGCGGTTCGCCGTTCTTCAACAGGGCGCAGCGGGCCAGGCCTTCTTCGGCGAAGCCGTTCTTCAGCAGCACGCGGGCGGATGCTTCGTTGGACGGCAGCACCGTCGCCTGCACGCGGTACAGCGACAGCGTCCGCATCAGCCACGGCACGTAGAGCGCGACGACGCGCGTCATCAACCCCCTGCCCCAGCGCGCGTGGCCGAGCCAGTAACCCAGCTCCGCCGCATGACCACGCTCGGCATCGCCGGGACGCGCACCGATGCCGCCGCAAGCTTCGCCATCGACTTCGATGGCGAAGACGGGATCGCTCAGGTCGACCACGTCGCCGGCGAGGAAACGCTCGCCGTCCTGGCGCGTGTACGGGTGCGGGAAACGGCTGCTGAGTCCGCGCACGACGCGTGCGTCGTCGGCGTGGCGCAGCAGGGCGTCCAGGTCATCCCGGTGCCACGCGCGCAGGACGAAGCCGTCGCCGGACAGGCGCAGGGATTCGGCGTGGAAGCGCGGCAGGGCGGGGGGCATGCGCACAGGGTAACCGGGCGGGGCGCGGGAAACCGAAATGGGGTGTTCAGGGTGGCATTCGCCAATACGTGGCGCCCACGGCCCACCGTTCGTCCTGAGCGTAGGCGCGAAGCGCCGGAGTCGAAGGATGGACGGGTGGGGACGCATCCGGCCCGCCCGCCCTTCGACTTCGCGGCTACGCCGCTACGCTCAGGACGAACGGTGAAACGCGCCGGCCTCTTCCAATCCTTGCGGCCGGCGCTCCAGGCCCTTTACGCGTGCCCACCCACCGACGGCGTGCTCGCTTCCAGCTTCTCCAGCTCCTGCGCCACCGCCTCGGGCGAACGCGTGTAGCGGGCCAGCAGCACGTAGAACGCCGGCACCACGAACAGCGACAGCAGCGTGGAGAACGACACGCCGAAGATCACCACGATGCCGATCGTCGCGCGGCTGGCCGAGCCCGGACCGCCGGCCAGCACCAGCGGAATCGCGCCGACCACCGTCGCGATGGAGGTCATCAGGATCGGGCGCAGGCGCACCGTCGAGGCTTCGACGATCGCCTCGCGGATGCTGCGTCCTTCATCGCGCAACTGATTGGCGAATTCCACGATCAGGATGCCGTTCTTCGCCGCCAGGCCCACCAGCATCACGATGCCGATCTGACTGAACAGATTGAGCGTTCCGCCGGTGACCGCCAGGCCAATGAGTGCGCCGAGCACGCCCAGCGGCACCGTCAGCATGATCACGAACGGATGGATGAAGCTCTCGAACTGCGCGGCGAGCACGAGGTACACGACGAGCAACGCCAGGGTGAAGGTCAGCAGCACCGCGCCGCCGGCCTGGATGTACTCGCGCGATTCGCCCTTCCAGTCGATCTGCGCGTGTTCGGGCAGCTCGGTGCGGACGCTGTCCTCCAGCCACTTGATCGCCTCGCCCAGCGGATAGCCCGGCGTGAGACCGGCGCTGATGGTGATCGCACGCAGGCGGTTGAAGCGGTTGAGGCTGCCCGGCTCGGCCAGCTCGCGCAGCGTCACCAGGTTCGACAGCGGAATCAGCGCACCGTCGCGCGCACGCACCTGGATCGCGGCGAGGTCCGCCGGCGAGGCGCGCAGTTCGCGGTCGGACTGCACGATCACGTCGTACTCCTCGCCGTTCTGCACGAAGGTGGTGACGCGGCGGCTGCCCATCATGGTTTCCAGCGCGTGGCCGATGTCGGTCACCGGCACGCCCAGGTCGGCGGCGCGCTGGCGGTCGATCTCCACGCGCATCTGCGGGCGCGTTTCCTTGTAGTCCGAATCGACCGAGAAGAAGCCCGGGTTGGATTCCATCTTCGCGATCAGCTTGTCGCGCCACTGCGCGAGTTCCGCGTACTCCGGCCCGCCCAGCACGATGTTGATCGGCTGGCCGCGCGTGCGCACCAGGCCGCCGGAGACCTGCGGCATCGCGCGCACGCCGGGCAGCTTGCCCAGTTCGCCGCGCAGCGAATCGGCGACCTGCGCGGTGGCGACGTCGCGGTCCTTCCAGTCCTGCAGGAATACCGCGATGCGGCCGGTGTGCATTTCCTCGCTGGCGCCGAAACCGCCCGGAACGCGCGGGTTGTAGCGCTGGATCACCTGGCCCTTGCCGGTGTGCGCGGCGACGATCTTTTCGACCTGCTGCACCTGGCCGACGGTGTAGTCGAAGCCGGCGCCTTCAGGGCCCTGGATGGTGATCTGGAACGAACCGCGGTCTTCGGCCGGCGCGAGTTCCGACGGCACCAGCTTGAGCAGCAGCGCGCTGACGATGATCGTGCCGACCATCACGCCGCCGACGATCAGGAGCAACTGCAACGGCGTGCGATTGGTCGTGCGCGACAGCAGGCTGCCATAGCGCTTGCCGATGCCGGCCAGCCGCGCGTTGACCCAGCGGTTGACGAAGTTCGACTTCTCCTGGCTGTGCGGACGCACCAGCTTGGAGGACATCATCGGCGTCAGCGTCAGCGCGACGAAGGCGGAAATCGCGACCGCGCCGGCCAGTGCCACCGACAACTCGCGGAACAGGCGCCCGGTGTTGCCCTGCATGAAGCCCACCGGCAGGAACACCGCCACCAGCACCGCCGTGGTGGCGATCACCGCGAACGCCACCTGCTGCGTGCCGCGCTTGGCCGCGACCAGGCGCGGTTCGCCCAGGTCAACACGGCGCTGGATGTTCTCCAGCACGACGATCGCATCGTCCACCACCAGGCCGATGCACAACACCAGCGCCAGCAGCGTGAGCAGGTTGATCGAGAAACCGAACAGGTACAGCGGAATGAACGCTGCGATCAAACACACCGGCACTGTCACCGCCGGAATGATCGCGGCGCGGAAGCTGCCCAGGAACAGCCAGATCACGAGCAGCACCAGCACGATCGCTTCGACCAGCGTGTGGTACACGCGCTCCACGGCCGATTCGATGAACACCGTGGTGTCGAAGGCGACGAAGATCTTGGTGCCTTCGGGCAGCGTCTTCTGGATCTGCTCGGCCGCGGCGCGGGCCGCGCGCGCGACGTCGAGCGAGTTCGCCGTGGAGGTCTTGACGATGCCCAGTCCGACGTTGGGCTCGCCGTTGCTGCGGTAGTACGCGCGGCGCTCGGCGGAGGCCAGTTCGATGCGCGACACATCGCCCAGCCGCACGATGTAACCGTCGGTGCCCTTGCCCAGCGGGATCTGCGCGAAGTCTTCCGGCTTCTGGTAGCTGCGCGCCACGCGCAGGGTGAAATCGCGCGCATTGGATTCGATGCGGCCGGCGGGAAGTTCGACGTTCTCCGCTTCCAGTGCGCTTTCCACGTCGTTGACGGTGATGCCGCGCGCAGCCAACGCGTCGCGGTCCAGCCAGATGCGCATCGCATAGCGCTGCTGGCCGCCGATGCGCACCTGCGCCACGCCGTCCACCGAGGACAGGCGGTCGACCACGTAGCGCTCCGCGTAGTCGGACAGCTGCAGCGTGTCCATGCGCGTGGAGCTCATGTTGAGCCACAGGATCGGATCGGCGTCGGCCTCGACCTTTTCGACCTGCGGCGGATCGGCCTCTTCCGGCAGGCGGTTGGTGACGCGGCTCACCGCGTCGCGCACGTCGTTGGCGGCGGCCTCGATCTCGCGCGAGAGCGTGAACTCGATGCTGATCGACGCGCGGCCGTTGACGCTGCGCGATTCGATCGTCTCGATGCCCTCGATGCCGGCCAGCGCGTCTTCCAGGATCTGGGTGATGCGCGTTTCCACCACCGCCGCCGAGGCGCCGGGGTAGTTCACGTCCACCGAGACGATGGGCGGGTCGATCGCGGGCAGTTCGCGCAGGGTCAGGCGCGAGAAGGCCATCACGCCCAGCACGATGATGAGCAGGCTCATCACCGTGGCGAACACGGGACGGCGGATCGAGAGATCGGACAGGTTCATGGCATGACCTCCGGCGTCAGCCGGCCTTCGCCGAGCCGACCTCGCCTGCCGGCGGCTGGTCGCCCTTGGCGTCGACGATGCGTGCGCCCGCGCGCAGCTTGCCCGTGCCGTCGACCACGATGCGGTCGCCGACATTGAGTCCCTGGGTGACTTCGGCCAGCCCCTCGCGGCGGCTGCCGACCTTCACGTCCACGCGTTCGACCGACGAATCGGGCTTGACGCGGTAGACGAACGAATCGCTGCCGACCTGCACGATGGAGATTTCCGGCACCAGCAGCGCCTGGCGTTCCGGGCGCGAGAGCGTGATCTGCACCAGCATGCCCGGGCGCAGCGCGCGGTCGGGATTGGCGAAGTCGCCGCGCACCACCACCGAGCGGGTGGACTCGTCGATGCGGGCATCGATCGTGCTGACCTGGCCTTCGAACGCCCGGCCCGGATAGGCCGCGCTGGTGCCGCTGACCTTCTGGCCGACGGCGAGCACGGCGAGCAGGGCCTCCGGCACCGGGAAGTCGACGTAGACGCGGGCCGTGTCGTCGAGCGTGGCGATGGCCGTGCCCGGCGTGACCAGCGCGCCCGGGCTGACCTGGCGGATGCCGAGCACGCCGCCGAACGGCGCGCGGATCACGCGGTCGCCGATGTCGGCGCGCATCTGCGCCATGCGTGCGCGGGCGGCGTCGCGGATGGCGCGCTGGGTATCGAGCTGCGAGCGCGCGATGAGCTGCTGGCCGGCCAGTTCGGTCTGGCGCTGGTAGAGCTTGTCGGCTTCGTTCGCGGTGGCTTGCGCCTGCTCGAACGCAGCCTGCTGCTGGCGACCGGTGAGCGTGACCAGCGGCGCGCCCGCGGCCACCACGTCGCCGCTTTCGAAATGCACCTTCTCCACCGTCTCGCTGACCTTGGCGGTGACGGTGATGGATTCGCGCGCTTTCACGTTGCCCAGCGCCAGCACCGTGTCGCTGAAGGGCTGCATGCGGACCTGCTGCGTCGTCACCGGGATCGGGCGATCGCCGCCGTCCCTGCGCGCCTCGGCTCCGTTGCTGCCGCAGGCGGTGACCGCACCGGCGAGCATCAGCACGATACTGGCGCGAATGGCGCGGGAGCAGAATCTGAAACCAGGTCGCATGCGGCTCTCTACAGTGGGACGGCGTTTGCCTAAACCGGTGGATTCTAGCGGTCGAGTATCAACGCCTGCGTGGCCCATTGGTTGACAACACATTACGCACAGCGGGGCCAGGGGTCAGAAGGTGAATACCGTCCCGGATGGCCGGTTCGCCCCGCGGGTGCCGTCCGAACTGGATTTGAAGCCCGACTGTGGCACTCTCCGGTGACGGTCTCGTGCATGCCCGCGACCTGCGCCGCGACCCGGCCCTGAGGGCCCTGCCGCCGCCCGACTTCCCCGCCCACGCCCTTCAGCGCCCAGGAGTCGTCCCATGATCCATGACAGCATCCTCGACACCATCGGCCGCACCCCGGTGGTCCGACTGCACCGCCTCGCACCGTCGAACGTGACGCTTTACGTCAAGGTCGAAGCCTTCAATCCCGGTGGCTCGGTCAAGGACCGCCTTGCGTTGGCGATCATTCTGGACGCCGAAGCGCGCGGCCAGCTCAAGCCGGGCGATACGGTGATCGAAGCCACCTCGGGCAATACCGGCGTCGCGCTGGCGATGGTCTGCGCGGCGCGCGGCTACAAGTTCGTCGCGGTGATGAGCGATTCGTTCTCGATGGAGCGCCGCAAGCTGATGCGCGCCTACGGCGCCAAGCTGATCCTCACCCCCGCCGCCGAACGCGGCAGCGGCATGGTGCGGCGTGCGCAGGAACTGGCCGACAAGCACGGTTGGTTCCTCGCGCGGCAGTTCACCAACCCGGCCAATCCCGCCTATCACCGGCAGACCACGGCGGCGGAAATCCTGCGCGATTTCGCCGGTCGCCGGCTCGATCATTTCGTCACCGGCTGGGGCACGGGCGGCACGCTGACCGGTGTGGGCGAAGTGCTGCGCGTCGCCAGGCCCGAAGTGCGCGTGACCACCTGCGAACCGGCGGGCGCATCGCTGCTGGCCGGCAAGGAATGGCAGCCGCACAAGATCCAGGGCTGGACGCCGGACTTCGTGCCGGAGGTGCTCAATCGCGATGTCGCCGACGCGATCCTGCCGATCGACGACGTCACCGCGCGCGACACCGCGCGTCGCCTCGCCGTGGAGGAAGGCATCTTCGTCGGCATTTCGGCCGGCGCCACGGCCGCCGCGGCGCTGGAAGTGGCGCGTAACGCGGACGAAGGCGCGGTGATCCTGGCGATGCTGCCCGACACCGGCGAGCGTTATCTGTCGACGTTCCTCTTCGAGGGCGTCAACGAGGGCTCCGACGACGAGTGGCTGGCGTCGTTGAAGTAGCGGTCGGTTCGCAGGGTGCTCCGGGTTCCGCGACCCGGAGCCGTTGCCCGTCTGCTCGTCATGGCCGGGCGCGTGGCAGCCTGGGTCCCGTCATTCGCCGGGATGACGGCCATTGCGAATGACACCTCCCGAGCCCCGACTGCGCCCATGCCCATCGACGTCATCCAGGCCGACATCACCACGCTCGACGTTGACGCCATCGTCAACGCCGCCAACGAGACCTTGCTCGGCGGTGGCGGTGTGGACGGTGCGATCCATCGCGCGGCGGGGCCCGGGCTGCTCGGCGAATGCCGGGCGTTGCCGGAAGTGCGACCCGGTGTGCGCTGTCCGACCGGCGAGGCGCGTATCACGGGCGGGCATCGGTTGCCCGCGCGGTTCGTGATCCACACGGTCGGGCCGGTATGGCGCGGTGGCGATTCGGGCGAACCTGAGCGGCTTGCGGCCTGCTACCGGGCTTCATTTCGATTGGCCGACGAGCATGGCCTCGCGTCCATCGCGTTTCCGGCGATCAGCTGCGGTGTCTACGGCTATCCGCCGGAACGGGCGGTGCCGATCGCCGTCGCCGCGGCGCGGGCGTGGGTGGATGTCGGCGACCGGCGGGTGACCTTCGCCTGCTTCGGTGCGGCGATGGCGGATCTTTATCGTCGCGCGTTGGCTTGATCTTGCCTCCCAACTTGCCTCCCTCCCTGCTTGCAGGGGAGGGTTGGGGAGGGGTTGCGATGCCGCGAAGCGGCGAGCTCGCCGCGTCACGAAGGTACGGGCTTCGACGGGGTCGTCGCTGCAATCCATGGCGTCGCGCCTTCGCGGCTGTGCCGCCGAGGCGATGACTTCGATGAGGTTATGGCTGCCGTCCGTGGCGTCACGCCGCCGGCTTCGGATCGCCCTGCCCGATCAATCCATGGCCGGTCGTGAGCCGGTGCGCGAAGCTTCGCTTCGCAAGCGCGCCGCCTCACCCCTGCGGCACCCCCGCCATGTCGGGCAACTGATGCGCCACGCCCTTGTGGCAATCGATGCACGTCTTCTCGCGCGTGAACAGCCAGCGCTTGTGGATCTGCGCCGCGCGCGATCCCTGTCGCGTGAGGTCCATCGACTCGTAGTCGTGGCAGTTGCGGCACTCCAGCGAATCGTTCGCCTTCAGGCGCGACCATTCGTGCATCGCCAGTTCGAGGCGGTGATCGACGAACTTCTCGCGCGTGTTGATCGTGCCGAAGATCTTTCCCCAGACCTCCTTCGACGCCTGCATCTTGCGAGCGATCTTGTCCGTCCACTGGTGCGGGACGTGGCAGTCCGGGCATGTCGCGCGCACGCCGGAGCGATTGCTGTAGTGGATGGTCGTCTTCAGCTCCTGGAACACGTTGTCGTGCATCTCATGGCAGCTGGTGCAGAACTTCTCCGTATTCGTCGCCTCCAGCGCGGTGTTGAACCCGCCCCAGAAGAAGATGCCCGCCAGGAATCCCGCCGCGACCAGGAAGCCCAGGCTGTAGTGCACGCTGGGCCGTCGCAGCGTGAGCCAGTACGGTTGGAGCCACTCCCACAGGCGACGCATCACTGCGTCCTCTCCGCCGCTTCGGCGGTCGACGTGCCCGCCTCGGCGGCCGCCAGCACCGCGTCGATGTCCTGGAACTTGTTGCCGACCAGCAACGGTGCATCGGTCTGCACCACGTGGCACTGGTTGCAGAAGTAGCGGCGCGGAGAAATCGACGCGAGGAACTGGTCGTCGCGGTCCATGTAGTGCGTCACGCTGACTGGCGGCGCCTGGAACTTCTCCGCATTCGCGCGCGCGTGGCAGAGCATGCAGCGGTTGGAGTTCTTGTCGACCTGATAGCCATCGATGGCGTGCGGAATCGTCGGCGGCTGCATCGGGTAGGCGCGCACGCGCCTGACATCCGCGTTCTGCACGCGCCACAGCGGCTGCGGTGCGGCTTCCTGGTCCACCGGTATGCCGCGACGCAGTCCGTCGAGCTGGCGCAGGTCGGTACGGCCCAGCGCGGAATCGGCGCGCGCGGGCTGCGTGGCGGCCACCTCGCGCGGGCGTTCATGCTTCTTTTCGTCGGCACGGCCGAACAGCCAGCCGGCGATGAACACCAGCACCATCAAGCCCACCGTGATCCCACCGGCGATCCACAGCGGTCGGTTGCGCGTGAATGAGTTGCTCATGGCATCGCTCCTATGCGCCCAGCACCTTGACCGCGCACTTCTTGTAGTCGGTCTGCTTGGAGATCGGGTCGGTCGCGTCCAGCGTCACCTTGTTGATCAGCTGGCCCGCGTCGAACCACGGCACGAACACCACGCCCGGCGGCATGCGGTTGCGACCGCGCGTCTCCACGCGCGTGCGCATCTCGCCGCGACGCGACACGACGCGCACGTCGTCGCCGCGCTTGAAACCACGCTTGCGTGCATCATCGGGGTTCATGAAGATCATCGCCGTAGGAAAGCTGCGGAACAGCTCCGGCACGCGCATGGTCATCGAACCCGAATGCCAATGCTCCAGCACGCGGCCGGTGACGAGCCACAGGTCGAACTCTTCGTCCGGCGATTCCGCCGCCGGCTCGTACGGCAGCGCCCAGATCACCGCGCGTCCGTCCTTGTTTCCGTAGAACTGGAACCCCGTGCCAGCCTTCACGTACGGGTCGGCACCTTCGCGATAGCGCCAGCGCGTCTCGCGCCCGTTGACGACAGGCCAGCGCAGTCCGTGTGCGCGGTGGTAATCGTCGAACGGCGCCAGGTCGTGGCCGTGGCCGCGGCCGAACACGGCGTATTCCTCGAACAGGCCCTTCTGCACGTAGAAGCCGAAGTGGTGCGACTCGTCGTTGGCGTAGCCCGGCTCGATGTCGGAGACGGGGAAGCGGTCGACATTGCCGTTCTTGAACAGCACGTCGAACAGCGTCTTGCCCTTGAACTGCGGATTCGCGGCGAGGATCTCCGCCGGCCAGCACTCATCGGTGGTGAAGCGCTTGGAGAATTCCATCAGCTGCCACAGATCCGAGCGCGCCTGCGCGGGCGCGTTCACCAACTGGTGCCAGAACTGCGTGCGGCGTTCGGCGTTGCCGTAGGCGCCTTCCTTCTCCACCCACATTGCCGCCGGCAGGATCAGATCGGCCGCCTGCGCGGTGACCGTGGGATACGCATCGGACACGACGATGAAGTTTTCCGGATTGCGATAGCCCGGCCAGGTCTCCTCGTAGAGGTTGGCCGCCGCCTGCATGTTGTTGTTGACCTGCACCCAGTAGGCGTTGAGCTTGCCGTCGCGCAGCATGCGGTTCTGCTCAACCGCGTGGTAACCCGGCTTGGGATTGATGATGCCGTGCGGAATCTTCCAGATTTCCTCGGCGTGCTTGCGGTGCTCGGGATTGGCCACAAGCATGTCGGCCGGCAGGCGATGGCTGAAGGTTCCGACCTCGCGCGCGGTCCCGCACGCGGACGGCTGTCCGGTGAGCGAGAACGGGCTGTTTCCGGGCGTGGAGATCTTCCCCGTCAACAGGTGGATGTTGTAGACCATGTTGTTGCACCACACACCGCGCGTGTGCTGGTTGAAGCCCATGGTCCAGAACGACATCACCTTCGTCTTCGGATCGGCATACAGCTGCGCCAGCTTCTCCAGCCAGCCGCGCTCCACGCCGGTCATCTCCACCGCCTTGTCCAGCGTGTAGGGACGCACGAACGCGGCGAACTCCTCGAACGTGATCGGCTGACCGCCGTTGGCGTCCTTGGCGTTCTTGGCCTTCAGTTCCAGTGGATTGTCCGGGCGCAGGCCGTAACCGATGTCGTCGTTGCCGCGCTTGAAGGAGGTGTGCTTGCTGACGAAATCCTTGTTGACGTTGCCGCTGGTGATGATGTGGTTGGCGATGTAGTTGAGCATGACCAGGTCGGTCTGCGGCTTGAAGACGATCGGGATGTCGGCCAGTTCGAAGCTGCGGTGCTCGAAGGTCGACAGGACCGCCACCTTCACATGCGGATGCGACAGACGGCGGTCGGTGACGCGCGTCCACAGGATCGGATGCATCTCGGCCATGTTCGAGCCCCACAGCACGAACGCGTCGGCGGCCTCGATGTCGTCGTAGCAGCCCATCGGTTCGTCCATGCCGAAGGTGCGCATGAAGCCCATCACCGCCGAGGCCATGCAATGGCGCGCGTTGGGATCGATGTGGTTGCTGCGGAAGCCGGCCTTCATCAGCTTGTTGGCCGCGTAGCCTTCGAAGATCGTCCACTGGCCCGAACCGAACATGCCGATGTAGTCGGCGCCTTTCTCCTTCAGCACCTTCTTGAACTGCGCGGCCATCACGTCGAAGGCCTCGTCCCAGCTCACCTGCGTGAACTCCCCGTCCTTGGCGTACACGCCGTTCTTCTTGCGCAGCAGCGGCATGGTCAAGCGGTCGCTGCCGTACATGATCTTCGACAGGAAGTAGCCCTTGACGCAGTTGATTCCGCGGTTCACCTCGGCGTGAACATCACCGTGCGTGGCGACGACGCGGCCTTCCTTCACCGCGACGTTGACGCCGCAACCGGTGCCGCAGAAACGGCACGGCGCCTTGCTCCATTTCAACGTGGTGAGGTCGCCTTCGGTAACGATGTTTGCGGTCCCGCCGGGCAGCGGCATGCCGGCAGCGGCGGCGGCAGTGGCGACGGCGGTGTTGCGGATGAACTCGCGACGGGTGGTCATGGCGCGACTCCGGGTGCGGCGATGTCTGGGGCGGTCTGCACGGGCGCGTCGAGCGCCTCGCGCGGTTCGGCGTGGTGGTAGACGAGCGCGACGTTGAGCACGCCGGGCAGCGCGCGCAGTGCGTCCATGCGATCGAGCACCGCGTACTGGTCGGCGCACTCGCACAGCACGACGCTGCGGATGTCGCCGCGCAGGGCGAGTTCGAGATCGGCCGTGGCGTCGATGTGCGCCACCATCGCGTCGATCGCCTCGGCCCGGTGCTGGACGACGAAGCTGGCGATGTGGACGTCTGCGTTTTCGTCGGGCTTCATGCCGCCTCCGTGGCGTGCCTGGAAAGCGCCATCGCGCCCACCGGGCAAACGCCGACGCAGGCACCGCAGCCGTTGCAGCGATCGACGTCCACCGTGGGCAGCGGGACGCGTGCGGTCAAAGGAAATGCGATCGCGCGCTCCGGGCAGGCATCGCGGCAGCTGGAGCACACGACGCCGTGGCGCGGCAGGCAGGCCTCGCCAGCCAGCGCGCGCAGCTGCCAGGGTTCGGCCGAAACGTCGCGCGCCAACGCGCGCGGCTTGCAGGCGCGCTCGCATTCGCCGCAGAACGTGCACTCGCCCAGGCGCGGATCGAACACCGCGTAGCCCGCGGCACCGCGCACGAGAACGCGCTCGGGGCAGCGTTCCACGCATGCGCCGCAGGCGGTGCAGGCATCGAGGAAGGCCGCTTCGTCCAACGCCCAGGGCGGTCGCAACGGTGGCGTGGCAGCACGACGGCCGAACAGCAGGGCACGACGCGCGGAGTTCGGCTGGGCCGCCATGTCAGTGCCCCGTCGGCGGGCCGGAGACGAACATCTGCCAGAACCACACGATGAAGCCGTAGGCCGCCACGATGATGATCGTCACCAGCGGGAACACCACCGCCGTGAGGAGGAGGAAGGCCGTTCGCTCACGTCGCTTGATGACGGCGTCATCTGGCTGGTCCATGGCGCGCTCCTGAGTATCGCCGGTGCATGGACGCCGCTTCGTGCGCCGTCCATGACACTCAGTCTGCCGGGGCCTGCGCGCCACGCGCCTTGACCTAGGTCAAGGGCCAAACGCGGCCCTGCACTTCCCGCGCCGCATCGTGATCTACGGGACGTGCAAGCCGCGTATAGAAGATGTGCAGACGCGGCATGGCCGAAGGCGTGTTCATCGCGGCCGGGCACCGATGGCCGATAGTGCGGCAGGGAGGAATCCATGCGTACCGCCGCCCTCGCCCTGATGCTCGCCCTGTGCGCCGACGTGCGCGCGGCCGATCCGGATGACGCGCCGCTGTTCGTCTCGGCGCACTACGCCGACCGCGCCGCGCTGCAGCGCATCGCCGGGCGGTTCCAGCATGTGCTGGTGGACGAGACCACCCGCACCGCACGCTGGGAAGCGACCCGCGAAGAGATTCTGGCCTTGCGCCGCGAGGGCCTGGACGTGCGCATCGACGAGGCCGGCACCGCGCGGCTGCGCGCTTCGGAGCCTGCCCTGCACGTAGGGGCCGACGCGATCACCGGTTTCGCCTGCTATCGCACGGTGGAGGAAACCTACGCCACGATGGACCGCCTGGCCACGCAGCGGCCCGATCTGGCCCGAGTGGTCGACATCGGACCGAGCTGGCTGCGCACGCGCGATGCGAACACGGGCTATCGCATGCGGGCGCTGGTGCTCGGCAACGCGGCGACCGACGCGCAGATCGCCAACAAGCCCAGCATGCTCGTGTACGGCGCGATCCACGCGCGCGAGTACACGCCGGCCGAGCTGCTCACGCGGTTCGGCGAATGGCTGGTGGACGAGTACGGTCGCGATCCCGAAGCGACGTGGCTGATGGACACCTACCGCTTCCACCTGGTGCTGCAGGCCAATCCGGATGGACGCGAACGCGCGCAGTCCGGAGCCTCGTGGCGCAAGAACGTCAACGACCGCAACGGTTCGTGCTCGCCGGACGATTACGGTGTCGACCTCAACCGCAATTTCCCGTTCCGCTGGAACGGTGCGGTCGACGGGTCCAGTGGCAATCCCTGCGCGGGCACCTACCGTGGCCCGCAAGGCGCATCCGAGCCGGAAACGCTGAACCTGCTGCGCTACGCCGCGGGCGTGCCCGATGCCGGCGGCGTCTATCGCGGCGGGCTGTTTCCCGATCGTCGCGGCGATGCCGCCTCATCGCCCGCGCCGGCCGACTATCGCGGCCTCTTCATCGACCTGCACAGCTACTCCAAGCTCGTGCTGTGGCCGTGGTCGCACACGGCCTCGGCCAGTGCCAACTACCGGGAACTGCGCACGCTCGGCCGGCGCCTGGCGTGGTTCAACGACTACGCGCCACGGCAGTGGGTCGGCCTGTACATCGCCGACGGCACCACCACCGACACGATGTACGGCCTGCTCGGCGTGCCGAGCTACACGATCGAAATGGGCGTGGCCTTCTTCGAAAGCTGCACGACTTTCCAGAACACCACGCTGCCGCGCAACCTCGCCGCGTTGCGCTATGCCGCACGCAACCTCACCGCGCCCTACCTGTATCCGGGCGGACCCGATGCGGTTTCGGTGAGCGTGTCGCCCGCGAGCGTGCGCGCGGGGCAGCCGGTCATCGTCACCGCGGTTCTCGACGACAGCCGCTACAAGCAGAGCAACGGCACGGAAGCGGTGCACACCGTCACCGCCGCCTCGGCCTATCTGAACCAGCGACCGTGGAGCGCCGGCGCGGTGCGCATCGCAATGCAGGCCGGCGACGGCGCCTTCGACGCGAGCCGTGAAACCGTGCGCGCCACGCTCGCCACGAACGGCCTGGCGCCCGGCCGACACGCGGTGTTCGTGCGCGGCGGCGATGCCTCCGGTGCGGTGGGGACGCCAAACGCGGCGTACTTCACCGTCGTGCCCTGAAAAAGAAAGCCGGCGCGAGGCCGGCTTTCTTCGTAACAGCAATGGACGCCTGCGCTTACGCGGCCTGCTTCCACTGGCCCAGCGCGGCCAGGCCGTTGTCGCGGGCGCGCTCGTACACGGTCTGCTGCGCGCGGGCGAAGTTGTTCACCAGGTCCTGCGACCACAGCTTCAGCGCGGCGGCCTGCATGGCGCGGCCGTAGGAGAACGACAGCGGCCACGGGTTCGGGCCCATCTGGTTCATCGCGTTGAGGTGCGCGGTGGCGGCCTCGTCCGACTGGCCGCCCGAGAGGAACACGATGCCCGGCAGCGTGGCCGGCACGGTCGACTTCAGGCACTGCAGCGTCGCGGCGGCCACTTCGTCGTAGCCCACGTCTTCGCCGCTGGTGGTGCCCGGCACGACCATCGAGGCCTTCAGGATGGTGCCTTCCAGCAGCACGTTGTGCTCGTACAGCGAAGCGAACAGCGAACGCAGCGAGACTTCGGTGACCTCGAAGCAGGTTTCCAGGTCGTGGCTGCCGTCCATGATCACTTCCGGCTCGACCATCGGCACCAGGCCCTGCTCCTGGCAAAGCGCGGCGTAGCGGGCCAGCGCGTGGGCGTTGGCGTCGATGCAGGTGCCCGACGGAATGTCGTCGCCGATGTTGATCACCGCGCGCCACTTGGCGAAGCGGGCGCCGAGCTTGTAGTACTCCTCCAGGCGGGCGCGCAGGCCGTCCAGGCCCTCGGTCACCACTTCGCCCGGGAAACCGGCGAGGTTGTGCGTGCCCTTGTCGACCTTGATGCCCGGGATCATGCCGTTGTCGGCCATGTACTTGGCGAACGGCACGCCGTCGCTGGTGGACTGGCGGATGGTCTCGTCGAACAGGATCGCGCCGGAGATGTACTCGTTGAGCTTCGGCGTGGTCAGCAGCAGCTCGCGGTAGCGGCGGCGGTTCTCTTCGGTGTTCTCGATGCCGACGCCGGCGAAACGCTTGGCGCAGGTCGCGCCCGACTCGTCGATGGCGATGATGCCCTTGCCCGGGGCCATCATTGCCTGGGCGGTTTCGGCAAGCTGTTCGATGCTCATGGGTCGTCCTGCGGGAGCGGTGGGAAGCCCGACATTATAGCCGCAGCGTTCCGTTCCCGGACGGGCCGCAGGACTAGAAATCAACCACTTGCAGACCAGACACCCCCGAATCCAATACCACTTGGGGTGTATGCGGTTACATGGCCGCCGAACGGTATGCCGTCCCGTCAGGGCCCGGCGAGCGCCTCGCGCATGACCCGGTTGGCCGACTCGCGCGTGCGCAGGAAAGCGCCGTCCTCGTCGATGCCCGGGACGAAGTCAGCATCGGCCAACCGCGCGTTCTTGAGCGCCACGATCCGGGTGTAACAGGCGTCCATCGACTCCGCGTGCGGGCAGCCGAGGAGGTGGTAGAACTCGTGCACGGTCGCCTTCGCGGGCGAAGTGAAGACCTGGTTCAACGACACTCGCGTCGCCACCACGTAGCCGCGCGTGTGCGTCGGGTCGTCAACCATGCCGAGCACCTCCGGCATAACCAGGCCCCACAGTGCGTCGCCGGCATTGCGGTCGACGAAGGCCACCAGGCGGTCGCAGGGCGCTTCCACTTCGCGGCGCACGATGTCGTCGAACAGACGCTCATGGGTGAAGCCGGCGCGTTGCCACGGGCGCGCCCACGGGACGACGACATCGATGCCGTAGGACCTGAACTCCTTGTTGACCGCCGCGATGAGCGTGTCGATGCGCTGCGGCGTCACGTCGTCGGTATGCAGCACGCAGACGCGCAGCTGCATCGGCGGTCCGTAATCGTGGGCAAAGCGTTCGCGCGTGTGCATGCCGACGCTGGTACAGCCGGCCATCCACAGCGCCAGCATGACCACCACTACGATCCTGAAGCGTGCAACCGCCGACCGCCCCTCGCTTGCCATGACAGCCCCCCCCCGCAACTGGTTCACGGCGTGAACCGCTGCGCGAAAGATTCTCATGGAAATTAGGCGAAGGAAAAGATAGCGCCGAGCCTGGGCCCGGCGCGCAGATCAGAGCTCGCCCAGCCCCTCGGCCGTGCCGCCCTCGCCCACCTGCAGCAGGCGCAGGGTGTTGGTCGCGCCGAGCTGCTCCATGTGGTCGCCGCTGGTGAACATCACGCGTTCGCCCACGCTGAGCAGGTTCAGGTCGAACAGTTCCTTGACCGCCTTGCGCGCGGCATCGCGCGAGCTCAGGCCGCGGCTGTCGAAGTCGTGCGCCACCACGTCGCGCATCAGGCCCATGCGCCGGCGCGCGCCGTCGTGGCGCGAGAGCGCGTAGATCGGTACCTGCGAACGGAAGCGCGACAGGAAGCGCGCCGTGCCGCCGGATTCGGTCATGGCGATGATCGCGCGCACGCCGATGTGCTCGGACAGGAACATCGCCGCCATGGCGATGGCCTGGTCGGCGCGTTCGAGGTTACGCGGTGCGGCTTCGAAATCGGTGTCGTGGTTGAACTGGCGTTCGGCGCCCAGGCAGATGCGCGCCATCGCCTCCACCGCCTTGACCGGATAGCGACCCGCCGCGGATTCCTGCGACAGCATCACCGCATCGGTGCCGTCGATGACGGCGTTGGCGACGTCGAGTACTTCGGCGCGCGTCGGGATCGGGCTGTCCACCATCGACTGCAACATCTGCGTGGCGGTGATGACAACCTTGTTGCGCTCCAGCGCCTCGCGGATGATCTTCTTCTGCAGGCCCGGAAGCTCGGCGTCGCCGATCTCCACGCCCAGGTCGCCGCGCGCGACCATCACCACGTCGGAGGCATCGACGATCTCGGTCAGGTTCTCGATCGCCTCGGCGCGTTCGACCTTGGCGACGAGCGCGGCATCGCTGCCGTTCTCGCGCGCGATGCGGCGCGCTTCGTTCATGTCGGCGGCATTGCGGCAGAACGACACGGCGATGAAGTCCGCGCCCAGTTCGGCGGCGACCTTGATGAGTTCCTTGTCGCGTTCGGTCAGCGCGCCCAGCGACAGGCCGCCGCCGAGCTTGTTCAGTCCCTTGCGATCCGACAGCGCGCCGTCGTTGAGGACGGTGGTGACGATGCGCTCACCTTCCACCGCGCCCACGCGCAGTTGCAACAGGCCGTCGTCGAGCAGGAGCACGTCGCCGGGGCGAACGTCGTTGGGCAGGCCGAGGTAGCTCACGCCGACCTCGCGCAGGTTGCCCAGCGGCGCGTCGTTGCTGGCGACCAGGTCGAAGCGGTCGCCGGTCTTGAGCAGCACGCGGCCTTCGGCGAAGCGCTCGATGCGGATCTTCGGGCCGGGAAGGTCGGCGAGGATGCCGACTTCCACGCCGACGCGTTGCGCGGCTTCGCGCACGGCGTTGGCGCGGGCGATCTGCGAAGACGGATCGCCGTGGGAGAAATTGAGGCGGACAACGTCGACGCCGGCGGTGAGCAGTGCGTCGAGGACGCCCGGCGGATCAGTGGCCGGGCCGAGGGTGGCGAGGATCTTGGTGCGGCGTCTTGTGGTCGTCATCGAATGCAGGTCCAGAGAACCCTTGGACGCTAACACAGCTCTTCGTACTTTCGGTTTGACTCCATCCGCAGGCCCGCCATACCGCGGCGCATCCGCGAAAGTGGTCTGATATCCCCCACCCGAAAGCAGACCACCGCGCGCCGCGAGGCCGCCTCGGGGCGGTCCCGCACCGTGTCGCTGCGCGAAACCTCGAGAGACCGCCGCCGGCTCAGGCGGCCAGCAGTCCGGGCAGGTCCTGCGGCGTGGACGCCAGGTGAAGCGCACCGGCCTCGCGCAGTTCAGTCTCGCCGCCAAAGCCCCACAGCACGCCGATGTTGCGCATGCCGTGGTGGCGCGCGCCTTCGATGTCCATGCGGCGGTCGCCGATCATCCAGCACTCGCCGGCGGGCAGATCGAAGCGGCGCAGGGCCTCGGCGATGAGCTGGTCCTTGTGGCTGATGCTTCCGTCCAGCGTGGCGCCGATCACGTCGACGAAGCGATGCCCGAACGGCAGGTGGTCGACGATCTTGCGTGCGTGCGGCTCGTTCTTGGCGGTGACCACGGCCAGCGTGTAGCCGGCGCCGTGCAGCGATTCGATGGTTTCGCCGATGCCGGCGTAGACCTCGTGCTCGGCCCAGCCGTGGGTTTCGAAGCGGTCGCGGTAATGCAGCACGGCTTGCTCGACCTTCGCCTCGTCGTTCAACAACGGACCGAAGCTGGTGCGCAACGCGGGGCCGATCCAGCGCCGCAGCTCCTCGTGCGGCGGCACCGGCAGGTCCATCGCGACCAGCGCGTGCTCGACGCAGCGGGTGATGCCGATCGCGGAGTCGATCAGCGTGCCGTCCATGTCGAAGAAGAGCGTTGCCATGCGTATTCAGTCCTTACAGGCCGTGTGGTACCGCAGATTTCGCTCGCCCCTGCACGGCACACCGTTCGTCCTGAGCGTAGCGAAGCGGAGTCGAAGGATGGACGGGTCGGACGCTCCCGGCCGCTCGCCCTTCGACTTCGGCGCTGCGCGCCTACGCTCAGGGCGAACGGTGCAGGGAACAAGCCTCCGGCGTTACGCCGCGCGCGCCTTCAACGCCGTCACCGCCGGCAGTTCCTTGCCTTCCAGGAACTCCAGGAACGCGCCGCCACCGGTGGAGATGTACGACACGTCGTTCTCGATGCCGTACTTGTCCACGGCCGCGAGCGTGTCGCCGCCGCCGGCGATGGAGAACGCCTTCGACGACGCGATCGCGCGCGCCAGCGTTTCCGTGCCCTTGCCGAAGGCGTCGAACTCGAACACGCCGACCGGGCCGTTCCACACGACCGTGCCGGCGGCCTTGATGAGCTCGGCGTAACGCGCGGCGGTCTGCGGGCCGATGTCGAGGATCATGTCGTCCGCGCCCACGGCGTCGACGGCCTTGACCGTGGCCGGCGCATCGGCGGCGAAGGCCGGCGCGACGACGACGTCGGTGGGCACGGGAATGTCGGCGCCACGCGCCTTGGCGTCGGCCATGATCTTCTTCGCGGTATCGATGAGATCCATCTCGACCAGCGATTTGCCGACGCTGTGACCCATCGCGGCGATGAAGGTGTTGGCGATGCCGCCACCGACGATCAGCTGATCGACCTTGGACACCAGCGACGACAACAGCTCCAGCTTGGTGGAGACCTTCGAGCCGGCAACGATGGCCAGCAGCGGACGCGCCGGGTTGTCCAGCGCCTTGGCGAGGGCGTCGAGTTCGGCCATCAGCAGCGGGCCGCCCGCAGCCACTTTCGCGAACTTGATGGCGCCGTGCGTGGAAGCCTGCGCGCGGTGCGCGGTGCCGAAGGCGTCCATGACGTACACGTCGCACAGCGCGGCGTACTTCTTCGACAGCGCTTCGTCGTCCTTGCCCTCGCCGACGTTCATGCGGCAGTTCTCCAGCAGCACGAGCTGGCCCGGCTTCACCTCGACGCCGTCGACCCAGTCCTTCACCAGCGGCACGTCGATGCCGAGCAGCTCCGAAAGACGCTTCGCCACCGGCGCCAGCGAGTCCTCCTGCGTCCAGGTGCCCTCCTTCGGGCGGCCCAGGTGCGAGGTGACCATCACCGCGGCGCCCATCGAAAGCGCCAGCTTCATCGTCGGCAGCGCGGCGGTGATGCGCTGTTCGGACGTGATGCGGCCGTCGTCGATGGGCACGTTGAGATCCTCGCGGATCAGCACGCGCTTGCCTTGGAGGTCGAGGTCGGACATGCGGAGGATGGACATGGGCGGTCGCCTTTGGGCCCTCTCGTCGAGGGGAAATGGGAGGGTGGTCGATCGCACGGGCGCACGTCGGTGCGCCGCGCGTGGGGCGGCATTGTCCCCCGCGTGGACGCGCCGCGGCAAATCGGCGCGCCCGCATGTTCCACGGTTATCCACAACATTTAGCGTTGACGTATCACCGAACCCCCACTATGTTGTGGCCCGTCGGTGCCGACCTCGCGGTCGGCTTAAAAGGGAAGCCCGGTGCGGACGAACGTCCAAGGCCGGCACTGCCCCGCAGCGGTAAGGGAAACGAACGAGCCATGCCACTGGGCAAACGCCCGGGAAGAGGCTCCGTAGGAAGAGGCGATACCGCCTCGCGTCCCGAGTCCGAAGACCTGCCGACAACCGCGCGTTGCACACCGCGCGGTGCCGGCCAGGGAGTCTTCGGAGGGAAGACGGTCGGTGTCGCATCGATGACGGCGTTCTGCCGCCATCGCGCCCGCCGTCTCGGGCTGCGCGACACCCCGTCCACATCATCCAGGCTCCCGCGCCCGCGTCGTCCTTCGAGGGAAAGGACGGCCAGACGTGCGCCCACGCACTGGAGTCGCCATGACCATCACCACGCAAGCGCCCGCCGTCGCCTCGCCGACCGACGCCGCACCGCAGCGCGCGCCCGCCGACCACGCGCCCGCCGGCTTCGCCCTGACCCCGCCCGCGGCCAACCTCACCATGACGGTGACCAAGCGCAGCGGCCGCCGCGAGCCGGTCGATCTCAACAAGATCGTGCGCGCGGTGACGCGCAACGGCGAAGGACTGTTCTCCGTCGATCCGATGCGCGTGGCCACACGCACCATCTCCGGCCTGTACGACGGCGCCAGCACGCGCGAGCTGGATGAACTGTCGATCCGCACCGCCGCCCTGCTCACCGCCGAAGAGCCCGAATACGGTCGCCTGGCCGCGCGCCTGCTCGCGGGCGTGATCGAGAAGGAAGTCGCCGGGCTGGAGATCCACGCGTTCTCGCAATCGGTGCAGCGCGGGCACGAGCTGGGCCTGATCAACGACCGCCTGCTGACCTTCGTGCAGGCCAACGCGCGCAAGCTCAACGACGCGATCGACCAGTCGCTCAACGCGCGCTTCGACTACTTCGGCCTGCGCACGCTGTACGACCGCTACCTGCTGCGCCACCCGACCGCGCGCACGGTGATCGAGACGCCGCAGCAGTTCTTCCTGCGCATCGCCTGTGCGCTGAGCGAGGACGTGAGCGAGGCGCTGTCGCTGTATCGGCGTATGGCGCAGCTGGACTACATCCCGTCCTCGCCGACGCTGTTCAACTCCGGCACCACGCATGAGCAGCTGTCGAGCTGCTTCCTGCTGGACTCGCCCGACGACTCGCTGGAAGGCATCTACAAGCGCTACATGGACGTGGCCAAGCTCTCCAAGTTCAGCGGCGGCATCGGCCTGTCGTACACGCGCATCCGTTCGCGCGGCTCGCTGATCCGTTCCACCAACGGCCTGAGCAACGGCATCGTGCCGTGGCTGAAGACGCTGGACGCGTCCGTCGCGGCGGTGAACCAGGGCGGCAAGCGCAAGGGCGCGGCCTGCGTGTACCTGGAGCCGTGGCACGCGGACGTGGAGGAATTCCTCGAGCTGCGCGACAACACCGGCGACGAGGCGCGCCGCACGCACAACCTCAACCTGTCGAACTGGATTCCCGACGAGTTCATGCGCCGCGTCGAGAGCGACGGCGAGTGGTCGCTGTTCGATCCGGCGAAGGTTCCGCAGTTGACCGACCTGTGGGGCGACGCATTCGAGCGCGCCTACCACGCCGCCGAAGCGGCGGGCCTGGCGACGAAGAAGGTGAAGGCGCGCGACCTGTACGCGCGGATGATGCGCACGCTCGCGCAGACCGGCAACGGCTGGATGAACTTCAAGGACAAGTCCAACCGCGCGTGCAACCAGACACTGCGCGAGGGCAACGTCGTGCACCTGTCGAACCTGTGCACGGAGATCCTGGAGGTCACCTCGCAGGACGAGACGGCGGTGTGCAACCTGGGCTCGATCAACCTCTCGCACCACGTCGAACTCTTCGAGGAAGGCCCGGTTCACGGCGAATCCGGCCGCTTCGATTTCGACAAGCTCGCCGAGACCGTGCGACTGGCCGTGCGTCAGCTCGACCGCGTCATCGACCTCAACTTCTATCCGATCGAAACCGCGCGCCGCGCGAACCTGAAGTGGCGCCCGGTGGGCCTGGGCGTGATGGGCCTGCAGGACGTGTTCTTCAAGCTGCGACTGCCGTTCGACTCCGAACCGGCGCGTGCGCTGTCGAGGAAGATCGCCGAGAACATCTATTTCCACGCGCTGTGTGCATCCAACGAACTGGCGATGGAACGCGGACGCCACCCAAGCTTCGCCGACACGCGCGCGGCACAGGGCGAACTTCAGTTCCAGGCCTGGGGCGTGGAGCCCGAGGACATGGAGCGCTGGGACGGCCTGCGTTCGCGCATCGCCGAGCACGGGCTGCGCAACTCGCTGTTGATCGCCATCGCGCCGACGGCGACGATCGCGTCGATCGCCGGCTGCTACGAGTGCATCGAGCCGCAGGTGTCCAACCTGTTCAAGCGCGAGACGCTGTCGGGTGATTTCCTCGTCGTGAACCGTTACCTCGTCGATGAGCTCAAGACGCTGGGCCTGTGGACGCCGGAACTGCGCGACCGCATCAAGATGTCGGAAGGCTCGATCCAGGGCGTCGAAGCGATCCCCGAATCGCTGCGTGCGGTGTACCGCACCGCGTGGGAGCTGCCGATGCGTTCGCTGATCGACATGGCCGCCGATCGCGGCGCCTTCATCGATCAGAGCCAGTCGCTCAACCTCTTCATCGAGAGCCCCAACATCGGCCAGCTGTCGTCGATGTACATGTACGCCTGGAAGAAGGGCCTGAAGACGACGTATTACCTGCGTTCGCGCCCAGCCACCAAGATCGCCAAGGCGACGGTGAGCGGCGCGGCCGCGCAGTCGCCTGCGCCGGCATATACGCCGACGGAGGCTGTCGCCTGTTCGCTCGAGAATCCCGAGGCCTGTGAGGCCTGCCAATAATTCGTCCCCCAGCAACAGGAGTGTGAAATGGCAAAGAAGCCCGAAAACCACGGCAAGGCCTGGACTCCGAAGCAAGAGTCGGAACTGAAGAGTCTCGCAGGCGGAAACACCCCCACGCGCGTAATGGGTCTGAAGTTGGGTCGAACGGAAGACTCCGTTCGCGGGAAGGCAGCTGACTTGGGGGTTTCGCTGAAACCTACGAATCAGGCGCCTTACAACCGCCGCAAAACCTGATTCGAACAATCTTAAGTTCTTCCTCACTTGTTCCTCCAGCCGCTCGGCGCCAAAGACCTGCACTCCCTCCCCTGATGGAGGTCGTGGCGTCCCGCGGCTGGAGGACAAGGTTCAAGCCGAGAGCGCCATGACCGAACGCAACCGCCTGCTCGACCCGGGCTTCGACCTCACCCTGCGGCCGATGCGCTACCCGCAGTTCTACGAGATGTACCGCGACGCGATCCGCAACACGTGGACGGTCGAGGAGGTCGATTTCTCGCTGGACGTCAACGACCTCAAGCACAAGCTCGGCCCCGCCGAGCGCCACCTGATCGAGCGACTGGTCGCGTTCTTCGCCACCGGCGATTCGATCGTCGCCAACAACCTGGTGCTGAACCTCTACCAGCACATCAACGCGCCCGAAGCGCGCATGTACCTCTCGCGTCAGCTGTACGAGGAAGCGCTTCACGTGCAGTTCTACCTCACCCTGCTCGACACGTATCTGCCCGATCCGGTCGCGCGCGCGAAGGCGTTCGCGGCGGTGGAGAACATTCCGTCCATCCGCGCCAAGGCGGAGTTCTGCTTCAAGTGGATCGATTCGATCCAGGACCTGCAGCGCATCGAGACGACCGCGCAGCGCCGCCAGTTCCTGCTGAACCTGATCTGCTTCGCCTGCTGCATCGAGGGCTTGTTCTTCTTCGCGGCCTTCGCCTACGTCTATTACCTGCGTTCGCGCGGCCTGATGCATGGGCTCGCGTCGGGCACGAACTGGGTGTTTCGCGACGAGAGCTGCCACATGGCGTTCGCGTTCGAAGTGATCGACACCGCGCGCGCGGAGGAGCCGGAGCTGTTCGACGACGAGCTGAAGGCGCAGGTCGTGCGGATGCTGGAAGAAGCCGTGGAGTGCGAGATGCAGTTCGCACAGGACGTGCTCTCCGGCGGCGTCGCCGGGCTCTCGCCCAAGGACATGCGCCAGTACCTGCAGTACTGCGCCGACCAACGCCTGGCGCAACTGGGCCTGCCCAAGCATTTCGGCGCGACCAACCCGTTCGCGTTCATGGATCTGCAGGACGTGCAGGAAGTGACCAACTTCTTCGAGCGGCGCGTCTCGGCCTACCAGGTCGGCGTCGAAGGCGAAGTGGCGTTCGACGCGGCGTTCTGACCGCGTCACGACCGGCTTCACGGCCGGCGGTGGATACTCCGCGCGCCCGTCACGCCGGAGTAGCCGCCATGCATCCGCTCAAGCAAGCCCTCTTCGCCACCGCGCTGGCGGGCATCGCATTCGCGGTGGCATCGCAACCGGCGCCGCAGCGCGCGGCGCCGGCCGCATCCCGCGCACCGGCGACCGACATCGGCCCGTCGAATGTCGTGCAGGCCGCGACCGAGGTGGCGCAACTGATCGACGGCGGGCGCATTGCCGAAGTGTGGGACGGCTCTTCGCCGGTCAGCCAGCGCGCGATCACGCGTGACAAGTTCGTCGCCGAGGTCAACGCGCAGCGCAAGCCGCTCGGTGCGCCGACCTCGCGCCACTGGATCGCGGTGACGCGCAACGCGGTGCAGGGCGACAAGACGGTACCAAGCGGCATGTACGTGAGCGCACGCTTCGAAACGCACTTCGCGGGCAACCGGATCGCGGAAGAGCTGTTCTCGTTCCGCTACGACGAAGACAGCACCTGGCGACTGAGCGGCTACTGGATCAAGTAACCGCTCCCGCCCGCGACCTCAGGCCGCGGGTTTCTCGCGCAACAGGCTGATCGCGAAGCCGGCGACCAGCAGCGCGCCCGCCACCAGCAGCGCCCACAGCAGCCACGTTTTCCAATCGCGCGGGGCCGGCGCGGGCGTGAGCGCGGACGGACCTGCGAGTGCGGCCGATGCACCCAGCGTCGCCGTGGCCGGCTGCCATTGCGCACCGCGCTGCGCGCGCATGGCCTCGATGGTGGTGGCAAGCGGCGCATCGGCGCGCGCGGCGCGTGCACTGCCGGCGACGAGAACGAAGGGTTCCGTGCCCTGCGCGACGAAGACCAGCGCTTCGGGCCGATATCCCAGTCGCAGCCGCGGCGCGTCGCCCTGGCTCGCGCCACTCATCGGCGTCAGGCGCCAGAGACGGTCGCGATGCACGGCGTGCAGCGGTTGCGGCGGCGAAGCATCCGATCCCAGGCGGTACGCCGTCCACGGCTGCGCTACATCGCGCCACGGTGCCGTGGCGTCGTCGCGCGCCTGCAAGCGCCAGGCACCGGTGCTGTTGCCGGGCAGCGATAGGTCGGCCTGCGCCACCGGGAAGCGTCCGTCGAGCGCGAACTCGTAGTGCACGCGCTTGTCGGCGTCCTCAACGCGCTGTCCGGTGAGTACGCGCCACTGCCATTGCGGCGTCGGCGCCACGGTCTGGAGTTCGGCGGTGATGCCGCTCAACTGCAACGCCTTGGCATCCCTGTCGGTTGGCAGTACGCGCAGATAGCGCGCTTTCACCGGCTGGATTTCGATGCGATCGCGCACGATGCGTTGTCCGGCGTTGGCCAGCTCGACCAGATGCGCGTCCTCGGCGACCGTGCGCCACTCACGCAGATCGTCCGATGCGTCCACGCGCACGGACAGATCGAACAGTGTCTGTGTGTCCGTCCAGCGGATGCGCAGCGCCTGGATCGGCGCGTCCACGCGGCTGGCGTCCAGCACGAAGCCGTTTCCCACAACGGTGCCGCCGTTGCCGCTTCGCCATTCGACGCGGCGAAGGCTGCCATCGGTGGCGATCTCGCTGATCGAGGCGATGTCCGGTGCGCCACGACGCTGCGCGGGCAGCGGGAACCAGGGAAGCTCGACGGTGCGTGTACGCGGTGTTTCCGGCGACGAAGGATCGAGCAGCGCCGCGGGCACGGCCCGGGCTTGTGCATCGAGCACATCAAGGTCGGCAAGCATGGGCGACTGCAACTGCCGGTACACCGATTCGTCCAGCACGACGCGATAGGCGCCTGCATCCGGCGAATCCAGGCGCAACGGCCATTGCCGCGCGTACTGGGCACCCGCGTTCGCCGCCAACGGCATCAGCAGGAGCGCAAGCAGTGCCTTCATGCGAGGTGCCTTCTTCATGCGGGTTCGCCCTGTGCGGAAGCGGTGTCGTCGTCATGCCTCGGGGGCACCGGCGCGATGTAGCCCACCACGGTGCACAACAGGCCGTATGCGATGAACGATGCGATGCCCAGCACGTTGCCCAGATTGCTGCGATCCACCAGCAGCAGCTTGGCCAGCACCACGCCCATCAGCACCGCGCCCGCGAGCCACAGGCCGCGCTGGCCGCGACGCGAGCCGAGCACCCAGCCGATCACGCCGAGCACGCTCCACGTCACGCTCAGGCTGGTCTGCGCGAGGCTGGTCGACAACAGATGGCCGTCCCATGCGACACCGCCCCAGTGGTGCACGGTGCGCAGCACGCTCAGGGTGATCAGCAGGAAGCCGGCCAACGACAGGCCCAGCGGTCGCCGGCTGCGTAGTGCATCCGGCGCCTCGTCGGACCACAACCAGCGCGCCAGCAGCACGAGCACCGCCAGTTGCGCCAGTTCGAGCGGATTGAGCAGCGGGATCCACGGCAGCGGCGCACCGCCGTCGGCCATGAACAGCGCGATCACCCAGCCCAGGGCCAACACGGCGAAGTAGCTGGATTGCAGCGCCTGGCGATACGCGTCGAAGCGTTCTCCCAGCGGCACCGACAGCCACGACCAGCGGAACAGGCTCAGCGCCGCAAGCACGCACCACGGCAATGCCAACCCCAGCGCACGCCATCCGCCTGCAAGCCCGAAGCGCTCGCTCACCCACTCCAGCAACAGCGACAGCGACAGTGGCCACACCAGCCACCAGACGAACTGCGCCCATGCGGCCAGCGTGTGTTCGCTATGGCGCAGGCAGACCAGACTGCGCACGCCGAGCACCGCATACATGAGCCAGGCGGCCGCGCCGTAACCTGCGAACGGATGCCCGTGGACATTCGTCTGTTCGATCGCGACGGGCACCGCGCAGGCGATGGCAGCCAGCGTCGTCAACGCGAGCGCCGCCCAGGCATGGCGACGCTGCACTTCCGCCGCAATCCAGCCGGTGGCGGCGATCACCACGAAGACGACATCGACGCGGTGTTCGTGCAACACGAAACGCGAAACCTCGTGCACCGCATTGCCCATCCACCAGGCCAGGCCCCACGCGTAGAACGCGAGCGCCATCGGCGAGCCGCTCGAATGCCTGCGATAACTCCACGCGCTCGCGAAACCCGCCAGTGCGATGAGCAGCGCGCTCATGAACGCAGGGTTGGCGATGGCCGTGACATCCAGCGACACGCCCTGGGTGAACGCCACCGCCGCCAGCACCTGCAACGCAGCACCGCCGACCTGCGGGAAGCGGCGCTGCTGGCGCAGGCCGAGCCACACCAGCGCGGCACCTTCGAGCGCGAATACGGACGCCGTCGCGCGCGCCGACAAGGCCAGCGGCACCGCCAGCGTCGCGAATCCGACCGCCAGCAGCGCGTACATCGGCACCAGTGCGGCATAGCCCGCACGCCGCCGCAGCCATGCCGCCAGCAGCGCGTAGATCGCCGCCAGCCCCAGCGCGTTGAACGCGAGCGGCAGGCGGTCGCCCGCCAACAACGCGGCCTGCATCGAGAACGCCACCAGCGGCATGCCGAAGACGAGACAACCTTCGACCAATCCGCGGCGGCTTTCCGGCTGCCGGCGTGCGTGCAGCAACGGGATCGCCAGGTACAGCGCGAAGAACAGCAGCAGGAAGGGTTCGGTGGTCGTGAATTTCTCAGGCCGGTAGTCGAACACGCCCCACATCGCGCCGATGCCGAAAGTGAAGACGAAACCAAGCAGGTTGAGCACGCGCCACGATTTCCACCAGGCGACGCCGACGATGGCGAGATTGAGCACGGCGTAGTACGAGAACAGCGCGACGTGGTTGCCGCTGCCCGTCGACAGCCAGATCGGCGCGAGGAAACCCGCGAGCAGCGCGAACACGGCCAGCGCCTTGGCGTCCTGCAACACGGCGAGCGCTCCGGCGCCGGCCACCAGCAGCATGCTCAGCGCGAACGCGGGCCCCACGTCGAGCAAACCGTAGAGTTTGAACGCCGCGAACACCGTCAACAGCAGGATGCCGATCGCGCCGCCCTGCAGGCTCAGCGCGAAGCTGCGGTTGTGTTCGCGCTTGCGCCATGCGAACACGAGCGCGGCGAGCGCGGCGGCCGCGATCCCGGCCAGGCGCAGCTCGATGGGCATGCGCATCCAGCCCTGGTCGCTGGCGTACTTCAGCAGCGATGCGACACCGGCGAAGAGCACGAGGATGCCGATCTTGACGGGCACATTGCCCGTCATGAACCAGCGTTTCACCGCACGCAGGCCCAACGTGATGGGATCCGGGCGCGGTGGCGCGGCCGCGGGGCGTGGAGGCATGCGCGGGCGTTCGACCTGCGGCATCGCAGGCGTTTCCATCCCCGACGCGGCCGTGATGGGCGGCGCCTCGCGGCGCGGCGGTGGCGGCGCAGCGGCGCGCACGGGTTCGGCGACGCGCGGCGGCGAGTCGGGCGCAGGAGCGTGGACGGGAGCGCGAGGCGGAGTGCTCGTGCGACGCAATGCATCAAGCTGGTGTTCGAGATCGGCGACGCGCGCCTTCAATCCACTCAGCGACACCAGCGCCACGATCACCAGTACCGGCAGCGCCAGCACCGCGAGCACCAACAGGACCAACAGTCCTTCCATGCGGTTTCCCCTGGCCGGTCACCGCCGGGCGGCGGTCTCATGATCCGGCCCCATCCGGATCGCAGCCTCGACGAAACCCACACGCATTGCAACCAGCCCGGTGCTGGAAAAAGCCCTGTGGACTTACGGCGCGGCTATCGCCTCGATGCCGCCCACGGACCGTCCCGACCGATCAGACCGTCGGCAGACCGAGCGGCAAGGTGCCCTTCTTCTCCAGCAGGCCCAGGCCGTAGCGCAGGCTGTAGCCGATCTTCTCGGCGTAGGCGCACACGCGCTCGACCTGCTCGGGCGGCAGCACCTCGCGCGCGGTGGAACGCCACAGCGAGAGCCAGCGGTCGAAGTGTTCCAGGCGGATGGGATGCGGACGATGCGCGGCCATCGGATTGCCGCGATAACTGCGCGTGCCCAGCGCGACCGACGACCAGAACTCCGTCAGCATGCGCTTGTGTTCGGGCCAGTCGTCGATGGCGGCGTTGAAGACGGGGCCGAGTTCGGGATCGGCGCGGACCTGCTCGTAGAAGCGATCGACCAGCGTCGCAAGGTGCTGCGGGGTGAGTCCGTCGACGGCTTCGCCGGTGTCGGGTTCGGGCGTGTCGTTCATGGCTGGGTTGTGGGGCCGGAGCATGAAAAAACAAGGGCCGGCATGTGCCGGCCCTCGTCGTTGATCATGCGTCGCGGATTACTTCGCGACGACCTTGACCATTTCCAGGCACTTGTTCGAGTAGCCCCACTCGTTGTCGTACCAGCTGACCAGCTTGACGAAGGTGCCGTCGAGCGCGATGCCGGCTTCGGCGTCGAAGATCGAGGTGCGCGTGTCGCCGCGGAAATCGGTGGCGACGACCTTGTCCTCGGTGTAGCCCAGGATGCCCTTCAGCGCGCCTTCCGACTGCGCCTTCATTTCAGCGCAGATCTCGGCGTACGTAGCGGACTTGTCGAGTTCCACGGTCAGATCGACCACCGACACGTCCGACGTCGGCACGCGGAACGCCATGCCCGTGAGCTTCTTGTTGAGCTCCGGAATCACCACGCCCACGGCCTTCGCCGCGCCCGTGCTGGACGGAATGATGTTCTCCAGAATGCCGCGGCCGCCGCGCCAGTCCTTGTTGGACGGGCCGTCGACGGTCTTCTGCGTCGCGGTGGCGGCGTGCACGGTGGTCATCAGGCCACGCTTGATGCCCCACTTGTCGTTGAGCACCTTGGCCAGCGGCGCGAGGCAATTGGTGGTGCACGAAGCGTTGGAGATGATCGCCTCGCCGTTGTACTTGGTGTGGTTCACGCCGTAGACGAACATCGGCGTGTCGTCCTTCGACGGGGCCGACAGCACGACCTTTTTCGCGCCGGCATCCAGGTGCTTCTGCGCGGTGGTCTTGTCGAGGAACAGGCCGGTGGATTCGATGACGACATCGGCGCCGACCTCGTCCCACTTCAGGTTCGCCGGATCGCGTTCCTGCGTGAGGCGGATCTTCTTGCCGTTGACGATGAGCGTGTTGCCTTCGACCTTCACGTCGCCCTTGAAGCGGCCGTGCACGGAGTCGTAGCTGAGCATGTAGGCCAGGTAATCCGGCTCCAGCAGGTCGTTGATGGCGACGATCTCGATCTCGCCAGCGAAGTTCTGCACGGCCGAGCGCAGCACGTTGCGCCCGATGCGGCCGAAGCCATTGATGCCAACCTTGATGGTCATGAGTTGCAAGCTCCTGCGGCCGCGCCCGGCGCGGCGGGTGGACGGGACAAGCCCGAATGGGGACAGCGGGGAGCGCTCATTCTAGCAGCGAGGCATCGGGCCGGCCGCAGGGACCCGTTCCGAGAGCTGAATTGATCATGATCAAACGCCCGTTTGGTGCCGCGCGGAGACTTGTAAGCGTTCCCACACCGAGCCCATACGAGGCACTTCCATGCAAAAGCCCCTCCTCGCCTGCGCCGTCGCCCTGGTCCTGGGCGCCGCCGTTTCGCCCGCCTTCGCCCAGTCCCAGGGCGATTGGACGCTGGGCGTCGGCATCCACGCGGTCGACCCGAAATCCGATAACGGCCGCCTGGCCGACGGCGCGCTCAAGGTGGACGTCGACACCGACGTCAAGCCGACCCTCACCTTCGAATACTTCGTGCGCGACAACCTGGGCATCGAGGTGATCGCCGCATGGCCGTTCGAGCACGACATCGCGATCGCGGGCCTGGGCAACGTGGGCAGCACCAAGCAGCTGCCGCCGACGGTGTCGCTGCAGTACCACTTCAACAGCAAGGGCAAAGTCTCGCCGTTCCTGGGCGCGGGCATCAACTACACGACCTTCTTCAGCGAAGACACGCGCGGCGCACTTGAAGGCGCCCGCATCAAGCTGGACGACTCGTGGGGCCTGGCCGCTCACGCGGGCCTGGATTTCGCCGTCGGCGAGCGCAGCGCGATCCGCGTCGACGCACGCTGGATCGACATCGACACCGACGTGAAGCTCAACGGCGCGGGCATCGGCACGGTCAACATCGACCCGATCGTGTACGGCGCGGCGTATGTCATGAAGTTCTGATCCACGCCGAAGCGCAGGCCGACGCGCGAAAGCGCTCGGCCGGCAATCCGGGGAACGGGCTGTGTCGGCTAAAGTGGCCGGCATGGCCCGACTTCTTTTCGCCCTTGCCCTCGCCTCCTTCCTCGTCCCGCATGAGGCCTTCGCCTGGGGCCGCCTCGGCCATCGCCTGGTCGCCGCCCTCGCCTGGGACGACCTGACGCCGCAGGCGCGCGCGCAAATCACCTCGCTGCTGGAAGGCGAAGCCGATCCCACCCTGCCCGGCATCGCCAGCTGGGCCGACGAACTGCGCGACAACGACCCGCAACTGGGCAAGAAGACCAGCCGCTGGCATTACGTGAACATCGCCGAGGACGACTGCCACTACGACGCGGCGAAGCACTGCGCGAACGGCGACTGCGTGGTCGAAGCGATCCGCGCGCAGACGGCGATCCTCGCCGACACGAAGCGACCGAAGGCCGAGCGCCTGCAGGCACTGAAGTTCGTGGTGCATTTCGTCGGCGACGTCCATCAGCCGCTGCACGCCGGGTTCGGGCGCGACAAGGGCGGCAACGATTTCCAGCTCAATCTCGACAGCCGCGGCACCAACCTGCATTCGCTGTGGGACAGCGGCATGCTCAAGGACGCCGGCCTGGAAGAGGCAGCCTGGCTGCAGCGCCTGCGCTCGCTGCCGCTGGCGGTGAAACTGCCGAGCCCGCCGCTGCGGCCGCCGGCGACGCAGTGGGCGGAAGCCTCGTGCCGGATCGTCCTGCGTCCGGGCTTCTATCCGGCGAAGGCGTCGATCGGCCCGGACTACGCGCAGACCTGGCTGCCGCTGGCCGAAGAGCAACTGCGACGCGGCGGCACCCAACTGGCGGTCATGCTCAACGCCGCGCTGGCGCGCTGAGCCTTCACGCGCGGCGATCACTTCGGCCGCACCGATCGGCTAGATTTGGCGCGACGGGCCCTCCGGCCCGGATGCGGAGGCCTTCGATGATCCCCGACGTCCATCCGTTCTTCCACGCCGACAGCAACACCTGGACCTACCTCGTCCGCGATCCGTCGGGCCCCGCCGCCGCGATCATCGATCCGGTGCTCGACTTCGACGCCAAGGCCGCGCGCACGTCCACGCAGTCGGCGCAGCAACTGGTCGACGTCGTCCGCGGGAACGGCCTGCACGTGCAGTGGATCATCGAGAGCCACGCGCACGCCGATCACCTGAGCGCGGCGCAGTGGCTCAAGGCGCAGTGGCCCGGCGCGAAAGTCGCCATCGGCGAAGGCATCCGCGAGGTGCAGAAGGCGTTCGCGCCGGTGTTCAACCTCGACGACGGATTCACTGCGGATGGCTCGCAGTTCGATCGCCTGTTCCGCGACGGCGACAGCTTCCGCATCGGCGCGATCGAAGCGCGCGTGATCGCCGTGCCCGGCCACACCAGCGACAGCTGCGCTTACCTGATCGGCGATGCGCTGTTCACCGGCGACTCGTTGTTCATGCCCGACGGCGGCACTGCGCGCTGCGATTTCCCGGGTGGCGACGCGCGTGTGCTGTTCCGCTCGATCCGGCGCCTGTTCGACATGCTGCCCGACGACACGCGCGTCTTCGTCTGCCACGACTACGGCCCCGGCGGGCGCGAGGTCGCGTGCGAAACGACCATCGGCGCGCAGCGGCGCGAGAACATCCACGTGCGCGACGGCACCGGCGAGGACGACTACGTCGCGCTGCGCACCGCGCGCGATGCGACGCTGGCGATGCCGGCGCTGATCCTGCCCGCCGTGCAGACCAACATCCGCGCCGGTGCGTTGCCTTCGCCGGAGTCCAACGGCGTGCGCTACCTCAAGATTCCGATCGACCGCCTCTGACTCACTCATGCCGACCTCATTCACTCCGGTTTCCGCACTGATCGGCGGCGCGCTGATCGGACTGGCTGCCACGTATCTCCTCGCCACGCTGGGCCGCATCGCGGGCATCAGCGGCATCGTCAACGCGGCGGTCGACCGGCGCGAGGAACGCGGCTGGCGGCTCGCCTTCCTCGTCGGAATGGTGGCGGCGGCGGGGGCGTGGTTCGCATGGTCGGGCGCCGTGCCGCGCACGGACTTCCCGTGGGCATGGCTGGTGATCGCCGGGCTGCTGGTCGGCTTCGGTACGCGGCTGGGCAACGGCTGCACCAGCGGCCACGGCATCTGCGGGCTGGCGCGGTTCTCGAAGCGTTCGCTGTGGGCGGTAGCGGTGTTCATGGGCAGCGCGTTCGTGACCGTGTATCTGGTGCGACACGTCGCGGGAGCATCGCCGTGAGGCGCATCCTCCATGCGCTCGTGGCCGGTGCGGTGTTCGGCCTCGGGCTCGCCGTGTCGCAGATGACCAGCCCGGACAAGGTGCTCAACTTCCTCGACCTCACCGGTCAGTGGGATCCATCCCTGGCGCTGGTGATGGGCGGTGCACTCGCCGTGGCGATGCCCGGATTCGCCTGGTTGCGCTCGCGCGGATGCACGCTCGACGGCGGCTCCCTGCCCGCGCCGCCCGCCGCGCGCATCGACCGCCGTTTGCTGATCGGCAGCGCGCTGTTCGGCATCGGCTGGGGACTGGCGGGCTACTGCCCGGGGCCTGCGCTGGCCAACCTGGCGCACGGCAGCGCCGATGCGATTGTGTTCGTCGTCGCGATGCTGGCAGGCTCGCAACTTGCACGACTTCTTCCGGAACTCCGCCCATGACGCGTTCCTTCTCCGTGATGCTGGCTCTGCTGGCCTTCACCGCGCCCGTCGCGATCCGCATCGACGACGATGCGGCGAAATCGCCGTGACCGATCGCCATCGCCCTCGCTAAGCTCTCGCCATGGAACCGCGCCCCGCTCCCCTTCAGTTCGATTCGCTCGATGCCGCCGTCGAGTTTCTGTTCACGCGCATCGAGGGGCCGCTGCATATCGGCGCCCCGCTGGGGCTGGGCAAGCCGCACCGGCTGCTCAATGCGCTTTACGCGCGCGCCGAAGGCGATGCCTCGCGACCGCTGCACCTGTACACCGCGCTCTCGCTCGATCCGCCGAGTGGCGGCAAGGGGCTGGAAGCGCGTTTCCTCAAGCCGTTCGTCGAGCGCCATTTCGGCGCCGACTTTCCGCGCCTGGCCTACGTGCAGGCGCTCAAGCGCAATGCGCTGCCGGCGCACATCGAGATCGAGGAGTTCTACCTCCAGGGCGGCGCGCTGCTGAATTCGGTGCCGGTGCAGCGCCGCTACGCAAGCCTGAACTACACGCATGTCGCGCGTGCCCTCGCCGACCGCAAGCTCAATGCGATCGTGCAGAAAGTCGCGCGTTCGCCCGATGGCGCCCGGCTGTCGCTGTCGTGCAATACCGACCTCACCTTCGACGCGCTGGACGCCATCGCCGAACGCGGCCTGCCGCGTCCGGTGCTGATCGCCGAGATCGACCCGCGCCTGCCCTGGCTGGGCGGCAGCGCGACGGTGGCGCCGGAGTTCTTCGATGCCATCGTGATGCCGCCGGGGCCGTATCCGAAGCTGTTCGGCCTGCCGCGCCAGCCGGTGAACGACGCCGACTACGCCATCGGCTTCCATGCCAGCACGCGGGTGCTGGATGGCGGGACGCTGCAGATCGGCATCGGCGCGCTGGCCGATGCGCTGTGCCATGCCCTGGTGCTGCGCCACGTCGACAACGACGCCTATCGCGGCGTGCTGCGCGCCCTGAATTGCCCGAACGCGGACGACGCGGCGCTGGCCCCGTTCGAGCGCGGCCTGTACGGCTGCAGCGAGATGATCAACGAGGGCTTCCGCAAGCTGGTGGAAGTCGGAGTGATCAAGCGCCGCGTGGTGGACGACCTGGCGGCGATGCAGCGCATCGAACGCGGCGGACCCAGTGCGCACGACCTCGCGCTGCTGGAGGAGAAAGGCGAGTTCCTGCACGGCGCGTTCTACCTCGGCTCGCCGGAGTTCTACGGCTGGCTGCGCGACCTGCCGCCCGACGTGCGCCGCTGCATCGGCATGAAGCGCGTGGGCGAAGTGAACGACCTGATCGGCGACATCGCCCTGGAACGCCTGCAACGCCGCGACGCGCGCTTCTTCAATACCTGCATGATGGCCACCGCACTCGGCGCGGCGGTGTCCGATGCACTGGAAGACGGCCGCGTCGTCTCCGGCGTCGGCGGGCAATACAACTTCGTGGCGATGTCGCATGCGCTGCCGGACTCGCGCTCGGTGCTGATGCTGCGCGCTACCCGCGAGGCTCGCGGAGAGGTCACGTCGAACGTGGTCTGGAACTACGGCCACACGACCATCCCGCGCCACCTTCGCGACACGTACATCAGCGAGTACGGCATCGCCGACGTGCGGGGTCGCGCCGACGAGGACTGCGTGACGGCGATGGCGGCCATCACCGATTCGCGATTCCAGGCGGCACTGCTCGACACAGCCAAGCAAAACGGCAAGTTGCGCGCGGATTTCACGCCGCCGGCCAACGCGACGCGCAACACGCCCGAGCGCCTCGGCGCGGCGCTACGACCGTTCCGCAAGAACGGCGCGTTGCCCGACTACCCGCTCGGCAGCGATTTCACGCCGGTGGAGCAGCGATTGGTGAAGGCGCTGGCGTGGCTGAAGGCGAACACCGCCACGCGCGGCGCAAAGCTGCGCACGGTATGGCGGGCGTTGTCGGCACGCGCGGAGGATTCCGAGGCCCTGCAGCGCATGCAGCTGGACTCGCCAAACAGTTTCGGCGAGCGTCTGGAAGCAAAGCTGGTCAGCCTGGCGCTCGCGGCGACGCGCTGACCGTTTCGGCGCGCGGCGCCGTGGTGTCGCGCTGGCCGAGGTAGCGCGTGATCGCATCGCCGCTGAGCGCGATGCCCGCCATCGCCATGACCCAAAGCCCGGCCTCGCGCGCGCCCGCCTGGAGGCGCACGCGCCAGTGCGCGAAGCGTCCCTGCAGATGCCGTCCGAACGCCAGGTTCAGGCCGACGAGCAACAGCGGCGGCGCGACGAAAATAAGGTTGTAGACGAGCAGCAACGGCAGCCATCGTGTTGCCGCGATCCCCTCGGCGGTCATCAGCGCGACGGCGGCGAAGTACGGCAGCGCGGTCGTCAGCTCTTCCAGCGTGACCGTCGCACCCAGCAGCGCCATGCCAAGCAGTCCACCGACGCGCGGTTCGCGTTGCGTATCCGCGGCGACCGAGACATTGGGCGCAAGCACGGCGTAGGCGAACAGCGACAGACCGATCGCCAGTTGCACCGCCAACACCACCGGATGGTCCAGCGCATCGCCGAACCGGCGCACCACCGCGCCCGCGCCGAGCATCAGCGCGATGCCCATCGACAGGTACGCGACGAAGATGCCGGCGATGTACGCCAGCAGGCGCGAGGTCGCACCGGGTCGCGCCAGCCACCACAGCGCCACCGCGAGCGCGGACGGGTTGATGGAATCGATGACCGCCAGACCAAGCACGGGGATGGCGAGGCTTTCCATGTCTGCGCCCTGCGAGTGAGGTTTGGCGGCAGTCTAGTGATACCGCACGCCACGGTGTCCGTGCCGGAAGTTACTTTCTTTCGACGACCCGCGGCTCCCGGGCCCCAAACGAAAGAAGCGGCCGAAGCCGCTTCTTTCGCAATCGTCGATGGCGGGCGCCGTTTACAGCGCCTTCGCCGCCTCGACCACCTTCTCCACCGTGAAGCCGAAGTACGGGAACAGCTTCTCCGCCGGCGCCGAAGCACCGAACTCGTCGATGCCGATCACCGCACCGTCCAGACCCACGTACTTGCGCCAGAAACCGGTGACGCCGGCCTCGATCGCCACGCGCTTGCGGCAGGCGTTGGGCAGCACGGATTCGCGGTAGGCCGCGTCCTGGCGGTCGAATACGTTGGTCGACGGCATCGACACCACACGCACCTTGTCGCCGAGCTGCTTGGCCGCGTCCATCGCCAGGCCGACTTCCGAGCCCGTCGCGATCAGGATGATTTCCGGTGCGCCCACCGAATCCTTCAGCACGTAACCGCCGCGTTCGATGTTGGCGATCTGCTGCGCGTCGCGCGTCTGGTGCGGCAGGTTCTGGCGCGAGAAGACGAGGCAGCTCGGGCCGTCGTGGCGCACGATCGCGGCCTTCCAGCACGCGGCCGATTCCACCGCGTCGCACGGACGCCACAAGTCGTTGTGCGGGATGTAGCGCAGCGAGGCGAGGTGTTCGATCGGCTGGTGCGTCGGGCCGTCCTCGCCCAGGCCGATGGAGTCGTGCGTGTAGACGTGGATGGCATGCGCACCCATCAGCGCGCTCATGCGCACGGCGTTGCGCGCGTAGTCGCTGAACACCAGGAAGGTCGCATCGAACGGGATGAAGCACTCGTGCAGGCCCAGGCCGTTGCTGATCGCGGTCATCGCGAATTCGCGCACGCCGTAATAGACGTAGTTGGCGTTGGGGTCGTCGGTGGCGACGGACTTGCTGGCCTTCCACAGCGTGAGGTTGGAATGCGCCAGGTCGGCCGAACCGCCGATCAGTTCCGGCAGCAGCGGCGCGAAGGTCTCGATGGCCATCTGCGAGGCCTTGCGCGAGGCGATCGTCTGGCCATCGGCCTGCACCTTGGCGATGTACTCGTCGGCGGCCTTGATGAAGCCGTCCGGCAGCTTGCCGCGCGAACGGCGCGTGAGTTCGGCGGCCGGTTCCGGGAACTGCTTGGCGTAGGCGTCGAACAGCTGGTTCCAGGCCTTTTCTTCCGCGGCGTGGTCGCGCTTGCGCCAGCCGTCGTAGATGGCCTGCGGAATCTCGAACTCGCCGTAGTTCCAGCCCAGCGCGGCGCGCGTGGCGGCCGCTTCGTCCTTGCCCAGCGGCGCGCCGTGCGAGGACTCCTTGCCGGCCTTGTTCGGCGAACCGAAACCGATCGTGGTGCGGCAGCAGATCAGCGTGGGCTTGTCGGTGGACTTCAGCGCCTGCTCGATGGCGGCCTTGATCTTCTCGCCGTCATGACCGTCGACGCCGCGGATCACGTTCCAGCCGTAGGCTTCGAAACGCTTGGGCGTGTCGTCGGTGAACCAGCCGTCGGTGTTGCCGTCGATGGAGATGTGGTTGTCGTCCCAGAAGGCGACCAGCTTGTGCAGGCCCCAGGTGCCGGCCAGCGACGCGGCTTCGTGCGAGATGCCTTCCATCAGGCAGCCATCGCCCATGAACACCCACGTGCGGCTGTCGACGACCGGGAAGCCTTCACGGTTGAAGCGCTGCGCGAGCAGCTTCTCCGCCAGCGCCATGCCGACCGAATTGGCGAAGCCCTGGCCGAGCGGACCGGTGGTGGTCTCGATGCCGGGCGTCATGAAGTTTTCCGGATGGCCCGGCGTCTTGGAATGCAGCTGGCGGAAGTTCTTCAGCTCGTCGATCGACAGGTCGTAACCCGACAGGTGCAGCAGCGCGTACTGCAGCATCGAGCCGTGGCCGTTGGACAGCACGAAGTGGTCGCGATTGAACCAGTCCGGATTGGCCGGGTTGTGGCGCAGGTAGTCGTTCCACAGCACTTCGGCGATGTCCGCCATGCCCATCGGCATGCCGGGGTGGCCGGAGTTGGCGGCCTGCACCGCGTCGATGGCGAGGAATCGGATGGCGTTGGCGAGGTCGCGGCGGCTGGGCGTCGTCATGGGCGTCGGGCGGTCTTCGGCTGCGGGGAAGGGGCCGCGCGGTGGCCCGGGCATGCGCCGGGCCGGGCGGCCGCCCATTCTCCCACCCCTCAGCCTGGATGTCGCCCCGTGGCTGCGCCGGACAAGCCGGAGGCGGCGATCAGGCCTCGGTGGCGGGCGGCAACTCGGACGGTGCGTCGGCTTCGCCCTTCGAAACGACGGTCGCCAGCATCAGGTCGCCGGTCACGTTGAGCGTGGTGCGGCACATGTCGAGGAAGCGGTCCACGCCCAGGATCAGGCCGATGCCCTCCGGCGGAACGCCCACCATGCCGCAGATCAGCGCGACCACCGGCAGCGAGCCCGCCGGCACGCCGGCCGTGCCGATGCCGCCGAGGATGCACACGAACATCACCGTGAACTGCTGCGCCAGGGTCAGCTCCACGCCGAAGAACTGCGCCAGGAACAGCACCGTCACGCCTTCGAACAGCGCCGTGCCGTTCTGGTTCGCGGTGGCGCCCACCGTCAGCACGAAGCGCGAGACGCGGTTGGGCAGGTGCAGCTTCTCGTCGGCCACGCGCAGCGACGTCGGCAGCGTCGCGTTCGACGATGCCGTGGAGAACGCCATCACCATCGCTTCCTGGATGCCCTTGAAGAAGGCAATGGGCGAGTAGCCGCCGGCGAACTTCAGCACCAGCGAATAGACCACGAACTGGTGCAGCGCCAGTGCCAGCACCACCACGCCGACGTACGCGCCCAGGCTGCGCAGCAGCTCCCAGCCGAACAGCGCCGCCAGGTTGAACATGAAGCAGAACACCGCATACGGCGCGAGGCGGATCACCAGGCCGATCAGCGTCATCGACACCTGGAAGAGCCCTTCGATGCCGCGCTGCAGGGTTTCGGTCGCCTTGGTGCGCGTGAGCACCAGGCCGATGCCGAGCATCAGCGCGAAGAACATCACCGCCAGGATGGTGTTGTCGGCGGCGGCCTTCACCACATTGTCGGGGACGATCGAGATCAGCATGTCCAGCCCCTTGGGCTGGTTGCCGGCACTGCCGACGATGGCGCTGGCGCGTTCGGCACCTTCGTTGAGCAACAGCTGCGCGCGCGCCGGGTCGATGCCCGCGCCCGGCTGCAGCCAGTTCACCAGCAGCAGGCCGAGCAGGACCGCGATGCCCGACACGACGATCGTATAGGCCAGCGTCCGCCAGCCGATGCGTCCGAGCGAACGCACATCGCCCATCTCCGCCACGCCCATGACGAGCGCCGAGAACAGCAGCGGGATGACGAGCATGAAGATCAGACGCAGGAACAGCGTGCCGGCCGGCTGCGTGACGTAGGTCGTGAGCCACTCCACCCAGCCGGCGTGGGCGCCGGAGGTGTAATGCGCGACGAGGCCCAGCACCAGGCCCGTGGCGAAGCCGATCGCCATCTTCCAGTGCAGCGGCATCTTGGACTTGCCGGCGCCGGTCTTCGTATCGGTCATTCGCGGGTTCCCCAGGGCGTGATGCGGAAAAACCCGGCGAGCTTAGCAAAAAGCCCTTTCCGGGCCGTGTGCCGTGGACGGCCGGATCAGCCTCGCCCGCGTTCAGGCGGATACAACGGCGCCAGCGGGGAGGGCTCGGTCGCGGCCTGCGCATGCCACTTCGGCCCCTGCGCGAACGCTTGGCGCAGATGTTCGCGCGCGGTCACCGCGCTGCCGCCGCCCCAGCGCGCGTGCTGCAGGACATCGAGGGCTTCGCGCTGGCGCGGATCGGCCAGGCGTGCGCGCACGGTGTCGAGGTCGCGCGCCGGTGGGCGCGCGAGCGCGCACAACGCGTCGGCCACGTCGCCCAGGTCGCCGCGGTCGATCAGGCGCTTGAGGTCGATGTGCTGGCCCGGCGACGGAGGTTCGTCGGCACGCGGCACCGCCGCGACCTTCGCCGCATCGCTGCGATGCAGGCCCCACACCAGCGTGAACAGCCACAACGCCGCGAACAGCAGTGCGGCGAGCACCCAGATGCGATTGGCGCCGCCCAGGTCCGCGAACGACGACACCGGCGCGCGAGCGGCGATGTCGACGCCGGACGACGGTGCGGCGTTCGGCGCGGGCGTGCCGTTCGTCGATGCCGTCGACGTACCGGGCAACACGGTCCATGACAGCGGCGGCAGCGCCGTGGTCTGCGCGCTGCCGTCGCGCACGTTCCACCAGCGCATCTGCATGCCGGCCAGTTGCACGTTGCCTTCGCGGGCGGGCACGAGCGAGAAACGGCGCGTGAGCTTCACGCGCGGACGTCCATCGACGAAACGCTCGTCGGCCTGCACGGGCTCGGCGAACACCTGCACGCCGTCGATCGGCGGCAGCTGGAGTTCGGGCATCTGCGCCGCCATCGCGCCATCGGCGAGCGCTTCGACGGTGACCGTGGCCGCGCTGCCCACGCGCAGTTCCTGCGGATTGGACTGGTAACGCAGCGTGAGGTTCTGCAACGGCAGCCACGGCTGCGGTGCGTTGGCCGGCGCCGCTTGCACGTCGAGCTTGCGCGGCGTGCCCTGCGCTTCCAGTGCGCCGCCACGGCCGCCGAGCAGATCGTCGAAGAAGCCGCCCGCGCCGCGCCCTTCGAAACGCGCGGGCGGAATCGTCAGCACGCCGCTGCGCTCGGGCACCAGCAGGAAGCGGCGTTCGACGATGTGGTAACGGCGCCCGCCGATGTCGCGCTGGTACTGCGCATCGTCGCCGACACGCTGCAGCGAGGCGCCTTCCGGCGCGTCCTGATCGAGCTGCCCGGAGATCAGCGGCGTCGCCGAATACAGCCGCACCACCCAGCCCACCGATTGCTGCACGTAGGGATCGGGATCGTCCGCTTCGCTTTCGATGAACACGTCCTCCGTGCGCGTGGCCGACGGTGCGGCGGCAGGCGCGACGGTGATCGGGATCGGCTGCGTGCGCAGGCTGCCGACGTTGAGCGCGGGGATCGTGATCACGCCATCGCGGCGCGGACGCAGCGCTACCGCGTACAGCGTGCGGATCGTGCTGCGGCCGTTGTTCATCAGGAATTCGCGACGGCTCGTGCGACCGCTGACGAAGAAATCGGTGAGCAGCGGCGCGTAGTCGGGTTCACTTGCGGTGGTCGCCGCGGTGCTCTCGATGTTGAGCGTGACCGTTTCGCCCATCGCGATGCGATCGCGGTCCAGCCACGCGCGCACCTGCGCGGAGGCGTCCAGACTGATCATCGCCAGCAATATCAGCAGTGCGACGCGCGGGAGCAGACGTGCAATGGCGCGGCGCGCGGTGTCGGGAATCGCGGTGTTCATTCGTTGCCCTCGCCCGTGGAACGGCGACGTTCGTGCTCGATGCGGAACTTCTCGCGCAGCAGGCCGCCCGGGTCGTCCGGCACGCGGCGCAGCCAGGCTTCGTTCGCCAGGCGCTGCTCGCGTTGCTGCGGTGTCTCGTTGCGTACTTCGCCGGGCTCGCGCGGTTGGCCGGTGGCGCCGCGCTGCTGCTCCAGTGCACGCTGCATGCGTTCGCGCTGGGCGGCGTCGGCCTGGCGTTGTGCGTCGGCGTCGGCCGGCGCGCCTTCGGGATTCGGCTCGGGCGGTTGCTGGCCGCTCTGCGGATTGGGCTGTTGCGCCTGTTTCTGCTGCGGCTCTTGCGGCTGTTGTTGCTGGTCGGACGGGCTCTGTCCGGACTTGGGCTGATTGTCCTTGGACTGCGAAGATTTATCGCCCGCGCCGCCGGACGGTGGCTTCTTCTTCATCGCCGCTTGCACCGCGCGCTTGTTGGCGAGTGCATCGGGCATGTCCGGCTGGCGCTTGAGCGCTTCATCGTAGGCCGCGATCGCCTGCGGAAGCTGGCCCGACTTCGCCAGCGCGTTGCCGCGGTTGTAGTGCGCGTCGGCGCTGTCGGCGCGTTGGTACTCCTGTGCCGCCGCCGCGAAGTCGCCGCGACGGTAGGCGGCATTGCCTTCGTCGACGCGTGCGTGTTCCACCTGGTCGGCACGCCGCCACCAGTCGGCGGCTTTCGCCGGCGTCCACAACACGCACATCGCGATGACGGCCAGAGCAGCACGACGTCGGAATGCGAGCAGCGCCAGCAGCATCAACGGCGGCAGCAGCCAGTAGCCTTCGTCCCGCCATGCGTTGCCACGCGCGCCGTCAACGCGGGTCGCGTCGTCGACGGTGCCGGGATCGAGCACGCCCAGCGCGCGCAGGTCGCCATCGTCCGCGGCGATGTCCGCGTAGCGCCCCCCGCCGGCGGAGGCAAGCCCGCGCAGCGAGCCGCCATCGAGGCGCGCCGTCGCAAACGTGCCGTCGCCGCGACGGAACGGCGCACCCGCCTGGCTGCCAAGACCGAGCACGTCCACGCGATACCCCTGTCGTGCCGCGCTCGCGGCCGCGTTGTTTGCGGCATCGTCGGCGTGGTCGCTCATCACCAGGATGCGGCCGCGATCGAAACCTGACTGCTTCAGCAACTGCGCCGACCACGCGATCGCCCGATCCACGCGCTGGCCGTCGACAGGCATCACTTCCGGCGACAGCGCGTCGAGGAACAAGGCGACGTTGGCCGCGTCTTCCGTGAGAGGCGCGACGGTGAAGGCGTCGTCGGCGAATGCGACCAGCGCGACCTGCCCACCCTCGCGTTCGCGCAGCAGCGTGGAGAGCTTGGCGCGCGCCTGCGCGAGGCGTGACGGCGGCAGGTCGGCCGCAAGCGCGGCGCTGGAGAGATCGACCGCGACCACCAACGGCGTGCGGCTTTGCCAGAGCGGCTGCGGGGTCTGGCGCCAGCTCGGCCCCGCAAGCGCCAGCACCGCCAGCACGTACGCAACCATCGCAATCGACACGCCCCAGCGCACTCGCGCATTGCCGCGCTCGACCAGCAGGTGCGGCAGCAGGTGCGCATCGACGTTCTCGCGCCACACGCTGCTGCGACGACGACGCACCCGCCACAACCCGACCAGCACCGGCAGCGCAAGCAATGCCCACAGCCACTGCGGGCGAAGCAGGTGCAGTGACGCGAGCGAGAAGTCGGCCAGCGCGTTCATGCCTTCCTCCGCGACGGCCAGGCGAACGCCAGCAACGCGAAGGCGAATGCGGCGCCGAGCGGCCACGGATAGCGCTCGATGCGCGGACGCACCGCCTGCCCCGGGCGCTCGATCGGTTCGAGCCGGTCGATTTCCGCGTAAATACCGGCCAGTTGCGAGGTGTCGCGGGCGCGGAAGAAGTGGCCGCCGGTGCTGCGCGCGATCTCGCGCAGCGTGGCTTCGTCGATCTCGTCGCCGCCGCCCGGCATCGGCACGGGCAGGCCGAACAGCGACATCGTGCCTTCGCCGCCGAAGGCGATGGTGTGGATGCGCACGCCCTCGGCCTTCGCGATCTCGGCCGCCTTCTTCGGTTCGAGCAAGCCTGCGGTGTTGACGCCGTCGGTGAGCAGCACCAGCACGCGCTGCTCCGTCGGCTGCCCGCGCAGGCGCTTGACCGCCAGCGCGATGGTGTCGCCGATGGCGGTCTCCTGCCCGGCCAGGCCGATCACGCTGTCTTCCAGTTGCTGGCGCACCGAGGCCAGGTCGAGCGTGAGCGGCGTGAGCGCGTACGCGCGGCGCCCGAATACGATCAATCCGACGCGATCGCCGCGTCGGCGATCGAGGAAATCCGCGAGCACCGCCTTCGCGGCGGTGAGGCGATCGACGGTGCGTCCGCCCAGTTCCATGTCGGGTTCGCGCATGCTGCCGGACAGGTCGAGCGCCAGCATCAGGTCGCGGCCCACTTGCGGCGGCTGCACCGCGTCCCCCAGTTGCTGCGGTCTTGCGGCGGCGATGCAGAGCAGTATCCAGCCCAACCAGACGAGCCAACCCGCGCGCGAACCGAACGCGGTGCGACCGCCTGCATGCGCGACGCGATCGAGGCGATCGCCGAACGGCACGCGCAGCGCGGCCGATGACGGCTGCTTCGCCGCAGGCAGCAGCCAGCGCGCGAACAACGGCAGCGGCAGCGCCAGCAGCATCCACGGCCACGCGAAGGCGTCGTGCAACTCGAGGAACGGAGCCAGGAACGCGTCCATCAGGTCGCGTCCATCCATTGAAGGAAGCGCTCGCGCGCCAGCGCACGCAGTGCGTCGACCTCAGCGGGATCGACATCGCGCCGGAAGCCGCCATCGAGCAGCAGCCGTCCCGGCCCCTGCGAGAAATCCGTGCGCATCGGCGCCTTGCGCGGGCGCTTCGTGGCGGCGTCCAGATGCAGCAGCCAGGCCTCGCCCTGCAAGGTGTCCGCCGCTGCGTCGCGACGACGTGCTGCGCGGCGCAGCAGCTCGGAGATGGCCGCGACCTGCTGCGGCGGTGTCGGCGCCGCTTCGACCTGGTGGTCGAACAAGCGCACGATCGCCACGCGCCGTCGGCGAGCGCGTGCGCGCCACCACGCAAGCAACACGATGGCCGCGATCGCCACGCCCGCCAGCACCCACCAACCCGGTGCCGGCGGCCACCACGACGGCGCCGCGGCGGCATGGATGTCGCGCAGCACGAGTCCGCCGCCCGCCATCACGCCACCAACGGCGGGTTGCGGCCGAGCAGCGGCAGCCACGCCCCGCTTTCGGCTTCGGTGGACAAGGCCTGCACGCGCACGCCGCGCGCAGGCAGTTGCGCGAGCGCGGCGTCGAGCGGCCGCACGAATTCGTTGCGCCAGGCTTGGCGTTGTGCGGCGACGGACAGGTCGACGTCGACGCGGTGCGATTCGTCCTCGAACGGCAGGGATGCCTTCGGCGGTGCGGTTTCCAGCGGATCGGTGAGCAGCAGCACGATCACCTCGTGGTGATGCGCCAGCGCCGGCCAACGTTGTGCGGGCAGTGCCGCCACGCTCTGCGGATCGGCCAGCACGACCAGGCGCGAACCGGGTCGCAGCAGGCGCTGTGCATGATCGAGCGCGACGCCGAGCCCGGCATCATCGTCCGGCGCATGCGCGTACCAGCGCGTCAGCGCATCGAGCACGCGCAATGCACCGCGCGGTCCGGCGGCCGGTGCGATCGGCGCTTCGCGGCGGCTGCCGCGCAATGCGGCGATGCGATCGCCATCGCGCACCGCCGCCCACGCGGCCACCGCGCCCGCGCGCGCCGCCTGCACCGACTTGAAGCGCACGCGAGTGCCGAAGTACAGGGTCGGCGCGGTGTCGGCGACGATCAGGCTCAGGCGTTCGCGTTCGGCCTGGAACAGCTTGGTGTGCGCGCGACCGGTGCGTGCAGTGAGGCGCCAGTCGATGTGGCGTGCGTCGTCGCCGGCGACGTACTCGCGCGATTCGGCGTACTCCATGCCGCGCCCGCGCAGCGGCGAGAGCGCGTGCCCGCTGACGCCGAAGCGGCCGCGCATGGCGGGACGACGTCCCGCGACAGCCTGCCGCAAGGCGACCAGCTCCGGCAGCGTCGGCACGACGCCGTTGCCGGGTCCTTCGTCGCGAGGATGCGCTTCGTCAGCCATGGATCGAAAGAGAAAGCGTGCAGGTGGATGCGGTATCGCGGGCCGGAAATGGAATGCGAACGGATGCACGCATCGCGGTGTGTCGCCGATCGAAGTGCGTCGCGCTGTTCGTGTTCATCCGCGTGCCGTTCCCGCTGCTGGTTCTGTTGACCCGTCCGGTCGCGCCGCTTACGGCAGCGGCACGCGCTGCAGCAACTCGGCCACCAGGCGTTCGCCGTCCCAGCCTTCGGCGGTGGCTTCGTAGCTGGGCAGGATGCGATGGCGCAGCACGTCCGGCGCGACGGCGCGCACGTCGTCCGGCGTGACGAAATCGCGCCCGGCCAGCCACGCATGCGCACGCGCGCAACGCTCCAGCGCGATCGAACCGCGCGGGCTTGCGCCCCACGCGATGCGACGTGCCAGCGCTTCGTCGTAGCGCGCGGCATCGCGCGAGGCCAGGACGAGTTCGACCAGATAGCGCTCCACGACCGGCGCCAGGTGCAGGTCGAGCACGGCATTGCGCGCGGCGAATACGTTCTCCATCGACATGCGTTCGATGGCGGGCGCGACGTGCTGCGTCGCCTGGCGCGCGCGGTCGCGGGCGAGGCGGAGGATTTCGGTCTCGGCCGCCGCCTGCGGGTAGCCGATGCGCACGTACATCAGGAAGCGGTCGAGCTGCGCCTCCGGCAGCGGGAACGTGCCTTCCTGCTCGATCGGGTTCTGCGTGGCCATGACCAGGAACAGCGGCGGCAGCGCGTAGGTCGCGCGGCCGACGGTGACCTGCCGCTCGCCCATCGCTTCCAGCAGCGCGGACTGGACCTTGGCGGGCGCGCGGTTGATCTCGTCGGCCAGGAGGATGGGGTGGAAGATCGGGCCGGCCTGAAACTCGAAGCGGCCTTCCTGCGGGCGCCACACTTCGGTGCCGGTGAGGTCGGCGGGCAGCAGGTCGGGGGTGAACTGGACGCGAGCGAAGTCGGCCTCCAGGCGCGCGGCCAGGGCGCGGATCGCGCTGGTCTTGGCCAGGCCCGGGGCGCCTTCCACCAGCAGGTGGCCGTCGGCCAGCAGGGCGATGAGCAACCGGTTGATGAGGGCCGCCTGGCCGACGATCTCGGCCGATAGCGCCTCGCGCAGGGCGCGGAAGGCGTCGTGCAGGCGGGGCAGATCGTCGCTACGGCGGTCCATGGCGGTCTCGGTGGGGGATCGGGGCCAGTTTGACCGAAGTCGGCGGTGGAGGTTCACGGCCCGGGCAGTCCATTCAGCCACGAAAAGCGAAAGGGCCCCGGAGGGGCCCTTGGGGTACTGCTTGCGCCCGTGTCATGGGGCAGGTCGCGCCAGTGTCGTTGTCGGTGCCGGTACCGCGCGGCACCGGCTTCGACAACCTCGTGGCTGCCATCCATGGCGAAGCGTTACGGGCTTCGGATCGCCCGGCCCGACCCTCCGTGGTCGGTCGTTCGGCAGGCCACGCGGCAGTGCCGCGTTAGCACCGGCTTCGACAACCTCGTGGCTGCCATCCATGGCGAATCGTTGCGGGCTTCGGATCGCCCGGCCCGACCCTCCGTGGTCGGTCGTTCGGCAGGCCACGCGGCAGTGCCGCGTTAGCACCGGCTTCGACAACCTCGTGGCTGCCATCCATGGCGAAGCGTTGCGGGCTTCGGATCGCCCGGCCCGACCCTCCGTGGTCGGTCGTTCGGCAGGCCACGCGGCAGTGCCGCGTTAGCGGCCTGCCTCACCCCCGCTGTTCGACCTTCATCACCTTCGGGGTGACCATGATCAGCAGTTCAGCCTTGTCCTTGCTGCGACCCTTCTTCTTGAACAAAGTGCCCAGGAAGGGGATGTCGCCCAGGAACGGCACCTTCGAGATGTCGCTGCGATCACGGAACTCGTACACGCCGCCGATGACCACGGTCTGCCCGTCCTCGACCAGCACGGCGGTGTTGACCTCGCGCTTGGCGATGGTCGGCACCTGGCCGATGGAGGTGTCGACGAACCCTTCGACCTCGTCCTTCTTGACGTTCATGTTCAGGAACACGCGGCCGTCGTGGGTGATGGTCGGGGTGACCTTCAGCTCCAGCAGCACGTCCTTGAACTGCACGTTCGGGATCGGAATCGTGGTGCTGCCCTGCGACGGCGAGATCGTCACGTAGCCCACTTCCTGGCCCTGGCGGATCACCGCCTCGCGCTGGTTGCTGGTGACGATGCGCGGGTTGGAGATCACTTCGCCGCGGCCTTCTTCCTGCATCGCCGACAGCTCGACGTCCAGCGCGTAGCCGGCATTGAGGATCTGCAACGCCACCGAACCGGCCGGGTTCAGCACGCCCAGGTTGCTCATCGGCCCCTTGAACAGCGTCGGGATGTCACCCGACTGGCTGGCCTCGGCGAGCGAGCCACGCGTGGCGTCGTTGTTCTCGATGGTGTCGTTGAAGAAGTACTTGCCGTCCTTCGTGCCGGCGATGCCGAAGCGCGCACCGAGCTCGCGGGCGAAGGTGTCCTGCGCGATGACGACGCGGCCTTCGATCAGCACCTGGTCGACCGGGCGGTCGATCACGTGGATCAGCTGCTTCATCTCCGCGACCTTCTTCGGGATGTCGCTGATCATCAGCGTGTTGGTGCGTTCGTCGGCGACCAGGCGACCACGCGGCGAGAGGAAGCCGCTGTCGGTGCTGCTCGAACCGCTGTTCTGGCCGCCGCCGGTGTTGCCGCCGATGCCCTTGGCCTCGGTCAGCGCCTTATAGATCTGCGCGGCGTTGTGGTAGTTGATCTGGATGTACTCGGTGGACAGGTCGACGCGGTTGTCCAGCGCGATGCGCGCGTCTTCCTTGTCCTGCTCGTACTTGGCAATCTCGGCCTGCGGGGCGACCCACACGACGTTGCCGCTGCGGCGCTTGTCCAGGCCCTTGGCCTGCAGGACGATGTCCAGCGCCTGGTCCCACGGCACATTGGTCAGGCGCAGCGTGACGTTGCCGCTGACGGTGTCGGCGGCGACCACGTTCAGGCCCGATTCCTCGGCGATCAGCTGCAGGACGGTGCGCACTGGCACGTCCTGGAAGTTGAACGTCACCGGGCGGCCGGCGTAGTTGCGCACGCCGCCTGCGGCGGCGGTCGTCTTGCCGGTGGTCGACTGGCCGACGGCGCGGCCGTTGGCGGCGCCGGTGCGCGGCACGATCTCGACGATGTATTCGCGACCGGTCTGGTACGCCATCGACTCGAAGTTGCCGCTCATGTCGAGCACGAGCTGCGTCCCCGCGCCGGAGTTGCGCGCGTCGATGCGCTGCACCGGCGTGGCAAAGTCGACCACGTTGAGCGGCTTGCGCAGCGAGTCGGGCAACTTGGCGTTGCCGACGTTGACGACGACGCTCTGGCCCTGATTGCGCAGGTCCGGAGAGGCGCCGTCGCCGCTGAACTTCACGACCAGGCGGCCGGAGCCGTCACTGCCGCGCTTGAAGTCGATGTTGGACACCTCGACGGTGCCCGGCAGCTGCTTGGCCGGGTCCAGGCTTGCCGGCGGCGCGACGACCGCCGGAGCGGCGGCCGGTGCGGGCGTGGCGGCGTGGACGGCGCTGACGGCGGCGATGGCGCCGATCAGCAGGCCGATCGACCCACTGCGCAGCAGGGGGCGACGGTCAGCGCGTGCGCTTAGGCTACCCGGTTCAAAAACGGTCATCGTGCATTCCCCCAGAATCTTATTGATCTTCCAACGCGACCGTGGCCGGACGCTCCAACCATCCACCCGCGCCATCCGGTACCAGTTCCACCAGCTCGATGCGGTCTTCGAACACGCCGGTCACGCGACCGTCGCTTTGCCCCAGATAATTCCCCGCGGTCACGCGGTAGGTCACCTTGTCCGGTGCCATCACCAGCGCGATCACGCCATTCCCCTTGCCCAGCGTGCCGACCATGTCGAGGCTGTCGAGCGGAAACTGCTCCAGCGTCTGCTTGCGGCGACCGGCGTCCGGACGCGGACCGTTGCCGCCGCCGTCGTCGGTGAAGGCCGTGCTGAACGGATCACGCAGCGCGTAGGCGTTGTATTCGAACGTCTCGAACTGCTGCATTACCGGCAGCGGATCCAGCGGCGGCGCAGGACGCGCCTTGACCTCGGCGATCCACTTTTCCAGGTTGGGCGCCTCGCCCGGCGTGCTGGTGATGCCGCGCGAGCACGCGGCCAGACCGAGCGCCAGCGCGATCGCCGTCATGGCGCGCACAGGCGATGCGCCTTCACGGTTAAGGATTGCGCGCATCTCAGGCCCCTCCCTTCTTGCCGTCCGAGGCAGCCGCGGCCTCTTCCTGCTTCTGGACTTCTTCCTCGTCGAGGTAGCGGTAGGTCTTCACCGTGCCGGCCAGCTCGAGCGGGCTGTTGGGCGTGATCGCCTCGCCTTCCTTGCCGCGCGGCTTCAGCGAGATGTCGTGCATGGTCATGATGACCACGCGCGGCAGCGATGCCACGCCGCTGACGAAACCGCCGAACTGGTGGTAGCTGCCGATCATGCGCAGCGCGATCGGCTTCTCGGCGTAGAACTCCTTGGGTTCTTCGGCGCCGGGCTGGAACAGTTCGTTGGTGATGCCGGTGGCCAGCGCCGTCTGCGAGATGTCGACGATCAGGTCGGGCATTTCGGTCTTGCTGGGCAGCTGGCGCAGCATCTGCTGGAGCTGCTGTTCCATCTGGGCCAGCTGCTGGCGCAGCGGTTCCAGGTTGGCGGCCTTGCCCTGTTCCTTCTCGTACTCGGCGCGCAGCGTGGCTTCCTGCGCTTCGAGCCCTTCCAGTTCGCTGCGCTTGTCGCTGACGAACAGGTACCAGGCCAGGCCCACGATCACCACGACGATCACCGCGCACAGGCCGATCTTGGCCTGCTGCGGCCAGCCGCCGATGTTGTTGAAGTCCAGCTCGTTGAGCTTGATCGATTTCTTCTTGCTCATGACGCCGCTCCCTTGGCCGGCGTGGCATTCGGCGCCGGAGGCGCAGTGGCGGGCGTTGCGGCCGGGGTCGCGGCCGGCGCCGGCGCGGCAGCGCCGGACGGCGTGACGGGCGTGGTCACCGGCGTGCCGGCAGCCGGTGCGGCACCTGCGGTGGCGGCTTCGCCCGACTGGGCGATCTGCGCTGCCGGTGCGACCGGCGCGTCAGGCACGCCGTCGCCGTCCTCGTCCTTCGGTGCGTTCGGATTGGCCAGCTTGACCTGCAACTTGAACTGGTACGGCAGGCCCTTGTCGCCACCCTTGGCTTCGATGATCGACAGGTCCGGATTGGTCATCCAGCCCGAGCCTTCGAGGTTGCGCATGTAGGTACTGACGCGGGCGTTGGACTGCGCGCGGCCTTCCAGCGTGAGCGTCTCGTTGTCCTGCTTGATCGAGGTCAGCACCGCGCCGTCGGGGATCGTGCGCACCAGCGAATCGAACAAGTGCACCATCTGCGAGCGGTTCGCCTGCAGCTTCTCGATCACTTCCTTGCGCGCCAGCAGCTTGGCCTTCTTCTCTTCGAGCTGCTTGATCTCCTCGTTCTTCTTCTTGACCTCGGCGATCTGGTCCTGGAGGAACGTGTTGCGCTCGTTCTGGCCGTCGATCTGGCCGTTGTAGTAGCTGACGATGATGAACGACAGCAGGAGCGCGCCGATGGCCGCCGCGCCGAGCATCAGCCCGGTTTCCTTCTGCCGCTGCTTGCGGCGCTCTTCGCGCCACGGGAGGAGGTTGATGCGTGCCATCAGTCGAAGCTCCTCAGGGCGAGACCGCAGGCGATCATCAGCGCCGGTGCGTCCTGGGCCAAAGCATGTGCCTGCACGCGCGGCCCGAGGGTCATGTGGGCGAGCGGGTTGGCGATGGTGGTCGGCACGCCGAGCTGCTCCTCGACCATCTCGGCGATGCCGGCGATGGAGGCGCAACCGCCGGCCAGCACGATCTGGTCGACGCGGTTGAACTCGCTGCCGGCGTAGAAGAACTGCAGCAGGCGGCTGATCTGCTGGACCATCGCCTCCTTGAAGGGCTCCAGGACTTCGGCTTCGTAGCTCTCCGGCAGTCCGCCCTGGCGCTTGGCCAGACCGGCTTCCTCGTAGCTCAGGCCGTAGCGGCGCATGACTTCGTCGGTGAGCTGCTTGCCGCCGAACACCTGCTCGCGGGCGTACAGGCTGCGGCCGTTGCGAAGCACGTTGAGCGTGGTCATCGTCGCGCCGGAATCGACCAGGGCGACCAGGCCATCGCGCGGACCGCCGAGCTGGTCGGCGACCAGCGCGAAGGCGTTCTCCAGCGCGAAGGCTTCAACGTCCATCACCTTCGGGGTGAGGCCGCCGATCTCCAGCGCCGAGGCGCGCACTTCCACGTTCTCCGAACGTGAGGCGGCGAGCAGGACCTGCAGCATGTCCGGGCTGCCGGGCATCGGGCCCAGCACCTCGAAATCGTGATTGACTTCCTCGATGGGGTACGGGACGTAGTTCACCGCCTCCAGCTCGACCTGCGACTCCAGGTCGTCGTCATCCAGGTCGCCCGGCATCGGGATGACCTTGGTGATGACCGACGAGCCGGCCACGGCGGCGGCGGCGTGCTTGGCCCGCGTGCCCGACCGCGCAACGGCGCGCCGGATCGCCTCGCCCACGGCCTCGACCTCGACGATGCTCTTCTCGACGACGGCGTTCGGCGGCAGCGGTTCGACCGCGTAATGCTCGACGCGGTAGCGGTTGCCGGCCCGGGAGAGCTGCAACAGCTTTACGGCAGTCGAACTGATGTCCACGCCGACGACTGCCGGCTGGCTTTTTGTGACGATCCCCACGATATTCTCCCCTTGTCACAGGCGCTTACATGCGCTTCGTGTGACCCCGCTTTAAATAACCAAGTTTGCACAGGCTGGCAACCTTTTCATTCGGAATTGCCTTACTGCGTCACTTTCCAACCTGCCGCGGCGCCCCTCGGGTGGGTCGATCCGTCCCCCGGATCCCCGGTGTGCCACCGCTAAAATTCCCTATCCCCGGCTCCTCTATACTCCACGCCCACTACACCCGCAATCGGAATCTGCTTGATGCCCCGTTTACGCCGCCTGCTGCGCTGGGCGCTGTTCGCGCTGGCCGGCCTGGCCCTGCTTGGCGCCATTGCGCTGGGCACTTTGTACTACCTGGTCGCCCCCAAGCTGCCTGACGTGGAGACCCTTCGCGCGGTCGAAATGCAGGAGCCGATGTACGTCTACGCCAAGGACGGTCGCCTGATGGCGCTGTTCGGCGAGACCCGCCGCTACCCCGTTTCCATCCAGGACGTCCCCGAGCGCCTGAAGCAGGCTTTCCTCGCCATCGAGGACGCGCGCTTCTACAAGCACCACGGCGTGGACTTCAAGGGCGTGGCGCGTGCGGTGTGGCTGATCGCCACCACCGATGCCAAGCGCGTGCCGGGCGGCTCGACGATCACCCAGCAGGTCGCGCGCCAGTTCTTCCTCAGCAACGAATACAGCTACACGCGCAAGCTGGCCGAGATGCTCACGGCGATGCGCATGGAGCGTGAGCTGAGCAAGGACGAGATCTTCGAGCTGTACTTGAACAAGAGCTTCTTCGGCAACCGCGCCTACGGCGTCGGCGCGGCGGCGGAGTTCTATTACGGCAAGAAGCTGGGCGAGCTTTCGCTGGACGAAATGGCGTCGCTTGCCGGCATTCCGAAGTTCCCGTCCAGCGGCAATCCGCTGAGCAATCCCGAACGCGCGAAAGTGCGTCGCGACTACATCCTCGATCGCATGGTGGAGCTGAAGTACATCAGCCCCGACGAAGCGGCGCAGGCCAAGGCCGTGCCGATGCACGCCACGCCGCACGAGCGGCCGGTTGAGGTCTACGCGCCGTACGTGGCGGAGATGGTGCGCCAGGAGATGGTCGCCCGCTTCGGCAACGAAGCCCTGACCAAGGGCTACCACGTCACCACCACCATCGATCCGGTGCTGCAGACCGCGGCCGACAAGGCGGTGCGCGACGGCCTGGCGGTGTACGACCGTCGCCACGGCTGGCACGGCGTCGAACAGCATTTCGACCTCGCCCCGAACGAGGACGCTGCCACCGTGCGCGCGCGCCTGCGCAACGTTCCGGCGCAGGCCGCCCTGCAGCCGGCGATCGTGCTGGGCGTGAGCGGCAGCCAGGTGCAGTTGGTGCTGGCCGACGGCACGCCGGTCGAGCTGGGCGGCGATCAGGGTTGGGGCGGCCGCGCGCCGGCCAGCCTGGTCAAGCGCGGCGATCTGGTGCGCGTGAGCCGCATCGAACCGGCCAATCCGCCCAAGCCGGGCGAGGTTCCGCCGCCGGCGCGCTACCGCCTGGACCAGGTGCCGCAGGCACAGGCCGCGCTGGTTTCGCTGGAACCGTCCAACGGTGCGCTGCGCGCCCTGTCCGGCGGTTACAGCTACGCCGGCGCCAAGTTCAACCGCGCCACGCAGGCACGCCGCCAGCCGGGCTCGAGCTTCAAGCCGTTCGTCTACGCGGCCTCGTTCGAACGCGGCTTCAACCCGGCTTCGGTGGTGCTGGATGCGCCGGTAGTGTTCAAGGACCGTCGCGGCCACATCTGGCGCCCGCAGAACGACACCGGCAACTTCGCCGGCCCCATGCGCCTGCGCGAGGCGATGGTGCAGTCGCGCAACCTGGTCTCGGTGCGCCTGCTCGACGCCATCGGCGTGGACTACGCGCGCAAGTACATCAGCCACTTCGGTTTCGACGAAGCCGAGCTGCCGCCGAACCTGTCGATGTCGCTGGGCACCGCCTCGCTCACGCCGCTGTCGGTGGCGCGCGGTTTCGCCGCGTTCGCCAATGGCGGCTTCCGCATCACGCCGTGGTTCATCGACGAAGTGAAGGACCGCGAGGGCGCGGTGGTGTTCAAGGAAAAGCCGGCCGTGGCCTGCCCGGAATGCGGCACGGCCGGCGGCGTCAGCCGCGCGGTGCAGAACACCGCCGTGGTCGACGGCTTCAACCTTGGCCCGACCGCATCGGGCACGCCGGAACAGAAGCCGGAAGCACCGAAGGACGAGCCGAAGAAGCCGGCCATCGACACCAGCAACATGGTGCTCGCGCCGCGCGCGATCGACGGCCGCATCGCCTACCAGATCGTCTCGATGCTGCGCGACGTGGTGAAGCGCGGTACGGGCACGCCGGCGAAGGTGCTCGAACGCGACGACATCGGCGGCAAGACCGGTTCGACCAACGACCACCGCGACGCGTGGTTTTCCGGTGTGGGCGGCCCGTACGTCACCACGGTCTGGGTGGGCCGCGACAACTACAAGTCGCTGGGCTACCGCGAATACGGCGGCAAGGCCGCGCTGCCGATCTGGATCGACTACATGCGCGTGGCACTGAAGGACCAGCCGCTGGCGGCGAACGATCCGCCGGAGGGCATGATCAAGGTCTCGGTGTCGGGCAACGGCGCGCTGATCCCGGGGGGCGAAGGTGGCATCGTCGAGTGGGTCAAGGCCGAGGACCTGGACCGCATGCAGACCTATGTCGACTACGGCCCGCAGGAAGCCGCGCCGGCCGAAGAAGCCTTCGACATCTTCTGACGCTTTCGCGCCATCCGCGACACACGAAAACGCCGGGCCCTGCCCGGCGTTTTTCGTATGCCGGGGGCCGGATGGCCGGCGTTCATGCAGCAGGCGCCGCATCCACGTTTCCGACACGCCACGCGGCGTAACGTCCGGGCCCAAAGAAACATGCTAGTTTCGCCGTGCCGGTGATACCGGCCGCGGCGAAATCCCGCCGTCGTGCCAGCCGCGGAGGTTCTCATGCCCCACGACCGACAGCACGCTCATCAGCATGCACTCACGCGTACCCGCGAACGCCGGCACCGTCTCGCCAACGAAGCCGCCCGCCTGATGGCCGAAGGTGGCATTCGCGATTACCACCAGGCCAAGCTCAAGGCCGCCGAGCGACTGGGCATCTTCGACGACGCATCGCTGCCGCGTAACCGCGAGATCGAAGATGCGTTGCGCGAGTACCAGCGCCTGTTCCAGCGCGAGAACGTGCCCGCGCTGCGCCACCGGCGCGAGGCCGCGCTGCGCGCGATGGAGTTCTTCCGGCAGTTCCAGCCGCGCCTGGTCGGCACAGTGCTCGATGGCACCGCCGACACGCGAAGCCCGGTCGCGTTGCACCTTTTCAGCGACGACCCGGATGCGGCGCCACGCTATCTCGAACAGCACGGCATTCCGGCCGAGGCGCGCAGCCGCCGCCTGCGGCTGGATCGGGAGCGCGTGGCCGAAGTGCCGGTCTGGGTATTCACCGCCGAGGATCTGGCCTTCGACCTCACCATCCTGCCGCTGGATGGCCTGCGCCAGGCACCGCTGTCGAACACCGACGAGAAGCCGATGAAGCGCGCCAGCGCTGCGCAACTGCGGGAGCTGCTCGCGCAGGAAGAAATCCTGGGCTACGAGGCCGGAAACGACGCGTCGCGCTGAAGGTCAGCGCGACGGTTCGATCGCGCGGGCCCGTCGCGCACGTCGGTCCGTATCGGCGCCGAAGACGTTGAGCTCGATCACCACGAAGGCAACCAGCCACAGCAACGCATCCCAGGTATCGAGCCACGCGGCACGCGGGTCGTCATCGCCGAAGCCCATCACGGCCCAGGTCAGTAGGAATCCGACCAGCGCCAGGTACAGCGCCGCGGCGGCCATGCGGCGCAGCCGGTGCAGGCGCATGGCGTTCGGCGGCAGGCGGACTTCCAGCTCCAGCAGCGCGACCACGCCGAGCCAGGTCATTTCATTGAAGAAGTCCAGCCACACGCGCTCCAGCGCGTAGCCGGCCACGGCGACGACGACCGCCGCGCTCGCCAGCAGGCGGACGCCGTGCAGCGCCGGCACCCAGCGCGCGGGGAGCCGCCAGCCGCCGGTTTCCCATTCGAACAAGAGCAGCAGGACCAGCCACGCGGCGGTGTCGATCAGCTCGGTGAGGCGGCCGTAGCGTGCGTACAGCGCGACGTCGAGGGCCAGCAGCGCGTAGATCGTCCATTTGAATACGACGAAGCCGCGGCGGGGCCGCGGCTTCGAAGGTGTGTCGGCGCGGACGCCGGCCACGCGTAGACCTCAGCGCTTGCCGAAATCGACGTAGTCGCGCTGCGCCGAACCGGTGTAGATCTGGCGCGGGCGACCGATGCGGTTTTCCGGATCGTTCTGCTGTTCCAGCCAGTGCGAGACCCAGCCGGCGGTGCGGGCGATGGCGAACATCACGGTGAACATCTCCACCGGAATGCCCAGCGCCTTGTAGATGATGCCGGAGTAGAAGTCGACGTTCGGGTAGAGCTTGCGCTGCACGAAGTACTCGTCCTTCAGCGCGGCCTCTTCCAGCTTCATCGCCACTTCGAGCAGCGGGTCGTTGATGCCCAGCTCGCCCAGCACCTTGTGGGTCATCTCGCGGATGATCTTGGCGCGCGGGTCGAAGTTCTTGTAGACGCGGTGGCCGAAGCCCATCAGGCGGAAGCCCGATTCCTTGTCCTTCGCCTTGGCGATGGCGGAATTGACGTTCTCCGGACGGCCGATCTCTTCCAGCATCTTCAGCACGGCTTCGTTGGCACCGCCGTGCGCCGGGCCCCACAGCGCGGCGACGCCGGCGGCGACGCTCACGTACGGGTTGGCGCCGGTGGAACCGACCAGACGCACGGTCGAGGTCGAGGCGTTCTGCTCGTGATCGGCGTGCAGGATGAAGAGCAGGTCCATCGCCTTGGCGGCGACCGGACTCAGCTCCAGCGGCTCGCTCGGCACTTCCTTCAGCATGTGCAGGAAGCGCGTGGTGTATTCGAGGTTGTTGCGCGGGTAGCGGATCGGCCAGCCGATGGAATAGCGGTAGCAGGCGGCGGCGATCGTCGGCACCTTGGCGATCAGGCGGATCGCGGCCAGACGGCGCTGTTCCGGATCCTCGAGGTCGAGATCGTTGTGGTAGAAGCTCGCCAGCGAACCGAGCATGCCGGTCAGCATCGCCATCGGGTGGGCGTCGTGGCGGAAGCCGTACAGGAAGGTGCGGAAGGCCTCGTGCATCATCGTGTGATGCGTGACCTCGTGCTCGAACGCGGAGAACTCGTCCTTGTTCGGCAGCTCACCGTTCATGAGCAGGTAGGCGACTTCGAGGAAGTTGGACTTCTCGGCCAGCTGCTCGATCGGGTAGCCGCGGTACAGCAGCACGCCGGCGTCGCCGTCGATGTAGGTGATCGCCGACTTGCAGCTGGCGGTGGCACCGAAACCGGGGTCGTAGGTGAAGCAGCCGGTTTCCTTGGTCAGCTTGGCGATGTCGATGCACGGCGTGCCGAGCGTCGGATACTGGACCGGAAGGGTGGCGCTCTTGTCGCCGGCGGTCAGGGTGACCTGGTCGAAGCCAGGTTTGGTCGAATCGGACACGAAACACTCCTCATGTCAGCATGCCGGCGGAGCGGGCCGCGGCAGGAGGCGGGGACGGGGTTCGCGGGCAGGGCCGCGAACCGTGAATTATCGCACAACGTCCCCGAGCGCTGACTCGGACTTTGGTGGCAGGCGCCTCGGGCGGCGGGCCGGACCATTCCACGAATGGAACCGCCAGAAACCGAAAAATCTGACCAGGCCGAGCGGGTCCGCGAGAGGACGCCCGGATACGCCAACGGCTGCCTTTCGGCAGCCGTCAGGGACTCTTCCGGGCAGGTATTACTCCGCGTCGCCGACATGCGCCCAGGCATGCCAACTTTCGCGAAAACACCGGAAACGCCAACGGCCGCCTTTCGGCAGCCGTCGGGGATCGCTTAGCGGCGCGAATCGCGTGATGCGATTGCGACGCGGCAGAAATCGGGAAGGACCGCGCCTGAGCGCGGACCGAACCTTACTTCTGCGCGTAGCGCTTGCGGAACTTGTCGACGCGACCGCTGGTGTCGACGATCTTGTGCTTGCCCGTGTAGAACGGATGCGAAGCAGAGCTGATATCGACCTTGATCAGCGGGTACTCGTTACCGTCTTCCCACTTGATCGTCTCCTTGCTGCCAAGGGTCGAACGCGTCAGGAACTGGAAGTCGGTGGTGACGTCCTGGAAAATGACGTCGCGGTAGTCGGGATGGATGCCGGCCTTCATGGCACTCACCAAAGGATTCGGGGAAAGCGCGGAAGTATAGCGACGGTCCCCGCCTCGCGCAAGCTCTCTGCTCACCGACCGGCCAATGCCGCGCGGATCAGTCCGTCCAGTCGGTCCTGGTCGTAGCGCATGAGGATCCTGAACCGGTCCGCCTGGCCGCTCTGCCGGTTCCAGTCGACCACGGTCATGCCACGCGCGTGGCCATGGCCGAGTTCCACGACCACCGGCCGATGCACGTCCTGCGTCACACCGTCGGGTTCCAGCGCGAAGGCCATCGCCAGTGCATCGGCGGAGTGCCAGTACTCGCCACGGCGATCGGCCGACCACTCGCGGGTCTTCTTCGAAATGCGTTCGTAGAAGCGCGCGCGCGGCGAATCCGCGGCCAGCCATTCCAGCACGCTGTCGTGCAGCAGGCCGTGCGCGATGGTGCCTTCCCAGTCGGCCAGATCGATCTGCGGGAACCCCTCGAACACGATGTGCGCCGCTTCCGGATCGAAGAACACGTTGAACTCCGCCGCCGGTGTGATGTTGCCGTGGCCCGTCACCGCACCGGCCATCACGACCAGCCGGGCGACACGCTCGGGCAATGTCGGATCCAGCTTCAGCGCGAGCGCGACGTTGGTCAGCGGCCCCAGTGCAACCAGCAGCAGCCTGCCGGCGTGCTCGTGCGACAGGCGCAGGATCGCCTGCGCGGCGTGTTCGGCTTGCGCGGTGCGTTGCGCCGGCTCGTAACCGACATCGCCGAAACCGTCCTGCCCGTGCACGTAGCCGGCATCCGGCGCGGGGTGCAGCAGCGGGCCCGGGCAGCCGGCGAATACCGGCGCGTCCACTCCGGCCACTTCGCACAGCTTCAGTGCGTTGGCGACGGTGTGCCTGAGGCCGACGTTGCCGGCGGCGATGGTCAGTCCGACGACCTGATGGCGCGGGTCGTTGAAAGCCATCAGCAGGGCCAGCGCGTCGTCCACGCCGGGGTCGGTGTCGATCAGCAGGGGAATCTTGTCCATCGACCGATTATCTCCATGAACGGTTGCGTTCGCTTTTCAGTTTCCCAGCGCTTCGCGCAGCGCGCGCACGACGGCGGCATCGCTGCGCCAGTGTTCCGGCGCCAGGCCAGGCAGTTCGCGGTGCAGGCGCATGTGCGATGGGCGCAGCGCCTTCGCCGAGGCGTGTACGTCCTGCACGCCGGTGCGTCGCACCAGTTCGCCGACGTTGGCCGAGGTCACCCCTGCCCCGGCCATGACGCCGATGCGGCCTGCGGCCCGCTGCACGAGGCCGGCGATGGTGTCGACGCCGTCGATCGCGCTGGCGCTCGCGCCTGATGTGAGCACGCGCTCGCAGCCCAGCGCGATGGCGCTTTCCAGGGCTTCGCACGGATCGCGCGCGACGTCGAGCGCACGGTGGAACGTGACGCCGAGCGTTCCGGCCGCGGCTATCAGTTCGCGGCACAGCGGGGCGTCGACCACACCGTCTGCATCCAGCGCACCGATGACGATGCCGTCGCAGCCCAGCCGCGCGCACATCTCGACGTCGCGCAGCATCGTCTCGCGCTCGAGCGTGTCGTAGAGGAAGTCGCCGGCGCGCGGCCGGATCAGCACGTACAGCGCAATGCGCAGTCGTTCGCGCGCCATTGCCAACGTGCCGTAGGACGGTGTGCAGCCGCCTTCGCCGAGGTTCTCGCACAGTTCGATGCGGTCCGCGCCGCCTTCCTGCGCGGCCAGCGCCGAGGCCAGCGAGTTGGCCGCGATCTCCAGCCGCACGCGCGCCTGGCTCACGTCTGTTCGGTCCGATACACCGAAGCCGCATCGTGCAGGCGATCGTGCGGGCCGGGCGTGCCGTCCTGCACCGCGTAGACGAAGCCGCGATGCAACGCGAACGCGCCGACTTCGCCGGCCTTGTTCATCGCGAGGAAGCACACCTGCAGACGCTTGCTCGCCTCCGGCCGCTTGCGCACCACGCGGTCGATCGCCTCGCGGCATGCATCCACCGGCGAACGCCCCTGACGCATCAGTTCCACGACCAGGAAGCTGGCGGCGTTGCGGATCATCTCCTCGCCCACGCCCGAGGCGGTGGCGGCGCCGACATCGTTGTCGACGTACAGCCCCGCGCCGACGATCGGGCTGTCGCCCACGCGGCCGTGCAGCTTCCACGCCATGCCGCTGGTCGTGCACGCGCCAGCAAGCCGACCCTGCGCGTCACGCGCGAGGATGCCCAGCGTGTCGTGGTTGCTCGAATCGCCCGGGCGCATGCGCCGTTCGGCGTTGATCTGCGGTTCGTACTTCGACGTCTTCAGCCATTCGCGCCAGGCAGCGCGGGCCTGCTCGGTGAGCAGCGGCGTCTTCTCGAAACCCTGCGCGATGGCGAACTGCTGCGCGCCCTCGCCCACCAGCATGACGTGCGGCGTCTTCTCCATCACCGCGCGCGCGACGGACACCGGATGCGCGATGTCCTGCAGCGCCGCGACCGCGCCGCAGCGGCCGTCGCCGTCCATGATGCTGGCGTCCAGCGTCAGCACGCCGTCGCGATCCGGATTGCCGCAACGGCCGACGGTGGGATTGCACAGGTCGGCTTCGGCCCAGCGCGCGCCGGCCTCCACCGCGTCCAGTGCGCTGCCGCCGCGTGCGAGCACAGGCCACGCCACGGCATTGGCGCCTACGCCGAAGTCCCAGGTCGACACGACACGCGCGCCGACGGCAGGAGCGCTTTCGACGCGGGGAAGCGCGGCCGCGCCGGCCGCAAGCAACGATGCCTGGAGGAGCTGTCGGCGATTGCCCATCAATGATGTCCGCGAAGTCGGGTCAGAAGCCGGAGTGACGCTCGTAATACCAGGCCGCCGCGCCCACCAGTCCGAGCTGCCCATGGTCCACCAGCCACACCGGCACGCGCGCCAGCACTTCGCCCAGCACGCCCTTGTTGCGGAAACGCTGCGCGAAGTCGCTTTCGAGCAGGAAGGGACGGATCTGCGCGGGAATGCCGCCGGCCAGATACACCGCGTCGGCGCCGAAGGTCAGCGCGAGGTCGCCTGCCAGGCTGCCCAGCAGGCCGCAGAACATGCGCAGCGCCTCCTGCGCGTGCCGATCGCCGCCGGCCTGGGCGGCCGTGACGATCGCTTCCGGCGTGTCCAGGCGCGGCGTGGCGCCGTCGATCTCGCACAACGCGGTGTAGGTGTTGACCAGTCCGGGTCCGGAGAGGACACGTTCGTTGTCGACGTGCGGCCAACGTTCGAGCAGGCGCGCGATCAGGGCGAGTTCGCGCGCGTTGCCGGCGGCGAGCGAGGCATGCCCGGCCTCGCTGGCGAGCACGCGCAGCGGAACGCCCTGCTGCAACGTGCGGGGCAGGCACAGCGATGCACCGAAACCGGTGCCCGGGCCCAGCACCAGCGCCGGCCCCTCGCCCGCCTGCAGCGGGCCGCAGACGCGCGTCATGGCGGCCACGTCGATGTAAGGCATGGCGCAGGCCACGGCCTCGAAATCGTTCAGCAGCGCGAGGTAGGCGATCCGTGCCTCGCGGCGCGTGCGCTCCACCGACACCGGCCACTGCAGGTTGCTGTTGATCAGCGTGTCGCCTTCCAGCCGACCGGCGATGGCGACCACGGCGTGGGTCCTGTCAGCGCCGTGGGCGGTAACGAAGTCGTCGATGATCGCCGCGAGCGAGGGGAATTCGCCGCAGGCATAGCGATGGTAGGCAAGCACGTCGACTTTGCCGCCGGGCCGGACCTGGACGAGACCCAGGCGGGCGTGCGTACCGCCGACATCGGCGGCGATGAAGGGTTGGGCATCGTGCCGCCCGACGGGATGTTCGGTTGGAGCGGGAATCACGATCGGCGGCATCGGAACGGACGGAGGGCGTTCATGATGCCCAATTCGGCGAGGGGGCGTCAGTCCGGGCCTTCACACGACGGGCGAGGAGAGGCCCGATTCTCGGCCCGGCTGCCTCCAAACAGCGCAGCGCGCCTTACGCCGAGGCGAAGCGGACCGCGCCGCCGACCCAGCGCGCGACGATGCGCTCGGCCAGTTCCGGCGATTCGCGCAGCAGCCGCTCGCCCAGCTCATGCACCTGCGGAAGCAGGTCCGCATCGCGCGCCAGGTCCGCCACGCGGAATTGCGCCAGGCCGGTCTGGCGCGTGCCGAGCAGTTCGCCGGGGCCGCGCAGTTCCAGGTCCTTCTCGGCGATGACGAAGCCGTCGTTGGTCTCCCGCATCGTCTCCAGACGCTGCCGCGCCATCTGCGACAGCGGCGCCTGGTAGAGCATCACGCAGCTCGACGCCGCGCTGCCGCGGCCGACGCGCCCGCGCAACTGGTGCAGCTGCGCCAGGCCCAGGCGCTCGGCGTTCTCGATGATCATCAGCGAGGCATTGGGCACGTCGACGCCGACTTCGATGACGGTCGTCGCCACGAGCAGGCCGATCTCCCCGTCCTTGAACGCGCGCATGGTCGCCTGCTTCTCGGCGGCTTTCATGCGGCCGTGGACGAGGCCGACGCGCAGCTCGGGCAGGCGCTTGGACAGATCCTCGAAGGTGGACTGCGCGGCCTGCGCGACGACTTCGTCGCTGTCGTCGATCAACGTGCAGACCCAGTACGCCTGGCGGCCCTCGGCGCAGGCCTTGCGGATGCGTTCGACCAGTTCCGGCCGGCGCTCGGCGCTCAGCGCCACCGTCTGCACCGGCGTGCGGCCGGGCGGGAGTTCGTCGATGGCCGAAACGTCCAGGTCCGCATACGCGGCCATCGCCAGCGTTCGCGGGATCGGCGTGGCGGTCATCACCAGCTGGTGCGGAACGATGGCGTCGCCGTTGCCGCCGCCCCCGGTGCCCTTGTCGCGCAGCGCCAGGCGCTGGTGCACGCCGAAGCGGTGCTGTTCGTCGACGATGGCGAGGGCAAGATCGCGGAACGCCACGCCTTCCTGCATCAGCGCGTGCGTGCCCACGACGACCTGCGCCTCACCGGAAGCCACTTCCTCCAACACCTTCGCGCGCGCCTTGCCGGTGACCTTGCCGGCCAGCCACGCCACACGCACGCCCAGCGGTTCCAGCCATCCGCGCAGGTTGTTGAGGTGCTGCTCGGCGAGCAGTTCGGTGGGCGCCATCAGCGCGGCCTGCTTGCCGGCGTCCACGGCGTTCATCGCGGCCAGCGCGGCGACGACGGTCTTGCCGCTGCCCACGTCGCCCTGCACGAGGCGCAGCATCGGATGCGGCTGGGTGAGATCGGCCTGAATCTGCGCGAACACGCGCTCCTGCGCGCCGGTCAGCGCGAACGGAAGGCGCTCGCGCAGCTTGCCGGCCAGTACGACGTCGCGAAGCACGGGCGCGGCGTGCGCCTGTTGTGCGATGCGCTGGCGACGCAGGCTCAGGTGGTGGGCGAGCAGTTCTTCCAGCGCCAGCCGGCGCTGTGCGGGATGACGTCCGGCCAGCAGCGCGGCGACATCGGCGTCCTGCGGCGGGCGATGCACGGTCAGCAGCGCTTCTCGCAGCGACGGCACGCGTCCGCCGCCGGGCAGGCGGAAGGCGTCGCGCAGTTCGCGCGGCAACAATTCCAGCGCATCCTCGTCGGGCAGGCGGTCGAGTGCCTGGCCGATCAGTCGCCGCAGCGACACCGGACCGAGCCCTTCGATCGCCGGATACACCGGGTCCAGGCTGCTCCCGAGCGCATCGTCGCCGGCGTCGTCGAGCAGGCGATAGCTGGGATGCACGATCTCCAGCCCGTGCTGGCCCGGCCGCGGCGTGCCGTAGCAGCGCACGCGCGCACCGACCTGGAATTGCGCCACCTGCGCCGCGCGGAAGTGGAAGAAGCGCAGGACGAGCGTGCCGTGCGAGTCGTCGCCGATCGCCACGCGCAGCATCGGCCGGTAGCGGAAGCCACGCTCGACCGCCTCCACGCGACCTTCCACCTGCGCCGCTACACCGGGCTGCAGCAGGCTGACCGGCGTGATCGCCGTGCGGTCCTCGTACTGGCGGGGAAGCTGCAGCCACAGGTCCTGCAGCGTGGCCAGCCCGCGTGCGGCGAGCTTCTCGGCCACGCGCGGCCCGACGCCCTTCAGGGCGCTGATCGGCTGCTGCTGGAGATCGACGGACAGCCCGCCCTTGCGAATCGGCATCGCGAAAGGATGCCGTGAAAGGCGCGGTTCGACAAAGAGGGGAATGGCGCGGTGGGGTGTCGGTTACTCCCTCCCCTGCGTGCAGGGGAGGGTTGGGGAGGAGTGCGAAGCCGCATCGCGGCGAGCTCGGCGCTGTCGCGCCTTACTGCCCCCTCCCGACCTCCCCCTGCAAGCAGGGGGAGGAGCCAAACACCCGATCAGAAGTTCGCCGAGAACTCCACGCCGTACGTGCGCGGCTGCGTCAGGCGCGCGCCGACGGCGCCCAGCACGGTCATGCCGTAGGTGCCGAAGGAATTCACGTACTGGTTGTCGAGCAGGTTGTTCCCGTACACCGCGAAGCCCCAGTGGCCGTTCGCCGAGGTCCAGCCGATGCGCGCATCGAGGATCTCCTGCGCCTCGCCCGCCTCGGCCTGGCCGAAGCGGCCGCAACCCAGCACCGACACCGACTCATCGTTGCTGCGGCACTTGCCCACGTACGAGTAGCGCATCGCCGCACGCACGTCGCCCGCATCCGCCAGACGCCAGACGTAGTTCGCACCGGCCGCGAACGACCACTCCGGCGCGCCCGTCGGCTGGTCGCCCAGGTCCACGCCCTGCGGGTTCACGTAGGTCTTGTACGTGGAATCCAGGTACTCGGCGTTGAAGTCGAAACCCAGACCGTCGGTGGCCTGCCAGCGCAGGTCGAAGTCGACGCCGTAGGCTTCCTGGTCGGACGTGTTCACGACGAAGCGCGGAATCTCCGTCGTCATGTCCAGCGTGACGGCCTGGCGGTTGTCGTAGACGTAGTAGAACGCGGAGACGTTGTACGCCAGTCGGTAATCCGGCAGCGCATGCTTGATGCCGGTCTCGAAGTTCCACACGTCCTCGTTCTCGAACTCGCTGCCGATCTGCAGCGCGTTGAAGCCGCCGGCCTTGTAGCCCTTGGCGAGCGAGGCGAAGCCCATCAGGTCGTCGTTGAAGTGGTAGTCCAGGACGAAGCGCGGGCTCCAGTCGTCCCACGACTTGCTGGAACGGTTGAGCACGCCCTTGTTCGCCACCGCCGGCGGATCGATGAAAGCGATGTCGAACACCAGCGCTTCCAGCGGGATGCCGGCGGCATCGAGGAATCCGATGCGGTCCAGCAGCGCCAGCTGCGCGTCCAGCTGCGGTGCGCTGCGCAGGTCGTTGAACCAGGTGAAGTCCTTCTCGTCACGCGTATAGCGCAGGCCGACGGTGAGGTTGAGCTTGTCGTTGACATGCCAGATCACGTCGCCGAACGCCGCGTACGCCTTCGTGTCCAGCGAGTTCACGAACTTCTCGTTCCACGGCAGGCCGGTCAGGTCCACCGGAATGCCGAACATGTTCGCCGCCATCGTCAGCGGGCCGTACAGGCCGCCCGGCGCCAGGCCGAGGTTGTTGGCGATGGTGTCCACCGAATCGGTGAGCGCGTTGACCTCGCTCGTCTGGTCGGCGTCTTCCTGGAAGTAGCTCAGGCCGGCGACCCAGTCGATGCGGTCGCTGGAACCGGCGAACTTGAACTCCTGGTAGAAGTTCTCGTTGCTCTCGGTGTTGGTCGAATCGACGTAGAGGTAGCTGAGGTTGGTGCCATCTTCCTCCACGCGGTTGAGCGAGTCGTACTGGTGCCACGCGGTCGTGGAAGTCAGGCTGAAGCCGCCGAAGTTGTGGTCGACGATGAGCGTGGCGCCGTCGAAGGTGCGCGTCTCCGCGTCGGGCGCGTCGGTCATGTACGGCTGGTTTTCCGGATCCAGGAACGAATCCGGATCGGCCGGCGCCGTCGGCAGCGCGGGCAGGCGCGGGATCGGCACGATGCCGGTGGTGGCCTGGCCGCGCTGGTCGAGGCTCTCGTGGTCCCACGTAATCCACACCCGCGTGTTGTCGCCGAAGCGCGTCTGGAACGCGGCACGCGTGGCCCAGTTGTCTTCCGGCGCCAGGTCCTCGCCGGTGACCGCATCGCGCACCCAGCCGTCGGAACTGTTGAAGATGCCGTTGAAGCGGAAGGCCGAGTCATCGCTCACCGCGATGTTCGCCATGCCTTCGAAGTAGGTCTTGTTGTCGTTGCCCAGGCGCAGCTTGCCGCGCGCATGGTTGCCGTCGGTGTCGGGCCGGTGCGTGATGATCGAGATCGCGCCCGCCGCGGTGTTGCGGCCGAACAGCGTGCCCTGCGGGCCCTTCAGCACTTCGATGCGCTGCACGTCGGTGAACGGCAGCAGCACGCCGCCGCCGCGTCCGGCGTAGACGCCGTCCACGTACACGCCCACGGCCGGATCGGTGCCGATGCCGAAGTCGTCGGTCTCGATGCCGCGCAGCTGGAAACTCGGCTGCGTCGGCTGCAGGCTGTTGATGCGCAGGCCGGGCACGAAGCTGTCGATGTCGCCCAGGTCCTCGGCGGCGACGTCGTCGATCAATTGCTGCGTGACCACCTGCAGCGCGATCGGCACGTCGAGCAGTTCCTGCTCGCGGCTCTGCGCGGTGACGGTGATCGTGTCCAGCTGCGTGGCGTCCGGCGTGGCGGTGGCCTGCGCGAACGTAAGCGGCGCGGCCGCGACGGCGAAACATCCAAACAGCGCGCGACCCAGACCGAGCGCGAGCCTGCTCTTGCGTGGCGACATCGGAACTCCCCTCCCAATGACTTTCTTGTTGTATTGACGTCGCGCGGCCCTGTCCGCGCGACGCATGTCGGTGTTACTTCAGTGCAACGTGCGTGCCATCGCTGCTGCAGCTGCCCAGCCACGCGGAGATCCAGTCGCGGACCAGCGCGACGCCCTCCTCGTGCACGGTGCTGCGCCCCACTTCCGGCATCATCGCGCCCGGATCCAGGCTGTTCATGCGATACACCAGGATCGAATCCTGAGGCCGGCCCGGCACGATGTCGAACATGTGGTCGCCCGTGCCCTGCCCCGCCGCGACCGGCGGCTTGCACAGGCCGAGCCGCCGCGCGTCGTGAGTACCGGCGTCGAGCCACAGGCCCGAGGTGTCGGCCGCGCCGACCTGGCTGTGGCAGTGGCCGCAATTGACGTCGAGATAGGCTCGCGCACGCGCTTCCAGCGGCGCGGCGGGATCATCGAAACGCGCGTTGTGCGGAACGCCTTCGCCCGGCAGTCCCTGCAAGCGGTTCGTCGCGACCATGCGCGCCAGCTGGTTCTGGCCGGGATGCCATGGATCGTCGCGGTTGAGGTGGCGCGCCTTCGGACCGATCGGGTGCAGCTCGCGCGTGGTGTTGTTGGTGGCGTGGCAGCCGGCGCACTGGTTCTCGTCTGGGACCATGTAGGCGAAGGACGTCTTTGCGCTGCCGTCGGGCCTGTGCATGGTCAGCGGCACGGTGTCGCCGGCGCGCGCCAGCGTGGCCTGCGTCTGTTCCTCGTTCCACACGTAGGGCAGCGCCACCCAGCCGGTCTGGCGACGCACGAGCAGGCGCGTCTCGATCATCCGCACTTTCGTCAGATCCAGGCCGTCGCGGGTTTCGCCGGCCTGCTCGGCCACGCGCAGGACCGCGCCGTCGCCGGCGCGCGGGTAGTAGAACGTCTTGCTGATGATCGTGCCGACCGGGAAGTCGAACGCCGCGTCGGCCTGGTACGTCGCCTTCGTGCCGGGCGGCATCCAGATCGTGCGCAGCTTGTGCGCGTAGTCGCTGAACAACGCGGTATTGAGCGCGTACGGCTCCACGCCCGCGTTGAGGCGCAGGCGCTTGCCGTCGGCGGCGAGCACATGCCATTCGCTCAACGTCGCCGGCTGGCCCTGGGCATGGAACTGCACCGGCGCTTCGCTGTGCTTGCAACCGATGAGGGACATCGCGGCCACCAGCACGGCCGCCTGGATCACGAACCGCTTCATGCCGACGGTGCTGCCTTCGCGGCGGTCGCCGCGGCTTCGCCCGGAAGGGTCACCACCGGCAGCGGCGGCAGCGTGCAGCGCACCTTGTCGGTGACGACGCTCGGGTTCTTGTACTTGTTGGGACCGTCGGCGTTGAGCGTCTGCGCGGCGCCGTTGTCGATGCACACCTGCGCGCCGCCCGGGCGCTGCGCGTTGACGTAGCCGTCCCACAGCACGTCGGGCAGGCGGCCGTTGAGACCGAACATCGCCACCTTCAACGCCTTCAGGTCCAGGCCGTCGGGCTTGTCGCCGCCGCCCTTGAAGCGGTTGCCGTGGATGGCGATTTCCTCCGGGTACGGATCGAACAGCTTCGACACGCCCTTGTCGGTCATGTAGCCGGTGGAGAAGTAGCTGGACACGATCACGTTCGCCGTCTGGTTGTCGGCGATGTCGTTGTCGAAGATCTCGACCTTGTCGTTGGAGTTGATGACGATGCCCGATCCGGCCGGCACGCTCGCCACCGCCGCGCCCTTGGCGGCGAAGTTGTCGGTGTTGTTGGCGATCACCTTGTTGCGATACACGCGCGTGGTGTGCCCCGGCTGCGGCAGGTTGGGCATGTTGAACACCAGGATGCCGCCGGTGTTGTCGGTGGCGGTGTTCTCGTAGACGTCGGCGCCGATGGTGTTCTCGATCTCGATGCCGGCCACGTTGCGTTCGGCGCGATTGCGGCGCACGACGACGTTCTTCGACTGGCCCACGTAAATGCCGGCATCGGAGGCACCGATCGCGACCGAGTCCTCGATCAGCACGTTGGACGTCTGCACCGGATAGATGCCGTACGCGCCGTTGCTGGTCTTCGGGCCGCCCGTCCATTCCACGCGCACGCCGCGGATGGTGATGTTGGCGCCTTCGTTGATCTTCAGGCCGTCGCCCTTGGTGTCCTCGATGGCGAGGTTCTCCAGGGTGAAGTCGCCGGCGTTGACCAGCAGGCCTTCGGCACCGGCCTTCTGGTCCTTGAAACTGAGGATGGTCTTGTCCATGCCGGCGCCGCGGATCGTCACGCCGTTCACGCGCAGCGTGAGGCTGCGGTCGAAGGCGTGGCGGCCGGCGGGGATCTCGATGACGTCGCCGGGCTTGGCGTCCAGCAGGCGCTCGATCAGCACCTTCTGGAACTCGCTGTTCAGAGGCCCGGGACTGGCCGCAGGCGCGGCCGGTTGCTGCTGACAGGCGGCCAAAGCCACCAGCCCCACGGTGACTGCCACGCCAAGCACGATCCGCTTCATCCGACTCCCGTCCTCTTCGCGCGGCGCTGGCCGCGACCTGTCCGTGCGGCGCTGCGCCGCGAATGCCCCCTCCGGACAAGGGACCACGCCGGACCCTGCGGCGTGGCCCGCCCCCCGGACCCGTTCGGGAGTCTGTGACGATCCGGCAATCCCGGTGGAGGGCAAAGCCGGCATACTCAGGGGGGGAAACCGGACAAGCTACGCCAGCGTATGCCGAGCCAGCACATCAACGACGACGCCCGACTCAACACCGCCACCATCAAGAGCGGCATCGTCGCCGGCCTCGTTGCGATGGCGCGGGAGCACGGCGTCGCCAGCGAACCCTGGTTCTCCGGGCTGCGCCTGGGGCCGGCGGCGTTCGATGGCGAAACGCCTGTCTATCTCTCGTACCGCCAGGCGGGCCAGATCATCCGCCGCGCCGTGCGCAGCCTGCCCGTGCGCGGCCCCGGGCTGGTGCTGGGCGAACGCCAGACCATCGGCCACTTCGGTCTTCTCGGCCTGGCGATGCTGACCGCGCCGCGCTTCGCCCAGGCGCTGCAACTGGCGATCAAGTACGCACCGATCACCGGAGCGATGGTGGAACTGGAACTGGACGAGTACGACGACGGCGCGATGGGCGTGATCGCGCGCATGCACAGTGTCGACGCGGAGCTGGAGCCGTTCCTTTGCGAGGAACTGTTCGCCAGTTCGCTGATGCTGTGCCGCGGACTGCTCGGCGCGGAGTTCCGGCCGCGCTTGCTCGAACTGGCCTACGCCGCACCGTCGTACGCCAGCGACTACACGCACCTGTTCGCCTGCGAAGTGCGCTTCGATGCACCGCGCAACCGCGTCGTCATCGACCCGCGCTGGCTGCAGGCCACGATGCCCGCCGGCAACACCGCCAGTGCGCAGCAGATCATCGCGCTGTGCGAGGAGCAGATGCCCGCCGGCCAGCCACGCAGCGAAATCGTGGCGGTGGTCGAACGCCTGCTGCGCCAGCGCTTGGCCGACAACCCGCGCGAGGTCGAAATCGCCGCCGAACTCCACCTCACCGAGCGCACGCTGCGTCGCCAGCTCCACGCCGCGCAAACGACGTTCAGCGAACTGCACGACCGCGTGCGCAGCGAGTCGGCGCGTGCGCTGCTGGCCGATTCGCGCGTGAGCATCGCGCACGTGGGTGCGGCGGTGGGCTTCAAGGATGCGCGCGAGTTCCGGCGAGCGTTCAAGCGCTGGACGGGCGTGGCGCCGCGGGAGATGCGCGCCGGGGAGAAATCCGGCGCGTAGCCTGCGCTTGCGTCGCTTCGCGGGGCCGTGCATAAGGACGCATCGGCGCATCGCACCCGGGGACACGGATGAACCGCTTCATCGAGATCGCACGCGCCCGCACGCGACTTGAGCGCTACGGCTGGCCTCGCCTGCAGATGTCCGTGATCGTGCTGGTCACCGGCGCGGCCGGGCTGCTCGCTTCGTTCCTGCTGCTGGCCGGCGGGTTGGAATCGATGCTGCTGCGCTATCCGCTGGCGGTGCTCATCGCCTACGGCGTGTTCCTCGTGCAGATGGCGGTGTGGACGCGCTGGGGAAGCGATGCCTCGGATGCCCTGGATCTGACGGACCTTCCGACCGGGCGCACCGGCGGCGGCGGCTGGTCAGGGAGCGGCGGCCACTCGGGCGGTGGCGGCGCGTCTGCATCGTGGGGGCCTTCGTCCGGATCGGGATCCTCGTCCAGCTCCAGCGGGGTGGATCTTCTTGATGGGGTGGACGGCGACGGCCTGCCGCTGCTGGTCCTGATCGCGCTCGTCGCCGTGGCCGTGGTGTGCGTGATCGCGGCGGGCTGGGTGGTGTGGACCGCGCCGGCACTGATGGCCGAGCTCATGGTCGACGCCGCCATCGCCGGCGGCCTGTACAAGCGCATGCGCGGCACGCAATCGGAAGGCTGGTGGTGGCTGTGCGTGCGGCACACGTTCTGGCCGCTGCTGGGAGTGCTGCTGTTCTTCGTCGCGCTCGGCGTGGCGGCGAAGGTTTACGCGCCGCAAGCGACGACGCTGATGCAGGCGCTGCAGGCGCTCTGATCGGGACTTGCATCGCGCGGACGGAAGCTCCGCCCACGCGATGCGCGCGGAATCAGTCCAGCACCATCACCGCATCCACCTCGAAGCCGGCGCCGCGCGGCAGGCCGGAGACTTCGACGGTGGAGCGCGCCGGGTACGGCGCCTTGAAGAATTCGCCCATCACCGCGTTGACGGCGGCGAAGTTGCCCAGATCCGTCAGGTAGAGCCCCAGGCGCACGACATCGTTGAGCGAGCCGCCCGCGGCTTCGCACACGGCCTTGAGGTTCTCGAACGAACGGCGCGCCTGCGCGGCGATGTCGCCTTCCACCAGCAGGCCGGTGCTCGGGTCCAGCGGAATCTGGCCGGAGAGGTACACGGTGTCGCCGGCACGCACGGCCTGCGAATACGGGCCGATCGCGGCCGGCGCCTTGTCGGTCTGGATGATCTGGCGGGACATGGGTGGTTTCGGGATTCGAGATTCGGGATTGGAGATTAGATCAAAAGCGAGGAGCGGGTGCTGCTGCGCTCTTGCGAATCCCTAATCCCGAATCCCCAATCCCGAGGCCTCACATCCGCTGCACGCCCAGCACCACGTTGAGCCGGCGCACGCGTCGCATCACGTCGGCGAGGTGGCGGCGGTCGCTGACTTCGATGGCGAAGCGCATGACCGCGACGTTGGCGTCGCGTTCGATGTACTCCACGCGGTCGATGTTCGACTCCGCCTCGGCGATCGCGGCGGCGACCTGCGCCAGCGAGCCCGGGCGGTTGTCGACTTCGATGCGCAGCGCGGCGGCGAAATCGCCGGCGACCTGGCGGTCCCAGCCGATCGGCACCCAGCGGTCGGGCGACTTGCGGTAATCGGCGACGTTCGGGCAATCCAGGCGGTGCACCACGATGCCCTTGCCGGCCGTGTGGTAGCCCATGATCTCGTCGCCGGGAATCGGCAGACAGCAGTTGGCGAAGCTGATCACGCCGCGCTCGGCGCCTGTGATCAGGATCTTGTCCTGCGACATCGGCAGCATGCCGGCGGTCGGGTCGCGCAGCGGTTTGCCCGGCGCTTCGCGCGCGAGCGCCATCGCGACCTGCTGCGGCATGCGGTTGCCCAGCGCGATGTCCGCCAGCAACGCCTCCAGGCGCGGATAGCGGAACTCGCCCAGGTACGCATCCAGGCGTACCGGCGGCACGCGGTCGAGCGAGATGCCCAGCGCTTCCAGCGCGCGATCGAGCATGCGATGGCCCAGCTGCACCGCGTCCTCGTGTTCGAGCTGCTTGAGCTGCTGGCGGATCGAGGTGCGCGCCTTGCCGGAGACCACGAACTCCAGCCACTGCGGCTTCGGCGAGGACGATTTGGCGGTGATGATCTCCACGCGCTGGCCGCTGGCCAGCTTGGTGCGCAGCGGCACCAGCTTGCCGTCCACACGCGCGGCGACGGCCTTGTTGCCCACGTCGGTATGCACGGCGTAGGCGAAATCCAGCGCGGTGGAGTTGCGCGGCAGCGACATGATGTCGCCCTTGGGCGTGAACAGGTAGACCTCGTCCGGGAACAGGTCGACCTTCACGTTCTCCAGGAATTCCAGCGACGAACCGGTGGCGCGCTGCGTCTCCACCAGGTTGGCGATCCAGCTGTGCGCGCGGCTCTGCGCGCTGTTGGGACCGTCGCCGCCGTGCTTGTAGGACCAGTGCGCGGCAATGCCGCGCTCGGCGATGAGGTCCATTTCCTCGGTGCGGATCTGCACTTCGATCGGCGAGCCGTAGGGGCCGAACAGCACCGTGTGCAGCGACTGGTAGCCGTTGGCCTTCGGGATCGCGATGAAGTCGCGGAAGCGCGAATCCAGCGGCTTGTACGCGGCGTGCACGACGCCCAGCGCGTGGTAACAATCCGGCACTGTGCGCACGACGATGCGGAAGCCGAACACGTCCATCACCTGCGCGAAGGTTTTGTGCTCGGCGCGCATCTTGGTGTAGATGCTCCACGGCGACTTCACTCGGCTGACGAGGCGGTGCATCAGCTTTTCCTTCGCCAGCCGCTGCGCGAGTTGCGCTTCGATCTGCACCAGCGACTCGCGCCGCACCACCGGCTGCGTGCGCAGGCGTTTCTCGATCACCGCATGGCGCCACGGATGCAGCGCGCGGAAACCCAGGTCCTGCAGTTCGGCCTTGATCAGGTTCATGCCCAGGCGCTGGGCGATGGGCGCGTAGATCTCCAGCGTCTCGCGCGCGATGCGGTGGCGCGCTTCCATGCTCTGCGCGCCGAGCGTGCGCATGTTGTGCAGTCGGTCGGCGAGCTTGATCAGGATGACGCGCAGGTCGCGCGACATCGCCAGCAGCATCTTGCGGAAGCTCTCGGCAGCCGCCTCCTGGCGATCGCGGAACTGGATCTTGTCCAGCTTGGTGACGCCGTCGACCAGCTCCGCCACGGTCTCGCCGAACTCGCTGGCCAGGCCCTCGCGCGTGAGCGGCGTGTCCTCGATGGTGTCGTGCAGGATCGCGGCGATCAGCGTTTCGACGTCCAGTCCCTGGTCGGCCAGCACCTTCGCCACCGCGACCGGGTGCGTGATGTACGGCTCGCCCGACTTGCGCGTCTGCCCCGCGTGCGCGGCCGCGCCGATCGCCCAGGCGCGGCGCAGCTGGGCGCGCTGCTCATCGGGCAGGTAGTCGGCGGACTGTTCCAGCTCGCGCACGTAGTCGGGCACATCCGCGTCGTCGTGGACGGGAGGTACCCGCAGCGTGGAGGCAGTAATCGGCGCGGGCTGGGCGGGGGTCATGGATGGAATCTAAGCGCGGGGCAATGTGCACGCAATGCGAGACGGCTCCATTGACTGAATGGGGTCCGGTGTTCGCCAGGCAAGGAGCAGGAACGGGCCGGCATGCCGGGATCCCCCGCTGGCGATCTCGCGGGATCGCGAAAGTGGAACCGGGGTCGCGCGCGCAGCGCCCCATACGCAAACGGCCCCGCCGAAGCGGGGCCGTCGAAGCTGCATGGCCGATGGAAAACCGGCTGCAGCGGGGTATCAGTCGTCGCCCTTGGACAGGTCGTCGTCGGCCACCACTTCGGCCGCGGCCCATTCCAGCGCCTCGCGCTCCTTGCGCTCGCGCTCGGACTTCTCGACGGCGTCGATGTAGTCGGTGTCGATGCGGCGCGCGGCGATCTCACGCAGCGCCAGCACGGTCGGCTTGTCGTTGGCTTCGCTGTTGTCCAGCTGCGGATCCACGCCATTGGCCAGCTGACGGGCGCGCTTGGCGGCCATCATGACGAGTTCGAAGCGGTTGTTGACCACTTCCAGGCAATCTTCAACGGTGATGCGGGCCATGGGGCTCCTGGCGGCCGGCGGGCCGTCCATACAGGCTTTAAGGGACCGCAGAGTGTAGCCGTGCGCCCTTGCGGTGGCAAGCGCGCCCTTTCGAATCAGTCGCTTACGGGCGAATACCGCCCGAATCGGGCCTCAGACGCCCGGATCGTCCGCCAGCAGGGCCGTGATCAGGCGCGAATGGCGGGCCACCTGCTGGTCGCGGCGGACCCGGCTGGCGATGAAGATCGAGCACATCTCGCCCACCGCGGTCTCGAAATCCTCGTTGACGATGACGAAGTCGAACTCGCCGTAGTGCGACATCTCTTCGCGCGCGGCGGCCAGGCGCTGGGCGATGACTTCTTCTGTGTCCTGGCCACGGTTGCGCATGCGCTGCTCCAGCGCCTGACGCGAAGGCGGCAGGATGAACACGCTGACCGCGTCGGGCACCTTGTCGCGCACCTGGCGCGCGCCCTGCCAGTCGATCTCCAGCAGCACGTCCTTGCCGGACGCCAGTTGGGGTTCGACCGACTGCCGCGCCGAACCCTTCCAGTCGCCGTGCACCAGCGCGTGCTCGAAGAAATCGCCGGCGGCGACCATGTCCTCGAACTCCTGCGCACTGACGAAGTGGTAATGCTCGGCATGCCGCTCGCCCGGACGCGGCTTGCGCGAGGTGAACGAGATCGACAGGCAGATGTTCGGATCGCGCGCCAGCACGGCGTTGACGATGCTGGACTTTCCGGCGCCCGAAGGGGCGGCGACGATGAAGAGGGTTCCGCGCATGGTTGGCCGGGGTTCGATATTCGGGATTCGGGATTCGCAAAAACGAAGCGCTTGCGTCGGTGATGCTGTCGTCGGGGTGGGTTCCCGGCCTCCGCTGTTGCGAATCCCGAATCCCCAATCCCGAATCCCGGCCTCACTCGATGTTCTGTATCTGCTCGCGCACCTGGTCGATCAGCACCTTCAGCTCGACGGCGACCGCCGAGCTGCGCGCGTCCACCGACTTGGAGCCCAGCGTGTTCGCTTCGCGGTTGAATTCCTGCAGCAGGAAGTCGAGGCGGCGGCCGACGGCTTCCTTCAGCTTGAGCACGCGGCGCGCTTCGGAGACGTGCGAGTCGAGGCGGTCGAGCTCCTCGTCCACGTCCAGCTTCTGCAGCCACATCACCAGTTCCTGCTCCAGGCGGCCATTGTCGAGCGGCTGGGCGAGGTCGGCCAGGCGCGTCTCCAGCTTGGTGCGCTGGCCGGCGCGGATCTGCGGCATCAGCGTGCGCACTTCGGCGGCGAGCGAGGCGATGCCGTCGATGCGCTCGGAGATCACCGCAGCCAGCTTGGCGCCCTCGCGCTCGCGGGAACGCACGAATTCGTCCAGCACCTCGTCGAGCAACGCCAGCGCCTGCGCCTGCAGCGCGGCCGGATCGCCGGCGTGCGTCTGCAGCACGCCGGGGAACTGCAACAGTTCGGTCAGTTCGGTGCGCAGGCGCGGGAAGCGGGACTCCAGATCCATCGCCAGTTCGCTCAGCTCGCGCAGGCGCGCGTTATTGAGCTGCAACGCACCCTCGCCTTCCGGCGCGCGCAGGCGCAGCGTCAGGTCGATCTTGCCGCGCGCCACGCGGCCAGCCACGCGCTCGCGCAGCGCCGGCTCGAGCGCGCGCAGTTCGTCGGGCAGGCGCAGGCCGAGCTCGAGGAAACGGTGGTTGACCGAGCGCAGCTCGCAACCGAGCGTGCCCCAGGGCGTGGAGCGTTCGCCGCTTGCGAAGGCGGTCATGCTGCGGATCATCAGGAAATCCAAGGCCGACAGGGAGCGAATGGTAAACTCGCGCGCCCTCTAAACGGTAATTCGGTCATGTCCGGCTCGCCTGTCGCCCCCTCCGCCGGCTCCCCGGCCACCGTCGCCCGCCCCAGCGGCCGCGCGCCCGCGCAGATGCGCGAGGTCCGCATCGAACGCGGCTTCACCCGCCACGCGGAGGGCTCGGTGCTGGTGTGCTTCGGCGAAACGCGCGTGCTGTGCACCGCCACCGTGGAGAACAAGGTGCCTCCGTTCCTGCGCGGCAAGGGCGAGGGCTGGGTCACGGCCGAGTACGGCATGCTGCCGCGCGCCACGCATTCGCGCTCCGACCGCGAGGCCGCGCGCGGCAAGCAGGGCGGGCGCACGCTGGAGATCCAGCGCCTGATCGGCCGCTCGCTGCGCGCCTGCATCGACCGCAAGCTGCTGGGCGAACGCACCATCACGCTGGACTGCGACGTCCTGCAGGCCGACGGCGGCACGCGCACGGCGGCCATCACCGGCGCCTACGTGGCGCTGGCCGATGCGGTGCGCTGGCTGATGGCGCGGCGCGAGATCACGCGCGATCCGATCTTCGGCGCCGTCGCCGCGGTGTCGGTCGGCGTGTATCGCGGCGTGCCGGTGCTGGACCTGGACTACGCCGAGGACAGCGACTGCGACACCGACATGAACGTCGTCATGAACGACGGCGGCGGTTTCATCGAGTTGCAGGGCACGGCCGAAGGCCACGCCTTCCGTCGCGATGAACTCGACGCGCTGACCTCGCTGGCCGAAGCGGGCATCGCCGAACTGATCGTCAAGCAGCGCGAAGCGCTGGCAGGCTGAGCCATGAAGCGCTTCGTCGCCACCGTCACGCTCGTCGTGGACGACTACGACGAGGCCATCGCGTTCTACACCGGCGCGCTGCGCTTCGAACTGCTGGACGACATCGACCTGGGCGGCGGCAAGCGCTGGGTGCGTGTGGCGCCGAGCGGCGCCGAATCCGCGCTGCTGCTCGCGCAGGCCGATGGCGCGGAGCAGCGCGCGAGCGTCGGCAACCAGACCGGCGGCCGTGTCGGCTTCTTCCTGCACACCGACGATTTCGCGCGCGACCATGCGTCGATGCTCGAGCACGGCGTGCGTTTCCTCGAATCGCCGCGCCACGAGCCCTACGGCACCGTGGCGGTGTTCGAAGACCTGTACGGCAACCGCTGGGACCTGCTGGAGCCCAAGGCGTGAGCGCCGCATCCGAACGCTGGGTCATCGCCAGCAGCAACCGCGGCAAGCTGGCGGAGATCCGCGAACTGCTGGACGACAGCGGCATCGAGATCGTCACGCAGGGCGAACTGGGCGTGAGCGACGCCGACGAGACCGGCCTGACCTTCGTCGAGAACGCGCTGCTGAAAGCGCGAAAAGCCGCACGCGAAACCGGCCTGCCCGCGCTGGGCGACGACTCCGGCATCTGCGTGGATGCGTTGGGCGGCGCGCCCGGCCTTTACTCGGCGCGCTATGCCGGCGAGCACGGCAACGCGGAGGCGAACATCGACAAACTGCTGCACGCGCTGCGCGACGTGCCCGATGCGCAGCGCACCGCGCACTTCTATGCGGTGATCGTGCTGCTGCGCCACGCCGAGGACCCGCAGCCGCTGATCGCCGAAGGCATCTGGCGCGGCCGCGTGCTGCGCGAACGGCGCGGTGCGGGCGGGTTCGGCTACGACCCGGTGTTTCTCGATCCGGAGCAGGGCTTGTCGGCGGCGGAACTGGATGCCGAACTGAAGAACCGCATCAGCCACCGCGGCCTCGCGCTGGCCGCGCTGCGACGCCAGCTGCTGGACGCGGCGCGGTAGACGGACGTGCACGTCATCGTCTGGGAGTACGAGGTTCGGCCCGGCTCGGAAGCCGCGTTCGAAGCGATGTACGGCGCCGACGGTGACTGGGTCGCGCTGTTCCGGACGTTTCCGGGCTACCTGGGCACCGAGCTGCTGCGCGGCGACGGCCGCTACCTCACGCTCGACCGCTGGCGCAGCGAGCAGGACTACACTGCCTTCCGCGCCCACCTGCCGTCGCGCTACGCCGAACTGGACGCGCGCGGCGACGCCCTGACGCTCACCGAACGCCCGCTCGGCACGTTCCACGCCGACGACTGACCTTTCGCTCCACGCCACGCCCACGTGCTTACCACGCCGCCCCTCTCGCTCTACGTCCACCTGCCCTGGTGCGTGCGCAAGTGCCCGTACTGCGATTTCAATTCGCACGAAGGGCGCGGCGCGCTGCCGTTCGACACCTACGTCGATGCCCTGCTGGCCGACCTGGACTACGACCTGCCGCTGGTCTGGGGTCGCACCGTGCACTCGGTGTTCTTGGGCGGCGGCACGCCGAGCCTGTTCCCGCCCGAGCACATCGACCGCTTCCTGCAGGCCGCCAGCAGCCGCCTGCGCTTCGCGCCGGGTTGCGAGATCACGCTGGAAACCAACCCCGGCACCGCCGAGCACGGCCGCTTCGAGCTCTACCGCGCCGCCGGCGTGAACCGCCTGAGCTTCGGCATCCAGAGTTTCGACGACGACAGCCTCAAGCGCCTGGGCCGCATCCACGACAGCGCCGAGGCCGAGGCGGCGGTGAAGCTGGCGCAGGACGCCGGCTTCGACAACTTCAACCTGGACCTGATGTACGCCCTGCCCGGGCAGACGCTGGCGATGGCCGAGCACGACCTGGCGCGCGCCTTCGCCCTGCAGCCCACGCACGTCAGCCACTACCAGCTGACGCTGGAGCCGAACACCGTCTTCGCCGCGCGCCCGCCGCGCGACATCCCCGACGACGACGCCAGCTGGGACATGCAGGAGCACTGCCAGGCGATGCTCGCGCAGGCGGGCTACGCACAGTACGAAGTCAGCGCCTACGCGCAGCCCGGCCGGCAGTGCCTGCACAACCTCAACTACTGGCAGTACGGCGACTACCTGGGCATCGGCGCGGGCGCGCACGGCAAGATCACCCTGGGCGCCGAACAGGACATCCTGCGTCGCTGGAAGGTCAAGCACCCGACCCAGTACCTCGCCCGCGCCGGGCATGCCGAGGCGATCGGCGGCGACGACCGCATCGCCCCGGACCGGCGCGCGTTCGAATACATGCTCAATGCGCTGCGACTGGTGGACGGGTTCTCGCTCGACGCTTTCGATGCGCGCACCGGGCTGCCGCGTTCGACCATCTCCGCGCAACTCGATGCTGCAGTCGCGCAGGGGTGGCTGGCGATCGACGGCGATCGCGTGCGTCCGACCGAGCTCGGCCGGCGCTTCACCAACGACGTCATCGAGCTCTTCCTCGACGGCGGGACCGGGACCACGTCCGCGCACGAAGTGGCCGGCTACACGGTGGTCTGATCGTCGCGGAAACACGGCATTCGCCGCGCATTCCTTCGAAAGTGGCGCTTCGCTCCCGCGCCGGCAGGGCGGTCGCGGCCGCTCGGATTGTCCAGTGGACAATCGCGTTCGCCGGGTCACGCTGGCCGCTGTTTATCTCTCGCGCCGTTTCATCGAGTGGTCGCCCCCTGAGGGACCGCCTGAGCGGCAAGGCTGGCGGGGCACGATGGGCCGATGCATGATCGTCCCGATCGACACGGTGATCCCGCATGTCCGCAACGTTCGAACCTCTTGGCAGTTCGATCCCTCGCCCTACCCTCGCCTCGGCCGCGCTGCCCAGGCGCGTGCGGCGAGTGCTCGAGCATCTCTACGCGCTGGTCTCGGACGAAATGTCCCGCCAGCTCGAGGCGATGCTCGGCGAGTTCGAGCAGCAACTTTTCAAGCACGCCGACCTGGCGCGCAATCCCGCGCAGCAGGCCAGCCACCTTGAAACCCTGCGCACCACGCGACTCAACCGCGCCGACCTGGTACCGCGCTTCCTGGCGCTGGTCGAGAGCGAGCTGACGACGATCCGCGATCCGATCGCCGCGCCCGTGGAGGGCGACGGCGCCGTGCCGGCCTTCCGCGACCTGCGCCTGGTCGAGCACGGGGAGGTCGACGAGGCCAACCAACTGCACACCATCGCCGCGCGCCAGGAATCCCGCGCCGGCTTGCCGCTGCTGCTGCTCGGCCAGCGCTTCGGCGTGCTGGCGGGGCAGCCGGCCTTCGATGCGGAGCGGCTGCCGGTGGGGCCCTATGCGCTGGGGCGCATCCTGTCCGAGGCCGCGCACGCGCTGCAGATCAGCGCCGAAGCGCGACTGCATCTGTACAAGGTCTTCGATCACCAGGTCATGACCGGCTACGCCCAGCTGGTGGAGACGATGAACGCCCTGCTCGCGCGCGAGAACGTGCTGCCGAGCCTGTCGTTCGTGCCGGTGCGTCCGCGCTCGCCGCAGCGGCAGGACGCCCCGCGACGCGGCGGCGACCCGACCGATGCGGCCCCGGGCCGCCAGCGACCGATGACCGCCTGGCCCGGCCAGCCCGACGACGATCCGTCGAGCCCGGCGATGGAGGACGAGGCCTTCGCGCTGTTGCAGCAGTTGCTGTCCGCGCGACGCGACCTGGTGGGCAAGCTGCGCCCCGGCTCTGACAGCGGCGCGGCGCGGCCCACGCTGACCCGGGATGAATTGGTCAACGCGCTGGCCTCGTTGCAGGACCTGCCGCTGCACCAGAGCCCGCCGCGCAACCTCACCGACGTGCGCCAGACGCTGCTCGCGCAGGCGCGCCAGCAGCGTGGCGAGGCGGCATTCCTGTCGCGCGACGACAGCGATGCCTTCGAGCTGCTGGACCTGTTCTACAACGAGATCGGCCGCGAACTGCGCACCGACGCCGCAGTCTCCACCCTGCTCAACCGCCTGCAGGTGCCGCTGGTGCGGCTGGCGCTGCAGGATCGCGGCTTCTTCGTCCGCAACGAACATCCGGCACGCCAGTTGCTCAACGCCGTCGCCGAGGCGGGCGCGCACTGGGTTCCCAAGGACGAAACCGACCCGCAGCTCAACGACCAGCTGCGCCGTGCGGTGGACCACGTCGTGGAGAACTACGACGGCGACCCCGGCGTGTTCGAGAACGCCAACCGCCAGCTGCAGGACCACCTGCGTTCGATGGCGCGCAAGGCGGAAGTCGCCGAGCGCCGGCACGTCGAAGCCGCGCGCGGCAAGGAGAAGCTGGTGATGGCCAAGCGCCAGGCCAGCGAGGCGATCACCGGCATCATCAGCGACCAGAAACTGCCGCGCTTCGTGCAGACGCTGCTGAGCCAGGCGTGGACGGACGTGCTCACCCTGACCCTGCTGCGCAGCGGCGAGGATTCGGAGGAATGGCAACGCCAGTTGGCCGCGACGCGCGAGATCGTCGCCGCCAATGTGGCGGGGCAACGCGGGCAGGTCACGCATGCACTGGGCGAGGACATCGAGGCCGCGCTGACGCAGGTCGGCTACCACGTCGAGGACGCCGGCGCGATCTCGCGCCAGCTCGTCACCGGCGCGGCGGCGGCCAATGACGACGACGCCGCCTCGCGCACCGAACTGGCGCTCAAGCTCAAGGCGCGCACCCGCCTGGGCACCGAAGAAGCGCCTGCACCGAAGCTTCCCGATCGCTCGCCCAAGGAACAGGAGTGCTGGCGCCACCTGCGCACGCTTCCGTTCGGGACGTGGTTCGAGTTCGACCTGGGCGAAACCGGCGAGGTCGTGCGCCGCCGCCTGTCGTGGTTCAGTCCGGTCACCGACAACGCGCTGTTCGTGAACCAGCGCGGCCAGCGCGTGGCGGAGCAGTCGCTGGACAGCCTCGCGCGGCACATGTCCGCCGGGCGCGTGCGTATCGTCACCGAAGAAAAGAGCCGGTTGGTGGATCGCGCCTGGAGCGCCGTGATGGGCGCACTCGGCCAGCTCGTCGGACACAACAGCACCTCGGAGGCTCACGCATGATGGAAGAGTTCCGCCGCGCACGCCGCCGTGCGATCCAGGACCCGGTCCAGGTCGTCGACACCATGACCGACACCGTGATCGGCCAGCTCAGCAACTTGTCGGAGACCGGCATGCTGCTGATCGCGACCACGCCACTGGTGGAGGACGGTCTGTACCAGCTGCGCTTCAACCTGCGCGGCGCCCCGCACCAGAACGGCTATTCCAACAGCGCGCCGATCGAAGTCGGCGCGCACCTGCTGTGGCAGGACGACACCAGCACGCCGGGCCAGACGTGGTCGGGCTTCCGCTTCATCACCATGCTGGAGAGCGAGCTGCAGCAGCTTCGCCACTGGCTGGAATCCGGGCACGGCAAGCCGATCTGAACAGGCCGCGTGCCGCGCGCCGCGCATGAGGCGCGCCTGAGTCGCCCTCCCCTGCGTGCAGGGGGGGTGCGGAAGAGTCGCGAAGCCGCGCAGCGGCGAGCTCCCTGTACGAACGTTCGGCGCATACGCGCCTCACACCCCCTCCCAACCTCCCCGTGCAAAGCGGGGAGAAGCAGAATGCCCGCGGCTTTGCGGCAGAATAGGCGCAAGAAATTCGCCCCAGACCGCATTCGAATGACCACTGTCGCCGAGCTTTACCCGCACCATCTGTCCCAGCTGCACCGCCGCACCGAGCAGGCCCTGGCCCGCGGCGGCTTCGAGCATCTGGTCGTGCCCAGCGGCACGTCGCACTACCAGGTCTTCGACGACCGCGACTACCCGTACGCGGTGAATCCGCAGTTCAAGGCCTGGCTGCCGCTCACGCGCGCGCCGGGCAGCTGGCTGGTCGTCACGCCGGGCCAGAAGCCCAAGCTGATCTTCCTGCAGCCGTTCGACTACTGGCACGTCGTGCCGTCGGCGCCGAGCGGTTACTGGGTCGAGCACTTCGACATCGTCGTCATCCGCACACCGCAGGAAGCGCTGCAGCACCTGCCGGCGAATCCGGCGCGCTGCGCGATCCTGGGCGAGCCGCTCAGCGCGGTCGGCGGCTTCGTGCCGAACAACCCGGCGCCGGTGGTGAACTACTTGGAGTACCACCGCGCGTTCAAGACGCCGTACGAAATCGAGATGATGCGCCAGGCCACGCGCCGCGGCGTGCGTGCGCACCGCGCGGCCGAGCGCGCGTTCCGCGCCGGCGCGAGCGAGTTCGGCATCCACCTGGTCTATTGCCAGGCCGCCGCGCAGGACGCCGACGACCTGCCGTACAGCAACATCATCGCGCTCAACGAGCACGGCGCCGTGCTGCATTACACCGACCGCGACGTGGTCGCCCCGCAATCGCCGCGCAGCTTCCTCATCGACGCCGGCGCCGCGCACCACGGCTACGCCTGCGACATCACGCGCACCTACGCGCACGATGCCGGCAGTGAGTTCCAGGCGATGATCGACGCCGTCGACGGCGCGCAGCTGAAGATGTGCGACCAGGTGCGCGCGGGCGTGGACTACAGGCAGATCCACCTCGACGCGCACCTCGCGCTGGCGAACGTGCTGAAGGACTTCGGCGTCATCAACGTTTCGCCCGAAGCCGCCGTCGCCACGGGTGTGAGCAGCGCGTTCTTCCCGCACGGCATCGGCCACGGCATCGGCCTGCAGGTGCACGACGTGGCCGGCTTTGCGGCCAGCGACGAAGGCGGCACGATCGCCAAGCCGGACGGCCATCCGTACCTGCGCCTGACGCGCGTACTGGAGCCTGGCATGGTGGTGACGATCGAGCCGGGCCTGTACTTCATCGACATGCTGCTGGACGAAGTGAAGAAGAACGGCCACGGCGACAGCATCGACTGGGCGCGCGTGGACGCGTTCAAACCCTTCGGCGGCATCCGCATCGAGGACGATGTGGCCTGCACCGATGTGGCGCCGTTGAACCTCACGCGCGAGGGGTTCGCAGCCTAGCTGCGCACTGCCGCGTAGGCTGCGAACGACCGGCCATGGATGGATGGCCGGGCCGGGCGATCCGAAGCCGGCGCGCCATCGCCATGGCAGCCGTGCGTCTTCGATGCCGAACTGCCGGAACAAGGGCCCCGCACCCGGAGCTCCTCGTAGCCCGGGTAAGGCCGTAGGCCGCACCCGGGGCGCGGGGCGGCAGGGTTCCCGGGTGCGCTTCGCTTACCCGGGCTACGGGGCTACGGGGCTACGGGGCTGGATCGACTCAAGCCGGCGAAAAGTCCCGCTGCGCGCTCAATCCTTCGTTCGCCGCCACGTCCGCGTGGTAGGTCGTGTAGACGATCACCGGAATCCCGAGTTCGCCCAGGTGCTGCACCAGCGGCCGCACGTCCACCCATTCCAGGCCGCCCACGCCGGTCGCCAGTCGCGGCAACGCGAGGCTGCGGATGCCTTCTTCGCGCACATGCCGCGCCAATGCCTTGAGCGAGTGACTGACGTTGAGCAGGCTCGCCTTGCCCGCATGGCCGCGATGCATGTCCTGCGTCAGCAGGTTCACGATCTCGATGCGCCGGCCGCCCTCGTCCACGCCGCTCCACGCCCAGATGTCGCCGGGTTCCAGCGGCTCGCGGCGCATCGCGTGGCGATAGTCGCGCACCATCGACGGCCACCGTTCGCGCAGCGCCAGCGCCAGTCCGCTGTCGAAATGATCTTCCGGCGCGATGCCGTGTGCGATGACCTGCGCGTTCGTCAGCAGCAGATCGCCTTCCACTTCTTTGAGCATGGTCTGTCTCCTATGGGAACCGGACACCGCGTTCGACGGCGGTGATGGTTCGACCATAGGCTTCCGCGGACGCGGCTGTTTGATGCGGATCAAAGCGGTTGCGCGGTGCGGTTTACTGCGACGCGCCCCCCCTCTCCCTGGTCGCCTTCGGCGGCCTGTCCCTCTCCCGCAAGGGGAGAGGGAACACGGGCAGCTCAGCCGCGCGCGGCCATCAATGCTTCGATTTCGTCGGCGCTGCGCGCCAGCGCGTTGGTGAGCACTTCGGGTTCGTCGCGCGTCACGAGCACGTCGTCTTCCGTTCGGATGCCGATGCCGCGCCATTTCGCATCGACGGTGGTGTCGTCGCTCGACACGTACAGGCCCGGTTCGATGGTGAAGACCATGCCCGGTTCGAGCAGGCGCGATTCGCCGTCGAGGCGGTACTCGCCCACATCGTGCACGTCGAGCCCGAGCCAGTGGCCGGTCTTGTGCCGGTAGAAACGGCGGTAGCTGCCGTCGGCGAGATTCTTCTCCAGCTTGCCCTTGAGCAGGCCCAGGCGCAGCAGGCCTTCGGTCAACGTTTCCACTGCGGCAACGTGACCGGCTTCGTACGGGATGCCCGGACGAGCCACCGCTAGCGCGGCGGCCTGCGCCTCGCCGACGAGGTCGTGCAACACGCGCTGTTCCTTCGTGAAACGGCCGTTGACCGGGAACGTACGCGTGATGTCGGCCGCGTAGCCGCGGTACTCGGCGCCGGCGTCGATGAGGACGAGTTCGCCGTCCTTCGCCTGCGCGCCGTTGGCGCGGTAGTGCAGCACGCAGGCGTTGGCGCCCGCACCGACGATGCTGCTGTACGCCGGATCGGCGTCGTTCGCACGGAACACGCGTTCGACTTCGGCCTGCAGCTGGTACTCGTGCACGCCCGGTCGCGCGGCGTGCATTGCCGCTTCGTGCGCCAGCACGCTGATGTCGGCGGCGCGCTGCATCAGGCGCAGTTCGTCGCGGTCCTTGAACAGGCGCAGTTCGTCGAGCAAGTGGCCCAGCTCGAGGAATTCGTGCGGCGGCTGCGCGCCCTGGCGCACCATCGCGCGCACGCGGTTGAGCCAGCCGATCAGCTTGAGGTCGAACTCCTGGTCGCGCCCGAAGTGGTAGTACACGCGCGAGCGGCCTTCGAGCAGGCCGGGCAGGATGTCGTCGAGGTCGGTGATGGGATACGCGTCGTCGAGGCCGAATGCTTCCACCGCGCCTTCCGGACCGAAACGCGGGCCGTCCCAACCTTCGCGCTCGGGATCGCGCTCGCGGCAGAACAGGATCACCTCGCCGTGTTTGCGGCCGGGCACCAGCACCAGCACCGCTTCGGGCTCGGGAAAGCCGGTGAGGTAGAGCAGGTCCGAATCCTGCCGGTACGGATAGTGCGTGTCGCGGCTGCGGATGCGTTCGGGCGCGGACGGGAGGATCGCGATCGCGTCGTCGCCGGCCATGCGCATGAGCTGCTTGCGGCGCTTCGCGTAGGCCTTGTCGGGGATTCGGAGGGCTTTGTGCATTTGACTTGGGATTGGAGATTCGGGATTCGGGATTCGATGGAAAAGCGGGGCATTCATGCTTTCGCTCTTGCGAATCCCCAATCCCGAATCCCGAATACCTAAGTCAGTTCAACTTCTGCCGATGCTGCGCCGCCAGCGCGCAGTCGCCGTGCAGCAGCAGCACGGCCACGCGCACGAACTCTTCGATTTCCACCAGCGCTTCCTCGTCTTCCTCGTCGCCGTCGCTCTGCGCCTGCGCGGCGGCGAGCTTGGCCAGGTCGCCGAGCGCTTCACGGCTCTCTTCCGACAGGCGCGGCTTGGCGCCGGCGGACAGTCCGAAGCCACCCAGGAATCCGCGGCACCACTCGAACAGCGCGCCGCTGCGCTCGGCCAGGGAGGCGTCGGCGTCGGGCAGCAGGAGGGCGAAGTCGAAGCTGCGGTCGGCCAGCTGCGCGGCGCTGGCCAGGCGCAGTTCGTCCAGCGCAGTGCCGGGGGCCGGCGTCGGCAGGGCGTCGTCGGCCAGCACCTTGGCCGGCCACTCCCGCAGCGAGGCACCGCCGCCGGCCAGCCAGCCGCACAGGCCGCCGTGGAGTTCATAGGGAGAAGCGGCGAGCGCCAGCTGGCGGCTCTCGGCCTCGATTGCGGTCACGTCGGGCAGTTCGATTTCGGACACGAGGACTGGAAACTGGGTTGAAAGCGGGGGACGGGCCGCAGTGTAACAACCCGATGGTTGTTGCCGGCGCGAACGCCTGCCTACACTGCGCACAGCAGCGCTGCAGACGCTGCCAAGGGGTGTTTCGTTGCATCGCCAGACCTTCTTCTCCGCCGCCCGGCTGGCCGGGTCGGCATTCGTGCTCGTGGCAGCCCTGGCCGGGACGGCGGGCGCCGCCACGCGGGATTTCTACTTCGACCGCCTGGGCAGCGATCGGGGATTGGTCCAGAACACCGTCACCGCGCTCGCCCAGGACAGCCAGGGCTACGTCTGGGTGGCCACGCAGGGCGGCCTGCACCGTTACGACGGCCAGCGCTACCTGCCCTACCGGCACAACCCGCGCGACCCGGCGAGCCTGCCCGACAGCCACATCACCGCGCTGGCGCTCGACGGCGACAAGGCGCTGTGGGTCGGCACCTATTCCGAATACCTCAGCCGGCTGGACCTGGCCAACGGTCAGATCCGCCGTTTCCGCGCGTCGGGCAACGCGCATCCGCACCGCCAGGTGATGGCCGTGCTGCCGCACCGCGGGCAGGTCTGGGTCGGGACGATGGCCGGCCTGGAGCGGCTGGACCCACAGACCACGCAGCGCCAGACCGTCGTGCCGCTGGAGACGCAGGTGCTGGGCAGCGCCAGCCGGCAGAGCCTGCTGGTCACGCGCGATGGCGTGGCCTGGTGGGGCGGCCCGCAGGGGCTGTACCGGCTCGACGGCAGCCTGCCCGAACGCATCGGCCCGGCCGACGCGGTGACATCACTGTTCCAGGACGGCGCCGGCCAGCTCTGGCTGGGCCGTCGCGACGGGCTGTTCCGGCTGCACAGCAACGGCCGCGAGCTGGTGCGCGCCTGGCCGCAGCAAGCCTGGGCGGAGGACTCCGTGCCGATGGTGCGCGCGATCGCGCAGGCGCCGGACCGGCACCTGTGGTTCTCCGTGTACGGCTACGGCCTGCGCCGGTTCGACCCGGTGTCGGGTCAGGTCGAAGAGGTGCGCGAGGAGCCGGGCATCGATGCCAGTCTCCCGGACGACTCCATCAACACCCTGATGATCGACCGCGGCGGCATGCTGTGGACCGGCGGCCAGTTCCGCGGCATCGCCGTCACCGATCCGCGCGGCACGCGGTTCCGCTACGTGTTCAACCTGGAGCACCCGCGCCGGCCGGACAGCCCGGCTTCGGCCGACAGCATCCGTTCGGTCGTGCAGGGGCAGGACGGCGCGCTGTGGCTCGGCACGGACAACGCACGTCTGTTCCGTTACGCCCAGGACGAAGACCGCTTCGAGGACCTGAGCGCGCTGCTCACCGAAGACGGACGCTCGCCGCACGTCACCGCCTTCGCCCCCGCCGACCCGAACGACCTGTGGGTGGCGACCGACGCCGGCCTGTTCCGCCTGGACCCGCAGCGACGCGCGGCGCGGTCGATGCCGGTGCCGGAACTCGGCCGCACGCCGCTGCGCACGCTGAGCCTGGGCCGCGACGGCACGTTGTGGATCGGCAGCCATGGCTACGGCGTGTATCGCTACCGTCCCGACAGTGGTGAACTGACCCACTACGCCTATCGCGAGAACGACCCCAGCGGCCTGAGTTATCCGGTCGTGCATGCCATCGTCGAAGACCGCCACGGCCACGTGTGGTTCGGCACCGGCGATGGTCTGGACGTGCTCGATCCCGCGACGGGACGCCTGCGTCATTTCCGCCACTCCAACACCGACGCGGAAAGCCTCCCCGGCAACCGCGTGCGCGCACTGCACCTGGCGCACGACGGTTCGCTGTGGGTCGGTACGCACGCCGGACTGAGCCGCGTGGTGGAAGAGAAGGACGGCCGCGTGCGCTTCGCCCACCCGCTCACGGGCACGCTCAGCAGCAGCCTGGTGCCGGTGGTGTTCGCCATCGCCGAAGCGCCCGCGGGGCGCCTGTGGTTGAGCACGCAGGCGGGCATCATCAGCTACGACATCCACAACGAGCGCACGCGCAACTACGGCCTCGCCGACGGCCTGCAGGACCTGGAGTTCCACGGCGGCTCGGTCGCGCAGCTCAACGATGGCCGGGTGGTCTTCGGGGGCGTTCGCGGGCTCAACCTGTTCGACCCCAGGCGCATGCCCGAATCCGGCTATACGGCGCCGCTGCGCCTGCTGGGCGCGTGGGTGGGCAGCCAGGCGAAGGCCGATCCGCGATCGCTGTGGCGGGCACCGAACCTGGAGCTGGACGAAGGCGACGGCCTGCTGCGCCTGCGTATCGGCGCGCTGGATTTCGCGCCCACCGCGGCCACGCGCTACCGCTACCGCATGGACGGCTTCGAGAAGGACTGGATCGACAACGGCACCGCGCAGGATGTCACCTATTCGCGCCTTCCGTTCGGCCATTACACGTTCCTCGCGCAGGCCACCAACCGCCATGGCGTCTGGAACGAACGCACGCTGGAGATCCCGGTCTACGTCGCGCCGCCGCTGTGGCGGCATCCGCTGGTGATCGCCGCGGGCGTGCTGGCGTTGCTTGCGCTCATCGGCGGACTGGCATGGCGCCGGCATCAGGATCGCCGTCGCGAGCGTGGCTACTTCGCCCAGATCCGCGAACGCGACGAACGCCTCAAGCTCGCGCTGTGGGCTTCCGGCGAACAGTTCTGGGACTACGACCTGGAACGTCGCGTGCTGCGCCGCACGCGCGCCGACGACCAGGCCGTGACACCGGACCTCGGCGTGCAGACGCTGGTGGAAGCGAACCTGCAGATCCACCCGGACGACCTGCCGCATGCCATCGCGCAGCTGCGCCGGCATCTGCGCGGCGAGTCGGCGCTGTACCTGTCCGAACACCGCGTGCGCGAACCCGATGGCAAATGGGTGTGGATGCGCGCACGCGGGCGCGTGGTGGAACGCGACGCCACCGGCCGCGCCCTGCGCGTGGCCGGCACCGCGCGCGACATCACCGCCAGCCGCAGCGCCGAGCGCGACCGCCGCATCGCCGGCCAGGTGCTCAACAGCATGATCGAAGCGGTGGCGGTGTTCGACCGCGAGTTCCGCTTCGTCTCGGTCAACCCCGCCTTCACCCGCATGACGGGCTACACCGACGCGGAAGTGATCGGCCGCCCGACCCGACTGCTGGACAGCGACCAGCACGACCCGGCGTTCTACCAGCACGTGCGCAGCGAACTGCGCCGCAATGGCCGCTGGTCCGGCGAGATCTGGCAGCAGCGCAAGAACGGCGACGAATTCCTGTGCTGGTTCCAGGGCAGCGAAGTGCTCGATGCCGGCGGCCAGCACGGCCACTACGTCGCGGTGCTGGGCGACATCACCGACCAGAAGCGCGCCGAGCAGGAACTGCGCTACCTCGCCAACTACGACACGCTGACCAGCCTGCCCAATCGCGCGCTGCTGTCGGAACGCCTGTCGCGGGCGATCGTGAAAGCGCGCCGGCAGAACACGCGCATCGCGATGCTGTTCCTGGACCTGGACCGCTTCAAGGACATCAACGATTCGCTCGGCCACGCTGCGGGCGACCGCATCCTGCGCGCGGCCGCGCATCGCCTGCAACAGGCGGTGGGCGCGCAGCACACGGTCGCGCGCCTGGGCGGCGACGAGTTCACGGTGCTGCTGGAGAACCTGGAAAGCGTCGAGCATTCCGAGCAGGTCGCGCGCGACGTGCTGGCGGCGTTCGAAGCGCCGCTGGACCTGGACCAGCGCCATGACGTCGTCATTTCGCCCTCGATCGGCATCAGCCTGTACCCCGATCACGCGACGGTGCCGACGGACCTGCTCAAGCATGCCGACACCGCGATGTACCAGGCCAAGGCCGCGGGCCGTCGCACCTTCATGCGCTATACCGAGGCGATGGACGTGGAGATCCGCGGTCGCGCGACGATCTCCGCGGCCTTGCGCGGCGTGCTCGATCGCAACGAGTTGCGCCTGGTCTTCCAGCCGAAGCTGTCGCTGGACCATTCGCGCATCACCGGCGTGGAAGCGCTGCTGCGGTGGACCAGTCCGGAATTGGGCGATATCTCGCCGGCGCAGTTCATCCCGCTGGCGGAGGAAAGCGGGCAGATTCTGGACATCGGCGAATGGGCCCTGCGCGAAGCGTGCAGCGTCCTCAAGGGCTGGCGCCTGCGCGGCCTGGACCAGCTGACGATGGCGGTGAACGTGTCGGCGCTGCAGCTGCTGCGCGGCAACCTGCCCAAGCAGGTCGCGCGTGCACTGGTGGAGAGCGGCGTGCCGCCGGAGATGCTCCAGCTGGAACTGACCGAAAGCGTGATCATGGCCAACGCCGGGCAGACCTCGGCGACGCTGGACGCGCTGCGTTCGCTGGGCGTGGGCCTGGCCATCGACGACTTCGGCACCGGCTATTCGTCGCTGGCCTATCTCAAGCGCCTACCGATCCACACGCTGAAGATCGACAAGGAGTTCATCGGCGACCTCACCCGCGACGCCGACGACGAGGCCATCACCACCACGGTCATCGCGATGGCGCATTCGCTGGGCCTGACCGTGATCGCCGAGGGCGTGGAGACCGAGGCGCAGATGCAGTTCCTGCGCGGGCGCGGCTGCGACGAGATCCAGGGGTATTGGCTCGCCCGCCCGCTGGAGGCCGCCAGCTGCCTGTCCTTCATCCGCGCCTGGACGCCGCACTCGGTGCCGGTGGGCAGCGGGACGGTGGGCACGGTCTCCTGACCGGGTGAACGGGCGCGCCGCCCCGTCCGGGCGCGCCCTTGACCCGTCACCCCGCCCTGCTATCGTGCCCGCCATGGAACAGGCCCAACTGATCGCCCAACTGCAGTCGCTGGCCGACCGTGTCGAGCAGTTGGCCGAACGTGCGCGTCGCCTCAACGAGGAGAACCGCAGCCTGCGCCAGCAACAGGAACAGCTGATGGGCGAACGCTCCACGCTGCTCGCCAAGAACGAACAGGCGCGCACGCGGGTCGAGGCGATGATCGCGCGGCTGAAGTCGCTGGAACAGCACACGTGAGCACGCCATGAGCACCACCAGCGAAGTCGTCAGCATCCGCCTGCTCGACCGCGAGTACACCGTGGGTTGCGAGCCCGGCGAACGCGACAGCCTGCAGTCGGCGGCGAAGCTGCTCGACAGCAAGATGCGCGAAGTCCGCGGCAATAACCGCATGGCGGCGCTCGATCGCGTCGCGGTGCTGGCGGCATTGAATCTCGCACACGATCTGCAGCAGCTGCGTGACGAACTGGCCGCGCGCGACCGCGAGCTGGAGCGCACGCTGAGCACGTTGCACCGTCGGCTGGACGATCTGTTCGACGCGCCGACGCGCTGATCGCAACACTGAACGGCGCTACGCGTTTCCGCACTGAATCATTCCATCGCCGGCACCGACGAGCGGGCACGCACGAACAGGTCAGCGCGCTATACTTCCGCCTCGTCCTCTGCTGTGCGCGACAGCGTGCGCAAACATTCGCCTTGCCCCTTAATGACGACACCGGGGGCGCGACGGAGGCCCGGAGTGCAAGTCCGCCTTGTAGCGGGAAGCCCGAAGGCATCCAAGCGTCCCCACTTGAACCCCGGGTTCAAGGTCGTTTCGCAAGCATCGTCATTGGCGGAGGACTTCCATCTCACGGTCGCGGCGGAAACGCCGCCACCCAGCTCGGGCGCGGATTCGCGCCCGAACTTTTTGTGCAGGACGCGAGCGCGCGTCCACCCGATGTTTCCCGTCCACCGGCCGGCCCCATGCCGCCGCACCACAGGATTCCGCGCTGCATGACGGTCGACCGCACGGCGCTGCGCCGCGAACTCCGCAACCGCCGCCGTGAGCTTCCCGCGGCGGAACGCATCGCCGCCGCCGAACGCCTCGCGCAACAACTGCTGGCCCTGCCCTTCGCGCCCGCATCGGGTTACGTCGCCGGCTACTGGGCCACGGACGGCGAGATCGCGCTGCACGTCTGGCAGCTTCGCCTGCCGCGCGAATGCATCTACTGCCTGCCGGTGCTCAGCGAGGACGGCCGCCTGCGCTTCGCACCCTGGCGTCCGGGCGATCCCCTGGTCAGCAACCGCCACGGCATTCCGGAGCCCGATATCGCCGAAACGTCACTGCTGGAGCCGGAGCAGATGAGCCTCGTCGTGGCACCGTTGGTGGCGTTCGATGAACGCGGGCACAGGCTCGGCATGGGCGGCGGTTGGTACGATCGAAGTTTCGCCTTCCGCCACCAGCACGCCGCACCACCGTGGCTGGTGGGAGCCGCGTTCGACGTGCAGCGCGTCGACGCACTCGACCGCGCCGACTGGGACGTAGCCCTGGATGCGGTCTGCACCGGATCGACCACGCTCGACTGCAGGAGCCCCGCATGAGCGCCCGCCGCCGCTACTGGCTGATGAAGTCCGAACCGGACACGTTCTCCATCGACGATCTGCAACGTGTCGGCACCGAGCCGTGGAACGGCGTGCGTAACTACCAGGCGCGCAATTTCATGCGCGACGGCATGCAGGTCGGCGACGGCGTGCTGTTTTACCACTCCAACACCGACGTGCCCGGCATCGTCGGCACGGCGACGGTGGCGAGTAAGGCTTACCCGGACGCGACGCAGTTCGATCCGAAATCCGACTACTACGACGCCAAGAGCTCGCGCGAGGAACCGCGCTGGTTCCTGGTGGACGTCGCGTTCGACCGCAAGCTCAAGCGCACGATCACGCTGGACGAACTGAAGCTGCATGCTGACAAGCTCGGCGAGGATTTCGCGCTGATCCGGCGGGGCAATCGCCTGTCGGTGCTGCCCGTGTCGTCGGCGCAGTGGAAGTACCTGCTTTCCCTCGAATGACGCTGCGCGCGCGGACGCGACGCGCTCCCCGAATCCCCCTCATCGAAGCAAACACCACATGAGCGAAGCCAAGCGCCTGGCCGGCGAGAAAGCCATCGAGTACGTCGAGGACGGCATGATCGTCGGTGTCGGCACCGGGTCCACCGTCGCCTTCTTCATCGACGCGCTGGCGCGCGTGAAGGACCGCATCAAGGGCGCGGTCTCGAGCTCGGAACAGAGCACGCAACGCCTGCGCGCGCACGGCATCGAAGTGCTCGACCTCAACGCCACCGGCACGCTGTCGCTGTATGTCGACGGCGCCGATGAGTGCGATCCCCACAAGCGTCTGATCAAGGGCGGCGGCGCGGCGCTCACGCGCGAGAAGATCATTGCCGAGGCCAGTCGCACCTTCGTGTGCATCGTCGACCCGAGCAAACGCGTGGACGTGCTGGGCAAGTTCCCGCTGCCGGTGGAAGTCATCCCGATGGCGCGCAGTCTGGTCGCGCGCGAAATCCAGGCCATGACGCGTGCACAGCCGGTATGGCGCCAGAATGCGGACGGCACCGGCGTGATCACCGACAACGGCAACGTCATCCTGGACATCCATGGTCTGTCGATCGTCGATCCGGTCGCACTGGAGCAGGCCATCAATCAGATTCCCGGCGTGGTCAGCGTGGGCCTGTTCGCGCGTCGGCCGGCCGACGTGGTGATCGTGGGCGGAGAGCCGCCGACGGTCCTGTGATTTCGAAGATCTCCGGGGTTGCGAGTCTCGTCTACTGAGATCCGCTCGGCCGACCATCGCATCGCATGCCCCGCGGCGACACCGCGGGGCGACACTTTCCTGGTCCGATCGACCGGCCCGGCCCGACATGACCCTGCGCTGCCTCTTCGTCGACTTCAACTCGTACTTCGCTTCGGTGGAGCAGTACGACGAGCCGGCATTGCTGGGGCGTCCGGTGGCCGTCGTGCCGGTGATGTCGGCCACCACCTGCGCCATCGCCGCCAGTTACGAGGCCAAGGCCTTCGGCGTGAAGACGGGAACGCCCGTCTGGGAGGCGCTGGAGCTGTGCCCCGACCTGGTGCTGCGCGAGGCACGGCCCGCGCGTTACATCGCCATGCATCACCGGCTGATGGCGGCGATCGAAGACTGCATTCCTCACGGAAAGGCCGAGTCGATCGATGAGGTGCCGTGCTGGTTGATCGGTCGCGAGCGCGAGCGCTCAAATGCCGAAGCGATTGCGCAGCGAATCAAGCAGCGCTTCGTCGACGAGGGCCTGAGTCCCGCGATCCGTTGCTCGATCGGCATCGCGCCCAACCGTTTCCTCGCCAAGACCGCTTCGGACATGCGCAAGCCGGACGGCTTGACCGTGCTGGAGGCAGAGGACCTTCCTCATGCGCTGCATGCGCTGGACCTGCGCGACTTCTGCGGGATCGGTCCGGCGGTGGAGCAACGCCTGCGTCGGGCCGGCATCCAGACCGCGGAACAGCTATGCGCGGCCTCGCGCCAGCAACTGCGCACCGCCTGGGGAAGCATCGAGGGCGAACGCTACTGGCTGCAACTTCGCGGCCATGAACTGCCGGGGCGAAGCGAAAAACGCGGCTCGCTCGGGCACTCGCACGTTCTGGGGCCGGAGTTGCGCAGCTTCGAAGGAGCGCGCGCGGTGCTGTTCAAGCTTCTCGCCAAGGCGGCGATGCGGCTAAGGCATGAAGGGCACTTGGCCGGCGGCATGTCGATACGGATCCGCTTCGTCGGCGCGGATGCCCGCTTCGAACGCGACCTTGCGTTCGCCCCGCTGGACGATACGCCGGCACTGCTGCGCCTGCTGGGCGACGAACTGGCATCGCTCGAATCCGACAGCCGGCAGCGGCGCTGGAATCCGAAGCGCAATCCGCCTCTATCGGTGGCCGTGACGCTGACCCAACTGGAGCCCGTGGGCAGCATTACCCAGGAGCTGATGGCGTCACGCGGGCGAGCCAAGGCGATCAGCGCCGCGCTGGATTCGATCAATCAACGTTATGGCAACAACACGCTCTACTTCGGGGCGATGCAGGAAGCGCTGGAGCAGGACGCGGCGCCGATGCGGATTCCCTTCTCCAAGATCCCGGAAACGGGGCTGGAAGAGGACGTGGCGGTGCGCAAACCTGCCGACACTGCCGAGGAACTGTGGCTGCAGCGCGAACGCCAGTTCAAGGTGATGGCCGAAGCGGCGCACCGCCAGGCGCAGACTCGCGCCGCCAAGCCGGCAGCGCGGTCGCCGGGCCCTTACGGCGCGGGAGGCTGGGCGCGTGGGGCGGGCGAGGATTCGGAAACTCCAGAAGGGTCCGGTTCGCTGTTTTGAGGGGAGGGATAACGCGGCGCTACCGCAGAGGTTTCGGCCGGTGTCTGTTTGTGCGCCCCGCGTGATCTAATTTTCGCCCGCGCAAAAAGAAGAAGGCCGGTCCTGTTGGACCGGCCTTCTGGGGTAAAGCCCCTGGCGATGACCTACTCTTGCATGGCTTAAGCCACACTACCATCGGCGCATGTGCGTTTC
>NZ_JAERQY020000003.1 GCF_016735495.2 Lysobacter sp. MMG2
AATAAGCTCGTTCATGGTGGACTCCTCTAAGCCGCGACTGTGCTCGCAAACTCAGTCTGGCACTCGATGAGTGCGCTGGTGAGGAGGAGTCCATCCCATTGCTAACGGCCAGGAGCGGACGTTCGCTCTCAACTCAACACCAGATATACCTCTGTGCCCTGTGGCACCCGGTCTTTTGAGATCTCAGGCGGCAGGGCGATGGGAGCAGAAACTCGCTCCGGCCTTGGGCGCGACCCGTAGTTGACCATTTCGACACCTGCGATCTGAGTATCAATGCTTTCGCCGGTGGGCAAGATCAGGCGGATCTTCGCGCCCATGCCAAAGGCAGGTAGATCGGGACTTACGGGAATGCCTGGAACAAGAACTGGGCCGGGGCGTCCTGACAGTTGAAATGCATGGTCGACCTTGAAAAGGAACAAATTAGCCATGCCTTCAAGCGTCCGCTTTGGGTCGTAAGCGGACGTTAGCACCGCCTGCGCGGGCCCGCCCCAACTAGCGAGGCGACCAGCCTTTCCTGCTGCCGGTTCGACTTATGGTGATCCGCCAGTGGTCGAAGCAACTCGGGATTGCTGACGCGAACCAGCTCGAATGTATCGCGGATGACGCGATCGATACGTGGCCCGCCTCCACCAAGAATGGCGGAAGCGAGCGCAGGGACGATCAGGGAGAGAAGCGCGGGATGCCCTGCGACGGCGTTGGCGAGCGCTTGCAGCGCGTGAGCCCTACGCAGGTTGTGTGGTTCGGTCTCCGCGACATCGACAAGGAGGCGAGCCACCTGCGCCGCCCTCTCGGAAGAAAGGTCTGCCAGCACACGCAGCGGCCAGGACGAGACGGTCACGATCCGATTTTGCTCACTCTGCTCCTTTGCGGCCGAGAATGCCGCTTCGAGGAGCTTGTAACGGATAGGACCGCTGGAAAACTCTGCTGCCCGCGCCAGAGCCTGGCATCGGTACCAGGGATGCCGTATGCGGTGAGCGACTTCCGCTGCAGCCTTCGGGTCATCTGAAGCCATTTCCCACACGCGTGAGCGCGCCAGCACGCCATCCCTGATGATCGACAACTCGCTCATGAAGACGTCATCGCGAAAGTGGAAGGACTCGAATGTCCGCTTTGGGTCGAAAGCGGACATTAGCACCGGACTCACCGCGTCTCCGCGCCAAATGTCCGCCATCGGCCACGAGCGGACGCTCGCTGTCGTTGGGATAGCTCAAGCCCCTAGCCGGGTCCTCGCGCGAGGGCTCGACAAATCAGGTGATCAAGTAGCGCCGGAAATGAAATGCCCGCGTGAAAAGCGCCCTCGGGATAGAGACTTGTCGCGGTCATCCCAGGAAGCGAGTTGAGCTCTAAGAGGAAGATCCCTCCCCGCTCATCTACCAAGAAGTCTGACCGGGAAAGATCGCGGCAATCGAGCGCGCGATGCGCGCGGACCGCGACGGACATCAGTTCCGCAAGCACTTCAGTGGACAATCTGGCCGGAAGGATGTGGTCACTGAGCCCCGGCGTGTACCGGTGCTCGAAGTCATACCAAGAGCCCGCGGGCGTTGCTACCTCGACTGGAGCAAACGCATAGCTTCCGTCTAGAGTGTCCAACACTCCGACAGTCACTTCCATACCGACAATGCGGCGTTCAACCATAAGATCTCTGCCGTAGAGCTGTGCGTCCGCGATTGCAGCTTCAAGATCCGCGACTGACGAACAAAACGTGACCCCAAGCCCAGAGCCTTCGCTAGATGGTTTAGCAACCAGATTAACTCCGAGCGCCCTTACGATATCTTCGGCAGCTCGCAACTCGTTCTTCAGCGCGCCCCCTTCGATAACCGGGAGCCCAGCGTCGCGAAACACGAGTTTTGCCAAGGGCTTTTGCATCGCCAGCTTGCTTGCCAGAACTCCGCTACCTACATACGGAATGCATAGGACCTCCATTGCGCCTTGGAACGTGCCGTCCTCGCCAGGTCCACCATGCATTACCGGAAACACAACATCGGGCACGAATTCAATCAACGCAGACATGACTGAGTGCCCATACTCGAAGAGTTCCATGACGTGCCCCAAACTTGCTAATGCATCCAAAACCTGCCGGCTGGAGGCGCGCGACACATTGGCTTCCGGCGACGGCCCACCGCAAACGACGGCGACCCTGAGAGCACGCGGATGCATGAGGATCGCTTCGCGGGAGATCTGTGGCTTCATGAGTGCTCAATTGGAGGTGTTTGTTGGTCCGGCATCGCCCATGTCGGCTTTGGGTCGAAAGCGGCCAAAAGCGGACATTGGACGACGAACCAGCCTAGCCCCCAACGGCTTGGCCGGATGCACTATCCGGGTGGCTGCGAAGGACGAACCCGTCGTCATTTGCGTTCGGCGAGCAATCGATGACGTACGTCGCATCGGCCTGAACAGTAAACCGAAACGTGGGAAATGCATCGAGGTAGATCCGACCGCCGGGTCTTCCGCATTCAAGGTCAGCGATGTAAGTGCCCGGCCTTAGCGATATCTGGTCAGCTGGATCGATGTCCTGAGAACGGACCATATGTTTGGAGTGTATGGACCGCAGTACCACGGCTGGCTCCCCGGAGGGCAACCGAGCAACCCGCACAAGCGCGTGGCCAGCAGGCGCAGGCTGGTTCACGAGGGCCAACGAGCAGCCAGAAAGCATCAACGCGATAGCTGCGCTCGCCCGCATGGCGTTCACCGTTGGAGGTTGGTGATATGGCTCACCTTGAACGACCGCTTTGGGTCGGAAGCGGACATTAGCACCAGTCCGACCGCCCCGCCCGGCCCAATGTCCGCTATAGGCCAGAAGCGGACATTGGTATCTGAAGAACTGTCAGGTCTGTTGTGCTTCGTCACCGGGCGCGTCCATAAAAGCCTGCCACTCCCCCATGTGATAGCTCTCTGCGTTGAAGAGCAGGCAGTATCGGCCCTCATGCTTGCCGACCATGCTGATGCATGCGTGAGTATCGCCATAATCCAATGAGATCCGGACCTCCATATCTTGATCCTCAAAGGTCTGCAGCTCACTAATCAGCTGCCTGATGGTCTTGCCACGAGTGACCCACGCTGGGATCGCGTGCTTCGGTTCATCCATCTTCTGCTCCTGAGCTTCAGCTTCGTGGGCCTAATTCGTCCAGGAGTGGCACTCCACGGAACCCGATCCGAATGTCCGCTTCGGGTCGAAAGCGGACATTAGCACCCCGGCGGCCGGGCCAGCCCGGTCGAACGTCCGCTATCGGCCAGAAGCGGACACTCGTTGGTACGCCGGTAGCTCGACGACAACGACCGTAGAGGGTCCAACCTGCATCGCCTTGTTCATTGCGAATACTTCGAGAGGCACGGACCTTCCACCAGACTCGAACCCGAATCTGAAACGCATCGTCGCGCCATCCTCGCTGATCGTCTTCGAGGAAATCGGGATGTTCGGAAACGAAAGAAATGGGGCCTGCGTGTCCGGGGAACGGAAAACGAATCCCAGGTCCGCGACCGAGAAGACGCTTCCTTCCGGTACCGATACCTCGATGAAGGCATACGTGTACGAGTCGCATCGCCCCGGAACGTCAGACTTTGGATTCTCGACAGACGCAACGCGAACGAGGGGCCTCGGCACAGGTTCCCAAGGCGGTGACAGCTCGCGCTCCTGTGTTCCGGGTTTACCTGGCTCATACCCAACAAAGCCGCCCACGATCGAACACGCCCCCGCCGGCGGCGCAAGAAGGACGGCCATGAGGCCCACTGCCGCGAAACGAGTCCAGTCCCACATCAAATGAACCTCATCCCTTAGTTCCTGGTTGGCCTGCACCCAATGTCCGCTATCGGCCCCAAGCGAATATTCGACACCACGACCTACTCACACCGCTCGGCGTGGTTGATCTGATTGATGAGTTCAGGCCGGCTATGCACCGGGGAAGCAGGCAAATGTACCGTCGGAGGGTTCCGTGTGAACCGAATCAGGACGGGCAGCATCCTCGAACCCCGCGCAAGGATCTCGCATTCTGGTTCCGTTGATTCGCCAAGATAGTGTCCAGCCAGGGCAGCCAGCGCCTCGTCGCCTGACACGGAGGTGTCTTTCACGAGTAACTCCAGCGCACGATTGGCGTGCAAGTTGGCGCGTTTATCACTCGCCCCCGCGCGAAGGGCCGTCAAGGCATCGCTGAAACGGGTGACGTGTCGCTGTGCGTCGGGGCTGAGGACGCTTGGCGGAGCGGCCGCCGTAATGCTTGCAGCAAACAGTGCCGTGATCCCCAAGACGCATGCGGCGAATCTCATCTTACCCCTCCCCTATCGGGCCATTCGCGATCCTTGCTACCCGTCGCGCCGGATGTCTGCTTTGGGTCGGCAGCGGACATTAGCACCGCTCCGACCATTCCCACGTCCTGCCGCACGTCGCGCGGCTATGGCTTTCGCCAGAACGCCCACCATGGGCGGTTCGACCGTTTAGCCTCGTAGAAGGAAGAAGGACACAGCACGGCCCACCGCCCATCCTGCTCCGACATAAAGATTCGTTGGGAATAGGTGGCCCCATCGGCCCTGCGCCCCGCTTCGGTCACGATGTGGAACTTGCCGGCATGGTGTTCGACCGCAGCCACACGCGAGATCACGCCGTCGAAATCTGGCGGAGTGGCCTGCTTCCATTTGGCTTCCAGCACCTCGGCCAGTTGCGAAAGCGTCGTTTCGTCGAACGCCTCGCCGGCCCCTTCCCAGGTCATATGGAGGGCCATCAGTTCGGCCTCGTGCCGGAAGTCACGGCATCGCAGGGCCGAGTCCATGTCCTTGTCGCGATATGCCTGTTCCAACGCGTGCAGGGCCTTCTGGGGCGAGGAAAGTTCGAACTCCATGTCTTGGCTTCCTTGCTGTTGAACGATGCTTCACGTTTTGAAGGTGGTGATTGATCTAAGGGTGCGACAACAACCATGGCGGAAACGCGGCTGCTACCTTCTCCGAAGCGTGCTCGAACGACAGTCCGATTTCGTTGTCCGTGACTGGCACCCCGAGTAGCATCGTCACCGGAGAGCCATGCGAAACCGCAACATGCGTGCCGGACGGAACGAAGGCCATGTGCCGGTACGGGCTTCGCGCGTTGTGCCTGACGACGTCCTCGCAGACAAGGGGCCAGTCATCGGTTGAGCGTTCGTTCAACCAGTAGACCGAACTCACGAGGGCATTCGGAAGCCAGCGGGGCTGTCCGCACGCGGCAAGTTCGTACCGACCGGATGGCAGGTCAAGGCGCCTGTCACAAACCCCCACCGTCGTATACAGACGCGAGCGCTCCGGACCAAACTGCGCCACCAGCACTGGGCGGCGCCCATATTCGTCGCGGTACGCCGCCGCGCTGAAATGGCCAGTAGCGCGCGTGCGCAGGTGACTCACCAGTTCCTTGTGATGTGCTGCCGGCTCCACGCGTTCCTCGCTGCTTCCTTGTGATGCGACAACCCGGCTTCGTCCGCTTCGGGTCGGAAGCGGACCTTAGCACCGAGTTCCCGCCTCAGCCCTGCCCCAATGCCCGCTATCGGCCAGAAGCGGACATTCAATCTACGCGTGAGGACGCGAAACGCTGCGCCTTGGCCTCATTTCAAGCTCGTGATGGGGAGATTCCAAAGATCCCACGCGATCTTTCTACCAAGTTCCTTGTTGCCCGCCTCAAACGCGCCAAACATCGCTTCTAGCTGACGTTGCACACGCTCTTCTTCTTCGTTGTTTCGCAAATGCGGTCGGACCCTTGTCCAGAGCGTCTGAATCTCACTCTTATGAATATCATAGGTAGTCGGCAACCAATCCGGATACTCGTCGGGGGCATCCGTGGTGGCTAGGGAGATCAATCCGGCCAGATCACCTAGCAGTTCAGATAGCGACATAAGGAAGCTCCAGTCTGGCGCCAAACAATCTACTGAGCGGGGTCGGTTCGCATGAACTGTTAGCCATCGCCGACACACTTGATGTCAGAGATATACACGCCAAACTGGCCGTCCAAATAGTGCAGCTGACACAGGCGGGTTACCTTGGGACACAGGCTACCGCGTCCAGCGACTTTCCACTCCTCACCAGATGGAAGACGGAAGAGAGACCAGGCTCCTCTCACCTTGTCTCGCCCTGAATACATGCAGGTTGCTGAAGTGGAGGACTTGTCCGTTGAGAGCAGGGCCGTTGGATAGCTCGGCGCGCTCACAAGCACTGCTGCAATGAAGCTGCCAAGGAGAGCCGATGCTGCAGGAAACACCAAAACCGCCTTCGCGACTTGCCCGCGCTCGCCATGACTCCAGGCTGACGCGATCCAACGAAAGCCTCGCGGCTCGCGATCAGACCCCATCCACAGGGCAGAAGCCACGAGCAATCCAATGAATGTGAGGGCGGAACAACCGATGCTCAGGTTGAAGAAGGTTTGCGGCGCCGGCACATAGGGAGTCGACGCACTTACAACCAACACCGACACCATCACGCCGAAGGTGCCCAGTATCAAAAGCGGTGGATTATGGCCGCGTTGCATCATCGGACCACCTACCTGGCAGACGGGTGCTGCGCAGCAGTTCGCCACGCCTGGCAGAACCTGATCTGTGCCGTAACCTCCTCATCTACGGCCTCCCTATGGACCGCTACGGGTCGAAACCGGACATTTTCACCGCCGACGCGGGTCCGGCTCGCGGACCGTCCGCGATCGGCCAAAAAGCGGACGCTCCTCCGCCCCTTAACCCCGATCTGGCAGGTGGCCGGATTGGGTCAGCACATCTCGCGACTTGCGCATGAAATTCCCTTGGATCGAGGCAGGGAACTGCTGGAGGAAGCGAGTGTAGATGCCCTTCGCCTCGGCGCCTCGCCCCATGTTTACGTAGGTCACCACGCTTACGTACACGAGGCGTTCGGTCATGGTTCGATCACCCGCGACGCGCCGCAAGAGATCGAGCGTCTTCTCTGCATTCCGGAAGTCGTCGTTCGCCGCGTACGCGAATGCCAGAAACTGAAGACCTTCTACCTCATGAAGTTGCGAATCGGCGAACTGAAGATCAGCCAATGCTGAGGCGCATTTGCCTTTGATGCAGTCTTCTGCACCCCCAATCAAGCGGGTGTAAGGACTGTCCGGAAATCTCGCCCGCGCGTCGGCTGCCACGATGCCCCGCTCTTCCCTCCGACTGAACGTTCTGTAGAGGCTCCAGTAAAGAGCAGAAAGGCGCTTCGGCTCCGTCTGCGGGTCATTGCTCGCAATGCCCTGAAGCAGTGAAATCGCCTGATCGGGATCCCCTGTGTTCGTCGAGTAGACCGCGAGCTGGAAGTCGCGCTCGAAAGACCTTTTGCACTCATCTCGAAGCGCTGCCACCTTCCTCGAAAGGTCTGCTGAAGGGCCTCCAGCAATGAGCCCCGTGTTTCCTTTAGCCACCTCTGATAGAAGCGAATCGCAGTTACTAGCTCGGCGCTCGGCCGAACAAGACGGCATGGTTGAAAGCGCCATCGCCATGAGAAGGCATTTGGCTGACAGCATTGACCTGTGATTCGATGCAGAAGTCATCCGTTCCCTCGAACTAGAGATAGTCGATCTCAGCACCCTGCCCGCCGACGGCAGTGCCTGCCGCTCGCCAGGCCGGCATGGATCAGTAAATGCGCCGTGTGCAGTTGCCGCGAACTTCAAGGACCTCGAATGTCGGCGGAGGCGAACCTGAGCCGATATCAACGAGCAGTACCTGGCATTTCGCCTCGGACGTTGTCTGCCTCAAGGAATAGGTGTGCCCAAGCTCAGGAGTAAAGGAAATCAGGTTGTTGCAGTACCTGGAACCTACCTCGATCAGCTCCCCCGCCAGCCGAGCGCCCGAAGTGCGTTGGAAGGTCGCGAGAACATGCAATCGCTTGCCTGGCTGGACCAGTAGCGTCTGGTTCTTGTCCTTGCTGAAGTTGAATGCCGCCATGACGTAGCCAGGAGTCTTGCACTCAGCGTCGTCGAATGAGCTGAACATCTGCGCACTCATGAATCCGCTCTGGTCGGAAGCGATGCTCAGCTTCGCATTCGGCTCGGTAGGTGCCGGCTGCTTGTAGTTGTAGTTTCCGCAGCCGGACAACACGAGTGCCATTCCGCCGGCCAAGGCTAGGCACACGGGCCCAAGGCCCATCACAAGAGGTCGCATCCGTGTTGTCCCCTGGTAGGAGCCGCAGGCCGGGACCCCTTCCCGGCCGGGCGATGCTCGCATGAGGTCGAGGCGCTAGCAATCCCGCGACGTTGGCCAATGACCGCTCTGGGTCGAAAGCGGACATTACCAGCCCGGCCACCGGCCGTCCTGCCCGAACGTCCGCTATCGGCCAATAGCAGACATCGCCGGAGTGGCTGAGTTGGGCCAACCCGCGAAAGCGGGTTCGGCTTGAATGATTGCTAGGCCTTATGGGCGAGGGCCTCAAGTCACGACTTCGGGGCGGGCGTCCCTTCGAGCTTTGACTTTGATTGCCTGAGTTTGGAAATCGCGTCTTCGTACATGAAGCCACCTACTGCGGCAGAGATGGCTTTGAGGAAGAGTCGCTCAGCCTCTTGCAAATTAGCGATTTCTGATTGCTGGGTGGCAGTAGCGACATGCGATGAAGAGGCCAACCCTAGCTCTTGATCCGCGAGCAGGACGTTCACCCACGCGTACGAAGCGCCGTTCTGGACACCATAGTCGCCAAGTACCAGGAATGTCAGGCCCTCGTGCCTTACGCGAGTACAAATTCCAGAAAGTTTGGGGTCGTTGATCCCGCCGCTCTGAGAGATGAGCTTTGCCAATTTCGCATCTGAAGCGACGGGACATTCTGCATTCACTTGGCCTGTAATGCTCAGAGCAAGAATTGCGATAGCCAACTTCCTCATACGATCACCTTGGAATGTGAGCCGACGACTGAATTGGGTCGAAGCGGACATTAGCACCGCCTGCGCCGACTCGTCCGGTCGACCGTCCGATATCGGCCAGAAGCAGACATTCGCCGAGGCCAGAACTCGCCTTCAGCCTCCACCAAGGTCGAGACCGGCGCCAAACAGGGACTCGATTTCTGCTGCAGTCGTCCAGCGAACTTGGGGCGAATGCTCGGAGAGCAGCTCCACGCAGCAGTCTCCAGAAAGAATGCAGTAGTGGGAGAGCGGACCGCGAAAGGCTCCGACCTTCTGTGCCCAAGCAGAGTTAGCCACTTTCAGAAACGGTCTGCCGCCAGGTTGAGTCGCCGCAAGTTGCGGATCCCACGTTGGCAGGGTGTCGTCGTGTATCTGGATGGATTCGACAGGCCCGAACACAAGCACTGGGCATTTGCCATTGCGGAAATGCCCGTCGCAAACGACCAGAAGATGATTCGTTCCAAGGTGCAGCACCCAGGCTCCGTGAAGGAAATCCGGCGCATCGGGAAGCGGTTCCCATACCTCAAACGATTGCATGTCGTGCAGTTTCCTGGGGAACGTCCGCTTCGGGTCGAAAGCGGACATTAGCACCTGCCACCGAACGAGGACCCGGGTGTGCTTTGGTTACCCGAACTACGATGGCTACCTCGCTTTCATCGCATCCAACTTGGGTTCGCTTCGCGAACCAGGCTGCGCGCGCTTTGGCCAGATCAGCGTGCCCACCAGATCAGGAACGCAGCCCCAGCTCTTTCGACCAGTCGTATCGCTGATGGACGAGCAGCGTGTCCAGATACCACAGGTAGACGGACGCGGCGTCGTTGAACGACGCCCTTCGCGGTATCGCTTCCCGCCCCGTCAAGTAGTACGTGGCGTACTCCAGCCATCCGCTCGTGTCGTCCATGTCGAGGCCAAGGCGTCTTGCGGCAGCGGTGACGCGAGCCGGCTGGGGTTCATCCGGCCACTTGCAGTTCATTTCCAGCAAGTAAATCAGGTACGCGGGGGCATCCACGCCGGGGAGTGCCCGCAGCGTCCTTGGATCGCTTCGAAGTGAGGCGAGGTCGCGCCGAAAGCCACTGAGGTCGAGGACCGTGCCGTCGCGGTCGGACAACTGGGGGTCGTCCAGCGTTTCGCGCGCCTGCGCCAACCAGAACGCCTTGTCCTTGCGACCATCGAGCTGCGCGAGATGGGTGGTCGCATAGGCGGCCGCCGACTCCGCATCCGCAAAGAGGGGCGTCAGAACCTGATCCATGCGAAAGCTGTAGCCGAAGAAGTACTGCTGACCGTCGATCCGGACCGGCTCGATGCCGCCCACTACCATTGCACCGTAAGGCCGCTGAGCGGCTGCCTGTGCACACAGCGCACCGCAGAACGCTAACGCGGCCAATTGAATTGCCCACCTCATGCCCGCCCCCTTGCGATTCGACCTCCCCGGGTCGAGACCAGACATTAGCACCTGTGCGAGCGGCCAACCTGCCTCAATGTCCGCTAACGGCCAGGAGCGGACGTCGCGGTGACATGCAGGAACACCCGGATGCGGTTACGCCTACGAAGCGAGCAGGACCGCCAGCGCGACCAGGAGGCCAACGACGATGAATTGCATCGGCCACGCCGCGCGCGATTTCCGCCGAATCAATCGTCCTGTTACGAATGCCGCAAGCGGAAGAGGAAGGAGGAATAGACCGGAAAACGCTGCCAGCAGGCCCGCATGCGCGTCGCCGATTGCGGGATGCAGCGGCATGGTGAGCAGATAGAGGGCAATCATTCCAGTAAGGAGCGCTACGAGATAATTGCCATGGGCCAACACCCGAAGGGCTCTCATACCAGTTTCATCTCCGCCATCCCATGTCCGCTTTGGGTCGAAAGCGGACATTAGCATCGCTGCAGAGGAACTGTCCGGCCGAGGATCCGCTAACGGATAGAAGCGAAGACTTAGCCAAGCGGCGCCGATCTGCAATGGGCCATCAGCTCAGAACTCTGTCTGTACTGATCACGAGTACCTAGCTGGCATTGGACCATCGGCGCGGATGGCCTCGAGGACGCTGGCTGGGTCGCTCTGGCACCAGTAGCGGAAGTACACGGCCGGCTTCTCCGCTCCCCTGAAGATATCTCCCACACTCGTTTCAAGAGGGATCAGAAGTTGAGGGAGGTCCCACTGTTGCGCCATGACCCCAATTGGACTCGCACGACCCGCGACATCGATGAGCCACGTGGCTTGGCCACCCGCGGTACCCGCGAGAGGGCAAACCCGCCATGCCATAGCCAGCATTTCCAGCACATTGAAAGAAGAGGCCACGGAGAAAGTGGCTTCGTGCGATAGGACATCGTCCCCCGCGCAAACGCTATCCCGATCAGCTGTAACGGTGAGGAGCATCGGTAACGGGATCCGTAATGGCCGCCTCGGGTTGGAAGCGGACCTTAGCACCGCCGGCGACGGAGTGGACCAGAGGGATGCCCGCTAACGGCCATTAGCGGACCTTTACATGAACTTGGCTACGAGCGCGAGCGACGTCAGGTAGAATGCCGCAACCAGCAGGGTCAGGCTCCACTCACGTGTATTCAAGTGCAGGTAAAGATGCCTCTCTTGGTGGATGCTTGATCCACCGTACAGCCGCATCGGAGCGACAAACTCCGCGAACGTCCACCATTGATTGGCGCAAAACGACAATCTTTGACGGATCCCGCAACACTCGCCAACGTCATGCAACTACTGGTGGCCCACCAGCCCTCGAATAACTCACGCATCCCATTGCTATAGCAAGAACTTTGGAACAAAGCATCTAGCAATGACTCACCTTTTGACTCACTTTTTGATCGGCAGAGGTCGGATTCGATTGGACTGCATTGGACATTTCGCTGGGCCCCGGATCCGGCAGGCTGATAGCCTCGCACGTCGATACGTGGAGACGAAGCGTTGCCCAGCGCGGAATCTATCGAGCACCTCTTCTTGATGTCCACCGGCAAACGCTCGTCCTATTCCTGGCGCCAGGACAGCGTTGCGCAAGGCGGACTGCTCCGGCGCGATTATTGACGCGCGGCACCGGTGGCGCCCGCACTAGATCTTCGTGCGTTGCCCCGAAGACTTATCATCGATTGCCGGCGGGCAACTAGCGAGAGTGCTCCGTAACAATCTTGCTCGCCGGCCTTGCCTCCGTCCGCTTCTTAATCCACATCCACAGCCGGCCTGCCGCCCTCTGCCATGACACAGCCAACCGGCGCCCGCCTCTTCACCAGCCCTTGTGCGCCCTGCCCTCACGAGTGCGGAGCGCATCCACCGCAGGCACTTGGCCTGATTGAACGAGTGCCATGGGCCACTCTGTCTGGCCTAGCTCCTATGGCGCGCGACGCCTCAATCGACCATGAAGCAGCATCGGGGCTTTATCTGGCGAGCTGGTACAAGTCCACGCAGGATCCGCCTTGCCTGCTCCGAAGCTTGGAAGGCGCGCTCTACCAGATCATTCTGGTCAAGATGGCCCGGTTCGACTGCACCTCAACGCAGGCTTTGTGCGAGTGGCTTACCAGAGCGCGGCAACGCTTCATGCAAGGACTCCCCGTCAGTGTGTATGCGCAGTTCCACCTTCAAGCGGAAGATTTCGCCCTTGATGACCTGATCGATGTGGCTCTGGGTTACTGGATCGAAGCGGCCCAGGCACATGACGCGGCCAGTCCTGCGCGCAGCTGGCCCTCCCTGGCGCAAGCCAGCCTCTATCTCGGACTAGTACTTGGTCCGACCTACGCGATGGAGTCGGGAAAAGCTGGCGGTCTAACACGCAGCGCCAAATTTGACTCGCTTAAAGAGAAGATTCTGGAGCTGCTTCGGACGTTCCCCGACAAGCACTTCCCGGACCTCAAGCATGCCAGGGAAGCTATCACCGCCCCACTGAAGGCCTTCTGCGACGAGTCCCGTGACAGCCGGAGTACGAGTCTGGAGCAGTTTCTGAAGCGATGCAGTCAACAACAGAGGAAGGCGAGCTCGCGCGACAATGAAATCCGCGCCGAGTTTCATCGCGTCGCAAGCAGAGTCGGACCGGGACGCCCCCCGCAAAGTTGCCCTCGCGGAGTAGCCGCACGTCGGACGCGGCGACGTTAAGTCTGCAAAGCGCCCTGCTCCCCAGGATCATCAGCAACGGGCATCTGGGCAGGAGACGTCTGGCGAGGACGTCCTCGCCCGCTGTGTCTTCCGGGCAGGACACCCTTGCCGAACACGCGACCGATCTCTGGCCCAACCAGTCGGGCGTAGTAGTCCACCTTGGCCAGATACATGGCCGCCTGCTCCAGGCCCTGGCGCAACCGGACATCGGCATGGTGGATCAGCCCGATCCCTAGGCACCCACGTAACCGGTACGCGTCGGCATGGGCATTGCAGTTCCAGTACACGCCCCGCTCAGTGATTGCCTGCCACTTCTGGCCCAAAAGCTTTCCCCAGCTGATCCCTTCGCGGACCTGATGGCCGTTGAACAGAACCATGAGGTGGGTATGGTGTCCCTTGATTGCGCCGTATTCACGCTTCCACACGTAGCCCACTTGGCCGGGGAGCTTTCGGATATGCCCCAGCATCTGGGTGAGATCTTCCTTAGCCTGCGCGTCGGTCACGATGACGGCGGGCTCCGCAGGATCGTGCCGGTATCCAACATCTAAGCGCACCACCAGCATCTTAGCGTAGCGGTCGAATAGGCCATCCAAGTACTGCCGAAGGCTCGCGGCATTCTTGCGAGCAGCACGCTCATGATCGGCCACTCGTTTGCTGAAAGGCTCGCTACGCACCTGTCGGCGCAGCTCATCAATCCACTGGTTCAGCGCATCCAGGTTCTCTGGACACAGTCCTTCCCACCGGATCGGACAGGTGTCCAGGTTCCGCTCCAACAATTGGAAGTAGGGGCTGAATGTATGGCGGGCCAAGCAAGAGCGAAGTGTGCCGGGATCAAAGCTGCCGGCACAACGCTCCAGACGGCGCCCCAGTGGGCATGCTTCCACTTGCTCACCGCCTCTGCGGCGGTGCCCACGCCAGAACAGGTCCTTGCGGTTCTTGGCAAGATCGGCCATCAGCCGATCCACCTCCATGAGAATGCGGGGACTATCGTGTTCGTGGGTAATCAGCCAGCGCTTGCCGGTCCAACTGGGCGTCGAGGCTGTCCAGTGCCTCTGGAGGAGGTTGTCTTTGTCTTGCATGGGGGCTCGAGGATAAGTCTGTCGTCAGCTCCCAACTGGAGTCGGAGAGCAGGGCAAATGGGGCTGGGTAAAGCCACAGCAAAGACATGGGTCTTATAGAAACCATACGAACCCAAATTCGCGGAGGCGCCCAAGGGGTAGATTTCCCGGAACGCGCACTAGGCAATGTCCGAGGTTCTCCTGATTTCGGCTTCGGCCGCAGCGGGCCAGGTTAGTGCGTCGCTTCGGCCCGCTGACTCATTCGGGCACGGATCCACTCTTCGACCTCGGACTCGATCCAGCCCACGCAGTTGGCACTCATCTTGATGGGCCGCGGGAAGCTGGGGTCATATCGCGGGGAGCGCTCGTTCAAGAATTCGTAGATCATCGACCTGCACACGCCGACCCGGTCGGGCATGAAGCGCATGCGGATCACACGGAGGTTGTTCATATCGTCATTTCCCGCTGTGTTCGAGGATGGCCCCACGATGCGGGCGATCGAACAATTGGAAAAGGACGTGTAGGCCTTGGCGGGAATTCCCGCGCCACGCGCGAGTAGAGCCGGGACGGGCGTCGGACGCCCATGGACTCGCAGCCCCGGGCCATCTTGGTTCCTCCCCCACTCCAACTTAGTTCCACCGTGTTGCGAGATGGTTCCTCCGACCGCATCGGCGCCCCCCAGCGGAAGAAGGAGTACCGACAGCCTGGATCGCTTTGGACTACGCGGGATCGCTATGGACGCTGCAGGAGAAATGGGGGATCAGCGGTCGATACCCAGATCCCGATAGAACGCCAGGACTACAGGGTCTGTCCGCACGTCGCGCATTGCGATGGGACGGACTAGCCTGATGCCATCCAGCGTGCGCGAGCGTGAGAGGGCTACGTAGGTCTGCCCCTCGGCGAATGCGCCGCCCCCGAGGTCCAGGGTCAGATTGTCCAAGGTCAGGCCCTGCGACTTGTGGATGGTGATCGCCCAACCCAGGGCAAGGGGAAACTGCCTAAACTCCCCGACAATTTCGGCTTCGACGCGGCGGGTCTGATAGTCGTAGGCATACTTGTATTTGTGCCAGGTCTCGCGTCCGACAGCGACCACATTGTCCGACTGGTCCTTCCGAATGTGGATCAGGTCGTCGTCGAGCTCCACCACGGTGCCGATGTCGCCGTTGATCCAGTGGGGCTTGCGGTTCTTTAGAAAGATCGTCTTGGCTCCTACCTTGAGCTCAAGGCGGTCCGACACCGGTAGCTTCCAGCGGTTGGTGGAAACGTTGCCGCTGATTTCCGCCACATATAAGCGAACCGGCTCAGGCAGCGTGTCCAACTCGCGCATGTTGAGGGTTCGTGCGGCCTGGTTTGTCGGTACTAGGTACACGCCAGCAGGTGAGCCGGAGGGCTTGTCTCGATAGCAGTGCCTGTTGAACTGAGCCACCGCGTCCCGGCAATCGTCATTCAGACGGATCCGGTTTAGCGCGTCGATGAAGGTTTCGTCGGCCTGGCGGCGGACCTTAGTCAGCACGACAGGAATGATCTTTTGTTCCTTGAAGATGTCAGCCGAGAAGAAGTAGGGCGTCGGGTATCGGTGACTGAAGTACACCGACTCTTCAGGTGTACTGACCACTGGGGGCAGCTGCAGCAGATCGCCGACAAAGATCACGGGGACGCCACCAAATGGCAGGCTATTCCCGCGCGCGCTACGCAGAATATTGCTCATGGTGTCGACCAAATTCGGCAACACCATCGAGACTTCGTCCACGACCAGGCAATTGATGTTCTCCAGCACGAGCCGAACCTTGGTAGTCGTAGAGTGCTTTTCGGCGGGGTCGATCAATCGCGGCGGTAGGCCAAAGAAGGAGTGGATGGTGTCGCCTTGGACGTTGGCCGCAGCCACGGCTGTTGGGGCAAGCACAGCGCACGAGTCCAGCTGACTGCGCAGCCAATGGATCAGGGTAGATTTGCCGGTGCCTGCCTTGCCTGTCACGAAGATGGCAGGGCAACCGGCCTTCACCGCTTCAAGGATGAACTGGTACTCGGGCAGTACCTCCACCTCGGACAGCGCATCCGGCTCCGAAGTGAATTTGTCTCGTCGGCCTGGGGGTGATGGCGAGGCAACAGAGAGAGGGCGCGATATGTCCCTTGGTCGCACAGACTTTCCGCCCTCTCCGAGGAGCGTGTCGGCCAACTTGGTGATGGTGTCCCAGATCCCCATACCTACAGTCCCGCCCCTAACGGAGCAGTGCTCTCAACAAGCCTAATCCGACCATGGTCAAGAGCAGCCATGCCCACCCTGGCATGCTGCGCGACCCAGTCATACGGGGGCCTTCCGACGAGCGGGAAACCCATGCCTTTGGCAGGATCGGCGCCTCCTGTCGCGGGGGCGGTGGGGGCCAACGGGTAATGGCGGGAGTGATTGTCGTCGCTGGCCGCCACGGTCCCACCCTGCGCTCAACCTCCCGATTGACCTCGCGACAACGTGCGTCCAATTGGTCGAAGTCGCGTTCGTCCTGAAAGATACGAATGACAATGCCTTGGCCGGGTGGGTAGAAGCACACGAAATCCAGCCACTGGCGCCGGCATACCCACAGCTGACCCTGTACCTGCCAGCGGTAGCGCGAAGGCATCTGGCGCGTATCCATCACTTGGCGGAATGTCTTGATCTGCGGGCACTTGATCTCGATCAGGCCGTCATCGGAGACGAGGCCATCAGGTGAAATGCCGACGAAGTCGTGCTCCGGATGCACCACGAAGCCGGCCTCTGCAACATGACAACCGCGCGATCGCCCATACCATTGGCGGGCATTGCTCTCGTGGTCCATCCCCCATTGCATCGCGGCGTTGATGTACCCGCCGTCAAGGCTGCGTCCGGTTCGACGCTCTTGGACAAGTTCATCAATCAGACTGCGGTAAGTGCTCGAGTGCTTGGAAGCCATGGCACGGGCGAAGCGGGAACCGGTGATCCTGCCGGCGCGCGCCTTGTACCAGGCTTCGGAACGCTGCTTCATTCCCGTCCCCTCGGCATGAATGCTAGTCGGTATCTGCCGATTCGTTCCATGCCGGCCCGTCCTGGTCCAGCACGAAGTGCTGCCACTCAGGATCCACACGTAGATTAACCAGAAGTTCGGCCCAGTGACGGGCGGACTTGGCCACCTTAAGCATGTTTGCCTCGCTCGGTGAGAACGGATCCGCGAGCCGGCTGATCAGGAGGGGGACCAACGCTTGGACAAAATGGCGCTCGCTGTAAGCACTCATCTTTATCGCTCCCCTGTGCTGGTGAGACTAAATTTGTCGAACCAGACCTTTCCTGGTTCGGATCGAATCACGACGCTCGTTCCCTTAGCGTAGGTCGCAAGTAGTCGACTTACGGCTTCCAGCGGAATATGGGCGGTTCCAGCCTGGCTCACGACCGCCGCGACCGATGCACTGCTATCCAGAGTGCCCATCATTACCAGTGCTGTACCGCCGGCGGTCACTTCCACGCTGGGTTCGTGCAGCGAGCGAAAGCGGCTGCGCCGCGGCTTGAGCCGCAGCAGCGCAGTGCGCAGCGCATGTGCATCCACAGTGGCATGCATGATCTCTCCCCAGTTGCCCGATTTAGTTACCAGCGAGTGCAGACGCCACTACGGTAGGAGCTACGGCGACGTCGGCGGGGCGTGGCCAAACAAGCAATGCGGCCTTGCACAGGGTTTGGGAACGGACAGCTATTGCAGCTTCCTCCCATTCGGATATCCCCGCATGGTGGAAATAGGTGTTCATTAGCAGGGCGCTTTGGCCGAGTCTGGAACGCTTGCCCAGCATTCGCGCACCGGCCGCATCCTCCGAATCGACGAACGGTCCATTGCTGACGGAGCTATTCAGCGGCTGCGTTAGCAGGGTCAGGTTTCCGAAGCTATGAACTGCAGCCTCCCTGAGCTGACGCTGGACGTCAGTCATGTCGGTGATCTGGTAGGTCGGAAGCTTTTCCCAGCTTTGCGGCATCACGTGCTCGACTGTTAGGTCAGTCTGTACCGGTACATGATTGCTCCCCTGCATAGTGCCGCGGGCGGCGTACTCCAGCGCGCGCAAGATGCCGCAGGTCTTGGCAGGCCGAAGTTCGATATAGGCCGCTCGATGCCGCCACTTGTCGCGAAACGTCGTGTCATCCGGCCACGCCTCGCTTGGCGCGGTGGCCTCCAGAAGCACCTTGCGCAGGGCCAGATGGGGCTCCGCGTCCGCGCTCGTCACGGCTTGAAGCACGCGCATGAAGAAGCGGTTGTAGCTCTTGGTAGTCAGGGCGCACACCGTACGCCGCGTTAAGTAGGACGCCAGGTCGCCGAGCGCCTGCCTCAGCTCCGCGCTGTCGCTATCCAGGCGCTCGCGCAATGCTAAGTACACCGGGGTAACCGTACCCACGTCCAGGGACTTAATCAGGCGCGAGAACTCGGCCAGATAACCCGTGCCTTCCGGTGAAACTAGCTCCCTGAAGTGCTGGCTTGATGCAACGAGACGCGCCAGCTCCACTTCAAGCTCCCGCGGCTGCTTCTGCCACCATGCTTTGAATGCCTGGAACACATGGCTGGCCAAGGTGACTTCCTGGCTGCGCAGGACGGTGTAGTTGTAGAAGAACAGGTCGATGCGCGGATAGGTCAGGCGACCTTGGCGCTCCTTCTCGCGCCAATAGGCATTGGCCGAGACCCCTTTGCCGGTCGTGGCGACAAGATCGAACGGGCTCCAGTACTCCGCATAAAGCTGCTGCACAGGCCGTCCCTGGCGTGCTGCCTCAAGGAAGACGAAGTTGCGAACCAGGTCCGACGCTAACAGAGGTTCGCCGCGTGCGTTGAGCGTCTCGAAGATGACTTGCGGATCGTCCTCGACCTCAAGCGTCAGGGTCATAATCTGGACGTGGTCGGACAAGGCCATGTACAGCGCTTGGGCACGGGCCGGATCCAGCGGACGGTTTGCCCCCAGGGGCGCCACGGCGTTGCTGCGACGGATGTCGGCGACGAGCGCATCTCCCAGCGTGCCGTCCGTTGTGGGATCGACGGGATCGGTGAGATCAAGGCCGCGCATGTACCCGAGGCAGGCGTGGTAGAGGTACAGAAAGGTCTGCACCATCAAGGGCCGTTCAATCTTCCTGCGTCCGTCCCGGGCCGGGTACGCTGCACACAGATCCTGAATGCTTGTCGCCGAGTCGCTCAGACGCCGCATCTCGTCCTGGCCCGCCTGGGTCGGCCAGACTTTGTAGTGATCTTCGGGGCGCTGGTAGGGGCCAGGATTCCGAGCCAGGCCATCTAGCATCTGGGGGATGGGGCTATCGGCCAGTTGGAGCGCAGCCTGGCGGAACGCAAGCAGCAGGAGCTGCAGCGTGGTGGACCGCTGCTGACCGTCGATCACCTCAAAGGCCGGGACCCTCCCGAAGGTGTTGGGTACCGGGGTCATGACGATCGAACCCAGGAAGTGCTTCGGCAGCGGCTTCGCCACCATGGCCGCGCCCTTGGCCGCCAGCGCCTGCTGCTCCAGCACGGCATCCGACCGGTCCTGAATGTCTGCCCACAGCGGGCCGACTTGCTTCTCGAGCGTCCAAACGTAGCCGCGCTGGAAGATGGGAATCTGGTACTGGTGCGGCGTACTGAACAGGCCGGTGACCGTGGTCTTGCTGGGCTGCATCCGGAATCCTCTTAAATTTGTTGTGGCCGGAGTTGCTCGGCTCAGCCGTCGTCGCGGATATCGAGGGCAGGCAGATTGGCAACGATCTTTTGAGTCTCCAGGCTGACTGTCACCACGCGCCGGAACAGCTCCAACGGGTACTTCGGATTGTTCATGGTCTCGATGGCCCAGTCGTTGGCGTCGTTGACGATTCCGCTGTCCTTGTCCTCGCGCACACCCTGGCGCTCCATCACCCAGTCGAGCGCGGCTTTGCCATTGATGACGTACTCCCAAGCCGCCTCAGGGATACCTTTGAGGGTGATCTTGGCGTTGTAGAGCACCGTGCTGCGGTCATCGACGTTCTTTCCTGTCTCCGAGTCCTTTTTCTTCGCGAACTTCATCTTCTCGACGCGATAGTCGGCGTCGGTCAGTGCGCCCTTGGTTTCGACAGTCAGCGGGTACATCTCGACCGTTTCGTACTTCAAGTGCAGGTGGGCCAGGTCGCGGCCCGCCTTGCTGAAGGCCCAAAAGTCAGCGACCTCCTTGGCTCGTGGGATGCGTGGCAGTTCCTTACTTAGGTTGTCGGCATAGCGTTCGCGGTATTCCGGCGAATGCAGGAGGCCGTAGACGTAATAGAAAAGATCTTCCTTTCTGATCGTCTCTTCCGGATACGCGGACTGGAAGTGGGCTAGGCCGGCATCGGTAATGGCGTCGCGACGGCGCGGCCCACGGCCATTGACGTCTCCAAAAAGGCCACTGGCGTCCGCCTTCTCCTCCGACGCGTCATAGACGTAGAGCGGGAAGCATTGTGTCCCGCCAGACGACTGAACATCGATTACCCGATCCACGATCAACGCCGGGAATCCTTCGCCCTCCCAGCTTTGCTTCACGACAATCGCAATGTTCTCCCCTCCGCCATCGGGGAAGATGCGTGCCATCTGGTATCTGTTTTCGTTGAAGTATGGGTCGTAGTACATCCAGCTTTTGTTGAATGGGCGATAGATCGCTTGAACTAGGCCGTCGGGCCTAAACTGTCCGACGAACCCCTTTTCCTGCCGACCTCGAAGCACCCACGACCACCCAATCTTAGTTGGGTCATTTACATCGAACTTCGCCGTACCGCTTGCAGCCTCGTTGTATGAGCTAATCATGAGGTGCATGTTGGACGAGACCTTGTCTCGCGAAGCGTTATAGGCCCACGCATCCCGATTGGTCTTGACGCCACTGCTATACGCCGCGAAGACAACGATTGGCGCCAACTTGCTCTTGTCCCCCATGGGCGCAAATTTCTGGAATCCGCCGTCCCGCTTCTTTACCCAATCTCCGTGAGAGTCGGGGATGATGGACTGCCAGTTTTGGATACCAGCCACGCTGGCGTAGCCAGCGATCTTCTCTAGCTTGTCCTCGCGACTAAGATAGTCACCGATGTCGTGGAAGTGGATCTGGCCACGTTCGGTCGCCCGCGGGTTCTTGACCAGCAACGAGATGGCGATCGGCGCACGGCTGCCGCTGCCAAAGATCTTGCCACCCTCCCTCCTCGACGTCTCTCCTGAGGTGCGCTGATTGCCGCGCAGATGGAACACGTACAGGCTGGAAAACTCCTCGGCCAAGCATTTACGCAGGCCGTCGGCTGCCTTGCCATCGACAAATCCCGCGTTGGTTACGTAGCCAATGACCCCCGCATCTCCCACACGATCGCTCGCCCATCGAATGGCTCGGATGTAGCTGTCATACAGACTCCGTGGATTTCCGGTTGATCGGGCAACATAGGTTGACTGAAGTCGCGCATCGAGCCCGGGGTACTGGAGGTTAGCCGCGGCATCGTTGTCATCTTTCTGACCGACGGAGTACGGCGGATTCCCAACAATCACCCGGATATCCAGCTTCTTCTGCCGCTTTCGCCGCTTGCTGTTGTCCACCAGCAACTGGTCGACGAGGTCATCCTTTTCGTACATCTGGAAGGTATCGGTCAGACAGATTCCTTCGAATGGCACGTAATCGCCGCCCGCGATGCTGTGGTAGGTCGCCTCGATGTTGATGGCGGCGATGTAGTACGCCAGCAACACCAGCTCGTTGGCATGGATCTCGTGCTTGTACTTGTGCGGCAGTTGCTCGGGACTGAGCAGGCCCGACTGCAGCAGCCGGGTGATGAACGTACCGGTACCGGTGAACGGGTCGAGGATATGCACGCCCTCACTGCCCAGCGTCTGGTCAAACTCCCGACGCAGCAGGTGGTCCACGCTGTGCAGGATGAAGTCCACCACCTCCACCGGGGTGTACACGATGCCAAGGCGCTCGGTCATCTTGGGGAAGGCATTGCGGAAGAATTTGTCGTACAGCTCGACGATGATCTTCTGCTTACCGGTGGCGCTCTCGATGCCTTCGGCACGCAGCTTCACGCTGTCGTAGAACTCCTGCAGGGTGGACGCTTCCTTGCCCAAGTGCTGCTCGTGCAGCACGTCCAAGACGCGTTGCATGGCGCGTGACATGGGGTTGTGGTTGGCAAAGCTGTAGTCGGCAAACAGCGCCTCGAACACCGGCTTGGTGATCAGGTGCTGTGCCAGCATCTCGATGACTTCGGCGTCGCTGACCTTGTCGTTCAGGTCGTCGCGTAGCTCGCTGGCGAACTCATTGAAGGCTTCGCGAGCGGCGGTCTGGGCGGGATCTTCCAGCAGAGCCTTGATGCGGTCGATGTGGGTTTGGGCGATTCTGGCGATGTCATTGGCCCAGTCCTCCCAGTGGTGGCGGTTGCCACACTTGTCCACCACCTTGGCATACAGCGCGCGTTCGATCTCGCCGACCTCGAATTCCAGCTGGGTCTGGTCGGGGGCGGGCCCGTAGATCTCGGCTTTCTCGCCGATGGCGTACTTGCCCTTGGCCTTGCCAGCCTGCTTGGCGCTGCTGTCCTTCAGCGGGCTGGCCTTGCGCTGCACGGTGTCCGCGATGGCGATGACTTCCATCTTGCTACGGTCCGGCCCCACCAGATCCAGCTTGTTGACCATGGCGTCGAAGCGGTCGTCGTGCGAGCGCAGCGCCTGGAGCACCTGCCAGACCACGGCATAGGTCTTGTTGTCGTTCAGGGCCTCGTGCGGCTCGATGCCGGCGGGGATCACCACCGGCAGCACCACGTAGCCGCGCTTCTTGCCGGATGCCGTGCGCATCACACGACCAACGGACTGAACTACGTCCACCTGCGAGTTGCGTGGGGTCAGGAACAGCACGGCGTCCAGCGCGGGAACGTCAACGCCTTCGGACAGGCAACGCACGTTGCTCAGCACGCGACAGGTGTCGGGCGGCGTGGGGGCCTTCAGCCAGTCCAGCTTGGCCTCCTTCTCGCCGGCGTTCATGCCACCGTCCACGTGTTCGGCCTCGCAGGTTAGGCGGGCACCGTCCTCAATGTCCTCGGCGTCCTGATAGGCCTCCACCACCGCCTGGAACATGCCGGCGATTTCCTTGGAGCTGACCTTGTGGGTCTTGCCGCCCTTGCCCGGCTCGATGACCTGGCAGAACGCCACGGCGCGTTTCATGGGCTCCGGGGTAACGCTGCCATCCTCCTGGATGCCCAGCTTGGCGAGTGCCTTCCAGCAGCCGACGATCTTCGCCGCGTCGTCCACCTTGAGCTGGTTGTTCTCGTCGGCCAGCAGCTTCTGCAGGCGACGGTTGATGTGGCTTTCCTCCACCGCCAGCACGATCACCTTGTAATCCACCAGCAGGCCGCGCTTGACCGCTTCGGAGAAGGTGATGAGGAACAGCTGCTTGCCGTACCACGCCTCGTTGTCCATCGAGTACAGCGCCACGTTGTCGCGCTCGGCCACGGCCTTGGCGCTGTCTCCGTAGATGCGCGGGGTGGCGGTCATGTACATACGCTTGGCGGAGCGGATGTAGCTGGCGTCGTGAACGCGCACGAACGCGCTTTCGTCATCGCCCTCAAAGGTGGCGCCGGTGGTGCGATGTGCCTCGTCGCAGACGATCAGGTCGAAGTCGGGCAGCCCGTGGCCATGCTGGGCATCGCGGATGACCTCGATGGAGTGGTAGGTGCTGAAGACCACCGTCATGTGTTCGTCGTCGTGGCGCAGGGCCGCGCCCTGGGCCAGCCGCTTTGCGTCCGTGGTCGCCGGGTAGCGCAGCTCGTGCGCTAGCGTCTGGACGGCGTCGTCCTCCTTGCGGCCGCGCTTCTTACCCACGTCGCTGTCGGAGCACACTGCGAAACTGTGCAGCGGAATGCCGCTCTCCTGCGTCCATTCGGTCAGGGTCTGCGACAGCAGCGACAGGCTGGGCACGAGGAACAGCACGCGCTTGGCCTTCCCTGCCATAGCCTCGGCGATCTTGAGGCTGGTGAAGGTCTTACCGGTGCCGCAGGCCATGATCAGCTTGCCGCGGTCGGCGTCCTTCAGGCCGGCGATGACTTCTTTGAGAGCGGTCTCCTGGTGCGGGAGCAGGGACTTCTTCGCCTTGAGCACCGGCGCTTTACGAGGCTGGTACCGTGCCCAGTCGATCTGGCTCTCTTCTAGATCGTGCAGGGTGATCTTGCTGACCGGCGGCTGCTGGTCGACCAGCGCGTTCTCTGCGTGGTCGGACCAGTGGTCGGTGCTGCTGACGATGATGCGATGGGTGAACGGCTTGCGCCCGGAAGCGGTAAAGAAGCTATCGATGTCCTTCTTCTGCAGCTTGTAGTCCGGGTCGTAGAACTTGCACTGGATGGCGTGGAACTCGCCGCTGCCAGCCACCTGGGCCACCAAGTCGATGCCATCGTCCTTGGCGGTGAAACCGTGGCCGGGCGCCCAGCTGGCCCAGGTCCAGACCTGGCTGTAGAGGTCGCGGTAGGTGGCTTCGTTGCGCAGGTAGGTGAGGATCAGCTCCTCGAAGTAGGTGCCCTTCTCCCGCTCGGTGACGGCGGCGGCGCGGTAGGTAGCGAGAAGCTGGGAGAGGGCTGTCACGGATACGGATCCTGGTGCGGCTGCGGAATCGAGTGGCCGGAGGGGCACGACGATGCACACGTCATTTAAAATCAATGACATAGCACACAGCGATTGGTCCACCCCGGACAATCGATTCTAGGTGTTGGCACCTCAAAGGGCGAGGAGCCCGGACTGATTGCCGCTGAGAGCTTTTCCCGCACCCACGACGGCGACGGGCCAACCGGCTGCTGGCGGTGGGAGGACTTCGCACTCGCCAACGGGGGCAGCCAGGCGACGGATCAGGCGCGCCGATTCAAGCCGGTCCATGAAGTCGTTGATCGGCGTGTAGAAGTTTGGAATCCGGTCGTTCTCTTCGTCGGTGAATACCCAATAGGCGAGGCGATGCTTTGAAATCCCGGCCCGGCGAGCTTCTGCTCGGTTGGCGTACTGGGCGACGAACAGTCGGTACAGAGCCTTCTCGTAGGGAAAGCTATGGCGGACCCAACTGGCAACGTCTCTCTGGTTGAAGCGGTCACCGGCAGAGCGCCTTGTCACAAAGTGGTCGTAGGCCAAGAGCTGCCAGAGCGCCGGATCTACTCCAAAAACCCAGGCATCGCCGTGGACGGCCCGCAGGCATGCAGAACGCACTGCGGGTGGAGCGGAGTCCAATAGCGAGCTGACACGCTCTTCGGCAATCGCCTGGTATTCCCGAAGAATCCGCTCAATGCGAGCCGGCGACGTCAGACCCGCCAGTTGCGCGAGGTCGCCCGCGTGCTTTTCCCGCTCCCGCCGGCGGATGTAGGCTTTTCGGCCGTCCTTGTCCTTGGTTTCCTGAGCCTCACGCTCACGCCGCGCCTTGGCTGCCTTGATCAACTGATCCCGCTGTTGCGCTATCTCCTTGTTTCGCGCCGCAATTTGCTCGTCCAACTCCTGCTTGGACGCGTGCCAATCCACGACCGCCTCGGGACACGATATCCAACTCCGATTTGCCGGATCGAAGAGGACCACCTGCTCAAAGGCCGCCAAGTCGTGCGGCGTGTCGCGGTGTAGGTGCGAGAGGTCTATTTCGACCATCCGACGCCCCTGCATCCGGACTCGGGCGGCCTTGCCGTCGTCGACGGCGTGGGTGACACGGATCTCAATGAGCAGCTCGCCGAGCCCGTCCTGTGCATAGACATCAGGTTGGTATGTCCCAAACGACCGCTCAACCTCGATGTCGCGTAATCCGACGAGGCGCGCCGGGCAATCGATCTGTCGCCCCCAGTGGAGCCGCCCCTCGTCATCTCGGGCATGGGGCGGATTGGGCATGTCGACAAAATCTCCAATCCACGCTGGGATCACCAGTTCCTGGCGCTCGGCAATCAGCTGCTTAGCTCGCAGGTGGATGCCTGTTTCACGACCGGTCTGGCAGCCGGTTTCGATCAAGTGGGCGAAGTGGGGCCGCTTGCGCCGGCTCTCCTGGGCTTTTGCTACCAAAGGGGCATGGCACCCCGGGCAGAGGCAGCCGCAGGCCTTCCCCTTGGCGACCTCCCCGGGAGCCCAGACCCGACCATCCCGCAGTCCAAATGGGACTCGAAATCCGCCCCGCCTTGAGAACGGGTTGGTGGACGCATTGCTAAGCGTGAACGGCTCTGGGATGGTGTCCAAGGTGCTTTCCTTGATCGGAGGGAAAGCAAAAAGTCGCGGTAAGCCATGGACGCAAACAGGTCTAATCCCGCCCAATCCTGTAATCCACAGGTTGAATCCCTGCGACTGGCGCTTGAATGGCTGGACAGGGAGGGTGGCCAGCAACGAAACGCGCGGGTACTCAGGGAGCTGATCGAGGCGACTGTCACCGCCCTGTCGCGCGGCGACGCGCCCCCCGAAAAGGACACCACCACTCTCAGGGATCTATTGCAGCAGTTGGATGGGGACAAGGACGGGGCTTGGTCGAAGCCGTTCCGGGCAAAGGAATTGGCCAACTGGTGGGATGCGCGAGCAGAACAGTTGCGTCAGGTGTGCAGCGTGCGTGGATGCGGCTGGACGCCAAAGCTTGTGGTCAAAACTGGCGGCGGGCGGGGCCTTCCCTCACGCCTGTCATTCGAGTTTCATCCGTCCGGTGAGGCTGAACCCGAAGCCGGCACGACGACGCCGGAGTCCAACGCGATCCTCGTGCGTTATCAGATGGATCCCGCCAAGCCGGCGTGGTGGCTGCGCCTGCTGGTCGGAAGTCGCCCCTTCCCCGTGCAGTCCTGGCGCGGCTACGTGCTGCTCGGGACCGCGGCGCTGAACATCGTGCTGATCGGGCTCATCTGGTTGGGGATCTACGCTTCGTGGTCACGGGACCAACCAATCACCACCGCGGCGGTTGCCCAACTGGCTGCGGCGCTGCTAGTAACTGCAGGGCTGTGGTGGCTTTCCGAACCAATTCGCCAGCTTCCAACTCAGCGGGTCACGATGGCCGGCCCTTCATTCCTGGCACTGAGTGAACTCTATGGTCAGCTTCGAACGATGCCGGCGACGGGTCGCAACCTGAAATCACGTGAATTCGCCGTCGTCCGCCATTGGGCCACCTGTCCGATCTGCTCAGCGGAAGTGGACTTGGACTCGGGTCGCTCTGCTTTCCCTGATCGCCTGATCGGCCGCTGCCATGATGCTCCGTTGGAGCACGTCTTCTCGTTCGATCCGGTGCGTTTGGTGGGGCTGCCATTGAGGCGAGACGCCCACCGCGGGGTGGGTGAACCATCAGGCGATCAAAAAAACGAAACCTAGACCGCACCCGCCAGCCCGCACAAACGCGGGCTGACGGATCGGCTTTATTAGCTTGCTTCTTCCTTGTGCCTTGCGTGCATGCGTTGTAGATACACGCCCAAGCCGAACATGGCGAAGCCATAGACAACGACACCGCCGATAACCTTCAGCATCGCAACTTCCTCCAACTCAGATGCAGCGGCCCTTGGCCTTTGAGATAGATATTGCTCAGGTACTCGCCTCGATGAAGCAGAAGGCTTCTGCCTGCGCCTGGGTCAATCCGCCCCGGACGAAGTACTTGATAAACTCCGCGTTTTCGCTGTTATCGTCATTGGATAGCACGTCTTCTACCCAAGTCACCTCATCGGACGTGAGGCCGTACCTGATTGCCCCCATACGCCCCTATTACCCGCTCGCCAATCGAGTGACCTTGCCATCCAACTTGCCCCGCAAGTTCGATGCGGGCAAGTCTTGGAGCGTATCGGCAACCACCGGATGCGCATCCTGCGGATAGAACTCTTCAACTACCGCAGGCACATCCTCCGCCGAGTCCTCGAACGCCCCGTTCGCGAACCCACGCCGGGCCGCTTCGTCCAGCGCCTCCTGGTCCACGCCAATCGTCCTGCGTACCTCATCCTTCTGGATGGCCTCGGCAATGGCCTGCTCCAGCGTGAGACCTGACCGGACGACCAAATCCACGTAGAAGATGGCTGAGCGATGACTCATGGCCGTCGACTTGCCCCGCAGCTTCAGCTCCAGCGGCATGCAGGCAAGCCGACGACCCGAGACGGCACTGAAGTACTGCAGCCGCGCGGCAAGGGTGCGGATGGTGTTGAACGAAGTGGTACGGAGCACGAAGCTGCCCAGAGCGTCGTCCTCACCATCCCCTACCACCACGTTCAGGCGGGCATATGCCTTGCAGTCACCCATCGCAAAAGGACAGGTATCAGGCCCAGGACACGGATGCTGACTCACCCCTTCCTTCTCCATCCGCCGACACGTTTCCCCATTGCCTACACACCGAGGCCGACCAGTGTTGCGGTCGAACAAGGAGTAATCGGCCCGCAGGTTGAGTGCCGGATCGTTGAAGAGCATCCGTACGGGAATGGAGCGGAGCTTCTGCCCTTCTGCCGCTCGCCTCAACTGCTCATCCAAGGGGTGCAGCACCCAACCGTCCCGGTTTTGCACCTGGCTGGTCAGTGTGAACTGGTCGTCCTTCTCCGGCAGACGCTTTCCATTGCGCTCCACAACCCGTCCGATGGAGATCCGCCCGACCACAGGCGGGGTGATCACAAGACCTCTCAGCATGTCGCACTCCTTTCAGTCGATTCGGTCTGACGCGAGAGCAAGAACCGGCGCGAGCCGGGGGCGGTCACGGTGTATCGGGCTGCGATGTCGGGATGCTCTGCCGCCAATCCCTTCGTATCGATCCGAGCTCCATCCTTGGCCCGCTTGAAGGTCACCATGCCGTTGGCAAAAGCTGCCTTGGAGGCATCGCCCATGGCCTGCTGGATGACCTGCTTAAGGCGCTCGGCCTCCCGCTCCTTGGCTGCGATCTCCATATCCAGGTCCGCCAAGGCATCGAACGTGTTGCCAAGTTCCGCATCCCCGGTGAAGTCCAACGTTGCATCGTTACCCCGGTACAGGTGACGCAGCGCTCGCGCGGCCGATTCGCTGCCATCCGCAGGCGGGGGCGTGTCGGTCTCGACAAAGCCCCAGAAGTGACTTTCGAGCACCATCAGCCGGGCGATGATTTCGTCATCCCGGTTGATACGGTGGATCTCCAGCTTCTGCCCACAGAGCAGGACGGCCACGTCCGCCGCGGGCTTGCCGGTCACGGCTAGCTGGTGCTGCACCTGGAGCTGGACGTACTCAGGAACCCCGTCCTTCCAGAGCTTCGAACCGAACTCACCCGCGGTTTTGCATTCCAGGATCTGCACGTCGGGACTGCCCACCACTTCCCGGTCGATGTTCGCCAGCATGAATGGCATCGTCGGATGTTGGAGCACGGCGTTGAGCCTTCTGACCTTCCGGTTGGTCTTCTGCTGATAGGCCACGGCAACATACGGTTCCAGCAAGGTCCCCCAGAACCGGGGATCGTCCATGCCTTGATGATCGCCGGTTGAATCATTCCGGCCGGTCTTTTCCAGCCACAGCTCCAATTGGCTCTTGTACGGGTTCAGCCCAACTGCAGCAGCCGCGTCGGAGCTCCCGATGCCCCCCTTGCGGACTTCCAGCCACTGGTCACGATCAAGCGCCCGGGTATCAGCCAGGCGCAGTGCGGTTTGCGTTTTCATCTCAATCCTCCGAAAAGCAAACGCCCGGCTCTAGGCCGGGCGTTATGGCGCGTTGGACAAATTGATACCTCAGGACAACAAATCCAGAACTTCCTCCCAGGCCTTGTGCTTGATCTGCGCACCGTGCCCAAACCAAGCCGCATCGCGGCGGTAGTCGTCGCTACGCGCCCTGCGGTGGTGATCCACGAACTCGGTGACGCTGTTCAGCAGACCCCAAGCCGTTCCTCGGCTGGACGTCAACATCGCGCCCCGTCCACCTCCTTCGTACAGGGCACGGACATTTGCCAAAGCCTGTTCGTTGACCACGTCCGCCTTGCCGTTCGGGACCTGATAGGTGAGCACGCGGCGCAGCAGCCCTTCGACGGTGTCCGGATCCACGGGGCACTCCACCAACGCCTTCATTCGGGCCACAAAGCCGTCCCACGATGAGACCGTGATTCCGAGTTGGCGTTTGACCATGTCCGCATCGAAGTGACTGCGGTGCGGCACCTTGATCGCACCGGTGGCGCCGCCCAGCGCAACCCGCAATGTGTTGTTGCATACCACTCGGACGGATGTGAACTGGGCCGTGGTGGCAAGCGTCCCATCACATGCCGTGGCGAGCAGCAGGTACCCATCCACTCGGTCACGCCCCTTGAGTACGGTGCTCTGCCCCGTTCGGGCCAACGCCCAGAACTTGCGCCCCTCGCGCAGGACGCCAGCCGTTTCCAGCTCGAAGCCACTGTGGGTGGTCAGGTCGCGATAGAACTCCAGGATCTCCCCGGGCTGGACGACCTTGAAACGCCTACTGACCACAGCCAAGGGAGCCTTGGAGTCGGAGCGATACAGCACCTTCTGCTCAGGAAAGGCGTTGATGACGCCCACGTTGTTGCTTCCCGAGATGTAGCGAACCTCCGATTCCTGGATCTCCCAGTCCATGCCGGCCTGCTCCCTCCACACTTCGATCGGCTGCTGCGCGGCCAGCTTGTTGCCAAGGCCGTGCCAGGGCCTCTCCCCGGTGTAGGCCATCGTTTGTACCAAGTGCATATCGAATTCCTCAATTGGCGGCATAAACGCAGAAGGCCCGCCGGTAAGGGCGGGCCTTCTGTGATGCCAGTGGAGCTGCTTAGGGAAGACGCATGTCCCGCTTCGTCAGCAGGCCTGCCAGTACAACAGCCGCTAGCGTTAGCAGTTGAACAATCGTCTCCTTGGTGTCATCGCGCATGGCTCTGACCTTGCCGTGAGCGCCTGGGACGTAACGCTCGGCCGTGAAGCAAGGGAGTCCCTGCTTCAGATGGGTATTAAGGGTTTGAAACTCTTTCTGTTCTGAGAACCTATCTGAAAGAACCCCGCTGCGCGCCTGCTTCCGGCCCGTCAAGCATCATGAGCACTGGCTTTCGGAAGCGCGGCGCAGAAGTTAGGCGCGGGTCCTGCGCTGCACCACGGTCTGATGGGTAATCCTACGGTTGATCTTCTCCTTCCAAGCAAGCTGTTTGGGAGATAGCTTTCGCTTCAGGCGGGTTTGGACAAGGAATGCATATTCCTGGTCGTAGATGTAGCCAAGCTTGCGTGCGTGTTCGATAACGTCCAGATTTGCGTTAGCAAAAGGGTCCTTGGCGATTCGCTTGAGCCCGTCAAACAGGTTGCCCGTATCGATGCCGATGAAGCGGTTGATGCAGACGTTACCGACATACGTTGAATTGCCTGTGAGCTTATTGGTGATGTAACAGTGCTCCTTAATCTCCTGGCCACATGGGCAGGAATCAAAGTCATCTGTAATCTCCACCGCAATCAAATCCCATTCCCCACGAGCTTGTTCGAAGCTGGAGGCCTGCGAAAGCGGCAGGATGTGCGCCTTTAGCCGTTCAAAATTGTGGTCCATCCGACACACCCCTACATATTTCGGTTGAGTGGCCGAGCCTTCGAGGCGCCACCACGCTTGAAGTCAATAGGGAAAATGCGCCGCCAGTCCGAACCAATAACGTAGCAGCGCCCCCAGGAGCGACAGCGACACACAGGCCCTTGCGTCCTCCCTCACCCCTGCCTGCTACGCCGATACAGTTCCTCCACCCAAGGCGAATGGTTGCCGTCTTGGAAAACGATGGAGAGTTCCTTGCGAGGCCGCGTTACACCGACATAGAAGAGTCGGCGAGCTTCGCGTAACCCCGCTTCTGAGCGGCTATCGCGGCGATCCGGCATGTCGCCTGCGTTCATCCCGTAGAGGATGACGGCGTCGAACTCACGTCCCTTGGCGCTGTGAAGCGTGCTCAAGCTGAGACGTCCAGAGCCCTCGATTCGACCGGCGAAGATCTGGAGCGGCATGTCCCTGCTTTGAGCCGGGTCGGTTCTCGAGGCCATCTCGGCGCAGATGTCCCACTCTTGGTGCGGATTGCGGGCCAGTGAACGCCAAGGCGCAATCAACTCGCGGCAGAGCCGCTGGAGCCACACATGGGTCGTTTCGCCCGATCCAATGCTGCTTCTGAGAAACGCCACGAGTTGCAATGACAATGCGTTCTCTTCCCGCTCACTCGCACCCGCGCCGTAAACCAGCGCCACGGCTTGGCGCCGTAGGCGCGCGAATTGTGGGTTCGCCTCGTGCCAGCCCCCGGCGACCCAGCGGGCGCACTCCTCGATGAAGCGTGCGAGGCGAGAGCTGCGCTTGACCAATGCGTTACCGTCGGTGCGGACGTACGGAAATCCAGCCGAGTCGAGCACACCAGCTATCTTGTTGCCCAGCCACGCAGCGCGATACAGAACAGCGATCTCATTCGCTGGATGGCGCTCGAGCAGAGACGGAAGCACCGTTCTAGCGATCGTTTCCGCTTGGGCATCGAGGCCGCCCTGGACCTTCCAGAACGTAAGTTCGCCATCAGCCGCGCCCTGCAGACCGTGGTAATCCCGTTCCTCACCGAGCGCTCCCAGCGACGCCCGGATGATCCTCGCGCCCGACCGATAGTTGAACCGCAAGCGGATGGTGCGTACGTCAGCACGCACCGTCAGACTCTGCAAGAGTTGGGGATTGGCGCCCGTGAACCCGTAAATGGATTGATCGGGGTCGCCCACGGCAAATAGCCGCACCTGCCCTTCAAAACAGAGAAGGAGCACCAATTCATGCAGTGCGTGGCCTAGATCCTGATACTCGTCGACAAACAGGACCGGGAAGCGCGCCTTAAGCGCGGCACGGATCCAAAGGTGGTCCTTGATCAGGCGGAAGGCGAGCAATGGCATGTCATCGAAATCAATGAGGCCCCGCCGACGTAGCTCCGCCTCGTACGCTTCGATGAAATCGGCAAGCTCTGGGTTCCTCCCGCGCCAGAGCGGAAGAGAGCGGTCCACGTCCCTCTGACGCTTCTGCGCGGCGTATATCCAGCGGTCGTGCGGATTCGCACTGTGATCGTTGAAGACTGCGGTGTGCGCCGCTTCGACGGCTGAGCGATGCTCGGCCTGGCTAGCCACCCGGAACCCCTCCGGCAGGAAACCCGGAAAGCACCGCGCATACGGCGTGATAACTTGGGTCAGCGCGAAGCTATGGACCGTGCCGATGAAGGTGCGCTCACTCGCGGCCACCCCGAGCGCGCCTAGCCGCGCTTCAAGCTCGATTGCACACTCGTTGTTATAGGTGATGCACGCTACGCCGCGCGGTTCAACTACGTCTTTCGCCAACGTGCGCGCCATCGCCGTCGTCAGCGTCTTGGTCTTTCCACTTCCGGGGCCGGCCAGCACGACGCAGTGGCCCATCTCGCGCACGGCCTCACTTTGCTCGGGATTTTGAGCGAGATCGGCCAACGCCTTCGAGAGGGCAAAGTGGTTAGACACGTGATGCGACGAAGTGGATAGCCGCCTGTATGTACGGCGGCGGCGTCAAACCGTCTGGCAACTTACTTTTGAGCTTCGTGCTGAGACGGCCCTTCCCAATGTCGGCAACCATGGCGAGGAGCTGCGCGGCATCGATCGGTGCGCCGGCTCGCCATGCCGCGATTCGGCCAGAGCGGACAGGGCCGAAGCCTTGCTCATCGAGAATGTCGAGCAAAGCACCTTGGAGCTGTTGGACGGCGCCGACCGACACCTCGAACGTGTGTTCGTTCAAGAAGACTCCGGCAGGTGCAGCGCCATTGCTAAACGATGCAAAGTCGGCGGCATTCCATGCGGCTCGTTGTGTTGGGTTCAACTTCGTCTGACCGGTGGCATCGGCTGCAGCGTCGAAGATGCCGAGGGTGCGCACTTTGCCAAGGGGGGGCTTGGTCCCGTCGAGGGGGTCCCAGTCAGTCACCACGGCATACGGAAGGCCCAGACTCGCCGCGAGCTTGACGTATGGTGCGAAGTTCACGCCGGCGACATTGCATACCGTTATGCCTCGCCGATCCAGGTTTATGCCAATGGCGTCGGCGAAGACCGGCATCAGCGTTTCCTCCGCATCCCCTTCGACGAAGATGACTCCCCGTGCGAAGAGCATTTCCGACCGCGTGGCGTTAAGGTACCGCTCGATGTCCTCGAGTTCAGTGTCCGTCACAGGCAGGTTGGCCAACGAATACCCCCACGTCGCACCATTTCGCGCTCTCAAGTGAACGATCGAGCGCAGCGGCGTCACCGCCGTGAGTGTCGGCGAATGAGTGGTCACAACGAGCGCTTGGGCGGGATCGCCCGCGTTGAACATCTTGTCAAATACGGCCCGCTGCAGATGGGGATGCAGATGTGCCTCCGGCTCCTCGATACATAGAAGCGAGTAGTTGCGCTCGTTCTTTTCCCGGCGCCAAGTGAACTCGGCGAGCTTCAGCGCGATGAGCGCGACGTTGGCCGATCCCAGACTGGCCTCGGCGATTCCCCGCTTGCCGTTATCGATGAACATTGCGATCGATCGGAAGAGCCGAAGCGGATCGGCGGGAGCGAAGCGCAAGCGTGCGTCGATATCGTGTGCCGTGCTCGCGAGATCCAGCATGCCGGCACGCAATGACTCCTCCAGCGCCGTGACGCTTGGGAAGCTCTCGAGCTTCCGAGTGGCGGACTCAAGATCCGCAGCGACAGAATCCAGGTCGGCTCGACCAACGCCTGCGATTGCGCCCTCGAGCAACGGCCTGAGCGGCGAGCTTCGCCATGAGGCAAGTTGTCCCTCCGCGTCGCGCAGAGCATCCAGCATGTCGACTGCAATGCGCCGCCGGACACGGCTTGGCACCGACCGCGCTTCGTCGCCGCCGCCGAAGACGATGAACTCACAGTCCTCGCCCGACGCGGGTTGGCCTGCAATTTCGGGCTTCTTGCGAAAAACGTAGCTCAACCGAGCAATCGCCGGGTTTTCTGCAGTGCGAAAATCTGTCAGTAGAGCCACGAGAGCGTCATCGCCGTCAAAATCGGCGAAATCGACATGAACTTCGATCTGCGGGTTCGTCGCCCAGTCACAGCTATCCCAGAAGTCCGAAAGTTTCAGCTGACGCGCCGAATCGGGAAGCGTGGGGTCCAGCACCAACCGGATGGCGAAAAGCAGATTGGTCTTGCCGACCCGATTCTCGCCGAGCAGCACGACATTGCCGGCTAGCGGTACGTCGATCGCCTGGAAATTTCGAAAATTGCGCACACTCAATTTGGCCAGACGCATCGATTCCCCTTTTTGTTCTCGTTGCCGACGGATGCTCTCGCAGAGAGAGCACCCGGCGGGCCAAGTAACCTCACCTTCTGTCATTGCCCCAATGGACGGCCGGCCATGTGGTCTACAACTCAGAACGATTGAGCAGATCTTGGCGCGGCTCGCCTGTTCCTGGGCGAAGAATTGCTAGGCGACTCGCACCCTGCGCCGGTGCGCGCAGTCATACGAGGCGCGCTGAGGCGTCGATCAATCTACGAGCCGCAGATGTCCTCGCCGTGGGGGCGTGGTCTGCGCCGCCAGGTTGGTGATCCCCAGGGAAACCGACGTCAGGCCGAACAGCAAGCGGTGAAGCTCCTCAACGGGTAGCCGCAGGTCCACCGCAATTTCACGCAGCCCCTGGCCCCTTGCCTTCATAGCATCGAATACCTTCTTGAACACCAAGGATGTTTCCCGCTCAGCGCTGTCAACCTCACGCGTGCGCATCCCTTGACTGCTCAGCTCGATGCAGAGCGACTTGTAGAGCCACTCGGTCAACACGCCCACCTTGTGCAGCCGATACACCAGAGCCATCGCCGACACGTTCCAGCGCTTCTTGAGCCGCAACACGTCGACTACCGAGGGGCACTGGGACGCGAGGGCCAGCATTTCGGTCTTGGGCATCAAGAGCGCGGAGGCGAATGCATTCGCTTCGGCTTCCACCTGCTTGCCCTTGGCCTCGCCGTGTCGGTGCAGCACCAAGTGGCCAAGCTCATGCGCCGCGTCGAACCGGCTCGATTCGGAGGACTTGACTGTGTTCAAAAAAACAAACGGCGTTTGCCCTTCGCGCCACGAGGAGAACGCATTCACCTCTCGGCTGTCTTCCACGAGCGAGAAAACGCGTACGCCACGTGACTCCAGCAGGTGGATCATGTTCCTGATCGGCAGGACCCCCAGCCCCCACTCCGCACGCACTATCTCCGCCGCGGCCTCCGGATCCGCACCGGTGAGATCGGGCACGGCCACCGCCGGTAGGTGGAAATTGCGCTCCATCCACGCCGAAAACTCAAACGCGTAGCCGCCCGCCGCCAGCGCGGCATCGCGCTGGGCTGAGGTCATGCGTGAGAACGACCGAAAACTGGCGTTTTCGGGCGTTGGCAACGTCAGGTCTGGGGCAAAAAAGAACTCGGCTGTGACGCCAAGTACTTGTGCGAGGCGGGCAAGCGTTCCCAACGAGGGTTGCCGCCCGTCCTCATAAAGCGCGACGCTCTTATGCGTGACTTCAGCGCGCTCGGCGAGTTGTTTCTTGCTGAGCTTCGCGCGTTGTCGCGCCGCGACGAGTCGCGAGGGATTGAAAGGTCGTTCCATGGCGCATCAGGACTGCTTCGGAATGACGTCGAAATCGATGTCGGGCAGCTCGTCGGAGGCGTTGCCCTGGACTTCAGGGAATAGCGGCATCGGCGGCAGGATATAGCGCACCGACCAGTCGTTGATCTTGTCGGCGTCCGACATGCCCGTTGGCCGCGAAAGCTCCACCCGCATATGGCCTGCTTCGAGGTCGATGTAGTACAGGAACAACCACAGCGCTTGCCCCACGCCTGTTGGCACGGGTGCGCGATCAGCAGACTGCATGGGAAACAGCAGCCCTTGGCGGGCATTGAACTGCACGCTGGTCGCGGTCTGGCTGCCCTTATCGTTTCGCGTCTGCGGGTTGCGGTTTGGAACACCCGTATCGGCATTGCCGCTGCTCACGGTGATGCTGAGCTTGCCATTCGGCGCAACGATCCGTGGCTGGCCGGCGGGGTCCTCAGGCACCCAACCCTTCGGGATCAGGGTCGCGCGCAACTGGGCCGTGCCTTCCGCCCAGGCATTTGTGCCGTTGAACCCCTTCGGATGAAGGGCACTCACCCGGACGAAGCCCTGGTAGATGCGTGCAGCAACGTCCCTCAGGTCTTGGATGCCCAGGGCAAACCCCCGTTGCAGCTCGATTTCGATTCGGTCCGCGTCGACGAACACGTGCTGCGGGGCGAGCTGGTCCATTCGGGCGGCCTAGACAGAGAGTGAGTTCCAGTTTTTATACATCCTTCGATGTGGAAAAACAAGAACCTGCCGCAGGCTCGGGACACATCCCTCGGGGCCGACCAACCTCGAAGCCCAACCGATACCGTGGCCCTCAGCGACTATGAGGTTGGCCAGCGAGACGCCGGCGAAAGCCGGCGCCCCTAGTGTCAGGAGTAGGAGCCGCCGTCAGTTGCGATCCCGTTGGGCGCTGATCCGAGCGAATAGCTGTCCGGCCGTCTGGCGCGCAGCGACATCGGCGCCGCTCGGGAGCGGGTCCAAGTCGATGCCCTCGTCGCCGCCGACGTAGGCAGGTCCCCCTATGTCATCGTCGTAGGGCGTGCCGTCCTCGTTGATGGCCTCGTACCGATCCTGACTCAGGTCGTCCTCTAGCAGGCGGGACAGATGCATCCACACCCAGGCCTGATCGTTTGACTCGCCATGGTCAAGGATCAACGCACGCATTGCGCCGATGTCGCCTTCCTGCGCAGCGACCGTGAGCCAATAACGTACCTTCTCTCCATCTCCGTGCTCGTCAGCGAGCTCGACCATGCTCATCGGGTCCATTTCATCCGATGGCTCCCGCTCAAGAACCGCCGGGTCACCGTAGCGTTCGGCCGTTTCCAATAGCGCGCGAATGTCTCCGCCCCGGGCCGCGGCCAGCAGATGGTGGCGGTACTTTTCTTCGACTCGCAGTCCGTTGGCCTCGATATCTGCGAAGCTCACGAACGGGCTCGTCCAAGTGCCCTCGCGCTTTACCTGCCGCCTCATTCGTTCTTCTTCGTCGCCAAACAGAATCGCTTCGGGCTCGAGCAGCTTCGCGATGGCCAAGTGCGCGCCCGGCGCCCCGCGCTGAGCCGCCGCCTCCAAGCCTTCCTGCAGCAACCGCTGGCGTCCGAAGTGGAGGCCCAGTGTCCCGTGCGTGGCTTCGACGACATGCATCCGCACCCACTCGTGCCAGTCGGGGTCATCTTCATGACCTTCGACCGCTACGATCAGCGCATCGAACCGCACCGGCGCGTAGCCGGCGTCGTGCAGAAATAGAGGCAGCCCTTCTACGACTCGCTCACCCTCGTCCGCAGGAAGACCGAGCTCTCGGCAGCGAGCCCGCATGGCTCCTGGGTCGGGATCGATACCGGTGAGGCTAAACGGCACGTCGCACCAGGTCGCGTCATGCTGGAACGCGGCGTGGGTGGCATAGCCCACCGCGGCGGCGAGCAGCTCATGGACATGGCTGCGCTTGAGTGGCGTGACGCAGCGTGCCTGGAGGAACGCGTGCGCACGGTAGGCCTGTTCTTTGATGGTCATGACTCGCCCTCGATGGCCAGGCCGATCCGGGTCAGGCGCACACGTTTAAATCCCCGGCAGCCGGGCCAGAAGTCGAATCGATTCTAGGGATCAGGCCTGTTTTTGCTCGTGTGCAAGCAGGGCGGGCGCCTCGGCCAGTCTAATCCCGGCAGCAGTCGATTCCAACTGCTAAGCCCACTTTCGACCAGAAGCGGGCGCCTCTTACATCGGACCTTTGGTCTTCTGGCCTCCCATTGCTACGGAAACAAGATCCTAAGCGAAAGCAGCTTAAACCATGATATCTATCCAGCTCTCAAGGTTAATCAGGGGGCTTGGAATGCCAGTTTTGGGGTGGGTTGGGTGTGCGGTGCTGGCAATCGTGGGTGCCGTTGTGGGTTGGCTGTTGGGACGTAGCGGCCTGAAAGCGCAACTGAAGATCCGGGAAGATGAGCTGCAAGCCGAGCGTGAGCAGGCCGACCGCCTGCGCAACGACGCTGCACGGCTTCCGGATGCTGTCGCCAGGCTCAGCGCCGCCGAAGGCCGAAGCGCTCAGCTAGAACGTGAGTTCCGTGAAGCCTCATCGGAAATTGCCGCCTCGCAGGCGCGCCTTGAAGAGACCGTCGCTGGGCGGACCGCGCTCCAAGGTGATCTGGCGTCCCTTCGCACCCAGTTCGATGAGCTTCAAGCTCAGCTGCAGTCGACGCAGCTCGCCGCGCGCACAAGCGACGCCACGGCCCAGGCGATCAGGAATGAAGCCGAAGGGCTGCGCGGCACGAACAAAGAGCTGACGCTCACCTTAGACGGCCTTCGTGAGCAACTGCGTGAACTATCCATCCAGCTAGCCGGCGTGACGGCCGAGCGCGATTCTGCAATTGCTCTGGTCCAGCAGTCGAAGGCCTACCTCGATCAAGCACAGGATCGTATGCGCACCGTCTTCGTTGAGGCAGCCAGCAAGGTCTTCGACGAGAAGTCCGCTGTCCTCGACCGCAAGATCCTCAGCTCCACAGAGATCTCCAAGCAACAGCTTGAAGCCACACTTAAGCCCTTCTCTGACAACGTCACAGTCTTCCAGCAGAAGCTTGAGGCATTCGAGACCACGACCGTACGCGAGAGCGCCAAGCTGGAAGGCGCAATCACGCATCTGCGCGACCTCAACACCGACATGGCAAAGGCGACCGAGTCCCTGGCCACGGCACTTAAGGGCAATGCGAAGGTGCGCGGCGACTGGGGCGAAATGATCCTCGACCAAGTGCTCATCGCCAGCGGTCTCGAAGAGGGTGTCAACTATCGCAAGCAGGACAATGCAAGGGATGACGACGGCAAGCGGCACGTTCCTGACGTGATAGTAGATCTGCCCGATGGCCGCCAAGTAGTCATCGACTCCAAGGTCAACCTTGTGGATTGGGCCGCCGCCAATAGTATCGATGTGTCCCCGGAGGATTACCGAGCGGCCCTCATGGCCCATGCTGCGGCGCTTCGCAGGCACATGGTGGAGCTGTCCGATAAGAATTACCCAAAGATCTTGGGTGGCCAGACGCTTGAGCTAACGGTGCTCTTCGTCCCAATCGAAGGCGCGTTGTCCGCTGCCTTGTCAGTCGATCGCCATCTGCAGACGGATGCGCTCAAGCGCCGTATTGCTTTTGCCACGCCGAACACGTTGATGAGTCTGCTCAAGGTGGTCGACCAGCTGTGGACGCGCGAGAAGATCCAGAGCCAAGTGGACAACATTCGCACAGAAGCCAATAAGCTCTTGGACTCGCTGACGAATTTCCTAACGGACTTCCATCGCATCGACAAGAAGATCGTTGAGCTTTCGGATACCTATGCCGCTACTAAGAACAAGCTTAGCGACTCTCAGCAGTCGGTGCTCAAGCGTGCAGGACGCCTGATCAAAGCCGGCATCCGGGGCAATAAGAAGCTCCATGAAGATCTTCTAGAAGCTGCTGACGAGGATCCGGCCGATACCTCGCTGCTGCCCGCGCTGGAAGGTTCAGCCGTTGAGGAAGCTTAGCGGCCTGCGCCTCAGCTCGAACGCCGCTTCAAGCCCAGCGTCGTCGCCTGACCAAGGGCCTACGACGCTTAAAAGAAGGGAATCACCATGCGCCTCAAGTCCGTCAAGCTGACAAACTTTCGCGGGTACCGCGCTACAACCGTTGTTCCGATTGACGAAGCCATGACTGGCATCGTCGGTCGTAATGACTATGGCAAATCGACCATCCTGGAAGCCTTGGCAATCTTCTTCGAGAGCGACGGTGCCAAGGTCGACAAGAGTGACATGAACTGCTTCTCCCTGGCTGACGGAGATGAGCAATTCGAGATTGCATGTGAGTTCGACGACCTACCCGACACTCTCATACTGGATGAGAACGCTGAGACGACATTTGCACAAGAGTATCTGCTCAACGCCGACGGTGTGCTGGAGATTGTCAAGACTTTTAAGGCCAGCAGCGGCAAGCTGGAGCGTACTGCAATACGCTGTCAGCACCCAGCCGACGCTGACTTGGCGAAGCTACTCAGCTTCAAAATGGCTGAATTGGAGAAACTTGGCGAGCAGCGCGAAGTTGTCGACCAGGTAGTCGATAAGCGGATAGCTTCGCATTGGCGACAAGCTGTTCGCTCTGCCGCGGAGCCCATTTTCTGCCAAGAAACCCTACTCGATGTAAGCAAGGGGATCTCCGCTGAAAACAAATCCATCTGGGACAGAATTCAGGATCGCCTGCCCATCTTTGCGCTATTCAAGGCAGATCGCGAAAGCAGTGATGATGATGCCGAAGCCAAGAACCCATTGCAGCAGGCGGTCAAAGAGGCGCAGGCTGCGCTGCAGCATGAGATCAGATCGCTAGAACAGCAGATCGAAGCCAGTGTGCTGGATGTGGCCAACCGCACCCTCGATAAGCTGCGGGAAATTGCGCCCGAGCTGGCAAACGAACTGACTCCGCGATTTAAGGAAAAGCCCAGGTGGACCTTCAATTTCACTCTGGATGGCGAGAATGGCATTCCCATCAACAAGCGCGGCAGCGGTGTACGCCGTCTGATCCTGCTCAACTTCTTTCGCGCCGAAGCGGAGAAGACGGTAGTTGGCACCAAGCGCAATGTCATTTACGGCATCGAGGAGCCGGAAACCTCCCAGCACCCCAACTTTCAGATGTCGCTGATGCGTGCGCTGCTGGAACTCTCCAGCCAGGTCAATCGGCAGATCATCGTCACCACCCACGTCCCCGCCCTCGCTGGCCTGATTCCCATCGAGGGCATCCGCTACGTCACTAAGGAAGAAGACGGCATCCCAATTGTCAAAATGCCTAACGACGATGTGCTCAAGGAAGCCGCCGAGAGTCTGGGTGTACTCCCCGAAAGTGGTATGGAGCGGGCAAAGGGCGTCGTGCTGGTAGAAGGCAAATCAGACGTCACCTTTCTCCGCCACACTGCAAACATACTTAAGGCTGGCGGGCACCTTGAATCCAGTCTCGACGATGCCGGAATTGTCCCCATCCTGATCGGTGGCTGCGGCAACGTAAAACATTGGGTCACGCTCAACTTGGCCGATGACCTGGGTCTGCCCTGGTGCGTGTTTCTCGACTCAGACATCGGGGGCAGCCCAGAGCAGACGGCCTCTCTCGCTAAACGCAAGCAGGAAGTTGAAGCCCGAGGTCGCCTCTTCTATTCGACGCGCAAGCGAGAGATCGAGAACTACCTGTGCCCTGATGTGATTGAAGTTCAAACCGGACTAAGGGTGAAATTCACCGACACCTGCGACGCCAAGAAGATTATAGGTCAGACGGCCCGCGTCAAAGCGGATGATGTGATCGACAGGTTCTGGCCACTGATGACTGCAGAGCAAATCCTTCAGCGCTCGATGTATCAAGATGGTGGTGAGCAGCGTTCGGAGCTTAAAGAGTTGATTGAGAAGTTGCTGGTTTTGGCCGCTTGAACTTAGTCATCGAAAGATTGCAGTTCGCGAAGTTCGAAAGGCTCTACCAGAGGCACCCGCAGGATTCACAGTCATTAGCCTGAGGTCCGCCAAGGGTCGCTAGCGACCACCTGTGAGGCACGATTGCAGTGCCCAGGAGGTCCTCAGCCGCAGGGCGGGCGCCCATCAATTGTCTACCCTGCTCTTCGGATAGGTACAACCTTCTTTGTCTCTTCGCGAAGTTGATCAAGATAGTCAGCCCACGCCTGCATCATTTTCTTGCGCTCGGCTAGGTGCGCAGTTCGGTTGTAGGCGCGTCCCAGCGGATCTCGTACTGCATGCGCCAGTTGGTGTTCGATGTAGTCAGGTCGAAATCCCAGGACCTCATCTAGAACGGTTCGAGCCATTGCCCGAAACCCGTGCCCGGTGATTGTGTCGCCGTTAAAGCCCAAGTAGCGCAATGCTGCATTGATCGTGTTTTCGCTCATGGGCCGCTTCGCGCTTCTGACGCCTGGGAAGACAAACTCGCTGCGTTTGGTGAGAGGCTGGAGATCTTCAAAGACCTCCTTCGCCTGTGTTGAGAGCGGGACGATGTGCGGAGTTTCCGTCTTGCTCGCGATAAAGCGCCATTCGGCGGCGGCCAAGTCGATGTCGGCCCAACGTGCCTTTCGAAGCTCCCCTGGACGGACGAACAACATAGGGGCCAATTTCAAGGCCGCCAGCGTCACCGGCGAACCCCTATAGGAGTGCATGGCGCGCAGCAGGTCCCCGATCTTGTCGGGGTCGGTCACGCTCGCGAGGTGTTTGACCTGTGGCTGCTCTAGGGCGCCAACAAGGTCATCAGCCGGGTTGTACTGCGCACGCCCCGTGGCGATTGCATACCTGAAGACGCGACCTGCGAAGGACCGAGCCCGATGAGCTGTCTCGACCACGCCCCGCTTCTCCAGCTTGCGCAGCACCGCCAGCAATAGTGGCGCAGTCACGTCCGTGATGGGGAGCCCGCCGATGGCGGCCATGTCTTTCTCGATTAGTCGACGCTCGCGCTTCACTGACCCGGGACTGAGCCCTTCCTTGGCCCGCTTGTTCAAGAACTCAGTCGCAATCGCGCCAAAGGTCGTCTCTGCGCGTTCGACCTTCGCGGCCCGCTCGACCCTGGCAGCGTTGGCGGGACTACCGCCCCCTTTTACCAAGGCACGAAGGCGATCCCGTTCGGCGCGCGCCTCCGCCAGTCCCATTACCGGGTACTCCGCCATCGTGATGATGCTCGGCTTCCCGGCATAGCGATATCGATACCGCCAGACCTTTGCGCCGCTCGGGCGCACTTCGATGCAAAGGCCATTGGTGTCCGCGAGGCGGTAGGCAGTTGTACGTGGCTTGAGTGTGCGCAGCTTGGTGTCGGTGAGCATGTGTGAGTCAGCCATTTGTGAGTCAGCGAATACTTGCCAGCCGCCTGACTCACAGCCTGACTCACTTTTTTTCCCGATTCAAGTGGACACGCTTGGACTAGCGCGCACAAAAAACCCCGCTGTTTTGCGGGGTTTTGGATCATTTCATGGATTGCCTTGGGCAACCTTGGACGCTTATGTGGTGGGCCCAGCAGGATTCGAACCTGCAACCAAGGGATTATGAGTCCCCTGCTCTAACCGTTGAGCTATAGGCCCGTGGGCTGCGAAGTTTAGCAGCCCGTGGTGCGCCGCCGGCCGGGTGGCCGGCGCGATGGGGGCGACTTCAGCGCGTGGACATTGAGTAGGGACGCTGCTCCGGTGCGGCGCCCCAGGCCTTGTTGGGTTCGGCCTGCATGGTGAAGCGCAGTTCGCCGCCGGCCATGACGTCTTCGTGACGCAGGTAGGCGCGGTCCAGCGGTTTGCCGTTGAGCGTGGCGCTGCCGATGAAGTGGTGCGCGTCGTCCAACCCTTCGGCAATGACGGTGAAGCGCTTCCCGTTCGGAAGATTGAGCGTGGCGCGCGGCATGAAGGGGCGGCCGATGATGTACTCGTTGCTGCTCGGTGCGACCGGATAGAAGCCCAGCGCGGTGAACACGTACCACGCCGACATCTGGCCCAAGTCGTCGTTGCCGGCGAGGCCATCGGGGCGCGGTGCGTACTGCGTCTTCATGATGTGGCCCAGGCGGTCCTGCGTGCGCCAGGGCTGGCCCGCGTACGCATAGAGATAAGCGACGTGGTGGCTGGGTTCGTTGCCGTGCGCGTACCAGCCGATCAGGCCGGTGATGTCTTCCATGTGCTCGAAGATCTTTGGATCGACCTTCGCATCGAACACGGCATCCAGGCGCGCGAGCAGTTGGTCTTCGCCGCCGTGCGCGGCGGCCAGTCCGGCGACGTCCTGCGGCACGTACCAGGAGTACTGCCATGCGTTGCCTTCGGTGTAGTCGCTGCCGTAGCCGCTGGCGCTGGGGTCGAAGGGTTCGCGGAAGCTGCCGTCGCGCTTGCGTGCGCGCATGAAGCCGGTGTCCTTGTCGAAGGCGTGGCGCCAGTTCGCGGCACGCTTGCCGAACTGCGCGGCGACGTCCTCGCGCCCCATCGCGCCGGCCATGCGCGAGATGGCCCAGTCGTCGAAGGCGTATTCCAGCGTCTTCGAGGCGGCTTCGCCTTCCTCGTCGATGGGCACGTAGCCCAGCTGCATGTACTGCGCGATTCCGTCGTAGGGACCGTAGCTGGCGCTGGCGACCATCGCGTCGAGCGCTTCGTTGGCGTCGTAGCCGCGGATGCCCTTCATGTAGGCGTCCGCGATCACGGGCACGGCGTGGTAGCCGATCATGCACCACGTCTCCAGGCCGTGGAACGACCACACCGGCAGCACGCCGTACGGGCTTTCGCGGCGCGAGGCGAGCAGCGAGTTGACGAAGTCGTTGGTGCGTTGTTCTGGCTGCACGATGGTCAGCAGCGGATGCAATGCGCGGTACGTATCCCACAGCGAGAACGTGGAATAGTGCGTGAAGCCCTTGGCCTGGTGCACGGCGTTGTCCGGGCCGCGGTAACGGCCGTCGGCGTCCATGAACAACGTCGGGCCCATCAGCGTGTGGTACAGCGCGGTGTAGACGCTGCGGCGCATCGGTTCGGGCGCATCGAGGTCGAGCGCGCCCAGCGCCTGCGTCCACTGCGCCTTCGCATCGTTGCGCACGGCGTCGAAATCGAAACCGGGCACTTCGGCGTCGAGGTTGGCGATGGCGCCTTCTTCGCTCACCGGTGAAATCGCGACCTTCACGATCATCGATTCACCCGCGGCGCCGTCGAAATCGAGCGCGCCCACCAGCTGCCGGCCTTCGATCTGCGCGCGTTGGCGCGGGTCCTTCTCGCCCGGCGGCGGGAAGCCCTTGTAGACGACGTCCTGTTCGGTGTCGTGGAACTGATGTCCGCTGACGGGCCGGGAGAATCGCATCGCGAAGTAGAGCTGCCGACCCGGCGCCCAGCCGCGCGTTTCGCGGAAGCCGGTGAGCGTGCCGTCCGGACGCAGGCGCAGACGCGACCACTGCACCTTGCCGGGGTAGTCGTACATGCTCGTGCGCAGGTCGACGAGGACGTGCGCGGGTTTGCCCTTCGGGAAGCGGTAGCGATGCACGCCCACGCGCGGGCTCGCGGTGAGCTCGGCGCGGATGCCGTAGTCGCGCAGCGTCACGGCGTAGTAGCCGGGCTGCGCGATTTCGTCCTTGTGATCGAAGCGCGAGGTGTAGCCGCTGCCGGGCTTGGTGATATCGCCGCGCTCGAGCTTCACCTCACCGGCGATCGGCATCACCAGCACGTCGCCCAGGTCGGAATGCCCCGTGCCGGAGAAGTGCGTGTGCGAGAAGCCGACGATGGTGTGGTCGTCGTAACGGTAGCCGGCGGCCCAGCCGTAGCCTTCCTTGCGCGACTTGATCTGCGTGTCGGGGCTCAGCTGGACCATGCCGAAGGGCACCGTCGCGCCGGGGAAGGTGTGCCCCTCGCCGCCCGTGCCGATGAAAGGGTCGACGGCGGCGTAGGCCTTCGCGCCTGCACCGCCCGACGGCGGTGCGGCCGAGGCCAGGCCTGCGGCGATCCAGAGTGCGGCGCCCACCAGGCGCAGGGAGGTGGAACGGGCACGACAGGACATGGGCGCTCCTGAGCAAAGACGGGGCGGCGGCGGCCGAATTTGGATCGTTCTAAACGCCGCACGCTAGCATGGGCCGACAAGCGGATTCATGCTGCATCGCACGATTGCACGGGCGGGCGCTGCCCCGCAGGATGCCCGAGTTTAGAACGATCCAAATTCATGCCCCACGCCACGGACCCATCGCCATGAACGCCCCTGCCGTGCGCGGACGGGTGACGCTGGCCGACATCGCCCTCGCCTGCGATCTGTCGCGGGCGACGATCTCGCTGGTGCTGCGCGGCAGCCCGCTGGTCAACGCGGAAACGCGCGCACGCGTGGAGGCCGAGCTCAAGCGCCAGGGCTATGTCTATCACCGCGGCGCGGCGAACCTGCGGCGCAAGGTGTCCTCGACCGTCGCGCTGGTGATCAACGACCTGTCCAATCCGTTCTTCGCCGAGTTCGCGGCGGGCGTGGACGAAGCACTTGCCGCATCGGGCTACGTCACGCTGCTCGGCAGCACGGGCGAATCATCCGAGCGCCAGCAGGCGGTGCTCACCTCGCTGCTCGAACACGATCCGGCCGGCATCATCCTTTCGCCCGCCGAAGGCACCGACCCTGCGCGCCTTCGCCCGCTGCTCGCCTCGCGCACGCCGGTGCTGGTGTTCAACCGCGCGCTCGGCGGCGACTGGGATTACCTCGCGCTCGACAACACGCACGGTGCGCGCCTCGCGACGGAGCATCTGCTTGCGCAGGGTCATCGCCGCATCGCGTTCTTCGGCGGACACGAGGAATCCAGTTCGTGCCACGAGCGGCGCGAAGGCTATCGCGCTGCGCTCGCCGACGCGGGCATCTCGCCGGAACCGCAGTGGATCGTCGAATGCTCGCCGACGCGGCTGGAAGCGGCGCGGCAGACCGGCGCGCTGTTCGTGCGCGATCCGGCGCCCACCGCGGCCGTCTGCTACAACGATGCGGTCGCGCTTGGCCTCATGGCGGGTTTGTCGACGCGCGGCCGTCGCGCCGGTCATGACTTTGCCGTCACCGGCTTCGACGACATTCCCGAGGCCGCGGTGAGCGCGCCGCCGCTGACCACCATCGCCGTCGATCCACGCGCGCGCGGTCGCCAGGCGGCGGAGCTGATCCTGCAACGCCTGCGCGAGCCTGCAACGCCCATCGCCACCACCATCGCCCCCGTGCGCCTCAACCTGCGCGCGAGCAGTCACTTCACCCTGCCCGGAGACGCCGCATGAGCGGTCGCCCGTTGTCCACGCGCACCGCGATCGCGGTGCTGACGATGATCTTCTTCACCTGGGGCGCGCTCACCAGCCTCAATGACGTGCTGATTCCGCATCTGAAGGCCGTGTTCGAAATGAACTACGCGCAGACGATGCTGATCCAGTTCACGTTCTTCAGCACCTACCTGCTGATGTCGGTGCCGGCGGGCAAGGTGGTGGCGCTCGCCGGTTACAAGCGCAGCATCATCATCGGCCTGTGCGTCGCCGGCGTGGGGGCGCTGCTGTTCTTCCCGGCGGCGAGGATTCCGTCGTACCCGTTGTTCCTGTTCGCGCTGTTCGTGCTCGCCAGCGGCATCACGCTGTTGCAGGTCTCGGCCAATCCGTACATCGCGCTGCTGGGCGATGCAAACAGCGCGTCGAGCCGGCTCACGCTGGCGCAGGCGCTCAATTCCTTCGGCCACACGATCGCGCCGCTGCTGATCGGACCGCTGATCCTGTCCGGCGTCGTCATCGGCGCCACCGAGCTGGCGCAGATGCCCGAAGCGCAGCAGGCCGCGTACCGCATCTCGCAGGCCGAGTCGGTGCAGCTTCCGTACCTCGGCATCGCCGCCGGTCTGTTCCTGCTCGCGGTGTTCGTCGTGCTGTTCCGCCTGCCCGCGCACGCCGAGGCCACCGAGAGCGCCGATCACCAGCGCCACACGTTCGCCGAAGTGCTGCGCCATCGCCATCTGCGTTTCGGCGTCGTCGGCATCTTCATGTACGTCGGCGCCGAGGTTGCGATCGGCAGCTTCCTGATCAACTACATCAGCGATCCACGCATCGGCGCGCTGGATGAAGCTGCGGCGACCGAATACGTGGCGTGGTACTGGGGCCTGGCGATGGCGGGTCGTTTCATCGGTTCGTTCCTGTTACGGCGCATCGAACCGCGCGTGCTGCTGGGGCTGTTCGCGATCGGCGCGATGGGCTTGCTGGCGACGACCATGCTCAACGAAGGTCGCGTGGCGGTGTGGAGCGTGGTCGCCATCGGTCTGTTCAACTCGATCATGTTCCCGACGATCTTCACCCTCGGCATCCACGGCCTCGGCCCGCTGACGAGCAAGGCCTCGAGCCTGCTGGTGATGGCGATCGTCGGCGGCGCCGTGGTGCCGCTGCTGCAGGGCGTGCTCGCCGACCGCATCGGCGTGCAGATGGCGTTCGTGCTGCCGCTGGCGTGCTATGCGTTCATCACCTGGTACGGATTCCGTGGTGCGCGGCGCGAGGCGCTGGATGAAGCGCCGGTGCCGGTGGCGTCGCCATGAGCCATGCCATCAAGCGCGAGGCCATCGTCTGCTTCGGCGAGGCGCTCATCGACTTTCTCGCGCTGCCGGCGCTGCCCGGCCAGCCTCGTCATTTCGTCGAGTTCGCGGGCGGTGCGCCGGCCAACGTCTGCGCCGCCGTCGCGCGCCTGGGCGGCAATGCGCGTTTCGTCGGCATGCTCGGCGTGGACATGTTCGGCGAGTTCCTCATGTCGCAGCTGCGCGCGTTCGGTGTCGACACCCGCTTCGCCGTGCACACTTCCGAGGCACGCACGGCCCTGGCGTTTGTATCGCTGGATGAGGAAGGCGAGCGCAGCTTCAGCTTCTATCGCCCGCCGGCGGCGGACCTGCTGTTCCGCGAAACACATTTCCGAGAGGAATGCTTCGACGACGCCGCCGTGATGCATGTGTGCTCCAACAGCCTTACCGAGGCGGACATCGCGCAGACCACCGTCGCCGGCATGCGCCTGGCACGCGAGCGCGGCGCGCTGGTCAGCATGGACCTCAACCTGCGTCCGTCGCTGTGGCCCGAAGGCCTCGATGCAGCGCCGCGACTGTGGGAGGCATTGGCCGAGGCGGACATCATCAAGCTGTGCCGCAGCGAGGCCGACTTCCTGATCCGTCGCGCAGGCCACCACAACGCGATGCTGCAACGACTGTGGCAGGGCAACGCAAGGTTGGTGCTGATCACCGACGGCGGCAAGCCGGTGCGCTGGTACACGCGTGACGCAGAGGGCGAAGCGCCTGCGTTCCGTGTCTCGGCCGTGGACACCACGGCGGCGGGCGATGCGTTCGTCGGTTCGCTGCTCCTGCGGATCGTGGAACGCGGCGTGAGCGCACAGACGTTCGACACCTTCCTTGGCGACGCGTCCGCCATCGCCGACGCGCTACGCCATGCCGCCGCGGGCGGAGCATTGGCGGCGACGAAGCACGGCGCATTCGCCGCCATGCCAACCCGCGACGACATCGAACAACTGCTGCGAACGAGCCCATGAACCTGCCCGCCACTCCCGCGCCGGATTTCCGCAGCGAAACGTTCCTGCGCACGCACATCGCCGACACGATGACGTTCTACCATCCGCGCGCGATCGATCCGCAGGGCGGTTTCTTCCACTACTTCCGCGACGACGGCAGCGTCTACGACGCTTCGCATCGCCATCTCGTGAGCAGCACCCGCTTCGTCTTCAACTACGCGATGACGGCGCGTGAATTCGGCAATCCCGAGTATCTCGACGCTGCACGACACGGCCTGCGCTATCTGCGCGAAGTGCATCGCAACCCCTCCAGCGGCGGCTACGCGTGGACGATCCGCGATGGATCGCCGGAGGATCGCACCAACCACTGCTATGGCGTGGCGTTCGTGCTGCTGGCTTACTCGACCGCGCTGAAAGCGGGCATCGACGAGGTCGTGCCGTGGATCGACGAGACCTGGGACCTGCTCGAGGGCCGATTCTGGGACGCGGACGCCGGCCTGTATCGCGACGAGGCCGATGCGGACTGGAACTTCTCCGACTACCGCGGCCAGAACGCCAACATGCACATGTGCGAGGCGATGCTGGCGGCCTACGAGGCGACGCGGCAGCCGCGCTTCCTCGACCGCGCGCTCACGCTGGCCGACCACATGACGCGCCGACAGGCCGCGATGGCGGGCGGGCTGGTGTGGGAGCACTACGATCGCGAGTGGAATGTCGACTGGGACTACCACCGCGATGATCCCAAGCACCTGTTCCGACCGTGGGGCTACCAGCCCGGCCATCAGACCGAATGGGCCAAGCTGCTGGTGATCCTCGATGGCCACCTGCGCGAGCGCGGAACGCCGGCGCCGTGGGCCGTCGACACCGCGCGTCACCTGTTCGATGTCGCCGTGCAGCGCGCGTGGGATGCGCAGTACGGCGGCCTGGCTTACGGCTTCGGCCTCGCGCCGGAGTTCGCCGTGTGCGACGACGACAAGTACTTCTGGGTGCAGGCCGAATCGCTCGCCGCGGCGGCGCGACTGGGCGATGCCACGTGCCAGACGCATTACTGGGACTGGTACGACCGCCTGTGGGCCTATGCGTGGCAGCACTTCGTCGACCACGAGCACGGGGCGTGGTACCGCATCCTCGATCGCCGCAACGCCAAGTACAGCGACGAGAAGAGTCCCGCCGGCAAGACCGACTACCACACGATGGGCGCCTGCTACGACGTCCTCGCCGTCCTGCGTTCCCGGAGACACACCTGATGCGCCTGCGTCCGTTGCTGCTTTCCTTCGCCCTGTTTGCGGTCCCCACGATCGGCGTCGCGGCCGAAGCCTCCTTCCCCGATGCCGCGACGCCGGTCGTCTTCTCCGATGCCAAGGCCGCGCGCAGCGCAGAGCAGGTGAAGGCGCAGTTCCTGCACGCATGGCGCGGTTACAAGGAGCACGCATGGGGCCATGATGCGTTGAAGCCGCTGAGCAACAAGCCGCACGACTGGTACGGCGAGTCGCTGCTGATGACGCCGGTCGACGCGATCGACACGATGATCGTGATGGGCCTGGACGAGGAAGCCCGCGATGCGCGTGAGCTGATCGCGACGAAGCTCTCTTTCGACCGCGACCTGGACGTGAAGCATTTCGAGATCGTGATCCGCCTGCTCGGCGGGCTGCTGTCCGGCTATCAGATGACGGACGACAAGCGCCTGCTCGATCTTGCTGAAGATCTCGGCACGCGCCTGCTGCCAGCGTTCGACTCGCCCACCGGCCTGCCCTACGTTTATGTGAACCTGCGCACCGGCAATGCGCACGGCAACGAAAGCAATCCTGCCGAGGCCGGAACGCTGCTGCTGGAGTACGGCACGCTCAGCAAGCTCACTGGCAATCCGGTCTTCTACGAGAAGGCGAAGCGTGCGCTGGTGGAAACCTACAAGCGCCGTTCGAAGATCGGCCTGGTAGGCGAACGCTTCGACGTGACGACCGGCGAGTGGACGAACACGCGCAGCCACGTCGGCGCGCGCATCGACTCTTACTACGAATACCTGTGGAAGTGCTGGACGCTGTTCGGCGACGAAGACTGCCATGCGATGTGGAAGGACAGCATCGCGGCGGCCAATCGCTACTACCCGGAAGAAGTGGAAGGCTCGCTCTGGGTCGGTCACGTCGACATGGAGACCGGCAAACGCGTGGCGAGCCGCTATGGCGCGCTCGACGCATTCTGGCCCGGTCTGCTCGCGTTGTCGGGCGACGTGGCGCAGGCGCGACGCCTGCAGGATTCGTCGTTCGCGATGTGGCAGCAGTGGGGCATCGAGCCGGAAGCGTATGACTACCGCAAGCGCGAGGTGACATCGGCGGGCTATCCGCTGCGACCGGAGATCGTGGAGTCGGCGTGGTACCTGCATCGGCTCACGGGCGATGCGAAGTACCGCGCCATGGGCCAGGTGATGCTGGACGACTTCGTGCGCTACACGCGCACCGGCTCGGGATTCGCGACGCTGAAGAGCGTGGTGACGAAGGAGAAGGTCGACGACATGGAAAGCTTCGTGCTGGCCGAGACGTTCAAGTACTTCTACCTGCTGTTCGCGCCGCCCCAGACGCTGGATCCTGAGAAGGTCGTGCTGACCACCGAGGCGCATCCGCTGCGTCGCACCTGGAAGTGATCGCACGACCGGCGGTGCGCTGAGGCGATCCGGCGCGGGCTACGCTCGCTTGCCGGGTCAGGAGCATCGCCATGAGCACGCAGGACATCGCCAGGCGTCTGGTCGAGTTGTGCCGCGCCGGGGCGTTCGAACAAGCCCTGGAGGAGCTGTACGCCGACGACGCGGTGAGCATCGAGCCGGACGACATCCCGCCCGGCGCGTTGAGCAACGCGGAAGGGCTCGACGCGATCCTGCGCAAGAGCCGCCGGTTCTGGGGCGGTGTCGAGACCCTGCACAGCGTGCGCTGCAGCGAACCGCTCGTGGCGGCACGCTGGTTCAGCACCGCATTGAGCGTGGACGTCACGTTCAAGGGCGTCGGCCGCATCGACATCCGCGAAATCTGCGTCTATCGCGTGCGCGATGGCCTGATCGTGCTCGAGCAGTTCTTCTACGACACCTACGAGCCGTGACGTACCGGACGTCCGAAATTCTCGCAGCCTGCTGACAACACGCTGTCAGGGGTTGGTCTTAGGCTGTGACTTTCCCAGCAAGGAGACATCAGCATGGATATCCAGCAGGTTGCCAACCGCCTCGTCGAACTCTGCCGCGCCGGCCAGTACGACCAGGCGCAGGAAGAGCTGTACGCCGACGGCGCCGTCAGCATCGAGGGCGACGGGCAGAAGGCGGAGTCGATCGCGCACGGGATGGCGGCGATTCGCGAGAAGGGCAAGCAGTGGGCGGACAACCTCGTCGAAATCCACGGCGGCAGCGTGAGCGATCCGGTGATCGCCGACGGCTGGTTCAGCGTGGCGATGGGCCTGGATGCGACCTACAGGGACATGGGCCGTGTGGCGATGAAGGAAATCGCGGTGTATCAGGTGCGCGACGGCAAGATCACGCACGAGCAGTTCTTCTACAACGCCGACAAGGGGTAATGCGGCGGGCTGTCGCCCGCCCCGTGGAGGCCGCCATGAACGCGACGAAGACGCCAACACCTTCGACCACCAATAACGGCTGGAAGACCTGCAGCCGCGGACACAAGTACCGCGGCCCGGGCCCCTGTCCGAAATGCTGGCCCAGTGGTGCGCAACGAAAGCGGGCGGCACAAACGACGAAGCCCCGCTGAGCGGGGCTTCGTGATCGAACATCGGCGGACGTTGTCGCGTCAGTCGATGTCGAGGAACGAACGCAGCTGTTCCGAACGGCTCGGGTGACGCAGCTTGCGCAGCGCCTTCGCCTCGATCTGGCGGATGCGCTCACGCGTGACATCGAACTGCTTGCCGACCTCTTCCAGCGTGTGGTCGGTGTTCATGTCGATGCCGAAGCGCATGCGCAGCACCTTGGCTTCGCGCGGCGTGAGGCCGGCGAGGACATCGCGCACGGTCTCGGTCAGGTTGATGTTGGTGGTCGCCTCGACCGGGGACTCGATGTTCGTGTCCTCGATGAAATCGCCCAGATGGGAATCCTCGTCGTCGCCGATCGGGGTTTCCATCGAGATCGGTTCCTTGGCGATCTTCATGACCTTCCGGATCTTGTCCTCCGGCATGTCCATTTCCTTCGCCAGCTCTTCCGGAGTCGCTTCGCGGCCGTACTGCTGCAGCATCTGGCGGCTGATGCGGTTGAGCTTGTTGATCGTCTCGATCATGTGCACCGGAATACGGATGGTGCGCGCCTGATCGGCGATCGAACGCGTGATGGCCTGACGGATCCACCACGTGGCGTAGGTCGAGAACTTGAAGCCGCGACGGAACTCGAACTTGTCCACGGCCTTCATCAGGCCGATGTTGCCTTCCTGGATCAGGTCGAGGAATTGCAGGCCGCGGTTGGTGTACTTCTTGGCGATGGAGATCACCAGGCGCAGGTTCGCCTCGACCATCTCCTTCTTCGCCTTGCGCGCCTTGGCTTCGCCATAGGCCATCTGGCGGGAGATGTCCTTGATGTCGGACAGCGCGAGGAACGACGACTTCTCGATCTCGATCGTGGCTTCCTGCTCGGAAATGATCTGGTCCTTCACATCGCGAAGGCCCGAGGACCACTTCTGCTTGCGCTTGAGCAGCTCGTCCACCCACTCCAGATTGGTCTGGTTGCCTTCCCAGGCGCGGATGAAGTCCTTGCGCGGCATCTTCGCCACGCGCGTGGACAGGTCGAGGATGCGGCGCTCGTGTTCCTTGATGCCGTTGACCACGTCGCGCAGGCCCTTGACCAGCACGTCGGTCAGCGGCAGCGGCAGCTTGAAGGTGACGAACACCGCGGCCATGTCCTCGCGCAGCTTCAGCACGCTCTTGTGCGCCGGACCGTGCTTGGCGTAGGCCTTGAGGAACTTCTGGTAGTTGTCGGCCAGGGCTTCCATGCGCGCGGCGACTTCGACCGGATCCGGGCCGCTGACCACTTCCTCGGTCTCGCCCTCGGCGACTTCTTCCTCGTCCTCGTCGGTCTCGGCATCGGTGTCGGCGGCCTCGACGACGGGCGCCGGCGGCTCCGGCACTTCGTCCAGATGGTCGTTGAAGCCCACGATGATCTCGGCCAGGCGCTTCTTGCCGGCCTTGTGCTGCTCGTAGTCTTCCAGGATCGAGGCGATCGTGGCCGGGAACACGCCCAGCGAGGCCTGCACCTGACCGAGGCCTTCCTCGATGCGCTTGGCGATGGCGATTTCGCCTTCGCGGGTGAGCAGTTCCACCGTGCCCATCTCGCGCATGTACATGCGCACCGGGTCGGTGGTGCGGCCGCCTTCGCCGTCCAGCGCGGTCAGCGCGGCGGCGGCTTCTTCGGCGGCGGTGTCGTCGACTTCACGGTTGCCCGTGCCGCCGTCGGCAAGCAGCAGTGTTTCGGCATCGGGGGCCACTTCGTGGACCTCGATACCCATGCCGTTGATCATGCCGATGATGTCTTCGATCTGCTCGGCATCGACGAGGTCGTCGGGCAGGTGATCGTTGACCTCGGCATAGGTCAGGTAGCCCTGCTCCAGGCCCTTACTGATCAACTGCTTGATATCGGAGGAGGGGGGCTGACGTTCGTTGGCCATGCTTGCGCCACCGCGCTAATGGGAAGGGATGGGGAACGTTCCAGTATATCAGGCCGGCCCCTTGGGGACGGACTTCAGGACCGCAGGAGGAAGGTGACCGGGCCGTCGTTGACCAGGCTGATCACCATATGGGCACCGAACCGCCCCGTTTCCACCCCCCCGATGTGTTTTTGCCTGCAGATGTCGACCAGCCGGCTGAACAATGGTTCAGCCACCTCCGGCGCGGCGGCCGTGCTGAAGCCGGGACGCATGCCGCTGGCGGTGTCGGCGGCCAGGGTGAACTGGCTGACCAACAACAAGCCGCCGCCGGTCTGGGCCAGTCCGAGATTCATTCGCCCGTCCCCGTCAGCGAATACACGGTATCCGAGCAGCCGGTCGGCCATGCGCGCGATCTGCGCGTCGCCGTCGCCCGGCTCCACACCGACCAGAGCGAGCAGGCCCGGACCGATCGCCCCGACGACCTCGCCGTCCACCCGCACGCTGGCTTCGGTCACGCGCTGGATCAGGGCGAGCATGGGGCTCCGGCCGTTCGGCATGGGGTTGGGACCGACGATCCTGTCGAGCCCGCCCGGCACGGTCAACCGGTGCGCCCGGGTCGCGCCGTTAGACTGAACGGATGAGCCGCTTCGCCGCACGCCTCCTCCACCTCCTCGCCTCCCTGATCGGCCGCCTCACCTGGCCCTGGCTGCTGCGCCTGGGCGATGCGCTTTCGGCCTGGTGGCGCTGGCGCGACGTGCGCGAAAGCCGCGTCGTAAGGATCAACCTGGAACTGGCCTACCCCGACCTGCTCCCGGCCGAACGCGACGCCCTGCACGCGGCGATCCTGCGCACCACGGCGCGCCAGGTGCTGGAGACGATCCGTCTGTGGACGCGCCCGCACGCGGAGAACCTGCGCCTGCTGCGCGAGCAGCACGGCACCCATCTGATGGACGAGGCCATCGCGGCCGGCCGTGGCGTCATCATCGCCGCCCCGCACCACGGCAACTGGGAACTGCTGAACCAGTGGCTGGCCTGGCGCACGCCGCTGGCGATCCTGTACCGGCCGCCGGAGTCGAAAGTGGTCGAAGACTTCCTCAACCTCGTGCGCGCCGACCACGAACAGCCCGGCGAAGGCGAGCGCGTGACCCAGGTGCGCGCGGAAGGCCCCGCGATCCGCCAGCTGTTCAAGCGCCTGAACGACGGCGGCGTGGTCGGCATCCTGCCCGACCAGCAACCCAAGGCCGGCGACGGCGAGTTCGCGCCGTTCTTCGGCGTGCAGGCGCTGACGATGACGCTGCTCGGCCGGCTCGCCTCGCGCACCGGGGCGAAGGTGCTGTTCGCCTGGTGCGAGCGCGTGGACACGCACGCCGATCGTCCGGGCTTCGCGCTGCATATCCAGGCCGCGCCGGAGGCGGTGTCCGACGCCGATCCGAAGGTCGCCGTGGCCGCGCTCAACGCGTCGGTGGAAGCCATTGCGCGGCGCGATCCGGCGCAATACCAGTGGACCTACAAACGCTATACGCTCAGGCCGCCGGGTTCGGGGGAAGACAACCCGTACTGGAACCGCTGACGGCGCGGCGCCGTCGATACCGCAGACCGCGAAACCCACGATGGCCGACCACGACCCGTCCGCTGCCGCGGCCGATGCTCCCGCCGACTGGCACCCGCTGCCCGAGCGCGCCCGCCTCCCTTACATGCTGGCGCTGATGTTGCCGTTCGCCGGCCCGGGGATGGTCGCCGGCTTCGTGCTGGCCGGCGTGTTCGGCCTCTGGCTCGCACCGCCGGTGCTGGCGCTGGCCGGCCTGGCCCTGGGCGCATGGGTGGGCCTGAAGCATTACCGCAGCACCTTCTGGCGACTCGACGACGACGGCCTGGCGATCCGCCGCGGCCGCCTGTGGCAACGCGAGACCCGCGTGCCCGCCACGCGCGTGCAGCACCTGGACCTCAAGCGCGGTCCGCTGCAACGGCGCCGGCACCTGGCGACGCTGGTGGTGCACACCGCCGGCACGCGCCACAGCGCGGTGACCGTGCCGCACCTGGACGCCGACGACGCCGAACGCCTGCGCGACCGCCTCGCGCGCCAGCTCGACGCCGATGACGACGCCTGAGCCCGGCGCAGCCCCGCCCGACGCCGCGACGCTGCCCGTGGCCGAGCGCCGCCTGCACCCGATGTCGTGGCTGTTCGTGCTGGTGCAGCAGCTCAAGCAGTTCATCGTGCCGCTGGTCGTGCTGCTGGCCTTCGGCCGCGGCGACCGCAACGAACTGTGGCCGCTGATCGGCGTGGGCGTGCTGGTCGTGCTCTCGCTGTGGCAGTACTTCACCTACCGCTACGGCGTGGCCGGCGACCGGCTGGTGATCCGCAGCGGCCTGTTCGAGCGCAGCCTGCGGGTGATCCCGTTCGCGCGCATCCACAACGTCGCGCTGCAGCAGTCGGTGCTGCACCGCCTGTTCGGCGTGGCCGAAGTACGGCTGGAATCGGCCGGCGGGCAGAAGCCCGAAGCGCAGATGCGCGTGTTGAAGCTGGACGACGCGCTGGCCCTGGAAGCACTGGTGCGCCATCGCGGCGCCGCGCCCGGCGCGGCGGCGGTGGAGCCGGAAACCACCACGCTGTTGTCGTTGCCGTCCGGCGAAGTCCTGCGGCTGGGCCTGGTTTCCAATCGCGGCATGATCGTCGTCGGCGCGACCGCCGCGGCCGTCGCGCAGATCAGCCCGCGCGCCCTGCCCAACGCGTTCGAGACCGTCGGCAAGTGGCTGTTCGGCTACGCCGGCGAACACCAGTTCGGCCCGATGGAATACGGGGCGTCCGCGCTGACGCTGCTGGTGTTCGCCATCGGCCTGCTGCGCGCCTTCTCGATCCTGCTCGCCCTGCTGCAGTACCACGGCTTCCGCCTGAGCGAGATCGGCCGCCGCCTCACCGTCGAACGCGGCCTGCTGCAGCGTTGGCGCACCAGCGCTTCGCGCCGTCGCATCCAGGCCTGGACGCTGCGCGAGGGCATGCTGCACCGCCTGCTCAAGCGCCGCAGCCTCGAAGTCGACACCGCCGTCGCCGAGGAGAACCAACAGCAGCGGGCCCTGCGCGAGATCGCGCCGATCGCCACGCCCGCCGCCTGCGACGCGTTGATCGAACACCTGCTGCCGCAGGCGCAGTGGTCGACGCTCGAATGGCGTCCGGTGCCGGCGTCGAACTGGTGGCGGCTGGTGCTGCCTTCGCTCCCGTTCGTCCTGATCGCCACGGCCGTCGCGACGTGGCGCCTGGACGCATGGGGACTGCTCGTGCTGGCGTGGTTGCCATGGGCCGCGTTCGCCGCGCACCGCCGCGCGCAGCGCATGGCCTATGCGACGAGCGCCGAATTGATCGCCGTGCGCGAAGGCTGGTGGTCACGCCATTGGCGCTTCGCCGAACTCGACAAGCTGCAGGCGTTGCAGATCACGCGATCGCCGCTGGATCGCCGCTGCGGCACCGCCACGCTGTGGCTGGACACGGCCGGCGCCGGCGCGATGACGCCGCCGCTGCGCATGCGATTCCTGCCCGATGATCAGGCGCAGGCGTTGTACGGCGCGTTGTCGCGCACATTGGCGCAGCGACCGCTGCGCTGGTGACGGCTCAGCCGCCCGGACCCCAGTAGCCCAGGTCGCGGCGGATCTGCAGCCCACGCAGCCACGACGACAGCGGCTTGCGGCGCAGCGTTCCGAGCTCACCGCGCAACAGCGATTGCGTCGCAGCGATCACGCGCTCGGACGAATGCCCGTCGCGATACGGATGGATCGCATCGGCATACGCCGCGATCGCCGCCTTCAGTCCCTCGTCCGGCGCGAAGGCGCGCGCCAGCATGTCCGGCAGACGCGCGGGATCGTCGAAATCGATCATGTGCGGCTTGGGCGCACGGTTGCGCAACGTCACCACGGGCTTGCGCTGCACGACGAACTCCGACACCACCGACGTCGTGTCGGCCACCAGCACATCGGCGGCGCGCTGTGCGGTGACGAGCTGTTCGGTTTCGAAGAAGGTCGCATTCGGACCGGCCAGCGCGCGGTAGCGGGCGAACAATTCCGGCGGGCATTTGGGATGCAGCGTGAGCAGCCAGTAGCGGTCGCCGCGTGCGATGTCCGCGGCGATCGCGTCGTACAGGTGCGGGGCCGCGCTCAGGCGCTCGGTGAAGGTGGAGGCGAACATCACCACCGGACGCGCACCGGCCGGCGCGCGCATCGCCGCGGCGGCGCCGTGGTCGTCGCGGAACAGTGGATCGAGCTTGGGCCAGCCGGTTTCCACCACCGCGAAATGCCCGGCCTGCGCGGCCAGCGCCTGGAACGGGGCGGTCGTCGCCGGCCCCTGCGTGCAGTACAGGTCGAACAGGCCGCGCACGCGGAAGTGGCCGCGCTCGTCGGACCGCTTCTCGACGTTGAACCCGTGGAAAAGCTGGACCTTGGCGCCGGACACGAAGCCCGGCACCCAGTTGGCGGCGCTGAACACGGCGCTGGGCTTGAGCGCGACGGCGTCACGCGGCCGGCCTATCATGCGCACCGGCGACGGCAGCGCGGCGCCCGCGGCGCCATCGACGAACCACGCGTGAACACCGTGCCCCGCGGCTTGCAGCGCCTGCGCCAGCGGTTGCAGGATGGGCAGCGCGTACCGCTCGCTCGCGAACAACAGGTAGTCGGCCATCAACGCTTCCTCGAATCCATCGCTGCAGGGCAGGCCGCCGTCCGTGAACGGCGACGGCGCGGTCACGCCGATCTCGGCGTGCATTATCGCGTTCAACGAAGCCGACCGCATCGGTGAATGCATCGCCTCGCTGGCGTTTTGCGACGAAGTGGTCGTGGTGGACTCGTATTCCAGCGACGCCACCGTGCAGATCGCCACCGACCTGGGCGCGCGCGTGCTCCAGCGACCCTTCGACGGATTCCGCAGCCAGAAGCAGTTCGCCATCGAACAGGCCACGCACGACTGGGTGCTGTGCCTGGACGCCGATGAACGCGTCGGCGATGCACTGCGCACCGCCATCGAAACCGAACGGGCACGCGGATTCGCGCAAGCCGCCGGCTACCGTTTCGCGCGGCTGAGCGAGTACTTCGGCAAGTTCCTGCGCCACGGCAACGCCTACCCCGACCGCGTGCTGCGCCTGTTCGACCGCCGCCGCGGCGGCTGGCGCGGCAAGCGCGAAGTGCACGAAGCCGCCAGCGTCGACGGCCCGGTGCGCACGCTGGCAGGCGACCTCATCCATTACCCGTACCGCTCGCTCGAGCAGCAACTGCACAAGACACAGCGCTACGCGCGCATGATGGCCGAACACGATTTCGCCCGCGGCAAGCGCGCCACGCTCGCCAAACTGGTGCTGTCGCCGGCTTGGCGCTTCTGGCGCGGCTACGTCTTCCGCGGCGGCTTCCTCGACGGCTGGAACGGCCTGGTCTACGCCTACGTGCGCGCCAATTACGTGCGGCAGAAGACCATCATGCTGTGGCTGTTGCAGAACGGCCGTCCGATCACCACATCCGAGCCATGAACGCCTCCACGCCCACTTCCCCGAAGGCGCCGCGCGTCAGCGTCGTCATCTCCACCTACAACTGGCCCGAAGCGCTGGAGTTGGCGCTGGGGGCGCTGGCGCGACAGACGGTGCTGCCGCACGAAGTCATCGTCGCCGACGACGGCTCGCGCGAAGACACGCGGGTCATGCTCGAACGGCTCGCCCTCGACTACCCCGTGCCGCTGCGCCACAGCTGGATCGAGGACAAGGGTTTCCGCCTCGCGCTGGCGCGCAACCGCGCGATCGCGGCCACCACGGGCGACTACGTACTGATCCTCGACGGCGACATGCTGCCGCATCCGAAGTTCGTCGAAGACCAGGCGCGCGCCGCCGAACGCGGCAGTTTCGTGCAGGGCATGCGCGTGCTCACCGACGAGACCGGCCGCGACCGCCTGCTTTCGCGTGAAGTGCAGCAGCTGGGCTTCTTCGACCGCGGCCTGACGCGTCGTCGCCACACGCTTCGCATTCCCGCGCTGGCCGCGCTCTCGCTGCGCGTGACGCGCAACCAGAAAACCAGCTCCATCAAGGGTTGCAGCCAGGCCTGGTGGCGCGATGATCTGGTCGCGCTGAACGGCTTCGACGAACGCTTCGAGGGCTGGGGCCGCGAGGACAAGGACCTGGCGGTGCGCGCGTTCCACCACGGCCTGATGCGGCGCATGCTGCGCTTTGGCGGCCTGGCGACGCACCTGTACCACCGCGAACGTCACGAAGACGGCGCCAGCCCGAACGATCCGCTGCTGGCCGACACCAAGTCCACGCGCCGCGTGCGCAGCCCGCTGGGGCTGGATCGACATCTGGCGGAGTTCGCGTCGCAGCCGCTGCCGGATCTGAGGGAGCAGGTGCGGGCGTAACGGCACGCAGGCCGCGGTCATCCGCGTGTCAACAGCACCGTCATCCCGGCGACGGCCGGGACCCAGGCTGTCACGGCATCCGACATCTCACGTCATTGCAGCGGAAGCTGGGTCTTTTGGGCCGCCGTACGGGGGCACTATCCATTTTGCTGTTGCTGTTCACAGGTAGCCGGTAAAGCGTGAAACGCCCCTGGAGAGTGCCGCCGTGCGGCGGCCCAAAAGCCCCGCCTCCGCGGGAATGACAGTGAAATGGTTCACCGCTTAGGGAGTACACGTGCGCATCAGCCGCACGTCACCTCACCGACACCCCACCGCCGCCTCGCCCGGCACCAGCGTCCACCCGCGCCGGTTCGCATTTCCCAGGTGCTGCGTTCGCGCCACATCGACGCATCCCGCCAGCGCCACGTCCTGCACCAGCAACCACCGCGACTGCGGCGCCTCGCGCTGCCAGCGCAGGCCGTGCTGCATCTGTTCGTCGAAGTCGACCTTGAAGCCGAATTCCGCCACCGGGCGATCGGCCATCAGCAGGTTCTGCTCGCGCCACGCCACCAACCCCAGCTCTGCGTCCGGCCCGATGCGACGCCCGACCTCGGTCATCAGTCCGCGTGCCGAAGACGAATCGTTGAGCAGCGGCGTCAACATCAGACCAAACGCCACCCACAGCCCCGACAGCAGCGCGATCATGCCCGCGAACGGTCGCCGGCGACCGGTCCACAGCAGGCACAGCACGCCCCACACGCCGATCGCGGTGACGCACATCGCCAGTGCCGCGGCCTCGTTCTGCAGTCCGCGTTCGGCGACGAAACGGCGCTCGAAACCCGGATCGCCCAGCCACATCGCCAGCCCGCCCAGCAGCATCGCGAAGGCGAAGACGCAGGTGAAACCGAACGCCACCCACTGCACCGCGCGCTTGCGCATCAGCCCGGGCAGCAGCGGCCCCAGCGCCAGCGCCAGCATCGGCAGCGCCGGCAGGATGTACATGTCGCGCTTGCCGCTGGGCAGGGTGAAGAACAGCAGCACCAGCAGCCACCACGCCAGCGGCAGCAGGTAGCGCGGATCGCGACGACGCAGGCGACGGCGCCACGCCGGTATCGCCCACGGCAACGCCAGCACCGTCGGCAGCCACATCGTCGCCATCACTTCGAGGAAGTACCACACCGGTTGGCCGTGGTCCCACGACGCGCCGTAACGCTTGGCCGTCTGGCGCAGCAGGATGTCGTCCACGTACGCGCGGTACTCCGGCCCGGTGCTGCCGAGCGCGGCCACCAGCATCGGCACCAGCCACACGCACGCGGCGAGCACGAACGCCAGCGGCCCCAGCCAGAAGCGCGGATCGCGCACGTGCACCTTCACGCCCCAGCCGCGCAGCGAGGCGATGCCCGCCGGCACCAGCATCAGCAGCACCACGATGCCCACGCCCTTGGTGATGATGCCCAGCGCGGCGCAGGCCCAGCCGAGCATCCACATCGGCCAGTCCGGCCCGCCGGCTCCATTCGGGCCCGTCCGCGCGATCTGGAGGACGTGCCGCAGCAGGCCGTAATTGCCCAGCGTGATCCAGAACACCACGAGCGGATCGATCTGCGCCTTCTTCGCCTGCCAGGTGAACTGCAGCGCGAACAGCAGCGCATAGCCCGCGTAGAGGCCCACGCGCCGCGTCCACAGGCGCGAGCCCAGGTCCACGACGCACCACAGCGTTCCCAACGCGGCCAGCAGCGACGGCAGCAGGAAGGCGACGCGCCAGTTGCCGAACACCGTGTAGGCGATCGCCTGCAACCACATGAAGAGCGGCGGCTTGTCCGAGTACAGCTCCTGGCCGCGGTGCGGGAACAGCCAGTCGCCGCTTTCCACCATGTGCTTCGCCACCAGGGTGAAGCGCGGCTCGTCGGCAGGCCAGGGATCACGCAGTCCCAGTCCGGCGCCGAGCACGAGCAGGGCGAGGATCCAGAACAACCAGGTTTCGCGGGTGCGGGCGTTCGTCGGCATCGCGCGGATCATAGCCGCGCGATGTGCCCCCAATGTCAGAACGGAGTTAGCCGAAGACGGGACTAGCCCGTGACCCGCTTGCGCAGCCGTGCGTAGAAGAAGCCGTCGAATCCGCCCTCGCCCGGCAGGCGCTGCCGGCCTGGACCGGCGGCACGACCGAAGCGTTCGTCCAGCGACTCCGCGGCCGCATCGGGCGTACGCGCCAGGAACGCCTCGACCTGCGCCTCGTTCTCGGCCTTGAGGATCGAGCACGTGGCATACAGCAGCACGCCGCCCGGCGCGACCGTGGCCCACAGCGCGTCGAGCAATCGCGCCTGCGTGGCGATCAGCGCGTCCAGGTCGGAAGCGCGACGGTGCTGCAACACATCGGGCTGGCGTCGCACGATGCCCGTGGCCGAACACGGCGCGTCGAGCAGCACGGCATCGAACGGCGTGCCGTCCCACCATGCGGCGGTGTCGCCGGCATCGGCCGCGGCCAGCGTCACGCTCGCGCCGAGATCGAGCCGCGACAGGTTGGCGCGCACGCGCTCCAGGCGGTGCGCGTCGATGTCGATGGCGGTGAGGCGCACGCTGGCGTCGCGTTCGATCAGGTGCGCGGCCTTGCCGCCGGGTGCGACGCAGGCATCGAGCACGCGCGCGGCCGGCGCGGCCGAGAGCGCATCGGCGACGAGTTGCGCCGACGCGTCCTGCACCGACACATCGCCATCGGCGAAGCCCGGCAATGTGGCGACGGCGACGGGTACGTCCAGGCGCACGGCATCGGGCACGGCGGCATCGAGCTGCGCGGCGATGCCCGCTTCGTGCAGGCGTTCGAGGTACTGCGCGGGCGTGGTGCGGCGACGGTTCGCGCGCAGCCACATCGGCGGTTCGGCGGCGCTGGCGTCGAGGATCGCGCGCTCATCCTGCGGCCAGTCGGCGGCGATGCGATCGCGCAGCCAGCGCGGCCAATGCGCATGCGCTTCGCCGGCCGGAATGCCTTCGCGTTGCGCGCGACGCAGCAGCGCGTTCACCAGCCCGGCCTGATGCGTGCGACCCAGCGCGCGCGCCGCATCGACCGTCGCCGCCAGCGCCGCGTGCGCGGGCAGCGCGAGCGGATCGAGCTGGGCCATGCCGGCGAACAGCAGCGCCTTGAGCTCGCCGTCGCGGCGCGGCAATGGCTTGCTCATCCACGCCGACAGCGCCGACTCGTAGCGCGCCGGCTGGCGCAGCACGGCGAAACAGATCGCCTCCACCAGCGCGCGATCGCGCGGATCGGCGAGCGTGGGCAATGCCTGCGACAGTTCGGCCTTGAGCGAACGGCCGCGATGGAGCACCGCGTCGAGCACGCGCGCGGCGGTGACGCGGGTCTGCACGCCGGGGGAAGGTTTCATCACGGTCTCAGCGCACCAGGTCGCGACGACCGTTGAGGTAGTCGGCGGCGGTGATTGCCTTGCCGCCTTCGCGCTGCAGTACGCGGATGCGCAGCGCGCCTTCGCCACAGGCGATGTCCAGACCGTCGCGCGAGGCGCGCAGCAGCGTGCCCGGCGCGGCGCAATGCGCTTCGTCCAGCGCGACCACGCCGTGCAGACGCAGGCGCTCGCCGGCGACGTTGGCTTCGGCCATCGGCCAGGGGTTGAACGCACGCACCTTGTTCGCCAGCGCGCGCGCCGGCTGCGACCAGTCCAGGCGCGCCTCGCTCTTGTCGAGCTTGTGCGCGTAGGTGACGCCCTCTTCCGGCTGCGGCTGCGGCACGGGGCGGATGTCGGCGCGCAGCAGGCCCAGTCCGTCGGAGAGCACCTGCGCGCCGAGCGTGGAAAGGCGGTCGTGCAACTGTCCCCCGGTCTCGCTCTCGCCTATCTCGAGGGCCTGCGAGAGCAGCACCGGGCCGGTGTCCAGGCCCTTTTCCATCTGCATCAGGCACACGCCGCTGCGCGTGTCGCCGGCTTCGATCGCGCGCTGGATCGGCGCCGCGCCGCGCCAGCGCGGCAGCAGCGAGGCGTGCACGTTCCAGCAGCCGTAGGTGGGAATGTCGAGCACCGACTGCGGCAGGATCAGGCCGTAGGCGACCACGATCATCAGGTCCGGTTGCAGCGCGCGCAGCGCGTCCTTCGACACGGCGGACTTGAAGTTTTCCGGCTGCAGCACCGGAATGCCGCGCAGCAGCGCCTCGCGCTTGACCGGCGAAGGCGTGAGCTCGCGCCCGCGACCGGCGGGGCGATCAGGCTGGGTGTAGACCGCGACGATCTCGCCCCGCTGCGCAGCGGCGCGCAGGCACGGGACGGCAAAATCGGGGGTACCGGCGAAGACTAGGCGCATGAGGGGACCGGGATTCGGGATTGGGGATTCGAGATTCGGAAAGCCCACACCCGAGACGGGTCCGCTTCACGAATCCCGAATCACGAATCCCGAATCCCGGTTTCTCAGGCCGCGGCCTGGCGACGCGCCTTGGCGAGCTTCTTGCGCACCATCTCGCGCTTGAGCGGCGAGAGGTAATCGACGAACAGCTTGCCCGCGAGGTGGTCCATCTCGTGCTGGATGCACACGGCCAGCAGACCGTCGACGTCCAGCTCGCATTCCTTGGCGGCGCGATCGAGGAACTTCACCGTGATCCGGTTGGCGCGGGTGACGTCGGCGAAGATGCCCGGGACCGACAGGCAGCCTTCCTGGTACACCTGCTCGCCATCGCGCGCGACGATCTCCGGGTTGATGAAGACCATCGGCTGGTTCTTCTCCTCGCTGATGTCGATGACCATGAAGCGCTGGTGCACGTCGACCTGGCTGGCGGCCAGCCCGATGCCCGGGGCCTCGTACATGGTCTCGAACATGTCGTCGATCAGCTTCTGGAAGTCGGCATCGGCGACACGCGCGGGATCAACCTTCGCAGCGACGGTGCGCAGGCGCGGATCGGGGAATTCGAGGATGGGGAGCAGGGCCATGGCGTGGAAATGGGGGCTTGTGTCACAACCGCAAGAAGTAGCGTGATTGTAACCCCGTTATGGGCCCCGAACGCTTGCAACCCTGCGGTTCTTCTGGGCTATAGTGCCCCGGGGCCCCACCTTCACGGGTTGTGTTGGGGAAGCTGCTTGGGGCAGCGGGGCGGTAAGGGGATTGCCAGATGGCCACGATGCTTAAACCGTTGCGCACGGTGATGACCGCTGCGTTGCTCACGATTGCCACCTATGGTGTGGCCGCCGAGCTCACCGCCGATCACCCGGACACCTACGTGGTGAAGAAGGGTGACACCTTGTGGGACATCGCAGGGCGTTTCCTGAAGAAGCCGTGGCTGTGGCCGGAAATCTGGCAGGCCAACCCGCAGGTCAAGAACCCGCACCTGATCTTCCCGGGCGACGTGCTGTCGCTGGCCTACCTCGACCGCGTGGCGGTTCAGGAAGGTCCGCGCCAGGAAGCGCCGATCAACGCCATTCCGTTGTCCGAGGTGGAGGCCTTCCTGAAGGACCTGCGCGTCGTCGACGAGTTCGAACACCTGCCCTACGTGGTGGGCCTGGAAGAGGACCGCCTGCGCGCCAGCGGCAACCAGGTCGTCTACGTGAAGGGCCTGGCCGACGCTCAACCGGGCCAGCGCTACATGGTCGTTCGCCCGAGCCAGCGCTTCCAGACGCTGGATCCGCGCCGCTGCTGCGAGCCCTCGGGCCGCCGTCCGCAGACGCTGGATTTCCGCGGCCAGCGCAACTGGGGCACCGAGAGCCTGTGGGCCTACCAGCTGCCGCCGGGCGGCGGTGAGTTCCTGGGCTACGAACTGGCCAAGGTCACCAGCGGCACCATCAGCCGCGGCATCGTCGGCGACGCCGAAGCCGCCACGCTGCTGGTCGACGACAACGGCCGCGAAGTGCGCGCCGGCGACCGCCTGATCCCGGTCGAGGCGCAGTCCTTCGATCTGCAGTTCATCCCGCATCCGCCCGCACAGGAACCGGCCGTCGACCGGGCCCGCGTGATCGCCGTGACCGACATGGTCACCAACGGCGGCACCCGTGACGTCGTTGCCCTCTCCGTCGGCGCTGCCGATGGCGTGGACAACGGCACCGTGTTCTCGGTGTGGCGCCAGGGCAGCGTCGAGGTCGACCGCGTCAAGGCCGGCATCGACCGCAGCCCGGACGCGCACACCCGCGGCGAGAAGGTGAAGATGCCCGACGAGTTCACCAGCCACGTCATGGTGTTCCGCACCTTCGACAAGGTCAGCTACGCACTCGTGATGGACGGCATCCGCCCGACCCACCTGGGCTACCGCCTGAAGCATCCGGACGCGACGAACTGACATCCGGTTCCGGAGTCTTCCGATCCGAACACGCGACGGCGCCCTAGGGCGCCGTCGTCGTTTCCGGCCGATGCTGGTCGGATGACCGCGCCGTCCCAGGAAGAATCCGCCGCACTGCTCCGCCTCATCGCCGCCGGCGGGTCGCTGGAAGCGCGGCGTGCGTTGATCAAACGCCACGGTGGCGTGGCGGCCGCGCTGGCCGCCGGCCGCGACGCGTGGCGCGCGGCCGGCCTGACGGACGAGCACGTCGCGCAGCTGTCCCAGACCACGCCGCCACCGCGCGCAGTGGCCTGGCTGCAGGCACCGCAGCACCACCTGATCGGCTGGCTCGATCCGGACTACCCGCCCCTGCTGCGCGGCTCGCCAAGCCCGCCGTTGGCGTTGTTCGTCGCCGGCGATCCGGCGTTGTTGTGGCATCCGTCGGTGGCGCTGGTCGGCAGCCGCGCGCCGACGCCGGGCGGGCGCGACAACGCGCGCGGGTTCGCGCGGGCGCTGGCCGCCTCGGGCTTCGCGGTCACCAGCGGCCTCGCCGCGGGGATCGACACCGCCGCGCACCTGGCCACGCTGGAGGCGGACGGCCGCACGGTGGCGGTGCTGGGCACCGGCGTCGACGTCCCGTACCCGCGCTCGAACGCGGCGCTGCACGCCCGCATCGTCGAGCACGGCGCCGTCGTCAGCGAATACCTTCCCGGCACCGGGCCGGTGGCGTTCCACTTCCCCAGCCGCAACCGGATCCTCGCCGGGCTGGCGCTGGGGACGGTGGTGGTCGAGGCGGCCGAACGTTCCGGCGCGCTGATCACCGCCCGTCTCGCGGCGGAAGCCGGGCGGGATGTCTTCGCCCTGCCCGGCTCCATCCACAACCCGCTGGCCCGCGGCTGCCACCGCCTCATCCGCGACGGGGCCGGTCTGGTCGAGTCCGCGGGCGAGGTCGTGGCCGCTCTCGCCCCGCAGGCCGCATCCCTCGCGAGGGACTTGCGACTGCGCCTGGACGCCCCCATTCACCCTGTTCACGAGGTCCCGGCCGGGGCTCGCGCTGGACCGGGGAACAAAGACCCCGACTACCAGTTGTTGTGGAAAGCCCTGGGCCACGACCCAACCGCTATGGATCAGCTCGTGGAGCGAACCGGATTGACGGCCGCTGCAGTGTCCTCCATGCTGCTGCTCATGGAGCTTGATGGCCGTGTTTTTTCACAGCATGGCCGGTACTTCCGCAGTCGCTGAAGGCTCCCGTTCAGGGGAATCCGGACGCGCCGGCGGGCCACCCGCAAGTTCTGCCCACCGCGCCGCGAGCGGCGCAGGCCGAGGGAAATGAAAGAGAGCATCCTGGACGTCCTGCTGTACCTGTTCGAGCATTACTTCACCGACGATGCGGACCTCGTCCGCGACCGAGATTCGCTCCGTAGCGGTCCCCTCTTCGACGAACTCGGCAAGGCCGGCTTCAGCCCCGCCGAGATCAATAAAGCCTTCGAATGGCTCGACGCGCTGGCCCAGCAACGGCCGAGCGCCAGCGCCCCGCGCGCCAACGGGCCGGTGCGCGTGTTCTTCGGCCCCGAGCTCGACAAGCTCGACGTGGAATGCCGCGGCTTCCTGCTGTTCCTGGAGCAGCACGGCGTGCTCGATGCCGACCAGCGCGAGCTGGTGCTCGACCGCGCCATGGCGCTGGACCAGGACGAGCTCGACCTGGACGACCTGAAGTGGGTCGTGCTGATGGTGCTGTTCAACCAGCCCGGCTCCGAGGCGGCCTACGCCTGGATGGAAACCCAGATGTTCGAGGACGAACCCGAGCCGGTGCACTGAGCACCGCCGGGGGAGTCCTCAAGGCGCCTGGGGAGGCGCATGCGAGGCGGCATCGCAGCCGTCCGCCGAAACGCTAGGGGAAATCGCATGACCGATTGGTACTACCACCTCCCGGGGCAGGGCCGAGTCGGGCCGCTCGACGCCGATGACGTGCGCGAGGCCTACCGCGACGGACGCGTCCAGCGCGACACGCTGGCCTGGCATGTCGGCGCGCGCGACTGGCAGCCGCTGGACCGCTTCTCCGAAACGCTGGGGCTGGATGCAGTGGCGCCGCCCGTCATGGCGCCGCAGGTGCCAGCGACGCCCGCCGCCACTGCGTTCGAGTCGGTCGATCGCGCATCGCCCTACGCACCGCCGCGCGCAACGCTCAGCGAGGCCGGCGACTACCTCGGCGATGCCGGCGAGGTCGTGTACGCGGGCTTCTGGAAGCGCCTCGCCGCGCTGATGATCGACGCGCTGGTGGTCACGATCGCTTATTACATCGTGCTGTTCGCCGGGCTGATCGCATTCGGCGTCGGCGCGTCCGGGCTGTTCTCCGGCAACCCGTCCGGCTCGCCGGGCACGATCGCGCTCCTGATGGCCGTGATCTACCTGGCCTACCCGGTCATCAGCGGGCTGTACTACATCGGCATGGAGTCCTCCTCCACGCAGGCCACGCTGGGCAAGATGGCGGTGGGCATCAAGGTGGCCGACGACGCCGGCCGCCGCCTGGCCCCGGGCCGCGCGCTGGGCCGTTGGGCCGCGCACCTGCTGTGCTACCTCACGCTTTACATCGGCTACATCATGGCCGCCTTCACCCAGCGCAAGCGCGGCCTGCACGACATGGTCGCCGGCACCCTGGTGGTCGACCGCTGGGCGTATACGGCCCATCCGGAGCGCCAGCAGCGGGGCCTGGGCGTGGTGGCCATCGTGGTGCTGATCCTGGGCGCCCTGGCCACGCTGGCCTACATCGGCATCGTCGCGGCGATCGCCCTGCCGGCCTACCAGGACTACGTGAACCGGGCCGCCGGCGTGGGCTGACGGCGCGCCTGAACGGGGGCGTCGCGAGGGGCAGGGCGTCGCGGCTTCACGCCGCCGCGCTTGACAGTTCCGGCCAGCGCATGGCCTCAATAGAAAAAGAGAAGCCCCTCGACGCCCGCGACGCCACCGCGGGCGTAGTCTTCTCCCGCCTTCCTCCCGCCCCCCATCGCAGCACCGGATCAGGTCCTGCGGAGCCCCCATGGCCAAGAACCTCCTCATCGTCGAGTCGCCCGCCAAGGCCAAGACGATCAACAAGTACCTCGGCAAGGACTTCACCGTCCTGGCCTCCTACGGCCATGTCCGTGACCTCGTGCCCAAGGAAGGCGCGGTCGATCCCGACCGCGGCTTCGCCATGCGCTACGACCTGATCGACAAGAACGAGAAACACGTCGACGCCATCGCCAAGGCCGCCAAGAGCGCCGACGCGCTCTACCTGGCGACCGACCCGGACCGCGAAGGCGAGGCGATCAGCTGGCACATCGCGGAAATCCTGAAGGAACGCGGCCTGCTCGAAGGCAAGACCCTGCAGCGCGTGGTGTTCACCGAGATCACGCCGCGCGCGATCAAGGAAGCCATGACCCAGCCGCGCGCCATCGCCAGCGATCTGGTCGATGCGCAGCAGGCCCGGCGCGCGCTCGATTACCTGGTGGGCTTCAATCTTTCGCCCGTGCTGTGGCGCAAGGTGCAGCGCGGCCTGTCCGCCGGCCGCGTGCAGTCGCCGGCGCTGCGCATGATCGTGGAGCGCGAGGAGGAGATCGAAGCCTTCATCGCGCGCGAGTACTGGACCATCGAGGCCGAGTGCGCGCATCCGACGCAGGCCTTCACCGCCAAACTCATCAAGCTCGACGGCAAGAAGTTCGAGCAGTTCACCGTCACCGACGGCGACACCGCCGAGGCCGCGCGCAAGCGCATCGCCGATGCCGCCAAGGGCGCGCTGCACGTCACCGACGTCGCCAGCAAGGAGCGCAAGCGTCGCCCCGCCGCGCCGTTCACCACTTCCACGCTGCAGCAGGAAGCTTCGCGCAAGCTCGGCTTCACCACGCGCAAGGCCATGCAGGTCGCACAGAAGCTGTATGAAGGCGTGGCGATCGGCGAAGAAGGCACAGTCGGCCTGATCACCTACATGCGTACCGACTCGGTGACGCTGTCGGTGGATGCGATCGCGGAAATGCGCGACGTCATCGCCCGCGACTACGGCACGCGCGCACTGCCCGACAAGCCCAACACCTACCAGAACAAGTCCAAGAACGCGCAGGAAGCGCACGAAGCGGTGCGTCCGACCTCCGCGCTGCGCACGCCGTCCTCGGTGGCGCGCTACCTCAGCGACGACGAACGCAAGCTCTACGAGCTGATCTGGAAGCGCGCCGTCGCTTCGCAGATGGTGCCGGCCACGCTCAACACCGTGTCGGTCGATCTGGCCGCCGGCGCCGAACACGCCTTCCGTGCCTCGGGCACGACCGTCGTGGATCCGGGCTTCCTCGCCGTGTACGAGGAAGGCAAGGACACCAAGGGCGCCGAGGACGAGGACGAAGGCCGCAAGCTGCCGGCGATGAAGACCGGCGACCGCGTGCCGCTGGACCGCATCCACGCCGACCAGCATTTCACCCAGCCGCCGCCGCGCTTCACCGAAGCGGCGCTGGTGAAGGCGCTGGAGGAATACGGCATCGGCCGTCCGTCCACCTACGCCTCGATCATCCAGACGCTGCTGTTCCGCAAGTACGTGGAGATGGAAGGCCGCAGCTTCCGCCCGTCCGACGTGGGCCGCGCGGTGTCCAAGTTCCTGTCCTCGCACTTCACGCAGTACGTGGACTACGACTTCACCGCCAAGCTCGAGGACGAACTCGACGCCGTCTCGCGCGGCGAAGAGGAATGGGTCCCGCTGATGGAGAAGTTCTGGGGCCCGTTCAAGGAACTGGTCGAAGACAAGACCGAATCGGTCGATCGCTCCGAAGCCACCGGCGCGCGCGAGCTGGGCACCGATCCCAAGAGCGGCAAGCCGGTGAGCGTGCGCCTGGGCCGGTTCGGGCCGTACGCGCAGATCGGCGACAAGGACACCGACGAGAAGCTGGAGTTCGCCTCGCTGCGTCCCGGCCAGTCGATGCACACCATCACGCTGGAAGATGCGCTGGAGCTGTTCAAGCTGCCGCGCAAGCTCGGCCAGAGCGACGGCCATGAGGTCAGCGTCGGCATCGGCCGCTTCGGTCCGTTCGCCAAGCGCGGCACCACGTACGCCTCGCTGACCAAGGAAGACGATCCGTACACGATCGACCTGGCGCGTGCGGTGTTCCTGATCGAGCAGAAGGAAGAGATCGCCCGCAACCGCATCATCAAGCAGTGGGACGGCAGCGACATCCAGGTGCTCAACGGCCGCTTCGGCCCGTACATCAGCGACGGCAAGCTCAACGGCAAGATCCCGAAGGATCGCGAGCCGGCTTCGCTGACGCTGGAGGAAGTCACCCAGCTGCTGGCCGACACCGGCAAGCCGGTGCGCGGCCGCTTCGGCAAGAAGGCGGCGGCGAAGAAGGAACCGGCGGTCAAGGTGAAGAAGGAAGTCGCCAAGAAGGCGCCGGCGGCGAAGAAGGCCACCAAGAAGGCCGCGGCCAAGAAGACGGTGAAGAAGGCCGCCAAGAAGACCGCCGCCAAGGCAACGAAGAAGACCGCGGCGAAGAAGGTCGTGAAGAAGGCGGTCAAGGCGTAAGCGGACGCGCGCCGCGCCCTGGCGAACGGGGCGCGGACCACACGGGCAAGGTCCGCTCGAAGAGCGTGAGCGCCCCGGCGCGCAGCGCCCGGTATCCTCATGCGATGCCCAAGCCGCTCACTCCCGCCGAAGCCGCCCCGCTGCTCCGCGGCGGCGGCGTGATCGCCTACCCCACCGAAGCCGTCTGGGGCCTGGGCTGTGATCCCTTCAACGAAGCGGCCGTGATGCGGCTGCTGTCGATCAAGCAGCGGCCCGTCGACAAGGGCGTGATCCTGATCGCCGGCGCGCGTGCGCAATTGGACGGCCTGCTCGACTGGGACGCGCTGACCGCCGCCCAGCGCGAGGCGGTGTTCGCCAGCTGGCCCGGGCCGAACACCTGGATCGTGCCGACCACGCCGCGCGTGCCTCGCTGGATCACCGGCACGCACGACGGCGTCGCCGTGCGCGTGAGCGCGCATCCGGACGTGATCGCGCTGTGCGCGGAATTCGGCGGCCCGCTGGTCTCCACCAGCGCCAACCTCGCCGGCGAACCGCCGGCTTTCTCGCGCGACGCATTGGATCCGCGCGTGCTCGCGTTGCTCGACGGCGTGGGCACCGGGGAAACCGGCGGCCTGGCCTCCCCGACCGCGATCCGCGATGCCCGCAGCGGCGCGCAGATCCGCGCGTGAACGCACGCGGCGCTTCGTGCTTCCGTCGCCCCGCGCCGCAGCGCAAGATGCGCGCATGCGCCCGGCCCACCGCTTCGCCCTGACGACCGCCTTGCCGCTGATGCTGGCGATGTCGGGCGCGCTCGCCACCGACATCACCATCTACCGCTGCACCGATGCGCAGGGCCGCCTCAGCCTGCGCGACACGCCATGCAGGAAGGGCGAGACGCAGCAAACCGTGGAAATGCTGCGCCCCAAGGACGCACCGCCCGCCGCACGCGCGCCGGCCGCAACGCCCGCCGCCGCCCCCGCCGCGACGACGCCCGCGACGCGCACCGTCATGGTCACGCCCGTGCGGCCGATGTACGAATGCGTCACCCCCGACGGCAACCGCTACCTCAGCGACACCAGCGCCGGCAATCCGCGCTGGGTGCCGCTGTGGACGCTGGGCTATCCGACCTTGCTTCCGCATCGGCCGGGCTTCTACGACGGCGGCGTCCGCGCGGCCGTGAGCGGTCAGTTCCGCGGTGGCGATGGCCGCTTCGACGTGAGCGTGGGCGATCGCCCGCGCCCGCCGCGTCCGCCCGACGGCGTGCCCCCGCCCGGCTACGGCGTGGCGTACGGCGCCGGCACCTGGGTCTACGACGAATGCCACGCGCTGCCGCAGGCCGAAGTCTGCGCACGCCTGCGCGACGAACGCTGGACCCTGGGGCGCCGCTACAACAGCGCGCTGCAAAGCGAACGCGAGCAGATCGACCAGCAGCAGCGCGGCATCGACGCGCGCCTGGCCAGCGATTGCGCGGGCTCCTGATGCAGCGCCTGCTCGCGGCACGCGTGCGCAAGGCGATGCCCGCCATGCTGCTTGTGCTGCTCGCCATCGCGACGATGCCGACCTCGCGCGCGCAGATGGTCATCTACCGATGCACCGACGCCAGCGGCGCGGTAACGCTGCAGAACGGCACGCCCTGCCCGAAGGGCACCCGGCAGCAGAAGAAGGTGATGGAAACGCCGCCGCCCGCGCCGATCGCCGCCCCTGTTGCAGCGCCGCCCGTCTTGCCGGTTGCGGCGCCGGCGCCTCCGGTCATCGCGCCGGCACCCGAGCCCGAGCCGCCACCCATCGCAGCACCGAAGTCCCCACCGCCGGCGCTGTTCGAATGCCGCACCTGGAACCGCGAGCGCTACTTCTCCGACGACGCACGACCACCGCCGCGCTGCGTGCCCGTGCAGGTCACCGGCCTGGACGGCACCGGCGCCATGGCCGGCGGCACCGCGTGCCAGATGACGGAAGACCCGTGCCAGCCGGTTCCCGAGGCGGCCCTGTGCGACGCCTGGACGCAGCGCGTGCGCGAGTTCGAATCCGCCACGCTCTTCGCCGCGGCCTCGCGCCCCACGCCGGCCGAGGGCGAACGCATCCGCCGCGTCCTGGCCGACAGCACCTGCACGCCCTGACCGCGCCAGCGCGCCGCTGGCCGCCCGGCGGGCCTCCACACGTTTGAACACAAGCCGGAACGCGATCGCCGTTCCGACCCGGACGGCCGCCCAGCGGCCGCCACGAGCGCAAGGGAACGACTCTTGGAGATGGACTTGTCCGCAGTGCGTCCCGCGCTCTCCTGGTGGACGGTGCTGGCCGTGCTGGTGGCAGCGCTCCTGCTCGCCGCGGGCGCGCTGTTCGCCTTGCGCGAGCGCATCCCCGCGCATTGGCAGCAGCCGCTGCGCGCGCTGGTGTTCGGCGTGCGCATCGACGACGACGTGCAGGTCGTGATGCCCGACGGCACGCACCTGGCCGGCACGCTCTACCGGCCCCGCCAGGCCGACGGCCCCTTGCCCACCGTCTACGTGCGCCTGCCCTACAACCGGCGCCGTTACGGCGAGGCCATCGGCGAGGGTCTGTTCTTCGCGCGCAACGGCTACGCCGTGCTGGTGCAGGACGTGCGCGGCAAGTTCGAGTCCGGCGGCGACGACTTCCTGCCCTGGCGCCATGCCACCGCCGACGGCGTCGCCACGCTGGACTGGATCGTCCGCCAGCCCTGGTCGAACGGAAAGGTCGGCACGATCGGCTGTTCCGCGCTGGGCGAACTGCAATACGCCCTGGCCCGCGCGAACCATCCCGCGCACACGGCGATGATCCCCATCGCCGCCGGCGGCGCGGCGGGCGACGTGGACGGGCACGCCGGGTACTTCGGCGCATTCGAGGGCGGCGTGTTCCAGCTCGCGGGCGCGGCCGGCTGGTTCGCGCGGCACGGCATGAAGTCCGACCACGGTCCGTGGCCGGAGCAGCTCGACATGGCCCGCGCCCTGCCCACGCTGCCGGTGCTGGACGTCGTGCGGCAATTGCGCCCGGGCCCGAACGGATACGAGGACTTCCTGCAGACCCCGCTCGGCGATCCGCGCTGGGGCTCGCTGGATTACATCTCGCGCGACGACCGCCCGCGCGTCCCGGCGCTGGTGATCGACACCTGGGGCGACCCCAGCCTGTCCGGCACGCTGACGCTGGCCCGCTCGGTGCAGCGTCAATCGCCGCAGGCGGGACGGCAGCAGCACGTGGTCATCGCACCGGGCAATCATTGCGAGCAGGAGATCGTCATCGGCTCGGGCCGCTTCGGCGACCTGCCCGTGCGCAATGCCGACAAGCCGTATCGCCAGTGGTACCTGGCGTGGTTCGACTACTGGCTGCGTGGCCGCGGCGATGGATTGAAGGCACTGCCGCCGTACCAGTTCTTCGTGCTCAACGAACAACGCTGGCTCAGCTCGACGCAATGGCCACCCGCCGAAGCGCGCCCGCAGCCGTGGTACCTCTCCAGCAACGGCCACGCGAACGGTCGCGACGGCGACGGCGTGCTCGCGCTGGAAGCCGCACGCGAGGAACGCGCGGACGATTTCATCCACGACCCGGCCGAACCCGTGCCGTCGCGCGGTGGCCCGCTGTGCTGCACGGGCGACCCGAAGCAACGCTCGGGCCCCACCGATCAGGCCGATGTGGAGAAGCGCGGCGACGTCCTCGTCTACACCTCCGCACCGTTGCAGGAGCCGCTGCGCATCGTCGGCGAACTGCGCGCGCAACTGGTGGTGTCCTCGACGGCGCCGGACACCGACTTCATCGCACGACTCGTGCATGTGTGGCCCGACGGTCGCGCCACCAACATCCAGGAAGGCGCATTACGCGCGCGTTATCGCGACGGCGTCGAACGCCCCAGCCTGATGACGCCCGGCGCGCGTTACGTGCTCGACGTGCCGATGCGCTCCATCGCTTACCTCGTGCCGCGCGGGCACCGCATCCGCCTGGACATCAGCAGCAGCAGTTTCCCGCGCCTGGAGCGCAACCTCGGCACGGGTGGGCGCAATTACGACGAGTCGCTGCCGTCGAAAGCGCTCAACCGCATCTTCCACGGCGGCGATGCGGTGAGCTTCGTGGAGATCCCGGTGCTGGATCTTCCGGTGCCGGAGGATCGGCCGTTCGCGGGACCGCGTTGAGGCGATGTCGACCCGGTGTTACGTGCGGGTCATGCACGCGGCGCGATCCCTTCACCTGTTCCTACCGACGCGCGCGCTACGCTACGACCGCCTCGAGAGGAGCACCCACGAACGAAAGTTCTTGATCCTCGACAGGTAGAGGACAGGCGTTATGCCTGCCATCGGGCCGCCAGGCGATTCAGCACCGCCCGGCGGCCTTTTTTATTGCCCGGCGCCATGCGCATCGCGCGCATTCAGAAGCCGTAGCGCAGGAATCCGCCGTCCACCGCGATGCACTCGCCGGTGATGTAGCCCGATGCGGGCAGGCACAGGAACGCAACCGCCGCCGCCACTTCCTCCGGTTCGCCGATGCGGCCCAGCGGCGTGCGCAGCAGCACTTCGTCCAGGTAATCCGGATCGGCCAGCTTGTCCGACGTGCGGCGCGTGCGGATGTACCACGGCGCGACCGCATTCACCCGCACGCCGTCCTCGGCCCATTCCACCGCGAGGTTGCGCGTCATCTGGTGCATCGCCGCCTTGCTCATGCCGTAGGGTGCGCCGGTGCGCACGTGCGTGGTGCCCGAGACGCTGCCGACGTTGACGATCGACGAGGCCGCATGGCGCGTGAGCAGCGGGTACGCATAACGCGAGAGTTCGAACGCGGAGAACAGGTTCACTTCGAACACCTGCCGCCATTCGTCCTCGGTGTAGTCGGTGGTGGGCTTGGTGAGGTTGCCGCCGGCGTTGTTCACCAGGATGTGCAGGCCTTCGCCGAAGTCCTCCACCCAGTCGAGCAGTTCGCGACGCTGTTCCTCGTCGGCGACATCGGCGACGAAGCCCTGCACCTCGCGGTCGGGGAAATCCTCCAGCAGCTCGTTGCGCACCGTTTCCAGCGCGGCGGCATCGCGCGCGGCCAGCAGGACATCGGCGCCGAAGCCGAGCAGTTCACTCGCCACCGCACGGCCGATGCCGGCGCTGCCGCCGGTGATCAGGGCCAGTTGGCCGTCCAGACGCCAACGCTTGGGATCCATCGCCGTCTCCGTGATAGGGGGCACACGCCGGGCGCTTGCTGCGCCACGCGGCCGGCGTAGCATAGCCGGCGGACCATGCGAGGGGTGTGGGATGACGCGGACGCTGCTGTTTGCGATGACGATGTCGGCGCTGATCGTGGGCTGCTCCAAGCCCAAACCGCCGGAAAAGGAACGACCGGTCGAACCGCAGGCGACGCAGCTGCGCGATGCGATCAATGCGCCGCTGGAGAAGGCGAAGAACGTGCAGAAGGAGCTGCAGGAAGCGAACGAGCGCGAGCGCGCGGCGATCGATGCGCAGGAGAGCGACGGGACCTGAGTCGCGCGGTGCTGCCTGTGGAAATGAAAAACGCCCGGTTTTGGCCGGGCGTTTTCTTTTAGGCGCTTCGACTTCGTCGGCCCTCACCCCAACCCCTCTCCCGCCAGCGGGAGAGGGGCTCATTCGGTGAGGGGCGTGGTCAGCTCAGAAACCGCAGAAGCAGTACGCCAGCGCCTTCACCGGGACGCCACGCGTGGGCGTGATCGCACCCTGCAGGAACTGCAGGTCCTGCGCCGTCTGCGGGGATGCCTTTGCAAGCAGACCGCGCGCGAGGTCGGAATCCTGCAGCCACGCCGCGCCGATGCGGCTGCTGAGGAAACCGGTGAAAAGGCGTTCGAACGGCGAAGCGGCCTTCTCGATGTAGCGCACCTGGTAGTCGCCCGGCTTGCCGAGCTCGGCACGCGTTGCGGCGAAATCCACCGCCTGGCGCAGACCGCCGAGCTCGTCCACCAGCCCGCGTTCCTTCGCCTGCGCGCCGGTCCAGACGCGGCCGCGCGCGACGGCGTCGACCTGATCCACCGGCTTCTTGCGCGCGCTCGCGACGCGGCCGGTGAAATCGCGATAGCCCTTGTCGATCACCGACTGGATCACCTGACCCACTTCCGGCTGCAACGGCCGGGTGATGTCGAACGCACCGGCGAAGCGCGTGGTGCCCACGCCGTCGCTGCGCACGCCGATCTTCTCCAGCGCGCGCGGGATGGTCGGGATCAGGCCGAAGATGCCGATGGAACCGGTGATGGTGGAGGCGTCGGCGTAGATGCGGTCGGCGTCCATCGAGATCCAGTAACCGCCCGATGCGGCCAGATCGCCCATCGAAACCGCCACCGGCTTGCCGGCCTTCTTCAGCCCGACGATCTCGCGGCGGATCTGCTCGGACGCGAAGACTTCGCCGCCCGGCGAATCCACGCGCAGCACCACGGCCTTGACGTTGTCGTCGTCGCGCGCCTCGCGCAGCAGCGCCGCGGTCGACTCGCCGCCCACCGTGCCCGGCGGCTGCTCGCCACTGCGGATCTCGCCCTCGGCCACCACCACCGCCACCTGCGGACGCGGGTCCACGGGGCTGATGCCGCTGTCGATCTGGGTGAGGTATTCGTCGAGCGAAGACTGACGGAAGCCGCCCGGCGCATCGTCGTCGGCGATGCCGCGCTGCGCGAGCAGGTCATCCACTTCCTCGCGCGTCTTCAGGCCATCGATGAGCTTGGTCTGCAGCGCGAACTTCGCCAGGTCGCCCTGGACGCTTTCGATACCGGCGGGCATCTGGTCGATCTGCTGCGCCAGCGCGGCGGCGTCGATCTTGCGCGCCTTGCCGACGTCGGCCAGGTAGCGCTGCCAAACATCGTTCATCCAGTACAGGTCCGCTTCCTTCGCCTCGGGCGAAGCCGCGTCGAGCACGAACGGTTCGGCGGCGGATTTGTACTCGCCCACCTTGAACAGGTGCACGTCGACGCCGAGCTTGTCCTGCAGACCTTCGCGGTAATACGTGCGGTAGCGGCCCAGGCCTTCGAGCAGCATGCCGCCCATCGGGTCCAGATAGACCTCGCTGGCCTGCGCGGCGAGCAGGTACTGCTTCTGGTCCATCATCTCGGCGAACGCCACGACTTGCTTGCCGCTGGCCTTCACGCGAGCGATCGCGTCGGCCGCCTCGCGCAGCGACGCCATGCCGCCGGCTTCCAGCTTGTCCAGGTTGAGCACGACGCGTTCCACGCGCTTGTCGCGCGCGGCGGCGTCCAGCGCGCGCACCAGATCGCGCAATTGCAGCTCGCCGCCCTTCTGGCCCATCAGGCGTTCCAGCGCGCGGGTCGCCGGATCGCTGCTGAACTGCTCCACCAGCGCGCCTTCCGGCGCGATCACCAGCGTGGTGCGCTCCAGCAGCGGCTTGGTGCGCGGACCGGCGAGCATGACCGCCAGGAACACGAACAGCAGCAGGAGGAACAGCAGGTTGAGGATCAGACGGCGGGTGAAGTTCATCGCATCCCACAGCCCGACGAAGAAGCGGGCGATGGGACCACGACGGGGAATCTCGTTCATACGTTCTCCTGGCTACGCGACCAGCGTAATCGCCGGCGGGCGCGGAATCACCCGCCATTCGTAACACGGAGCGTATGGCGGAATCGTGATCCGCGGGGGCCTGAAAAAGCCGCCCGCACCCGGGCCCGGACGGCCCCGATCGCCCGGCCTCACGGCCCGCGCATCACCAGCCGATCGGGGTGACTGGATCGCACGAACCGCAGGCACAGCAGCACGGCGGCGAAGGTGAGGCCGGCGATCAGCCCGACCCACATCCCGCGCGGCCCCCAGCCCAGGCCGAGCCCAAGGCCGGCGCCCAGCGGCATGCCGATGCCCCAGTAGGCCACGGCCGCGAGCACCATCGGCACGCGCGTGTCCTTCAGGCCGCGCAGCGCGCCGGCCGACAGCACCTGCACGCCGTCCGGGAACTGGAACGCCGCCGCATACAGCAGCAGCGATGCCGCCAGCGTCGCCACCGCGGCATCGCGCGTGTAGAAGCTCACCAGCAGGTCGTTGCCCAGGAGCAGCACGATGCCCGACAACAGCTGCGTGCCCAGCACGATCGCGTAACCGGCCTTGGCCGCACGGCGCACGCCGTGGAAGTCCGCACGTCCCAGCGCATGGCCGACGCGCACGGTGGTCGCCTCGGCCAGTCCCATCGGCACCATGAAGCACAGCGCCGCCAGGTTGATGGCGATCTGGTGCGCCGCCGCCGGCACTTCGCCCAGCCGGCCCATCAGCAGTGCGGTGGTGATGAACAGCCCGCCTTCCATCAGCACGGTCACGCCGATCGGCAGGCCCGTGGCGAGCAGCCCGCGGATCGTCGGCCAATGCGGCAGATCCAGGCGTTCGAACAGCTTCAGGTCGGCGAACCGCTTCGACCGCCACAGCACGACGAAGAACCCGATCGCCTGCAGCCACAGCATGATCGCCGAGGCGACGCCGAGCCCGCCCGCACCCATCTGCGGGAATCCGAACTTGCCGAAGGTCAGCGTGTAACCCACCGGCAGCAGGATCAGCAGCCCACCCGCGCTGAGCAGCAGCGTGGGCAGCGTCCAGTGCAGGCCCTCGCTGAGATAACGCATGCAGAAGAACAGCGTCAGCGCGATCACGCCCCAGCGGATGCCGTGGAGGAAGTCCTTCGCGCCCGGGATGATCTCCGGCGCGATGCCCATCGGCCCCAGCGCATGCGGAATCAGCGTGAGGAACACGAACAGCACCAGCCCCAGGCCCAGCGCGAGCCACATCGCCTGGCGGAACAGCCCGCCGATGTCTTCACGGCGCCCGGCGCCGTCGAGCTGCGACACCGACGGCGGCACCGACAGCAGGGTGCCGATCGGCACCATCATCGGCAGCCACCACAACGCGGTGCCGATGGTGACGGAGGCCAGCGTGGTGGTGCTGTGGTGGCCGGCCAGCACGTTGTCGACGAAGCCGATCAGGCCCGTGGATACGTGCCCGCCCACGAGCGGCGCGGCGAGGACGGCGGTGGTGCGGATCTCGCCGAACAGGCCATTGCGGCCGGGCGATACAGAGGCAAGGGACATCGGAACAACCAGACGCACGACTGCGGCCGCGCGACCGCATCCAATGTCGGGCGCTGGCGCCGGGTCGCGGCGGCCCGCTATCTTAACCGCTTGCCATGAATCGACTGTGGTCGTGCGCCGGGGAGAGCGTTGACACATGAGTTCCAGCACTGCGAACGGCCACGATACGCACGGCGGCGAGTCGCCCCACGACGCGCCGACCCACTGCGAAAACTGCGGCGCGCCGCTGCAGGGCCACTACTGCCACGACTGCGGCCAGTCCATCGTCAACCCGATCCGCCACGCGGCCCATGCCGTGGAGGAAGTGTTCGAAGCGTTCTGGCACCTGGACGGCCGCATCTTCCGCACGCTGCGCGATCTCATTTCGCCCGGCCGCGTCGCCATCAACTACCTGTCCGGCCAGCGCGCGAAGTACGTCGCGCCGCTGCGCCTGTTCGTGGTGCTGAGCGTGCTGACATTCTTCGTCGCGCAGATGGTGATCCGCGTCGAGACGCAGGACGCGACGGTGCCATTGCTCGATGCGGGCGTGTCCAGCAACCCCAATCGCGCGCAGAACGTCAACCGCGAGAACAAGCGCTTCGCCACCGCCAACGACATCGAGGACGTCGAGCGCGTCCGCGCGACCGAGCTGGCCGAACTCGCCGAAGGCCGCGACGCCGTCACCACGATGCTGCCGCACGTGCGCAAGCCGTTCGAAATCGCGATGGCGGATGTGAACGCCGCCGCCGACCGCCGCGTCGCCGAGATCATCAAGGAGCAGAACCTCACGCCGCGCGAGGTCGAACGCGAGAAGGCCGCCGCGCTGCGCGAGATCAAGGCCGAATCCAAGAGCACGCAGGCCGTCCCGGAAATGGAGAAGGCCAAGACGCTGGCCGAGCTCGAGCAGCTGCGCAACACGCGCCTGCGCAAGCAGCAGGGCGAGCTGGCGGCGCTGCCGGCCGCCAAGGCCGCCGAGCGCCGGCGCATGCTCGGCGAGATCCGCGAGACCAACCACGCGTCCGCGTGCCGTGCGGCGCAGTTGCAGATCGCGGTGGCGCGCGGCAGCGAAGGCTCGCGTTCGCGCAAGGCCGCCGATGATGCGCGCATCTACGGCGACAGCAGTTGCGAGAGCCGCCTGACGCTGTTCGGCAGCGACGAGCCGTGGGACGAGGAACTCAATCCGCTCAAGCTGTCGTGGGCGCCGGCCTTCCTCAACAAGTGGCTCAATTCGCAGATCGCGCACGGCAAGGACAACTTCGCGCGCGTGCAGTACGACTACGGCCTGTGGGTGCGCGCGGCGCTGGGCGCGGTGCCCTCGGCGCTGTTCCTGCTGGTGCCGGTGTTCGCGCTGCTGCTCAAGCTCGCCTACCTGGGCTCGAAGCGTCTGTACATGGAGCACCTGGTCGTCGCGCTCTACAGCCACGCTTACCTGTGCCTGGCGATCCTCGCCTTCTTCCTGCTGTTCGCGCTGGACAAGGCGATCACGCCGCACTGGGCGGCATTCGGCTGGATCTCCGGGCTGCTGGAGTTCGCGCTGTGGCTGTGGATGCCGATCTACCTGTGGATCATGCAGAAGCGCGTGTACCGAAACGGCTGGCTGCTCACTTCGCTGCGCTACTTCGTGATCGGCAATCTGTACTTCGTGCTGCTCGGCTTCGCGGTGGCGTTCATCGCGCTGGCGAGCATCGTGCGGATGTAACGCGATGCACGATGCCGGCGCGCGCGTGGTGTACGAGGTGAACCTCGATGTGGAGGTCGCCATCGCGGGCGAGTTCCGCGCGTGGCTGGACGCGCATGTGCGCGAGATCCTCGCCCTGCCGGGCTTCCTCGGCGTGCGCGTGTGCGAGGTGCGCGATCCGCCTCCGGCCGACGATCGCCTCCACCTGTGCGTGCAGTACACGCTGCGCGACGCGGCCGCGCTCGATGCCTACCTGCGCGACCATGCGCCGCGCATGCGTGCGCAGGGTCTGGCGCGTTTCGATGGACACTTCACCGCACAGCGGCGGGTGATGGGGCTGGCGATGGAGTTGGGTCGCGCGTAACCGGCGTCGCCTGCGTCAGTGTTGCAGGCGTCGCCACAGCCAGTCCGCGCGCTCGCCCGCGCTCACCGACAGCAGTTCGCGCCGCAGCGCGGCCCGGCCGGCCGGTGGCGTGCGCTGGACGAGCACGCTCAGCTCACGCCGTTGCTGCGTCGGCATCGCCCGCAGGGTGCGCAACAGCGCCGCGTGCTCGCCCTCGGGCACCTGCGCCAGCAGCGGCTGCAAGGTGCCGTAGTCCGCACCGAGGTCGGGGCCGAACAGCCAGCCGCGGCGATCGCTGCGGTCCAGCGCATCGAACTGGGCCCGCCAGGCTGCCTGCAGGTCCGGCGGCATGGCCGCGTAGCGCGCGGCAGCGGCCTGGATCGGTTCGCGCTCGGTGGGCGACAGCGACTGCCAGGCGAGGTAGCGCTCGCGCCGCGCGTCGCGTTCGGCGCGCGGCAGGGCATCCCATTGCGCGGCGCGTTCGCCGAACTCGGCCTGCCGGGCCGGCGACCACGCCTCCCACTGCCGGGCGTTCTCGCGCAGCCGCTCCTGGGCGGCGGGCGGCAGGTGTTCGAGCAGGTCCGCCAGCTCGGGCGGCGTCGAACCGGCCCCGGCCGCGACCAGCACCAGCGCAAGCAGGGCCCAGCGACGACGCGTTCGTTCACGGCGCATCGGCGGTCTCCGCTTCGGTTTCGCTGACGATGCCGTGCTCGACTGGCGACGGCGCCACGTTCTCCTCGACCGGCGCGTCGGCCGGCGGGGTCGGCACGTTGATGCCCGCCGCCTGTTGCGCCGCCAGCCAGCTGTGGAACTCCAGGTCCTTGGCGGCGGCTTCGCCCTGCGGGTCGGCGAGCAGCGCGAAATCGCGGTGCGTGACCCGCGCCAGTTCCTCGCCGTAGCGGGAAGCGGGCGAATCGGCTTCCGGGAGCGGCTCGACCCGGACCGGGCCGTGCGCCGCCGTCCCTTCGAAACCCGTGCCCCACGGCCAGAACGTCGCCGCGAGCCCCAGCAGGCATAGCGCCAGCAGCGTCCACAGCAGCGGCAGGAGCCAGCGCGGCCGGGCCGAGGCGGTCGGCGCGCGGGCGGCCTGCGTGGGCTCCCCATCGCCGCGCAGGACGGCCTCGCGGGCGGAACTCAGGCGGACCAGGCGGTCCGGCGGCAGGGTCTTGATGCGACGGTGGATCTGCTCGCGGATCTGCTGCCAGGCCAGCGGATCGGCGCGGCCGTCGGCGTGATGTGGCAGGGCGCGCTGCAAGGCCAGCCGGTAGCTCGGCAGGCCGACCGCGAGCACCGCGGCCGCCTCTTCCTCGGACAGCCCCGCGGCGACGCGCAGCAGCAGCGCCGCGCGCGGGCCGCTGCCGAGCTCGCCCAGTCGATCCGTGGCCTCGATGGCCACCGCGACCGCGGTGCGGTGCTGGAGCTGAGGCTGGGCCAGCAAGAGCGCCCAGAAGCGCTGCGGCCAGACGGCCATGGGGGTGTCCCGGGCCTCGTCGCGGAAGCGGCGCATGGCGCCGACCAGGGCCGCGTCACCGGCAGCGGCATCGCCGGCCTGCAACTCCGCCAGGACGGCGCCGCGGCGTTCCACCCCACGCAGGAAAGCGGACAGGGCGGGCGGGGCGCCCGGGGCGGGGGCAGCGGGGGAAACGCTCATCGGGACTGCATCACCATGCACGGCATCATAGCGAGGCCGGACGCGTGAAAAACCGCTTGACAATACTGAGTGAGGCGCTCCTTCAAGCGTGGCGCGGCCTACGTCCGAAAAGCGGTTGTGCACAGCAGTAACCGTTCGGTCATGCCGTCGATCCTGAACGGCCGCTTCAGCCGAGTGACAACCATGTTTCACACTTAAAGCATTGATTTCAATGGCAATAAGTGCTTTGGCACTTTTTTCACCAACGTAGCGGGGAGGCTTGTTTCTACGTTGTCGCGTATCACTCGCAACCAGCAATGCACAGATTTATCCACAGCTCGTGTGGATAAGGAGCTTTTCGCTTTGCGGCCGGGCACTTGCGTGACTTTTGTCCCACAGCGGGCAGCAATGGCCTGCAAACTCCCCGGCCACTTCCGTGCCAGTCGGGCCCGGTAGACTGCGCCGATGCCCGACACGCCCGCGCCCTCGCCGCCCGTCTGGCGGCTGGCCCTGCCCGTGCCGCTGCCGCGCCTGTTCGACTACCGGCCACCGCCCGGTAAGACGGCCCTGCCGGGCGACATCGGCCTGCGCGTGCGAGTTCCCTTCGGAAGTCGCGAACTGGTCGGCATCGTCGCCGAAACCGGGCCCATCGAGCCTGGAGCGCCCGAGCTGAAACACGCGCTTGCCCGCCTCGACCCCGAACCCGTCCTGCAAGGCGAACTCCTGGAGTCCCTGCAATGGCTCGCCCGCTACACCCATGCGCCGCTGGGCGAAGTGTTGGCGACCGCCCTGCCGGCGGCCCTGCGCCGCGGCGACGCCCTGCCCGACACCCACGCCTGGGCCTGGCAGCTCACCGAAGCCGGCCACACCGCGCGTGAGCGCCTGCGCAACGGTAAGCCGCGCCGCCTCGCGGACCGGCTCCTGGCCGGGCCGTGCGACGAGGACACGCTGGACGGGGAGGACGACGACTGGCGCAGCGCCGCCCGCGCGCTCGCCAAGCGGGGGTTGGCGGAGCGCCTGGCCGTTCCGGCCGTCGCCCACGCCCCCCTCCCGCGTCCAGGCCCGGACCTCAACCCCGAACAGCAGGCGGCGGTCGACACGATCCTGGCCGCCCGCGCCGGCTTCGCGGCCATGCTGCTGGACGGCGTCACCGGCAGCGGCAAGACGGAGGTCTACCTGCACGCCATCGCCGACTGCCTGGCGCGAGGCAAGCAGGCGCTGGTGCTGGTGCCGGAGATCGGCCTGACCCCGCAGACCCTGGCGCGCTTCCGCGCCCGCCTGGGCGTTCCGGTGCACGCGCTGCACTCGGGCCTGAGCGACGGCGAGCGCGCCCGCACCTGGACCGCCTTCGCGCGGGGCGAGGCGCGGGTGGTGGTCGGGACCCGCTCGGCGGTGTTCCTGCCCTTGCCCGAAGCCGGGCTGATCGTGGTCGACGAGGAACACGACGGCAGCTTCAAGCAGCTCGACGGCATCCGCTACCACGCCCGCGACTTCGCCCTGGTGCGCGGCAAGGCGCTGGGCGTGCCGGTGCTGCTGGGCAGCGCCACGCCTTCGCTGGAATCGCTGCGCAACGCACAGGCCGGTCGCTATGCGCACCTGCGCCTGCAACAGCGCGCGGGCCAGGCGCAGCCGCCGTCGGTGCGCGTGTGCGACGTGCGCAAGCGGCCGCTGGAGGCCGGGCTGTCGCCGGAAATGCTGGACACCATCGCCGCCGCGCTCGACGCCGACGGACAGGTGCTGGTGTTCAAGAACCGGCGCGGCTACGCGCCCGTGCTGCTGTGCCACGACTGCGGCTGGAGCGCCCAGTGCCAGCGCTGCGACGCGCCGATGACGGTGCATGCCGGCGGTCGCCGCCTGCAATGCCATCACTGCGGCGCGCGCCGGCCCGTGCCGAACGCCTGCCCGGACTGCGGCGGGCTGGCGCTGCAACCGCAGGGCGCGGGCACAGAACGTATCGAGGAAGTGCTCGCGGCGCGCTTCGCCGACGTTCCCGTGCTGCGCATCGACCGCGGCACCACGCAACGCCGCGACGCACTGGAACAGGCGCTGGCGAAGTTCGGCACGCAGCGCGGCATCCTCGTCGGCACGCAGATGCTGGCCAAGGGACACGACCTGCCCCACCTGACGCTGGTCGCCGTGGTCGGCGTGGACGAAGGCCTGTTCTCGGCGGACTTCCGCGCGCCCGAGAAGCTCGCGCAACTGCTGATCCAGGTGGCCGGACGCGCCGGTCGCGCGCATCGCCGCGGCGAAGTGCTGCTGCAGACGCACCATCCGGACCACCCGCTGCTGGCGACGCTGCTCAGTGGCGGCTACCACGCTTTCGCCGAGGCCGAACTCGCGCAGCGCGAGCTGGCCGGCTTCCCTCCGTTCGCGCACATGGCGATGTTCCGCGCCGAGGCGCAGCAGGTGGAAGCCTGCGATGCTTTCCTGCGCATGGCGCGCGAGGCGCTGCGCGAGACGAACGCGCCCCTCGACCTGCACGGCCCACTCCCCGCCCCGATGCCGCGCCGGGCCGGCTTTCAGCGCATGCAACTGCTGCTGTCCGCCGCCGACCGCCGCAGCCTGCACGCCGCGCTCGAAGCGGCCCTGCCCGCGATCTACGCCGCAACGGAAACGCGCAAGGTGCGCTGGTCGCTGGATGTGGATCCGGTGGATTTGTACTGAGTGGCGGGATTCGGAATTCGAGATTCGCAGAGCAGGATCTCGCTCTTACGAATCTCCAATCCCCAATCCCGAATCCCGGCCTTCCCGCCACACCCACGCCGCAAACACATACAACGCCAGCGCCACGATCAGCGTCGCGCGCAACCCGATCGCGATCGACAGCAGCAGCGCCAGCAACGCGGCGATCACCGATGCGCAGCCATTGAGTCCCCACGCCCACGGCACGAACGCCGGTGCGCTTCGCGCCAGACGCGCCAGGCCCAGCGGAAACGGTATGCCCATCGCGAACGCCAGCGGCGCAATGCCGACGAATGCCAGCATCGCGCGTCCCCACACGGGCCACGAAGCCGCGAGCGCATGACCTGCCGCAAACACGACAAACTGCCAGAGCAATCCGAACACGATCGCGCGCACCGCCCAACCAACGCGGCGCGCGAGCATGCCATCGTCCGCGTCCGACACGAACCGCTGCGCATGCAGGCTGCCCAGGCCCGCGCACAGCAGGATCGCCGCCAGGCCCACGTTCGCCGCCAGCCACGGGTGGCCGATCAGCAGGGTCAGGCGCGACAGCGTGACGATCTCGACCAGCAGGAACGCCAGCCCCAGCGCGAGGAAGTACAGGCCCATGCGCGTGCGCGACAGCGGGACCTGCGCGCGCGGCGCCGGCAACGCACGCAGGGGCAGCAGCACGAGCAGCAGTGCGAGCGGAACCGCCTGCAGCAGCGCCGCCACCACCAGCAGATAACCTGAATCCAGCAGCACCGCACTGCCCTGCGCGCGCAGGCGCATCAGCTCGGGCAGGCTGCGCCAGCGGAAGGAATGCGCGAAGTAGGGCCGGTCGTCGCGCGCGGGCCCGATGTCGAAGCGATAGGCGCGGATGTACTCGCGCGCCTGCGGTCCGGGCGCGAGCAAGGTCTGCGTGCCGTCGTACAGCGTCGGTGGATCGAGAAGATGGAAACGCTCCTGCGCACGAACGCGCCAGCCCGGTGCGTGCACGACATCGAAGCCGTGTCGATCGGAAAACCGCAGCAGCGCGGTAACCGCTTGAGGCGGCAGCGCGGAACGCGCGACCAGCCAGGTGCTCGCGTCCCAGTTGCGGATCGCAGCGATGTGTTGCGCGGGTTCGGCCACGCCCTCGCCGCGCAGTGCGGCGACGGCGGTGGCGAACAGCTTGAGTTCGTCGCGCGGCGGCTGCTTGCTCCAGCGCGTGGCGACGATCAGGCCGTTCGGCGCAAGTCTGTCCAGATACTCGCGCATCGCCTCGACGGTGAGCGCGTACTGCTCGCTCGCCGATTGCACGCCGGCGCCGCCGCTGGCGAAGGATTCGCCGCCCGCGAGGACGATCAGGTCATAGCGATCACGGCTGGCGCGCACGAAGCTGCGCGGCTCGGCGACGAACATGCGCACGCGCCGGTCGTGCAGCAGTCCGCCCGTATAGGCGGCAAAGTCGTCCTGGACCCAGCGCAGTCGCCGCGCCGACTGCTCCACCGCGTCCACGTGGCGCGCGCCCAGGTTCAACGCCTGCAGCACGTCCATGCCGCCGCCCGCACCGAGCACCAGCACGGTGTCGGGCGTGCGCATGCGGTACGGCAGCGCCGATGTCATCGCTTCCAGCCATTGCCAGTCTCTGCGGCCATCGTCGCGCACGATCGGCGACAGTCCGTCTCCATCGGTGTAAAGCGCCAACTGCGGCGGCGGCTCTTCCGCATGCGACAAGCTCAGGCCCGGCGCGTGGCGCAATGGCACGCGCGGGCTGTCGACGATCGCGAAGCTTCCATAAGGATCGAAGCCCTGCGCAATCACGCGCGCCTGTGGAAGAAGCAGCGTCTTGCTCATTCCCTTGAACTCGTTCGCGTTCGGCGCAAGCACGTGGGTCGGCGCGAGTGCGAGCAGCGCCAGCGCCACGACGGCGGCGCCCACACGCGGCGCCCGCTCGCGCGCGACGATCCCCGCAGCGATGGGCCCGCACAATGCGGCCAGCAACAAACCGTGTTGCACCGGCATCAGGCTGGACGCCAGCGCGGCCAACGCACCGATGGCCGCGCCCAGCAGGTCCGCGCCGTACAACGCGGGAATCTGCGCCCCATGCCGCGCGAATGCGAGGCCGAAGCACGCCGCCGCGAAGAAGAACGGCACCGACAGGGTGAGGTAGAGCGCGCTGAGCCACAGCAGCTGGCGCGGATTCCACACCAGCTCCAGGCCGTTGAAGGGCAACGCGCGCGCGACCACCAGCGTGATCGCGGCGCTGGCGGCGAACAGCAATGCGCACCCCGCGAAGGCGTTGTTGAAGCGACGCGCCAGTCGCTCCCGGCCATCGCCCCGCAACCACAGGCTCAACCATGTGCCGCTGGCGCCGTGGCCGAGCAACGCAAGGCTGATGATCATCACCGCGAACGGATGCCAGTGCGCGATGGCAAGCCAGCGCATCAGCAGCAGTTGCCAGGCCAGTGCGGCGGCCGACAGGAGCGCGATGGCGACGATCAGTGAGGTGCCGGGCTTGGCCGCGTCACGTCCCGCGAGGTCCGCACGCGAGGTTCGCGTTTGCGCCTCGGCATCCACGCTCGCGCGGCTCACGGCCCACCCGTCAGCGGCACGAAACGCACGGGCAGGATCTGCCGCGTGCGCACGCGAGCGCGTTCGTCCTTCTCTACGAGCAGCAGCGTCTGGGTGAAGAAGCTGCTTCCGACCGGGATGACCATGCGGCCACCGGGCTTGAGCTGCTCCACCAGCGGCGGCGGAATCGACGACGCCGCGGCCGTCACGACGATCGCATCGAACGGCGCGTGTTCCTTCCATCCGTAGTAGCCGTCGGCGGTGCGCGTGGTGACGTTGGGATAGCGGCGCAGGCGCTGCGCGGCCTGCGTTGCCAGTGGCGCGACGATCTCGATCGTGTGGACCTTGGCGCCCGTTTCGGCGAGCACCGCGGCCTGATAGCCCGAGCCCGTGCCGATCTCCAGCACCGCCTGGCCCGCGCGCGGCTGCGCCAGCGTCGTCATGAGCGCGACGATGTACGGCTGCGAGATGGTCTGGCCGTAGCCGATGCCGAGCGGACGGTTTTCGTAGGCATCGCGTCGTTCCGAGGCCGGGACGTACTCGTGGCGCGGCACGCGGGCGAGGATGCGCAGCACGGCCGGATCGATCCGCGTCGCCGTGCCGGCATCGGCACGCGACTGTTCGCGCAGTTCGGCAATCAGCGCGGCGCGCGGTGCGGCATAGGGATCGGCCGGCTGCGCGAACGCAGCCTCCATCGCGAAGAACACCGCCGCCGCCATCGCGCAGCGATGCGCAACTCCGCCCAGGGCCATGCCGCCGTACATGGCGGCGAGTCTAGGCGTGCGGGCGTTAGTGCCCCGGCAAGGGGCGCCGAGCTACGTGGGGTCCTTCGAACCGACCGTCTTCGCCCGCGGCTTGCCCTTCTTCTTCTCGCGGATCCAGACGTTCAGCTGCTCCCGCCTGACTTCGAACAGGCCGATCGCCTCGATCAGGTTGATCAACTTTCCATAGCCGTAGTTGCGCGAATCGAACGAGGCCTGGTTGCCGATCTGGCTGCCGACCGTGCTCAGGCGCGCCCAGCCCTCTTCATCGCTCGCCGCATCGACCGCGCTTCGCAGCATCTGCAGCAGGCGGGTATCGCTTCGCAGCTCCTGCTTGTCCTTCGGCTTGGGCTCTGCACCGTTTCCCACCGCAGCAGGTATGCCCAGCGCTTCCAGATAGGTGAACTTGGAGCACGCGTTGACGAAGGCTTCGGGTGTCTTCTTCTCGCCGAAGCCATACACCTTCACGCCATCGGTGAGCAGGCGCATCACCAGCGGAGTGAAGTCGGCATCGCTGGACACGATGGCGAAGCCGTCGAGGTTGCGCGCGTACAGCAGGTCCATGGCGTCGATCACCATCGCCATGTCGGAAGCGTTCTTGCCGGTGCTGTAGGCGAACTGCTGGATCGGGCGGATCGCGTACTCGTGCAGCGTCGCCTCCCAGCTTTTGAGATGCGGACTCTTCCAGTTGCCGTAGGCGCGGCGGACGTTGGCCACGCCGTGCCGGGCGACCTCGCCCAGGATCACGTCGATCTTGGCCGCCGGCGCGTTGTCGGCGTCGATCAGCAGGGCGATGCGGCGCTCGGGTTCGGCCATGGCGCGGGGTTCCGGTGAGGGGCTGCGGGAGGCGGCGACGCAGGCCAGCCTAGCGCACGCTCCCCGTGTGCGGTGTCACGCTCCCCGGGGCCCTGGTAGCGCTACCCCGGCCCCGCCCCTTCGCGCACAATGGGGCGGCACTCATCGACTACCCCACGAACCACGCCATGACCAACCAGCTCGAACAGCTCCGCGCCCTGTCGGCGGTCGTCGCCGACACCGGCGACATCGACGCCATCGCCCGCTTCCACCCGCTCGACGCCACCACCAACCCGTCGCTGCTGCTCAAGGCGGCCTCCTCGTCGCGCTATGCGCCGCTGATCGACTCGGCGATCTCGCAGGCGCGCGGCACCGACCTGGCCGCCCGCGTCGCCGACGCCGCCGATCTGCTGGCGGTCACGGTGGGCGTGGAGATCCTCAAGCTCGTCCCCGGCCGCGTGTCCACCGAAGTGGACGCGCGCCACAGCTTCGACACGGCGGCCACGCTGGCGCAGGCGCGCAAGCTGGTCGCGCTGTACGAGCAGGTCGGCATCGGCCGCGAGCGGCTGCTGATCAAGATCGCCTCCACGTGGGAAGGCATCCGCGCGGCCGAGCAACTGGAGCGTGAAGGCGTCAACTGCAACCTCACCCTGCTGTTCTCCTTCGCCCAGGCCGTGGCCTGCGCCGAGGCGGGCGTGTTCCTGATCTCGCCCTTCGTCGGCCGCATCTACGACTGGTACCTGGCCAACGGCGCCGAAAAGCCCGCCACGCCCCAGGACGACCCGGGCGTGCAGTCGGTGACGCGCATCTGGCACCACTACAAGCGCCACGGCTTCAACACGGTGGTGATGGGCGCAAGCTTCCGCAACACCGGGCAGGTGCTCGCACTGGCCGGCTGCGACCGGCTGACGATCTCGCCTGACCTGCTCAACGACCTGGCCAACGGCAGCGGCGACGTGCCGCGTGCGCTAGTGGACAACGGCGAGCGTGCGCCGGCACCGGCGCGCATGGACGAGGCGGCCTTCCGCTGGCAGCACAACGAGGATGCGATGGCGACCGACAAGCTCGCCGACGGTATCCGCAAGTTCGCCGCCGACCAGCGCAAGCTGGAGGCGATGCTGGCGGAGCGGCTGGGCGGCTGAGGCCTTCCGGCGGTTGATCGAAAGCCCGGCTTCGGCCGGGCTTTTTTTTCGGCTGCCACGCATGCCGTCACTCCCGGAGCGCGGAATGAAATCGGCAGCATGGATTCCCGCCTTCGCGCGGGAATGGCAGCACACGTAACGCGATGGCGATGCCAAGCGCATGCACCGCGATTCAGGCAAACTTGGCCGCATGGATGCCACCGCCCCGATGACACCCACCCAGCGCCTGCGCAGCATCTTCAGCGGTTCGGTCGGCAATCTGGTGGAGTGGTACGACTGGTACGCCTACTCCGCTTTCGCGATCTACTTCGCGCCGCATTTCTTCCCCAAGGGCGACACCACCGCGCAGCTTCTGGACACGGCGGCGGTGTTCGCGGTCGGCTTCCTGATGCGCCCCGTCGGCGGCTGGCTGCTGGGCCTGTATGCCGATCGCCACGGGCGCAAGGCCGCGCTGATGCTGTCGGTCCTGCTGATGTGCGCCGGCTCGCTGCTGATCGCGATCGCACCGGGGCACGAGCGCATCGGCATCGCGGCGCCGGCGTTGCTGGTGTTCGCGCGATTGCTGCAGGGCCTGAGCGTCGGCGGCGAGTACGGCACGTCCGCGACCTACCTGAGCGAGATGGCGCAGTCGAAGCACCGCGGCTTCTGGTCCAGCTTCCAGTACGTGACGCTGGTGATGGGCCAGCTGATCGCGCTGGCGCTGCTCGTCGCGCTCCAGCGCGCGTTCCTCACCGAGGAGCAGCTCCACGACTGGGGCTGGCGCATTCCGTTCGTCGTCGGCGCGTTGTGCGCGGTGACGGCGCTGTGGCTGCGGCGCGGCATGCAGGAAACCGAGTCGTTCGCCGCCGCACGCTCACGTGACCACGCGCAGCGCGGAAGCCTTCGCGTGCTGATGCAGCATCCGCGCGAAGTGCTCACCGTCATCGGCCTGACGATGGGCGGCACGCTCTCGTTCTACACCTTCACCACGTACCCGCAGAAGTTCCTGGTCAACACCGGCGGCTTCAGCAAGGCCGATGCGACGCTGATCTCGGCGGCTTCGCTGTTCGTGTTCATGCTGTTGCAGCCGCTGGTGGGGGCCTTGTCGGATCGCACCGGACGACGGCCGATCCTGATCGCCTTCGGCGTGCTCGGCACCTTGTTCACCTACACCATCCTCAGCGGCATCGCACATGCGCGCACCGTGCTCGAAGCGTTCCTGTGGGTGATGTCGGGCTTGTTGATCGTGAGCGGCTACACCTCGATCAACGCAGTGGTGAAGGCGGAGTTGTTCCCCGCACACATCCGTGCGCTCGGCGTCGGACTGCCGTACGCACTCACGGTGTCGCTGTTCGGCGGCACCGCGGAGTACATCGCGCTGTGGTTCAAGCAGGCGGGGCACGAGTCGTGGTTCTACGTTTACGTGACGGCATGCGTCGCGGTTTCGCTCGGCGTTTATGCCCTGATGCGCGACACCAAGCTGCACTCGCGCATCGACCGCGACTACGACCTCACCGACCCCGTCGATACCGACACAAGACAACGGACAAGCGCATGACCGACACCTCGACGCAACCGCACGTCATCATCGTGGGCGGCGGCTTCGGCGGTCTCTGGGCGACGCGCGCGCTGGCTCGCAGCGACGTGCGCATCACGCTGATCGACCGCCGCAACCATCACCTCTTCCAGCCGCTGCTGTACCAGGTGGCGACGGCCGGCCTGTCCTCGCCCGACATCGCCGCACCGCTGCGCCACATCCTGCGCAACCAGCGCAACGTCGAAGTAAGGTTGGGCGAAGTGGTCGACATCGACACGCAGGCGCGTACGGTGTCGCTGGCCGACGGCGATGCCGAAACCTACGACTATCTGTTGCTCGCCAGCGGGGCGACGCATGCCTACTTCGGTCATGACGAATGGAGCCAGGATGCGCCGGGGCTGAAGACGCTGGACGACGCGCTGGCGATCCGCCGCAGGCTGCTGCTCGCCTTCGAACGCGCCGAAGTCTGTGAGGATCCCGCCGAGCGCGAAGCGTGGCTCAGTTTCGCGGTCGTCGGCGGCGGTCCGACCGGCGTCGAGCTGGCGGGCACGTTGGCGGAAATCGCGCGGCACACGCTCAAGCGCGAGTTCCGCAACATCGATCCCTCGCACGCGAAAGTGCGGCTGATCGAAGCGGGGCCGCGCGTGCTCGCCTCGTTCCCGGAATCGCTGTCCGAACGCGCACGCATGCAGCTGCACAAGCTCGGCGTCGAGGTCGTCACGGGCACGCCGGTCAGCGCGATCGATGCCAACGGCTACACGCTCGGCAACACGTTCGTTCCCGCGCGCACGGTACTGTGGGCCGCCGGCGTCGCAGCATCACCGCTGGGCGCGCTGCTCGACGTGCCGCGTGATCGCGCCGGTCGCGTGCCGCTGGAAGCGGACCTCAGCGTGCCGGGCCACCCGGAGATCTTCATCGCCGGCGATCTCGCCAGCGTGCAGCAGAACGGCAAGCCGGTGCCCGGCATCGCGCCGGCCGCGAAGCAGATGGGCGCGCATGTTGCGCAGGCGATCCAGGCGCGACTCGCCGGCAAACCCGCGCCGGCATTCCGCTATCGGGACTTCGGCAACCTCGCCACGATCGGCCGCATGGCGGCGGTCGTCGACCTGCACGGCTTCAAGCTCTCCGGCCTGCTTGCCTGGTGGTTCTGGCTGGCCGCGCACGTGTTCTTCCTGATCGGCTTCCGCAACCGGCTCATCGTCCTGCTCAACTGGGCGTGGTCTTACTGGAGCTACCAGCGGCATGCGCGGATCATCCTGGGTGGCGAGCGATCGCCACCGGCGCGCTAAACCTCGCGTGTGATGCGGCACGCGTAACAGCCATACCTGGCGTAGTGCACGTGCAGGTATTCGACGCCCGGCATGTCGAAGAAGCGGGCGATGAGCGTTTCGATCTGCTGCCCGTCGACGACATCGGCGATGCGCATCATGCCGTCGGCGCCGTAGGCGCGAACCGACAGCAATCGGCGACGCAACTGCTCCGGGACTTCATCGGCCGGCGGTGAGGCCTCCGCCGCGTGCTCGCGCACGTAGATCGCGCCCGAGCCCCGGTAGGGTGAAGCGACAGCATGGTGCTCGTACGGAAGCAGCAGCAGCCGCTCGCCGGGCTCGGCATCGCGCAGACCGACGCGACACGGGAAGCCGTTCGGTGCGTCGGCGGTGACGCGGACGATGTCGTGCGCGGCGAGTTCTTCGTCGGACAGGGAAAACAACGGCTGGAACTGCGCTGCGGGCAAGGCGTGGATGCGGAACATGGCGGGCTCCCGATGGATGCCGCCATGCTCGCGCCCCAGTGTGCGGGGCGATATCCGATCCTTGCGATCACATCCGTCGCCCGGACGCGGCGCAAACGAAAACGGCCCGGTTTCCCGGGCCGTTCCGTGCATCGCTTGAAGCGTCGCCTTACGCCGCGAACAGCGCGCGCATCTTCTTCAGCGCGTTGGCTTCGATCTGGCGGATGCGTTCGGCGCTGACGCCGTATTCGTCGGCCAGTTCCTGCAGCGTGATCTTGCTTTCCGAATCCAGCCAGCGGCGCTTGACGATATCGCGCGAGCGCTGATCCAGACCCGACAGGCCTTCGCGCAGCAGGGCGAGGTGGTTGTCCTCTTCGTCCTCGCGCTCGTAGGTCTGCGACGGATCCTCGGCGTCGGTGCGCAGGTACGCGACCGGCGACGGCGGAGCGTTGTCGTCGTCATCGTCCGGCGCATCGAAACCGATGTCGCGGCCCGACAGGCGCGATTCCATCTCGAGCACTTCGCGCTCGGAGACGTTCAGGTCCTGGGCGACGGCACGGACTTCCTCGGCATTCATCCAGCCCAGGCGGGTCTTGGACTTGCGCAGGTTGAAGAAGAGCTTGCGCTGCGCCTTGGTCGTGGCGACCTTCACGATGCGCCAGTTCTTGAGGATGAACTCGTGCATCTCGGCGCGGATCCAGTGGACCGCGAAGGACACCAGGCGCACGCCCTGTTCCGGGTCGAAGCGCTTGACCGCCTTCATCAGGCCGATGTTGCCTTCCTGGATCAGGTCGCCGATCTGCAGGCCGTAACCGTTATAGCCACGGGCGACATGCACGACGAAACGCAGGTGGGAATGCACCAGCTCGCGGGCGGCGTCGAGGTCCTGCTCGTCGCGGAAGCGACGCGCCAGCACCTGCTCGTTCTCGGCGGTAAGCACCGGGATGCGATGCACAGCGTTGACGTAGGCGTCCAGCGAACCGAGCGCACTCGGCACCGGGAGGTTGTTGGTAACCAGGGGGAGGGTCAGGCTGTTCTGGGTCATGGGGGCAATCTTAGCAGTCGATATGGGGCTCTGCTAAAGGTCGAAAGGGCCTCAGTGTTTCATGGGTGGGACAAACGGGGAGCCTCAGGATACGCCCAACATTCGGTATCGATCTTTACAGATCAATCACTTGGGAGCACCGGGGCGACCGGCCATCGGGGGTGTCGCCCTGAACCTTGGCGACCGTAGATAGACCCGGATCCGGGCCGAAAGTTCACCGGCCCGTTCAGCCCGGCAGGGCGGCCCGGGCGGGGAGCGACCAGTCGATGGGCGCCTGGTCGTGGCGGACGAGGTACTCGTTGGCGGCCGAGAAGTGCCCCGAGCCGATGAACCCCCGGTGCGCCGACAGCGGCGAGGGATGCGGCGCCTTGAGGACCTTGTGGCGGCGCGGGTCGATGACCTTGCCCTTGGCCTGGGCGTAGCTGCCCCAGAGCATGAACACCAGGCCCTCGCGCTCGCGGTTGAGCACGTCGACCACGTGGTCGGTGAAGCCTTCCCAGCCCTTGCCCTGATGCGCGCCGGCCCGGCCTTCTTCCACCGTCAGCACCGCGTTGAGCAGCAACACGCCGCGCTGCGCCCAGGGCAGCAGGCAGCCGTGGTCCGGCCGGGCGATGCCCAGGTCGCGCTGGATCTCCTTGAAGATGTTGTCCAGCGACGGCGGCACCGCCACGCCCGGCTGCACCGAGAAGCACAGGCCATGCGCCTGGCCGGCGCCGTGGTACGGGTCCTGGCCGAGGATGACGACCTTCACCCGGTCGAACGGCGTCGCATCGAAGGCGGCGAAGATGTCCGCACCGGCCGGGAAGATCCGCGCCCCAGCCGCCTTGCGATCACGCAGGAAGGCCGACAGCTGCTGCATCTGCGGCAGTTGCAGGTAATCGCCGACTTTCGCCTTCCACGACGGCTCGAGCCGGACCTTGTCCTTCGCGTCGGCCGCGTCGTTCATGCGTCCAGTGCCGTCGGCTCCGGCAACCGCGCCAGGCGCAGCTGGAACAGCGTCTTGGTCACCAGCAGGCGCTCTTCGATCGGCTTGAGCACCAGATCGTTCGCACCCGCGCGAATGAGCGCGCTCTGATTGTCCGCGTTACCGTCGCCGGTCATGACCAGCACGGGCAGCCGGCGTTTGCCGAAGCCGAAATCCTCGCGCAGGCGCGCGAGCAGGTCGTTTCCGCTCAGCGCACCCTTCAAATAGACGTCGGTGAGCACGAGGTCGCAGCCGATGTCGTCCTGGCCGCGGCGGGCTTCCAGGAACTCCAGCGCTTCTTCCACGCCGACGAAATGCAGCACGGTGAGGCCGTGGCGTTCGAGCATGCGCTTGGTCGCCAGCGCGACGACCTTGCTGTCTTCCACGTACAGCACGCGCGCGCCGGGGATCGGCTGCGGCTGCACATAGCCGCGGATGAACGCGGCCAGCGCGCTGTGGCCCAGCGCCTTGTCGAAGTAGTCGGTGACGTCCTCGGTGAAGCGGCGCGATTCCAGATGCGACTGCGCATCACCGGAGACGACGATGATCGGCACGTACGCCTGCCCCGCCGATTCGCGCACGACGCGGGCGAGCGCGATGCCGTCACCGTCGGGCAGGACGAGCGACGTGGTCACCAAGTCGACCGCACCGCCAGCCAGCGCGGCACGCGCCTCGGCGATGCCGGCGCAGGGCACGACGACCGCGTCGCTCAACTCGCGCGCAAGCACGTCGCCGATGAGCTTGCGCACCAGCTTGGAGCCATCGACCACCATGATGCGTGGGGCGGCGTTGGCGAGGTGGCGGAGATCCTGGCTCATGTCGTCGATCGCGTCTGGCGCAGGTAATGGCCGGTCACCAGGCCGGCGCCGAGCCAGCCCAGCACGCCCGCGCCCACCACGATGGCGATCGCGCTGCGAAGGTCGAAGCCTTCCAGGGCGAAATGGCTGCCGTAGCTGCGCGCCAGTTCGGCCAGCGGCTCGCGCAGCGCGTGGTCGGCGGCGGTGAGCAGGCCCAGCGCGATCAGGCCTGCAGCCAGTCCATAGCTCAGGCCCAGATACAGGAACGGCCGGCGAATGAAGCCGTCGGTGGCGCCGAGCTGCTGCAGCACTGCGATTTCCTCGCGACGCGACTGGATGTCCAGCCGCACGGTGTTGCCCACCACCAGCAGCGCGCCCAGACCGAGCAGCGCCGCCAGCACCCACGCCAGCCGCACGCCGAATCGCAGCCAGTGATCCAGGCGCTGGCGCCAGGCGGCGTCGTGCTGGACGACGTCGACGTCCGGCAGCGTGCGCAGCGATTCGGCGAGCATCGTCTCGTCGCCCTTCGGCGTCACGATCAGCACGCTCGGCAGCGGATTGCCGTCGACGGCGCTGATCGCCTCGCCCAGACCGCTGCTGCGGCGCAGTTCTTCCATGCCCTGCTCGGGCGTGCGCAGGTCGAGCGAGGCGACGTCGCCGCGGCCGCGCAATTCATCGGCCAGCACCCGGGCGCGGTCGAGCGACACCTGCGGCTTCAGGAACAGGCTGATCTGCCGCGACTGCTGCACCGTCCCGGTGAAGCGCTCGACATTGCCCAGCGCCGCCCACAGGCCCAGCGGCAGCGTGATCGCCACCGCCATTACGCCGATCGTCAGCGCGGTCGCCCACGGCTTGTGCAGCATGCGCCCGACGCTGGCGACCAGACTGTAGACGTGATGGTCGAACCAGGTGCCCAGGCGCGAATTCGGGCGCGCGGGACGCGTGGAACCGTTGGCGGCGGGCGCGCTCACTGGGCCAGGTCCTGCGGCGAGATGTCATCGACCAGGCGTCCCTGGTTCAACACCAGCACACGCTTCTTCATGCGCTTGACCAGCGCCAGGTCGTGGCTGGCGACGAGCACGCTGGTGCCGCGCTCGGGCAGCGATTCGAACAACGCCATGATCTCCGCCGACAGCGTGGGATCCAGGTTGCCCGTGGGCTCGTCGGCGACCAGCAGGCGCGGCTCGCCGACGATGGCGCGGGCAATGCCCACGCGCTGCTGTTCACCGGCGGAAAGCTGCGTCGGCAGCGCGTTCGCGCGCGCACCCAGGCCGACCTTGTCGAGCACGTTGCGCACGCGCTTGCCGATATCGCCACGGCGCATGCCGCGCAGGATCAACGGCAGGGCAACGTTGTCGGCGACGCTGCGGTCGGCGAGCAGACGATGGTCCTGGAACACCACGCCCACCTCGCGCCGGTGCAGGGCGATGCGGCGGCCGCGCACCTTCAGCAGGTTGCGGTCGCCGAACAGCACGGCGCCGCGGCTGGGACGCTCGGACAGATGGATGAGTTTGAGCAGCGTGCTCTTGCCCGCCCCGGAATGGCCGGTGACGAACAGCATCTCGCCCTGCGCGACGTCGAAGCTCACTTCGCTCAGCGCGTCGTGGCCACCCTCGTATCGCTTGCTGACGTTGTCGAAGCGCAGGACGCTCATCGCTCACCGGTGACCCACATGTGCCGCCCAGTATCGGCGGCACGGGCGGCGATGGCTAGGGCGAACAACGATCGCCGCGCGCAAATCGCGACGCGGTTCGCGTGGCCGGCGCCGAATGGGAATCGGCGCCGGGGCGGATCAGTGCTGGCTGCGCGGCGAGCGCGAGATCAACGACTTCAGGCCGCGACCGATGCGGTGAAGCAAGCCGAGCTTGTCGCCGTCCTTCGCGGCCGCCTTGGGCGACACCTTCTGGGCGTGCACCTGGGTCGGCGACTTCGGACCGGCATGCGCGGGTGCGGCCGAGGCGGCCTGCACGGCACCATCGGCGCCCTCGATGCGACGACCGCCGCGACGACGACGACGCTTGCGCGGGGCGCGCTCGGTGTCGGGTGTCGGGATGGTCGAGGCTTCGGCGGCCACCGGCGCGGCGACGGCTTCCGGCTGCGGACGCGGCTTGCGCTCGCCGCGCGGGGCGCCGTCGCGGCGTTCGCCACGACCGCCTTCGCGCCGGCCTTCGCCGCGGCCGCCACCCTTGTGGCCCGGGCCGCCCTTGCGACCACCGCCACGACGTTCCTCGTCGGCGGCGCGCTGTTCACGCGCCTCCTTGAAAATCGCGCCGATGCTTTCCTGCTCGCCGTCGGCCTCGCCCTCGGCGCCTTCCGGCAGCTCGCGCGGTGCGCGCGGAATCGCGATCAGCAGGTCCGGCTCGACCGCCGCCACCGGCAGCTTCTGCTCGATGTAGGCCTCGATGTCCGGCAGGCTCATGGCGTAGCGCTCGCAGGCGAAGCTGATCGCATCGCCCTCGGCGCCCAGTCGCGCGGTGCGGCCGATGCGGTGGACGTAGTCCTCCGCGTCGAACGGCAGGTCGTAGTTGTAGACGTGCGAGACGCCGTCGATGTGCAGGCCGCGCGCGGCCACGTCGGTGGCGACGAGGATTTCGAGCTGGCCCTTCTGGAACTTGTTGAGCAGCGACTCGCGCTTCTTCTGCGGCACATCGCCCGACAGCACGCCGACGCGGTAACCACCGCGCTCCAGCGCCCGCGCGACGCGTTCGACGAATGCCTTGGTGTTGACGAACACCATCGTGCGCGCGCCTTCGCTGCGCGAGAGCAGGCCCAGCAGCAGCGGGATCTTCTCGTCGTCGGCCGGGAAGTAGACCTTCTGACGGACCTTGGCCGCGGTGATGAACTCGGTCTCGACGACGACCTTCTCGGGTTCGTTCATGTGCTCGTACGCGAGTTCCAGCACGCGGTGGCTCAGCGTGGCGCTGAACAGCAGCGTCTGGCGCTCGGTGCGGATCGGCATGCGGCGCAGCAGGAAGCGGATGTCCTTGATGAAGCCCAGGTCGAACATGCGGTCGGCTTCGTCGAGCACGCAGATCTCGCAGGCGTGCAGCGACACGACCTTGTGCTGCTTGACGTAGTCGATCAGGCGGCCGGGCGTGGCGATGATGACGTCGGCGCCCTTCTGCAGCAGCTCGCGCTGCTTGTCGTAGTCGACGCCGCCGTAGACGAGGGCGAACTTCAGGCCCAGGTCGGAACCGAACTTCACGGCGTCCTTGTGGATCTGGATCGCCAGCTCGCGCGTCGGCGCCAGGATCAGCGCGCGCGGGTCTTCCGGCTTGCGCTCGGCCAGCGCCGGGCGGGTCAGCAGGCGGTTCATCACCGCCACCAGGAAGGCCAGCGTCTTGCCGGTGCCGGTCTGCGCCTGGCCGGCGACGTCACGCCCGGTCAGGGCGATCGGCAGGGTCAGCGCCTGGATCGGCGTGCAGCGGGTGAAGCCTGCGGCCTCCAACCCGGCCAGCAGGCTCGGATGCAGGTCGAAGGAAGAAAAGGAAATGTCGGTTAAAGGCTTGTCGCTCATCAGATTCGAAGTCCACGCGCGCCGTGCAGTTGCGGCATGCAATGTTGCGTTGGCGTGCTTGCTTGGGTGGCGTCCGCAACGCAGACTGCCAAGGCCGGGCCCGGTCGGGCGCCGGCTCGGGAAGTATCGGTGACGGGGTCCGGAATCGTCTGGACGGACGGCTCGGCTGGACTTGAAGTCGCCGCGAAACGCCCCAGTTTACCGTAACGACCGATCCGGCACGCCCGTCGGGCAAGCCGGGCCGACCTTTTCGTCGGCGGGGCGGCCCCGGGCCGTCCGCCATGCCCCATCCGCAGGAGAGTCCCGTGAGCGAGAAAATTTTGCACGTTGGCGATGCCGACTTCGATGCCGCCGTGCTGCAGTCGTCCGAACCCGTTCTGGTCGATTTCTGGGCCGAATGGTGCGGCCCCTGCAAGATGATCGCCCCGGCCCTGGACGAGCTCGCCCAGGCCTACGACGGCAAGGTCAAGATCGCCAAGGTCAATGTCGACCACAACCGCGCGACGGCCATGAAGTACCACGTCCGCTCGATCCCGATGCTGCTTCTGTTCAAGAACGGCCAGGTCCAGGCGACCCAGATCGGCGCCGTCGGCAAGGCCCAGCTGACCCAGATGATCGACAAGGCCATCTGACGCTTTTTCGCAGCACCCCCTCTCCCCCGCGGGGAGAGGGTCGGGGCCAGGGCCATCCAGCGCCTTGCCCCGCCGCGTTCTCCGGGCCCGTCGCCCCACTGATGCAAGGCCTGCGCGGCCACCGCACGGAAGTGAACGAGCCCTGTCCCCGGCGCTTGCCGCCGCGCTTGGGCAGTGCTAGTTTCATTCCACCCGGCGTACCTGATCGTCCGTGACCTCACCGTCCAGACCCGTCTCGCGCCGCACCCCACTTTCGAAACCATCGTCCCTGACGTTCCGCTCGCCGCTGCGAGCGCTCGCCGCTTAGCGAGGATTCCCTGCTTGTCCGATAACACCCCTGACGCCGGCGAAGTCGCCGAGAAGCGCGTGCGCAAGGCGCGCGTGAGCAAGGCCGCCGACAACGCGCCGGCCGTCGCCGACTCCACGCCCGCTCCCGCGCCCGCCTCCGAAGCGCCCGCGCCGCGCGCCGAAGCGCCGGCCCCGGCCGCCGACGGCGGCGGTCCGTCCGAATCCCGCGCCGACGGTGGCTCCGGCCAGGGCGGCGAAGGCGGCCAGCGCGAAAACTTCGAAGGCGGCAACCGCGGCAACAACCGCCGCGACCGCTTCCGCAACCGCCGCGATCGCCAGCGCGAGCGCTACCGCGACCAGAACGGCGGCATGCAGGATGAAGGCGGCAACGGCGAGAACTTCGTCCCGCGCCCGCACCCGCAGGTGCCGGAAGGCTTCCCGCAGTACTCGCTGGGCGACCTCAAGCGCATGCCCACGCCGAAGCTGCTGGACGTGGCCGACCAGCTCCAGATCCAGGAAGGCGTCGCGCGCGCCCGCAAACAGGACGTCATCTTCGCCGTCCTGAAGGTCCTGACCCGCCACGGCGAAGGCGTCGCCGCCGACGGCGTGCTGGAAATCCTCCCGGACGGCTTCGGCTTCCTGCGCGCCGCCGAGGCCAGCTACCTGGCCGGCCCGGACGACGTCTACATCTCGCCCAGCCAGATCCGCCGCTTCAACCTGCGCACCGGCGACCACCTGTCCGGCCGCATCCGCTGGCCGAAGGACGGCGAACGCTACTTCGCCCTGGCCGTGGTCGACACGATCAACGGCGAGCCGCTGGAAGCGTCGAAGAACAAGGTCCTGTTCGAGAACCTCACGCCGCTGTTCCCGCGCCGCAAGTTCCGCCTGGAACGCGGCGATGGCAGCACCGAGGACATCACCGGCCGCATCCTCGACCTGATGGCGCCGCAGGGCAAAGGCCAGCGCGCGCTGATCGTCTCGCCGCCCAAGGCCGGTAAGACGATGATGATGCAGCAGGTGGCCACGGCCATCACCAGCAATCATCCCGACGTGCACCTGATCGTGCTGCTCGTCGACGAGCGCCCGGAAGAAGTGACCGAAATGCAGCGCACCGTGCGCGGCGAAGTCGTCTCCTCCACGTTCGACGAACCGGCCGGCCGCCACGTGCAGGTCGCCGAAATGGTGATCGAGCGCGCCAAGCGCCTGGTCGAGCACAAGAAGGACGTCGTGATCCTGCTCGACTCCATCACCCGACTGGCGCGTGCGTACAACAACGTCGTGCCGTCCTCGGGCAAGGTGCTCACCGGCGGCGTCGACGCCAACGCGCTGCATCGTCCGAAGCGTTTCTTCGGCGCCGCGCGTAACGTGGAAGAAGGCGGCTCGCTGACCATCATCGCCACCGCGCTGATCGACACCGGCAGCAAGATGGACGAGGTGATCTACGAAGAGTTCAAGGGCACCGGCAACTCCGAAGTGCACCTGGACCGTCGCATCGCCGAGAAGCGCGTCTACCCGGCCATCAACATCAACCGCTCCGGCACGCGTCGCGAAGACCTGCTGATCGAGCCGGAACTGCTCCAGAAGATCTGGATCCTGCGCAAGCTGCTGCACGGCATGGATGAGATCGGCGCGATGGAGTTCCTGCTCGACAAGATGAAGACGACCAAGTCCAACGACGAGTTCTTCAGTTCGATGAAGCGCTGATCGTTACCGATCGCCTTCAACAGAAAACGCCCCGGTTTCCGGGGCGTTTTTCTTTGCGCGAGGGTCGCGGGCGCTCCCCTCGCGTGTCGCGATTCAGCGGTCCACCGCTTCGCGCGCGCACCGTCTCTCAACTCCCCTCCAGCGGCGTCAGCAGTCTCGGCCCCTTGCCGATCGGCTGGATTCCGCCTGCGGCCAAGGCGTCCGCGCCCACCGACGCATCGGCCTCGGCGAGCCAGGGCGCCTTGGCGCGGGGACCGGGAATGTACGTTTCCCAGCGGCCGTATTCGGTGTGCTTCTCCTCGGGCGAGGCAAAGTCGAATGCCACGCGGACGAGCCACGCCGGATCGTCGGCGTCCTCACCGTGCGTGGGCGTGACGAACTTCCACCTGCGCGCGGTGGCGAGTGCGGATTCGCCCAGCAGGCGACGCCAGTTGGCCATGTCCTTCAGGCTGTCGACGACGCGCAGGTTGACCTGCTCTACGAAGGCGTCCTCCACATCGCCGCTGCGGCCGACGCGCATGACCACGTACGCCGCACCACGAACACCGTAGAAGTACGCATCCTTCGGATACTTGGGCCTGATCCGCTCCTTGGCGACCACCCACTCCTCGTCATTCGGCGATCCGCCGAATCCGGCGCCGACGATGCGCACGGCAACGCCACCGTCGGCTGCCTGGCGTGCGCTCAGTCGCACCCGCATGGGCGTGCGCACCTTCGCCGCCTTGCCGTCCACCAGCACCGGTTCGAACTTCCACGCGCCGCGCGCACGGTCCATCACGCGCAACGCGAACGGCACCTTCTCCGGCTCGTCGATGGCATAGCCGCTGACGCTGCCGTCGGGTTCGATGTCGATCGTGCCGGTGAACATCACGCTGGTTTCGACCTGGTCGACCAACGGCGTCTGCTTCGGCGTGGCGGCCGAGGCCGTGCCGAATACGGCGCAAAGCGCCAGCGCCATCACGGCGATATCCGTTCGCTTCATGAAATCTCTCCGCATGGAATTCCCCTGGAATCGTGTGCGATGCCGTCGGTCAGCAATCGGGCGACCGCGAGATCGGACTGTCGCGCGCAATGGTGCGCTCGTCCGTTCACTCTGGATCGCAGTGCCATGACGCCTCCGTGTCGTGCCCCCTTGCGGCACGCCATCCCGCGCCTTGCGCCCCCCGGATGGCCCCGTGCCGAGCCTACCGGCCATGCGCGCGGTCCACAACGATTCGCGCCGAACACGGCTTGCAGCGTTGCCCATCCGGCAACGCCTGGACCACATGTCGGCGTGCATAATCCCGGAACGGAGGCGTTTACATGCATGGCGGCGGACTAGAACTGGCACTGGTGTTCCTGCTGGCCGCGGTGATCGCGGTGCCGGTGTTCCGCCGGTTCGGGCTGGGCGCGGTGCTGGGCTATCTGGCAGCCGGCGTGATACTGGGGCCATACGGGCTGCGCTTCGTCGCCAATGCCGAGCCGGTACTGACCGCCGCCGAGATCGGCGTGGTGATGCTGTTGTTCGTGATCGGCCTGGAACTCTCCCCCGCGCGCCTGCGCGTGATGCGCAAGCCGATCTTCGGCGCCGGCGGAGCGCAGGTGGTGCTGAGCACGCTCGCCATCGGCGGCGTGACGATGCTCACCGGGATGTCATGGCAGGCGGCGCTGGTGATCGGCATGGGCCTGGCGTTCTCGTCCACGGCCATCGGCCTGCAGTTGCTGTCCGAACGCAAGGCGATGACCACCGACCACGGCCGCCTCGCCTTCGCCGTCCTGCTGTTCCAGGACCTTGCAGCGATCCCGCTGCTGGCGGCGATCCCGCTGCTCGGCCGCGCCGGCGCGGTGGACGCGGAACTGGGCTGGGACGAAATCGTCAAAGCGCTGGGCGCGATCGCCGCGGTGGTGATCGGCGGACGCGTTCTGCTGCGGCATGTGTTCCGCATCGTCGCGCGCGCGCAGATGCCGGAAGTGTTCACCGGCGCAGCGCTGCTGGTGGTGCTGGGCACCGCATGGATCATGCAGGGCGCGGGCCTGTCGGCGGGCCTGGGCGCGTTCCTGGCCGGCGTGCTGCTGGCCGATTCGGAATACCGCCACGAACTCGAAGCGCAGATCGACCCGTTCAAGGGCCTGCTGCTGGGTCTGTTCTTCATGGCCGTGGGCATGAGCATCGACCTCACGCGCGTGCTGTCCGAGCCCGTGCTCATCGCCAGCATGACCGTTGCGCTGCTCACGGCGAAGTTCGCGATCCTGTTTACCGTCGGCCGCTCTGCCGGCGGCCTGGACACGCGTGAATCGTTGCGCCTGGGCGCGGTGCTCGCGCTGGGCGGCGAGTTCGCCTTCGTGATCTTCAACGAAGCGGTGAAGTCCGGTCTGATCGATGACCCCACGCGCGACCGACTCGTTGCCGCAGTGGGCATGTCGATGGCGCTCACGCCGCTGCTGGTGATCGCCGTCTCGCGCGTGCTCTCCGTCGCCGCGCGGCGCACGCAGCCGCGCGCGTTCGACGCCATTCCCAACGACCAGCCGGAAGTGCTGATCGCCGGCTTCGGTCGCTTCGGCCAGATCGTCGCACGCATGCTGCTGGCGCAACGCACGCGCTTCATCGCCATCGAGCACAGCGCCGACCAGGTGGACTTCGTTCGCCGCTTCGGCAATCCGGTGTACTACGGCGATCCGGCCAAGCCGGACCTGCTTCGCTCCTGCGGCGCGGACCAGGTGAAAGTGTTCGTCATCGCCATCGACAGCGTCGAGGAAAACCTGCGCACGGTGGAGACGATACGTCGGCTGTATCCGGACGCGACGGTGTTCGCGCGCGCCCGTGACCGCCGCCACGCGTGGGAACTGATGGACCTGGGCGCGCGCGCCATTCGCGAGACCTTCTACAGCAGCCTGAAGATGGGCGAGAAGGTGCTGGTGGAACTCGGCGTCGCCGAAGACGTCGCCCGCGTCCACGCCGAACAGTTCCGCGACCACGACGCACGACTGCTGCGCGCGCAGTACCTCATCCGCGACGACGAGGACGCCCTGCTGCAATCCACGCAGGATGCACGCCGCGAGCTTGAAGAGTTGTTCAACGCCGACAGCGGCGCGGGCGTGCTCAACGAACTTGCCGATGCGACGCGCAATGATCTGGCATCGGTGGACGAAGAGGAGTGAGGAGAACGTCCTCATCCTGTTGCACTGTCCCACCCTGACACACCGTCATCCGAAATACCTTCATCCCGACGAAGGATTTCTGTTGCTGTTGCTGTTGCTGTTGCTGTCGAACAGCCTTTCAGGCCCCTAGCCCCGAAGGGCGCCGCACATGGATGTGCGGCGGTGAGCGCTGAGCCATGGATGGCGAATCGCGAACGCGCCTACTCGCTGTCCGGTCGTGGGATTGGTTTGGGCAAATGGAAGGCCCTTTCTTTTGGTTACTTTTCTTTGGGCAAGCAAAGAAAAGTGACCCGAGCGGCGTAGCCGATCGGAAGCTTTGCTATTGCTCCTTCTTTGAGAAGCCTGAGAAAGCCAAATCAAAATGGATTCCAGCTTTCGCTGGAATGACGGTGACAAGGTTCGCCGTCATCGGATTGCCCGCGCGCTGCGGGCCTGGATCCCGGCCTTCGCCGGGATGACGGTGAGGTGGTTCACCGCAGAGGGAGTGCCCTTGCGTTACGGGCCTGGATCCCGACCTTCGCCGGGATAACGGTACGAACAGCATGACCTCCACCGGCATCGCGTCGTAGCGACCCAGCGCCGCCCAGAGCGAGCCACTCACCGCGGCTCGCGCAGGAACCTCGCCATCGACATGTTCTGCCCCGACGCCGGCGGAGCAAATTCCGCCGCGATATCGATGAACCCGCGCATCACCGCGATCTCGCGCGGCGTGCGGTTGAGCGAATCGCGCAGGTCCGGATCGGCCCCCGCGCGCAGCAAGAACTGCACCACGCGCAGCAGGCCATGCAGCGCCGCCAGATGCAGCGGGCCGAAGCCACGCGGATCCTTCGCGTCAAGCGAAGCGTCGTGATCGACCAGCAACTGCAGGCCCGCGATCAGCACGTCTTCATCGGCCGCGGTGCCCGGCTCGGCGCGCGCACCGAGCAGCAGCAGCAACGGCGTCGCACCTGCCGCCGGCTGGTCGGCATCCACGCCCGCCAGCAGCAGCGTGTCGAACATGGCCACCAGGCGCGAACGCTCGCGCGCGTTGAAGCCATACATCGCGGCGCAATGCAGCGCCTGACGGCCCTGCGCGTCGCTGGCCTGCACGTCCGCGCCCGCGGCGAGCAGGCGCGCGGCCAGATCGGTCAGGCCCAGTGCGCAGGCGACCATGAGCACGGTCAGGTCGCCCGGCAGGCGCTGTTCCAGCGGCGCGCCCGCCGCGAGCAGGCGGTCCACGATTTCGGCGTGACGCATGCTCACGGCGGCCGAAAGCGGCGTCGCGCCGGAGTTCGCCGTGCGTTCCGGATCGGCGCCACGCGCCAGCAGCAGGTCGACCACCGCGCGATGACCGCCGCCGGCCGCGCGCAGCAGCGCGGTGCAGCCCTGTGCGTCGGCGGCGTCGACCGGCAGGCCGAGGTCGAGCAGGCGACGGACCGCATCCGCGTCACCGACGATGGCGGCGGCGGGCACGTCCTGCGCCTGCAGCGGACGCTTCGGCAGCGGCCAGCCGCGCCAATCGAGCCAGTCGGCCAGGTCGCGTCGGCCGGAAGAGAGCGCGACACCGAGCGGCGTCTGACCGTCGGCCGCGAGCAGGTCCGGCGCGGCGCCGTGCGCGACGAGCCGCTTGAGCATGCCGTCGCGGCCGAGCGCGGCGGCCAAGTGCAGCGCACTCATGCCGTGGCTGTCGCGCGCATTGAGGTCGACACCGATGGCGAGCAGGCGATCGAGCAGGCGCGCCCAGCCCTGGCGCACCGCGAGCGCCAGCGGCGGATCGCCCGCCGGCGAGCGCGCGAACGGGTCGGCGCCGCGTTCGAGCAGTTCCAGTGCGAGGTCCTCCAGCGAGGCCGCATCGGCCGCGCCCTGCGAAGCCGCGAGGAAGCGCGCCAGTCCACCTGCGCCGGCGGGCGACACCGCGTGCTGCAGCAGCGCGCGCACCGACGGTTCGGCCTCCGCACCGCGCGCGAGCAGCGCCTGCATGGGCGTGTCGCCTTGCGGATCACGCACCTCCGGGTCCGCGCCCTGCGCGAGCAGCCAGCGCACGCGCGCGGCCGAACCCACGGCGTCCTCGTCGTGCAGGAGCGCGCCGCGTTCCTTCGCACTGAGCAGTTGGGCGAGGCCACCGAGTTCCTCGGCACGGCCGTCGCGCAGGCCATCGCGCAACAGCACGGTCGGCGCGCGATCGGGCAACGGCGCCTCTTCGTCGGCGTCTTCGCTCAGCGCGGCCGGCAGCGGGTAGGCGCGATCGAGCGCGGCGACCAGCGACCAGCGTCCGGCCTCGGCGGCACGATCGATGGCACGCTTGCCGTCGGCGTCGCGGTGTTCGGCCTCGCTTCCCAGGTCGAGCAGCGTCTGCACCAGCGATGGCGAAGGCGCATCGGCCATGCACGCCAGGATCAGCGCGGTACGGCCGCGTGCATCGGCGGTGGTCGCGGCCTCGGCACCGCCACGCGGGAGGTGCTGGAGCAGGCGGCCGAGCAGCGCTTCGCGCGAGGCGCGTGCGGCGTCCAGGAACGGGGTGCGACCGTCGTGGTCGCGGATAGTCGGATCGGCGTGGGCACCGAGCAGCGTGGCGGCGATGTCCTCGTGTCCGGCGAAGGCGGCCTCGTGCAGCGCGGTGCGGCCACGCCGGTCGCGCGCGTCGACCTTCGCCTTGTGCTTGAGCAGCAATGCGACGCCCGCCGGGTCGTCTTCCTCGCCGCCCGCCGCGGCGAGCAGCGCCGGCTGGCCGTCCGCCGGCTCCGGACGCGCACCGCGCTCGAGCAGGAACTTCGCCAATCTCCAGTTGCCCACCGCGCACGCCACGCCCAGCGGCGAGAGGCCATCGCGATTGAGCGGGTCGAGTTCGGCCGCGGCATCGCGCAGCAGTGCCGCCACGCCCGGATCGGAACTGCGCGCGGCGTGATGCAGCGGCGTGTTGCCTTCGTTGTCGGTCAGGCGCGGATCGGCGCCGTTGGCGAGCAGGGTCATCACCGCGTCGGGGCGACCGTGCCAGCTGTCGCGCGTGGCGGCGAGCAGCGGCGTCATGCCGGCGTGGCTGGCATTGAGATTGGCGCCGTTGGCGATCAACGCGCGCAGCAGGCGCAGGTCCGGCAGCACCGCGGCGAGGACGGCGAGGTTGCGCTGGTCGCGGTCGTCGGGCGGCGGACCCGCACCGACATCGGCGCCCAGTTCGATCAGTTCCAGCGCGCGTTCGACACGTCCGGCACGCGCAGCGGCATAGAGCAGCGGGGCCAGCGGCTCGCCTTCGGCCAGCGCGATGGGCGCTTCGGGTTCCTCGTCTTCGTCGTCTTCGTCGAAGGCGAATCCGGGCAGGGGATCGGCCGGCTCGATCTGCTGCAGCAAGGCGTGCAGCGCCGGCGCACCCACGGCCAGCACGGCCGCGACGGCCCAGCGCGCACCGCCGCCGAGCAGCCCCGGCCACGCGAGCAGGACCACGCCCACGGCCAGTGCCAGCACGATCGCGGCGACGCCCAGGCCACGCCAGGCGCCCAGCTCGAGTTCGCCCAGCGCATGCCAGTGTTCGCGCAGCGGGCCGCCGTCGCGCTCCAGGCCGAGCCACAACGGCCACAGCCGCCACAGGCCGAGCAGGACGAGGCCGACGACCGCACTCAGCCCGAGGGCCGAGGCCAGCGAGCCGTTCTCGCGCAGGGAAGACAGCGGCCAGGCAACGATCGCCGCCAGCACGGCGACCGCGCCGGCCCAGGCCAGCGCAAGGGCGAGCGCATCGCGCAGGGCCTCACGACGCGCGGGCAGGCCGCCGTCGCGCCAGGCGCGCACGGCCAGCGCATTCAGCGGCTGCGCAAGCGTGCCCGCGAGGGCGGCCACGACGCCGCCGAATCCGGCCAGAAGGCCCAGCGCCACACCACCGGCGAGCACGCCGCCAATGCGCATCGGCCAGGACACGGTGCGCGGAGCGCGGGAGGTCGGCGTCTGCTCAGGCATCGGTGCCCCAGTCCTCCCGCATCGGGTCTTCCACGCTGGGCGGGAATTGCAGGTGGAAGCCGCGCATGACGAGGTTTTCGCGCACGACGGCGACGTCCTCGCGGGCCAGCCTGCGTTCCGGGGTCAGTGCCAATTCCAGCACGAACTGCAGCGAACCCAGCTGCGTGCGCAACGGTTCGGGCAGGCGCGCGAAGTCGTCGCGCGCCGCGAAATAAACATAAGTGTCGGCCTTGCGGAGGCTCTTGTAGACGTAGGCTTGCATCGTTTCGGCAGCGTGGCGCGCTGGGGGACGGCGCGGCGAGAATTTCGCCACAGCATACCGTTGGAAGGCCGGGATTCGGGATTCGAGATTCGGGATTCGTAAAGCGCTTGTGTGAAGGGCGCCGCTCCCGGGCGAGCCAACGCTCCATTGCGCCAGCGGTGGCCCCTCGGAAAACCCATCGCCGAGCCCCCACCCTTCCGCCGTCATTCCCGCGAAGCCGGGAATGACGTGCTCCTGCGAATCCCGAATCCCGAATCCCGAATCCCGAATTCAGTGATACCCCGAGTCCGCCGCGACCTTCCCCTTGAACACGCTGTACGACCAGTACGTGTAGCCCAGGATCGCCGGCAACAGCACGATCAGGCCCACCAGCACGAAGCCCTGCGACGACGGTGGCGAGGCCGCATCCCAGATGGTCAGGCCCGGCGGCACGATGTTCGGCCAGATGCCCAGCACCAGGCCGATGAAGCCCAGCACGAAGAAGCACAGCGTCAGCACGAACGGGGTCGCGTCGCGGCCCCGCTGCATGGCCGCGCGCCACAAGCCGAACGCGTTCACCAGCGCCAGCAGCGGCACCGGCGCCAGCCACCAGAAGTTTCCGCCGTCGAACCAGCGCGCCATGATCCGCGAGTCCAGGAACGGCAACCACGCGCTCACCAGCCCCATGAACGCCACCACGACCAGCACGAGCGGCCGCGCGAGATTGCGCGCGATGTCCTGCATGCGGCCTTCGGTCTTCAGGATCAGCCAGGTCGAACCCAGCAATGCGTAGCCGAACAGCACCGCGACGCCGGTCAGCATCGAGAACGGGCTGAACCAGCCGAACGCGCCGGCCATGTACTTGCCGTCCTGCAGCGGCATGCCTTCCACCAGCGCGCCCAGGATCACGCCCTGCGCGAACGCGCACACCATCGAACCCAGCGAGAACGCCACGCCCCACGCGGGCTTGCTGCGCTGCGCCTTGAAGCGGAACTCGAACGCGACGCCGCGGAACACCAGCGCGATCAGCATCATCAGCACCGGCAGGTACAACGCCGATAGCACCACGGCGTAGGCCTTCGGGAACGCGGCCAGCAGGCCCGCGCCGCCCAGCACGAGCCAGGTTTCGTTGCCGTCCCAGATGGGCGCGGCGGTGTTCATCATGTGATCGAGCTGGTGTTCGTCCTCGGCGAAGGGCGCGAGGATGCCGAGCCCGAGCACGAAGCCGTCGAGCACGACGTACATCAGCACGCCGAAGCCGATCACGCCGAACCAGATCACGGGAAGCACGGTGGCCATGTCCATCACACGCCCTCCTCGAGGTTCTCGCCCGCGGCAGACAGCGGACGCGCCGGCGTCTTGTCGCCGCCCTGCGTGTGCTGCGGCGGTTCGTGCGGCAGTGGGCCCTTCTTCACCAGCCGGCTGAGGTACCAGATGCCGGCGCCGAACACGATGCTGTACACCACCGCGTAGACGATCAGCGAGGTCAGCACGCTGGCCGCGGCGAGGATCGGGCTCACCGCATCGGCGGTGCGCAGCAGGCCGTAGACGACGTACGGCTGGCGGCCGATCTCGGCCACGTACCAGCCCGCGAGGATGCACACGAAGCCCGACAGCATCATCGCGCGCCAACCGTGCAGCACGACGCGCGACTGATACAGGCGGCCGCGCCAGAACAACCACAGCGACGCCAGCGTCAGCAGCAGCATCAGCGTGCCCAGGCCCACCATCACGCGGAAACCCCAGAACACCGGCGCAACCGGCGGCCGCTCGCTGGCGGGCACCGACTTCAGCGGCGGGATCTCGCCGTCCCAACTGTGCGTGAGGATCACGCTGCCCAGTCGCGGTACCGCGACTTCCAGATCGTTGCGCTCGGCCTCTTCGTCAGGCATCCCGAACAACACCAGCGGCACGCCTTCGCCCTTGGGGTAATGCTCCCAGTGGCCTTCCATCGCCGCGACCTTGATCGGCTGGTGCTCCAGCGCGTTCAGGCCGTGCTGGTCGCCGACGAAAACCTGCATCGGCACGGTGATCGCGGCGAAGATCACCGCGGCTTTGAGCATCCGCTTGCCCGCATCCACGTGCACGCCGCGCAACAGGTACGACGCAGCGACGCCGCCGATCACGAAACACGTGGTGATGAATGCCGCCAGCACCATGTGCGCCAGACGGTAGGGGAACGATGGGTTGAAGATGATCTCGAACCAGCTTTCGGGGTGGAACACGCCGTCGATGAGGGTGTAACCCTGCGGCGTCTGCATCCAGCTGTTGGCGGCGATGATCCAGAACGTGGAGATCAGCGTGCCCAGCGCGACCATCGATGTCGCCAGGAAATGCAGCTTCTCGCTCACCCGGCCCCAGCCGAACAGCATCACGCCCAGGAACGTCGCTTCCAGGAAGAACGCGGTGAGCACTTCGTAGCTCAGCAGCGGGCCGAGGATGTTGCCGGCCTGCTCGCTCAACGTCGCCCAGTTCGTGCCGAACTGGAAACTCATGACGATGCCCGACACCACGCCCATGCCGAAGGACACGGCGAAGATCTTGGTCCAGAAGAAGTAGAGGTCGCGCCAGAGGGTGTCGCGCGTGCGCAGCCAACGCCATTCCACGAAGGCCAGCCAACTCGCCAGGCCGATCGTGAAAGCCGGGAACAGGATGTGGAACGAAATCACGAACCCGAACTGGATGCGCGAGAGCAGCAGGGCGTCCACGGCGTCACTCCATCGATGTTGGCCGGGTGCGAAGTGTGCGACCGGCGTGGCGCGTGTGTCGTGCGCCAGAATGTCCTACCCCGGCGGGACCGGGTCCGGCCGGCCCGCGCCGGCCCTGCGCATCCATGACGCATGGCCCGATCCGGCAAAGCGGCGGGCTGCTAGGCTGCGGGGGTTTTGTCCAACCGTCCCGGTACGACCACATGCCATCGCGACCCTTCCGCATCACTTCCCTGGCGGCCTCCGCCCTTTTCCTGACCGGCGCGACCCTGGCCTGCGCCGCGAACGCGCAGACGCCGGTCACGCTGACCGAAGCGATGGCCGATCCCGACTGGATCGGGCCTCCGGTCGAACAAGCCTGGTGGGCCTGGGATGGTCAGCGGGTTCAGTACCAGCTCAAGCGTGAAGGGGCCGCGATCCGCGACACGTACCAGCAGGGCATCGCTGGCGGCACCGCGGTGAAGCTGGATGGCGCCGCGCGCGCCGATCTCGATGCACCGCGCGCGGTGTACGACGCCTCGCGCCAGCGCGCGGCCTTCGTGCGCAACGGCGACGTCTTCGTGCGCGACCTGCGCACCGGCGCGCTGACGCAGGTCACGCGCAGCAACGCCGACGAAGCCACGCCGCAGTGGAGCCGCGACGGCAACCTCGTCTTCCGCCAGGGCAACGACTGGTACCAGTGGCGTGCCGGCCAGGGCGTCGGCCAGGCCGCGGTGGTGAAGGCCGAGAAGGACCCGGCCGCCGCGCCCAAGCCCGACGACCTGCGCGAGCGCCAGCTCGCGATGATCGCGACGCTGAAGAAGGACAAGGAAACGCGCGACGCCGCACGCGAGCAGAACGACGCCTGGCGCCGCGCCGATCCCACGCGCGCACCCGCGCCGACGTACCTGGGCACCGACGTCGCGGTCGTCGACAGCGCGCTTTCGCCTGACGGCAAGTGGCTGCTCGTGGTCACCACCGCCAAGGGCGCCGACGAAGGCCAGGCCGGCAAGATGCCCAAGTACGTGACCGAGTCCGGTTACGAGGAATTCGAGGACGTGCGCACGCGCGTCGGCCGCAACGATCCGCTGCCGCACAAGCTGTGGCTGGTGGACGTGAATGCGTCCAAGGCGACCGAGCTGAAGTTCGATTCGCTGCCGGGCATCCAGGACGATCCGCTCGCCGCGATGCGCAAGGCCGCCAAGCAGGATCCGCTGAAGGGCGACCGCGCGGTTCGCATCGAAAGCGACGGCGACGGCAGCGGCCCGGCGATCCACTGGAGCGACGATTCCCGCAACGTCGCGCTACTCGTGCGCGCCGTGGACAACAAGGACCGCTGGATCGCCAGCATCGACCTGGCGAACGCGAAGCTGGTCACGCGCGACCGCCTCACCGACAAGGCGTGGATCAACTGGGGCTTCAACGACTTCGGCTGGACCGGCGACGGCGCGCTGTGGTTCCTGTCCGAGCGCAGCGGCTATTCGCACCTGTACGTCAACGAGAACGGCAAGTCGCGCCAGCTCACCTCGGGCCAGTGGGAAGTCTCCACGCCGACGCTTTCGGCCGACGGCACGACGTTCTTCTTCACCTGCAACCGCAAGTGGCCGGGCGACTACGAAGTCTGCGCCGTGCCGCGCAGCGGCGGCGACGTGCGCGAGGTGACCTCGCTCGACGGCGTGGAGGACTTCTCGCTCTCGCCCGATGGCAGCAAGGTCCTCGTGCGCCATTCGGCCAGCTACATGCCGCCGCAGATTTCGGTGGTGAACGCGGCCGGCGGCAACGCCACGCAGCTCACCGACACGCGCAAGCCCGAGTTCAAGAATCGCGAGTGGATCGCGCCGCAGTACGTGCAGGTGCCGAGCAAGCACGGCGCCGGCGTGGTGTGGGGCAAGTTCTACGGACCGAAGAACTTCGATCCGGACAGGAAGTATCCGATCGTGATGTTCGTGCACGGCGCGGGCTATCTGCAGAACGTGTCGGAGCGCTATCCGAACTACTTCCGCGAGCAGATGTTCCATAACCTGCTCGTGCAGCAGGGCTACGTGGTGCTCGACCTGGATTACCGCGCGAGCGAAGGCTACGGCCGCGACTGGCGCACGGCGATCTACCGCCAGATGGGTCATCCGGAACTCGAGGACTACCTGGACGGCCTGGACTGGCTCGTCGCCAACAAGCAGGGCGACAAGGACCACGCCGGCATCTACGGCGGCAGCTACGGCGGCTTCATGACGTTCATGGCGCTGTTCCGCTCGCCCGGCACGTTCAAGGCCGGCGCCGCGCTGCGCCCGGTGGCGGACTGGTCGCAGTACAACCACGAGTACAGCAGCAACATCCTCAACACGCCCGAACTCGATCCGCAGGCCTACCAGGTCTCTTCGCCGATCAATTACGCCGACAAGCTGCAGGACAACCTGCTGATCGCGCACGGCATGATCGACGACAACGTGTTCTTCAAGGATTCGGTGATGCTGTCGCAGCGCCTGATCGAACTGCGCAAGGACAAGTGGGAGATCGCGCCGTATCCGCTGGAGCGCCACAGCTTCACGCGCTCGGACAGCTGGTACGACGAGTACCGTCGCATTTACGAGCTGTTCGAGCGGACGTTGAAGTGATCCGGTTTCCCTCTCCCCTTGCGGGAGAGGGAAAGGCCGCGCAGCGGCCGAGGGAGAGGGGTCGGGCAACGTCACGGCCCTCGCCCTGACCGCCTCCGGCGGTCTGTCCCTCTCCCGCAAGGGGAGAGGGATTGGGGGGGGGCTACGGGGTCGTCGCAGCCGTCGCATCCACCTTCGCATCCGTCCAACTGCTATCCGGATCGTAGGCCTTCATCGCCTTCGCCAGCGCTTCACCGTTCGGGCCCAGGTCCTTCTCGAACACCTGCCCGTCCGGGCCGATCATGAAACTCATCACGCCGGTATCGGCGTACTTCGCCGGCCAGGCGACCAGCGCGAAACCGCGCGTCATGCGATCGCCGATCCTGTAATTGCGCGCACCACCGGGCGCTGACGGTCCCTGCGCAGTGAGGATGCGATAGCGGTAGCCCAGGTAATCGCCCTTGGGCGTGTCGTCGCCGAAGATCGGGCCGAGCGGACTCACGTCGCCGCTGTCGTCATCGGGCCAGTACAGGCCGTCGTGCTCGCCGTCGCTGCTGAGGATGCGCTGCGCGTACTCGAGCACGCCGTCGTCGTTGTGGTCGGTCTCGGCGTAGTCCAGCTGCGCATCGCGATACGCCTGCACCGCCTGCAGCACCGCCAGTTCGTTGCGGCCGATCCGACGCACGCGCATTTCCTCGCCGCCGGCCTTCGTATCGAAGCGCCACCCGCCCTTTTCCTGCTTCAGCGGGATGGGCAGCGTCCAGCCGTCGTTGCCTACCGCGACCTTCGCCGTCGCACCCTCGGCGAGGATGCGATGCGATAGCTTCCATTGCGCGAGGAAGGCGTCGATGTCTTCCTGGTCGATGCCTTCGGTCGGAATGTAGTCGCGCCACTGCGCGCCCAGCACCTTCTGCATCGCCGGGTGGTCGCGCTTCTCCACTGCGGCGACGAACGCGTCGGCGGCCGCCTCGGCGGTGGGATAGGCGCTCTGCGCGAAGACGGGCGTGGCGGCCATCGTCATGGCAAGGACCAGCGCGATCCGCATGGGACGATTCATCGCATCCTCCTCGTCGATCTGAACGCTCAACCGCGGCGCCGCGCGCCGCCTCCGCCGTGCTGGGCCCGCTGCACCTGGTGCCCACCCGATCCGCGCGACGACTGCGGCCGCTGCGAACTCTGCCGGCTCGCCTGGCCCCGATTGGCCTGCGCGCGCGCCTGCTGCGGATGGCTGGCGCCGGCGAATGCGTTGTTGCGCGAGGCTTCGTGCGAAGCGCGCGGTTGCGGGCGATTCTGTTGGCGCTGCACCTGAGCGCCTTGCGGCCGCGGCGTGTGCACCTGCGAGCGTTGCTGATGCTGCGTGCGCGCCTGCTCACGCGCCTGCGTGTTGGCGTGCGCGGTGCGCGGCCCCGCCTGCTTGGCACGCGAGCCGTCGCGGTGCTGCCCGGCCTGTGGATGTTGTGTGCGGGCGTTGGCGACATCACGCGCACGGTCGCGCTGCGCCTGCGTTCCTGCACCGCCCGCGCCGGGTCGTGCATCCAGACCGCCGCCGCCCGGGCGATCGCGAAGATCGCGCCCGGCTTCGCGCGCACGGTCCTGCGCCTGGCGATTGCTCGCGGCGGGCGCTTCCAGTCCACGACGCTGCATCTCCTGCCGCGCGCGATCGCGGCTGGCCTGGTGCGCGGCGTCGTTGCCGCGGAACGCCTGGCGGTTCTCCGCACCGGGCAGGCGCTGCTGGCCGAACTCCTGACGGCTGCGCGCGTCGCGGTACGGCACGTCGCCGCGGAAGTTCGAGTCGTGCCGCCATGTGTTGCGGTTCGCGTCGATCTGCCGGTTGACGTTGATGTTGTTGTAGCGGTTCACGTCGATGTCGACGTCGCCGCCGTGCCAGTCCCAATCGCCCCACAAGGCGTCTGCGACCGCGACGCCGGTGCCGAATGCCAGGCCCGCGACGATGGCGCTGCCCGGATACCACGCCGGCGACGGCGGGTAGTACGCGGGCGGATACGACGGATACGGCCATGCGCCGTAGACCGTGGTCGGGTTGTACGAGGGGACGTAGACGACCTCAGGATTGGCCGGTTCGATCTGGATGATGGTCTCGCTGCTGGCCGGCGGCGGCGGCGCGCCACCATCGGACGGCGCGGGCGCCGGTGCGGGCGCGGCCTGCGCGGGCACCACGGTGATCTTCTGCTGCTCGGAGGATTGCAGGTTGCCCGCGGCCTGCGCGGCGCGGCGCAGGCGCTGCACCGCGTCCATCACGTCGCCGGGCTGCGCGAGGAAGGCGTCGCCCAGACGCTGCACCCAGCCCGGATCCTGGCCCAGCGTCGCCATGACCTGCGGGAAGGCCACCAGCGACTGCACGCTCGGATCCCACGGCTGGGCGGCCACCTGCTTCACCGCCTCGTCGCCCTTGGCGTCGGGATTGGCCTTCGACCACGCCACCGCATCGGCGACGTTGCCCGGATACGTGGCTGCCATCAGCACCTGCGTCAGCAGCGAATCGGGATACAGCGCGATCGGCGCGACCATCTGGTCGAGTTCTTCCTGACCGAACACGCGCTCGGCCGGCGCCGTGGCCGGTGCGGTGGGCGGCACCGTGACCGGGGCCTTGGCGGCAGACGGGGTCGCGGCCGGTTGGGCCTCGCGTTTGCATGAGGTCGCGGACAGTCCGGCGATCAGCACGACGGACAGGACACACCACGGGCGGAGCATGCGCACGACACACCTCCCACACCAATCGATCCGGAACGCCCCGGCGCCGGCTCGCTGCGCGCGCATGCCGGTCCTTCGACGTTCCCCTGAACGGGCGGCGGCTATCATGCGCGCCGTCCCCGCTACGTTCTTGTGAACATGACCGAGCCCGCCCCCGGCTTCGACGACGTCCGCGCCTACCTCACCGGCTTGCAGGACCGCATCTGCGCGGCGATCGAGGCCGCCGACGGCAGCGCCCGCTTCCGCGAAGACCTGTGGGAGCGCGCCGAAGGAGGCGGCGGCCGCACGCGCATCCTGCGCGACGGCGCGGTTTTCGAGCAGGCGGGCATCGGCTTCTCGGACGTGTCCGGCACGAAACTGCCGCCGTCGGCCACGGCCGCAAGGCCGGAGCTGGCCGGCGCATCGTGGCGCGCCGTCGGCGTTTCATTGGTGTTCCACCCGCGCAATCCGCACCTGCCGACCACGCACGCGAACGTGCGCCATTTCCGCGCCGTGCGCGACGGCGAAACCGTGGCCTGGTGGTTCGGCGGCGGCTTCGACCTCACGCCGTTCTATCCCGTCGACGAGGACGTGCTGCACTGGCACCGCACCGCGCGCGCGCTGTGCGAGCCCTTCGGCGGCCAGGCGCGCTACGACAAGCACAAGCACTGGTGCGACGAATACTTCTTCCTCAAGCACCGCAACGAGACGCGCGGCGTCGGCGGTTTGTTCTTCGACGACCTGCACGAAGACGCCTCGCGCGACTTCGCGTACCTGCGCGCGGTGGGCGACGGCTTCCTCGACGCGTACCTGCCCATCGTCGAACGCCGCAAGCACACGCCCTACGGTGACCGCGAGCGCCAGTTCCAGCTCTACCGCCGCGGGCGCTATGTCGAGTTCAACCTGGTCTTCGACCGCGGCACGCTGTTCGGACTGCAATCGGGTGGACGCACCGAATCGATCCTGATGAGCCTGCCGCCGCTGGTGCGCTGGGAATACGGTTTCACGCCGGAAGAAGGCAGCGCCGAAGCGCGGCTGGCCGACTACCTGCGACCGCGCGACTGGCTGTCCGAGCTGGGCTGAGCGCGCCGATCACACACCTTCGTCGCCGCCCTTGGGCGGATCGCGCAGGAGGATGGTGATGTGGCCATTGGTTTCCAGCAGCGCGAGGTGGATGCGATCGACCTCGCTGCAACCGGCCTCGCGCATCGATTTGGCGAAGTCGTCGCGGCTGACCAGTTCACGGCGCAGCACATCGCGGTAGATGTGCCCGTTGCGCGCCAGCACCACCGGCGCGCCTTCCAGCAGGCGCTCGGCCTTGCGACTGCGCGCGGTCAGAAGGCCCACCGTCCAGTTCAGCACGATCAGCGTCGCCGCCAGCAGCAGCCCGCCGGTCATCGAGGTGTCCTTGCCCAGCAGCGCGTTCTGCACCGCGTTGCCGAGCAGCACGATCAGCAGCATGTCGAACGCGGTGAACTGCCCCATCGTCCGCTTGCCCGACAGCCGGATCATCGTCAGCAGCACCGCGTACACCACCACCGCGCGCAGCACGAACTCCCACCACGGCATCGACATCTCGAACATGGGCATTCCCGAACCGTTGGAATGCCGCCACGCTAACGGCCAACGGTCGCGCTGGTAAGGGGCGAGGTGTGAAGCGCGCTGACGGAGGACGTGGCGGCCTGGATCCCGGCCTGCGCCGGGATGACGGGATATGAAAAAGTCGCGGCGCCCCAGAACGGAGCACCAGCCCCCTTGGTAAGGGGGCGCGGCGGCAGCCGCAGGGATTGGAAGCATCGGCGCGGGGGCCCAAAGTTTTGCATCGCGAAACTTTGGGTTTATTTCTGGCGACGCCAGAAATAAAAAGCCCCGCAGGCAGGGGGGGCCGGCGGGGCTGGGGAGCGGGACCTGGGGAGGGGTCTTCGCTCCGGGATCACTCCAGGGGAGGGAGAGATCGGCGACAGGCGTTGCACCTGTCGCGACCTATATGACCATTCCGTACATGGATGGTTCGTGAAGATCCGGGTTAACAATTCGTTGGATTCAGGATGCATTCACTGAATTGGAAACGTTTTTCCCCGGGATTGCCGCTTAGAAGGCCTTCCGGGCATGTGGCATGAAACCTGACGGAAGGCCTCTCCGACGAACGGTCAGTGGGCCTCGTCCCAGTTGAGCCCGACGCCTGCGTCCACCACCAGCGGAACCCTCAGCCCGGCCGCACGCGACATCCGTTCACGGGCCTGCGTGAGCAGCGTATCGACGAACCCGGTCTCGACCTCGAACACCAGTTCGTCGTGCACCTGCAGCACCATCAGCGCGCGGTCGCGATGATCGGCCAGCCATGCGTCGATGGAGATCATCGCACGCTTGATGATGTCCGCGGCGGTGCCCTGCATCGGCGCGTTGATCGCGGCGCGCTCGGCGCCCGCGCGCAGGCCCTGGTTGCGGGCGTGGATGTTGTCCAGGTACAGGCGTCGGCCGAATACGGTTTCCACGTAGCCCTGCTCGCGCGCCTGCTGGCGTGTGCGCTCCATGAAGTCGCGCACGCCGGGATAGCGGCTGAAGTACAGCGCGATGTAGTCCTGCGCCTCACCGCGCGCGATGCCCAGCTGCCGCGCCAGGCCAAACGCGCCCATGCCGTACATCAGGCCGAAGTTGATCGCTTTCGCGGCGCGGCGCTCGTTGCCGCTCACCTCGTCCATCGCCTTGCCGAACACCTCCGCCGCCGTGGCGCGATGGATGTCGGCGCCGGACTCGAACGCGCGCAGCAGGCCCGGATCCTCCGACAGGTGCGCCATGATCCGCAGCTCGATCTGCGAGTAGTCGCAGGCGACGATGCGGCGGCCTTCCGGCGCGACGAACGCCTGGCGGATGCGACGGCCGTCGTCGGTGCGGATCGGGATGTTCTGCAGGTTCGGATCGCTCGACGCCAACCGGCCCGTCGCCGCGCCCGCCTGGTGGTAGCTGGTGTGCACGCGGCCGGTGTCGCGGTTGACCATCTCCGGCAGCTTGTCGGTGTAGGTGCTGCGCAGCTTGGCGAGGCCGCGGTACTCCAGGATCACGCGCGGCAGTTCGTGCTGGTCGGCGATGGCCTCCAGCGCCTCTTCGTTCGTCGACGGCGCGCCGGACGGCGTCTTCACCAGCGCCGGCAATTTCAGTTCGTCGAACAGCAACTGCCCGAGTTGCTTGGGCGAGTCCAGGTTGAACGTGCGGCCGGCCAGCTCCGTCGCCTTCTGCTGCGCGGCGAGCATGCGCTTGCCCAGATCGGCGGACTGACGGCGCAGCTCGTTGGCGTCGATCATCACGCCGTTGGCTTCCACGCGCTCCAGCACCGGCACCAGCGGCATCTCGATCTCGTGGTAGACGTGCGACAGGCCCGGCACGGCTTCCACCTTCGGCGAGAGCACGCGATGCAGGCGCAGCGTGACGTCGGCGTCCTCGGCGGCGTAGCGCGTCGCGTCCTCGATGGCCACCTGCGAGAACGGAATCGACTTGGCGCCCTTGCCAGCGACGTCCTCGTATCGGACGGTGTCGTAGCCCAGGTAACGCTTGGCGAGTGAATCCATGTCGTGCCGCGTCGCCGTCGCGTTGAAGACGAAGCTTTCCAGCATGGTGTCGTCGGCGTAGTTGCGCACCTCGATGCCGTTGCGACGCAGCACGTGCAGGTCGTACTTGCCGTGCTGGCCCATCTTCTTGCGCGAGGCATCCTCGAACAGCGGACGCAGCGCGGACAGCACTTCGTTACGGTCGAGCTGCTTGGGCGCACCGGGATAGTCGTGGCCGAGCGGAAGGTAGGCGGCGCGGCCCGTTTCGGCGGCGAAGCTCAGGCCGACGAGATTGGCCTGCATCGGATCGAGCGAATCGGTTTCGGTGTCGAACGCGAACTCCTCCGCCTCGCGCAGCCGCGCCAGCCAGGCATCGAACTGCTCGGGCGCGAGGATCGCCTCGTACTCGCCCTTCGCCGACAGCGCCGGATCCACGCCTTCGGCCACCGCGCCCGAACGCGCGTAGCCGGCGGCGGTGTTGCGCACGCCGCTGGGGCTGTTGGCGTGATCTTCGACCACCGCGCCGGGCCCTTCCAGCTCGCGCAACGCCTGCTTGAAGCCGTAACGCGCGTAGAGCTCGCGCAGCTCGTCGATGTGACGGTCGCGCAGGACCAGTTCGGTCGGCGTGCGTTCCAGTTCGAGGTCGGTGCGGATCGTCGTCAGCGTGCGGTTGAGCGGCAGTCGCGGCAGCGCGGCGCGCAGGTTCTCGCCGATCTTGCCCTTGATCTGCTCCGCATGCGCGATGACGCTGTCGAGCGTGCCGTACTCGCCCAGCCACTTCGCCGCCGTCTTGGGCCCGCACTTGTCGACGCCGGGAATGTTGTCGACGCTGTCGCCCATCAGTGCGAGCAGATCGATGATCTGGTTCGGGCGCACGCCGAACTTCTCGATCACGCTCTCGTCCGAATCCAGGCGGCTGCCGGTCATCGTGTTGACCAGCGCGATGCCGGGCCGCACGAGCTGGGCGAAGTCCTTGTCGCCGGTGGAGATGGTGACGTCGATGCCCTGCTCCGCCGCGCGCACGGCGAGCGTGCCGATGACGTCGTCGGCTTCCACGCCATCCACGCGCAGGATCGTCATGCCCAGCGCGTTGACGATGTCGCACATCGGCTGCACCTGCGCGCGCAGGTCGTCGGGCATCGCGGCGCGATTGGCCTTGTACTCGGGGTAGAGGTCGTCGCGGAACGTCTTGCCCGGCGCGTCGACCACGAAGGCGACGTAGGCGGGCTGTTCCTTCAACGTCGCGCGCAGCATGTTGACCACGCCGAACAACGCGCCGGTGGGTTCGCCGGCATCGTTGGTGAGGGGCGGGAGCGCATGGAAGGCGCGATAGAGGTAGCTGGAACCGTCGATGAGGACGAGGCGGGGCGTGTCGGTCATGGCGGGGATTCTACGCTCCGCTGCCGGCGCGGCCGTCACCCGCGCGATGATCGGCAGCGCGTATCCTGTGCGCTGGACCCGCCCCGTTCGCCCCCCCGGCCAGGAGACCGTCATGCGCACCGTTCTGTTTGCCCTGCTGCTTCCGCTGACCCTGATCGGCTGCGCGACGATGAGCAACGACCCGACCGCCGACCTGCAGAACGCGGAAGTGCGCTCGCGCACCGTGAGCGGCGGCGACACCATCGACGAGTACTACGTCGCCGGCCAGTTGCGCGTGGTCCGCATCACGCCGGCGCGCGGCCCGGTCTACTACCTGGTGGACAACAACGCCGACGGCATCCTCGACAGCAGCAAGGGCGAGGGCCCGATCTCGCCGGTGCAGTACAAGCTGCTGACCTGGTAAGCGCTCGCACGACACGCCGCACGATCCGGATATCGGGCGTGCATCGCGCCACCTAGAGTCGATCGCGTTCCTTCCACGGGAGAACGCGATGGACCTCAACGACACTTTCGACCTCCGGCACGATCCGCGCTGGGCTGCGCTGTGCGCACGCGATCGCGACGCCGACGGGCGCTTCGTCTATTCGGTCAGGACGACCGGCGTGTATTGCCGCCCGTCCTGCGCCGCACGTCGACCGCGCCCGGAGAACGTGCGTTTCCATGCGACGCCCGACGAGGCCGAGCGCGCGGGCTTTCGTGCGTACCGCCGCTGTCATCCGCGACGCGACGCGGCACGCCCGCAGGCCGTCCGCTTCGCCATCGGCGAAAGCTCGCTCGGCCTGGTGCTGGTGGCGCAGAGCGATGCGGGACTGCGCGCGGTGCTGTTCGGCGACGACGCCGGCGGGCTCGTGCACGACCTGCAAGCCCGCGAGCCCGACGCGACGCTCGCCGTGGACGCCGCCGGCATGCAGGCGACGCTGGAGGAAGTGGTCGATTGCATAGAGGCGCCGCACCTGTCGCTGGATCGACCGCTCGACCTGCGCGGCACGCCGTTCCAGATCCGCGTCTGGCGGGCGTTGCGCGAGGTACCCACCGGCACCACGGTGAGCTATGGCGAATTGGCGCGCAGGCTCGGCGCCGCAGGTTCCGCGCGCGCGATCGCCGCGGCTTGCGCGGCCAATCCGCTGGCGGTGGTGGTGCCGTGCCATCGCGTGGTGGCGGCGGACGGCGCGATCTCCGGCTATCGCTGGGGCGTGGCGCGCAAACGGGCGCTGCTGCAACGCGAGGCGCGCGCATGAGCGCCGCGCTGCGTCTTCGCGACGATGCGGCTGCGTTGACCGAGCGCATCGCGTGGCAGGACTGGGCAGGCGTCAGCACCGCGCTCGACGCACGCGGTCATGCCGTGCTTCCAGGCCTGCTCGACGACACCGAATGCGCCACGCTGGCCGCGCTGTACGACCTACCCGACGGTTTCCGCAGCCGCGTCGTGATGGCGCGGCATGGGTTCGGCAGCGGTGAATACCGCTACTTCGCCTATCCGTTGCCGTCGGTCGTCGCGCGGCTGCGCACGTCGGTGTATTCGCACCTCGCGCCCATCGCGAATCGCTGGTACGCGGCGATGGGCGTGGATGTGCGCTATCCGGCGGTGCATGCGGAGTTCGCGCGGCGTTGCCACGACGCCGGGCAACTGCGACCCACACCGCTGCTGCTGCGCTACGACGCCGGCGACTACAACTGCCTGCACCAGGATCTGTACGGCGAGCACGTGTTCCCGCTGCAGATGGCGGTGCTGCTGTCGCAGCCGGGCGCGGACTTCGACGGCGGCGAGTTCGTGCTCACCGAACAACGCCCGCGCATGCAGTCGCGCGCCGAGGTGGTGCCGTTGAATCGCGGCGATGCGGTGGTCTTCGCCGTGCATCACCGGCCGGTGCGGGGCAGCCGCGGTGTGTATCGCGTGAACATGCGCCATGGCGTGAGCCGGGTACGTTCAGGGAGACGTCACACTTTGGGCATCGTCTTTCACGACGCGCTGTAGAACTGGGCCATAGTCTCGCGACGACCCTGCGGCGATGCGGGCATTCAAGCTTCGCAAGCGACCGCCGTTAACGAGAGACCGCGCCGTTCACTGCCGGCGCGACGGAGGAAGCCCCGGCGTGTCCGGCAAAGAACGACGCAAACTCGCGCAGGCGCTCGACACCACTTCGTTGCGCCAGGGGCTGACCGAGGCCCAGCGCCGCACGCTCGAGGAACTGGAACACTTCCAGTGGACGCTGGAGTTCGTGCGCCGTCCGCTGTTCCAGGATCCGGTGCCGGTGATGTTCGACCGCCAGCGCACGCGCTGCGTCGCGCTGCTGCCGGACGGCACGCTGGACGAGGCGCCGAAGCTGCGGAAGTAGGCGAAGCCGCTGAGCGGGCGAAATCCCTCTCCCCTTGCGGGAGAGGACAGACTGCGAAGCAGTCAGGGAGAGGGGTACGGCTTACGCCGGCTGCAGATTCGCGTACGCCAGCACCAGCCACTTGCTGCCGGCGTCGTCGAAGTTCACCTGCACGCGCGCATGCGCGCCGCTGCCTTCGTAGTCGGTGACGGTGCCCAGTCCGAACGACGGATGGCGCACCATCGAACCCAGGCGCACGGCCGGTTGTTCGATCGCCGCATGCCCCATGTCGCGACGCTGCACGCCGCCGGAATACGGCCGCGACACCTGCACCTTCGGGCGCACTTCGTTCAGCAGCGGCGCCGGGATCTCGCGCAGGAAGCGCGACGGCACGCCGTACATGTCGGCGCCGTGGATGCGGCGCGTCTCGGCGTAGCTGAGCACCAGTTTCTGCCGCGCGCGCGTGATGCCGACATACGCCAGGCGGCGCTCTTCCTCCAGGCGACCGGATTCCTCGGTGGAGCGCCCGCTCGGGAACACGCCCTCCTCCATGCCGGCCAGGAACACCAGCGGGAATTCCAGTCCCTTGGCGCTGTGCAGCGTCATCAGCTGCACGCCCTCCTCGCCGGCCTGCGCCTGGCCTTCGCCGGCCTCCAGCGCGGCGTAGCTGAGGAAGGCAACCAGTTCCGGCATCGCCTGTGCGTCTTCCTCGTCGTTGCGCGTGAAGCGCGAGGCGACGGAGACCAGTTCGTCCAGGTTGTCCACGCGCGAATCCAGCTGGCCGCGCGATTCGTTGAAGTAGTGCTCGCGCAGGCCCGAGCGGATCAGCACGTGATCGATCTTTTCCGGCAGCGTCATCGTGGCGACTTCGTTGTCGACGTCGTCGATGAGCGCGAGGAAGCCCGCCACGGCATTGCGCGCACGCGCGGTGAGGGCGTTCTCGGCGACGATGCGCCGCGCCGCTTCCCACAGCGCGACGGCGTCGGCACGCGCGCGGCGGCGCACTTCGTCCAGCGTGCGCTCGCCGATGCCGCGCGTGGGCGTGTTCACGGCGCGCTCGAACGCGGCGTCGTCCAGGCGCGAGGCGATCAGGCGCAGGTAGGCCAGCGTGTCCTTGATCTCGGCGCGCTCGAAGAAGCGCTGGCCGCCGTACACGCGGTACGGCACCTGCTCGGCCAGCAGCGATTCTTCGAAGGCGCGCGACTGCGCGTTGCTGCGATAGAGCACCGCGACTTCGCCATAGCTGCCGCCGTCGCGCACCCACTGGCGCAGGCGCTCGACGACGAAGCGCGACTCGTCCATCTCGTTGTAGGCCGCGTACAGGTCGATCGGCTCGCCGGTGCCGCTGTCGGTCCACAGGTTCTTGCCCAGGCGGTCGGGGTTGTGCGCAATGACCGCGTTGGCCGCTTCCAGGATGTTGGCGCTGGAACGGTAGTTCTGCTCCAGGCGGATCGTCTGCGTGCCGGGGAAATCCTTGAGGAAGCGCTGCATGTTCTCGACCTTGGCGCCGCGCCAGCCGTAGATCGACTGGTCGTCGTCGCCGACGACGAAGACATGGCCGCTGTCGCCGGCCAGCACGCGCACGAAGGCGTACTGGATCGCGTTGGTGTCCTGGAACTCGTCCACCAGGATCTCGCGGAAGCGGTGCCGGTAATGCGCCAGCAGCGCCGGCGTGTCGCGCAGCAGTTCGTGCGCGCGCAGCAGCAGCTCGGCGAAGTCCACCAGGCCGGCGCGTTCGCAGCGCTCCTGGTAGGCCTCGTACGACTTGAGCATCACGTCGGCCCAGGGGTCGTTGTTGCCGAGCTGGATGTTCTGCGGACGACGGCCTTCGTCCTTCTGCGCGTTGATCCACCACGCGATCTGGCGCGGCGGGAAACGCGCCTCGTCCAGCTCCAGCGCCTGCACGACGCGCTTGACCAGGCGCAGCTGGTCGTCGGAATCGAGCACCTGGAAGCCTTCCGGCAACTTCGCCTCCTGCCAGTGCAGCCGCAGCAGACGGTGCGCCAGGCCGTGGAAGGTGCCGATCCACATGCCGCGCGCGCCGTGGCGCAGCTGGCCGTCCACTCGCGCGCGCATTTCGCCCGCGGCCTTGTTGGTGAAGGTCACGGCGAGAATGCCGTGGGTCGGCACACCGTGGACTTCGTTCAGCCAGGCGATGCGATGCGTGAGCACGCGCGTCTTGCCGGAACCGGCGCCGGCGAGGACGAGGTAGTGACCGGGCGGGGCGCTGACGGCCTCGCGCTGCGCTGGATTCAGCGCGTCGAGCAGGTGGGAGACATCCATGCGGGTATTGTAGCGGCGGCGGTCTCAGGGCCCGCGTCGCGCGGGCTCGATGGGCGGGCCGGAGGACTTCGGATGCGTTCGATCGTGACGCCGCTGCGCATCGTGCTGGGCCTGCTGCTGGTGGCCACGGCGACGGCGACGCCCGCACAGGACGAGACGACGCCCGATGCGATGCGCGTGCTGCGCGCCGGCGACAGCGAGCTGCGCGTGGAGGTGGTCGGCGTGGCCGATGCCGACCGTCGCGCGCAGTTGCAGGCATGGCTGGCGGAGGTCGCGCAGGCGCAGCTCACCGCCTACGGCCGCTATCCGCTGCGCAGCGCGCGGGTGCGGATCGAACAGGTCGACCGTGAAGACGAAAGCCCGGTGCCCTGGGGCCAGACCCTGCGTCGCGGCGATACCGCGGTGCTGCTGTACGTGCGCGGCGACGCGACCCTTCCGGAGCTGCGCGCGGACTGGACCGCGATCCACGAGCTCTCGCACCTGTTCCATCCCTATATGGGCCGCGACGGCCGCTGGCTGTCGGAAGGTCTGGCGAGCTATTACCAGAACGTGCTGCGCGCCCGCGCCGGGCTGCTGTCGCCGGAGCAGGCGTGGCAGTTGCTGGATGCGGGTTTCGAGCGCGGCCGGCGCGAATCCAGCGGCCGCCCGCTGATCGAACTCAGCCGCGATCACAAGGGCACGATGCGCGTGTACTGGGCCGGCGCGGCGTTCTGGCTGGAAGCCGACATCGCCCTGCGCCGCGACCACGGCCGCAGCCTGGACGAGGTGCTCTCGCGCTATTCGGCGCGCTGCCTCAACGGCACCGGCGAGGTCGCGCCGCGCGCGTTCGTGGAGGAACTGGACCGGCTCGCGGGCGCGCAGGTGTTCGCGCCGCTGTACGCGCGCTATGTCGATTCGCGCGCGTTTCCGTCACTGGAGGCGGCGTATCGCGCGCTCGGCATCGACACGCGCGGCGAGCGTCTGGTGTTTGGCGACAAAGGCCCGTCGGCGGTCTTGCGCCACGCAATCACCTCGCGCGGCAGCGGACGGGCCGCATCGCCTTGAGGAAACAACACCGCAGCGCCGTACGGCAGCCACCGTTCACCGCTCCGGCTCCATTGGCCCTCACCCCAACCCCTCTCCCGGCGGGAGAGGGGCTTGAAGGTTAGCGCGCGGCCGGGTGGGCGTCCTTGTGCGGCTTGTGCGAGGCGGCGGCCATCAGCTTGTCGGTGTAGGCGATGCCTATCGCCGACAGGATGAACACGCAGTGGATGATCGTCTGCCACATCACGCCGTCGGCGGTGTAGGTGCTGTCCGCGGCGCCGAGGTTGCCGATGGCGATGAAGGTCTTGAGCAGGTGGATCGAGGAGATGCCGATGATCGCCATCGCCAGCTTCACCTTCAGCACGCTGGCGTTGACGTGGCTCAGCCACTCGGGCTGGTCGGGATGACCTTCCAGGCGCAGGCGCGAGACGAAGGTCTCGTAGCCGCCGACGATCACCATCACCAGCAGGTTGGAGATCATCACCACGTCGATCAGGCCGAGCACCATCAGCATGATCTGCTGCTCGGTCCATTCCGTGGCGTGCAACATCAGGTGCCAAAGCTCCTTGACGAACAGCACCACGTACACGCCTTGCGCGGCGATCAGGCCCAGGTACAGCGGCAGCTGCAGCCAGCGCGAAGAGAAGATGAGGGCGGGCAGCGGGTTCAGCGAAGTCGGGCGCTCGGCCATGCGGGGCGTCTCGGCTCAAATCGGGGCCGGCTAGGGTAGCGGCCCCGGATGACGGTCGCCATGCCCGGGCGGGTCAGTGGGCGATCGAGGTTCGGGGCCCGGAGCTCCGGGCTTGGAGCTCGGCGCTCCGGGTTTGGAGCTCGGCGTTCCGGGCTCGAAGCTCGGCGCTCCGGGTTCGGAGCTCGGCGTTCCGGGCTCGAAGCTCGGTGCTCCGGGTTCGGAGCTCGGCGTTCCGGGCTCGAAGCTCGGCGCTCCGGGTTCGGAGCTCGGCGTTCCAGGCTCGCAGCTCGGCGCTCCGGGTTCGGAGCTCGGCGTTCCAGGCTTGGCGCTCGGCGTTCCGGGCGCCGGGCGCGGTCGCCCTTACACTGGGCGACCCCGCCGCCGCCGCCCACCGGAGCCCGACACCATGATCGACCTGCACTACTGGCCCACGCCCAACGGCCACAAGATCACGATCTTCCTGGAGGAAGCGGGCCTGCCGTACACGATCCACCCCGTCGACATCGGCGCCGGCGACCAGTTCAAGCCCGATTACCTGACGATTTCCCCCAACAACAAGATGCCCGCCATCGTCGACCGCGAGCCGGGCGACGGCGGCCCGGCGATCAGCGTGTTCGAGTCCGGCGCGATCCTGGCCTACCTGGCCAACAAGACGGGCAAGTTCGTGCCCGCCGACCTGCGCGGCCGCACCGAGGTCAGCCAGTGGCTGCACTGGCAGATGGGCGGCCTGGGCCCGATGACCGGCCAGTACGGCCACTTCCACGTGTACGCGCCGGAAGATCTGCCCTACGCCAAGGAGCGCTACCAGCGCGAAGTGCTGCGCCTGCTGGGCGTGCTCGACCGCCGCCTGGAAGGGCGCGAGTTCGTCGCCGCCGGGAGGCTGTCGATCGCCGACATGGCGATCCACCCCTGGATCAATCCCTACACCAAGGCGCCGCTGGATCTGACGCCGTTCGCCAACCTGCGCCGCTGGCACCAAGCCATCGCCGCACGCCCGGCGGTGAAGCGCGCCTACGCACTGGCCGAGAAGTACGGTGCCAAGCGCGAAATGACCCCGGAAATGCACAAGATCCTCTTCGGAACCCCGTCCAACCCCGCATGAAGAACCTGACCGTCCGCGGCGTCGCCGCCTCCTGCCTGCTCGCCATGTCGATGACCCCGTCGCTGTCGCCCCTGGCCCACGCGCAGTCCGCGCCCGCGCCGCAAAAGCTCACCCTCGAAGCCCTCGCCGGCGATGCGCCGCTGTCCGGCCCGAGCCTGATGAAGGCCAAGGTGGCCCCGGACGGCACGCGCGTGAGCTTCCTGCGCGGCAAGGACACCAACAAGAACCGGCTGGACCTGTGGGCCTACGACATCGCCAGCGGCAATACCGTGAAGCTGGTGGACGCCGACGACATCCTGCCGGGCGATGAAGTGCTCAGCGACGAAGAGAAGGCCCGCCGCGAGCGCCAGCGCATCGCCGGGTTGAGCGGCATCGTCGACTACCAATGGGCGCCGGACGGCAAGTCGCTGCTGTTCCCGCTGGGCGGCGAGCTCTACCTGTACGACCTGGCCAAGCCGGGCAAGGCCGGCGTGCGCAAGCTCACCCACGGCGAGGGCTTCGCCACCGATCCCAAGATCTCGCCACGCGGCGGCTTCGTCAGCTTCGTGCGCGAGCGCAACCTGTGGGTGATCGACCTGGCCACGGGCACGGCGACGCAGCTCACCCACGACGGCAGCGACGTGATCGGCAACGGCGTGGCGGAGTTCGTCGCCGACGAGGAAATGGGCCGCCACACCGGCTACTGGTGGGCGCCCGACGATTCGGCCCTCGCCTTCGCCCGCATCGATGAAACGCCGGTGCCCGTGCGCAAGCGCCAGGAGGTCTACCGCGACCGCACCGACGTGATCGAACAGCGCTACCCCGCGGCCGGCGACCACAACGTGCTGATCAAGCTCGGCGTGATCGCGCCCAATGCCGGTGCCGCGCCGATGTGGGTGGACCTGGGCGCCAACCCGGACATCTACCTCGCCCGCGTGGACTGGCGCGATCCGCAGCGCCTGACCTTCCAGCGTCAGTCGCGCGACCAGCACAAGCTCGAGCTGGTCGAAGCCAACCTGCAAAGCGGCCGCCAGCGCGTGCTCGCCACCGAAACCAGCACCACCTGGGTGCCGCTGCACGACAACCTGCGCTTCCTCCAGGACGGTCGCATCCTGTGGGGCAGCGAGCGCAGCGGTTACGAACACCTCTACGTGCTGTCCGAAGACGGCGCCAAGGCCACCGCGCTGACCTCCGGCGACTGGCCGGTGGACGGCGTGCTCGCGGTGGATGAAACCGCCGGCTTCGTCTACTTCGCCGCGGGCAAGGATTCGCCGCTGGATTCGCAGGTCTACCGCGTGCCGCTGGCGGGCGGCGCGATCCAGCGCCTGTCGAAGGCCGACGGCACGCACAGCGCCAGCTTCGCCGGCAATGCCAGCGTGTACGTCGACAACTGGTCCAACCCGACCACGCCGCCGCAGTTGGAGCTGTTCCGCAACGACGGCACGCGCATCGCCGCGCTGCTGAAGAACGACCTCAAGGATCCCCAGCATCCCTACGCGAAGTACGCCGGCGCGCAGCAGCCGATCGAGTTCGGCACGCTCAAGGCCGCCGACGGCAGGACGACGCTGCACTACAGCCTGCTCAAGCCGGCGGGCTTCGATCCGAAGAAGCGCTATCCCGTGGTTGTGATGGTCTACGGCGGTCCGGCGTCGCAGACGGTCAAGCGCGCGTGGGCGCCCGACTTCAACCAGTACCTCGCGCAGCACGGCTATGCGGTGTTCTCGCTCGACAACCGCGGCACGCCGCGCCGTGGCGCGGACTTCGGCGGCGCGCTGTACGGCAAGCAGGGCACCGTGGAAGTGGCCGACCAGCTCAAGGGCGTGGAGTGGCTGAAGTCGCAGCCGTGGGTCGAGGATTCGCACATCGGCGTGTACGGCTGGTCCAACGGCGGCTACATGACGCTGATGCTGCTGGCCAAGGCCTCCGACCAGTACGCGTGCGGCGTCGCCGGCGCGCCGGTCACCGACTGGGGCCTGTACGACACGCACTACACCGAGCGCTACATGGGCCTGCCGTCGGCCAACACCGACGGTTACCGCGAAGCGCGCGTGCTCGCGCATGTGGACGGACTGAAGTCGCCGCTGCTGGTGATCCACGGCATGGCCGACGACAACGTGCTGCTCACGCACACCACCGCGCTGGCCGAGGCCATGAACGCACGCGGCCAGGCCTTCGAACTGAAGACCTTCCCGGGCGCGAAGCACGGCTTCAAGGGCGACGACAACCTGCAACGCCTGCGCCTGACGGAGAATTTCTTCGCGCGGTGTCTGAAGCCCTGAGGGTTGGCGACGCCTCCGCTGTTGCTCTCTCCCCTGCTTGCAGGAGAGGGTTGGGGAGGGGTCGCGAAGCCGCAACGCGGCGAGTTCGGCGCTGACGCGCCTCACAACCCCCTCCCAACCTCCCCCTGCACGCAGGGGGAGGAGCAACAAGCTGCAGATAAGCAACCGCGCATGACGTTAGAGGGATGGCCTCGTCAGACCTGACCCCTCATGCTCGCCGGAGGACCCATCCTCCTGCGAAGCCATGATCAAGCCGCTGACCCTCGCGATCGCCCTGTCCCTCACCCTCGCCGTCGGCGCCCCCGTGCTGGCCCAGACGGCGCAGCCCGCCGCCAAGTCTGCCGCCGCACCCAAGCCTTCGCCGGCCTGGGTGACCCAGAGCAACGAATACGCCCAGGTCCTGCTCAAGTCGCAGGCGGAATTCGCGCCGGAGCAGATGTCGTTCTTCGGCGTGCCCGGTTACGACGAACGCGTCGCCGACCTCAAGCCCGATGTCTCCAAGCGTTTCCGCGCGCAGACCGCGAAGGCGCGCGACGAACTCAAGGCCAAGCTCGCCACCGAGCGCGATCCGAACGTGCGCCAGGATCTGGAAATCATGATCCGCGCCGCCGACGACAGCATCGAGAGCAGCGAGCTCAACGAACGCCTGATGCTGCCGTGGAACGACGTGCCGCAGATCGTCTTCAGCGGCCTGCAGGGCCTGCTGTCCGACCAGACGCCGCCGGAGCGTCGCGCCAAGGCGCTGGAACGACTGAAGAACTACGTCGGCCAGGGCACCGAAACCACGCCGATCACCGAGCTGGCGAAGGCCCGCTACACCGAGCGCGCCTCCGACACGAAGCTCACGCATCCCACCAGGCTGGAAGTCGAGCAGTCGCTGGGCAACGTCGACACCTACATCGCCGGCATCCGCAAGCTGTTCGACAAGTACAAGATCGAAGGCGCGCAGCAAGCGCTGGCCGCGATGGAAACGCAGCTGAAGGATTACGGCAGCTGGGCCCGCGCCAACGTGCTGCCGACCGCGCGCACCGACACCAAGCTGCCGCCGGAGCTGTACGCCAACAGCCTCAAGCAGTACGGCATCGACATCGACCCGAAGCTGCTGATCCGCCGCGCCCAGGTGGAGTTCATGGAAACGCGCGCGGCGATGCAGCAGCTCGCCCCGCTGGTGGCGAAGGCGAACGACCTGAAGGTCGCCGATCCGCACGACTACGTGGCGGTGATCCGCGCGCTCAAGCAGCGCAACATGCCCAACGACCAGCTCGAGGCGCGCTACCGCACGGTCATCGACGAGATCGATCCGATCATCCGCAAGGAGCGCATCGTCGATGTGCCGCAGCGTCCGATGGTGATGCGCCTGGGCAGCGAGGCCGAATCGGCCGCGCAGCCCGCGCCGCATTTCCTGCCGGCGCCGCTGATCGGCAACACCGGCCAGCAGGGCCAGTTCGTGCTGCCGGTGTCGGTGCCCACCGCCGACGGCAAGGCGCTGGAGTACGACGACTTCAACTTCGACGCGGTGCGCTGGACGCTGTCAGCGCATGAAGGCCGTCCGGGCCACGAGCTGCAGTTCACCGCGATGGTCGAGCGCGGCATCTCGCTGGCACGCACGATGTTCGCGTTCAACTCGGTCAACGTCGAAGGCTGGGCGCTGTACGCCGAGGCCGAGATGGTTCCCTACGAGCCGCTCGACGGCCAGCTGATCGCGCTGCAGTTCCGCCTGATGCGCGCCGCGCGCGCGATGCTCGATCCGATGCTCAACCTGGGCCTGATCGGCCGCGAGGAAGCCGGCCGCATCCTGCGCGACAAGGTCGGTCTGTCGGAGGCGATGACCAAGCAGGAACTGGACCGCTACACCTTCAATGCGCCGGGCCAGGCGGGCAGCTACTTCTACGGCTACAGCCGCATCCTGGAGCTGCGCATGGAGACGGAGATCGCGTTGGGCGACAAGTTCGACCGCCTCGCCTTCAACAACTTCCTGCTCGACCAGGGCCTGCTGCCGCCGGACCTGCTGGCCAAGGCCGTGCGCGAGCAGTTCGTGCCGGCGCAGAAGGCCCTGGCGAAGAAGAAGTAAGCACGTCCTGAAGCGCTGATGCGCCTTGAACCCCTCTCCCGCGTGCGGGAGAGGGGTTGGGGTGAGGGCCCCAACGCTGCCTCAAGGTAAGAGCGCCCTCATCCGCCCTGCGGGCACCTTCTCCCGCAAGCGGGAGAAGGGAACACCCCGGCGCCGCTGCACCGCCCCATTCACTCAATGCCGACCTTCCCCCGTCGCGCCTGAACACAACGGCCGCCCGCACGCCGCGGACGGGCCGCGCGCACCCCGCTGGCTATACTTTCGCGAACGCCGACCGGGAACCCTTCGTGCCATCCACGCTGCATCCGTCCACCGCGCAACCGATGGCGCCCCTGGCAATCCGTGCCTGTACCGCAACCAGCGCCGTCGGCGCCGGCCGGCAGGCGCTCGCCTCGGCCCTGCGCGAAAGCCGCAGCGGCCTGCGCAGGAATGATTTCGGCATCGACCCGCTGGCCTGCTGGATCGGCCGTGTCGACGGCCTGGAGACGCTGGCGTTGCCGGCCGCGCTCGAGGAATGGGATTCGCGCAACAACCGCCTGGCCTGGCTGGCATTGCAGCAGGACGGCATGCGCGAGGCGATCGACGACGCCATCGCGCGCGTCGGCGCCGATCGCATCGCCGTCATCATGGGCACGTCCACGTCGAGCATCGGCAGCACCGAAGAAGCGTACGCATCGTTGGATGCGGGCGAATTTCCCGAGCATCTCGCGCGCCCGCACGTCCACACGCCGCATTCGCTCGGCGAGTTCGTCCAGCACGCCACCGGCCTGCGTGGCCCGTGCATGACCGTCGCCACCGCCTGTTCGTCCAGCGCGAAGGTGTTCGCGCAAGCCGCGCGGCTCATCGCCGGCGGCCTGGCGGATGCGGCGCTGGTCGGCGGCGTGGACACGCTGTGCGGAAGCGTGTTGTTCGGCTTCAACTCGCTGCAGCTGGTGGCCGACGAACCGTGCCGTCCATTCGATGTCACGCGCACCGGTCTGTCGCTCGGCGAAGCCGGTGGTTTCGCGCTGCTCGAACGCGCGCGTGAGGGCGACACCGGCTTGCAGCTGCGCGGTTACGGCGAATCCAGCGACGCGCACCACATGTCCTCGCCGCACCCGGAAGGCCTGGGCGCACGCCTGGCGATGCGCGATGCGCTGCTGCGCGCGGGCATCGACGCCGGCGATGTCGGCTACCTCAACCTGCACGGCACCGCCACGCCCGCCAACGATTCGATCGAAGCGGCGGCCGTGGCGTCGCTGTTCCCCGCAAGCCTGCACGCCAGTTCGACCAAGGGCTGGACCGGCCATACGCTGGGTGCGGCCGGCATCGTCGAATCGGTGATCGCGCTGATCGCACTGGAACGCGGCGAACTGCCCGGCACGCTCAACAGCGCCGCGCCCGACCCCGCCTGCGGCCCGCAGATCCGATTCGCGCCGCAACGCGCCGACATCCGCTACGCGATGAACAACTCGTTCGGCTTCGGCGGCAACAACTGCTCGCTGGTATTCGGTCGCGCATGAGCATGGCGGAATCGCGGATGTTGCAGGCGCGGATCGAAGGAATCGGGTTCTGGACGCGCGGCCTGCCCTCTTGGGCGGCAGCGCGCGCCTATGCGCTCGACGGCACGCAGCCGGCGGACGCGCCTTCGCGTCCGTCGCCGCAGCTGCTGCCGCCGAACGAACGCCGCCGCGCGCCGGAAACGGTCGCCATCGCCCTGGAAGTGGCCATGGCCGCGTGCGAGGCCGCGGGGCGCGATCCGGCGTCGATGCCGTCGGTGTTCGCCTCCACGCATGGCGAACTGGCGATCACCGACTACATGTGCGCGACGCTGTCGCAGGATCCGCGCGCGCTGTCGCCGACGCGCTTCCACAATTCCGTGCATAACGCCGCGGCCGGCTACTGGACCATCGGCACCGGCGCGATGCAGCCGGCCAGCGCGATCAGCGCGCATGCGGCCAGCTTCGCGCAGGGGCTGATCGAAGCGGTGACGCAACTGGCCGGCGGCGCCGAGGCGGCGCTGCTGGTGGCCTACGACGGCCAGGCCATCGGCCCGCTGGCGCGCGTGGCGCCGAGCGAGGGCCTGCTCGGCGGCGCCCTCGTGCTTTCGCGCGACGGCGCGGGCCCGTTGCTGCGCGCACGCCTGGTGGCGAGCTCGCGGCCGGCGCCCGCGATCGGCCCGCTGGCGCGTTTTTCCGCTGGCAATGCGATGGCGCCGATGCTGCCGCTGTTCGACGTGCTCGTGCGTGGCGAGGGTTCGGCGTACCTGCCGGCCGGCATCGCGCACGATCTGTTCGTGGAGGTGACCCCATGATCGACCGCAATTCCCGCCCGCACCTGAGCCGCGACGATCTGGTCGTCGTGATTCCCGCATTGAACGAGGCGCTGCGCATCCGCGACGTGGTCGAAGGCGCGCTGGCCGAATGCCCGCACGTGATCGTGGTGGACGACGGTTCCGACGACGGCACCGCGCAGCGCATCGCCGACCTGCCCGTCACCGTGCTGCGCCACGAGGCGCGCATGGGCAAGGGCGCAAGCCTGCGCGACGGCTTCGCCCGCGCGCTGGAGATGGGCGCGCGCGCGATCATCAGCATGGACGGCGACGGCCAGCACCGGCCCGCCGACATTCCGCGGATGCTCGCGGCGGCGAACCGTCATCCGGGCCACATCGTGATCGGCGCGCGCCTGCGGCGGCGTTCGCAGCAGCCGATCTACCGCCGCCTGGCCAACGAGTTCGCCGACTGGGGCATCGCCTGGGGCACCGGCTACCAGCTCGCCGACAGCCAGAGCGGGCAGCGTCTGTACCCGGCCGCCGTCGCGGCGATGACCGACGTGCCGGGCGAGGATTTCGTGTTCGAGGCGCAGGTGCTGATTTCGGCGGCGCAGCAGCTGGGCACGCGCTGCGTCTCGGTACCGATCGAATCGCGCTACAAGTGCGTGCACAGCGACGAGCAGTTCCGCCCGAGCCACTTCAAGCCACTGCGCGATTTCACGCGCATCACCAGCCACGTCGTGTTCGGCGTGCTGCGGCGCGGCGGCATTGCCGAGATGTTCCGGCGCATCCGCGCCAATCCGGTGTTGATCGACGATCCGTCCGGCGAGTTCGCAAGCCAGCCGCTCGAAGACGCGTTACCGACGCGCTCGCCCTGACTGCTTTTCGCTCCTCCCGCTTCCTGCCCCTCCCCTGCGTGCAGGGGAGGGTTGGGGAGGGGTCGCGAAGCCGCGTCGCGGTGAGCTCGGAAGAGCCCCCTCACTTCACCGGCGACGGCGCCTGCTGCGGCGCCACCGGCGCTTGCGAGGCCGGCGGCGGATTGGGCACGTAGATCGCCACGCCCTGACCGAACTTCTTGGTCGGCGAGATGTTCACGCCGATGCCGCCGGAGCTGAAGCTGCCGCCTCCGCCACTCCAGCTGCCACCGCCCGCGCCCACGCCCACGCTGCTGCCGCCGCCGGTGTTCTGGGCGCCCATGAACAGCACGCCGTTGGCGCCGAGCTTGGCCGCTTCCACACGCAGGTTGTTGATGACCGCGTCCATCTTGTTCTGCTCGCCGTAGGTGAAGTTGCCGCTGGCGGTCTCCAACTGGGCGATCTCCTCGTAACCGCCCGGCGGCGGCGTGAAATAGACGCGCACCTGCGACGGGTCGATCGGCGCGCGCGGCGTGCCGGTGACCAGTTGCGAGGTGGACGAGCAGCCGGCCAGCGCGGCCAGGGCGAGGACGGCGAGGGTCGATGCAATGCGGCGCATGGCGGCGCCTCCGTGTTGGGTTGCCGCGATCCTACGCCAGCGCAGGTGGGCTGAAAGCGAAAAATGTCGCTTTCCGTTCAGCTCATGCCGCCGTCGATGCCGATCACCTGGCCGTTGATGTATCCGGCCGCGTCCGAGCAGAGAAAACCGATCAGCGCCGCCACTTCCTCCGGCCGCCCCGCGCGCCCGGCGGGCACGAGCTGCTTGATGGCGTCGGCCGGGAACGCCGCCTCCGCCATGCGCCCTTCCACCACGCCCGGCGCCACGACATTGCAGGTGATGCCGCGGCTGCCCATCTCGCGCGCCAGCGACTTGGTGGCGCCGTGCAGCGCGGCCTTGGCGGCGGCGTAGTTCGCCTGCCCCCGATTGCCCAGCACCGCGGCCACCGACGACACGCTCACCACCCGGCCCCAGCGCGTGCGCGCCATCGGCAGCAGCAGCGGCTGGGTGACATGGAAGAAGCCGTGCAGCGACACGTCGATCACGCGCTTCCACTTCGTCTCGCTCATGCCGGCCATCGGACCGTCGTCGTGCACACCGGCGTTGTTGACGACGACCTGCACCGGGCCGTGCGCCAGCAGCGATGCCATGGCCGCCTGCGAAGCCTCCGCATCGGCCACATCGAACGCGACCGCCTCCGCCCGGCCACCGGCCGCGAGGATCTGCGCGACCACCGCGTGCGCGCGTTCGACATTGCGATTGGCATGCACGATCACCTCGCAGCCGTCGGCCGCCAGGCGCCGGCAGATGGCGCTGCCGATGTCGCCGCTGCCGCCGGTGACCAGCGCGCGACGCGGACCGTCGTGTTTCTTCTGCGCACTCATGCGCCATCTCCGGAAGGAAGCGAATGCAGCACGGCAGCGCGACCTTCGGCCAACGGCGCGCCCTGGTGCGTGACGAGGAAACGGTACTGGCTGCCGCCGGCATCGGCCATCAGGCAGTGCGCTTCCACGTCCAGCGCACCGGGCAGGTCGTCGAAACGCGCCACGTGCAGCCTCACGTCGCGCAATGCGACGAGCATGCCCGGCTTCACGCCCTCGCCGGCCGCGCGTGCGAGCAGGCCGCCGTGCACGGCCATCGCCTGCGCGCCGTATTCGCACAGGTGCACGGCATGCAGCCGATCGCGATGGCGCAGCGGATGCGCGGCATCGCGGTGGTTGTGCGCGCGCAGACGGATCGATTGCGCATCCCAGGCGACGACTTCATCCCACAGGCACATCGCGCCCTGATGCGGCACCAACGTGAGGATCTCGTCGCGGCCCAGGCGTTGCGTCACGCCACTTGCCTCACCGGCGCGCGCACGATCAGCAGCGCCAGCACGAAGTTGAAGGCCACGCCCAGCGCCACGGTGCCGCCGATCGCGCGCAGCACCGGAATGCTCGACGTCGCCAGCAGCGCGAACACCAGCAAGGTGGTGAGGCTGCACACGATCACCGCGTGCAGCGTGCGCAGCTGCTCGGCGCGATCGTCGCCGGCGTGATCGAAGAACAGCGCGTAGTCCAGGCCCAGGCCCGCGGCGAGGATCAACGACACCAGATGGAAGAGGTTGAGCTCCACGCCGATGCCACGCAGCACGGCGAGGATGAGCAGCGTCGTCAGCGCCATCGGCGCGAGCACGCGCAGCACGCGGCGCGGCGAGCGCAGCGCGAACCACACCGCGCCGGCCAACAGCACCGCCGCCAGCGCGAGCGCCCATAGCACGCGCTCGCGGTACTCCGCGACCAGGGATTCGGACGCCTGCTTCAGGTCGAGCAGCTGCGCGCCGTGGGTCTGCGCGATGCGCGCCACGGCGCCGGGATCGCGCAGGCCCGACAGCGCGACGAGCGCGGTGGCGTGCCCTTCGCGTTGCAGCAGCAGGCCTTCGACGCTGGCGGCCAGCGGCGTGCCGGACACGTCGGCGGGCGTCAGCGGCCGCGCATCGCGCGCGGCGGCGACATCACGGATGAAATCGGCGAAGGCATCCTCGTTGAACGCGCCGCCGGCCATCGCCTCGCTCAGCGCAGCGCGCAGCGCATCGTCGGACGGCAGCTTCGCCTGGCGCGCGCGTTGCGTCGCCGCGCTGGGCAGGTACCGCGCGGCGAGATCGAAGCCGGCGATGCCGCCTTGCACGCGCAACACGTCCAGCGAACGCAGCAGATCTTCGGAAGCTTGCAGCGCGTGTTCGGCGTCGGGCGCCTGCAGCGCGATCACGTAACGGACATCGGGTGCACCGAGCTCACCGCGCAATTGCGAATCGCGCGCGAGAGCCTCCGCCGGCACCGGCGTGAGTCGCGCCAGATCGTTCTGCCAGAACGCGCCGGGCGTGAAGACGATCACCGCCACGGCGATCGCCGCCACCGCGCAGCCCACGGCGCCGCCCATGCGCGGCCAGCGCGCGAGCGCCGTCCAGCAGCGCGCCAGCCAGGCCGAATCGGCCGCATCGCGTGGCGCGGGATCGATCAGCGCCGGCAGAAGGAAGCGCGTCGCCAGCGCAGCGGTTGCCAGCCCGACCACGGTGAACACCGCCAGTTGCTGCAACCCGTCCACGCCGGACACCAGGAAGGTCGCGTAAGCGATGCACGTCGACGCCACGCCCGTGCCGAGCGTCGGCCACAAGGCGCGCGCACTCGCCCACGGCGACATGCCCGCGCGCTGGTGGCTGAAGAGGTGGATCGGATAGTCCTGCACCACGCCGATCAGCGTGAAGCCGAACGCGACGGTGATGCCGTGCACGCCGTCGAAGGCGAGCGCCACCGCACCCAGTCCCGCCAGCCCCGCGCTCGCCAGCGGCAGGCCGCCGAGCAACGGCGCCTTCCAGCTGCGGTACGCGATCCACAGCAGCAGCACGAATACGAGCGAATCGATGGTGCCGATCAGGCTGGCTTCGCGCGCTGTGCGCCCGCCGATCTCGACCGAGAATGCGCCCGGCCCCGTCAACGTCAGCCGCGTCTTCGTATCGCCGCGCACCGCGTCGAACGCGGCGTGGATGGCGTCCACCGCCGCCTGCTGGCCTTCGGTATCGAAGCCGGCGGCATGCGTTTCGATGGCGAGCAGTGCTTCGCGGCCGGCGCGGTCGAACCACACGCCGTGCAGGCGCTGCGGCGCATTCGCCGGTTGCCAGGCCTCGACGAGCTTCAGCGTTTCCAGCGTCGGATCGGACGGCAGCAAGGGCTCGATCATCGCCGCGGCGGGCGAGCCAAGATCCTGCAGGCGCGCATCGAGTTCAGCGCGCAGGAACGCGGCATCCAGACGCTGCATGTCCAGCGTGGAAGACAGCAGGTAGCGGTACGGACGCAGGTGCGCCGGGATCGCATCGAGCCCGACGTCGGCGCCGTTGGCGACCAGCTTGAACGGCGTCGTCGCCGCGCCGCGCGGGGGGGCAAGCAGGCGTTCGCGCATGGCCTGCGACTGCGCCGCGAGCGTCTGTGGCGCGTCACCGGACAGGGCGACCAGCAGCAGCCGCGAGCCCGGGCCTTCGCCCAGTTCGTCGATCAGCAGCTTCTGCGCGGGCGTCTGCGGCGCGGGCATGAACTTGCGCAGGTCGCCGCTCAACTGCACGCGCGGCGCGATCAGCGCGCCCAGCAGCGCGAGCACCGCCAGCCACAGCAGCGCGAGCGCGAGCCGGCGCGTGGCGCTCATCGGACGCTCGTTCATTGCGCGCCCGCGCCGTGGCACAGCGTGGCGAGCGCTGCGCTGTCCTGCACCTTCGCCGCGTCCTGCGCGGCGCCGGCCAGCAGCGTGCGTTGCGCTTCGACGTTGCCCACCGGGCGCGTCTCGATGCAGCGAAGTTCTGCGCCGCGTCCGTACAGCACGATCGCCTGCAGCTTCGCCGCCATCGCCGCGTCCCTGGGCGTCATCGTCATCGTCCAGCGCTGGCGGGTGCCGTCGGCCTGCAATCGGTAATGGGCTTCCAGCGCGGTGCGGTCGCCTCCGAGCAGCGCGCCGAAGCCGTTCTGCAGGCCGGCCAGCTCGGGCACGCGCGACAGCGAGAAGCGGCGCGGCGATTGCCCGGCGCGCTGGATCACCGCCTCACCCGCGCGCAGCGTCGTGGTTTCCGCGTACGGAGTGCGCACGTCGCGCACGAGCGTGTCCGCGTCGGGACGCACGTACTCGCCGGTGAGGCGCAATGGCGTCTTCAGCAGCTTCGAGCCGCGCACCTCGACGAAGGGCGTGCGGGCGGGCGCCGGCCGCGCGATCTTCGCCAGGATCCAGCCCGGCTCCGCCGACGATTCCGCCGACGATTCCGCCGACGATTCCGCCGGGGGTTCAGCCGGCGCGGCGCAGGTCGCGGCGCTCGCCAGCAGCAACGCCGGCGTCAGCCGCATCGCCCAGGTGCGGAAGTGAAGTGCCGGGGTCGTCCGCCGCGTCGTTGCCATGCCAGAAGTCGTAGAAGTTGAACCAGTTGTAGGGCGCGCGGCGCACATGGTGCTGCAACCTCGCGGCATAGCCGCGCACCAGCGCGGCGAGTTGTTCGCGGCGATGCTGGCGCGGGATGTCCAGCCGTTCGCTGAATTCCTCGAACACCAGCTCGTAGCGGTTGTCGCCACGGTACAGGCCGAACGCCAGCATCACCGGCACCTTCAGCGTCGCCGCCAGCGACCACGGCGCGGAGGGGAACGACGCCTCGTGTCCGAGGAACGACGCAGGCGCGGTCGCGTCGCCCGGTTCGGCGCGATCGACCAGCAGCGCGACGAGCTCGCCGTTCGCCAGCGCTTCCTGGATCGCCAGCACGATCGACACGCCGTCCTGCCCCGCATCGATGACATCGCGCGCAAGCTGCGGATTGAGCGCGCCCAGCAGGCGCGTGATGGCCTGGTTGTGGGCGACGTCCAGCACGATGCGCACGCGCAGCGCCGGGCGCGTGAGCGCCAGCACGCGCAGGGCGTCGAAGCTGCCGTGGTGGGAGCCGAAGATCAGCACGCCTTCGCCGCGGTCCACGCGCGCGGCCAGCGCCGGCAGGCCGACGGTCTGGATATCGAAACGCGCCAGCTGCCCGCTGAGCAGGAACACGCGGTCCAGGATGGTCGCGGCGAACGTGTGGATGTGGCGGGCCGCGTCCCACAGCGTCGGCCTGCGATCGAGCACCCGCGCCAGGTAGGCCAGCGAGGCCTGGCGCTCGGGGCCGCGCACGATCAGGAAGTAGAGCGTGATCGGATACAGGCAGGCGCGCGCGACCGCGCGTCCGCCGTGGCGCGCGATGCCGCGGATCACCCACAGCGCGAACATGCCGCCGCCTTCCGGACGTTGTTTCCAGTGCGCGTTCATGCGACGGCCTGCGCGTCCATGGCGACGATTTCGCCGCTGGCCAGCAGCGTGGTTGCGCGCAATACGCGGAAACGCCAGCGCGGTGGCTGGCCGTCGAGTTCGATCGACGCCACCTCGCCGGGCAGCAGCGGCTGCAGGAATTTCACTTGCGGCAGGCGCAGTGCGCGCTGCGGGCCGTGGGCGGCTTCGATCGCCTCGACCACGCGCTCCAGCAGCACCACGCCGGGCACCAGCGGACGTCCCGGGAAATGCCCGGGCAGGCTGGGGTGGTCGTCGGGAAGGCTGAAGTCCATGCGGGGCGGCGGCTGCGCGCGGAAAGCGCTCAGGATAAGCCAGCGGGGCAGCGGCCGTGGCGCGGTCGCACCGCCCACGCCGGGAGCGCGCGCATCAATCGAACAGCCCGCGCCAGAAACGCGGCCCCAGGGCCGCCATCTGCCGCAGGAAATCGAAGAAATGCCGGTACGGGCGATGCGGGAACAGCCAGCGCCGCAGCGCGTACTCGCCGACGAAGAAGCCGCCGACGATGCCGTAGTTGAGCAGGTTGGCGAACAGCGACCACTCCTCCTGTCCGATCGCCACCGGCGGCGTATGCCCCAGTCGCGCCAGCACGCCGTCCGGCACGGCGATCATCGCCAGCACGCCATTGGCCAGCGCCAGCGCGGCCATCACGTAGGCCCAGCCGGCGGTCAGGCCGCGCGAATAGCGGTACAGCGGCGGCGGCAGTTGCGACGGCTCGCAGCGCTCCATCGCGGCCACGATCCGCGTGATCAGTGGTTCGCGCGGCGGTCGCAGGCTGCGCCAGAACATCCACGCCACGAAGCCCACGAACAGCATCGGCGGGGCCAGCAGCAGCATTTGCGGGTAATGCGTCTGCGCCAGCCAGGCCAGCCCGGCGGCGCAGCCGGCGGTGGCCGCCCAGGCCCAGGCCTTGCCCTGCATCAGCGGCGCGATCAGGCACAACGCCACCAGGTCCAACAGGGCGATGGCGGCCGACACCCCGCCGCCGTCGTGCGTGGCCCAGTGGGCGAGCAGCGGGTAGGCGACGGCGAGCGCGATCGGCGGGACGGCCCGCAGGACGGCGGAATTCACGGCCCGGGTCCGGCGGCGACGATCAGGCCGCGCGGCGCTGTTCGATGTGCGCCGCCAGCGCGCGCAGCGAGGCGAAGATGCGGCGGTTCTCGTCGTTGTCCGAGCGCAGCTGGAAGCCGTACTTGCTGGAGATCGCCAGCGCCAGTTCCAGCGCGTCGATCGAATCCAGGCCCAGCCCCTCGCCGAACAGCGCGCCCTCCGGATCGATGTCGCACGGCGCCACGTCTTCGAGGTTCAGGCTGGCGACCAGCAGCTCGGCCAGTTCGCGTTCGACGGGGCTTTGTTCAGACATCTTCGGTTCCAGCGGTGGCATTGCAAGGGACGCCACGATCCGGCATCGGCGTCGCGCGCGCAACCGTCCACCACGGGCGCCCGCCTAACAGCCTCCCGGGCCCGGCGCTGCACGGGCTGGCGGCGGGCATTCCCTTATCATGCGCGCCATGACCGATACCGTCCCCGAGTCCGCGCCGGCAGCTCCTGCCCCGGCCGAGCTGAACACGCCTTCCGACGCACCCTCCACGCTGACGCCCGACGTCCTGGTGATCGGCGGCGGCCCCGCCGGCACCACCGCCGCCACGCTGCTGGCGCGCAAGGGATGGAAGGTCCTGCTGCTGGAGAAGGACGCGCACCCGCGCTTCCACATCGGCGAATCGCTGCTGCCGATGAACCTGCCGATCCTGGAGCGCCTGGGCGTGCTGGAGCAGGTCAAGGCCATCGGCACGTTCAAGCCGGGCGCGGAGTTCCCGATCGTCAACGACGACGGCACGCCGATGCAGTCCGGGCAGGACGGCGCCGACCAGTACAACACCTTCCGCTTCGAGCGCGCGCTCAATCCGCTCTTCGGCTACGCCTACCAGGTCAAGCGCGAGGAGTTCGACGAACTGCTGTTCCGCCACGCGCAGGCCAACGGCGTGGATGCACGCGAACGCCACAAGGTCGAACGCATGGAGTTCGGCGCCGACGGTCGGCCGTCGATCGCGCATGCGCGCGACGCGAAGGGCAATGCCTTCACCGTGCGTGCGCGCTACGTCGTCGACGCCAGCGGCCGCGACACCTTCTTCGGCAACCAGCTCAAGCTCAAGCAGAAGAACACGCTGCACCAGTCGGCGGCGATCTTCAGCCACTTCACCGGCGTGGAACGCCGCCAGGGCGATGACGCCGGCAACATCACCGTGCAGCGCTTCGCGCACGGCTGGATGTGGCTGATCCCGCTGCGCGACGGCGTGATGAGCGTGGGCGCGGTGTGCTTCCCCGAATACCTCAAGCAGCGCCGCGGCGAAAACGAAGCGTTCCTGATGAAGACGCTCGAGTCCGAACCGCAGGTGCGCAAGCGCATGCAGAATGCGCAACGTGTCGCGCCGGTGCACGTCACCGGCAACTACTCCTACACCTGTACGCGCATGCACGGCCCGGGCTGGGTGATGGTGGGCGATGCCTACGCCTTCGTCGATCCGGTGTTCTCCTCGGGCGTGTACCTGGGCATGAACAGCGCCGAGCAGGCCGCGCAGGTGGTCGATGGCGTGCTGCGCGATCCGTCGCGCGAATCGGCCCTGCAACGCGGCATGGACAAGCGCCTCAAGCGCGGCCTGAAGCATTTCCAGTGGTTCATCTACCGCTTCACCACGCCGGTGATGCGCCACCTGTTCAACCATCCGCGCAACATCTGGCAGGTGGAACAGGCAGTGATCTCGCTGCTGGCGGGCGATGTGTTCGACAACCCCGAGGTGCTCAAGCGCCTGCGCCTGTTCCGCATCATCTACTCGATGACTGCCATCAGCATGGCGCCGCTGGCGCTGCGCGGCTGGTTGAAACGGCGTCGCCAGGTCGGTGTGGACGTGGGCCTGCACGGCGCCGCCGACACGCTGCAGCCGGGGCCGGATCAACGTGACATGGGACTGCGCTCGTGAGCGCAGTGCGCCCCATGCCGCTGGCGGCGCCGCGCTGGTCGGTGGAATACGTGCATGCCGCGCCCGAATCCGTATTGACCGCGCCCGACGTGCTCGCGGTGATCGGCTTCGGCGCGCAGGCGCCGCATAGCGACGACCCGCGCTACCTGCGCGTCGCGCTGGAGCCCTACGGCGATTCACCGCTGGAAGTCTGGCGCGCAAGCGGTCCGGTGCAGTGCGGACGCGACGGCGACGTCGCCTGGGCGGAAGACGGCGCGCTGCAGTTCGGCGCGATCGAACTGGACGAGGGCGACGACACCCTGCCCGGCCGCAGCGACATCGAAGCCACCGCCGACCGCCTGTACCGTCGCCTGATCGAGTTCGTGCAGGCGCGCGGTTATCCGCACCTGCTGCGCGTGTGGAACTACCTCGACGGCATCACCGTGGGCGAAGGCGACCTGGAGCGCTACCGCCAGTTCTGCGTCGGCCGCGCGCGAGGCCTGGGCGAAGTGGAGCCGCATTCGTTGCCGGCGGCCACGGCGATCGGCCAAGTGAACGCCGAAGGCGCGCCGCGTCGCTTGCAGGTGTACTGGCTCGCCTCACGCGTGCCCGGAACGCCGCTGGAAAACCCGCGCCAGATCAGCGCCTACCGCTATCCGCGCCAGTACGGCCCGCAACCGCCGAGCTTCGCCCGCGCGATGCTGCCGCCGCCCGGCAGCGCGATGCCGCTGATGCTCTCGGGCACCGCGGCCATCGTCGGCCACGAATCGCAGCACGCCGATTCGGTGGCGACGCAGTTGGACGAAACGCTCGCCAATTTCGACAGCCTCATCGCCGCCGCGCGTTCGCAGTGGCCCTCGCTGCCGGCGCATTTCGGCGCGCATTCGCCGTTGAAGGTGTACGTGCGCGATCGCGACGAACTGGACACGGTGAAGCGCGCGCTCGATGCGCGCCTGTCGCCCGAAGTGCCGCGCGTCGTCCTGCACGCCGCGGTGTGCCGGCGCGAGTTGCGCGTGGAAATCGACGGCGCGCACGGGTAGGGATTCGGGATTCGGGATTCGGGATTCGGGATTCGGGATTCGGGATTCGGGATTCGGGATTCGGGATTCGGGATTCGGGATTCGGGATTCGGGAATCGGGAATCGGGAATCGGGAAAGCGTCTCCGAAGCCGTCATCCCGGCGAAGGCCTGTCCTGAGCTTGTCGAAGGGCCGGGACCCAGGCCGTCACGCCCTCCCACCCATCACGTCATTCCCGCGAAGGCGGGAATCCAGGGACTTTCCATGCTTTACCGATTGCGTGTCGAGCGACAAGCGCGACGCTGTTGCTTCTGACAAGTAACAGGTAAGGCGTGAAACTTCCCTGGATTCCCGCCTTCGCGGGAATGACGGGGGCAAGGCCAGAGACGCCCGCAGACGATCCGCCCCGGCGCCCCGGATTCCTCGGTACGCCCCGATTCCGCGCCACGCTCCGCCCCTCATTTGCCCCGTTTCGGAACCCCATCCGGCCGTTTCGTCGGAACGCATGTTCACGCCACCCGGTGCCCGGTAATCTCGGCACTGCACCGCATCGCCACCCGGCCGCCCGTCGGCCCTCACGAGGAACGTCGCCATGGGTCTCATCAGCCTGCTCTGGGGCATCGTCGCCATGATCTGGATGGTGATCGCATTGATCCCGCTGCTGGGATGGGGCAACTGGCTGCTCATCCCGTTCGCCTCGGTGGGCGCGATCATCGCCGCGCTCGGCATCCTCTTCACCAGCCCGGGCAACCGCGGCCGCGCGAAGACCGGCCTGGTGCTCAACGGCATCGTGATCGTGGTCGGCATCGTCCGCCTGGGCATCGGCGGCGGCATCATCTGAAGCGTCCACGGTCGCGTCGCACGCGACGCGCGTGATGATGTTCTTCACGCGCACGCTCCGTACGTGGCCGCATTTTCCGCCTGAATACGTAGGTCGCGCGATGTTGCGGCGCAAGCTTGTCGCGCGCGTCGAAGCAGGCGCATAGTCGGCACGGGTTGAAGGGGGAAGCCCACATTGCATCCCCAACAGTCGATTCTTCGCGATGGCCATCGCGAGGGCGGAATCGGCCGGGGAAACATCACCTTCAAGATCGGGACGTGACCCATGAAAAGGATCGGATCCGCGCTTTGGTTGTCAGGTGTAGCGCTTGGACTGTGCTTCAACGTCCATGCCGCTGATGCCCAGTCCACACCCCATCAAGTGACCGTCGCGGGCGTCAAGGTCGGCATCGATGCCGAGACCGGACAACTGCGCCCGCTTACCGCCAGCGAGAGCGCGCAGCTCGACCAGGCGCTGACTCAAGGCAAGCAGGCCAAGGTCGCGCCGGCGATGGCGAAGACGTTCGCCGCGCCGCAGGATGCGGCGGCCGCGCGTGCCACGGTACGTCGTTCCGCGCACGGCGGCGTGTCGGTGAAGGTGCCCGAATCGCAGATGACCTCGTTGACCGCGCAGCGTGATGCGTCCGGCCAGCTGGTGATCCAGCACTCCGGCGACGAGAGCAGCGATTCCCATGACACGCACAACGAGGAGCTGCTGAAATGAGAAAGCAACTTCTCGCCTGCGCGCTGGCCATGACCGGTGCATTCGCCTTCGCCAACGCCGACGCCGCGCAGCTGGTGCTGCTCAACGGCGATGCCGGAACGGGCCTGGGCCTGGACGATCCCACGCCGGCCACGCCGATCGGCCTCAACCCCGGCACGACGGTCGGCCAGCAGCGCCAGATCGTCTACCGCTTCGCGATGGACCTGTGGGGTTCGGTGCTCAAGAGCGACGTGCCGATCAAGGTCGGTGCGTCCTTCCAGCGCCTGAACTGCACCGCGACCGGCGCCACGCTCGGTTCGGCCGGTGCGAACTGGATCGACCGCGACTTCCCGAACGCGCCGCGTCCGGGCATCTGGTACCACTCCGCGCTCGCCGACTCGCTGGCCGGCGTCGACCTGGATCCGGTTCCCGATGATCCGGCCGACATCGTCTCGCGCTTCAACGGCGACCTCGGCAAGCCCGACTGCCTGGCCGGCACGACCTGGTACTACGGCCTGGACGGCAAGACGCCGGCCGGCGGCATCAACTTCCTCAACGTGGTGATGCACGAGATCGGCCACGGCCTGGGCTTCCAGGGCTTCCTGGACAAGTTCACCGGCAACTTCGGCGACTTCGACGGCACCGGCCCGCGTTCGGACATCTACACGCAGAACGCGTTCGACAACGTGCTCAACATCGGCTTCAACGATCCGGCCAGCACGCCGGCGCAGCGCGCCGAAGTGATGAAGACCTCCGGACGGTTGGTGTGGTCGGGCAATCGCGTGAAGAACGAAGCGGCGCTCGTGCTCGACAACCGCCAGTACTTCACCGTGACCGCGCCCGCGGGCATCGCCGGACGCTACCTGTACGGCACGGCGAGCTTCGGCCCGGTGGCATCGCCGGCGAACTTCACCGGCCAGGTCGTGCTCGGACAGGACGAGGCCAATGCGGCGGGCCCGACGACGGGTGACGCCTGCACGGCGCTGACCAACGCCGCGGCGGTGGCCGGCAAGTTCGTGCTGGTCGATCGCGGCACCTGCGGCTTCGTGATCAAGGCCGCGAACGTGCAGGCCGCGGGCGGCATCGGCATGGTGGTGGCGGACAACGTCGCCGGCTCGCCGCCGCCGGATCTGGGCGGTACCGATCCGAACATCACCATCCCGGCACTGCGCATCACCCAGGCCGACGGCGTCACCTTCAAGGCGAACCTGCCGGTGAGCGTGACGTTCCAGGTCGATCCGGTGCTGCTGCAGGGCGCCGACGACAAGGGCCGCACGCGTCTGTACGCACCGGCGGTGGTGGCCGGCGGTTCGACGTTCTCGCACTACGACACCGCGCTGTCGCCGAACGCGCTGATGGAGCCGTTCGACACGCCGACGGTGCAGGCGCAGTACAACGTCGACCTCAGCCCGGCGCTGTACCGCGACATGGGCTGGAAGGTGAACTCGGGCGAAGCGAAGATCGGCAAGTGCAACACCACGGTCGATCTGCTGGAGCCGGGTGGCTTCATCGTCGGCGCCAACGTGCAGGCCTGGAACAACCTGTGCAAGGTGACCAACAAGAACCCGGGCAAGTACGTGCAGTGCATGGTCGATCTGCAGCAGCGCCTGCGCGCCGCGAAGCTGATCCATCCGCTGCAGGGTGCGGTGATCATGTTGTGCACGGCGACGAACCTGAAGTAAGTCGCTCGCTTCATGCCCCACCGGAACCGGCGCCGAAAGGCGCCGGTTTTCTTTTGCAACTTTGGCCCCTCCCCCTGCGAGCAGGGAGAGGTTGGGAGGGGGTCGCGAGGGCGCGAAGCGCCGAGCCTTGGCACGGTGAACTCGCCGCTACGCGGCTCTTACCCCTCCCCAACCCTCCCCTGCGAGCAGGGGAGGGAGAACACCTCACGATTCCTTAGCACCCCGCCCCCGCTCATACCGCTTCGGCATGAGCGCATGACGCTCCCGCCCTTGTCCGGCGCGGCTTGGGCGGCGACAGTCGCGCCGTGCCGCCCGACACCGGCAGGCCCGCCCTCCCCTCCCAGGAATCCCACGCCATGCCCAGGTATCGAACGCGACGATCGCCCGTTCCCTCTCTTGCCGGCAGCGTGCTGGCCTGCGGAATCGTGGCCGCGCTGGCACTGCCCGCGTCTGCCTTCGCGCAGCAATCCCAACCGACGGTGGAAGAACTCGCCCGTCGCCTGCAAGCCATCGAACAACGCCTGGGCACCGCGCCCGCGGCCGGCGACACCACCGACGCCAACGGCCTGGCCGATCTCGACCAACGCCTGCGCGTAATCGAACGCAAGCTCGACCTGCAGGCCGAGGAAGCCGAGGCCAAGGCCGCCAGCACGCCGGTCGTGAGCCTGAGCGCGGCCAAGGGCCTGTCGGTGAAATCGCCGCCGCCGGGCGATGTCGAACTGAAGTTCCGCGGCCTCGCGCAGGCCGACGGCCGCTTCTACATCGACGACGACGCGCTCCCGCAGAACGACACCTTCCTGTGGCGCCGCGCGCAATTGACGATCGAGGGCAGCTGGGGCCCGCTGCTGGCCTTCCGCATCACGCCCGAACTGGCCGGCGACAGCGTCACCCTGCTCGATGCCTGGGCCGACCTGCGCTTCAGCCCCGCGGCGACGCTGCGCATCGGCAAGACCAAGAGCCCGGTGGGCCTGGAGCGCCTGCAGGCCAGCGGCGCGACCGAGCTGATCGAACTGGGCTTCCCGAGCGAACTCGCGCCCGGCCGCGACCTTGGCGTGCAGTTGCAGGGCGAAGTGGCCGGCAGCACGGTCAACTACGTCGTCGGCGTCTACAACGGCACCGTCGACGGCCGCGACGCCGTGACGACCAACCCCGACAACCATTTCGAAGTCGCCGCGCGCGTCTTCGTCGAACCGTGGAAGAACGACGCCAGCGCGCTGTCCGGCCTGGGCTTCGGCATCGCCGGCAGCAGCGGCGACAAGGAAGGCAGCGGCAACAATTTCCTGCCGCGCTATCGCACGCCGGGCCAGGTGCAGTTCTTCAACTACCGCAGCGCGGTGGTCGCCGACGGCGAGCAGACGCGCTGGTCGCCGCAGGCGTACTACTACCGCAACGCGTTCGGCGCACTCGCCGAATACATCAGCTCCGAGCAGGAAGTCCGGCTTCCCGCCACCGGCGCGCGCGCGAAGGTCGAGAACACCGCGTGGCAACTCGTGGCCGGTTACGTCCTCACCGGCGAGGACACCGGATACCGCGGCGTCGCGCGGCCTAACCATCCTTTTACGGTCGGCAGTGCAGGCTGGGGTGCATGGGAACTGGTGGCGAGGTACGGTGAACTGGAGATCGACGAGGACGCATTCCCCGTGTTCGCCGATCCCAACGCCGTGGCGCGACGCGCCAAGGCGTGGGGATTGGGCGTGAACTGGTACCTCACCGGAAACTTCAAGCTAGTCGCCAACTACACGCAGACCGACTTCGATGGAGGCGCCGCCGCGGGCGCCGACCGTGAAGACGAAAAGACGTTCTTCACGCGTGCGCAGTTCTCCTTCTGACCTTTCGGCCTTACGGGAAACGACACCATGAAAACCTTTCTCCGCAATGCGGTGCTCGGCCTGTCGGTGGCGCTCGCCAGCGGCGCGGCCTTCGCGAAGGACGTGCAGCTGCTCAACGTCAGTTACGACCCCACGCGCGAGTTCTACGCCGAGGTGAACCAGACCTTCGCCGCGCAATGGAAGCAGCAGAGCGGCGACACGCTCAACATCCGCGCCTCGCACGGCGGCTCGGGCAAGCAGGCGCGCGCGGTGATCGACGGGCTGGAAGCGGACGTGGTCACGCTCGCGCTGGCCGCCGACATCGACGCCATCGCCACCAACGGCAAGCTGCTGCCCCCCGACTGGCAGAAGCGCCTGCCGCACAACAGTTCGCCGTACACCTCGACGATCGTGTTCCTGGTGCGCAAGGGCAATCCGAAGCAGATCCGCGACTGGGGGGACCTGGTCAAGCCGGGCATCGGCATCATCACGCCGAATCCGAAGACGTCCGGCGGTGCGCGCTGGAACTACCTCGCCGCGTGGGCGTGGGCCTCGCAGGAATACCGCGACGGCAACAAGGTCACCGATTACCTGACGCGACTGTTCAAGAACGTGCCCGTGCTCGACACCGGCGCGCGCGGCGCGACGACGACGTTCGTCGAACGCGGCATCGGCGATGCGCTGCTGGCGTGGGAGAACGAAGCGCTGCTCACGCTCAAGGATGCCGATACGCGCGACAAGTTCGAGATCGTCGTGCCGAGCCTAAGCATCAAGGCCGAACCGCCGGTGGCGTGGGTCGACAAGAACGTCGACAAGCACGGCACGCGCAAGGTGGCCGAGGCGTACCTGCGTTTCCTCTACACGCCCGAAGGCCAACGCCTGGCCGCCAAGCACGGCTATCGCCCGTCCGAACCGGACAAGGTGCCGGCGGAGGAACTGGCGCGGTTCCCGCAGGTGAAGCAGGTGACGATCGACTCGGCGTTCGGCGGCTGGAAGAAGGCGCAGGCGGAGCATTTCGCCGATGGCGGGTTCTTCGACAAGATTTATCGGCCGCGGTGATGTGTGCGTGCCACGTGGTTTTGCTCCTCCCCCTGCGTGCAGTGGGAGGGAGCCGTAGCGTCCGTGTCGTAGCGACGGAGTTCTGATGTCCACCCTCGCCCTGCCACTCCCCCTCACCCGCCGCGGCCGCCGTCCGCTGCCCGGCTTCGGCCTCAGTCTCGGCCTGGGCCTGGCGTGGCTCAGCGTCGTCGTGCTGTTGCCGTTGGCGGCGCTGGCGATTCGCGCCGCCGGGCTGGGCCTGGACGGCTGGCTGCGCGCGATCCAGGACGAACGCGTGCAGGCATCCCTGAAGCTGAGTTTCACCGCTTCGCTCGTTGCCGCGCTGATCGCGTCGGTGGCCGGTGCGCTGGTGGCGTGGGTGGTGGTGCGGTATCGCTTCCCGGGTCGGCGCCTGCTCGATGCGCTCGTCGACCTTCCCTTCGCGCTGCCCACCGCCGTGGCGGGCATCGCGCTGACCGCGATCTATTCCGCCAACGGTTGGGTCGGACGCTACACCGAGCCGCTGGGATTGAAGATCGCCTACACGCCGATCGGCATCACCATCGCGCTGATCTTCATCGGCCTGCCGTTCGCGGTGCGCACGGTGCAACCCGTGCTGGAGGCGCTGGGTCGCGAGCAGGAAGAGGCCGCTGCCTCGCTGGGCGCATCGCGCCTGACCACGCTGCGACGCGTGGTGCTGCCGGAACTGCTGCCGGCGCTGCTGACGGGCTTCTCGCTGGCGTTCGCGCGTGCGCTGGGCGAGTACGGTTCGGTGATCTTCATCGCCGGCAACCTGCCCTACAAGACCGAGATCGCGCCGCTGCTCATCACCATCCGTCTGGAGGAATACGACTACGCCGGCGCCATCGCGATCGCCGCGCTGCTGCTGGCGGCGTCGTTCGTGTGCCTGCTGGCGATCAACGCGATTCCGTCGTTGTTCGCGCATGAGCGCAAGGGGGCCAAGCGTGGCGCGTGACGTGAAGCATCGCGACGACTTGCAGGAGCCGGCATGGCTGCGCTGGGCGTTGATCGCGCTGGCGGTGCTGGTGATGCTCTCGCTGGTGGTGCTGCCGCTGCTGATGGTGCTGGGCGCGGCGTTCGCCAAAGGCTTCGGTACGTGGATCGATTCGCTCACGCAGCCCGACGCGCTGTCCGCGCTGAAACTCACCCTGTTCACCGTCGCGATAGTCGTACCGGTCAACGCCGTGTTCGGTCTATTCACCGCGTGGGCGGTGACGCGCTTCGAGTTCCGCGGCAAGCAGTTGCTGCTGTCGCTGATCGACCTGCCCTTCGCGGTATCGCCGGTGGTGGCGGGTTTGTGCCTGGTGCTGCTGTTCGGTTCCAGCGGCTGGTTCGCGTCGGTGCTGGAGCACTACGACGTCAAGATCCTGTTCGCGCGCCCGGGCATCGTGCTGGCGACGCTGTTCATCACCTTCCCCTTCGTCGTGCGCGAGTTGATCCCGCTGATGCAGCAGCAGGGCGCGGACGAGGAACTGGCCGCGCGTTCGCTCGGCGCCGGCGGCTGGACGATGTTCCGCCGCGTGACGCTGCCCAACATCAAGTGGGGCCTGCTGTACGGCGTGCTGCTGTGCTCGGCGCGCGCGATGGGCGAGTTCGGTGCGGTGTCGGTGGTGTCGGGCCACATTCGCGGGCTCACCAACACGCTGCCGCTGCACATCGAGATTCTCTACAACGAGTTCGACAGCACGGGCGCGTTCGCCGCGGCATCGCTGTTGGCCGGGCTCGCGCTGATCACCCTCATCCTCAAGTTCTGGCTGGAGTCCCGCCATGGCGACGCCCTTGCGAAGTCCCACCGTCGACATTGACGCCGCCGATGCGGTTGGCGCACCCACCACCGGCCGGCGCTCCGGCCACGCGGCGCATGTGACGGCCGCGCATTCGACCGCGCCGGCCGGGTCTGTCACGCTGCCGACCACGCCCGCTCCCGCCCGGCCTTCGACCCGTTCCGGCATGGACCTGCACCTGCGCCAGCTCAGCAAGCGCTACACCGGCGTGGCCGCGCTGGATGGCGTGGACCTGCACGTCGAGGCCGGCGAGCTGGTGGCGTTGCTCGGCCCGTCGGGCTCGGGCAAGACCACACTGCTGCGCGTGATCGCAGGCCTGCTGCATCCGGATTCCGGGCAGGTGCTGTTCGGCAAGGACGATGCGACGCGGTTGAGCCTGCGCGAACGCAACGTCGGTTTCGTGTTCCAGCATTACGCGCTGTTCAAGCACATGACGGTGGCAGAGAACATCGCCTTCGGCCTGCGCAGCCGTCCGCGCCGCAAGCGCCCCGACAAGGCGACCATCGCGCGCCGCGTGGAGGAGTTGCTTGGGCTGATCCAGCTTCCGGGCTTCGGCAATCGCTATCCCGAACAGCTCTCCGGCGGGCAGAAGCAGCGCGTCGCGCTCGCGCGCGCACTCGCCATCGACCCGACCGTGTTGCTCCTGGACGAACCCTTCGGCGCACTCGATGCGAAGGTGCGCGTGGAACTGCGCCGCTGGCTGCGCCAGCTGCACGAGCGCACGGGCCAGACGACGCTGTTCGTCACGCACGACCAGGAAGAAGCGCTGGAGCTGGCCGACCGCATCGTCGTGCTGCGCGAAGGCCGCATCGAACAGGTCGGCACGCCGGACGAGATCTACAGCGCGCCCGCGTCGGCCTACGTGTTCGATTTCATCGGCCGCGCGAACGTGCTGGAAGGCGAAGTGCGCGGCGGGCGTTTTCATCTGCCCGGGCATGCGCACACCTTCGCCGCGGACGATGTCGCCGACGGCCCCGCGCGGCTGTACGCGCGTGCGCACGACTTCGCACCGGGCGACGGGAACGACGGCATCGGCGCGCGCGTGGTCGCGGCGCACCGGCTGGCCGACCGCATCACGCTGGAGCTGAACGTCGAAGGCCAGGCGCGGCCGGTGGAGCTGGACTTCTCCGCGACGCCCGGGCTGACCACGCCGGCGCCGGGGAGCGAAGTGCGGTTGGTGCCTTTGCGGTATCGGGTGTATTCGACTTAGCAGCCATGCCCTCCCTCTGCACGCGGGAGGGAGGTTGGGAGGGGGTGCGAGGCGCGCCAGCGGGCGGGCGTACAATGCCCCGCCATGAGCACCTACCCCCATGCACGCCCGCGGCGGATGCGCCGCGATGAGTTCTCGCGCCGCCTGATGCGCGAGTCGGTCCTCACCGCCAACGACCTGATCTATCCGGTCTTCGTGCACGAACGCGACGGCCGCGAAGCCGTCGCCTCCATGCCCGGTGTCGAACGCCTGTCCATCGACGAACTGCTGCGCGTGGCCGAACAGGCCTGCGAGCTGCGCGTTCCCGCCATCACGCTGTTCGGCGTGCCGGACATCGCGCGCAAGACGCACGACGGCGTGATCGCGTGGGACGACGACGGCATCGTCCAGCGCGCGGTGCGTGCGCTCAAGCAGCGCTTCCCGGAGCTGGGCGTGATCACCGATGTCGCGCTCGATCCCTACACCACGCACGGCCAGGACGGCCTGCTCGACGAGAGCGGCTACATCCTCAACGACGACACCGTGCAGGCGCTCGTGCGCCAGGCGCTGTCGCACGCGCACGCCGGCGCCGACGTGGTCGCGCCCAGCGACATGATGGACGGCCGCATCGGCGCGGTGCGCGCCGCGCTGGAAGAGGCCGGTTTCGTCAACACGCGCATCCTCGCCTACAGCGCGAAGTACGCCAGCGCGTACTACGGCCCGTTCCGCAGCGCGGTCGGTTCGGCCGCGGCGTTGGGCAAGGGCAACAAGTACACCTACCAGATGGACCCGGCCAATTCGGACGAAGCGCTGCACGAAGTCGCGCTCGACCTGGACGAAGGCGCCGACATGGTGATGGTGAAGCCGGGCATGCCGTACCTGGACATCGTGCGTCGCGTAAAGGACGAGTTCCGCGTGCCCACCTACGTCTACCAGGTGAGCGGCGAGTACGCGATGCTCAAGGCCGCCGCGCAGAACGGCTGGCTGGACGAGCGCGCCACCGCGATGGAAGCGCTGCTCGCGTTCAAGCGCGCCGGTGCCGACGGCGTACTCACCTACTACGCGCTCGACGCGGCGCGCTGGCTGCGCGAAGGCTGAGCGTGGGCGACGCGTCGACGAACGCCACCCTGCGGCGCGCCCGCGCCGACGATGCCGCCGAACTGGCGCGGCTGTCGGCGCAGCTGGGCTATCCGCAGCAGGCGGATGCGTTCGCGCGACGCCTGCGGCAGGTGCTGATTTCCGCCGATCATCCCGTCGTCGTCGCCACCGACGACGGCACGCGGCTGCTCGGCTTCATCGCGATCGAGCGCCGCTTGATGCTGGAAACCGGCGAGCGCGTGGAGATCGTCGGCTTGGTGGTCGACGACGCCGCGCGACGGCGCGGCATCGGCCAGGCGCTGGTGCGGGCGGCGGAAGACTGGGCGCGCGCGCAAGGCCTGGACGAGGTGATGGTGCGTTCGAATGTCCTGCGCGCCGATTCGCATCCGTTCTACGAAGGCGCCGGGTTCGAGCGCACCAAGACGCAGCACGCCTATCTGAAGCGGTTGTAGCGCGCCGCGCCACGGCACGGCACGGCACGCGAAACAGGACAACGTGGAGGTCCGCATGCAGAAGATCGTGATCGTCACCGGCGGCAGTCGCGGCATCGGCGCGGCCACCGCGAAACTCGCGGCGAAGTCGGGTTATCGCGTCTGCGTCGCCTATCGCAGTCGCGAGACCTCGGCGGCCGATGTCGTCGCAGCGATCGAACGCGACGGCGGCGAGGCCATCGCGGTGGCGGCCGACGTCGGTCGCGAAGCCGACGTGCTTCGACTGTTCGACGAGGTCGACCGCCGCTTCGGCGAAGCGACCGCGCTGGTGAACAACGCCGGCATCCTGGAACGGCAGATGCGCGTGGAAGAGATGGACGCCGAACGCCTCACGCGCGTGTTCAACGCGAACGTGGTCGGCAGCTTCCTGTGCGCGCGCGAGGCGGTGCGGCGCATGTCGACGCGGCACGGCGGCCACGGCGGGGCCATCGTCAACGTCTCTTCCGTCGCGGCGCGCCTGGGTTCGCCGAACGAATACATCGACTACGCCGCGTCGAAGGCGGCGATCGACACGCTTACCGTCGGACTGGCGAAGGAAGTCGCTGCCGAAGGCATCCGCGTCAACGCGGTGCGGCCGGGCTCGATCTACACCGACATCCACGCCAGCGGCGGCGAACCCGGACGCGTGGACCGGGTGAAGGCGCGCATCCCGATGCAGCGCGGCGGCGAGGCGGAGGAGATCGCGCGGGCGATCGTGTGGCTGCTGTCGGACGAGGCGTCGTACATGACAGGAAGCCTGGTGGATGTGGCGGGCGGGTTGTAGGTGCCTCGGATCGCATCGCCCTGAACGATTGCGCCAGCCCCTCCATCCCGTCATCCCGGCGAAGGCCGGGACCCAGGCCGACACGCCCTCCGACGTCTTTCCCGTCATTCCAGCGAAAGCTGGAATCCATTTTGATCTGCGTAGCGTCCGGCATGCAGGTGCGGAGAGTGACGGCGAGCGCGTGCCTCGACACTCCGCCGCCCCTCGCCCCAACCCCTCTCCCGGTGGGAGAGGGGCTCAAAAGCGGATCAGCGGCGGACTAAATACAGCCCGCCTTCCCCTCCGCCACCGGCGCCTTCATCCGGTACAGGTCCATCTTCCCTGCGCGCGGCGCCTTGGCCGTGCCGCTGACGATCAGCTCGCCCGGCTTGTTCCAGTCCACCACCGGCCCGAGCGTGGTTCCCTCGGCCGTGTTGAACGACAGGGCCAATGGCCCCGCGTCGTCGTAGCGCGCGCCGTCGCAATGGGCGAGGAATAGCCGGACCGGCTTCGTCGCCGGATCCTGCGAACGGGCGTACACCAGCGTGCGCCCGTCGCCGAGCCAGGCGGCGTCGAACTCGTCAGCCTTCGTGTTCACCCCCGGCACCGGCTTCGGATCGACGAACGCCTTCCCGTCCCAGCGCGCGACGAACAGGTCGTGCCCGCCCGCGCCACCCTGGCCGTCGCTGGCGAACAGCAGGCGCGTGCCGTCGCGGCTGGGCGTGGGCGCCCATTCGTCGCCGCGCGTGTTCACGCCGCGGCCGAGGTTCTCGACGGGGCCGAAGCTGCCGTCGGGCTTGATCGCGGCGCGGTACAGGTCGTCCCCGCCGATACCGCCGGGGCGGTTGGAGAAGAAGTACAGCCAGCGGCCATCGCCGCTGAACAGCGGGTCGAAGTCATTGGCGGGCGAGTTGATCGCCAGCGGACGGGCGTCCTGCCAGCGGCCGTCCTTCAGTCTTGCCTGCCACAGATCCCAACCGCCCGCGCCGCCTTCACGATCGGTGCTGCCCCAGACGATATGCTGGCCATCCGGGCTGACGCTGCCGCGGATTTCGCTGGCCTTGGTCGATACCACGTTCATGCCTTCGATGCCGAACTCGGACAGGGTCATGCCCGATGAAGGCGACGACGCCGGGCCGGACACCGCGACACCGCCCACGATGAGCGCCGCCAGTACACTCGAAAGCCTGCAATGCCTGCACGCCAAGGCCGGGCTGCGTTGCATCGTGCGTCTCCTGTCTTTGTGAACCCCAGTCTATTCGAGGCCCGCCCGTGTCCAACTTCGCCTCCGTCGCAAATCCGGCCGTGGTCAAACGGTTCGCCGTCATCGGCCACCCGGTCGCGCACTCGCTGTCGCCGCGCATCCACGCCTCCTTCGGCCGGCAGACCGGCGTGGCGCTGCAGTACACCGCGATGGACGCGCCGCCGGAGCTGTTCGACGCGATCGTCGCGGAGTTCGCTGCGGAAGGCGGTGTGGGCGCGAACATCACGCTGCCGCACAAGAACCGCGCGGTCTCGATCTGCACGACGCTGACCGAGCGCGCACGCCGCGCCGGCGCGGTGAACACGCTGGTGCGCACCGCCACCGGCTGGGAAGGCGACAACACCGACGGCGCTGGCCTGGTGCGCGACCTCACCGAACGCCAGGGCCTGGACCTGCGCTCGCGTCGCACGCTGTTGATTGGCGCCGGCGGTGCCGCGCGCGGTGTGGCGCCGGCGCTGCTCGATGCCGGCATCGGCGATCTGTACATCGTCAACCGCACGCCCGAACGCGCCGATGCGCTGGCCGACGCACTCGCCATGCCGGGCCGCGTGCATCCGCGCTATCTGCGCGACATCGACACGCTCGGCACCTTCGACCTGATCGTGAACGCCACCTCCGCCGCACGCGCCGACGGCCTGCCCTCGCTGCCGATGGCGCTGGCGAATCCGCGCACCGCCGCCGTGGACCTGAGCTACGGCGAGGTCGCCATCCCCTTCCTCGCCTGGGCGCGCGCGGCCGGTTCGCACGACTGCATCGACGGGCTGGGCATGCTGGTGGAACAGGCCGCCGAAAGCTTCCTGCGCTGGCACGGCACGCGCCCGGAAACGGACGAGGTGTACGAAGAGCTGCGCGAGCATCGCGCCGAACTCGTCACCGCCGACTGACCGGCCACGACATCGAACCCATGGACTGCCGCGCCCATTGCGGCGCGTGCTGCATCGCGCCGTCGATCACCTCGCCCATTCCCGGCATGCCGCACGGCAAGCCGGCGGGTGTTGCGTGCGTGCAGCTGGATGAGGACCTGCGCTGCCGGTTGTTCGGAAAGCCCGAGCGGCCGGCGTTCTGCGCGTCGTTGCGACCCGGTCGCGAGATGTGCGGCGATTCACGCGAGGACGCCAACCTGTTCCTGCTCGAACTGGAACGGCTGACGCACCCGCATGCGGTGCCGGTTCCACCTTGATCACGTGCATTGCGGATGTGCGGTCGCGCGATCGCGACACCGCACTTCGCGCGTGACCGGCGGCAATGCTCCGCCCCGTTTGAAGTAGGCACGCTTTCGGTCATCAACAGGGCCGCACGAAATGCCCACTCGCCGCCCAACTGGAGACTGACATGTCCCGCTCGCGTTCCGTGGCACGAATCCTGTTCGTTGCGATGCTGCTCGCCGCGCTTCCCGTGCTGCACGCCGCTGCCGAAGTGCGACCCTTCCCTGCCGACTTCCGCGAAAGCCAGATGACGGTGAGCGGTGGCACGCAGTATGTCCGCATCGGCGGAAAAGGCCCTGCGGTGGTGTTGCTTCATGGCTTCGGCGACACGGGCGACATGTGGGAGCCGCTGGCGGCCAGGCTCGTCAAGGACCACCTCGTCATCGTGCCTGACCTTCGCGGCATGGGGCTGTCGTCGCATCCGGAAGACGGCTACGAGAAGGCGGCCCAGGCGCGCGACCTCGTCGGCATCCTCGACAAGCTCAAGGTCGGCAAGGTGCAGTTGGTGACGCACGACATCGGCAACATGGTCGGTTACGCGCTCGCCACGCACTATCCGGACCGCGTCACGGCCTGGGTGGTGATGGACGCGCCGCTGCCCGGCATGGGAACGTGGCAGGCGCAACTGGTGAATCCGAAGGTGTGGCACTTCAACTTCCGTGGCCCCGACGTGGAACGCCTGGTGGCCGGACGCGAGCGCATCCTGCTGGACCGCTTCTACAACGACCTCGGCGGCGACCCCAGCCGCATCGACGAACCCACGCGCCAGCACTACGCCGAACTCTATGCGCGGCCGAACGCGATCCACAACGCATTCGGCGGGCAGTTCGAGGCGTTCTCGCGTGATGCGGAAGAGAACAAGGCCACCTTCGCCAAGTCGGGCAAGCTCACCATCCCGGTGCTCGCAATCGGCGGCGAGCAGTCGTATGGCAGCTCGATGAAATCCGAGATCGATTACGTCGCATCAAACGTCGAAGGCGCCGTCATCCGGAACTCGGGGCACTGGATCATGGAGGAGCAACCGCAGCAGGCGGTCGACCTGATCCTGCCGTTCCTTGCCAGCCACTGAGGATTGCGCCGGCACGAAGACGCATGTGATGTCCGATTACGGCTGCCGCGCGCCCAGCGTTCGCGCTCCGCCGACAGCGAACGTTTGCATCACGAATGCCCCGGATGAAAACCGCCCTCGACCTCGGACGTGGGCTGCTTGAACTCGCCCCAGAGCGATTCGAGGATCTGATGCGCGCTCTCTGCCGGGTCCAGGCCGCTTCTCTCCTCAAGTGCATTCGCTACGTGGCGGATCACGTCTGCCAGCAGGATGCCCCAGGCTGCCGTCTCGTTTCTCCCCTGCGCCTCCCACAAGCCGACATTGAGGCTGCAGTGCAATCCCTTCTCGGCGATCCAGCCGCTGATCATCTGGATCGAATTTCCGTCGCGCTGTGCAGCGGGCGGAATGACGAGCGGCTTCATGCGGGTCGGTCCTTGTAATGTCGGAGCTCAATGTCTGACGGTGTCCGCGAAGGATTGAAAGCAGCCCGCGAGATCGCCGCGCTACAGCAACCCGTCGCGCTTGACCGCCAGGTAACGTTCCACCAGCGACGCAGCGAGCTGATCGCATGCCACGTCCAGCACCATCACGCCGTGATTGCGCAGCGCCTCGTGCGCGGCGTTGCGCTGCGCGAGGTAGTGCGCGGTGGCGCCGGCACGCACGGCGCCGGGGAGGTCCTGCATGGGTTCGGCCAGCGCCGCGTCGAGCGAGCCTTCGCGCAGGCTCGCCACGCACACCAGGTGGCGCTTGCGCAGCATCGTCACCGCGGCGAGCAGGTCGTCCATGTCTTCATCGCGCAGGTTCGTCACCAGCATCACCAGCGAACGCCGACGTTGATGCACCGACAGGCTCGTAGCGGCCGCGAGGAAATCCGTCGCCACCGGTTGCGGTTGCAGCGCGTAGGTCGCGCGCAGCAGTTCGTCGATGGCGCCCACGCCCCGTCGGGGCGGCACCCACGCGCCCGCGCCGCCGCTGGCCAGCAGGCCGACCGCGTCGCCCTGACGCAGCGCGAGGTACGCCACCACCAGCGCCGCATCCAGCACGTGATCGAAATGCGCCAGCGCGCCGTCGCGCGCCATCAGGCGGCGGCCGGTGTCGAGCAGCAGCACCAGTTGCTGGTTCTTCTCGTCCTGGTATTCGCGCGAGATCAGGCGGCGTGCGCGCGCGGTGGCCTTCCAGTCGATCTGGCGCAGGCTGTCGCCGATGCGGTATTCGCGCATCTGATGAAAGTCCGTGCCCTCGCCGCGCCGGCGGCGCAGGTGCGCACCGACCAGTCGCGACGCCTGGTCCGCACTGAACATCGCAAACTTCGCCAGCGGGGCGAAGTTGGGGAACACGCGCACGCCCTGCGCCTCGCCGGCCACGCGCAGCTGCCACCACAGGCGCAGCGGCGAATGCAGCCGCAACTGCACGCCGTCGAAGCGGAAGTCGCCGCGCTCGTTCGCGCACAGGTGGTAATCGAATGCGGCTTCCTCGCCGCGCCGCAATGCCAGCCGACGCGGCAGTCCCTGCATGCGCCAGCCGCCGGGGTGCAGGTCGAACACGTCGACGCGCTGTCGGCGCGCGCTTTCCAGGCTCAGCGTGACGGGGCGCTCGATGCCGATCGGCCAGGTGTCGGCGAGGCGGCGCTCGACGCGCGGCGTCGGCGCCCACCACAGCAGCGCGGCGTCGAGCAGCAACAGCATCAGCAGCGCCGCACCCGCCGCGTACCACGACGGCTCCGCCGCGACGCCGAACGCCACCGCCAGCCCGTGCAGCGACCACAGCACGAGCAGGACGATCGCGACGGGCGCGGGACGCGGCACGCTGCGCATCACTTGCGCGGCGCCTCCACCTTGGCCAGCAGCGCATGCAGCACGTCGTCGGGCTCCTGCCCTTCGATCTGCAGTTCCGGCGCCAGCGCGATGCGGTGACGCAGCGCGGGCTTGGCGATCTCGCGCACGTCGTCCGGCGTGACGAAATCGCGGCCCGACAGCACGGCCTGCGCGCGCGCCGCGCGCACCAGCGCCAGGCTGCCGCGCGGGCCGGCGCCGAGCGCGATGCCCGCCCAGTCGCGCGTGGCGGCCACGATGCGCACGGCGTAGTCGATCACCGCATCGTCCACCGCCGTCATCGCGGTGCCGGCCTGCATGGCGACGATGTCCTGCGGGCCGAGCACGCGCGCCACCTGCGACAGGTCGAAGTCCGATGCGGCGCGACCCTGGCTCACCGCCGCCACCATGCGCTTCTCGTCGTTGCGCGACGGATAGCCGATGAGCACCTTCAGCAGGAAACGGTCGAGCTGCGCCTCGGGCAGCGGATACGTGCCTTCCTGCTCCACCGGGTTCTGCGTGGCGAGCGTGAGGAACGGCGGCGTGAGCTGGAAGCTGTGGCCTTCGATGGTCACCTGCATTTCCTGCATCGCTTCCAGCAGCGCGGACTGCGTCTTGGCCGGCGCGCGGTTGATCTCGTCGGCCAGCAGCAGGTTGGTGAACACCGGGCCGCGGCGGATGTTGAACGTCTCCGTCTTCGGGTTCCACACCGCGTGGCCGCTGATGTCGCTGGGCATGAGGTCGGGCGTGAACTGCACGCGCGCGAAGCCGCAGTCGATCGCCCGCGACAGCGCGCGCACCAGCAGCGTCTTGCCCAGTCCGGGCACGCCTTCGATCAGCACGTGGCCGCCGGCGAGCAGCGCGATGAGGATCTGGTCGAGCACGGCTTCCTGGCCGATGAAGGCCTTGCCGACTTCATCGCGCACGGCGGCGGCGCGGCCGGCCAGCGCTTCGCCGGTGATCGGAACGATGGGAGCGGGTGCGGTGTCGGCGTTCATGTCGGTGGTTTCCGGTTCAAAGTGAATTGCGCATGCGCATCAGCAGCGCGACGCGGTGGCGGAAGGCGGTGTGGTCGCGCGCGATGGGGGTGGCCAGCGCGTCGCGGATGTCGGAAGGCGGCAGGCTGAAACGTTCGGCGAGCATCGCGGCCTGCGCCTCGCCTTCCAGCGCGGCGGCCTGCGGGTCGCGCCGGCGCAGTCGCGCGAGGAAAGCCTGCCGCGCGGCGTCGTGCAGCAGATGGGCGTAGCCGTAGCGGTAGACATGCTCGCCGCTGGCGGTGATGTGTTCGAGCAGCGATCGCCGCTCCACCGCCGCCGCCGGCAGCATCGGGCCGAAGCGCTGCATGCGGCGCCACAGCCACGCCAGCAGCGCCAACAGCAGCGGCGCCCACACCATCCAGTTGTCGAGCAGCAGCGCCATCCAGAACGAGGGCATCTGCGCGGCGTAGATCAGGTGGATCGTGCCGGCGCCGTAGTTGGGCGCCAGCAGTTGCCGCGCCAGCGCGATGTGCGGACCGTCCTTCAGCGAATCGTTGTCGAGGAAGACGAAATCGCCGACGACGTCGATCGCGCCTTGTCCATGCGGCAGGCGCACGAAGACGTAACCGCGCTCCTCGTCGCCCCAGCGCAGCTGCGTGGGCGGGGCGTCTTCGCCCACGTCGAAGCGGCGGCCGCGGCAGAACTCGATGTGGCCGTCCTCGCCGCGAACGTCCAGACCGGCGCATTCGGGGCCTTCGTTGCGCACCGCGATGCCCATGTCGTCCAGCAGCGCGATCGGCGCCTCGACATCCAGCGGGCCCGGCGGCGGCGTGCGCACCAGCAGGTGGCCGCCGCCCTCGACCCAGGCGAGCAGCGCCTTCGTGTCGGCCTTGGTCAGCGTGCGCGGATCGTTGTAGAGCAGCACCGTGTCGCGCGCGGCCAGCGTCACGCGATCGCGCTGCAGGCGCGGACGCGCCTGCGCCTTCACGCCGTCGGCGCGCAGGGCGAGCTTGAGGACGTAGAGCGGATTGCGCTGCGCCTCGCCGGTGCGCGGCAGGTCGACCCATTCCTCGGTGCGTTCGTAGGTCGCCTTCCACCAGGCGAATCCGCCGGCGAGCAGCGCCGCGGCGGCGATCAGGCCCAGCGCGATGAGTCCGTGGCGTGAGGTGAGTTTCATGCCGGCACGCTCCCGTCGGAGCGCACATGACCGCTCCAGCCGAAGCGCGCGGCAAGATCGCTCAGCAGCGTCTCGAAATCGGTGGCGTCCGGGAACGCGTGCGCATAGGCCGCGTACTGCCACGTCCGAACCGCGCGTGCGAAGGCGTCGCGATCCTCGCCCAGCGGCAGGCGACGTGAGGCGCGCAGCACTTCGGCCTCGGTCGCGCCGGGCACCAGGATGGCCTGGGTGCGCGCGACCATCGTCTCCACGCTGGCGCGGTAGAGCATCGCCAACGCTTCGCGCTCGCGACCTTCGCGCCACAGGCGGCGGATCGCGGTGGGAATGTCGTCGGGCAATGGCGCCTGCATGGCGTCGGCGTCGCTGCGGCGGATTTCGTCGGCCTCGCGGCCTTCGCGCGCGAGGCCGCCGCGGAACCACTTCAACCAGCGCGGCGACGTCCACAGCAGGACGCCCGCGAGTGCGGCGACCAGGATCCACAGGCCATACGAGCCGATGGTCGCCAGCACTTCGCCCACGCCCGCCAGCGGTGGTGGCTGGCGTCGCGGTTCGTCGGGCTTCTTCTTCACCTCGCGCTTCTTCCAGGTCACGACCTTGCGTTTGGGCGTGACCGTGGGATCGGCGTAGGCCTGCTTCACCGCGCGGCGCAGGCGCCCGTCGTCGGCGAGCGCATGCCCCGCGCCTGCGGTGCCCGTCGTGCCGCCACCCGGCGTGCCAGTGCCGGGTGACACCTCGACCGCAGGCGGTGCGGGCTGCGGCGTCTTCTGTGCATCGACGCCATCGCGCAGGCCCTGGTCGTCGGCGATCGTGCCGAAAACCTGTTCGAGCGTGACGCGGGCGATGTCTTCCTCGCCCTCGCTCTCTTCGGCGTCGTCTTCAGCGGATTGCGCCGCGGTGTCGTCGGCGTCCTGCGCGCGCACCGTCGTCGGCATCAGCGCCACGCCGAACGCGAACACGAGCAGCAACGGCGCCGCGCCGCGCAGCAGGCGGTCGCGAAGGCGGCGCAGGGCGAGTTCGATGTCCCACGCTTCCACTTCGGTGCGGCGGTTGAGGTACAGGCCAAAGCCGGCGCCGACGTAGAACGGTTCGATCAGGCTGGTTGCGATCCAGCCCAACGCATTGGACAGTAACAGAAACCACGGCGGGGCCTCGCGCAGCACGGCCCAGGCGCGGGTCAGCGCTTCCTTCACGTATTCGTCGGGCACGAACACCATCGCCAGCGACGCCGTGCCCAGGTACACCGCCACTTCGAAATGCAGGCACACCAGCGTGAGCAGGATGCCCACGCCGTTCACGGGCGCGCCGAGCGCGCGGCGGCGGTCGCGTGCCTCGCTGCCGTGCGCGCCTTCGAGCAGGTCCACGGGCAGGTTCAACGAACGCAGCGGGCTCAACCGCCGCCAGGTCAGGTAACCCAGCATCGACGACACGCCCCAGCGCCGCTGCGCCACCAGCGTCTGGCGGGGCGTTGGCACGTCGCCGAACACCGCGCGGGAGAGCACGAACAGCGGGATGCGGTCGAACGCCGGCTTGAGCCACCACATCGCCAGGCCGGCCAGCCACAGCACGTCGAGCGCCCACGCCGCCGCGTTGAGCACGGCGAACAGCGGCAGCGTCAGCAGCAGCCACGGCGTCCAGATCGCTTTCGCATGCCGACGCACGAGCGCGCTGCCGAGCTCCACGGCTTCCCACGCGGAGCGCGGGCGCAGCGCGACGGTCAGCGCTTCGATCTTCATGCGATGTCGTCCGCAGCGGGCAGGTTGCGGCCGCCGAGCAGCAGCCACGCCGCGGTGAGTGTCCACAGCACGCCGCCGACGCTGTACTTGATCCACGCCGGAATCCACGCGATCGACGACCAGAACGCTTCGACGAACGCCGCGAACACCAGCATCGCCAGCACGCCCACGCACAGCAGCGCGCCGCGACGTCCGCCTTCGATCAGCGAATCCACGCGCCGTCGCTGGCCGGGCGCGATCAGCGAAAGCCCCAGCCGCAACCCGGCGCCGCCGGCTATGACGATGGCGGTGAGTTCAGGCGCCGAATGCGCCGCGACGAATCGCCAGAACGGATCGCCATGCCCCACCGCCTGCAGGTGGCCTGCGACGCCGCCGATGATCACACCGTTGACCAGCACGACGACGATCGAGCCGATGCCCGCGAGCAGGCCGCTGGCGAAGGTGCGGAAGCCGATGCTGACGTTGTTCCAGATGTAATGGCCGAACATCGCCACGTCGGTGCCGCTGTCGCGCCCGAGCTTGCGCGCCGGATCGGCCGGGTCGTACATCCGCTCGAACTCCATCAGCTGCACGGGATCGAACAGCGAGGACGACAGCTCCGGCTGGTGCTGGATCGCCGCGAACACGATCACCAGCGGCGCCCAGAACAGGAGGAAGGAGGCGATCATGCAGCCGCGTTCGGCGCGCACCAGGCGCGGGAATCCCGCGATCAGGAACTCCACCGCGCGCCGCCAGCGCGGCGCCGGCGTTCGATAGAGCAGGCCGTGGCCGCGCTGCATCAGCGCCTGCAGGCGGTCGGTCACCAGCGGGCTGTAGCCGCGGCGGCGCGCGAGGGCGAGCTGCTGGCACAGCCGGCGATAGCGCGCGGGCAGTTCGGCGTCCGACAGGCCCTGCCAGCTGCGCCGCTCCATGCGTGCCTTGCGCGCGCTTTCGCCGCGCGCGTCGAGCCAGTGCTCGAAGGCGATCCATTCGGCCTGGTGACGCTGGACGAAGTGCTCTTGCTTCATCGGAATGGCCGGGATTCGGGATTCGAGATTCGGGATTCGATGACGCGACCCGACTGGTTGACGGATTCACGCCGCGCGGATGCTGCGGCACGCGCCACGCGTCGCGCCGCGCTTTTGCGAATCCCGAATCCCCAATCCCGAATCCCGGCCATCCTCATCGCCGCCCCAGCAACCAGTTCGCCATCCCGTACAGGCGCGTCACCGAGAGCGTGCCGCGCGCGCCGGTGAGCGGCTCGGCCAGGTCCGCCAGTTCCGCCTGCCGCGCTTCGCTCAGGCCCGGACCGCGCTCGGCGAAAGCCACCAGTGCGATCTGCTCGTGCGGACGCAGCGCGATCGACGGTGCCAGCGGAGGGTCCGCGCGCGCCGCACGCGCGTCGCGCGGGCGTGCGTCGTGGACCACGAGCGTGCCGGCCACCATGTCGCCCAGCCGACGGCCCCAGGGATCGAGCAGGCTTGCGACCAGGCCGGTCGCGTACGCCAGCGGGAGCATGTCGACCACGCGCAGCAGGTTGCGCGTGAACGCGGCCAGCCAGCCCACGGGCGCACCGTTGGCCGCGATCACGCGCAGGCCGAGCGAACGCTTGCCCGGCGTGCGGCCGTCCCACATCGCCTCGAACACCACCGGGTAGAACCAGAACACGAGGAACATCACCACGGCGTACACGCCCATGCCCACGCGTCCGAACACGCCCAGCACCGTGCCCATCGCGATCATCACGCCGGCACGGATCAGGAAGTCGATCAGCCACGCCAGCGCGCGCGGCACGGGGCCCGCCGCCGGCAGATGGAGGGCGACGCCCTCCGGGGTGACGACTTCCCGATACGTGTCGAGCATCAGACGTTCACGACGATCGTGTCGGCGATGTGGTCATGCAGGCAGCGGCGTTCCTCGCCGAAGATCCACAGGATGTTCGCCAGCGAGAACAGCCCGCCCACGAACGGAATGGCGCCGATCACGGCCGGCACTACGATGCGCAGCCCCAGGATCCGGCCGACGCCGATGGGTTCGCCGCTGCTGCGCACGATGCGGATGCCCTGCTGGCGCTTGCCCCAGGTCTGGCCGTGGCGCGACAGCAGCGTGAGCTGGAAGACCAGCAGTGCCAGCAGCGCGAGGAATCCGATGACGATGAGGACGATGCCCACAACCCGCTTGTCGCCCTCGGCCAGCGTGACGCCGATGAACAGGGGAACCCAGGCGACCATCGCCAACAGGCCGTCTATCAGCGACGCGATTAGGCGCGTGGAACGCTCGGCCTTGCGCGCAGGCGACGACACGAGGGCCGCATCCACGGACAGGTCCGCGGTCGGGGCCGAATAGGGGTTGTGGTCCATTTCGCTCATTTCCCTGTTCCTGACGGTGTGGAGCCATCGACTCTGCATGGCGCGCCGTCGCCGGTGAATCGGACGATTCGCAAATTCCCGCCACTTCGTCGGCGGCCCGCGGGCCGCCGCGTCCGATCAGACGTTCACCACCATCGTGTCGGCGAAATGGTCGTGCAGGCAGCGACGCTCCTCGCCGAAGATCCACAGGATGTTGGCCAGCGAGAACGCCGCGCCGAGATACGGGATGCCGCTGATCAGGCCCGGCACGAAATAGCGCAGGCCGAGCAGGCGCAGCAGCCCGGCGCGTTCGCCGTCGGTGCGCACGATGCGGATGCCGATGACGCGCTTGCCGATGGTCTGGCCTTCGCGGGCCAGCAGGAACAGCGTGTAGACCATCAGCGCCAGCATCGCGATCACCGACAGTCCGATGAGCGAGCCGCCCAGTTCGCCGATGCCGCGTTCGGGCTTGAAGCGCAGGATGCCGATGAAGGCCGGCGCGAGCAGGACCAGGTTGATGCCCAGGTCGATCAGATAAGCCAGCAGGCGCGGCAGGCGCCCTGCTTTCACCAGGCCGTCGTCGTAGTGTTCGATCGGCGCGGTCGGCACCTGCGCGGCGGGCGCCGCGTAGGGATTGCGGTACTCGAAACCTTCCATGTGCTTCCCCGTTCCTGGGACGCCGCTCCGGGCGTCCTGTGGTGCGGTGACCGCGGCCCCCTGCCGCGCCCTGCCGCCCCGTTACCCGGCCATGCCGAGGTAGCGGTCCTTCAATCGTACATAGTGCGCGGCGCTGTAGTGCAACTGTTCGATCTCGCGATCGTCGAGGCGACGCACCAGGCGCGCCGGGTTGCCCACCCACAGCTCGGCCTCGCCGACCTGCTTGCCCGGCGCGACCACGGCACCGGCGCCGACGAAGCCGTGCTTGTGCACGCGCGCGCCGTCGAGGATGCGCGCACCCATGCCGATCAGGCAGAAGTCGTCGAGCGTGCAGGCGTGCAGGATCACGCCGTGGCCGATGGTGACGTCGTTGCCGACCACGGTCGGCAGGCCGCCCGGGCGGGTGAACGGGCCCTCATGGGTGACGTGGACGATGGTGCCGTCCTGCACGTTGCTGCGTGCGCCGATGTGGATCGAGTTGACGTCGCCGCGGATCACGCAGCCGGGCCAGACGGACACGTCGTCGCCCAGGGTCACATCGCCGATCACCACCGCCGACGGATCGATGTAGACGCGCTCGCCCTGGACGGGAAAGGTGTCGAGGTAAGGTCGCGTGGTCATGCTCCGGAGTTTAGCGCGCGAGGCACCTCACCCGGCTTCCGCGCGGCCGCGACGCCCCCCGGACCGCGCCGGTTTGGCCCCTGCGGCCGTCGCGGCCCGGGTCTACACTCGACCGTATGGACATCACCGCCGACACGCCGCTCGACGAACTCGCCACCACCCGCGACGGCCTGCGCCGCGCCTGGCTGGCGCGCAAGCCAGACATCGCCCAGCGCCGCGCCGACCTGCTGCGCCTGCGCAAGGCGTTCCGCGAGCGCATCGGCTCGATGGACGAGGCGATCCGCGCCGACTTCGGCCACCGCAGCGAGCACGAGAACCTCCTGTCGGAGGCGATGATCGTGCTCGCCGAACTCGATCACGCCATCAAGCATCTGCGCCGCTGGACGAAACCGCGCCGCGCCGCCGTGGGCTGGCGCTTCTGGCCGGCCAGCGCGCGCATCGTGCCCGAGCCGGTGGGCGTGGTCGGCATCCTCTCGCCCTGGAACTACCCGGTGAACCTGGCGCTGGTGCCGCTGGTGTCGGCGATCGCGGCCGGCAACCACGTTTACCTAAAGCCGTCCGAACACACCCCGCGTACCAGCCGCTGGCTGCGCGAATTGGTGTCGGAGGTGTTCCCGGCCGACCGCGTCGCCGTCGCACTCGGCGGACCCGAGGTCGGCGCCGCGTTCGCCGCACTGCCCTTCGACCACCTGCTCTTCACCGGTTCCACCGCGGTCGGCCGCAAGGTGATGGCCGCCGCCGCGCCGAACCTGACGCCGGTGACGCTGGAACTGGGCGGCAAGGCACCGGCGGTGGTGTGCCCGGATTTCCCGCTCGACCGCGCCGCCGCGCGCATCGCCACGGGCAAATGGTTCAACGCGGGCCAGACCTGCATCGGGGTGGACTACGTGCTGGTCGACGAAGCGCGCGTGAGCGCATTCGTCGAGGCAGTGCAGTCCGAACTGCGTGCGCGTTATCCCGACTTCGAAGCCACACGCGACTACACCCGCATCATCAACGACGGCCAGTACGCGCGACTGCGCGGCTACGTCGACGATGCCCGCGCGCGCGGCGTGGTCGCGGTGGAACCCGTTACCGCCACGCTCGACGCCGCCGCACGCGAGCGCCTGGCGCGGGAACGACTGTTCCCGCCGACGCTGCTGGTGGAACCTCCGGCGGACAGCGAGGTCATGCGCAACGAGATCTTCGGGCCGATCCTGCCGGTGATTTCCTACCGCGGCCTCGACGATGCCATCGCGCGCATCCGTTCGATGGACCGGCCGCTGGCGCTGTATCCCTTCAGCAACGACGCGCGCGAGGTGAACAGGATCGTCGAAGCCGCGCTCGCGGGCGGTGTCACCGTCAACGACACGCTGCTGCACTTCGGTGCGCACGACCTGCCCTTCGGCGGCATCGGCCCCAGCGGCATCGGCGCGATCCACGGCCGCACCGGATTCGACACCTTCAGCAAGCTGCTGCCGGTGTTCCGCCAGCGCCGCTTCGCCGGCAGCGATCTGCTGAAGCCGCCGTACCGGGGTTTCGTCGACCGCATGGTGCGCTTGCTGGTGCGTTGACGCCTCAGCCGGCGGCGAACGCGCGCAACGCCTGCACCGTGCGCTCCACGCCCTCGTCGTCCACGTCCAGGTGCGTCACCAGCCGGATCGCCGGCGTATAGCCGATCGACACGCGGATGCGCGCATCGTCCAGCGCGCGGCGCAGGGCATCGTGGCGTTCCACCGGCACGTCGATGAACACCATGTTGGTGTGCTGCGCGACGACGTGGATGCCGTCCGCGCCGCGCAATCCTTCGGCGATGCGCGCGGCGCGCGCGTGGTCGTCGGCCAGGCGCGCGACGTGGTGATCCAGCGCGAACGACGCCGCGGCCGCGAGCATGCCCGCCTGGCGCATCCCGCCGCCGACGACCTTGCGCCAGCGCCTCGCGCTTTCGATCAGCTCGCGCGTGCCGAGCAGCACCGAGCCGACCGGCGCGCCGAGCCCCTTCGACAGGCACACCGACACGCTGTCGAAGTGCCGCGCGATCTCGCGCGGCGCCACGCGCAGCGCGACGGCGGCGTTGAACATGCGCGCGCCGTCCAGGTGCAACGACAGTCCGCGGCGATCGCACAGCGTGCGCGCATCGGCGAGGTAGGCCAGCGGCAACGCGCGGCCGTGCCAGGTGTTTTCCAGGCAAAGCAGGCGCGTGCGCGCGAAGTGCGGGTCGATCGGCTTGATCGCGCGCTCCATCGCGTCCAGCGGCAACGTGCCGTCGGGCGCGTGCACGAGCGGCTGCGGCTGGATCGAGCCCAGCACTGCCGCGCCGCCGCCTTCGTACTTGTAGGTGTGCGCGTCCATGCCGACGACGTACTCGTCGCCGCGCTGGCAGTGCGCCATCAGGCCGATCAGGTTGGACTGCGTACCGCTGGGCACGAACAGGCCGGCCTGGAAGCCAAGATCGTCGGCCAGCCGCGCCTGCAGCGCATTCACCGACGGGTCCTCGCCGTAGACGTCGTCGCCCACCGGCGCGCGCATCATCGCCTCGCGCATGGCGACGGTGGGCTGGGTGACGGTGTCGCTGCGCAGGTCGATCCAGTGCATGGCGGGGTCGGCTTCGGGAACTCCATCGAGTATGCCAGCGCACCGCGGCGGACTGGCAGTGCGCGGCCGGGCGGCTACACTTCGCGCCATGAAGATCGCCAGCTGGAACGTCAACTCCCTCAACGTGCGCCTGCCGCACCTGGAACAGTGGCTTGCGCAATCGCAGCCGGACATCGTCGCGCTGCAGGAGACCAAGCTGGAAGACGCACGCTTCCCCGATGATCCGCTCATCGCGATGGGTTACCGCAGCGTGTTCGCGGGGCAGAAGACCTACAACGGCGTCGCCGTGCTCTCGCGCGAGCGTGCCAGCGACGTGCAGGTCGGCGTGCCTGGCTTCGAGGACGAGCAGAAGCGCGTGATCGCCGCGACCGTGGGCGATCTGCGCATCGTCAACCTGTACGTGGTGAACGGGCAGGACGTGGGCACCGACAAATACGCCTACAAGCTGCGCTGGCTGGAGGCCGTGCACGATTGGCTGGCGCAGGAACTCCTCACCCATCCCCGGATGATCGTGCTGGGCGATTTCAACATCGCCCCGGACGACCGCGATGTGCACGACCCGGCGGTGTGGAACGACGACCACATCCTCACCTCGCGGGCCGAGCGCGATGCACTGCGCAGGCTGTATTCGCTGGGGCTGCACGATGCCTACCGCGCGCTCAACCCCGAAGAGGCGCAGTTCAGCTGGTGGGACTACCGGCAGGGCGGTTTCCGCCGCAACCTCGGCCTGCGCATCGACCTGACCCTGGTGTCCGAAGCGCTGCGCCCGCATGCGATGGCTTCGGGCATCGATCGCGAGCCGCGCACGTGGGATCAACCGAGTGATCATGCGCCGGCGTGGGTGGAGCTGGGTTGAGAGGGCTTGCGGTTGTAGCTGTCGCTTGAGCTTGAGCTTCTTGCTGTTGCTGTTGCTGTTGCTGTTGCTGTTGCCTTCGTCTTCTTCGGCAAAGGCCCTGGAGCCAAATCAAAATGGATTCCAGCTTTCGCAGGAATGACGTGACGGAGCGGAATGCGTGACGGCGTGGGTCCCGGCCTTCGCCGGGATGACGGGGAGTTCGGGTTCCCGAGAAAAGCGAAGGCCCGGCAAGCCGGGCCTTTCGCCTTGCACATCGCGTACGACGCGCCTCAGCGCACGCGACCTCGCCGGAACAGATTCACGATCGCCAGCAGCACGATCGCGCCGACCAGCGACATCAGCAGCCCGCTCAGGCTGAAGTCGCCGCTGTTGATATCGCCGCCCAGCCCGAACATCCCACCGAGCCATCCGCCGATGAAGGCGCCCACGATGCCCACGATGATGTTCAGGAACAGGCCCTGCTGCGCGTCGGTGCGCATCACCAGGCTGGCGATCCAACCGATCACGCCGCCGACAATGAGCCAGATCAGGATGCCCAACATGCTCGCGCCTCCTGCGATGAAGGGGGTGCCCCGCGCGGGGCGACGCGAGTCTGTGCCCGCCGATGTGACGGACGCGTGCAGCGACGTGCTCAGGCCGGCGCGTGCGGCTCGTGTGCGTGCAACAGCACTTCCAGCGCGTGGCGCGGGAGCTTGCCGGTCTCGTTGCGCGGCAAGGCGTCCACACGGCGCAGCGGACGCGGCAGGAACACCGGATCCAGCTGTTGCCGCAGCGCGTGGTGGATCGCCGCCTCGTCCAGTGTCGGCGCGACGACCAGCGCGGCGATGCGCCGCACGCCGATGGCGTCTTCCTCGTCGAGCTGGAACATCACGCCGTCCTCGACGCCCGGCACCGCCAGCAGCTTGCGCGTGAGGTCGCCCAGCGAGGCGCGCTTGCCGGCGATCTCGAGCAGGTCGGCGTTGCGTCCGCGCAGCTCGAAACGGCCATCGGCGTGGATTTCCATCAGATCCGCGAGCACCACCGGCTCGGCCAGGTGCGGTGCAAGCACGGCGGTCCCGTCCGGCTGCGGCGCCAGGCGCACGCCCGGCAGCGGCGTCCAGGCGATGTCGCGCGCCGTACGACGGCGAGCGAACACGCAGGTTTCGGTGGAACCGAAGACTTCGCGCACTTCGCAGGCGTAGCGCACTTCAGCCTGCGCGGCGAGCTCCGACGGCAACGGCGCGGTCGCCGAGACGATGCCGGCCAGTGGCGGCAGGTCCAGGCCCGAGGCCACCAGCGCGCGCAGGTGCACGGGCGTGGTGATCAGCAGAGGCGGCGTCGGCGAATCGTGCAGCGCGCGCGCGACGTCGGCCGGGAACAACGGCCGCGCCGCATGCACGGCGACCGGCCCCAGCAGCGGCAGCAGCACCGACATCTCCATGCCGTACATGTGCTGCGGCGGCACGGTGGCGATGACGTGGGTGACGTCCTCGCGCAGCAGGCCGTCGAAAGCGGCGAGGTTCTGCGCGGTGCTGGTGCGGAAGCTGTCCCAGCGCTTGGTGTAGGCGCGCGGCTGGCCGGTGCTGCCGGAGGTGAAGCCGATCGCGACGAGCGCCTGCGCATCCAGGGCCAACGGCGGGCCGTCGAGCTCCTCCAGCTCCGCGGGCATGCGCACGCAGTGCGGCGGAGCGGGCGAGAGTTCGACGTCGGTCAGGCAGTAACTGTCCGGGTAATGCGTCAGCACCTGCTCGACCACGCCCGGCGCGCGCGAGGACGGCATCAGCGTCGTCTGTCCGCGCACCGCCACCGCGCAGAAGGCGACGAGGTAGCGGTAGCGGTCTTCGCACAGGTTCAACGCGTGGCGCGCGGCCGGAAGCCGGGCGGCCAGCGCGCGCACGTGGCGGGCGAACGCGGCGCGGTCGATGGCGTGGCCGCCTTCGTCGAAGGCGATGGGAAGCGATGGCGCACCGTGCATAAGGGGCACGGGCGAGGACGGGACGATGGTGGATTCGACGACCGCGGACATTTGGCGTTTGGCTGTGTTCTGCGGCGACGCCGCTTCCCCTGGCGTTACTTTACGCTGGCGGCCGCCACGGCTCCCCAACGACTGTTTCATGTCCCTGTCCGAACCCGCAACGAAGTGCCGGACCCCGGTGCGCTGGGCCTGGCGGCCGCACCCGCCGCGCGCCCCGGCCGAGCCGCTGGCGCGCGAATGGCTGGCCGCGGAGCTGGGCGTGCCGCCGCCGGCCTTGCCGCTGGGTCGCGACGCGCGCGGCCGGCCGCGGCTGGGCGGCGCCCTGGGCGCCTGGGACTGCAATTGGAGCCACAGCGGCGACGGCCTGCTGATCGCGCTGGGTCACGGCGTGCGGGTCGGCATCGACCTGGAACACCTGCGCCCGCGAGCGCGTGCGCTCGATCTGGCGCAGCGCTACTTCACCGCGCCGGAGCTGGCCTGGCTGCACGCCGCGCCGTCCGCGGCGGTGCGCGACCACGGCTTCCTGCGCCTGTGGTGCGCGAAGGAAGCGGTGCTCAAGGCGCACGGGCACGGCATTTCCTTCGGCCTGCACCGCCTGCGCTTCGCCGAGTCGCCCGACGGTCTGCGCCTGGTCGAATGCGACCCCGCGCTGGGAGCGCCGGGCGACTGGTCGCTGCTCGAATTGCAGCCGGAGCCGGATTACCTCGGTGCGCTGGCGTGGCGAAGCCGGGATTCGTGATTCGTCAGGAGCGGCACGACGGCCCCCAAGGTACCCTGTGCGCGCTTTTACGAATCCCCAATCCCGAATCCCGAATCCCGGGCGTTCCCATTCCCCATTCCCGTTCCACCGCATGAACACCCCCGCCCCCTTCGACCCCTCGCTGCGCCGCACCCTGGACGATGGCCTGCGCGCGCTCGCGCTGGACCCGACCGCGGCCGCGCCGCTGCTGGACTACCTCGCCCTGCTGCTGCGCTGGAACAAGACCTACAACCTCACCGCCGTGCGCGATCCGCACGAGATGGTGGTCAAGCACCTGCTCGATTCGCTGGCGATGCACCCGTACCTGGACGAGCTGGCCGCGCGCGGCGGGCACCTGGCCGACCTGGGCACCGGCCCGGGGCTGCCGGGGATTCCGCTGTCGATCGTCAAGCCGGGCCTGAAGGTCACGCTGGTGGAAAGCAACGGCAAGAAGGCGCGCTTCATGCGCGAAGCGATCCGCCAGCTGGGCCTGCCGGGCGCGCGCGTGGCCGAATCGCGCATCGAAGCGGTGGACGAGCCCGGCGCGTACGACGCGATCACCGCCCGCGCCCTGGCCACGCTGCCGCTGATCCTGGAACTGGGCGGCCACTTGCTCAAGCCCGACGGTCGCCTGCTGGCGATGAAGGGCGTGCACCCGGCCGACGAGATCGCCGCGCTGCCGCCGGGCTGGCGGGTCGAGGGCTCCCATCCGCTGCGGGTCCCGGGGCTTGACGCGGAGCGTCATCTGATCGTGATCGCCCGGGCAGGTTCGTAAACCGGACGCAACCGTCGGTCTACCGGGACCGTCGCAAGTGCTTGATCCGGCGCAGCCCGCGCCCGCAGGCGCATGGCCGGAGCCCATACAGCTACCGGCGAAGGCGCGCGCGAGTTCCCATCCGGGCATAATCACCGGTCCGGCCCCACGCCGGCCTCATTCCGCGCCTTAACCATTACCAGCCCAGGACGAGCCGCATGGCCCGCATCATCGCCGTCGCCAACCAGAAAGGCGGGGTCGGCAAGACCACCACCGCCGTCAACCTGGCCGCCGCGCTCGCGCGCACGCCCAAGCGCGTGCTGCTGGTCGACCTGGACCCGCAGGGCAACGCGACCATGGGCAGCGGCATCGACAAGCGCGAGATCGAGACTTCGATCTGCGACGTGCTGCTGGGCGAAGCCGAGGCCCCGTCGATCCTCAAGCGCACCGCCGAGGAATTCGACCTGCTGCCGGCCAACATCGAGCTGACCGCGGCCGAAATCAGCCTGATGAGCGCCACCGACCGCGAGCAGCGCCTCAAGGCCGCGCTCGCCCCGCTGCGCGCCAACTACGACTACATCCTGATCGACTGCCCGCCGGCGCTGTCGCTGCTCACGCTCAATGCGCTGACCGCGGCGGACTCGATCATCGTGCCGATGCAGTGCGAGTACTACGCGCTGGAAGGCATCAGCGCGCTGCTGGACACCATCGAAGCGCTCAAGGCCAGGCTCAATCCGGCGCTGGAGATCGAAGGCGTGCTGCGCACCATGTTCGACGTGCGCAACAACCTCGCCAACGCGGTCTCGGCCGAACTCACCAAGCATTTCGGCGATCGCGTGTTCCGCACCATCGTGCCGCGCAACGTGCGCCTGGCCGAGGCACCGAGCTACGGCCAGAGCATCGTCGGCTACGACCGCGCCAGCCGGGGCGGCATTGCCTACATGGGCCTGGCCGGCGAAGTGCTGCGCCGCCAGCGCGAGCGCGACACGGCAGCCAAGTCCGCACGCGCCGAAGTTAAGGAGACGACGGCATGAGCGTAGCCAACAAGAAGCGCGGCCTGGGCCGCGGTCTGGAAGCATTGCTCGGGCCCAAGGCCGCCGCCGAGGCGCCGGCCCTGGAGGCCGTGGAAGGCGACGTGCTGCGCCACCTGCCCGTGGACGCGCTGACGCCCGGCAAGTACCAGCCGCGCAAGCATTGGGACCAGGAGAAGCTGGCCGAGCTGGCCGAGTCGATCAAGGCGCAGGGCGTGATCCAGCCCATCGTCGTGCGCGACCTGGGCGGCAAGCGCTACGAGATCATCGCCGGCGAACGCCGCTGGCGTGCGACGCAGCTGGCCGGGCTCAACGAGATTCCGGTCGTCATCCGCGAAGTCGACGACCGCACCGTGGTCGCGATGGCGCTGATCGAGAACATCCAGCGCGAGGACCTCAATCCGCTGGAAGAGGCCACCGCGCTGCAGCGCCTGATCGACGAATTCGACCTGACGCACGCCCAGGCCGCCGAGGCCGTCGGCCGTTCGCGCGCCGCCGTGTCCAACCTGCTGCGCCTGCTGGAACTGCCGGCGGAAATCCGCGTCCTGCTGGAAACCCATTCGCTGGAAATGGGCCACGCCCGTGCCCTGCTGGCGCTGACGCCGCAGGCGGCGATCGCCCTGGCGCGCCAGGCCGCCGAACACGGCTGGTCGGTGCGCGAGGTCGAACACCGGGTGCAGCAGCTGTCCGCCGGCCAGATCCCGACCAGCAGCGCCGCCAAGCCCAAGGCCGCCAAGGCCCGGCCGCAGGCGGACATCGCCGCGCTGGAACGCGAGCTGTCGGAGTCGCTCAACACCAAGGTCAACGTGTTGCACGGCCGCGCCGGCAAGGGCCGGCTGGTGATCCACTACACCGACCTCGACTCGCTGGAAGGCGTGCTCGAGAAGCTGCGCGGTACCGTCACCGAGTAAGGACGAGGCGGCCGGCATGAATCCGTACCGCTACAAGGTTTCCCTGCGCGCGATGCACCCGCGCGACGACCTGCGCCCCCTGTTCGACCAGCTCGGCCTGGCGCCCGTGCGCACCTGGCGCGCGGGCGAGCGTCGCGCCACGCCGTCCGGCGCCGCCCTCGGCGGCGTGTACCGCGAAAGCTACGCCTACACGAATCTGACACATGGATCGCGAAACTGGTCGGATGAGGACCTCCAGGACTACCTGAAGGGCGTGCAGCAGCGGCTGGCGATGCATCGCGACACCCTGCACACGTTCTACATCCGGGGCGGACGTTGCGGCCTGTCGATCGGACTGTCGGGCGAAAGCGGCTTCGGCTTCGAGCTCGATCCGGCATTGGGCGCGGGACTGGCGGACCTCAAACTGACCCTGGGTTTCGATTTCCACGCCGAACCCGACTGACCTCCACCCCCACGGGACCCCGATGGCTGACATTTCCCCCGGCACCATCCTCGTCACCGGCGCCGCCGGCTTCATCGGCGCATACACCTGCCGCGCACTGCAGGCACGCGGCGAGACCGTCATCGGTCTGGACAACTACAACGACTACTACGACCCGAAGATCAAGCGCGACCGCGTGGCCGCGCTGTGCCCGGACGTGGACATCCGCGCGCTCGACCTGACCGACCGCGACGGCCTGGCCGCGCTGTTCGACGAAGTCCGCCCCACGCGCGTGGTGCACCTGGCCGCGCAGGCCGGCGTGCGCTATTCGCTGACCAACCCGCACGCGTATGTCGACAGCAACCTGACCGGCTTCGTCAACATGCTGGAGTTGTGCCGACACCGCGGCGTGCGGCACCTGGCATACGCGAGTTCGTCTTCCGTGTACGGCGATTCGGCGACGCCGCCGTTCTCCGAAGACCAGCGCATCGACCAGCCGCGTTCGCTGTACGCCGCCACCAAGGCCGCCAACGAACTGATGGCCCACACCTACGCGCACCTGTACGGCCTGCGCGCGACGGGCCTGCGCTTCTTCACCGTGTACGGCCCGTGGGGCCGGCCGGACATGGCGCCGCTGCTGTTCTCCCGCGCGGTGCTGGCCGGACGGCCGATCGACGTGTTCAACCACGGCAAGATGCAGCGCGATTTCACCTACGTCGACGACATCGTCGCCGGCGTGATCGGCGCGCTCGACCACCCGCCGGAAGGCGAAGTGCCGCACCGCGTCTTCAACCTCGGCAACCACACGCCGGTGGAGCTGGAGCGTTTCATCGCCGTGATCGAGGCCGCCGCCGGCGTCACCGCGCAGAAGGTGTACAAGCCGATGCAGCCCGGCGACATGATCCAGACCATGGCCGACACGCAGCGCGCGCACGACGCCTTCGGCTTTGATCCGGCCATCTCCATCGAAACCGGCCTGCCACGCGTCGTGGCCTGGTGCCGCGACTACTTCGGCCCGAACGCATGAGCGCATCCCCGCACTTGTCCGTCGTCGTCCCGGTGTTCAACGAGCGCGACAACGTGGCGCCGCTGGTGCACGAGATCACCGCGGCGTTGCGCGGCCGCGCGCCGCAGGACGGCGGCGATTTCGAGATCGTCTACGTCGACGACCAGTCGCGCGACGACACACTCGACGTGCTGCGCGCGCTCAAGGCCGAGGTGCCCGAACTTCGCGTGGTGCACCACGTCACCCAGAGCGGCCAGAGCACCGCGATCCGCAATGGCGTGAAGGCCGCGCGCGGTCAATGGATCGCCACGCTCGACGGCGACGGCCAGAACGATCCGGCGGACATTCCGAAGCTGCTGGCCGAGCGCGCGAAGTCCACGGGCGAGGTGAAGATGTTCGCCGGCTGGCGCGTCAACCGGCGCGACAGCGGCAGCAAGCGCTGGGCGTCGAAGTGGGCCAATGCGATCCGCGCGCGCATCCTGCGTGACGACACGCCCGACACCGGTTGCGGGATCAAGCTGTTCGAGCGCGCCGCGTTCCTGGAACTTCCGCACTTCAACCACATGCACCGCTACCTGCCCGCACTGATGCAGCGCGCGGGCTACAAGACCGTGAGCGTGCCGGTGAACCACCGCGCGCGTTCGACGGGCGTGTCCAAGTACAACAATCTCAACCGTGCGCTGGTGGGCATCAGCGACCTGCGCGGCGTGGCCTGGCTGATCCGACGCGGCAAGGTCACGCGCACTGAAGAAGTCTGACCAGGGGGTTCCAATGGAATACGACTTCATGAACCACCCCATCGCGTGGCTCGAATGGACCGGGCTGCACATGTCGCCGTGGAAGATCATCGGCCTGACCGGCGCGCTGATGTTCGGCGGCCGCTGGCTGGTGCAGTTCGTCGCCTCGCGCAGGCACGGGCGGCCGGTCATCCCGCGCCTGTTCTGGTACATGAGCCTGATCGGCAGCGCGATGACGCTGGCGTACTTCGTGTTCTCGCAGAAGCAGGACTCGGTGGGCGTGATCCAGAACCTGTTCCCGGCCTTCACCGCGGCCTACAGCCTGTACCTGGACATCAAGCATCGCGGGTGGAAGCGGGATCGCGCGACGCATTGAGCGGGTTGGGAATCGGGAATCGGGAATCGGGAATCGGGAATCGGGAATCGGGAATCGGGAATCGGGAAAGCGTCTCCGAAGCCGTCATCCCGGCGAAGGCCCGGGATCCAGGCTGTCACGCGGTCCGACACTTCCCGTCATTCCAGCGAAAGCTGGGTCTCTTTGGCCGCCGCATGGCGGCGCTATCCATTTTGCTGTGCTGCTCACAGGCATCGGGAAGGCGTGAAAAGTCCCTGGATTCCCGCCTACGCGGGAATGACGGTGGGGCGGTTTGCCGGAGAGGAAGTGCCCGTACGCCATAAGGTTGCGGACCTACGTCCCGGCCTCCGCCGCGATGACGGCAACCTTTGGGGTGCGCCACCACCCCGCCCCCTGTGCCAAATGTGTCCATCCGCCCCGCCACCGCGGCCTTCGTCGCGCTCCCGCTTCCGGCCCATGCCATCGCCCCATCCGCGATGCGATCATCCGGCGATCCATCGCCCGGGGAATTCCGTGAAACGCCTCCTGCTCGCGGCCGCGCTGTCGGCCCATGTCGCCCTTGTCTCGTCCGCCGCCCTCGCCGGGCCCGTCGACGACCGCTTCCAGGCCATCTACGACAAGGAATGGACCTGGCGGCAGGCCGAGACCGGAGCCGCCGACGAGGACAATGACGGCTCCAGCGACCGCCACACGCTGCCGTCGATCGACGCGGCCAGCCAGAAGGCGCGGCTGAAGGTGTGGGAAGACGTGCTGCGCCAGCTGGACGGCGTCGACGTCGCCCAGCTCGGCGAACAGAACAAGGTCAACTACGCCGTCTACCGCGCACAGGTGGAGAACCTCGCCGCCGACGTGCGCCTGCGTTCGTACGAGATGCCGTTCAACTCGGACTCCTCGTTCTGGTCGAACCTGGGCTTCATGACGCGCCGGCCGCTGCGCACGACCGCCGACTACGAGGCCTACATCGACCGACTGCGCGACGTGCCGCGCTACTTCGACCAGAACGTCGCCAACATGCGCGCCGGCCTGTCGCGCGGTTTCAGCGTGCCGCGCGCGGTGCTGGACGGACGTGACGTGTCGATCGCGGGCGTCGCGGAGGTGAAGGACCCGCAGCAGTCGAACTTCTACGAGCCGTTCAAGCGCATGCCGGCGTCGATTTCCGCAGACGACCAGGCGCGCCTGCGCGAAGCCGGCGCGGCGGCGATCCGCGATCGCGTGATCCCGGCGTACGCGAAGCTGCTGACGTTCTTCCGCAACGACTACGTGCCGCACGCGCGCAAGACGCTGGGCGCGGAGCAGATGCCGGACGGCCAGGCGTTCTATCGCCAGCAGATCCGCGAATACACTACGCTCGACCTGAGCCCGGAGGAGATCCACCAGATCGGGCTGACGGAAGTGGCGCGCATCCAGGCCGAGATGGACGCGATCATCAAGCAGGTCGAGTTCAAGGGGAGCTTCGCGGACTTCCTGAAGTTTCTGCGCACCGACAAGCAGTTCTACGCGACCACGCCGCAGGAGTTGCTCGACAAGGCCGCGTGGATCTCCAAGCGCGTCGACGGCGAGATCGGCAAGTTGATCGGCACGCTGCCGCGCGGACGGTTCACCATCGTGCCGGTGCCGCCGGACATCGCGCCGTTCTGGACCAGCGGCCGCGGCGGCGCGGGCACGTACTGGGTGAACACCTACAACCTGCCCTCGCGCCCGCTCTACAACCTGCCGGCGCTGACGCTGCACGAATCCGCGCCAGGCCACGCCCTGCAGGGTTCGCTGGCGAAGGAACAGGGCGACCTGCCGGCGTTCCGTCGCGAGACCTACATCTCCGCCTACGGCGAGGGCTGGGGCCTCTACAGCGAGAAGCTCGGCGTGGAGATGGGCATCTACCAGACGCCGTACGAGGACTTCGGTCGCCTGACCTACGAGATGTGGCGCGCGTGCCGCCTGGTCATCGACACCGGCGTGCACCACAAGGGCTGGACCCGCGACCAGGCGCTGGCCTATCTGCGCGACCGCACCGCCCTAAGCGAGCACGAGGTGACCACCGAGGTCGACCGCTACATCTCCTGGCCCGGCCAGGCGCTGAGCTACAAGCTGGGCGAGATCACCATCGTCCGCCTGCGCGCCGAGGCCGAGAAGGCGTTGGGGCCGAAGTTCGACGTGAAGGCCTTCCACGACGCCCTGCTCAGCGAGGGCTCGGTGCCGCTGCCGGTGCTGGAGGAGCAGGTGCGGGCGTTCATTGCGAAGTCGGCCGGGGCCAAGACGGGCTGACCGCCGGCCGCGTCTGGCGGGAGGCGGGCTCCCCGCCTCCCAGCGCGTTCGGCCTGCCCCGCGCGGCGGCGCGCTCGACGCACGGGCTGGCAAATCGTGCCGCGGCGCGGCATAATGCCCGGCTCGCTGCGTCCGGTCTGTCCGTCAGGACTCGACCGGGCGGGGTCCGGAAGCACGATTCCGTCCCGCCGCCGGCAGCCAGGATTCACCACCCGCATCGTGCATCGCTTCCGGAGGTCCGGACGCGGAGGGGCCGCCGCCTCCCTGGCCAAGGGAGACACCATTTACCTTTCGAGGTGCGTATGGCCCGTATTTGCCAAGTAACCGGCAAGCGAACGACGACTGGCAACAACGTCTCGCATGCTATGAACAAGACCCGCCGCCGCTTTCTTCCCAACCTCCACGAGCGCCGCTTCTGGGTCGCTTCGGAGAACCGTTGGGTGAAGCTGCGTGTTTCCAGTGCCGCCCTGCGCACCATCGACAAGAATGGCATCGATGCCGTCCTCGCCGACCTGCGTGCTCGCGGCGAGAAGATCTGAGGAGAACTGACCCATGGCTTCCAAGCGCGACAAGATCCGCCTGATCTCCTCGGCCGGCACCGGCCACTTCTACACCACCGACAAGAACAAGAAGAACACGCCGAACAAGATGGAGGTCAAGAAGTACGACCCCGTCGTTCGCAAGCACGTGATCTACAAGGAAGGCAAGATCAAGTAAGCCGCCTTCCGGCTTGTTGGTTGCAGCAAACGAAAACCCTGCCGCGAGGCGGGGTTTTTGTTGTGCGCAGATCCTAGGTCAGCCCGTGCGTCCAAGCATAGCTTCGCAGTCGGCAACAGGCCGCGTGGTCTCGACCAACCTCCCGATCAAAGCACTACGGCCCCTTTCGGGGCCGTAGTGGAGCCGTCATCTGCAGGAGTCGCCTGCAGTATCAGAAGCTCTGCTGATACTTCAGGTACCAGAACCGGCCAATGTCGAAGCCGCCGTTGTAGACAAAGCTGCTGTCCGGCTTGCTGTACATGATCGGACCTTCGTGGTCGAACACGTTGTTGGCACCGATGGCAACCGTTGCATTCCAAGGCGTGTGGTAGGACACCTGCATGTCGTGGAAGGTGTTCGATCCGAAGTTGCGCACTGCCTGCGCCTGCGTGTACGACGAGACAAACCCGGGATTGTCACAAGATTCGTCGTAAGCACACGCTTCCTTCGCGCCCGAGTAATAGCGCATGTTCCAGTTCGCGCTCCAATCGCCAAGCGTCCACCCCATACCGAGGTTGGAACGCACGCGATAGTTGACACCTTCACTGTCTGCCCAGCCGTTGTACTGCTGGACGGGCGTCACGTCTTCGTTGTCGCGCTTGTACTCGAGGTAATCGACATACGTCGACTTCCAGTCGATCTTGAACTGGCCGAAGGAGGTTTCCGGCAGCTTATAGCTCAGCGCGAAATCGTAGCCGGCCGTTTCCTGATAGCCGCCGTTGATGAGCGTACGGGTAGCATCAATCACCTGGTAGCGCTTCAGGACGTTCCTATTGCCGCCTCCCGCACGTTCGAATCGGTCGCACGACGCCTCAATGCCGAGCAGGTAGCACTGATTCAGGATTGAGGTGACCGTTTCGGAAGCAATCACATTGTCAATGTGGATCTTCCACCAGTCCAAGCTAACGTTGAGCCCCTCGGCGAAGCTGGGGCTCCACACCAGACCAAACGTATAGCTCTTGGAGGTTTCCGGAGTGAGATTGGGATTGGATCCGGACAAGTACGTGTAGTTCGTCTGCGTACCCGGTCCGGTCGCGGCCACCCCTCCCGAGGCTTCCTGTCGGAAGGTACTCGGAATGCCATCCGCAGCGCAGCGGGCGGCCACGGAAGGATTGCGGCTCGCGGCACCGAAGCTGCTATCGCAAGGGTCAGTCAGATTGTCGAACGTCTCCGTCGTTCCGCCATACAGATCACTAACGGTCGGTGCACGGAAGCCGGTTGCGTAGGTACCGCGGACCAGCAGGTCGTCAACCGGCTTCCACTTCAGCCCGAACTTGCTGTTCACCGTGTCGCCGAAGGTGCTGTAGTCGGAATAGCGCCCCGCTACGTTGAAGGTGAGCTCTTTGGCCCCTGGCAGGTCTGCAAGGACGGGAATGAGGAATTCGAGATAGACCTCATCCAGCGAGTAACCGCCGCTGGTCGTGCTTCCGGCGAGATCGGTGGTCAGTCCAGACTGGTCCATCGCGTCCGGCTCAAACAGCGCCTGCTCGCGACGGTGTTCGACACCCGTCGCCATGCTGAGGTCGCCAGCCGGCAATTCAGCCAGTACCCCGGAAATGTTGGCCGAGTAAACGGTCGTTTCCGTATCCGAAGTGCCATGGCTTGTCGGGAAGAGGTAGGCGCGCAGCGCCCCATCGGAGGTGAGCGATCCGGGCGCATTCATGCCGTATGCGGCGAGCGGATTCCACGGCACGCATCCCTCGATTTCCGCTCCCGGCGAGCCGCAATGTATCGCGCCGTCCCGCCCTCGGAACGATGGGCCTACGGCATTCTCGACGTTCGGCAGGAACAGATTCCCCGTGCCGGTTTTAACGCCCTTGTTCTGGTTATAGAGGTAGCCAATGTCCCAGTCCCACGGCTTGTCGGCGATTTCGAAGCTACCTTCGAAGCCACCGGTAAAGCGATAGGTGGTGAGTTCCGAACGCGTCTGGCGCGGCACTTCCCATGTGCGACGCAGGAAGTCGACATCTTCGTCGATCGGATTGAAGTAGCTGTCAGCGGAAAGCGGCGTGCCGTATACAGACGACTGGTACGGGTACCCAGCAATCTGTTGCAGCGTCTCGCGATGCGTGTATAGCGCGTCCGCTTTGAACGCGACCGAATCGTTCACATCGAAGCGGCCATTGGCGAACAGTGAGCGGCGTTCCAGACCGGTCTGGAGAAACATCTGCTGATTCGTATTGGCATAGTCGTGCAGCGGATCGGTAACATGAAAGTCGGCGAAGTTCGTCGGATCTCCATTCGGATTCACCGTCCAGCTGGTGCCGTCGCCGTCGATCATGCGGCCCTTCTGCGTCGTAGCGCTCCAACCGTTTGCACGGATACGGCCGTTGTAGATGTCCGGCACAGGATGACTTGGTCCCATGGGATGTGCACTGAACTCACGATCCTTTGCCAGGACCGGATCTTCCTTGCTGTATTCGACGCCCAACGCTACGGCGCTGCGCTCACCGGAGCTTCCGATCAGGAAGTTGTAGACCTGCTTTGATCCATCGCCCTGATCGTACTGCCCAAGATACGCACTGGCCTCGGCGCCATCAAAGTTCTTGCGGGTGATGATGTTGATCACACCTGCAATGGCATCGGAGCCGTAGATCGCAGATGCGCCATCCGTCAGCACTTCGACACGCTCGACAATCGAAGTCGGGATCGAGGCGAGATCCGAGTAGCCCGCGGACGTAATGCCCATTCGCTTGCCGTCGATCAGCACCAAGGTACGTTCGGGCCCGAGATTGCGCAGGTCGACGTATTGGCCGCCCGTCTCCTCACCCGACGAAAGTGCGTCCGCGCGGCTTATTGCCGGCGTACCTGCGGCGCTAATGTTCTGCACGATGTCGGCGATGCTGGTGAAGCCCTGCTTCTGGATCTCTGCACGAGTCAGGCTGATGACCGGCTGCTGGGTTTCGACATCCGTGCTGCGAATACGCGAACCCGTGACGACGAGGCTGTCCAGCGTGGTCGCGTCCTTGCCAGATTCCTGCGCCATGGCGAACGCCGGCGACAGCGCGACCGCGATGCCCGCCGGCAGCAGGCCGACGCGCACGGCGGTGCGCAAACTACGATGCTTCATTTCTCTCTCCAGATATCTGTTATGGGCGCGTTAAAGCGCTACGAAACCTTATGGCCCGAGTGCGCCGCGACGGTTTCCCGTGCGTAGCGGACGCGCTCGCGACTCGCGGCAATGTGGTTTGCGCGCGAAGGGGCGCACATTTGCGCAGTGGGCTGTTCGCTGTGTGCGATCGAGTTTCGATAGTCCGACGCGGTCATGCCGAAATGCGCGCGGAAGCTGCGGGCGAAGCTGCAGTTGTTGTCGAAGCCACTGGCGATGGCGACCTCGCCGATGGTCATCGGTGTGGTCGACAGCAGGTTCGCCGCGTGTCGCAACCTCAGGTTGGCGCAGGCGGCCTGCGGGCTTTCGCCGTACAGGCGGTGGAACACCTTGGAGAAGTACCACATGGAGAACTGGGTGCGTTCGGCCAGTTCGGAGACGCGGATGATGCGGTCGCAGTTGCCTTCCATGAACAGTCGGGCGCGCTGCATGCGCTCGAACACCTGGCGCTTGCGGGCCAGCGAGGCCCCCGGGCATTGCGGGATGCGGCTGCGGTCGTCGCCCTGCATGGCCTCCAATGCCAGCAGCAGCGAGCGCACGCGCGCCTGGTAGCCCGTCGCGCCGGCCGTGGCTTCGGTGTGGCGTGCGGCGCGGTACCACGCGCGCGCGATCGACCGCGCCTGCGCCGCCGGCACCTGCCCAAGGCCGACGTGAAGGTCGAAGCTGCCGAAGCGCGTCATGGCCTTGAGCGCTTCGTCCGACACGGCAATGCCGATGCACACGCCCTGCGCGTCGGCCTGGACGAGCGGGGCGGAATCGCGGGCGAAGGCGATCCAGTCGCCGGCGCGCAGGTAAAAGCGGCCTTCCTTCGCCTCGACCCAGGCGCTGCCGCGCATCTGGATCCAGATCGACAGCTCCTGCCCGTGGAACTCCACGCTGCCCAGGCGCGAGGCGCCGACGCAACGTGTCCACTGGCCTTGCGCCGGGCCGATGCGCAATAGGTGTCCCCGGTCAGCCCACTTTGCCTTATCCATGAATCTTCATGTCGTGTGAGGGTCCCGCAGGCTGATCGAGCAACGCGAAGGCCGCCACGTGAGAAATTCGCAGGCAGGATCAGCACGTTTTCCGGCCCGATGCGGGCATCCCGGTCTCATGCTCCAATGCCGCCCATGGGCATCGAACTGCACCCGGGCTATTGGCTGTTGCTGCTCGACTGGCTGATCCGCCTCGCCGCACTGGCGTGGATTCCGGTGAAGAGTCCGCCCGCGGCGGCGCGCACCTGGCTGCTGCTGGTCGGCTTCCTGCCGCTGTTCGGGCTGCCGCTTTATCTGCTGCTTGGCCACCCATGGCTGGCGAAGCAGCGCCGGCAGCGTCAGGCACTGGCGTCGCAGCTGATCCGCGACCGCCAGCGCGACCTGTCCATGCTGCGTTGGACGCCGGCGGCGCACGGCATGTCGGCCGACATCGCGCGACTGGCCGAACGCCTGGGCGATTTCATGCCGATGCACGGCAACACGGTCGCGCTGCTGGACGATTACGACGCGTCGCTGGCTTCGCTCATCGCCGATATCGACGCCGCGCAGGACGAAGTCCACCTGCTCTACTACCTGATGTTCGACGACCACGTCGGCCAGGCGGTGACGGCGGCACTGATGCGCGCCAGTGCGCGCGGCGTGCGCTGCCGGCTGCTGCTCGACGCGGTGGGCGCCAAGCCCGGCCTGCGCGCGTTCGCCCGGCCGTTGCGCCAGGCCGGCGTCGACGTACGCGCGATGCTCGCCGGCGGACTGCGCTGGCGCAGCCTCTCGCGCATGGACCTGCGCAACCATCGCAAGCTCGCCCTGATCGACCGGCGCATCGGCTACATCGGTTCGCAGAACCTCGCCGACGCGGAGTTCGTGCGCGAGCGTCCGAATCGTGAGCTTGTCGCGCGCGTGCAAGGCCCGGTGGTGCGGCAGATCGCGGCGCTGTTCGCCAGCGACTGGCTGATCGAGACGGGCGATCGGCTGGTGATCGGCGAATTCCCCACCCTCGTCGAAGGCAGCACACCGGCGCAGTTGCTGCCGAGCGGCCCGGCGTATCCGTTCGAGAACGCACGCAACGTGGTGGTCGCGCTGGTGCAGCGCGCTCGCAAGCGCGTGGTGCTCGTCACGCCCTACTTCGTACCTGACGACATGACGCTGGGTGCATTGCGCGTGGCGGCGCTGTCGGGCATCGACGTGCAGCTGGTCCTGTCGATGAGCAACAACCAGCGCATGACGCGCTGGGCGCAGCGTTCGTACTACGACGAGCTGCTCAAGGCCGGCGTGCGCATCGCGCTGTACCGGCCGCACTTCCTGCACGCCAAGCACCTGAGCGTGGACGACGAGGTGGCGCTGATCGGTTCGATCAACCTCGATTTCCGTTCCTTTGCGCTCAACGCCGAGGCCGGCCTGCTGTGCTACGACCCCGCCGTGGTGGCGCGCCTGCACGAGGTGGAGCGCGATTACCTCGCCGACGCCCAGTGGCTGGACCTGCACGACTGGCGCCGCCGGCCGCGCTGGCACCGCAGCGTGGAGGGCATGGCGCGGCTGGCCGATTCGCTGATGTAGGGCGGCCGGGCGCCGGGGCCGCGCCTGGCCGCCGCCGGCGTTCTACACTCGCCATGTCTACCTGCGAGGCGGGCCTTACGTGATTCCGGGCTGGATTCTGCTGCTGGTGTCGGCGGGCTACGTCGGCGTGCTGTTCGCGGTCGCCTATTTCGGCGACCAGCGCGAGACCACGCCGCGCGCGCGCTGGCTGCGGCCGGCCGTCTATTCGCTCGCGCTGGCGGTGTACTGCTCCTCGTGGACGTTCTACGGCGCGGTGGGCACGGCCGCGCGCACGGGCCTGGGCTTCCTGCCGATCTACCTGGGGCCGCTGCTGATGCTGGCCTTCGGCTGGCGGATCCTGGAGCGGCTGGTGCTGATTTCCGGCGAGCACCGCATCGTTTCCATCGCCGACTTCCTCTCCTCGCGATACGGCCGTGCACCGGGGCTGGCGGCGCTGGTCGCGGCGGTGGCGTTGACCGCGGCTGTCCCGTACGTCGCACTGCAGTTCAAAGCGGTGGCGATGAGCGTGGAGGTGTTGGCCGACGTCCCCAGCGATGCGGGGCTGCTCTCGGACCCCGCGTTCTACGTGGCGCTGCTGCTGGCGGCGTTCGCGATCTTGTTCGGCACACGCCAGATCGACGCGACCGAGCACCATCGCGGCATGGTCCTGGCGATCGCGCTGGAATCGCTGGTGAAGCTGCTGGCCTTCCTCGCCATCGGCCTGTTCGCGCTGATGCACCTGCCGGGCACGGGCAACCTGATGGAACGCATGGTGCAGGCCGCGCCGGTGGTGATGGCGCCGGGGCTGCCGGCGGGATTCGTCGCGCAGACGCTGCTGGCCTTCACCGCCATCGTCTGCCTGCCGCGCCAGTTCCACGTCGCGGTGGTCGAATGCCAGGACCCGTCCGACCTGCGCCCGGCCCGCTGGCTGTTCGGCGGTTACCTGGTGCTGATCTCGCTGCTGGTGGTGCCGATCACGCTGGCGGGGCAATCGCTGCTCGCCGGCAGCGGTGCATCGCCGGACACCTACGTGCTCGCCCTGCCGCTCGCGCTGCAACAGGAGACGCTGGCGCTGATCGTGTACATCGGCGGGTTCTCCGCGGCCACGGGCATGGTGATCGTCGCCAGCGTGGCGCTGGCGACGATGGTGAGCAACGATCTGGTCATGCCGCTGCTGCTGCGCGGCGGTGCACTGCACGAGAGCCAGGGCATCGACAAGCAGGTGCTGTGGGTGCGTCGCATCACGATCTTCGTGCTGGCGATGATGGCCTACGGCTATCACCGCGGCTCGGCCTACTACGCCGAAGGCGAGGACACGCTCGCGCAGCACGGACTGCTGGCGTTCGCGGCGGTGGCGCAGTTCGCGCCGGCGCTGATCGGCGGCCTGTACTGGCGGGGCGCGAGCCGTTCGGGCGCATTCGCCGGTCTGTTCGCGGGCACGGTGCTGTGGCTCTACACGCTGCTGTTGCCGGCGCTGGCGCGCGGTGGCTGGTTTGGCAGCGGCTGGATCGAGCAGGGCCCGCTCGGCGTGGACTGGCTGCGGCCGGAGCAGCTGTTCGGTCTGCACGGGTGGGATCCGCTCACGCACGGTACGTTCTGGTCGCTGCTGTTCAATGTCGGCGTGTTCCTCTTCGTGTCGGTGCGACAGCGCCCGCGACTGCAGGAGCAGCTGCTCGCCGCGCCCTTCCTCGATCCCTACGTGCAGCGCCCCGCGCTCGGTCCCGGTGGCTGGGCCGGCAGCGTTCGCGGCGGCGAACTGCTCGCGCTGGCCGAGCGCATCGTCGGCGAGCGCCATGCGCGTCGTGCATTCGAGGAATACGCCCAGCAACAGGGCCGCGCATGGCAGCCCGAACAACCCGCCGACCGCGCGCTCGCGCAATTCACCGAGCGCCTGCTCGCCTCCGCGATCGGCGCGGCGTCGGCGCGCCTCACGCTCACCACCGCGTTGCGCGGCTCGGGCATGGAGCTGGGCGAAGTGGTCGCGCTGCTCGACGAGGCGAACCAGGAGCTGCGCTTCAATCGCCAGATCCTTTCCACCACGCTGGAAAACATCAGCCAGGGCGTGAGCGTGGTCGACGCGGAGATGCGCCTGGTCGCCTGGAACCGGCGTTATCAGGAGCTGTTCGAGTACCCCGACGGCATGCTCTATGTCGGTCGGCCGGTGAACGACCTCATCCGCTGGAATGCCGAGCGTGGCGAAATGGGACCGGGCAGCATCGAGGACCAGGTGCGTCGTCGCCTCGCCCACCTGCGCGCCGGCGCGCCGCATGTGTTCGAACGCGTGCGCGCCAACGGACAGGTGATCGAAATGCGCGGTCGCCCGCTGCCCGGCGGCTACGTCACCACCTACAGCGACGTCACCGACTACAAGCGCGCCGAACAGGGCCTGCGCGAAGTCAACGAAACGCTGGAGCAGCGCGTGGAACTGCGCACGCGCGAAGCCGAAGCGGCGCAGCAGTCCAAGACGCGCTTCCTCGCCGCGATCAGCCACGACGTGCTGCAACCGCTAAACGCCGCACGGCTGTTCGCAAGCGCGCTTCGCGAGACGCCGGACGCCGTGGAGCAGGCGCACCTGGCCGAACGCGTCGACGCCTCGCTGCGCGCCGCCGAGGACCTGCTCGACGGTCTGCTCGACATCTCGCGCCTGGATGCCGGCGCACTGCGCATCGAGATCACCGACTTCGACGTCAACGAGCTTCTGCGCGAGCTCGTGGCGCAGTACGCGCCGGTGGCCGCCAGCCGTGGTCTGCAACTGCGCGTGCGCGCGCCGGACACACCGCGTCCGGTGCGCAGCGACCGCCGCCTGCTGCGGCGTGCGCTGCAGAACTTCCTGGCCAACGCGTTGCGCTACACGCGCGAAGGCGGCGTGCTGATCGCCGCTCGCGTGCGCGATGGCGCGGTGGAATTGCAGGTGTGGGATACGGGGCCCGGGATTTCCGAGCATCACCTGTCGCAGATCTTCGACGAGTTCCGCCGCTTCGAGCAGCCCAGCACTGCGGGCGAGCGCGGCCTCGGCCTGGGCCTGTCGATCTGCCAACGCGTCGCGCGCACGCTCGAACACCCGTTGCGCGTGCGATCGCGCGTCAACATCGGCAGCGTGTTCTCGATCACCGTGCCCTTCGGACGCACGATGTACGCCGCGCCGACGCCCGAGCCGCACCTGGTGATGGGCGGCGATTCATTGGCCGGACTGCGCGTGCTGTGCGTGGACAACGATCGCGAGATCCTCGACGGCATGCGCAGTCTGCTGCAACGCTGGGGCGTGGTGCCGCTCACCGCCGCCAATGCCGACGAAGCGCTGGCGCTGTTGTCCGAGCATCCGGACGTGGCGCTGGTGGACTATCACCTGCACGACCGTCTCGATGGGCTCGGCGTGATCGATTCGCTGCGTTCGCAATGCGGACGTCCTCTGCCCGCCGCGTTGCTGACCGGCGACGGCAGCGACGCGCTCAAGCTCGCCGCGCGCGAGCATAACTGCCGCGTGCTCACCAAGCCCGTGAAACCGGCCTCGCTGCGCGCCTTCCTCGCCGCGCAGCGTCAGGCCGTGCAGGTGTGACCCTCAGCGCGAAGCACTCACGCGCCACACGGCGTTGCCGACGTCGTCGGCGACCAGCAGCGCACCGTCGCGTGCGATCGCCACGCCGACCGGGCGACCGCGCGCGTTCTCCTGCGCATCGAGGAAGCCGGTGAGCACGTCCACCATCGTGCCGCGGGGTTGTCCATTCGCGGACGGCACGAAGACCACCTTGTAGCCCGACAGCGGTTTGCGGTTCCAGGAGCCGTGCAATCCGACGAAGGCGCCGTCGGCGTAACCGTCGCCCAGTTTCTGCCCGCGCGCGAAGGTCAGCCCCAGCGGCGCCACGTGCGAACCCAGCGCGAAATCCGGCACGCGCGCACGCGCCACCAGGTCCGGCTTCTGCGGCTTCACGCGCGCGTCGACGTGCTGGCCCCAGTAGCTGTAAGGCCAGCCGTAGAACGCATCGGCATCCACGCGCGTGAGGTAGTCGGGCACCAGATCGCTGCCCAGTTCGTCGCGCTCGTTCACCACGGCCCACAGGGCGCCGGTGTTCGGCTCCCATGCCAATCCAACGGGATTGCGCAGCCCGCTCGCGAACACGCGCCGCGAGCCCGTGGCCGGATCGATGACGAGCACGGCGGCGCGGTCGATCTCCGCCTCCATCCCGTTGTCGGCGATGTTGCTGTTGGAGCCCACCCCGACGAACAGCTGCTTGCCGTCCGCAGAGGCCACCAGGCTCTTGGTCCAGTGATGGTTGAGCTGGTCGCCGCTGCCGGGCAGGTCGAGCACCTTCTGCGGGGCGGCGCTGGCCTGCTGCTGCCCCGTGGTGTACGCGAATCTCACCAGCGCATCGGCATTGGCCACGTACAACGTGTCGCCGACGAGCGCCATGCCGAAGGGCGAGTTGAGTCCCTGCGCGAAGACAGAGCGCGTTTCCGCGACGCCATCGCCGTCGGCATCGCGCAGCAACGTGATTCGGTTCGCGCTGGGCACGCCGGAGCCGGCACGCTTCATCACCGATCCCATCACCTTGCCCTTGATCCCGCCGATGCCACGCTTGCCCGGCGGTGCGTTGCTCTCGGCGACCAGCACATCGCCGTTGGGCAGCACGTACAGCCAGCGCGGGTGATCCAGGCCGCTCGCGAATTCCTTCACTTCAAGGCCCGCGGCCGGCACCGGCATCTCGCCCACGCCCCATCCCTTCGCGGGCGCGATGTGCACGGTGGGAATCGCGGAGGATTCCGGCGCCGCGAGCGTCGGCTTCTTCCCGGTGTCTTCGCCGCCACGCAGTTGGGCCTCACCGCCGCAGCCGGCCAGGCTTGCAAACAGTGCGAAGGCGATGGCTTTTCTCACGGCATTCACGGCGCGCATCCGCTACGGAATCGGTCTGCAGCAGTACGCCAGACGGCGTGGATCGGACGTGATCGGTGCAGGCTGCGGTTCAGCGGGATGCGTGGGTCAGCACGGCTCGGTGAGCGCGACGAAACGCCGCTGCATCTCCTGTGCGGTCACGTCCTCGATGCTGTGGCCGATGTTCCAGCGATGGCCCGCAGGGTCGCGCACCACGCCGGAGCGCTCGCCGTAGAACTGGTCGCGCGCAGGCATCACCAACTCGCCGCCGCGGGCCAGGGCGCGCGCGATCACCGCATCGGCGTCGTCCACATGCACATGCAATGTGACGCACGACGGTGCCGACGCCTGCGGCGGCGCGATGCCGTACTCGGGGTACGGCTCGCACAGCATCAGCGTGGTGCCGGCCAGCGTGACTTCGACATGCCCCACGCGTCCGCCGCTGTCGACCAGGCGCAGTGTTTCCTGCGCGTCGAAGACCTCGCGATAGAACGCGACGGCCGCATCGGCATCGGGCACGCACAGGTACGCGAACAGCTCACGGGTGCTCATGGTCGGTCTCCGCAATGAAGGTGGCCCACGCTATCGCGCGGTGCCGCTACGGTCTTGAAGGAAATTGACCTCAACGTGGCGGCCACCGGCCGGATTGCCGGCCCGGTATGTCTGCGGCGTAAGTCCCGAGAGCGCACGGAATTCGCGCGCCAGGTGCGCCTGATCGCTGTAGCCGGCGGCGAACGCGACGTCGGCGAGCGCGCGCTCCGGCATCAGCGCGAGCGCGCGCCGGAAGCGCAGGACGCGCGCGTACTCCTTCGGCGACAGCCCCGTCGCGGCGCGGAAGCGCAGGAGGAAATGGCGATGGCTGAGGCCGCTGTCGGCCACGGTCTCGCGCACGAGCCGACCTTGACGCAACGTCTGCATCGCGCGGGCGATGGCCGGATGCATGGCGCGGATCGGCCGCACCTGCGCAAGCAGCGCCTGCTGCAGCACGATCGCCCGGTGCTCTACGCCGTCCGCGCACGCCACGCGATCGCGCAGGCGCTCCACGTCGAGCGGATTCCACAGGTCTTCGAGCGCGACGTGTTGCCCGTGCAGTGCATCGGCATCGCAACCGAACAGCGCCTGCATCGCACCGGGACGCAGTACCGCGCCGACGGACGCAGCGCCATCGGCGTGTTTCGCGTAGAAGCCGTCGCGTGCCCCGGCCAGCGTCGCCGTACCCGCGCATCGGCCGTGCGCATCGGACGCATCGCGATAGAGCCGCAACGGCGCGTCGAGGCGAACCGACAGGTGCATCGTGCCGGACGGCAGTACGTGTTCGCGATGCGGCGCCACATGCAAGGAAGCCTCACGCGACCAGACGGCCTGCACGAAGGGGCGCAATGCGGCGATGGGGCGCGACGGGCGCATGGTGCGGAGCCTACACCCGGGGCGGGCAAGGCGCCGTCGCGGAGCGGGTCAGTCGACTTCTTCGGGCGGGGGCACGATCGCGCTGGGGTCCAGCGCGAGGCGGCCTGCGATCAGCACCGCCTGGGTGCGGTTGCTGGCGCCGAGCTTGCGCAGGATCGCGGTGACGTGCGCCTTCACGGTGGCCTCCGACACGCCCAGCTCGTAGCCGATCTGCTTGTTGAGCAGACCCGCGCCGAGCATCTGCAACACGCGGAACTGCTGCGGCGTGAGGTCGCGCAGGCGTTGCGCGGCGTCGTGCTCGTCGGCATGCGCGGCCGGCGCGGACAACGCCACCGCCGGCGCCCAGCGGTCGCCGTCGAGCACGCGCGTGATGGCTTCGCCCAGCGTCGCCGCGTCGGCGGATTTTGGAATGAAGCCGACCGCACCGTGGTCGAGCGCGCGACGCATCACCGTGGGTTCCTCGCGCGCGGACACCACCACGATGGGGAGCTGCGGATGCAGCGCGCGCAGGTGCACCAGCGCGCTGAAGCCCTGCGCGCCGGGCATGTTGAGGTCGAGCAGGAGCAGGTCGGCGTCCGGCTCGGCTTCGACCAGCGTGTAGAGCGCCTCGACGCTGTCGGCCTCGCGCAGCTGCGCGTCGGGCAGCACGCGCGCGACCGCGCCGCGCAGGGCTTCGCGGAACAGCGGGTGGTCGTCGGCGATGAGGAGTGTGGGCATGGGGTTGGCTCGTCATTCCCGCGAAGGCGGGAATCCAGGTATCAGAGTCGACTCCGCTCTCCGGCGGGTGTGACGCGGTTCGAGTTGGATCCCCGCCTTCGCGGGGATGACGCAGCGTGCCAGATACGCTGTCTGCGCAGAATCGTCAGCCGCGCCTCACGGCACGCGCCGTTCCTTCACCAGCGATTCCACCACGCTGGGGTCCGCCAGCGTACTGGTGTCGCCCAGCTGGTCCGGCGCGTTCTCGGCGATCTTGCGCAGGATACGGCGCATGATCTTGCCCGAACGCGTCTTCGGCAGGCCCGGCGCCCATTGCAGATGGTCCGGCGTGGCGATGGGGCCGATCTCCTTGCGCACGTGCGCGATCAGCTCCTTGTGCAGTTCATCGGTCGGCACCTCGCCGGCGATCAGCGTCACGTAGGCGTAGATGCCCTGCCCCTTGATGTCGTGCGGGAAGCCGACCACCGCCGCCTCGGCGACCTTCGGATGCGAGACCAGCGCGCTTTCCACTTCCGCCGTGCCGATGCGGTGGCCGGAGACGTTGATGACGTCGTCCACGCGGCCGGTGATCCAGTAATAGCCGTCGGCGTCGCGACGGCAGCCGTCGCCGGTGAAGTACGTGCCCGGGTACGTGCGGAAGTAGGTGTCGATGAAGCGTTGATGGTCACCGTAAACGGTGCGCATCTGGCCCGGCCAGGAATCCAGCAGCACCAGGTTGCCCTCGGCCTCGCCTTCCAGGCGCGTGCCGTTGGCGTCGACCAGCGCGGGCTGGATGCCGAAGAAGGGCTTGGTCGCGGAACCGGGCTTGAGGTCGATCGCCCCCGCCAGCGGCGTGATGAGGATGCCGCCGGTTTCCGTCTGCCACCACGTGTCGACGATGGGGCAGCGTGAATCACCGACCACTTCGTAATACCAGCGCCACGCCTCCGGATTGATCGGCTCGCCCACGGTGCCCAGCAGGCGCAGCGAGGCGCGCGAGGTCTTCTGCACCGGCTCGTCGCCGTCGCGCATCAGCGCGCGGATCGCGGTGGGCGCGGTGTAGAAGATCGTGACCTTGTGCTTGTCGATCACTTCCCAGAAGCGCGACACGCTCGGGTAGTTCGGCACGCCTTCGAACACCAGCGCGGTGGCGCCGTTGGCCAGCGGGCCGTAGACGATGTAGCTGTGGCCGGTGACCCAGCCGACGTCGGCGGTGCACCAGTAGATGTCGTCCTCGCGCAGGTCGAACACCGTCTCGTGCGTGTAGCTGGCGTAGGCGAGATAACCGCCGGTGGTGTGCAGCACGCCCTTGGGTTTGCCGGTGGAACCGGAGGTGTAGAGGATGAACAACGGGTCTTCCGCGTTCATGCGTTCGGGTGCGCATTCGGCCGGCTGGTCGTCGACGACAGCGTCATACCAGCGGTCGCGCGGCATCTGCATGTCCACCGCCGAGCCGGTGTGGCGCACGACGAGCACGGTCTCGACCGTGTTGGTGCCGGGCATCTTCAGCGCGGCGTCCACATTCGCCTTCAGCGGCACCTTCTTGCCGCCGCGCAAGCCTTCGTCGGCGGTGATGATGAGCTTGCTCTGGCAGTCGGCGACGCGGTCGGCGATGGACTGCGGCGCGAAACCGCCGAACACCACCGAGTGGATCGCGCCGACGCGTGCGCAGGCGAGCATCGCCACCACGGCCTGCGGGATCATCGGCAGGTAGATCGTGATGCGGTCGCCCTTGCGCACGCCCAGCGAGCGCAGCGCGTTGGCGAGCTTGCACACGCGCTCGTGCAGCTGGCGGTAGGTGACGTGCTCGGCGGGCTTGGCCGGATCGTCGGCCTCGAAGATCAGCGCGGTCTTGTCGCCGCGTTCGGCGAGGTGGCGGTCCAGGCAGTTGACGCTGGCGTTGAGCTCGCCGTCCTCGTACCAGCGGATGTGGAAATCATCGAGGTTGTAGCTGACATCCTTGATCTTCGTGGGCGCGACGAACCAGTCCAGCCGTTTGGCGACCTTGCCCCAGAACGCCTCCGGATCCTTCACCGATTCGGCGTACTGGCGCTCGTAGTCCTCGCGCGTGACGCGGGCCTTGGCGGCGAAGTCCGGATCGATCGGATAGACGGTGGCGGGGTGGTTCATTGGCGTGCTCCGGGACAGCGTCGAAGTCATGGGCGAAGGGCATTCCCGCCGCCGCGCGGGCGGCCGGCACGCCAGTGTGCCGCATTCGCTGTTAAGCCTCATCCGGCGGGGTTTAGACGTTAGTCGTAAAGCACCGCGCCGGGGCTGCGTCTACGACCAATGGGGAATGGTTGTGCAGTGCGATGGCCCAGCAGGCTCGCTGGAGCCGAGCATCGGGCCCGGCGTTCCTTTGGGAGGGGAATCATGTCCGCAAGCATTGCCACGACGTCGAAGGCCGCGACGCCCCGTCGCCGCCCGCTCGCCGCCGCATTGCTGGTCGCGCTGGCGTTGCCGGGGATGGCCTTCGCGCAAACGGCGAAAGAAAAGGAGCTGGAGGCGCGTGTCGCCCAGCTCGAAGCGATGGTCCAGCAGCTGGTGGCGCAGCAGCAACAGCAGCAGAGCCAGATCAGCGAAGTGAAGACCGCGCAGGCCGCCGCGCCGGCGACACCGGCCGCACCGGCCACGGCAACGGCGGGTGCTCCGAAGGTGCAGCCGATCCAGACCACGACGATCACGCCGAACGCGAACCCCGGGACGCGTTTCTACTACGGCGGCTTCATCAAGCTGGACGCCTCGGTCACCGACACCAACGACGGCGACATTCCCGACGGCACGGTCGGTCGCCTGTTTTACGTGCCCAAGGCGATTCCGGTCGGCGGCGGGCATCTGGCCGAAGGCGGCACCGACACCGACATGGGCGTGAACTTCTCGCGCTTCTGGTTCGGCGCCGACACCGACCTGGACAGCGGCGACAAGCTCAAGGCGTACCTGGAGTTCGACCTGTTCGGCGGCGGCAGCACTGCCTTCACCGGCAACGAGATCGCCACCAACACCTACGCGCTCACGCTGCGCCAGGCGTACGTGCAATGGAACAACTGGCTGGCCGGCCAGACCTGGAGCAACTTCCAGGACACCGCCGCGCTGCCCGACACGGTCGACTTCCTCGGCCCGACGGAAGGCACGGTGTTCGTGCGCCAGGCGCAGGTGCGTTACACCAACGGTCCGTGGTCGTTCTCGATGGAGAACCCGGAAACGGTGTTCACGCCGTTCAACGGCAACATGGCGCAGGTCGCCGGCGACGACGGTCCGATGCCCGATTTCACCGGGCGCTACACGCTCAAGGGTGATTGGGGCCACTTCGGCATCGCGGGCCTGGTCCGGCAGCTGAAGTACCAGGCCGCCGGCGTCGCCGCCACGCCGACCGCGCCGGCGCGTCCGGCCGTGGAAGACGAGAGCACCGGCTACGGCCTGAGCGTCTCGGGCAAGTTCAACCTCGGCAAGAACGACGACATCCGCTACATGATCACCGGCGGCAGCGGCATCGGCCGTTACCTCGGCCTGGCGCTCAACAACGACGCCGTGCTCGATGCGCCGGACACCAACCCGAACCGCGGCCTGGACAACATCGACGTCATCGCCGGCTTCGTCGGCTGGCGCCATGTCTTCAGTCCGAAGCTGCGCACGAACCTGTTCTACTCGCGCGCCGAGTACGACCAGGACACGGACTTCACTGGCCTTGGCATCACCAAGGGCGCGCAGTCGGCGCACTTGAACCTGATCTACACGCCGCTGCCCAAGCTCGATGTCGGTGCGGAGCTGATCTGGGGCCAGCGTGAACTCGAGAACGGCGACCGCGGCGACCTCAATCGCCTGCAGACGCACGTGAAGTACAACTTCTAAGGGGCAACGACCGTGTCCACCATCACCGCAAACAGCTCCAAAGACGTACCGCTGACGCAAGGGCACAAGAAGGTCATCTTCGCGTCCAGCCTGGGCACCGTGTTCGAGTGGTACGACTTCTATCTGTACGGCTCGCTCGCGGCGATCATCGCCAAGCAGTTCTTCAGCGGCCTGAACGAAACCAGCGCCTTCATCTTCGCGCTGCTCGCCTTCGCGGCGGGCTTCGCGGTACGCCCGTTCGGCGCGATCTTCTTCGGCCGCATCGGCGACATGATCGGTCGCAAGTACACGTTCCTGGTCACCATCGTCATCATGGGCCTGTCGACCTTCCTCGTCGGCATCCTGCCCAACTATGCGTCGATCGGTTTCGCCGCACCGGCCATCCTCATCGTCCTGCGCTTGCTGCAGGGCCTGGCGCTGGGCGGTGAGTACGGCGGCGCGGCGACGTACGTGGCCGAGCACGCACCGCACGGCAAGCGCGGCCTGTATACGAGCTTCATCCAGACCACCGCGACGATCGGCCTGTTCCTGTCGCTGCTGGTGATCCTGGGCGTGCGCACCTACCTGGGCACGGAAGAGTTCGAACGCTGGGGCTGGCGCATTCCGTTCCTGCTGTCGATCATCCTGCTAGGCGTGTCGGTGTGGATCCGCATGCAGCTCAACGAGTCGCCGCTTTTCCAGCAGATGAAGGCCGAGGGCAAGCAGTCCAAGGCGCCGATCACCGAGAGCTTCTTCTCCAAGAACGGCAAGATCGTGCTGCTGGCGCTGCTGGGTGCGACCGCCGGCCAGGCGGTGGTGTGGTACGCGGGCCAGTTCTACGCGATGTACTTCCTGACGCAGTCGTTGAAGGTGGACGCCACTACCACGTGGCTGCTGATCGCCGCCGCGCTCGCCATCGGCACGCCGTTCTTCATCGTGTTCGGCTGGCTCAGCGACAAGATCGGGCGCAAGAAGATCATCATGGCGGGCTGCCTCATCGCCGCGCTGACCTACTTCCCGCTGTTCAAGGCCCTCACGCACTACGCGAACCCGGCCATCGCCGAGGCCAGCACCAACGCCCCGGCCGTGGTGCATGCCGATCCGGCGACGTGCTCGTTCCAGTTCGATCCGGTGGGCAAGAAGGTCTTCACCAACTCGTGCGACATCGCCACCGCTGCGCTGGCCAAGGCCGGCGTGCCGTACACGATCCAGCCGGCGCCGCAGGGCAGCGTCGCGCGGATCACCGTCGGCGCGGTGGAAGTCGGCGGCTTCGAAGGCGCCGGGCTCTCCAAGGAAGACAGCAAGGCCAAGACCGATGCCTTCGGCGCGGAACTGAAGAAGGCGCTGACGGCCGGCGGTTATCCGGAGAAGGCCGATCCGGCGCGCATCAACAAGCCGATGGTGCTGTTGATCCTGGTCATCCTGGTGCTCTACGTGACGATGGTCTACGGGCCGATCGCCGCGTGGCTGGTGGAGCTGTTCCCCACGCGCATCCGCTACACCTCGATGTCGCTGCCGTACCACATCGGCAACGGCTGGTTCGGCGGCTTCCTGCCGACGATCGCCTTTGCCCTGGTCGCGGCCACCGGCAACATGTATTACGGCCTGTGGTACCCGATCATCATCGCGCTGATGACGTTCGTGATCGGCTCGCTGTTCCTGCGCGAGACGAAGGACGTGGACATCACCGCGAACGATTGAGGGTGGTGGTTGGTTGAAATGCGACAACGCCGGCCTTGCGCCGGCGTTGTTGTTTATGGCGTTTGGAGCCAGGCATCCTCGCCTCCGTTCACCTCGCCCTTCTCTAACGTCATCCCGGCCTTCGCCGGGATGACGGTGCGAGGTGCGTGCGCGGCCAGCCCTCTTCCGAGGCCTCCTCACCCACCAGCTCCCGTCGCCGCTTCCTGCTCAGCGTTCCAAGCGCACGCTGATACGACCACGTCACCAGCTCGCGCAGATAGTCCTCCGGCACGCGGCGCACATCGACGACCGTCACCCAGTACCAGCGCCCCATCCATCGCGCGGGTTTGATACCCGGCTGGTCGGTGAGTTCGACGAAGCGCTCGGGCGTGGCGCGGAAGCTGAAGCGCCAGCGTTCGGGCTGGCTGGTCTTGAAGTACGCGAACGTCTTGCCGCCGACCGAATAGACGAGGATGTTCGACGGCTCGCCGTGCAGGACCTCCTTCGCCGCGGGGAAGGAGGCGCAGAAGCGTTTCAGACGCGCAGTGTCCATGGGCGCATTGTCGCGCGCGGGCTGCTGACAGCGCAGTGTCAGCAGAGCTGAAGGCCCGGTGCGGGCCCATTGCGAAGCCACGCATGAAGAGCCCTGGGATGTAGCCCGGGTGAGCCGAAGGTGCACCCGGGGCAGGTTTGCGGCGGCCGCCGTCCCGGCTGCGCTTACCCGGGCTACGAGACTTGCGTTCGCGGCGACGCAAATGAAAAACCCCGCCGAAGCGGGGTCCTTCACGCATGCGCCGGCGCATCACGCCACGCCTTACGCCACCTTCACGATCCGCAACGGATTGCTCCATTCCTTCAGCAGCTCCGCTTCGCGCGCCTTGGCCTTGTGCAGGTGGTCTTCCTTGACGTGGCCGTAGCCGCGGATGTGCTCCGGAATCGACGCGATCTCCGCCGCGAGGTCCACGTTGGAACGGTCGAGCTTGCCGAGCAGACCTTCGATCGTCCTGAAGTAGTCCTCGATCAGCTGGCGTTCCATCTTGCGCTCCTCGGTCTTGCCGAAGATGTCGAACGTGCCGCCGCGCAGGAAGCGCAGCTTCGCCAGCCACTTGAACGCGGTGAACACCCACGGGCCGAATTCCTGCTTGATCAGGCGGCCCTGCGCATCCTTCTTCGCCAGCAGCGGCGGCGCGAGGTGGAACTTGAGTTTGTAGTCTCCGTCGAACTGCTGCTCCAGCTTCCGCTGGAAATCGCCACTGGTGTACAGGCGCGCGACCTCGTACTCGTCCTTGTAGGCCATCAGCTTGAACGCGTAACGCGCGACGGCCTCGGTGAGATCGGTCGTGCCGGCGACGTTGCGCTCGGCCGCGTGCACGCGCGCGACGAAATCGCTGTAACGCTTGGCGTACGCGGCATCCTGGTACTCGGTGAGGAACTTGGTGCGACGCTCGACCACTTCGTCCAGCGAACGCGACAGGCGCGCGTCGTCCAGCGGCAGGAAGGCGACGTTGTCGGCGCTGCCGTGCGCGGGCACGTGGCGCAGCTCGTCTTCCTTGCGCGTGGAGCGCGGCGCGGAAGTCGCGCCCCACTCGGTGCTTTCCCACGGGCCCGGCGAGAGCATCGGCAACTCGTGCGGCGTGGCCTCGGCCTGCGTCGGCGCGTTGCGGATCAGGCCGGCGGCTTCGGCGACGGCGTTCGGATCGATCACCGCCAGGCGGCCCCACGCGAACGCGGTCTTGTTCATCTCGATCGCGGCGCCATTGAGCTCGATGGCGCGCATCAGCGAATCCATCGACAGCGGCACCAGGCCCTGCTGCCACGCGTAGCCGAGGATGAACAGATTCGTCGCGATGGCATCGCCCATCAGCGCGGTCGCCAGCTGCGTCGCATCGACGACGTGCGGATCGTTGCCGCCCAGCGCGACCTTCACCGCCGAGATGATGTCGGCCGCCGGGAACTGCATGTCCGGACGCGTGGTGAACGTGCCCGGCATCGCTTCGTAGCTGTTGAGCACGACGTTGGAACGGCCCGCGCGCACCTTCGACAGCGCCCAGTAGTCGTTGACGACGACCATGTCGCAACCGATCACCAGGTCCGCCTCGCCCGCGGCGATGCGCACGGCGTGGATGTCGTCCGGCGACTTCGCGATACGGATGTGCGTGGTGACCGCGCCGCCCTTCTGCGCCAGGCCCGTCTGGTCGAGCACGGAAGAACCCTTGCCTTCCAGATGGCCGGCCATGCCGAGCAGCGCGCCGATGGTGACCACGCCCGTGCCGCCGACGCCGGTGATCAGGATGTTCCAGGGCTGCGAGAGATCGGTGGCGACCTTCGGCATCGGGAGATCGGCGAGGCGATCCTTCGCGCCGGAGCCCCCGCTCTTATTAGGCTTGCCCTTGCGCAGGCCGCCGCCTTCCACCGTCACGAAGCTCGGGCAGAAGCCGTTGACGCAGCTGTAATCCTTGTTGCAGTTGCTCTGGTCGATCTCGCGCTTGCGGCCGAACTCGGTTTCCTTCGGCAGCACGGAAACGCAGAACGACTTCTTGCCGCAATCGCCGCAGCCTTCGCACACGAGCGAGTTGACCATCACGCGCTTCTGCGGATCGACCATCTTGCCGCGCTTGCGGCGGCGACGCTTCTCGGTGGCGCAGGTCTGGTCGTAGATCAGCACGGAGGTGCCCTTGATCTCGCGCAGGCGCTTCTGCACGCTGTCCAGTTCCTTGCGGTCATGGAATTCCATGTCGCCCGGGAAGATCTCGCGCTTGCTCCACTTCGCGATGTCGTCGGAGACGAGGATGATCGTCTGCACGCCTTCGCTGCGCACCTGGTGCGCGATCTGCGGCACCGACAGCGTGCCGTCCACCGGCTGGCCGCCGGTCATCGCCACTGCGTCGTTGTAGAGAATCTTGTAGGTGATGTTGACGCCGGTCGCGACCGACTGGCGGATCGCCAGCGAGCCCGAATGGAAGTACGTGCCGTCGCCCAGGTTCTGGAACACGTGCGGCGTTTCGGTGAACGCCGCCTGGCCCGACCACGTCACGCCTTCGCCGCCCATGTGGGTGAAGGTGTCGGTGCTGCGGTCCATCCACGTCACCATGTAATGGCAACCGATGCCGCCCAGCGCGCGCGAACCTTCCGGCACCACGGTGGAGGTGTTGTGCGGGCAACCCGAGCAGTAATGCGGCACGCGCGGGAACTGCGCGCGCGGCAGGGCGAGTTCGGATTCCTTCTCCGCCATCCATGCCATGACGTTGCGGATGTGTTCGGAATCGTGGAAGCGCTGGATGCGACGGCCGATGACGCCGGCGATGGTCGCGGGCGTGAGTTCGCCGGTGGAGGGCAGGATCCACTCGCCGCTTTCGTCGTACTTGCCGACGATGGACGGGCGCTGGCCGCTCCAGTTGTACATGTACTCCTTCATCTGGCGCTCGATGAAGGCGCGCTTTTCCTCGACGACGACGATGTCCTCAAGGCCCTGCGCGAACTTGGTGATGCCCACCGGCTCCAGCGGCCAGGTCATGCCCACCTTGTAGACGCGGATGCCCAGATCCGCACACGCCTGCTCGTCCAGACCCAGGTATTCCAGCGCCTGCAAGACGTCGAGGTAGCTCTTGCCGGTGGTGACGATGCCCAATCGCGCGCGCGGCGAATCGATGACGACGCGGTCGATGTTGTTGGCCCGCGCGAACGCCTGCGCGGCCTTCACCGCGTACTTGTGCAGGCGCATTTCCTGGTTCATCGGCGGATCCGGCCAGCGGATGTTGAGCCCGCCTTCCGGCATCTCGAAATCTTCCGGCAGCACGATGCGCGTGGCCATCGGATCGACGTCGACCGACGCCGACGATTCCACGGTTTCGGCGATCGTCTTGAAGCCGACCCAGCGGCCGGTGTAGCGCGACATCGCCCAGCCGACCAGGCCCATGTCGAGGATGTCCTGCACGCCGGCCGGGTTGAGGATCGGCATCATCGCGCTGACGAATTCGTCTTCCGAACCGTGCGGCAGCGTCGAGGAACGGCAGGCATGGTCGTCCGCCGCGAGCGCGAGCACGCCGCCGAACTGCGAGGTGCCGGCCGCATTGGCGTGCTTGAACACGTCGCCGGTGCGGTCCACGCCCGGGCCCTTGCCGTACCACATGCCGTAGACGCCCTGCACTTTCGCGCCGGGGAACAGGTTGGTCTGCTGCGTGCCCCAGACCATCGTCGCGCCGAGGTCTTCGTTGAGACCGGGCGTGAACTTCACGCCGGCGTTCTCGAGGAACTTGCGCGCGCGCCACAGCTCCAGGTCGAAACCGCCCAGCGGCGAACCGCGATAGCCGGAGATGAAGCCGGCGGTGTTCAGGCCCAGCGCTTCATCGCGCAGGCGCTGCATCAGCGGCAGTCGCACCAGCGCCTGCACGCCGGACAGATAGATGCGGCCCTTCTCGCGGCTGTACTTGTGCTCGAGCGTGTAGTCGGCATCGAGCACGGAGTTGGTGAGCGCGGTGTTCGCCGAGGACGGCGAGCTGAGTTCGGCGGTGCTGGTCATGCGTGGCTCCGGCGCGGCGAGGACCGCGGAGGTGGCTGCGAACGCCCGGCACCGGGCCTCACGGCCGGCGGGCCGCGAGGTCGAAAGTGCCGAGCAAAGACTCGGAATTGTAGCAGCCCGTCCCAGTCCGGCCCTGACGCGAGGTGCCGGAGAGCGTCGGGAGGTGACGTTGCCTGTTCAGGCATGGACGCCACCCTCCCGAACAAGTAGCCCGGGTAAGCGGAGCGCACCCGGGGCCCGGCGGGCAGAAGTCCCCGGGGTGCGGCTTCGCCTTACCCGGGCTACGGGATCACTGGATTCACGCCTTCCCGGCAATCCAAGTGCCCTGCACCTTCAGGTCCTCGTCGAGCACGACCAGGTCCGCCCGGTAGCCCGGCGCGATCCGCCCCAGCTCGCCGCCCAGGCCGATGAAGTCGGCCGGGTACTGCGACGCCATGCGGCACGCCTCGTCCAGCGGCAGGCCGAGGCGCTGCACGGTATTGCGCACGGCCGAGGCCATGTCGAGCGCCGAGCCGGCCAGCGTGCCGTCGGCGGTGGTGCACTGGCCGTCGCGGCAGATCATCTCCACGCCGTACAGCGAGAACGCCTCGCGCTCGCCGCCCACCGGCGGCATCGCGTCGGTTACCAGCATCATCTTTCCGCGCGGGCGCGCGGCGATGGACACGCGCAGCGTCGCGTCGTGCACGTGGAAGCCGTCGACGATCAGGCCGCACCACGCGTCGGCGTTCTCCAGCGCCGCGCCGACCGCGCCGGGTTCGCGCGAGTTCATCGGCGTCATCGCGTTGAACAGGTGCGTCACGCCGGTGATGCCGTGCGCGAACGCGTCGCGCAGTTGTTCGTAGGTCGCAGCGGTGTGGCCCGCGGCGATGATGACGCCGCGTGCGGCCAGTGCCTGCAACGTCGCGGCATCTAAGCGTTCCGGCGCCAGCGTGACGAGCGTGATGCCGTCGTTCCCGAGCGAGGCGACCAGATCGAGTTCGCCCGCATCGGGCGTGTGGAACTTCGACGGATCGTGCACGCCCTTGCGTGCGGCGTTGAGGTACGGCCCTTCCAGGTGCACGCCGAGCACGCCCGACACCTTCTGCGCGATCGCTTCGCGGGTGGCGTCGATGGCGCGGCGCATCACTTCGACGTCGTCGCTGATCAGCGTCGGCAGCATGCCGGTGGTGCCGTACTTGCGATGCGCGGCGGCGATGCGGCGCAGGCCTTCGACCGTGGGCTCGTCGTTGAGCAGCACGTCGCCGCCGCCGTTGACCTGCGTGTCGATGAATCCCGGCACGAGATAACGACCCGCAAGATCCACCACCTGCGCGTCCTTCGGCGGCGGGCCGGGGAGCACAGCGACGATGTGGCCGTCCTCGACGAGCACGCTGAGGTCGGTCTCGAAACCGCGTTCGGTGAGGATGCGGCCGTGGGTGAAGGCAATCGTGGTCATGGCGATCTCGGGATTAGAGATTCGGGATTCGGGGCGCGCTGATCGGCCTTCGCCTGACCAATCGCGAATCCGGAATCACGGTTTCACACCGTCTCCGTCACCTTGTTCAGATGCGGCGGCACGTCCGGATTGTGGCCACGCGTGACCGCCAGCGCATTCACCGCCTTGTAGAAACTCTGCACGGCCAGCAGCGGGGTGCACGCAGGGTGCGGCGCCAGCGGCATCGGCAGCACGCCTTCGCGTGCGACCGCGCCGGGCCAGGTCAGCCACACCGGCGCGCCGCGCGCGCGGAATTCCTCGGCGACCGCGGCGGTACCGCTGCCGGTGTCGTCATCCTGCGCGAAGGCCAGCACCGGGAAGCCCGGCCCGACGATCGCCATCGGCCCGTGCTTCACTTCCGCCGAGGAGAACGCTTCGGCGTGCAGGCCGCAGGTTTCCTTGAACTTCAGCGCCGCTTCCTGCGCCGCGCCCAGGCCCAGCCCGCGGCCGACGACGAACAGGTTGCGCGCGTCCTTCAAGCCTTCCACCAGCGGCGACCAGTCCTGCTTCCACGCTTCGCGCAGCGCATCGGGCAAGGCGTCGACCGCGGCGAGCAGCTTCGCGTCGCCGCTCCAGCGCGCGGCCAGTTGCAGCAGCGCGGCCAGCGAACACAGATAACTCTTCGTTGCCGCCACGCTCTTCTCGGGGCCGGCGCGCAGCGGAATCACCGTATCGGCGATCTGCGCCAGCGGCGAGTCCTCGACATTCACCAGCGCCACGACCAGCGCGCCACCGGCGCGTGCGATCTCGGCATTGCGCACCAGGTCCGGGCTCTTGCCCGACTGTGAGATCGCGATGAACAGCGCGCCCTGCAAATGCGGGCGCACCGCATACACCGAGCCCACGGACGGCGAGGCCGAAGCCGTCACCAGCCCCAGCGTGGTTTCGAACAGGTACTTCCCGTAGGTGGCGGCATGGTCGGAACTGCCGCGCGCGCAGGTGACGATGAACGCCGGCGGCGACTGCTTCAGGCGCTGCACCAGTGCGTCGATGACCGGCGCGTTCGCGGCGAACTGCCGCGCGATGGCGTCGGCGGCTTCCTGCGCCTCGGCATGCATGCGCGTGGCCGAAGCGGTGAGTGCGACGCTTTCGTTCGACGGTTCGCTCAAGGGATTACTCGCTCTGGAGTTCGGCAACGAAGTCGTAGGCATCGCCGCGGTAGAAGGATCGGGTGTATTCGACGACGCGGCCGTCGTCGAGGAAGGTGCGTCGTTCGATGAAGAGGCCGGGACTGCCTTCGGGCAGGTTCATCAGCCGCGCCTGCTCGGCATCGAAGGCGATCGCACGCAGGCGCTGCAGCGCGCGCGTGGGGCGCAGGCCCATCTTCTGGAAGGTCTCGTACAGCGAGTTCTCGACCAGATTCGGATCCGGCAGCACGGTCTGCGGCACGACGGTGCGCTCCAGCGCCAGCGCCATGTCGTCGGCGATGCGCAGTCGGTAATAGCGCACCACCTGCGCGCCGGGCGACAGGTTCAGCGCCATCGCTTCATCGGGCGTGACTTCGCCGATGCCGCGCTCGATGAAACGCGACTTCGGATCCAGCCCGCGCGCGCGCAGGTCGTCGGTGAAGCTGGTGAGCTTGGAGAACGACTTGACGATGCGCTCGGCCACGAACGTGCCCGAACCCTGGCGCTGCATGAGCAACCCGTCGGCAACGAGACCGGAGATGGCCTTGCGCACGGTGACGCGCGACAGGTCGAGCAGCTTGGTCAGCTCGCGCTCGCTGGGCAGGGCCTGGCCGGGCGTGAGTTCGCCGTTTTCGATCGCGTGCTGCAGCGTTCGGCGCAGGTGCTGGTAGGCCGGGGCGCGTCGGGCGTCCGCCTGGCGGTGGAACTCGTTGACCAGATAGTCCTGCATGGCCGGGGAGAATACCAGTCAGATACCAGTTACGGCAACGGATGCCACGGCGGGAGCAGACCGGCGGCACCTGGCGCTACGACCAAAGTCGAATGAAGGCCCGAGGCGCGCTCCCCGCAGCCGGATTTCGCGCCGCCGTAACTTCAACCGCATGAAATTGCAGGAATATCGGGTGAAGCCGCCCCGCGTCCCCGCCGTTCATCGCGGCCTTTAGCCCCATTTGCACCAGTGGTATCGGACTGGTATCTTCACTGGTATGCCTGTGGTCTTGAAAACCTACCCCTTCCGGAGCGCTCCGTGACCGCCTCCATCGCGCCGATGGCGCCTTTCGACCTGATCATCTTCGGCGGCACCGGCGACCTCGCCCTGCGCAAGCTGCTGCCGGCCCTGTTCCATCGCTACGTCGACGGCCAGATCGTCGCCGGCACGCGCATCTACGCGCTCGCCCGCGACAGCCAGAGCGACGAGGCGTACCGCGAGCGTGTACGCGAGGCGCTGCAGAAGCACCTCTCCTTCGACATGCGCGCGCCGACCGCGCTGGAACCGTTCCTGCAGCTGCTGCACTACCGCCGCATCGACCTGCAGGCCGATGGCGGCTGGGGCGAGCTGGCGGGCGAACTCAACGACGAATCGCGCGTGCGCGTGTTCTACCTCGCCGTCGGCCCCGACCTGTTCGGCAGCGTGGGCGCACGGTTGCAGGCGCACGGACTGACCGGCGCGAACACGCGCGTGGTGGTGGAAAAGCCCATCGGCCACGACCGCGCCAGCGCCGCCGCCATCAACGACGCGCTCGGCCAGGTGTTCGCCGAGTCGCAGATCTATCGAATCGACCATTACCTGGGCAAGGAAACGGTCCAGAACCTCACGGCGCTGCGCTTCGGCAACGCGTTGTTCGAGCCGCTGTGGAAGGCCGAGCACATCGACCACGTGCAGATCACCGTGGCCGAGACCGTGGGCCTGGAGCGCCGCGCCAGCTACTACGACAAGTCCGGTGCGCTGCGCGACATGGTGCAGAACCACATGTTGCAGCTGCTGTGCCTGGTCGCGATGGAACCGCCGTCCTCGCTCGCCGCCGATGCGATCCGCGACGAGAAGCTCAAGGTGCTGCATTCGCTCAAGCCCATCGAGAACGGCACGACCTCGCACGTCACCGTGCGCGGCCAGTACCGTGCCGGCGCGGTCGAAGGCCGCCCGGTGCCGGGCTATCCCGAGGAACTGGGCGCCACCGATTCGCGCACGGAAACCTTCGTCGCGCTCAAGGCCGAAGTGCGCAACTGGCGCTGGGCCGGCGTGCCGTTCTACCTGCGCACGGGCAAGCGGCTGGCCGAGCGCATGTCGGAGATCGTGGTGACGTTCCGCAAGGTCCCGTATTCGATCTTCGGCGATGAACCCATCTCGCAGAACCAGCTCGTCATCCGCCTGCAGCCCGACGAAGGCGTGAAGCTGTGGCTGATGAACAAGATTCCTGGCCCGGGCGGACTGCGCCTGCGCCGCGTGCCGATGGACCTGAGCTTCGCCGAGACCTTCGGCGGTCGCCAGCCGGAAGCCTACGAACGTCTGCTGATGGACGTGGTGCGCGGCAATCCGATGCTCTTCATGCGCCGCGACGAAGTGGAAGCCGCATGGGCGTGGATCGATCCGATCCGCGCCGCGTGGGAAGCCAGCGCCGAAGCACCCAAACCCTATACCGCGGGCAGCTGGGGACCCAGTGCAGCCGTGGCCCTGATCGAACGCGACGGAAGGACGTGGCATGAGGACGCTGTCTAAAAGCGCATTGGCGGAGCGATTGACCGTGCTGACACCTGATCCGTTGCCCGTTCGCGAACACCTCTTCGACGACAAGTCGGAACTCGCCGTCGCGCTGGCGAAAGCCGTCGCCGCCGACCTGCGCGGCGCGATCGCGCGCCGCGGCGCCGCGCGCCTGGCGGTGTCCGGCGGCACCACGCCGCGCGCGTTCCTGAGCGAGCTGTCGAAGCAGACGCTCGACTGGGCGCATGTCACCGTCGTGCCGGTCGACGACCGCTGGGTCGCACCGGACCATCCGCGTTCGAACGAACGCCTGCTGCGCGAGACGCTGTTCCAGGGCGCCGCCGCGCAGGCGCAACTGCTGCCCTTGCGGCGGCCGACGTCGACGCCCGAGGCCGCACTGCTTCCCGTGCTCAGCCAGGTCGCCAACGAGGCGCTGCCGCTCGACGTGGTCGTCCTCGGCATGGGCGAAGACGGACACGTCGCTTCCTTGTTCCCCGATCTCGCGCGTCGCGATATCGGCCTGCAACCCAGCGGCCGTGCACCCGTGCTGGCCATCCGCAGCGCCGCCGCGCCGGAACCGCGCATGACGCTCACGCTCAGCGCGATCTTCACCGCGCCGTCGCTGTACCTGCACATCGAAGGCGCGAAGAAGCGCGACGTGCTCGACAACGCCGCACGCGATCCGCGTTCGACGCTGCCGATCCGCTCGGTGCTGTCCGGTGCGCCGGTGGTGCCGCTGCTGTACTGGAGTCCGTAGTTCGATGTCCAACCTGCATCCCGTCATCGCCGACGTCACCGAGCGCATCCGCAAGCGCAGTGCGCAGCGTCGCGCCGACTACCTGGCGCGCATCGATGCCGCCTGCGGCCGTGGCCCGCACCGAGCCACGCTCTCGTGCGGCAACCTCGCCCACGGCTTCGCCGCGTGCGGCAGCGACAAGGACGCGCTGCGCGCCGGCCATTGCGCGAACATCGGCATCGTCAACGCCTACAACGACATGCTCTCCGCGCACCAGCCGCTGGAGCGCTTTCCGTTCCTGATCAAGAACACCGCGCGCAGCGTCGGCGCAACCGCGCAGGTCGCCGGCGGCGTTCCGGCGATGTGCGACGGCGTGACGCAGGGCCGCGCCGGCATGGAGCTGTCGCTGTTCTCGCGTGAAGTGATCGCGCTGTCCACGGCGGTCGCGCTCTCGCACGACATGTTCGATGCCGCGCTGTACCTGGGCGTGTGCGACAAGATCGTTCCGGGCCTGCTCATCGGCGCGCTGAGTTTCGGCCATCTGCCCGCGATCTTCGTGCCCGCCGGCCCGATGACGTCGGGCCTGCCGAACGACGAGAAGTCGCGCGTGCGTCAGCGTTACGCCGTCGGCGAAGCGACGCGCGAGGAACTGCTCGAAGCCGAGGCGCAGAGCTACCACGGCCCGGGCACGTGCACGTTCTACGGCACGGCCAATTCCAACCAGATGCTGATGGAACTGATGGGCCTGCACCTGCCCGGTTCCAGCTTCGTCAATCCCGACAACCCGCTGCGCGATGCGCTCACGGCCGAGGCCACGCGCCGTGTCGTGCAGATCACCGCGCTCGGCGACGACTACCGGCCGATCGGCCGCATCGTCGACGAACGCGCGATCGTCAATGGCGTGATCGGCCTGCACGCCACGGGCGGCTCGACCAACCATCTGCTGCATCTCATCGCGATTGCCGCGGCCGCGGGCATCGAGCTGCGCCTGGAAGACTTCGACGCGCTCTCCTCCGTCGTGCCGCTGCTGGCGCGCGTGTATCCCAACGGCAGCGCCGACGTGAACCATTTCCACGCGGCGGGCGGCCTGGGGTTCCTCATCGGCGAACTGCTCGACGCGGGCCTGCTGCACGGCGACGTCGAAACCGTCGCGGGCCCGGGCCTTGCGCGCTATCGCGTGGAAGCCAGGCTTGCGCCGGAACAGCGTGTCGATTTCGTACCGGCCACCGGACGCAGCGGCGATCCCACGGTCCTGCGTCCGGTGGCCGAGCCGTTCCGTCCCGACGGCGGCCTGCGCGTGCTGCACGGGCCGCTCGGCACGGCGGCGATCAAGGTGTCGGCGGTGCCGGAAGATCGCTGGATCATCGAAGCACCGGCGCGCGTGTTCTCCGATCAGCCGCAGGTGAAGGCGGCATTCGAGCGCGGCGAGCTCGATCGCGACGTGGTGGTGGTCGTGCGTTTCCAGGGCCCGCATGCCAATGGCATGCCGGAGCTGCACCAGCTCACGCCCACGCTCAGCGTGCTGCAGAAGCGCGGTCATCGCGTCGCACTGGTGACCGACGGCCGCATGTCCGGCGCGTCGGGCCAGGTGCCCGCGGCGATCCACATCAGCCCGGAAGCCGCCGTGGGCGGGCCGCTGGCGAAGCTGCGCGATGGCGACATCGTGCGCGTGGACGCAGTCGCCGGCACGCTGGAAGTGCATGTGCCGGCGGAAGAATGGGATTCGCGCGAGAACGCCACGACCGATCTCACGCCGAGTCATTTCGGCATGGCGCGGGAGTTGTTCGCGGTGTTCCGCCAGGCGGCGGCGCCGGCGCATCTGGGGGGCGGGATTTTCAATCCTGGTGCTTAGTTTTTTGAACTCCCTCCCCTGCTTGCAAGGGAGGGTTGGGGAGGGGTTGCGAAGCCGCACCGCGGCGAGCTCAGCGCTGTCGCGCCTCACACCCCTCCCAGCCTCCCCTGTACGCAGGGGGAGGGGCAAGAAGGCTTCATCCGACACAACACACATACCCAATTGGAGAAGAGAAGTGGGCCTGCTGGAATCCGTATTGCACGTCGCCCCGGTGATGCCGGTGGTGGTGATCGAAGACGCGAAGCACGCCGTGAAGCTTGCGCGCGCGCTGGTGGCCGGTGGCATTCCCGCCATCGAGATCACGCTGCGCACGCGCGCGGCTCTGGATGCAGTGCGCGCGATCGCCAATGAAGTCGACGGCGCCATCGTCGGCGTCGGTACCGTGCGCAAGCCACAGGATCTCCTGGATGCGCAGGCCGCGGGCGCACGCTTCGCCGTTTCGCCGGGCTCGACGCCCGACCTGATCGCCGCCGCGAAGGACGGCCCGCTGCCGTGGCTGCCCGGCACAGGCACCGCCAGCGAGGCGATGACGCTGTCCGAGCACGGCTTCATCTTCCAGAAGTTCTTCCCCGCCGAAGCCGCCGGCGGCGCGCCGGCGCTGCGTTCGCTGCACGGCCCGCTGCCGGAGATCCGCTTCTGCGCCACGGGCGGCATCGGCGCGCACAACGCACGCGATTACCTGGCCACGCCCAACGTCGCCTGCGTCGGCGGTTCGTGGCTGACGCCGTCGCGCCTGGTGGCGGCGGAGGAATGGGGTGCGATCGAAGCGCTCGCGCGCGCGGCAACGCTGCTGCGCGCCTGAGGGCGACACCACACGACGGCGGCGAAGGCGTCCCTGCCTTCGTCGCGCGTCGACGCCGTTACTTCTTCAGCTCGATCACGAGCGTCCTGACGGGCTTGCCGCTCTCGTTCAACGTGTCGTGCGTGACGGGGCCGCTCCAGACCACTTCGCCCGGTTTGCGCTCCATCTCTTTCGTGGTGCCGTCCTCGTTCGTCTGCTTGGCCTTGCCGCCGGTGAGGAAGACGACGAGCTGGTCCGTCGTGTGCGTGTGCACACCGGTGCTGGCGCCGGCCGGCATGTTGAGTTCGATCACGCGCACTTCGTCGTTGTCCAGGACGACCTTGGCGTTCTTGCCTGCGGCCGTGACGAGGTCCTGCGCCGACACGGCCGATACGCACAGTGCGGCGCAAGCGACGGCGAGGGCCGTCGCGGTGAGATGTTTCATGATTGGAACCTCCCTACTCGTGGAAGCGAGCGGGGCGTCCGGCTTCAGGGCATGTCGCGGGGCATGTCGGGGATGGCCGTCGGGCGCTCGCCAGAAGGCCCGACGTTGGGGGATCCGCAGCGTGGGTCGGGTGGCCGCGCCGGGCTTGGATGCAAACGCGGGGCCGTCGCGAGGCAGGCCATGTGGCCCGGATAGCACGGGCCGCCATGCTGGGGATCACGGTATTCCTGATTCCTCGATCAGCTCGTCCTCGAACGCCACGAATCGCTGCAGGTCCAGCCGGTCCAGGCGCAGGCGCTGCACCGCGGTGGAGAAGGCCATCGTCGCCAGCACGCGTTGCGGGTCGCGCGCCCACGGCGGCACGTACAGCGGCGGCGCGATGAGGCCGTTGTCGCGGTAGGGCGCCAGTTCGATCACGTCGGCGGTGGTGAGGCGGCCGGCGAACAGCATCGGCAGCAGGTCGGCGCGGCCTTCCTGCAGCGCCTTGCGCACGAAGACGTGGATCAGCATCACGCCTTCCAGATACGCACCGTCCTTGGTGAAGCACACGCCGCCGCGCACGTCGCCGCCGCGGAACACGCGCTGCGCGCTGCAATAGCTCTCGCGCTCGGTCTGCCCGGCTTCGAGGAAGCCCTTGAACACTTCGATGAAGTCCGCGCCGTCCAGCGCCTGCTTCACCATCACCACGCGCAGCGCGATGCGGCGCAGGCGCGCGATGTCGAGCGCGCCGGTGACGATCTCGGAGAAGGTCGCCAGCCCTTCCTGCACGCGCGTGGTGCGCGGCGCGCCGATGCCCAGCGCATGCAGGTGCGGCTGGTGGATGCCGTTGAGCAGCGTCGCGGTGTGGATGAAGGCTTCGTGCTCGACCAGCTGGTTGAGGTCGCGCTCGGAGAACATCGCGGTGGAGCGCAGGGTGATGCGGCGGCTACCGGCCGTGGCCTTGGAAGGCAGCTCCGGGTCGAGCACCACCTTCACTTCGTCGTGATTGAAGAACGGATCGATGCGCGCGCGCAGACGCTGCGCGAAGTCCTCCGCCGGAATGTCGGCCGGCACGTCGGGCAGCAGGCGGCTGTCGATCAGCTCGTCGGTGATGGTCAGCACTTCGCGCGCGCCGTCGACGTTGGTGATGTCCTGGCTGCGGTAGCGGTAGTCGGGCCGCCCGTACAGCAGCGCCGAGCAGCGCGTGAACTCCGGGGTGCCGATCGCGCCGAGCATGCGCGCGGCAACGGCGTAGCTCCATGCGGTCTTGTACAGCCAGCGGCCGACGGGATGGCGGCGGTCGATCTCGTGCATGAGCGCGTGCAGGCCGGCGATGGTGTCCGACAGGTCCACCGGCACGGTGGTCGGCTGCGGCAGTTCCGGCCGGCCCTGGCGCCACTGTTCCAGGAACCGCGTCTCCATCGAGGCGGGCCAGCCGATGGCCTTGAGCACGCAGACCTTGCGGCCGAGGGCGACCAGCGCCTGGTCCTGTTCAAGCAGCCGGGCGATGCCCGGCTCGTGCAGCACGGATGCGAACTGCGGACTCGCGTTCATGGTCGGCCCCAATCGATGCGCCCGGCTGCGTAGCAGAGCATTGGGGTCGTTTCGCTGCCGTGAGGCCGGTTGCTGAAGCCCCTCTCCCGCCGGGAGAGGGGTTGGGGTGAGGGGCAACGCAGCGGGAACGCCAAACCACCGGAATGGCACTGCGCTGCGAGAGTGAACGATGCCGCTTCGTCCCCCCTCATCCGCCCTTCGGGCACCTTCTCCCGGAGGGAGAAGGAATCACCTCACACCTTCGGCCGCGGCGGCGCGGTCGATCCGCGCACCACCAGCTCCGGGCTGAAGCCCTCGTTCGGCACGGCCTTGGGCGCGTGCTCGCGGATCTCCTGCAACAGGCGCAGTGCCGCGTGGCGCGCGATTTCCTGCGTGGCCTGCTTGGCCGTGGTCAGCGCGGGCCAGCTCTGCTTGGAGAACGGGCTGTCCTCGAAGCCGGCGATCGACAGGTCGTAGGGCACGTTCATGCCACTGGACTTGGCCGCGGCGAGCACGCCCGCCGCGATCTCGTCGTTGCTGCCGAAGATGGCCGTCGGACGATCCGGCAGCGCCAGCAGGCGGCGTGCACCGCGGAAGCCGTCGTCGAACGAGTAATCGCCTTCCACCACCAGATCGGCGTCGAGCGGGATGCCGTACTCGCGCAGCGCGTCCTCGTAGCCCTTGTAGCGTTCCCACGAAGAGCCGTGCGACTTGCCGCCCCACAGGAAACCGACGCGCGTATGGCCGAGCTGGATCAGGTGCTCGGTGATGTCGTAGGCGGCGTCGCGGTCGTCGACGTACACGCAGGCGCTGCCGTCCTGCGGATCGGCCGCAGCGGAGACGATGCGCACCAGATGGATGCCGTGCGCGACCAGCTCGGTGACCAGCTCGTTGCGTTCGGACATCGGCGGCGCGAGCACCAGCCCGGCCAGGCGCGAGTGCTGCACCAGGTCGATGAGCTCGGCGGCGAGGTTCTTCGACGAGGAGTCGCAGGGATGGATCTGCAATCCGTAGCCGGTTTCGCGGCACACCTGCAGCACGCCGTTCTGCACGGCGATGACGTAGTACGGGTTCGGGTTGTCGTACACCAGCCCGAGCGCATACGGCTGCGCGCTGCGCAGGCTGCGCGCCGAGGGATCGGGCTGGTAGCCCAGTTCGGCGATCGCCACCCGCACGCGTTCGCGCGTGCTGGCCTGGACGCTGGGTTCGTCGTTGATGACGCGCGAGACGGTCTTGAGCGACACCTCGGCGCGCTCGGCGACGTCTTTGATCGTGGGTCTGCGCACCTGGGCCTCGCGTGGTTCCGACATCACTGCCGTCGGGAAAGTGCGACTAGCCTAACCACCGGCACCGTCGAAGTGAATGACGTGCGGTGGCGTGTGGTTGGGCGGTCGGCGTGGTTTTGTCGTTGCGCGATCAACTGTGCTGCGATGCCGCCGCGCCGTTGACCACGTCGTGCCGCTGCCCGGCACGGTGCCCGCGCATCGCGAAATACAGGATGTACAGGTAGCACGGCACCATCAGCACGACGAACACCAGCTGGAAGTCGTAGACCTGCTTGAGGTGCACGAACAGCTGCGGGATCACCGCGCCGCCGGCGATGCCCATGATCAGCAGCGCCGAGCCGTACTCGGTGAAGCGGCCCAGCCCCTGGATCGCCAGCGGGAAGATCGCCGGCCACATCATCGCGTTGGCGAATCCCAGCGCGGCGACGAAGCCCACCGAGACGTAGCCCTTGGTGAGGAACGCGCCGATCGCCAGCAGTGCGCCGAGCACGGCGGAGAACGTGAGGTAGCGCTCCTGCGAGATGAAGCGCGGGATCGCGATCAGGCCCACCACGTAGCCCAGCAACATGCCGAACAGAGTGAAGGAGGTGAAGAACTTGGTGCTGTCCGGCGGCAGGCCGAAGCCCAGGCCGTAGGTGCCGATCGCATCGCCGGCCATCACTTCCACGCCCACGTACACGAAGATGCACAGCGCGCCCAGCCACACGTGCGGGAACTGGAACAGGCTGGTCTTGCGCGTGGCGCCGGTGTCGCTGTCGGCGTTGACTTCCTCGGCTTTGATTTCCGGCAGCGGCGAGAACAGGATGCCCACCGCCAGCAGCGCCAGCAGCCCCGCCATGAACATGTAGGGATCGTGGATGCGCGAGGCGAACTCGTTGAGCAGCTGCTCCTTCGTCGCCGCATCGGCGTTGGCCACCTGCGCCGACAGGTCGCCCATGCCGTGCATCACCAGCGTGCCGATGACCAGCGGCGCGAGGATGCCGGCCACCTTGTTGCAAATGCCCATCACCGCGATGCGCTGCGCGGCGCCCTCGATCGGGCCGAGGATGGAGATGTAGGGATTCACCGCGGTCTGCAGGATCGCCAGGCCCGCGCCGATCACGAAGATGCCCGCGACCGCGCCGCCGTACACGCGCTGCGTCGTGTACTGGCCGAACACCACCGCGCCCACCGCCATCAGGAACAGGCCCAGCGCCATGCCCTTCTTCATGCCGGTCTTCTTGAGGATCCAGGACGACGGCAACGCAAGGCAGAAGTACGAGATGTAGAACGCGCTGGGGATCAGGAACGCCAGGCTTTCGCTGACGTTGAAGGCCAGCTGCGCGAACGCGATCAGCGGGCCGTTGAGCCAGGTGACGAAGCCGAAGATGAAGAACAGCGCGCCGATGATCGCGATGGAGCCGTAGTGGCTGCGCGAGGCGGCGGTCGTGGACATGGACATGCGGATTCCCCTCCCAAGGAATGCGTTCGGGGATGGCGTGGGTTGACCTGCACGACATCCGTTGGCGCAACGTTGTCACAACTCGTGTCCGCAAGCCAGAGCACGGGCCAAAAGTCATAAGGACGGCGCTGCGCAAGCGTTTTCTTCCTGCTGCGACGCAGCAAAATCTGCCGTTCGTCGGAACCGTTATTGGTGTTTCTGACAATTTCATAACTTTCGGTTGACAACGTTGTCAGGCCCGCGCCAATCTCGGCCGCGTCGGTGGGAGCCGGCGGTGAGCGGAGGAACCATGCAGTGGGATACGAAGGAAGCACCAGCCCGGCCATGCCTGTCCGCGAGCGCGCAGTCCCTGCGCGGCGTCCGCGGGTGAGCGCCGTGCCGCCGCTGACCCAGGTGGAACCCCGCTTCCTTGCCGCCGACGTGGGCGGCACCCACACCCGCGTCGGCCTGGTCCGTCCGGGCGGGCAGGACGAATCCGCCGTCGTGGTGCTGGCGCACCGCAAATACGTGTGCGCCGACTACCCGAGCCTGGCCGCGATCCTGGCCGACTTCATCGGCAGCCATGGCGCATGCGCGGGCATCGACCGCGTCACGATCGCCTCGGCCGGCGTGGTGCTGGACGACGTCGTCGTCAACGCCAACCTGCCCTGGCGCATCTCGCTGTCGCAGCTGCGCGGCGAACTGCACCTGACCGAACTGCACTACATCAACGATTTCCAGGCCGCCGCCCACGCCGCACAGTGCATGGACCCGGCCGATTCGCTGCTGCTCACGCCCGGCGTGAGCGCCGCCACGCACGGCCCCGTGCTCGTGGTGGGCCCGGGCACCGGCCTGGGCGCGGCCGTTCGCATCCCGCACCACGGCGGCACCGTCGTGCTGCCGACCGAAGCCGGACAGATCGCCTTCGCGCCGGGCAACGCGCGCGAGACGGCGATGCTGGAATGGACGCGCCAGCGCGGTTTCTCGCACGTGCCGACCGAGCGTTTCGTCTCCGGCCCGGGCCTGGTGAACCTGTACGACGCGATCTGCGCGCTGGATGGCCTGGAAGCGGGCCTGCGCGCACCGGCCGCGATCACCGACGCCGCGCGTCACGGCGATGCGCCGGCACGCGAAGCGGTGCTGACGTTCTGCGCATTGCTGGGCAGCGTGATCGGCGACCTGATCACCGTGAGCAGCGCGAAAGCGGTGTTCATCGCCGGCGGCATCCTGCCGCAGCTGAAGGATTTCCTGCCGCACAGCGCGTTCCATGCGCGATTGCTGGACAAGGGCGTGATGCACGCCGCGCTCGAGCGCGTGCCGGTGCGCCTGATCGAGAACGAGCGCCTGGGCGTGATCGGCGCAGCCACCTGGTACCTGGAACACCTGTCGCAGGACGGCGCGTGAGCGTCGTGGGACATCGCACACGAAATACGGCCGCGCGTTCATGCGCGCAGGCCAGGAAACGGGCTCTGTAACGCCGGCGAGCAAGAACCGGCACTGCGGAGTCGTATATCAACCCGTGGGAGGGAGAGCAATGAAACTTCGCAAGACCGCACTATCGGCCAGCATCGTGTTCGCACTGAGCTTCGCCGCAGGCGTGCAGGCCCAGGAGGCCGCACCGCAGACCACCGCTTCACAGGACGCCACCGACCTGGACTCCGTCGTCGTCCGCGGCATCCGCGGGGCGATCGAGCAGTCGCTTGAGACCAAGCGCGATGACGTGGGTCGCGTGGAAGTCATCACGTCCGAAGACATCGGCAAGATGCCCGACAAGAACGTGGCTGACTCCCTCTCGCGCGTGTCCGGCGTGAACATCAGCGCCGCGAGCGCGAACGAGGGTGCGTTCGACGAGAACGATCGCGTCAGCATGCGCGGCACGAGCCCGAGCTTCACCCAGACGCTGATCGACGGGCACAACATCGCCAGCGGCGACTGGTTCGTGCTGAACCAGACCGGTACCGTCGGTCGCAGCGTCAGCTACTCGTTGCTGCCGTCCGAGCTGGTCGACAAGGTCGTGGTGCGCAAGTCGTCGGAAGCCAAGCTGGTGGAAGGTGGTGCCGTCGGCACCGTCGACCTGATCACGCGCAACCCGCTCAATTTCGACACCGGCTTCAGCATCTTCGGCTCCGTTGGCGCCGTGTATGCCGACAACCCGAGCAAGACGGACCCGCAGATCTCGGTGCTGGGCAACTACAAGAACCAGGACGGCAGCTTCGGCATCACCGTCCAGGCCTTCAGCGAAGAGCGCCACCTGCGCCGCGACGGACAGGAGCTGCTGGGCTACGAGCAGATCGCAGCGGGCTCGCCGGTCGCACTTAGCAACCCCGACCTGGCCGGCGTCTACTACCCGACGCTGATCGGCTCGGCGTTGTTCGAGCAGGAGCGCAAGCGCACGGGCGGCATGGTGTCGCTGCAGTTCAAGCCGACCGACTCCACCGAGATCGAGGCCAACTACTTCCGTTCCGACCTGGAAGCCGACAACTACAACCGCAACTACATGCTGTGGGGTGCACGCATCCTCGGCCAGGGTGCCGGTCGCGCTCCGCTGCCAGGCTACGTGGTGCGCAACAACACGCTGGTGAACGCACAGTTCGCTCCGACTCCAGGCGCGGATCCGGCCAACGTCTCGGGCATCTACGACCAGATCTCGCGTCCGGGTGCCGAGTCGAACACGGAGTACTTCTCCCTGGGCGGCAAGTGGGACGTGAGCGAGCGCTTCAAACTGTCCGCCGAGGCCGGCACGTCCGAGGGCCACGGCAAGACGCCGGTGCAGGACGTGGCTGAGTGGGATACCGCGCTCAACAGCGCCGCTGGCTGGACCATCCACGGACCGGGCGCGGCTTCGTGGAATCTTGGCGCGACCAACACCGCGGCGCCGGGCGTTCCCAACGTCGACTACCGCCTGGACTGGATCTTCGGCTTCCAGGACATCGACGTGGAAGACAAGGAGGATTGGGCGCAGATCGACGGCACCTACTTCTTCGACGGCGGCGTGCTGAAGTCGCTCGAATTCGGTGTCCGCGACGCGAAGCACGAGCGCAACCTGGACCAGGTCACTGCGCAGGGCCCGGCATGTCTGGTCAACGGCCAGGTCGACCCGTCGTGCCCGCCGGGCTCGCAGTCGCCGTTCGACGCGGCCAATTGGCCGCAGGGGTTCTCCAACTATCCCAGCGACTTCGCCCAAGGCATCGGTGCCAACTTCCCGCGCGACATCTGGTACTTCTCGCCGGGACAGCTCGCCGATTTCAACCGTTTCACCAACCGCGATCCCGTCACGCGCTTCTACTTCCCGGGCGCTTACGGCCTGGAAGAGCGTAGCTCCGCGGCCTACGCGCAGCTGAACTTCTCCGGCGACCGTTGGGACGGCAACTTCGGCATTCGTTTCGTGCGCACGGAGGACGAAGTCACCAACTACGTGAACACCTCGGCCAACGACCCGGAAGCCATCACCACGTCGCTGTTCGGTCCGTTCAAGACCGTGCTCACGAAGAACACGTACAACGACTGGCTGCCCAGCGCGAACATCAAGTACAACCTCAACGACGAGATGGTGCTGCGTGCAGCTGCCTCGCGCACGCTGACGCGCCCGGATTACTCCGCGCTGGCCGGCGCCGTGTCGCTGCTCCCACCCGCCACCGTCGGCGGCGTCGGCAGCGGTACGGGCGGCAATCCGAACCTGGAGCCGATCCTGTCGACCAACCTCGACCTCACGTTCGAGTGGTACTACGGTGAGCGTTCGTTGATGTCGGCCGGTGTGTTCTACATGGACATCGACAACTACGTCGCGCTGACGCGCGTGCGTCAGCAGTATCTGACGATCGACTCCAACAACCCGCCTCCCGGTCGCATGGTCGACTACGACGTCACGATCCCGTTCAACTCCGGCGCCAAGGTCAAGGGCTTCGAGCTGGCGTGGGAGCAGCCGCTGAGCGACTACTTCGGCATGTTCGCCAACTACACCTACGCCGACGGCGACACGGACGCTGAAGACAACCTGGGCAACCCGCAGCCGATGCTGGGCACCTCGGAGAACACCTTCAACATCGGTGGCTGGTTCGAGAACGAGAAGTTCAACGCCCGCGTGAACTACACGTGGCGTGACCAGTTCTTCAGCGGTCTGGACCGTGCCTCGGCCTTCTGGCAGGACAGTATCGGCAGTCTCTCGGCCTCGGTGGGCTGGACGATCAACGAGAACCTGTCGCTAAGTCTTGATGCGATGAACCTCAACAACCCCAAGACCACCTACTTCGCCGAGAACCGGGACCGCCCGCGTTCGGTGTACGAGAACGGTCGCCAGTACTATCTGAATTTCAGGTTCAAGTACTAACGGCCAAGTACTGATCTACCGTGCGGTAGAGGTGTGATCCACAAGCGGGCCCGGTCATTGCCGGGCCCGTTTGTTTCCGGCGTCGCGAAGACGCCAGCCGAATGAAAGTGAGGGATCGATGAAACGGCAATTCGTACTGGGCGCCGCGAGCGTGGCGCTGGTGATGGGAATGGCGGCCTGCCAGCGCGATGGCGCTCCGGCGCCCGAGGCGGCCAAGCCCGCGACGGCGGCGCCGGCTGGTGGTGAAGCTTCGACGACGGCCCTCTCGGCCAGTGCCGCCGCAACGCCGGTGATCCCGCGCCCGGCGAAGGTGGAAGCGCGCGAAGGCCGCTTCGTGTTCGGTCCGCAGGCGCGCATCGCGGTCGCAGGCGACAACGCCGAAGCGACCCGCATCGCCCATGATTTCGCCGCGCGCGTGCAGCAGGCGCGCGGCTTCACCCCGCAGGTCGGCGGTGCGGGCGACGGCGCCGCCGTCGTGTTCGCGATCGACCCGGCCATCGCGCCCGCGGGCGACGAGGCCTACGTGGTCGACATCACGCCGCAGGGCGTGAAGGTCAGCGCACGCGCGCCGGCCGGCCTGTTCTACGGCGCGGTGACGCTGTGGCAACTGCTCGCCGATGGCGCGCAGGGCGAGGCGTCCATCGCCGCGCAGCGCATCGAAGACGCACCGCGCTTCGGCTGGCGTGGCGTGATGCTCGATGTCGCGCGCCACTTCCGCACGCCCGACGAAGTGAAGGAAGTGCTGGACCAGATGGCGCTGCACAAGCTCAACACCTTCCACTGGCATCTCACCGACGACCAGGGTTGGCGCATCCAGATCAAGCAGTACCCCAAGCTCACGGAGGTCGGCGGCTGCCGCATTCCGGCCGGCGCGGCCGGCGTCGATGCGAAGGGCAAGCCGAAGCCGTATTGCGGCTTCTACACGCAGGACGAGATCCGCGACGTCGTGAAGTACGCCGCCGATCGCTACATCACCGTCGTGCCCGAGATCGACCTTCCCGGCCACGCGCAGGCCGCCATCGCGTCGTATCCCGAGCTGGGCGTGACCGGCAAGGCGCCGCCGGTGTCGCCGGACTGGGGCATCCACACGTGGTTGTTCAACGTGGACGACGGCACGTTCAAGTTCCTGGAGAACGTGCTGGATGAAGTGATGCCGCTGTTCCCGGGCAAGTACATCCACCTGGGCGGCGACGAGGCGGCGAAGGACCAGTGGCAGGCGTCGCCGGCCGTGCAGGCGAAGAAGAACGAGCTGGGCCTCAAGGACGAGATGCAGTTGCAGACCTGGTTCATGGGCCGCCTGGGCAAGTACATCGAAGGCCACGGCAAGCGTCTGCTGGGCTGGGACGAGATCCTCGAAGGCGGCCCGCCGGCCGATGCGACCGTGATGTCCTGGCGCGGCACGGACGGCGCGATCGAAGCGGCGCGTGCCGGCCACGACGTCGTGCTGTCGCCCTCGCCGGCGCTCTACCTCAACCACATCCAGAGCGACGCCGCCGATGAAACGCCGGGGCGCGCGGACGTGATCTCGCTCAAGAGCGTGTACGACTTCCAGGTCGTGCCGGTGCAGCTCAATGCGGAGCAAACCAAGCATGTGCTCGGTGCGCAGGGCAACCTGTGGACCGAGCACCACCGCACGCAGCAGCGCGTGGAACGCGGCCTGTTCCCGCGCGCCGCCGCGCTGGCCGAAGCGACGTGGACGCCGGACGACCGCAAGGACTGGAACGATTTCCTGCAACGCATGGCCTTTGAAACGCAGCGCTACCGGCTGACCGGCTTCGACGCGGCCGACAGTGCGTTCGCCGTGCGCTTCACCCCGCAGCCGGCGGCCGACGGGAAGGCGACGCTGGCGTTGTCGAACCAGACCAACTTCGGCGTGCTTCGTTACACGCTGGACGGCAGCGAGCCGACCGCGCAATCGCCGCAGTACACGCATCCGCTGGAACTGCCGCTGCCGACGACGGTGAAGGCGAACGCCTATGTCGACGGTCGCGCGCTGGCGGCGACGCGCACGTTCGCACTCGATACGCGCAGCGTGCTCGCGCGCAGCAGCAACCGGTTGCGCGCGTGCAAGGGCGATCTGCTCCTGCGCATGGAGGACGACGCACCGGCGCAGGCGGACGGCGAGCGCCAGCTGCTCACGGCCGACGTCTTCGACCCGTGCTGGATCTACGACGACGCGCCGCTGGACGGCATCGCCACGCTGCAGGTCCGCGTCGGCCAGCTGCCGCACAACTTCCAGCTCTGGAAGGACTCCAAGCTGGTGGTGACGCGTCCGGCGAAGATCGAAGGCGGCGCGCTCGAAGTCCGCCTGGGCAGCTGCGAAGGCGAGCCGATCGCCGTCCTGCCGCTGGCCCCGGCTCGCAAGTCCGCCGGCCTGACCACGCTGGAGGCGCCGCTGCCGACGCAGGCCGGCCGCCACGACCTGTGCTTCACCTTCGCCTCGGGCGAGTACAACCCGATGTGGGTCGTGGACGAGGTGACGCTGCTGCCGGCGGCGCGCTGAGCGCCTCCCACAAGTCCTACTCCCTCCCCTGAGTGCAGGGGAGGGTTGGGGAGGGGTACGCGAAGCCGCAACGCGGCGAGCTCGGCGCGGTCGCGCCTGACTACCCAACCTTCCCCTGCACGCAGGGGGAGGAGCAAGAGCACGGCGGGGGCGGGGCTTCGGCTTTCCCCCGCCCGGCCGATAACCCTAATCGGCAAGTTCAAACGCCTCGATCCCGGCCCAGTACGGGTTAGGATTGCTGCGTTGCACAGGGGGATCCACCACATGTTCAGTCGCACTCTTTTCGCGACGGCCCTGCTGGCCGTCACCGGCGCCGCGTCGGCGCAAAGCCTGCCGCGTCCGGCGGAGTTCTATTTCGACGCCGATGCCAACACGCTCAAGCCCGTCGTCGCCGTGCGCGAAACGGGTGACGTTGCCGCGCAGAAGCTGGCCAAGGCCATCGAGCGCAACCCGCACGCCAAGGCCGAAGTCGCGCAGCTCGCGCATCTGGCGATGGCCGCCGGTCGCATCGACCTGGGCAAGCAGCTCTACGCGCGCGCTCTGTCGGCGATCGACCGCAGCGACAGCCTGTGGCGCGCCGTGGTCTGGAACTACGGCTGGGACCTGTACCGCACCGGCGACTTCGAAGGTGCGTTCGCACAGTGGCGTGCGCTGGTGGAATCGCGCAGCGTCACCGCGTCGTGGATGCCGCCGACGCTGGCGCTCTCGCTGTGGTCGATGGGCCGCAAGGACGAGGCCGTGCAGTGGTACGCCGCCGCCGTGCGCAGCGAGCCGCAGCAGTGGAACACCACCGCGCAGTTCGCCCGCCTGCTGCCGGACTGGAGCGACGCCGACCGGACCCTCCTGTCCGAAGTCCAGGCCGCCTGGGCCGCGAACCCGCCCCGCTGGCCCTGATACCGCGCCCGCGTCCATACACCGCCGTACCTTTGAACCCCTCTCCCGCGAGAGGGGTTCTTCGTTGTGGGACAGCCTTTGCCGCTGCGGCGCGTTGACGGCCGCCCCGCCTTCCGGCACGCCCCGCCGCGTGAAGGCCGCGTTAGGATGCGACTTCGTCCCAAGAAGCACCGTCCATGCGCCTGCTGTTCACCGCTGCCCTGCTGAGCCTGCCGTTCACCGCCATGTGCGCCGATCGCATCACCGGAAAGCTTTTCGCTACCCGCAGCGAGGTGTACGCACCGCATGCGATCGCCGCCACCTCGCACCCGCTGACCACGCAGATCGCGCTGGACGTGATGAAGGCCGGCGGCAGCGCGGTGGACGCGGCCATCGCCGCCAACGCCGCGCTCGGCCTGATGGAGCCCACGGGCAACGGCGTCGGCGGCGATCTGTTCGCGATCGTGTGGGACCCGAAAACGAAGAAGCTCTACGGCTACAACGGCTCGGGCCGTTCGCCCAAGTCGCTGACGCTGGCCGAGTTCCAGCGCCGCGGCCTGAAGGACATCCCGCCGCACGGCCCGCTGCCGGTCACCGTGCCGGGCACGGTCGACGCATGGTTCGCCCTGCACGACCGCTTCGGCCGCAAGCCGATGAAGGACGACCTCGCCCCGGCGATCCGCTACGCGCGCGAAGGCCATCCGGTGCACGAGGTCATCGCGTACTACTGGGGCCGCAGCGTGCCGACGCTGTCGAAGTGGCCGGGCTTCACCGAGCAGTTCACGGTCGACGGGAAGCGCGGCCCGCGCACCGGCGAGATGTGGAAGAACCCCAACCTCGCCAGCACCCTGGAAAAGATCGCCAACGGCGGCCGCGACGCGTTCTACAAGGGCGACATCGCGCGCACCATCGACGCCTACTTCAAGGCCAACGGCGGTTTCCTGAGCTACGACGACCTCGCCTCGCACAAGGGCGAGTGGATCGAGCCGGTCAGCACCAACTACCGCGGCGTCGACGTGTGGGAACTGCCGCCCAACGGCCAGGGCATCGCCGCGCTGCAGATCCTCAACCTGCTCGAACCCTACGACCTGAAGTCCTACGGCTTCGGCAGCCCCGAGCACGTGCACCTGTTCGCCGAAGCCAAGAAGCTCGCCTTCGCCGACCGCGCCGCGTCCTACGCCGATCCGGATTTCTACAAGACGCCGGTGGCCAGGCTGATCTCGAAGGACTACGCACGCGAGCGCGGCAAGCTGATCTCGATGGACAAGGCCGCCAAGGCGGTCGAGCCCGGCGTGATCCCGCAGCTCAACGAAGGCGACACCATCTACATGACCGTCGCCGATGCGGACGGAATGATGGTCTCGTTGATCCAGTCCAACTACCGCGGCATGGGCAGCGGCATGGCGCCGCCGGGACTGGGCTTCATCTTTCAGGACCGCGGCGAGCAGTTCGTGCTGAAGGAAGGTCATCCCAATTCCTTCGCGCCGGGCAAGCGTCCGTTCCACACCATCATCCCCGCCTTCGCGACGAAGAACGGCAAGCCGTGGCTGAGCTTCGGCGTGATGGGCGGCGCGATGCAGCCGCAGGGCCACGCGCAGATCATCATGAACCTGGTCGATTTCGGCATGAACCTGCAGGAAGCCGGCGACGCGCCGCGCATCCAGCACGACGGCAGCACGGAGCCGGCGGGCCAGGCGACCGCGATGGAAGATGGCGGCGAACTCGATCTGGAAACCGGCTTTTCGTACGAGACGGTGCGCGCGTTGATGGGCATGGGCCATTCGGTGCGTTTCGCGCTCGGCCCGTACGGCGGCTACCAGGCGATCATGGTCAATCCGAACGGCGGCTACATCGGCGCCAGCGAATCGCGCAAGGACGGCCAGGCCGCGGGCTACTGAGATGGAGGCGCTGACGTGAGCGGCGCCGACGTCACCGCCCTGCTGCGACGCGCGTGGCTCGCACTGCAGCAGGGACAACCGGCGCCCGCGCGCGCCGACTGCGAAACGGCATTGCGCCACGCGCAGGATTCCTTCGACGCATGGCGCCTGTACGCGATGTCGCTGCAGGCGCTGGGCGATGCGGCCGGTTGCCGCGCCGCGTTGCAGCGCGCCCTCGCGCTGCGACCCGACGACGGCGCCACCGCGCTCGACCTGGGCACGATGCAGTTGAACGCGGGCGAGCACGGCGCCGCGATGGCCTCGCTGCATCTGGCCATGCAACGCTTGCCGCAGGAACCGCGCGCGGCGTTCCGCTACGGCACCGCGGCGTTCCTCGCGGGCGATCACGCGCAGGCGGCGCAGGGTTTCGAAGTCGCCGCGCGACTCAAGCCGGACTGGACCGAAGCCTGGAACAACCTCGCCGCCGCACACGGCAAGCAGCAGGACTACGTCGCCGCGATCGCTGCTGCGCGCAACGCGCTGGGCCTTCGCCCGAACGATGCGAGCACGCACCAGGCGCTGGCCGCACTGCAATCCAACCTGTTCGATCGCGAATCGCTGCAGGAGGGTCTGCAGCATGCGCTGCACGCGTTACGGCTCGATCCGTCACTGGCCGAAGCCCATCGCAACGCGGCGATCCTTGCGCGCAAGCTCGGCGACGCCGCCGGCGCCGAAGCCTACGCGCGACGCGCGCTGGAACTCGCACCGGGCGACGTCGAAACCGTGAACACGCTGGGCGAGCAGTTGCAGCTCAATCGCAAGACCGATGAAGCGGTGAGGGTCTACGCGCACGCGCTCGATGCCGGCGTCGAGTCGCCGCTGCTGCGCCGCCAGCACGGCATCGCGCTGCTGCACGACGACCGCGCGGACGCGGCGCGCACGACGCTCGCCCATGCGCTTCGCCAGGCGCCCGACGACCAGCGCGCGATCGCGCACCTGGGCGTCGCGATGGCGCAGGACGATGCGGCGCGCGCGACGCAGTGGCTGGGCCTGCATCGTCATGTGCACGCGATCGCGCTGCCGACGCCGGAGGGCTTTGCCGACGCGGACGCCTTTCACGTCGCGCTCGCCGACGACATCCGCCGCCACAGCCAGCAGCGCTGGGAACCGGCGGGGCTGGCGGCGCGCAATGCGTATCTCAGCGGTGATCTGCTCGCCGATCGCACGCCGGCCATCGTCGGTTTCGAGCAACGGCTGCGCGAGGCGATCGATGCGTTCCTCGCGCGCTGCCGTGAAGCGCGCGCGGGCGACGCCGCATCGGGTGAGGAGGATGTGTTCCTGCGCAACGTGCCCGCGCGCTATCGCATGCACGTCTGGGCGACGCAGGCCGCCGAACGCGGCTTCATCGACACGCACATCCACGAGGATTCGTGGCTCTCCGGCGCGTATTACGTCGAACTGCCGCCGGCGATCGGCGACGACGACGCCACGCACGCGGGCTGGATCGAATTCGGCCGACCTTTCGCCAACCTCCCGTCGCCGCCCGACACCGCGCTGCGCCGCGTGCGCCCGCAGGTCGGCACGCTGCTGCTGTTTCCGTCGTACCTGTTCCACCGCACCCTGCCCTATGCCGGCGAAGGCGAGCGGATCAGCATTTCGTTCGACCTTGCGGCGGTGTGATCAGCCTTCGCCCTGCTCGATCGGCTGCCCTTTCGCTTCCCGGTACGCCGCATCGGTGAAGGGCTGCGTCCAGTAGCGATCGAACCAGCGCGTCAGCCAAGGGTCGTCGCCGACGAACACCGCGCGGTCTGCCGAGAGGTCGACGCGCTTCTTCGCTTCTTCCATGCTCGTGCCCTGCTTCGCCAGTGGTGCTACTGCGTCGCGCGTGTGGCCGATCAGCGCGATGACGCGCCCGGCGTACGCGCTGTCGCGCATCGGCGCACCGTGGCCGGGGATCCACATCGCCGGCCGCTTCGCTTCCAGCGCGCGCAGCGTGGCCTGCCAATCCGCCGGATAGGCGTTGAAGCCGAAGGGAATCGGCGCGACGAGCAGATCGCCCGTCGCCAGCACGCGCTGGCGTGGCAGCCACGCGACGAGATCGCCGTCGGTGTTGCCGCGGCCCGGGTGCAGCAGCTCGACCGGACGCAGGCCGTCGTCCAGCCGCAGCGAATCGCCGAACGTGCGCGTCGGCAATGCGAGCACGAGGCCGCGCGTGTCCTGGCGGTACTGCGCGAACAGGCGGTGCGAGGCTTCGAAACCCGCGCGCTCGCGCTCGGACAGGCCGGGCTTGGCGAGCGTGTCGCGCAGGAAGGTCTCGGCGCCGTCCAGGCGCGCGTCGAACGCAGCCTGCAATGCCGCATCCGGCGCGCCTTTCGGATAGGCCTTCATCGAGCGCCCGCGCAAATGCGCATCGGTGGCATCGGTGGCGACGATCTCCGTCGTCGGCCACGCCTGCGCGATCGCCGACAGACCGAGCACGTGGTCGCCATGCCAGTGGGTGATCGCCACCGCCTTCACTGGCTTGTCGCTGACCGAACGCACCAGCTCGACGATGCGCCGGCCCGCGCCGGGCGAACCGCCGGCGTCGATCAGCACCAGACCATCGGACTGTTCGATGACCACGACGTTGCCGATCGGCTGTATGTGGAACGGCTGCGGTTGCGCGATCAGCCAGACACCGTCGTCGACGCGGACGATCGTCTGGAAGTAGCCGTCCTCGGCCGTGGGGCGCGCGGGCACGTCGGCGGACGGAGCGGCGGACAGCGCGCCCGCCAGCACCAACGCGGCGGCAAGCAGGCCGGCTTGGAATCCCTGGATCGGTCGCATCGACGGAGCTCCGCGTGGACTGCCGCCATGCTGGAGCGCGCCGGGGCCCGCTCGCGCGGCCCGTAGGTCATGCTCAGTCCGCCGGAACCGTCCTTCCCTGCGCCCACTCGCGCAGCTCGTGCACGCGCTCGGCCATCAGCACCGAGAGCGGACGCGTCTGCTTCAGTTCCGCGCGCAGCAGGAAGTCGTTGAGCGGCGCCTTCGACGCATGCGCGGCATAGAGCGAGGCGACGATGGCCTGCTCGATCTCCGCGCCGGAGAAGCCATCGCTCGCGGCCGACAACCCCGACAGGTCGAACGACGCTGCATCCAGCGCGCGGCGACGCAGGTGCAGTGCGAACAGCTGCTCGCGCGCGGCGGCGTTGGGCAGGTCGACGAAGAAGATCTCGTCGAAGCGTCCCTTGCGCAGCAGCTCGGGCGGCAGCGCGTCGATCTGGTTCGCCGTGGCGACGAGGAACACGCGCGATTTGCGTTCGGCCATCCACGTCAGCAGATAGCCGAGCACGCGCCGCGAGACACCGCCGTCACTGTCGCCGCCGTCGCCGGCCAGGCCCTTCTCGATCTCGTCGATCCACAGCACGCACGGTTCCAACTGTTCGGCCGAGGACAGCGCGGCGCGCAGGTTCTTCTCGGTCTCGCCGTGGAACTTGTCGTACAGCGTGCCGAAGTCCAGCCGCACCAGCGGCACGCCGAAGCCGGCGGCGACCGCTTTGGCGAGCATCGACTTGCCGCAGCCCTGCACGCCGAGTAGCAGCACGCCCTTCGGCGGATCGAGGCCCGCCGGCGCGTCGCCGCTGACGAACACGTCGCGACGCTGCTGCACCCAGCGCTTGAAGCGCGAGGCGCCCGCCACGTCGTCCATGCGCGCGGTGTCGTATTCGTAATGCAGATGGCCGCTGCGGTTGAGCAGTTCGAACTTCAGCTTCGCCAGCGCGGGCAGGTCGTCTGGGCCGAGCGCGCCGTCGCTGAAGATCAGCTGGCGCGCGATGCGGCGCGCGTCGATCGGATCGAGGCCGCGCAGATTGCGCACGATCTGCTTCACCGCCTCGCCGTTCACTTCGACGCGACGGCCGCCGTTCTCGCGCGCGTAGTTCTCCGCTTCCTCGCGCACCAGCTTGAGCAGCGCGTTGGCGTCGGGCAGGCGCGGCGTGTAGCGAACGGCGAGCGAATCCAGTTCCGCCGGCAGTTCGACCTTGTGGCCCACCAGCACCAGCACGTGCGGCTGGCAATCGCGGCGCTGCAGGATGTCGCGCAACTGGCGCTGCGTGCCGGCGTAGCCCAGGTACGGGTGGAAATCGAGCAGCACGTAGATGCCGCGCTGGTCGGCGTTGCGGATCGCCTGCAGCGTGTTGGAGGCATCGGGCGCGATCTCGGCCTCGTCCTCGCGGTCCAGGTCGATGCGTCGCAGCCCTTCGGTGATCGACCAGCGGTGCAGCGCGCGCCACACGTGCATGAGCGCCTGGCGGAACAGCTCGACCACGCGGGCTTCGTCGCGGGTCTCGATGACGATGAGCGGGGTGTTGGCGCGGATCAGCGCGGTGAGGTCCTGCAGGTCGGTCATCGTGCTTGAGGGCGTCCGTGTCGGTGCGTGGATGATAGGGGATGGGGCGGCGCGGGCCGGGTTCGGGAATCGGGAATCGGGAATCGGGATTCGGGATTCGGGATTCGGGATTCGGGATTCGGGATTCGGGATTCGGGATTCGCAAGAGCATGTCATTCCCGCGCAGGCGGGAATCCAACTGCGGGAGGCTCACACTCTCCGGAGAGCATGTCGCGGCTGACCTGCGCGGGGATGACGGCATTACGTAGGGCGATCCACCCGCCATTCCTTATCCCCGCCGCCGCTTTTACAGTGGTCGCCCCCGCAATGCGCCCCACCCCATGGCTTTCGACGCCTTCGCCCTCGTGCTGCTCATGCTCGCGCTGGGCTACCTCTTCCAGCGCCTGCGCGTGCTGCCCGGCGATGCCGCGCGCACGCTGAACCTGGTCGTGCTCTATGTCTGCCTGCCGGCGGCGGTGCTGCGCTACGTGCCGCAACTGCATCTGGAACCGGCGCTGCTGGGCGTGATCGCCGTGCCGTGGCTGCTGCTGGGCGTAACCGTGGCGGCGGTGGGCGCGCTGTCGCGCTGGCTGAAGTTCCGGCGCGACGAGACCGCCGTGCTGATGCTCACCGTCGCGCTGGGCAATACCAGCTTCCTCGGCTATCCGCTGACGCGTGCGCTGATCGGCGAGCATGCGCTGCCTTACGCCGTGGTCTACGACCAGTTCGGCACCTTCCTGGTGCTATCCACCTTCGGCTTGTGGACGCTGGCGCATTACGGCGGCGAGCACGCGCCGTCATGGCGCGAGATGGCGTTGCGCGTGGCGAAGTTCCCGCCGCTGTGGGCGCTCGGGGCGGGTTTCACGGTGATGCCGGCCGACCCGCCGGGCTGGCTTGCGAACGGACTGCAACGCCTGTCCGATGCCCTGCTGCCGCTGGCGATGCTGACCATCGGCCTGTCGGTGCGCTTCGCCCTGCCGCGCGACGAACTCAAGCCGCTGGCGGTCGGCCTCGTACTGAAGCTTGCGGTGATGCCCGCGCTGGCCCTGCTGCTGGTGCCGCTGCTGGGCCTGCACGGTCCGATGGCGCGCGTCACCGTGCTGGAGGCCGCGATGCCGTCGATGGTCACCGCCGGCGCGCTGGCCATCGTCCATGGGCTGGCGCCGCGCCTGGCGGCGGCGATGGTCGGGTACGGGCTGCTGCTGTCGCTGGCGACATTGCCGCTTTGGGCCGCCTGGGGCGCCGGGGCCTGACGCCCGGGCGCGGGCTTCACCCACAGCTGAACCTGCCGCGGCGGAGGGCGCACCCGGCCGCACCACGCATGGTTCCGTCGGCCCACCCCGTGTACGCTGCGGCTTCCATCCAGAGGGGAGTCCGCATGAAGACCGTGCTGGTGGCCAGTTCCAAAGGTGGCGTGGGCAAGACCACGATCGCCACGCACCTCGCCGCACAGTCGGCACTGGAAGGCCTGCGCACCGCGCTGGTCGATGCCGATCCACAGGAATCCTCCACCCGTTGGGCCCAGCGCCGGGCCGGGCTGGAAAGTGCCGTGCTGCCGCTCGACGGCACCCGCCGCAAGGCGTGGCGCAAGCAGTTGCCCGACGACACCCAGCGGCTCGTGATCGATGCGCCGGCGGGCTCGATGGCCGACGATCTCGACGTGTTCCTCGAAGAGGCCGACGCCGTCATCGTCCCGGTGCAGCCCTCCGCGCTGGACATCGAGGCGACGGTGCCGTTCCTGGACTCCCTCGCGCGGCACCCGCGGGTGCGCAAGGGCCAGCTGCGGGTCGGACTGGTGGGCAACAAGCTCAAGCCGTGGACCAACGCCTCACAGCAGGCGCTGGAACTGCTGGCCGCCTGGCCGTACCCGGTCGTGGCGCAGCTGCGCGACAGCCAGGCGTACGTCGTGCTGACCGGACTGGGAAAAAGTCTGTTCGACTACCACTCCGTGCAGGTGCGCGAGCACCAGGACGATTGGCAGCCTTTGCTCAAGTGGTTGAAGAAAGGCTGAGCCATCACGTCGTTACGTGATAATGGCGGTCCTTGAACCCGCCTCACCCCAGCGACCCGGAGCCGCGCGCGCATGCGTGAACTGATCCTGCTACGACACGCCCACGCCGAACCCGCCAGCAATGGGCAGGCCGACCTGGACCGCCCGCTCTCCGCCGAAGGCCTGGCCGAGGCCGAGGCGGCCGGCCGCTGGCTGGCGGAGAACAAGCTGATCCCCGACTGCGTGCTGTGCTCGCCCTCGCGGCGCACGCGCGAGACGCTGGAAGCCGTGCTGGCCGCCATCGGCTACGTCGACCAGCGCATCGAACCGTCGATCTACGAGGCCACGCCGGGCACGCTGATCTCGCTGGCCGATGCGCACGGCGAGGTCGAGCGGCTCATGCTGGTCGGCCACAATCCCGGACTGGAGCGGCTGGCAGCGCTGCTGCACAGCGGCCAGTCCGGCGACTATCGCGGCATGCCGCCGTCCGGGATCGCGGTGCTGAGCGTGCCGGCCGGCGTCAGCCTTGAGCCGGGCGTCGCCCAGCTCAGCGCCTTCTGGTGGCCGTGAGGGAACGCACGCCGCGCATAGCCTGTCTACTGCTGCCGTGCCTGCTGGCCCTCTGGCCGGCCTGGGCACAGGGGCCGGCCGATGTCGCCGAAGTGACGGGCAAGCGTTCGTTCGACCCGGCCTACACCCGCTTCGGCTTCGAACTGCGCACGCGCTGGGGTCAGCGCGTGTCGGGCGTGTTCCCGCAGTACGAGGGTGAGGTCAGCACCCTGGCCGACGGCCGTCACCGCGTGCGCATCGTGCTGCGCACCGCCGAGGTGATCGTCGCCGGTTCCGATCGTTACACCGCGCTCGCGCGCGGCCCGAGTTTCTTTGATGCGCAACGCTACCCCTACATCGAATTCGTCTCCGACCCGCACCCCGACACGCTCATCCAGACCGGCGGGCGCATGCGCGGGCGGCTTTCGATGCACGGCGTGACGCGCATGGAGACGTTCTACCTCTCCGACGCGAACTGCGAGCGTCCCGGCACCGATTGCGACGTCCTCGCCAGCGGCAGCATCAGCCGCGACGACTACGGCCTGGACGGCTGGCAGTTCGCGCTCGTCGACCGGGTGCGTTTCATGCTGCGCGTGCGCCTGGTCGAGGCGACGACGCCGTGAGAGCGATTGTGCGGATCGGCGTGGCCGTGCTGTCGCTGGCGCTTGGCGCCTGCGCCTCGCTGTCCGGCGCCCAGCGTGACCGCGCCACGGAAACGGTGGTGCAGGCGCGCTCCACCCAGGTGGATTGCACGCGCATGGACGCGTGCGCCCAGCGTTCGCCACTGCGCGACCTGGCCGCTCGCGCCTTCGCGCAGTCCACTCCAGAGGCGCCGGTGCATTACGCGCTGATCCTGGACCGCGGCCCCGACGCCCTGCTCGCGCGCGTCAACCTGATCCGCAGCGCGACCACCGCCATCGACCTGCAGACCTACATCTTCGACGAGGACGACGCCGGCCGGCTCGTGCTGGACGAACTCCTCGCCGCCGCGCGCCGCGGCGTGCGCGTGCGCGTGCTGATCGACCAGCTCGCCGCGCTCAAGCACGTGGAAACCCTGGCCGCGCTGGCCGGCGCGCACGTCAATTTCGAGTTGAAGCTGTACAGCCCCGTGTTGGGTCGTGCGCAGATCAGCTACCCGCAATACGCGCTGGCGGCGGCCTGCTGCTGGCGCACGCTCAACCAGCGCATGCACACCAAGCTGCTGCTGGTGGACGGCGCGGTCGGCATCACCGGCGGGCGCAATTACCAGGACGACTATTACGACTGGGACGACGAGTACAACTTCCGCGACCGCGACCTGCTCGTCGCCGGCCCCGTCGCGCACGTCATGCGCGATGACTTCGCACTGTTCTGGAACGACCGCCGCAGCACGCCGGTGGAACGCCTCGACGACGTCGGCGGCTGGCTGCTGACCGCCGGCGTGCCGGCGCTGCCGCCCGCGCATTTCGAGCGCCCGCAGCGCGCGCAGGCGATGCTGCGCGATGCCGCCGACAGTGCGTTGATCGAACAGCGCCTGGTGTCGCAGGCGATCCGCGTGGGCCACGTGCGCTACATCTCCGACACGCCGGAGAAGCACCAGGCCGTCAACGCCGACCAGCAGGCGGTGGCTTCGGGCTCGCTGCGCAGCCTGATCGAATCGGCGCGCGAGGAAGTGGTGCTGCAGACGCCGTACCTCGTTCTCTCCGACGCCGCGCAGGACATGTTCCGCCAGCTGCACGAGCGCCCGTTCGACGAGCGGCCGAAGATCATCGTGTCCACCAACAGCCTGGCGGCGACGGATGCGTTCATCGCCTACGCGCTGTCGTACAAGTACAAGCGCCGCTACCTGCGCGAGTTCGGCTTCAACATCTTCGAGTACAAGCCGTTCCCGGAAGATGCGCCGATCGACATCGCCGCCACCGGCGCGGAACTGCCGGACCTGGGGTTCGACGAGGATTCGGCCGCCGACCCGGCGTCCCTCTCCGCCAGCCGCGCGCTGAAGGGCGAAAGCGGCGGCACCGTGGCATCTGCGGCAAGTCCGTCGCAACCGCCGCCGCAGGACCTGAGCCAGACCCACCGCGAACTGCGCGAGCGTTACGACCGCCGCAGCGCGCTGGAGCGCGACCAGTACCGCCGCGCCCTGTCGCGCGAGTACAGCGCGCTGCGCTACAGCTCGCGCGGCGCGAACCAGCCCGTGCCGCTGCAGCGCGCGGGCGTGCGCATCGGCCTGCACGCCAAGTCGATGGTGATCGACGGCCGCATCGGCGTGGTCGGCACGCACAACTTCGATCCGCGCGGCGATCACTACAACACCGAGAGCGCGGTGGTGATCGAAGACCGGCCCTTCGCGCAGGCACTGCGCGCGAGCATCCATCGCGACATCACGCCGGCGAACTCGTGGGTGATCGCGCGGCGCGACAAGCCGCCGGTGTTTTCCGGGCTCAACTATTCGATCGGCAAGATGTTCGAGGCGATGCCCGTGCTGGACCTGTGGCCGATGCGCTACGCCACCAGCTACGAGTTCGTGCCCGGGCCGGACTGCCCGCAGCCCCTGCTGCCCAGCAATCCCGATTTCCGCGCGTGCTACCAACCGGTGGGCGACTTCCCCGAAGTGTCGACGGGCCTGAAGGGCATCACGACGCGGATCTTCACCGCGTTCGGCGCGGGGCTGGCGCCGATCCTCTGATCGGCGATTGAGGGGCTCGCCGCCCCCGGACAACGGGCGGAATCCCCTTCCTCGCGTGCTCGCGCCGGCCCCCGGGCTCGGCCGCCCGGGGCGTTTTTGCGCACTGGCCGCTCCGCCCCCCATGCGGACGAGCGCAGTCACCTTCCTGAATGTGACGGTCTTCACCCTCCCTCTCGTCCCAGCTGGCGACCGCGAGGCGTGTCCGCGTGGGCCCAGGCCGCACCCCTGCCATCAGTCATGGCAACGGTAGCGCCGAAATGTCCATCTATATCAGCAAGTTCCGGCTCCGGCCGTGCCCCGTCAGATAGGTCTTCGGTGGGGTGACTTATGGCCCATGGCGGAATAGATCTGGTGTTGTACTTTACCAACACACCAAGGCAGTAACCCACCCCCACGAAGGACCCCGCCATGAACGCCCTCACCACTTTCGCCCCGTCCGCCAAGTCCGCTCCGGTTTCCCCGCTGGCCCTGATGAACGCCCCGTCGCGCAACCACCGCGAACGCGATTTCGGCGTCGGCTACGGCACCAGCAGTGGCTATGCCAGCAACCGCCGCTACACGACCGAGTGGGCGCCGCCGCGCTTCCGCTTTGCCTGATTCACCACGCAGTACCGAATTCCAGGACACCGCCATGAACGCCTTCCGTGCCATCCCGACCTCCCCCTCCGCCCCGCGCGCGAACGTCGTCATTCCGCTGCCGGTGCGTCACGTCCATCGCGAACGCGACTTCGGCGTGGGCTACGGCAACAGCAGCGGCTACGCCACCAGCCGCCACTACGCCCAGGACTGGATGCAGCCGCGTTTCCGCTGCGCATGACGGCGTCCTCCAGGCCCAGCGCCTGACCGCGCTTCCCCCGGCGCCAAGAACAACTCGTCCGGCAACACCTCGTCTCCCGTAGCAGGACCCATGCAGGAACCGATCGAACCCCAGTCCATCGAAACCATCCCCCATTCCCCCTGGCCCGGAGCCGGTGCGTCGGATTCTCTCCGTAACGACGCACTGACTGCCGGGCCCCTTTTATTCCCCGGCCTCGCTAAAGTGGCCGCATGAGCGACGCCCCCACCGCCCCCCGTTCGCCGTTCCGCACTCCGCCGGATCTGGCCGCCCTCAACGCGATGTCGCGCAACACGGCGATGGAGCCGCTGGGCATCGTGTTCACCGAAGTCGGCCACGACTTCATCCGCGCCACCATGCCGGTCGATCACCGCACCCATCAGCCTTACGGCCTGCTCCACGGCGGCGCCTCCGTGCTGCTCGCCGAAACGCTGGGCAGCAGCGCCGCGATGCAGTGCGTGGGCGAGGACGAGGCCTGCGTCGGCATCGAGATCAACGCCAACCACCTGCGCGGCGTGCGCGAGGGCCATGTCACCGGCACCGCGCGGCCGCTGCACGTGGGCGGTCGCACGCAGGTGTGGGAGATCCGCATCGAGGACGAGCGCGGCAAGCTGGTGTGCATCTCGCGGCTGACGGTGGCGGTGATCGCGCGCCCGTGAGTCGTGTCGCGAAGGCGCATGCGCGCGGCGCATTGCGGAACCTGTCTGGACGCATCGACGCATCCCGCTCATGGCGCTGGTCGCCGCGGCGGTGCTTAGGTATCGTGCATCAATGAATGCGCCGTCTCCCCACGCCGGCGCGACGGCGCCGACCACGGCGCCCGCCGCGCGCGCGCTCCGTTACCTTGTCCGCGTGCCGCTGCTGCTGTGGCACGTGTTCGTCGACCTGCCGCTGACGCTGCTCACCGCCGTGCCGTTCCTGGAGAACGTGCGCGTGGGCGATGAGCCGCTGGAGCATCGCGCCATCCGCGCCTGGTCCGCCGGGCTGATGTGGATCTTCGGCTTCCGCCTGCGTCGCGTCGGCACGCCGCTGCCGGGCGCGGCGATGTTCGTCGCCAACCACGTCAGCTGGATCGACATCGAGACCCTGCACAGCCAGCGCATGATGGGCTTCGTCGCCAAGCGCGAAATCGCCAGCTGGCCGGTCGTGGGCTGGCTGGCCTCGCGCGGCGAGACGATCTTCCACGCGCGCGGCAGCACCGAATCGCTCGGCGGCGTGCTGCACGAGATGCTGGGCCGGCTGCGTGAAGGCCGCTCGGTCGGCGTGTTCCCCGAAGGCGGCACGCGCGGCGGACGCGAGATCGGCCCCTTCCACGCCCGCATTTTCCTGGCCGCCGTCGAGGCCGGCGTGCCGGTGCAGCCGGTCGCGCTGCGCTACGGCGAGCACGGCGATGCCCAGCACGTCGTGGCCTTCCAGCCGGGCGAGAGCTTCCTGGCCAATTTCCTGCGTCTGCTGGGCGAACCGCCACGGCTGGCCGAGGTGCATTTCCTCGAGCCGATCCTGCCCGGCGAGACCGACGGCCGTCGCCGCATCGCCGAGACTGCGCGCTCGCGCATCATCGCGGCCATGACGAGCTGAACTTCACGTTCTTGGGTGTAAGGCACTAGTGCGAGCACTCGATTCCGTACGGCTATGGTCCCAGGCATGCTGACCGCCTCCGACTACTCTCCGCCCCGCTGGCTGCGCAATGCGCATGTCCAATCGGTGCTGGGTTCCAGTCCACTGCGTCGCCGACATGGCGAGCGCAGTCTCGCGGACCTGAATGCGGTCAGCACCCTCCACACCGTCGACGCCGGCGAAGGCGTACGCCTGCAGGGCGTGCATTCCACCCTGCCCGAGCGTCCCTCGCGCGGCCTGGTGCTGCTGCTGCACGGCTGGGAAGGCAGCGTCGATTCCAGCTACATGCGGCTCACCGCGGTGCAGCTGCTGCGCGAAGGCTTCGAAGTCTTCCGCCTCAACTTCCGCGACCACGGCAATACGCACCATCTGAACGAGGGGCTGTTCCACTCCAACCGCATCGACGAAGTGGTGCGGGCGGCGGCGGCGGTCGCGAAGCTGTATCCGGACCGGCCGATGGCGGTGGCCGGTTACTCGCTCGGCGGCAACTTCGCGCTGCGCCTGGCGCTGCGCGCGCCCAGCGCCGGCGTGCGCCTGGAGCACGTCGCGGCCGTCTGCCCGGTGCTGGATCCGGCACGGACGATGGAGTCGATGGAGCAGGGGCTGCCGGTGTACCTGTGGTACTTCGAGCGCAAGTGGCGCGGCTCGCTGGCGCGCAAGCGCGAGCTGTTCCCGCAGACGCACGCCTTCGACGACCAGGTGCTGGGCCTGCGCATGCGCCCGCTCACGCAATGGATGGTCGAACGCCACACCGAATTCGGCACCCTGGAGAGTTACTTCGACGGCTACTCCATCGCCGACCACCGCCTCGCCTCGCTGCAGGTGCCGGCAAGCATCCTGATGGCCGAAGACGACCCGGTGATCCCGGTGGACGGCTTCCGCAAGCTGCAACTTCCGGACAGCGCCCAGGTGGAGATCTCGCCCTGGGGCGGGCATTGCGGCTTCCTGGAAAGCGCGAAGCTGGATGGTTTCGCGGAACGCTGGATCGCGCGCCGCATCGGCAAGGCGCTGGCCTGATCGCGAAGTGCGTGTGTCGTGGATGACACAAAAATGCCCGGTTGCCGACAGCGCGCATTCAAGCGCGCGTTGATAGCGTCGAAGTCGGCGACGCGTCGTTCGCCCGTCCATCGAGACCTGCCATGAAGCGCTCCCCCCTGCGTGCCGTCCTGTTCGCGACCGGCCTGAGCCTGTGCACGGCGGCGATGGCGCAGGACGATGTCGATGCGGCTGCGCTGGACCTGAGCGTGCCGCAGCAGCGCATCGGCTTCACCAGCACCGATCCGGACGTGAGCTATCGCAACGATCCGCCGGGCAGCTGGTACGGCGACCACGGCCGACGCACCACGCTTCGGAGCGCGCAAGGCGACGACCCCAACGACTGGCGCGTGCACGGCAGCGTCGAGGCCGGCATCGGTTACTCCAGCCGGACCGGCAACGCCAACTGGCAGGCCGCCAACATCAACCTCGACAAGACCTACATCGATGACGAAGGCGACGCGAGCCACGTCAACATCGACATCAACGTCGGTCGCAGTGAGGGAGCCCTGTTCGGGCCGGGCTACTACCCTGCCTGGGAGGGCTACGGCCCGATGGGCCCGGGTCCGCGCATGCAGGCACGGCCGCCCTTCATTCGCTGACGCCTGCCCCGCCGTGCGCGGGGCTGCGGACACCGCCCAGCACACAGCGGCGGGCACGGTCGGACATACCGCTACAATCGCGGTTTTCGCCTGATCCGAGCCGTCCATGCACGAATCCATCATCGAGGCCCTGCGCCGCGGCGACGCCGCCGACGCAATCGCCACCGCCCGCGAGGCCATCGCCGCGCAGCCGCAGGACGCCACCTCGCACCGCCTGCTGGCCGCCGGCCTGCGCCTGGGCGGTGACCGCGAAGGCGCGCTGGCCGCGATCGACCAGGCCATCGCCCTGGCGCCGGAAGACGCCACGCTCCACCTCGAACGCGCCGGCCTGCTGCTGCACGAGCGCCAGCTCGACGAAGCCCAGGCGGCGCTTGCCCGCACCACCGGCCTGGACCCGAACCAGTTCCCGGCCTACATCATCCAGGGTCACCTGGCGCTGGCGCGCGGCGATCTGGACGAAGCCGCCCGCCTGTCGCGCACCGCCTCGCGCATCGCGCCGGACCATCCGCACATCGCTGCGCTCGAAGGCGGCCTGGCGATTCGCCGCGGCGACGCCGACCGCGCCCTGTCGATCATCAGCGCCGCCGCCGAACGCGCACCGGGCGACGCGCAACTGCGCCATGCGCTGGGCTTCGCCTACCTCGCCAAGGGCCATTTCGCCTTCGCCGAACAGGCCTTCCGCGGCCAGCTCGAACAGGACCCGACCTCGCGCCCGCTGCGCTTGCTCGTCGCCGACCTGGTCCGTCGCCAGGGCCGTCCGGCCGATGCCGCCGACGAACTCGCTCCGCTGCTGGAAAGCGGCGACGTCACCGTGGCGATGCAGCGCATGGTCGGCGAGCTGGAGCTGGAAGCCGGCCGCAACGAGCGCGCCCTGGAACTGCTGAGCCAGACCTTCGCCGCCGACCCCCAGGATCGTCGCAACGTGCTGCCGCTTCTGGAGGCCTGGCGCCGCACGGAGCGCTTCGAGGAAGCGCGCACGACGCTGGATGCCGCACTGGAAGAACACGTGGCGTCGGCGGACCTGTGGCGCGCGCGACTGCTGTTCGAGGAATTCGCCAGCGAGGAATCGCGCAAGGTGATCGAGCGCTGGCGCGCGGCGATGCCGGATTTCGTCCCCGCGCTCGAAGCGCAGGCCACGCTGCACGATCGCGTCGGCGAATCCGAACAGGCCGAGGCCATCGCCCGCCGCATCGCCGAACTGCAGCCGGGCCACACCCAGGCCGAGCTGCGCATCATCGACGCCCTGCTGCAGCGCGATCCCGACGCCGCCGTGGAGCGCGTGGAAAGCCTGCTCGCGCAGGCGCCGGATGCCGGCGTGAAGCGCGCGCTGCGACAGCTGCTCGGTCGCTGCTTCGACATCGCCGGTCAGCCCGATGCCGCCGTTGCGACCTGGGCCGAGCTGCACGCCGAAGTCGTCGATCAACGCCTGCCTTTGCCGGAGATCAGCGTCGGTGCCCCGCAGTGGCCCGACATGGCGCCGCTGCCGGACCCGGCCGGTGCGGTGCTGCTGCTGTGGGGTCCGCCGGGTTCGCTGGTGGAGCGCATCGCGCTCACCTTCGACCAGGCCGGTGCGCCGCTGCGTGCGGACCGCTTCGGCGCGCAGCCGCCGAACGACCCGCTGCAGCGCTACACGACGGTGCCGGGACTTCTCGACGGCACGCTCGACCCGGCGTACATGATCAGCCTGTGGCGCGCCGCGCTGCCGAGCCGCGGCATCCAGGACGGCAACGTCTTCGACTGGCTGCTGTGGTGGGACAACGCGCTGCTGCTCGCCCTGCGCGCGCACCTGCCCGAGGCCGTGTTGATGGTCGCGCTGCGTGACCCGCGCGACATGCTGGTGGACTGGCTGGCCTTCGGCTCGCCGGTGCCGCTGGCGCTGCCCTCGCCCGACGAGGCCGCGCGCTGGCTCGCCGCGAACCTGGCGCAGATCGCCGATCTGCACGAGCAGGACCTGTTCCCACACCGCCTGATCAAGCTCGACGACATCGCGCAGGACGCCAATGGCATCGCCCAGGCGATCGCCGACGCGCTGCAGATCGGCGTCGCGGTCGCGCGGCAGAACGAGTTGGGCCCGGTGCGCTTCGAGCCCGGCCACTGGCGCCGCTTCCGCGACACGCTGGCCAACGAGTTCGAGCTGCTCACCCCGCTCGCGCAGCGGCTGGGCTATCCGGCGGAGTAAGTCCGGGTTCCCCCCGGATGCGCGGGGGACTCACCACCCCCGCGCCACGCTACCGTTCGATGCGTCACCCGGAGAAACCCATGCAGATCCGCAGCAACAGCTTCCAGCACCGCGAGCGCCTGCCGGCGGAGTTCGCCGCCGGCCAGCCCACCGCCGACGGCTTCGGCTTCGCGCCCAATCGCAATCCGCACCTGGCCTGGGACGGCGTGCCGGCCGGCACGAAGTCCTTCGCCCTGCTGTGCATCGACCCGGACGTGCCGACGGTTGCCGAGATGGTCGGCAAGCCGGGCGTTGAAATCCCCGCCGACCAGCCGCGCGCGGACTTCACGCATTGGGCGATGGCGGACATCCCCGCCGATGTGCGCGAAATCTCCGCCGGCAGCTGCAGCGACGGCGTCGTCCCGCACGGCAAGCAGAACCCGTCCGGCCCGGCCGGCGCGCGCCAGGGCCTGAACGATTACACCGGATGGTTCGCCGGCGATGCCTCGATGGCCGGCGACTGGCGCGGCTACGACGGCCCGTTCCCGCCGCCGAACGACCTGCGCCTGCACCGCTACTTCTTCCGTCTGTACGCGCTCGACGTCGAACGCCTCGACTTGCCGGAACGCTTCACCGCCGGCGACGTGCAACGCGCGATGCACGGACACGTGCTCGACGAGGTGGCGATGTACGGCACCTATTCGCTCAACGCGTCGGTCACGGGCTGAGCGCCCGCGAACCTGGCGTGTGACCCGGGCGCAACGCACCGGGTCACACGGCACGCCTCAAGGGCGAGGCGCCCCGGACACGTCGCTCTCCACCACCATGTCGAGCACATACGCCTGCGACGGCGCGTCGGCCGGCGGGTTCTGGATCGCATAGCGCTTCACGCGCACGACGTTGCGCGTGCCGGCGACGTGCTCGAAACCTTCGATGTCCTGGAACAGCGGCTGCCAGTCGCCCGGCGTGCCCGTGCGCAGGCCCTTCTCGTCGAAGTGCACTTCGCGCACCTGCAGGCACTGCTTGTTCGGAATCAGCGGGTGGCTGCACGGCTTGGGCTGCGCGGCGACTTCGAGGAACACCGTTTCGCCCGGGCCACCGAAGCGCGTTCGCGCGGTGGGTTCACCGCGCAGGGTGAAGGCGTCGCCGTTCGCGCCGGTCAGCGTCAGCACCGGTGTCGCGCCGGATTGCAGCGCGGCCGTGAGTGCGCCCTTCAGGTGCTCGCCAACCGCGCCGTCCAGCGCCATGAGCTTCGGGTCGGTGCAGGCCATCATCGTCGAGGCCATGTCGCCCAGCGTCAGCGTCGCGCCGTCGAGCGTGTAGCGCCCGCTCATGCGGTTGCAGCTGTTCTCCACCGCGACGCGTCCGTCGACGAAGTTCAGGCGCAGTGGCTTGTCGGCGCGGGCGAACAGGGCGTCGATGCGCTGGCCCTTCGCATTGACGGCGTTTTCGAGCACCCAGTGATGGCCGCCGAGCACGGCGGTGTCGATCGCGGCCGTCGGTGCGGCAGGCGTGGCGGGCGAGGTCGCCGCCGGCGTGGCGGCGGGCGAGGCCGGCGGTTCCTGCGGCGCGCGCGCGCAGGCGGCCAGCGCGACGGACAGGGTCAACAGGGCGAATCGCTTCATGGGGCTCTCCTGAAAAAAGGCGACCCATGGAAACGGACCGGCGCTTAGGACGGGGTGAAGCTTCCCCGCTCCGGAAACACGCCCCGTTCAGAAAACGCGTCAGCTTCCGGCCGGCATCAGGTACAGCAGCACCGCGCCGAGGATGAAGCGGTAGATCGCGAACGCCGTGAAGCGGTGGCTCTGGATGTAGCGCAGCAGCCACTTCACCGAGATGAAGGCGGTGATCGCCGAGGCGACGAAGGCCACGCCCAGCGCGGCCCAGTCCTCGTGCGCGGCCTCGCCGTTGTGGAGCACGCTCACCAGCTCGTAGGCGGTGGCGGCGAACATCGTCGGAATGCCGACGAGGAAAGCGAATTCCGTCGCCGCCGCGCGCGAGGTCGTACCGGCCAGCAGCGCCACGAAGATCGTCGCGCCCGAGCGCGACGTGCCCGGGAACACGCCCGCCACCACCTGCGCGATGCCGACCAGGATCGCCACCGTCCAGGTGATCGTCGTGCGCTCGCCCAGCACGGCCGCGCGCTTGGCCGCGAAATGCTCGGCCGCGATCATCCACACGCCGCCCAGCACCAGCGCCCAGGCGATCGGCGTCACTTCATCGGGCAGCTCGAAGCCGAGCTTCTTCACGATCACGCCCAGCACCGCCGTCATGCCGAAGGCCACGGCCAGCTTGAAGGCGTAGTCGCGCGCTTCGGCCGCGTCCATCGGCATGCCCGCCGGGCTGTGCTCGGCCAGCGCGCGCTTGCCCAGGAAGCCCATCGCCAGGTCCCACAGGCGCTGGCGGTAGATCAGCACCACCGCGAGGATCGCGCCGGCCTGGATGGAGATGTTGAACAGATCGCTGCGATGCCCGAGCCAGCGCTCGGCGATGAGCAGGTGGCCCGTGCTGGAGATCGGCAGGAACTCGGTGATGCCTTCGATGATGCCGAGCAGCAGGGCGGCGAGCAGGTCTGTCATTGGGCTGGGGGATTCGGGATTCGGGATTGGGGATTCGCAAAAACGCGGTGCGTCTCGCTGACGGCGAGCGCGGAACGGCGCAGCATACCGGATGGCCATGGACGCACCACCTTGACGCAACCGTCACACCGGCTGCATCGATTTGGTGCAAACAGACGCCAGGTCGGAGCCACGCTCTAGTTGAATCAAGGTGTTAGCCGATCGTAAAAGTTGGCACGACCCATGCGTAAGTAATCCCGTCACCGCCCGCGCGGCCGGCTTTTTCCAATCCCGAATCCCGAATCTCAAATCCCGGAGTCCCCATGTCGATCGAACACGTAGAAAAGCTCATCAAGGACCATAAGGTCGAGTTCGTCGACCTGCGCTTCGTGGACATGCGCGGCGTGCAGCACCACGTCACCTTCCCGAAGTCGATCGTGGAACCGAGCCTGTTCGAAGACGGCAAGATGTTCGACGGCTCGTCCATCAGCGGCTGGAAGGGCATCAACGAGTCCGACATGGTGCTGCTGCCCGATGCCAGCACCGCCTTCCTGGACCCGTTCACCGCCGATCCGACGCTGGTGCTGACCTGCGACATCCTCGACCCGGCCACCATGCAGGCCTACTCGCGCGACCCGCGCGGCGTCGCCAAGCGCGCCGAGGCCTATCTCAAGGCCAGCGGCATCGCCGACCAGGCGTTCTTCGGCCCCGAGCCGGAGTTCTTCATCTTCGATTCGGTCCGCTTCGCCAACGACATGGGCCACACCTTCTTCCACATCGACTCGGAAGAAGCGCACTGGAATTCCGGCCGTGAATACGACGGCGGCAACACCGGCTACCGTCCGATGGTGAAGGGCGGCTACTTCCCCGTCGCGCCGCTGGACACGCTGCACGACATCCGCGCCGAGATGTGCAAGACGCTGGAACAGGTCGGCATGGAAGTGGAAGTGCACCACCACGAAGTGGCCAACGCCGGCCAGTGCGAGATCGGCACCAAGTTCAACTCGCTGGTGAAGAAGGCCGACGAGCTGCTGACGATGAAGTACGTCATCAAGAACGTCGCCCACCGCAACGGCAAGACCGCGACCTTCATGCCCAAGCCGATCGTCGGCGACAACGGCAGCGGCATGCACGTGCACCAGTCGCTGGCCAAGGGCGGCGTGAACCTGTTCTCCGGCGACGGCTACGGCGGCCTGTCGCAGATGGCGCTGTGGTACATCGGCGGCATCTTCAAGCACGCCCGTGCGATCAACGCCTTCGCCAACTCGACGACGAACTCGTACAAGCGCCTGGTGCCGGGCTACGAAGCGCCGGTGATGCTGGCTTACTCGGCCCGCAACCGTTCGGCCTCCTGCCGCATTCCGTACGTCGCCAATCCGAAGGCGCGCCGCATCGAGATCCGTTTCCCGGATCCGATGAACTCCGGCTACCTGGTTTTCGCCGCGCTGATGATGGCCGGCCTTGACGGCATCAAGAACCAGATCGACCCGGGTGCACCGAGCGACAAGGACCTGTACGACCTGCCGCCGGAAGAAGAGAAGAACATCCCGACCGTCTGCCACAGCCTCGACCAGGCGCTGGAAGCCCTCGACAAGGATCGCGACTTCCTCAAGGCCGGCGGCGTGTTCACCGACGACTTCATCGACGGCTACATCGCGCTGAAGATGCAGGAAGTCACGCGCTTCCGCGCGGCGACGCACCCGCTCGAGTACCAGATGTACTACACGATCTGATCCAGCCGCGGCCCGGGGCGAATGCTCCGGGCCGCGTTCGTTCGGCAGTACCGCTTTCGGCAACACCGTCCTTGGCAACACCACGGTCCGAAGGAGATTCGCGATGGAGATCCGCACCGGCGGTCTCGATCATCCCGCTGTCGTCGCGCTGCTGCAGGAGCACCTGCAGGGCATGGCGCAGCTGTCTCCGCCGGAAAGCATCCATGCGCTCGACCTCGACGGCCTGAAGACGCCGGACATCACTTTCTGGTCGGCATGGCAGGACGATGAACTCGTCGGCTGCGGCGCGTTGAAACAGCTCGACGGCACGCACGGCGAGATCAAGTCGATGCGCACCGCATCCCGGCACCGCCGCAAGGGGGTGGCGGCCGCGATGCTGGCGCACATCGTCACCGAGGCCGATCGCCGCACCTATCGACAACTGAGCCTGGAAACCGGCTCGATGCAGGGCTTCGAGCCGGCGCGACGCCTGTACGCGCGCTTCGGCTTTCAGTCGTGCGGTCCGTTCGCGGACTACAAGGACGATCCGAACAGCGTCTTCATGACGCGGGCCGTGTAGCACCCACGACAGCAGCACCGCACCACCACCACAACCAGTGAGGGAAACCAAAACGACGGGCCGCGCCCGCCGCAAGGCGAGTTCGTCCCGGAAAACACGCGGGAATCGACCACACACGCCCGCGTGGCAAGAGCACGAAGCAATGACCGGGGAGGGGCCACCGCTTATGAGGAGCCTGCGTCATGTCGTCTCGCATCCATGCAAGCAATACCGCTGCATCGCTCGTCTCCATCGTCCTGGCTGGCGCGATTTCGTTCGCCCTGCCGAACGATGCGATCGCCGGCGTGTCCGGCTCGGTCGCATTGACCAGCGACTACATCTTTCGCGGCATCTCGCAGAACAACCAGGAACCGGCGCTGCAGGCCGGCGTTGAATACGCCGCCGACAGCGGCTTCTACGTGGGCTCATGGGGCAGCAACGTCAGCTGGCTGTCCGACACGCCCGTCGTGGACAACGACATCTCCAACAGCGTCGAGCTCGACTTCTACGGCGGCTATCGGGGCAAGTTCAACGACACCGTCGGCTTCGATGTCGGCGCGCTGTACTACTGGTATCCCGGCGACTATCCCTCCGGCTTCAACAGCCCGGACACGGGCGAGCTCTACTTCGGCATCAGCGCCGGCGTGTTCTCCGCCAAGTACTCCTATGCACTCACCGATCTGTTCGGCTACGCCGACTCGGACGGCTCGGGCTATCTCGACGCCGCGGTGAACTGGGAGTTCGTCCCCACCTGGACGCTCAACGCGCACGCCGGCAAGCAGTGGATCGAGAACAACGAGGACTTCGAGTACGTCGACTGGAAGCTCGGCGTGACCAAGACCTTCGAAGGCGGCTTCGCCATCGCCCTGGCCTACACCGACACCGACGCCGAAGAGGCCCTCTACACCAACGTGCACAACAACTACCTCGGCGACGACACCGTGGTGCTCACGCTCACCAAGACGTTCTGACCCACCCTTTTTTGAAGCCCCATCCACACGGAGCTGCGAGATGAAACTGATCACCGCGATCATCCGGCCGTTCAAGCTCGACGAGGTGCGCGAAGCGCTCACCGAAGTCGGCGTGTCCGGCATCACCGTTACCGAAGTGAAGGGATTCGGTCGCCAGAAAGGCCACACCGAGCTTTATCGCGGCGCCGAGTATGTCGTCGATTTCCTGCCGAAGCTGAAGGTGGAGTGCGCCGTCGCCGAGGCCACGCTCGAGGCCGCGCTGGAAGCGCTGGCGAACGCGGCACGCACCGGCAAGGTCGGCGACGGAAAGATCTTCGTGCAACCGCTCGAGCGCACGGTGCGGATTCGCACCGGCGAGCTCGATGACGATGCGCTGTGAGGTGGCCGACATGAGCCATCTCCCGACCCTTCCGGCGCCCGATCCGTCATTCCCGCGAACGCGGGAATCCAGCGACTTCGATCCACCCATCCATGCATCCGAAGGGAGACACGACGTGACACGCATCAAGGCACTGGATCCCCGCGTGCGCGGGGATGACGAGATGGGCACTGCGGCGATGTCGGCAACCGACCGCCGTCGCGCCGTCGACATGTTCCGCGGGTCTCGCCTCGCGGCCTGCCTGTCCATGCTCTTCGCGCTCGCCACACCCGCGCTCGCCCTCGCCCAAGACACCGCAGCTGCCGCCGCGCCGACGGCCAACAAAGGCGACGTCGCCTGGCTGCTCGTCTGCGCGGCACTGGTGATCTTCATGACCCTGCCCGGGCTCGCGCTGTTCTACGGCGGTCTGGTGCGCAGCAAGAACGTGTTGTCGGTGCTGATGCAGTGCCTGCTCGTGTTCTCGCTGGTGGCGGTGCTATGGGCGCTGTACGGCTATTCGCTGGCCTTCACTGCGGGCAATCCGTTCATCGGCGGCTTCGACCGCGTGTTCGCGAAGGGACTGGACGCCACCGCGATGGGCGCGACGTTCACCAAGGGCGTCTACATTCCCGAGCTGGTGTTCTTCGTGTTCCAGGGCGCGTTCGCGTGCATCACCTGTGCGCTGATCATCGGCGCGTTCGCCGAACGGGTGAAGTTTGCCGGCGTGATGCTGTTCACCGTGCTGTGGTTCACCTTCGCCTACACGCCGATGGCCCACATGGTGTGGTTCTTCCCGGGACCGGACGCGTTCACCGACAACGACGCCGTGCCGGGCGTGCTGGCGCAGTCGGGCTTCCTGTTCGCGAAGGGCGCGCTCGACTTCGCCGGCGGCACCGTGGTGCACATCAATGCGGCGATCGCGGGCCTGGTCGGCTCATACGTGATCGGCAAGCGCGTGGGTTACGGGCGTGAGGCGATCAAGCCGCACAACCTGACGCAGACGATGGTGGGCGCCTCGATCCTGTGGGTGGGCTGGTTCGGCTTCAACGCGGGCTCCGCGCTGGAAGCCAACGCGGTGGCCGCACAGGCGTTCGTCAACACGTTCCTGGCGACGGCCGCGGCGGTGCTGGGCTGGACGGCGGTGGAGTGGATCAGCAAGGGCAAGCCGTCGATGCTGGGTGCGGCGTCGGGCGCGGTCGCGGGGCTGGTGGCGATCACGCCCGCGGCCGGCTTCGTCGGTCTGTGCGGTGCGCTGATCATCGGCGCGCTCGCTGGCGCGGTGTGCCTGTGGGGCGTGAACGGGCTCAAGCGCCTGCTCGGCGCGGACGATGCGCTGGACGTGTTCGGCGTGCACGGCGTGGGCGGCATCCTCGGCGCGTTGCTCACCGGCGTTTTCGCTTCGCCCTCGCTGGGCGGCGCGGGCATCTGGGATTACGTCACCGAAACCGCACTGCCCGAATACAGCATCGCCTCGCAGGTGTGGATCCAGTTGCAGGGCGTGCTGGTGACGGTGGTGGTTTCCGGCGTGGTCGCGCTGGTCGCGTTCCTGATCGTGAAGTACACCGTCGGGCTGCGCGTGCCGGAGGAATCCGAACGCGAGGGCCTGGACATCACCTCGCACGGCGAGTCCGCCTACGAGAACTGATGCAGTAGAGCACCGAGGCAAAGTGGCGTGCGTAACCCCTCCCGCGCACGCCACGGCAGCGCGCGACGGCTCACCCCGTCGCGCGCTTTTTCCGGTAACGCCGCGCCAGTTCACTCGCCAGTGCGATGCCTGCGGTGAGCGCCGCCATCGACAGGAACTGCGCGCGCGTATCGGCCGACGACAGCAGTAGCGCGAAGATCAACGCCAGGATCGCCAGCGCGGCGACCGTCAGCCACGGAAAGCCGCGCATGCGGAACGGCAGCGGGGTACCGGCGCGATCCGCACGGCGACGCAGGATCAGCTGCGAAAGCAGTGAGATCGTCCACACCAGCAGGCACGTCGAACCGACGACGTTGAGCAGCACCGGCAGCACGCGGTTCGGGTACCACAGCTCGAACACGGTGGCGACGAAACCGAACAGCACGCACGAGAGCACCGCGAGCACGGGCACCTGGCGGCGGTTCAAGCGGGCCAGCCAACGCGGCGCTTCGCTGCGCTGGGCCAGCGAGAAGATCATGCGCGAGGCGCCGTAGAGGTTGGCGTTGAGCGCCGACAGCAGCGCGATCACCGCGATCAGCGTGATCGCCGTCGCCGCGCCCGGAATGCGCGCCGCTTCCAGCACCGCCGCGAACGGCGAGCGCAGCGCCTCGCTGGTCCACGGCACCACCGCGATGATCACGCTCAGCGAGCCGATGTAGAACACCAGGATGCGCCACGCGACCGTGCGGATCGCACGCGCCAGGCTGCGCGAAGGATCGGCGGTTTCCGCAGCGGCGACGGCGACGATCTCCGTGCCGCCGAAGGCGAACACCACCACCAGCAGCGCCGTGCCGATGCCGGCCCATCCCTTCGGCGCGAAACCGCCGTGGCCGGTGATGTTCGAAAGCCCCGGCGACGCCACGCCCGGCAGCAGGCCCAACACCAGCGCTGCGCCGATGAGGATGAAGGCGACGATCGCCGCGACCTTCAGGATCGCGAACCAGAATTCGAACTCGCCGAAGTTCTTCACGCCCATCAGGTTGATGGCGGTGAACATCAGCATGAACGTCAGCGAGGCCAGCGGCACCGACAGTTGCGGCCAGACCGTCGCGAGCAGGCCCGCCGCGCCGACGGACTCGGCGGCGATCACGATCACCAGCTGCGCCCACCACAGCCAGCCGACGGTGGCGCCGGCGGTCGCGCCCATCGCATCGGCTGCGTATACCGAGAAGGCGCCACTGGCCGGCTTGGCGGCGGCCATCTCGCCCAGCGCGTTCATCACGATGATCACCAGCGCACCGGCGACCAGGTACGACACCAGCACCGCCGGACCGGCCGCCTGCACGCCCACTCCGGAACCGAGGAAGAGGCCGGCGCCGATCGCGCTGCCCAGGCCCATCATGATCAGCTGTCGCGGCTTGAGGGCGTGTCCAAGCTCGGGGGCCGGTGAGGCAGTGGGTGCGGGCATCGGGTCGCGTTGAGATTTTTTCGGGGGCGCCACCATACCGCGTTGCGACGGTCCGGCCGCGTGCCGAAGCGGGCGGGCCCGGGCCGGTAGCACCGCCTTCGACGCACGCCGGCGAACATGGGCGCACCTCACGCCCGGCTCTCGTGCGCCGCGCTAACGTGATCGCATGGATACACGCACCCAGACCCTGCCGCCGGGCTGGCGGATCGACGCGACCGGTCCGTTCCCGGGCAGCCGCGCCTGCGTACTGCGGCTGAGTCGCTCGGACGGGCTCGAAGCCGTCTGGCAGCTCGATGGAGACGCGGTGCAGTGCGAGGCGGTGCGGCAGCTGGCGGCCGCCATGGCCCTCACCGGCGAAAGCTATCGCGACGAGGACGAGGACCGTCCGGGTCCCCTGCTGGCGCCTTGATCGGGCTGGATTCTTGCCCCGGCGCCGGGAAGCAGCCGATGGGTATTCGGAAGGGGAAGTTCCGAGGGGATGGGCGTCGGCCTCGACGCCGGGGCCTGTTCAGTTTGAGCCGGTCCCCGCCAGAAGGCTTGTCAGGAAAAACAGAAGCCCCCGTCGGAGCAACCCTGACAGCACCTGCTGCCGGCTTCGGACACACAACCGCCCGATTCCCCGATTCAACCGCCGAAAGCGGCAACCTACATTAGCCCCATGACCCTCCAGACCTTGCTCGGCCTCTCCGTTCCCATCGTCCAGGCGCCCATGGCAGGCGTGCAGGACAGCGCGCTGGCGATCGCAGTGACGCAGGCCGGAGGACTGGGTTCCCTGCCCGCCGCCACCCTCGGCGCGGAGGCGTTGCGGCGCGAGCTGGCGACGATTCGCGAACGCACCGCAGGCCCGGTGAACATCAACTTCTTCTGCCATGCCCCGCCCACACAGGACGCCGCGCGCGAACGCGCATGGCACGAGCGGCTCGCGCCGTACTACGCCGAACTCGGCGTGGATCCCGATGCGGTCCCGGCGGGACCGGCGCGTGCACCTTTCAGCCATGAACTGGCCGATGTCCTGGCCGAGCGGCCGCCGGCGGTGGTCAGCTTCCACTTTGGCCTGCCGGCGCCGGAGTTGCTGGCGCGCGTGCGTGCGACCGGCGCCCGGATCTTCTCCTCGGCCACCACGGTGGACGAAGCACGCTGGCTGGAAGCCCGCGGCGTCGACGCGATCATCGCGCAGGGGCTGGAGGCGGGCGGGCACCGCGGCCATTTCCTCTCCGACGACCTGCAAGCGCAGTCGGGCACGTTCGCGCTGCTGCCGCAGATCGTGCGCGCGGTGCGCGTGCCGGTGCTGGCGGCGGGCGGTATCGCCGATGCGGTCGGCGTCTCGGCCGCTCGCGCGCTCGGCGCGGCGGGCGTACAGGTCGGCACGGCCTACCTGCTGTGTCCGGAAGCCACGACCAGCGCCGTGCATCGGCAGGCGCTCACCGACCAGGCGGGCGAGGCCACCGCACTCACCAACGTCTTCACCGGTCGCCCCGCGCGCGGCATCTACAACCGGTTGATGCGCGAGATAGGCCCCCTGCGCGAGGACGCACCCGCGTTCCCACTGGCCGCGGCGGCGGTGACACCCCTGCGGTCCAAAGCAGAGGCGCAAGGACGAGGGGATTTCTCTCCGCTGTGGGCCGGCCAGAACACCAGCGGCTGTCGTGCCGTGCCCGCAGCCGAGATCACCCTCGCCCTGGCCCGCGGCCTGTAATCGACGCCGGCGCAGTAGCGACGTCGCCCAGCGGCTGATTGCGCGCGGCAGCTCCAGATCGAGCGGACAGGCCATGCGCCGATGCGCCGCGCTTATCCTGCCCCTTCTCCTCCATCCCGGTTCCGATGCCCGACTGCTCCGCCCTGCTGATCGACTTCGACGGCGTGCTGGTCACCAATGCGACCTCACGCCTCCCGCAGGATCTGGCCGCATTGGGCCTCACCCCCTTCTTCCACGGCGTCGCCAACTCGAGCGCGCTCGGCACGGCCAAGCCCGACGCGGCGATCTTCCACGCCGCACTCGCCCTGGCGGGCGTGGCCGCCCACGAGGCGCTGTTCGTCGACGACTCCTCGCGCAATGTCGCGGCGGCGGGCGCGCTGGGAATCCACGCACGCCGATTCGAAGGCCCCGCCACGCTGCGGGCGCTCCTGCACGAGCACGGCGTTACGGGCGTCCCACGCTGGCGCTGAGGCGCGCCGAACGCGCGCACGTCACGGCCGCTCCTCACGCGGCATCGCGGTAGCCGTCGGCACAATGCCGGCCTGTCCCACGTCGCGGTACTGCATGGCCTCGATCAACGTCCTCACCCTCAACATGCACATGGGGTTCAACCTGCTCGGCCGGCGCTTCGTGCTGCCCGAACTGCGCGAGGCGATCCGGGCCGTGTCCGCCGACATGGTGTTCCTGCAGGAGGTGCTCGGTGAACACGCGCATCACGCACGGCGCCACGCCGCGTGGCCCGCAGGACCGCAGTACGAATTCCTGGCCGACACCCTCTGGACGCAGTTCGCGTACGGCCGCAATGCGGTGTATCCGCACGGCCACCACGGCAACGCGCTGATGTCGAAATTCCCCATCGCCTCGTTCGAGAACCGCGACGTTTCCGTGCAGGGCCACGAGCAGCGCGGCCTGCTGCACGCGATCGTGCGGGTGCCCGAAGGCCCCGAGGTCCACACCGTGTGCGTGCATCTGGGCCTGCGCGAGTCGCATCGGCAGAAGCAGATCGGCCTGCTGTGCGGCATCGTCGCCGACGAGATTCCCGCCGACGCCCCGCTCGTCGTCGCCGGCGATTTCAACGACTGGCGCGTTCGCGGCCATGCGCTGCTGCGTCGCTGCGGGCTGGTGGAAGCTTTCGAACACACGCGCGGCCGACTGGCGCGGACCTTCCCGTCGCGCTGGCCGACCCTGCCGGTGGACCGCATCTACCTGCGCAACGCACGCGTCGCACAAGCGCAGGTGCTGTCCACGCAACCGTGGTCGCACCTGTCCGACCACGTACCTCTGCTGGCGAGGATCGACCTGTGAGGTGGTCGCGGGGCATCGATTCGTGCTGGCGCCGCGGCCATCGCGTGCGCCTGCTGGAGAACGGCGAGGACTACTTCGCGCGCGTGTTCGAGGCGATCGATGCAGCGCAGCGCGAAGTGCTGCTGGAAACCTTCATCTGGTTCGAGGACAAGGTCGGGCTGCAACTCAAGGACCGCCTGGTCGCGGCGGCGCAACGCGGTGTGCGCGTGCACTTCCTCGTCGATGCCTTCGGCTCGCCCGACCTGTCCGAGGACTTCGTGCAGGCGCTCACCTCGGCCGGTGTCGAACTGCGCATGTACGACCGCCAGCCGACGCTGTTCGGCATCCGCCTGAACATCTTCCGCCGCATGCACCGCAAGCTGGTGGTGGTGGACGAGACGATCGGGTTCGTCGGCGGGATCAACTACTCGGCCGACCACCTGGCCGATTTCGGGCCGACCGCGAAGCAGGACTATGCGGTGGAGGTCGAAGGACCGGTGGTGGCCGACATGGTGTCGTTCCTGCGCCAGGCGATGGTCACGCGCGGCACCGGCGAGCGCTGGCAGCCCGATGGCGCCGCCGACGCGCGCCAAGCCGCCGGCAGCGCGGACGTGTGCTTCCTGCCGCGCGACAACGGGCGGCGCTCGCGCAGCATCGAATGGGCGTACCGGCAGGCCTTCCGCGAGGCGCGGCGCGAGATCGTCATCGCCAATGCCTACTTCTTCCCCGGCTACGGCTTCCTGCGCGACCTGCGCGACGCCGCGCGGCGCGGCGTGAAGGTGCGCCTGATCTTCCAGGGCGAGCCGGACACGCCGCTGGCGCTGATGGCGGCGCGCGCCTTGTACCGGCATCTGGTCGACGCCGGGGTGTGCATCTTCGAGTACTGCGAACGGCCGTTCCACGGCAAGGTCGCGGTGATCGACGAGGAATGGTGCACCGTGGGATCGAGCAACCTGGATCCGTTGAGCCTGTCGCTCAACCTGGAAGCCAATGTCTTCATCCGCGATGCCGACTTCGCGCGCGAACTCCACGGCCGCCTGCAGGCACTGATCGACCGGCATTGCCGCGCGGTGGATCCGGCCGGCGTGCCGCGCGGGCGCTTCTGGCAGCCGCTGACGCGTCCGTTGCTGTTCCATGTGTTGCGCCGCTTTCCGAGCTGGGCCGGCTGGCTGCCGGCGCACACGCCGCGCACGAAGCTCGTGACTCCGCCCGAGGACGCGTCGCCACAAGGCACGGAACCGCCCGCATGAGCACCTCGCGCCGGCGCTGGCGTCGGGTGCGACGCATCGCCCTGTTCGTCTTCCTGGCGCTGGTGGCGTTCCTGCTGCTGCGCTACGCGCGCTCGGTCGACTGGGCGCAGGTGGGCGCGACGCTGGCGGCGTATGCGCCGAGCACGCTCGCACTCGCCGTCGCGATCACCCTCGCCAGCTACCTGCTGTACGCGTGCTACGACGTGGCCGCGCGGCGCTATGCGCACCACGCGTTGCCGGTGCCGCGGGTGATGGCGATCTCCACCGTCGCCTACGCCTTCAGCCTCAACGTCGGCGCGCTCGTCGGCGGCGCGGGGTTCCGCTACCGGCTGTACTCGCACGCGGGGCTGGCGCTGGGGACGATCAGCCGCATCGTCGCCTTTACCGTCAGCACGAACTGGGTCGGCTACCTGCTGCTGGCCGGCGCGCTGTTCGCATCCGGACGCGTGCGGCCGCCGCCGCACTGGCCGGTGAGCGGCGCCAACCTGCCGTGGCTCGGCGCCGCGATGCTCGTGGCCGTGGCGGCCTACCTCATCGCCTGCCACCTCACGCACGGGCGCGTTTTCCACGTGCGCGGTCATCACTTCCGCCTCCCTTCGGTGCCGCTGGCGCTGTTGCAGCTGGGACTGGCGGCGACCAACTGGGCGCTGATGGCGGCACTGCTGTTCGTGCTGATGCCGGCGGGCGTGACCTACACGGCGGTGCTCGGCGCGCTGCTGGTCGCGGCCGTGGCGGCGGCCATCGCCCACATCCCGGCGGGCATCGGCGTGCTGGAGGCGGTCTTCATCGCGCTGCTCGGCCACGAGGTTCCGCAACCCCAGATGCTGGCCGCGTTGCTGGCCTACCGCGCCTGCTACTACCTGGGGCCGCTGCTGCTGGCGATGGCCGGCTACGCCGTGCTCGAAAGCCGCGTGCGAGGCCGTCAAAGTCCGCCCATCGCAGCCCCCGGCGACGACGGGAACCGCCAACGAACGTGAACATTCCGTCATCGCCGCTGCGATAAGCTCGGGCGATTTTCCGAAAGACGCCGCAGGGCATGGGGGATGTCGGGTGAGCACGGAAACCAAGTCGCGCCGTTCGCAATCGGCGCGCAAGGCGACGCCATCGCCTGCGAAAGCCGTAGCAACGGCAGCGAAGCGGCGTGCAGGGGCCGAGGCCCCGCGCGAGCCGCTGGACATCATCATCGAAGCCATGGACGCCGTGCGCGCCGGCGACTTCTCCGTGCGCCTGCCGCTCAACTGGCAAGGACAGGAAGGCCAGCTCGCGCAGATCCTCAACGAGATCGTCAGCCATAACCGTCGCCTCGCCGCCGAGCTGGCTCGCGTGGGCGAAGCCGTCGGCCGCGAAGGCCAGACGCGCCAGCGCATCAACCCGGCCAACCGCGAAGGTCAGTGGTCGGGCATGGAGGAATCGGTCAACGCGCTGATCGACGACCTGGTCCGCCCGGTCGAGGCGATGGGCGAGGCGATGGCCGGCGTCGCCAAGGGCGACCTCACCCGCACCGTGCCGCTGGAGGCCGACGGCCGCCCGCTGAAGGGCGAATTCCTGCGCTCGGCGAACATCGTCAACCGCATGATCGAGCAGATGGGCGAGTTCAGCTCCGAGGTCACGCGCGTGGCCCGCGAGGTGGGCACCGAAGGCAAGCTCGGCGGCCAGGCGAAGGTGAAAGGCGTGTCGGGCGTGTGGAAGGACCTGACCGACTCGGTCAACCAGATGGCCTCCAACCTGACCGCGCAGGTGCGCAACATCGCCGACGTGACCATCGCGGTCGCCAACGGCGACCTCTCGCGCAAGATCACCGTGGACGTGCGCGGCGAAATCCAGCAGCTGAAGGAAGCCATCAACACGATGGTGGACCAGCTGCGCGGCTTCGCTTCGGAAGTGACGCGCGTGGCGCGCGAGGTGGGCACCGAAGGCAGGCTCGGTGGCCAGGCGATCGTGCCCGGCGTGGCCGGCACGTGGAAGGATCTGACCGACTCCGTCAACGCGATGGCGTCCAACCTCACCTCGCAGGTGCGCAACATCGCCGAGGTGACGACTGCCGTGGCGAAGGGCGATCTCTCGCGCAAGATCACCGTGGACGTGCGCGGCGAAATGCTGGAGCTGAAGAACACCATCAACACGATGGTCGACCAGCTCAACGGCTTCTCGTCCGAAGTCACGCGCGTGGCGCGCGAAGTGGGCACCGAAGGCAAGCTCGGCGGTCAGGCGCAGGTACCCGACGTCGCCGGCACGTGGAAGGACCTCACGGACCACGTGAACTCGATGGCGTCGAACCTGACGCTGCAGGTGCGCAACATCGCCGAAGTGACCACGGCGGTGGCGAAGGGCGACCTCTCGCGCAAGATCACCGTGGACGTGCGCGGCGAAATCCTGGAACTGAAGGACACCATCAACACGATGGTGGACCAGCTCAACGGCTTCTCCTCGGAAGTCACGCGCGTGGCGCGCGAAGTGGGCACCGAAGGCCGACTGGGCGGCCAGGCCGTCGTGCCGGGCGTCGCCGGTACGTGGAAAGACCTGACCGACTCGGTCAACGCGATGGCCTCCAACCTCACCTCGCAGGTGCGAAACATCGCCGAGGTGACCACCGCCGTGGCGAAGGGCGACCTCTCGCGCAAGATCACCGTGGACGTGAAGGGCGAAATCCTCCAGCTGAAGGAAACCATCAACACGATGGTGGACCAGCTCAACGGCTTCGCCGCGGAAGTCACGCGTGTGGCGCGCGAAGTGGGCACCGAAGGCAAGCTCGGCGGCCAGGCGCAGGTACCGGGCGTCGCAGGCACGTGGAAAGACCTCACCGACAACGTCAACTCGATGGCGTCCAACCTCACCGCGCAGGTGCGAAACATCGCCGAAGTGACGACGGCGGTGGCGAAGGGCGACCTCTCGCGCAAGATCGCGGTGGACGTGAAGGGCGAAATCCTCCAGCTGAAGGAAACCATCAACACGATGGTGGACCAGCTCAACGGCTTCGCCGCGGAAGTCACGCGCGTGGCGCGCGAAGTGGGCACCGAAGGCAAGCTCGGCGGCCAGGCGCAGGTGCCGGGTGTGACCGGCGCGTGGAAGGACCTCACCGACAACGTCAACTCGATGGCGTCCAACCTCACCACGCAGGTGCGCAACATCGCCGAAGTGGCGACGTCCGTGGCGAAGGGCGACTTGTCGCGCAAGATCGCGGTCGGCGCGGAGGGCGAAATCCTTCAGCTGAAGGAAACGCTCAACACGATGGTGGACCAGCTCAACGGCTTCGCCGCGGAAGTCACGCGCGTGGCGCGCGAAGTGGGCACCGAAGGCAAGCTCGGCGGCCAGGCGCGCGTGCCCGGCGTGGCCGGTACGTGGAAGGACCTCACCGATAACGTCAACTCGATGGCGTCCAACCTCACCACGCAGGTGCGCGGCATCGCGGCGGTGGTGACGGCGGTGGCGAACGGCGACCTGCACCGCAAGCTGACGGTGGAGGCCAAGGGCGAAGTCGCCGAACTCGCCGACACCATCAACAACATGACCAACACGCTGGCGATCTTCGCCGACCAGGTGACCACGGTCGCGCGCGAGGTCGGCGTGGAAGGCCGTCTGGGCGGCCAGGCCAAGGTGCCGGGCACGGCCGGCATCTGGAAGGACCTCACCGCCAACGTGAACCAGCTCGCCGCGAACCTGACCAACCAGGTGCGCGCGATCGCCGAAGTGGCGACCGCGGTGACGCAGGGCGACCTCACGCGTTCGATCCAGGTGGACGTGCGCGGCGAAGTGTCGGACCTGAAGGACAACATCAACGCGATGATCGCCAACCTGCGCGCGACGACCGAGTCGAACCGCGAGCAGGACTGGCTGAAGACCAACCTCGCCAAGTTCTCCTCGATGATGCAGGGCCAGCGCGACCTGCTCACGCTCGGGCAGATGCTGTTGTCGGAACTGGCGCCGCTGGTCGACGCACAACAGGGCCTGATGTACATCGTCGAAGAAGGCGATGGCGAATCGCCGCGTCTGCGCCAGCTGGCCGGTTACGCCGACACCTCGCCCGCGGTCAGTCGCACACTCGCGTTCGGCGAAGGCCTGATCGGCCAATGCGCCGCCGAGGCGCGCCTGATCCTGCTGGAGGACATCCACGGCATCGACGACGACGCGCAGCGCGTGCGCATCCAGTCGGGTCTGATCGAAGCCACGCCGCGCAGCGTGATCGTGCTGCCGGTGCTGTTCGAGGACCAGGTGAAGGCGGTGATCGAACTGGCGACGCTGCACGAGTTCACGCCTTCCCAGCGCGCGTTCCTCGAACAGCTCTCCGGCAGCATCGGCATCGTGCTCAACACGATCGAAGCGACGATGCGCACCGAGCGCCTGCTGTCGCAGTCGCAGCAGCTGGCCGGTGAACTGCAGACGCAGCAGAACGAGTTGCAGCAGACCAACGAGGAAATCGCGCTCAAGGCCTCGCTGCTGGCCGCGCAGAAGTCCGAGGTGGAGCAGAAGAACCTGCAGATCGAGCATGCCCGTCGCGCGCTGGAAGAGAAGGCGGCCGAGCTGGCGCAGACCTCGCGCTACAAGTCCGAGTTCCTGGCCAACATGTCGCACGAGCTGCGTACACCGCTCAACAGCATCCTGATCCTGAGCCAGCAGCTGGCGGAGAATCCGGAAGACAACCTGAGCGAGCGCCAGGTCGAGTTCGGCCGCACCATCCACGCCGCCGGCACCGACCTGCTGCACCTGATCAGCGACATCCTGGACCTGTCGAAGATCGAATCCGGCACGGTGACCATCGACATCGAAGCCATCAGCTTCGCGCACCTGCGCGAGAACCTGGAGCGCGGATTCCGCCACGAGGCCGAGCGGCGCAAGCTCGATTTCGTCGTGGAGATGGCCAAGGAACTGGGACCGACGCTGCGTTCGGACCCCAAGCGCCTGCAGCAGATCCTCAAGAACCTGCTGTCGAATGCGTTCAAGTTCACCGAGCACGGCAGCGTGCGACTGAGCGCGCGTCCGGTCACGCGCGGCTGGAACGACGAGCACCCGGTGCTGTCGCGTGCGCCGGTGGTGGTCGCCATCGAGGTCACCGACACCGGCATCGGCATCTCGCCGGACAAGCAGCGCATCGTGTTCGAGGCCTTCCAGCAGGCCGACGCAGGCACTGCGCGCAAGTACGGTGGCACGGGCCTGGGGCTGGCGATCAGCCGCGAGATCGCGGGCCTGCTCGGCGGCGAGCTCAAGCTGCACAGCGTGGAAGGCGAAGGCAGCACGTTCACGCTGTACCTGCCGCTCAACTACGTCGGCAGCGGCGACGCCCGCGATGCCGCGCGCGATGCCACGCGCATGTCCAGCCGCGTGCGCGTGGAAGTGCCGGTGCCGGCCGAACACGTGGCCGGCGTGGATGCACCCGCGGCCGAGCGGATCGACGACGACCGCGACGTGCTGATGGCGGAAGTGCCGACCTTGCTGATCGTCGAGGACGACACGCACTACGCCTCCGTGCTGCGCGACCTGGCGCGCTCGCGCGGCTTCCAGGTGCTGCACGCCAATCGCGGCGACGAAGCGCTGCGACTGGTGCGCGAATACCGCCCCACCGCCATCACGCTCGACATCTTCCTGCCGGACATGCTCGGCTGGACGGTGCTGGCGCGACTGAAGCAGGACGCGGCGACGCGGCACATCCCGGTGCAGATCGTCACGGTGGAAGAGAGCCGCCACCACAGCATCGAGCGCGGCGCGTTCTCCTACCTCGCCAAGCCGTCCACCTCGGAAACCATCGGCGAGGCGCTTGAGCGCATCAAGGAATACGCCACGCCGCGCGTGAAGCGCCTGCTGGTGGTGGAGGACGATGCCAACGAGCAGATGAGCATCGTCGAGCTGCTGCGCCACGACGACATCGTGATCGACACCGTCGGTTCCGGCGAGGAAGCGCTGGCGGCGCTGCGCGACGGCAAGTACGACTGCGCGGTGCTCGACCTGCGCCTTCCCGACATGAGCGGCTTCGACCTGCTCGACCGGATCCATGCGGACAATGCATTGAAGCGCGTTCCGATCGTGGTGTTCACCGGCAAGGACCTCAGCGCGGACGAGAGCGATCGCCTGCGCCGCGTGGCGCGCAGCGTGGTGCTCAAGGGCGTGGAATCGCCCGAGCGCCTGCTCGACGAGACGGCGTTGTTCCTGCACCGCGTGATCGGCGACCTGCCCGCGGCCAAGCAGCGCATGGTGCGCAGCCTGCACGAATCCGACGACGGCCTGCGCGGCAAGAACGTGCTGGTGGTGGACGACGACGTGCGCAACATCTTCGCGCTGTCCAGCGTGCTCGAGCGCCACGGCATGCACGTGCACACCGCCGGCAACGGCCGCGACGCGATCACCAAGGTCGGCGACATGCCCGAGCTCGACCTGGTGCTGATGGACATCATGATGCCCGGCATGGACGGCTACGACACGATGCGCGAGATCCGCACGCGCGGCGATCGCCGCACGCTGCCCATCGTCGCGCTCACCGCCAAGGCCATGAAGGGCGATCGTGAAAAGTGCCTGGAGGCCGGTGCCTCCGACTACCTGGCTAAGCCGGTCGTCACCGACCAGCTTCTCGGAGTCCTGCGTCAATGGCTGCAACGCTGAACGATGCCGCGGCCGCCACGGCGGCACCGGTCAAGATCCTGCTGGTCGACGACCAGCCCGGGCGCCTGTTGACCTATCGCACCATCCTGGAGCCGCTGGGCGAAGAGCTGGTGGACGCGCGTTCGGGCATGGAAGCGCTGAAGCTGCTGATGGAGGACGAGTACGCAGTCATCCTGCTCGACGTGAACATGCCGGTGATGGACGGCTTCGAAACGGCGACGCTGATCCACCAGCATCCGCGCTTCGAGAACACGCCGATCATCTTCGTCACCGCCGTGAACCTGAGCGACCTGGACCGCCTGCGCGGCTACAAGCTCGGCGCGGTGGACTACGTCATGGTGCCGGTGATCCCGGAGATCATGCGCACCAAGGTCTCGGTGCTGGCCGAGTTGTACCGCAAGCGGCGCGAGCTGCAGGTGCTCAACGCCAGCCTGGAGAACAAGCACCGCGAGCTGGAGCTGGAGAAGGCGCGCGAGCTGGAACGCCTGAACGCCTCGCTGCGCGCCGCCAACACGGAGCTGGCGCTGCGCAACCGCGAACTGCTGGCCGAGAACAAGGAACGCACGCGCGCCGAGCGCCAGTTGCGCGAGGCCGATCAGCGCAAGGACGAGTTCCTCGCCACGCTGGCGCACGAGCTGCGCAATCCGCTGGCGCCGTTGCAGAACGCGCTCGCCGTGCGACGCCTGCGCGCGCCGGACGACCACGACCCGCTGCTGACGATGATGGAGCGTCAGCTGTCGCTGCTGGTGCGCATGATCGAGGACCTGCTCGACATCGCGCGTATCACGCGCGGCAAGCTCACGCTGCGGCGCGGAACGACCGTGCTGCAGGACGTGATCGCCGCCGCCGTCGATACCGCGCGCCCGCTCATCGACCAGGGCGGCCACAGCCTGCACCTGCAATTGCCCGAGGCGCCGGTGCCGCTGGATGCGGACCATGCGCGTCTGGCCCAGGTGTTCGCGAACCTGCTCAACAACGCGGCGAAGTACTCCGATCCCGACGGCCGCATCGAACTGGGCGCACAGCTCTGCGACGCGGAAGTGCAGGTCTGGGTGCGCGACACCGGCATCGGCCTGACGGCGGAGCAGATGGAAACCGTGTTCGAGATGTTCCGCCAGGTGGACACCACGGTGGAACGCTCGCGCGGCGGCCTCGGCATCGGCCTGACGCTGGTGCAGCGCCTGACCGAGATGCACGGCGGCCGCGTGGAAGTGCAAAGCGAAGGCCCAGGTCACGGCTCGACGTTCCGGGTGCACTTGCCGCAGGCGGGCGTGACCGAAGTGGTGGCGCCTGCGCTGCCGGCCACGCGCGGCATCGCTTCGGCGCCGCGTCGCGTGCTGGTGGTGGACGACAACCGCGACGCCGCCGACACGCTGGCGATGATGGTGCGCCTGCTCGGCCACGACACGCGCGCGGTATACGACCCGCAGACGGTGGAAGCCGAAGTGGCGGGCTTCGTACCGGAGATCGTCTTCCTCGACGTCGGCATGCCCGGGCGCAGTGGTTACGACGTGGCGCGCGCATTGCGCGACGCGCACGGCGCCACGCTGGTGATCGTCGCCGTCACCGGCTGGGGCCAGCCGGAAGACAGGCAGCGCACGCTGCAGGCGGGCTTCGACCATCACCTGGTCAAGCCGCCGGACATCCAGGCCATCATGGACATCTGCAGCAAGGGATTGCGTCCGCTCGCTGAGGACACACCGCAATGAACGGCACCAGCCCACACTGGATGAGCAAGTGGGCGCACGACCTGCGCGGCCCGCTGTCACCGATCCAGTCCGCCCTGTTCCTGCTGCGGCACGGTTCGGCCGACGGGCCCGAGCGCGACGAACTGTTCGAGCTGGTGGACCGGCAGATTCGCCGGCTCACCGGCATGATCGACGAGATCGGCGACTGGGTGCGTTCCGACCAGGGCCGCCTGCTCACGCGCAGCGGGCCGATCGACCTGGCGCTGATCATCGAAGCCAGCCGCGGCATCGGCGCCAACGCGGTGGAGGTCAGCTACGAGGACGGCGCCGACAACGTCTGCCTGGAAGGCGATGCCTCGCGCCTGGCGAACCTGCTTTCCACATTCTTCTGGCTGGTGTCGACGCCGCTGGACACGCCACTGGAAGCGGGCGTCGCGAACGCAACCAAGGGCACGGTGACGGTGCGCCTGGACGACGGCGGCGTTTGGTTGGCCGGGCCGCTGAGTGCGGCGCTGCGTGCGTCGAGCAACGTGGACACGTTGTTCACCGAGCCGCAGCCCGCACCGGCCGGCGACGGCCTGGGCCTGCGGCTGCTGATCGCCAGTGCGATCGCGACGGGGCACGGCGGCGAGCTGGCCACGCGCGCGACGGACGACGGTGGCGTCGACGTCGTGCTGCGGTTGCCGTATCGGCCTGCGTGAGCTTGCGCGTTGGACCCTCTCCCGCGTGCGGGAGAGGGGTTGGGGTGAGGGCGCTTCGCGGCACCTTCTCCCGCGAGGGGAGAAGGAAGAACTCCCGTCACCGCGGCGCCAACCGCTCCGCATTGCCGTACGGCTCGGCGCGCAAGGCGCCATCGCGGATCCAGTCCACCAGCATTGCGTAGTAGCCATCGGCGTAGCGCGTCGCGGTGCGCTCGCCGTCGGCTCCGGTGTCGAACTCGATGATGCCGTGGTCGGTGCCGGGGAACTCCACCACCTCCACGTTCGCGTTCTCGCGCGCGACCGACAGCAAGCGGCGACGCGATTCTTCCGGCGGCGCCTCGGCGTCGCTGCCGGCGATGATCCACAGCAGCGGCACTTTCGTCGCGCGCAACGGCGGCATCGGATCGTGGCTCCACGTGGTGCCTTCGTCGTGCAGCGGACCGAACAGGCGCAGCATCAGCGGCGAATGCTTGACCAGATCGCCGGTGTACTCGCCCTGCATCGCGCTCCACCACGGCTCCTTGCCGTACTTCGCCTTCACCGCTTCCAGCCGATCGAAGCCGTCCTTGAAGCCCGAGGCCATCACCGCGCCGGTGGCGTCGCTGACTTCGCGCGCCTTCACCAGCGCATCGCCGTGGAAGCCGGCCTTGATCAGGTCCAGCTGCACCTGGTCGCGGTCTTCGGCCAGCGGGCTGTCGGCCAGGCCGTAGCTCACCGCGACGAATGCCGGATCGCTGCGCTGCGCGGCGAGCGGTTCGATCCAGCCCGCCTGGCTGCCGCCGCTGTAGCCCACGCGGCCCGCGCGCGAACCGGCGAGGCGACGCGCTTCCTTCAATGCGGCCGCGGCGTCGTCGGCGAGCAGGTGGAAGTCCTGCGAGTAGCGGCCGGTGCTCTCGCCCGTGCCGCGCTTGTCGTACACGAACACGCCGATGCCGTGCGCCGGGAAGATGCGCTGGAACGCGTTGAACGTGCGCGCCGAATAACGCTCCGAGCCGTGCACCATCACCGCGATCGGCACCGGCCCATCGCCCGGCGGCATCACCAGCCGGCCCGCCAGCGTTTCGCCGTTGCCCTGGAAGCGGGTTTCCACGGCCTTGAATTCGAGCCTCGTCCCGCGCTGCCCCTCGAACGAGAACGCCGGCGCTTCGCACGTGCCCAGCGACACCGGCGTGGGATCGGGTCGATCGCTCCAACCGACGGTGCCGGTCCACTTGCCCGCGGCGTCCTGCACCACTTTGCCGGTGCGTCCGTCCATCAGGCGCCAGCGCAGTCCTTCGCCCGACACGGGCGCGAAGTCCACCCAGCGCCCGTCGTCCAGGCGATAGAGGCCGACGTGGCAGGCCATGCGCGGATCGGGCGGCGGGTCGCGCTGCGGGCGCATCCACCAATAGGCGGCGCCGGCCAGCAGCGCGATCAGAACCAGCACGGACACGAGCACCTTGCGCATGAGCGATCTCCCTTCGACGGCGCGAACTGTAACGGCATCGCAGCGATGCCCACATGTGCAGGGATGCACGGTAGGCCGGCAGGGTTTGGACGCGTGTTCATCTCGCGCGCGAGGGGCCGCATTGTTGCGCCCGGCTCAACACGAAGCGTCCCCGCGCGGGGCTACCTGTGCGTGGGGGTGCTTCCTAGACTCCTTGCGCCGAAGGCCCGCGACGTCACGACGCCTCGCCTTCATCACCACTCTCGCCGTGCCCAGTACGGCGGACACCGGAGTTTCCCCCATGCGCATCTACCACTCCCTCGGCCTGACCATCGCGATGCTGTCGGTCGGCGCCGTCGCCCACGGCCAGCACCACAGCGCGGCCCCCGGCCCCGTCGTCACGCCGGTCCTGACCCAGCCGCTGCCCGACTACCCGGGCAAGGAAGGGCACGTGCTCACCGTGACGTATCCGCCGGGCGGCTCCTCGCCGCTGCACCATCACGATGCATACGCGTTCGTGTACGTGCTGGAGGGTGCGGTGACGATGGCCGTGGAAGGCGGCGAGGAAGTCACGCTGAAAGCGGGCCAGGCCTGGACCGAGAAGCCCGGCGACATCCACGCCGTCAGCCGCAACGCCAGCAAGACCGAGCCGGCGAAGTTCGTCGTGTTCTTCCTGAAGGATGCAGGCAAGCCCGCGGTGATGCCCGGGCGCTGAGCGCGCGCCTCAATCGCCCACGGCCAACGCGCCCGGCAGGCTCATGCCGGGCGTCCAGCCGCTGCGCGCCAGGAACGCCTTGGGATCGTCCATCTCGAGGATGTCCTTCACCGCCTGCCTGCGATCGTCCGCGCGCAGGTAATACGCCTTCACGATGCGATAGCCGACCCAGTAGCCCAGGTCGTACGGCGCATCCGAACCGCTGCGGTAGTCGTAGAACCACGCCGACAGGTCGGTGCTGTCCATGTCGCGCGCGAAGGCCGATTCGATCTGCGCTTCCTTGCCCCGCGTCCATCCGGCGTGGCGCGAATTGCCGACGTTGCCCGAGACGAGTTCGGCGATGAACTCGGCCGTGCCTTCGGCCAGCGCCAGGCGCAGCACCGTGGCCTGCGGATCGCCCGGTTCGAACTCGGTCGGCGCGGTCTGCTGGATGTGCGCGTACTCGTGCGCGATGACATGCACGAAGCGGTCCTGCACGTTCGGATTCATGAAATCCGCCGCGCACAGCGCCTCCAGGCCGAGCGTGACGCCGCCCGGATACGTCATGCCCACCGGCCGACCGCGACCGACGACGATGGCGACCGGCGGGAATTTCGCCTGCGGATACACGCTCGCCAGGCGCGCGAACGTGTCGGCGAGCCTTCGTTCGACCGCCGGCAGTTCGGCCAGGCATCGCTTCGCATTGGCATAGACGGCCGGATCGCTCGCCATGCGATCGGCGATGCTCTGCGCGGTGACGCGTCGCAGACGCGCGAACTCGGCCAGGCTCGGCGTGCCTTGGGCGATGTACTCCTGTTGGATCTGTTGCACCGTCGGCTTGCCGTCGGTGGCGTCGTAGAGCGCGTAGAAACGCGTGACGTCCTGCGTGTGGATGTCGGGCCCGCCTGCGAACGCGCAAGTCGGAACCAGAAGCGCGGCGAGAAGCAGCGTGAAGCGCGAACGTGCAGGCATGGATCAATCCCTGAATGAATGCCGCGGAGGATGCAGCGCGAGGCCGCCGATCATGCCAAGGTCCCTGCGGCGATGGCAGTCCCACACGTCACACCTCGTGAGCGGGGCCTGAGCGCTTGCGCGTGCGCGTCGGCGGCTTCGTCGTCGACGCGTCAGTCCTTCCTGGGCTTTTCAGGCGTCGGCTGCGCGGGCGTCTCCGGTTTGGATGGCACGATGGGCGGTGTCGCGCCTGGGATACGCGTCATGGGGGGCACGCCCGCTGCCTTTCGCACACCATCGTCGATGATGATCTTCACATTGGGCCGTGGTCCTTTGTCGTCCTTGTTGAAAGACATGGAAGCCTCCTTCGCATTGATGGCGATGAACGCGGTGGTGAGGAAAACGGCAAGACAGAACGCGGAGCCAGAGGCCCAGTTGAAGATCTCGGTCAGGAGGGCAGGCGTGTTGGGTGAACCCCATGCGCTGGTGTTCTGCTTCAGGTAGTAGTCGTCGGCGATCTCCAAATGCCGTTTCAGCGCAAGCTGTGCCAACAGGTAGGACGCGATCGTAAGCGTGATGCACAGGGCGAATAGCAGCCACGACCCGTACAACAGATAGGCATGCGCAGCCCGGGTCAGCGGCACGAAGTCCTTGAGGAATCCGAGCGAAAGGGCGAGCGCGCCGCTTGCGTAGGTCAGGATTGACCTATCGAAGTTCTCTGAATTTGAAAGCTGCCGCCTGAAGGTTTCTTCCTTCAACTCGGAGAACAGTTTGACGGGCTCGACGGTGGACATCATGGCCTCCCGGTATCGATAACGGGAAAGCCCGAGAGGCCGGTCAGAGTGAGGGGCTCGACCGATCAGCGCGCCCCAGCTTTTGCACTAACATGGTGCAATGCCCACCCCCACCCCGCCCGACACCGCCCGCCCCGAGCTCGACGCGCTGACCACGCCGGTCGCGTGGAGCGATGAGGAAGGGGCGATCGTCGGGTGCAACGCGGCGTTCTCGCGCTGGCTCGGGGTCAGCGCGCGGCGGCTGGTGGGGTGGCCGCTGGCGGGTCTGGACGGTGGCGAGGGCCGGTTGGCCGAGGCGATGGCCCGGCTCGATGCGGCCGACGCCCCGCTGCGCCTGCGCCGCAACCGCCTGCGCTACGCCGACGGCGAGGAGTGTTTCGCCGATGTTTGGCTGAGCCGACGCGACGACGGCGGCTGGTTGCTGGAGGCGCACCCGGTCGATGAGTTCCCCGGCGACGATCCGGCGCTGCTGCTGCCCTCGGCGCTGTCGGCTTCGCTGAAGGGACTGGCCCATGAACTTCGCAATCCGCTCGCGGGCCTCAAGGGTGCCGCGCAATTGCTCGCGCGGCGCATCGATGCCGACAACCCGTCGGGCGATTCGCGCGAACTGGTGGCGATGATCGGTTCTGAAGTCGAGCGCCTCACCGCGCTGGTCGATCGCCTGCTCACGCCCGCGCCGCCGCGTCCGCATGTGCCGCTCAACATCCACGCCGTGCTCGAACGCGTGCTGCGCCTGGCCGAGAGCGAGGCCGGTTGGGCGGTGCGCCTGGTGCGCGATTACGACCCCAGCCTGCCCGAGTTCGCCGGCGACGCCGACCGTTTGATGCAGTCGGTGTGGAACCTGGTGCGCAACGCGATCGAGGCCGGCGCCGCCAACGTCACGCTGCGCACGCGCGCCGAGCACGCGGTGCGCATCGGCGACGCGGTGCATCCGATGGCGCTGCGGCTGGACATCATCGACGACGGCCGCGGCGTGCCTGAGGAACTCACCGAGCGTCTGTTCCTGCCGCTGGTCTCCGGCCGCGCCGAGGGCAGCGGGCTCGGCCTGGCGCTGGCGCAGCAGGTCGCGCGCGAGCACCGCGGCTCGCTGGCGTACCGCTCGCGGCCCGGCCACACCGTGTTCACCCTGCTGCTGCCGATGCAGGTCGAGGAAGAAGCGACATGAGCAACGCCCGCGTCTGGGTGGTCGACGACGACCGCAGCGTGCGCTTCGTGCTGGCCACCGCGCTGCGCGAGGCGGGCTATCGCGTGGACGGTTTCGAGAACGCCCGCGAGGCGCTCGATGCGTTGGCGCAACGCGGCGCGCCGGACCTGTTGTTCACCGACGTGCGCATGCCCGGCGACGACGGGCTGGTGCTGCTCGACAAATTGAAGGCGCAGGCGCCGAAGCTGCCGGTGATCGTGATGAGCGCCTACACCGATGTCGCCAGCACGGCGGGCGCGTTTCGCGGCGGTGCGCACGAGTTCCTGTCCAAACCTTTCGATCTGGACGAAGCGGTCGAGCTGGCCGCGCGCACGCTCGCCACGATCGACAGCGCCGCGCCGCCGCAGCGCGACACGGCCGCCACGCAGGACGACGCGCTGATCGGCGAAACACCGGCGATGCGCACGCTGTTCCGCGCGATCGGCCGCCTGGCGCAGGCGCCGTTGTCGGTGTTGATCACCGGCGAGACGGGCACGGGCAAGGAGTTGGTCGCGCGCGCGTTGCACCGCGAGTCGCCGCGCGCACGCGCGCCGTTCGTCGCGCTCAACACGGCGGCCATTCCCGCCGAACTGCTGGAAAGCGAGCTGTTCGGCCACGAAGCGGGCGCCTTCACCGGCGCGCAGCGTCGTCACGTCGGGCGTTTCGAACAGGCGCACGGCGGCACACTGTTCCTGGACGAGATCGGCGACATGCCGCTGCCGTTGCAGACGCGCTTGCTGCGCGTGCTGGCCGAAGGCGAGTTCTTCCGCGTCGGCGGGCGCGAACTCATCCGCGTGGACGTGCGCGTGATCGCCGCGACGCACCAGGATCTGGAAGCGCTGGTCGAAGCCGGCCGCTTCCGCGCCGACCTGCTGCACCGGCTCGACGTGGTGCGCCTGCGCCTGCCGGCGCTGCGCGAACGGCGCGAGGACGTTCCGCGGCTGGCGGAGCGTTTCCTGCATGCCGCCGCGACGCGTTTCGATGCGCCGGCCAAGCGTTTTTCGCCCGGCGCACTGGAACGCTTGATCGCCTACGACTGGCCCGGCAACGTGCGTCAGCTGGAGAACCTGTGCTGGCGACTGGCCGCGCTCGCACCGGGCGAGACCATCGCGCGCGAAGACCTCGACGACGCGCTTGCGGCCACACCAGGCAAGGACGCTGCGCAAACGGCCGGCGATGATGACTGGGATCGCCGCCTGTCGGCATGGGCGCGAGCGCAGCTGGAACTGGGGCGCGACGACATCCATGCGCAGGCACGCGAGCGCTTCGAGCGCGCATTGTTCGACGCCGCGCTGGAACACACCGGCGGGCGCCGTACCGAAGCGGCGGCGCGGCTCGGCCTGGGGCGCAACACGCTCACGCGCAAGCTCGGGCCGGGACGACGACGGCCTTCATGAGGCCATCACGCTGTTCACCGCTGGCCCACTCACCCATCGCTACGCTGCACGCCACCCCGATGCGCCCGCCGCGCATCCGGTTTCCCCATTCGCAACACCGCATGATCGCAAGGAGATGCCGATGAAGACCCCGCTGATGCCCGCCCTGCTCGCCACCGCCGTCGTGGCGCTGTCGGCCTGCAGTTCGTCGGCGCCGACGAAGAGCACGGCACCGGCGGCGCCGGCGGCGCCGGCCGCGCCGGCCGCGCAGTCCACCGCGAAGGCGGCGACGGTCAACCTCGCTTCGGCGTCGGGCAGCCTGGTCAGCGGCAAGCTGAGCATCGTGCCGATGGGCGACGGCGTGCACCTGACGGGCGAGATCGGCGGTTTTTCGCCGGGCAGCACGCATGCCATCCACATCCACGAGAAGGGCGACTGCAGCGCGGTCGACGCCAGCAGCGCCGGCGGTCACTTCAATCCCTCCGCGCAGCCGCACGGCAAGGTCGGCAGCGGCGCGCACCACGGCGGCGACATGGACAACATCGTCGCCAACGCCGAGGGCGTGGCGCAGGTCAACGCGCATGCGCAAGGCGTGACGCTCGGCGGCGGCGCGGCCAACGACGTCGCCGGCAAGGCGGTGATCGTGCACGCCTCGCCGGACGATTACCGCACGCAGCCCACGGGCAATGCGGGCGGACGCATCGCCTGCGGCGTCATCACCGTTACGCGCTGAGGCCAGCAAGAAGATGTGACGCGTGAGCGCCGGCCACGGGCCGGCGCCGTACACTCGGCGTTCCCCACTCCGGTGCCTCGCGCCATGTCCACGCTGCGCATCCGCCCCGCCCACGCCCACGATCGCGACCTGCTCGCACAGTGGGCGCAGGCCATGGCGCTGGAAACCGAACACAAGCACCTGGACGAAGCCACGGTGCGCGCCGGCATGGAGGCGGGCATCGCCGATCCGGCGAAGGCGCGTTACTTCATCGCGATGCAGGAATCGGCGGTGGCCGGCCGCGAAACCATCGCCGCACCGGCGGGCACGCTGATGCTCACGCGCGAGTGGAGCGATTGGCGCAACGGTGACTGGTGGTGGATCCAGAGCGTGTACGTGGCGCCGCCGTTCCGCCGCCAGGGCGTGTTCTCCGCGCTGTACCGCCATGTCGAAACGTTGGCGCGGCAGACGCCGGGCGTGGTCGGCCTTCGACTGTATGTGGAGCGCGAGAACACCAATGCGTTCAAGACGTACACCGCGCTGGGCATGGTGGATGCGGGGTACGCGATCCTGGAAGCGGAGTTCGCCAAGCGGCCGTGAGCGGCGCGATGCAAAAGATCGCGCCAACCTGCAAACCCTCCTCGTCGCTGAAGCAGACGAGGAAGTTTCGATCCAGCGCAACCTTCGCGTCGCCGCGACCGGCTATCCTCCGCGTTTACACGCTGAACACGCGTCCGGGCGCACGGTGCGCCGCATGAACCCTGCGGGCCCATGGCCCGACCACTTCCAAGGAGATTGACCATGATCCGCAGCAGCCTGTGCCTCGCCGTCCTTGCCCTGTCGCTCGCGGGCTGCGCGTCGACGACGCCGGCAGCGGGTCCTGCGGCGCCCAGTGGTCTGTGCAATGCCGAAGGTGCGCGCTGGGCGATCGGCTCGGCGGTCAACGACGACGTCGTCAACCGCATCCTGCGCGACACCGGCAGCCGCGACGCGCGCGTGCTGCGCCCGGGGCAACCGGCGACGATGGACTTCCGCGAGGATCGCGTGAACGTCGACGTCAACGACCGCGGCGCAATCACCGGCTTACGCTGCGGCTGAGGCAACGGCGCCACGCGCGCCGATCACGGAAACAGCGCATGTCGCGGCATCGTCATTCGATCGTGGTCCTGGCGCTGATCGCGCTGGTCGGCCTGTGGCTGTGGACCAAGCGCGCCGGCGACGGCGAACTGCGCGCGCCGAACGCGCCCGTCGCGACACAGCGCGCGGACGCGGCTTATCCCGCGTTCCTGCCGGCCGAGGCGCACGCGGCGCTCGACCGCATCGCCAGCGGCGCGACGCACCCGTACCGGCAGGACGGCAGCACGTTCCAGAATCGCGAAGGCCACCTGCCACCGCAACCGCGCGGCTACTACCGCGAGTACACGGTGCCCACGCCCGGCGCGGACACGCGCGGTGCGCGCCGCATCATCGCCGGTGGCGATCCGCCGGTGGAGTACTGGTACACCTCGGACCATTACCAGAGCTTCCGCCGCTTCGAATGGTCGCCACCGAAGGACGCGCGATGAACGCCGTGGACCTGCGCAGCATCCTCTCCGACCCCGAACACAGCGGCGCGTATTTCATCGACGAGCGCGACAGCGAGGGCATGGCGCAGACTGCGGACGCGCTCGGCTTCGCGGTGATGCGCGTGGACCTGGCCGGCTGCGAAGGCAAGACTGACCTGATGGCGCGGCTCGCGCAGGCCGGCGGCTTCCCCGACCTGTTCGGCGCGAACTGGGACGCGCTGTCGGACGTGCTGCGCGACATGTCGTGGCGTCCTGCGCCCGGTTACGTATGGCTGGTCGAGAACGCCGGTGCATGGCGCGAGGCCAACAGTGCCGACTTCGACACGCTGCTGGACATCCTCAACGAGGCCGCCTTCGAATGGTCGCGCGAAGAGGTCGCGTTCTGGGCGCTGCTGCCCTTCCCGGGCGATCAGCTGACGACGCTGGAAGACTGAGGCGCGCTGCTGGTTTGCTGGTTTGCTGTTCCCTTCTCCCATCGGGAGAAGGTGCCCTGGACTTGATCCAGGGCGGATGAGGGGGAACGGGGCGGGAACGCATGAACTCTCAGCGCCTCGCCGCACCGGCGCTCCGACTCATTCCCTTCGTTAGCCCTCACCCCAACCCCTCTCCCGGTGGGAGAGGGGCTTTCATCACCGCGCTTCGACCGCTTCGATCGAAGCCGCCGCGGGCACGCGCGCATACCGCCACGCAATGCCCACCGCCACCGCCAGCAGCACGCCGGCGATCAGGAACGGGGCGCCCGGCAGGTGCACCGGTGCGCGCGCATCGATGAAATAGCCGAAGCTGCCGGCGAACACGACCGGGCCGATGATGCCCGCCAGGCTCACCAGGCTCATCAACGCGCCCTGGATGCGGCCCTGCACTTCCGGCCCGACCTGTCGCGTGATCAGCGCCTGCGTCGACGGCGCGGCCAGGCCCCATACGGCGGAGATCGGCAGGCCGATCAGGAACACCCAGCCCACGTCGGCGAACCCGTAGATCGCAAAACCCACCGCACCGCAGGCCAGGCCGAGAATCAGCGCGCGACGCTCGCCCATCGCATGCACGACCTTGCCCACCAGCCCCGCCTGCACGATCACGTTGAGCACGCCGACGATGGCGAGCACGTAGCTCACTTCGCGCGGGCCCCACTGGTACTGGTAGTCGGCGAACAGCACGAACACGCTCGGGTACACGTAATGCGCCAGGTTGGCGATGAACACCACCGCCGCCAGACCGAACACCTGCGGGTAGCGCTTGAGCAGCACCAGCGATCCGAGCGGATTGGCGTGCGACCAGTCGAAGCGCGCGCTGCGGCGCTCCTTCGGCAGCGACTCGGGCAGCACGAACCAGCCGTAGCAGAAGTTCACCAACGCCAGCGCGGCCGCGAACCAGAACGGCAGGCGCAGGTCGATCTCGCCCAGTTGGCCGCCGATCAGCGGCCCGACGATGAAGCCCACGCCGAACGCGGCGCCGAGCAGGCCGTAGCTCTTGGCGCGCTTGTCGGCCGGTGTGATGTCGGCGACGTAGGCGTTGGCCGTGGTGAAACTGGCCGAGGTGATGCCCGAAATGACCCGGCCCACCAGCAACCACGCCAGCGACGGCGCCAGCGCCATGAACACGAAGTCCAGCCCCAGACCCAGGCACGACAGCAGGATCACCGGCCGCCGCCCGAACCGGTCCGACAACGCGCCCTGGATCGGCGAGGTGATGAACTGGATGCCGGCGAACAGGAAGCCGAATGCCGCCACCCAATACGCCGCATGCGCGGTGTCGCCGCCGGCGAACTGCTCGATCAGGTGCGGCAGCACCGGGATGATCAGGCCGAACGAGAGGACGTCGATCAGGATGGTGACGAAGATGAAGGCGAGCGCGGCGCGGCGGCGCGCACCCGTGGCGGGAGCGGTATCGGTCACGAGGGGCCGGGGGCGATCGGGAAGACGGGCAGTTTAGCGCGCTGGCCGCGCGCGCCTCTCTCCGCTGCGTCGACGCATTCCCTCTCGCCTTGCGGCGACCGAAGGGAGTGCAGAGCTGAGAGGAACAACGGCATCGTAGCCCGGGTAAGCGAAGCGCACCCGGGATCGACGTTCCGCAATCCCGCAACGTGCGGGTCCCCGGGTGCGGCCTTCGGCCTTACCCGGGCTACGAAAGGACTGCGTGCGCACCGATCGCGCGAATGGTTTCAACCGTTACCAAACGCCTCCGGATGTCGCGCACCATTCCTCGTCCGATCAATTACTTGTGCCTCCTGACGCGTCCTTGCGCGCGTCGTCCGCAAGACAAATTGCCGCATTGCACAAAGTGTGATTTATTCGGTAGAACCAGGGTGGTGAGGCAGGCCGGACCGCGCGAGCGGACCGTCTTCGTCGTCGCCGGAATCCCCGGTGTGGCGTGTGCCTCAGCCAGGTTCGTTGTCGTGTTTCGCACAGCAACCCAGCGGTGAATCCGCGTTGGAGTGACGATGCAGCAGCAGTACCGTCCCGGCCCAGTCGGTCTCTACGACCCGCGCGATGAGCGCGATGCGTGCGGCTTCGGCCTGATCGCGCAGCTCGACGACGCGCCCAGCCGCGCCATCGTCGATCGCGCGATCGAAGCCCTGGTACGCATGACGCATCGCGGCGGCATCGCCGCCGATGGCCTGAGCGGCGACGGCTGCGGCCTGCTGATCCGCCAGCCGGACGGCTTCCTGCGCGCGCTCGCCCGCGAGGCGAACATCGCGCTCGGCGCGCATTACGCCTCGGGCCTGGTGTTCCTGCCGCACGACGAGGCCGCCGCCGCGCGCGCGCGCGACGAACTGGGCGCGCAGCTGCAACGCGAACGCGTGAGCGTCGCCGGCTGGCGCCAGGTGCCGGTGGACCTGGACGCTTGCGGCGAACTGGCACGGCGCACGATGCCGCGCATCGAGCAGATCTTCGTCAAGCCCGCCGGCGCGTTCGATGCGGCGAGCTTCCAGCGTTCGCTGTTCCTCGCGCGCCGTCGCGCCGAACAGCAGCTGCGCGACCTGCCCGACTTCTATGTCGTCAGCCTGTCCACGGCGAGCATCGGCTACAAGGGCATGGTGCTGCCGAACCGGCTGGCGCAGCTGTATCCGGACCTGCAACGCAGCGACCTGACCGCCAGCGTCGTCGTCTTCCACCAGCGCTTCTCCACCAACACCACGCCGCGCTGGCCGCTGGCGCAGCCGTTCCGCCTGCTCGCCCACAACGGCGAGATCAACACCATCTCCGGCAACCGCGCCTGGGCGCAGGCGCGTGCGCACGTGTGGCGCACGCCGAACCTGGAGCTGACCGAGTTCGACCCGGTCGTCACGCTCGACGGCTCGGACTCGCAGTCGCTCGACAACATGCTCGAACTGCTGCAGGCCGGCGGCATGGACCTGCTCAAGGCGATGCGCATCCTGATCCCGCCGGCGACGCAGTCGCTGGAATACAAGGACGCCGACCTCGCCGCGTTCTACGAGTACTACTCGCTCAACACCGAGCCGTGGGACGGTCCGGCCGGCATCGTCACGGTCGACGGCCGCTACGCGGCGTGCACGCTCGATCGCAACGGCCTGCGCCCGGCGCGCTGGATGCGCACGCGCGATCGCCACTTTCTCATCGCCTCCGAAGCCGGCGTGTGGGAACGCCCGGCGGAGGAGATCGAAGCCAAGGGCAAGCTCGGCCCGGGCGAGATGATCGCGGTCGATCTGTATCTGGGCGAAGTCCTCGACAGCGACGCCATCGACCGCATCAACCGCGCGCGCGCGCCGTACAAGCGCTGGCTCAAGCAGGGCATGACCTACCTGCAGACCGAGCTGATCGATCCCGCGCTGGCCGCCGAACCGTTCGACACCGAAACGCTGACGCGCTTCCAGAAGCTGTTCCAGCTCACCCGCGAGGAACGCGAGCAGGTGCTGCGCCCGCTTGCGGAAACCGAACAGGAAGCCGTCGGCTCGATGGGCGACGACGTGCCGATGGCGGTGCTGAGCCAGCAGGTGCGGCCGCTGTACGACCAGTTCCGCCAGGCGTTCGCGCAGGTGACCAACCCGCCGATCGACCCGCTGCGCGAGGACTGCGTGATGTCGCTGGCGACGCAGCTGGGCCGCGAAGGCAACGTCTTCGTCGACGGTCCGGGCAACGTCAACCACATCCACCTCAACTCGCCGGTGCTGTCGCAGCGCAAGCTGCGGCAGATGCTGGCGATGGAGCAGTACGAACACGCCAACGCGCTGATCCACCTGCATTACGCGCCGGAGGAAGGCCTGAAGGCCGCGATCGAGCGCATCTGCGCCGAAGCCGAAGCCGCCACGCGCGCCGGCAAGGTGCTGCTGGTGCTGAGCGACCGCTATCCCGAACAGGACCGCCTGATGGTGCACGCGCTGCTCGCCACCGGCGCGGTGCACCAGCACCTGGCGCGCGTGGGCCTACGCTGCGAATCCAACCTCATCATCGAGACCGGCACCGCGCGCGATCCGCACCATTTCGCCTGTCTGCTCGGCGTGGGCGCGACGGCGGTGTATCCCTACCTCGCCTATCAGACGCTGCACGACCTGGGCGTGCGCGGCATCCTCAAGACCAAGCACGGGCAGGTCGCGGAGATCGGCCGCAGCTACCGGCGCGGCATCAAGAAGGGCCTGCTGAAGATCATCTCGAAGATGGGCATCAGCACCATCGGCAGTTACCGCGGCGCGCGCCTGTTCGAGATCGTCGGCCTGGACCGCGAAGTCGTCGACCTGTGCTTCGCCGGCACGCCCTCGCGCATCGGCGGCGCGGGCTTCGCTGACCTGCATGCGGATGCGCAGGAACTGGCCGACCACGCCTGGAACGCCAACGCCCTGCCCGCCATCGGCGGCCTGCTCAAGTACACGCCCGGCGGCGAGTACCACCTGTTCAATCCGGACGTGGTGGTGAGCCTGCAACGCGCGGTCGCCACCGGCGAATGGAGCGACTGGCAACGCTACGCGGCGGCGGTGAACGAACGCCCGACCGCGGCACTGCGCGACCTGCTCGAAGTCGACACCTCGAACACGAACGCGATTGCGATCGACGACGTCGAACCGGTCTCGGCAATCGTGCGCCGCTTCGACTCGGCCGCGATGAGCCTGGGCGCGCTGTCGCCCGAGGCGCACGAAGCGCTCGCCATCGCGATGAACCGCCTGGGCGGCCGCAGCAACTCCGGCGAAGGTGGTGAGGATCCGGCGCGTTACGGCACGGACAAGGTGTCCAAGATCAAGCAGATCGCGTCGGGCCGTTTCGGCGTCACGCCGGAGTATCTGGTCAACGCCGAGGTGCTGCAGATCAAGGTCGCGCAGGGCGCCAAGCCCGGCGAAGGCGGCCAGCTGCCGGGCCACAAGGTCAACGAGCTGATTGCGCGCCTGCGTTACGCGACGCCGGGCATCGGCCTGATCTCGCCGCCGCCGCACCACGACATCTATTCCATCGAGGACTTGGCGCAGCTGATCTTCGACCTCAAGCAGGTCAATCCGCAGGCGCTGGTATCGGTGAAGCTGGTCTCGCACGCGGGCGTGGGCACGATCGCCACGGGCGTGGCGAAGGCCGGCGCGGACCTCATCACCGTGTCCGGCCACGACGGCGGCACCGGCGCCAGCCCGCTGTCGTCGATCCGCTACGCCGGCACGCCGTGGGAGCTGGGATTGTCCGAAGCACGCCAGGCGCTGGTGTCCAACGACCTGCGCGAGCGGGTGATCCTGCAAACCGATGGCGGCCTGAAGAGCGGCCTGGACGTGATCAAGGCCGCGCTGCTGGGCGCGGAAAGCTTCGGCTTCGGCACCGCGCCGATGATCGCGCTGGGCTGCAAGTACCTGCGCATCTGCCACCTCAACAACTGCGCGACGGGCGTGGCGACGCAGGACGATGCGCTGCGCCGCGACCACTTCACCGGCCTGCCCGAACGCGTGGAGAACTTCTTCCGCCTGCTCGCCGAGGAAGTGCGCTTCTGGCTCGCGCAGCTGGGCGTGCGCACGCTGGGCGAACTCGTCGGCCGCACCGACCTGCTGCGTCAGCTGGAAGGCGACGGCGACCGTCAGCATGGCCTCGACCTGGCGCCGTTGCTGGCCGGCAGCGGTCTCGCGCACGGCGGCCATTGCGGCGCGCCGCAGCCGACGGCCGATGCGACGGGGCTGGCGGCGCAGCTCGATGTCGATCTGGCGGAGATCATCGCGAACAAGCGCGGCGGCGCCTACACCTACACCATCCGCAACACCGACCGCAGCATCGGCGCGCGGCTGTCCGGCCGGATCGCGCGCGTGCACGGCGATCGCGGCATGAACGACGCGCCGATCGCGCTGCGTTTCGACGGCAGCGCCGGGCAGAGTTTCGGCGCGTTCAACGCCGGTGGCCTGCAGTTCGAACTGCACGGCGAGGCCAACGACTACGTCGGCAAGGGCATGGCGGGCGGCCGTATCGTGATCCGCCCGCCGCACGGCGCGCGCTACACCGCGCACGAGACGCCGATCCTCGGCAACACCTGCCTCTACGGCGCCACCGGCGGCGAGCTTTATGCGGCCGGCCGCGCGGGCGAGCGTTTCGGCGTGCGCAACTCCGGTGCGACGGCGGTCGTCGAAGGCGCGGGCGACCACTGCTGCGAGTACATGACCGGCGGCGTGGTGGCGGTGCTGGGCCGCACGGGTCTGAACTTCGGCGCGGGCTTCACCGGCGGCATGGCGTACGTGCTCGACACCGAGCGCGATTTCGTCGATCGCTACAACCACGAGCTGATCGACATCCTGCGCATCGCCTCCGACGGTTTCGAGAACCACCGCTCGCACCTGCGCGATCTGCTGGAAGCGCACGTGCAACTCACCGGAAGCGTGTGGGCGCGCAAGATCCTCGACGAGATGCGCGACTTCCTCGGCAAGTTCTGGCTGGTGAAGCCGAAGGCGGCGAGCCTGGAATCGCTGGCGGAGAATTTGAGGAGGGCGGCGTGATGTTCAAGAACCGCACTCGCTTTTGCCCCTCCCCCTGCGTGCAGGGGGAGGTTGGGAGGGGGTACGAGGCGCGCCAGCGCCGAGCTCGCCGCGATGCGGCTTCGCGCCCCCTCCCCAACCCTCCCCTGCAAGCAGGGGAGGGCGCTGAGATGCGGAGGAGTCTGTGAGCAAGATGGACAGCAAGAAGCCCGTGTTCGCCTTCCGCGAGACGCCCCGGCAGATGCCGTCGCGCATTCCGCTGGAGCTGCGTCGCAGCGGCGACTGGAGCGAGCTCTACGGCCGCTTCGGCGAGGCCGAGGCGAAGCACCAGGCCAGCCGCTGCCTGGACTGCGGCAATCCGTACTGCAGCTGGAAGTGCCCGCTGCACAACTACATTCCGAACTGGCTGGAGCTGGCGCGCGAAGGCCGGCTGCACGAAGCCGCCGCGCTCGCGCACGAGACCAATCCGCTTCCGGAAATCTGCGGCCGCGTCTGCCCGCAGGACCGCCTGTGCGAAGGCAGCTGCACGCTCAACGACGGCTTCGGCGCGGTCACCATCGGCGCGGTGGAGAAGTACATCGCCGACCGCGCGCTCGCCGAAGGCTGGCGCCCCGATCTGTCCAAAGTGGTCGCGACCGGCAAGCGCGTGGCCGTCGTCGGCGCGGGCCCGGCGGGCCTGTCGTGCGCGGATCGCCTCGCCCGCGCGGGCATCGAGGCGGTGGTGTTCGACCGTTACGAACAGATCGGCGGGCTGCTGCACTTCGGCATTCCCAGCTTCAAACTGGAGAAGTCGGTGCTGCAGACGCGTCGCGAAGTGCTCGAAGGCATGGGCGTGACGTTCCGCCTGGGCGTGGAGATCGGCCGTGATATCGGCATGGATCACCTGCTCGAGGAATTCGACGCCGTGTTCCTCGGCCTGGGCAGCTACCGTTACACCGACGGCGGACTGCCCGGCCAGGACCTGCAGGGCGTGCTGCCGGCGCTGCCGTTCCTGGTGCACAACGGACGTCTGGTGCACGGCGACGACGAAGCGCAAGGCAAGCCCATCGCCGGCTGGGAAGACCGCGTCGCCCTGCCCGACCTGCACGGCAAGCGCGTGGTGGTGCTGGGCGGCGGCGACACCGGCATGGACTGCGTGCGCAGTGCCGTGCGCCTGGGCGCCGCGCGCGTGAGCTGCGCCTACCGTCGCGACGAAGCGAACATGCCCGGCTCCGCGCGCGAAGTCGCCAATGCGCGCGAGGAAGGCGTGCAGTTCCTGTTCAACCGTCAGCCGCTGGAGCTGCTCGGCGAAGACGGACACGTCACCGGCGTGCGCGTGGCCGAGACGCGCCTGGGCGAGCCGGACGAGCGCGGCCGTCGCAATGCCGAAGCGGTGCCCGGCAGCGAGTCGGTGCTGGCGGCGGACGTGGTGATCATCGCGTTCGGCTTCCAGCCCGATCCGCCGGAATGGCTGTCGGCGCAGGGAATCGAGCTGGAAGGCAACGGCCGCATCCGCGTGGCGAATGCGACGGGCGGTTGTGCGTCGCGGCGTTCGGCGTCGGCGGCGCTGCCGTTCCAGACGACGAATCCGCGCGTGTTCGCCGGTGGCGACGGCGTGCGCGGTGCGGACCTGGTCGTGACCGCGGCGTATGAGGGTCGTGAGGCGGCGGTGGGGATTGCGAAGTTGTTGCTGGGGTAACGCGGGGCAGGTTGTATCGGCTCAGCCCGCAGCTTCACCTGGCAACGAACACCGTTCTTCCTGAGCGTAGGTGCCTCAGCACCGAAGTCGAAGGATGGACGGGGCGCAGCCTACACGCGCTCATGCCGATGCTTGCCACGCGCCAAGTCGCCAACGCGCCTCCAATCTCCGTCTACCAACGCCTGTTTCTTCGCGCGACTCCAGCCTTTGATCTGGCGTTCGGCGACCAGCGCCTTCCCGGGTTTCGAATGCCTGCGTGTAGACGAGAACCACGGGGCGGCGCGTCTGGGTGTAGCAGGCGAAGCGGCCTGCGTGGTGCTCGTCGAGGCGTCGTTCGAGATCGTCGGTGTGTCCGATGTAGAAGCTCGCGTCGGCACAGCGAAGGATGTACATCCAGAACATGAGGCTCGTCCTTGAGCTTGCCAGTCCGTCCATCCTTCGACTTCGGCGCTGCGCGCCTACGCTCAGGACGAACGGGGAAGGGCTGCAGGATGGAAGGATGGAAGGATGAAGCGCTCAAGCGCTCAAGCGCTCAAGCGCTCAACGTCAGTATCCTTTCACCGTTCGTCCTGAGCGTAGCGACGAAGTCGCGGAGTCGAAGGATAAACGGGCCGATCGCCTCACGCCGCCAGTCAGCGCGGGCAGCGGACGCCTACCGCCCCGGCCCCACATCGATGAACTGCAAGAACTCCGCCCGCGTCCGCGCATCCTCGCGAAAACTGCCGAGCATCTTCGAAGTGATCATGCTCACGCCACGCTTGTGCACGCCACGCGTGGTCATGCACTCGTGCGAGCCCTCGATCACCACACCGACGCCGCGCGGCTGCAATACGTCCTGGATCACCTGCGCGATCTGCGCCGTCATCTTCTCCTGCACCTGCAGGCGGCGGGCGTAGGTTTCCACCACGCGCGCGAGTTTGCTGATGCCCACCACCTTGCCGTCGGGCAGATAGCCCACGTGCGCCTTGCCGATGATCGGCGCCATGTGGTGCTCGCAGTGGCTTTCGAACTCGATGTCGCGCAGCACGATCATCTCGTCGTAACCCTCGACTTCCTCGAAAGTGCGCTTGAGGTAGTCGGCCGGGTCTTCGGCGTAGCCGCTGAACCAGTCCTGGTAGGCCTTGGCGACGCGCTTGGGCGTGTCGAGCAGCCCTTCGCGCGCCGGATCGTCGCCGGCCCAGCGCAGCAGCGTGCGCACGGCGGCCTCGGCCTGGTCGCGGGTGGGCTTGTCGTCATGCGCCATGGCACGGCCTCGTGATGGGGGACGGAAATGCTACTCCACCCGGCGCGAGCGGAGAAAAAAGACGCCGCCGGGCGGGATGAGGCCACGACGGCGCGAAAGGCTGCGAACAGCCGAGGGTCTGGATCCGAGCAACCGGCGACGCCACGCGTGAGGGAGGGGATCGCGTGACGCCGCCGGCCGTCGGCAGGGGAACGGTCAGCGCGAGGCGACTTCCTCGCGCACTGGAACGCGCGTCGGCCAGCCGCCGGCCAGCGCCTTGTACAGCGCGACCGCGGAACTGGCGCTGCGCGTGCGGCCGTCGGCGAAGGCTTCCTGCGCGTTGAGCTGGGTGCGTTCGGCATCCAGCACTTCGAACAGGTCGGCGGCACCGGCCTCGTAGCGCACGCGCGCCAGGCGCGCGGCGGTGGCGCTGTCGATGGCGGCCTGCTCCAGATGCTGGTCTTCCACGCGCGCACGGGCATAACGGACCAGTGCGTTCTCGGTGTCTTCCAGCGCGAGCAGCACGGACTGCTGGTAGCGCGCCAGTTCGCCGGCGGCGTCGGCATCGGCCGCGGCCATGCGAGCACGCACGCGGCCGATGTCGAGGAACGACCAGTCGATGCCCAGCGCAACGAACCGCGTCTCGCTGTCGCGTTCGAACAGCGCGCTGCTGTCGATCGCCTGGCTGCCGATCAGTCCGCCGAGCGTGAAGCGCGGGAACAGGTCGGCCGTCGCCACGCCGATGCGTGCCGTGGCCGCATGCAGGCGGTGTTCGGCGGCGATCACGTCGGGGCGGTGGCGCAGCAGTTCGCCGGGCGAACCCGGATCCAGCCGCGACGGCAACGCCGGCAGCGGCTGCACGGGCGTGAGCTCGGCGATCAGCGCGTCGGGCGTCTGTCCGGTGAGCACGGCCAGGCGATGCATCGTCACCGCGACCTGCGCTTCCAGCGCCGGCACACGTGCGAGCGTGGCCTCCAGCTGCGCGCGGGCGCGAGACGTGTCGAACTCCGTGCCGCGACCGGCGTCGAAGCGCGCGTTCACCAGGCGCAGCGTTTCGCGCTGGTTCTCGGCGTTGTTTTGGGCGACGCGCAGGCGTTCCTGCAGGCCGCGCAGTTCGACATAGCTGCGCGCGACCTCGCCGACGATGGCGACCTGCAACGCGTCCAGGTCCGACGCGGTGGCCCAGGCTTCCGCGCGCTGCGATTCCACGCCACGGCGCACGCGGCCGAACACGTCCAGCTCCCAGCTGACGTCGGCCTGCACGCTGTAGCTTTCGCCGTCGCGATTGTTGCGCGATACGCCCGGCGCCTGGTCGGCGCTGGCGCGCGAGTCGCTGGCGGTGGCGCTGGCCGTCACGGTCGGGAACCGATCGAGCTTGGCGTTGCGCAGCAGTGCGTTCGCGCGGTCGTAGCTGGCCAGCGCGATGCGCAGGTCGTGGTTGGCGGCCAGCGAATCCTCGACCAGCCGCGTCAGCAGCGGGTCGTTGAAACTGCGCCAGAACTCGTCGTCGGCCTGCGGCGCGGGCACCTGGCTCGATGGCGTATTGCCCGACGAGGTGTCGCCCGACGGCGCCTGCGCCGTGGACGATTCGACGCCGGTGGCGATGTCCACCGCGCGCGCATCCGCGGCGGCTTCATCGCGCGCGAACTTCGCGGGCGTGTCGATGTTCGGCCGCACGTAGTCGGGGCCGACGGCGCACGCGGCGAGCAGTGCCGCCGCGACGCCGAGCGTGAGGGAGCGGATCACCATGGCAGCGTTTCTCCGAGGTAGACGAAGCCGCCGGTGCGGCCGTTGTCGTCCAGCAGCGCCATCTCGACGCTGGTCTTCGCGCCGGTGGGCACGTCGATCTCGCCTTCGCCGGCGTTCATGTCGGTCTTCACGTAACCCGGATGCACGGCGTTGACCTTGATCGGCGTATCGCGCAGTTCGTACGCCAGGTGCACGGCGTAGGAGTTGATGGCGCTCTTGGATGCGTTGTAGGCGGGGATGATCTTGAAGTCGTAGATCGGCGAGGCCGGGTCGCTGTGCGCGGTGAGCGAGGCGAGCAGGCTGGAGACGATGACGATGCGCGCGGCCGGCGCCTTCTGCAGCAGCGGCAGCAAGGCGTTGGTCGTGGCGACCACGCCGAAGACGTTGGTGTCGAAGGTCTCGCGCCACGCGGTGAGCGACTGCTGCGACGGCTTCGTCAGGCTGCGGTCTTCGGCGATGACGCCGGCGTTGTTGACGAGGATGTCGAGCTTGCCGTGCTTGCGTTCGACTTCCGCGACGGCGGCACCAATGCTGGCTTCGTCGGTGACATCCAGCACGATGGCTTCGACCGGCAGGCCTTCGCCCTGCAGCTTCAGCGCGGCGTCGACGGCCTTGGCGCGATCGCGACCGGCCAGCAGCGTGTGCACGCCGGCCTGGGCGAGCTGGCGCACGGTTTCGAAACCGATGCCACGCGTGCCGCCGGTGACGAGGGCGACCTTGGAACCGTTGGAGGATGAAGCGGACATGGGGAACTCCTGTGGGGATCGCGCGGTGTGCGCGGAATTCGATGCCGGCACGGCGTTGGGCCGTGCCGGCGGTTGCGGATCAGAGGTGGGTGGACGCGTGCGCGACGGCGTGCGATTCGACGGTGGACGGGCCGTGGCTCACCAGCGGGCGGTTCGCCAGCTTGCGCAGCGCGACGTAGAACACCGGCGTCAGGAACAGGCCGAACAGCGTCACGCCGATCATTCCGGAGAACACGGTGATGCCCGTGGCCTGGCGGACTTCGGCGCCGGCGCCGTGCGAGAGCACCAGCGGCACGGTGCCGGCGATGAACGCGATGGACGTCATCACGATCGGACGCAGACGCAGGCGGCAGGCTTCCAGCGCGGCTTCGACGATGCCCTTACCCTGCATTTCCAGCTCGCGGGCGAACTCGACGATCAGGATCGCGTTCTTGCACGCCAGGCCCATCAGCACCACCAGCCCCACCTGCACGAACACGTTGTTGTCGCCGGTCAGGTAGACGCCCAACAGTGCGGAGAGCATGCACATCGGCACGATCAGGATCACCGCCAGCGGCAGCGTCCAGCTTTCGTACAGCGCCGCCAGCACGAGGAACGCGAGCAGCACGGCCAGCGGGAAGACGATCAGCGCCGCCTTGCCCTGCGTGGCCTGCTGGTAGCTCAGGTCCGTCCACTCGATGTCCATGCCGTTGGGCAGCACCTTCTGCGCCAGCTCTTCCAGCTTCACCATCGCCTGCGCGGACGAGAGCTGGTTGACGTCGGCTTCGCCCAGGATGTCCGCGGCCGGATAGCCGTTGTAGCGGATCACCGGATCGGGGCCGAACGTCTCGGTCACCTTCACCATCGAACCGATCGGCACCATCTCGCCGCGATCGTTGCGCGTGCGCAGGTTGGCGATGTCCTCGACGCTGTCGCGGAACGGGCCATCGGCCTGCGCCACGACCTGCCAGGTGCGGCCGAACATGTTGAAGTCGTTGACGTACGCCGAACCCAGGTAGGTCTGCAGCGTGTCGAACAGCTCCGTCAGCGGCACACCCTGCGCCTTGGCCTTCACGCGGTCGACCTCGGCGTCGAGCTGCGGCACGTTGGCCTGGTAGCTCGAGTTCGGGAAGCCCAGCCCCGGCGTCTGCGAACCGGCGCCCTGGAAAGCCTGCACCGCGCTCTGCAACGCGCCGTAGCCCAGATTGCCGCGGTCCTCGATGTAGAGCGAGTAGCCCGAACCGTTGCCCAGGCCCTGGATCGGCGGCGGCTGCAGCGAGAAGGCGAAGCCGTCCTGGATGCCGCTGATCTTCGCGCTGAGTTCGGCGTTGATCTCCTCGGCGCTGCGGTTGCGCTGGCCGAAGGGCTTGAGGTTGATGAAGGTCACGCCGTAGTTGGGCGTGTTGCTGAACTGCAACGGATTCAGGCCCGGGAAGGCGACGTCGTTCTGCACGCCTTCGATGGACATGGCGATCTCGCCGATCTTCTTCAGCGCCGCATCGGTGCGTTCGATGGAGGAACCTTCCGGCATTTTGATGCCGGCGATGAGGTAGCTCTTGTCCTGCACCGGCACGAAGCCGCGCGGCACGAGCTGGAACATCAGGCCCGTGGCCAGCAGCAGGCCGGCGTACACCACGAACACCGCGCCGCGACGGCCCAGCACCTTGCTCACGCCGTTCTGGTAACGCTCCGCGGCGGTGCCGAAGAAGCGGTTGAACGGGCGGAATATCCAGCCGAAGCCACGTTCGATGAAGCGGCTCAGTGCATCCTTCGGCGCGCCGTGCGGCTTGAGCAGGCGTGCGGCCAACGCCGGCGAGAGCGTCAGCGAGTTGATCGCCGAGATCACCGTGGAGATGGCGATCGTCACCGCGAACTGCTTGTAGAACTGGCCGGTCACGCCCGACAGGAACGCCATCGGCACGAACACGGCGCACAGCACCAGCGCGATGGCGATGATCGGGCCGGACACTTCCTTCATCGCCAAGTGCGCGGCCTCAAGCGGTGTGTGGCCGTCCTCGATGTGGCGCTCGACGTTCTCCACCACGACGATGGCGTCGTCCACCACGATGCCGATCGCCAGCACCAGGCCGAACAAAGTCAGCGTGTTGATCGAGAAGCCCAGCAGATAGAGCGCGGCGAACGTGCCCACCACCGACACCGGCACGGCGATCAACGGAATGATCGAGGCGCGCCAGGTCTGCAGGAACAGGATCACCACCAGCACCACCAGCAGCGTGGCTTCCAGCAGCGTGGTCACGACCGACTTGATCGAGTCGCGCACGAAGATGGTGGTGTCGTAGATCGACTTGTATTCGATGCCCGGCGGGAAGCGCTTGGCGGCTTCGTCCATGCGACGGATGACCTCGTCGCGGATCTGCAACGCGTTGGCGCCCGGCGCCTGGAAGATGCCGATGGCCGCGGCGTTCTGGCCGTCCAGGCGCGCGCGCATCGTGTAGTCGCCGGCGGCGAGTTCGATGCGGGCCACGTCGGACAGGCGCACGACTTCACCGTCGTTGCCGCCCTTGAGCACGATGTTGCCGAACTCTTCCGGCTTCTCGAGTCGGCCGCGCGCATTGATCAGCGTGAGGAATTCCGACTTGTTCGGCATGGGCTCGGCGCCGAGCTGGCCGGCGGACACCTGGATGTTCTGCTCGCGCACGGCGCGCAGGACGTCGCTGGCGGTCATGCCGCGCGCGGCGACCTTGTCCGGGTCGAGCCAGATGCGCATGGCGTAATCGCCGCCGCCGAAGGGCTGCGCTTCGCCGACGCCGGGGATGCTGGCGAGCTGGTCCTTCACGTGCAGGCGCAGGTAGTTGCGCAGGTACAGCGTGTCGTACTTGCCGCTGGGCGAGGTGAGATGCACGACCATCAGGAAGACGGGCGACTGCTTCTGCGTCGTCACGCCCTGTCGCCGCACGTCCTCGGGCAGTCGCGCGAGCGCCTGGCTGACGCGGTTCTGCACGCGCACCGTGGCCTCGTCCGCGTTCACTTCCGGGCGGAAGGTGACGGTGATCGACAGCACGCCGTCGGAGCTGGCGACCGACTTGACGTACATCAGGCCTTCCACGCCGCGGATGGATTCCTCCAGCGGCGTGGCGACGGTTTCGGCGATGACCTTCGGGTTCGCGCCCGGGTAGACGGTGCGAACGACCACCGAAGGCGGCACGACTTCGGGGTATTCGCCGATCGGCAGCAGCGGGATCGAGATCAGGCCGGCGGCGAAGATCACGATCGACAGCACTGCCGCGAAGATCGGCCGGTCGATGAAGAACTTGGAAAAGTCCATGTGGGGTTCCTTGTGCGGCGGCTTCAAAACGATGTGTTCAGGCCGCAGCGGTCCTGGGCGATGCGTCACGGCGCATCGCCGATTGGGTTCTGCTTTGTCCCCCTCCTCTGCTCACAGGGGAGGGTTGGGGAGGGGTCGCGAGCCGCATCGCGGCGAGCTCGGCGCTATCGCGCCTCAACCCCCTCCCAACCTCCCCCTGCGAGCAGGGGGAGGGGCAGTCATGTCATGCCGTTACTTCATCGCTACTTGCGGCTGCGGTGCCGGCGCGCCCATCGCGATCACCTTCGGCTGCACCGGCATGCCCGGGAAGAAGACCTTCTGCACGCCGTGCACGATCACCTTGTCCGACGGCGCCAGGCCCGAGGTCACCACGCGCAGGCCATCGATCATCGGCCCGAGCTTGATGTCCTTGCGCGTGGCGGCGTTCTTCTCGCCCAGCACGTAGACGTACTTGCGGTCCTGATCGGTCAGTACGGCCTTGTCGTCGACCAGCATCGCCTTGAACTGCCCGGTGCCCTGCAACTGCACGCGTGCGTACAGGCCCGGCGTGAACATGCGGTCCGGGTTCTTCAGCACGGCGCGGGCGCGGATGGTGCCCGTGCTCGGATCAACCTGGTTGTCAACGAAGTCCACCGTGCCTTCATGCGGATAGCCCTGCTCGGTGGCCAGGCCGACGCGCACCGGGTTCTGCGTCGCCGCGCGCTCGCCCTTGCGGGCCAGTTCCTGGTAACGCAGGAAGCTCTGCTCGTCGCTTTCGAAGTAAACGAACACCGGGTCCTGCGAGACGACCGTGGTCAGCAGCGTGGTGTCGGCGCTGGCGAGGTTGCCCTCGGTCACCAGCGCGCGACCGGCGCGGCCGTCGATCGGCGAACGCACCGTGGCGAACTGCAGGTCCAGGCGCGCATTGTCGAGGGCGGCTTCGGCGGCGCGCACGGCGGCATTGCCCTGCGTGCTGGCGGCGCGGCGGGTTTCGAACTCCTCGCGCGAGATGGCCTTGGCTTCCACCAGCGTCTGCGCGCGCTTGTCCTGCATCTGCGCGAGGCGGGCCTCGGCGCGGGCGCGCTCGACGTCGGCTTCGGCCTGCGACAGGCGCGCCTTGTACGGGCGCGGATCGATGACGAAGAGCACATCGCCCTTCTTCACTTCCTGCCCTTCCTTGTACGCCACCTGGTGGACGTAGCCGGACACGCGCGGACGCAGCTCGACCGTCTCGATCGCGGTGACGCGACCGGTGAACTCATCCCAGCGACTGACGTCCTTGTTGAGCACCTGCGCCACGCTGACTTCCGGCGGCGGCGGCATGCCGGCGCCCGGGTCGGCCTGGCTGCTGCACGCGGTGGCGATGGCGGCCATCAACAGGCCTGTCGCCAGAGCGAGGTAGGGAATCCCGGTATACGACCGGGCCAATTCTTTCCGTGGGGAGGTCATGTCGAACGTTCCTGGTTGTTGTTATCTGTTGAGATCAGGTTCCTGAGCAGCGTGCGCGCGTCCTGTAGACAGCGTGATGGCAGCAGTCCTGCCTGCGCGCTCGGCGGCGCGGTCGCGTCGCCAGGCTCGGGGTCCTGTTGAATCGTCGAATCAGCGGACGCCGGATCGACATCCGCCGCGTCCATCGGCAACGGCAACGCCGTCACTTCGGAAAAGTTCACGACCGCCTGCGCCGGCTGCACGCCCTCGGGCTCGACCAGCGCCAGCGCGCGCTGGCCGACCGCGAGCGCGCTGGGCCACTGTTCGCAGGCGTGGGCGCGATTGAGTTCGGTGCACACGGGGCTGTCGATCGCCAGCAACTGCACGCGCACGCCGATCGTGCGGGCTTCCTCGTGCAGCACGCGCGCGAGCATGCGCAGCGCGGCGGTGGCGATGGAGCGGTGGCCGTAACCGGCCCACGGGCGATCCGCGCCCGGCCCGCCGATCAATACATAGGTGCCGGTGCGTCCGGCTTCGGACAGCAACGGCAGCAGGTGCCGCGCGGCGGCGAGGTGCGGGAGCAGGTCGTCGTCGAGCGTCTGGCGCAGGAACGCCGCCGGATGATCGAGCAGCCGCCCGCGCGTGTCGCTGCCGCACACGGCGGCCACGACACCGCCGATGGGGCGGCCCAGCTTGCGCAGGTCGCGCGCCAGGCGTTCGCCGTCGCCGTCGCTGCTGATCGAGCCGGCGACGACGCCGAGGTCGGCATCGGGGAACTTGCCGCGCAGGCACTGCAGGCCGGCCTTGTCGCGGGCGACCGCGATCACCGGCCGGCCGCTGGCCAGCGCGGCCTCGACCACGCCGCGGCCGACGCCACCGGTCGCGCCGAGCACGACGACGGCGGCGCGGGCGATGCGGCGGCTCTGGGCCGTGTTCTGGGCCGATGCCTTGGCGGCGGGCGTCTTCATTATCGGCCCCAATGTCCCGAATCCGGGATTTTTACTCCCGTGAGCGGGACGGTCTCCGGACGGGTCGCGGCGCGCAGGCCGGCGCTGACCACCGGCAGGACCAGCATCGCGCCGGGCAGCGCCAGCACGAACGCCAGCACCCAGGCGAGCAGCCAGAACTCGTCCGGACCGGCCGCCAGCCCCTGCTGGAGGGCGATCAGGGCAACGCCGACCAGGATCGCCATGGCGATCAGCATGACCGGCAGAAAGGCATATCGGGCTTGGCGGGGGGTGAGCATGGCGGCGGGGGTCGGGGGAGCGTGGGGCAGAGATTAGGCTTGCAATCGGCACTTGATTAGTCCGATTTGGAGGGAATAATTGTCCCGTCATCGGTCCAAATGCGACCGGGCGGTTTGCCCGGTCCGTCTGCCCTCCCCGTCCGCGCCCAAGGAACCCCCCACATGGCCCGCGATCTCAACGACACCCTGATCTTCGTGAAGGTGGTCGAGCACGGAAGTTTCATTTCCGCCGCCCGCGCCCTGCAGCTGCCCAAGACCACCGTCAGCCGCAAGGTCCAGGAACTGGAAACCCGCCTCGGCGCGCAGCTGCTGCATCGCACGACGCGCAAGCTCGGCCTCACCGAAGCCGGCAACATCTACTTCGAACATTGCCAGCGCATCTCGCGCGAACTGGACGAAGCCGAAAGCGCCGTCGGCCAGTTGCAGGGCGGCCCGCGCGGCTGGCTGCGCTTCACCGCGCCCTACTCCGTCGGCATCACCTGGATCGCGCCGCTGCTGGGCGAGTTCCATGCGCGCCATCCCGAACTGCGCGTGGACATGGTGCTGACCAACGAACAGCTCGACATCATCGACAAGGAGCTGGACGTCGCCCTGCGCGTGGGCAACCTGCCCGACTCCAACCTCATCGCGCGCAAGCTGGCCACGTTCCGCACGCAGGTCTACGCCAGCCCGAGCTACATCGCGCGCCACGGCGAGCCGCTGCATCCGGACGATCTGGTGCACCACCGCACCGTGGCGATGCAGAAGTCGCGCCGCAACGGTCAGTACTTCTGGTCGCTCAACGACGGCACGCGCACGGTGGACTATCGCGTCGATCCGGTGCTGGTCGCCAACGATCCCGGCCCGCTCAGCGGTGCGCTGCTGTGCGGCGAAGGCCTGATGCTCGCCGCCGACGTCACCGTGAAGGCGTATGCCGAGCAGGGTTACGTGCAGCGCGTGCTCGCCGGCTGGACCGGCCCGGACTACGAGTTCAACGCGGTGTTCCCCCGCGGTCGCGTGCAGTCACCGAAGGTGCGCGCGTTCGTCGACTTCCTGGTCGAGCGCCTGAACTTCGACGCCGACTACATGCAGGTGCTCTGCCCGAACGTGCGTGCGCGCTACAAGGCGGCGGAGAAGTCCGCAGCCGATGCGATCAACGCCGAGTTGGCGAAGGTCGCCCAGCAGCCCGCAGCCGCGGCCGCAGCAAAGGCCAAGCGCAAGGCGAAGGCGGAAGAGCCTGTGGCGGCTGATGCGCATGAGGAAGAAGAGGATTGATTCCGCCCCCTTCGGGGGCACCTTCTCAGCTCTGCACTCCCTTCGGTCGCCGCGAGGGGAGAAGGAAGAGCAGGGCGCGCGATCACCCCACCTGCAACCGCCACGCCAGCCCCGACACGCGCGAGGCATGCCGTACCAGCGCCGCGCGCAGCACGGGCTCGCTTGCGCACAGGTGCAGTTCGCTTCGCGCGCGGGTGACGCCGGTATAGAGCAGTTCGCGTGAGAGCGTGCGCGCATCCTGTCGCGGAAGCAGCAGCCAGACCGCGTCGAATTCCGATCCCTGCGCCTTGTGCACCGTCATCGCGAAGGCGCCGGTATGCGCCGGCAGCGACGCCGGATGGAAGCCGCGAACACCGTCGCTGCCGCCCGCGAACCAGGCCACCGGCACGCCCGTAGCGTCGTGCTGGACCACGCCGATGTCGCCGTTGAACAGTCCGTGGCGGTAGCTGTTTTCGGTGACCAGCAACAGACGCCCGTGGAAATACGGATCGCGCTGGGTGCCGGCGAGCGCGTCCTCGATGCGCTGGTTGAGCGCAGCCGCACCCTGCGCGCCTTCGCGCAGCGCGGTGAGCAGACGCAGGCCCCGCGCCTGTTCCAGCGCCTGCGCGGGATCGTTCGACGCCATCAGCGCGCGCCACGGGGCCAGCAGTGTTTCGCGCGACGCACCGGCGAGTGGGTCGTGCATGTCTTCGTGGAAGCGCACGCCGGCCAGACCGTCGCGAAGCAGCGCGATCGCGCGATCGGCATCGCCCACGCGCAGTGCATCGGCGAGCGGCGCCAGATCGAGCGACTGCGCCTGGCGGTAACCGCGCTGCAACTGCACGCGATGCCCTGCCAGGGCGCCGCCTTCCGACGCGCCTTCCGGCAGCGGACCCAGCAACGGCGCCAGCGCGCGCGTGAGCGACGCCGGCAACGCATCGCCCTCGCCCGCCGCGTCGGTGATCGCGGCCAGCACGTCACCGGCCTCCACCGAAGGCAACTGATCGCGATCGCCCAGCAGAATCAGGCGCGCGCCGTCGGCCACGGCTTCCACCAGCTTGCACATCAGCGGCAGATCGACCATCGAGGCTTCGTCGACGACGATCACGTCGAACGGCAGCGGATGATCGGCGTCGTGGCGGAAGCGCGGGCTGTCGGGAATCGTGCCCAGCAGCCGATGCAACGTACTCGCCGAGTGCGGCAGTGCGTCGCACCATGCCGGATCTATGCCGTGGAGCGCATGCAGGTGCCCGGCGGCGGCGCGCAGGCTCTCGGCCATGCGCTCGGCGGCGCGGCCGGTGGGCGCGGCCAGCGCGATGCGCGGCGCCGGCTGGCCGGACGACATCGCCTGCGCGATCAGCAGCAACAGCACGCGCGCGATCGTCGTGGTCTTTCCGGTGCCCGGCCCGCCCGTCACCAGCAGCAGCGAACGCAGCAGCGCCAGCGCGGCCGCGCGTGCCTGCCGATCCACGTCGCGCGCATGCGGGAAGAGGATGGCGAACAGCGGCGCGAGCGCATGCAGGTCTGCTGTCTGCGGCGTGGCGGCGGCGATCCGGCGCAGGCCTTGCGCGAGCCTGCGCTCGTACTCGCGATAGCGGCGCAGGTAGAGCAGGTTCTTCTCCAGCACCAGCGGCGCCTGCTCACTGGCCTGTGCATGCGAGGGACTGGCAACCCAGCGCGATGCGCCCAGCACTTCGCGCCACTCCTCCGCATCGGGCCATTCGACGGCGGCGTCGCATACGCGCTGCGGGTTTGACAGATCCAGGCCCGCATGCCCGTGCGCGATCGCCGAAGACGCCAGCGCCGCGGCGACCAGCACACGGTCGTCCGCGTCGCCCGTGTCGCGCCCCAGGCGGCGCAGGCTCTGCGCCAACGCATGGTCCACGGGTCGCAGCGCGCCCTGGCGCAGCAGTGCGTCGAGCAGGCTCATGCGAATGCCTCCTCCGGCGTGGCCACGCCGTGACGGAACAGGCCATCAAGCCCGTCGATCAGCGCGCGCGACGGACGCCATGCGTGCACCCCGGGCGAAGCCGCTGACGAAGCATCCAGGCCCCGGCAGAACAGATAGCGGATGCCGCCGAAGTGCGTGTCGTAGTCGTATGCCGCGCCCATCCGGAACCGCAGCCAGCGGTGCAGCGCCAACGCATAGAGCAGCGCCTGGAGCGTGTATTCGCTGTCGTCCATCGCGGTGGCGAGCGTGTCGCGATCGTAGGCGGGCAGGCGGTTGGATTTGTAGTCGAGCACGTAATACCGGCCGGCGTGCGCATAGACCAGGTCGATCTTGCCGGTCATGAGTCCTTCCAGCCGCTGGCGGTTGCCGAAGGCGTGACGCTCGCGCAGCAGTTCGTGCTCGTGCAGCAGTGCGAGCAGGCGCGCGACCGGCGTTGCATCGAGCGCGAAATGGAATTCCATTTCGGCCAGGCGCGCATCGTGCGGCACTTCGCACAGTCGCGCGCCCTCGGGCAGCGCGACGGTCAGCGTATGCCCCACCAGCGGTGCCAGGACCGCGACGCCGTCGTCGATGTCCTCGTCCGCATAGCCTTCGCCATGCAGCGCATCGACCAACGGACGGCGTTCGTCCTCCGGCATTCCGGTCGACAACCATTGCGACCAGGCGCCAAAGTCCACCCGCTCCAGCGCGCCGTGCAGCACGTTGCCGAAGCGGCTGCCGCTGAAGCGCGCGTCGCCGTCGAAGGTGGCGATCACCGGTTCGTCCTGCGCGCCGCCCTCCTCCGCCACCGCACGCGGCGCGGCTTCCACCGCGCCGGTGGCTTCGTTGGCGAGCTGGGTGAAGCTGTAGACCCACCAGTCGCGCGGCACGACGCGGCGCGCGCTGCGGGCGGGCGGAACGGGTTCGTCGCGCTCCGGCGCCAATGCGGCCGGCAGGCGCAGCGGCAAGCTCGGGCGCTGCACGTCGATGGACGCGCCAAGGCGCTGTTCGAGCGCGTCCACATCGCGCAGCATCGGCTCCAGCGGGCTCAACGTGGCATTGGCGAACGGGCCGGTCGCGAGCCACAGCGCATGCCGCGCACGCGTCAGGCCGACGTAGAGCAGGCGCGCGTCCTCGCCGCGTTCCTCGCGATCGTGACGTGCGCGCGCGTCGCTCCATGCGGCGGTGTCCGACGGCGTCGCATCGCTGCGCAGTTGCAGCACGCGGCCGGTGCCGTCGTGGAATTCGCACAGATTGCCGCCGCGGCCTTCGCGTCCGATCGCAACGAAGGGCAGGAACACGAACGGATACTCCAGCCCCTTGCTCTTGTGCAGCGTTAGGATCTGCACGCAGCGCGCGTCGGATTCCAGGCGCAGCTGCTGCGTCTCGTCGCTGTCGTCGTACTCGGCGATGCGCGTGCGCAGCCAGTCGACCAGGCCGTGTTCGCCGATGGCGCGCGTGTCGGCCTCCTGCAGCACTTCGGCCAGTTGCAGCGTGTTGGTGAGGCGACGCTCGCCGTCGGCCAGGGCCAGCAATCGCGGCGCGTGTTCGGCGGCGACGTCACCGAGCATCGCCAGTGGCCCGTGCCGGCGCCAGCGGTCGCGCCAGGCGAGCGCACGCAGCTGCCAGTGCCGATGCAGGGCGGCATCGTCGTCGAATCGCGCGAGCGTGTCGGCATCCAGACCCACCAGCATCGTCGCCAGCGCGCCGCGCAGGCGCGCGTCGTCGTCCGGACGCAACAGCGCTTCCAGCAGCGCGAGCACGTCGTGCGCTTCATCGGTGGAGAACAGGCTGCGTCGACCGGCCGCCACCGCGGCGATGCCGGCGCGCGACAGTGCATCGCGCATCAGCGTGGCCTCGGCGTGGTTGCGCACCAGCACCGCGATGTCGCCCGATTCCGGCGCGCGTTCGCGGCCGCGCTCGTGCAACCGCGCGCGGCCTTCGCGTGCGTCGTGCAGCAGCGAGAGAATCGCCGCCACGCAGGCTTCTCCCGCGAGTTCGCGCGCCTCGCCCACCAGCCACTGCGGCTTGCGACGGCCATCGTCGGGCGGCGGGAGCACGCTGATTTCCAGGGCCGGCGCGGTGCGGCCGTCGCGCTGGAAGTCGGCATCGCTCACCGCGCCGCCGGCTTCGACGTCGCGGAAGCGGATGCGTTCGTCCTCGAAGGCGCCCTCGCCCGCCTGCTCGTACAGTGCCGCGATCGCGCGCAGCAGCGAAGGACGCGAGCGGAAGTTGCGGTCCAGCGCCGGCGCGCGCTGCGCGCGATCGGCGGCGGCCAGGTAGGTGTGCACGTCGCCGCCACGGAAGCGGTAGATGGCCTGCTTGGGGTCGCCGATCAGGAACAGCGCGGGTTCGGCGGCGTCGCCTTCATGCGCGTCGGCCGCACCGAAGATGCGTTCGAAGATCGACCACTGTCGCGGGTCGGTGTCCTGGAATTCGTCCACCAATGCGAACGCGTACTGCGCGCGCAGGCGCTCGACCAGTTGCGCGCCGTGCGGGCCATCGAGTGCGTCGGCCAGGTCGGCGATGAGGTCATCGAACGTCTGCTCGCGGCGCAGGCGTTTGATCGCGGCCAGCCTGCGCGCGGCTTCCTCGCGCACGCGGTGCACGAGTTCGACGCGGCGCGAGGCGAGCCAGAGGCCGCGTTCGCGTGCCGCGTCCAGATACACCTCCACCGCCGCGAACAGCGGCGATTGCGGCGGCTGCAGCGGCGGGCCCTTCTTCGGCTTGTTGGTCTTGTCGGCCAGCATCGCCGGCGTCAGGCGGTCCAGGCGTTCGTGGATCGGCGCGGCGGGATCGTCCTGCAGGCACCATTGCGCCAGCGATTGGCGCAGTTCGGCGATCAGCGTGCGCTTGTAGGTCGTGCCGTTGAGGATCCTGGCGTCGATCGCCGCTTCGACCAAGGCGCAGGCGTCGTGCCCGTGTGCGTGGAACGCGTCGCGCAGGGCCTGCGCGGCGTCGCGAAGGCGCGGCAGCGGGTCATCGGACGGCGGCGGCGGCGCGGGCTGCAGGCGCGGCACGTACAGCAGCTTGCGCAGGTCGCCGGCGAGTTCCTCCGGCGTGCGCCATTGCGCTTGCAGCAGTTCGGCATCGGTGCGCTCGGCGCCGAGCGAACGCCACAGGTCGGTGGCGACGGCATCGACGAGTTCGCGTTCGCTGCCGGTGAGTTCCGGCGCCAGCAGCGGCTGCCCCGCTTCCAACGCATGCTCGGCGAGCGCTCGCGCGCAGAAGCCATGGATGGTGAAGACCGCCGCCAGGTCCATCTCGCGCGCGGCCTGGCGCAGGCGGCGTGCGAGTGCGAGCGGGTCCTCGACGCGCGCCTGGCGCTCGATCAGCGTGCGCGTCACCGCCGCTTCGCTGTCGTCGTCCAGCGTGGTCGGCATCAGCGCGACTTCGTTCGCCAGCCGCGCGGCCAGTTCCAGGCGCAGGCGCAGGCGTTCGCGCAGTTCCTGCGTGGCGGCCTCGGTGTAGGTGACGGCCAGGATCTGGCCGACGCGCAGGCCGCGTTCGATCACCAGCCGCGTCACCAGCGTGGCGAGCGTGAAGGTCTTGCCGGTGCCGGCGCTGGCCTCGATCAGGCGCACGCCGTCCAGCGGCAGGTCGAGGAAGGCGTCGTGCGTGGCGGCTTCGCGGCTCATGCGGCCACTCCGCTGCGACCGTCAGCGACACGTCCGTGCACGAGCGCGTCGAACAGCCGCGTGGCCAGCGCGCGGAAGCGCAGGCCGTCGCGGTCGTCGAGTTCGCCGGCGAACGGATCGCGCCCGCGCAAGGCGAGTTGCACGCCGGGCGTGTTGCCTTCGCCGAAGACCTTGCGCTCGCGGTCGCCCTGCCAGGCTTCGCGCGCGACCTTCCATGCCGCCTGCTCGGCGACTTCATCGCCGTGGGGCATGTCGTACCAGCGCCACGCGGATCGCGCCTGCAAGGGCAGCGGTTCGCGCATGCCCTCGCGGTACAGCGCCAGCAGCTCGCGCAATGCCGCGCGCGCCTGCGGCACCGGAATGGGCGCACGCGTGCGCACGAAAGGCCCCTCCTCCCACAGTGCGAGTTGCGCCAGCGGGCGCGCATCGCCCAGCGCGGACAGCACCAGCCAGTCCAGGCCGTGCGCGATCTGCGCCGGTCCGTGCAGCGTGTCCAGGCGCGTGCGCAATGCGCCTTGCGGATAGAGGCGGTCGAGATGGCCGTAGAGGCGGACACCGTCGACGTCGAGCTCGAACGCACGCGTGTCCGCGTCGCCCTGCCGCCACTGGCGCAGCGCTTGCGCGAAGGGCTGCACCTGCGCCTTCAGCGCGCCGAGCAGGCGTTCGCCCAGCGGACCCGATGGCAGCAGCGCGCGTGCGCGCAATCGCGCGGCGAGGTCGTCGGTTTCATCGTCGGCGCAGGCGTCGAAGACGACCTGTTGGAGCTTCCAGCGTTCGAGCCCGTTCGTCGGTGCGGACAGCGGATCCAGGTCATCGAGCGCATCCACTTCGTCCGGCAGGCGCAGTCCCATGCGCTGGCGCAGGAATTGGCCCGGCGGATCGGCGAGGAAGCGCCGCAGCGCGATGAGCGGCAGTTCGGCCGGTGCATCGATCGCGGGCAAGGCCTCGCCGAACCACGGCGCGGGCGCGCTTCGCGGCGCGCGCAGGGCGTCGGCGGCGGGATGCCACGGCGCCAGATAGCTGAAGTGCCGCGGCTCCGCGCGTTCGCCGAAGGCTCGCGGCGAGAACGGCTGCAACGGATGGTGCAGCACCAGGTCCGCGCGCGCGGAGGCGTCGTGGTGGTAGTGCGCGGCCGCGTCGAGCAACTCCGACACCAGCACCGACGGCTCGCGCGCGCTGCCGTCGCGCGGGTCGGCACCGAGCCAGCTCAGGTGGAACACCTCGCCCGCCGAGGCGAACAGCTGCAGGAACAGGAAGCGGTCGTCCTCACGCAGCGAGCGGTCGCCGAAGCGGCGCGCGGGCGTGGTGAGTTCCTGCGTCATGCGGTTGAGGCCGCCGGAGGCGTCGCGGCGCGGGTAATCGCCGTCGTTCATGCCCAGCAGGCAGATCACGCGGAACGGGATCAGCCGCATCGGCACCATGCGCGCGAAGCTGACGCCGCCGGTGAGCAGCGGCGCGCGCGTGTCGGATTCCGACAGCGCGGTGCGGAAGTATGCGCGGGCGACGTCCGGCGCCACGGGCCGGTCGAACTCGGCCTGGCGCGCGCTCTGCGCGAAGGCGTCGACGTGGCGGCGCAGGCGCTCGATCGCGCGCTGGTCGCCGACGGTGCGCGGGTGTTCGGGCAACAACGCGTCGAGCAACGCGAACAGCGCATCGCGCCATTGCGGCGGCGTCATCGCGCGGCCGAGCAGGCGCTCGTTGCGCGCGAGCACGCGCAGCACGCGGATCAGCGCGTCCAGTGCGTCCAGCGCGCTGCCTTCCAGTTCCGTCCACGGCGCGACGCCGGCGAGGTCGTCGTCCAGGCCGGTGGCGTGGCCGAGCAGCAGCCGGTCGAGGGCGAAGCGCCAGGTGTAGGCGTCGTCGGCGGGCGCGTCGTGGCGCGCACGGTGGTCGGGGTCCAGGCCCCAGCGCGCGCCGGCTTCGTGCAGCCACAGGCGCAGGCGCTCCAGGCCGGCGGCGTCGAGGCCGGCGGCTTCCATCAGCGCCGGGGTGGCGATCAGGTCCAACACTTCGCTCACGCCGAAACGCGCGTCGGGCAGTGCGAGCAGGCGCAGGAAGACGTCGGCCAGCGGCTCGCCCGCCAGCGGGCTCAGGTCGGCCAGCGCATAGGGAATGTAGTCGCGCGTGCCGCCCAGGCCGCCGAACACGGCCTCGATGTGCGGGCGGTACGGATCGATGTCGGGCGCGAGCACGGCGATCTCGCGCGCCTGCAGCGGCGGGTCGAAGCGCGGGTCGTCGAGCAGCGCGCGCAGGCGGTCGTGCAGCACCTGCACTTCGCGCAGACGCGTGTGGCAGGCATGCGCCTGCAGGCTGGGATCGTCGCGATCCACCGACTTGCGCCACGGCCGTGGCGCGCGCCGGTGCAGCAGGTCGCGTTGCAGGCGGCCGAGCAGGCTGTCGCGTTCGGGCGCGTCGTCGGGCAGCGCTTCCGGGTCCGCGTAGCGCTCCTCTTCGGCCGAGGCGTGCACCACGTCGTAGCCGCCGAGCACGGCCATGAAATCGCGGCCGGCCGCGCCCCAGTTGGACAGCAGCGGGTTCTCGTCCTCGCTCTCGGCGGGGTCCTCGCGCAGGCGTTCGGCCCAGCTCGGCAGGTCGCCCCAGTAGCGGCGCGAAGGCGTGGGGACGTGGAAGTGCAGCGTGCCCACGCGCGCCTGCGTGGCGATCACGCGGAGCACGTCTGGCGAGATGTTGAGCGTGGCGAAGGCGAACAGGCGCGCGGGCATGCCGGCCGGCAGCGGCGCGTCGGGCGCGGCGAAGCGCGCGAGGTAGTCGTCGATGCGGCGCGCGCGATGGCGGCGGCCGGCGGCGATGCGGCGCCACAGTTCGGCCTGGGCCTCGTGCGGCTCGCGGCCGGCTTCCCAGTCCAGCAGCCAGTCGCGGCGCCAGGCCTGGTACTTCTCGAAGATGGCGGCGAGTTCGCCGGCCAGCGCCCACGGCTTGAGGGCGTCGTCGCCCGACAGGTACGCCCGCAACGGCGCGAACGCCCGCCCGCCCAGCGCGGCCGGTTCGCTCAACTGCGCGTACAAACGCCACTGGAGCGCGGCGGCGTCGAGGTCGTCGCTGGCGCCGGGCACGTTGGCGTCGAGGGTCTCGCGCACGAACTCGCCCGGCGTGAGGAAGCGCAGGTTCGCGGCAATGCCGTGGCGCTGCGCCAGCGTCGACTGCAACCAGCGGCGCATCGCCACCTGCGGGATCAGCACCACCTCGGGCGCGAGCAAGGCCTGGCCCGGCACGGGCTCGCGCAGCTGGTTGGCGAACAGCTCCGCCAGCACGTCCAGTGCATTGGAGTAGTAGAGGCGGAAGTCGGAGCGGCCGGGCATCGCCGGTATCTTGCCGGAGTGCGGTCGCGCACGACGAGATGCGTTCTTTAAGGCGTCCCCAAAACCTCCTCGCCATGCTGGCCCTCGCCGTGCAGCGCCGACCCTGCCGATCGTCAGGCGGGCAAAGTGCAGCGAACCTGCGACAATGCCGGTCTTCCGGTTCCCATTCAGCCCTAACCGGCCATCCTGCCAGGCTTCACGGCAGCCGGCCGAACACGCCCCGCGCATGACGAACGAAACCCCCATCGTCAGTCTTCGCCAGCTCCGCCTCGATCGCGGCGGACGCACCGTGCTGCGCGACATCACGCTGGACGTGCCGCGCGGCAGCATCGTCGCGGTGCTGGGCCCCTCGGGCAGCGGCAAGTCCACGCTGCTGGCTGCGCTGACCGGCGAACTCGAACCCACGTCCGGCTCGGTCGAAGTCTTCGGCCAGCCCGTGCCGCAGGGCCGTCGCGCGCTGCTCGAGCTGCGCAAGGGCATCGGCGTGCTGCTGCAGGGCAACGGCCTGCTGACCGACCTCACCGCCGCCGAGAACGTGGCCCTGCCCCTGCGCGCGCACACCAAGCTGCCCGACGCGGTGATCCGCCAGCTGGTGCTGATGAAGCTGCATGCGGTGGGCCTGCGCGCGGTGGCCGATTCGTTCCCGCGCGAGCTCTCCGGCGGCATGGCGCGTCGCGTCGCGCTGGCCCGCGCGCTGGCGCTGGATCCGCCGCTGATGATCTACGACGAACCGCTGACCGGCCTGGATCCGATCGCCTCGGGCGTGGTGATGGAGCTGGTCCGGCGCCTCAACGACACCCTGGGCCTGACCAGCATCGTGGTCACCCATCACGTGCACGAGACCCTGCCCGTCGCCGACCACGCCATCGTGATCGCCAACGGCGGGATCGTCTTTTCCGGCACGCCGGACCAGCTGCAGGGCAGCGACGACCCGTTCGTGCGCCAGTTCCTCAACGGCGAGCCCGACGGCCCGATCGCCTTCGACGCCGCGCCGCGCAACTCGGAGGCCGCCTGATGCCCTTCGTCGCCGCCACCCGCTCCCTGGGTCGGGCCGGGCTGTTCTCGCTGTCCGTGCTGCGGGCGTCCAAGCCGACCGCCGACTTTTGGCGCGAGCTGACTCGCGAGATTTACAAGATCGGCGCACGTTCGCTGCCGATCATCGCCGTTGGCGGCGCGTTCGTCGGCCTTTCGGTGACGCTGTTGGGCTATCGCGCGCTCGAGACCTACGGCGCCACCGCCCAGGTCAGCGCCCTGCTCGGCCTGGGCCTGTACCGCGAACTGGGCCCCGTGCTGACCGCCCTGCTCTTCGTCGGCCGCGCGGGCAGCTCGATCGCCGCCGAACTGGGCCTGATGCGCGCCACCGACCAGATCACCGCGCTCGGCCTGATGGCCATCGACCCGGTCGGCAAGGCCGTGGCGCCGCGCTTCTGGGCGGCGGTGATTTCCGTGCCGCTGCTCACCGCGTTCTTCATCAGCTTTGCCATCGCTGCCAGCTACTTCGAGTCGGTCCACGTGATCGGCCTGGACAACGGCACTTTCTGGCAGGTGCTCAAGGACAGCGTCGACTTCGCCGACGACTTCGTCATGGCCTTCGTGAAGGCGGCGGTGTTCGGCGGCACCTCGGCGCTGGTCGCGGCCTACGTGGGCTACCACGCGGAGCCGACCATCGAGGGCACCTCGGTGGCCACGACCCGCGCCGTGGTGAATGCCTCGCTGCTGGTCCTGATGTTCAATTTCGTGATGTCGGCCTTCCTGTTCCAGTAGCCGGGATTCGGGATTGGAGATTCGGGATTCGTAGAAGCCCGCTCCAGCCCGGTCCGTCACCCTCGCTCTTGCGAATCCCCAATCCCGAATCCCGAATCCCGCCATGACCGTCCGAGCCCCAAGAATCGAATTCGCCGTTGGCGCCTTCCTGCTGCTGGCCCTGGCCTCGCTGCTGGTCCTGGCGCTGGCCTCGACCAATGGCCGCTGGGGCGTGGGCGGCGACACCTACGAGGTGACGGCCCGCTTCTCGACCATCGGCGCCCTGCGGCCCAACGCGCCGATCAAGATCGGCGGCGTGGCGATAGGACATGTCGCCAAGATCGACGTCGATCCCGTCAAGTTCGACACCGTTGTCACCCTGGCGATCAACAAGCGCTACGACAAGCTGCCGGCCGACACCGCCGCCAGCATCCTCACCAGCGGCCTGCTGGGCGAGAGCTACGTGAACCTGGCGCCGGGTGGCGATCCCGAGAACCTGAAGCCCGGCGACGAGCTCTACCTGACCCAATCGGCGGTGGACCTGATCCAGCTGGTGGGCAAGTACATGTTCAGCGGCGGTGGCGCGAAGCCTGCCGACAATGCCGGCCAGGCTCCGGACCCGAACGCCGGCGTTCCCGATTACCTCCAGGGCGAAGCCGCCCCCAAGGAAGAGACCAAGACCCCATGAAGCGCATCCCCCACCGCTCCTTGACCGTTTTCATTGCCGCCGCCCTGGCCGTCGCCGCGCCGGGCGCCGTGCTGGCCCAGGCCGCCGACGCGGCGGCCCCGGCCGCCGCGAGCGCCGCCCCGGCCGGCTCGCCGAGCCAGCTGGTGCTGAGCAATTCGACCCGCATCCTGGCGACGCTGGAATCGCGCCGCGCCGAGTTCACCCAGAACCGCGCCGCCCTGCGTGACTTCATCGCCAGCGAGTTCAACGCGATGTTCGACCGCGACTACTCCGCCCGCCTGGTGCTGGGCGTGCACGGCCGCGGCGCGTCCGACGCCGACGTGAAGGTGTTCGCCGACGCGCTCGCCGACAGCCTGATGCAGCGTTACGGCTCCTCGCTGCTGGACCTCAACACCAAGCTCAAGGTGCGCGTGAAGTCGGAAACCCCGCTGCGCGGCGGCGCCATCGTCAAGGTGTCCAGCGAGTACCTGCGCCAGGGCAACGAAGCCGTGCCGGTGGACTACCTCATGCGCAAGGTCGGCACGCAGTGGAAGGTGTTCGACGTGATGGTGGAAGGCGTCAGCTTCGTGCAGACCTTCCGCAACCAGTTCGACGCGCCGCTGAAGCAGAAGTCGATCCCGCAGGTCGCCGCCGACATCAAGGCCGGCAAGCTGCAGGCACAGGCGGCCAGCAACTGACCATGGCCGCTGCGACGGTCCGCCAGGACGGTGACACCCTCGCCTTCGGCGGCGTGCTCGAGCGCGCCGCCGTTGCCTCGTTGTGGTCGCAGCTGCGCGCGGCGAAGGCGCGACGGCTCGACCTGAGCGCCGTGGAATCGGTCGACAGCGCGGGACTGGCGCTGCTGGCCGAGCTCAGCGCGCGCCTGGGGATCGTCGAAGTCGTCGGTTCGCCGCCCGGTCTGTCCGAACTGCGCAGCGCGTACCGCCTGGATTCCACGCTCGCCTTCGCCGGCTGAGCCGCGACACTCCGTTCCGGTCGTGGCCGCGGGCCCGGCCGGCCGAGCATTTCCCGAGCCTTTACACTGCGACCCATGCGCCCCCACGCACCCCTCATCGCATTCGTGCTCGCCGCCGCGCCGCTGCTCGGCCAGGCGCAGATCATTACCCGTCCGCTGTCCGGCGCGCAGAGCGAGGAATTCGATCGCTGCATGAAGGCCGCCGGCACCGACGCCGCGGCCGCGCGCAAGTGCGTGGCCGCAACCATCGACGGCGAGACCGGCCGACCGCCGGCCGAGGCCCAGCCGCCGTCGACGCCGACGCCACCGCCGACGGATGAAACGCAGCCGCCCGCCACGCCGACCGTGCCGCCGCCGTCCGAACCCGTGCCGCCTCCGGTCCCGCCGACCGAGCCGGCCACGACGCCGCCGACGGAGCAGGTGACGCCGCCCGATGCACCGGTGCCGACCGACATCCCGCCCACGCCCGTCGATGCGCCCGAACCGGGCGCCGACGTGCAGGGCGAACCGACCCAGGCCGAGCGCGACTTCGACGACATCTACGGCCAGTACGGCGATCCGAACCTGCCCACGCCGATGGCGCCGCCTGCGGTCTACGACCCGTGGGAGCGCTACAACCGCGGCATGCACAAGTTCAACAATGCGGTCGACCGCACCGTCGCGCGTCCGCTCGCGCGCGGCTACGTGAAAGTGGTGCCGCGCCCGTTCCGCCTGGGCGTCAGCAACTTCTTCAACAACCTCGGCCAGCCGGTGTCGGCGATCAACGCGCTGTTGCAGGGCAAGCCGAAGCAGGCGGGGCAGTCGCTGGGGCGTTTCCTGCTCAACTCGACGCTGGGCATCGGCGGCATCTTCGACCCGGCGTCGGACGCCAAGCTGCCCAACAAGAGCGAGGATTTCGGCCAGACGCTGGGCATCTGGGGCTGGAAGAACTCGCGCTTCGTCGAACTGCCGCTGTTCGGCCCCCGCACGCTGCGCGACAGCTTCGGCATGGTCGGCGACGCGCCGCTGAGCCCGCTGCGCCAGGTCGAGGCCGACCGCGTGCGCATCCCGCTGCAGGGCCTGCAGCTGGTGGACGTGCGCGCGCAGCTGCTGGCGACCGACAGCTTCCGCGAAGGCGCCGAAGACGACTACACGCTGGTGCGCGATGCGTGGATCCAGCGCCGCAACTACCAGATCTTCGGCGACCGCATGCGCGATGAAGACCAGTCGCTGCCGGATTACCTGCGCGACGACACCAACCCGCAGGTGCCGGTGGATGCGATGCCGGTGATGCCGACGGACGGCAGCTGAGTGCGGCCCTTACTGTCGCGATGAAATGCGAAAGCCCCGGTGGAAACGCCGGGGCTTTTCTCTTGAGGACGGGCTTGTGCAGCGCGGCCGCGGCGGCTCGCTTACACCGTCATTCCATCTACCGTCACCGCACCTACCGTCATCCCGCGAAGGCCGGGATCCAGGCCGTCACGCTTCGGACTTCTGTACGGAATGACGGGAAGGGCAGGGCGCAGACGGATGCCGCGCCTCAATCGCCCGATCCCGACCGCTCCAGCGTCAGCGGAAGCACCTGTTCGTCCGGCGCCAGTTCGGCCGACAACGCCTTCTTCCCCTTCACGCCAAGCTCGACGAGTCGGCGCGCGCGCGGGATCACCGCATGCGTCGATTCCGACAGCTTGTTGCGCGCGTTGACGAAGGAGGTGTTGGCTTCGTTGAGCTTGCGGCCCACCTGGTCGAACTCCGTCAGGAAGTTCTGCAACGCGTCGAGCACGCGGCCGCCAGCGTCGCTGATGTCGATGGCCTGGCGCTGGATCTTGTCGCGCGTCCACAGGCGCTCGATCACGCGCAGCACCGCCATCAACGTATTGGGCGAGGCGAACACGATGCCGCGCGCGAACGCGTCCGTCTGCAGCGCAGGATCGGTGCCCAGCGCGGCCGACAGCGCGCCTTCGATCGGCACGAAGGCGACGGTGACTTCCAGCGCCGAATCGCCGACGGCCTTGGGGTAGTTCTTGTCGGCCAGGTCCTTCATGTGCTGGCGCAGCGCGACCGCGTGGCGCCGCAGCGCGTCCTCGTGCTCTTCCGGGGTCTGCGCGTTCATCGCCTGCTCCCAGTCGATGAGGTTGACCTTGCTGTCGACCACGATGCGGCGGTCGCCGGGCAGGCGCACGACCACGTCCGGACGCAAGCGACGGCCTTCGTCGTCCTCGCTGGAGGCCTGGCGATCGTAATGCGTGCCGTCTTCCAGCCCGGAACTGCGCAGCACGCTTTCCAGCATCAGCTCGCCCCAGTCGCCGCGCACCTTGGCGCTGCCCTTGAGCGCGCGCGTCAGCGCCGACGCCTGCGCCGCCATGTCCTGGTTGAGCGTCTTGAGCTCGTTGACCGCGCCGGCAAGCGAGGCGCGCTCCTTGGCTTCCTCGCCGTAGACGGTGTCCACGCGCGTGCGGAATTCGTTGAGCTGGTTGGCGAAGGGCTTGAGCAGCGTCTCGAAGTCGGTGCGCGACTGCTGCGTGGCGGTGCGCACGTTGTTCTCGAACTGGGCGCCGCGTTCCTCGAAGGTCTTGCCGGCCAGTTCGGCGAAGGTGGCCGACAGCTTCGTCTGCGCGGATTCCAGGAAGCCCTTGATCTCGGCCTTGGCCTGCTCGGCATGGGCGAGGTTGGCTTCGGTCTGCGCGGAGCGCTCGCGTTGCAGTGCCAGTTCGGCGCGCAAATGCGACAGCTCACCGCGCTCGGCGTCCAGGCGGGCGCGCAGGTCGGCCAGCTCAGTGTCGCGGGCGCGCAGGTTGGCGTTGAGTTCCGCCGCCGCCGTGCCGTGCCGCTCCGCGCGGGCCTGTGCTTCGCCGCACTCCTGCGCCAGTCGCGAGAGATCGCGCTCGCGCGACGCCAGGTCGGCGTCGCGCTCGGCCAGCCGCACGGTCAGCGCGGACAGTTCGATCGCCTTGGCGCGCTCGGCTTCGCGCAGCGCGGACAGCTCCGCGGCGTTCGCGCTATCGCCCTGGCCGCGCGAGAGCCGCGTCAGCTGCCAGGCCACGTAGGCCAGCATGAGCACGATGACGGCGCCCGCCGCGTAGATCAGCGTGTCCATGGAAGGTTGGCCTCGTGCGGTTCGATACAGGGTCCAGTGTATCGGTGCGCGTCTCAATGGGTGAGACGCGCCACGCGTAGCGAAGCCGCGTCAGTCCACCACGCGGCAGAACACCGCCTTGAGGTAGCGCGATTCCTGCACCTGCGCGAGCCACGGGTGGTCCGCACCGGCGCCCGCGACCTTGAGCACCTGCACCGTGCGCCCGGAATAGAACGCGGCGCGACGCAGCATGTCGAGGAACTGGTCCTCGGCGACCAGGCCGGTGCACGAGAACGTCGCGAACAGGCCGCCCGGCTTCACCACGCCCAGCGCCAGCTTGTTCATGTCCAGGTACTTCTTCAGCGCGGGAATGACCTGCTCGCGGTCGCGCGTCATCTTGGCCGGGTCGAGGATGACCACGTCGTACTGGTCGCCGCGGATGCCGGCGTCGCGCAGCCACGGGAAGATGTCGGCCTGCACGAAGCGCGGGCGCACGTTGTTGAGCTTGGCGTTGCCCTTGGCGATTTCGATCACGTCGGCGTCGATGTCCACGCCGGTCACTTCGGAGGCGCCACGCACGGCTGAGTACACCGCGAAACCGCCGGTGTTGCAGCACAGGTCAAGCACGGTCTTGTCCTTCACCTGCTGCGACAGCCACTCGCGGTTCTCGCGCTGGTCGGCGAAGAAACCGGTCTTGTGCGCGCCGGCCGGGTCGGCGCGGAACTTGATGCCGTATTCGGTGATGACCGCCGGCGGTACGGCTTCGCTGCCGCGGAAGTCGAAGGATTCCTGCTTCTGCACGTGCTCGTCGGCGAAGCTGTAGAAGCGGCAGCCGGGGAACTGCGCCTTGAGCGCCTCGTAGATCCACTCGCGATGGCGGAACATGCCGGCGCTGAAGAACTCCACCACCAGCAGGTCGCCGTAGCGGTCCACGACCAGGCCGGAGAGCCCGTCGCCCTCGCTGTGCACCACGCGCCAGGCGTCGCTCACCTCGTCGAGCTTGAGCACGTCGCGGCGCAGCGAGACGGCCGCGGCGATCTTGCGGGCGAACCAGCCGGCGTCGACCTCGACGTCCGGGTTCGCTTCCAGGATGCGCACGGCGATGCGCGAGTGGCCGTTGTAGAAGCCGCGGCCGATCCAGTCGCCCTCTACGCCCACGACATCGACGATGGCGCCGGGCTTGGGCCGCTGGGCGGGCTTGTCGACGAGGCGCTGGAAGATCCAGGGGTGGGTGGATTTCCAGGCGTTCTTGAGGCGTACGGTGGGGAGTTCGGCGTTCATCCGGGCATTTTACGTGCGCGCCGTCGCATCCGGCCGCATCGACCCGTCGACGGGACGAATCGGCCCGTCCTGGCCGGCTTGCATTCACGCCCGGCGGTCGCAATGTGCTCGGTATGCACCTGCCCACGCCCGAAGCCCTCCCCGACACGCCCGAGCAGCGAAAGGCCGACAAGCGCCGCTGGCTGCGCGCCTTCAACCTCAGTCTGGGCTTCGTCCTGCTGCTGTTCGCGGTGTTCACCGCGCAGGGGCTGTTCGACGTGGCCGCCTGGACGGTGCAGCCGTGGTCGGTCGAGGGGCTTCTGGGCATCCTCACCGCGCCGCTGCTGCACGGCTCCTTCGAGCACGTCGCCGCGAACGCGATCGCCTTGCTGATGCTGGGCACGCTGGCCGGCGGCCTGTACCCGAAGGCGACGATCCGCGCGCTGCCGCTGCTGTGGCTGGGCTCGGGCCTGGGCGCGTGGCTGCTGGGCGATCCCGGCACCCGCCACCTGGGCGCGAGCGGCCTGACCCACGGCCTGATGTTCCTGGTGTTCGTGCTCGGCCTGCTGCGCCGCGACCGCGCCTCGATCGCAGCCGCGATGCTCGCCTTCATGTTTTACGGCGGCATGCTGCTGACGATCCTGCCGCGCGAGCCGGGCGTGTCCTGGCAGGCGCACCTGGGCGGCGCGGTCGCGGGCGTCTTCGCCGCGTGGCTGCTGCGCCGCACCGACCCGCTGGCGCCGCGCAAGCGGTACAGCTGGGAGGACGAGGAGGAGGGCACGATCGCGCCGTTGTCGGATGAGCTGGAGCCGCCCCGGCCGGATGAGGTCCCCGTGCTGTGGCACCGTCCGTCGACAACCCGTGGCGTGGTGAGGCGACTTTCGGACAAGTCCTAGGGTTTCCCCAGGGGGGCGTCGCTAGATTGCGCATTCCCTTCCTGCCCCCCGCGCTTGTGCATGAGCGAGAACCTCTACGCGCCGCCCGCCGCGCCGCTCATCGATCCGGCCCCGCTTGCGTCGCAAGGCAACGAATTCTTCGTCGTCAGCCCCAGGAAGTTCCTGCTGCTGTTCGTGACAACGCTCGGCATGTACCAGCTCTACTGGTTCTACATGCACTGGGCGCGGTTCCGTACGGTGAACCGTCAGAAGATGCTGCCGATCGCGCGCGCCGCCTTCAGCATCTTCTTCACCCATGCCCTGACCCGGCAGATCGACAACCGCCTGCAACGCGATGACCGGCCCTACCCGTGGTCTGCTTCGGGCGTGGCGACCGTGTATGTCGCCCTGGCCGTCACGATGAACATCTTCGACCGCCTGGCATTCCGGGAGATCGGTTCGCCGATCACGGACCTGATCGGGATGGCGCTGGTGCCCGTGCTGGCGGTGACGGGAGTGCGGATCCAGAAGGCCGCCAACCTCGCTTGCGGCGACCCCGAGGGCGAGTCGAACCAGCACCTGACCTGGGCCAACTGGATCTGGCTGGTCATCGGGGCGCTGTTCTGGATCCTCTGCCTGTTGGGATTCTTCCTCCCCGAGTGATGGCGGGTGCCTTGAGGCACTGGCATGGGAGGTGCGGGATGTTAGCGTCGCCGCTAACCAGACACCGGGTCGTTCCATGCGCCGCCTCACGCTGATCAGCCTCGCCCTCGTCCTCGCGGCATGCCAGCGCGAGCAAGCGTCCACCGCACCGGCCAATGCGCCGGTGAAAGAGACTTACGACGCCTCCGCCAGCGCCGACGCGCGCCGCATCGAGGCCGATGTGCGCTTCCTCGCCGACGACCTGCTCGAGGGCCGCGAGGCCGGCACGCGCGGGTACGACCTGGCCTCGCTCTACGTCGCTCAGCGTTTCCGTGCGATCGGGCTGGCACCCGCGGGCGATGACGCAAGCTTCTTCCAGCGCGTGCCGATGCTGCGCGGCGTGCGCCAGGCCGACGGCAACGCACTGGTGATCGTGCGCGACGGCCGCGAGCGGGCGTTGGCCTTCCGCGACGACTTCCTTCCCGGCATCAACTTCAACGAAGCGCAGGCGAGCGTGGAAGCGCCGGCGGTGTTCGTGGGGCAGGGCGTGCACGCGCCGGAACTGCAGCACGACGATTTCGCCGGCGTGGACGTGAAGGGCAAGATCGCCGTGATGTTCAACGGCGCGCCGGCGCGCTTCGACAACGATCGTCGCGCCTTCCATTCTTCCTCGCGCACCAAGGCGGAGGAGTTGGTGCGACGCGGCGCGGTCGGCATCGTGGTGGTGCAGACCGACGACGAGCAGAAGCAGTCGCCGTGGACGCGTACCGCCGGAAACTGGGACCGCCCCGGCATGCGCCTGCGCGGCGAGGACGGCAAGGGCATCGACACGTTCCCGCAGCTGCGCGTGACGGCCACGGTCTCCACCGCACAGGCCGATGCGATGCTGTCCGCGGGCGGGCATATGGCGAAACAGCTCTTCCAGGACCTGCGCGACGGCAAGCTGCGCGCGTTCGACCTTCCCGGGACGCTCCGCCTGGCCGCGCATACGGCGATCACGCCGGTGGATTCACGCAACGTCGTCGCCCGCCTCGACGGTAGCGATGCGGCGCTGAAGAACGAACACGTCGTCTTCAGCGCCCACCTGGACCATGTCGGCATCGGCGCGCCCGTCAACGGCGATGCGATCTACAACGGCGCGCTCGACAACGCGCTGGGCATCGCGGTGATGCTGGAAGCCGCCAATCGCCTGGCCCACGATGCGGCGCCGCCGAAGCGCTCGGTGCTGTTCGTCGCGGTGACGGCGGAGGAGAAGGGCCTGCTCGGCGCGGAGTGGTTCGCGCGCCATCCGACGGTGCCCGCCGGCTCGCTGGTCGCCAACGTCAACATGGACATGCCGATGCTGCTGGCGCCGACGAAGGACGTGGTGCCGATCGGCCTGGAGCATTCCACGCTGCAGCCGCTGGTGCAGCAGGCGGCGAAGGAGATCGGTGTGTCGCTGTCGCCGGATCCGTCGCCGGAGGAAGTGGTGTTCGTGCGCAGCGATCAGTACGCCTTCATCCGCGCGGGTGTGCCGGCGGTGTACCTCGATGGCGGCTACACGGGCGTGGACGGCGATGCGAAGGCGATCCAGGACGCGTTCCTGCGCGATCGTTATCACCAGCCCGGCGACGATCTCACCCAGCCGATCCAATGGGCCGACGCGGCGCGACTGGCCAAGCTAAACGCGCGCATCGGCCAGCTCATCGCCGACGCACCGCAACGGCCGGTGTGGAACGAGGGCGATTTCTTCGGCGAGAAGTTCGGTAAGGCGGCTGCTCGATGATCGAAAGAGCCAGGTGTTGCGCTTGAGCCTGACGGCCTTGCACCCCTGGTTCGGGCAGCGCTGCGAGACGCTGCTGCGGTCCCGTCCCTCGTTGCGAGGCGGGTTGATTTGGACCGCGGCGTTCGCGGGCAGCGCCGGGCTGCTGATGGCGCTGGGTGCGTCGCCTGCGGGCTTCGCGAGCGGATGTCTGCGGCTGATCGCCACATGGCCCTTCGCGAGCGCGATTGTCATTGCGCTGGTGATCGAGACCGTGGCGTCACGCCGGCTTTCACTCCTGGCTTGCGAGCTTCGCTCGGGATGGTTCGCGGCGCTGCCGATCTCGTCGCTGCGCGCTCGCATGGCGCTGCTTGTCGTCGCCATCGGATACGGGCTGATCGGGCTGGGCGCATGGTCGGCCGTGATGGTCGCGGCGTGGTTCGATGCAAGCCGCTTCGTTTCGGGCTCGATGTTGCCGAGCATGACGGGGCTCACGGCCGGTATCGGCATCGGCCTTTGGCGTTCGTTGCGCCCGCCGGCCACGGACCGCACGCATCACGCCGGTCGCCGCGAGCCTTTGTTCACCCGCGCGTTCGTGACAGACGCGTCGCTTGCAGGCGTGTCGCAATGGCAACGTCGTGCTGTCGTCCTGCGCTGGCGGCGGGGGCAGGGCGGGCACTTCTGGATCGTCGGTTCGATGTTCCTGCTGCTGCCCGATCGCTTGGGCCTGAAGCTTGCGGCGGGCGCAGTGTTGATGGTCGTGCCCTGGCTCTGGGCCAGCCTCGCATTGCGCATGAGCCTCGACGTAGCCGGCGAGGCGTGTCAGCTGCTGCGTGCCACGCCGATCCAGGCGCGTGACGGACGCAGGGCAGCGGTGGGCTATCCGTTGATCGCGCTTGCGTGCGCAACGGCGATCGCCTTGCTTGGCAATCTCGTGCTGGGATTTTCCTGGATGCGCATGGTGTGCTGGTTGACCGCGCTGGCGCTGACCTGCCTTCCCGCCGCGTGGCGTCTGCGGCATGCCAGCGGGAGCGCAGGCCGATGAGCGCGCTGCACGTCGAGGCCCTGCGCTACAGCATCCATCGCCAGCCGATCCTGCGCGGCATCGATCTCGTCCTGGCGCCGGGCGAGTTCGCCGCGCTGATCGGACCCAACGGCGCAGGAAAAACCACGCTCATGCAGTGCCTGTCGGGCGTGACCGCAGCCGATTCCGGCCGCGTCCGGATCGGTGGACACGATCTGGTCGCCGATCCCGTGGCGGCCAAGCGCCTGCTCGGAATGTCGATCGATCCGGCCCGCCTTCCACCGCTGCTCAGTGTGCGCGAGTGCCTGCGGCTGTTCGCCGGTGCGCGCGGCCTGCCCGGGATTCCTTCGGCGACGTTGGCCTTGTGCGAGGCGCTTTCGCTGACGCCCATGCTCGACCGCTGGATCGGGCATTGCTCGCTGGGGACCCGGCAGAAAGTCGGCATCGTGCTGGGATTGCTCGGTGAACCGCCGTTGCTGATCCTGGACGAACCGCTCAATGGGCTGGACCCACTCAGCGCCTACGCGTTGAAGGAGCACCTGCGGCGGTTGACGGGCGAACACGGAACGGCGGTGCTGCTGGCTACGCACGCGCTCGACATCGCCGAACGCTTCATCAACCGTGCGATGCTGATGGTGGATGGCACGATGCATCACGACTGGTCACGCCAGGAGTTGAAGGCCATCCGCGACGATCCGGACCGTTGCCTGGAACAGGCGATGGTCGAGGCGATGCGATGAGGAGGTCGCGATGAAGACGCTGGGCCTGATCGGCGGCATGAGCTGGGAATCCACCGTGCCGTACTACCGCTTGATCAATCAGACGGTGAAGGAGCGGCTCGGCGGGCTGCATTCGGCGCGGCTGCTGCTGTACAGCGTGGACTTCGCGCAGATCGAGAAGCTGCAGCATGCCGGTGATTGGGATGCAGCGGGCGCGGTGCTCGCCGACGCGGCGCGTTCGTTGAAGGCCGGCGGTGCGCAGCTGCTGGTGATCTGCACGAACACGATGCACAAGGTCGCCGACGCGGTGGAAGCCGCCAGCGGCCTGCCGCTGCTGCACATCGCCGACGCGACGGGCGAAGAGATCCGGCGTGCAGGGTTGCAACGCATCGGCCTGCTCGGGACGCGTTTCACCATGGAGCAGGATTTCTATCGGAAGCGGTTGATCGAACGGCACGGGCTCGACGTGCTGGTGCCCGAGGCCGACGAGCGCGAGATCGTCCACCGCGTGATCTACGACGAGTTGTGCCAGGGCGCCATCCGCGAAGAATCCCGCGCGCAGTACCGGCGCATCATGGCCGCGCTGGTCGAACGCGGTGCGCAGGGGATCATCCTGGGCTGTACCGAGATCGGTCTGCTGGTGGGGCAGGGCGATGCCAGTGTTCCGCTGTTCGACACCACGGCGCTGCATGCGCGCCACGCGGCGCTGGCGGCGTTGGCCGAGTAGGTCGTTGGCGCGCTGATGGCGCGCGAAACATCACGTCATTCCAACGAAAGCTGGGCTTCGCGGGAATGACGGTGAGGTCGTTTGCCGGCGTGGGAGTGCCCCCGCGTTGCGGGCTTGGGTCCCGGCCTTCGCCGGGATGACGAGGGTGTGGGATGCGGGATGCGGCAACGCTGGACGGCAGTCGACGAGACGATGTTTTCCCGGCGTACCAGTGACCTCCCGCCCATGCGTCGTCAACCGCCGCCGCTACACTCGCCGCTTCCGACTTCCGCAGGACTTCCCCCATGACCCAGTGGTACTTCGTTTCCGCCGGCAACAGCCAGCGCGTCGGTCCGCTCGATGCCGATTCGGCGCAGGCGCACGCGCGCAGGCATCCTGATGACCTGTGCTGGCGCGAGGGCCTGTCGGGCTGGCAGGCGGTGAAGTCGATGCCCGAATTCGCCGAAGCCACCGGCGTGCAACCCGCGCACGTGCCACCGCCGACGCCGTCCGCGGCCGGCCGGCGCAGCGACGACATCGACTTCCGCATCGTCGGCAACGACATGCAGTTCGTCGAAGTGGAACTGGACCCGGGCGAGTGCGCGATCGCCGAGGCCGGCGCGCTGATGTACAAGGACGCGACCATCCAGATGGACACCGTGTTCGGCAACGGCCAGCACACGGGGCAGGGCGGCGGCCTCATGGACAAGATCTTCTCCGCCGGCAAGCGTGTGCTGACTGGCGAGAGCCTGTTCACCACGATGTTCACCCACGCCGGAACCGGCAAGGCGCGCGTGGCCTTCGCCGCGCCGTACCCGGGCACGGTGCTGGCGATGAAGCTGGACGAACACGGCGGTCGCCTGATCTGTCAGAAGGACAGCTTCCTGGCCGGCGCGCGCGGCGTATCGGTGGGCATCGCCTTCCAGAAGCGCATCCTCACCGGCCTGTTCGGCGGCGAGGGTTTCATCATGCAGAAGCTGGAAGGCGACGGCTGGGTGTTCGTGCACGCCGGCGGCACCGTGATCGAGCGCGAACTGCGCGCCGGCGAGCGCCTGGACGTGGACACCGGCTGCGTCATGGCCTACCACCACACCGTGCAGATGGACGTGCGCGCGGTGGGCGGCATCAAGAGCATGCTGTTCGGCGGCGAGGGCATGTTCCTGGCCACGCTGACCGGCCCGGGCAAGGTGTGGCTGCAGTCGCTGCCCTTCTCGCGCATGGCCGGGCGAATGCTCGCGGCCGCGCCGCAGGGCGGCGGGCAGAATCGCGGCGAAGGTTCGGTGCTGGGCGGACTGGGCCGCATCCTGGACGGCGACAACAACTTCTGAGGACGGTGCGATGAGCGGCTACTCCGGCACGCCATTGGCGAAGAAGCTCGGCTTCCGCGATGGCGCGACCGCGTGGACGCTCGCCGCACCGGAGCACTACCGCGCATTGCTGGATCCCCTGCCGCCGGGCGTGCGCTTCGTCGCGCGACTGGCGAAGGGCGTCGACATCGCCCATGTGTTCTGCCGCGAACGCGCCGTGCTGGCCGATGCCCTGGGCAAGTGCCGGAGCACGCTTGCGCCGGACGCGACCGTGTGGGTGTCGTGGCCGAAGAAGGCCTCGAAAGTCCCCACCGACATCACCGAGGACACGGTGCGCGAGGTGGCGCTGCCGCTGGGCTTCGTCGACGTGAAGGTCTGCGCGGTCGACGAGGTCTGGTCGGGGTTGAAGCTGGTGGTTCGCAAGGAATTGCGTTGAGCGTGTGCGCCGGAACGTTCGCCGCTGCGCGGCCTCGCTACCCCTCGCCAGGGCTCCCCTGAAAGCAAGGCAGGACGTTTGGGCGGACGGGCGATGAATGCTCGCCCAGCCTTCCATCGTTCCGCCAAATCCGCCCCGCTATCGCGCCTTGTGCCACGTGTATCCTGCGCCGCTGACCGCCCATCCATCCCACGCCATCGTGACCATGAACCCGCTCCGTTCCCTGCGCCCCGTGCTGCTGGCCTCGCTCGCCGTCCTGCTGGGCGCGTGTGGCGGTGAAGCAGTCAAGCCGACGCCACCGCCGTCCCTCTCGGCTCCGCCCGTGCAGGCACCGAAGGTGCGCATCGGCGTCGCGCTGGGCGGAGGCGCGGCGAAAGGCTTCGCGCACATCGGCGTGATCAAGATGCTGGAGGCCAACGGCTTCCAGCCCGAAGTCGTCTCCGGCACCAGCGCCGGCAGCGTGGTCGGTGCGCTCTATGCCAGCGGCATGGACGCCTTCGCCATGCAGAAGCAGGCCTTCGCGCTGGACGAGGCGTCCATCCGTGACGTCAGCCTGTTCTCCGGCGGCGTTGTGAAGGGGCAGAAGTTGCAGGACTACGTCAACGAGCTGGTCGGCGGCAAGACGATCGAGCGCATGCGCAGGCCGTTCGCGGCCGTGGCGACCAACCTGGAAACCGGCGACCGCACGGTGTTCGTGCGCGGCAACACCGGCCAGGCGGTGCGCGCGTCCAGCAGCATTCCGGGCGTGTTCGAGCCGGTGGCGATCGGCAAGTTCCACTACGTCGACGGCGGCGTCGTCAGCCCGGTGCCGGTGGACGCGGCGCGCCAGCTGGGCGCGGACCTCGTGATCGCCGTGGACATCTCCAGCAAGGCCAGCGGCAAGAACCCGGGCAGCATGCTGGGCAACGTCAACCAGTCGATCACGATCATGGGCCAGCGCCTGGGCGCGCAGGAACTCGCGCGTGCGGACGTGGTGATCCGCCCGAGCGTCAACGAGATCGGCCCGGCCGACTTCGAACAGCGCAACAACGCGATCATGGAAGGCGAGCGCGCCGCGCTGGCGGCGATGCCGCAGATCCGCGCGAAGGTGGCGCAGTGGCAGAAGGCGCGCACCGACGAGGCGAACGCGACGCGACGCGCCGCCGAACTCAAGGCCGAACAGGCCAAGCTGCGCGCGTTCTGCGAAGAGGAAGACCGCAAGTGGCTGTCGAAGCTGCGCCGCGATCCGCAGTGCAAGGCGCTGGCGGATCAGGGCGTGCTGTCGAACTAAGTGCGCTTTCGTAGCCCGGGTAAGCGAAGCGCACCCGGGGTGAAGGTGTGATGCGTCCCCGGGTGCGGCCTTCGGCCCTACCCGGGGCTACAGGTTTTTCAGGCCGCGTCGGTATTCAACACCAGCGGCGCCGCCTTGCGCGGCCGGCTCGGGAACGCGTGGCGCACGATCCGCCAGATCACCTGGCCGAACTGCTTCGGCAACGAACCGGTGTTGTAGTGCTGGCCGTAGCGCGCGCAGATCTCGCGCACCGTCGGCGCCACTTCGGCGTAACGGTTGGCCGGCACGTCCGGGTAGAAATGGTGCTCGATCTGGTGGCTCAGGTTGCCCGAGAGCACATCGATCAGGCGACCGCCGGAGATGTTCGACGAGCCGCGCAGCTGGCGCAGGTACCAGTGGCCGCGCGATTCGTTGCGGATGCATTCCTTCGGGAACGTCTCGGCGTCCGTGGTGAAGTGGCCGCAGAAGATGATCGTGTAGGTCCACAGGTTGCGGATCACGTTGGCCACGACATTGCCCAGCAGCACCGGCAGGAAGAACGGGCCGGCCAGCGCGGGGAACACGACGTAGTCCTTCACGATCTGCCGCCCCATCTTGCGGCCGACCGGCACGAACTTGCGCCACATCTGGCGGTGCGTGATCTTGCCGGCGATCCAGCGGCCGAGCTTGAGGTTCTGGATCGCCACGCCCCACTCGAACAGCACCGCGAACACCACCGCGATCACCGGCTGCGCCAGGTAATACGGGCGCCAGCGCTGTTCCGGGAAGATGCGCAGCAGGCCGTAGCCGATGTCGTCATCCAGGCCGCGCACGTTGGTGTAGGTGTGGTGGCGGTAGTTGTGCGTGTAGCGCCAGTTCTCGGCGGTGCCGACGATGTCCCACTCGTAGCTGCGGCCGTCCAGGTGCGGGTCGCGCATCCAGTCGTACTGGCCGTGGATGACGTTGTGGCCCAGCTCCATGTTCTCGAGGATCTTCGACAGGCCCAGTACCACCGCGCCCAGCACGCACAGCGGCCACAGCAGCGCGGGTGCGAACAGCAGCGAGAATGCGCCGACGTAGAGCAGGCCGCGACCGGCGACTTCGCTCCAGCGCACCCAGGCGACGATGCGCCGGATGTAGTTGGCGTCGCGCTGGCCGAGCGTGGCGACGGTGCGGGCACGCAGGGCGTCGAGCTCTTCGCCGAAGCGGTCGAGTTCGGCAGGGCTGAGGGCGCGGTTGCGGGACGTCATGTCGGGGGGCTCACAGATCGAGTTCGAGATCGCCGGCGGCGGCGTTGATGCACAGGCGCAGCGCCGAAACGGGTTCGGTGCCGACCTTGCCGGTGTTGAGGTCGCGCGTGACGCCGGCGGACTTGCCGCAGGCGCAGGTGTTGCAAATGCCCATGCGGCAGCCCGAGGCGGGCTTGAGGCCCTGTGCCTCCAGCGCCGTCAGCAGCGGCTGTCCGCGCGGCACGGTGAGTGTGCGGCCGCTGCGTTTCAGTGTGATGAGCGCTTCGCCGGTGTCTTCGAGCGAGACCTGCGGCGGCGTGAACGCCTCGGCATGGAAGCTGCGCGCCTGCGTTCCGGTCACCGCGCGCGCGGTCTCGACGAAGCCGCGCGGACCACAGGCGTAGACGTGGCGCTGCTCCGCGTCGGGCACGAGCGAGGCGAGCTGCGCGACGTCGAGGCGACCGGTCGGTGCACCGTCGGTGTCGGATTCGCGCGTGAGGATGCAGTGGACTGCGAAGTCCGGGTGCGCATCGGCCAGCGCCAGCAGTTCGTCTGCGAAGCACAGTTCATCGCGCGTGCGCGCCCAATACAGCAGCGTCAGTGGCGCGGGCATACCGCGCCGGGCGTGTTCGCGCACCAGCGACATCAGCGGCGTGATGCCGCTGCCTGCGGCGAGGAACAGCCAGCCGGCCTCGTTCGCCTGAGGCCAGGTCATCTCGCCGAACGCCGGCCCGACGCGCAGGACGTCGCCGACGCCGGCGCGTTCGAACAGATGGACGCTGAGCTTGCCGCCTTCGATCCGCTTGACGGTGATGGCGACGCGGCCGTCATCGCGCGGTGCGTCGCTGAGGCTGTAGCTGCGCGTGACCGCGACGCCGTCGATCTCGACGCTGATGTTCAGATGCTGGCCCGCGTGGAAGCCGCGCCAGTGACGGTTGGGCTTGAGCACGAGGGTGACGGCATCGCGCGATTCGACGCGACGCTCGACGATGCGGGCCAGCGGGCGGTCCCAGGTCCAGGTGCGATCCAGGCGGGACGCCCAGAAATCGAACACGCTCGGGGCGACGCAGGCATTCAGTAGGCGCCGCAGACCACGCGGACGCTTCGGGGGACGGACGACGGCACTCATGACTGGCACTATACAGACAAGCGCACAGATGTCTATACGACTGTATATTGAGTCCCCGATATGATGTTCAGTCATCCGCCGCCGTGCACGCCCTCGTGAGCCCACAGACCCAGTTCCACGCTGAATCCGAGCACGCGGCAGCCCGAAAGGGCGCGATCTCGCGCGAGGACCTGCTGGCCGCGGCGCTGAAGCTGATCGGCCCGCACCGCAGCGTGTCCACGCTGAGCCTGCGCGAGGTCGCACGCGAAGCCGGGATCGCGCCGAACAGCTTCTACCGGCAGTTCCGGGACATGGACGAGCTGGCCGTGGCCTTGATCGACCTGGCCGGCCTGTCGCTGCAGAAGATCATCGACGCGGCCCGCCTGCGCGCGGCCAGGGACCGCAGCGCGGTGCGCGGCGCGGTCGAGGCGTTCGTGGAGCAGCTACGCGCCGACGACCAGCTGCTGCACGTGCTGCTGCGCGAAGGCACCGCCGGCTCGGACTCATTCAAGCACGCCGTGGACCGGCAGCTGAGCTTCTTCGAAGAGGAGCTGCGCATCAGCCTCATCCAGATCAACGCCGCGCAGGGCGTGGTCCTGCGCGAACCGGCGCTGGTGGCCAAGGCGATCACCCGCCTGGTCTTCGCCATGGGCGCCACGGCCATGGACCTGCCGCGCGAGAAGGACCCGGAGCTGGTCCGTCAGCTCACCTTGATGGTTCGCATGATCATCGCCGGATCCCGGACGTTGGCGACAGAAAACGGCCTAAACCCGACCTGATCGCCTCAGCGCGCGGGCAACGGCACGCCGCTCAGGGCCTTCACGGTCCTCAGCACGAAACTGGAATTCACGTCCGCCACGCCGGCCTGGTTGAGCAGGCGGTCGAGCAGGAACCGCGAAAAATGCTCCAGGTCCTGCACGACGATCTGCAGCAGGTAGTCCATGTCGCCGGTCAGGGCATGGCAGGCGACGACCTCGTCCCACTGGTTCACGAAGTCGCGAAAAGCGGCGATCGCGTCGGCATCGTGCCGTGAAAGCTGCACGCGGACGAAGGCCTGGAGCCCGAGGCCCAGACGCTCGGGATCCACTTCGGCCCGATAGCCCGAGATCACCCCTTCCCGCTCCAGCCGCTGCACTCGTCGCAAGCAGGCGGAGGCGGACAGGTGCACGCGTTCGGCCAGTTCGGCGTTGGTCAGGCGGCCCTGGCGCTGGAGTTCGGCGAGGACGAGCAGGTCGGTGCGATCGAGGTCGACGGCGGGCATCGGATTGCGTCAGTTCGTTATTCGGCGCAATGATCTTGCGCCGTAGCCCATCATGCGCGCAACAACGCAAGCCCATTGCGCGGCGAGGCCGGTAAAGTCGAATTTCGACACAGGAGCGCCGCATGAACCTCGGGACCCCCTCTCGCGTGGAACACCAGCTCACCGACAAGGGCTACGTTCCGGTGTACACGACGGCGGTCGTCGAGCAGCCGTGGTCCTCCTACAGCGCCACCGACCACGAGGTGTGGAGCACGCTGTTCAAGCGCCAGCGCGAGATCCTGGTGGGCCGCGCCAGCGACGAATTCCTGCGCACCCAGGAAGCGATGGGCATGACGCCCGACCGCATCCCCAAGTACGAAGACCTCAACCGCCTGCTGCGCAAGGCAACGGGCTGGGAGCTGGTCGGCGTCGAGGGCCTGCTGCCGGAGCTCACGTTCTTCGACCATCTCGCCAACCGCCGTTTCCCGGTGACGTGGTGGATCCGCAAGCCCGAGCAGCTGGATTACCTGGCCGAGCCGGACCTGTTCCACGACCTGTTCGGCCACGTGCCGCTGCTGATGAACCCCGTCTTCGCCGACTACATGCAGGCCTACGGCCGCGGCGGCGTGAAGGCACACGGGATCGGCCCGGAAGCACTGGTCAATCTGACGCGCCTGTACTGGTACACGGTCGAGTTCGGCCTGATCAAACAGGACGACGGCCTGCGCATCTACGGCAGCGGCATCGTGTCGTCGAAGGGCGAATCCATCCACTGCCTGGAGAGCGCCGCGCCGAACCGCATCGGGTTCGACCTGGAGCGCATCATGCGCACGCGTTACCGCATCGACACCTTCCAGAAGACCTACTTCGTCATCGACAGCTACGAGCAGTTGATGGACGCGACGCGACCAGACTTCACGCCGATCTACGAGCGACTGGGGCAGCAGGAATCCATCCCCGCCGGCAACGTGCTCGCCACCGACACCGTGTTCAACCGCGGCACGGGCGAGGGCTGGGCGACGGATGGGGATGTCTGAGGACGCTGGCGTTCCGTAGGGACGAAGCCGTCATCCCCGCGAAGGCGGGGATCCAACTTCCAGGCGAACCACGTTCGACGGAAAGCTTGAGGTAGTTCGCCGTGGATGGTGCGGCCGTTCGGCAGCCCAAAAGCCCCGCCTTCGCGGGAATGACAGCATGGGCACTCCAGCGCATCCCTCACGCGCGGGAGAAGGTCGTCCCAGCGAACGATGGCACCTCACGGCCGCGCCAGCGCCTCCATCCCACGCTGGATCTCCACGCTCGCACGACGCTCCTGTTGCAGCAGCTGTTTCGCCAGCGCGCGCGCGGCCACGCGCAGCTCCGGCACGGCCGTGATTTCCCACAACTGCGCTCGCAGCAGCGGGCCGAGCGCATAGAGCCCGCGCACGGGCAGCCCACTCCCGTCCAATGCTTCGAAGCGCGGTGAGGCTTCGATGCCCAGCCCCAGCGGATCGGCGGTGATCAGCCCGGAGTCGCGAAGCTGCGCGATCAACGGATGGCTCGTGCGGTCTACATCGGTGTCGAAGCCGGTGGCGCGGATCACCACATCGAACTCCTCGCGGCTGGCGTGCGAGAAGCCGCGCTCGCGGATCAGCACTTCGACCGCGTCGCTGGTACGCCGCGCACGCAACAGCCGGCCCGCGCGCACGCGCAGGCGACCGCGCGTGCGCAGCTCCTCCAGCTCGTGCGCGAGCGTTGGTGCAAGGCGGTGACGCAACACCTCCCAATGCGAGCGCAGGTGACGCAGGAAACGCGCACGCTCCGGCGTGGCCAGGCCGCGCCAGAAGCCCTGCAGGTACGGACGCAATGCATCGATCAGGCTGCGCCAGTCGGGGACGATCGGCGTCAGCGCGCGCAGGGCGCGCACCAGTTCCGGCAGATCGTGCGTGTTGATCGCGTGCAGCACGGTGGGCGGCAATGCGATCGGCGCCGCCGGTTCGTCCGTGTGCGACTGCGGCAGAAGACCATGACGCGACAGCGCGGTGATCGGCCCGCGATGGCCGCGCCGGTGCAGCGTGGCGACCACGTCGGCCATCGTCAGTCCCGTGCCGATGATGAGCACGCGCTGGTTGGGCGCGATGTGGTCGATCGCGCCAATGCCGTCCAGCCCGTTCTGCCACGGCCAGGCGACGTAGCTGGGATGCACCGCCAGGCGCGGCCCGATGCCCGCCAGCGGCTGCGGCGGCAGCGCGCCGACGGTGAGCACGACGCGATCGCTGAGGAAATCCGAACCGTCCGCCAGATGCACGCGGAACGCGCTGCCTGCGCGATCGATCGCGATGGCTTCCTGCGGGATTCGATTGAAGCCGGCCAGCGACAGCTGCGCCGCCGCCTGCAGGCGCGAATGCAGGTACTCGCCATAGACCAGGCGCGGCAGGAAGCTGGTGCGTGCACGCTCGGTCAGATTGAGCCAGTCGGCGAACTCGCCGGGATGATCCGCCGTCGCACCCAGATCGCGTGCGCGCACGTTGAGCAGATGCTCCGGTCGCGCCTCGCCGTAGGCCACGCCTCGGCCGAAGCTGTCGGACACCCCGACCAACTGGATGTCCACGCCGGCGGGTGCGGCGCGGGCCAGTTCGGTGGCCAGCGCGCATCCGCTGAAGCCCGCGCCGATGATGCTGATCCGCATGTCGTTTCTCCCGGGGTCGTCGTGCGCCTATTGGTAGGCGATCGCCGGACGGCGGAAGTAAACGGTGGGTTATGCGGCCGCGTGTTTCACGCAACGCTTCGTCAGTGCTTCATAACCGATCGGAATCTGTCCTTCACGCGCCCTGCGCGCGCGCCGTTGCCGGCCCCGGCGCGCGGGTGGCACGCGGCTTCCAGCGGCGGTCGAGCAGCACCTTGGCGACGATCGCCAGCGCCAGCGGACCGAACCACGCGACGTAGTGGAGCGCGGTGCCGTTCACCGACGGCAGCAGGCGCGGCAGGCCGATGCCGAGGAAGGCGATGTGCGTGGCGATGCCGTTGCCGATCATCGCGGTGTAATGCTCGCTCATCCACCAGCGCGGCGTCGTGCCGAGCGTGGCGTGGCGCAGTCGGCGGCGCAGCATGTCCACGCCGGTGAACAGGCCCACCGCCGAGAAACCGATCAGCAATGCCGCGCCCACCTTCAGGCCCAGCACGAGCACGCCCGCGCCGGACAGCAGCGACAACACGGCGAGCGAGACATAGACCGGCCCCGTAAAGCGCGCCGCGGACGCCTTGTCGCGTATCGCGCGCCACGACACCCACACGCCGGTCGAAGTGATGACGACCAGATACCCAAGGAACGCGGAGGTGACGACGTGCCCGTCCATCCAGCGCGCAATCGCCATCGGCGCGGCGGTCAGGATGATGCCGACCATCGCCAGCAGATAGACACGGCCCGCGCCGCGGTGCGCCGGCGTGCCCTTGCGCAGCAGGCCGGCGGTCCAGAAGGTGATCAGGGCGATGACGCCCACCAGCACATGCACGGCAACCAGCAGCTTGTACGCGGTCATGACGGCGATTCCTGTCGCTGCGTCCTGTGCGGACGTTGACGACACGATGCGCGCCGGCCGCGACGCATCGCAGTGCCCGCCGTCATCCCGCCGACCTGCCGGAAGTCACTTCCTGCATCGGCGGCATTGCGGTGGCGCAGCAGCGGTCGCAGCATGGCGGCATGAACGAACGCGCCCGCCAGGCCCTGCAACCGCTCAATTTCGCCGCCGCCGCCACGCTGCTGGCGGTGGGCTATGGCATGCAGTACGAACTCCAGGGCGCGCGGATGACGCTGGCGTGGGTGCTGCTCGGCCTCACCATGCTGAGCATCCTCGCGCTGGACTGGCTGCCGCGCCGGCCGGTGGCGCGCGCGCTCCTGTACGCGTTGCAGGCGGCGATCGCCTACACGCTGATCGCGCTGGCGCCGCGCCTGGGCATCGCGCCGGTGCTGCTGGTGGTGCTGATCGCCGAGTTGGCGATGGAGTATCGGCCGCGCGTGGTGGTCGCGTTGGCGCTCGCGCTCAACGCGGGCCTGTACTTCGCGCTGGAGAGGGGCGGCCATGCCGCGCCGCTGTTGCAGCTGTCGTTGTATATCGGCTTCCAGTCGTTCGCCGCATTGACCACGCACTACGCGCGCAGTGCCGAGTTGGCGCGCGACCGCCTGGCCCTGGTCAACGCCGACCTGCTCGCCACGCGCGCCCTCCTCGCCGACAGCGCCCGCGACAACGAACGCCTGCGCGTGGCGCGCGAACTGCACGATGTCGCTGGCCACAAGCTCACCGCGATGACCCTCAACCTGCGCGCGCTGGCCGCCGATCCGGCGTTCGCCGGACGGCAGGAGATCGCGCTGGCGCAACAGCTCTCCAGTGAGTTGCTCAGCGACATCCGCGGCATCGTCCAGGCGATGCGCCACGACCAGGGCCTGGACCTGGGCACGGCACTGCGCGCACTCGCTGCGCCGATGCCGAGACCGTCGTTGCGCCTGCGCATCGACGATGCGGTGCGCGTCACCGATCCGGCCACCGCCGAGGCCGTCCTGCGCCTGGTGCAGGAAGCGCTGACCAACAGCGCGCGCCACGGCGATGCCGACGTGGTGGACGTGTCCATCGGTGCGGGCGATGGACGCCTGCGCATCCGCGTGGAAGACAACGGCCAGCTGCGCGGCGCGATCCGCGAGGGCAACGGGCTGTCGGGGATGCGCGAACGCGTGACGGCCGCCGGCGGCGAGCTGGCGCTGAGCCGCTCCGAACACGGTGCGTTGCGCATCGACGCGAGCCTGCCCGCATGACGGCGCCGCGCATCGCGCTGGCCGACGACCAGGCCATCGTCCGCGCCGGCCTGCGCGCCTTGCTGGAGCGCCAGGGCATCACGGTCGTCTTCGAGGCCGCCGACGGCGCGCAGCTGCTGGAACAGTTGGAACACACGCACGTCGACGTCGTCCTCAGCGACATCCGCATGGCCGGGCTGGATGGCATCGAAGCCCTGCGCCGCCTGCGCGCGCGTGGCGACAGCACGCCCGTGCTGCTGCTCACCACGTTCGACGAAAGCGAGCTGCTGCTGCAGGCGACGCAGGCCGGTGCGCAGGGTTTCCTGCTCAAGGACGCCGCACCGGAAGACCTGCGCGACGCGATCGCCCGCGTGGCCGCCGGCGAGACGCTGCTGCAACCGGTCAGCACCGACCCGGTGCGCGCTCGCTACCAGTACCACCAGCAGGAAGCGCCGCGCGAGACCTTCACCGAGCGCGAAGTGGCGATCCTGCGCCTGCTGGCCGGCGGCTATTCGAACAAGGAGATCGCGCGCGCGATGTTCCTCGCCGAAGGAACGGTGAAGAACTATGTGTCGGTGATCCTGGAGAAGCTCGGCACGCGCGATCGTACGCGCGCGGTGCTCAAGGCGATCACGCTGCGTGTGATCTGAAAGCCGCGCGGCTTCAGCTCGCCACGACTTTCACCGTCCACAGCCCCAGCCCCGTCATCGCCAGCGACCCCAGCAGGTGCAGCGCGATCACGCCGAACGCCCAGGCGTAGTCCTGACGCTGCAGCAGATCCACCGTTTCGGCGGAGAACGTGGAGAACGTGGTCAGTCCGCCCAGCAGCCCCGTGATGACGAACAACCGCCATTCCGGCGCCAGCTGCGGCATCTGGGCGAAGCCCGCGACCGCCAGCCCGATGAGGTAACCGCCAACGAGGTTCGCCGCCAACGTGCCCATCGGCACCGCGTGGTGCAGCGGATTCAGCCACAGGCTCAGGCCCCAGCGTGCCCACGCGCCGAACGCGGCTCCGACGGCGATGGCGACCAGCGAGTAGAGCATCGGAACCTCCTTCAGTGCGCAGGTGCGAGCGTACGCGTGCCGCCGCCACCTCGGCCAGTCACGGCAAGCGATCCGCCTCGCACACGGCAAGCCGCCTGCACGGACGCGGGACTAGACTGCGGCTTCCCCCGCACGTGTACGCCCCCATGAACGACCGCATCCGCCACGCCGGCCTGCGCGAAAAGCGCATGTCCGCCGAGCACGCCGCCGCCCTGATCCAGCCCGGCATGACCGTGGCGATGAGCGGCTTCACCGGCGCCGGTTATCCCAAGGCCGTGCCGCAGGCCCTCGCGGCCCACATCGAGGACGCCCACGCACGCGGCGAGGCCTTCCGCGTGAAGGTGCTGACCGGCGCCTCGACCGCGCCGGAGCTCGACGGCGTTCTCGCCCGTGCCGAGGGCATCGAGCTGCGCCTGCCCTACCAGTCCGACCCCAGCCTGCGCGAGCGCATCAACGCCGGCGATCTTCACTACATCGACATGCATCTGAGCCATGTCGCGCAGCACACCTGGTTCGGGTTCTTCGGTGCGGTGGACGTGGCCGTGGTGGAGGTCACCGCGATCACCGACGACGGCCACCTCGTGCCGTCCTCGTCGGTGGGCAACAACAAGACGTGGCTGGAGCAGGCCGACAAGGTCATCCTCGAAGTGAACCGCTGGCAGCCGGCTGCACTGGAAGGCATGCACGACGTCTACTACGGCACCGCGCTGCCGCCGAACCGCAAGCCGATCCCGTTGCTGCACCCGGACGACCGCATCGGCGAGCCGTGGCTGCGCTGCGATCCGTCGAAGGTCATCGCCGTGGTCGAGACCGACGCGCCGGATCGCAATTCGCCGTTCACGCCGCCGGATGCGACCTCGCGCCAGATCGCCGCGCACCTGCTCGACTTCCTCGCCCACGAAGTGCGTCGCGGCCGCCTTTCGCCGCAGCTGCTGCCGTTGCAATCGGGCGTGGGCAACATCACCAACGCGGTGCTGGCCGGACTGGGCGAGGCGGGTTACCGCGACCTCACCGCCTTCACCGAGGTGATCCAGGACGGCATGCTCGACCTGCTCAAGCGCGGCGTGGTGCGCGTGGCCTCGGCGACGTCGTTCTCGCTCAGCCCGGCGGCGATCGACGAATTCCTCGATCACGTCGACTTCTATCGCGAGCGCATCGTGCTGCGCACGCAGGAGATCTCCAACCACCCCGAACTCGTGCGCCGCCTGGGCTGCATCGCGATGAACGGCATGATCGAGGTCGACCTGTACGGCAACGTCAACTCCACGCACGTTGCCGGCACGAAGATCATGAACGGCATCGGCGGCAGCGGCGACTTCGCGCGCAACGCGTACCTGTCGGTGTTCATGTCTCCGAGCACGGCGAAGAACGGCGCGATTTCCTCGATCGTGCCGATGGCCAGCCACGTCGACCACACCGAGCACGACGTGATGGTGATCGTCACCGAACAAGGCGTCGCCGACCTGCGCGGCCTGTCGCCGAAGCAGCGTGCGCAACGCGTCATCGACTCGTGCGCGCATCCGGACTATCGGCCGATGCTGCAGGACTACTTCGACCGCGCCCGACGCGAGAGCTTCGGCAAGCACACGCCGCACCTGCTGGGCGAAGCGCTGTCGTGGCATGAGCGGTTCGTGGAGACGGGGTCGATGCGGGTGTAGTGCGTGCCAGTGCGTCGTCCCTGCCAATAGCGTCATCCGCTCAAGTACCGTCATCCCGGCGAAGGCCGGGATCCAGGCTGTCACGCCCTCCGACACATCACGTCATTACCAGCGAAAGCTGGAATCCATTTCGCTCCGCTGCTCACAGGCCACGGGGATGCGTGGAAAGCCGCTGGATTCCAGCCTTCGCGGGAATGACGGTGCGGTAGTCACCGGAGAAGGAGTGCCCGCGGGTTGCATGCGTAAGTCACCCGCACGCGTCGAGTCGAATCACGACCCACTCACCGCCTTCAAGTACGCCGCCAACCCCCGCTCCCGCGTCTCGACGAACGTCTCCCCCGTCGGCGAATAGCTGACGATGCGATCGGGGCGGAAATTGCGGAAGTCGGCGCGCAGCCGGCACCACGCGCCCAGCGTCCAGCTGCCGCCCCAGAAGGCCAGGCACAGCGGTTCGATCTCACGCTCCGTCGGGCGCGCATCGTTGTCGCGATAGCTCATGCGCAGCACCAGCGCGCCGGTCACCGCCGCGTGCAGATCATCGATGAGCCCGCTGTTCTCGAGCCGGTCCACTTCCGGCGCGAAGATACGCGTGCGCGAACTGCGTTCGCGCAGCTCCGGCGGCAACACTGCTTCGATCTTCAGCAACGCCGCCGCGGCCTCGCGCCCCAGCCGCTTGCCGCCGAAGGCACGCACGAAGCGCGTGCCGACCACCAGGGCTTCGAGCTCGTCGGGCGTGAACATCAGCGGCGGGATGTCCGAGCCTTTACGCAGCAGATAGCCCACGCCCGCTTCGCCTTCGATGGGAACACCGGAGCGCTGCAGGTCGGCGACGTCGCGGTACACCGTTCGCAACGACACGCCGAGCTCCTCGGCCAGTCGCTGTGCGGTGAGAGCGGAACGGCGTCCACGCAGGGCATGGATCAACAGGAAGAGGCGGTCGGCGCGGCGCATGCGCCATGATCGCGCGCCGACGCGCCGCACTCAATCGGCACGACGACGCAGGACGCGACGGCGATCACGCACGCAGCTCCGAACGCTGCGTCGGCGTCAGGCGCAGCCGTTGCGGCGGCTGCTTCAAGCCGTGCAGCAGCGATTGCGCGACGCCGCTTCGCCATTCGCCATCGACCAGCAGCGCGGCTTCGTAGCGATGGTGCGCGTCCGCGTCGGCGAAGCGCGCGAACCACACCAGCGCCTGTTCGCCTTCGCGCACCGGCAGTCGCGGATAGGTGTTAGCGCTCCCTTCGGTGACATACACACCGATCAGCTCCGCACCGGCGGAGCGCAGACGCGGTGCGAGCTGCTCTTCGAAGCGCGCGAGGAAGCCGGCATCGGCCGGTGCATCGAGCAGGCAGATGCCCGCTTCGATCAGACCATCGTCCGTGCGGGCGTCGCCAAGCGCGGGGCGCGGCGATGGATTCGGCGCGAAGCCGGAATCGCGCCGCGCCGGTCGCAGCAGCAGCACGTCGTCGCTGTCGACGATGGTGGCATTGGCTGCTTCACGATGGCGCTTCCAGGTTGGACCGGAATAGAAGCCCTCCAGCGCCTCGGCCCGCACCGGCATGTCGGCGAAGCCACGCAGCCAGACGAAGCGGTCCTGCGCGTCGAGGTCGCGGAACTGCCCGATGACGTGCATGCCCACCGCTTCCTGCGGTTCGATGAATTCACGCTCGAACAGTTCGATCAGCTCGTCGCGGCGCGCGGGCTGCATCGCGTACTGGCGCAGTTCGATCACGCCGTCCTCGTGCAGCAGGCGGCCGTCGTCGTCGGTGCGACGGAACCACATGTGCCAGTTCGTCTCCCACGTTGCGCCCTCGTCGATGGAAAACGCCTGCTGCCAGTGCGCGGTGTTCGCACTCGCCTGGCTCCAGCGGAAGCGAACGCGCACCGGGCGACCTTCGTGCTCGTCGGCACCAAAGAACGTGCCCACGCGCGTGCCTTGCGGCGTGGTATCGAAGGCGCCCGTCATCGGTGCATCGAGCACGCCGTCGTGGTTTCCGGCCCAGTAGATCGACCATTGCTTCGAGTCGGGACTGAACAAGCGCAGCGTCATGCCGATGAAGCGCTCGTCGCTGCCGGGGCGCGTCCAGTCGCTGACGAAGTCGTCGACATTGCCCATGCCGCCGAGCAACGGCTGGCACAGCTGCGTGGCGTGGAAGATATCCCAGTCCCCGGAACCGGCGAGGCGCTGCGTCAGGCGCTCGTTGCGGATGTGCCAGCGGCCGTGGAGGAAGTCGAAGTCGTGCCGGCCGTCCTGGCCGGTGGCGGTGATCATGGTGCTGGTGTCCCCGGTGGTTGCAACGGCGCGCGCCGCCGCGCGGAACGGCAGCAGCCATGCGGTCTGCGCCATCGTGGCCAGTTGCAGGAACAGCCGGCGCTGGCGGCGCCACGCGGGCTCGAGAACGGCGTCGAAGGCGTTGCCCATGGCGGGCTCCGTTACAGTCGTGCGCAATCGCACGACCGCAGAATGGACGGGCGCTGCTGACAGGGTCCTGTCAGCAGGCGCACTCAGACCGCCGGGAAGAACACCGTGACCGCCAGGCCCTTGCCGTCCAGGCCGTCGTCGACATGGATCGTCGCGTGATGGGTGCGGGCGATGCGCGCCACCAGCGACAGGCCGATGCCGCTGCCGCGCTCTGCTCCGCCATTGGCCCGATAGAAGCGATGGAAGATGCTCTCGCGCTCCGCCGCGGGAACCCCCGGGCCGTCGTCGGCCACGCACAGCGCGATGCCGCCGACGCCATCGCGCACGTCGCGGCGGCACATCACTTCGATGCGCCCGCCTTCACCGGCGTAGCGCACGGCGTTGTCGACGAGGTTGCGGATCAGGATGCCGAGCTGGTCGACATCGCCACGGATGCGGCCGTCCTCGGTGCGCAGGCCGATGCGCTGGTGGCGCTCGCGCGCAAGCGTTTCGAAATCGCGCACGACCAGCACCAGCAGCGGCGCCAGGTCCAGCGGCGCGAGCGTGGGCGAGGCGACGGCCGCGTCGATGCGCGCCAGGTCGAGCAGCTGTTCCGACAAGCGCGCCGCGCGCGATACGCCGGCGCTCAGGCGGCGCAGCGCGGTGTTGCGTTCTTCTTCCGTCGCGGCACGGCGGGCGAGGTCGGCGTGCGCGCTCAGCACGGCCAGCGGCGTGCGCAGTTCATGCGCGGCATCGGCGATGAAGCGGCGTTCGTTCTGCACCGCCTGGTCCACGCGCGTGAGCTGGTCGTTGAACGCGTCGACCAGCGGGCTGAATTCGGTGGGAAGTCCCGGCGCCTGCAGCGGCGTGAGATCCAGCGGCTGGCGCGCGCGCAATGCCTCGCGCAACGCCGCGACCGGCCGCAGCGAGCGGCCGATCACCACCCACACCGTCAGCAAGAAGAGCACGAAGATCAGACCCGCCGCGAGCAGACTCAGGCCGATCCAGCGCGCCACTTCGTTGGCGATCATTTCCTTGGAACGTCCCACCTGCACGGTGAGGCCACGGCGTGGATCGGTCAGGCTGTAGACGTGCCAGACCTGACCGGAAATAGTGCGTCGCGCGAAGCCATCGCGAAAATCGGGCTTGAGCGGTTCGTCGGGCGCGGCGATGGAATACACCACGTTGTTGCCCTTCACCCACACCTGCCAGCTCATCTTGTGGTCGCGCTGGCCGGCCGGCAGCGCGGGGCGCTCGCGGGCGGGCAGCAGTTCCAGGCCGTCGGGCATCGACTCCAGGATCTGCGAGGCCACCTCGCGTTGCGACTCGTCCCAGAAGCCGTAGTGCGCGCGCGAAAGCTGCCACGCCTGGCAGCCGAGCCAGATCAGCCAGGCCACCAGCACGCATTTCACCGACACCCACGTCAGCCGCCACCGCAGCGAACGCGCCTTCACGACGACGCTCCTCCGTTGATGCGATAGCCCTGGCCGTGCACGGTGACGATCAGCTGCTCGCCGAGCTTGCGTCGCAACTGGTGCACGTAGACGGCGATGGTGTTGCTCTCGATCGTGCCGGAGCTGCCGTACACCGCTTCCTCCAGTTGTTCGCGCGTGACCACGCGGCCCTGGCGCTCCATCAGCAGCAGCAGGGTGCGGAACTCGTGCGCGCTCAGCGCGACCTGTGTGCCGTCGCGCGTGACTTCGCGGCGCGCGGGATCGAGCACCACGCCGTTGAAGCTCAGCACGGGCGAGACGCGCCCCTGCGTGCGACGCATCACCGCGCGCAGGCGCGCGAAGAGCTCGTCGGGCTGGAAGGGTTTGACGATGTAGTCGTCGGCACCGGCGTCGAGGCCGGCGATGCGGTCGCTGAGCTTGTCGCGCGCGGTGAGGATGATCACCGGCGTCGCGTCGTAGCGGCCGCGCAGATACGTGAGCACGGTCAGGCCGGAACTGCCCGGCAGACCCAGGTCGAGCAGGACGGCGTCGAAGTCGTGTTCGACCAGCGCCGTGCGCGCGAGCGCGGCGTCGCCGGCGGTGTCGACACGGAAGCCGTGCGCGCGCAAGCCGGCGCACAGCGCCTCGGCCAGCATCGTGTCGTCTTCCACCAGGAGCAGGTTCATCGCGGTCCAGTCGTCTCGTGCAGGCGGTCAGTGTCGCCGGTCGCGTTTAAAAAGTTCTTAAAGGACGGCGCGCAGGCTGTGCCTCCCATGCGCCGCGCTCCGCATCGTACCGGGAGGCCACATCCCGGAGATCGCGCGGCGGTCGCTTTTCGCTCCCCCGGTGACCCATGACCGCCACATCCCTGCTGTTCCGCATGCCCGCGCCGGCCGTTTCGCCCGTGTCGGTGCGACCGGTTCGCCCCGAGGACTCGCATACGCTGCTGCGCCTGGCGCGCGCATCGAACCACGACGATGCGGCGTGGACGGACCTGCTGGAGTTCAACGAGGCGCTGTTCGAGGCGCCGGTGCGCGCCTGGGCGTGGCTCGCCTTCGCGGGCGACGCAGCGGTGGGGCATGCGGTCGCGACGGTCGGCTTCTCCCTGCGCGCACGCGGGTACTGCCTGCAGCTGGATTCGCTGCACGCCAGCGAAGAATGGGCGGACGCCGCCGAATCGGCATTGTTCGACGAAGTGCGTGCGATGGCGCGTCGGCTCGGCTGCGTGCAGCTGCACTGGTACGGGCCGCATGACGATGCCGCACGTTTCGACACTCCCGACGCACGGCGCGATGGCCAGCGCCATGTGCTCTCCCTCCTCTGATCGCGCCATGCCGCGCCTATTGCTGGTTGCACTGATGACCACCGGACTGCTTGCTTCCTGCTCCACCACGTCGCCCTATGCCGCCTCGCCACAGTTCCGTGACGGCGGTTTCCGCAATCCCGTCGCGCCGAAACAGGCGGGGCTCGGGCAGATGCCGCGCATGCTGTGGCGCTTCCTGTTCGACAAGCCCGATGACGCGCGACCCGAAGCGCCGCCGCCGGTGAAGCCGCTCACGCGTGCGCAACTGCTGGCCGCGCCGGACGGAACGCTGTTCCGCTTGGGCCATTCGACGATGCTGTTGAAGTTGTCCGGCGGTTTCTGGCTCACCGATCCGGTGTTTTCCGAGCGCGCATCGCCCGTGCAATGGGCCGGGCCGAAGCGCTTCCACGCGCCGCCGATCGCGATGGACCAGCTGCCGCCGATCGAAGGCGTGATTCTTTCCCACGACCATTACGACCACCTGGACCGAGCGGCCGTGCTGGCCCTGGCGGAGAAGACCCGGCATTTCATCGCGCCGCTGGGCGTGGGCGATCTGCTGGTGGAATGGGGCGTGGACCCGGCCAAGGTGCAGCACCTGGACTGGTGGCAGGAGACGCGCATCGCCGGCGTGCGCCTGGTCGCTACGCCCGCGCAGCATTTCTCCGGACGCGGCCTGCTGGCGAAAAACCCGACGCTGTGGGCGTCATGGGTGATCGAGGCCGATGGGTTGCGCGTGTTCTTCAGCGGCGACAGCGGCTATTTCGATGGCTTCCGTACGATCGGCGACCGGTTCGGCCCGTTCGACCTCACGCTGGTGGAATGCGGCGCCTACGACGCGATGTGGAGCGGCGTGCACATGCAGCCGGAGGAAACCGTACAGGCGCACCTGGACCTGCGCGGGCGCCGACTGCTTCCGGTGCACAACGGCACCTTCGATCTGGCGCTGCACGGCTGGCAGGAACCGTTTACACGGGTCAGCGCGAGTGCTGCGCAACACGGTGTCGCGGTCACAACGCCGGGCTTCGGTGAAGCGGTGGACATCCGCAATCCGCCTGCGGAACGCGCGTGGTGGCTGCCCTCGCCGTAGTCATCGGCGACAATGGCGGTCCGTTTCCATCGCGGCACCGCCCATGACGAACACCCCGCAGTCGATTTCCCTCACCCGCTATCTCATCGAAGAGCAGCGTGCCGGCCGCATCAACGCCGACCTGCGCCTGCTGATCGAAGTGGTGGCGCGCGCGTGCAAGACCATCTCCATCGCCGTGGGCAAGGGCGCGCTCGGCGGCGTGCTGGGCGATGCGGGCAGCGCCGGTGAGGCGTCCATCAACGTCCAGGGCGAAGCGCAGAAGAAGCTCGACGTGTTGTCCAACGAGATCCTGCTGGAAGCCAACGCCTGGGGCGGCCACCTTGCCGGCCTGGCGTCGGAGGAGATGGACACCTCGCAGCCGATTCCCGACGTCTATCCGCGCGGCAATTACCTGCTGCTGTTCGATCCCCTGGACGGCAGCTCCAACATCGACGTGAACATTTCCGTCGGCACCATCTTCTCCGTGCTGCGCGCGCCCGATGGCGTGGCCCAGGCGCAGGATGAGGATTTCCTGCAGCCCGGCACGGCGCAGGTTGCCGCGGGCTATTGCACCTACGGGCCGAGCACGATGCTGGTGCTCACCGTCGGCAACGGCACGCACGCCTTCACGCTGGACCGCGAGATCGGCAGCTTCGTGATGACCACGCGCGGCATGCGGATTCCGGAGGAGACGAAGGAGTTCGCCGTGAACATGTCGAACCAGCGTTTCTGGGAAGCGCCGATGCAGCGCTACGTCGGCGACCTGCTCGCCGGCAAGGAAGGCCCGCGCGGCAAGGACTTCAACATGCGCTGGGTGGCCTCGATGGTCGCCGACGTGCACCGCATCCTCACCCGCGGCGGCATCTTCAGCTATCCGCTGGACAGCAAGTGCGCGGCCAAGGGCGGCAAGTTGCGCCTGATGTACGAGGCCAACCCGATGTCGCTGCTGGTCGAACAAGCCGGTGGCGCGGCGAGCACGGGTCGCCAGCGCATGCTGGAAGTGCAGCCGACCGGATTGCACCAGCGCGTGCCGGTGTTCCTGGGCTCGAAGCTCGAAGTCGAAGCCGCGGTGCGTTATCACGCCGAGCACGACGCGTCCGCATGACGGCATCGCACTGCGTTTGATTGAGTGGCGCCCGCCAAGGCGGCGCCACTCACGAACGTGAATCGCATTGGCGCGTTTCATGTCACGTGCCCACACACGGATTCAGAATCACAACGCGTCGTTCTTGACCGCTCATCGTCGGACGGCCCGTTGAATACACTGCGTAACTTCCCGCAGTGGCAGCATCGGTTGCCTCGGATACGCCAGGTATGACATGCCGATGGACGGAATGCAGGAATCCGAAGCGGCGCAGTCCGACGGCCGCGAACTGATCTACGTGACCCGTGGCGGTGCCGGACGCGTGCTGGCGCTGGGTGGCCTGCAGCAGATGGGGTGGAACCTCCGGCGCGCGCCCGATGCGCGCACCGTGCTGCGCATCCTGCACAGCGATGCGCGCAAGCCGCATGCGGCGCTGCTCGACCTGCGTGAAGGCTTCACGCAGCAGGACCTGGCCGAGTTCGGCGTGGCGTTGTCGGCCGGCAATGTCGGTTGGGTGGCGGGCATCGACGCACGCCAGCTCGACGATGGGCCCGTTCGCGATCTCATCCGCGACTACTGCTACGACTACCTCACGCTGCCCTGCCCCGAGTCCGTGCTCAACACGGTCATCGGCCACGCACACGGCATGGCCAGCCTCGCCTGCGAGCGCGGCGACGCGACGAGCGAGGCCGGCTTCGACGGCATGATCGGCGAGAGCCCGGCGATGCGCACCTTGTGCCGCACGCTGCGCAAGGCGGCGTTGACGGAAGCGCCGGTGTTCATCGCCGGCGAGACCGGCACGGGCAAGGAACTGGCGGCGATGGCGGTGCACCGGCATTCGCGCCGCCACGCGCATCCGTTCGTCGCGATCAACTGCGGCGCGATTCCCCACAGCCTGATCCAGTCCGAACTGTTCGGTTACGAGCGCGGCGCCTTCACCGGCGCGCAGCAGCGCAAGCTGGGCCGCATCGAGATGGCCAACAGCGGCACGCTCTTCCTGGACGAGATCGGCGATCTTCCGCTGGAAAGCCAGGCGTCACTGTTGCGCTTCCTACAGCAGGGGAGCATCGAGCGTCTCGGCGGACACGAGCAGATTCCGGTCGATGTTCGCGTCATCTCGGCGACTCACCACGACCTGGACCGCGCGGTCGCCGAAGGCCGCTTCCGCGCCGACCTGTATCACCGCCTGTGCGTGCTGCGCCTGCAGCAGCCGCCGCTTCGCGATCGCGGCAGCGACATCGACCGCCTGGCCGAGTATTCGCTGCAGCGCTATTCGCAGGAAGGCCACCGCACGCTCAAGGGCTTCGCGCCCTGCGCGCGGCAGGCGCTGCACAGCCACACCTGGCCGGGCAACGTGCGCGAGCTGATCAACCGCGTGCGCCAGGCGGTGGTGATGGCGGAAGGGCGCCTCATCACGGCGGCCGATCTGCACATCGAAAGTTCGCTCACGACGCCACCGCCGACACTGGATGAAGTGCGCGACGCGGCCACGCGCGCGGCGATCGAGCGCTCGCTGCATCGCAATCGCGGGCGCCTGGTGGACGTGGCGCGCGAGCTGGGCGTGTCGCGCGTGACGCTGTACCGCCTCATGCAGCGCCACGGCCTGCGTGCGCACGAACCCGAGGCGCCGGGGACGATCCACGTCGCATAGTGCGACCCTGGCGCGTTTGCGCGCCGCTGCGGGCATGCGAGGATGCCGCATCGCCCCTCCAGACGACCCTTGCGCATGCACAGCCAGGACGCTGACGCCGCCGCGGCGGACTTCATCGAGGTCTACGACGATGCGCTCGACCGGGCGCAGTGCGCACGACTGGTGGAACGCTTCAGCGCCAGCGGCGACGCGGTGCCGGGCCGCATCGGCGGCGGCGTACTGCCGGAACTGAAGGACAGCCGCGACCTCACCATCACCGGCCGTGATGACTGGCGCGAAGACGTGGAGTTGCTGCACCGCGTGGTGTTCAAGGGACTGTTGTCGTACCTGCGCCGCTATCCGCACACGCTCATCGCGCCGGTGATGCTGGAAGTGCCGGGCGAAGGCGAAGCGCGTCACCGCCTGACGGCCGAGCGGCTGATCGCGATGGACGACACCGCGCTCGCGCCGGTGGTGCAGACGGTGCTGCGACCGGGCGCGATCAACCTGCAGCGTTACACGGCCGATCGTGGCGGATATCCGTACTGGCATTGCGAGCTGTACCCGCGCGATGCGGCGGGCGAAACGCTGCATCGCCACCTGCTGTGGACGATGTATCTCAACGATGGCTTCCAGGCCGGCGAAACGGAGTTCCTGTATCAGCGCCGGAAGATTGCCCCGCGTACCGGCAGCCTGCTGATCGCGCCGGCGGCGTTCACGCATACGCATCGCGGCAATCGGCCCAGCGGCGGGGACAAGTTCATCGCGACGAGCTGGATCCTGTTCCAGCGGGCGGAGACGTTGTACGGGGCGGGGTAGGCGGGACCCCGACTTCACCTCGCCTGTGCAGGCACTCCGCCCTCACACATGCCGCGGATGGTTCAGCACCAGCCAGTACAGGCCCACCTGCTTGACGGCCCACACGAACTGCTCGAAATCCACCGGCTTCTGGATGTAGCTGTTCACGCCCAGCGCATAGCTGGCTTCCACGTCGAACGGCTCCGCGCTGGTGGTGAGCACGACGACCGGCAGCGTGCGCGTGGCCTCGTTGGCTCGCACGGCCTGCAGCACTTCGCGGCCGTCGACCTTGGGCAGGTTGAGGTCCAGCAGCATGATCGACGGCAGATCATCCGGATCCCGGTCGGCGTACTTGCCGCGCGCGAACAGGTAGTCGAGCGCTTCGGCGCCATCGTTCACCACGACGAGGCGGTTGGCGATCTTGGCCTCGTCGAAGGCGATGCGAGTGAGCTCGACATCGTCCGGGTTGTCCTCGACCAGCAGGATTTCCTTGTGCATCAGGCGTTCTCCTCCGCCACCGCTCGGGCTGGCAATTCGAGGGTGAACGTGGCGCCGGACTCGGGTCGCGAATCGGCGCGAACGCTGCCGCCATGGCGCTCGGCGATGCGTCGGACGATCGCCAGCCCCAGACCGTGACCACCCCCCTGGTCCGGTCCGTGCAGTCGCTGGAAAGGCTCGAACAGCTTGTGCGCGTAGCGCATGTCGAAACCGATGCCCTCGTCACGAATCTCGACATGCAGCATGTCGCCGTCGTCACGACCGGAGACGCGGATGCGGATGGGTTCACGCTCGCGCGAGAACTTCCACGCGTTGTCCATCAGCTGGGTGAGAAGCAGCTTGAGCAGGCGTTCGTCGCCCCAGGCGTGCAGGCTCGGCTGCACCTGGATCTCGGCGCGGCGGCGCGGTTCGGCGTCCTGGAGTTCGGCGCCGACCCAGTCCGCCAGCAGGCTCAGGTCCACATCGGCGGCCTTGAGTTCGGTGCGCGTGACGTAGGACAACTCGTTCAGCGCGCTCAGCAGCCCGCTCATGCGCGAGGCCGCGGCGCGTATGCGGGTAAGGTAATCGCGATCGGTCTCGTCCAGACGTTCACCGGCGCGATCGGCCAGCAAGGCCGAGAAGCTCTCGATCGAACGCAGCGGCGCGCGCAGGTCGTGCGCCACGGCATCGGCGAACAGCTGCAGCTGATGATTGGCGGCGTAGCGCCCGGCGTACTCGGCGTCCGCGCGGGACTTCAACGCCAGTTCCGCCGCATGCTGCGCGCTGATGTCGCGCAACTGCACGAGCAGGAACAGCGGCTGCGCGTGTTCGTCGCGCATCACCGAGACATTGACCTGCGCCCAGATGGTCTCGCCATCGCGACGCACGTAACGCTTCTGGGCATCGAGCACCGGGATGCTGCCGTCCACCAGGCCGCGCAGAAAATGGCGGCTCATGGCGACGTCGTCGGGATGGGTCAGCGAGGACGCGGGCGTGCCGATTACATCGTGCGCGCTGTAGCCGAACATGCGCTCGAAAGCGGGGTTCACTTCAAGCCAGCGGCCGTGCAGATCGACGATCGCCATGCCGACGCCGGAGGCATCCATCGCGAGACGGAAGCGGTCGACGCCCGTGTCCTGACGGGGGGTGTGGCTCATCGAGAGTGTGACTCACGCCGTTTGTCGCGCAGCTAGTGTAGCCAAGGCTGTCGTGACGGTGTGGTGCACGTGCCGGCGCGGCCGTGGCGGCGCATTGCGCGTCCGGGCCGCACTGCAACGCGTGTCGTCGGAATGCCCGCAGCCTCGGCGGCCGTGTCGCTCAGAATAATTCGCCCTGCGGCGACGGTTTGCGCGGCGGAACGAACTGGCGGGTGTCCAGCGGCGCAGGCGGGCCAAAGCCCAGCCGCTTGTGCGCCTTGCGGAAACGCTGCGCGATGAGTTGCGCGAACGGCCCTTCGCCGCGCATGCGCGTGCCGAAGGTGCTGTCGTAATCCTTGCCGCCGCGCATCTGCCGGATCAGGCTCATCACATGATCGGCGCGGTCGGGATAGTGCAGTTGCAGCCATTCGCGCCACACCTGCTTGAGTTCGTGCGGCAGTCGCAGCAGCACGTAGCCGGCGGAAGTAGCACCGTGATCGCGGCAGGCCTCGAGGATGTGCTCGATCTCGCTGTCGTTGATCATCGGAATCACCGGCGCGACCATCACGCCCACGGGCACGCCAGCGTCGGCGAGCGTCTTCATCGCCTTCAGGCGCGCGTGCGGGGCGGACGCGCGCGGCTCCATTCGCGCGGAGAGACGGTTGTCCAGCGAGGTGACCGAGAAGGCGACGCTGGCCAGGCCGCGCCGGGCCATGGGTGCGATGAGGTCGACGTCGCGCACGACGCCGGCGTTCTTGGTGATCAGGCCGAAGGGGTGCGAGCAGGCGTCCAGCACTTCGAGCACCGAGCGCGTGACGCGGTAGCGGCGTTCGATGGGCTGGTAGGAATCGGTGTTGATGCCCAGCGCGAGCGGTACGCACTGGTAAGACGGCCGCGCGAGCTCGGCCTGCAGGCGCTCGGCGGCGTTGGTCTTGGCGAATAGGCGGGTTTCGAAATCCAGGCCCGGCGACAGGTCCAGGTAGGCGTGCGAGGGCCGGGCGAAGCAGTAGACGCAACCGTGCTCGCAGCCGCGATACGGGTTGATCGATGCGCTGTGGCCGATGTCGGGCGAGTCGTTGCGGCTGATGATGCTGCGCGCCCGTTCCTCGGTGACGCGGGTCTGCGGACTGGGCGCGTCGGACAGGTCTTCGTAGACCGAGCCCCAGCCGTCGTCCTCGCCGCGCGCGACCGTCACCGCGTAGCGGCCGTCCACGTACGACGCGGCACCGCGACCTTTGATCGGGGCCTGGGCTTTGCGGGCGTCATCCATCGGCCGTAGCCTACGCGCGCTGCGTCGCAGCCCGTGAGACGGGCAGGGGCGCGAAACGACGACGCGGCGCCGGTGTCCGGCGCGCCTTGCTGAACGAGGAGATTCGCCCGGCATGCAGGACATCCTGAGCAGCGCATGGAGCGCCTTCACCTCGGTTCCCTATCTGGGCCTGTACCTCACGCTTGGGTACCTGGCCTACCTGGTGTGGCTGGGCCTGTGGATCGTGCTGCAGAAGCGCGAACCGGTGGCGACGCTGAGCTGGTTGATCAGCCTGGCGGCGCTGCCGTACATCGGCTTCGTCATCTATTTCTTCTTCGGCCCGCAGCGGATCCGCCGTCAGCGTCTGCGCCGCGTGCGCGCCCGCGCGAGCCTGCCGCCACCGCCGGAAGGGCTGGTGCCCACGCCCGATGCCATCGAGCTGGCGCGTCTGGCCCAGTCCACCACCGGCCTGCCGCCGATCACCTCCACGCGCGCGGATCTGCTCGTGGACGGCGCATCCAAGTACGCCGCGCTCCTGGAAGCGATCGCGCAGGCGCGCGATCACATCCACCTGGAGTACTACATCTACCTGCCCGACCGCACCGGCACGGCATTGCGCGATGCGCTGGTCGAACGCGCGCGGGCCGGCGTGCAGGTGCGCCTGCTGCTCGATGCCGTGGGCTCGGGCAAGACCAAGCGCAAGTTCCTCAAGCCGCTGGTGGAGGCGGGAGCGGAGGTCGCGTGGTTCCATCCGATGAAGTTGCAATGGCTCTGGAAGCGGCCGTGGCTCAACCTGCGCACGCACCGGAAGATCGTGGTGATCGACGGCGAGATCGGCTTTACCGGCGGCATCAACATCACCGATGCGGAAGACGAGCGCCTGCGCAAGGACGCCTACCGCGATCTCCACCTGCGCCTGGAAGGCGACGTGGTGCGCGAGCTCCAGCTGGTCTTCGTCGAAGACTGGGCGTACGCGACCGGGCAGCCGCCGCTGCGCCTGCAACATCCGCCGCCGCGGCGTGGTTCGATTTCGGCACAGGTGGTGGTGTCCGGGCCGGATTCGTCGTGGGAGGCGATCCATCGCGTGCACGTCGCCGCGATCCACTCCGCTCAGCGGCGCGTATGGCTGGTGACGCCGTATTTCGTTCCCGGCGAGGCGGCACGAATGGCGCTGACCTCCGCCGCGCTGGGCGGGCTGGATGTGCGCCTGCTCGTGCCCAAGGTGGGCGACAGCCGGCTGGTCACGCTCGCGGCGCGTTCGTATTTCGACGAGTTGCTCGAAGCCGGGGTGAAAGTGCACGAGTACGGGCCCCGCATGCTGCACAGCAAAGCGCTGCTGTGCGACGACGAGCTGGCGATCATAGGCAGTGCGAATTTCGATCACCGCAGCTTTCGGCTGAACTTCGAAGTCTCGGTGTTGTTCCGCGACAAGGGGGTGGCCGGGGAGCTCGCCCAGTTGATCCAGGGCGAATGCAATCTGGCGCCACGGGTGCGCGCGGACCGGGCGCAACCGCTGTGGCGCACGCGCGTGCCCGAGGGGCTCGCGCGGCTGGTCTCACCGCTGCTGTGATGCACGCAGCGCTTCGGCAGACGGGCGGTCGCCGGCACCCGGCGACCGGACTTCCACCCGTTCGGACGCGCGCTACACTGCGGCCGCTGTCGCACTCACATACGGAGCATCCCATGCACTGGCTGTATCTGCTGCTGGCCCTGGTCGCGCTGGCGATCGCGTTCAAGACGACGTCGGTGGCCGTGCTGGCGGTGTGCCTGCTGGCGTCGCTGGGGTTCTTCCTGGCCTGGGTCCTGAAGCTGCTTGCCTCACGCGTGGACAGCCAGAGCCGCGATTCGTCCCTGATCCTCGATCCGGCCGAACTGCGTCGCCTGCGTGAGCAGGCCGAGGCCTGCCGCGCGGCCGCGGGCACCCCGCCGCCGACCTCGCCGGCCCCCTGATTTCGCCGCCCGTGCGCTCACGGGCGCTGCGCTAGTATCGGCCCGCCGGAAGCCCGGCCAGGCCCGGGCTGTAGTCGCGTTTCCTGCCGCCTGTCGGCGCACCGGCCGCGCCGGCTTCCAGGAGATCGCCATGAAAGCGTTCGGCTGCGTGCTTGCTCCGCTGTTCTTCGTCGCCGGCGCATGCGCCGCATCCGACCAGGCCACTGCGCCCGCGACCGCCGATGCCGCTCCGGGTACGGCCTCGAGTTGCGGCCGCGTCAGCATCTTCGACGTGGCGCCGCGCAGCCAGGATCTTTATCGCGCCAGGGTGATGAACATCGACGGCAAGCTCGCCGGTCCGACCGGGGCGAAGACGTTCCGGCTCGCGCCCGGCAAGCACACATTGCAGGTCGCCGAACTCATCAATTCCGATCAGTTCAACGACGTGCAGCTGCGCCAGCGCGACATGCGCGCCGATCCGTACAAAGACCTGGTGGTCGACGTAGCGCCCAACACCACCTATCTTCTGGCCGCGCACCTGATCGAAGCCAAGCGCAACAACATCACCGACGGGTCCTACTGGGAGCCCGTCATCTATCAGAAGAATTCCGAACCGTGCCACTGATCCGATCGTGCTGGGCGATGCCCGCCAAGGGCCTCGTCCGATGACCGTACTGAGCGTCAACGTCAACAAGATCGCGGTGCTGCGCAATTCGCGCGGCGGCAATGAGCCCGACGTGGTGCGCGCCGCGCGCGCCTGCCTGGACGCGGGTGCGCACGGGATCACCGTGCATCCGCGCCCGGATGCCCGACATATTCGCGCGGACGACGTGTATGCGTTGGCCGAGCTCACGCGCGAGCGTGGCGTGGAGTTCAACCTCGAGGGCAATCCATTCGCGCCACCGCGCGCAGGCTATCCGGGATTTTTCGCCTTGTGCGAATCGGTGCGTCCCGCGCAGGCGACGCTGGTACCCGACGGCGACGCGCAGCTGACATCGGACCACGGTTTCGATTTCGTCCGCGATGCGCAGGCGCTGCGTCCGCATGTGGAGGCACTCAAGGCGATCGGGTGTCGCGTCAGCCTGTTCGCCGATGCGCACACAAAGGCGGGGCGCGAAGGTATCGCCGGGGCGGCGGAAGTCGGCGCCGATCGCGTGGAGTTGTACACCGGGCCCTGGGCGGAGGCGTTCGCGCTCGGCGAAGGCGAGGCGATGGCCACGCAGTTCGCCGAGGCGGCGAAGCGCGCGCAGGGAGCGGGGCTGGGCGTCAACGCCGGGCACGACCTGAGCCAGGAGAACCTGGGCGCGTTCCTGCGCGCCGTGCCTGGAGTGCTCGAAGTGTCGATCGGCCACGCCCTCGTCGGCGAAGCGCTGTATGAGGGCTTCGCCACCACGATCCGCGGGTATCTGGACATTCTGGAAGACGCCCGCCGCTGAGGGCGGGCGCCCGGTGCATCACTGCCAGGCGATGTCGCGCACGCCGTTGTGCTGGGCCTCGGCCAGCGTCCAGGCGAAGTCCTGGTAGTCCGCGTCCGCGTTCGCGCTGATCTGCACGATCGGCCGCTGTTCGGCCTGGGCCAGCTCGCGCAGGGCCTGCGGGAGTTCGGCGCGGGTCAGGGCCACGCCGTCGAGCGTGAAGCGGTCATTGCCTTCGACCTTGAGCTCCACGCGCGGCGGTGGTTTGGTCCGGGTGGACGAGTCAGTGGCTTGCGGGATGCGAAGGTCGATCTGCCCGGTCATCACGGGCGTGGCCACCATGAAGATGACCAACAGGACCAGCATCACGTCGACCAGCGGGGTGATGTTGATCTGGGCGACCTCGACGTGGCCGCGGTGGGAATGCTGGGAATCACGGAAAACGGAAGCAGCCATTGCAACCTCCCGAGGGCCCCATGCCCGGTTCCACGCTAAACCTGGCGCCGCGAAACCCGCAAGGGGACGGGGACGGGGCACAGCCAGTCTGCGTTCACACTCCGGCGCTCGGAGCCCCAAAAGAAAACGCCGCCCGGAGGCGGCGTTTTCACGACAGGTAAGCGTCAATCAGTTCTGAACAAAGCCGATCTTTTCCATATCGGCGTTCTTCGCATGCGCCAGCACCTTCGCCAGGATGCCGTAATCGGCGTCCGGGCTGGTGTCGATCTCGAGCATGGGCTGATTGCTCGGGTCGCGCTGGACCTCCGCCCTCATCATGTCCTGGATCGCGGTGATCGGCTGCGGTGCGTCATTCCAATACACCTGTCCGGACGCGTCGATACGCAGCCTGATCGGCGGCGGCGGTTCGCGCGTTTGCGGCGGTGGGTTCAGCGACTTCTGCGGCAGGTTGACGTCGATCGGATACGTCAGCGGGGGCGCCGTCACCATGAAGATGATCAGCAGAACCAACATCACGTCCACGAGGGGCGTGACGTTCATGTCCGCCATCGGACCGCCACCGGAATTCGATGCAAATGCCATTACTGGGTCTCCGGATCAGCGAGGTTCTTTGAGCGCCATGAAGCCGACCTTGCGCATGCCCTGGGCCTGCGCAATCTGCACCACTTCGGAAACGATGCGGTACTTGGTCGTCTTATCGCCGCGGACGTTGATCGCCGGCTGCGGGGTCTTCTGAGCTTCGATCGACAGACGACTCTCAAGCAGATCCTTGGTCACCGGCTCGTCGTTCCAATACAGGCTGCCGTTGTCTTCCACCGTGATGCTGATCGGCGGAGTGGGCGGAGCCTGATTGTCGCGCTTGTCCAGATTCGCTTCGGGAAGATCGACCTGGACCTTATGCGACATCAGGGGCGCGGTGATCATGAAGATGATGAGCAGAACCAGCATCACGTCCACGAGGGGCGTGACATTGATCTCGGCCATCGGGCCGCCGCTATCGCCAGTACTGAAGGCCATTACGAGACTCCAACCTGCTGCAAGAGGATGTCGTTAGAACGAGTGCTTAGCGCTTCGCAGCCACTTCGCCGACGCGCGAGCCGGTGGCGAAGAAGTCATGCAGGTCGTGCGCGAAGGTATCGAACTTGTTGTTCGTGACGCGGTTGAGGCGGGTGAAGAAGTTGTACGCCAGCACCGCCGGGATCGCGACGAACAGACCGATGGCGGTCATGATCAGCGCTTCACCCACGGGACCTGCGACGGCGTCGATCGAAGCCTGGCCGGTCGCGCTGATGCGGATCAGGGCGTGGTAGATGCCCCACACGGTGCCGAGCAGACCGACGAACGGAGCGGTCGAACCGACGGTGGCGAGCACGGTCAGGCCGGCTTCCAGCTTCGAGGACTCGCGGGTCACGCCCTGGCGCAGCGCGCGGTCAACGAACTCCGAACGGTTCAGCGACTCGACGAGACGCGAACCTTCGTGACGCTGGTGGTGGGCAGCCGCCTGGGCGGCGTCGAGGGCGATCTTCGAGAACGGCTCGAAACGGCCCTGCTCTTCCATGAAACGGATGGCGTCCTGCGCGTTCGGGGTTTCCCAGAACGTGGAGACGACGCGATCCGAACTGGCGCGCAGGCGCAGGTTCTTCACGAAGTTCACAACGATCCAGTAGATCGACAGGATCGACATGATCGCCAGAGTGATGAAGACGACCCAGCCGACGAAGTCGAAGTTCTGCAACAGATGCGCGAAGCTCATCTGCTGAAGTGCCTGGGCGTTGGAGCCTCCAGCAGTCGCAGCGGTGGTGGTTTCCTGCAGCATGACGCTTACCTTTGAAATGTCGTGGAAAAGGAGTGTGTTACGGAGTGCTTGCTACGAATCCCGTGACCCCGATCAGGTCGGCGGGACGAAATCGACCGGGACGCGGACGCGGCTGGTGACGCCAACGCCGTTCTGCATTTCCGGGTTGAACTTCCACTTCCGGGCGGCATCCATCGCAGCACGGTCGAGGTTGCGGTTGCGGCTGGACTTCTCGACCGAGACGTCGAGCACGTTGCCCGAGCCGTCGATGGTGATGATCAGCACGACCGTGCCACCAATACCCTGACGGGCTTCCGTCGGCGGGTACTTGGGCGGGTTGAGCCGCTTCGAGGACGGGTCGACGCTCGAACCAATCGTCGTGGCCGGTGCGGGCGGCGACGGGGGGCTCGGCGGCGGCGCCTGGACGTCCACCGGACTCGGGTCGTCCACCACGATCGGCGGCTCTTCCGGAGGCGGCGGCAACGGCGTCGGTTGCGGCGGAGTGAGCTTCGGCGGTGGCTTCAGCTCCTTCGGCGGTTCCGGCGGCGGCGGCGGCGGCGGCGGGGGCGGCGGCGGCGGCTTGATGAGGTTGACGAACGTAACCTCCTCTTCCTTCTGCTGCTGGGCCGGAGGCGCCATAGGAGCAAGAAGCAGCAGCAGTGCCGCGACGTGGAAGGCGATCGCGATCGTGATACCGGCGATACGCGCCCAGTTCAGACCGTCGCGGTCGTCGTCGTTTCTAGCGTGAATTTCGAGGTCTTGCGTCATGCGCCGTAGCTCGGGAGGTAATTCCGGACGCCAGGGCGCCTCGGGCCGTCAGATACGATTCCCGTGACCCATTCGAGTCGCGGGAACCTCCTAGCATATACCAATTTGCGGCCGTGGAACCACGCAAATCAGTGGATTCGCTTTGCCGATTACTTGCTTGGCAGCGCGAGGATCTTCTTGGCGTCGTCGGGCTTCTTAACTCCCTTGGCGACGGCCTGTTTGGCGGCTTCCTTAGCCTCGGGGACGCGATCTTCCTGCCACAGCACTCGGGCGAGGTTCAGGTAAGCCTCACCATCGGGTGCCAGAGGAGCGGCCTTCTTGTAAGCATCGATCGCCGGGCCGGCCTGATCGGAGAAATAGTACGCCTGCGCCTGGGCCAGGTAGGTCTGGTAGTCGGGCTTGAGGATGCCCTTCTGCAGGCCGTCGTTGATGACCGAGATGGCCTCCTTCTCCTTGCCGTCCATGTTCAGGTACGTGGCGTAGAGCTGGCGGTACTCCTTGTCTTCGGTCAGCTGGCCGCTGGCGCGGAGCTTCTCGAGGACAGCGGCCGACTTGTCGTACTGCTCGCCCTGCTGGTAGACGGCGGCCAGGTTGAGCTGGGCACGCTTGTCGTTCGGGTTCTTGGCAGCGACGGCTTCGGCCATCTTGGCGGCCTCACCGGCGTTGCCGGACTCGGCGTAGGTGGCCATCAGCAACTGCTGCCACTCGGGCTTCGGGTTCGGGCTGGCGTCGATGGCCTGCTTGAGGACCGCGGCGGCCTCCGGGTAGCGCTCCATGCGGTAGAGGGCGTTGCCCTTCACCACGAGCTGCTCCGGCTTGGTGCTCTTGGTCTCGGCGAAGAAGGTGTCGAGGGTCTTCAGCGATTCGGCGTACTGCTCATCCTGCAGCTGCAGCTGGGCGAGCATGTACATGGCGCCGAAATGGCCGTTGTTGTCCAGGCCGTTGAGGGCGATGGCCTTCTGCAGATAAGCCTTAGCGCCAGCGGTGTCATCGGCGTCGTAGGCAATCTGCGCCGCGATCTGAGCGGCGAAGGCACGGTCGTATGCGTTGAAGGCTTCGGTGGCGATGATCTCGTCGGCGGCGGCGCGGGCCTCGGCGGCCTTGTCGTCGTCGTACAGCTTCATCATCTTCTGCAGCTTCGGGCCGCCCTTCGACGAGGCCTTGGCCTCGACCTGGCGCGTGGCGTTCGGGTACTCGTCGGCCGGCTTGCTGGCGGTCTGCTTGCTTTCCGCGTGGCGCGAGCGGCGCTCCTCGGCGCGATCCTGCGCGGACTGCGCATTGACCTGGCTGACCGCACCGAGCACCAGGACGGCACCAATGGCCGCGGTCAGGATGCTGCGGTTGCGGAGGGAAAACTTGTTCATCGAACACCTCAGATCTGCTGCCGCCCGTATGGACAGGGCGGGACGATGGCACCGGGGCCAGGGGGGCGTCACGCTAACAGAAACTCGCGGGCCTGTGATACGGGGTTGTGTGCCGGATTCGCGGGTTCGTTAACCGCACTTCGGCGTATGGCCCGAGGCGCGGGCCTGCTCGAAGGTCGGCATCAGGCTGCCCGCCCGTGCGCCCAGCTCGCTGATGCGCGATTGCGGGTCCGGGTGGGTCGAGAGCCACTGCGGCGGGCGGCTGCCCCCCGCGGCGATCATGTTTTCCCACAGATTCACGGCCTGGCGGGGGTCGAAGCCGGCCTTGGCGGCGAGCTGCTGGCCCACCACATCGGCCTCGGACTCCTGCGTGCGCGAGTTGGGCAGCAGGTAGAAGGTCTGCGCCGCGGCGCCGCCGACCTGGCTGGCCGCATTGCCGGCGCCTGAGCCATAGGCCGTCCCGAGGATCGCGCTGCCGATGCCCAGCAGCGTGGAGGTGCCCTGCTGGCGCGTGATGCGCTCGTCATGGTGGCGGGACACGACGTGGCCGATCTCGTGGGCGATCACCGCCGCGAGCTGGTCCTGGTTCTTGGCCACGGTGAAGATGCCGGTGTTCACGCCGATCTTGCCGCCGGGCAGGGCGAAGGCGTTCGGCGAGCTGTCATCGAACACGGCGACTTCCCACTGGCTCTGCCAGCCGGCCGGCAGCTGGGCCGTGATGGCATTGGCGACGCAGCGCACGTAGGCGTTCTGGCGCGCATCCGCGCTGAGCTTCTGCTTGGCCTTGGCCTCGGTAAAGGCCTGCGCGCCTAGCTGGTTCAGCTGGTCCTGGGAAACCGCGCCGACGTACTGGGTGCGGCCGGTGGGTGAGGTTGTGGTCGCGCAGGCGACCACCAGGCTGGCAACGGCAAGGCCAAGCAATACGCGTTTCATGGGGGCACCCTGAAGTGGCTGTTGGGGTTGTAGCCCCCGCCGGATTAACACGTCGTCAATGGGCTGAACGGCCGCGCGCGGCGGGGCCGGGGCCGTTCAGGCGCCCCGGCATGCAGCGCGGGCATCAAACGTCGAGGTTGGCGACCTTGAGCGCGTTGTCTTCGATGAACTCGCGACGCGGTTCGACGACATCGCCCATGAGCGTGGCGAAGATCTGGTCGGCCGCGACGGCATCCTCGATCCGCACCTGCAGCAGGCGGCGGGTCTCGGGATTGACCGTGGTCTCCCACAGCTGCTCGGGGTTCATTTCGCCCAGGCCCTTGAAACGCTGGATCTGGCGGCCCTTCTTGGCTTCTTCCAGCAACCAGGTCTGCGCCTGGGCGAAGCTGTTGATGGGCTGGGCGCGGTTGCCACGCACGATCTGCGCGCCCTCGCGGATCAGCCCGTGCAGTTGGGCGGCCGCTTCGCGCACCGAACGCAGCTCGCCGGCTTCGAAGATCGACAGCGGCAACACCTGCGTCAGTTCCTCGCCCATGTGCAGGCGCTTGACCAGCAGTGCCGGCTGGCCGGCGCCTTCGTGCAGCTCGAGCTTGTAGCGCGGCCTGCCCAGGCCGCCGCGGTTGAGGCGACCTTCCAGTGCGTCGAACTCGCGGCGCAGCGCGGCATGGTCGGACAGCGCGGCGGCATCGAGCGGGATCGAATCGATCAGCGCTTCGATCACGCTCGGGTCGTAGCGATGCGCGTTGCGTGCGATCGCCTCGCGCGCATGGGCGTAGGCCAGCAGCAGCCTCTCCAGCGCGGCACCTTCGATCGCGGGCTCGTTGACGGCCGGCACCAGCGAAGCGCCTTCGACGGCGTTGTTCGCCAGGTACGCATCCAGCGCCGCGTCGTCCTTGAGGTAGAGCTCGTTCTTGCCCTGCTTGATCTTGTACAGCGGCGGCAGGCCGATGTAGACGTGGCCGCGCTCGATCAGCTCCGGCATCTGCCGGTAGAAGAACGTCAGCAGCAGCGTGCGGATGTGGCTGCCGTCCACGTCCGCGTCGGTCATCAGGATGATGCGGTGATAGCGCAGCTTGTCCGGGTTGTACTCGTCCTTGCCGATGCCGGTGCCGAGCGCGGTGATCAACGTGCCGACTTCCGCGCTGCCGAGCATGCGGTCGAAGCGGGCGCGCTCGACGTTGAGGATCTTGCCCTTGAGCGGGAGGATCGCCTGCGTCTTGCGGTTGCGGCCCTGCTTGGCCGAGCCGCCTGCGGAGTCACCCTCGACGATGAAGAGCTCGGACAGCGCCGGGTCCTTCTCCTGGCAGTCGGCCAGCTTGCCGGGCAGGCCGGCGATGTCGAGCGCACCCTTGCGACGCGTCAGGTCGCGCGCCTTGCGCGCAGCCTCGCGTGCACGGGCGGCGTCGACGATCTTGCCGGCGATGGCACGCGCCTCGTTGGGGTGTTCCTGCAGGAACTCCTCCAAACGTGCGCCGAACGTGCTTTCAACCACCGGGCGAACCTCGGAACTGACCAGTTTCTCCTTCGTCTGCGAGGAGAAGCTCGGGTCGGGCACCTTCACCGACAGCACGGCGATCATGCCTTCGCGCATGTCGTCGCCCGACAGCGTGATCTTCGCCTGCTTGGCGATGCCGTTCTGTTCGATGTAGTTCGACAACGTGCGCGTGAGCGCGGCACGGAAGCCGATGAGATGGGTGCCGCCGTCCTTCTGCGGGATGTTGTTGGTGAAGCAGAACATGGTTTCCTGGTAGGCGTCGGTCCACTGCAGGGCGACGTCCACCGTGATGCCGTTCATTTCGCCGGACACCGAGATGACGTTGGGATGCAGCGGGTTCTTCAGCTGCGCCAGGTGTTCGACGAACGAGGCAATGCCGCCGGCGTACTGGAAGACATCGCGCTTGCCTTCGCCGCGCTCGTCGGTGAGCGTGATCTTGACGCCGGAATTCAGGAACGACAGCTCGCGCAGACGACGGGCCAGGATGTCGTAGTGGAATTCGATGTCGGTGAAGATTTCCTTGGCCGGCAGGAAGCGCAGTGTCGTGCCGCGACGATCCGAGGCTTCAAGCTGCTTGAGCGGGTAAACCGGCTCGCCCAATGCGTATTGCTGCTGGTAGTGGTGGCCGTCGCGCCAGATGTCCAGCCACAGCGTTTCGGACAGCGCGTTGACGACGGAAACGCCCACACCGTGCAGGCCGCCGGAAACCTTGTAGCTGTTGTCGTCGAACTTGCCGCCTGCGTGCAGCACGGTGAGGATCACCTCAGCCGCCGAAACGCCTTCTTCCTTGTGGATGTCCACCGGAATGCCGCGGCCGTTGTCGGACACCGAGCAGGAGCCATCGACGTGCAGCGTGACCGTCACTTCGTCCGCGTGGCCGGCAAGCGCCTCGTCGATCGAGTTGTCGACCACTTCGAACACCATGTGGTGCAGGCCGGTGCCGTCGTGCACGTCGCCGATGTACATGCCCGGACGCTTGCGCACGGCTTCCAGACCACGCAGGACCGTGATCTTGCTGGAGTCGTAGGTCTGGGGGGCAGCGACGGGGGTAGCGACGGACGGATCTTGCGAAGGATCGTGCTCGATGTGGGTCATGCGGCAACAGGCTCCGTCGACGCGGTCGTCGGCGGGGCCGGGCGCGTCGAAACACATTAGCTATAGTGATTGAGAGTATAGCAGTCGGACTCCGGACGCTGGTTGACCCAGCAGTCGGGAGGGATGGATCAGGATTCAACGGCGACGACTGCGCCTTGTTCCACGTGGAACATATGAATCGGCGTATCCATCGAAAGCCCCGGTGGGCGCTCGGTGCCGGTGATGAACACCTGCGCGCCGCTGGCCTGGAGGCGAGCCAGGACCCTACCTTGATGGTGGCGATCCAGTTCGGATGCAAGGTCGTCCAGCGCCACCACCGGCCATTCGCCCTGCACCGCATCGTGGTGCTCCGCCTGCGCCAGCAAGGCGGCCAGGGCGGTCAGCTTCGATTGCCCGCGCGACAGGGCCTCCCGGCCGGGAAGGGCACCGAACACGACCCGCCAATCCGCACGGTGCGGGCCGACACTGGTGAAGCCCGAGGCCACGTCGCGGTCGCGTGCCAGCAGGAGCGCGTCGGCTAACGACATCTCGTCCCGACGCCAGCCCGGGATGTACTCCATCCGGCTCAGGCCCAACGCCGGGGCCAGCTCGGCGAGCAAGGCTTCGAACCGGGGCTGGAGGAGATCGAGGTAGCGCTCGCGGAAGCGGCCCAGCGGCTCGCCGGCTTCTGCCAGCTCATGATCCCAGGCATCAAGCTGTGCATCGCGGGCCCGCGCCTTCAGGAGCGCGTTGCGCTGCTTGAGTGCACGGTTGTAGCGCCGCCAGATCAACAGGAAGTCATGTTCCACGTGGAACAGTCCCCAATCGAGGTACCTCCGGCGGAATTCACCACCGCCGGTGATAAGCGCATGGCTCCCGGGCTCAAAGGTCACCACTGCCAAGGCCGCACAGAGGTCGCCCAGCTGGCCGACGCTGGCTCCGTCTAGCCGGCCGGTCCATTCCTGCCCGGTATGTCGAAGGCCCGCGCGGCGCGTCCGTGCGCCTGAAGGCGTTGAAGACAGCGCTCCCAGACGTTCCTGCCATTCGACAAAGACCTCCAGGCCCGGTTCGCCCGCCCGGATCAAGCCATCCCGCACGCGCCCCCGGAAACTGCGGCCGTAGGCCATCAGATGCAGGGCTTCGAGCACGGACGTCTTGCCCGCGCCGTTGTCGCCGGTGATGAGGTTCAGGCCAGGGGCGGGATCGAGGCGGACTTCCTGGAAACGGCGCAGTTGGCGCAGCTCGAGTCGGGTGACGTGCATTGGGCCCAGTTTAGCGGAGCGACAAAACAAAACGCCCGGCACAAGGCCGGGCGTCGATGTTCCACGTGAAACGTCGCGTCAGAGGCGTAGCGGCATCACGACATGGCGGCAGCGATCGTTAGCGGCTTCCCGCACCAGGGCCGAGGAGTTGGCGTCGCGCAGGGCGATGACCACGTGCTCGTCCTTCAGCGCGCTCAGCGCGTCGAGGAGGTAGTTCACGTTGAAGCCCACCGCCAGGTCGTCGACTCGGGTGTCGGCTTCGACTTCTTCCTGCGCCTCTTCCTGCTCCGGGTTATGGGCGCTGATCTTCAGCTGGCCCGGCGAGACTTCCAGCCTCACGCCGCGGTACTTCTCGTTCGACAGGATCGCAGCGCGCTGCAGCGACGCACGCAGCACTTCGCGGTCGATGCGGATCTCGCGGTCGGCGCCGATCGGAATCACCGCTTCGTAATCCGGGAAACGGCCATCGATGAGCTTGCTCGTGAAGGTGACATCGTCCCGCTTCACGCGCAGATGGCCACGGCCCATCTCCAGTTCCACCTCGCGCTCGCCGCCTTCCAGCAGACGCTGCAGTTCCTGCACACCCTTGCGCGGCACGATCAGCTGGCGCTTGGTCTGGCCGCCGTTTTCCAGGGGCGACTCGCACAGCGCCAGGCGATGGCCGTCGGTGGCCACGCAGCGCAGGGAGGACTCGCGCAGGTCGAACAACAACCCGTTGAGGTAGTAGCGCACGTCCTGTTGCGCCATCGCAAACGCGGTGCGCTCGATCAGTTCCTTCAGTGCCGCTTCCGGCACGCGGACGCGCTCGTTGGCCTCGACCTCGTCGATCGACGGGAAATCATTGGCCGGCAGGCTCGACAGCGTGAAGCGCGAACGTCCCGCTTGGACGGTGATCTTTTCCGCCGACTGCGAGACGGTGACCTTGCTGCCGTCGGGCAGGGCACGAACGATCTCGAACAGCTTGCGTGCCGGGATCGTGGTCTCGCCGTCTTGCGCGTCGTCCACCAGTACGCGAGAGACCATCTCCACTTCCAGGTCGGTACCGGTCAGCGAGAGCTGTCCGTCCTTCACCTGTACCAGCAGATTGGCCAGCACCGGCAGGGTCTGGCGGCGCTCGACGACGTTGACGACTTGAGCGAGCGGCTTGAGAAAGACTTCGCGTTGAAGGGAAAAACGCATGCGGACCCCGTCCCCGTGCCATTACTAAGTATGTGGAATAAATCAAAAGCATGGTGGTGATGGTGTCGCCGAAAATCCGGGAAAACCACCCCAAGCTATTGATTACCAAGATTTTTATTGCTGTTGAAACTTCGGTAGAACTGGCCCTGCAACCAGCGGACAAACTGTGGACAACTCTAGCGCACCGGCGCGATGTCGAAACTGTCCACAACTTGTGCCCGCACCATACACGGCTTGCCCCGCGCGAACGGGGATAAGTATGTATCGGCGGCCGCCGCTTTGCGCTGCGACCGCTTCGACCTCACTCGCTGAGCTTGCGGATCAGCTTGTCCCAGTCTTCGCGCAACTTGCCGTCGGTCTCCATCAGCGTGCGGATCTGACGGCAGGCATGCAGCACCGTGGTGTGGTCGCGGCCGGCGAAGGCGTCGCCGATCTCCGGCAGGCTGTGTTCGGTCAGTTCCTTGGCCAGCGCCATCGCCATCTGGCGCGGGCGCGCCAGCGAGCGCGTGCGGCGCTTGGACAGCAGATCCTTCATCTGCAGGCCGTAGTAGTCCGCCACGGTCTTCTGGATGTTGGGAATGCCGATGGCCTGCTGCTGTGCGCGCAGCAGGTCGCGCAGGGTTTCCTGGGCGAACTCCACCGTGATCGCGCGGCCGGTGAAATTGGCGCGCGCGGCAAGCGTGTTGAGCGCACCTTCCAGATCGCGCACGTTGCTGCGCATCTTCTTGGCGATCAGGAACGCGACTTCCTCGGGAATGTGCGCGCCGCGCTCCTGAGCCTTGGACAGCACGATCTGCGCGCGCGTCTCGAAGTCCGGCGGCTCGATCGCCACGCTCAGGCCCCAGGCCAGGCGCGACTTCAGGCGCGGCTCCAGGCCTTCGACTTCGCGCGGGTAACGGTCGCAGGTGAGGATGATCTGCTGCTTGCCGTCGAACAGCGCGTTGAAGGTGTGGAAAAACTCCTCCTGCGTGCGGTCCTTGCCGGCGAAGAACTGGATGTCGTCGATCAGCAGCGCGTCGACCTGCTGGAACTGGCGCTTGAACGCGTCCATGGTCTTGTCCTGCAGCGCCTTCATCATCGCGCTGAAGAACTGCTCGCTGCGCAGATAGAGCACGCGCATCTTCGGGTTCGCCGCGCGCATGGCGTTGCCGGCGGCGAACATCAGGTGCGTCTTGCCCAGGCCCGTGCCGCCGTACAGCAGCAGCGGGTTGTGGGAGCGGTCGCCCGGCTTGAGCGAGGCCTGCCAGGCGGCGGCGCGGCCGAGCTGGTTGCTTCGGCCCTCGACGAAATTCTCGAAGGTGTAGTGGTTGTCGAGGTGGCCGTTGAACGGCTCGCTCGGCACGGCACGCGTGGTGGGCGCGACCAGTGCGGCCGGCTCCGGCGCGGGCGGCGCGGCGCGCGGGAGGGAACCGATCTCCAGGCTCACCTCGCCGCTGCCGGCGAAGTAGGCCAGCAGCTCGCGGATACGCGAGAGGTAGCGTTCGCGCACATGTTCGACGACGAAAGCGTTGGGTGCGTAGAGCACCGTCATGTCATCGCGCTGGGTCGCCTGCAGGGGCTTGAGCCAGGTGTGGACATCCTCGGCCGGGAGTTCGGCTTCAAGGCGTTCGAGGCAGCGGGGCCAGGCATCCATCGGTTCGGAAATCTTCTTCTCTTGAGCGACCGGCGACGAAGCGCCGGCAAACCACGGCGAAAAGCATCCCGCCGCGCGATGTACGAATCGCGGCGAACGGGTCGGGGGGTGGCGGCCAGACTAACACCGCGACCGGGCGCGGAACAGGACTTGTCCACAGGTCCGTTAACAGGTAGTCCACAGGCGCGGCCGGCTCCGCCGGCTGCGCCCCCAAAGTTCGCGTTGCGAACTTTGGGCCCCATGCCCGCACTCCCAGACCCCGCTCCGCGCTGCGCGCGAAGCGCCCCCTGACTCAGGGGGCTGGGTCCCTTCGTTCCGATCGAGATGCCGCGTCGGCATGTTGTTTCGTGGCGCAATCCGACGAATGGCGTTGCCCTGCGCGGTTCCCCTTGGGTCGCACGAATCCCCGGTACACTGCGCACCCGCGCCGTGCCCGCACGTTGCGGCCCGGACGCCGGGTTGACCGGATTGTCCAAAGCCCGCTAGAATCCGCGGTCCATTTACGTCGTTTACGCAGAGCCGGACCATGGCCACCAAGCGCACCTATCAGCCCAGCAACCTCAAGCGCAAGCGCGACCACGGCTTCCGTGCCCGCATGGCGACCGCCGATGGCCGCAAGATTCTTGCCCGTCGTCGCGCCAAGGGCCGCAAGCGTCTCACCGCCTGAGCGCCGCCGCTGCCGTTTCACGGCAGCAGCCCACCGGCCCCTCGCCGGTAACGCTTCATGACGTCGGCCCGCTTCCCGCGCAGCGCGCGGGTCCGCGCGCGATCCGATTTCGACCGCATCTTCCAGCACGGCCGGCGCGTTGCGCTGCCCGTGCTGGCTTTGCATTGGCAAGCCAGCGACGTGCCCGCACGCCTGGGACTGGCCGTGTCGCGCAAGGTCGATCCTCACGCCGTCGGCCGCAATCGCATCAAGCGCGTCCTACGCGATACCTTCCGTCACCTGCGCGACCAGCTCGCCGCGGGTGATTACGTCGTGGTCGCACGACCGGCCGCACGCGCCGCCAGCGGCCCGGAACTCGTGGCCGCCTTCCAGGGTCTGCTCCAGCGCAGCGGGGCCCTCACGCCCGCCGCGTTGCCCCTGTCACCCGCGCCCGGCACAATGCCGGCCGCTTCCCCTTCCGCCCCTGCGCCGCACGTTGATCGCGGCTGAGCCTGCCTGTCGCCCATGAACCAGACCCGTGTCTTCCTGATCTTCGCCTGGCTGATGGTGGCGACCCTGCTGTGGATGGAGTGGGGCAAGGAGAAGGCCGCCCCGCCGGTCCAGGCCCAGACGACGACCGCCGTCGCCGGCGGGCCCGTTCCCGCCGCGGCCGATGGCACCGGCGCGATTCCGTCCGCATCCGGCGCGCTGCCCGCGGCGACGCCCGCCGCATCCGCCACGGCGGCCGTGCCCACGGTGACGGTCACCACCGACGTGCTCAAGGTCGTCATGGACGGCGGCGAACTGCGCCAGGCCGATCTGTTGAAGTTCCCGATGACGGCCGACCGCGACAGCCCGCCGGTCCGCCTGTTCGCGGACGACGCCACCAACTTCTTCGTTGCCCGCAGCGGCTGGATCGAGCAGGGGCCTGCGGCGACGCGCTCGGTGTTCGTGCCCGAAGGCGCCGCGCGCGAGTTCACCCTCGCGCAGGGCGAGCGCAACGTCTCCGTGCCGTTCGTGTGGAACGGCCCGAACGGCGTGACCATCCGCCGCACCTTCACCTTCACCCGCGGCGATTACGTGGTGAAGATCAAGGATGAAGTCGTCAACGCCGGCACCGCGCCGTGGCAGGGATACGTCTATCGCGATCTCAGCCGCGTCCCGCGCGCGCTGGTGAAGAAGGGCCCGATGAGCGCCGAGCAGTACAGCTTCCAAGGCGCCGCGTGGTACACGACCACCGACAAGTACGACCGCCGCAAGTACGAAGACTTCGCCGGCGACGGTCCGCTCGACCAGCAGAGCACCGGCGGCTGGATCGGCATGCTCCAGCACCACTTCTTCAGCAGCTGGATCCCGCAGCCCGACCAGGCCGCGCTGTTCTCGCTGAGCCAGGCCGACGGCCGGTACACGATCTCCGCCAAGGGCCCGGCCTTCACCGTGGAGCCGGGCAAGTCGGTGGAAACCTCCGCGCGCCTGTGGGTCGGCCCGAAGCTGGTCAAGGCGATCGAAGCGCAGAACGTGCCGGGCCTGGACCGCGCGATCGACTTCAGCCGCTTCAGCGTGATGGCCACCATCGCCGGCTGGCTGTTCTGGGTGCTGGAGAAGATCTACGGTCTGGTCGGCAATTGGGGCTGGGCGATCGTCGGCCTGGTGTTCCTGATCAAGCTGGCGATGTACCCGCTGTCGGCCGCGCAGTACAAGTCGATGGCGAAGATGCGCAAGTTCCAGCCGCGCATGGCGCAGCTCAAGGAGCGCTACGGCGACGACAAGCAGAAGCTCCAGATGGCGATGATGGAGCTGTACAAGAAAGAGAAGATCAACCCGGTCGGCGGCTGCCTGCCGATCCTGCTGCAGATGCCGGTGTTCCTGGCGCTGTACTGGATGCTGTCGGAGTCGGTGGAACTGCGCCACGCGCCGTGGATCGGCTGGATCACCGACCTGACCTCGCGCGACCCGTACTTCATCCTGCCGATCATCAACGTCGCGGTGATGTGGTTCACGCAGAAGCTCAACCCGACCACCGGCATGGACCCCATGCAGGCCAAGATGATGCAGTTCATGCCGCTGGTGTTCGGCGTGATGTTCGCCTTCTTCCCGGCCGGTCTGGTGCTGTACTGGGTCACCAACGGCGCGCTGGGCCTGCTGCAGCAGTGGTGGATGATCAAGAAGTACAGCGACGCGCCGGCCAAGGCGGCCTGATCGTCCGGACTGGACAGTGAAGATGGAAGCCCGCCGCAAGGCGGGCTTCTTTTTTGCGGGCCGAAGCTGTTCTAACTTTGGTCGGCGGATCCGGGCGATAAAAGAACTGTTACTCACATCCGGAGTAACAGCATGGATCACCCGTTCGAAGGACGGCCCAACCCGCACGACTGGCTGCACGAAATGGTCTTCGAGGATGAAGAATCGATGGACCAGGCACGCCGATTCCTCACGGAGTACCCCGACCCCAATGCCGACTGATGCACACCGCGACACCATCGCAGCCATAGCCACCGCACCGGGCGCAGGCGGTGTCGGCATCGTGCGGCTGTCGGGTCCGCGTTCGCGCACCATCGCCGAAGCCGTGGCCGGCCGCGCGCTCACGCCGCGCCAGGCGCACTACGTCCGCTTCCACGATGCGCAGGGCGAGACCCTCGACGACGGCATCGCGCTGTTCTTCGCCTCGCCCGCCAGCTACACCGGCGAGGACGTGGTCGAGCTGCAGGCGCACGGCAGTCCCGCGGTGCTGCACGAGCTGGTCGCGCGTTGCGTCGCGCTCGGCGCACGCCGCGCGCGACCGGGCGAATTCAGCGAGCGCGCCTTCCTCGAAGGCCGCCTCGACCTCGCCCAGGCCGAAGCCGTCGCCGATCTCATCGCCGCCGCCGACGTGCGCGCCGCGCGTGCGGCACGCCGCGCGCTGGACGGGGAGTTCTCGCGCCGCGTGGACGCCATCGGCGAGGAACTGCTCGCGATCCGCGTGCATGTCGAAGCCGCGATCGACTTCGCCGACGAACCCATCGACACCCTCGGTGGCGCCCAGCTGCGCGCGCGCCTGGCCGACACGACGCTCGCGCTCGAGGAACTGCTCAAGGCGGCCGAACGCGGCCGCCGCCTGCGCGACGGTGTCCACGCGGTGATCGTGGGCCCGCCCAATGCCGGCAAGAGTTCGTTGCTCAACGTGCTCGCCGGCAGCGACCGCGCCATCGTCACCGACATCGCCGGCACCACGCGCGACCTGCTGCACGAGACGATCCGCATCGACGGCGTCGAGCTCACCCTGGTCGACACCGCCGGCCTGCGCGACGGCGGTGATGCGATCGAGCGCGAAGGCATGCGCCGCGCACGCGGTGAACTCCAGCGCGCCGACCTCGCCCTCGTCGTGCTCGATGCACGCGATCCGGGCGGCGGTCGCGCGGCGGTTGCCGACGCCATCGCCGACGTGCCGCTGCGCGTGTGGATCCACAACAAGGCCGATCTGCTCGACACCGTTGCGCCCGGCGAGCCCGATGCACTGCAGGTGTCCGCGCGCACGGGCGCCGGCATCGACGCGCTGCACGCGAAACTGCGCCAGCTCGCACAAGGCAATGCGGAGGAGGCGGGCGAAGGTGCCTTCACCGCACGCGCGCGCCATGTCGACGCGCTCGCCATCGCGCGCGAACACCTCGCCCAGGCCCGCGTCGAGCTGGACCGTGAAGCACTCGACCTCGCCGCCGAATCGCTGCGCCTGGCGCACGACGCGCTCGGCGAAATCACCGGCCGCGTCCACGCCGACGATCTGCTGGGCCACATCTTCTCCAGCTTCTGCATCGGGAAATGAGGCCCGCCCGGGCGCTTTGACGCGGATCAAGGCACCGGCAACCCACGCGGGCGCACAGTGCGGGCCGGTTCCCCGCGCGAGTGCGACATGCAGACCATCGACACCGACGTAACCATCATCGGCGCCGGCCCCGCGGGGCTGTGCCTGGCCCGCGCGCTTTCCGGGACCGGCCTGCGCATCACCGTGCTGGACCGCGAGCCCGAAGCCGCATTGCGCGCGCCGGCGTTCGACGGCCGCGAGATCGGCCTCACGCAGCGATCGGTGCGTTTCCTGCAACGGTTGCAGCTGTGGAATCGCTTGCCGGCCGACCAGACGCATCCGCTGCGCCAGGCCCGCGTGTTCAACGGCGCGAGCCACGACGCACTGGAGATCGGCCCTTCCGATCCCGGCGCCGACCCGCTCGGCTGGCTGGTGCCGAACCACGCGATTCGCGCGGCGGCGTTCGAGTGCGTAGCCGCCTCGCCCGATGTCGAATTGCGGGCCGGCGTCCGTGTGGCCGCCGTCGACACCGACGCCGCGACCGCCCGGGTCCGCCTCGACGACGGGCGCGTGTTCGCCTCCCGCCTGTTGGTCGCCGCCGACGGTCGTTTCTCCGAGACGCGTCGCGCCCTGGGCATCGCCACGCGCATGCACGACTTCGGCCGTTCCATGCTCGTGTGTCGGGTGACGCACGAGCGACCGCACGAAGACATCGCCTGGGAATGGTTCGATCACGGCCACACGCTCGCGCGCCTGCCGTTGGGTCGAGCCGCACCGGAAGGCCGCCGCTCGTCGATCGTGCTCACCCTGCCGGGCGCGCAGATGCGCGCTGTGCAGGCGCTGGACGACGAGGCCTTCGCCACGGAGATCGAGCGCCGGTGCGATGGCCGGCTCGGCGCCGTCTCGGAGGTCGGCACGCGTCACGTCTACCCGCTGGTCGGCGCCTGGGCGACGCGATTCGCCGCCACGCGCGTGGCGCTGGTGGGCGACGCCGCCGTCGGCATGCATCCGGTCACGGCGCACGGATTCAACCTGGGGCTGCTCGGCGTGGAACGGCTCGCGGGGCTATTGCGCAATGCGGCCGCCAGCGGCGCCGATCCCGGCGCATCCGCGCTGCTGGACCGCTACGACCGGGGCCATCGCCGGGCCACCGCGCCGTTGCATCTGGCCACGCGCGGCGTCGTCGGGCTGTTTACCGACGATCGCCCCCCGGCCCGCGCCCTGCGCGCCGGGGTGCTGCGCGCCAGCGCTTCTTTTCCGCCATTCCGGCGTCTGCTGGCGGCGTTGCTGGCCGATCGGGACCCTGCCGGAAGCCGCGTTACAGGACGCCATGACCGCACTGAACAGGGCGATGGCCGGCCACGAGCGGCCGACCGATGGTAGGCTCAAGGCGTCGTTCGCTTGACAAACATGGGCCGCTCACGCGATCTAGTGCCCGTGTGCTCGTGACGGCGCACTTCAGGGGAGCTTTGCCAATGACGTTCGTTAATCCACAAGACCGGCGTGCGCGCCGATTGTCTGTCGTATCGCAGCTGTCCGTCGCGCTTGCCCTGTGCTGCGCGCTGGCCGCCTGCCAGAAAGAAGAGCCCGCACCGGAAGGCGCGGCTGCACCGGTCGCCACGGCGGCCGCTCCCGCGGTAACCGCGGAAACCGCGGTATCGGCCAAGGTGTCGGCCCTGACCGCGGACCAGCTGCGCGAGGCCGCCCGCAAGGCCTACGCGGAGAACCGCCTGTACGCACCGGCCGAGGACAACGCGGTCGAGTACTACCTGGCGCTGCGCGACAAGGCGCCGGGGGACGCCGCGGTCTCCAGCGCACTCACCGACCTGCTGCCGATGACGGTCATCGCCATCGAACAGAGCGTCAATCGTGAGGACTTCATCGAAGCCCAGCGACTGGCCGCCCTGCTCGAGAAGGCCGATGCCCAGCATCCGGCCCTGGCCCGACTGAAGACCAGCATCGCCGCGCAGCAGGACGCGACGACCAAGCGTGCGGCCCAGCAGCAGCTGACCGCCGAGGAAGAGGCCAAGAAGAAGGTCGAACTCGAGAAGAAGCGCCTGGAAGACCAGAAGAAGCAGCAGGAAGACGCCGCCAAGCAGCTCGCCGCGCAGCAGGCCGCCAGCAAGCAGGCCGACGACAAGGCCGCCGCCGACCGCGCCGCCGAACAGCAGCGTGCCGCCGAGGCCCGCGCTGCCGAACAGCGCGCCGCCGACGCCCGTGCCGCCGCCGCCCGCCAGGCCGCCGCGACGCCGGCCACCGCGGATGCCAGCGACCTGCGTCCGCTGTCGATGCCGCCGCCGCGTTATCCGCCGGAAGCACTCCGCGCCGGCACCTCGGGGGAGGTGCAGGTCGAGTTCACCGTCGGCACCGACGGCTCGGTCACGGCCGCGCGCGTGGTGCGTTCCAACCCGGCGCGCATCTTCGACCGCGAAGCGGTCAACGCCGTGCGCAAGTGGCGCTTCCAGCCGGTGGATGCACCGGTCACCACGCGCCGTACCATCGGCTTCAACCCGCAGAGCTGATCGCCGCGCGGCGAGCGAAGGTTGGGGGACTGACGCTCACCGCGGGCGCTCCGCGAAGCACGTTGCAAGGGAAGGCCCGGCGCAAGCCGGGCCTTTTTCTTTGTGCGCATTCCGCGTTAGCGGCGAAGCCCCCTAAACGTCATCCCGGCGAAGGCCGGGACCCAGGCCCGCAACGTCCGGGCATTTCGCCATGGGCCCTGCCACCGTCATTCCAGCGCAAGCTGGAAACCATCTGCTGCCGCGTGGTGAAGCAACTTCGAACAGGAGGCTGCCGCCGTCCATGGCGCGACGCACCCGGCCCCGGACAGCCCGGCCCGGCCATCCATGGCCGGTCGTCCGGCCAAGCACGCGGCAGCGCCGCGTAAGCGCTTGGTCTCACCCGCGCAAGCGCTTGGTCTCACCCGGAGATCGCCAACCGCTCCTGGTGATAACGCCGCACCGCCGCGAACCACAGCAGCGCCGCCACGGCGAATCCCGTGCCCAGGTAAATCGCCCAGGTGCGCAGGTCGATGACCTCGCCGCGGATCACCTTCAGCAGCATCTGGTTCTGCGCGAGGAAGGGCACCATGAACTGCCACGGCTGCGTCTTCACCGGATTCACCATCAGCGCGATCGTCGGAATCATCGGCAGCAGCATCAGCCAGGTCATGTGGCTCTGCGCTTCCTTCATGCTCTTGGCCGCGGCCGACAACCACGTCAGCAGCGTGGTACCGATGAACAGCATCGGCAGCAGCACCAGCAGCATGCGGCCGATCGCGGTGAAGCTCACATCGAACATGCGGCCCACGCCCGTGCCCATCTGCGCACTGATCTTGAATGCCAGCAACGTCAGCACCAGCGAGAGCAGTCCCATCGCACACGCCGCCGCGATCTTGCCGCTGACGATGGCGCCACGCGAAGCAGGCGTGGCCAGCAACGGTTCGATGGACTGACGTTCGCGCTCGCCGGCGGTGGCGTCCATGATCAAGTGCGCGCCGCCGATGAAGGACAGCAGGATCAGCAGGTACGGCATGATCGCCGACAGCAGCAGCCCGCGCTTGGCGTCCTCGCTGGCCAGGTCGCGGCTGCCCACGCTGACGGCGCGCGTGATCGACGGATCGATGCCGCGCGCCAGCAACCGCAGCGCGCCGACCTGATCGCGGTACGCCGCCAATGCGGCGCGCACGCGCGCGCCGGGAATCTCACTGTCGCGACGCGTCGTATCGGAGACGATCTCCACCAGCGCCGGCTTGCCCGCGCGCCAGTCGTTGCCGTAGTCCGGATCGATGCGCAACGCCACGTCCACTTCCTGCCGCACGATCGCCGCGTCCACGTCCTCCGGCGCCTTCACCGCGCGGATGCCCTGCGTGGCAAGGAACGCCACCAGGTTCGGCGCGCGTTCGATGCCGACGGTGGGCACCTCCAGCACGCTGTCGAGCTGCGTGCGTGCGCGCGATTCGGCGAGCGAACTCATGCCGATCATCAGCGCCGGATACAGCAGTGGCCCGAGAAACAGCGCCAGCGCCAGCGTGCGCCGGTCGCGCGAGATGTCGCGCAGCTCCTTGCGCATCACCGCCCACATCGCGGCGAACATTCCCGAGCGGGTCGTCGTCGCACTCATGCGTGCAGGCCCTCGTCCGAGCCGATCGCCTTGACGAACGCGTCCTCCAGGTTCGACTCGCCCGTCTGCGCGCGCAGCTCATCGGCGGTGCCGGAGGCGACGACCTGGCCCTGCGCGATGATCACGATGCGATCGCACAGCGCCGCCACCTCCTGCATGATGTGACTGGAGAAGATCACGCAGCGTCCTTCCTCGCGCAGTTGTTGCAGGAACCCGCGCATCGCGCGCGTGGTCATCACGTCCAGGCCGTTGGTCGGTTCATCCAGGATCACGTTGCGCGGGTCGTGCACCAGGGCGCGCGCGATCGCGGTCTTGGTGCGCTGGCCCTGCGAGAACCCTTCGGTCTGGCGATCCAGGATGTCGTGCATCTGCAACGCATCGGCCAGCACCTGCGTGCGCTGCGCGATGGCCTGCTTCGACATGCCGTGCAGCTCGCCGAAGTAGGCGATGTTCTCGCGCGCTGTCAGGCGCTTGTACACGCCGCGCGCGTCCGGCAACACGCCGAGCGCGCGCCGCACTGCGGCCGGATCGCGCGCGGCATCCACGCCGTCCACCAGCACCTGTCCGGCATCGGGCGTCATCAGCGTGTAGAGCATGCGCAGGGTCGTGGTCTTGCCGGCGCCGTTGGGGCCGAGCAGGCCGGTGATCTCGCCGTCGCGCGCCTCGAAGTGCACGCCATCGACGGCGCGCACGGGCCCGGTGCGGGTCTTGAACGTCTTGTGCAGGTCCTGGGCGAGGATCATGCGGTCACGGCTCCCATCCGTTGAACCCGGTGAACGGCGGCACGTAGCCGATCGAATCCAGGCAGCGCGCATCGAGCGACTTCGCATCGAGCGATTCGATGAACTGGCCCACCAGCTTGGGCAGGCATCCCACCGCGCCGACGTTGTGGCCCTGGCCGCGCAGCACGAAATGGCGGCCGTTCGGCAGACCCTTCAGCACGCGCTCGCCATAGGCCGGCGGCGTGACCGGATCGATCTCGCCCGACAGCAACAGCGCCGGCACGTTGGAACGAAGCGGCGTGTCGAAATCCGCCGGACGCGTGCCGTGCGGCCACGCCTTGCAGGCAGCGAAGAACGACGGACCCGTTTCCGCGCCGAGCACGGTATCGGCATCCTTCGGGTCCGGATGGAAACGATCGGCATCTTCGGCGCAGATCACCGACCACTGCATCGCACGCGACATGCGCCCGTCCATGCTGCGCGTGGCCAGCTGCGCCAGCGCCATCAGCGGCGCGTACTCGCCGCGGTCGGCCTCGTCGATCACCACCGGCATCAACGACATCATCTGCGGCATGTACGAGAACAGATGCGTGAGCCCGACGACGGTATCGGCGGTGAGCGTATCGCGCCGCTTCTGCGCCGTGGCCGGATCGCGGAACTCCACCTGCACCGGCGCCGTTTCCAGGCGCGTCTTCAGCCCGCGCAGCTGCGTGCGCAGATCGCGCGGGTAGCGCTTGCTGCAACTGGGCAGCGACTGGCACTGCGCCGACTGCAACTCCAACGCACGCTCGAAGGTGCGCGCGAACTCGCCGCCCACCACCAGATCGTTCGGCGCGACACCGTCGAGCACCAGCGAACGCGTATGACGCGGGAAGCGCGCGGCGAACTGCTGCGCCACGCGCGTGCCGTAGGAAACGCCGACGAGGTTCACCTGCTCCACGCCCAGCGCCGCGCGCACGGCATCCAGGTCCGACACCGCCTGCGTGGTGGTGTACAGACGCGGATCGGCCTTGTCCTGCAGCGCCTGTGCGCAACGCGCGGCGTAGGCGGCGATGGCATCGGCGTCGGCTTCGTCCTGCGTGGACAGCGAAAGCTCGCGGCCGTTCGCATCGCGACACACCAGCGGGCTGAGCCTGCCCGTGCCGCGCTGGTCGATCAACACGATGTCGCGGTGCTTGCGCACTTCGCGCAGGGCCATGTCGATCTCGGCGGCATACTCCGTCGCCGCCTGCCCCGGCCCGCCGGCGAGGAAGAACACCGGATCAGGCGCGGTGCTGCCCTTGTCGCTCGCGGGCAGCCACGCGATGTTCAACGCGATCTTGCGGCCGTCGCGCTGCTGCGGATCCTCGAGCACGTCGAAGCGCGCGCATTGCGCGTCGATGCTCGATGGCGCCAGCGGGCTGGAGAGTGTGCAGGGTTCGAATGCGATGGAGCCGAAATGCCGGATCGCGGCATCGGTGGACTTCGCGGAGTCGCCCGGCGCCGTCCCGCCGCAGCCGGCGAGTAAACAGGCCGCGACGAGCGCTGCGATGCGTGAGGGATGGACGTGCATTCGTTCCTCTGCGATGGACGGCTGCCGAGCAAGCGTGACAGAGCGACGGCGCGGCGGGAACGCCTGCCGCCATCGCAGTGCCGAGCTTACGTGGTGGGCAGCGCGGGTTGCACGCTGCTGCTTCGCGCGCGCTGGATGCGCACGTCCAGCGCGTCGAGGTGCTCGGCCAGGATCCGCGCGCCGGCGATGTCATGCATTCGCGCCACCTCCAGCCGCGCGAATGCGACGCCGACGCAAGCCGCCTCGAACTCTCCCGCATCGACGGCCAGCGCGGCATCGAGCCACGCGCGTCCGGCGCCCATATGCAGCAGGCCGCCGTCGCAGTAAGGCCGCCATGCGCGCGCCGCGCCGCCATCGCCGGAGCGAATGGCATGTCCCGCAAGTGCGAGCGCGAGGTGCGGACGCAGCGCGGCCGGTGCCGTCCAGAAGCCATCCGCCAACGCGGCCGCGGCGCGATCCGCCAACGCGCGGTCGCCTGCATCGTCGGCCCATCCCAGGTGCATCAGCAACGCATTGGCGCGCAGCGGGCCAGTGTCCGGGATATCGAAGGGCACCACGTCGGCCGGCCAGTCGCGGGGCCGCACGCCGGCGAGCGAGAGCGCGGCGGCCGCGCGCAGACGCTGCGCCACCAGGGCATTCGGACGTCCGAGCATCAGGTCCAGCAGCAGGCGGCCGTCGTTCTGCCAGCCGTGGACCGTCAGGGGCATCAGGTTCACGGCGACACCGGGAACGCCGATCACGGCGATGGCCAGGAAGAACGCACGCGACGCCGAAGGGATCTCCATCGACGACACCATCGCGATCGCCGCGACCGTCACGGCCAGCGTCGTCAGCGGACCACCCAGCGTGTACAAGGCGGCATCGCGACGACGATGGCCGCGTCCACCGGCCGGCAGCAGCATCGCGAAGCCACCCACGCCGGCGATCGCGCCGCCATGGCGCCAGCGCCAGCCGGACAGGCCGCGTTCGAAACGGAACGCGCCGATGCCGAAGGCGATCGGGCGCATGCCGCACGCCATGCCGGCCAGCGCGTGACCGGATTCGTGCAGCACGATGTGCAACCAGTACGACGGCACCAGAAGGAACAGCACCGTGAGGACTTCGCCGTCCTTGAGGTAGGACGCGCCGGTGATGAGCGCCAGCGACAGGCCGGCGCTCAACAACCACAAAGCGAACTTCCACCATCGCCAGTGCCGGCGAGGAACCACGACGGGTTCGGCCCCGGGCCACGGCACCGGCCCCGATTCGCGATCCATCGCGTCGGCCGGGGCCTGGCTCATTTGCTGCTGACGTACTTCTCGCGACGCACTTGCGGCACCGGCAGGCCGTGGCCCTTCAACGCTTCGAAGCAGGCATCGACCATGTTGGGGTTGCCGCACAGGTAGGCGATGTCGTCGGTCGCGTTCGGGCCGAACTCATCCAGGAACTGCTGCACGTAGCCGCGGCGCACGTCCTCGTGCGCATGCGGCGAGCCTTTGGCCGGCAGCTCGCGCGAGAAGCACGGCACGAAGCGGAAGTGCTCCGGGTGCTTGTTGGCGAAGGCGCGGAACTCCTCGCCGTACAGCAGTTCTTCCGGGTTGCGTGCACCGAACAGCAGCACCACGCGCACGCCGCGCTCGCGGATCAGCGCTTCCAGCTGCGGCAGCATCGCGCGATACGGCGTGACGCCGGTTCCGGTGCCGATCAGCAGATAGCGCGCATTGGTGTCGCCCGGCATCAGGCAGAAGCGCCCGAACGGACCGCTTGCATCGACGCGGCCGCCGTCCTCCAGTCCCTCGAACAGCGCCGTCGCCGCGCCGCCGGGCACGTAGCTCACCGCGATCTCCACCGCCTCGCCCGGGCCCAGCGCGTGCTCGTGGATGGTCGCCAGCGAATAGCTGCGCTTGGTCGCGGCGCCGTCGGCGTACTGGAAATGCACCTGGATGAACTGGCCGGGGATGAAATCCAGTGGCTGCCCGTCGTCACGCACGAACGTGTAGTGGCCCACGCTGGGGGCCAGCATGCGGCGGGAGACGAGTTTGAGCGGGAAGTGCTGGATGGCCACGGCGGTACCAATGAAGCTGCAACAGTCTGTGGCCGGAGTGGCCACGCGCGGGCGCCTATACTACCGTCTATCGCCGCGAGGCCGCGGCGCAGGCCCTCTCGAATGACCCCGGCAACCCCTGTTCCTGCGCACGTTTCCGCGCACACCGGTGCGGTCCCCACCGCTCCCGCCCTTTCCGTGCGCGACCTGCGCAAGACCTACGACCTCGGCGCCGGCAAGAAGGGCGTCCAGGCGCTCAAGGGCGTTTCGCTCGACGTCGCCCCTGGCGATTTCTTTGCCCTGCTCGGCCCCAACGGCGCCGGCAAGAGCACGCTGATCGGCATCGTCAGTTCGCTGGTGAACCTCAGCGAAGGTTCGGTCTCCATCTTCGGTGTCGACCTGGCGCGCAACCGCGATGCGGCGATGCGCCTGATCGGCCTGGTGCCGCAGGAGCTGAACTTCAACATGTTCGAAAAGCCGCTCGACATCCTCGTGAACTACGCGGGCTTCTACGGCGTGCCGCGCGCGCAGGCGATCGAGCGCGCCGAAGTGGAACTCAAGCGCGCGCAGTTGTGGGAGAAGGCGACGGTGATGAGCCGCACGCTCTCCGGCGGCATGAAGCGCCGGTTGATGATCGCGCGCGCAATGATGACGCAGCCGCGTCTGCTGATCCTGGACGAACCCACCGCGGGCGTGGACATCGAGATCCGCCGCGGCATGTGGAAGACGCTGAAGGAGATCAACGCCGCCGGCACGACGATCATCCTCACCACGCATTACCTGGAGGAAGCGGAAAGCCTGTGCCGCAACCTCGCCATCATCGACCGCGGCCGCATCGTCGAGCAGGGCCCGATGAAGGCGTTGCTGGCCAAGCTCGACGTGGAAGGCTTCCTGCTCGACATCGACGGCACGCTGCCCGCGCAGTTGCCTGTCATCGAGGGCACGACGCTGACCGCCACGGACGACCACACGCTCGACATCGAGATGCCGCGCGCGATGGACCTCAACCGCGTGTTCGCCGCGCTGGGCGATGCGGGCATCCGCGTGCGCTCCATGCGCACCAAGTCGAACCGGCTGGAAGAACTGTTCGTCCGCCTCACCGGCGAGAACGCGCAGGACAGCACCTCGCAGACGCCGCCGGAGCAGGTGGCATGAACGACATGACGCAGACCACCACGGAAATTTCCAACGCCCAGCGCAACCTCGTCGCACTGGGCACCATCGTGCGCCGCGAGGTCAACCGCATCCTGCGCATCTGGGGCCAGACGCTGGTGCCGCCGGCGATCACCATGACGCTGTACTTCCTGATCTTCGGCGGCCTCATCGGCTCGCGCGTGGGCACGATGGACGGCATCAAGTACATGGACTTCATCGTCCCGGGCCTGGTGATGATGAGCGTGATCCAGAACAGCTACGGCAACATTTCCTCCTCGTTCTTCGGCGCCAAGTTCGGCCGCCACGTCGAGGAGCTGCTGGTCAGCCCGATGCCGAGCTGGGTGATCCTCACCGGCTACGTGTCCGGCGCGGTGCTGCGCGGCCTGATGGTCGGCGTCATCGTGCTGATCATTTCGATGTTCTTCACGCGCGTGAGCATGCCGCACCCGTTCGTCACCTTCACCACGGTGCTGCTGGGCGCGACGATCTTCTCGCTGGCCGGCTTCGTCAACGCGGTGTACGCCAAGAAGTTCGACGACATCGCCATCGTGCCGACTTTCATCCTCACGCCGCTGACCTACCTGGGCGGCGTGTTCTACTCGGTGAAGCTGCTGCCGCCGTGGGCCGAGGCGCTGACCCATGCCAACCCGATCTTCTACATGGTCAACGCGTTCCGCTACGGCCTGCTCGGCGTGTCGGACGTGCCGCTGTGGGTGTCGTACAGCCTGATGCTCGGCTTCGTGGCCGCGCTCAGTGCGCTGGGCCTGTGGCTGCTCAAGCGCGGGGTCGGCCTGCGCAGCTGAGGCCCTGCTTCCTCTCCATTGCCCGCGCCGGGACGCTTCGGCTACAAAGGCGCGGGGGAAATGCGCGGGCCCCGGCCCGGGCGGGGGCATGCATGCCCGGTCGCCAATTGCCGCGATCCATCACAGGGGGAGAGGTATGAACTTGAAGGGAATTCTGGCGGCTGTGTTCGTGAGCAGCCTGTTGGTCGGCTGTACGGCGACGGTGCCGATCAACTACGCACCCAGCTCGGTCCTGACCGCGCAAGGCACCACGCAGGTCACCGCCTTCGGCTATGGACCGGCGCAGGCCGGCAAGGTCAAGCCGAATCAGGTGCGCAACACCGCGATGGGCAACATCTACTTCGAGAAGGACGTCTCGGTCATCATGCGGGACGCCGTGTTTTCCGAGTTGCGCTTCGTCGGGGTGAAGGTCGGCACCGAAGGCAACGTGCTGTCCGGCAACATCGAGGAGTTCCTCATCGACGACCTGGGCTACAGCGTCGACTGGACGCTGCGTGTGCGTTACACCGTCAAGGATGCCGCCGGTAAGGTGGTGTACGAGCAGGTCAAGAACACGCAGCGCAACACCAACAAGTTCGCCAACGTGTTCGGCGCGCTGAACGAGACGATCAAGCTCAACGTGGAAGAGATCATCAAGGATCCTTCCTTCCTCGGCGCGATCAAGGGCGCGTGAAACCCGGTGGCGTCCGCGCAAGCGGGCGCCACTTTTTGCGGTAACGTGCACGCAGGTTTTTGCGGACGGAGTTTGCATGCGCGTGCTCGTGCTCGGTGCCGGCGGCACCGGCGGTTACTTCGGCGGGCGCCTGGCCCAGTCCGGCGCGGATGTCACCTTCCTCGTACGCCCCGCGCGTGCGGCGCAGCTGGATGCGCATGGCCTGCAACTGCGCAGTCCGCTTGGCGACGCCGACCTGCGCGTCGCGCACACCACGGCCGATGCATTGCCTTCGCTCGCGGCGGCGCGCCCGTTCGACATGGTCCTGCTGAGCTGCAAGGCCTACGACCTGGACAGCTCGATGGAGGCCATCTCGCCTGCGATGGGCGAGGGCACGTGGGTTCTGCCTATCCTCAACGGCCTGCGCCATTACGCACCGCTGGATGCGCGCTTCTGTTCCGATCGCGTGGTCGGCGGTCTGTGTTTCATCAGCGCGATGAAGGGCGCCGCGGGCGAAGTTCGACACCTCGGACAGCCGGCCTCGATCACCTTCGGCGAGCGCTCGGGCGAGGCCGACAGCGCACGCACCGCGGCGTTCGCAGCGCTGTGCGCGGGTGCGCACGTCGATCACGTGCGTTCGCTACGTATCGCCCGCGAGCAGTGGAGCAAGTTCACCTTCCTCGCCACGCTCGCCGCGGCCACCTGCCTGATGCGCGCGCCGGTGGGCCGCATCAATGGCAGCGAGGGCGGTGAGGCGTTCATGCGCGCGCTGTATGCCGAATGCGTCGCAGTGGCTGCCGCAGAAGGCGAGCCGATCGACGCGCAGGCGCAGCAGACGGCGCTTTCCACGCTGACGGCTTCGGGCTCGCCGTTGAAAGCGTCGATGCTGCGCGATCTGGAAGCCGGGCAGCCCGTGGAGGCGTTGCAGATCGTCGGCGACATGCACCTGCGCGCGGAAGCGGCGGGATTGCACGCGCCGCTGCTGGCGACGGCGTGGGTGCATTTGCAGGCGTATGAGGCATCGCTCAACAAGGCGTGATGCCGCCTATGTGCCCTCACCCGCACCGTCATCCCGGCGAAGGCCGGGACCCAGGCTCGGGGCGCTGAGTAATCCTTCCTTCGGGCACTCTATTGCCGCTGAATTCTTCCTCATCGTCATTCCCGCGAAGGCGGGAATCCAGGGACTTTCCATGCTTTCGCAGCAAGCTGTCCGAATGGGTGATCGATCGCAACGGTTGCGAACATAGGCTACCGGCAAAGCGTGAAGAGGCCCTGGATTCCCCCCTTCGCGGGAATGACGGTGGAGTGGTTCACCGAAGAGGGAGTGCTCCTACGTTACGGGCCTGGGTCCCGGCCTTCGCCGGGAGGACGGTGAGAGTAGGCGTACGGTCAAGCGGCTCACCGCTCAATCACACCGCGCCCCATCCCCCTCCGCCCGGCACTGCGCCGGAAACCCATGCTCGCGCCAGTACGCCAGCAAACCGCTGCGCTGCAGGTACTGCGCGAAGGCCGGGTCGCGACGCAGCTCGCGCGATTCGGGTTGCCAGAACACCCACTGGTATGACGCATACCCCGACCGCTGCACCGCATCCAGCCCGGCGATATCGCGTGCGTAGTCGCGTCGCGGCAGCAGCAGGCGCGTGAAGTCGTAGGGCACCTGGCCGTATTGCGATCCGCGCTCGGCCTGCTCGATCAGCGGCAGCACCGCCGGCCAGCGCGACGGGTCGCGCAGTGCCGCCACCGCCGCCAGCTCCGATGCGCGCCACGGCATGTCGGCCGGCAGGCTCGAGGCAATGCGCTCGGCATCGTCGTAATCGCCGCGCCAAACCGCGTTGAAGAACAGCCCGGTGACCGACAGGCCCGGGTCGCCGAGGACGAGGTGACGGCGCGCTTCCTCATGCCGGCCCAACGTGTCGAGCACGCGGCCGCGCCAGAAATGGATGATCGGATCGAACGGCGCGATCGCCAGCGCCGCGTCGATCTCGCGCTGCGCCTCGTCGATGTAGCCCATCGTCGCCAGCCGCCAGGCATGCGTGCCGCGCACGACCACGTCCGACGGCGCCAGCACGAGCGAACGCCGCGACAGCGCCATGCACTCGTCCCACCGCTGCGCGCGGCAGGCGCGTTCGGCGAGCACGGTGTGCGCATCCGACTGGTCCGGGTCCAGCTGCAACGCACGCGCCGCGGCCTGCTCGGCCTGTGCGCGCAGTTCGTCGCGACCCGGCATCGGCGCCGTGGCCCGCTGCGACAGGATCGCCGCCAGCGCGCCCCACGCACGCGCGTAATCCGGATGCTCGCGCAGCATCTCGCGCAGCTCCTTCTCGGCGGTCATCAGCGCCGGTGTCGTGGATTTCTCGCCGCGCTGGCTGTAGCGGATCAGCAGGTATTGGCGGTACAGCGCCGGATCCTCGTTCGCGCCCGCGCTGCTCGGCGACAGGCCGAGCTGGAGCTGCAACGCGTTGGCGATCGCATAGCCGATATTGCGTTGGAGTTCGAAGATGTCGCGCAGCTCGCGGTCGAAGTCCTGCGCCCAGAGCGTGCGATCGGTACCGGCCTCGATCAGCCGCAGGTTGATGCGCAGGCGCTCGCCGTCCTGGCGCACGCTGCCTTCCAGAACGTGCGTGGCTTGCAGGCGGCGGGCGATGTCGGACACCGGCAGTCCGGCGTCGCGGAAGCGGAAGGCCGAGGTGCGCGAGGTCACGCGCAGGCCATCGATGTGGGCGAGCAGGCCGGCGAGTTCCTCGCTCAGGCCGTCGGCGAAGGCCTGGCTGCGCGGGTCGTCGCCCAGGGCGCGCAGCGGCAGGACGGCAAGCACCGGTGCGGCGGCCGAGCCCGGGGCGGAGGCGGGGGGCGGCGGCGGCGTGTCGCGGGACGCCCACCAGCTCCATCCCAGGCCCCCGACCGCCAGGGCCAGCACCGCCGAAAGCGCCCACAGCCATGCCCGACGCCGGGCGGGCGGCGCTCCATCGGCCGCGCCCACGTCATCTCCGGGTGCGCGCGAGGCGTCGGCGCTGTCGGCCATCGCTTCGGCCGGGTCGTCCCTTACGGGTGCTGTCGGGGTCGCGGCTGCCAGCGGGCGGTCGAACCGGTACCCGTAGCCATGCACCGTGTGCAGGTAGCGCGGGTGATGGGCGTCCTCGCCCAGGGCGTGGCGGAGCAGGGTGATGATCCGGTTGAGCACGCCCGGGGTGATGTGGCGGTGGCCCCAGACCGCGTCGAGGATCTCATCGCGCGAGAACACCTGCCCCGGCGCCCGCGCCAGCAGGCACAGCACGGCGAAGGCCTTGGGCTCCAGCGGCTGCAGTTCGCCCGCGCGCAGCAGGCGTCGGCCGGCGAGGTCGAGGGTGATGTCGTCGAATTCGAGCACGGGCGGGTCGGGGCAGGTCATCGGCGCGCGGGGGAAGAGCCCATTTACGGATACGCGGCCTGCCCGCTGACGCGGCCTAAGGTTTTCCCAAGCTTGGGATGGATCCCTCGCGATGCCCCCATGCCGCCCTCACCGCGCCCTCAAGACCCGGCGCGGCCTGGGCGCGACGCTGGCCCCACGGTCGGCCCTTCCGCGCCGCCCCCGAGGAGATCGCCATGAACGCTTCGTCCTTTTCGTTCCGGCCCGCCGCCGTCGTTCCCCTGGCCGCCGCCGCCCTCGCGCTCGCCGCCGCGCTGGCAGCCGCCCCCGCCTCCGCCCAGGAGACCGGCCCGGTGACGCTGGAAATCGACTGCGCCCGCCCGGCGCTGCCGAGCCAGCAGGACATCACCCGCCTCACCGGCGTGGCCAACTTCAGCCAGGCCTACGCCGTGCGCGCACGCCTGATGGGCGACGCCAAGCGCGCCTGCCAGTCGGCCGACAAGGTGCGGTTGGTGCTGGACGTGGAAGCCGACACACGCCAAGTGGCGCGCAGGTGATCGGCGCCTCAGCGCGGCGGCGGCAGGCGGAAGAACGCCCGCGCCGTCGCGGTGGTCGCAGCGGCGGTGGTCGCCACGTCCTCGCCGCGGTCGCGGGCCAGTTCCTCGACGATGTGCGCCAGGAACATCGGCTCGTTGCGGCGGTGCGCCGGCGCCGGCCGGATCGTGCGCGGCAGCAGGTAGGGCGCGTCGGTCTCGATCATCAGCCGGTCGGCCGGGATGTGCTTCACCAGCTCGCGCAGGTGCTGGCCGCGGCGTTCGTCGCAGAGCCAGCCGGTGATGCCGATGTGCCAGTCGCGGTCGAGGCAGTCGAACATCTCCTCGCGCGTGCCGGTGAAGCAGTGCACCACCGCCGGGCCGAGGCGGCCGTCGAAGTTGCGCATCATCGACATGAAGTCCGCGTGCGCATCGCGCTGGTGCAGGAACAGCGGCTTGCCCGTCTCGGCGGCGATCTGCAGCTGCAACTCGAACGCACGGCGCTGCGCCGGGCGCGGCGAGAAGTCGCGGAAGTAGTCCAGCCCGCATTCGCCCACCGCGACCACCTCCGCATGCGTGTGCAGCTCGCGCATCTCCGCGTCGCACTGCGCGGTGTACTCGGTGGCGTGGTGCGGGTGCACGCCGGCGGTGGCGAACAGCTCGCCCGGATGCCGCCTGGCCAGCTTCAGCGCCTGCGGCGAGTGCTCGCGGCTGGCGCCGGTGATCACCATCTGCGCCACGCCGGCCTCGCGCGCGCGGGCCAGCACCGCGTCGCGGTCGGGGTCGAAGGAGTCGTGGGTGAGGTTGGCGCCGATGTCGATCAATTCCATGCGCCCAGTTTAACGGCGGCGACGCGGCGCACCCGCGGTGTTGCATGGCCGCGTTCGGCCTGACGGGATACGGCGCGCAAACCAGCCCCGTCGGCGTCGAGCGCGGCCATGCAACGCCACGGGCAGGGATCGCCCGCAGCCGTCCCGTATCCTTGCGCGCGTGAATCGCACCGCCTTCCCCATCGACGAGCTGCTGCCGCGCATCCGCGCCAGCCTGGCCGAACACCCGCGCCTGGTCCTGGAAGCCCCGCCCGGCGCCGGCAAGACCACGCAGGTGCCGCCGGCGCTGCTGGACGAACCCTGGCTGCAAGGCCGCAGGATCGTGATGCTGGAACCGCGCCGCGTGGCCGCGCGCGCCGCCGCGCACTTCATGGCGCGCCAGCGCGGCGAGGAGGTCGGCGGCACCGTCGGCTACCGCATCCGCTTCGAGAACAAGGTGTCGGCCGCCACGCGGATAGAAGTCGTCACCGAGGGCATCCTCACGCGCATGCTGCAGGACGATCCGATGCTCGAAGGCGTCGGCGCGCTGCTGTTCGACGAGTTCCACGAACGCCACCTCTCCGCCGACCTCGGCCTCGCGCTCGCGCTGGACGTACAGGCCGGACTGCGCGAGGACCTGCGCATCGTGGTGATGTCGGCCACGCTGGACGGCGAACGCCTGGCGGACTTCCTCGACGCCCCGCGCCTGAGCAGCGCCGGCCGCAGCTTCCCCGTGTCGATCGCGCACTTCCCCGCGCGCCGCGAGGAAGCGCTGGAACACCAGGCGCGCCGCGCGGTGGAGCACGCGCTGGCGCAGCATCCCGGCGACGTGCTCGTCTTCCTGCCGGGCCAGCGCGAGATCGCGCGCGTGCAGGCCGCGCTGGAACAGGGGGCGTCTCCCGGCGCCGCCGACATCCTCACGCTCCACGGCGAACTTCCCGTCGAACAGCAGACGCGCGTGCTCCAGCCCGATCCCGACGGCCGCCGCCGCATCGTGCTGGCGACCAACGTCGCCGAATCCAGCGTGACCCTGCCGGGCGTGCGCGTGGTGATCGATTCGGGCCTGGCGCGCGAGCCGCGCTACGACCCCAACAGCGGCTTCGCGCGGCTGGACGTGGTGAACATCGCGCAGGCCTCCGCCGACCAGCGCGCCGGCCGCGCCGGTCGCGTCGCCGACGGTTGGGCCTGGCGGCTGTGGCCGGAATCGCAGCGCTTGGAACCGCAGCGCCGTCCGGAGATGGCGCAGGTCGAACTCGCCGGCCTCGCGCTCGAACTGGCCGCCTGGGGCGATGCGAACCTGCGCTTCGTCGATGCCCCGCCGCCGGGCGCGCTCGCCGCCGCGCGCGAACTCCTGCAGCGGTTGGGGGCGCTCGACGGCGCCTCGATCACGCCGCTGGGGCGGCGCATGCTCGCGCTCGGCACGCACCCGCGGCTGGCGGCGATGCTGCTCGCGCCGAACGACCGCAGCGAACAGGCGCTGGCCTGCGACCTCGCCGCGCTGCTGGAAGCGCGCGATCCGCTGCGGCCGTTACCGGGCAAGCAGCGCAGCGACTCGGCGGCCGAACGCTGGCAGGCGCTGGCGGCCTTCCGCGCGGGGCGTGTCGCACCGGATGCCTCGCGTTCCTCGCTCGCCGCGCTCGACCAGGCCGCCAAGCAATGGCGTCGCCGCCTGCGCCTGGACGCCGCACCGCCCACCAACGCGCCCGCGCACCGGCTCGGCGACGTGCTGCTGCACGCCTTCCCGGACCGCATCGCGCGTCAGCATCCGTCCGATCCGTACCGCTACCAGCTCGCCAACGGCCGCAGCGCGAAGCTGTTCGACGACAGCACCTTGTACGGCGAGCGCTGGATCACCATCAGCGAACTGCGCGACGACCCGCGCGATGCACGCATCCTGCGCGGCGCGCCGCTGGACGAGGCGCGCTTGCAGCGCGACTTCCCGCAGCGCTTCGTCACCCAGGACCGCGTGGTCTGGGACGCGAACGTGCGCGGCATCGCGGCGGTGCGCGAAACGCGCTTCGACCGCATCGTCATCGAGAGCAAGCCGCTCGCCAAACCCGACCCCGCGCGCTACGCCGATGCGCTCGTCGATGCGGTGCGCCAGCTCGGCCTGCGCGCGCTGCCGTGGACGGCGTCGCAATCGCAATGGCGTGCGCGCGTGCGCTGTCTGCGCGCATGGATGCCGGACCTCGACGGCCTGCCCGACCTGTCCGACGCCGCGCTGCTGGAATCGCTGGACGAGTGGCTCAAGCCCGCGCTCACCGGCAAGACGCGGCTGGACGCGCTGGACGAAGCGGCCTTCGGCGAGGCGCTGAAGTCCGCCACGTCCTGGGCGACGCGGCAGAAGATCGACGCGCTCGTGCCCACGCGCATCGTCGTGCCGTCGGGGATGGAACGCGGCATCGAGTACGCGTTCGACGGCGAGGCCGACGCGCCCGTCGCGCCGGTGCTGGCGGTGAAGCTGCAGGAGTTGTTCGGCCTGGCCGACACGCCGCGCATCGCCGATGGCCGCGTGCCGCTGACGCTGCACCTGCTCTCGCCCGGCGGCAAGCCGTTGCAGATCACGCAGGACCTGAAGGGCTTCTGGGACCGCACGTATCCTGAAGTGAAGAAGGAAATGAAGGGCCGCTACCCCAAGCATCCGTGGCCCGACGATCCGTGGAGCGCGACGGCGACGCATCGGGCGAAGCCTCGCGGGACGTAGGGCGATCCGTCATCCCGGCGAAGGCGGGGACCCAGGCGCTCAAGCTTCGCCGCGCCCAAGACGTCATCCCCGCGAAGGCGGGGATCCAACTCCCAGGCGGATCACGCTCGACGGAAGGCATGAGGCTGTTTGCCTTGGATGGGGCTGCCGTTCGGCAGCCCAAAAGCCCCGCCTCCGAGGGAATGACGGCATTGTGCTGCCCTCAGCCCAACCCCTCTCCCGCGAGCGGGAGAGGGGCTTCACCGCGTCATCCGCACCGGCGACCCAGCGCCTAAACTCGCGCCATGACCCTCTCGCCGCTCGACCAGCCCGAATTCCTGCCGTTCAAGCTCGACCTCGTCGGCCGGCGCGTGCTGTGGCTGCGCTTCGATGCCGCGCAGCGGCGCGAGGCCGCCTTCCTCGACGATCGCGCGATCCCGCCCAACGCCGAGGGCGGCTGGCTCCCGCTCGACGCGCTGCTCACGCATCGCGTGCCCGCGTCGCCGCCGGCGCACGCGATCTTCCACATCGGCCACTGCGGCTCCACGCTGCTCAGCCGCCTGCTCGAAGCCTGGCCGCAGGTGCAGGGACTGCGCGAACCGCTGCCGCTGCGCACGCTCGCCGAGGCATGGCCGACGCTGGAGGAACCCGTTTCGCGCCTCTCGCCGATGCAGGCCGAACAGGCGCTGCACGCGCTGTGGTCGCGTTGGTCGCAGGCATTGCCGCCGCAGTCGCGCAGCGTGGTGAAGGCGACCAGCAGCTGCAACGGCCTGATCGCACCGCTGCTGGAGGGCCAGCCCGGCCTGCGCGCGGTGCTGCTGGACATGCCGCTGCGTGCGTACCTGGCCACGCTGCTGAAATCGCCCGCGTCGGTGTTCGATGCCGCCAGCGCCGCGGCCGAGCGCCTGCGTTACCTCCAGTACCACGGCGTCGCGCGCCACCTCGCGCTGCACCAGATCCCGCTGCACCGGCAATGTGCGATGGGCTGGCTGGCCGAGCAGATGCGCTTCGACGCCATCGCGCGCGGGCACGACGGCGATCGCGTGATCCGCATGGACTTCGAGGCGCTGCTCGCCTCGCCGCAGCGCGAGCTGCATCGTGTCGCGGTCCACTTCGGCCTCGATACGGAACGCGTGGACGAGGCGGTCGCGTCGCCGGCGTGGGGTCGCTATTCCAAAGCCCAGTCGCACGGTTACGGACGCGACGACCGCGCGCACGACCTGGCGCTGGCGATGCAGACCTTCGCCGACGACATCGCCGACGCGGAAGCCTGGGTCGCGGCGCTGGCGGCGATCTAAAGATTCCGACAGCGTCGCGGCGGGCGGCGCGCTCCAATAATGTGCGAGTAACCAATGCCGACCCCGTCACCCACCCTGGAGGCGCCATGCGCCGTGTTCATCCGGCCCCGGCGCCCGCGCCACGGGCCCTGCGCTAAGCTGCGCCGCGCATGTCCGACTTCGCCGTCCACACGCTCATGGACACCGGCACCGTCAAGGTGAAGGACGTGTTCTGCGCGGGCACCTGCCGTCATCGCAGCGCCGAGGAATGCGCGGCGGCGACGCACCTGGTGTTTCCGTATCGCGGCCTGTACGCGCGCCACGTCGGCGCCGATCAGGCCGTCGCCGATGCGAACCACGTGCTGTTCTTCAATGCGGGGCAGGGCTATCAGGTCAGTCACCCGGTGGACGGTGGCGATGCGAGCCTGGTGCTCGCGGTGGCGCCGGAACTGCTGCGCGAGCTTTCGCCCTCCGGTCTGATGCAGCGCCACGACGAGCCTTCGTATCGACTGCAATCGCTGCGCATCGATGCACGCGCGCAGGCGCTGGTCGCGTTGTTGCGTCACAGCCTGCGGCACGGCGGCATCGAACCGCTGGAAGCCGAAGTGCTGGCGGTGACGCTGGTTTCGCGCAGCCTCGGCCCGCGCACGGCGCACGAAACCACGGCCACGCAGGCGCGGCGGCGATTGGTGGATCGCGTGAAGGTATTGCTCGCCAGCGACCTGGGCCGGCAATGGAAGCTGGCCGACATCGCCGCGCAGATCGGCGGCTCGCCGGTGTACCTCACGCAGGCCTTCGCGCAGGTCGAAGGCATGCCGCTGCACCGCTACCACCTGCAGCTGCGGCTGGCGCGCGCGCTGGATCGCGTGGCGCAATGCGAGGACATGTCGGCGCTGGCGCAGGACCTGGGCTTCTCCAGCCACAGCCATTTCAGCGCGGCGTTCAAGCAGGCCTACGGCCGCACGCCGAGCGCGTTTCGCACCGCGGCGCTCGCCAAGAGCGCCTGACGCGCCGCGCGATCGCTAAAGAATCCGACAGCGCGCCACGCGCGCAGATGGTCTCCTGACGTTGCCCGGAATCGCCGGGCCTGAAAGGAGCGTGTCATGAGCGAGAACACCTGCGCCGTCTGCGATTACCCGCTGGACGAGAACCGCGTGGAAGTGACCATCGGCGGGCGCGCCGTGGAAGTGTGCTGCGAGGAATGCGCGCAGAAGCTGCGCGAAGCCGAGCGGAGCCGCTGATGAACGCGTCCACCTTCCCCGCCGCGCGCCGCAGCGTGGCGACTCCGTCGGGCACCATTGCGTACATCGAACACGGACGCGGCCCGGTGGCATTGTTCGTCCACGGCGTGCTGCTCAACGGCCATCTGTGGCGGCACCAGCTCGATGCACTGAACGACGTGCGTCGCTGCATCGCGGTCGACCTGCTCGCGCACGGCGACACGCAGGCCGCCGACGGCCAGGACGTGTCCGTCACCGCGAACGCGCACATGCTCGCGCAGTTCCTCGACGCGCTGGGCATCGATCGCGTCGATCTAGTCGGCAACGACAGCGGCGGCGGCATCTGCCAGATCTTCGCCGCGCTGTACCCGCAACGGCTGCGCAGCCTCACGCTGACCAACTGCGATGCGCACGACAACTGGCCGCCGGAAGCGTTCCAGGGGTTCGTGGCGATGGTCGCGGCGGGTGGTCTTGCGGACACGCTGCGCGCGATGGTGGACGACAAGGACGTGTACCGCGCCGCGCTCGCGCCGGCCTACGAGCGCGCGGACCTCGTCACCGATGCGACGATCGACACCTACCTTCAACCGTTCGTGCGTTCGCCACGGCGACTGGCCGAGCTGGAGCGTTTCGTCAACGCGTTCGATTGTCGGCACACGTTGGCCATCGAGGACGGCCTGCGCAGGTTGCAGGCGCCGACACTGATCGTGTGGGGCACCGACGACGTCTACTTTCCGCTGGAGTGGGCGGGCTGGCTGGAACGCACGATCCCGGGCACGACGCGCCGCATCGACTTCGAAGGTGCGCGGATCTTTTTCCCGGAAGAGCGCGCGGCAGAGTTCAACCGCGAACTGCGCGCGCACCTGCTGGCGGTGCAGGCGCGTGCGCCGCTTGCCGATGCCACGGCGTGAGGTGTCGGCGATGAACGATGCGCGCAATGTGAACGGACCGGTCGTCGTGTATGGCGCGACCGGCCACACCGGACGCTTCATCGTCGCCGAACTGCTGCGACGCGGCCGCACGCCCGTGCTGTGCGGCCGCGACGTGGTACGGCTGGCGGAAATGGCGCGCGCGCATCCTGGGCTGCGTTGCCACGTGGCCGCCGTGGACGATGCGGACGCACTGGACGCGGCGTTTGCCGGAGCGGTGGCCGTGATCAACGCCGCGGGGCCGTTCCTGGACACCGCCGTGCCGGTGATCGAAGCGGCGCTGCGTGCCGGCGCGCACTACTTCGACACCAGCGCGGAGCAGCGCGCCGCGCATGACGTGTTCGCGCACTACAACGAACGCGCGCGCGCGGCGGGCGTGGTGGCGATGCCGTCGGTCGCGTTCTACGGCGCATTCGCGGACCTGCTGGCGACCGCCGCGATGGGCGATTGGGACGAGGCCGATGCGATCGACATCGCCGTCGGCCTGGACGGCTGGCATCCCACCGCCGGCACGCGCGTCACCGGAGAGCGCAACACCTGGCCGCGTTGGATCGTCGAAGGCGGGCAATTGCAGGTGCTGCCCGATCCACCGCCCGTTCGCGAATGGGACTACCCGCCGCCGCTGGGAACGCAGGACGCGGTGATGCTGTCGCTGTCGGAGATCGTCGCCATCGCCCGCCACGTGCGCTGTCCGCGCGTGCACGCCTACATGAACCTGGCCCCGCTACGCGACCTGCGTGATCCGTCCACGCCGCCGCCGGAAGCGGCGGACGAACGCGGCCGCTCGGCGCAGTGCTTCGTGCTGGACGTGCGTGTGCGCCGTGGCGCGCAGGTCCGGCGAAGCGTGGCGCAGGGGCGCGACATCTATGCGGTAACCGCACCGTTGATCGTGGAAGCGCTGGAGCGCGTGCTCGCCGGACACGCGCCTGGTGCGGGCGCGTGGTCGCCCGGCGAGGCGTTCGATGCGTGCGATTTCCTCGACGCGTTGTCGCCGGAGCACTTCGCCTGGCGCGAAGAGGACGGCGGTGCGGATCAGTGTTCGCGTCGCAGGAACACTTCCCAGCCGCCCACCAGTCCGTAATGGTGCGGAAACAGGCGCCCGGGCCACTTCAATGCATACGCCAGCACGGTGCGCGCGAAGTGCCGGTCGATCGTGGTTTCGACGATCGACGGCGCCGAACGCAGGATGCGGTAGTCGTGCGCCATGCCCAACCGGTCCAGCGCGCCGTCCCAGAATCGCGCACCCATGTCGTGCACGTGCCCGGGGTAGGTGAAATCAAGCGAGGTGCCGAGCGTGCGGGCCAGCTTCATCAGCGGCACCACGTGCGGCGTGCGCGCGTAGAAGATGCCGCCGGGCTTCATCGCCGAAAGCAGGTGCAGCAGTACCGGTCGGGGTTCGGGGATGTGTTCCAGGACGGCGCTTGCCAGCACGATGTCGGCCATGCCCGGCGCAATGCGTTCGACGTCTGCCACGCGCTCGAACTGGATGCGGGCATCGCCGGGATCCGCCGTGGACGGTGAGTGGTCCACCAGTTCGATGCGTACGCTGCTCGCGCCGTGCGCGAGGAGCTCGCGCGCGATCAGCGCCGAGTGAGTGCCGTCACCGCCACCGAAGTCCACCATCCGCAGCGCACGTCCCTCCAGGGCACCCAGGTGCGGCCCGCCATGGCGGTACACGTGACGCGCGAAGCGGGTGGGCCGATCGAAGGTGACGCCTTCCTCGCCGTTGTCGTAGTAGCCGGCGTAGTAGCGGTCCAGCACGTCGGGGCGCGGCATCCTGGAGGCCGATGTCGCCTCGCAGTCGAGGCAGTGCATCAAGGCGACGTCGGGACTTTCCTGCAACGGCAGCACGCTGCGGCGATTGCGCGAGCCGCAGATCGGACAGTCGGGCCGCGTGGCCTCCAGGTCCGCCTCGTCCATGTGGGCAGAGCAGTGGTACGCGGCAGCGCGCATAGGCGGCGAATTCCGGTGGGATCCGCCGACAGTATCCCGGCGCCTGTGCAGGCCAGGACAAGACGCGCGTCACGCCTCAGGTGTCGGCCCACATCCGGAACAGGTTCGTCCGCAGCGATTCCAGCAGCACCTGCAGGCGCTTTGGGTCGCCGCCGCCGGAGGCGATGGCGCGCGCTTCCTCCAGCTGCACCAGCAGTTCGCGCCGGCCGGCGTCGGCGACCCAGCTTTGCAGCCAGGTGATCGCCGCGATGCGCACGCCGCGCGTGACCGGCGTGACGCGGTGGATCGTCGTGGAGGGATACAGGATCGCGCTGCCCGCATCCAGGCGGTACGACAGCTCCTGTGCGCCGAGCTGGATTGTCAGCTCGCCGCCGTCGTACTCGGAGGGATCATTGAGGAACACGGTGCACGACAGGTCGCTGCGGATCGGCGGCGTGGATGGGAACAGCGCTTCATCCACGTGCCAGCCGTAGTTCATGCCCGGCTCGTAGCGCACACAGGTGGTGCGCGCCATCGTGCGCGGCTGCGCGAACACGCGCAGCTCCGGCACGCGCATGAGCGCGTCGCGGGCCATCAGCGCGATGCGCTGGTTGACCGGATCGTCCTGCGGCGCCTGCAGGTTCTGCTTGATCGTGGAGTCGGGGTTGGTCATGCGCCCGTCGCCGAAGCGGATCTGCGGCAGCAGCTCGCGCACCGTCTGCAATTCCGCGGCGGAGAGCACGTTGGGCAGGACTCGGATCATGGCGGCGCCGCGCGGTGTGGGTGCGGCCATGATCGGCATTCAGCCGGGGGCCGGCAACCGGGCCCCGCGCTCACACCGCTTCAACGATGGCTTGCCGACACTGCACTCCGCTTTTCGCGAAATGGAATGGGCACCATGACGAAGCTGACTTCGCTCCCCGAACGCGCGCTCGACCTGGCCTCGCTGGTCGGCGAGAACCTTCGCCACGTTGGCGAGAACCTGCGCCACACGGTTCCCTCGGTAACGCAGCACGCCGGCCAATGGCTGGAAACCGGCGCCAAGCTGGGCGCACTCAAGACGGGCGCGCGCGTCGCGGGCGGCTTCGTGCGGCGCAATCCGGTGCTGGTCGCGGCAGCCGTCGCGGGCGCGGGGCTGCTCTGGTACGCCGCCAAGCGTCGTGCGCGCCGGGCCGAGGAAGAGCTGAATGGCCAGGAGGCGATCGAAGGCAGTTCGCGCCGGGTCGAAGCGCGTCGTGGCAGCGGCCGTCGCGCGCCGGCGGCGCGTCATCGCAACGCGACGACGCGGGAGTCGCACGTCGAGCATTGAATCGCGCGGAACCATGACGCCAGGCGAATGGACCCAAAGCTGTCATCCCCGCGAAGGCGGGGATCCCGCGTTCCGACGCAACCCCGCTCGCCGGAGGCCGTGACTGACGCACAGTCGGGTTCCCGCCTTCGCGGGAACGACAGCTTCATGCACTAAAGCGAGGCAGCCTGTTGGCCGCGATCACACCGTCGTCGGCGACGGCACTTCCGGCAGCTCGATGATGAAGCGGGCACCGCCGTTGCGGCGCGGTTCGTACCAGAGCTGGCCGCCGGCACGCGCGATGATGCGCTTGGCCAGCGACAGCCCGAGCCCGTTCGACAGCCCGTTGTATTGCGGGTCGTCGTGCAGGCGCACGAAGGGCATGAACAGCTCCTTCTGACGCTCGGGCGGAATGCCCGGGCCGCGGTCGGCCACGATCAGCTGCCAGTAGCCCGGCGCGCCCGTGCGCGCGGTGAGCAGCAATTCCGAATCCGGCGCGTACTTCATCGCGTTGGTGACCAGGTTTTCCGCCACCTGGCGCAGCACGCGCGGGTGGATGTTCACCTGCGCCAGCCCCGCCGGCGGGCGCAGTTCGACGCGGATGCCGCGCGCTTCCAGCTGCATCTCGTAGCGCTTGTGCAGCCATTCCAGCGTTTCGCCCAGGTCCGCGCGCCCACCGCTGGCGGCTTCGTCCGGACGCGGATCGGACTGGCTTTCCAGGTAATGGTGGATGTAGCCCAGTGCGTCGTCCGCGCTCTCGTGGATCATCTGCAGGTAGCGCGGAATGCGCTCGGACTTGCACAGGCCGCTGCGCAGCAGTTCGGCGGCGAAGACCACGCTGCTCAGCGGGTTCTTCAGATCGTGCGCGACCAGGTTGACCAGCTCTTCGCGCTCGCGCGCCACGCGTTCCAGGCGGTCGCGCGTGAGCTTGAGGCCGACATGCGCGTTCACGCGCGCCAGCAGTTCTTCCGGCAGGAACGGCTTGGTGACGTAATCGACCACGCCCGCGTCGAAGGCGCGCAGCAGCAGGTCGCGGTCGTGCGCGGCGGTGACGAAGACCACCGGCACCTGCAGCGGTCCCAACTCGTGCAGCGCGGCGATGACATCGAAGCCGTCCATGCCCGGCATCATCATGTCGAGCAGGATCAGGTCCGGCGGGCTTTCGATGTAGCGCTGCAGGGCTTCTTCGCCGGAACTGGCGGAAATGACTTCGTAACCCTGACGCGCCAGCAGCGTGCCGACCACGCGCAGGTTTACGTTCTGGTCGTCGACGACCAGGATCCGGCCCGAATTGCCTGCGGCTATGACCATGCTGCGTCCCTGTCCCCGGGGCAGCGCAGCCCCCCTTCGCGCCGCGGTTTCATTGAGGCAGACGGTAGCAGAAAGGCGGCCGATTGCGTGCATGGCGTCCCCGGAAGAGCGGTTGAGCGCGCCCGGACCCTCCATGGGCCGGATCGGCAACACGGCGTTGCAAACGCATCCGCCCCGTCGCATAGAACGCATCGCATCATGTGTCCCCCTACTCGCGTGCCGACCCCCATGCGCCCCGATCGTCGCCCCCTTGGCCGATCCTCCCTGCGTGTCGCTCCGTTCGCCCTGGGCGGCAACGTGTTCGGCTGGAGCGCCGACGAGGCGACCACCTTCGCCCTGCTCGACGCCTTCGTCGACAGCGGTTTCGACCTCGTGGACACCGCCGATTCGTACTCGTACTGGGTGCCCGGCCACCAGGGCGGGGAGTCGGAAACGCTGCTGGGCCGCTGGTTCGCCCGCAGCGGCAAGCGCGCGAAGGTGATCGTGGCGACCAAGCTGGGCAAGTGGGAGCGCCATCGCGGGCTCGCCCCGGACACGATCCAGGCGGCCGTGGAGGGTTCGTTGCGGCGCCTGCAAACCGACGTGATCGACCTCTACCAGGCCCACGAGGACGACGCGTCCACGCCCCTGGCCGACACGTTGGGAGCGTTCGCCCGCTTGATCGAGCAGGGCAAGGTGCGGGCGATCGGCGCGTCCAACTACTCCGCCGCGCGTCTGGGCGAGGCCCTGGACGTGGCGGAGCGCCACGGCCTGCCGCGCTTTGAGACCCTGCAGCCGGAGTACAACCTCTACGCCCGCGCCGGCTTCGAGGCCGCGCTGCAACCGCTGGCGCGCGAGCGCGATGTCGCGGTGATCCCGTACTACGGCCTGGCCAGCGGTTTCCTCACCGGCAAGTACCGCAGCGAGGCCGACCTGGGCAAGAGCGCGGCCCGTGCCGGCGCGATCGGCAAGTACCTCAACCCGCGCGGACTGCGCATCCTGCAGGCGCAGGACGATGTCGCCTCCGACCTGCGCGCCACGCCGGCGCAGGTCGCCCTGGCGTGGCTGATGGCGCAGCCGACGGTGGCGGCGCCGATCGCCAGCGCGACCAGCGTGGCGCAGCTGCACGAGTTGCTCGCCGCGGCGCGGTTGTCGCTGGGCGCCGCGCAGCTGGCGCAACTGGACGAGGGCAGCGCGGAATGAGCACGACCGTCTCCACCGCGCACCCGCACGCGGCGCGCCGCGTCGGCCTGGCGATGGCCGCCACCGGCGCGATCCTGTTTTCCGCCAAGGCGATCCTGGCGAAGTTCCAGTACCGGCACGGCATCGACGCCCTCGATGTGCTGGCGCTGCGGATGTTGTTCTCGCTGCCGCTGTTCGTAGCGCTGGGCATCCGCGAGACGCGCCGGCCCGGTCACGCGCGCATGACGCGCCGGGATTTCGGCCTGATCCTCATCCTGGGCGTGCTCGGCTATTACCTGTCGAGCCTGTTCGACTTCTGGGGCCTGGAGTACGTGCCGGTCTCGCTGGAGCGGCTGATCCTGTTCCTCAACCCCACCTTCGTGCTGCTGATCGGCGTGTTCGCGTTCAAGCGAAAGGTCGCGCGGCGCGAATGGATCGCGCTGGCGGTGAGCTACGCGGGCGTGGCGCTGGTGTTCGTCGAGAACCTGCGTGTGGAAGGCGAGCACATCCTGCTCGGCAGCGGCCTGGTGCTGCTGGCGGCGCTGAGCTACGCGCTGTACCTGTCGATGTCGGGCCAGCTCATCGCGCGCATCGGCTCGCTGCGCCTGGTGGCGTATGCGATGTGCGTGTCGACCGCGGCGACGCTCACCCACTACGTCATCGCACGCGATCCCTCGCACCTGCTGGAACTGACGCCCACGGTGTATGGACTGGCCGCGATCAACGCGTTCTTCTGCACCTTCCTGCCGGTGACCTTCACGATGGGCGCGGTGGCGCGGCTCGGTGCGGGCACGACGGCGCAGCTGTCGGTGCTGGGGCCGGTGTCGCTGGTGTTCCTGGGCGCGTGGTTGCTGGGCGAGCCGATCACGGCCGTGCAGTTGGTCGGCACGGCGGTCGTGGTGGGCGGCGTGCTGCTGCTGACGCGGCGCGGGGCGAACTCGGTGCCGGTGCCGGTGGAGGAGGAGGCGCGGTCGAGTCCGCAGGCTTCGCGCTAATTGCGCTTGGGGCAACGCTCTTCGTCATTCCCGCGAAAGCGGGAATCCAGCGCCTTGCGCTTTCAAACGTCTGAAGTCGCTGGATCCCCGCTTTCGCGGGGATGCCGACGATGGGGCCTAAAGCCGTTCGGCGTCGGCGCGCTCGCGTACCTGGGCCAGCGTCCAGTCGCTCAGAAGTTCGCCGTCTTCCCACACGGTGACCAGCGCGTCCTCGCAACCGGGCGGCGCGTGCGCGGCGTCCAGCGAAACGGCCTCGCCCGGCAGCGCGATCGTGCGGTACTCACCGGATCCGGCATGCCGCACCAGCGTCATGCGCCCGCGCTTGCTCGCCTTGCCCTTGTCGGTGACAGGGTCCTTGTAGACGTCGATCCACCGGCCGTCCACGCGCGCGGCGGAGCACTTCAGCGCGAACTTCTGCGTGTCGCGATCCAGCCGTTGCAGCAGCGCGCCGCCCATGCCGAAGGCGAGGTTGTCGGTGGCGTAGCCGGCGCGCGTGGCGCGTTCGAGGATGGCGCGGATGCTGGTCGGGTTGATGCCGTCGCCCTGGATCACGCGCACGTGCCGCAGCACGCGGTAGCCCTTTGCATTCACGTCGTGGCCGAAGGCCTCGTCCAGCCGCAGCAGGCACTGGTGCACCACCTCGACCGGATCGCCGGAATCGGGCCGGATCACCACCGTCGCGCCGGAGGCGATGACTTCATCGCGCAACGTGCGGCCCCAGTGCTCGGACACGGCGCGGTAGATGTCGTAGCTGTCCGAGACCACCGCGACGATCGCCCCCGGACGCGCGAACTGACGCAGCATGTTGCGGTAGGCATCGACCTCGCGTTCGCGGCCCCAGGCGGTGATCGTGCTGTGCTCGGCGGCGGGGATGGAATGGGCCGCCATCGGTTCGTGGTAGTAGGCACGCGCCGCGAGCAGGCCGGACACCGTGTCGGTGCCCCTGAAGTTCACCAGGTGCGAGAGCCCGCCGATCGCCGCCGATTCCGTACTCGACACGCCGCGCGCGCCGAAGTCGTGCAGCTTGTACGGCAACTGGCCTTCGGGATCGTCGCTGGTGCGTTCCAGGAACTGGCGGATCGTCTGCTTCGCATGCCAGCTCGTCGTCGCCACGGTCACCGGATACCACAGCCGCAGCAGCAGCGTTTCGACGTAGGAGGGCACCCAGCATGCGTGCGGATCGGTGGATTCGATCGTTACCAGCGCCTGGTGCGTGGGCACCACCGTGCCTTCGGGAACGGCGCGGATGCGCAGCGGCAGGCGGCCGTCGTGGCGTTGCACGATGTCGCGCCAGCCGGCCTCGTTGAACGGCTCGCCGTGCGCGGCGAAGAGCTCGCGCGCCTGGTCGATGTCCTCGTGCGTGATGCGCCGCGACAGGTACTGCTTGAGGATCGTCTGCAATCCGAAGAACACCGTGCGGTCGTACAGGCCGCCGCGCGACTCGACGTAGAAGAACGTCGCGTCCGTGCCCGGCGGGTACTGCAGCCAATGGCTGGCTTTGTAGCTGTCGGTGTTGAGGAGCAGGTTGTCGAGGAAATCCATGGCGTCGTATCCGGGCGGTGCGGCGATGGTGTCCGGTGGCGCCACGGGCGCGCTTGATCGGACGCAACGATCGGCGACGGCATCGTGCGCTGCGCGGCGTCATGGCCGCGCCATTGCATTACACGGCGCGCCACTCGCCCGGCGCGAGGCCCTCGAGCCGATGCGCACCCACCGCCACGCGCACCAGCCGCAGCGTCGGCAGGCCGATGGCGGCGGTCATGCGTCGAACCTGTCGGTTGCGGCCTTCGGTGATGGCGATCTCCAGCCACGCATCGGGCACGGTCTTGCGGAAGCGCACCGGCGGATCGCGCGGCCACAGCGCCGGAGGCTCGATGCGCTTCACCTTCGCCGGGCGCGTCGGTCCATCGTTGAGCACCACGCCGTGCCGCAGTGCGTCGATCTTCGTCTCGTCCGGCTCGCCTTCCACCTGCACCCAATAAGTCTTGGGCTGCTTGTGGCGCGGGTCGGTCAGGCGATGCGCGAGCGTGCCGTCGTCGGTGAGCAGCAACAGCCCCTCGCTGTCGTGGTCGAGGCGACCGGCCGCGTACACATCCGGCGGCAGGCCGAACTCGGCCAGCGTGCGCCGCGGCGGCGTGCTGCGGTCGGTGAACTGGCACAGCACGCCGTAGGGTTTGTTGAAGGCGATGAGCATGGAAAGCCGGGATTCGGGAATCGAGATTCGGGATTCGTAAAAGCAGGCTTGCCGCGAGGGGGATCCGCTCTTGCGAATCCCCATTCCCGAATCCCGAATCCCGTTTTTACGGCTTCACAAACCGCAACGTCATCCGGTCGCTCTCGCCGATCGCCTTGTACTTCGCATCGTCCTTGGCGTCGTGCTGGTTGGTCGGCGGCAGCGTCCACACGCCGTTGGGATGGTCGGCGGTGTCCTTCGGGTTCGCGTTGATCTCGCTCTTCGCGTCGAGCTTGAAGCCGGCCTTCTGCGCCAGTTCGATCACCAATGCTTCGGTGAGATAGCCGGAGGTCTTCATCTTCTCCAGGTCCGTGCCCGGCTTGGCGCGGTGGTCGACCAGGCCGAGCGTGCCGCCCGGCTTGAGCACGTCGAAGAACGCCTTGAAGTACGCGTCCGCCGTGCCGTCGTCGACCCAGTTGTGGGCGTTGCGGAAGGTGAGCACGACATCGGCCGAACCGGCCGGGCCGAAGTTCGGTGCCTTGGGATCGAAGTTGCGGACTTCCGGTTTGCCGTACACCTGCGTGTTGGCGAAGCGCTCGCCCATCGCCTTGCTCTGGCGGTAGCGGTACTGCGGCTGGTTCGGGATCGCGGGGTCGTACATGGCCGCGACGTACTGGCCGCTGTCCTTCAGGTAGGGCGCGAGGATTTCGGTGTACCAGCCGCCGCCGGGGGTGATCTCCACGACGGTCTGGTTCGGCTTCACGCCGAAGAAGCTCAGCGTCTGCGCCGGATGGCGGTACTGATCGCGCAGCACGTTCTTCGGATCGCGCGTGGTCGAGGCCAGTGCGGCCTGCAGGGCCGGATCGACGGCGGCGCTCGCGGCGGCCTTCGCTGCGGGCTTGGCTTTGGGCTGCGCGGCCATGCCGGCGTGCGCGACGAGCAGGGCGGGAACGAGTGCGGCGAGAAGCAGGCGTTTCATGCGGATCTCCATGCGGTGGACGGGGGCGACCGGTGAACGGGGCGCCAGACTACCGCCAACGCCGTGGCCGCCACCATCAACGGACGGCACGGGGGCGGCGTTTGGGCGGGGCGGGCTTGCGCGACGCCGGTTTGCGCGCGGGCTTGGCGACGCGTGGCGTCATCGCGTCGCTGGTCGCGTATTGCGCGGCTTCTTCCAGGAGCCAGTCGCGGAACAACGCCAGACCGCGGTGATCGCGCGAACGCGACGGGTACACGAGGTAGTGGGCGAACTCGGTCTTCAGCCGCTCGTCGAACAGCTCCACCAGCCGCCCGGCCTCCACCAGCGGCCGTGCCAGCGTCACGCGGCCGAGCACGATGCCCATGCCTTCGGCGGCGGCACGGTGCAGGTTTTCCGAGTCGTCGAAAATCGCCACGAACCGCGCCGGCGGTGTGCCGCCGTAGCGCGCGAACCACTCGCTCCAGCGCCCGCCGGGCGCGCCGAGCAGCGGGAACTCGCTCAGGTTCGCCAGGGTCGGGCGGCCGAGGCGTTCGATCAGCGCCGGGCTCGCGGTCGGGGTCATCCAGTCGTCGAACAGGTGCACCGCTTCCAGCCCCGGCCACTTGCCCGGGCCGAAACGGATGCCGGCGTCGATGACGGTTTCGCGCGCGAAGTCGATGGGATCGACGTTGGATTGCAGGCTGATCTCCAGCTGCGGATGCGTGGCGAGGAAGCGCGGCAGGCGCGGCACCAGCCAGCTGGAAGCGAAGGAAGGCATCAGCGTGAGGGTGAGCGCGTCGTCGCGGCGCACGCGGCGCGGCGCGAGCGCCTGTTCGATCGCCTCCAGGTGCGGCGCGATGCGGTCGTACAGCGCCTGGCCGTGCTCGGTGAGTTTCACGCCGCGCGCGCCGCGCACGAAGAGACGACGGTCGAGGCGTTCCTCGATCGCACGGATCTGATGGCTCAAAGCGCTGACGGTGAGGTGCATCGACTCGGCCGCGCGGGTGAGGTTCCCTGCGCGCGCGGCGGCGATGAATCCCAGCAACGCCTGCAACGGCGGACGACTCATTCGACCTCCTCCCGGGAACCCTGCGCGGGGCTTCAATCCTTGAGCCAGATTCAACGCTGGCTTGCAGAACCGTCGCTTTTTCAGGCCCTGGCGCGGGCGTATCTTGCAACTCAATCAAGGAAGTTGTCCACGCCAGGCAGGCCATCGCACACCGGGAGTACGCCATGAACGTCTTTACCAATCTGCTGTTCCCGCAGGACAACCACGCCGAGCCCCGCGCCTTTGACGAGGGCGACGATCGGTATTCCACCGGTTACGGCAACCGCATCGCTTCGGCGCGCTTCTTCGGCCATCTCGGCCACGCGAAGGCGGCGCGCGGCGAGAAGCCGGCAGTGTTGCCGTTCGACGCCGGTCTCGCGCTGGGCGGCTGCCGCTGACGCGCCTTTTCCGGCGTACGGCGGGAGTGATTCGTCCAATGCATCCTGCCGCGTGAATGCCTCCGCTGATCCGCTCGCTCAACAAAGTCCACCAGATCCGCTCGAACCTTCCCGATCGCCCTGACCTTCCGCGGGCCGGCAAGGTTCATAGCCCAGTCCCCCAGCAGTCCGTTTCCTTCCCCCAACGCCGCCCCCCGGGCGGCGTTTTTTTGTCTCCTACCAGCGCCCGAGACAACGGCTCGATTGTTCGCGCGGGGTGAAGGCCCTACAATCGCGAACGATTCTCATTTTGCTGGCCACCGGTGTCTTTCCACCGGCGCTCCATGGACGGGGTCCAGCTCCCAGACGCCACAGGTCGCCGATGCGCCCCTTCCGCTCCTCCGTCCGGTCGCTGCCGGTCTCGATCCGCCACGTCCTCGCCCTCGCGCTGCTGGCCGGCGCGGCCACGCCCGCCCTCGCCCAGGACGCTACCGATCTGGACGCCGTCCAGGTGCGCGCGCCGATCGCCCGCAGCGCCGGCACGGCCACCAAGACCGACACCCCGATCCGCGAGATCCCGCAGTCGATCTCCGTCGTCACCGACCAGCAGATGAAGGACCGCGCGATCCACGGCATCGAGGAGGCCGTGTGGTACACGGCCGGCGCGCAGGGCGGCGGCTACGGCGGCGATCCGCGCAGCGACTGGCTCCTGCTGCGCGGCTTCACGCCGGCGCGCTACATGGACGGCCTGTCGTTGGCGGAAGGCTCCGGCACCGGCATCACCCGCGTCGAGCCCTACGGCCTGGAGCGCGTGGAAGTGCTGAAGGGCCCGGCGTCGGTCGCCTACGGCGCGATGCCGCCCGGCGGCATGCTCAACTACGTCAGCAAGCGCCCGACGCAGGAAACCCTGCGCGAAGTGGAAGTGCAGGTCGGCAACTACGATCTGTTCCAGGTCGCCGCCGACTTCGGCGGCAAGCTCACCGACGACGGCGTGTGGACCTACCGCCTGACCGCGCTGGCGCGCAACAGCGACGACGTGACCGACTACGTCCACGACGACCGTTACTTCATCGCCCCGGCGCTGACGTGGAAGCCGGACGAAGCCAACTCGCTCACGCTGCTCGCGCGCTACCAGAAGAACGACACCGTCGCCGGCGCCGGCTTCCTGCCGCAGGAAGGCACGCTGCTGCCGAACCCGAACGGCAAGATCCCGCAGAACCGTTTCACCGGCGAGCCGGGCTTCAACGACTACGACAAGACGATGACGTCGTTCGGCTGGGAGTACTTCCACGACTTCGGCGGCGGCACCACCTTTCGCCAGAACCTGCGCTATGGCGTGACCGAGATCGACCCGAGCACGTCGGTCGGTGCGTTCGGCCTGCTCGCCGACCAGCGCACGCTGTTCCGCTACCTGTGGAAGACCGAGGAAGAGAGCAAGACCTTCGGCGTCGATAACCAGCTGCTGTTCCATTTCGACACGGGTGCGGTCGAGCACACGCTGCTCACCGGCCTGGACTTCCGCCGCGCACGCAACGACTACGCGTCCGCCTTCACCTTCGCCGGTGCGCCGACGCTCGACATCTTCAATCCGGTCTACGGCGCGCCGATCGTCGAACCCGACTACACCTCGCGCACGCGCCAGGAGCAGTCGCAGTTCGGCCTGTACGCGCAGGACCAGATGAAGCTGGACCGCTGGGTGGTCACGCTGGGCGCGCGCCAGGACTGGGTCGGCACCGATACGCATGAAGTAATCGGGGGCGCGCAATCGCACCAGAGCGACGACAAGTTCTCCGGCCGCGTCGGCGTGAATTACCTGTTCGACAACGGCCTGGCGCCGTACATCGGCTGGTCGCAGTCGTTCCAGCCGACGGTGGGCACGGACTTCAACGGTCGCGCCTTTGTGCCGACGACCGGCGAGCAGACCGAGGTCGGCATCAAGTATCAGCCGGACAACAACCGCATCCTCGCCACGCTGGCGGTGTACGAGCTGTTGCAGGAGAACACGCTGGTCGTCGATCCGAACCACACCTTCTTCCAGATCCAGCAGGGCGAGATCAAGGTGCGCGGCGTCGAACTGGAAGGCCGCTGGAACATCGGCAACGGCCTGAGCGTGTTCGGTGCCTACACCTACGCCGATTCGGAAGTGACCAAGACCACCGACCCGCTGTCGCTGGGTGCGGAAATCCCGCTGCAGCCCAAGAACGTCGCCTCGCTCGGCGCGGACTACACCATCACCGCCGGCACGCTCGCGGGCCTGGGCTTCGGCGCGGGCGTGCGCTACACGGGCGAGCATTACGGCGACGCGTACAACCTTTACCAGACGCCGTCGTACACGCTGTTCGACGCCTCGGTGCACTACGACATCGGTGCGTGGCGCCTGCAGCTCAACGCCGCGAACGTGGGCGACAAGGAATACATCGCCACCTGCAACAGCGCGGCCTGGTGCTACTACGGCTACCCGCGCACCGTCACCGCCACCGCGCGCTTCCAGTGGTGAGTTGAGGCCGCGCCATGATCGCCACGCTCGCCGCCATCATCGCTTCGCTGCTTTCGGCGGCGGCGCTGTACGCCGCATCGCCGCACTGCCGCTGGCCGTCGTGGCGGCAGCGCGGACGGCGCGGCAACACGATTGGCGCGGTGCTGGCCGTGCTGGCGCTGGCGTTGTGGATCGCGCAGCTCGGCGTCGGCGCCGGGTTGTGCGCGATGCTCGGTACGTGGATGGGCGGGCTGATGGCGCTGCCGTACCTTGCCTGGCGCACCGCGCCGCAGAGCAACGGAGGATCGCACTGATGTGGGCGCGCGCATTCGCCGGCATCGTGCCGGGCTTCCTGCTGTCGGCAGGGCTCGTCGGGCTGTTCTCCTTCGCGCTGCCGGGCCCCTGGCAGGGCACGTTGGTGGCGGGGATCATCGCGTTCTTCGTGGTGTGGATGGCGGTGATGGGCGCGAGCTTCCAGTTCGCCAACGGCAAGCGTGCGTGGGCGTGGCTCAGCGGCCTGGCCGTAGCGACGCTGGGCGCGCTGTGGCTGCTGCAATGGCTGGGCGTGCTTGAGTAAGCACGATCAAGTGAGGCCGCGATGAAGATCTCCTCCAACACGCTGCGCACCTTCACCACGTTGCATACGTGGGTGGGCCTGGTCGCGGGCTTCGCACTGTTCGTCGCGTTCTATGCCGGCGCGATCACCATCTTCCACCACGACCTGCAGGCGTGGCAGTCGCCGCATGGCGTGAACGCGAAAGCGCAGACGCTGGACGATGCGCAGCGCCTGCTCGACGAAACGCTCGAGCGCCATCCCGAATCACGCAAGCACGTGGGCATGGTGTTCCCGGGCGAGGAATACCCGATCACCGCCACCTACTGGCAGGACGCGAAGGGCGCGTGGCGTTACGCCACCACCGAGCATCCCGAAGGGCTGAATGAAATGCCCGGCGGCGCGCTGTCGGAGCTGGTGAACGCGCTGCACTACTCGCTCGGCATCCCCGTCGCCGGCACGTACCTGATGGGCATCGTCAGCCTGCTCTACGGCCTGGCGCTGATCTCCGGCGTGATCATCCACCTGCCCAAGCTCGTCGAGGACCTGTTCGCGCTGCGCCCGGGCCGCAACCTCAAGCGCATGTGGCAGGACGCACACAACGTCATCGGCGTGCTCAGCCTGCCGATGCACATCATGTTCGCCGTCACCGGCGCGATGCTGTGCCTGGCGATGATCGCGATGTTCGCGCTGAACCCGCTGATCTACCGCGGCCAGCTCATGTCCGCGCTGGGCCCGGCGATGGACACCGCGCCCGTCGTCGCGCCGGCGAATCGCGAACAGGCGCTCGGTTCGCTGGCGATGTGGCGCGAGCGTTCCATCGCGATCGCGAACGAGCAAGGCGTCGCATCCTTCGAACCGGCCTACCTCAAGCTCAGCAACGTGGGCGATGCGAACGCGACGATCGAAATCACCGGCGCATCGCCCGGCTCGCTCGGTCCGCTGGGCGCGGTCGCGATGAACGCCAACACCGGCGCGAAGCTCGCCACCCAGCTCCCCGGCCAGCGCGACGCGAACCACGCCACGCTGTCGTCGGCCTATGCGCTGCATTTCGGCGAATACGGCAACCACTGGGTGCAATGGCTGTACTTCCTGCTCGGACTGGGCGGCGCGTTCCTGTTCTATTCCGGCAACCTGTTGTGGATCGAATCGCGCCGCAAGCGCCGCCAGGCCGAACAGGGCCGCGCGCAGCTGTGGATGGCGCGCGCCACGGTCGGCGTGTGCATCGGCGTGTGCGTGGCGATCTCCGTCGCGTTCATCGCCACGCAGCTGTTGCAGGCGCCGGCGTTCGCGGCCGTCGAACTCGGCTTCGGCGTGAATTTCGCCTGCTTCGTCGCCTGGGGCCTGTGCGCATTGTGGGCCGCGCTGCGTCCGCCGATCCGCGCCGCGCAGGAGCTGCTGTGGGCCGCCGCGGTGACGACCGCGCTGATTCCCGTCGCGCACGGCGCCGTCACCGGCGCGTGGTGGTGGGCCAGCGCCGCCGCCGGGCAATGGGCGCTGTTCGCCATCGACGCGGGCGCGATCGCGATGGCGGTCGGTTTCGCGTGGCTGGCGCGGGTCACGGCACGACGCATGCGCGAAGGTGAGGCGAACAGCGTGTGGTCGGCGTCGCCGGCGCCGGTGGCGTCGAGGGTGCAGGCGCCGCAGGCGTAGGCCGTCACGGGCCGTTCGCGTCGGGCCGGCGCGGCGCCTCACGCGACGCGTGGCATGATCGGGCCATGCAGGGCGTGCCCGAACAATTCGACCACCCGCTCGACGTGGCGCAGTTCCGGCGCCCGGCGCATCGCGCGGGCGTGGAGTTGTATCGCGCGCACATCGTGCGCCACACCTTCGATCCGCACACGCACGAGGCCTACGGGCTCGGCGCGATCGAATCGGGCGTGGAGCGCTTCCGTTACCGCGGCAGCGACCATCTGGCACCTGCGGATTCGCGGGTGATGATGAATCCCGACGTGCTGCACACCGGACGCGCCGAGACCGTCGGCGGCTGGCGTTACCGCATGGCGTACATCGACGCCGACGTGGTGGAGGAAGTGACCGGCCGACGCGGTCTGTGGTTCGCCGATGCGGTGGACCACGACGCGGCCCGCGCGCGTCGCGTCACCGCGTTGCTGGATGCGTTGTGGTGCGCGGATGAGCCGCTCGCCTTCGACGGCCTGCTGCTTTCGCTGCTCGACGGTTTCGATGACCAGGCGCGCGCTGCCCGGCCGTTGCGAACGCATGCGGCGCCGCGGTTCGCGGGCGTCGTCGACTACCTGCGCGACAACCTGGCGCAACGGGTCACGCTGGATGAGCTGGCGGCGGTGGCGGGCCTGAGCCCGTTCCATTTCCTGCGCGCCTTCCGCGATCAGTACGACGCCACGCCGCAGCAGATGCTGATGGCGCTGCGGCTGTTCGAGGCCAAGCAGCGCCTCGCGCGCGGAGACGCACCGGCACGCGTCGCGGCCGAGGTCGGCCTGAGCGACCAGGCGCATCTGACGCGCGCGTTCGCGCGGCGCTACGGGGTGACGCCGGCGCGGTATCAGCGGCAGGTGCGTTCGTAAGCCGAAGCCGTTGAGCCCCTCTCCCGTTTGCGGGAGAGGGGTTGGGGTGAGGGCAGAACAACGTAAGGGCGATCCGGCGAATCGGCCCCGTCAGCACCGCATGTTCGCCACTACCGCTCCGCCTGCCCTCATCCGGCCTGCAGCCACCTTCTCCCGCGCGCGGGAGAAGGGGTTCAGTCCGCAGCCACCGCAATCCCGTTCAAGACACCCCACGCAAGGCGCCCCACGCTACACCCCATGTGGACCGGAACCCTCTACGCACTCGCCGCTGGCCTCATGTGGGGCCTCGTCTTCGTCGGGCCGCTGCTGCTGCCGGAGTACCCGGCCACGTTGCAGTCGGTCGGGCGCTACCTCGCCTTCGGCCTGATCGCATTGCCGCTGGCGTGGATGGACCGCGCCGCGCTGCGGCGTCTGTCGCGCGCGGACTGGACCGAAGCGCTCAAGCTCGCCGCCATCGGCAACCTGCTCTATTACGTCTGCCTGGCCAGCGCGATCCAGCGCGCAGGCGCGCCGCTGCCGACGATGATCATCGGCACGTTGCCCGTGGTGATCGCCATCAGCGCCAACCTGCGCGACCACCGCCGCGACGGTCGCCTGCCGTGGCGCCGCCTGGCGCCCTCGCTGCTGCTGATCGCCCTCGGCATCGCCTGCGTGAATCGCGTGGAGCTGCAGGCCCTGAGCGCGCAGCCCGATGCCGACCCCATGCGCTACCTGCAAGGCGCGCTGCTGGCGGTGATCGCCGTGGCCTGCTGGACCTGGTACCCGCTGCGCAACGCCGACTGGCTGCGCGCGCATCCCGACCGCAACCCGCGTACCTGGGCCACCGCGCAGGGCATCGCGACGCTGCCGCTGGCGCTGGTGGGCTACGTGCTGCTGTGGGCGGGCATGGCCGCCTTCGGTAGCGAATTCCCGATGCCCTTCGGCCCGCGCCCGTGGTTCTTCATCGGGCTGATGGCGGCGATCGGCCTGTTCGCCTCGTGGATCGGCACGCTGTGCTGGAACGCCGCCAGCCAGCGCCTGCCCACCGCATTGGCCGGCCAGCTGATCGTCTTCGAGACGCTCGCCGCGCTGGCCTACGCCTTCATCCTGCGCGGGCGCATGCCCGAGCCGCTGACGCTGACCGGCATCGGCCTGCTGATCGCCGGCGTGCTCTGGGCCGTGCGCATCCGACCCGAACCCGCCGTGTCCGAGGGCCACGCCGCCTGACGGCCCTCGCGCGCGGCGTGAAGGCCGCGCGGTTCCGCCATCACGCGCGAGCCGTTACGATCCCCGCGTGGCGCCCGCGAAGGCCGGCGCCGTCTGCGAAACGCGCACGGGGAAGCGCATGTCCACGAGACTCCTGATCGTATTGCTGTCGCTGGCACTGGGCGTGGTGAGCGGCGCGTTCGGCTATTCACTCATCAACGGCAAGCGCCAGGCCGCGGCCTTGGCCGCCGCCCGCGAGGAAGGCCGCAAGGAAGCCGAAAAGGCCCTGACCGACGACATGGCCGTGCTGAAGCCGGTGACCTTCGCCAAGTCCGCCGACGAGTCCAAGGCCGGCGGCGTGCAGTTCGGCTACGAGTACGTGAAGCCCAAGACCGCCGAGCTGGAGCCGTTCTACAAGATGGCCCACGACGGCGACATGCTGCGCCACATTCCCGAAGTGCAGGCCATCGACGGCATGCTGATGCTGCCGCGCCCGATCAACTACGTCACCGCCGAGTGCGGCGAGGTCAACGCCTTCTACTCGCCCGAACGCGGCGAAGTGGTGATGTGCTACGAGACGATGAAGATGCTGCTCGAGCGCGGCCGCGACCTCGCCACGCAGAACAAGCTCGACGAAGGCTATGCGCAGCGCTACCTCGATGCGAACTTCCGTTTCATCCTGCTGCACGAAACCGGCCACGCGCTGATCACGCTGTTGCAGATACCGATCACCGGCCGCGAGGAAGACGCCGTCGACCAGCTCGCGACCACGCTGATGCTGCGCTTCGCCGGCCTCAACGAATCCACGAACACGGTGACCGAAAACCTGCGCATGGCGTCGAACTGGTTCCTCGCGCGCAGCACGGGCGAGTACAACCTGGACGCCTACGCCGACGAACACGCGCTGGGCGAGCAGCGCTACTTCAACCTGCAATGCCTGCTGTACGGCAGCGATCCGGCGCGTTACCTGAGCATCGTCACCGACGGCGACCTGCCCGAAACGCGTGCCAAGGGCTGCCCCGAGGAATCGCGCCGCATCAGCCGCTCGTGGCTGCGCCTGCTGCTGCCTTACGTGGCGCCGAAGTACGAAATGACGGAAGAAAAGGCGAACCGGCTGTTCGAGCAGCGCGACGAGGAGCGGGCGCGGAATACGGATTCCTCGTATATCCGGTGAGTGCTGACGGCAACGCGACCGGCTCTGTGCATGGCTGTATGGGCGACGAGATTGACGGCCGTGTCCACTGTCCGCCATCAAACCTGGGAGAACAGCGCCAATGCCGCGATACCTGATCTCGTTCGACGACGGCACGATGACGATCCCCGACGAGGACCTCCCCGCCGTGTCCGAGGCTTCGCACGCCGTGGTGCGTGAGGCCAAGGCGGCCGGCGTCTGGATCTTCGGCGCTGGCATCCAGACCCAGCGGGCGAGCATCGTCGCTGCCGATGGCGTTGTCTCCGACGGCCCCTACCCGGAGACCAAGGCCGTCATCGGCGGCTTCTCGATCATCGAGGTCCCCTCCCGCGACGAAGCGCTGACGTGGGCCGCCAGGTTCGCCGCGTCCTGCCGCTGCGCCCAGGAAGTGCGCGAGATCATGTACGACGCGGAGTCGTGATTCCGGCGTTGCCGGATCGGGTTACGATCGCGACCCTGCAAGCCGGATCTCAAGGAGCGAGTCGTGGATCGTGATTTCAATGCCTTTCCCGCCGACGAGGACGGCGATGCCCTCTGGCTCCTGGCAACGAAAGGCGTCGACCTGTCCAGGCGCAGGGAGATCGACTTCTCCGTGCTGATGCCATCGCCCCAGTCGGCGATCGACCTTGCGGTCGAGCTTTTGCGTTGCGAGGAGAAGGTCAGCTGCACGCATGACCCGGACAACGTCGAATTCCCCATGGACGTGCAGGTTCATCCGAAGCTGGTGCCCATTCACGCCGCCATCAATCAATGGCAGGCGGAGCTGCTGGAGATGGCGACGCCATTCGGCGGTTGGGGATTCGAGGCGTAACAGCCGCTTCATGTCGGACGCATCCATGCAGACATCGCCGGCCGCAAGCGCGAAGGTTCCCGCGTGGCCTCGAGTGTTCCTGGCGCTTCTCCAGGAAGCAAATCCCGACTACCGGCTCAATCGCAACGCCCGCGGACGCTTCACGGAATGCCTCCGCCCGCTCGGGCCGGTTTCGTACTCGCAGAACACGGTGTGCATCCGGGGGCAGTACAGCCACGGCTTCGCCGTGACGTTGACCGATCAGGTCAACGCGCACCTCAACAGTCCTTTCTGGGCGGGTGCCCGCTTCGATCATAACCACACGATCTTCTGCGCGTTCGAAAAGGACCTGGGTGCGACCGTGCGGGGCGCAGGCCGCCAGGCGGGACTGCATTCCACTCATGCGCGACGTTCCGGCGCGGACGCCATCGTTCGTCAATGCACGGCCAATGCCGAGCAACACCTCGCCCCGCACTATCTCGCGCAGTTGCAGCGCGGGGCGCCATTGCTGATGGGCATTCTCGAGCTGCTCATGGCCAACCCTGGCCTGCTCGACGACCAGGACTTCCTCAGTGCCCATGCCCATCCCTTGTCGGACAGCCGGGACCTGTCATGGCGTCATTTCGCAAGCCCGCCCGATGAGTGGACGCGGTTCGGCGTCGATCTGCCGAAGGTTCTGGCTGCTTCCTGCAAGTCGAAGTTCGCGCCGCACCTGGCTCAGTTCGAAACCATCTATGGCCGTCTCCAGCGCATTGCCAGCGTGGTCTGACACGCCTGCGAACGACTGCCCACGACCAGGACCGCGCCAGCCGCGCTTGCGCGCCAGCCACTCTTTCGCAACTTCGCGCGAGTCCGCTTCCGCTTCCCGCTACAGGCCGATGCACAAACGCACGGACCGACGTGTAAAGCACGACTAACCGCGGTCTGCCTGGCCCGTCGATCGAAGGCGGCGCGTTGTAGGGACTGACCTGCGGCGCCACGTTCGGCACGCTGCGTCACCATCTCAGGAGGAGAACGAAGTGGCGACGAAGAAGCTTCCCAGGATTCCGCGTCTTGCCCAGTTCCAGGTCGTCGTGCACGGTCTGGCCGGCGGTCCCATCGTCATGCTGGTTTACGATCCGGGAACCAAGACGTTCAAGGTCGTGAAGATCCCCGATCCGCGCCTCAGGCTGGCCGCCAGCCTGCGCGTGCTCGCCGCCGCAGCTGATCTGGACAGCAAGATGGCGACACAGATCGTCGATGTGATCCGGCCCGCACTCGAACGCCACCTGCCATGAACGACCGTTGCGGATGACGCACAACGCGCAGTCAGCGCACGCGGCGCACGCATTCGGCTGGTCGCCGCCCCGACTTGAAACCGCCCCGTACGCCCTCCAGACTCGTCGCGGGACGATCAGGGGACAGGGAAGCACATGCTCATCCTCGTATCGCCATGGAAGCGCCCAGGGGGATGGATCATGCGAAACGCAGTGCTTCTTGTGCTTTTGGCCGTCCTGCCGGTCGCATTCGCAGCAGAGCCGCCCGCAACCAGCCGGGTGCTGCAGCTTCCATCAGGCGCCAAGGTCCGCGTCTATGGCATCGGGCGCATCGCCTTCGGTGATGGCAGCCATCCGCCGTCGCTCCTCCTGAGGTACGAGACGAACCTGGAGACGAAGGATTCGGATGCACTTCGGAAGGAAGTGCTGCAGGTCTGGCAGCTGTTGCGCCCGCTGGCGGACAAGGCGGGCGACAACTACGCCATGGTGATGGCGAATGAGCCGATCCGCGGTGTGATCTCCCAAACAAGACGGTTCACATACGGGTTCGAGAGGGCGCCCGGTGGCACCTGGCGCATGCGCGAGCCGAGGAAGCGCTCGAAGTGACCGATCGAGCGAAGACCACGCGGGAGGCCTCCTTCTGCATGCGCAATGACGACTCCATGTCGATCGAACAATGGGCCGATGCGTACATCGAGGCGTATGGCTTGCAGGACGTGTTAACTCCCGACAGTCCTCTATGGTGGGTCTTCGAGCGCTCACTGTTGCCGCTTAGACCGGAGGCTGCTGAGGAGATATGGACCTTTGTCCTGGCCGTATTAGTCAGGTCTCCGCCGCAAAAGGTTCTCGGGACTCTGGCGGCCGGTCCGCTGGAGGATCTGATCGCTTATGAAGGTGACAGGTTCATAGAGCGCATCGAGCAGCACGCACGACACGATCCGGCGTTTCGCCATCTACTGGGCGGCGTCTGGCAGAACCAGGCCTCACCGGAGATTTGGGAACGCGTCGAGGTTGCGCGGGGCATCCCGTGGTGATGTCCACTCCCTCTCCGAAGAAAACGCATCCATCTGCCTACCGGAGGAACAGTGGACCGAACTGACCTGGGAAGTCGCATCCTCAAGGTCAATCACGCCGGTGAGTTCGGCGCCATTTCGATCTATACGGGCCAGATCGCAATGGCCCGCCTCTTCGCGCGGGACATGGTGCCGGAGCTGGTCGAGTTTCGATCGCATGAGCGCGGTCACCGGGAGATCTTCAGGGCCGAACTGGAGAGAAGGGGACGTCCGCGTTGCAGGAGTTACTGGCTGTGCGGACTGGGAGGCCTCACGTTGGGCCTGCTGACCGGTCTGCTGGGGCGCGCGGCCATATCGGCGACAACGGTTGCGGTGGAGAGCGTCGTGCTTGCCCACCTCGAGAAGCAACTTGCCGACCTTCAAGGCCTGGATGCGCCTGCCGTCACTGCGATCGCCTCCATCGTGGCCGAAGAGCGCGCGCACCGCGACCTGGCCGCAGCGCAGGTCGTCGAGGGCAATCTGATCTACCGAATTCTGGAGCCGCTCGTTTCAGCCTCGACCGAGGCGGTCATCTGGGCCGGGATGAAGCTGTAGACGGAGCGGACGTGGAGCGCTCGGGCGCGGGTCGTCGTTCCTAGGATGGAACCTTCGGTGAAACGGCGCATCCGCTCGATGCCGAGGCGATCGCCGCTTCAATGACGGCCATGCCCCGTATGGCCTCGTCCGGCGGAACGGGATTCGGGCCGTTGCCCGCGATGGCGTCCCCGAGTTCCACATAGAACCGCGATTGGTCGCCCGACAGGGCGGGTTGCGTCTGGATCGGGCCGTCATCGCGTCGCCATTGCAGCGGGTCGTCATCGATTCCCCATTGCGGGTCGCCGGGTCGCAGTCCCGCAATCAACTGCTGCTCCTGACGATCGGGCCGCACCTTGATCATCGATCCGCGCGTGCCATGCACGACGAAGCGCGGCCCGGGAATCGCAGCCAGCATCCCCACCTGCAGGACCGCCCTGACCGGGCCGAAACCCAGCACGACGTGCGCCCAGTCTTCCGTCGTCGCACCGCTGCGTTGTGTCGCGAACATCGCCTGCACGGTGTCGGGCCATCCGAACAAGGCCAGCGCCTGGTCGACCAGATGAGGCCCGAGATCCCACCACAATCCCGTCGCGGGCCCGGGTCGCTCGCGCCAGCGATCGCGCACCTGCGGACGAAACCGTTCGATGCGCGATTCGAAATGGCGCACCTCGCCGATGAGGCCTTCGCGCATGGCCTTGCGTACGGAAAGGAAATCGCTGTCCCAGCGGCGATTGTGGAATGCGCAAAGGAGTCGGCCGTGCGCCTGCGCCGTCGCGCTCAGCTCGACGGCTTCCGACAGGCTCGGCGTGAGCGGCTTGTCGACGACGACATGCTTGCCCGCACGAAGCGCGGCCTGCGCAAGCGGGAAATGCGTGTCGTTGGGCGTGGCGATCACGACCAGATCCACGTCGGGGGCGACGACCGCCCGCATGGCATCGCCTTCGACCGCGATGCCGGGCAGCTCGGCGTGCACCTGCTCGGGTCTGCTCGAGGCGATCCGCGCCAATGACAGGCCGGGCACGGCCTGGATCAGCGGCGCGTGGAACGTTCGCGCGGCATAGCCGTACCCGATCAGGGCGACGCGTGTGGCAGCGGAAGCGCTGTTCATACCGGTCTCATCCTGCCTGTCCTTCCGGTGCCGACGATACCAAGCGCAGTTACCGGCAGCATCGACGGCAATCAGCGAACCTCCCGGAACTTCAGTCTCCTCCGACGAAGTGCTCACGCACTACTTGCGCCTCGTGCGTGTCATCCGCGGCATGCGCCGCGATGCAGGGGCGGGAGCACCTGTGCCATGCTCGCGCCGTCACAACCAATCAGGAGGACGCGGCCATGGCCAAGGGTCTGGACAAGAAGAAAGAGCAGAAGAAAAAGCCCGCCAAGACGATGAAAGAGAAGAAGGCGGCGAAGAACGAGAAGAAGAGCACGCGCGGCTTCATGCCGACCTGATCGGACTGAGGTTGCTGCTCGTGTGCCTGGACGGCTGAGCGCGAAGCGGAAGCGTCGGCACGGATGAGCGCCTCCCCCTGCTTGCAGGGGGAGGCTGGGAGGGGTTGTGAGGCGCGTCAGCGCCGAGTTCGCCGCGTTGCGGCTTCTCGCCCCCTCCCCAACCCTCCCCTGCAAGCGGGGGAGGGAGCAAGAGCCGCGTCGCCAACCCTCAAGGAGAGGGCTACACCAAAGCCGCGCTTACAGCGCCGCCAGCGCCGCGTTGAGCGTCTGGCTCGGGCGCATCGCCTTGGAGAGCAACGCCATGTCGGGGTGGTAGTAGCCGCCGATGTCCACCGGCTTGCCCTGCACCGCGGCCAGTTCGCCGACGATCTTCGCTTCGTTGGCTTCCAGCGTATCGGCCAGCGTGGCGAAACGCGCCTTCAGTTCCGCATCCACCGACTGGTCGGCGAGCGCGCGCGCCCAATACATCGCCAGATAGAAGTGGCTGCCGCGGTTGTCGATGCCGCCGACCTTGCGCGAGGGCGACTTGTCGTTGTCGAGGAACTTCGCGTTCGCCTCGTCCAGCGTGTCGGCCAGCACCTTCGCACGTGCGTTGCCGGTGTGGTTGGACAGGTGTTCGAGCGACGCGGCCAGCGCGAGGAACTCGCCCAGCGAATCCCAGCGCAGGTAGTTCTCTTCGACGAACTGCTGCACGTGCTTGGGCGCCGAGCCGCCCGCGCCGGTTTCGAACAAACCGCCGCCGGCCATCAGCGGCACGATCGACAGCATCTTGGCGCTGGTGCCCAGCTCCATGATCGGGAACAGGTCGGTGAGGTAGTCGCGCAGCACGTTTCCGGTGACCGAGATCGTGTCCTTGCCCTCGCGCGTGCGCGCGAGCGAAAGCTTCATCGCGTCGACCGGCGAGAGGATGCGGATGTCGAGGCCGGCGGTGTCGTGATCCTTCAGGTAACGCTCGACCTTGGCGATGAGGTTGGCGTCGTGCGCGCGCTGCGGATCCAGCCAGAACACGGCCGGCGTGTTCGACAGGCGCGCGCGGTTCACGGCGAGCTTCACCCAGTCCTGGATCGGCGCGTCCTTGGTCTGGCACATGCGCCAGATGTCGCCGGCTTCGACCTTGTGCTCCATCAGCACGGTGCCGGCGTCGTCGAGCACGCGCACGGTGCCGTCGGCGGGAATCTGGAAGGTCTTGTCGTGGCTGCCGTATTCCTCGGCCTTCTGCGCCATCAGGCCGACGTTGGGCACCGAGCCCATCGTCGCCGGATCGAACGCGCCGTTGGCGCGGCAGTCGTCGATGACGGCCTGGTAGATGCCGGCGTAGCAGCGGTCGGGGATGATCGCCTTGGTGTCCTGCAGCTTGCCGTCGGTGTTCCACATGCGACCGGAGTCGCGGATCATCGCGGGCATCGAGGCGTCGACGATCACGTCGCTGGGCACGTGCAGGTTGGTGATGCCCTTGTCGGAATTCACCATCGCCAGCGCCGGACGGCGCGTGTATTCGGCGACGATGTCGGCCTCGATGGCCGCGACGGTTTCCGGCGGCAGCGAAGGCAGGCGCGCGTAGAGGTCGCCGATGCCGTTGTTGGCGTCGAAGCCGGCCTTGGCGAGCACGTCGGCGTGCTTGGCCAGCGTGTCGCGGTAGAAGCGCTTGACGACGATGCCGAACATGATCGGATCGGACACCTTCATCATCGTCGCCTTCAGGTGCAACGAGAACAGCACGCCGCGGGTCAGCGCGTCGTCGATCTGCGCATCCACGAAACGCGACAGCGCCTTGGCGCTCATCGACGAGGCGTCGATGACCTCACCGGCCTGCACCTTGATGTTGGTCTTGAGCATGTTGCGGCGGCCGTCGCTGCCGGTGAACTCGATCGAGACCGTGCCGGCCTTGTCGATCACCCTGGACTGCTCGCTGCCGTAGAAATCGCCGCCGTCCATGTGCGCGACGTGCGAGGTCGATTCGCCGCTCCACGCGCCCATGCGGTGGGGGTGCTTGCGCGCGTAGTTCTTCACCGACAGCGGCGCGCGACGGTCCGAATTGCCTTCGCGCAGCACCGGGTTCACCGCGCTGCCCTTGACGCGGTCGTAGCGTGCCTTGATGTCGCTTTCCTGCTCGCCCTTGGGTTCTTCCGGGTAGTCCGGCAGCGCGTAGCCCTGCGCCTGCAGCTCGGCGATGGCGGCCTTGAGTTGCGGCACCGAGGCGGAGATGTTGGGCAGCTTGATGATGTTCGCGTCCGGCGTGGTCGCCAGCTGGCCGAGTTCGGTCAGGTCGTCGGCGACCTTCTGGTCATCCTTCAGCACGTTGGGGAACTGCGACAGGATGCGGCCGGCCAGCGAGATGTCGCGCGTTTCCACCGCGATGCCCGCCGGCGCGGTGTACGCCTCGATGATCGGAAGCAGCGACTGCGTGGCCAGGAACGGCGCTTCGTCGGTCAGCGTGTAGAGGATCTTGGGCGTATTGGGCATGTCGGCGGGACTCGCAGGCAGAAGACGTGGGAAGGCCGGTGTGGACGCGGCGCGGGATGGCGCTCGGCGCGGCCTGTTCGACGCGCGCCGCATGGGCGCGCAACCCCGGCATTGTCGCGGTTTAGCGCGGCGCGGCAAAGCGTGCGGGCGAAACGCTGAAGGCCGCGGGGCGCGTGTGGCACGTTCGTGCTACCGCACGCGAGGGTATGGCGGTTTGCGTAGCCCGGGTAAGCGCAGCGCACCCGGGATTTGCGTTGCCGGAGCCTGGACCCGGGTGCGCGGCGCTTACCCGGGCTACGGAAGCGTTGCGATGCTCAGACCGCGCCGCAGCACTTCTTGTACTTCTTTCCGCTGCCGCAGGGGCAGGGCGCGTTGCGGTCGGGCGTGGCTTCGCGGCGGATCGGTTCGCGCGGCGTGAGCGCGTCGATGCGCAGGTGATGCAGGTCGGCCAGCATGCCCGGCAGCGAGGCGATGACTTCCAGGCGCTCGCGGTAACTCACCGGTTCGCCCGGCTGCTCCGGGTCTTCACCGACGATCTCGCCGCTGGCCAGGCGATCGAAACGCAGGAAGATCTCGTCGACCCACTCGTGCTCGTCCAGCCACTTGTCCCAGGCGATCTCGCTCAGTTCGACACCGCGGAAGAAGCCGAAGGCCCAGTCGCGGCCGACGTCGAGTTCGTCGTCCTGCTCCTCGTCCGGGTTCTCCGGCAGCCACAGCAGCGGCGCGAGGTGGTCGGGCAGGTCATCGTCGCCGTGGCGCACGCGCTGGTTGACCATGTTCCAGTGGCCCTGCAGCAGCGCTTCGACCTGCTCGCGCTCCTCTTCGTCCTTCCAGCGCGGCGGCGTGCCCCATACGGCGCCCTGCCACTGCTCGAAGGGAATCGTCTCCGGGCCGACGGCAAGCGCAGACAGGTAGCCGTCCAGCGCCTCCAGGTTGAACCCCTTGAACGGGACCGCGCGCTGCTCCAGCAGCTCGGCCAGGCGTTCGATCTGGTCGTCGTCGAGGTAGGCGGGGGCTTTCATCGGATGGGGCTCGGTATTCGCGGGGGCGCGTCATGGTAGTCGCAGTGGGGTGGGCTCGCCGAGAATTCACGCATGAGCCCCGCCAAGCCCGCCCCGATGCCGCCCTCCGCCCCGTGTCCCTGCGGTCGCGCAAAGCCCTACGGGCAGTGTTGCGGGCCACTCCACGCCGGCACCCCGGCGACCGACGCTGAGGCGCTGATGCGTTCGCGCTACACCGCCTACGTGCTGGGCGATGTGTCCTACCTGATGGCGAGCTGGCATCCGGACACGCGCCCCGACGATCTCGACCTGGGCGATGCGGGCGCGACGCGCTGGCTGGGTCTGGAAGTGAAGCGCCATGTCGCGGTGGATGCGATGCATGCGACGGTGGAGTTCGTCGCGCGCTCCAGGACCGGCGGCGCGCCGGCGGTGCGCATGCACGAGGTGAGCCGCTTCGTGCGCGAAGGCGACCACTGGTTCTACGTGGACGGCGAGTTTCCCGGCCGGTAGACAAGAAACGCGGACAAAAAAAGGGCGCGGTGGGGAGCCGCGCCCATGCGTCCCACCCGAAGGTGGGGGAGAGAGACGGTTACTTCACTTCGAAGTCGCGCGTCTGCACGACGACGCCGTCGAGCAGAACTTCGAGCTTGTACTTGCCGGTTGGGAAACCCTTCGGGCTGTTGATGCTGAAAACGGTGTTGCCGCCACCGGCGAAGTTGATGTCGGCGCTGTCTTCCTTCACGGTCTGGCCGTCCTGGAAGGTCCACTTCGCGCCGAGCTTGGCCGCTACCGCGGTCGCCGGATCGGAGGTGGCCGTGCCCACGGACGCGTTGATCGTGTCCTTCGGCTTGAACGTCGCGCTGGGCGTGGTGATCTTCTTGTCCGGGCCCACGGCCGGGCCGAGGTCCACGGTGGTGACCGAGACCGTCGCGGCCGGAGCAGGCGCGGGCGCCGGTGCAGCCGGTTCGGTGGTCGCCGGCGGCGTGCTCACGGCGACGGGTTCTTCCTTCTTCTTGCAGCCGACCAGGGCCACCGACGCGAGCAACGCGGCGGCGACGGCGGTGTGCAGGCGAGTGCGGATCATCATCGAAACATCTCCTGGGAATTTGCGGAGTCGAGCGTCGGGCCGGGTCACTCGCCGGCCGGCGGAATACGCAGCACCTGGCCGGGCTGGATGCGGTCGGGGTCGTCAAGCTGATCGCGGTTCGCTTCGAAGATCGCGTTCCACTTGCCGGCCTTGCCGTAGAACTGCTTGGCGATGTGCGAGAGCGTGTCGCCCTTCTGCACGGTGTACGTCTGCGCTTCGCCCGCCGTGGCAGACGTGATCTGCTCGGTGGAGCTGACCGTCGACTGGACGTCGCTGAAATCCGGTTTGATCTGTTCCGTGCTCTCGACGTTGCTCTGGACGTCGGAGAAATCGGCCTTCTTGTCCGGTGTGGTCACGAGGTGGGCTCTCCTGCCGTGTTGGCGCAGGCACCATCGCACGCATCCTGTTAAGGGTAGGTAACAGGGACGGACGAAAATTGCTGGTTGACGCGAAGTGCTACTGCCGTTCGTCGCGACCCGGCACCGGACGCGCGCTGCCCGGCGTGGCGCGCCAGGGATTGATGTCCAGTCCACCGCGACGCGTGTAGCGCGCCTCCACCGACAGACGCTGCGCACCTGCGCGCGCGAGCAGGTCGACGAACACGCGTTCGACGCATTGCTCGTGGAACTCGGCGTGATCGCGGAACGACACCAGGTAGCGCAGCAGTCCGGCGCGATCGAGTTTCGGCCCGTGGTAGGCGATGACGATGCGCGCCCAGTCGGGCTGTCCCGTGACGGGACAGTTGGACTTCAGCAGCGAGCTGGTGAGCGCTTCGGTGACGACGTTGCCGGCATCGGCCGACAGATGGTCGGCGTTCGGCGGACCGTAGTCGTCGACGTCGATGTCGAGTCCGTCGATGCAGTCCATGACCGCGTTGCCCGGCGAGGTCTCGTCGATCGGCGGCAGGCCGAACTCGACTTCCACGTCTGCGCCGGCCACGCGCGAGAGGTCGTCCACGATGCGCGCACGCACCGATTCGTCCGACGCGAAACGCGCCGAGTTGAACGAGTTGAGATAGAGCTTGAGCGACTTGGATTCGATCAGGTTCGGCGAGGTCGCCGGCACGGTGATCGTCGCCGTGCCCACGCGCGGCTTGCCGCGCTGGTCGAGCCAGCTCAGTTCGTAGGCATTCCATCGGTCCACGCCTTCGAAGGGCAGCGCGCCCGTGCTGATGCCGATGTGGTCGCGGCCGAGGGTCCGGGCGATGGGGAACAGCAGGCTGGCGTCGTACTCGCGCGGGTAGTCGACGTGACGCCCGAGGGGGAGATCGTGGGTCATGCGGCGATTTTAACCGGCGACGGGCGTGCGCCCGAGGATGGTTCGCTTTGCCGAAGTGGCGGCAGGACCGCCCGGTTCGGGCGAAGTTCCTGCACCTGTCAGTTTAGTATTCAGGTTAAATTTGAGTTAGGTCCGGATACTCCAACGCCACCGGAGCCCATTCGACGCTTCCCCCGGAGCGGGGCGACCGGATTCCAAGACCCATAAAGAGGCTGAGACCTTATGAAGCGTTCCCTGCTTGCCCTGACCCTGCTGGCTGCCCTGCCGTTCGCCGCTTCCGCTGCCGAAGGCGTGTCGTACAACTACATCGAAGGCGGCTACATCGCCAACAACGGCGACAACCGTCCCGATGCCGACGGCTGGTCCGTGGGCGGTGCCGGCGCCATCGCGCCGAACTTCCACGTGTTCGGCAACTACAGCAGCCAGGAGTTCGACCACAACTTCGGCGACCTCGACCGCTGGCGCCTGGGCGTGGGCTACAACCACGAGATCAACAGCAAGGTCGATCTGCTGACCCGCGTCGCCTACGAGAAGCAGGAGTTCGACGCGATCGACCTGGACGGCTGGAGCGTTGAAGCCGGCGTGCGCGCCTCGCTGACCCCGAACCTGGAAGGCTATGCGCTGGCCGGTTACGAGGACTACGACCACGGCGTCGACGGCGAGTTCTACGGCCGCCTCGGCGCGCAGGTGAAGTTCAACCAGATGTGGGGCGTCAACGGCGAAGTGAAGTTCGTCGACGGCTACACCGAGTACTTCGTCGGCCCGCGCATCAGCTTCTGATCCAACCGCGTTACCGCGACCGATCTCTCTCTCCCCCAAGTCGCGATTGAAGCCCGGCCTCGGCCGGGCTTTCTTTTGGGCGACGCTTCCCGGAAGCGTCACGAAGTGACCCCCATCGAAATCCTCTTGTGAGCGTTATCACGCTTCGCTATCGTGCGCGACGCCGCTGCAACGGCGGCAAGGACCACCACCACAAGGATCAGGGGATTTCATGAAGAAGCGTTTTGTCTTGGCTGCCGTCCTGGCGGCCACGCCGTTTGCTGCGTCCGCGACCGACAACGGCCTGAGCTACACCTACATCGAAGGCGGCTACAACCAGCTGCGCATCGACCATGACGACGAGCTGCTGGGCGACTTCGACGCCGATGGCGGCTACCTGCGCGGCTCCTTCGGGATCAGCCAGTCGGTCTACCTCTTCGGCAGCTATTCGCAGGGCGAAGACAACGACACGGTGACCTTCGAGGACGGCGATGAGACGTTCGACGTCAAGGTCGACGACGAAACCTCCCACACCGAGTTCGGCGTCGGCTTCCATTCGGCGATGGGCGAGAACGTCGACTTCATCGGCGAACTGGCGTACTTCCGCATGGAAGAGGACATCAAGATCTCGGCCGAAGGCGAGTCCGAGTCGTGGTCCGACCACGTCAACGGCGGCCGCGCCTCGGTCGGCATCCGCGGCGGCACCGATCGCGCCGAAGGCTGGGTCAAGCTCGGCTATCTCGACGCCAGCGACTTCAGCGGCAACTTCGTCGGCGGCGTGGGCGGTCAGTTCAAGTTCAACCGCACCTGGGGCCTGGTGGGCGAAGTCGAAGTCTTCGACGAGCTCTCGCGCTACATGATCGGCGTGCGCGCCAGCTTCTGAGCCGCGCCCCGCACGAACGAAAGACCCGGCTCCGGCCGGGTTTTTTTTTCGCCTGCGACCGGATCCGCGTTTGCCCGCGCGGCTTCCGTGCGAAAGTGTGGCCATACATCCGTTTTTCGCACTGGGGACATCATGAAGAAGGAACTCGCGCTGGCGCTCGCGCTGGCCGTGGCGCCGACCGCCGCGCTCGCAGACGGCCACAGCTACACCTATCTGGAAGCCGGCTACGCCCAACTCGAACAGGAACTGCCCGGCCTGGACGGCTTCGAGGTCGAAGACATCAAGGCAGGCGGGTTCTTCATCGGCGGCTCGGCGGCGGTGTCGCCGTCGCTCCACGTGTTCGGCGCGTACCGCAAGGGCGACGATGACGACCTCGTCGTCTCAGCGCCGGTGGTGGGGCCGATCGGCAGCGCCAGTATCGACATGTCGCAAGCGGTCCTGGGCATGGGCTATCACCATGGATTGAGCGAGCGCACCGACCTGGTGGCCGAGCTGAGCTGGCTCAACACCGAGATCGACGTGAAGGGCGACGACGAAGGCGCGCAGAAGGGCGACGACGTGCGCGCGGCGGTTGGCGTGCGACACAACATCGCCAACAACGTGGAAGTGTGGATCAAGGGCAACTACACCGACGGCGACGTCTACGACGGCGCTTTCAGCGCCAGCGCCGGCCTGCAGTACAAGCTCACCTCGACCTGGGGCCTGGTGGCCGAAGCCGAGGGTGGCGGCGACTCGGCGATGTTCGCGGTGGGCGCGCGCGCCAGCTTCTGAGCGCCGCGCTACCGAGCATGAAAAAAGCCCGGCGCAGGCCGGGCTTTTCTTTGGGTGCTCGGGACGCGGTCGCGATCAGGAGAACAGGTTGCGTGGGTACTCGGGCTTCTGTTCGCGCGCGAGCAGGAGCTTGAGGCCTTCGGCCGGCGTGATGTCCCCGTGCAGCACGGCCTGCACCGCGCTGGAGATCGGCAGCTCGATGCCATGACGCTCCGCCTGCCGCATGACTTCGTCGGCGGTCTGCACCGATTCGACCACCTGGCCGATCTCGCGCACGGCGTCCTCGATCGATTGGCCGCGGCCCAGCGCGAGGCCGAGCCGGCGGTTGCGCGAAAGATCGCCGGTGCAGGTCAGCACCAGGTCGCCCAGGCCCGCCAGGCCCATCAGCGTTTCGGCCTTGCCGCCGATGGCGTGGTTCAGGCGCAGCATCTCGTTGAGGCCGCGCGTGATCAGGCCGGCGCGGGCATTGAGGCCCAGCGCCATGCCGTCGGCGACGCCGGTGGCGACGGCCAGCACGTTCTTCATCGCGCCGCCGAGCTCGGCGCCGAGCATGTCGTTGCCGGTGTAGGCGCGGAAGGCGGGGCCGTGCAGCGCGTCGGCGACGGCCTGCGCGAACTGCGCATCGCTGCCGTGCACGGTCAATGCGGTGGGCAGGCCCTGCGCGACTTCCTTGGCGAAGGACGGGCCGGTGACGACGGCCAGCGGCACGTCGGGACCCAGCACCTCTTCGGCGACTTCATGCAGGAAACGGCCGCTGCCGGGCTCGAAACCCTTGGTCGCCCACGCCACGCCGGCGTGCGCCGGGCGATGCGGGGCCAGCTTGCGCAGGGTTTCGGCGAACGCGTGCGAAGGCACGACGACCAGCACGAGGTCGGCGTCCTTGAGGGCTTCGGCCAGGTCGGTGGTCGCGCGCAGCGACGCCGGCAGCGGAATGCCGGGCAGGTAGCGCGGGTTCTCGTGGCGCTGGTCGATGGCCGTGACGCCGTCGGCGTCGCGACCCCACAGCACGGTCGAATGACCGTGCCGTGCGATCAGGGCGGCCAGGGCGGTGCCCCAGGAGCCCGCTCCGAGGACTGCGACGTTCGGAAGAGTGGTCGCTTCCATGCCGCGGGCGCGATCAGGCGTTGCCGGCGGTCTCGGCGTCGGCCAGACCCGACTGCTGCTGCGATGCGCGCTGGCGCAGGCCTTCGGCGTACAGCGCGTCGAAGTTGATCGGCTGCAGGAAGAACGGCGGGAAGCCGCCGGACTGGATCAGGTCGCTGATCAGCTGGCGGGTGTACGGGTACAGGACGTTCGGGCAGTGCGTGCCGAGCATCGCGTCCAGGGTCTGCGCGTCGAAGCCGGCCAGGCCGAACACGCCGGCCTGCTTCACTTCGGCCACGTACAGGGTCTTCTCGTTGGCGGTGCAGGTCAGGGTGATGCCCAGGACCACTTCGAAGGCGTTCTCGTTGAGGCGCTGCACGCTCTGGTTGAGGTTCATCGAGAGCTGCGGCTGGGCCTGCTCGTTGAAGATCGCCGGGGCGCCCGGAACTTCGAAGGAGACGTCCTTGACGTAGATCTTCTCGACGGTGAACGCCGGGCCGTTGTTCTCGGCGGACGCGGCATTGCCGTTGACGTTTTCTTCGGACATCTCGTGACTCCAGGCGTTAAATATGCGGAAAGAATCGATTATGGCACGCAGGTCCAGCGTGCCCGGCTGTTCAGATTGCGCGGGCGGATGCGTCCACGGCAAGCCATGTGTGCAATCCCCTCGTCACGGTGTTGGGGCGCACGGTGGGCGATCAAGCCCGCACGTCGGCGAATCCACGAGAGGATGTCGCGCCGATCAGGCGCGGCCTTTCACCAGCGGCAGGTCGGCCTGCTGCCAGGCGCCGATGCCGCCGTCGAGCCAGTAGACCTGCTTGAAGCCGGCCTTCTTCAGGCGCTTGGCGGCGTCGGCCGAACCCTGGCCGGTGCGGCACACCACGACCACCGGAAGCTCCTTCGCATTGGCGAGCAGCTTGTTCTCCGGGTCGAACTGGCTGGGCTGCACCGACTTGCTGCCGGCGATGTGGCCCTTCTCGAAGTCGTTGCTGGCCGACAGGTCGATGACCAGCGCGTTCTCGCGGTTCATCAGGCCCGTCAGCTCGGCTGGGCGCAGCGCCTTGTAGCCGCGGAACAGGCGGGCCACTTCGGTGTAGAGGATCGCCAGCGTCAGGCCGACCAGCGCGAACGACAGGTAGGGGTGGCGTTCGGCGAAGGCCAGAAGTTCTTGGAAATTCACGGGATCACGCAGCGGTAGCGGGGGCGGGATTGTCGCCCAGGGGCGGCGGTGGCGCAAAAGGTGCGCCCGCCGGACGGCCTATTCGCCGTCCCAGAGGTCCGGCAGGCCGGTGACCAGCCACCAGTTCTTGGTGGCCTCGTCCCAGCGCCATTCCTCGCGATAGCGCACGGTGCGCTCGGCTTGGGTGTGGCGATTGACCACGCCGATCTCGATGTCGCGCATCGCCACGCCGCCCTTCTTGTCGGCGGTGCTGTTGCGCTCGCGATAGGCGGTGATCTGCACCTGCTCGTAGCGCTTGAGCTCCAGGTCGCTGACCGGGTGCGATTCGCGGTAGCCCGGTTCGATCAGGCCCAGTGCGCCCTCGAAGTCGCCCCAGCGGATCGCGCCGGACCAGGCGTACTGGTTGGCCTGGAGCTGGTCCATCTTGCCGCGACGGGCCAGCGCGTCGCCGGTGAAGGCGAGCAGCAGGGCCAGCACGGCCAGGAGCATGGGCTTGGTCAGGCGCATCGGATTCCCCCTCGAAGTGCCGCCATCCTAGCCGCTGGGCCGGTTCGCCGTCCGTGACTTGGCGATGGCGACATAGCGCGCGGTGAATTCGGTGGCGACGCCGCCCTCGGGCAGCAATGCGCGGGCGACCAGGCCGATGCGCGCACGGCCGCGCTCGCGCAGGGTGGCGACGAAACTCGGCCAGGCGGCGTCGGGGGCGAGTTCGGCCTCCACCTCCAGGTCGGCGAAGAGCGGGGCGACGTAGCGGATCTGGCTGTCGGCGACGAAGACGTCGGCTTCCAGCTCGGCTTCTTCGATGTGCAGCGCGACCAGCCCCCACGAGGCCAGCGTCATCATCGAGGCCAGGCTGCCGCCGAACGCGCAGCCTTTGTCGTTCACGTGCGTGGACAGCGGCGCGTGCAGGCGCAGGCAGCGGCCGTCGTAGGCGGCGACGGTCACGTTCATCGCCGCGACCGGCGGCATCGACTGGTAATGCCGGTGCAGGCGCAGCAGCGCTTGCGAATGGTCGTAGTCGGTTTCGGCAGCGTACGCGCGCCTATTGGAATTCATGCGGATATCGGGGGATGGACAACGAAGGTCGCGGGGCGGCGGCTATGCTGATGCGATGCCCGGCCACGCGACGCCCGGATGGTACGTGATCTCGCTGCGCGCGCGCGGCGAGCACGGTCCTGTCCGCAATGCGGCCGCTCGCGCCGGTGCCGGCCTCATCCCGATTTCGCCCTGGCGCCTGCATCTGCGCGAAGACGCGGCCACGCGCGAGCGCCTGCTGGCCGCACTCGCCGCACCGCGTGTGATCTTCACCAGCCCGGTCGCCGTGCGCGCCGCGCGGCGCCTGCAGGCGCTGCAGGAACGGCCGGGCCAGCGCTGGTTCGCGGTGGGCAGCGGCACCGCCGCGGCGCTGCGGCGTGCCGGTGTCGCCCGGGTGGACGCGCCCGCGCGCATGGACAGCGAAGGACTGCTGGCGCTGCCCGGGCTGGCGGACCTGCGCGATGCGCAGGTGGGATTCGTGACCGCGCCGGGTGGACGCGGCGTGCTCGTGCCGGCGCTGGAAGCGCGCGGCGCGCGCGTGCTGCGGGCCGACGTGTATGCGCGCGAAGCGGTCGCGCCATCGCCGCGCTCGCTCGCGCGGCTGGCGGCACTGGACGCGCCTGCGCGGCTGCTGCTGTCGAGCGGCGAGGCCTTGCAGCTCGTCATCGACGCGTTGCCCGAAGACCTGCGCCAGCGCCTGCGCCGCGCACAGGTGATCGCCGCCAGCGAGCGCTTGGCCGACTTTGCCCGCACGCACGGCTTCACCGACATCGTGCTCGCCGCCAGCGCCCGCCCGGCCGACCTGATCGCCACCGCGAAAAACGCCCCCGCGCCGGCCGCGTGACGCGCATCGCATCCGGTAGCATGGCGCGTCCCGCTTTGCCGATACCGCCGTGTCCGCTACCCCCGCTCCGACGACCTCGCCGCCCGCCCGCCGTTCCTACGGTTGGGTGCTGTGGATCATCGTCGCGCTGCTGCTTGCCGCCGGCGCCGCGTGGGGCTGGACCCAGTGGCAGACACGCAGCGAGCGCGCGCGTGCGGAGCAGGCCGACGCCGGCCAACGCCTGGACGCGCTGGAGGGTCGCATCGATACGATCCGCCGCGATCAGCGTTCGCAGCTGCAGCGCCTGCAGCAGGCCGACGCGACCAACCGCGTGCTGCGCGATGAAGTGCTCGGCATCGGCCAGCGTTCGGCACTGATCGAAGACACCGTTTCCAAACTCGCCGATCCCGATCGCCACGGCGAACAAGCCCTGCGCCTGGACGAAGCCGAACTCCTGCTCGGCATGGCGCAGCAGCGCCTGCTCATCGCCGGCGACCTGGACGGCGCGCGCCGCGCCTATGTGCTGGCCGGCAACGTGCTCGACGGCATCGACGACCCCGCCTACCTCAGCCTGCGCCAGACATTGCAGCAGGAACGCGCCGGCCTCGACGCGCTTGGCACCGAGCCGCGCGTGCGCGCGATGGCCGAACTCGACGCGTTCGCGCGCACGATCAGCGCCGCGCCCGTGGAGCCGCAGACGACCACCGCGACCGACGCGCCGTGGTGGCGCCGCGCGTTCGCCACGCTCGTCGACGTGAACCCCAGCGATCGCACCGTCGCCGTGCAACCGTCCGATCGCATCGCCGCGGTGGCCGGTCTCCAGCTGGAAATTTCGCTTGCGCGTGCGGCGGCGGAGCGTCGCGACGAAGCCGGTTTCCGCGCCGCGCTGCAACGCGCCGACGGCTGGCTCACGCGCCTGTGGCCGCCATCGAAGACGCTCGACAGCCAGCGTGCGCAACTGCGCGAGATCGGTGCGCGCGAACTTTCACTCACGCTTCCGACACTGGGAAGCACACTGCACCAACTGCGCCAGTTGCGCGCGGCGGATTGAACCGCTTCCCTGCGCGCGCCTGGCAGGGCGGGAACGACAAGGAGCCGCGATGAACCTGTTCCGCAACGTGCTGTTCTGGATCGTGCTGGCGCTGGTGGGTGCGCTGATCGCGCAGCTGCTGGTACAGGATCCCGGCTACGTGCTCGTTCGCTACGGCGGAAACGACTACACCACCAACGTGCCCAAGGCGATCGCGCTGCTGCTGCTGGCGCTGGCCGTGCTGTGGGTGCTGTGGAAGCTGGCGAGCCTGCCGTTCGTGGCGATGCGCCGGCACCGCCGGCGTCAGTCGCGCGCGCGCCTCATCGACGGCTTCGACGCCGTGCATCGCGGCGAATGGAGCCGCGCGGAAAAGCTGCTCGAGCAGGCGGCACAGGAGCGCGACGCGTTGGCCGTCGGCCGCATCGGCGCGGCGCGTGCGGCGTGGGCGCGCGGCGATGAAGCCGCGGCGCGCGCGCATCTGACAGCGATCGGCACGGACCATCCGGCCTCGCGCGCGATTGCCGATGCCGAATTCGCCCTGACGCAGAACCGCGCCGCCGACGCGCTGTCGATCCTGGATGCGCCTTCGGCCACGCCGCTGCCGCCGCGCGGCCTGGTGTTGCGCGGCGAAGCGCTCGCCGCGCTGGGACGCAGCGGCGAGGCCTACGGCACGCTCGGCGCATTGCGCCAGCAGCAGGCGTTGTCGAACGAACGCCTCTCCACGCTGGAAGCGCAGTGGGCCGCCGCATCGCTGCGCGAAGCCGCCGATGCGAACGTGCTGGCCGATCGCTGGGAAGCGCTGCCCAAGCCGCTGCGCAGCGACCCGGCCGCGGTCGCCGCCTACGCCGAACGCGCCGCCGCGCTGCGTTGGGACGAAGCGGCCGCCAAGAGCGTCGAACAGGCGCTGGACGCGCGCTGGGACGAGTCACTGACCGCGCTGTACGGGCGTTTGCCGGTGGGCCGTCTCGATGCGCGCCGTGCCGTGGCCGAGCGCTGGTTGCAGGCGCATCCGGCCAGCCCTGCATTGCTGCTTACCCTGGCGCGGCTTGCGCGCGCCCAGGGCCAGTGGCCGCAGGCGGAGCAGTACCTGCATCGCGCGCTGGCGCAGGGCGCCAACAGCGAGGCATGGGAAGAACTCGGCAGCGGTTTCGCCCAGGCCGGCGAGGAGAAGCTGGCGCGCCTGTGCTACGCCAACGCGCTCGCCGCCGCGCGCGGCGAGGCGACGCAGCCGCTGCCGGGACGCGACCTGCGTCAGACCATCTTCGATGAGGCGGTGGTGGAAGAGCGCGACGAGCACGGGGTGCCGCGCTTGCGCGGGTAAGGCGCACGCGAGTCGAGTCACCTGCTGGCTGCCCAGACCAGAATCGTCATCCCGGCGAAGGCCGGGACCCTGGCCCGTAGCGCACGGGCACTCCCTGTGCGGCGACCCACTTCACCGTCATCTCGGCGAAGGCCTGTCCTGAGCTGGTCGAAGGGCCGGGATCCAGGCCCGCAGCGCGCGGGCACTCCGATGACGGCGAACCTTGTCTCCGTCATTCCAGCGAAAGCTGGAATCCATTTTGATTTGGCTTTCTCAGGCTTCTCAAAGAAGGAGCAATAGCAAAGCTTCCGATCGGCTACGCCGCTCGGGTCACTTTTCTTTGCTTGCCCAAAGAAAAGTAACCAAAAGAAAGGGCCTTCCATTTGCCCAAACCAATCCCACGACCGGACAGCGAGTAGGCGCGTTCGCGATTCGCCATCCATGGCTCAGCGCTCACCGCCGCACATCCATGTGCGGCGCCCTTCGGGGCTAGTGACCTGAAAGGCTGTTCGACGGCAACAGCAACAGCAACAGCAACCGCCTGAGAAGGTCGCGTCAGCCTCACCGCGTCCGATAGAACGCCGGCAACGTCGCCAGGAACTCGGTGCCCGCACCGCGGAAGCGCGTGTAGTTCTCGCCGATGCGCGTCACCACCAGCACGCGCGATCCGACGATGCCGCATACCAGGCTCGCCAGCAGCATCGCCACGCCGATCATCGAAACCACCGGCGCATCGCCCGATACGCCGTAGCCGATCAGACCGACGCCGAGCAGCGTGCCCGCGATCGCGCCGATCGTGCTCACCCGCCGCCGCATCCGATGCCGCTCGCACAGGCCGATCGTCACCGGCGTGCGCCGCCGCACGATCAGTGCGATGACGAGGTAGATCAGCAGATTGATGAAGATCACCAGATACAGCGCCGGGTGATGCCAGTAGAAGCGCGCGTGCTGCATCGGCTCGGCGGCCGGTTCGTTGCACTTGATGCAGCGCCCCGGCAGCGTGCAGCCCGGACGCACCACCAGTTCCTTGCCATCGCGCCAGCAATCGCCGCCGACCTCGGCGGACAGCGCCTCGCGCAGCCGCGTCGTGGGCGGCTGGTACGGGTTCAACGTCGCCATCTATTTCCCCTTCCCCTGCAGTGCCAGCGCACGCGCCCGCTGGGAGCGTTCGCGGGCCGAATCGCTGCCGATGTCCCCACACCGGCTGGCCCGCGCGCCGATCCTAGGGCCGAAAGGCCAGATTCTGCAAACTTCGTCGCAGTCTCAGGCGGGCCGCGCCGGGGGTCGGGCAGGGCGCAAGCCGGAATGCCCCGACTTGCGGTCGGCCCATCGAACCTTGCGAGATAGGAGCCGGAGCCGGCGCGTCGTACCGCTCCGGCCGCGCGCGGTTCAGCGCTCCAGGATCGCGACCACGCCCATGCCGCCGGCGGTGCAGATCGACACCAGGCAGCGGCCGCCGCCGCGCTGCTTCAGTTCCTTCGCGGCGGTGGCGACGATGCGCGCGCCGGTCGCGGCGAACGGATGGCCCGCCGCCAGCGAGGAGCCATTCGGGTTGATCTTCGACACATCGATGCGGCCCATTGGGGCATCCAGGCCGAGGCGGTTGCGGCAGTATTCCTCGCTCTCCCACGCGCGCAACGTGCACAGCACCTGCGCGGCGAAGGCCTCGTGGATCTCGTAGAAGTCGAAGTCCTGCAGCGTCAGCCCGTTGCGCTTGAGCATCTCCGGCACGGCGATGGTCGGCGCCATCAGCAGGCCTTCGCCGTGCACGAAATCCACCGCCGCCACGTGCGCGTCGCGCAGGTAGCACAGCGGTTCGATGCCGTGCGAACGCGCCCATTCGTCGGAGGCCAGCAGGCACGCCGATGCGCCGTCGGTGAGCGGCGTGGAGTTGCCGGCCGTGAGCGTGCCGCGGCCGGAGGTCTTGTCGAACGCGGGCTTGAGCGAAGCCAGCTTCTCCAGCGTGCTGTCGGCGCGCAGGATGTTGTCGCGCGCCACGCCGCGGAAGCTGACGACCAGATCGTTGAAGAACCCGCGCTCGTAGGCGGCGGCGAGCTTGAGGTGCGAAGACAGTGCCCACTCGTCCTGCGAATCGCGCGAGATGTTCCACTGCTTGGCCATGTCCTCGCAGTGCTCGCCCATCGACTTGCCGGTGCGCGGCTCGGCCACGCCCGGGAACTCGGGCTTGAGCTCGCGGAAATGGAAGCCCTTGAACGCGGCCAGCTTGTCGCGCGGCGTCTTCGCGCGCGCGGCTTCCAGCAGGCGGCGGCGCAGCTTCTGGCCGTAAACGATCGGCACGTCGGAAGTGGTGTCCGAACCGCCGCCCACGCCGACGTCGATCTGCCCGGCGGCGATCTTGTTGCCGATGTGGACGATCGAATCCAGCGAGGTGCCGCACGCGCGCTGCAGGGTGATGCCCGGCGTCAGCGGCGACAGGCCCGAGGACAGCGTGGCCTCGCGGCCGAGGTTCCAGTCGCTGGAGTGCTTGATGACCGCACCCATCGCGACCTCGCCCAGCTGCTGGCCGTGCAGGCCGAACTTTTCGACCAGCGCGCCGAGCGTGCGCACCGACATGCCCAGGTTGCCGACGTCCGAGTAGGCCGTGTTCTGGCGGCAGAACGGGATTCGGACGCCACCGAGCACGGCAACGGGACGGGCAGGACGCATCGGCACACCTCGCAGAGCAAAGGGGGAGTCGCCAAGGCCTTTACGACCGGGCGGGCATAATGGCCCGAAGTGTAGCGCCGCCTCCCGATTGCGACCACACGCCACCGTATCGACGATACTGGAAGCCATGACTTCAGCGCAGACCGTTCCGCCCGCTCCGCCCGCCGCCCTGCACGTCCTGGGGGCGTTGGCCCTGGAGCTGCGCGGCGACGCGCCCGTCGCCCGCCAGGCGCTGGCGCAGAACGAGGTCGGCGCCCTGGCGGAGCTGATCGCCCGCGATCTGGCCGGCTTCGTGCCGGAAGCCGCGTCGCTCGACCTGATCACCGTCGGCGCCCATTACGACCCCGTCGAACTGCTGCGCCCGGGCTGGCCGCTGCACCGCGAACTCGACCAGCTCGCCGCCCGCGCACCGCGCGCCGGCGTCGCGCCGGAGGCGGGGCGGGTCATCGCGTTCGGCGCGCACGAGGCGCAACTGCCGGGGGCGCTCACGCCCTCACCGGACCATCTGGGCGGCCCGTTCCGGCTGGTGCCGTTCGTGCTGGGCGGCAGCGAGGCCGTCACCGCGCGCGTGGGCGAGGCCTTCGAGCGCGAACTGCTGGAGCGCGGCATGGCCGGCGCGGCCACGGCGCTGGCGGCGCAGCAGGCGTTCGGCGTGCAGGTTGAACATGCGCGCTACCTCACCGTGCACGACCTGGCCGCGATGATGGCCATGCAGTACGACCACGCCGGCCTGGCGCCGCTGTGGCCGCTGCTGGAAACGGCGTTGCTGCAGCCGGAGGGCGAGCACTGGCTCGACGCCGTGCCCGAGCCGCTGGTGCACTACGCCGACGGCGAGGCGCGCATCGCGATGTTCGAGCCGCGCGCGTGGAAATCGCGCTACGCCACCGAAGCGCCCTGCGACACGCCGGAGTGCTGCAGCAAACTGGAAGCGCAGCATCGCCATTTCCAGGCGCGTCAGCGCCAGATCGCCGCGGTGCTGGGCGCGCATGGGATTCCGGTGAACTTCGTGCATTGCACGGATGAGGGGCGCTCGGCGTTGGTGTGAGGTGGCGCAGTGCGTTGGTGTTCGCGCGCGTGGTGCGTTTCTCTGCCGTCATCCCGGCGCAGGCCGGGACCCAGGCCGTCACGCCATCCAGCACATCACGTCATTCCCGCCTTCGCGGGAATGACGGGGGAGTGGTTCGCCGGAGAGGGAGTGCCCGCGCGCTGAGTGCCTGGATCCCGGCCTGCGCCGGGATGACGGCGTACCTTGCGGTGACGGCGCTGACCGTGTTCCTTGCGCAATGCGCCATCATCCTCCCATGACCGACCGCCCCTACGCCCCCGCCTGTGATCGCAACCGCGATCCCATCCTTGAGGTGCTGCGCGCGCACTTCGCCGATCGCCACGACGTGCTCGAGATCGGCAGCGGCACCGGCCAACACGCCGTGCATTTCGCCGCCGCGATGCCGTGGCTGCGCTGGCAGTGCAGCGATCGCGCGGAGAACCTGCCGGGCATGGCCCTGTGGCTCGACGAGGCCGCATTGCCGAACACGCCCACGCCGGTCGAACTCGATGTCGACGCAGGCCCCTGGCCGCGTTCGCAAACGCGCGACGGCCGCTTCGATGCGGTCTTCAGCGCGAACACGCTGCACATCATGGGCTGGCCGCAGGTCGAGGCGTTCTTCGACGGACTCGATGCCACGCTGGCCGACGACGCGACGCTGGTCGTCTACGGCCCGTTCAACTACGGCGGCCAGTACACCAGCGACAGCAACCGCGACTTCGACGGCTGGCTGAAGGCGCGCGATCCCGTTTCGGCCATCCGCGACTTCGAAGCGGTTGACGCACTGGCCGCGCGCATCGGCCTGCGTTTGCTGGACGACATCGCGATGCCCGCCAACAACCGCAGCCTGGTGTGGCGGCGCGACTCCGGCCGTCGCGTCTGAGCCGGGCTCAGACTTCCTGCCCGCGGTACCAGCGCCGATGCGCGAGTGCGAGCAGCTCGCGGTCCTCGCGCGTGTCGCCATAGGCGTAGACGGTCTTGAAGCGGGCGAGGTCATAACGCTCGCGCACGCGCCGCGCCTTCTCCTCGCCCGCGCACTGCGCACCGGCGTAGCGGCCGGTCATCACGCCGTCGCGCGATTCCAGCGACGAGCACATCAGCTCCACGCCGTGCTGCGCGCACCAGTGCGACAGGTACAGATCGAAAGCGCCCGACACCACGACGACGGTGTCGCCCTGTTCGCGATGCCATTGCAGGCGCGTCATCGCCTCTGGCCGCAACGCGGCGGGGATGATCTCGCGCGCGAACCGTTCGCCGGCGTCGCTTAGTTCGTGTTGCGACCGTCCGCGAAATGCGTAGGCGACGATGCACGCGCGCGTGATGCGGCCGTTCACCAGGCCCAGCTTGTAGCCGATCACCAGCGGCGCCAGCAGCACACGTCCGATCGCCAGCCGCCGCGGCGTCACCGCGAAACGCATGAAGTCGGGGAACAGTTCGCGGTCGGTAAGCGTGCCGTCGAAGTCGAACAGGGCGAGGTTCATCGCGTCGTGCATGGCGTGCGGGCAAGCGCGGGAGCTTACGGGGTTCGCGCGGGCGGCGGACGGGATCGCGATGCGCGAAGTTCCCATCGCACCTACGCCCCGCGATCTCCCGACAGTTCTTCCGTCGCACGCCGATCGCCCGCGCTGGCGCGGGCGGCGACGATGCTGAAGACCACGATGCCCAGCACCACCAGCACCGCGCCGCCGAGCGCGCGGCCCTGCGGCCATGCCTCGCCCAGCCACAGCACGCCGATCAGGGTGGCGAACAGGATTTCCGCCGCCTGCATCGCTTCGGCTGCCGCGAGCGCGGTCGGGTTGTTGCGCACCATGCCGGTGGCCTGGAAGAACAGCACCGTCGCGACCACTCCCGCGCCCAGCGCCACGCCGGCGGCGAACGTCACCTGCCCCAGCGGCGGCGGCCCGACGTGGACCAGCGTCGCGGCGGCGACGGCCCACCACATCGGCTGGCTCGCCAGCGTCATGCCGAACACGCGCTGCGTCGCGTTGAGTTCCACGCCGCTGCGCTCCAGGTGCAGCAGCAAGCCGCGATTGCCGAGCGGGTAGGCGAACGCCGACACCGCCACCAGCACCAGCGCGATCCAGCCCGCGCGGTCGAGCGAACCGCCGCCGTGGCCGAACTGCAACAACAACACGCCCGCGACCACCAGCGCACCGGTCGCCAGCGCCGGCAGCGGGATGCGCGCGCGCTCGTCGCGGTAGAGGAACGGCGCGCACAACATCCCCGCGATCACCGTGAGCTGGAACGTGCCGGCAATCAGCCACGACGGGCCGCTGGCGGCGGCGTAGCTCAGGCACAGGTAGAACAGGACGAAGCCGACGCCGCTCCACAACAGCCAAGGCCCGGGATGGGCGCGTATCGCGCGCCACACCGGCGCCACGCCGCCCTGCCAGGGCATCACCGGCAGCAGCAAGGGCAGCGTGATCAGGTAACGCAGGCACGCGGTCCACGCCCAGTGGCCGCCTTCCACTGCCGCCGCGCGATTGAGCACGTAGGTGCAGGTGAAGAAGAACGCCGAAGCCAGTGCGATGGCGACCGCCGCCAGCGCGGTGCGTCGTGCGTTCACGAGCGCTTCCGCACCGGGATGCCGTGCGCCGGAACGCGCACTTCGTCCACGCCCCCGACCCGGATCGGCGTGCCCGGCTGCGGGCCCCAGGCATGGGCGTAGATCACTTCCCACGTCGCCGGCAGGCGGCCATCGCGACGCCAGGGCTCGTACCCCTCCGCCGCGCGCGCGAAACGCGCGCGCCCGGTGAGGCTGCGCCGGCGCGAGGTCATCGCGTTGGTCGCGCCGAGCGTGCGCAACTCGCGCATCAGGCTGCCCAGGTCCTCGTGGCCGAGCACGAACTCGTCGCGATCCAGCACCGGATTCTTGAAGCCCGCCGCGATCAGCGCATCGCCGAACTGCGCGATGGAGGCGAACGGACTGACGTGCGGCGCGTTGTCGGCGTGGGCGAAGGCGTCGCGCAATTCGTGCAGCGTGTCCGGGCCGAAGGTGGACACCAGCAGCAGGCCATCGGGCTTGAGCACGCGGCGGAAGCCGGCGAACACGGCCGGCAGGTCCTCGACCCACTGCAGACACAGGTTGGAGAAGAGGATGTCGACGCTGGCATCGCGCAGCGGCAGCGCGCGTGCATCGGCGCACAGCCAGTCGGGGCGACGCGCGACGCCCGGCAGGAAGGCCGGCAGCCAGCCGCCTGCGTGCGTGCGTGCCTCGCGCAGCATCGGCGCGGCGAGGTCCACGCCGATCACCTGCGCCTTCGGCCAGCGCTTCTGCATGGCGGCGACCGAGTGCCCCGGGCCGCAACCGACATCGACGACCAGCTGCGGCGGTGCGCGGTTCAGCGCGGGATCGTCGAGGTAGTCCAGCTGTTCCATCAGGCGCGAGGCGACTTCGCGTTGCAGCGCCGATGCATCGTCGTAGTGGTGGGCGGCGCGCGAGAAAGCGCGGCGGACCTGGCGGTGGTCGAACATGTCGGTCATGGATTCGAGCCCCTTCCGCCGCTTGCGGGGGAAGGTTGGGATGGGGGAATCGCAGCGGAAGCGTGGTCGGCGAAGCCGCCCTCACCCCGGCCCTCTCCCGCGTGCGGGAGCGGGGGAAGGGCCTGCATGAAGGTGTCGATCTCGCGCGCCACTTCGTCGGCCGCGCCGAGGAACGGCGCGTGGCCTGCACTGGCGATCACGACGCTGCGTGCACCCGGCGCCATCGATGCGGCGGCGGGCATGGCGCCGGAGGGAATCAGGCGGTCGCGGCGGCCGGAGATCCACAGGCTCGGCACGCGCAGCTGTGGCAGTTCGTCGCGCAGGTCCAGGCGGTCGAGCAGGAGCAGGCCTTCCTGGAGCGCGCGCGGCGCGGGCTCGCCGCGCTCGAAGGCCTGCGCCTTCAGGCTGCGCAGTTCTTCCTGCGCGTAGCTGGAGCCCAGGGCCTCCAGTGCGAGGAAGCCTTCCAGCGTGCCGCGGAAATCACGCTCGAGCGCTCGGCCGAAATCGCGGAACAGGTTGGGCGTCACGCCGTGCGGCCAGTTGTCCTGCGTCACGAAGCGCGGCGAGGAGGCGATCATCACCAGCCCGCGCACTTCTTCGGGGAAATCCAGCGCGGCGCGCAGCGCGAACTGCCCGCCCAGCGACCAGCCGAGCCAGACCGCGTCGGGCACGCGCGCGACCAGCTGCGCGGCGAGCGCTTCGGGCACCAGCGGCGTGGTGTCGTCGCGTGCGCGGCCGTGGCCGGGCAGGTCGATCAGGTGGAGCGTGTAGCGGTCCTGGAGGCGTTCGACCAGCGGCGCGAACAGGCCGCCGTGCATGGCCCAGCCGTGGAGGAGTGCCAGCGCGGGACCCTGCCCGCGCGTTTCGATGTACATGGGGTGCAGCCGATGGGGGATGGGGGAAGCGGTGTTTCCGCGGGCGGTCTCTCAGGCGCCGCCGCCGTCCCGGGCAAGGCCGGCCAGCACCGCCAGTGCGTCGTCGCGGCGATCGGCCGCGACCAGCAGGTGATCGTGGTGGAAGCCGGCGAGCACATTGCAGGGAATGCCGTGCCGCGCCAGCGCGGTGGCGAAGGCGGCGGTCAGACCGACCGCATCCAGCGCCGAATGCACGCCCAGGGTGAGCCAGGCGGCGCGGAAATCGTACGGCAGCCCGCGCGTGTCGGCGACCTCGCAGGGCAGCACGTAGGTGATGCCTTCGTCCTCGCGCACCATGCCGTGCGCGAGCGCGGCCAGTGCGGGGTCGGGTGCCGGGCGCGCGACGAAGGCGTATTCGCCCTCACGCGCCGTCGCGGTCAGCGAGGCGAGCAGGCGCGCGAGGTCGCGCTCCCCGCTCATCGCCCCAGCGCGACCTGGCGCGGGGCCGGGTCGGTCAGCCCCAGGCGGATGCGATCGCGCGCCTTCGCCAGCGTCTCGACCAGGCCGTCGACATCGGCCACGCCGTGCAGCGCCGAAAGCGTGACGCGCAGGCGCGCGCGGCCTTCGGGCACGGTCGGCGGGCGGATCGCGGCGACCCAGTAGCCGGCCTGTTCGAGCGAGGCGGCCAGCGTGAGCGCGGTGGCATCGTCGCCGCAGATCACCGGCTGGATCGGCGTCTGCGAATCCATCAGCTCCAGGCCGGCGCGCTGGGCGCGTTCGCGGAACCGGCCGACGAGTTCGTCCAGCTTGCCGCGGCGCCAGTGTTCCGAGCGCGCCAGCTTCACCGCCGCCAGCGAGGCGGCGGCCTGCGCCGGCGGCAGCGCGGTGGTGTAGATGTAGCTGCGCGCGGTTTCGGTGAGATGGCCGATGAGGTCGGCATCGCCGGCCACGACCGCGCCGTAACCGCCCAGCGCCTTGCCCAGCGTCGCCAGTTGCAGCGGCACGTCGGCCACGCCGAGCTTGTTGGCCGCCACGCTGCCGCGACCGTCCGGACCGACCACGCCGATGCCGTGCGCGTCGTCCACGTACAGCAGCGCCTTCTGCACGCGCGCCACCAGGGCCAGTTCGCGCAGCGGGGCGATGTCGCCGTCCATGCTGAACACGCCGTCGGTGGCCAGCATCGCCAGGCCCTCGGGCATGCTGCGCAACTGGCGGATGGCGCCTTCGGCATCGCCATGCGGATAGCGGCGCAGGCGGCAGCCGGCCAGGCGCGCGGCGTCGATCAGGCTGGCGTGGTTGAGGCGGTCCTGGACGCAGACGTCGTCGTCGCCCAGCAAGGCCTGCACCACGGCCAGGTTCGCCAGGTAGCCGCTGCCGAACAGCAGCGCGCGCGGCGTGCCGAGCCATTCGGCGATCTCGCGCTCCAGCGCGTCGTGGATCTGATGATGGCCGCAGACCAGGTGCGAGCCGACGCCGCCCGCGCCTTCGCGCGAGGCGGCGTCCTGCAACGCGCCGACCACGGCGAAATGCTGCGACAGGCCGAGGTAATCGTTGCCGCAGAAATTCAGCAGGGAACGGCCATCGACCAGGCAACGCGCGCCGTCGCGCAGCGATACGGTGCGGCGAACGCGCACGCGCGAGGCGGCCTCGCGTTCGCTTCGCGCGGTCTGGATGCGCTCACGCCAGCCCGGCCGGCTCATGAGCGCACCGACGAGGCATCACGCGGCGCAGCTGTGCGCCGCTTCGACGATGTCGGCATGGACAGTCTCCCCCTGTTCAACGACGGGCATCGGACGCAAGCCCAGTCGGGCAAACAATGCCATATCGCGTTCGGTGTCGGGATTACCGGTCGTCAGCAATTTCTCGCCGTAGAAGATGGAATTTGCGCCGGCGAGGAAGCACAGCGCCTGCAATTCGTCGCTCATCGACTCGCGGCCCGCGGACAGGCGCACCATCGAACGCGGCATCAAGACGCGTGCAACTGCGACGGTTCGCACAAATTCGAAGGGGTCCAGCAGCTCCGTGCCCGCCAACGGCGTGCCTTCCACCTGCACGAGGCGGTTGATCGGCACCGAATCCGGGTGCGCCGGCAGGTTCGCCAGCGTCTGCAGCAGGCCGGCGCGCTGGTCACGGTGTTCGCCCATGCCGACGATGCCGCCGCAGCAGGTCTTCATGCCTGCGTCGCGCACGTGCGAGAGCGTGTCCAGGCGGTCCTGCATCTCGCGCGTGTGGATGACCTGGTTGTAGAACTCCGGCGCGGTGTCGAGGTTGTGGTTGTAGTAGTCCAACCCCGCGTCCTTGAGCGCGCGCGCCTGGTCAGACGACAGCATGCCCAGCGTGGCGCAGGTCTCCAGGCCCAGCGCCTTCACTTCCGAGATCATGGCGGCGACCTTCGGGATGTCGCGGTCCTTCGGCGAACGCCAGGCCGCGCCCATGCAGAAGCGGCTGGCGCCGGCGGCCTTGGCCTGGCGGGCCTTCTCCAGCACCGCCTCGGTGCTCATCAGCTTCGTCGCTTCCACGCCGGTGTGGTAACGCGCGGCCTGCGGACAGTAGCCGCAGTCCTCCGGGCAACCGCCGGTCTTGATCGACAACAGGGTGCTGACCTGGACCTGCGCCGGGTCGAAGTTCGCCCGGTGGACGCTGGCGGCCAGGTGCAACAGCTCCGGGAACGGCAGGTCGAACAGCGCGCGGACCTCGGCGCGGGACCAGTCGTGGCGCGGCTCGACGGCGGGGGTCTGGCTGACAGCGGTCATGGGGGAATTCCGACGGTTTCGGCGTGACAGGTCGGGCAGTCTGGAAACCATGCCGAACCCTGTCAACCAAACGACTGCGCATGGAGTTTACGGACGCTGGCGTCGTGCGACCGAACGCCTTGCGAACCGACTGCTGCCGCCGTCCTGCCTGATTTGCCGCGAACGTGCCACCAACGGCATTCAACTGTGCGAACCGTGCGCACAATCGTTGCCCGAGAACGCCGCGTCCTGCGGCCGTTGCGGCCTGCCGTTACCCGTCGAACACACGCTGTGCGGCGATTGCCTGCGACGCCCACCGCCACAGGCCGCGACGCGGGCGGTCTTCCTCTACCGCCCGCCGCTGGACCGCCTGCTGCCACGGGCGAAGTTCCACGCCGACCTCGCCAGCCTGCGCCTGCTGGCCGCGCTGATGGCGTCGCGCGTGGGCACGGCGGACCGCCCGCAGGCGCTGGTGCCGGTGCCGCTGCACCGGGGACGCCTGCGTCGACGCGGCTTCGACCAGGCACTCGAGCTGGCCCGGCCGCTGTCCCGGCACCTCAGCCTGCCGCTGCGCGACGACCTGCTGCGACGCGGTCGCGCGACGTCGGCGCAGACACGGCTGGACGCAGCTGCCCGTCGCCGCAACGTGCGCGGGGCGTTCGAGGTGCGGCACGGGGTCGCGCTGCCGGCGCATGTCGCGCTGGTGGATGACGTCATGACCACCGGCGCGACGGTGCGCGCCGCAGCGACCGCGTTGCTGCGCGCAGGCGTGGCGCGGGTGGATGTGTGGGTGTGCGCGCGGGTGCCGTGAGCGCGCTTTTCCCTTCTCCCCTTGTGGGAGAAGGTGCCCCCGAAGGGGGCGGAAGAGGGGGCGCGCGCAGCGCGTGCTCTTCAGCCGCCCCACCCCTCTCCCTGGCGGCCTTCGGCGGCCTGTCCTTCTCAGCCCTGTACTCCCTTCGGTCGCCGCAAGGGGGAGAGGGTCTGCTGTTGTGGTCTTGCGTCTACGGCTTCACCGGAATATCCGCCTTCGCCCGCGCGCCCGAGCCGATGATCGCCTCGGCCCGGATCTCCATCGGCGCGCCCTTGGAGAACAGCGCCGTCGTGCCAACGGCGGTCCAGGCCGGGTAGTGGTCCTTGAAGAACTCGCGATGCACCTTCAGCACCGGCTCCACGCGCGTGCGGAATTCGTCGTGGTCGCGCGCGACGTGGAAGCTCTGCAGCTCCACCACGTCGGCCATCGTCGTGCCGGCCTTTTCCAGGTGCGCTTGTAGCTGCTGGAAGGCCCAGCGGATCTTCGCTTCGTCGGTCTCGCCCTCGCTGGCGGGAATGCCCGAGACGATGACCCGGTCGCCCACGCGCAACACCGGCGTGTAGTGCAGGCCGTGGTACGAGCCCTCCCAGCCGGCAGGGGCGAGGTGTTCGCGCGTCGGCGCGGTCTGCGCCAGGACGGGGGCGGCGAGGCAGAGCAGGGACAGCGACAGGCACAGGCGACGCATAGCGGACTCCGGCGCGGGCGAAGTGCCGATTCCAGCACAGCGCACCCGCCGCCGCGCGGGTCGAACGGGCCGCTGGGCGCATTTGCGCGCGGAATGTCGGCAAACGCACAACGACCGCGCACACGCAGCGTTCACGCCGCGGCGACCGGGCGGGCTTCACGCTCCCTTCGCGCCGGCGCGAGCCGGTCCTTCATCCCGTCACGGAGGTCGTCATGAGCGCAGGACTGTTCGCAAGCCTGGGACGCAGCTGGTGGGTGCTGGTGCTGTACGGCGTGGTCGCGGTGGTGTTCGGGATCGGCGCCTTCCTGTGGCCGGGCAAGACAGCGGTGGCGATCGCCTGGGCGTTCGGCGTGATGGCGATCGCCGAGGGTGTGCTCAGCCTGATCGCACTGTTCAGTCGCGACATTGCCGTCTCGAAGGGCTGGCTTGCGCTGTACGCGCTGCTGTCGCTGATCTTCGGCGTGCTCGCCGTGAGCAATCCGGTGGCGACGGCGGGCCTGTTGCTGCTGTTCCTGGCCGCGTGGCTGGTGGTGGCGGGGATCTACCGCATCGTGCTGGCGATCCGCATCCGCAAGGAAGTCACCGGCGAATGGATGATCGCGCTGAGCGGGCTGCTGGCCATCGCGCTGGGTGCGCTGTTCGTGGCGCGGCCTGCCGCCGGGCTGGTGACGGTGGCGCTGTGGATCGGCGTGGCGGCGCTGTTCTACGGGGTGCTGCAGATCATCGCGGGCTTCCGCCTGCGCCGGCTGGCGAAGGCGCTCTGAGCGTTACGGCGCCGGCGCGCGCGTCGCGAAATCGACCGCGATGCCGGCGAAGACCGCCAGCCCCACCCAGTGGTTGTGCAGGAACGCGCGGAAGCACGCCGTGCGTTCGCGCGTGCGCGCGATGACGAATTCGTAGGCCACCAGCGCCACGGCCGCCGCGAACCCGATCCAGTAATAAGTGCCCATGCCGGCGCGCTGCCCGACCAGGACCAGCGCGATGAAGAACAGCGCGTAGAGCACGCCCTGCGCGATCAGGTCCATGTCGCCGAACAGGATCGCCGTGGACTTGCTGCCCATGCGCAGGTCGTCCTCGCGGTCGACCATCGCGTACCAGGTGTCGTAGGCCGTGGACCACACGATGTTGGCCACGTACAGCAGCCACGCCACCGCCGGCACTTCGCCCTGCACCGCGGCGAAGCCCATCGGGATGCCCCAGCCGAAGGCCAGCCCCAGGTAGACCTGCGGCAGGTGCGTGTAGCGCTTGAGATAGGGGTAACTCGCGGCCAGCAGCACGCCGATGAAGCTCATCAGGATCGTCAGCCGGTTCATCGTCAGCACCAGCGCGAACGCCGCCAGCATCAGCACGGCGAACAGCACCAGCGCCTCGCGGCCGCGCACCGCGCCGGTCGCCAGCGGCCGGCCCTTGGTGCGCTCCACATGCGGATCCAGCCAGCGGTCGGCGTAGTCGTTGATGACGCAGCCGGCCGAACGCGTCAGCCACACGCCGGCGCTGAAGACGAACAACGTCCACAGCGGCGGCACGCCGCCGGCCGCCAGCCACAGCCCCCACCAGGTGGGCCACAGCAGCAGCAGCCAGCCGATCGGACGGTCGCCGCGCACCAGCTGCCAGTACAGCGCCAGTCGCGTCTTCCACGGCGGGACCATCGGGGTTTCGAAGCGTTCGTAACTCATTTCACGCAGGACATTTGCAGGAGCGGGGGCGATCGGCGCCGGCACCGCGGGGGAACTGAGAAGCCGTGGCAGCACGCCAGCGCGCTTTGTCGCTAGAATGCCAGCCCCGTGTGATGCGGCGTGATCATCCGATCAGGCCAATCGCCGGGATCTCAGCCAGGCGCCCGTAGCTCAGCCGGATAGAGTAGTGGCTTCCGAAGCCATTGGTCGGGGGTTCGAATCCCTCCGGGCGCGCCATTCCCCCATCTTCGGGTGCGGGAGCGGGCTTTATACTGGCGCGCGGCCGCCCACCGGCGGCCGTTTGTCGATGGCTTCGCGTGCCCAGGCGGGCGCGCCATAGGGTGGGTTTGTGCGCAATTACGACCTCGAATTCCTGAAGAAATTCTCGATGGTGATCGGCTTCCTGATGCTGGTCACGCTGGGCCTGATCGTCGCGGCGATCGTCGTCCACGGCCAGATCCCGCAAGAGGTCAACCCGGACGCCGTCAAGCGCACCGAGCAGCGCATCGCCCCGGTCGGCGCGGTCTACGCCGGCACCACCGGCGCCGCCGCCCAGCAGGCCGCTTCCGCCGCCGCTGCGGCCAAGGCCGCCTCGCAGGTCGCCTACGGCGGCACGACCGACGGCTCGGTGATCTTCAACAACCTGTGCACCGGCTGCCACACCTCCGGCGCCGGCGGCGCCCCGACGCTGGACAAGGCCCACTGGGCCGAGCGTCTGCCCAAGGGCGTGGATACCCTGCACAAGCACGCGATCGAAGGCTTCACCGGCACGGCCGGCGTGATGCCGCCGAAGGGCGGCAACCCGGCACTGACCGACGAGCAGGTCATCGCCACGGTCGACTGGATGCTGGCGAACCTCAAGTAAGCCGGTCCTTCGGGTCTGTTTCGATCAACGCCGCCTTCGGGCGGCGTTGTCGTTTCTGATCTTCGATGCGCTGAGCGCTTCGGCCCCTCCCCCTGCAATAGACAGGAGAGGGAGCAGCACCCGTCACGATCCGCTCGCGATAATGCGCGCCTTTCCTCCGGCGAGCCCGCCATGCCCCTTACCGCCTTCCCGCTGCGACCGGTCCTGCTGCTGGCGCCCTGCCTCCTGGTCGCCTGCTCGACGACGCCCGTGGCGCGCGACGTCCTGCCCATCGGCGCCGTGCAGGGTCACGAGGCACGCAGCGCGCTCGTGGGCCAGACCGTCACCGTCGACGGCGTCGTGAACGCACTCGGCGACGGCGGCTGGTACCTGCAGGACGGCGGCGACGGCGACGACGCCACGTCCGACGGCCTCTTCGTCCGGGACAACAGCACGGCCGTGACGCCGGGCGACGTCGTCCGTGTACGCGGCACCGTCGCCGAACTCGATGCCGGACGCGGCACGCGCACCGCGCTGGTGGATGCGCGCGTGCACCGCACCGGCCACTCACTCCTGCCTCCCGTCGCCATCGACACCGCCCCGGCGGACTGGGAGCGCCTGGAAGGCATGCACGTGGCGTTCCGCGCGCCCGCACCGTTGGCCGACAGCGGCGACCTGGCGAAGAACGGTCGCGTCCTGATCAGCATCGGCGAGCGCCCGTGGCAGCCGACCGAACGCCACGCGCCGGGCAGCGACGCCTACCGCGCCCTCGTCGCGGACAACGCGCGCCGGAGCCTGTGGCTGCGAACGGCCGACATCCAGTGGCCGCAAGGCCTGGCGCAGGCGCGCACCGGCAGCGTCATCGAAGGCCTCACCGGCGTGATCGACCAGGACGAGAAGGGCTACGTGCTGCGCCCCACCGACACGCCGGCGCTGCAACCGGCCGCGCGTCCGCAGGCGCCGGCCGTTCCCGGCACGCTGCGCATCGCCGCGCTCAATCTGGAAAACCTGTTCAACGGCGACGGCCGCGGTGGCGGATTTCCGACCCAGCGCGGCGCGCGTTCGGCGCAGGAGCTGCAGGCGCAGCTGGCCAAGCACGTGGCGGTGATCGACGGCCTGAACGCCGATGTCGTCGCGCTGATGGAACTGGAGAACGACGGCTACGGCGCGGACTCGAGCATCGCCGCGCTGGTCGCCGCGCTCGATGCCGGCGGCGACACCTGGCGCTTCGTCGACGCCGGTGCGGGCCCGGGCGACAACCCGATCCGCGTCGGCCTGATCTACCACGCCGACCGCGTGCGCCCCATCGGCAAGCCGAAGGTGCTGGAAGGCCGCCCGTTCGGTCCGGAAAGCCGCGTGCCGCTGGCCCAGGCGTTCGTCCCGCTGAAGGCCGGCAAGCCGCGCGGCCCGGCGTTCGTCGTCGTCGCCAACCATTTCAAGTCCAAGGGTTGCAGCAACGCCAATGGCGAGGACCGCGACCAGCGCGACGGCGCCGGTTGCTACGACGCAACGCGCACCGAGTCCGCGCGTCGCCTCGCCGCGTGGCTGGCCACCGACCCGACCGGCCACGGCGCGAACACCCTCATCGTCGGCGACCTCAACGCCTACGCCCAGGAGCGCCCCGTCCGCACGCTGCGCGAGGCGGGCTGGCGCGACGCCTTCGACGTGGCCGGCGTCGAGCGCCCGTACTCCTACGTCTACGACGGCCAGCTCGGCCGACTCGATCACGCGCTGCTGAGCCCGGCGTTTGCGCAACGCCTGCGCGGCGCGGCGGAATGGCACGTCAACGCTGACGAGCCGGACGCCTCGGGCTACCGCGCCGGCGGCGTCGGGCCGTGGCGCAGTTCCGACCACGACCCGCTCGTGCTCGGCTTCGACCTCTAGCCGCGAACGCGCGCGGCAACGGGCTCTGAATCCCCCACCCCGTATCATGGCCGCATGAACCAGCCCGCCTTCCCGACCGACGCCACCACCACGCTGATGCTCCACGGCCCGGCCGGCGCGCTGGAGACCATCGTCGAAGCCGCCGAAGCGCCCGTGCGCGACGCGGTGGCGATCGTCTGCCATCCGCTGCCCACCGACGGCGGCACCATGCACAACAAGGTCGTGACCATGGCCGCGCGCGCGCTGCGCGAGTCGGGCATCGCGACGGTGCGCTTCAACTTCCGTGGCACCGGCGCGTCGGAAGGCAGCTTCGACCAGGGCCGCGGCGAAGCCGACGACCTGCGCGCCGTCGCCGCCTGGGTGCGCGAGCAGCGCCCCGGTGCGCGGTTGTGGCTGGCCGGCTTCAGCTTCGGCTCGTACATCACGCTCAAGTGCGCCAACGAACTGCACCCGGCGATGGTGATCTCCATCGCCCCGCCCGCGGCCGGGCGCAGCTGGGACTTCAGCACCATCGTGCCGCCGCAGTGCCCGTGGCTGGTGATCCAGGGCGAGAACGACGAGATCGTCGATCCGCACGCGGTGTATGCGTGGATCGATTCGCTCAAGCTCGCCCAGCCACCGGAGCTGGTGAAGATGCCCGAGACCAGCCACTTCTTCCATCGCCGCCTGATGGACCTGCGCGGCGCGATCAAGAACGGCATCAAGCCTTACCTGTCGCCCCCGATGGACGTCGCGGCCGAAGGCCGCTCCGAAGTCCCTCTCCCGCCTGGCGGGAGAGGGGGGGACCGTTCGCAGGGCGAACGGTGGGGTGAGGGCGAAGACACCGGTAACGCATGAACGCCCGCATCGAAACGGACGCCGCACGCGCGTCCGCGCCTTCGGCCGTCTACGCCGCCGGCGTCGCACGCGGCGACTGGAACGAAGACCCCGCGCAACGCCCCGCGCTGCGCGAACTCGACCGCATCCACGCCGCGTTGCTCGCGCCGCCCAAGCGCGGGCTGTTCGACGCGCTGCTGGGAAGGAAGCCCGAACCTCCGCGCGGCCTGTATCTGTGGGGCGGCGTCGGTCGCGGCAAGACGTTCCTGATCGATCTGTTCTTCGATGCGCTGCCCATGACGGATGTTGCGGCTGCAAGCCGCACCGACGCCCCTCTCACGCCCGGAGAGGGCGACCGTTCGCAGGGCGAACGGTGGGGTGAGGGAGCGGGTAAAAAGCGCCGCACCCACTTCCATCGCTTCATGCGCGAAGTGCACGCCCAGCTGCGCACGCACGCCGGCCAGAGCGATCCGCTGGCGTCCATCGCGCGCGAATGGGGCCGCGACCTGCGCGTGCTGGTGCTCGACGAATTCTTCGTCAACGACATCGGCGACGCGATGCTGCTCGGTCGCCTGCTTGAACGCCTGTTCGCCGAAGGCGTGACGCTGGTGACCACCTCCAACACCGAGCCCAAGAACCTCTACAAGGACGGCCTGCAGCGCGCCAGCTTCCTGCCGGCGATCGCGCAGATCGAGCAGCACTGCAAGGTGCTGTACCTGGACAGCGCGCAGGACTACCGCCTGCGCGCGCTGACGCGCTCGCCGGTGTACCGCGCGCCGCTGGACGCAACGTCCGACGAATGGCTGCGCGAACGCTGGAAGGAGCTCACGGCGACCTGCCCGCACGAGGACGGTCCGCTGGTGATCGACGGCCGCGAAATCCCCGTGCGCGCGCTGGCCGAAGGCCACGCCTGGTTCGACTTCGCCGCGCTGTGCGAAGGCCCGCGCGCCGCCAGCGACTACATCGAGATCGCCACCGAGTGCCACACCGTGCTGGTCGGCGGCATCCCGCTGTTCGACGGTCGCAACGACGACCCGGCGCGTCGCTTCGTGCACCTGATCGACGAACTGTACGACCGCCACGTCAACCTGGTCTGCACCGCCGCCGCCGCGCCGTCGTCGCTGTACGTCGGCAACAAGCTGGCGCATGCGTTCGAGCGCACGGCCTCGCGCCTGATCGAGATGCAGTCGGCGCAGTACCTGGCGCGGGAGCACCGCGGCTGACGCCACGCCCCGATCGCGCTATCGTCGATGGGCGATCGTGATCCTTAAGGGGAAGGGCATGTCGGACAATCCGTACCAGGCGCCGCAGTCTTCGCGCGGCGGCCTCACGCTGGGCGAGCAACCGCTGGTGTTCGCGCAGACGCCGCAGCAACGCAACGCCGGGCCGACCGGGCTGGGCGGCTGGCTGATCGTCATCGCCATCAAGCTGGTGATGTCGGTGATCGTGAACTTCATGGTGCTGCGCACGCAGCACATCCCGGCCTTCAGCAACGGCGTGTGGGAGCAGATCACCACGCCGGGCAGCGGGCTCTACGATCCGCTGCTGGGGCCGGTGTTCCTGTACGAGGCGATCGGCAACGGCGTGTTCCTCGCCGCCAGCCTGGCGCTGCTGGCGATGTACTTCATGAAGACGCCGTCGTTCCCGCGCTGGATGATCGTGCTGCTGGTGGGCAACGTGGCGTTCCTGGGGCTGGACGTGTACCTGACGATGCAGATCCCGCACCTGCGCGACGGCGCGATGGGCGGCGTGCGACAGGTCATCGGCGCCTGCGTGGCCGTGCTGATCTGGGTGCCGTACCTGCTCGTGTCCAAGCGCGTGCGCAACACCTTCGGCCGGACGCCGCCGCCGGTGCCGCGACGCGAGCCGCACTGGGAAACGCGCGCCGACGAGCCCGCGACGCCCTGATCCGGCCTACACCACCGAACGCCGCGCGCTGCGACCACGCAGCGCGGCGAGCACCGCGTAGATCACCACCAGCGCCGTCAGCGACAGCGCGATCGCCAGCCATTCCTGCGCGCTGAGCGTGGCGAGGATGGCGGCCATCGTCAGCACGGCGATGGCGGGAATCAGCCCGCCCGCCGGCAGCACCAGCGGTTCGCCCACGCCGCGCAGGCCGATGCGCTGCACGCGCCAGGCCGACACCGCGACCGCCGCGAACACCAGGCAGATCGCGCCGCCGGAGATCAACGCCATCGTCTCGAAACTGCCCGCCACCGCCAGCGCCGTGGCGATGCCCGCGTGCGCGAGCAGCCCGAGCACCGGCACGCGATGGCGCGCATCGACCACGCCGAACATGCGCGGAAGGAAGCCGTCGCGCCCCAGTGCGAACAGCAGACGCGAGGACGAGAAGAGGTTGCCCATCAAAAATCCGAGCATCGACACGCAGGCCGTCGCCAGCAGCAGCGCTCGCGCGGGCGCCCAGATCGCCCCGCCCGCATCGGCCACCGGTGCCGCGCTGCCGGCCAGGTCCGCACCGAGCGCGCCCTGGCACACCGCCTGGATGCCGATGTAGAGCAGCACCACGATGACGATCGCGCCCAGCGTCGCGCGCGGCACATGGCGAGCCGGGTCGCGTACTTCGCCGGTGGGCACCAGCGCGGTCTCCATGCCCGCATAGGCGAACACCACCAGCACCAGCGACGACCCCAGCGCCGCCCAGGACGGCACGTCGTCGATGCGCAGGCTGATCTGCGACCCGTCGAGGAAGAACATCCCCACCGCGGCGAGCACGAACAGCGGCGTCAGCTTAAGCGTGGCGAGCGCGACGATCATCCGCGCGCCCAGCTTCACCCCGAACGCGTTGAGCGCGAACAGCAGGCCGTAGACCGCGGCGATCAACAGCGCGCGTGGCGCGGCCGGCGCGAGTGCGGGAAACGCGTGCGCCAGTTGTCCCGCCAATGCCGCCGCGACGCCCGCGCTGGAGGTGACGTTGCAGATCCACATCAACGCCCCGGTGAGGAAGCCGGCGAACGGCCCGAAGCCCGCGCCGACATAGGTGTACGGCCCGCCCGTCGCCGCGGCGCGCGAGCCCACCGCGGCGAAGCAGAGCGCGATCGGCACGATGGCCACCGCGCCCACCACGAAGGCCAGCGGCGCCGCCGGCCCCATTCGCGCGAGCATCAGCGCCGGCAGCATGAAGATGCCGGCGCCGACGATGATGTTGATGATGGACGCGCCGAGCTGGAACGGCCCCAGCGCACGCACGAGCGCGGCGTCGCCGCGCAGGGGGACTCGGGAGGGCGAACCGGCGTCCTCGGTCATGCGGCGTCCGCGGGGCGAAGATGGGCCGAGCGTGGCATACCGGTGCGCGGTCGTCACCTACGTTCTTGCGGGGTCTGCGGCCGGCGACGCATGTTTGCGCTAACACCGATGCCGATGCACCGAAGCGCCCGATGAGGCCTCGCCAGCCAGGCGAGGGCCGGGTCCAGGCCGTCATTCCTTCCGCCGTGTCACGTCATTCCAGCGAAAGCTGGAACCCATTTTTATCTGCCTCCGGCACGCGTCGCGCCTGCTTTCGCCCTACGCATGGAGCGCAATCGCTTGCGTCCATCCAACCTCGTGCGAGCCCTTCGAACGCCTACTTAGATCGCCTGCAACAAGCGCCAGACCACGGCGCGGCCGTCCAGCGGCGGTAACGTTTCGCCCTCGGCGAATGTGCGCTCGACCCGTCGTTCGTCTTCGCAACGCCAGCGCCCGGCGGTCGGGCAGGGTGTGTCGGTGGGCGTGGAGAAGGGCACCGGTTCCTGCCACACCCAGGTCACGGCCTCGCCTTCGTGCGCTGGCAACGGCTGGAGCGCTTGCACGCGACAACGCACCTCGTGGTCGTCGCGCATCCACCACAACCCGGCGCGCGCTGCGGGCTGCCCGCTATCGCCGCCGATGACGGCCACGGGCGACTGGTCGGGCTCCCACGTCCACACGGTGCGGCCTTGCGACGGTTCCGAGTCGAGCGCCGGCAGCGTGTCCCCGGGCAGGAAGTAACGGCGCTCGTCGTGCAGCACCGGAGTGGACCACCAGCCACTGCGCGGGCAGGTTCCGCCGGCGGCGACAGGCGCGGGCGTCGCTTCGCCTTGCAATGCCAGGCGCGCCGCTTCGGGTGAACGCTGCGGCTGGCTGCGTGCGTAGTCGGCCAGATCTTTGGGATAGACGATCTCGTTGCGGTAGCTGGTGTCGTCGATGTTGTAGAGGTATGAGAGCGCGGCGGCTTCCGTCCTCGAACAGCAGCCGATACGGCGCGCGGGCGATGGGTTGGAGATCGTCGTAGTGGTAGTTGAGCTCGATGGGATCGCCGAGCAGGGCTTCGCGTGGCGTTCCCAGCATCTGCAGCGCGTTGCCCTCGCCGTGGCTTTGGAACGCCACGGGGCCCTTGAGCACGTGCTGCAACCCTTCCAGCGTCACGCCATCGCGATTGATGGTGATGGTGCCGCCCGGACCGCGCAGGACGAACGTTTGCGATGCGGACAGCTCGAGAACCTGCGTGCGGTGCGTGATGCGCTCGCCGGCTTCGATGTCGATTCGTCCGGACACCTTGTGTTCGTAATGCCCGCCCGTCTCGGCCCTGCGATCGGTGGCGGTCTTCTCGGTGCGGACATTGCCGACGTCTTCGATCAGGTCCTTCGCCACGGTGAGCTGGCGACTTCTTCCAATGCCGATCACGTGGTCGCGACCCAGCGTTTCGCGCCGGTCCTGGCCGATGCTCAGGGTCTCGTCGTTGCCGACGGTCTCCTTGCGATCGTGGCCGATGGCGATCGTTTCGTCGTTGCCGACGTCTTCGCTGCGGTCGTGACCGATCTTCGTTGTCTCGTCATGTTCGACGACGATGTTCTGGTCCTTCTGCGCGTGGACGAAGATCTCTTCCTGCCCGGCTTCATCCTCGAAACGCAGCTCGTTGTAGCCCTCGCCCTTGTGGGTTTGCGTCTTGAACGTGGTGCGCGTCTTGTGGCGCGGGAGCTCGTAGGGCGGGCGGTTGGCGGCGTGGTACGCGCGGCCGGTGACGATGGGCTGGTCGGGGTCGCCTTCGAGGAATTCGACGATGACCTCGTGGCCGACGCGGGGCAGCGCCATGAAGCCATACAGGGTGCCGGCCCACCCCTGCGACACCCGGATCCAGCAGGTGGCGTTCGCGCGCGGTCCCTGGCGGTCCCAGGGGAACCAGACCTGCACGCGGCCGTGTTCGTCGCAGTGGATTTCCTCTTTGTCCGGACCGACGACGTGGGCGATCTGCGGGCCGTCCACCACGGGACGCGGTGCGGGCTCCGGCTTCCAGTCGTAGTGGGCGGGGGCGACAGTGGCCTGGTAGGAATAGCGGTTGCCGTGTTCGGCGCCGGCCGCGTCGGCTTCCTGGCTAACCGCTTGTTCACCGAAGTGGTGCATCGAGACCACGCGCCAGCGGTCGTTGAACTTCGCGTTCGGATGGCCGGTCAGGGCGAAGGCCAGGCCTGGCCACAGCCGGGCATCGTCGCCCTCGATGCGGGCATGCTCGGCGGCGTTTCTCAGCCCTGAAAGCTTGGCGCGCGTGAACGGCTTTCCGGCCTCGTCGCGCTTGTAGCGGGCGGCGTAGTCGTAATGCTCGTAATCACCGACGGCGCTTTCCGCCGTCCAAGCCTTCGCTTCGTGCTGGAGGTCGTAGCGCGGATTGTGGAACGTGTACTCGCGCTGGGTGATGCGCGTGGGCGCGAGCTGGCGGCGATGAGCGAAGTGCCAAAGATGCGGGCCGGGTGCGTCACCCGCCGGGGCCGGCTGATAGAGGACGGGGCCGTCGAGGATCGGCGCGCTGTCGATGCGATCGCTCAGCACGACCGTCGCCCGGCCGTCGCAGGCCTGGTTCCAATGAACGATGCCTTCCTCGGTGGCGAGGCGGTGGAAGAATACGGAGTCGGCTTCGCGGTACTGCACGCAGTACTGACGCAGCTCGTGAACCCCTGAGAAGGCCGTGCGCGTATCGAGCAACCGATGCTCCTTGAGCAGCGTCGCAAGTACCTCGGGTGCGCTGACCTGCTGGAATATGCGACTGCCGTAACGAAGCCCAAGCCGCGCCAGCGGCGACTCGACGACCGCCCGGTAACGTGTGGCGTGGAAGCCCGACTCGTCCTGCTCGAATGCGGTGACCAGGCCGACCACGGAGCGCTCCACGACGCCATCGCGCGCGATGGCGAAGGTCGCCTCGCGATCCAGCAGCATCGTCGCGTCGACGGAGCCGTTGAAGCTGGACAGCTCCACCTCAAGGCGGAAGGGTTGCGAAACCCCTTCGGAAAGTGCGAACCGGACGACGTCGAACGCGACATCACCGGCTTCAAACGAGAACGAAACTTCCGAATTCCGAGCCATGACAGACCATCCAATGGTTTGAAGCCCGTCAAGTTCGGTCGTGCCTGCGAGCACCGTCCATACGACTATTTCGTGAGGGGTGGGGACGGGGCGCGGTGCCGGCATTGGGGCGGAGTCCGGAAGGAGTGCGCTCGAGACCGGGGCCTGGACGTCGCCACGGCGCCGTGCACGCCGCCGTCGCGACGTTCAGCCAGGCCCCTCTACGATCCTTCCGTCGATGACCACCAAAGCGAACCGTCCATGGCACGTGCCCGACGCCACATTCTTGTGCCCCTCCTCATCGGCCTGGTGACGGCGCCTGTCGCCGCGCAGGACCTCAGCGACTGGGGCTTCGATCCCGGCGCGCTGCTCGCCGACGGTCGCGAGCTGCTGTTGCGCGCGCCGGATGCGAGCGTGGACGGGCTGTTCCAGGCGGTGCATGCCAGTGCGAACTCGCCGCAGGATTCGCGCACGCTGTGCGCGCTGTTCGATCCGAACGCGGAGCGCAGCCTGGAGGGCTACAACCGCATCGCCTCACAGCTGAGCGAACAAAGCCGCCTGCGTTTCGCCGATGCGGCGACCGACTTCTTCATCACCGCCGCGCAGAGCCCGCGCCAACCCTACGACGCCGGCACCGCGATGCAGTCGCTCAAGGCCGCGGGCGTGCGCGCGGCGCTGCTCAACGACGGCTTCCTCGCCGGACTCAATGGCGGGGATCACGATGCACGCTGCCGTTCGGTCGGCTGGCTGATGGACGCGATGCAATCGCGACCCGTGGCCGAACGCGCATCCGTGATGCGGCTGCTGCTGAGCCAGGGCTTGGATTACCTCGCGCCGGGCGCGTCCTCACCGCGCTGACGCCGCGGTTCGACGCGGAACATCACACGCCGCTCGAACGGCTCGCCCAGCGGGATCGCACGATAGCCGTAGGCTTGGATGCGCTCGCGCACCGTCTTCCAGTCGGCCTGCTTGCAGATCCAGACGACGCCGGCTTCGTGCTCGGCGAGCTCCACGGCCAGCGGCTCGTCGTAAGGCGGGTTGAAGCGCGGCTGCTGGAGTGCATCCAGGGAGATCTTCTCGATCTCGGCCCCTAACGCCAGGTGCAGCCCGTAGCGCGCCATGTCCTCGACGAAGACAACCTCGTGGATCGGCCCCGGCGCGCGCGCGGTGATCGCTTCGGCCCAGGCGTCGGCGTTCTTGTGCGTCGGCCACCACGCGGCGGCGAGCTTCATCGCCAGCAACAGCACGGCCCATGCGAGCAGGCGCGGCCATGGCGGCAGGTGGCGGTCCTCGCGCGTCCATTGCAGCGCGACGATCACCGCCATCGGCACGAACAGCGGCAGCACGTACAACGGCATGCGCGAGCGCGCGAAGCAGAACACCAGCAGCGGCAACAGCAGCCACAGCACGAGCAGCAGCCAGTGCGCATCGCGCTGACGCCGTTGCGGATCCTTCCACCATGGACGCACCAACGCTGGAAGTCCGCGCGCCCAGCGCCACAGCGTCGGTGTCCACGGCAGCGTGCCGAGGATCAACGTGGGCACGTAGATCTCGATCCAGCCGTACCACTCGGCGTGGCGGCCGAACTCGCCGGTGGTCATGCGGTTGACCAGTTCGTCGCCGACGAAGTATTCGAACAGCCCCGGATTGCCGTGAAACACCGCCACGTACCACGGCAACGCAAGCAACGCGAACAGCAGCATCCCGAACCACTGCAGCACGCGATGCGCGCGCCGTCCCGGCAGGAGGAAATCGAACAGCAGCACCACCGGCAAGGGGAACAATCCCGCCGGTCCTTTGGTGATGAAGGCCAGCGCCAGCGCCGCCCACATCAACGCGATCCAGCGACGCGGATGGGGCGAAGGGGCGAAGCGTGCTTCGACGAACGCCCACATCGCCAGCGTGGTCCATGCGGCGAGCAGGTAATCGGTGGTGATGAGCTGCGATGCGCCGAAGGGAAACAGCATCGTCGCGTACACGACCGGCGCGGCCGCCCGCGTGCCCGGCGCCAACCGCGCCGCGATGCGCCAGCACAGCCACACGCACATCAGGTACGACAGCGCGGCGGGCAGTCGCGCGGCCCATTCAACCGGGCCGAACACCGCCACGCTGGCGGCGATCGCCCAGTAGGTCAGCGGCGGCTTGGTCCAGTGGCCGACTTCGTCGTTGCGGCGCGGACTGAGCCAGTCGCCGCTGTCGAGCATGTTCAGCGCGACGTTGGTGTAGCGACCCTCGTCCGGTTCCCACAGACCGCGCGAGCCCAGGAAGGCGAGCGCCAGCACCGTCGCCAACGCGGCGGTCCACAGGGCCGGAGATCGCAGCCATCCTTGCATCCGGCTTCTGTAGCGAAGCCGGGGTAAAAGAAACGTCGGAGCGCGCCGTCAGCCGACCTGCGCGATCCAGTCCTCGAGGTTGTAGTAGTTGCTCACGCGGTGGATGCGTCCCTCGCGCACTTCGAAGAACGCGCCGCCCGGCAAGACGTACTTCTGGCCGTGCGCGGGCGGAAGGCCGCTGTCGTCGGCCAGGTATTCGCCGTGCACGATGTACTCCGCCGCGGCGCGGGCGCCATCGGGCGAGACCATCACCACGATGTCGTGCAGTTGCTCGCGGTAGCTGCGGTGCATGCGCTGCAGGAACGAGGAGAACGCCTCGCGGCCGATCTCGCGCGGGCCCTGGTTCAGGTCGTGCACCACCTCGTCGCCGAGCAGCGCGAGCATGCCGTCCCAGTCACCGCGGTTGAATGCGGCGTAGTAGGCCAGGATCAGCTCGGTGGCGCGGTCGTTGGTGCGGGTGCCGTCGATCTTCATCGCATGTCCTTGCCGATTCGCCGCGCCGTGGGGCGCAGCAGCGGATCGACATGATAGCCGGCGCCCACGCGGCCACGACCGTGATGGGCGCCATAAATGCGCACAGCCCGCACCTGGCATGGCGGGGGCCGGGCGCGTTCACCGGTCTTCACACCGGCTTGACTCAGATCCGCACGGCGTCGCGCTGGCGCTGGCGGACGAGGCTGATCGAGAGCACCGTCGCCAGCAGCAGCGTGGTCACCGCGAACAGGCCCGTGCCCAGGTGCGCCCCGCTCAGTCCCGTCGCGACGATGGCGTCTTCGCGCGGCACGAAGCTCGCCGCGCGCATGCCGGTGTAGTGCATGCCGCACACCGCCACGCCCATCGCCAGCGCGCTGCCCAGCCGCTGCACCCAGCCGCGCAGGTTGAACGCCAGCCACAGTGCGACGATCGAGGCGACGACCGCAATCACGCCGGATGTCGCGACCAGCGTCATGTCGTAGCGGATCGTCGCCGGCATCAGCATCGCCTTCATGCCGGTGTAGTGCATGCCGGTGATGCCCAGGCCCATGAACATGCCGGCCGCGAACACCTTGCCCCAGCCGAAGCGGCCCACGCCGGCGATGGCCAGCCCGAGCATGCACGCGGCCATCGCGATCAGCGCCGAGGCCACGGTGATGCGCAGGTCGTAAGACACCGCCAGATCCATGCGGCAGGCGAGCATCGCGATGAAGTGCATGGACCAGATGGCCCCGCCGCCCATCACCGCACCGGAAGACACGATGGCGCTGCAGCGCTGCGCGGCCGAGCGCGCCGTCGGAATCGCGACGGCAAGCTGCAATGCGGTGAACGAGCCCAGCACGGACACCACGAACGACAGGATCACCAGCAATGGATCATGGACGCATTGGACGACGTGATCGTGCGGCACGGCGCAACCCTCCCTAGTTGGTTCGGCAAGCTCAGTCGTGGAATTCGAAGCTGCAGATCTCCGCGCCGGTGTTGCGACAATGGGTTTCCACCACGCGCAGGCCGTCCGCGCCGTGCGGGCCGCCGAGCAGTCCGCCGAGCATGCCGCGCAGGAAATGGCAGCACGCACCGTGGCCGCCGCGATGGCAGAAGGGGCTGTTGCGCACGCGCAATGCGTCCTCATGCATTTCCGCCTGCACGATCTGGCGCAACGCAGGCAGCGCGATGTGGCGCACCGCGTCGCCCAGCGCCAGCTGGCCGCCGAGGGCGAAATCGCGCTTGTAGACCCACGTGCCGACGCGCTGGCCGATGTAACGCAGCGCCGGTTCGCGCTGGTCGGCCGCCAGTTCGCGCTCCAGCGCGAGCAGCGGCACGAAGATGTTCGGATAGTCGTGCGCCAGTTGCGGCAGCAACGCTTCGATGCGGCGCGAATCGGCCAGGCTGGGCACGGCATTGGCGCGCGCCTGTGCCTGCGTGTCGGCCGCGTCCGGCGGAACCGCCACGCGTTCGGGCTCGCCCTCGGGGCGCGTTGCCTCGAAGCTGCGCACCTGCGGGTGCGTGCCCAGGGTTTCCTCCAGTGCCGGCAGGTGCGCCTGCGGGCCGCGCACGAGCATCGTCAGCACGACACCGTCCGTGCCGCCGGCCATGCGCTGGCGCAGCAAGGTGAAGCCACTGGCAATGACCGCCTGGCCGAGCGCCAACAGCAGTCCTTCGCGCCGGTCGGAAACGACGCGAAACTCCACATCCACCATCAGCCACCTCCCCCATGGCCTGAGTGTCGTTCTGGTTGTCCGCCGTGCTGGCGCGCACCGCGACGACCCCGGGTCCCCACCCGGTGCCGCCTTGCGGCGGCGCGGTCGTCATGGCTTCACGCCAGAATCGGCAAAGCGATTCTGTTCAATCCGTCACAATAGAGCAAATACCGGGACGCGATGTTCAGGCGCGCGCGAACAGCGCCGGCAACGCGTCCGGATCGACGTTTCCGCCCGAGAGCACCACGCCGACGCGCTGCCCCGCAAACCGGGCCGGCGAGCCCAGCACGGCCGCCAGCGCGACCGCCGAGGACGGCTCGACGATCTGCTTGGTGCGCTGCCAGAACAGGCGCATCGCGGCCACGGTGTCGGTGTCCTCCACCGTGAGCACCTGCGCGCCATGGGCGTGCAGCATGGCGAAGTTGATCGCGCCCAGCGTCCCGCGCAGGCCGTCGCAGACGGTGTCGGGGGTGAAGTCGGTGACCCGCTCGCCGCGTTGCATCGAGGCGAACGTTTCGGCCGCGCCGGCAGGCTCGGCCAGGTACAGGCGCGTGCCCGGCGAGCGCGCGGCCACGCTCAGCGCGGTGCCCGCGGCCAGACCGCCGCCGCCGACCGGAACGACCAGCGCGTCGAAGGGTTCGGGCGCGCACAGCAATTCCAGCGCGGCCGTGCCCTGGCCGGCGATCACGCGCGGGTCGGTGTAGGGGTGGACGAGTTCGGCGCCCAGTTGCGCTTGCAGCTCCGCGCAGCGGGCCTCGCGCGCGGCGATGGTCGGCGCGCAGCGGTGCAGGGTGGCGCCGTAGGCTTCGATCGCCGCCAGCTTGGCCGCGACCGCGCCTTCGGGCACGACCACATGGCAGGCCACGCCGCGCGTGCGCGCCGCCAGCGCGAGGGCGGCGCCGTGGTTGCCGGAGGAATGCGTGACCACGCCGCGCGCGGCAGTGGCCTCGTCCAGCGACCAGATCGCATTGCACGCGCCGCGGAACTTGAAGGCGCCCGCGCGCTGGAGGTGCTCGGCCTTGAAGTGCAACTCGCAGCCGGCCAGCGCGTCGAGCGTGCGCGAGCGCAGCACCGGCGTGACGTGCGCATGCGGCGCGATGCGGGCGGCGGCGGCCAGGACGTCGTCGAACGTGGGCAGGACGGAGGCGGCGGTGTCGTTCATGAGGCGATGTTAGGACTTATCGACGGGCGTTGAGCAGGCTCACGGCGGCCGACCCGGCGACCACCAGCGCGGCGCCGATCCAGCCCAGCGTCGTGATGCGCTCCGGCGCCAGCCACTGCGGCCACAGCGCGTGCACCGCCCAGGCGGCCGCGATGCACAACAGGGGCGTGGTGGCGAGGATCGCCGACACGCGCGAGGCCTCCCAGTGCGCCAGCGCCTCGGCGAAGGCGCCGTACGCGCCGATCGTGTTGAAGGCGCAGTAGGCCAGCAGCGCCCAGTGCAGGGCATCGAGCTTGAGCAGCGCGGCCGGATGCGCGAACGGCAACAGCGCGATGCTCGCGAAGACATAGATGAAGAACAGGATCTGCATCGAGCCCAGGCGCACGAGCAGTTGCTTCTGCAGCAGCGCGTAGACGGCCCACACGATCGCGCCGACGATCACCAGCGCAGATCCCAGTACATAGCCCGGCGCCTTCGCGCTGGCGGCGAGCTGGTCGGCGAAGAACAGGCCCATGCCCGCCACCAGCAACCCCAAGCCGAGCCACTGCGCTGCGCGGAAACGCTCGCCGAACACCCAGATGCCGCCCATCGCCATCAGCAGCGGCGCCAGCTGGATCAGCAGCTGTGCGTTGGCCGGCGTCGTGTGCTGCACGCCGAGCAGGTAGAAGACGTAGTTGCCCACCAGCATCAGCGCGGCGACGCCGAGCATCGACCAGCCCCGGCCGTCGAGCGCGCGATAACCGCCCAGTCGCCCGCGCCATGCCAGCCAGCCGCCGGTCACCAGCGCGGCGACGAGGAAGCGGAACCAGGTCAGGGTGATCGGATCCAGCGACTGCAGCACCAGCTTCAGCGCGACCGGCAGCGTCGCCCAGCAGGCGGCGGTGATCAGGGTGAGCACGAGTCCCAGTCGCCAATGACCGGAGGCGCGATGCAGGTTCATGGGCGCGACCGTCGCGTAGGGCGTGCCATGCTGGCATCGCGCGAAGCATGCGGCAATGCGCGGATGCGGCGTCTTGCGCTCCCGTGCCCGACCCGCCTTGGCGGGTGTGAAACGCCCGAACAATTAAGGCCGAGTTCAAAGCCGCGGCCCGAAGCTGGCGCCATACCCTGGGGGGTCCGACCATGATCCGCAAACTGCTTCTGCCCGCACTGGCCACCACATTGCTGGCCGGCTGCGTCACCGGCTACACCTACCGTCCGGTCGGCGCCGGCGGCGACTACTACTACGGCCGACCGAGTGTCGAATACCGCTATTACGGCGGCTACAGCTACGGCTATCCGGGCTACAGCTATCCGTACTACGGCTACGGCGGCGGCTACTGGGGCAACCCGTACCGCTACGGCTATTACGGCTATCCGTACTACGCCTATCCGCGCTATCCCGTGTACCGCTACCCGTATCGCTACGACCGCCACCCCGGCCAGCGCTGGGATGGCCATGGTCACGATCAGGGCCATCGCGGGGACGGCCGCGGCAATGGCCAGCGTTGGGACGGGCGCGGCAATGGCCAGCGCTGGTCCGGTCCCAATCCGGGCGTCGGCCAGCAAGGGCCGATGCCGGGCAACAACGGACCACGTCCGGCGCAGCCGCCGCGCATGAGCCAGCCGCCGCGCGCATCGGCGGAGCCGGCTTCGCGCATGCCGCCGCCGCGCGTCAAGAATTCCCGCGGCGTCCAGGAACACGAGCGGTAAGCGGGTTTGCGGGCTCTCGGGCGCAGTCACACTTTTCCCCTTGCGCTCGGGGGCGACTGACGGCAATCTGCGGTCATTGACCGATTGCGTCGCTTTTGGACGTAATTCGGAGAGCTGGCCCAAGCCGAACCGCTCTATGTCGGCGCCCGATGAGGAACCACGGATCCCCCCTGTTCCGTCCCCATCGGGCGTCGGCGCCCATCCAGGTCGGGCGTCACGGCCCACCGGAAACACGAAAGGCGCCGGAAACGGCGCCTTTCGCATTTCGCGGCCCAAAAGCCGCAAATAAAAAGGGGGCCGAACGTCCCCCGACATTCGGCCCCCGTGCTTCCCCCGCGAGCGCTTGACCAGCCCCTGTTCCAATTCCGGCCGGCGCTTAGCGCCTGCCCCGCTGGGTGCAGAGAATATGTCGCAGGAACCGTGCCAACTTTCACCTCCCATTCATTCTCGGCGGCAGCCGAGCCGGGGCTGACCTAGAATTCGCGCCCGGAGCGCCTTGTCTGGCGCGGCTTCCCGAACAGAACGATGAGCCAGAACTTCTACCAATACGACGTGATCGTGGTCGGCGGCGGCCATGCCGGCACCGAAGCCGCGCTTGCCTCGGCCCGAGCCGGCGCCCGCACGCTGCTGCTCACGCATTCGGTGGAAACCGTGGGCGCGATGAGCTGCAACCCGGCCATCGGCGGCATCGGCAAGGGCCATCTGGTGAAGGAAATCGACGCTCTGGGCGGCGTCATGGCGCGCGCCGCCGACGCGGCCGGCATCCAGTGGCGCCGGCTCAACGCGAGCAAGGGCCCGGCGGTGCGTGCCACGCGCTGCCAGGCCGATCGCGCGCTGTATCGCGCCTTCATCCGCCGCGCCGTGGAGAGCCAGCCGAACCTGACGCTGTTCCAGGCCGCGGTGGACGACATCGCTTTTGAAGGCGGAAAAGTGACCGCCGTGGTCACCCAGACCGGCCTGCGTTTCGAGGCGCCCGCCGTTGTGCTCACCGCTGGCACCTTCCTCGCCGGCAAGGTTCATGTCGGCCAGACCACCTACGCCGCCGGCCGTGCCGGCGACCCGCCCGCGGTCGCGCTGGCGCACAAGTTGCGCGAAGGCCCGTTCGTGGTCGACCGCCTCAAGACCGGCACGCCGCCGCGCATCGACGGCCGCACGCTCGACTATTCGGTGATGGAGGAACAGCCCGGCGACGATCCGCGTCCGGTGATGTCCTTCATGGGCTCCACCGCCGACCACCCGCGCCAGGTCTCGTGCTGGATCACGCACACCTCCGAGCGCACGCACGAAATCATCCGCGGCGCGCTCGATCGCTCGCCGCTGTACACCGGCCAGATCGAAGGGATCGGCCCGCGCTACTGCCCGTCCATCGAGGACAAGGTGGTCCGCTTCGCCGAGAAGGCCAGCCACCAGATCTTCGTCGAACCCGAAGGGCTGGAGGTCGTGGAGATCTACCCCAACGGCATCTCCACCTCGCTGCCGTTCGACGTGCAGCTGGAGCTGGTGCGCTCGATCCGCGGCTTCGAGAACGCGCACATCACGCGCGCCGGTTATGCCATCGAGTACGACTTCTTCGATCCGCGCGGCCTGAAGACCACGCTGGAAACCAAGTCCGTCGCCGGCCTGTTCTTCGCCGGCCAGATCAACGGCACCACCGGTTACGAGGAAGCCGCCGCGCAGGGCCTGCTGGCCGGCGTCAACGCGGCGCGTTCCGTGCGCGGTTTGGAGGGTTGGAGCCCGCGCCGCGACGAGGCCTACCTGGGCGTGCTCGTCGACGACCTCACCACGCACGGCACCAGCGAGCCGTACCGCATGTTCACCTCGCGCGCCGAGTACCGCCTGCAGCTGCGCGAGGACAACGCCGATCTGCGCCTGACGCCGGTGGGCCGCGAGCTGGGCCTGGTCGACGACGCGCGCTGGTCGCGTTTCGACGCCAAGCGCGAAGCCGTCACGCGCGAGAACGACCGCCTCGGCGCGGTGTGGGCCGCGCCGAACAACGCGCTCGGTCGCGAGGCGATGGACGTGCTGGGCATCGAGATCAGCCGCGAGACCAATGCGCGCGACTTGCTCAAGCGTCCCGAGCTCGATTACGCAAAGCTGATGACCGTGCCGACGCTCGGCCCGGGCGTCGACGATGCCGAGGTGGCCGAGCAGGTGGAGATCGGCGTGAAGTACGCCGGCTACCTCGATCGCCAGCGCGAAGAGATCGCGCGACAGCAGCGCCACGAAACCACGCCGATCCCCGACGGCTTCGACTACGCCGCCGTGCGTGGCCTGTCGGCGGAAGTGCAGCAGAAGCTCGAACGCGTGCGCCCGCAGACGGTGGGCCAGGCGCAGCGCATCCCGGGCATGACGCCCGCGGCGATCTCGCTGCTGCTGGTGCACCTGACGCGGGCGCGGCGTACCCGGGTGGCGTGATCCGACGCGGACACGCCGCGAACACGGCGGTCCCATCTGGCGGCGCCCAGCTTCCCCGTCATCCCGTTTCACCGTCATCCCGGCGAAGGCCGGGACCCAGGCTGATGGCGCTTGCCCCACCCCAATCCCGCCATTCCAGCCAGCGCAGCGCGGGCGTACCCTTCGCGCATGAAAGCCCTCCGACTGCTGCTTCCGCTTTCGCTCCTGGCCTGCGTCGCGTGCGAGCGCAATGCGCCCACCGCGGCGACGCCGTCACCGGCGACCACGAGCGCCTCCGCCCCAACGACAATGCAGGCGAACGCCGAACCCTGGCCGCTCCCCATCGACGCCACGGCCGCCGCCGCACAGCCCGACCTGTTGCGCGCGCCCGACGGCAGCCTGCTGCTGTCGTGGGTCGAGCACGGCGAAGAAGGTTCGCCGAACCGCCACACCTTGAAGTTCGCCCGCTACGCCAACGGCGCATGGAGCGAGCCCCGCGAGATCGCCCACGGCGGCGACTGGTTCGTGAACTGGGCCGACACACCGCACATCGCGATGTCGCGCGACGGCGCGCTGTGGGCCCACTGGCTGCGCAAGAGCGCGGACGCGAAGTACGCCTACGACATCGTGCTCGCGCGTTCCGCCGACGGCGGCGCGACGTGGTCGAAGCCCATGCCCGTGAACACCGACGGCACGCCGACCGAACACGGGTTCGTCTCGATGTGGCCGGCGGGCAACGATCGACTGGGCCTGGCCTGGCTCGACGGCCGCAACACCGGCGGCGGCGGGCATTCCGCCCACGGCGGCCACGCGGCAGCCGGCGCGAAGCACGAGCCCGGCGCGATGACGTTGCGCACGGCCGTCTTCGACGCCGCGCTCGCGCGCAGCGACGAGCGCGAACTCGACGCGATGACGTGCGATTGCTGCCAGACCGACGCCGCGCTCACCGCCAGCGGTCCGCTGCTGGTGTATCGAGGCCGCACGCCCGACGAGATCCGCGACATCCTCACCGTGCGCGGCGATGGCGCGCAGTGGCAGGCCGCGCAGCGCATCCACGCCGACGAATGGAAAATGCCGGCGTGCCCGGTCAATGGCCCGGCCGTCGCGACGGACGGAACCAACGCGCTAGTCGCCTGGTACACAGGCGCCGGCAACACGCCGGCGGTGAAGCTTGCGCGCAGCGGCGATGCGGGCGCGACCTTCGCCGCGCCCCTCACGCTGCAACACGGCGAGGCGGTGCAGGGACGTGCCGATGTCGCGCTCGACGGCGCCGCCGCGTGGGCGCTGTGGATGGACGAGGTCGAAGGCGCGCAGACGCTCCGTTTCGCGCGCTATACGCCGGACCTCTCGCGCGAGCTGCAACGCGGCGACGTGGCGAAGTTGCAGGGTAAAGGACGCGGCACGGGACTGCCGAAGATCGCGCTCGTCGACGGCGCGGCCTACATCGTGTGGACCGACGTGATCGACGGACGCCCAGGCCTGCACGCCGCGCGCTACGCGGTGACGCCATGAACGCGCCGCTGCACGGCGGCTGCCATTGCGGCCGAATCGCGTTCGAGATGACGCTGTCCAAGCCCGCATCGGAGTTCACGCCTCGCGCCTGCGATTGCAGCTTCTGCCGCAAGCACGGCGCCGCCTGGCTGTCGGATGCGCACGGCACCTTGCGCGTGCGCCAGCGCGGTGAGGCGGTGGTGTACCGGCAGGGCTCCGCGCAGGCCGACTTCATCGCCTGCCCGCATTGCGCGGTGCTGGTGATGGTGATGTTCGAACACGAGGGGCTCACGCACGCGGCGGTCAACGTGCGTGCGGTGGACGACGCGGCATTCGCTCCGGAGCAGCCGGCCTCGCCGCAACGCCTTGCGCCCGACGCCAAGCGCGAACGCTGGACGCAGCTGTGGTTCCCGGACGTGCGTATCGCGATGGCGGACGACTAGTCGCCGCCTTCACCGACGGCGTCAGGCCTGCAACGCAAACAACTCCAGCTCTTCCTCGCCCATGCGCACGGTCTCCTTGAACCGCAGGCCGATGCGCTCCAGCACCTTCACCGACGCGGCGTTTCCGGGCGAGACGATCGCCAGCAGTTCCGGCATGCCCAGAACCTGCATCGCGTAATCGCGAACGGCGCCGCAGGTCTCCACCGCATAGCCCTTCGACCGATGGCGCGGCAACAGCGCGTAGCCGATGTCGGGCGAGGGCAGGGTGTCGCGACGCACGATGCCGGCCATGCCGATGAGCTCGTCCGTCCCGCGCAGCTCGATGAGCCACATCCCGTAGCCGTCGCGTGCGTAGTTCGCGCGCCAGCGGTCGATGTATTCGCCAGCGCTGTCCAGGTCGTGCACGCCGCGATCGCCGATGTTCGCCAGGAAGGCCGGGTCGGTCAGCAGCTCCAGGATGAAGGGCGCGTCGCGCGGCTCCATCTGGCGTAGCGAGAGTCGTTGCGTCTGAAGCACCTGCATGTCACCAGGATCCCTTGCGTTGGTTCCAGCGTGGAACGGGACGAACTAGAACGTGCTCACTTTTCCTTGCGCCAGTTGAGCGATGCCCGGTTCTCCACCGTGCTCGACTCGATCTGCACGTCGAAGCCCTTGCGCAGCAGGTATTTCAGCATCAACACCTGGCCGGTGCCGAGCAGCGAGACGCCATAGCCCACGTAGAGACGCGGCGAGATGTGCTTGCCGAAGCCGAGCACGCTGCCGCCGAGCGCGCGGCTGTCGCTCACGCCCGCATCGTCGAGGCCGAGCTTGGCGCCCAGCTGCGAAGCGATCAGGCTGCCGCCGGCCGACAGCGCGGCGCTGGCGGCATTCACCTGGCGGCTTTCGTCGCTGCTCGCGCTGGCGAGCGGGCGGCCGAGCGTGAGGTAGGCCAGCGCTTCGGATTGCGAGCTGGCCGGATCGGACCACACGTTCGCCGTCGGCGCACTCGCGCGACCGCGGATGTCGACGCCGGCGGTGACATCGCCGACCACGCGCTCGGCGCGGATGTTGAGGATCGGATCCGACACCGGACCGCCCGACCACGACAGCTCGCCGCGCGTGATCTCCAGCTTCTGTCCGTACGCCTTGTAGCGACCGCGCACCTGCAGCTGACCGCTGGCGGTCATTTCGCGACCGGGGTGCGAGCGCACGCGCATGCGGCCACCGAGTCCGCCTTCCAGGCCGAAGCCGTTGAGCTGCACGTCGTCGCCCAGCACGAGCGTCAGGTCGAGGTCGAGCGGCGATGCGGCACTGGCTTCCGGATCTTCCGGATCGAGCACGACCACATCGGGCGATGCCGACACGCCCTGATCCAGGCGCTCCAGATCGATGCGCGCCGACGGCACGGTGACGGTGCCCGTCACGGTGATCGGCTGTCCTGCGGCGTAGCGCACTTGCACGTCAGGGCTGGCGACGGCATGCAGGTCGCGCGTGTCCGACACGAGCACGTTCTGGCCCTTCGCGGTGAGCAGCAGCGGCGCGTCCGTGTTCTGCCAGTTGAGCGAACCGTCGACGTTGAGCCGGCCTTCGCCGGAGCGGATGTGGCCGGAGATGCGCGCGGTGCCGTCGGGCAGCGCGTCCAGGCGCACATCGCCGTCGTCCAGCAGGATCGCCAGCGACGGGATCTCGGTGCTGAACTGCGTCAGCCGCGCCTGGCCGCCCAGCTGCGGACGCGCGCGCGTCCCGCCGAGCGTGATGCGCGCGTCGAGGTTGCCCTTGGGCTCCATGATGTCGGGCGAGAACAGCTCCAGCCACACCAGCTCGGAGGTGTTCACCGACACCTGGCCGGACAGCGGCGCGTAGTCGTCCCAGCCCGTGGTGACGCGTGCGTCGATGCGGCCGCCGCTGTTGAAGGCGGTAGTGAGTTCGGCGTTGATGCGGCGCGGGTCGAACGTCGCTTCCAACGCGAGGTTCTCGTAACTGAGCACTTCGCGACGCGAGCGCTCACTGTTCTTCATGCCGCCGCCGGAGGAGCGCACGTTGAGGTTGCCGGCCCAGGCGTTGCCGGCCGGACGCAGTTGGCCGTCGAGCGAAATCTCGCCGCGGATCAGCCACGGCCGCTGGTCCTCGCGTTCGGGCAGGTAGGGCACGATGAGGGTGAGCGGCAGCGAGTCGCCGCGCACGGCCACGCCGCGTCGCGGCCAGTCGGCGTTCGCACACAGCGAACCGCCGCCGCTGGAGACGAAGCAGCTGTTGCTTAGCGAGCCGTTGCGACCGTCCCAGCTGAAGCGCGCCGCTTCGCGCAGGCGCCACGAGGCGCCGCGCACCGGCGTGAGCTGGAACGCCGACAGCGCACCCTGCCACGTATTGCCGCGTCGCACGACGTTGCCCGCAAGCGAGAGTTGACCGATGTCGCCGCGCGCTTCGCCCTGCACTTGCAATGCTTCCACCGAGCCGCGCGCATCCAGCGTCACCGAGGACAGCGGCAGGCCGACTTCCAGCCCGCTCGCGCGCACCGCAATGGCACCGTTACCGCGTTGCCACGGCAGGCGTCCCTTCGCGGTGAGCGTCTGCGCCTGGTAATCGCCGTAGCGCAATGCGCTGCCGGTGAGGTCGACGTCGATGTCCGGCGCATTGCGCGCGCCGCGCACGTGCAGCGTGCCGCGCAACGTGCCGGCGCCACCGGGCAGCAGGTCGGACAGCACGAGCGGCGCGAGGTTCGCGTCGATCTCCAGCGCATTGGCAACGCGGCCGTTGGCGTCGATGCGGCTGGCGCCGAGCGTGAGCGCGACGTCGCCCTCGTACGCGGTTTCGCCACCGGCGGTGCCGGCGCCGTGCATGGCGAAACGCCCCTGGCCGCGCAGCGGACGATCGCGCAGGCGGCCGCTGAGGTCGGTGGCGGTGGCGCTGATGTCGAGCCCGCCGTCGGCGCGCGTGCTGCCCTGCGTCTTGAGCTTGCCGTTGACCGAACCCTTGAAGTCGGCGGCGAAGTAGCCCGGGTCGAAACCGGCGAGCGTCGCATCGATGTCCCAGCCCAGCGACGGCGCCCATGCCACCGTGCCGGTGCCGTCGAGCGTGCCGCTGGGCATGCGCGCCTGCAGCGTCTTGAGCGTCATGCGCTCGTCGTTGCCGCGACCGTCGAACTTCACTACGGCCTGTTCGCCATCACGGCTCAGCGTGGCGTCGCCGATCGCCGCCCAGGACTTCAACGTGCCGGCGAATCCGAGGTCCGCATCGACGCCGATCGCGACCGCTTCGGTCTGTGCGGCCGGCGCGGGCGCGGTCACCTTGCGCAGCTTCTGCGCGCTGATGCTGGCGGGCGGGTTCCGCGAAGCCGCCGTCGGCGTGGCGGTGTTCGTGGTGGTCTCGCCGCCGAAGGTGAGGCCGCGTGCGTTCGCGGCGAAACGGAACTTCGCGTTCTCCGCGTCGGTGAAGTCCGCCGTACCGCGCAGCGTCGCGCTGCCGCCGAAGATGCGCAGCGCCAGCGGCTGCACGTCCAGCACCTGGTTCTCCAGGCGCACCTTGGACGGCAGCACGGTGGCGACCAGGTCACCCTGGCGGAATTCGCCGCGCAGGTCGGCCGAACCGCCCATGCCGTCGGCGCTGAAACTGAAGACCAGCGGGCGGTCCTCGTCGCTGGCTTCCGCGCCGGTGACCAGGCCGAGGTCGAGTCCTTCCGCATCCGCGTCGACCCGCCACTTCGGCTGCTCGCGTCCGTGCAGCACCAGGCTGGCGCGTAGCGGTTGCGGCGCATTGCCGGCGATGTAGACGTTCATGCGCGACAGATCGCCGCGCGCGACCAGCCCGAAGCGCGCCGGCGTGCGTCCGTCGGCGGCCGGGAGCAGGGCGCTCGCGGTGAGGTTCGTGAGGTAATCCTTGCGCGGCACGTAGTCGCCGTGCAGGTTGAAGCGGCCGCGATCGCTATCGACGTAGAGGTGCTCGACGTGCAGCTCGCCCTGGCGCGCATCGAGGCCGCCGCGCAGCGTGCGCACGTCGATCAGCTTCTCGCCCGCCTGCGTGAGCAGGAACCCGTCCACGCGCACGTCGTCGGCCTGCAATTCCAGCGGCGGCGCGATCTCCGGCAACACCTCGGGCCAGCGCGGCAATTCGAACGGCTCGTCGCTCTTGGGAATCTCCAGCTTCGCATTGCTGATCTGCAACGCGTCCAGGCGCAGGCGCCTGCGGATCAGCGGACGGATCGCCGGGTCCAGGTGCACGCGGTCGGCGGTGAACACGATGCGGTCGTAGGTGAAGCGCACGCCGTTCATCGTCAGCGGGCCGGACAGTGGGCCCTCGACGCTGCGCCACGACAGCGTGGCGTTCTCCGGCAGGCGCGACACGATCTGCGCCAGCAGCAGATCGCGACCGCCGATGCTGGTGAGCAGCCAGTACAGGAACACGCCGGCGATCAGCGCGATCGCCACCGAGAGGATGCCCGCGCGCACCGCCAGCCAGCGCATGCGCGCGAAACGGCGCTGGCGCAGCTCGGCGATCCGCTCCTCGTGCGGGTCGCGCGGTGTTTCGGCAGTGGGAGGAGTCGGCTGGCTCATGGGCGCCTCACCAGGTCGCACCGATGTTCAGGTAGATCTCGTAATCGGAGTCTGCATCGTTCAGGCCGTGCGCGATGTCGACGCGCACCGGGCCGACCGGCGACCGCCAGCGCGCGCCCACGCCGATGCCCGTGTGGACGTCGAAGTTCTGGTCGCGATCGTTGGGGTCGGACACGTCGCTGCCGAACTTGTTGAATGCATCGCCCGCGTCGACGAAGACGGCGGCGCCCCACGGCCCGTTGTTGAAATAGTGCTCGAACTCCGCCGAGCCCGTGAGCACGTACTTGCCGCCGATGGCGTACTTCTTTCCGTCCATGCCGATGGTGTTCGGCCCGACCTCGCGGAAGCCGTAACCGCGGATGCTGTTGTCGCCACCGGCGAAGAAGCGCAGGCTCGGCGGCATGTTGACCAGCGCGTTGGTGAACGTGCCGCCGGCTTCGGCGCGCAGGATGAGGCGGTTGCTCTCGCCGATGGCCTGGTAGAAATGCGCCTGCCCCCACGCCTGCGCGAAGTTCGCATCCGAACCCACGCCTTCCAGGCCGCCGCGCACTTCCACCGTCACGCCGATGCCGTGCAGCGGGAAGATGCGGTCGTCGGTGTCGATGTACTCGGCGCGCAGCGAAGGATAGAGAAACGTCGCGTAGCTGTAGGCGGTGGTGACGAGCTCGTCGCTTTCCTCCGCGTTCTCCGCCTCCTCGCTGCCCGGATCGGGGCCGTCTGCGCCGCCTTCGAAGGCCGCGTACGCCCAGCGCTCGCGCAGCGCATGCAACGAGGCGACCGCGTTGAGGCGGCGGCTCACCTGGCCGGTGCGGCTGGCGACGATCTCGACCTTGCGCGTGTCCATGTAGTCGGTCTGTTCGTCGTAGTACTGCGCGCTGAAGATGTACCAGCCATCCAGCCACGCGAACGCCGGAATGCGGTACTGCGCGGTCGCGGTCTTGCGCTTGGAGGCCCAGTCGATCTGGCCCAGCGCCTTGTGCCCGCGGTCGTTGACGTAACGACGCTCCATGCCCAAGCGCACACCGGGGCCGCTGTCGGTGCCGTAGCTCAGACCGGCGGTGTAGACGGTGCGTTTGGCGGGCGTCAGCGTGACGGTCACCGGCACTTCGTTGTCGACCGCGTCCTCGGGCCTGGGCTCGATCTCGATGCTGGAGAAGTAATCCAGCCGCGCCAGCGACTCGCGGAAGCGGTCGAGCTTGCCCTGGTGGTAGTAGCTGCCTTGTTCCCAGTAGATGAGCTTGTCGAGCAGGCTGTCGCGGATGATCGCGTGTGGCGTCTGCTCGATGTTGATCGGGCCCATGTCGTAACGACCGCCGCTGCTCCACACCAGGTCGATGTCGGCGGCACGCTGCGCGCGCGTGACTTCCACGCGGCGCGAACTGAAGTCGGCGTCGAAGTAACCGCGCTCGGCGAGGCGGCGGGTGATGCGGGTCTTGCTCGCCTCGTACAGCGCGTGATCGAACACGTCGCCCGTCTGCGGGCGGAACGCGGCGAGGTCCTGCTTGAGGTAACGGTCTTCGCTGCCTTCGCCGATGATCGCGATGTCGGAGCGGCGCACACGTACGGGCTCGTCGAGCGTGACGGTCACGCTGACGGTCACGCCGGTGTCGCCGTTGCCTTCGCGCTTTATCTCGATCTTGGGCGAATAGAAGCCGAAGGGCTCCAGCGCCTCGCGCGTTTCGTCCTCGGCCTCGCGGATCAGGTAGGCCAGGCGCCGGCCCGGCACGTCCTTTCCGATCGAATCCACCACCGACAACGCGCCGCGCACGTTCAGGGTCTGGGCATCGTTCAGGCCGTGGATGTCGACGGCCTTCACCGTCGCCGCGTGCGCCGCACCGGCTGTGGCGAGCAACAACGCGGTGACGGCTTGCAGGCGGAACGATGGGCGCATCGACGCAGGATACCCGGGCTTCATCCCGAAGCCAGTGAACGGAGCATGAGACGCGGGAGAGATTCTCCCGCGCCGGTTACATCGACAGGTATTCGATCGCGGCGACGCTGCCCAGTCGGTCCGACAGTCGCTTGAGCAGCGCGAGGCGGTTGTTGCGCACGGCCGCGTCGTCGACGTTCACCATCACGCCGTCGAAGAACGCATCGACCTGCGGACGCAGGCGTGCGAGACGCCCCAGCGCGGTCACGTAATCGCGCGCTTCCAGCAACGGATCGGTATCGGCGATGGCGCTGTCGACGGCGTCGCCGAGCTCGCGCTCGGCGGCCTCGGTGAACTTGCCCGCGTCCACGTTCGAGGGCACGTCGCCTTCGACCTTCTTGAGGATGTTGCGGATGCGCTTGTTCGCGGCGGCGAGCGCCTCGGCTTCGGGCAGCTTGGCGAACTCGGCGATGGCGTTGAGGCGGTGGTCGAAGTCGGGCAGCGAGTCGTGCACGACGTTCTCCACGGCATCGAACTGCACCGAGGCCACGCCGCGATCGGCGTAGTAACCGCGCAACCGGTCGTAGACGAACTGGGTGATGTCGAAGCTGCCGACCTCGGCGTGCTGCACCGGCTGCGCCGCGAGCGCGCGTTCGATCAGGTCGTGCAGCAGCAGGTCGTGGCCGCCTTCCAGCAGCGTACGCGCCAGGCCCAGCGCATTGCGACGCAGCGCGAAAGGATCCTTGTTGCCGGTCGGCTTCAGGCCCGCGGCGAAACCGCCGGCCAGCGTGTCCAGGCGTTCGGCGATCGCCAGCACCTGGCCGAGCTTCGACGGCGCGATGGCGTCGCCAGCGAAACGCGGCATGTAGCCTTCGTCGATGGCGTGGGCGATGTCGAGCGGTTCGTTCTCCACCGCCGCGTAGTAACGGCCGGCGATGCCCTGCAACTCGGGGAATTCGCCGACCAGGCGCGATTGCAGGTCGGCCTTCGACAGTTCCGCAGCGCGGCGCGCGGTGGCCGGATCGACACCGACCTGCGCCGCCACCGCTTCGGCCAGCGCGGCCACGCGCGCGACCTTGTCGGCGATGGTGCCGAGCTTGTCCTGGTACTTCACCGACTTCAGCCCGTCGTTCATCGACGCCAGGCCCTGCTTCATGTCCTCGACGAAGAAGAACTTCGCGTCGGCGAAGCGCGGGCGGATCACGCGCTCGTAGCCCTTGCGGACTTCGGCCTCGTCCTTGGACTCGATGTTGGCGATGCCGATGAAGTGCTCGCTCAACTTGCCGTCGGCATCGAGCACGGGGAAGAACTTCTGGTTCGCTTCCATCGTCGCGATCAGCGCTTCCTGCGGCACGGCCAGGAACTCGCGCTCGAAGCTGCATGCCACGGCCTTGGGCCATTCGGTGAGGCCGTTGACCTCTTCCAGGATGCCCGCGTCGATGCGCGCCTTACCGCCTGCGCTGCGTGCCGCGTCCGTCACTTCCAGCACGATGCGCTCGCGGCGTTCGTCCGGATCGACCAGCACCTTCGCACCGCGCAGCGATTCGACGTAGTCGGCGGGCGTGCTGAACCACACCGGCTTGTCGTGCATGAAGCGGTGGCCGCGGCTCATGCGATCGCTGCGCGCGCCGAACAGCTCGGCTGCCACGACATCCTTGCCCAGCAGCAGCACCAGCCAGTGCACAGGACGGGCGAAACCGTAGTCGTGATCGCCCCAGCGCATCGGCTTGGGAATCGGCATGGCGGCGACGGCTTCGCGCAGGATCTCCGGCAGCAGCGAAGCGGTGCTCGCGCCGGGCTTCACCGCGCGGTGGACGAAGCGCTCGCCCTTGTTGTCGGTGGTCTTCTCCAACTGCGTCCAGTCGATGCCGGCCTTCGCCGCGAAACCCTGCAGCGCCTTGGTCGGCTGGCCGTCGGCGTCGAGCGCGATGTTGAGGTAGGGGCCGAGCACTTCGGACTTCTGCTCCGGCTGCTCCAGCGCCACGCCCGGCAGGCGCACGGCGAGGCGGCGCGGCGTGTACAGCGGCTTGGCCTCAAAGCGGTCGAAGGCGATGCCGCGCTTGGCCAGGCCGTCGAGGACGCCGTCGAAGAACGCCTGCGCCAGCGCGGGCAGCGCCTTGACGGGGAGTTCTTCGGTGCCGAGTTCGATCAGGAGGGGGGACATCGTGGTCATCAAGGTTCTCGTCGTTCTCCCTCTCCCCTTGTGGGAGAGGAACTGGCGCGAAGCGCCAGGGAGAGGGGGTTGCCGCTGCAGGTGAGGAGCCAGCCCCCTCTCCCTCGCCGCTGCGCGGCGTGTCCCTCTCCCACAAGGGGAGAGGGGAAAAGCATCACGCGGCGGATGCCGCCTTCTTCAATACGGGAAACCCCATCTTCTCGCGCTGCGCGTAGTACGCCTCGGCCACGCCCTGGGCGATGCGGCGCACGCGCAGGATGTAGCGCTGGCGTTCGGTCACGCTGATCGCGCGGCGGGCGTCGAGCAGGTTGAAGCTGTGGCTGGCCTTGCAGACCTGGTCGTAGGCCGGCAGCGGCAGGCCGAGTTCGATCAGCTTCAGCGCTTCCTTCTCGCAGGCGTCGAAGCGGTGGAACAGCTCGGCGACATCGGCGTATTCGAAGTTGTAGGCGCTCTGCTCGACTTCGTTCTGGTGGTAGACGTCGCCATAGGTGACCGGCGTGCCATCGGGGCCGTACGTCCAGATCAGGTCGTACACGTTGTCGACGTTCTGCAGGTACATGCATAGGCGTTCGAGACCGTAGGTGATCTCGCCCAGCACCGGCCTGCATTCCAGGCCGCCGGCCTGCTGGAAGTAGGTGAACTGCGTGACTTCCATGCCGTTGAGCCAGACCTCCCAGCCCAGGCCCCAGGCGCCGAGCGTCGGCGATTCCCAGTTGTCCTCGACCAGGCGCAGGTCGTGCACCAGCGGGTCCACGCCCAGCGCCTTGAGCGAGTCGAAGTACAGCTCGACGATGTTGTCGGGGCTGGGCTTCATCGCCACCTGGTACTGGTAGTAGCGCTGCAGGCGGTTGGGGTTCTCGCCGTAGCGGCCATCGGTGGGACGGCGGCAGGGCTGGACGTAGGCGGCGTTCCACGGCTCCGGGCCGAGCGCGCGCAGGAAGGTGGCCGGATGGAAGGTGCCGGCGCCGACCTCCAGGTCGAGCGGCTGGATCAGCGTGCAGCCCCGCTCCGCCCAGAAGGCGTTGAGGCGCTGGATCAGTTCCTGGAAGGTAGGTGCGGCCATGGGTCTCGGTGGGGGTCCCGCAAAGCGCGTTAGTATAGCCACGGGCCTTGATGCCGCTGGGTTTTCGCGCGTTTGCGCAGCCGGCGACTCTGTCCCGCATGACCTTCCCCGCAGGCCGTTGCCGGCATGGGAAGGCCGATCCGTCCGCAGCCTGCCGTCCTTGCCGTGAATCACCGTCATCCCCGGCCCTTCCTGATCCTCGAGACCGGCCAACCGGTCGCCTCGATGCGCCGCCACCGCGGCTTTCCGCACTGGATCCGCGTCGCCGCCGGCCTGGATGCCGACGAGGCGATCGTGGTGAACGTGGAAGCCGGCGATGACCTGCCGGCGCGCGAAGGCTTCGCCGGCGCGATCATCACCGGCTCGGCCGCGATGGTCACCGAGCGCCGCGACTGGAGCGAACGCAGCGCGCACTGGCTGCGCGAAGCGGCGCAGGCGGGCATGCCGCTGTTCGGCATCTGCTACGGCCATCAGCTCCTTGCGCATGCGCTGGGCGGCGAAGTCGGCCCGAACCCGACCGGCCGCGAGATGGGCACCATCGGCCTGGAACTGCACCCGCACGCCGACGAAGACCCGCTGTTCAAGGGCCTGCCGGCGCAGTTCGCCGCGCAGGCCACGCACCTGCAGACGGTGCTGCGCGCGCCGCAGGGCGCGACCGTGCTGGCGCGTTCGAGCCAGGACGACTGTCATGCCTTCCGCTGGGGCGAGCGCGCCTGGGGCGTGCAGTTCCATCCCGAATTCAGCGCCACGCACATGCGCGGCTACGTCCACGCGCGGCGCGAGGCGCTGCACGGGGAAGGCCGCTGCGCCAAGTCGCTCGCGCGCGAGGTGAGCGCCACGCCGCACGCGCGGGTGGTGCTGCGCCGCTTCGTCCGCCACGCGCGCGGCCTGCACGGGCACTGATCGCCTCGACACCCTCGCTTCCCGCGTGCGATACCCTCCCCGCACGCGTCATTCCCCCCTCAAAGCCCATTCCATGACCACTCACGCAACCGGCCCGCTCTCCGGCCTGTCCTGGCTCAAGCGCGGCATCAACCTGGGCCGCCACAACGCCCGCGCCGTGTTCGGTGCGGCCGCGATCATGATGTTCGTCGCGCTGCTGCCCAGCATCGTGCAGCTCACGGTGCTGTCGGTGCTCAAGCCCGACGCCAACGGCGCGATGGTCGTCGCGGCGATCTCCACCGTGCTGTCCATCGTGATCCTCTCGCCGGTGATCGGCGGCTACCTGCGCCTGATCGACGCCACCGAGCACGGCCGCCCCGCGGTCGCCGCCGATGTGTTCGCGCCGTTCCGCCAGGGCGGCGACGCCGGCCGGCTGATCGGCTTCGGCCTGCTGATGACGCTGTCCTACGTGGTGATCGCGATGGTGCTGATCGGCCTGTTCGGCGATGGCCTGTTCGACTGGTACGTGAAGGTGCTGAACCTGCAGCAGGCGGCCGGCGGCAAGGTCGATCCGGCGCAGATGCCCGACATGCCCGAAGGCACCGGCGGTCTGCTGGGGTTGGGCTCGATCCTGTTCCTGTTCCTGTCGGGCGTTTACGCGATCGGCTTCGGCCAGGTCGCGCTGGGCCGCCGGCCCATCGCCGGCGCGATGGCCGACGGCGTGGTCGGCACGGCCAAGAACCTGCTGCCGATCCTGCTGCTGGCGATCGTGGTGGTGCTGGCTTCGATCCCGATCGGCATGGTGCTGTTGCTGGTGCTGGGCGTGATCGCGCTGATCGGCAACCTGATCCACCCGGCGCTGACGATGGCGCTGGTGCTGCCGCTGTACCTGGCGATGATGGTGGCGCTGTACGTGGTGATGTTCGGCGTCATGTACTACCTGTGGCGCGACATCTGCGGCCAGGAAACGTCGCAGGACAGCGGTCCGGCCGCGCCGCCCGGTCCGTCCAACCAGCACACCGTCGAGCTGTAAGCCCGCTCAGCCCAGCGCGCGTTCGACCGCCGCCTGCGCCAATGCGGCCAGGCGGCCGAAGAGCAGCAGCGTGAGCAGCGCGGCGGCGATCGCCTGCACAAGAATCCAGCCGCGCACCCATGCCGGCAGCGGCTGCGCCGTCGAGCGCACCACGCGCGTGCTGCTGAGGCGGTCGTGCAGGGCCAGGTGCTCCGGCCCGATCGCCGCCATCGCATGACCGAGGTTGAGCGTCAGCCAGGACAGCAGCCCTGCGATCTGACGCCCCACCGTGCGCACGAATCCCGGCCGCGTCCCGTCACGCGCAACCACGCGCAACCCGAGCGCCCGCTTGCCCGGGCTGCCCTGCCAGCGCGAACGCTCGCCGACGACGTGCAGCACCAGCATCAGGGCGGTGAAGGCGAGCACGGGCACGCACAGCGTGCGCAGCAGCGCCGCTTCCAGCGCGGCGATGCCCTGGCGCAGCGTGTCGTTGCCGAGTGCGGCGGCGAGATCGAGCGGCGATCCGCCCGCCTCGATCTGCTGGCCGAGCATGCCGTAGAAGCGATCCAGCATGTCGACGAAGCGCTGCTCCAGCGCCTGCGCATCGCGCGTCAATCGACCCCACAGGAACGGTGCGAGCACCGCGGCCACCAGCGCCGCATCCAGCGACCAGGCCGCGTAGCGCGGCCAGAAGCGGGCCGGGGCACTCACGCGCCGGGCGTCTGTCCGGCTTCGGGGCGCGGCTTGAGCCAGCGCGAGGCGACGATGCCCAGCTCGTAGAGGATGCACATCGGGATCGCCAGCATCAGCTGCGAGACCACGTCCGGCGGCGTGATCACCGCCGCGATCACGAACACGCCCACGATCGCGTAGCCGCGCGATTCGCGCAGCTGCTCCGGCGTGACCCAGCCCAGCAGCACCAGGATCACCAGCGCCACCGGCAGCTCGAAGCTCGCGCCGAAGGCCAGGAAGATCACCAGCACGAAGTCCAGGTACTTGCCGATGTCGGGCGTCATCGCCACCACGTCCGGCGTGAACCGGGCGAGGAAGCCGAACACCGACGGCAGCACCAGGAAGAAGGCGAACGCGCAGCCGATGTAGAACAACGCCACCGCCGAGACCAGCAACGGCATCGCCAGGCGCTTCTCGCGGTGGTACAGGCCCGGCGCGACGAAGGCCCAGGCCTGGTAGAGCAGCCACGGCATCGCGATCAGCAGCGCGGCGAAGAACGCCAGCTTCACCGGCACGAAGAAGCCGCCGGCCGGATCCACCGCGACCAGCTGGCCGTTGTCCGGCAGCGACGCCAGCAGCGGCTGGGCGAGGATGGCGTAGATGTCGGCCGCGAACGGCAGCAGAGCCACGAACACGATCATCAGCCCGGCCACCGCACGCAGCAGGCGCGCGCGCAGTTCGATCAGGTGGTCGATCAGGCGCGTTTCACTGCCGCCGTCGGTGTCGGAGTGGGCGGGTTCGGAGTCGTGGCTCATCGGCGCTGCGCCCCGTCATCGGCGGCGGACGGGGCGGGGCGGACCGGCACGGGCTCGGAGTCGGTTTCCACCGGAAGCGGTCGGATTTCGTGCAACGCCGTGTCGACCGGAGCCGGTTCGGGCGGCTGCAGCGCCGGATCGGTGGCGGAGGCCAGCGGGCGTTCCTCGATTTCGACGGGCTCGGCCGGTGCGGTATCGCGCACGTCGCGATCGAGTGCGTCCAGCTCGCGCTGCAGGTCTTCCTGCTCGCGCTTGATGCGATTGCGCGCCTCGTCGATGCCGGCGTTGAGTTCCTGCTGGGCCTCGCGCAGCGAGTCCTGCGTCTCGCGCAGGCTGCGCTTGAGTTCCTCGGCCGCCAGCTCGTTCTCCAGCTCGGACTTCACCGAATACCACTGCGCGCGCGCGCGCCGCACCCACAGGCCGGCGAAGCGCGCGGCCTTGGGCAGGCGCTCGGGGCCCAGCACGAGCAGGGCCACGATCGCGATGACGAAGATCTCGGAAAACCCGATGTCGAACATGGCCGAGGACGCAGTGGACGCCGCACCGCGTCAGCGCGGGGTGCGGTCGTCCTGCTTGCTGGTTTCGCTGGACTTGGTCTCGTCGCGACGCTCATCGCGCAGCTGCGCCGAGGGCTTGTCCTCGTCCTCGTCGCGCATGCCCTTCTTGAAGCCCTTCACGGCCTCGCCGAGGTCCTTGCCGACGTTGCCCAGGCGCTTGGTGCCGAACACCAGCACCACGATCACCAGCACGATCAGCCAGTGCCAAAGACTCAAACCGCCCATGAGGAATGTCCGCCAGAAATGGATGTTCAGGATACCGCAGCGCCATGGCAGGCGCTGTCATGGTCGTGCATGCGCAGCGTCAGGAGCGTGACGGGCGCACGCCCATTACGGCAGCGGCTCGGCCTGAACCGGGCTTTCCACGGTCTCGAACGCCGAAGGCTGTTTCGTCGCGGGCTGCGCCGGGGCCATCGGGGTCGTGGAGGCGGCACCGGAAGGTGCGCGGTTTTCGGTGGTCTTGGGGGCCGGGCGCGGCGCGGAGGTGCGGGCGCGTTCATCGGCGTCCGCGTTGGTGCGCGCGGTGCGGGCGATGTTGCTGGCCTCTTCCAGGCGGTCGCGGAAATCGACGACGGCCGTGGACGGCTGCCCATTGGCGCGGCCTTCGAAGATCATGCGCGGCGTGGTGTCCTGGCCGTAGACCGACTCATTGGCGGTATCGTCGATCGACAGCACGGCGCCATCCAGCGCGATGCCGGCGAACAGGCCGCGCGCGCGCGACCACGACCAGATCTCGGCCTTGAGCTGGCCGTCGGTCGCGGTGCTGGCATTGCGGCCCACGGGACCTGCGGCCACGCCGGCGTCCGCGCCGAGGGTCACCTTGCCGTTGACGATGGAATCCAGCCCGCGGTCGCTGCGGAACACCAGCACGATGTCGGCCGACTGCACGCCGGCCTGGAAGCCGATGCTCCCGCCGGTGAGTTTCACGAAGCTCGGGTTCGACCAGGTGCCGTCGGGGTTCTTCACCGAGAGCAGGCCGTGGCCGCGACGACCGCCAAGCACCAGGCCGATCTTCAGCGCATCGGGCACAACCACGATCCCGCGCGCTTCGTCGAGCAGCTTGTCGGGAATGCCGGACTCCGGAATCTGCTGGATGTCGGTCAGCACCCGCACGGCCTGACGCGCGCGCTCGTCTTCCTGTGGGCCGGCGACCGCGGCGGTGGCGACACTGAGGGCAAGCGACAGGACAAGCAGGCGCGGCAGGCGGGACATGGCGGACTCCAGTGAAGACTCGACGAGTGAAGCAGCGAGGGATGTTCGAGTGTTCGACCGCCGGCAAGGCAGTCGGTTCAGGCTAGTGATACAGCAATGAATCCTCACCGAACCGACGCGCACGTCAAGCGCCGGAAGTGCGTTCTGCTCGCCTATGCTGATCAGCCCGGCGTGCCGATCGTGTCGATTCGCGCCGCGGTGGCGGTGTGACGAAGGCCGTTCGCCGCACGATCCCGCGCAGGATGTGATGCGCGCAGGCGAGCGCTGCTGTCATCCTATGCGCATGCCCGCCCACGCCAGCAGCGACGCCGCACCCGACGGCGTCATCCCCGTTCCGTCCGGCCAGGCGCCGGACACCGCGCTCGTCCTGGTCAACCTCGGCACGCCCGACGCGCCGACGCCCGGGGCCGTGCGCCGGTATCTGGGCGAGTTCCTGAGCGATCGCCGCGTGGTCGGCCTGCCGCGCTGGCTGTGGCTGCCGCTGCTGCACCTGGCCGTGCTGCCGCTGCGCGCGAAGGTCGTGTCGGAGAAATACGCCAGCATCTGGATGCGCGGCGAAGACGGCGGCTCCCCGCTGGCGGTGTACACGCGGCGCCTGGCGTGGGCCGTGCAGAACGAATGGCCGCAGGTTCGCGTGATCGACGCCATGCGCTACGGCTCGCCCTCGCTGGCCGCGCGCCTGCGCCAGCTGCGCGAGGCCGGCGTGCGCCGCGCGCTGGTGCTGCCGCTGTATCCGCAGTACTCGACGACGACGACGGCCTCGGTGGGCGACGTGCTCGCGCGCGAGACGCAGCTGCCCACGCGCATGGTCCAGGATTATCACGTCGATGCGGGCTGGCTCGCCGCCATGGCCGACTCCATCGCCGCCCATCGCCAGCAGCACGGCGCCGGCGACCATCTCCTTTTCTCTTTCCACGGACTGCCGCAGCGGCTGGTCGATGCCGGCGATCCGTACGCACGCCAGTGCGAAGCGGGTGCGCGCGCGATCGCGCAGCGCCTGGGCCTCGCCGACGATGCGTGGACGCTGAGCTACCAGTCGCGCTTCGGCCGCGACCGATGGCTGGAGCCGAGCACCCAAGCCACGTTGCACGCGCTGGCCGCGCGCGGCGTGCGCCAGGTGGACGTGGTCGCGCCGGGCTTCGCCGTGGATTGCATCGAAACACTGGAAGAAGTGGCGATGATGCTGGCCGAAGACTTCGCCGCGCACGGCGGCACGCTGCGCTACATCCCCTGCCTCAACGACACGCGCCCGCACGCACAGGCGCTGGCCGACATCGCGCGCGCGGAACTGGAACGGTGGACCTGATGCGCGCGCGCGAATTGCAGGAGTTCGGCGTCGACACGCCGTTGGGCCGCATCCGTGGCCTGCGCGGCGTCCTTCGTCGCGACGGCGATGCGCGCGACGACCTGCCGCGGGTGATCGCGCTGCACGGCTGGCTCGACAACGCCGCCAGCTTCGTGCCCTTGGCGCAGCACCTGCACGGCATCGAACTCGTCGCGCCCGACCTTCCGGGCCACGGTGCCAGCGCGCATCTGGCGCCGGGCGCGGACTATTCCTTCGCCGGCGCGGTGAATTCGGTGCTCGACATCGCCGATGCGCTGGGCTGGGAGCGATTCAACCTGCTGGGCCATTCGATGGGTGCGGGCATCTCCAGCCTCGTCGCCGCGGCATGCCCGCAACGCGTGGAACGGCTGGTGGCGATCGAAGCACTCGGCGCGCTGGCCGAAGTGCCCGAGCGCACCGTCGTGCGCCTGCGCGATGCCATCGCCGCGACGCGCGCGCTGCGCGGCAAGTCGCTGCGCGTGTTTCCCGACCTCGCCATCGCCGCGCGCGCGCGCATGGCGGCCGGTGCGCAGGTTGGCAGTCGCCTGCAACTGGACGCGGCGCGCCTGCTGGTCGAGCGCGGCGTGGTTCCGGTGGAAGGCGGCTTCAGGTGGTCGAGCGACCCCCGCCTGACATTGCCGACGATGCAACGCATGACCGAGCCGCAGATCCGCGATCTCGTCGCCGGCATCGAATGCCCCACGCGCGTGATCTTCGCCGACCCCGCCCAGCCCTACCTGCCCGAACCGCTGCGCCGCGAACGCGCCGGCCTGCTTCCGCGCGGCGAACTCGTCGTCATCGAGGGCGGCCACCACCTGCACATGGAGCAGCCGGAGCGGGTGGCGGAGGTAATCGGGGATTTCTTCGTCACTGCGATCTGAAGCCCCTCTCCCGACGGGAGGGGGGTTGGGGTGAGGGGCGGCGGAGTGATGGCGCTCCCGCTGGAATGACAGGACGCGTTGGAACGTTGGACAACGTGGCGGCCTGGGTCCCGGCCTTCGCCGGGATGACGGGAACCTCCGCGTGGCGCGAGGTCCCGCCTGATGAAACCTACGCCGCTTTCCCGCACAACGCCCGCAGCGTCGCCTTCAATCGCCGGCCTTCGGAATGGAAGTAATCGCGTTCCTCGCGCCACAGCGGGCAACGCGCTTCGACCTCGCGCCAGAACGAACGCGAATGGTCGGCGTGGATCAGATGGCAAAGCTCGTGTACGAGCACGTATTCGAACGCGCTCGGCCGGGCCAGCACCAGCGACAGGTCCAGCGCCATCGAGCCGTCGGGCGCGAGCGAGCCCCACTGCGACGACATGATCTTGAACGTCACGCGTCGCGGCGCGCGCGGCAGCGACGGCAGGTAGCGCGGCATCCAACGGCCGACGTCGGCGCGGGCCTGCGCTTCGTAGAAGTCGCGAACGGCACGGCGCAGCGCGGTGTCGCCGGCGCGCGCGGGGTGCGTGAAGACGAGTGCGTCGTCGCCGTCGCCGGCGCGATCCAGTCGTGTGAAGCGCCCCGCCTGCCAGTGCACGTCGTGCAGCGCGCCGCGCAAGGGAAGCTGCGTCGTGATGCCCGGTTCCAGCGACGGAACATCGTCGAGGGTGAAGCGCTCCAGCTGCGCGGCGAGCCAGTCGACGTGCTGCGCGACGAAACGGTCGGCGGTGGCGAGGCTGGCGCGCATCGGCACCGTCAGGCGCGCGCCGCGCTCATCGACCGAGAGCTTCAAGCGCCGTGCGCGCGGATCGCGCACGCGTTGCAAAGGGACGCTGCGTCCATCCGGCAACTCCACTTCCAGCGTCTCGCGCTCGAGCGTGCGCGGCGCGGGGGCGAACAGGCGGGCGAGGGGGCGCAGCGGAGACGGCATGGGACGATCTTAGCGGCGCTGCATGACGATGTGCTGCATCGCCGACGCAGCTCGCATCAAAAGATCGACAGAGTGGATGCCGCTGCGCCGTCTCGCGCCGAACCCGTCTGCGAAGCGTGGCGCCGGGCGTCCCGGCGCCGGATGCATCAGGCGTCCGCCTTCGACAGCTTCAGCGCGCCTTCCAGCACCGTGAACAGGCGGCGGAACTCGCCGGCCATCAGGATGAAGCGCGCGTCGAGCTCGGCACGCAGGTCGTCGCGCTCGGTCGATTCCAGTTCGTCCACCGCGCCGTCGAGCAGCTTGAACTTGCGCACGATCAGATCCTCGCCGAGCACGAAGGAAACGTGATCGTCCAGATTCAGCGCCAGGCGCGTGACCTGCTTGCCCGATTCCAGGTGCTTGGCGATCTCGTCGCTCTGCAGCTCCATGCGCTGCACCTTCACCACGGCGCCCTGGTCGATGGGATCGCGCAGTTCGCACTCGTCACCCAGCGACAGGCCTTCCGGCAGCGGTTCGCCGGCGACCCATCCGGTCAGCACCGAACGCGGCGCGACTTCGGCATTGAGCGGCAGCGCGGGGAAGCTGCCCAGCGCGCGGCGGATCTCGCTGACGACGTTTTCGCCGGACTTGCGGCTGGAGGTATCCACCGCGACCACGCCCAGGCCCATGTCGATAAGCGCATCGGTGCGGCTGGGCTTCACGAACGCGCGCGGCAGCAGGTCGGTGATGAGTTCGTCCTTGATGCGCTTGCGCGTCTTGCCGCCGGGCTTGCGGCCTTCCTTCGCCTCGATTTCCGACAGCTTCTTGTTGAGCATGTCGTTGACGACCGAGCCCGGCAGGATCTTGTCTTCGCCGCCCACGGCGAGCCAGGTCGCGTCGCTGCGGTTGTGCAGCATCTCCTCGGAACCCCGTCCGAAGGGCGAGATGAAGCCGCGGCTGGACAGTTCCAGCGGGCCGACCGGCTTGAGCTGGCATTCGCCCAGGCCGCTTTCCAGATCGTCGAACTTGGTGGTGGTGGGGAAGCGGAACAGCGTCAGGTTGCGGAAGAACATTCAGGAGGCCGGGAATAGGGGAATGGAGAATCGGGAATCGGGAATCGAAACGGCGTGAGGCAGGGGCGGAGGCTTGGCTTCTACGATTCCCCATTCTCCATTGCCGATTCCCGCGGATCACCCGCCAGCCACGCATGCGCATCGGGCAGCGGCGCGTCGCCGTGGCGGCCGAGCGCGAGGAAGTCGAACAGCTTCGGATCGCTCAACTGCGAGGGGCGGATGTCGCCCAGCGCACGCGCGATGGTCTCGATGCGTCCGGGGGTCTCGCGTTCCCAGGCGTCCATCATCTTCTTCACCTGCTTGCGCTGCAGGTTTTCCTGCGAGCCGCACAGGTTGCAGGGGATGATCGGGAAGCCCTTGGCGTCGGCGTAGGCGCTGATGTCGTCCTCGCGCACATAGGCCAGCGGGCGGATGACGACGTGCTTGCCGTCGTCGCTGAGCAGTTTGGGCGGCATCCCCGAGAGCTTGGCGTGGAAGAACAGGTTGAGGAAGAACGTCGCCACCATGTCGTCGCGGTGGTGGCCGAGCGCGATCTTGGTGAAGCCGTTCTCCTGCGCGTAGGTGTAGAGCGCGCCGCGTCGCATGCGCGAGCACAGCGAACACATCGTCTTGCCTTCCGGCACCACGCGCGTGACGACGGAGTATGTGTCCTGTTCGATGACGTGGTACGCCACGCCGATCGATTCCAGGTACTGCGGCAGCACGTGCTCGGGGAAATCGGGCTGCTTCTGGTCCAGGTTCACCGCGACCAGTTCGAACTTCACCGGCGCCTTCTGCTGGAGCTGCAGGAGGATGTCCAGCATGGTGTAGCTGTCCTTGCCGCCGGACAGGCACACCATGACTTTGTCGCCGTCCTCGATCATGCCGAAGTCGGCGATGGCGCGGCCGACCTGGTGGCGCAGGCGCTTGGCGAGCTTGTGGTTCTCATGCACGCGGCGCTGCGGGGCGCGCAGGTGCGGCTGGGGTTCCAGCAATGGCAGGACGGTGCTCATGGACCGGCCATTCTACCGGCCGGGGCGCGGTGACGCTGGTGCCGGCGCCGCGTTAAGCTTCGACCATGATCGAAAGTGACGATCCCGCCTTGCTCGCACGCCAGCTGGCCGAATTGCGGCTCGAACACCGCGACCTGGATTCGGCCATCGACCGGCTCGTCCAGGCGCCGGAAGCGGATGAGCTCACGATCAAGCGCCTGAAGAAGCGCAGGCTCTGGCTCAAGGACTGCATCGCGCGGCTGGAAAGCGCGCTGATTCCCGACGAGCCGGCCTGAGGGCCGGCCCGTCGTCGAACGTCAGCGACTCGCGCCGGCTTCGCCCGCGCCGCCGTCCTCTTTCTCCTCCGACTCCGGCAGCCAGGAGTAACGGAACGCGAGGTTCACGTTGTCGCCGGCACGCGTGAGGCGGTACACGCCGATCGGCTCGGCCTGCACGCGACGCTCGCCCGTGGCGGGCGCGACCTGAGGGTTCTTCGGCATCTCCGTCACGCGCGCCGGCAGTTCGCCGCGGAACAGGTTGCCCAGCAGTCCGCGCATTTCGGTGGCGTTGGAGGCGATGGCGGTGTGCAGTCGCGCGCAGCCTTCGGCCGTCCAGATCCTGCTGCGCTGCACGGCCTCGTCGATCGGCGTCCAGGCCGGTGCCGCCGCCGCACGCAGCTTGCGCTTGTGCTCCTGCACCAGCGGCGCGACCTTGCCGCGGGCGACGCGGTCGCCGCCGTTGGCCTTCACGATCAACTCGTTCACGTTCAGCGCTTCGTAGCGCGCGTTCTCCTCGGCGATGGCGGCGTCGATGTCCGCCTGCGTCTTGGGGGCGATCTCCACTCGGTCCGACACGACGACGAGGTCGTCGGTCCAGGCCGGGTTCTTGCGCCAGTTCTTCGGTGATCCGGGCAACTGCTCGGCGTAGGCCGACGCGCTGACGCTGGTCACGATCGCCGAGAAATCCGAGCTCATGCTGTAGCTCGTACTGAGCACGTAGCGCGGCTGTTCCTTGTCCACGATCTTGTCCATCGACTGCTTCGGCGCCAGCGTGTGCGCCGTGATCGTGGTGGCCTTGCCCCAAGCGGTGTCGCGCACCGCATCGGCCACCGTCGTGCTCAACGCCGCGCCCTGGTCGAGGTTGCACCCGCCGCCGCGAAGGATCGCGTCCGCCGGTTCGATCTGGTTCTTCGCCGCGGCCTGCATCGAGGCGTTGATCAGGACGCCGGCGATCAGCCCACCGGCCACGCCTGCGGCTGCGGCCTGTCCGGCGCTCATGCCGGGCGGCACGTTGTAGAACATCGGGTTGTACAGCGTCGGATCGCCGGACACGCTGTAGTACTGGTACGGGACCTGGCTCTTCAGCGTTGTGTTGAGCAGCACCACGTGCACGGGCGTAGCCGCCAGCACGGCCGACTGCGCCGGATCGTGGCCGACCGGATCGGCCGCGAACACCGGCATGGAAAGCGCGCACAGAATCACCGCCGCCATCGGGCGGCGCTTGCATTGCATCATCGATGGTTCCCCTGGTTGGCCGGCATTCCCCTCCGGCCAACCGAGTATAGGGCGGTGCGCCGATCAGTCGGCGGCCGGCGGCTCGGCAGGCGTCGCGGGCTTGGCGCTCTCGGGACTGATCTTCTCGATGGTGTGGCGCAGCTCGCGGCCGAGGATGAACTTGGCGTCCTTCGCCCAGGTGTCCAGTCGGCTGTCGAAGGCGAGCTTGCTGTTCTCGTCCGGCCACACCAGTTTCATCTCGCGCAGCTTCTGGATGAAGCCGCGGAACAGCGTCTTGTCGAAGAACTCCGGCGCGGCCGGCGCGTAGAGCAGCGACAGGCGCTGCGCGGCGAGCTGGCACAGGCCTTCCAGTTCCGACGCGGTGAGCGTGCCGGGGCCGTTCTTCACCAGCACCGAAATGGCGATGTAGTAGCGCTCGAATGCCTGCTGCAGCGAATGGCCGATCGCGCGTAGGCGGAAGACCTCGTCGGTCTGGCCGGCGTTGCGGGCCAGGATGCCGCCTTCGTCGTCGCTGATGCGTTCCAGCAGGCCTTCACGAATGAACACCTCGACCGTGCGGTTGAGGCGATCGGCGAACGCTTCTTCCGTCCAGGGCAGGAACAGCTCGGCCTGCAGGAACGGGTACACGCTGCGGCCCAGGCGTTGCACGCCGTTGAGGCTCATGCGGCGGTTGTTCTGGAAGCAGCAGGCGATCCACGAGGCCGCCGTGAACAGATGCAGCACGTTGTTGCGGAAGTAGCTCAGCAGCACCGCGTTGTCGCCGCTCACGCCGAGCACGTCGCCCAGCGGATGGGCGATGCGGCTGAGCACGTTGATCTCCTCGCCGTGGGCGATGATTTCTTCCGGCGCGTGCGGGGTCACGGTGACGCGGTCGGAATACGGCAGCTCGGCCAGCAGCGTCTTGCTGAGCGCGATCTGCGCGCGCAGGTCGGCCTCGCCCATGGCGTGCTTCGGCGTGGAAAGCAGCGCGATGGCGAGCAGGTTGATCGGATTGACGTCGGCGGCGCGGTTGACGTTGACCTGGATGCGCTGCGCGAGCGCGTCGACGGTGTCCGACAGCCAGGCCGGCTTCTCTTCCTCGCCGACGGGCGTGCCGTCCCAGTCCGGCGCGTGCTCGTGGAGCACGTCGTTGAGGCGGATCGGTTCGCCGAAGTTCACCACCACCTGGCCGTAGTTGCTGCGCAGCACCTTGGGGATGCCCATCAGCAGCTGCCAGATGGATTCCTTCTCCTTGGGCTTGCCGGTCAGCTCGTCGAGGTAACTGGTGCCTTCCATCAGCTTCTCGTAGCCGATGTAGACCGGCTGGAACAGCACCGGGCGCGTGGGCTGGCGCAGGAAGGCGCGCAGGGTCATCGCCACCATGCCGCCCTTGGGCGGCAGCAGGCGGCCCGTGCGCGAGCGCCCGCCTTCGACGAAATACTCGATGGAATGGCCACCGGCGACGAGCTGCGCGACGTACTCGCTCAGCACCGCCGAATACAGCGCGCTGCCGCGGATGCTGCGGCGGATGAAGAACGCGCCGCCCTTGCGCAGCAGCGTGCCGACCACCGGCAGGTTCAGGTTGATGCCGGCCACGATGTGCGGCGGCACGATGCCCTTGGTGTAGAGCAGGTAGCTCAGCAGCAGGTAATCCATGTGGCTGCGGTGGCAGGGCACATAGACCACTTCGTGGCCCGGCGCGTCGTCCTTGAGCTTGTCCAGGTGATGCACCAGCACGCCGCGGTAGATGCGGTTCCACACCGGCGTCAGCAGGAAGCTGGCCGAGCGCACGACCGGGTGCGAATAGTCGGCGGCGATTTCGTAGGCGAAACCGTGCGCCTTCTTCCAGGCGTCGGCCAGCGAACTCTTGTCGCGAGCGGCCTGGTCGGCGATGGCTTCCTTCACGCTCGGCGCGGCCAGCACCTGGTCCACCAGGAGGCGGCGCGTCGACAGGTCAGGCCCGATCACCGCTGCGCGGATGCGGCGGAAGTGCGTGCGCAACACGCGCGAGAGCTTGCGCACCGTGCGTTCGGCCGGCAGGCCTTCGTCGACGATCGAGCGCAGGCTCACCGGCGGGGCGAAACGCACCAGCGTGTCGCGGCCGTTGAGCGCGATGGCGAGCAGCCGGCGGAAGCGGCCCACCAGGGTCCAGTTTTCGGAGAACAGCACCGAGAACCAGCCGCTGTTCTTGTCCGGCGCGCGGCCGACGAAGATCGACACCGGCACCAGCTGCACGTCCAGCGACGGGTCGGCGCGGTGGGCGTCGAGCAGGTGCGCGAGCGAGCCGGAATGCGTCTTCGGCGAGGCCGGCGACGTGCCCAGCGACTGCTGCAGCTGGGCCAGCGTGTTGACGTTGCGGCGAGACAGGGCCAGGTAGGCGCGCTTGCGCTTGAGCGGGTCGCCCGGCAGCGGTTGCAGCGGCGAGGGCAGGCCGGCTTCGCGGCAGGCACGCTCCAGGATCAGCGCGTTGCTGAGGCCGTAGTCCTCCAGCACGTAGCAGACCGGGCGGCCGCTCCATTCCTCCGGGATCTCGGCCGTCGGGTTGCGCGGCTCGATGGTGATCTGCACCCACGGCGCCATGATCCGGCCGAGCAGCTTGGCCCACCACGGGCGCCGCGGGCCGCTGCGTCGCGGCCCCCGCATCGGCTCGCGCGCCTGCGGCGCAGGGGCGATCGGCAGCTGCGCCTGGGCCGGATCGGCGTCGGGCGTCTCGGGCATCGGCTCGTGCGCGGCCGTCCCGTCGAACGCTCGGGCGGGCGTGGAATCGGCGGCCGTCGCGTCCTTGTCGGCGTCCGGGAAAGGCAGGGGTGTCTGTTTCGGCATCGCGGGCATTATGCCTTCGCGGCTTCGGCCGCGTTCAGCGCGCCACGGGGGCGTCCGGTGCGCTGGCGGGCGAGTCGGACTCGGGCGCCGTGCGCGCCGCTTCGGCTTCGGCGTGGCGCAGTGCATCGGTCAGGTACCAGCGGCCGTCGTGGCGCTCCACCGCCAGTTCGGCCTCGATCAGCTGGCCGGCCAGCGTGTACTGCAGGCGGATGCGGGCATGGTCGCCGTTCTGTTCGATCAGGCCGGCGCGGGCGGTGGCCAGGTCGGCGTTGAGGTCCAGTCCATAGGCCAGCAGCACCCGCTTCACGCGGCCGAAGAACGGCCCCATCCGCTCCAGGCTGCGCTGCATGCCCAGCTCGCGGAAACGCGCCGGCCCGCCGGCCAGCCCGGTCTGGCGGGCGCCGGCGACCAGTTGCGGGAGCGTCTGGCGCGCACGTTGCAGGTCACCCAGCGGGGCTTTCTGCGCCCAGCCGCTGATGGCCCCGACGATCTGGACGTAGTGGGCGCGCTCCTGCGCGCTGTAGTCGCCTTCCCGCCGCAGGTACTGGGCGGCGAACAACCCCAGCGTGGCCGCAGCGGAGCGGAGCTCGGCGCTCGCGCCGGAAAATTGACGCTGGTAGACCGTCAGCAGCTGCTTCTCGGCGCCGGGGGCGGCGAGGGCGTCGATGAAGGCCGGCAGGCGGTCATCCAGGGGAAGATCGGTGAGCGGCCAGCGCGTGCGGCCCTCGTTCCAGGCCTGGTCGAGCCGGGCGTGCAGCGCGGGCGGGACGGCGTGGCGCGAATAGCTCACCAGATCGTCGTGGCGAAGATCGCGGATCAGCTGTTCGACCGCCTGGGCGGGCTGCGTCGGCGTGGGTTCGAAGGCCGGCGCGGGCGCGCGCTGGCAGCCACCGCCCGCCGTCAGGGCGGCAAGCAGCGTCAGCGCGGCGATGGCGCGGGCGATCGATGTCATCGGGTGCGGCTCTCCCCAAGTCGCTGTCGGCATCTTGGCGATGGGGGCGGGACCGGGCAAGCCAAGGCGGTCCCGGAATTGCGAACCCGCCGGTTTATCGGCATCCCGTCACATTTCTTTAGGTCAAAAAGTGACGTGGACGGGCGGAATCCGCAATCAGAGGCGGAAAGTGTGATCGGAATCTCGTTCAGTTTTACCGGAATCGGTCCCTTCACGCATCCATAACGGCTCCAAAACGGTTTTGAGACGGTTGGCACAGATTCTGCTTTCTAAGCCCTGAACCGGCAATTTCGCCGGGGCATAGCGTCCCGCCACGGCGGACCACACTCCAGGGTTTATTTATGAAGAAGCTCCTCCTCGTTGCGGCCGCCCTTGGCCTGGCCCCGATGTCCGCCATGGCCGTCGACGGCACCATCAGCATCACCGGTGAGGTCAAGGCCTCGACCTGTCTGATCAACACCCCGGCTGGCGGCAACATCGCCGTCGTGCTGCCGCAGGTGTCCACCACCGCGCTTCCGGCGCTGGGCGCCACCGCCGGCAACAAGCTGTTCACCATCTCGCTGACCGGTTGCGGTTCGCTGACCAAGGCGACCACGTACTTCGAGCAGGGCGCCAACATCGACGCCACCACCGGCTACCTGAAGAACACGATCACCTCGGGCGGTGCGGGCAACGTGCTGGTGCGTCTGGTCAACGATGACCTGACCACCGAGATCAAGCTCAACCAGGGCGCGGGCGCGCAGGCGTCGAAGACCTTCGACATCGCCGCCGGCAAGGCCACGCTGAACTACTACGCGCAGTACTACGCCACCGCCCAGGCCACCCCGGGTCAGGTGAGCACCTCCGTGCAGTACACGATGCAGTACCAGTAAGTGCATCACGCGGGCGCAGCCAAGCGGCTGCGCCCGCGCTCTTCTCCGCAGCACCCATTCCCCCTCAGGTACCCCGGATGAACCTTTGGAACCGCACCGTCGGTGCGGCACTGCTCGCGTTTTGTGCCGTGCTTCCTGTCGCCCATGCCAACGTGCTGATCGGTGGAACCCGCGTGGTCCTGCCGGCCAAGGACGGTGAGGTCACCGTGCGCCTGACCAACGCCAACGAACACCCTGCCCTGGTGCAGGCGTGGATCGATCGCGGCGACCCGAAGGCCACGCCGGACACCGTCGACACCCCTTTCCTGATCACGCCGCCCATGTTCCGCATGGAAGCCGGGCGCGATCAGAGCCTGCGCATCCTCTACACCCGTGAGCCGCTGCCGAGCGACCGCGAGTCGCTGTTCTGGCTCAACGTGCTGGAAATCCCGCCCAAGCCGGCCGATGGCGAACTGGCCAAGGCCAACTACCTGCAGCTGGCGCTGCGTTCGCGCCTGAAGCTGTTCTTCCGCCCGCAGGGCCTGACCGGCGATCCGAACAAGGCGCCCGAGCAGCTCACGTTCCGCGCCGCTGCCGGCGAGCTGATCGTTCGCAATCCGACGCCGTACCACATCACCGTGAGCGAGCTGGCCGTCACCGACGGCGGCAAGTCGTTCGACGCCGAGGCCGGCATGGTCGCGCCGTTCGGCGAACTGCGCCTGCGCGTGCCGACGCTCGCCAAGACCGCCCCGGCCGGCGCGGCCGTGCGCTACACCACGATCAACGACTACGGCGCCGCCTCCGCCTTCACCGCGAGCGTGACGCCCTGATGCGCGAAAGCGGCCGCCATTCGCCGGCTGCTATGCACGTACCGGGCCGCGCCGCGCTCGGTGCGGCCATTGCGTTCGCCCTTTTCGCGTGGGGGCCGGCACTGGCCGCGCCCGCCGCGCCGGGCGATGCGCAGTTCGACATGAGCCTGCTCGCCGGTGGCGCGCAGGCCCCCGTGGACCTCACGCGCTTCGAGCGCGGCACCGTCATCACGCCGGGCACGTACCGCCTCGACCTGTACCTGGACGGCGAGTGGTCCGGGGCGAGCGAGGTGCGCTTCGCCTCGCCGACGCCCGACACCAACGCCGTGCCGTGCTTTACGCCGGAGCTGTTCGACCGGCTCGGCCTGCCCCGGGCCAAGCTCACCGAGGAAGCCCGCGCGCGACTGGCGCAGGCCGACGGCTGCGTCGCCATGTCCGACCTCATCCCCGGCGCCACCGCCGTCTACGACCAGACCGAGCTGCGCCTGGACGTGACGGTGCCGCAGGCGTGGAAGGGCTACCGCGCGCGCGGCTACGTCAGCCCCGAGCTGTGGGACAAGGGCGTGACCGCGGGGCTGCTCAACTACAACCTCAACGCGTATCGCACCGAGAGTGGCGGCCAGAGCATGACCGCCGGCTACCTGGGCGTGAACCTGGGCTTCAACCTCGGTGCCTGGCGCTTCCGCCACGACGGCAACCTGACCTGGCAGTCGGGCAGTGACGTGGCGTCCGATCACGCCTGGCAGTCGATCGCCACCTACGCCCGGCGCGACATCCCGACCTGGGGCGCGCAGGTCACCCTCGGCGACAGCTACACCAGCGGCGAGCTGTTCGACAGCGTCGGCGTGCGTGGCGTCCAGTTGGCGACCGACGACCGCATGCTGCCCGACTCGCTGCGCGGCTATGCGCCGACCGTGCGCGGCGTCGCCGAGACCAGCGCGCGCGTGTCGATCCGCCAGAACGGCGCGCTGATCTACGAAACCACGGTGACGCCGGGTCCGTTCGCGATCGACGATCTCTACGCCACCGGTTACGGCGGCGACCTGCGGGTCACCGTGACCGAGGCCGACGGCCGCGTGCGCGAGTTCACCGTGCCGTTCGCGACGGTGCCGCAGCAGCTTCGCCCGGGGCGCTACCGCTACGCGATCTCCGCCGGTCGCGTGCACGACCAGGGCCTGGGCGACGATCCGGCACTGGTCCAGGCCACCCTGCAGCGCGGCCTCAGCAACACGGTCACCGGTTACGGCGGCCTGCTCGGCAGCGACGGCTACTTCGCCGCGCTGGGCGGCGTGTCGCTCAACACGCGCCTGGGCGCGATCGCCTTCGACGTCACCGCCGCGCGCACCGACGTGGCCGGCACCGAAGGCAAGACCGGCCAGAGCCTGCGCGCGACGTACAGCAAGATGCTGCCGAACACCGGCACGACCTTCAGCCTGGCCTCGTACCGCTATTCCACCAGCGGCTACTACAGCCTGCGCGATGCGCTGATCGCGCGCGACTACGCCGACGGCCGCTCGTTCGTGACCGACCTTGCATCGCTGGATCCGGCGACCAACCTTCCCGTCGCGCTCACGCCGGAACAGCGCGATGCACTGCAGGGCGGCCGTGCCGTCGACGTGCTGGCCAACCAGTACGGCCTGGATCGCCAGCGCAACCGCTTCGACGTGAACCTCAACCAGCGCCTGGGACAGAACGGCGGCGTGATGTACGCCACGGCGTCGGCGCGCGACTTCTGGAATCGCAGCGGCAGCGACGTGCAGTTCCAGCTGGGTTACAGCAACAACTTCCGTTCGCTGAACTACAGCGTGTCCGCCAACCGCGTGCGCGACCTCGACGGCCGCTACGGCAACCAGTTCAACCTGAGCATCAGCGTGCCGCTGGGAAGCAGCCCCAGCGCGCCGAGCGTGGCCGCCAGCGCGACCCGCGACGACGACGGCCGCACCCAGGCGCAGGTCACCGTGGCCGGGCAAGCCGGGCGCGACGGCCAGATCACGTACGCCGCCACCGCCGCACATGCCGACGATGCCGGCGCCTACGGCAGCCTCAACGCCGGCTACCGCACGCCGTTCGCGGCCTTCAGCGCGGGCTACGGCCAGGGCGATGGTTACTCGCAGGCATCCTTCGGCGTGCAGGGCACGGTGGTCGCGCATCCGGGCGGCGTCACCCTGGGGCAGCCGGGCGGCGACACGCTCGCCATCGTCCATGCGCCCAACGCCACCGGCGCGCGCGTGCTCAACGCGCCGGGCGTGCGCATCAACCGTTTTGGTTATGCGCTGGTGCCGTTCCTGATGCCCTACAACTTCAACAACCTCGAGCTCGATCCCAAGGGCCTGTCCCTGGACGTGCAGCTCAAGGCGACCAACGCGCGTGTCGCGCCTTACGCCGGCTCGGTGGCGATGGTCCGCTTCGAAACCGAATACGGCCGCAGCGCGCTGGTGCGCGCGCGCATGGACGACGGTCGCGCGGTGCCGTTCGGGGCCGATGTCGTCGACGCCGCGGGCCGCACGCTGGGCGTGGTCGGCCAGGGCGGGCGCCTGCTGGTGCGCGGCGTGGACGAGCAGGGCACCATGACGCTGAGCTGGGCGGAAGACGGCGTGACGCGCCGATGCCGCGTCAGTTACCGCATGCCGGCGCCGGTCGAGGGCGCGGCGAACGACCTTCCGACGCTCGACGTGCGCTGCACGCCCGAAGCACCTTCCGCCGTGGCCGCGCAGTGAGCGCGCACCGCACCAAGATGCCGACCGACATGAAACTGCCCGCTCGCTCCGATTCCGCGCCGCGCACCGCACAGCAGGTGCGCGCGGTGATGCGGCTGCTGGCGATGCTGGCGATGCTCGCCGGACTGAGCGCCTTGCCGTGGAGCGCGAAGGCCGGCCCGGCCACGTCCGACTGCACCGCGGCGGCGCAGAACTTCACGCTGGGCGCCGTGACGGTGGAGCCCAACGCGCCCGTCGGCGCGCTGCTGGGAACGCCTGCGTCCATCACGATGGTCTTCAGCTGCACCAACATTCCGGTGCTCGACACCACCAAGGGCCATGGTCTCTATATCCAGGCCGGCGACCTCGCCGGGCTGGATGCGACCGACACCGAGGCGAACGGCATCGTCTTCGACACCAACCTCAACGGCATCGGCCTGAAGATCACCGGCACGCCGTTCCAGGCGAAGTCCGAGCCCTGCGTGCGCTGCGGCCCGAACTCCACCCGCGGCTTCGAGATCGGTCCGATCGACCGCGCCAGCAACGGCACCGGCAGCATCAGCAACACCTTCACCGCGCAACTGATCAAGACCGGCACCATCACGCCGGGCACCGTCTCGCAGATCAGCCGCCTGATGCGCTTTTACTGGTACGAGTACGGCGTGACTTCGAGTGTCGGCACGATCGGCAACCTGCGCCTCAACGGCGGCACGACGGTCACCGTGCCGACGTGCCTGGTGAACTCGGATTCGGCGCTGCTGGCCGTGCCCTTGCCGACCGTCTCGTCCGCCTCGCTGACCGGTGCGGTGGGAACCGTGGCCGGCCGTACACGCTTCAACATCAACATGCGCTGCCAGGTCGGTTCGCGCGTGCGCATCACGATGGACAGCGCCCGCCAGGGCACCGGCACCGGCGTGGTGATGCCCACGACCTCCGGCACCGGTCCGTGGGCCGCCAATGTCGGCGTGCAGATCCTCAACGGGACGTTCGGTGCCGTGGCGTTCGATTCGGCGGTTCTGGTCGGCACCACGCCGGCAGCCGGTACGTGGTCGGTGCCGTATTACGCGCAGTACTACCGCTACAGCACCGCCACCGTAACGGCCGGCAAGGTGGCGGCTACCGTGACCTACACGCTCAGTTACGACTGACCGCCCGTCGTCGCTGCACTCAGTCGTATTCCTGCGTCGCCAGCATCGAATGCGTGCCTGCCTGTCGCAGGTAGGCGTCGTGGTAGGCGATCACCTGCGATCCCGGCAACGCGGCCGCGGCCGGTTCCAGCCGCAGTGTGTAGGCCGTGGGAACGGACGTTCCCGGGCAACGCGTACGAAGGTGCGGCGGCACGTTCTGTGCAGGGGTTTGGATCACGGCGGGAGCGCAGGTTGGAGTCACCACGCTGCCCGTAAACGTGATGCGTCCGTCGGACGCATGCGCGTTCGCCGCCACCACCAGTGCCCAGAGCACGGCGCCCACCGTGGCTCTGACTCGCTTCATGGCCTTTCCTTGCGCTTCTATGCGCGTAGTTCGCCTATTCGCTCCATCGGCAGGACTGAAGTTTTCTGGAGGGGATACGCCGCAAGACGTGAAGGAACTGCAATGGGCGTCACACTTCGCGGCCGTCGGTCGGCGCGAAGGCGGGAGCGGTCAGGGCGGTCGGCGGTCGCGATGTGGGCGCATCGGACGAAAGGCGGGCGAAGAAAAAGGAGGCCGGGGCCTCCTTCAAATCCGGCCGGGGCCGGAGGACTTCGAGTTGTGGCATGGCTCCGGCTCGCGCCGGACGGAGGGCAGACTACCCGCCCTCAAAACCTAATGCAACTCGTGAAGAATCACGTTGCAAGCCATTGATTTGTAAAAGCGGAATCAGGGCGCGACATTCAGCGCCGCGCGCTTGGCCTCGCGACGCGCCTCGCGCGGCTGGGCCCAGTCGTTGTTGAACACCGCCGGCTCCCAGCTGCCGTAGGTCGGGTTGGGCAGCATGAACCAACGTTCGCCGAACCAGTCGCCGTACTTGTCCAGCAGCTGCGCGCGGCCTTCGCGCGTGTTGGCGGTGATCTGCACGAAGTCGCCCAGCTGGTCGCCGAACTGCATCAGCACGCGGTACTGCTGGCCGGCGAGGCGGCGTCGGCAGTTCTTCTCGCTGCCGTTCTGCTCGCAGTCCGGCACCACCGTGCCCAGGCCGAGGAACACGCTGTCGTCCTTCACCGGCATGCCGACGGCCTTGAGGTTGGCGATGGTCGCGTCCTTCAGGTGCACGGCGCGGTTGGACAGGTAGAGGATCGTCACGCCCTTCGCGGCGGCGGCCTTGGCGAACTCCACCACGCCCGGCACGGCCTTCGCCTTCTTCTCGGCGACCCAGGCGTCCCAGGTCACTTCGTCGTATTCCTTGCCGTCGCGCACCAGGCGCGCCTGGTAGGGCGAGTTGTCGAGCACGGTCTCGTCCACGTCCATCACCACCGCAGGCGGCAGGCCGGTCGCGGGATTGCCGCGCTCGTCGGGAACCAGCGCGTCCCAGTGCTTTTCCTTCAGCGCGGTGCCCAGCTTGTCGGCGGCGGCGCGGTAAACGGTCGTCGTCGCCGCCGGGTACTCGGCACTGGCCTGCATCCACAGCACGGCGTTGAGGTTGTCGTCGGCAGTGACGGCCGGCTTGGCGGCGGCGGTGGACGATGGCGCGGCCGGGGCGCCGGTCTGCGACGCAGGCGTGTGCGTGCGGTCGCACGCGGTCAGGGCGAGCGTGCAGGCGAGAAGGGAAAGCGAAAGGACGCGTGGCTGCATCATGGCGGGACAGAGGCCGGATCGGGGCGCGAGTGTAGCCCGAGGTCCGCGACAGCGTCGTGTCGCCGCATGCCGGCAGGGCCGGCGATGCGAAGACGGGGCCGGATCACCGGCCCCGTCGTCCAACATGGATCAGAAGCGCAGTTCCAGGCCGAGCGTGGTCGTGCTCGCGGTGCTGGAGTCGTCTTCCAGCTCGCCATCCTCGTCCAGCGCGGAGTAGGCGTAACCGTTGTACATCAGGTTGATGTTGAAGTTCGGCGTGACGTCCACGCCGATGCCGGCACCGAAATAGGCGCCGCCGCCGTCTTCGCTTTCCGATGCGGTCTCGGTGCCGTTGAGGCCACTGAGGAACGGGTCGTTGAACGCCCAGCTGTAGCTGGCCTTGATGTCCTGCTTGTAGCCCATGTAACCGGCGCGGCCGACGGCGAACCAGCGGCTGTTCGTGCCGAAATTGAAGCGCGCGTTGGCGCCGACGTGCGCGTAACGGACATCGAAGCCGATCCGCCCTTCTTCCGACAGGAAGCCGTCGTCGAAGGAATAGCTGTCGCTGATTTCGCCGACCTTGCCGCCACCCGCTTCCAGGCCGATCTGCGTGATCGAACCCGCCTGCCAGCGATAGCCCAGGCTGAGCGCGCTGGTGTCGGCCTTGTCTTCGGACAGGCCGCTGTTGTCGTACGTCGCCTGACCGGCCTGGCCGGCGATAAAGAAACTACCCTGGGCTTGCGCCGCAGGCACGGTGATGCTGCACGCGATGGCGAGCAGCGCCATGCATCCATACTTGGACATGTCTTCCCCAAAAAACGTGTTGATGGACGGACGCCGTTGCGGCATCCGAGGGCCCTCCCCCGGGCCCGTCATCAGTGTAGCGGGATTGCGCGCCCGGCCCCGCAGGGACGATCAGGCCGATGCCACCTGCAACGACACCTGCTTGCGCCCGTCATCCAGCCATTGCGAACCGACTTCGCCGAAGCCGAAGCCCGCATGGAACCGGCGCGATGGCTCGTTCGGCGGCACGGTGTTGAACTCGCACGACACCGTGTCGACGCCCGCGGCGCGTGCGAAATCGAACAGGTCGCGGTACAGCATCGCGCCCAGCCCGCGGCCCTGGTGCGACGCCGCCACGACCACGCGATCGATGTAGAGGAAGCGCGGATAGCGCTGCGCGAACCACAGGTAGTTCGGGCTGTCGTAGTCCGCGCCTTCGCGGAAGGCGAGCAGGAACGCCACCACCTCGCCGTCCTCGCGCACGACGCGGTGGTATGCCGAGCGCGCATCGAGCTGGCGCAGGCGCGCAGCGTCCATCGGGCTGGTCATTTCCACCGCTTCGAGGTTCAGTGCCAGCACGCGTGGATGGTCGGCCTCGCGCGCGGGTTCGATGATCGCGCTCATGCCCCGTGCGTCCCGGCTTCGTAGAGTTCGATCGGCAGCCCGTCGGGATCGGCGAAGAAGGTGAAACGACGACCGGTGAACTCGTCCACGCGCAGCGGTTCGACGTCGATGCCGTGCGCGCGCAGCGCATCGGCGTGGACCGCCACGTCGTCCACGACGAACGCCAGGTGTCGCAACCCACACGCTTCGGGGCGCGACGGGCGCGGCGGCGGCGAAGGGAACGAGAACAGCTCGATCTGCGTGCCATCCGGCAGCGCGAGGTCGAGCTTCCACGAATCGCGCGCCTCGCGATACGCCTCGGCGACCACGCGCAACCCGAGCACGCGCGTGTAGAAATCCTTCGACCGCGCGTAGTCGGAGGCGATGATGGCGACGTGGTGGAGGCGCTGGAGATTCATGGGTTCGTTCGTTGTCATGGGCACTCCCATGGCGGGAAGCTGCCTCACCGTCATTCCCGCGAAAGCGGGGGCTTTTGGGCCGCCGCATGGCGGCACTCTCCAGTGACGTTTCATGCTTTCACGGCAGCTTATACGCGGCGGTGGGCTGCTTTGTCTGCGAGGCGCCGGTAGAGCGTGGAATGTCCCTGGAGAGTGCCGCCATGCGGCGGCCCAAAAGCCCCCGCCTTCGCGGGAATGACGTGAGTGGGCGGAAACGCACCCGCTTTCCTCACCCCTCTCCCAACAATGCCTTGATCGCCGCGAACCCCGCCGCCGCGCGTTCCTGCTTGCGCGCCGCATCAGCCACAGGATCGGCGCCGTCGCGCTGGATTTCCGCGGCGGGCAGTTCGTCGAAGAAGCGACTCGGCTTGAGGCGCAGCTTGTCGCCCCACTTCGACGCCTCGCGCGAATGCGACAGCCACAGCTGCTCCTTCGCGCGCGTGATGCCGACGTAGAGCAGGCGCCGCTCTTCTTCGAGCGAGCCTTCCTCCAGTGCCATTTCGTGCGGCAGCGTGCCGTCTTCCATGCCGACGATGAAGACGTAGCGGAACTCCAGGCCCTTGGCCGCGTGCAGCGACATCAGCCGCACCTGGTTGCCGGCCTCGCCCTTGTCGGCGTGCGAGAGCAGCGCGAGCTGCGCGGCCAGTTCGCCCGGGCCCGAACCCTTGCCGCCGTCGAACCAGTCGGACAATTCCTCCAGGTTTTCCTTGCGGCGCTGGAAACTCGCCTCGTCCTTGCACTGCGCGCGGATCGACGCGAGCAGGCCGCTCTTCTCCGCCAGCGAGCGCACCAGATCGGCCGGGCTGATCTTGAACGCTTCGCCACGCAGGTGGCGCACGATGTTGACGAAGCCGTCCAGCGCATTCGCCGCGCGCGGCGCCAGCTGCTTGAGCACGCCGATCTGCTCGGCGGCGCGCGACATCGGCATGTGCGCGTGCTGCGCCAGTTCGGCGAGTTTCGCCAGCGTGGTCGCGCCGACTTCGCGCTTGGGCGACTGCACGGCGCGCAGGAAGGCCGCGTCGTCGTCGGGATTGGCGATCAGGCGCAACCACGACAGCGCGTCCTTCACTTCGCCGCGCTCCAGGAACGCGGTGCCGCCGCTGAGGTGGTAGGGCACGCGCAGCAGCTGCAGCGCCTTCTCCAGCGCACGGCTCTGGTGGTTGCCGCGGAACAGGATGCAGAAATCGCTCCACGGCGCGGTCTTGGCGGCGGCGAGGAAGTGGATTTCCGCGGCGACCTTCTCCGCTTCGTGCGCGGCGTCCTTGCACTCCCACACGCGGATGCGCTCGCCGTCGGCCTGGTCGCTCCACAGCGTCTTGGGATGCTCGTGCGGGTTGTGCGCGATCAGCGCGTTGGCGCTGCGCAGCACGCGGTTGGAGCAGCGGTAGTTCTGCTCCAGCTTGATGATCTGAAGGTTCGGATAGTCCTTGCCCAGCTGCAGCAGGTTCTCCGGATTGGCGCCGCGCCAGGCGTAGATCGACTGGTCGTCGTCGCCCACGCAGGTGAACAGGCCCTTCTCGCCGGCCAGCGCCATCAGCAGGCGGTACTGCGCGTCGTTGGTGTCCTGGCACTCGTCCACCAGCAGGTAGCCGATGCGTTCGCGCCAGGCCAGGCGCAGGGTTTCGTCGCCTTCCAGCATCTGCACGGGCAGGCGGATCAGGTCGTCGAAATCCACCGCATTGAACGTCGAAAGCCGCGCCTGGTAGCGCTGGTACATCAGCGCCGCTTCCATCTCGCGCGGGCTCTTGGACACGGCCAGCGCCTCTTCCGGCGACAGGCCCGCGTTCTTCGCGCGCGAGATGAGATTGCGCATGTCGTCGATCGCGTCGGGCTTGCTGCCCGTTGGCATCAGGTCCTTGATCTGCGCGTTGGAGTCGTCGCTGTCGAACACCGAGAACCCGCGGCGCAGCCCCGCCTTCGCATGGTCGATCTGCAGGAACTTCAGCCCCAGCGCGTGGAAGGTGCACACGGTCAGGCCTTCGGCCGCGTCGCCCTTGATGCGCTTGGCCACGCGCTCCTTCATTTCCTTCGCCGACTTGTTGGTGAAGGTGATGGCGGCGATGCGCTTGGCCGGCATGCGGCCGGAGGCGATGAGGTGCGCGATCTTCTCCACGATCACGCGCGTCTTGCCGCTGCCCGCACCGGCGAGCACGAGGAGGGGGCCGTCGGTGTGCAGGACGGCAGCGCGTTGAGGGGGGTTCAGACCGTGCATGTGGCGTGTTTGCTGCCGCGGAGGCGGCGGCGTATTGTGCCGTAATCGACCTTTGGGGCGCGCCCGCCGCTGCATCACGCGGGAAGGTCGTACGATCGGAAGACGCGGCCGGAGGTTCGACCCGCCGTTCAGGTGATCGCCGGCACGCCCACGGCCCGGACTGGCCCGATGGAGAGGCAGCCATGCGCACGATCCGCACGATGCGACCCGCTTTCACCGCCTTCGCCCTGTCGGGAGCGATGCTGGCGGCCTCGACCCTCGCCGCGCCCGCCCGCGCCGATGAAGCCCCGTCGCTCAGCAGCGCCAGCTTCATGGAACTGGATGCGATGCTGCCTTCGCTGCGCGGACGTCCGAACGAGGAGTTCCGCGTGCAGGGCCTGAAGGCTTACCGGCAGCGCCGCTACGACGAGGCGATCCGCCGGTTCGAGCTGGCCTCCGAGTACGCCGACAAGTATTCGCAACACTACCTCAGCCTGATGCACTGGCACGGCGTGGGCACGAAACCGGACCGCGTGCAGGGCTACATCTGGAGCGACCTGGCCGCCGAGCGCGGCAATCCGCGCTTGCTGGCGATCCGCGAGAAGATGTGGTCGCAACTGACGCCGCAGGAGCAGGCGCGCGTGCCCGATGCCGGCGCCGCGTTCTACGCGCGTTACGGCGACGACGTCGCCAAGCCGCGTGCCGAGGACGAAATCCGCCGTTTCGCACGCAACATGACCGGCAGCCGCGTGGGCTACCGCAACCAGCCGATCGAAACCGGCGGCGGACCGATCAACGGCGTGTTCCTCACCGAAACCGGCAGCAATGCCGCGGCCTACGCCGTTTCGGTCGCCGGCTCGCCCGACGAGCTGTACGGCAAGGAAGGCGGTCTGCGGCGCCTGGAGACATACTGGCAGGAGCAGGACCGGCTGCTGGACGGCAGCGTCGAAGTCGGCGAACTGGAAACCGTGCGCCGCAACGACCGTCGCGTTCCTGCCGAACGCTGACGTCGCACATTCACGAAGGCCTGATCGAAAGGAGACGAGATGGAAACCCTGACTGCCGCCGTGCTTCTCGCCGCGTTGGCCGCCGGCCCGACCGCACCGACGCCGGAAGCCGAGAAGGCCGCCAGCGCCAGCACCGATCGCATGGATGCGCGCGCCTACGACGAGCGTTCGCGCTTCGCTTCCACGCATCCCAACGAACTCTTCCGCCTGTACGGCAGCGATGCCGCGGCGAAGGGCCAGTGGGAGGCCGCGATGCGGCACTTCGTGAAGTCGGCGAGCTACGCCGACAAGTACTCGCAGCACCGCATCAGCCTGCTGTACTGGCACGGTGTGGGCGTGCAGCGCGATCGCGCGCTGGCCTACGCGTGGGCGGACCTCGCCGCCGAGCGCATGTACCCCAGCTTCATCGTGCTGCGCGAGAAGATGTGGCTGGAACTGAGCGAAGACGAGCGCGCGCGTGCGCTGCGCGAAGGCGCGGCGCTCTACGCGCAGTACGGCGACGACGTGGCCAAGCCGCGCCAGACGCGCGGCATCGCCAAGGCCAAGCGGAACATCACCGGCAGCCATCTGGGCTACGTGGGTTTCCTCACCGCGACCGCGCCCGTCGGCAACGACATGGGCGGCACGGACTACTTCGACCTCACGCCGATGTTCGCCAGCTGGCGCTGGCAGCCGAAGAAGTACTGGGCCGTCGAGGACGCGATCTGGCAGGCCGGCAGCGTCGAGGTCGGCCCGGCCGCACCGGCGCGCCGCGACGCCGACGACTGAGGCCGTTCCCTTCATCGCGGCGGCCAGGCCCGGGCCTCCACACGCCCGGGCCGGTGCCTGAATGCGCCCCGTCGGCCGTATAGACTGCGGCTTCGCCCCTCGACGGATCCGCCATGCGCCTGGGCCTGGCCGCCAACCGCCTGCACCACCTCAGTGAAGACGCCGCGCTGTTCCGCCTGTTGCGCACCTGCGAGCCGGGGATACGCGAACTCGGCCTGGAACTGCACACCATCGGCCGCACCTTCGACGCCATCGCCGCCGCCGGCATGCTCGCCGGCTACACCGGCCTGCGCCGTTATCCCTACGGACGCGAAGGCGGGCTGATGAAACTGGTGGCCGAGGTCGTCGGCCTGGGCAGCGCGGAACGCACGCTAGACGGCGCGATCTACCTGATCGACCCGGTCGATCCGTCTTCGGTGTTCCCCGAAGCGGTGGCGCTCAAGCGCCAGTGCGTGATCCACGGCAAACCTTTCATCTCCACCGTCGCCTCCGCGCGCGACTGGATCGAGATGGAGCGCGTGCACGCCGGTCTTGCGCCGGATCCCGCCGCCGACGCACTGCACGCGCTGGAAACGCAGACGCTGGCGATGATCGCCCACGACGCGATGAAGCCGCAGATGATGGCCTACGCCGCCGAGCACTTCGACGTGCTCTCGCGCTTCCAGCGCCGCGTCGCCACGGGCACCACCGGCCAGCGCCTCAACGAACTGGCCTGGAGCCGCGGCTGGCCGCAGGGCCAGGCCTGGGTGCAGCGTTACGAAAGCGGTCCGATGGGCGGCGACGCGCAGATCGCCGACCTGGTGCTGGAGCGTCAGTGCCAGCGCGCGATCTTCTTCGAGGACCCGCACGTCGCGCGCCAGCACGAAGCCGATATCCAGCTGCTCGAACGCGCCGTCACCACGGTCACTTTCGACGCGGTGTGCATCACCTCGCCCCGCGTCGCGCAGCGCTGGGCCGAAGCCGTGCGGCTGCGCGCGCGACGCAACGACTGAGGCCGCGCACAGCCGCGGCCCGCGCGTGCGCAGGCCTGTTGGCGCCGGGAGGCGCCACGCGCGCGACACGTCGTAAAATGCGCGCATGGCAAAGCTCTATTTCTATTATTCGGCGATGAACGCCGGCAAGACCACGACGCTCCTGCAGTCGGCGCACAACTACCGCGAGCGCGGCATGCGCGTGGCGATCCTCACCCCGCGGCTGGACGACCGCGCCGGCACCGGCGTGATCGCCTCGCGCATCGGCCTGCGCTCGGAGGGCATCGCGTTCGAACGCGACGACGATCTGGAGGCGAAGGTCCGCCACGACATCGCCCAGCATGGCGCGCTGCATTGCGTGCTGGTGGACGAGGCGCAGTTCCTGACGAAAGCGCAGGTGTGGCAGCTGAGCGAGGTGGTCGACGCGCTGCGCATCCCGGTGCTGTGCTACGGCCTGCGCACGGATTTCCGCGGCGAGCTGTTCGAGGGCAGCCAGTACCTGCTGGCGTGGGCGGACGAACTCACCGAGATCAAGACCATCTGCCACACCGGCAAGAAGGCGACGATGGTGGTGCGCGTGGACGCGCAGGGCCGCGCGGTGCGCGAGGGGCCGCAGGTGGAGATCGGCGGCAACGATCGCTACATCTCGGTCTCGCGCGCGGAATACAAGAAGGTGATGAGCGGCGAGGGCGCGATCGAACCGTTGCAGCCGCCGCTGCCGCTGTGAGGCGATAGCGATATCGAAGGGTGCCAACGCGTCGCCATCCGCTTTCACGGTGGCGACGCATCGCCCGTTCAGAACCGCTTGCGCACCAGCAGCGAAGCGCTCCGGTTCTCGATCTCGCCGTAGTCCTCCGCTTCGAACAGCACCTGGATGGCGGCATTGCTGTTCCAGGTGTGCTCGAGTCCGAATCCATAGCGGATGCCGTCGCGCGTGCCGTCGTCGACGGAAATCCGGAACGCATCGCCGATGGTGAAGCGTGCGGTGCGGTCGCGATCGTCCAACGCGTCGTCGTACACGTAGTTCGCGTAGGCGAACACGACGCTGATCTCCGGCTTTGCGGTGGCGGCCGGCAGCGACCGGCGCACGGTGACGCCCGCTTCGCCACGGAACGTTCCGGCGTCGAAGTCCCCATAGCCCAGGTCCAGCGCCACCGCGCCGCGTTCGTTGTAGCCATCCTCGTCGAAGCGTTGATAGCGCAGATGCATCTGCGGCTGGATCAGCCAACCGTCGCCCGGGATGAGGTTGTAACCGGCGCCGGCCGTGGCCGTCCAGGCGCGTGCGTCGCGATCGCCCTGCGCCTGCGCGGCAATCGGGCCGAAGACGACGGCCCGCGTGGTTTCGACGTCATAGACACCGTATTCGAGCGCTCCCTGCACGAACCAGCGGCGTTCACCCCAATAACTGCCGTACACGCCCGCCGCCCATCCATCCAGACGCGTGCGACCGGTGTCGGCAGTCGGGCCGCGATAGGCCATGTCCAGATCGTCGAACGCCAGGTACGCGCCCACGACGCCCGAGTCGGCCAACGCCGCGTCCGCACCGAGGATGAAGCTGCGGCCGTCGCTCTCGTAACCTTGCCGGAACAGATCGACGCGATCGCCCTCGCTGCTCTGGTAATAGCCGCGCAGCCACATCTCCACGCCTTCGCGCAAGCGATAGGCATCGTCGCTTCCGTCGCCCACGCGCAGCGTGGTGAGCGTCGCCTGCATCGTCAGCGGTTGGCCGGTGATCGTGTAGCCGTTCACGGCGAACTGCGCACCGCTGAAGGTCACCGCGCCTGCGCTGTTGTCCACGGTGACGATGCCAGGCGTGCCCTGGAAGATCGCGAAGCTGTCCGCCTGCCACGGTCCGTTGAGGGTTCCGCTGATGTCGGCCCACGACTGGCCGGTCGTGGCCAGCCACGTTCCCGCGCCGCCGTCGATTCGACCGTTGTTGAACAGCGCGCTGTTGCCTCCGTCCCAGAACGTCAGCAGCGCCCCCTTCGTGTTCGCCAGATTGATCTGCTGCGCCGCGGAGGTCTGCACGAACAGATCCAGATTCGGCGTGAAACCCGCGGGCACGACGCCGAAGTCCAGGCCGTTGTCGGTCAGCGCGCCGGTGTAGTTCATCAATCGGTAAAGCCCCGGGCCAAAGGCGCCCGTCGAGGTGATGTCCAGAAGGCCATCGAGCACGAGATTGCCGCTGATGCCGAACAACGCGGTCGTACCGGGCGCCGCGAGTGAGGCATCCACATGCGAGAGCGGATTGAGCGTCAACGGGCCCATGGTGAACGTCTGGCCCTGCACGCCGATCAGGCGTGCGTTGTCGGCCACGGTCACGCTGCCTCCGGTTGCGCGCCTATTCCATGCGCGGCGAGTCCTTGTCATCGATGGACCGGATGCCCGAACGAGAGCGCATGGATGAACATTCCGCGTACTGCCCCACAGCCTTCATCTCGTGAAAAGCCGGTGAGGCAGAATCCTTTTTATGGCGTTATCTAGGCGTGAAACCGGGAGCGCGTGCCCGATGGCGTGACAATCTGGATCTCGGTTTCGAAGAAGCTGTCCCGAATCCCGAATCCCGAATCCCGAATCACGAATCACGAATCACGAATCACGAATCACGAATCCCGAATCCCGAATCACGAAAAGCCTAACCACACCCCCGCATGATCGCCGCCACCTCGCGTGGAATCGCACCGCCGTCGGGCTGTTCGCTCAACAACTGTTCGTGCAACGCATCCAGACGCGCCATCGCGGGATCGCGGTCCGGCCCGTGGCAGCGCAGCTGTGCGGCATAGGCTTGCGCGCGCCATGCCGTGCGGCGCAGGTCCAGGTCGCCGTGTGAGAGCCCGGCCAATGCATCCAGTCGCGTCAGCGCGCCGTCGTCGCCGTCCAGCGCCTGTGCGCGGGCCAGGGCCAGTTCGGCTTCGCGCGTGTTCGGATGCGTGCTGCCGTAGCCGCTGCGGGTGAGCGTCACGGCCTGCGCCAAGTGCGCCATGCCCTGGTCGTGCTGGCCGAGCGAGAGTTCGATCTGGCCCAGCAACCGGTCGGTGTCGCCGACCAGCGGGTGACGCGGGCCGAGTTCCTCGAGGCGCAACTCGCGCGCTTCCGTCACCGCTTTCAGCGCGGTGCGGTCGCGTCCCGACGCGTGCAGCAAGCGGGCCTGGTCGAACAGCGCGTCGGCCAGTCGCGGGACGTCGTCGTGTTGCCGGGCCAGCGTCACGGCGCGTTGCATGGAAGCCAGCGCGGTCGCGCTGTCGCCGCGCTCCCAGGTCACCAGGCCGAGCTGACGCTGCAGACGCCCGAGTTCGCCTGCACCGCGCCGGATTTCGCCCGGATCGCTTCCGCCCGCGCTGACGCGTCGTTGCTGTAGCGCGATGGCCTCGCGCAGTTCGGTTTCCGCCTGGGAATAGCGGCCCTGCTCGATGTGCAGCGCGGCCAGCTGGCGACGCAGCGAAAGCGTGGCCGGATGCTGCGCGCCATACACCTCCAGCGCGAGCGCGAAGGCATCCGACGCCGAGCGTTCGGCCGCATCCGTCTGGCCCAGGCCCTGCCGCAGCGATGCCATGCGCGAGCCGATCTCGACCATCAGCGCATGCCGTTCGCCCACTTTCTGACGCAGCTGGATGCGCGCTTGTTGATAGCCCTGCAACGCGGCGCCGGACTGGCCGGCATCGGCCTGCAGGTTGGCCAGGTCGATCAGGTTCTCCACCGTGCCCACTTCGTCGCGATCATCGCGGCGCAGCGTGAGCGAACGTTCGAACAACTGGCGCGCACCCTGGCGCTCGCCGTTGTCGCGACGGCAGCGGCCGAGTTGCGAGTAGAACTCGCTCACCTGCGGCGGCAATTGCGCCTGCTCGCGCCGCGCGGTTGCCAGCGCGGGTTGCATCAGGCCGATGCACTGCCGCGCCTCACCCAGCAAACGCAGCGCCTGGCCGCGCTGCGTCAGCGATTCCAGTTGCAGGCTCACGGGGACGTCCGGAGCGGATTCCAGCGCGACGGCCTGGCGGTTGAGCAGCACCAGCGCTTCGCGGTAATCGCCCAGGCCGATGCGCAGGCGTGCGATCACGCCCAGCAGTTCGGCGCGCGCGCGCGGTTGCCGCGCGAGTTCGCGGTTGCCGCGATCCAGCGAATCGTCGAGCAGGCCGCGCAGGTCCAGCGCCTGGCCTTCGGGCGTGCCACGCGCGCTTTCGAACACGCCGACCATGAAGTCCTGCATCGCCTGCGCGCGTCCGGCTTCGGCGACGGCCTGCCGCGCCTGCCAGGCGACGATCGCCAGCGCCGCGCTCAACACCACGGCCACGAGCGTGCCCGTCGCCAGCGACCAGCGGTGCCGGCGCAGGTATTTGCCGAAGCGGTAGCCCATGCTTTGCGGGCGCGCCTGCACGGGACGACCGGCCTCGTAGCGGCTCAGGTCCAGCGCCAGCGCTTCCACCGACGGATAGCGCTGCTCGGGCCGCTTGGACAGCGTCTTGAGCACGATGTTGTCCAGATCGCCGGCGAGCATGCGCGCGTGGCGGCGCAATGCGTGCACATCGGCGCCCGCGTCTTCGGCGCGACGCAGCAGCGTGTGCGAGGGATGCTGCGGATCGGCGGCGAGGATCGCCTCTTCCCATTCCGCATCGGTCTGCCGTTTCAGCCGGTACGGCTTGGTGTCGGTGAGCAGTTCGAACAGCACCACGCCCAGCGCGTACACGTCGGTCATCGTGGTGACGGGTTCGCCGCGCACCTGCTCGGGCGCGGCGTAGTGCAGGGTGAACGCGCGCACGCCGGTGCGCGTCTGCTCGACCATCGGCGCTTCGGAATCCAGCAGTTTGGCGATGCCGAAATCGAGCAGGCGCACGTCGCCGCTGGGTGTCACCAGGATGTTCGAGGGCTTGAGGTCGCGATGCACGATCAGGTTCGCGTGCGCGTGGCTCACCGCGTCGCAGATCTGATGGAACATGCGCAGCCGTTGCTCCAGCGGCAGCTGGTGGTTGCGGCAGTAGTCGGTGATCGGCTCGCCTTCGACGTACTCCAGCGCGAGGTACGGCAGGCCATCGGTGCTCATGCCCGCGTCGAGCAGGCGCGCGATGTGCGGGTGCGCCAGGCGCGCGAGGATCTGCCGCTCGCGCGAGAAGCGCACGCGCAGGTTGCTGTCGGCCAGGCCGGGGCGCAGCAGTTTCAGCGCGACGCGGCGCTGGTACAGGCCGTCGGCGCGCGCGGCCAGCCATACCTGGCCCATGCCGCCTTCGCCGAGCAGGCGTTCGAGTCGATACGGCCCGACTTCACCGCCTGCGCGCAGGCCGGCCAAAGGCGCGACCAGCGGTTCGGACAGGAAGTCCTCGTGGCTTTCGTCCAGCGTGATGAGCGTCTGCAGCTCTTCGGCCAGCGCGGGGTCTTCGTCGCGCAATTGCGCCAGGCGCAGCTCGCGCGCCTGCGGCTCCAGTTCGAAGAGCGCGTCGAGCAGCGGGGAGATGCGTTGCCAGCGCTCGGGATCCATCGGGACTCGACCTCAGGGATCAACGCGGGGCGCGTGGGAGAAACCTTACGAATCCTTCAACGACGCCAGCAGGAACAGCCGCGCCTTCTGCCAGTCGCGGCGGATGCTGCGCTCGGAACGCTCCAGCAGCGCGGCGATCTCCAGTTCCGACAGGCCGGCGAAGTAACGCAGTTCCACCACCTGCGCCAGGCGTGGATCGACGGCGGCGAGCTTGGTCAGCGCGGTGTCCAGGCCGAGGGTGTCTTCGTCCAGGCGCAGGCCGCCTTCGACGTCGTCGGGAAGTTCCGTGACGCGGTGCAGGTCGCCGCCGCGCTTCTGCGCCAGGCGCTGGCGCGCGTAATCCACGACCACGCTGCGCATGGCCGAGGCGGCGTAGGCGAAGAAGTGCGCGCGGTCGTCGAACTGCGCCTCGCGGCGGCCGATGAGCTTGAGATAGGCCTCGTGCACCAGGGCGGTGGCATCGAGCGTCTGCCCATGCTGGCCGGCGAGTTGGCGCCGCGCCATCGTGTGCAGTTCCTGATAAAGCGTGGCGAGCACGCGGTCGAGTGCGCCGCGGTCCCCTTCTCGTGCAGCATCCAGCAGCAGCGTGATATCGGCGGTGTCGGCCATGGGCAGCCCCGTGCGCAGTGGCTCGGAATATATCCCTTTTTGTGACATGCAACTCGAAAAAGTCGCGTCAGAATGGGCCGCGCCGCTCCTTCAGTTTTTTCTGACACTGCCTCATCGGGGCGGTGTCACTTCTGGCAGTGGCCGCACCAAACGGTCGTGCGTTGGCCGATGGCGGCCTGTTTCAGCGGCCGTCCGCAGCGCGGACAGGGCTCGCCGCCCCGGCCGTAGGCGGACAGTTCCTGCTCGAAATAGCCCGGGGCACCGTCCGGGGCGATGAAGTCCCGCAGCGTCGTCCCGCCGCGTTCGATGGCATGGCCGAGGATGCGGCGGACCTCGTCGGCCAGGCGCTGGTAGCGCTCGCGCGAGACCTTGCCGGCCGCGCGCAGCGGCGAGATGCCAGCGGCGAACAGCGCTTCGGCCACGTAGATGTTGCCAACCCCGACCACCACGCGTTGGTCCATCAGGAAGGTCTTCACCGGCGCGCTGCGGCCCCGGCTCAGGGCGAACAGGTAGTCGCCGTCGAAGCCGTCCGACAGCGGTTCCGGCCCCAGGTCGGCGAGCAGTTCGTGGGTGTCGCCGGGCGGTTGCCAGAGCAGGCAGCCGAACCGGCGCGGGTCGTTGAAGCGCAGCACGCGCGCGCCCTGTCGGCCTTCGGGGGCCAGCGCGATGTCGACGTGGTCGTGGGCGCGCACCGGCGTGTCGGCCGGCAGCACGCGCAGGCTGCCGGACATGCCCAGGTGCAGCAGGGCGCTGCCGGCCTGCGTGTCCAGCAACAGGTACTTGGCGCGTCGGCGCACCGACTCGATGCGCTGGCCGGGAAGCAGGCGCGCGACCTCGTCCGGGATCGGCCAGCGCAGGTCCGGCCGGCGCAGGGTCACGCCCGCCACGCGGCGGCCTTCGACGTGCGGCGCCAGGCCGCGACGGGTGGTTTCGACTTCGGGAAGCTCGGGCATGGGGCGAGCGTACTATCGGGATTCACGACCGGAGTCGGATGGATGGGTTCGCGACGCGCGATGGACAAGGCATCGCCCAGCCGAACGCAGGAACCCGCCGGCCCGGCCTCGCCCGGGGCGGCCCTGTGCGCCTACACGCGGGGCGAGATCGACGCCGCGCACGAGGCACTGGCCGACCCGGACCTGCACGAAGGCGTCCACCTGGCGCGCAAGGCGATCCGCCGCGCCCGCGCCGCGCTGGCGTTGGGCGACGGCCTCCTGGGCCCGGGCGCGGGGTTGCTCGACCGCGAACTGCGCGCGCTGAACCGCGGGCTGTCGACCCTGCGCGACGCGCACGCCCTGGTGGAAGTGCTCGACCGCCTGCTCAAGCGCGAACGCAAGGACGACGTGCGCCAGGTGCTGACGCGTGCATGCGAGGCCGCCGTCGCCGCGCGCTCCCGCGTCGGCGCGGCGGCGATCCAGACCGACCCCGGGCTGGGCGCGCGCCGGGCCCTGTTGGCGGTGTTCCGCGCCGCGTTGCCGGCGCTGGATTGGCACCGGCTGACGTCCGCCGGCCTGCGCATGGGCGTGGCCGACAGCGACCTGCGCACCCGCGAGGCGCAGGCCCGCGCACGCCACAGCGGCGACGACGAGGACTGGCACCGCTGGCGCCGTCGCGCCCGCCGCGCTTCGCAGCAGCGCCGGGCGCTGGAACTGATCGGCCTGCCGGTGGCCGCCGCGTCGGAGTTGTTCGACAAACGCACCGCCGAGCAGCTCGGCCGCGCCCAGGATCTCGCCCTGTTGCTGGACCATTGCCGCCGGGACTCCCCATTCAGCAAGCAGGACCGCCAAGCGTTGCGCGAGCGCGCGGAACCCGCGCTACGGCGTGCCCGGCGTCGCATCGCACGCAATCTCGACGTGGCTTGCCAGGCGGACTGAACGACCCCATCACAAATACAGGCCATACAGGCGCGAACGGTGCTGTGCCACTGGCATGATTCGCAACGGATGGCCGCGTGCCTGCCTGCCGCCCGATCGTTCACCGCTGTCCCGCCGGCAATCCCCGGAGCCGAAGTAAATGTCCGTTTCCCTGCTCGATTTCCTCGCCGGCGGCCTGGTCCAGGCCAGCTGGGGCGAAATGCTGATCTGGCTGCTGGTGGTCACCCAGCTGACGATCCTCTCCGTCACGCTGTACCTGCATCGTTCGATGGCGCACCGCTCGGTGGACTTCCATCCGGTGCTGGCGCACGTCTTCCGCTTCTGGGCGTGGCTCACCACCTCGATGATCACGCGCGAGTGGGCGGCGATCCATCGCAAGCACCACGCCAAGTGCGAGACCGAGGAAGACCCGCACAGCCCGCAGTTCAAGGGCATCGACACGGTGATGTGGCGCGGCGTGGAGCTGTACCGCGAAGCGCGCGGCCAGCGCGAGGACATCGAGAAGTACGGCAAGGGCTGCCCGGACGACTGGATCGAGCGCCACCTCTACACCCCGCACGCGACGATGGGCCCGGTGCTGATGCTGGCCATCAGCATCGTGCTGTTCGGCTTCATGGGCGTGGCGGCGTGGGCGATCCAGATGGTGTGGATCCCGTTCTGGGCCGCGGGCGTCGTCAACGGCCTGGGCCACTGGTGGGGCTACCGCAACTTCGAGACCACCGACACCGCGACCAACCTCACGCCGTGGGGCTTCTGGATCGGCGGCGAAGAACTGCACAACAACCACCATGCGTTCCCGAGCTCGGCGAAGTTCGCGCTGCGCAAGTGGGAGTTCGACATCGGCTGGAGCGCGATCAAGCTGTTGGAGAAGGTCGGCCTGGCCAAGGTGCTGCGCGTGGCGCCGACGCTCGACGTTCGCCCCAACATCGCCATGCCCGACGGTGAAACGCTGCGCGCGCTGCTGGCGATCCGCTTCCAGGCGATGACCGATTACTACCGCAACGTCACGCTGCCGGCGCTGCGCGAGGCGAAGTTCAAGCTGCCGCGCAATCTGCGCCAGGGCCTGGCCGACGACGGCCGCTGGCTGGACGACGACAAGCGCGCCAAGCTGCAGGCATGGCTGGCCGAACGCCCGAAGATGGCGACGCTGGCTGACTTCCGCCAGCGTCTGGCGCAGGTGCTCGACGACCGCTCGCACGACGCGCAGGCCACGCTGGCCAAGCTGCACGCCTGGTGCACCGAGGCCGAGGCCAGCGGCATCCAGGCGCTGCAGGCGTTCTCCGCGCGCCTGAAGGGCTACGCCCTGGCGCCGGCACGCACGGCCTGACCGTCGTTTCGATGGCGATGGACCGCGCCGTTCCGAACAAGCCCGCGCCGCAACGCGCGGGCTTTTTCTTGTGCGTGGCGCTGGCATGCGCCGCGAATGCGAACGCCCAATCGATCCCGATGAACCTGTCCGGCCGCACGCCGAGCGCGCCCGCGCAGGCGCCGGCCGAGGCGCCGCAAGTCGATCGTCCTGCCGTGGAAGCCAGCACCGACTACGTCGCGCGCATGGACGCCGATCACGACGGCCGCGTTTCGCTCGTCGAATACCAGGACTGGTTGAGCTACGCGTTCACGCGCATGGACGCCAACCGCGACGGCATGTTGTCGGTGGACGAACTGCCCGGCGGCCGCGGCACGCCGGTGAGCCTGGCCGACCACCGCCAGACGCTGGCCGAACGCTTCGCCCGCCAGGACCGCAACCGCGACGGCTTCCTCGACGCACAGGAATTGCTCGCACCGCCGCAGTAGCCCATGTCGGTAGCCCGGGCAAGCGCAGCGCACCCGGGTCGCGCGCCCGAGGCCCCGGGTGCGCTGCGCTTGCCCGGGCCACATGGCTTCATCCTGCGACTTTCAATCCGGCTTGCTGCCCTGGATGCCGCGCTTCTCGTCGTCGGTGGGGCGGAACGGGAAGGTGGACTTCGGGCCGTTGCCTCAACGCATCGAAACGCGCCGCCATCGAAGACGACGGCGGCGCGTCTTGGGTTCACCAACTGTCGTAGGGGATGCCGTATTCCTTGATGTAGCGCTGCGTGGCTGGTTCCAACTGCTCGAACGTGTAGGCGTACTGGCCGTTGGTTTGCCCTTGGCTTGGCCCTTGTGGCTCCACCTCCGCCTGGGCGCGGAGGATTTCAAGGTCTTTCAGACACGGTCCGATCAGCCACACACGGATCGCTCCTCCCGGAGCGACGCCGACTAGAACGCTGTCGTGATAGCCGGCTTCAGGAACCTTGCAGTCGACGCGATGCCGCTGACGCATCTGCTCTCGCGCGCTGGCCGGAATGACAAGTTCGGCGCGATACGTTTGCGGCTCCACCAACGATTGCCAGCGCACGTACAACGTTTGCGGCAGATCCGCGCCGACCACTTTGCGACCATAGTTGCCGCCGCTCCAGCCCCGCGTCGTTCGGCCTTGCACCGGGAGACCGGTATACGCGCCAAGGAACCTCAGGCCGCGCGTGTCCACCACATCCACGGTTTCCACCCACGCTTCCATGTAGGCGGGAACCATGACGCCAAGATGCCAAGCGTCGTAGGCAAGTGCGGGGCGCGGTGGCAGTCGCGACGCGGATGACACGCAGCCGCCCAATGTTGCCGACATCAGCAGCGCAATGATCCATTTCTTCATTGGATGGCCTCAGTCCGGTTTGTTGTCATAGGTGCCGCGCTTCCCGTCGTCGGTGGAGCGGAACGCATCGAAACGCGCCGCCATCGAAGACGACGGCGGCGCGTCTTGGGTTCACCAACTGTCGTAGGGGATGCCGTTCTTCTGGATGTATTGCTTTGCTTGCTCTGACAAAGGCCGGTACTTCCCGCTGGACTGCCCGGAATAGGGGCCCAATGGCTCCACCTCCGCCTGGGCGCGGAGGATTTCGAGGTCTTTCAGACACGGTCCGATCAGCCACACACGGATCGCTCCTGCCGGAGCGACGCCGACTAGAACGCTGTCGTGATAGCCGGCTTCAGGAACCTTGCAGTCGACGCGATGCCGCTGACGCATCTGCTCTCGCGCGCTGGCCGGAATGACAAGTTCGGCGCGATACGTTTGCGGCTCCACCAACGATTGCCAGCGCACGTACAACGTTTGCGGCAGATCCGCGCCGACCACTTTGCGACCATAGTTGCCGCCGCTCCAGCCCCGCGTCGTTCGGCCTTGCACCGGGAGACCGGTATACGCGCCAAGGAACCTCAGGCCGCGCGTGTCCACCACATCCACGGTTTCCACCCACGCTTCCATGTAGGCGGGAACCATGACGCCAAGATGCCAAGCGTCGTAGGGAAGTGCGGGGCGCGGTGGCAGTCGCGACGCGGATGACACGCAGCCGCCCAATGTCGCCGACATCAGCAGCGCAATGATCCATTTCTTCATTGGATGGCCTCAGTCCGGTTTGTTGTCATAGGTGCCGCGCTTCCCGTCGTCGGTGGAGCGGAACGCATCGAAACGCGCCGCCATCGAAGACGACGGCGGCGCGTTTTTGGGTTCACCAACTGTCGTAGGGGATGCCGTTCTTCTGGATGTATTGCTTTGCTTGCTCTGACAGAGTCACGTACTTACCCCCGTGTTGCCCCAAGTCGGGTCCAAGTGGCTCCACTTCCGCCTGAGCGCGGAGGATTTCCACCGCGCTGACACCTGGGCCGCCGATCCACAGCGCCACCTTCCCGCCTGGTGCCAGCCCAATGATCAGATCGCGGCGGTATTCCCATTGATCCGGGTAATGCACGTCCTGACCCTTTTGCAGCATCAGCCGCCGTGCATGGTCCGGAATCGTCAATGTGATGCGATAGGTCTGTGGCTCAACAAGCGACTGCCAGCGCACGTAGATGCGCGTAGGCAAGGCGGCTCCATTGATAGGAAAGCCACCGCCGACGGGGCGCCCACCCTTTCGTTGGGCCGCTCATGGGCACCAGGCCGGTGGCTCCCCGGAAACGCCGGCCCTGCGTGTCTTCGACGACGGTGTCTTCTACCCATGCCTCCATGCACCAAGGCGTCGCGTATCCCATCGACCAACTGCGGTAGGGAAGATTCGGCGAAGGTCGTGTCGCCGATGTGCACCCAGACAATGTCATAGCGATCAGTAGCGCGAACATCCAGTTCTTCATCGAGCGTTCCTCAATCGGGCTTGTTTGCATGGACACTGCGCTGCCCGTTGTCGGTGGGACGGAATGGGAAGACGAACTTCGGGCCGTTGCGGATGTTCTCTCTGATCGTCCAGTCGGCGTTGTAGTGCAAGTAGTGGCGACGCAGCAGCGCCTCGTCCTGTGGGGGGAGCCGCAACTGGCCTCCCGGGCCTTTCGCGTGGACGATCATCTTGTTCGTGATCGGACGTAGTTCCTCCGGCAGTGCGAGCGCGGGGACGTCATCGGGCGATTTGTCGAACGGAACGCCTGACTCGTTGGCCAGCGCATACATCACCCTCAACACCGCCAGCGAGTACGAACCGCGCACGACGCGGGTCATGCGCACCCGCGCATAGACCTTGCGCACCTGACGCGGAACCACGCTCGATGAGCCCGCTTCACGCTTCTGGAACACCACGGCCCATGCGTCGGGCTGCACTTGTCCGCTGTTGTCTTGGCCCACCCAGCCGCCCGAGCGCCAATACCCCGCGCGCTGCTCGGCCTCACGCCACGCGCGGCTGGCCTCCAGTGGCGTGTGTTCGGCTTCCTCATAGCCCACGGGCGCGGTGAGCAGCGTGTTCTCCCACTCCAAAGGCCGGTAGCCGCCGCCGATGTCCGAATGCACGCCCGGAAGGCCGATGTCGGCGAAATCCGGTTGGGCCGAGTTCAGCGCGAAATTGGCGCGGTGCTCGTCGCGTGCGGTCAGGTGCACCACGCGATCGGCGCAGCCGGGCGGCAGGTACAGATGCACGCCATGGTTGTGGTCGTCCTTGGGATCGAAGCCGTCGTCCGGTCCGGCGATGGCGGCCACGGTGTCGAACAGGCCGATGAAGCGCAGCTTGACGTCCGCGTCGGAAAAGCCGGGTTTGAAGATCGCGCCACCGCTGCGCAACGCCTGCCCGACCGGGCCGGCCATGCCTTTGCGGATCAAGTTGACGAAGTGGCGCGAGGCGGCCGCGCCACGGCTGAAGCCTAAGATGTCGTACTCGATAGCCACAATCTCGATATCGTCACCAGCAACTGCGCGGGCACGCCTGATCGCGTCCGACACTCCGGCCAGGGCCTCCGCAACCTTCGCCAGCACCCCCGTCGATCCCGTGCCCAACCCCGAACCGATCAGGTTGTCCGCCTCCCCGTCGCGGGTGGCAGGCCCCTCCACATAGACACGTACGCAGAAGCGAGGACGCCCTTGGGCATCGGGCTGCGCCTGTGCCTGTTCCAGCGACTGCGTTTCGGCATACAAGTCATACAGCCGCGCCACATTCGTCGCATCTTTCGCATAACTGATGTTGTCGATGCCGCGTTCGCGCAGGCAAGCGCGGAACGCGGTGTCCTCTTCCTGGCTGAAAATGCCTAGCTCTTGCGGATAACACTCCGTGCCGCGCGCGACATTGCCGGCATTGTTGCCCGTGCCGTCCTGGAAGATGGCGATGCGCAGGGCGACTTGAATGCGCGATGTCGACGAGGCGCGCGCCCCCACAAAGCGCGCGGGCTCCGACCCGTCGGCCGGAGAAGGTGCGAACCCTCTCGACCACGCGTCTGCATGGCCTGGCGAAGTGGGCGAATCGCGCCCCCACTGATAGTTGACCGAAGACAGCACGCAACAGCCGCAGGCCAAGCGTGCGCGGTCGAATACCACGCCGCGCCCGTTGACCGAGCGCTGGGGATCACCGTCGCCGATAGGATATTGGCCTTGATGCGTGTCGCACCAACCCAGGTCGCCCTCCAGCACGACCGGCACGCCATCGACGATCAACAGGGGCCCGCCGCTGGCCTGCAGCATCTTCCCGCCGCCTTCTACGGGGTCCCCGAGGCGAATCAGGCCCTCCTTACCACCGGCCATGCGGCACCTCCCGAGATGCAACGCAGCAGCGCGTCTTGCGCAGTAATCGAGCGAACCGCCGAAATGTCGTCGTATTCATATCGCAATCCTTTGTTTGGCATGGCCGCGCACGTTTGCGGCCGCTACGAGTGAGGCGTCCTGGTCAGGTGAATCCCATCAGATACTTCCGAAAATGCGAGCGACGCCGAACGGCTTGTCAAGGCGTGCGCGAACCCGCCCCGGTTGCGACAATCGCCGTTCCGCCCGGCCCCGCCGGGGCTCAGACGATTGGAAGCAATGCAGGACCTCAAGCAAGTCGCCGCAAAGATCGCCCGCCTCATCGCCGAGGAAATCAACGCCCAGACGCAGCAGGCGCAGGCCGCCATCGCACTGCTCGACGAAGGCGCGACCGTTCCCTTCATCGCGCGCTACCGCAAGGAAGTCACCGGCGGCCTGGACGACACGCAGCTGCGCAACCTCGAAACGCGCCTGACCTACCTGCGCGAACTGGAAGACCGCCGCGCCGCGGTGCTGAGCAGCATCGAGGAGCAGGGCAAGATGACCGACGCGCTGCGCGCGGACATCGAAGCGGCCGACAGCAAGGCACGCCTTGAAGACCTGTACCTGCCGTACAAGCAAAAGCGCCGCACGCGCGCGCAGATCGCGCGCGAGGCCGGGCTGGAGCCGCTCGCCGACGGGCTGCTCGCCGATCCCACGCAGGTTCCGGAAGCCGTCGCGGCCGGTTTCGTCGACGCCGAGAAGGGCGTGGCCGACGCGAAGGCCGCGCTCGACGGCGCGCGCGCGATCCTCATGGAGCGCTGGGGCGAAGACGCCGCGCTCGTCGGCGAGCTTCGCAACTGGCTCGGCGAGGTCGGCGTGATCCGCTCGCGCGTGGCCGAAGGCAAGGAGACCGCCGGCGAGAAGTTCCGCGATTACTTCGACCACGCCGAACCGCTGGCGAAGATTCCCTCGCACCGTCTGCTCGCGCTGTTCCGCGGGCGTCGCGAGGAATTCCTGTTCATCGATCTGGATCCGGGCACCGACGCCGACGCCGGCCACCTGCAGGGCGAAGGCCGCGTGGCCGTGCACGCCGGCATCAAGGCGCAGGGTCGCCCCGCCGACAAGTGGCTGGTGGATTCCTGCCGCCTGACGTGGAAGGCCAAGCTGCACCTGCACCTCACGCTCGACCTGTTCGCGCAGGCGCGCGAGAAGGCCGAAAGCGAGGCCATCGACGTCTTCGGCGACAACCTCAAGGACCTGCTGCTGGCCGCGCCCGCCGGGCCGAAGGCCGTGCTCGGCCTCGACCCGGGCCTGCGCACCGGCGTGAAGGTCGCCGTGGTCGATCGCACCGGCAAGCTCGTCGACACCGCGACGATCTATCCGCACGAACCCAAGCGCCAGTGGGACCAGTCGCTGATGATCCTGCGCGCGTTGTGCGCGAAGCATTCGGTGGAACTGATCGCCATCGGCAACGGCACCGCCTCGCGCGAGACCGACAAGCTCGCCGGCGATCTGATCAAGCTGGCACCGGAAGCGAAGATGCAGAAGATCGTCGTCAGCGAGGCCGGTGCGTCGGTGTACTCGGCGTCGGAATTCGCGGCGAAGGAATTCCCGGACCTGGACGTGTCGATTCGCGGCGCGGTGTCGATCGCACGGCGCCTGCAGGATCCGCTGGCGGAGCTGGTGAAGATCGAGCCCAAGGCGATCGGCGTGGGCCAGTACCAGCACGATGTGGACCAGTTCAAGCTGGCGCGCGCGCTGGACGCGCGCGTCGAGGACTGCGTGAACGCGGTCGGCGTGGACGTGAACACCGCGTCCGCTGCGCTGCTCACGCGCGTGTCGGGGCTGTCGTCGACGATCGCGCAGAACATCGTCGTCTACCGCGACGCCAACGGTGCGTTCAAGTCGCGCAAGGAACTGCTGAAAGTGCCGCGCCTGGGCGACAAGACGTTCGAGCAGTGCGCCGGCTTCCTGCGCATCGCCGATGGCGACCAGCCGCTGGACGCCTCGTCGGTGCACCCGGAGGCGTACCCGGTGGTGGAGCGCATCCTCAAGCAGTGCGGTCGCGAAGTGAAGTCGCTGATCGGCGACGCGCCGACCCTGCGCGGATTGAAGGCCGAGCAGTTCACCGACGAGAAGTTCGGCGTGCCGACCGTGCGCGATATCCTGAAAGAGCTGGAAAAGCCGGGCCGCGACCCGCGCCCGGAGTTCAAGGCCGCGCGCTTCGCCGATGGCGTGGAGGACATCAAGGACCTGCGCGAAGGCATGATCCTGGAAGGCGTGGTGAGCAATGTGGCGGCGTTCGGCGCGTTCGTCGACATCGGCGTGCACCAGGACGGGCTGATCCACATTTCCGCGCTGTCGGACAAGTACGTGAAGGATCCGCGCGAAGTGGTGAAGGCGGGCGACATCGTCAAGGTGAAAGTGCTGGAGGTCGACGTGGCGCGCAAGCGCATCGCACTGACGCGCCGCCTGGACGACAGCGCGCCGGCGCCGCGCGCGGGCGGTCGCGACGATCGCGATGCACCGCGAGGCGGTGCGCCGCGCGGCGGACGCGATGCACGCGGTGGCGGCTTCAACGCCGCGCGCACGAACACGCCGCCGCCGATGAACAACGCGCTCGCCGCGGCGTTCGCGAAGGCGAAGAAGGACTGACGGACGCGTCTTTCGGTATGTAGCCCGGGTAAGCGCAGCGCACCCGGGTTGCGCGTCGTTCCCCGGGTGCGCTGCGCTTGCCCGGGCTACTGGAGCTGGCGGGAGAAGGTGCCGGCAGGCGGATGAGGGCGCGGGGAAGAGGGGCAAAAGCCGGCGTTGGATATGACGTTGGGGCATGTCCTCAGTCGCGCATGGCCGTGTGCGCGCCAGACCGCGCATCGTCCGGACGGCCCGCAGCCGCTAGGATCGGTCCATTCCCACCGATCCTCCTGCCATGCGCCCGCACCTGCTGCCTGTCCTGATCGCCTCCCTGCTCGCCACGCCCGCCTTCGCGCAGTCGTCCGATGCAACGCCGGACATCGCCACCGCCGCACAATCCGTGCAGAAGGACGTCGTCGCCTGGCGTCGCGACATCCACCAGCATCCGGAACTGGGCAACAACGAAGTCCGCACCGCCAAGCTCGTCGCCGACCAGCTGCGCAAGCTCGGCCTGCAAGTGAAGACCGGCGTCGCGCACACGGGCGTGGTGGCCGTGTTGAAGGGCGGCAAGCCCGGACCGCGCATCGCACTGCGCGCCGACATGGACGCGTTGCCGGTGACCGAGCAGACCGGCCTGCCGTTCGCCTCGAAGGTGAAGACCACCTACCGTGGCCAGGACGTGGGCGTGATGCACGCCTGCGGCCATGACGCGCACGTGGCGATCCTGCTCGGTGTGGCGACGGCGCTCGCCGCGCAGAAGGCGACGCTGCCGGGCGAAGTCATGTTCGTCTTCCAGCCGTCGGAAGAAGGCCCGCCGAATCCCGGCGAGAACTTCGGCGCGGAGTTGATGTTGGACGAAGGCGTCTTCCGCGACTTCAAGCCCGACGCTGTCTTCGGCCTGCACGTCTGGGCGGGGCTGCCGGTGGGCCAGGTCGGCGTGCGCAGCGGGCCGATGCTCGCCGCCGCGGACGAATGGAGCCTGACGGTGCGCGGAAAGCAGACGCACGGCTCGCGGCCGTGGGACGGCGTGGACCCGATCACCGTCGCCGCGCAGATCCTGCTCGGCACGCAGAGCCTGATCGCGCGCCAGGTGAACATCGCCGCGACACCAGCGGTGCTGACCGCCGGCCAGTTCAACGCCGGCGTGCGCTTCAACATCATTCCCGACGAAGCGAAGCTGGTCGGCACGCTGCGCACGTTCGATGCGGCGCAGCGCGAGGACATCATCAACCGCTTCCGGCGCACGGCAGAAGATTTCGCCCATGCCAGCGGCGCAACGGCGACGCTCGATGTCGCCGCCAACGCGCCGGCGACCGTCAACGATCCGGCGCTGACCGCGCGCGTGCGCCCCTCGCTGCAACGCGCGGTGGGCGAGGCGAACGTCGTCGAGATGCCGATGGTGACGGTGGCGGAGGACTTCGCGCAGTTCGCCAACACGGTGCCGGGCGTGTACTTCTTCGTCGGCTCCACGGCGAAAGGCACCGACCCGGCGAAGGCGCCGATCAACCATTCGCCGCAGTTCCTGCTCGACGAACAGGCGCTGGACGTCGGCGTGCGCGTGACGTTGCAGGTGGCGCTGGATTATTTGCGCGGCGCGCAGTAAGCCCGACGTAGCCCGGGTAAGCGAAGCGCACCCGGGGTCGAGCGTGAGGGCTCCCGGGTGCGCTTCGCTTACCCGGGCTACCCAATCCGGCAAAGTCGTGTGCGTTAGGATCGACGGACCAACCGGGGAGAGTTCCGTCGATGCGCCTGATGCCCGCGCTGCTGAGCAGCGCTTTGCTTGCCACGCCCTTGTTCGCACACGCGCAGACCGCGCCTGCCGGCGAGCGGCCCGAAGTCGTCGCCGCCGCCAAGGCCGTGCAGCAGAAGGTCGTCGCCTGGCGGCGTGATTTCCACCAGCACCCGGAGCTGTCCAACCGCGAGGAGCGCACCGCCGCCAAGGTCGCCGAGCACCTGCGCGCACTCGGCCTGAAGCCGAAGGTCGGCATCGCGCACCATGGCGTGGTCGCGATCATCGAAGGCGGCAAGCCCGGCCCGCGCGTCGCGCTGCGCGCCGACATGGACGCGCTGCCGGTGACCGAGCAGGTGGACCTGCCGTTCGCGTCGAAGGCCACGGCGACGTTCCGCGGCGAGACGGTCGGCGTGATGCACGCCTGCGGCCATGACGCGCACACCGGCATCCTGCTCGGCATCGCCGATGCGCTGGTGAAGATGAAGGCCGATCTGCCTGGTTCGGTGATGCTGGTCTTCCAGCCGTCGGAAGAGGGCGCGCCCGACGGCGAGGAAGGCGGTGCATCGCTGATGCTGGAGGAGGGCCTGTTCAAGGACTTCAAGCCTGACGCGATGTTCGGATTGCACGTGTTCTCGACGCTGCCGGTCGGCCAGATCGGCGTGCGCCAGGGGCCGCTGATGGCGGCGTCCGACAAGTTCACCATCAAGGTGAAGGGCCGTCAGACCCACGGCTCGCGTCCGTGGGGCGGCATCGATCCCATCGTCGCCGCGGCCGACGTGATCGGCACGGCGCAGACCATCGTCAGCCGCCGCACCGACATCGCCAAGTTGCCGGCGGTGGTGAGCTTCGGCGCGATCAAGGGCGGCATCCGCTACAACATCATTCCGGATGAGGTGGAGCTGGTCGGCACGATCCGCACCTTCGACGAGGGCATGCGCCAGCGCATCTTCGGCGACCTGAAGAACGTGGCCGAGCATGTCAGCGCCGCCAACGGCGCGACCGCCGTGGCGAACGTGCCCGACAGCGACGGCAACCCGGTAACGGTGAACGATCCGGCGCTGACCGCGCGCATGATCCCGAGCCTGCAGGCCGTGGCCGGCGCGGCCAACGTGATCGAACCGCCGCTGCAGATGGGCGCGGAGGATTTCTCGTTCTACGCGAAGGAAGTGCCGGCGATGTTCTTCTTCGTCGGCGCGACGTCCAAGGGCATCGACCCGGTGACGGCGCCGAGCAACCACTCGCCGAAGTTCGCGCTGGACGAGTCGGCGCTGGACCTGGGCCTGCGCGCGCTGCTGCAGGTGACGCTGGATTATCTGCATGCGCCGACGGGCGCGGTGGCGGCGAGCGGCGCGGAGGCTGCGGAGCACGCCGAGGGTTGAGATCGCAGCGGCATCGATGAGCCGTCATCCCGGCAAAGGCCGGGATCCAGGCCGAATGCGCCTCGATGCTCGCGTTCTCACATTCGCCGTCATCCCAGCGAAAGCTGGGATCCATCTTGCTTTCCGATGAGCGCGTCGAGACAAATCAAAATGGATCCCAGCTTTCGCTGGGATGACGGAAAGAAGGAGCTGCGCGGAGGCCCTACGCGCTCCCCGCAAACCCACTCTGCCGCCACGCCTCGAACACCACCACCGCCACCGCGTTGGACAGGTTGAGGCTGCGGTTCTCCGGTCGCATCGGCAGGCGCAGGCGCTGCGCGGCGGGGACGCTCTCGAGCACGTCCGTCGGCAGGCCGCGCGTCTCCGGGCCGAAGAGGAATGCATCGCCCGCTTCGTAACGCGGCGTATCGAAGCGCACCGTCCCGCGCGTACTCAGCGCGAACAACCGCGGCGGCTTGCCGTTGGCGGCGGTGATCGTCGCCAGCGCGGCGGACAGGTCGGCGTGCACCTGCAAGGTCGCGTACTCGTGATAGTCGAGCCCCGCGCGCTTGAGCTGCTTGTCTTCCAGCGTGAACCCCAGCGGTTCGATCAGGTGCAGCCGTGCGCCCGTGTTGGCGCACAGGCGGATCACGTTGCCCGTGTTGGGCGGGATTTCCGGCTGGAACAGGATGACGTCGAACATGCGCGCATGATCGCCCGCGACACGGCGCGCGTCACCACGCGACGGGCTTGCCGCGGTAGTCGATGAAGCGGCCGCTGTCGGCGGACTTGAGCCCGTCGATGACCTTCAGCAGCCCGCGCACGGATTCGGTCGCCGGGATCTGCGCGCCGCTGCCGCCCATGTCGGTCTGCACCCAGCCCGGATGCAGCGCCACCACCGTGATCGAGCGCTCGCGCAGCGCGGAGGCCAGCAACGCGGTGCCCATGTTCTGCGCGGCCTTCGACATCGCATAGCTGGGCGTGTAGAAGCCCTCCACCGCCTCGATCGAACCCAGCACCGACGACAGGTTCGCGACCTTGGCGCCGTCGGCGAGGCGTTCGGCCAGCGCCTGGGTGAGCAGGAACGGCCCGGATGCGTTGGTGCGGAAGCTGTCGTCCAGCTGCGCGGGCGGCACGTGGCCGAAGCGCTCGCCCGAATGCAGCACGCCGGCGTTGTTGACCAGCAGGTCGATGCCGTCGATGACCAGCGGCAGTTCGCGGGCCAGTTCGGCGTGCGTTTTCGGTTCGGCCACGTCCAGCGGCAGCACATGCAGGCGGCCGGGATGCTCGCCGACGAGCTGGTTGAGGGCGTTGGCCTTGCCGGGGTGGCGGCTGGTGGCGACGACATGGTCGCCGGCGGCCAGGAGCTGGCGGACGAATTCCAGGCCGAGGCCCCGGTTGGCGCCGGTGACCAGACTGCGTCGGGGAGTGCGCTGGGTGGGCGACATCGCGGGCGTCCGGCCGGAAGGGACGCCCAGTCTAGGGAGGATGGGGTGGAGCCGTCGCTTCGATGCCGGCCCGCACCCCGGATCACCGCATCGGGCCCGGCTGTATCGATACGAAATTGACACCTCGGCTCGGGACTTGTGGCCTAGTGCCGCCGTTCACGACGCGCGGCTAGGATGCTGGACCGGCCTGGCCTTCCGGCCCGGCCCCGCTTTTTCCAAGGAGTCCCCCCATGTCGCTGTCGTCCCGCCCGCGCGCTGCCGCGCTCGCCCTGGCCCTGGCCGTTACCTTCACCGGCGTCGCCTTCGCGCCGGCGACCGTGACCGCCGCGCCGAAGGCGACGGTCGACATTCCCTATGAGGAGTTCACCCTCCCCAACGGTCTGCGCGTGGTGGTGCACACCGACCGCAAGGCGCCGATCGTGGCGGTGAACCTGTGGTACCACGTCGGCAGCAAGGACGAGCCGGCCGGGCGCACGGGCTTCGCCCACCTGTTCGAGCACCTGATGTTCAACGGTTCGGAGAACCACCGCGGCGAGTACTTCGAACCCTTCGAGCTGGTCGGCGCGACCGACATGAACGGCACGACCAACTCCGACCGCACCAACTACTTCCAGAACGTGCCCACCACCGCGCTCGACATGGCGCTGTGGATGGAGTCCGACCGCATGGGCCACCTGCTCGGCGCGATCGACCAGAAGGTGCTCGACGAGCAGCGCGGCGTGGTCCAGAACGAAAAGCGCGAGGGCGAGAACCAGCCCTACGGCCAGGTCTGGGATGCGCTGGGCAAGGCGCTGTATCCCAAGACGCACCCGTACCACCACAGCACGATCGGCTCGATGGCCGACCTGGACGCCGCCTCGCTGGATGACGTGAAGGGCTGGTTCCGCACCTGGTACGGGCCGAACAACGCGGTGCTGGTGCTGGCCGGCGACATCGACGTGGCCACCGCGAAGGAAAAGGTCACGCGCTTCTTCGGCGACATCCCGGCCACGCCGACGATGGCGCAGCCGAAGGTGGACGTCGCGCCGCTGGCGCAGTCCACCCGCGCGACCATGACCGACAAGGTGCCGCAGGCGCGCATCCACCGCGTGTGGAACGTGGCGCAGGTCGGCACGCCGGAATTCGACAAGCTGCAGCTGTTCGCCCAGGTGCTGGGCGGCAGCAAGTCCTCGCGCCTGGACAAGCGACTGCTGCATGAGGAAAAGCTGGTCGACAACGTGTCCGCGGCCGCGTACCCGATGCAGCTGAGCTCCAACTTCGTCATCACCGCCGACGTGAAGCAGGGCGTGGATCCGGCGAAGGTCGAGGCGATCATCGACGAGGAGCTGAAGAAGCTGCTCCGCGACGGTCCGACGAAGACGGAACTCGAACAGGCGCGCACCGTCTTCAAGGCCGGCTTCGTGCGGGGCATCGAGCGCATCGGCGGCTCCGGCGGCAAGGCCGACGCGCTGGCCGAGTGCACCGTATACACCGGCGACCCGGGTTGTTTCCGCGACAGCCTGAAGATCATCGACACCGCCAGCGCGACCGACCTGGGCAAGGTCGCCAACACCTGGTTGACGAAGGGAAGCCACACGCTCGTCGTGGTGCCGGGCGATCGCACGGCCGTCGCCGAGGACGCTTCGGTCACGCCCGCGCCGCTGACCCTGCCGCCGGTGGATGCGAAGTACACCACCACGCCCGCGACGGTCGACCGCAGCCTGGGCGTGCCGCAGACCACGCGCTACCCGGACCTGAAATTCCCCTCGCTGCAGCGCGCCACGCTCAAGAACGGCACCACCGTCATCCTCGCCGAACGCCACGACATCCCCGTGGTGCAGATGAGCTACGAGTTCACCGGCGGCTTCAGCGCCGACCAGGGCCGCAAGCTGGGCACCTCGAGCTTCGCGATGGGCATGATGGACGAAGGCGCCGGCGAGCTGGACGCGCTGGCCTTCGGCGATCGCGCCGAATCGCTGGGCGCCAACCTCGGCGCGGGCGCCTCGCTCGACGGCGGCAAGGCGTATCTGTCGGCGTTGAAGCAGAACCTGGATCCGTCGGTGGCGCTGTTCTCGAAGATGCTGCGCGAGCCGCGCTTCGACCAGAAGGAAATCGACCGCGTGAAGGCGACCTGGATCGCCGGCATCAAGCAGGAAAAGGCCCGCCCCAACGGCGCCGCGCTGCGCGTGCTGCCGCCGCTGCTGTACGGCCAGGGCCATGCGTACGCGATGCCGTTCAGCGGCAGCGGCACGGAGGAGTCCATCGCCTCGCTCACGCGCGATGACCTGGTGGACTTCCATCGCGACTGGGTGCGTCCGCAGGACGCGACGCTGATCGTGGTGGGCGACACCACGCTGAAGGAAATCGTCCCGCTGCTGGACAAGCACCTGGGCGACTGGAAGCCCACGGGCGACGCGCCGCCGCGACCGCAGATCGGCGAGGTCGCCCGTCCCGCGAAGCCGCGCGTGTTCCTGATCGACCAGCCGGGCGCCGTGCAGGCCAATATCTTCGCCGGCGAAGTCGTGCCTTCGACCAAGGACGCCGATTCGGTGCGCTTCGACATCGCCAACTCGGTGCTGGGCGGCGAGTTCTCCTCGCGTCTGAACATGAACCTGCGCGAGGGCAAGCACTGGGCCTACGGCGCCTACAGCTTCTCGGCCAACGCGCTGGGCCAGCGCCCGTGGATGGCCTTCGCGCCGGTGCAGATCGACAAGACCGCCGATTCGCTGAAGGAACTGCAGCGCGAGATCACCGACTACGCCAGCGGCAAGGCGCCGCCGCAGCCGGAGGAAGTGGCGAAGATCCAGGCCACCGAGATCCGCAGCCTGCCGGGCGCGTTCGAAACCGGTTCGGCCGTGCTGGGCGCGATCAGCGGCATCGTCCGCTACGACCGGCCGGACGACTACGTGTTCCAGCGCAAGGCGCAGATCGAAGCCCTGACGCCGGAGCAGGTGAAGGCGGCCGCGGCGACGCTCGATCCCAAGGCGCTGACGTGGGTGGTGGTCGGCGATCTCAAGCAGATCGAAAAACTCGTGCGCGCGCTGAACCTGGGCGAGGTGCACGTGCTCGACGCCGACGGCAACACGATCGCCGCCAAGCCCTGATCCGGCACAGCTCCCCGGCCGTTTGCCGGGGGCTATCGGCCCGGAACCGCAAACCGCGGCGGTGGCCTCAGTCGCGGTTCACGGGTTGGCGTTCACAACCTGCCTCGGTGCGGCGACAATCGCGCCCGTTCCTATTCATGTTTGCTGCGCGGCGTCCGCGCCGCACGAATCACGGGGTAACGATGCGTAAGTCGATGTGGGGGATGGTCCTGGTTTCGGCGCTGGTCGCCGGCGGCTGCACCTGGGTGGACATGGCGCCCGGCGCGTCCTCGGTGCGCGTGATCGACGGCAGCGGCCCGCCGGCCGGCTGCGAGAAGCGCGGCGAGGTCGAGGTCACGGTCAAGAACAAGGTCGCCTTCTACGAGCGCAACGACCTGCGCGTGCGCGAGGAACTGGAGACCATGGCCCGCAACGAGGCCCAAGGCCTGCAGGCCGATACCGTGCAGCCGATGGGCGCGCCGCTCAACGGTTCCCAGCGTTTCGCGGCCTGGCGCTGCGGTGCGGGTCGCGGTGCGTCGCTCCCGGCGGCACCGAAGGCGACCGGCAGCGCGCAGACCTACCCCATCGGCGGCTGACCGGCGCACGCGTCGGATGCGCCCGTCTTCTTATGTAGGAGATGGGTGCCGAGGGGAGGTTTCCGTCTACCGCCTCGTCACAGCGCTGAACCCCGCCACGCCGCCCGTCGGCCGATCCGCCCCACCATTCGGCACCGAATGGCTGGCGGGCCAGATTAAGCGTTAACATGGCGTGTTCTTTTCCGTTTCCGGTCAGCCGCCCATGTTGTTCCAGCACGTTGCCATCGCCGGTCTTGCTCACATCGATGCACCCCGCCGGCTGACCTCGGACGAAATCCACGCCCGTCTCAGGCCCACGCTCGACCGCCTCGGCATCAAGTACAACGTGCTTGAGGAAGTCGCCGGCGTTCGCGAACGCCGCCTGTGGGACGGCGAGGTCAAAGCCTCCGACGCCGCCACGCTCGCCGGCGTCAAGGCGCTGGCCGATGCCGGCATCGACGCCGACCGCGTCGGCCTGCTGGTCAACACCTCGGTCAGCCGCGACTACCTGGAGCCGTCCACGGCCTCCATCGTGTCCGGCAATCTGCGCCTGCCCGACACCTGCCAGAACTTCGACGTCGCCAACGCGTGCCTCGCGTTCCTCAACGGCATGGACATCGCCAGCCGCATGATCGAGCGCGGCGAGATCGACTACGCCCTGGTCGTCAACGGCGAGACCGCCGACCTGGCGTACGAGAAGACGCTCGATCGCCTCAGCCGCGACGACGTCACCGAAGAGCAGTTCCGCGACGAGATGGCCACGCTCACGCTGGGCAGCGGCGCCGCCGCGATGGTACTGGCGCGCAGCGAACTGGCGCCGGGTGCGCCGCGTTACCGCGGCAGCGTCACCCGCTCGGCCACCGAGTGGAACCAGCTGTGCCGCGGCGACCTCGTGCACGACCGCATGATCGCCGACGGCCGCATGCTGATGATCGAAGGGCTCAAGCTCGGCCAGAAGACCTTTACCGCCGCGCGCGCCGCGCTGGGCTGGGTGGTGGAGGAGCTCGACGAGTTCGTCATCCACCAGGTCAGCAAGGCGCACACCAAGGCCTTCCTCAAGGCGTTCCGCATCGACCCGAAGAAGGTGCTGACCATCTTCGGCGAGCACGGCAACATCGGCCCGGCCTCGGTGCCGATCGTGCTGAGCAAGCTGCGCGACGGCGGCCGCCTGAAGAAGGGCACGCGCGTTGCGCTGCTGGGCATCGGCTCGGGCCTGAACTGCTCGATGGCCGAAGTGGTCTGGTAAGCGACGCCTTCGCACCACCGAAGAACCCGGCCGCGCGCCGGGTTTTTCTTGCCCGCACGAATTCGCGAACACGATGACGATCCGCCTGCCGCTTCCCGACTATCCCTTCACGCCGAACCGTTTCGATGTCCGCCCGGGCATCGCGATGAGCTTCCTCGACGAAGGCCCGCGCGACGGCGAGGTCGTGGTGATGCTGCACGGCAATCCGTCGTGGAGCTTCTACTGGCGCAAGCTCGTGCTCGGCCTGCGCGATCGCTACCGCTGCATCGTGCCCGACCACGTCGGCATGGGCCTGTCGGACAAGCCCGGCGACGACCGTTACCGCTACACGCTGCAATCGCGCATCGACGATGTCGAAACGCTGCTCGACCACCTGGGCATCACCGGCGATGTCACGCTGGCCGTGCACGACTGGGGCGGCGGCATCGGTTTCGGCTGGGGTTTGAAGCATTCCGCGCGCATCCGCCGGCTCATCGTCACCAACACCGGCTCGTTCCCGCTGCCGGCGAGCAAGCCTCTGCCGAAATCGCTGGTGCTGGGTCGCGATCTCGCGCTGGGCACGTTGCTGATCCGCGGCTTCAATGCGTTCTCCTCCATCGCCTCGTTCGTCGGCGTGGAGAAGAAGATGCCGGCCGACGTGCGCCGCGCCTACGTCGGCCCGTACGACACCTGGGCGAACCGCGTCGCGACCTCGCGCTTCGTGCAGGACATCCCGCTGGGCGAAGGCGACGCCGCCTGGCCGTTGGTGCAGGCGATGGGCCGCAAGCTGCCCGAGTACGCCGACCGCCCGGCGTTCATCGCCTGGGGTCTGCGCGATTTCGTCTTCGACCACCACTTCCTCAAGGGCTTCACCGACGCGCTGCCGCAGGCGACGGTGCACGCGTTCGAGGACGCGGGCCATTACGTGATGGAAGACAAGGGCGAGGAGCTGGTGCCGAAGATGCGGGCGTTCCTGGACGGCAATCCGCTGTAGCAAGGCGGCGTCGGCGAGCGCCGATGCGTTGCCACGGCGCGGCGTGCCCGAAGCGGAGTGCGCATCGCCGAAGCAGGCCCCACCGAAGTCGTCATCCCGGCGAAGGCCGGGACCCAGGCTGTCACGCCCGCCGCCCTCTCTCGTCATTCCAGCGAAAGCTGGAACAAGCGTGCTCGCTCGCCCCGACCCTCACCCCACCTCCTCTCCCGGAGGGAGAGGGGCTAAAGCCACCGAAGTAGAGGGGCTAAAGCGCCCTCAACCCTCCGGCAACGGATTCTTCTCGTCCTCGCTCACGCCGACCCAGTCCTGCGGCGTCAGCACCGGCAGCCCGTGGGCCAGGCGCGACTTGTCGCATTGCGGGCTCGCCGCGCCGAACTCCCACGACGCCGGTACCAGCGCGCACACCGACGGGCGCCGGTCGTGGATGGTGCAGCGGCTGTAGCGGCCGATGTCGGCGTCCAGTGCGATGCAGCGTGGGTTCGGCTGCGAGGTGCCCTTCATCACGCGCTCGTGCGTGCGCAGCGGCTGCGTGAGTTCGAACGGCACCACGCCGCCCAGCGCCGGGTCGGCCTCGGACCAGTGGAAGCTCACTCGGAAGTAGGCGCAGCAGGCGCCGCAGGTCAGACAGGGGTGTTGCATGGGTTGGACCGTCGCGGGTCCGGAATCGCTCGGCCGGGTGCGGAATTTTGAGACTTCCCGCGCCATGCGCAAGGGCCGCGCGGTTCAGGCGAAAATGAATCCATGACCGACGTGTGCAACATCGCCGCCAACCTGCCTGAACTGGCCGCCCGCTTCCCCGACCGCATCGCCATGCGCTGCCCCGGCACGCGCGGGCCGGACGGCCTGGCGCGCTTCGACCTCACCCTGACCTACCGCGACTTGGACGCCCGCAGCGACGCCATCGCCGCCGGCCTGGCGCGGCGCGGGATCGTGCGCGGCACGCGCACGGTGGTGATGGTGCGTCCCTCGCCGGAGTTCTTCCTGCTGATGTTCGCGCTGTTCAAGGCCGGCGCCGTGCCGGTGCTGGTCGATCCGGGCATCGACAAGCGCGCGCTGAAGCAATGCCTGGACGAAGCACAGCCGGCAGCGTTCATCGGCATTCCGCTGGCGCACGTGGCGCGCACCGTGCTGCGCTGGGCGCCGTCGGCGCGAATCCGCATCACCACCGGCGCGCGCGCGTGGCTGTCCGACGCGACGCTGGCGCAGGTCGAGCGCGAAGGCGCGAACGCAGGCGCGCAACTCGCCGACACGCAACCCGACGACGTCGCCGCGATCCTGTTCACCAGCGGCTCCACCGGCGTGCCCAAGGGCGTGGTGTATCGCCATCGCCAATTCGTCGCGCAGATCGCGATGCTGCGCGACGCGCTGGGCATCCAGTCCGGCGGCGTGGACCTGCCGACGTTCCCGCCGTTCGCGCTGTTCGACCCCGCGCTCGGCCTGACTTCGATCATCCCCGACATGGATCCGACCAAGCCGGCGCTCGCCGATCCGCGCAAGCTGCACGACGCGATCGCACGCTTCGGCGTGGACCAGTTGTTCGGCTCGCCCGCGTTGATGGCGGTGCTGGCGAACTTCGGAGCGAAGCTGCCGACGGTGAAGCGCGTGACCTCGGCAGGCGCGCCCGTGCCGGCGGACGTCGTGGCGAAAATGCGCGAACTGCTGCCCGACGATGCCGGCTTCTGGACGCCCTATGGTGCGACCGAATGCCTGCCGGTGGCGGTGATCGAAAGCCGCGAACTCCAGTCCACGCGCGAGGCCACCGAATCCGGCGCCGGCACCTGCGTGGGCCGCGCGGTCGCGCCGAACGAAGTGCGCATCATCGCCATCACCGATGCGCCGATCGCGCAGTGGGACGACACGCAGCCCGTTGAAGAAGGCGTGGTCGGCGAGATCACCGTCGCCGGTCCCACCGTCACCGATACCTACTTCAACCGCGACGCGCAGACGAAGCTGGCGAAGATCGGCGAACGCCTTCCCGACGGCAGCGAGCGCATCGTGCATCGCATGGGCGATGTCGGTTATCTCGACGCGGAAGGGCGCCTGTGGTTCTGCGGGCGCAAGTCGCACCGCGTGGAAACTGCCGACGGGCCGCTGTACACCGAGCAGGTGGAGCCGGTGTTCAACACGCATCGTGATGTCCGGCGAACCGCGCTGGTCGGCGTCGGCGCGATCGGCGCGCAGCGGCCGGTGCTGTGCGTGGAACTGGCGCCGGGCGTGGACGCGGGGCAATGGCAGCGCATCGAGCGCGAACTGCGTGCGATCGGCGCGCTACATGCCCACGCCGCGCGCATCGACACGTTCCTCGTCCATCCGAAATTCCCGGTCGACATCCGCCACAACGCCAAGATTGGTCGGGAGAAGTTGGCGGTGTGGGTCGCCGGCCGCATCAGCGGTGCATGACGTCGTCCCTCTCCCCTTGAGGCGACCGAAGGGAGTGCAGGGCTGAGAGCGACAGGCGGCCGAAGGCGGCCATGGAGAGGGGTAGGGGCGTTGAAGCACGCGCTGCGCGCGCCCCCTCTTCCGCCCCCTTCGGGGGCACCTTCTCCCACGAGGGGAGAAGGGGGCATCATCGGAGCAGGAAACGGCGTCTGGCTCCGGGAGAACGAATAGCCCGCAGCTTTGAAGCCCACACACCTCCCCGCTATCGTGTCGCCTTTGCAGAAAGGGGCGCGCGATGAAGATCCTGGTGACCGGCGGTGGTGGCTTCCTCGGGCAGGCGTTGTGCCGCGGACTGCGTGAGCGCGGCCACGAGGTCGTCAGCTTCAACCGCGGCCGCTACGACGCGCTCGACCGCCTCGGCGTGGCGCAGGTGCAGGGCGACCTCGCGCAGCGCGACGCGGTGATCGCCGCCGCCGCAGGCTGCGAGGCGATCTTCCACAACGCCGCCAAGGCCGGCGCCTGGGGCAGCTACGAGAGCTACCACCTCGCCAACGTCGTCGGCACGCAGAACGTCATCGACGCCTGCCGCGCGCACGGCATCGACCGCCTCGTCTACACGTCCACGCCCAGCGTCACGCATCGCAAGACGCATCCGGTCGAAGGCGGCACCGCCGATGCCGTGCCCTATGGCGACCACCTCAAGGCGCCGTACGCGGCGACCAAGCAGGTCGCCGAGAAACTCGTGCTGTCCGCGAACGACGCAACGCTCGCCACCGTCGCGCTGCGCCCGCGCCTGATCTGGGGCGTGGGCGACAACCAGCTGCTGCCGCGCCTGGTCGAACGCGCGAAGGCCGGGCGCCTGCGTTTCGTCGGCGACGGCAACAACCGCATCGACACCACCTACGTCGACAACGCCGCGCAGGCGCACTTCGATGCCTGCGAACACCTCGCCGTCGGCGCGGCCTGCGCGGGCCGCGCGTACTTCATCAGCAATGGCGAGCCGCGCACCGTGCGCGAGATCGTCAACGGCCTGCTCGCCGCCGCCGGTGCACCGCAGGTGACGAAGACGATTCCGTTCGGCGTGGCGTACGCGGTGGGCGTCGCCTGCGAGGGCCTGTGGCACGCGCTGCCGCTCAAGGGCGAGCCGCCGATGACGAGATTCCTCGCCGAGCAGCTCAGCACCACGCACTGGTACGACATGGCGCCGGCGCGACAGGATTTCGGCTATGTGCCGAGCGTGAGCATTCACGAGGGTCTCACCCGACTGAAGGCGGCCTGCACGGGCGGGTGAGTCGCGCGCGGATCGTCACCCTTCGACGACCGGGTCGTGCCTAGCATCGATCGCACCCAGTCAGGCGCACCGCGCCCGGAGTACATCGATGCTCAGCTACGCCGTCATCTTCTTCGTCATCGCGATCATCGCCGCCGTGCTCGGCTTCAGTGGCATCGCCGGCGCGGCCACCAACATCGCCTGGATCCTGTTCGTCGTCTTCCTGGTCCTGGCGGTCATCTCGATGCTGCGCGGCCGCCGCGTCTGACGAACTGGCTTTGCCCGCGTCGGACGGCCCCACCCCCCGGGCCGTCCGGCGCGAGAGTCTCCCGCCGGGAAGGCGGGCGGGTCGCGGCTACAATGACCGCATGACCGACCCGACCTCCTCGCCACTGGCCTCACTCAAGCCGTTGGCCGGGCGCGCCCTGGAAACCGCCCTCAACCGCGCCCTCGCGCTGGATCCCGACACCCGCGACAGCTTGCGCGCCCTCGATGGCCGCCGCGTCGTGCTGCGCCTGTCCGCGCCGGCGCTGGCGTTGCAGGTGCGCGTGGCGGGCGAACGGCTCGAAGTCGGCCCGGTGCAGGACGAAGAGGCGGATCTGTCGGTGCGCGCCACGCTGGGCGGGCTGCTCTCGCAGCTGCCGTTCCTGCGCAATGACGACGCGCCGCCCGTTGGCAAACTCCGTATCGAGGGCGACGCCGATCTCGCGCGTCGCCTGCAGAAGCTGGCCGAAAGGTTCGATCCGGACTGGCAGCAACCGTTCGTTCGCGTGTTCGGCGAGATCGCCGGCGTGCAGGTCGCCAATGCGGTGGCCGCCGGGCTGCGTCATGCACGCGGCGCGGCGGGCGCGTTCGCGGTGAACGCCGCCGAGTTCGTCACCGAGGAATCGCGCGACGTCGTGCCGCGCGAGGAACTCAACGCGTTCCACGACGACGTCGACACGCTGCGCGACGACGTCGAGCGCCTGGCCGCACGCGTGACGCGCCTGCGCGCACGCGCCGGGGACGCCGCATGAAGCCGGTCTTCCGTGCCTGGCGCATCGGTCGCGTGCTGTTGCGCTATCGCCTGGACGACCTGCTCGACGACACGCCCGTGGAAGGCTGGTTGAAGCTCGCGCGTCCGTTCGTGCCCAGTGCCACCAGCGAAGTCGCGTGCCTCTCGCGCGGCGCGCGTTTGCGCATGGCCTTGCAGGAGTTGGGCCCGATCTTCGTCAAGTTCGGCCAGATCCTCTCCACCCGACGCGACCTGGTACCGCCGGACGTGGCGGAGGAACTCGCGCTGCTGCAGGACCGCGTGAAGCCGTTCGACGGCCAGGCCGCGCGCGCCATCGTCGAGCTGGCGCTGGGGCGTCCGGTCAGCGAGGCGTTCGTGCAGTTCGACACCACGCCGCTGGCCTCGGCCTCGATCGCGCAGGTGCACGCCGCCACGCTGCCGCCGGATGCCAACGGCGTCTCGCGCGAGGTCGTGGTGAAGGTGCTGCGCCCGGACATCGAGAAGCAGATCGCAGGCGACATCGCGCTGCTCAAGGCGGTCGCGGGCATCGTCGATCGCACGCATCCCAGTGCCGACAAGATCCGCCCGCGCGCGATCGTCGAGGAAGTCGAGAACACGCTCGCCGCCGAACTGGACCTCCAGCGCGAAGGCGCCAACGCCAGCGTGCTGCGCCGCTTCTGGCAGGACAGCGACGACATGTACGTGCCGGAGGTGATCTGGACGCACACGGCCGAGCGCGCACTCACGCTGGAACGCGTGCACGGCATTCCGTCGGACGATATCCCCGCGCTCGACGCCGCCGGCATCGACCGGCGCGCGCTGGCGGCCAAGGGCGTGCGCGTGTTCTACACGCAGGTGTTCCGCGACAACTTCTTCCACGCCGATGCGCACGCCGGCAACATCTGGGTCGACAGCGATCCGTCGCGCCGCGCGAATCCGCGTTTCATCGCGCTGGATTTCGGCATCATGGGCCAGCTCTCGGACGAGGATCAGTACTACCTCGCCGAGAACTTCATGGCGATCTTCAACCGCGACTACCGTCGCATCGCCGAGCTGCACGTGCGCGCCGGCTGGATGCCGTCGCACATCCGCATCGACGAACTCGAGGCCGCCGTGCGTGCCGTCTGCGAGCCGTACTTCACGCGGCCGCTGAGCGAGATCTCGCTGGCCGAGGTGCTGCTCAAGCTGTTCCGCACGGCGCAGCGTTACGAACTCACACTGCAGCCGCAGTTGATCCTCCTGCAGAAGACGCTGCTGAACATCGAGGGCGTCGGTCGCCAGCTCGATCCCAAGCTCGACATCTGGGCCGTCGCGCGGCCGGTGCTGCAGCGCATCCTGGTCGAGCGCTACAGCCCGCAACGGCTGGCGAGCGAATTCCGCAAGCGCCTGCCGGAACTGGTGACGCACGCACCGGAAATGCCGCGCCTGCTGCACGCCTGGCTCACGCAGCAGGTCGGGGGGCGGCACGAGTTGAATCTGAATTCGCGCGACCTGGTGGAACTCAACCGCACCATCCGCCTGGCGCAGCGACGCACGGTGGCGGCGGTGCTCGGCGTCGGCCTGCTGATCTGCGCCGCGGTGCTGTACGGCCTGGAGGCGGGTGGACCGCGATTCTGGTCCGTTCCCGCGTCCGCATGGATCGCCGGACTGGGCGGAATCTGGGCGCTGCTGGCGGCGTGGCCGCGAGGGCGTTAGGAAATCCCTGATGCATTGACACTCCCTCCCCTGCTTGCAGGGGAGGGTTGGGGAGGGGTGAAGTGATGCCTCATCCCCTCGACGACAGCGGCATGGAAGCGATCTGGAAAAGCGCGCGATGTTTGGGCCGAAGCGCGACTGACGCGGAAGTGAAGCTCTGGCGTCATCTGAAGGGCAGGCAGTTCCATGGCTGCATTCCGACGTCAGTTTCCAATCGCAGGCTACATCGCCGATTTCGCCTGCGTGGAAGCGCGGCTCGTGGTCGAGCTGGATGGCGGCCAGCATGTTGAAGCACGGTCTTACGATGAGCAGCGCACCCAACGAATGAACACTAATGGTTACCGCGTGCTTCGCTTCTGGAATGACGACGTGCTGCTGAGAACACGGCTCGTGCTTGAAGAAATCCTGCGTCACCTTCGGGAGCCTTGCCGGTGACCACTTCACCCCTCCCCAACCCGCCCCTGCAAGCAGGGGAGGGGGCTCAAGAGCCTGCGTCGCAACTCGACGTGCCGCACGTCGACGCGTCGCCCGCTGACGCCCTGCATCTGGACGTGCTTCACCTGGACGACGCCTTCGCCGTCGTCAACAAACCCGCCGGCCTCATGGTTCACGACAGTGCGCTTGCGCGCGGCGAGACCGACTTTGCCGCGGACCGGTTGCGGGAGCAGTTTGGCCGGCCGATCTTCCTCGTGCATCGCCTGGATCGTGCGACCAGCGGTTGCCTGCTGCTGGCCTTCGATCGCGAGACTGCATCCTCGCTCGGCAAGGTGCTGATGTCGCGCGAGGTGCAGAAGGATTACTGGGCCGTGTGCCGCGGCTGGCCGGAGGAGGCGTTCGTCATCGACCACCCGCTCGATGGCGGCCCCGGCAAGCCGCAGAAGAAGCCGGCCGTGACGCGCTTCGAACGACTGGCGACCACGGAGTTGCAGCTGCCGTCGTCGGGCTTCGAGACCTCGCGCTATTCGCTGCTGCGCGCCGAGCTGGAGACCGGGCGCTTCCGGCAGATTCGCCGTCACCTCAAGCACGTCTCGCACCATCTGATCGGCGACACCAGCCACGGCGACGGCCGACACAACCGCAATTTCCGGATGCTCGGGATCCATCGCATGCTGCTGCACGCGCGGCGGCTCGGCTTCGCGCATCCGCGTGACGGCTCGCGCGTGGAGGTGGTGGCGCCGATCGATGCCGAGTTTGCCAAGGCGCTGGCGATGTTCGAGGGGTTCGACGCGGACGCGCGGGACCGCTAGATCACCGACACGCCGTCCTGCATCACGCCCAGCAGGACACCGGCGGCGAGCAGGCTCAGTCCCCACAGGAACATGCGGATCGCGCGCGTGTATACCGCGGAGTCCAGCGAGCTGGGGTGCAGCAGCCGCTTCAACGCCAGCAGCTGCGCGAACGTGCCCGCGACCATCGGTGCGACCACGACCAGGTCGATCCAGTGCCACGGCGTGGGATCGTCGGTCCACTGGGTCACGATGCCGAGCGAGAAGGCGGTGAGCACGCCGACGACGGTCATCGAACCGTTGCGGAACACCGAGTCGATCTGCCCGTCCTTCGGAGGCTGTTCGTCCGCCATGGCGCACCGTGGGTGGGAACGTGGGCGGAGTGTAGCGCCGGGGCCCGTGATGCCGTACGCAGGCGGGGCCCCCGGTAGGTTGGCTGTCAGCCGTCATCCCCGCGCAGGCGGGGATCCAACGGTCAGGGGCGTCACGCCTTCCGGAGGGCTTGAAGTGTCTGACCGTTGGATTCCCGCCTACGCGGGAATGACATGCTCTTGCGAATCCCGAATCCCGAATCCCGAATCCCGAATCCCGAATCCCGAATCCCGAATCCCGAATCCCGAATCCCGAATCCCGAATCCCGAATCCCGAATCCCGAATCCCGAATCCCGAATCCCGAATCCCGATTCCCGATAAAGTGCCGCCCCATGCTCCAGATCACGCCCCGCCTGACGATCCCCGACTCGGAACTGGTCGAGCGCTTCGTGCGTTCGGCCGGGCCGGGCGGGCAAAACGTTAACAAGGTCGCCACGGCCGTCGAACTGCGCTTCGACCTGGCCGGCTCGCCGTCGTTGCCCGAGCCGCTGCGTGCGCGGCTGCTGGCCCGGCACGATCGCCGCATCACCGACGAAGGCGTGCTGGTGATCAGCGCCCAGCGCTTCCGCACGCAGGAGCGCAACCGCGAGGACGCCCGCGAGCGTCTGGCGGCCTTCATCGTCGCCGGCCTGCACGTGCCCAAGCCGCGCGTGGCGACCAAGCCCACGCGCGCGGCGAAGGAGCGCCGGCTCAGTGGCAAGCGCGAACGCGGTACGATCAAGCGCGAACGAACCCGGCGCGACTGGGACTGAACATGCAGGAGTCGGTCCGGTGGCCGATGCAGGATTGAAACGAGGGGACATGTCCGAGGCTGATTACCCGGTGCTGCCGCTGCCGCCGAGCGCGCCGCGCATCCACCGCAACCCACTCGTCCGCTGGCTCGGCCGCACCATCCTGCGGCTCGGCGGTTGGCGCATGGAAGGCGCGTTTCCCGACCTCCCCAAGCTGGTGCTGATCGGCGCGCCGCATTCGTCCAACTGGGACGGCGTGTGGGGCTTCTCCGTGCTGATGGCGCTGGGACTGGACCTGAAGGTGCTCGGCAAGGACACGCTGCTGAAGGTCCCCGTGATGGGGGCGATCCTCAAACGCCTGGGCGTGATCCCGGTGGACCGCAAGGCCGCGCAGGGCGTGGTCGAACAGGCCGCGCGGATGATCCGCGAGGCGGACCGGTTCTGGTACGGGCTGGCGCCGGAAGGCACGCGCCGGGCCGTGGAGAAATGGAAGCCGGGCTTCTGGCGCATCGCGCGGGCCGCCGGGGTGCCGGTCGTGCCGGCTTATTTCCACTATGGGCGCCGGACCATCGGCATCGGTGCGCCGTTCGAGCTCACCGACGACTACGAGGCCGACGTGGCCCGCATCCGCGGCTGGTACCGCACGGTCTCCAACGGCAAGAACCACGACGTTTGAACCGTGCGGCCTGAATGGCCCTCACCTCGTGCTGAGGTGGCTGATCGCAGTTTGAACGTCAGCGCTCGGATTGGCCGGTGGAATAGTAGTCGCCCCGCTCGAAAAGCGCGGGCTTTATAAGTTCTACAAATGCACGGGCGTGGGGTGATAAATATTTCCCCTTCCTTACGACCACGCCGTAGGTGCGGGACGGGAAATACTCCGCCAGCGAGCGCGCCGAGAGCCGCTCGCGGTCGGCCTCGGTGAGGCAGATCGCGGTGACGATGCTGATCCCCAGGCCCATCGCCACGTATTGCTTGATGACCTCCCAGCCGCCGACCTCCAGGGCCACGGTGTAGGGCACGCGGTTCTGCTGGAAGACCAGGTCGATGAGCCGGTAGGTGGTCAGCCGCTGCGGCGGCAGGATCAGGCCGTAGGGAGAAAGATCCTCAAGCGAGATCCGCTCCTTCTGCGCCAGAGGGTGGTCGCGGGGCGTGATCAGCATCGGCTCGAAGCGGTAGACCGGCTCATAACTAAGGTCGGCCGGGACATCCAGCATCGAGCCCACGGCCAGGTCCACGGCGTCGGAACGCAGCAGGTCCAGGCCGCTGGCGCCGGTGACGTTGTGCAGGCTCAGGCGCACCTCGGGGTGCGCAGCGCGGAAGGCCTCCACGATCGCCGGCAACAGATAAAGGATGGTCGAGCTGCCCGCGGCGACGTTCAGTTCGCCCGCGTCGAGCCCGCGGATACGCTCGCGGAAGACCGCGTCCAGGCCGTCCAGCCCTTCAACCAGCGGGCGGGCGAGGTCGTACAGCTCCTGGCCCTCGCGCGTGAGAGCGATGCGGCGGCCGCTGCGTTCGAGCAGGCGCAAGCCCATTTCCCGTTCCAGCGCCTGCAACTGCAGGGTCACGGCCGGCTGGCTGAGGTACAGCGCCTCGGCCGCGCGCGAGACCGAGCCCAACCGTGCCGTCTGGCAGAAGGCCCGTAGCGGCTTGAGTCGGTCGCCTTTGTAGGCGAAGCGGGGGCTCTTGGTGGACTTTGGGCTCAATGGTTTCAATGCGTATTAGGTTAACTAATGGTATGCATTGATAAGTCTGCGTTGTCAAATAAAAGACTGGCGCGCATGTTGGACCTCCACGGTTACCACGGAGTTACAGCATGTCGGCAGTCCTGGTGCAGCCCCAGCAGGGGGACATTGAAGTTATCGGCCAAGCCCCGGGTCAGGCGGGCGTACTGACGCCGGCCGCGCTCGCCTTCCTGGCCGGACTGCACCGCCGCTTCGAGCCGACGCGCCAGGCCCGCCTCAAAGCCCGCGGCGAACGCCAGGCCTTCTTCGATGCCGGCGGGCTGCCGGACTTCCGCGAGGACACCCGGGCGATCCGCACCGGCGACTGGAAGGTCGCCCCGCTGCCGCAGGCCCTGCTCGACCGCCGCGTGGAGATCACCGGCCCGGTCGACCCGAAGATGGTGATCAACGCGCTGAACTCCGGCGCGAAGGTCTACATGGCCGACTTCGAGGACAGCACCTCGCCGACCTGGGCCAACCTGATCGCCGGCCAGTGCGCGCTGATCGAGGCGGTGCGCGGGACGCTGGAGTTCACCGCGCCGGAGACGGGCAAGCACTACACGCTGCGCCCGTTCGACCAGCAGGCCGTGCTGATGGTGCGCCCGCGCGGCTGGCACCTGGACGAGAAGCACCTGCGCGTCGATGGCGCGTCCATCTCCGGCGGTCTGTTCGACCTGGGCCTGTTCGCCTTCCACAACGCGCAGGCGCTCGCCGCCAAGGACCGCGGCCCGTACTTCTACCTGCCCAAGCTGCAGTCGATGGAAGAAGCGCAGCTGTGGAACGACGTGCTGGACCACATCGAGCGCGAACTGCGCCTGCCGTCCGGCCAGCTCAAGGCCACCGTGCTGATCGAGACGCTGCCGGCGGTGTTCGAGATGGACGAGATCCTGCATGCGCTGCGCACGCGCATCGCCGGCCTCAACTGCGGGCGCTGGGACTACGTGTTCTCCTACATCAAGACCTTCCGCGCGCACCGCGACAAGGTGCTGCCCGAGCGCGCGCAGGTGACGATGACGCAGCCGTTCCTGAAGGCGTATTCGGAACTGCTGATCCAGACCTGCCACAAGCGTGGCGCGCACGCGATGGGCGGCATGGCGGCGCAGATTCCGATCAGCGGCGACGACGAAGCCAACGAGGCCGCGCTCGCCAAGGTGCGCGCCGACAAGCTGCGCGAAGTCACCGCCGGCCACGACGGCACCTGGGTTGCGCATCCGGCGCTGATCCCGCTGGCGATGAAGATCTTCGACGAGCGCATGCCCACGCCGAACCAGCGCCACGTGCTGCGCGAGGACGTGTGGGTCACGCGCGACGACCTGATCAAGCCGTCGCTGGGGACCATCACCCGCACCGGCTTCGAGGGCAACGTCGAAGTGTGCGTGCGCTATCTCGCGGCGTGGCTCGACGGCAACGGCTGCGTGCCGATCCACTGGCTGATGGAGGACGCAGCGACGGCCGAAATCGCCCGCACGCAGCTGTGGCAGTGGCTGCACAGCGATGGCCTGCATCTGCATGACGGCACGCCGGTCGACTTCGCGCTGCTCGAACGCGCCTTCCTCAATCTGCCCTCGCGCCTGGGCGACCGCTCGCGCATTCCCGGCGCGAGCCGCATCAACGAAGCCATCGGCGTGCTCGATCGACTCACGCACGCCGACACGCTCGAAGACTTCCTCACCCTGCCGGCTTACGCACGGCTGGACTGAGCCTTCCCGACCGTTCCGTACCCGTTGTCTTCCATTACCGATATCGAAAGGAACATCGCCATGAGCACGCTGCACACCGCCGAACAACTCCGCCAGGACTGGGCCACCAACCCGCGCTGGGCCGGCATCACCCGCCCGTACAGCGCCCAGGACGTCGTGCGCCTGCGCGGCACCGTGCTGGTGGAGCACTCCATCGCCAAGCTGGGCGCGCAGAAGCTCTGGAGCTCGCTGCACAGCGAGCCGTTCGTCAACGCGCTCGGCGCGCTGACGGGCAACCAGGCGATGCAGCAGGTGAAGGCCGGCCTGAAGGCCATCTACCTCTCGGGCTGGCAGGTCGCCGCCGACGCCAACATCGCCGGCGAGATGTACCCCGACCAGTCGCTGTACCCGGCCAACTCGGTGCCGCAGGTCGTTCGCCGCATCAACAACACGCTGCTGCGCGCCGATCAGATCCAGTGCGCCGAAGGCACGGGCGACGTGGACTTCCTGCAGCCGATCGTCGCCGATGCCGAAGCCGGTTTCGGCGGCGTGCTCAACGCGTTCGAACTGATGAAGGGCATGATCGAAGCCGGCGCCTCCGGCGTGCATTTCGAGGACCAACTGGCCAGCGTCAAGAAGTGCGGCCACATGGGCGGCAAGGTGCTGGTGCCCACGCGCGAAGCGGTGGAGAAGCTCGTCGCCGCGCGCCTGGCCGCCGACGTGATGGGCGTGCCCACGCTGATCGTCGCGCGCACCGACGCCGAAGCCGCCGACCTCATCACCTCCGACATCGACGACAACGACAAGCCGTTCTGCACCGGCGAGCGCACCGTCGAGGGTTTCTACAAGACCCGCAACGGCCTGGACCAGGCGATCAGCCGCGGCCTCGCCTATGCGCCGTACGCGGACCTGGTGTGGTGCGAGACCGGCAAGCCGGACCTGGAGTTCGCGCGCAAGTTCGCCGAGGCCATCCACGCCAAGTTCCCGGGCAAGCTGCTGGCCTACAACTGCTCGCCGAGCTTCAACTGGAAGAAGAACCTGGACGACGCGACCATCGCCAAGTTCCAGAAGGAAATCGCGTCCTACGGCTACAAGTTCCAGTTCATCACCCTGGCCGGCTTCCACAGCCTGAACTACGGCATGTTCAACCTGGCGCACGGTTACGCGCGTCGCCAGATGAGCGCGTTCGTCGAGCTGCAGGAAGCCGAGTTCGCCGCCGCGGACAAGGGCTTCACCGCGGTCAAGCACCAGCGCGAGGTCGGCACCGGCTACTTCGACGCGGTGACGCAGACCATCCAGGGCGGCCAGTCGTCCACGGTCGCGCTGAAGGGCTCGACCGAGGAAGAGCAGTTTCACGGGAACGAGAAGCGCGCCGCCGCGGCGTGATGTCGGGCTGCAGGCGCCGGCCGACTGCGTCGACCCCTGACCCTTCTCCCGCTCGCGGGAGAAGGTGTCCGAAGAGCCTGCCCTGGACTTGATCCAGGGGCGGATGAGGGCGGTAGCCCTTATTAGCCTCAAGCGGACAAGGTGCCTGCCCTCACCCCACCCCCTCTCCCGCAGGCGGGAGAGGGGCTCCGCCTGCCCCTGCACGTTACGGCAGCCGACCCAGCCCCTCTGACCGGTCCGCCGACCGTGGGACGTTTGTCACAAGATTCCGGTGCTATTCTCCAGCCTCCCAGGGACTGGGCCTTCGTTGGATGACTCGTGACAGCGTCGCGTCGCTCCAGACGCGCGATTCCATCAACTCCGGGAAGACCAGCACGGCGCCTGCGGACGTGGCGACGGCGGTGCTTACCGAAGCGGAATATGAGCTGTTCGCCGAACTGGGCCGCCCGCGCCGTGTCGAAGCCGGCCAGCTGCTGTTCCGTCGCGGCGAACTGGGCACCACGATGTTCGTCATCGCCCGCGGCGTGGTCGACCTGGACTTCGGCGACGACCTCGTCGGCAAGCGCCTGGGCCCGAGCGAGTTCTTCGGCGAACTGGGCCTGTTGATCGGCGACCACGTCCGCAGCGCCGACGCCGTCGCCGCCAGCGACGGCCTGCTGATCGAACTGCGCCACGAGGAGTTCCAGCGCCTGGTCGATCGCGACCCCGGCCTGGTCTCGTATTTCCTGCGCCGCGCCATCCTGCGCGTGGTGCTCAACGAACAAAGCCTGATCCGCCGCCTGCGCCGTCGCAACGAAGAACTGCAGTCGGCGCTCGACAGCCTCTATGCGGCGACGCACCAGCTCAACCAGACCGAAGAGCTGGTGCGCACCGACGAGCTGACCAGCCTCTACAACCGCCGCGGCCTGACCCTGCACCTGCAGGAGTGCCGCGACATCGGCAGCCCGCGCAGCATGGGCCTGCTGCTGGTGGACTGCGACCGCTTCAAGCAGGTCAACGACGACCACGGCCACCTCATCGGCGACCGCGTCCTGCAAGGCGTGGCCAACATCCTGCGTTCGGTGGCCGGGCCGGAGGACTTCGCCTGCCGCCTCGGCGGCGACGAGTTCTGCCTGCTGGTGGTGACCGACCGCCAGGAAGAGGTCCTGCGTTTCGCCGAGTTCATCGTCGCCACCGCGCAGGGCCTGATGCAGATGTCGCACGGCACCCCGCTGATGTGCCCGCTGAGCGTCGGTGCCTGCCTGATCGACCCGGCGAAGGACTGGACCGACTGGTACGCTCACGCCGACGCCGCGCTCTACCAGGCCAAGCGCCTGGGCGGCAACCGCGTCCACTGGCACGACATGGAACTGACCTCGGCCTAAGCCGATACGGAGAGGGACGGCACGCGATGAACGAGATGACCCATCGCCCCTCGATCGAAGCGCCGCAACTGCGCACGCTGCTGCTGACCGACCTGTGCGACTCGACCTCACTGGTCGAACGCATCGGCGACGTCGAAGCCGCGACGCTGTTCCGCGACCACGATCGCCTGGTGCTGGATCTGCAGCAACGCTGGCGCGGCCGCCTCATCGACCGCTCCGACGGCCTGCTGCTGTTGTTCGAACGCCCCATCGACGGCCTCGGCTTCGCCCTGGACTACGTGCGCGAACTGCGCGAGATGGGCGACGCGCGCCGGCTCGAACTGCGCGCCCGCGCCGGCCTGCACGTCGGTGAAGTGCTGACCTGGCGCAACAGCGACGAAGCCGTCTCCGTCGGCGCCAAGCCGCTGGAAGTCGAAGGCCTCGCCAAGCCGATGGCCGCACGCCTGATGGCCGTGGCGCGACCGGGCCAGATCCTGCTGTCCGCCGTCGCCGAACCGCTGGCGCACCGCGCCGCGCGCGAACTGGGCGAACGCGGCCAGCACCTGCTGTGGAAGTCGCACGGCCGCTGGCGTTTCAAGGGCGTGCCCGACGGCCAGCAGATCTACGAAGTCGGCGAGCCCGGCATCGCGCCGCTGCGCACGCCGCCCAACACGCCCAAGGCCTGGCGCGACATCCCGCTGTGGCGCCGCCCGGCCGCGCTCGCCGCCGAGGCCGCGATCATCGCCGGCGTCGGCGTGGGCGTGTGGTTCGCCACGCGACCTGCGCCGGCCATCGCGTTCAACCAGCGCGACTGGGTCGTAGTCGCGGACCTGCGCAACCTCACCGGCCAGGCCGTGCTCGACGACTCGCTGGAACAGGCGTTCCGCATCAGCCTGGAGCAGTCGCGCTACGTCAACGTGCTCAGCGATCTGAAGGTCAGCGACACGCTCGCGCTCATGCAGCGGCCCGAGAGCACCCGACTCGATCGCGCCACCGCATCGGAGATCGCGTTGCGCGACGGCGCGCGCGCTGTGGTACTGCCGACGGTGGCATCGTTCGGCGGCAATGTGCGCTTCAGTGCCGAGATCATCGATCCGCACACGCAGGCCACGGTGTATTCGGCCTCGACCGATGGCAGCACCCAGTCGATGCTCGACTCCATCGACGAGGTGACGTCCCAGCTGCGTGGCAAGCTCGGCGAAACACTGGCCGCGATCGATCGCGACTCCGTGCCGCTGCCGCAGGTGTCGTCGAAGAACATCGATGCACTGCGTGCCTATGCCTTGGGCGTGAAGGCCTATGGCAACGGCGATTATCGCGATGCACTGGGCTTCTACGAGCGCGCGCTGGAGCTGGATCCCGAATTCGCCATCGCGCACCTGGCGCTCGCGCGCACCTACGTGGGCATGGACGAAACGAAGGCGGCGATCCCGCATCTGCAGGCGGCCGAAAAACTGCGCGCGCATCTGGTGCCGCGCGATGCGCTGTACCTGGATGCGTGGTCGGCCTCGCTCGCCGACGGCGACGTGACCAACCTGCTCGAGAAATGGAAGCAGTTGGGCACGCTGTATCCGGACTACTTCGCAGGCCCCTACAACCACGCCTGGTTCGGCACCGTGCTGGCGAACCGTTATCGCGAGGGCATCACCGGCGCCACCGCTGCGGCCTCGGAGCGCAACCCGTTGCGCTCCACCGCCTATTACCTGCGGGCGACGCTGCACACGGCGCTGGAGGATTACGACAGCGCCGCCAAGGACTTCGCCAAGGCCAACACGCTGGGGAAGGCTCCGGGCTCCGCGCAGGTCGCCTCGCTTGCGGCGCAGCGGCGGTTCGATCGTGCCGACTCGCTGATGAAGGCCAAATCCGAAGCGGGACTGTATGAAGCCGACCGCATCGTCGCGATCACCATGGCGACCGACCGCGGCCGCTGGTCCGACGCCGCCGCTCTGCAGCGCCAGGCGCGCCAGGCCGGTGCCGACGACGCGTTCTCGCAGCGCCTCTACCGGGCGGTCGAACTGAGCCAACTGGGCTGGAACACGAAGGTGCCGGCGCTGCAGTCGTCATTGCGAACCTACCTGGACGGCGAGGCGCGCAACGTATCGCAGACGAACGATCCCGAACGCACGCACGCGATCTTCGGTGTGCTGCTCGCCGGTTACCTGGCGGAACGCGCCGGTATGTCGGGCATCGCCCCGGATGCGCTTGCGAACGCACGCAAGCTCGCCGCCGGGCTGCACCACCCCGTGCTGGACGACATGGCCGTGCTGGTCCAGGCCGAAACCGCCCGGCGCCAGGGCAAGCCGGAAGACGCGTTGCGCGTGCTCGACCAGGCCATCGACGGACGCGAACTCTTCCAGATCCACGTCGCCCGCATGGAGGCCCTCGCCGACGCCGGCAAGCTCGACGAGGCGGTGAAGGAAGCACAGTGGATCGCGTCGCATCGTGGGCGCGCTTACGTCGAGAACAACAGCTACCAGGTGCTGCAGTCGCTCAACGTGGCCGACACCAACCTCAGTTTGTTGCGGGCCGCGGAGTTGCAGGCAGCACTCAAGCGCAACGACGCCGCAAAGCAGTCGCTGCAGCGGTTCGATGCGGCATGGGCTCCGGATGCGCTGCCGGGCCCGCTCGCGCAGCGCCGGCGTGCGGTGGTCGCGGCGCTCTGATCGCCGCGACCGATCCGGCTTACTTGTCGTTGGGCGTGATCGACGCGAGCACGTGAGGGTGCTGGCCCAGCGAGGCGGTGAGCGTGGACATCAGCTCGGCCTTGGACGCCGCCAGCGCCTCCTTGGAGGCCAGCGGCAGCTCGCTCATCTTGGACAGGCAGGTGGCGGCATTGGCGGGCTCGGCATAACCGATCTCCTGCAGCGCGCCATACGGATTCTTGCTGAAACGGTCGCGGTAGGCATCGTCGCTGGACAGCTTGTCCAGCAGGTTCATCGCGATGGTCTGGTCCAGCACGGTAGACGGCTTGTCGGTCGCCATTGGAGTTCCCCGGAAGTGAATGCATAGGCCTGTCGAAACGAAGCCGCCTCTCCCCCCTGGAGGTGCGGACTCCGTCACGTATTAGGGCCCAGGCGCGGCGGGGGCGCAAGCGATGCAGCCCGCTCGCACGACGCATTGCCGGGTGAAGTCCGGCTGCGGTCCAGCGCGGCGAGCGCTACCATCGCGACGCTCAAGGGGGGTCCTATGAAGATTCGACGGTGCGCGATCCTGTTCGTCGAGCCGCGTGAAGAAGTGAGCTTCGACCTGGACGGATTGCTGACCGGTGGCGATGGCCTGCGACGACGACAGCGTTGGCTGGCCCTGGCGCCGCATCTGGGCCATGAGGTCGAAGTGGACGATGCGGAGCGCGAACTGCTGGGCGCGCTCAGCCCGAGCCTGTGGGTTGCCGCGACCGCGCAGGCCGAGGCCATCGACACCATCGAATGCCTGATCGGCAAGGGACTGGTGATCAGCGATCGTGCGCGGGATCACGAGGCGCGCGAGCGCGACGAGCAATTGCGCAGCACCTACTGGCACCCGCTGGGAGCCGCCTTCAATGCTTTCACTCGCTGGTCGGGCATCGACGCGGTGCAGAGCATGAAGGAGAACGGCATCGAAACCGCCGTCTCGATGCGCGAAGTGCTGGGTGCGCCTCCGGGAGAAGCATTGCGTCACCCGCAGGCCGGTGATCGCGTTGCCTTGCCCCGCGTGGCTCCGACGGACTTCGACGACCTGCTCGCGCGTCGGGCCACGTGCCGCAACTTCGACGCCACGCGCCCATTGCCGCAGGCGCTGTTCGCGCAGTTGATGCAACGCGTGTTCGCCGCCCAGGCGGAGGTGCGTGTCACCGATGACACCGTGTTCCTGAAGAAGAACGTGCCTTCGGGCGGCGGGCTCCACCCGATGGAGTGCTACCTGATCGTGCAGCACGTCGAAGGGATCGCGCCCGGCCTGTATCACTATCAGGCGCGCGAACACGCACTGGATCCGCTGCCCGGTCCGGGCAGACCGCTGCGGGGCTTCGTGCAGGAGATGGTCGCCCAGCAGCACTGGTTCGCGGACGCGCATGTCGTGGTGGTGCTGTCACCGCGGTTCGACCGCACCTTCTGGAAATACCGCAGCCACGCCAAGGGGTACCGTGTGGTCGCGCTGGAGGCCGGCCATCTCTCGCAGACGCTGTACCTGGCGGCGACCGACGCCGGCCTGGGGGCATTCATCACCGGCGCGATCAACGAGGTCGAGCTGGAGCAGGCCTTCGGACTGGATCCGATCCGTCAGGGCGCGATGGCGATCTGCGGCTTCGGCTGGCGGGGGGCGGTCATGGAAATGACCGAACTCGATCCCGCCGGGCGGGTCTGGGACCGGGATCGTGACTGACGCCGGGCTCAGGACGGCGCTCCAGAGCGGCATTCACAAGTCTGAATGAAATTTGCGGGGTCAGGCAGTCGACATTGCCAAATCGGGCGCGTTATGTTGTGAAACCCACACTATGGATCGTTGCAATGCGTGCCCTTCGATTCGCCTCTTTCCTCGTCCTTGGCCTGATGCTCGCCATTCCGGCCGCCTTCGCCTCCGTCGACAGCCGTGTGCTGATGCTCGACGACATCCGCACCCAGCAGACCCAGATCCGCGACGACGTGGAAGCACGTTCCGGTCGTTACAAGGACCTGACGGCCACGGAGCGCAATGAACTGCTGAGCAAGCAGGCGCGCATGCTGCAGACCATCGAGGGCAAGCATTCCACCGCCGACCTCAACGACCAGCAGAAGACGGAAGTCTTCAACACGCTGGAATGGATCGAGGGCGTGGTGAACAACGAAGGCGACGAGCGCATGGTGTGCGAACGCCGCGCCGTGCTCGGCAGCACGCGCAAGGAACGCGTCTGCAAGACCGCCTCGCAGTGGCGCGAAGAACGCGAAGCCGCGCGCAACATGATGGACTCGCGCGGCGCCTGCGGGGACTGCAAGGTGAACTGACCGATCCACCGGAGGCCGTTGCACAGGGAGCGCAACATGAAGCCGATGACGACATGGATGACGGTGGCCCTTCTCGCCCTCGCGGGCGCGGCGCACGCCAACGCCGACAAGGTGGCGATGATCCTGCAGCAACAGCGTGAAATACGCGCCGAGTCGGAACATTCGACCGGCGCGTACGCGCGTTTCGACGCCGGCACGCTCGACCGCATGCACCAGGCGCAGGACCGCGTGTTCCGCCTGCTCGACGGCAAGTCCTCCGTGGACCAGTTGCGGCCGAGCGAGCAGGTCGAAGTGTTCAACGCGCTGGAAGAAGTGAAGGCGATCCTCGCCGACAACGAACGCAACAAGCAGAAATGCTGGCGTGAGCACAAGCTCGGCACGACGATGAAGATCACCCGCTGCGCCACGCTCGCCGAACTGGAGCAGGTGCGTCGCGATTCGGAGCAGTGGAAGGCCGATCCTTCGGTATGTGGCCAAAGCAGCAGCGGTGCCGACTGCGGCGGCAACATGCGCAGGGGGCTCGGCGGAAATCCGTAAGCGCGGGGCCGTCCCCGCCTTTAACCGTCATCAGCGAGGGGAGATGGCCATGAAGCAGCAAACGTGTGTCAGCTGGGCGTCGGCCGTGGTGCTGGCGCTGGCGTTGCCGTTCGCGGCGATCGCGCAGGACGCGCCCGCGCCGCCACAGAAGCTCGAACAGATCGTCACCCAGCAGCAGGCGCTCAAGCGCGACCTCGACGCCGGCAAGATCGACGGCATGACGACGCGCCAGGTCAACGTGATCCGCAAGGCGCAGACGGACGTGTTCGCCGTCACCGAAGGCAAGACCTCGCTCGACGAGCTCTCGATGGACGACAAGGTGCGCCTGGAGAACGCGCTGGAGCGCATCAACGCCGAGGTGAAGAACACCCGCGCCGGCCACGACGACAAGCAGGTGTGCTGGCGCGAGCGCATGTCGGGCACGAGCACCAAGGTCACGCGCTGCGGCACCGAGTCGGAGATGCGCGAGGCCCGCGAAGGTGCGCGTGACTTCCTCGAACGCCCGAAGGTCTGCGGCGACCGCTGCGGCTGACGCGCTTCAGGCGCCCGGCGAATCGAGGCCACGCATCGCGCGGCGCAGGGCGATGGCCTCGGTGAGGTGCGCCGTGGCGATGGTCTCGGCGCCGGCGAGGTCGGCCACGGTGCGCGCCACGCGCAGGATGCGGTGCATCGAACGCGCCGAGAGTTGCAGCGCATCCACCGCGCGCTCCAGCAGCGACTGGTCCGCGTCCGCGAGGCGGCAGGCCGCGGCGGTTTCCGGCTGATCGAGCGCCGCATTCGTCTTGCCTGCGCGAGCATGCTGGCGCGCACGCGCCTGGATGACACGATCGCGCACCGCGTGGGTGGGTTCGCCGCCGGGCGCGTCGGGGCGCAGCTCGGCAGGTGGCAGGCGCGAGACTTCCACGTGCAGGTCGATGCGGTCGAGCAGCGGGCCCGACACGCGCGCGCGATAGCGTCGCACCGCCTCCTGGCTGCAACGGCAGCGGCCGGAGGCATCGCCGGCCCAGCCGCACGGGCAGGGGTTCATCGCCGCCACGAGCTGGAAGCGCGCCGGAAATTCCGCACTGCGCGCCGCGCGCGAAACGGTGATGACGCCGGCTTCCAGCGGTTCGCGCAGGACTTCGAGCGCGCGGCGGTCCCATTCGGGCAATTCGTCGAGGAAGAGCACGCCCTGGTGGGCCAGGGAAATCTCGCCGGGCCGCGGCTGCGCACCACCGCCGACCAGCGCGACCGCGCTCGCGGTGTGGTGGGGCGACCGGAACGGACGCTCGCGCCAGCGCGCCGGGTCGAGGCCGCGCCCGCTCACGGACGCGATGGCCGCCGCTTCCAGCGCTTCTTCCTCACTGGCCTCCGGCAACAGGCCCGGCAGGCGCGAGGCCAATAGCGTCTTGCCGCAGCCGGGCGGCCCGACCAGCAACAGGTGATGCCCGCCGGCGGCCGCAACTTCCAGCGCGCGCCGCGCCTGCGCCTGGCCGCGCACGTCGGCGAGGTCCGGGCCGAGCCGGCGTTCCAGCGCGGGCGCCTGCGCGAACGGCAAGGCCTTGCGCGCCGTCAGGTGGGCACAGACTTCCAGCAGCGTGCGCGCGGGTCGCACCTCGACGCGGCCGGCCAGCGCGGCCTCCGCGCCGTTGGCGACGGGAACGATCAACTTCCGACCGGCGTCGCCGGCCGCGAGCGCGGCGGGGAGCACGCCGTCCACCGCGCGCAGCTCGCCGGTGAGGGCGAGCTCGCCGAGGAACTCGCAGTCCGCCAGCGACTCCAGTGGAATCTGCCCGCTGGCCGCCAGCAGGCCCAGGGCGATGGGCAGGTCGAAGCGGCAAACTACGGGTTAGTTGTCAAGCATGGACAACCGAAATATCCGCTAAATCCTACGCGCCAGCCTCCTGCAACAGCTGGGACGGGCGAACCCTAAGTCCTGCGGCCACCCTGCTCAATGTGGCGATGGTCAAATTGCGCGATCCGCGCTCGATACTTCCATAGTAGGCGCGGTGCATTTCAATAACGTCGGCAAATCGGTCTTGGCTGACATCGAGGGCCTCTCGGTGCGCCCGGATGACCGATCCCAGTCGCAGCCTTAGCGTCGCTTCGTCCATCCGCGCACGCTACGGACAGCGCTACTTCTATCGCTACGACCATAAATGTAGGCTACATATATATATCAATCGGCAAACATGCTTCATGCGCCTCATATTGCGAGATGACACGTTAGACGAGCAGGTCACTGTGACGCTCTCGCCAGAGGCGAACGAGGCCTTGCGGATTCAAAGGTCAAGGTGCCAGTCCGACACTGCCGAATCGGTTTGGAAGGAGCGCTTGCGAACGTCCATGGAGAACGCGCTTCTCGCGAGCCTGGATTGGGACATTCGTCCACCCACAAAAGCTCAGGTCCAATACGCCCTCGCTATTGCGAAGGCCCTGCGCGTCGGTCTACCGGGAGAGGCCCTACAACATCAAGGCGCCATGCGCGAATTCCTAGATAGACACGCGGATGTCTTCAAAGCGATGAACCAACGCCCATCAGTTGGCACGAACCTTTAGCGCGCAGCGAACACGGGATGCCGATGCCTACTGATCGCCATGACTCTGTTTGGTTCCACCTGAATGAAGACCGTGAGACGGCGGCGGCGCTTGAGCTTCGCTCGACGCTCATGCTTGAGCTAGAGAAGCTCCTCGATGCCGACCCGTGCCTTCGTTCCAAGATGAACCCTAGCCACCTCAGCGTCATTGAGCGCGGGCTTATCGCGGAAATTACAACCTCCGCCCTTGCGCTCATCGTCCATGACCTGGGTTACAGGATCGAGACTAGGCTCGTGCCTAATGGGTCCAGGTCGAAGGCGGCAGCCAGATTAGCAAGCCACCTCACTGCCCGCTTTGATGGCCCTGATCGAAACACTAGAGCAGCAGGAAGACAAGGCGCGACTGCTTCCTGCGACCGCTCGAGTTTTCGCGATGACGAAGGACGTCAAAGCAGCGGAACGCTATGCGAGTGCGCTTTACGATAGCGGTGATGTCGTCGGTTGCCTCGATTTCCTCCAGTCGGTTCCTGAGATCGTGAGTCAATCGCCGAAGCTCGAATCCCTCATGGCGTGGTCGTTGTATGGCTGCGGCGAGTTCGCAGCCTCACGGGCATTGCTTCCTGCTGTGGGCCAGCACGATCCACGAAACGCGCGAATGTTGAGTACCAACCTGGCGATATCGTCGGGTGATTGGGAGTCCATACAGCTCAGCGTTGAGAACGACTGGATCAACCGCGACGACCGCCGTCCAATCGATCTCGTTGCGGCAGCTAAGCTGGCCATCCAAGTCGGCTCATCTCGCTCGAAGGACCTGCTGAGAGAGGCCGTGAGCAGGGGCTCGGACGATCCCGAAGTCTTGCTTGGCGCATATGTGTGCGCCACTGAGGGCGGCTTCGAGGATTCCGGCGACGCCTTCAGCTGGCTAAGTCGCGCGGCGGAGCTTTCCGGCCCAGACGGCCCGGTTCAGAAAATAACTCTTGAGCAGATCAAGGAGCGCCAACCAGACTGGGCTCGCCACGAAAGGGATGTTTCGGAGGCTTATATCCATTCGGAGATGCCCGCGTTCTTAGTCGCAAAGTCCTTGAATCGAAGTCAGATAAGTCTTCTAACCCTTGCGGCGCTGACAAACCGCGAAGAGTTGGATGCTCGTCGACGATCCTGGATTCCAGCATTTACTGGAGCGCGCGCGCCTGATGACCTTACCGGAGTGAGTTCGGTGGCCATTGATGTTAGCGCGCTGTTGAATCTTGAGCTTCTCGGGATCCCAACTACTCTGGCCACGACAAGGGCTCCTCATCGGAGGTATGTCAATCCTGGACAAGTTATCTATCGGGTGTCCACGACCCATCTAATCTATAGCCGCCTTCCTTGGGCAGGTCGGCGGGGGCGAGGTTGACGGTGATGCGCCGCGCCGGAAATTCGAACTGCGCGCACAGGATCGCCGCGCGCACGCGATCCTTCGCTTCGCGCACCGCCGCTTCGGGCAGGCCAACGATGGACATGGCCGGCAAGCCGCCCGCCAGGTGCACTTCGACCCGAACCGCAGGCGCACGCACACCCGATCGCGCACGGCTGTGCACGAGTGCGAGATTCATGGTGGAAACCGCTTAGTGGCGCGGCGGCGTGGACTGGCCGAGCTGGGCTTCGAGTTCGGCCACGGTGCGCTGCAGTTCTTCCAGCTTCTCGCGCGTACGCAGGAGCACCGCGCGCTGCACCTCGAACTCCTCCCGGGTGACCAGGTCGAGCTTGGCCAGGCCGGATTGCAGCACGGCCTTGAAGTTCTGCTGCAGCTCTTCGCGGCTCTCGCGCACGCTGGGTGGAACCAGGGAACTCAGGCGGCGGGCGAGGTCGTCGATGGGGTTCAGGTCGATCATGAGGGAAAGGTCCTCGGGCGTTACCCGCAGAGTGCGGGCTGGGCCGTGAGGGCGCCGTCGGCGTGGGTCGCGTCGGCGTGTGGGGGAAGTCCGAAAGTGGGTTCCACTCTACCGCAGGGCATCCCCTCCGGCACGGTCCTTCGCTATCCTCCCGCCGATAGCCCGGAGGTGAATGCGATGAAGATGGTCATGGCGGTGATCAAGCCGTTCAAGCTCGACGACGTGCGCGAGGCGCTCGCCGAGGCCGGCGTGGCCGGCATCACCGCCACCGAGGTCAAGGGCTTCGGGCGCCAGAAGGGCCACACCGAGCTCTACCGCGGCGCTGAATACGTCGTGGACTTCCTGCCCAAGATCAAGCTGGAGGTCGCCGTCACCGACGAGCAGGTCGATGCCGTGGTGGAGGCGATCATGAAGGCCGCCGGCACCGGCAAGATCGGCGACGGCAAGATCTTCGTGTGGGACCTGGAGCGCGCGGTGCGCATCCGCACCGGCGAGATGGACGGCGACGCGCTCTAGGCCGCGCGGCGGTTCCCGTCGTGCGACATCGCGACGCTTGTCGCGCGAAGCATTCCTGCGCAGAGTGAGCGCCCCGCGCACGACGCGATCGCCACGAAACGGACTTCATGCAGCGTCTTCCCGGACTCGATCTCCTGCGCGCCATCGCCGTGGTCTGGGTGATGCTGTTCCACTCCTTCCTCGTCGGCGGACTCGGGCCCGATTTCAAATGGCTCGAGCGCTACGGCTGGATGGGCGTGGACATTTTCTTCGTCCTCAGCGGCTTCCTGATCGGGCGCCAGGTGCTGGCGCCGCTGGCGCGCGGCGAGGCGCTGTCGTTCGGCGATTTCTACGCGCGGCGCGCGTGGCGGATCCTGCCGGCGTTCGCGGCGGTGCTGGCGATCTACCTCGCGTTCCCGGCGTGGCGTGAAGCACCCGGGATGGCGCCGTGGTGGCAGTTCGCCACGTTCACGTTCAACCTGCTGGTCGATTACGGCACGCAGCAGGCGTTCTCGCACGCGTGGTCGCTGTGCGTGGAGGAACATTTCTATCTGGTGTTCCCGGCGCTGGCCTGGGCGTTGTCGCGCCGGCCGTCGATGGCGAAGTTCGTGGGCGTGTGCGTGCTGGTGGTCGTCGCCGGCATCGCCTGGCGTGCCGGGGTCTGGCTGCACAACGACGCGCTGGATCGGCCGGGACCGTGGTTCGTCGAGGACCTCTACTACCCGACGTGGTGCCGCCTCGATGGCCTGCTGATGGGCGTCGTGCTGGCGACGATCGCGGTGTACCGGCCGGCGACATGGGAGCGCATGACCGCGCGCGGGAATTCCTTCGCCGTGATCGGCCTGCTGGGCATGGCGCTGGCGTTCTGGTTGTTCCGCGAGCGCACGGGTTTGCTGGGCAACTCGATCGGCTGGCCGGTGCTGTCGGCGGCGATCGCCTGCCTGGTGGTGGCAGGCGCGGGCACGCGCAGCTGGATCGGGCGCTGGTCGTTGCCGGGCGTGGCGTGGATCGCGGGGATTTCCTACAGCCTCTACCTCAGCCACAAGCTGGTGTTCCATGCCGTGGACACGGCGTGGGGCGAGGTGCTCGCGGGGCGCGGGCTGCTGACGTTCGCGGTGTACGCGCTCACCACGCTGGCGGGCGGGGCCGCGCTGCATTACGCGGTGGAGCGCCCCTTCCTCAAGCTGCGCGAACACCGCCGCGCCCGCACGCGTCTGCGTCTGGCCGACGCGACGGCCTGACGTCTTCGCCTTGCCTCAGGCCCCCGCGCCCAACGGCGGCGGGCGTCGGCGGATCGGCTGCGACTTCACGATCGACGTGCTGGTTTCGGCCTTGTCGGCGATGCGGTCGAGCAGCCCGTCGAGCTCTTCCATCGACGTCACGTACAGCCGCGCGATGTAGCAGTCGTCGCCCGTGACCTTGTCGCATTCGCCGAACTCGGGAATGCCCTGGATGAGTTCCTGCACGATGTGCAGCTTTCCGGGCAGCGGGCGGATGCGCACGATGGCCTGCATCGGATAGCCCAGCGCCGCCGGATTGAGCTCCACGGTGAAGCCGCGGATCACGCCGCGCTCCTCCAGCCGCCGGACGCGCTCGGTCACGCTGGGCGGCGACAGCCCGACCTCGGCCGCCAGGTCCTTCATGGAGATGCGTGCGTTCTCCAGCAATCGCTGGAGGATGCGCTGGTCGACGGGGTCGAGGGCATTCATCGGGTCATGTCCGTGTTTTGCCTTGAATTGTAAGGCGCATAGGCGAGTATGGCTTTCCATTCGTCTGGAATCCACCCGGGCCGCCGTCCATCCTGAAGCCTCCCCACACGAGGCAGGCTCCATGCAAGCGCAGACACGCGGGGCGGTCGAGATGACCGTCGCCATGACCATCCTGGGCACGATCGGCTGGTTCGTCGTCGAATCGGGGCAGCCCGTTGCCAGCGTCGTGTTCTGGCGCTGCGCATTCGGTGCGGCGACCTTGCTGCTGGTGTGCGCGGCGCTGGGCCTGTTCCGCCGCCTGACCCTGCGGCAGTGGGGGCTGGCGATCGCCGGCGGCGCGGCCATCGTCGCCAACTGGGCGCTGTTGTTCGCGGCCTTTCCGCGGGCGTCGATCTCCGTCGCCACGGCGGTCTACAACACCCAGCCCTTCATCCTCGTGCTGCTGGGGGCGCTGTTCCTGGGCGAGCGGCTGACGTGGACGAAGGTCGCCTGGCTGGCGGTGTCGTTCAGCGGCGTGCTGCTGATCGTGCAGGGCAAACCCGGTGCCGGCGCGCTGGGGCCGGCGTTCGTGCAGGGCGTCGCGTTGGCCTTCGGCGCCGCGTTCTTCTACGCCTTGGCGACGCTGGCGACCAAGCGGTTGGCGGGCACGCCGCCGCATCTGGTCGCGCTGATCCAGGTCGGCGTGGGCGTGCTGCTGCTGGCACCGTTCACCGACTTCCATTCGCTGCCGGGCGATGGCCGCGCCTGGGCGTTCCTGATCACGCTGGGCGTCGTGCACACCGGCCTGATGTACATCCTGCTGTACGGCGCGATCCAGAAGCTGCCCACGCACGTGACCGGTGCGCTGTCCTTCCTCTATCCGGTGTCGGCGCTGCTGGTGGATTTTCTCGCCTGTGGGCACCGCCTGCAGCCGGCGCAGATCGTGGGCGCGGCGGCCATCCTGGTGGCGGCGGCGGGCATGAACCTGGGCTGGTCGCTCTCGAGTGTGCGCGCGCGCTTGCGGCTGCAACCCGTGATGCGGCGATAGCGCCGCATCGGCCAACCGCGAGCCGCGCTAACGTTCTACGGGCGCGGCTTCGCCCTGCATGAAGCTGGCGACGGGCTTGTCGCCGTTGACGGTGCGCGCCACGACGGTGACGGTCTTGCGGATGCGGTCGAGCTGGATCTCCAGGCTGCTGTCCGGCTTGCCCGGCGTGCTGAAGGAGCCGTAGAGGGTCGGGAAATCGCGGTCGTCGCGCGCGGACGTGTAGCTGTAGCTCGCGGTCTCGTGGAGCAGCGGCGGCAACTTCACCGAACCGACTCGCCCCAGTTCGATGCGCTTGCCGCCCACGGTCAGCGTGCCGCCGTCGTCCAGGCGTTCGCGAAAGCAGAAGACGAACTCCTGCGCGACGGGCGCAGCCTTGGGCTCGCCGACCCAGCGGAAATCGCCTTCGTAGCTGTACGTGTAGCCGTAGGGGCCGCCGCTGCTGGTCTTCTCGCGGACCTCGCCGCTGAGCTGTTCGTGGAAGACGGCCTTCCAGCACGTTCCGTCATCGGACGCGCGCGATCCCGCGTGGACGCTGCCCGCCATGACGAGCAGGCAGAACAGCGGGACGATGCCCCGACGGCCGTTATCCATGAAGTCCCCCTTCGTGGCCGCCACGATAGCGTACGAAAAGAGCGGCTGCGCCGGCCGTCGCGATCAGCCCTTGAGGCGGCGATAGACCCGCTTCCAGCCCAGGCGGATGGCGTCGACCCAGCGCGGTGGCGCCAGCATCTGCGCTTCCCGCGGCGTCGGCGCCTCGCCGATCAGGCGCTGGCGCATCTTCACCACGTTGGCCAGGTCGCTGCGGCGCAGTTCGCGCACCAGGGGCAGCCAGCGCAGCCAGCGCGGCGTGCGCATGGCGGAGGTGAAATCGATCAGCACCGGCGTGGTGCCGCACACTAGCACGTTGGCCGGGTGCAGGTCGTTGTGCGTGATCCCCGCCGCGTGCAGCGAGGCGACCGCACCGCGCAGCTGCTGGAAGACGTGCGAGCCGGCTTCCATCGCCACTTCGCCCAGCGCGACGCCGGGGATGAACTCGATGCCCAGCGCGAGGCCGCCGATCGTGCCCAGCAATGCCGGTGCATGTCGCCAGCCGCGCAGCCGGCCGAGCACGCGCGCTTCGCGACGCACCAGCAGCCGCGCCAGCGGCGACAGCAGCGTGCGTCGGTAGCGGCCGTAGTCCTTGACCACGGTCGGACGTCCGTCCACGTCGATCACGTAAACGTCGGGTTCCAGGAAGCGCTCGCCGCGCTTGAGCAAACGGGTTTCGGGCGGCAAGGACCGGGGGTCCTGCGGCAGGGCATTGGCATTCATCGGGGCGGTCCGGCGACGCGCGTCGTGCTCGGGGGAGGGCGGCGCGGCGGGGGCTGTGAACCGTTGGGTTCAGTTATCGAAATACTAATGTCATGCCGGCGGACGATCGCCTTGGCCCGGGTGCACGCACTGTTCCGCGATCACGACAAAGTCCGCATATGCGTGCAAGACGTCGCGCGGGAGCTCCAACAAAAAAGCCCCGCTTTCGCGGGGCTTTCAATGAAGCGGGGTGGGCGCGGAATCAGCGGCCGTCCAGCTCCGCCGCCACGAACGGCGGCAGGCTCGACGCGCCCTGGTGGATGTCGGCGGTGTAGTACTTGGTGTCGAAATCCTTGGCGCGGGCGTCGGCCTGGCGGAAGTCGAAGCCCTGGCCCTTGCGCGCCAGCGTGCAGCTCCACCAGCCGGTCGGGTAGCACGGCTGCGGGAACGGCAGCGTCTGGAAGGTCGTGAAACCGGCCTTGCCCATCTCCGCGCGCATTTCCCTGATGAGCGAGAGCAGCATCAGCGGCGATTCGGACTGCTGGACCAGGATGCCGTCGTCCTTCAGCGCGCGGAAGCAGCTTTCGAAGAACGCCTTGTTGAACAGGCCTTCTGCCGGGCCGACCGGATCGGTGGAATCCACGATCACGATGTCCAGCGAGTTCGGCTCGCAGTTCTTCATGTAGGCGATGCCGTCGTCGAACAGCAGCGTGGCGCGCGGATCGTCGTTGGCGTCGCACAGTTCCGGGAACCACTTCTCGGCCATGCGCGTGACCTGCTCGTCGATGTCGCACTGGACGGCCTTCTGCACGCCCTTGTGCTTGAGCACCTCGCGCAGCGTGCCGCAGTCGCCGCCGCCGATGATCACGACGTTCTTCGGGTCGGCGTGGGTGAACAGCGCCGCGTGGGACATCATCTCGTGATAGAAGAAATTGTCCTTCGTGGTCAGCATCATCGCGCCGTCGATGAGCATCAGGTTGCCCCAGTCGGTGCTCTCGAAGATCTCGATCTTCTGGAACGGCGACTGCACCTCGTCCAGCTTCTTGGTGATGCGATAGCCGATCGCCGAGCCGGTCGGCTCGAAGTTCTCGTAGTGCCAGGAGGTGTTGGTGCTCATCGTTGCGTCCCAGGGGAAAGGCCGTGCGGCGCGCGAGGGCGGCCGGGCGGGCGGAAAGGGGGCGGCATTGTAGCGGACCGGCCGTTACGGTCCGGCGTCGCGCGTCCGGGCGCTGCCTTCAGCATGAGGACGGGCCCGTCCGGCGCCGGGCTGTAGAATGCGCGTCCCCCCGCCTCCCCCGGTACCCCGCCGATGTCCGACTGGTCGCTCGATCAGGCCCGCAAGACCTACTCGATTCCGCACTGGTCGGAAGGTTATTTCGACGTCGGCGCGAGCGGGCAGGTCCTGGTGCGCCCGCGCGGCGCGAAAGGCCCGGCGATTTCGCTGCCGGCGGTGGTCGACGCCGCCCGGGCCAACGGCGCCAAGCTGCCGCTGCTGGTGCGCTTCCCGGACATCCTCGGCGACCGCCTGGGCAAGTTGCAGGCCGCTTTCGCGCAGGCGCAGGCCGAATGGGACTACGCCGGCGGCTACACCGCCGTGTACCCGATCAAGGTGAACCAGCACCGCGGCGTCGCCGGAACGCTGGCCTCGCACCGCGGCGAGGGCTTCGGCCTGGAGGCCGGCAGCAAGCCGGAGCTGATGGCCGTGCTCGCGCTGTCGCGCCCGGGCGGCCTGATCGTCTGCAACGGCTACAAGGACCGCGAGTACATCCGCCTGGCGCTGATCGGCCGCAAGCTCGGCCTGCAGACCTACATCGTCATCGAAAAGCCCTCCGAGCTGGCGCTGGTGATGGAAGAAGCCGCCGCGCTGGGCGTGACGCCGGGCCTGGGTGTGCGCATGCGCCTGGCCTCGCTGGGCGCCGGCAAGTGGCAGAACAGCGGCGGCGACAAGGCCAAGTTCGGCCTCTCGCCGCGCCAGGTGCTGGACCTGTGGAAGAAGCTGCGCGACACCGGCATGTCCGACACGCTGCAGCTGCTGCATTTCCACATGGGCTCGCAGATCTCCAACGTGCGCGACATCGCCAACGGCATGCGCGAGGCGACGCGCTATTTCGTCGAGCTCTCGCGCCTGGGCGCGAACATCCGTTACATGGATGTCGGCGGCGGATTGGGCATCGACTACGAAGGCACGCGCTCGCGCGGCTACTGCTCGATCAACTACGGCGTGCAGCAGTACGCCAACAGCATCGTGCAGCCGCTGTCGGAAGCCTGCGCCGAGAACGGCCTGGTGCCGCCGCGCATCGTCACCGAATGCGGCCGCGCGATGACCGCGCACCACGCCGTGCTGGTGGCGAACGTGTCGGAAGTCGAGGAAGCGCCGGAAGGCCGCATTCCCGACGTGCACGACGACGAGCCGTCGGTGATCCGTCACCTGCGCGAAGTCTACAACGAACTCGAACAGCGCCCGCCGGTGGAGCTGTTCCACGAAGCGCAGCACCACCACAGCGAGGGCCTGGCGCTGTACGCGCTCGGCCAGCTCGACCTGGTGCACCGCGCGCGCATCGACGACCTGTTCTATGCGATCGCGCACGACGTGCGCAAACGCCTGAGCTACGACGAGAAGAGCCACCGCGAGCTGCTGGACGAACTCAACGATCGTCTCGTCGACAAGTACTTCGTCAATTTCAGCGTGTTCGAATCGATTCCGGACGTGTGGGCGATCGACCAGGTGTTTCCGATCGTGCCGATCGAGCGCCTGGACGAGGAACCCACCCGCCGCGGCGTTTTGGCCGACATGACCTGCGATTCCGACGGCACGGTGAAGACCTACGTCGAGAACGAGGGCCTGGACACCTCGCTGCCGTTGCACGCGCCGCGCAGCGGAGAGAGCTACCGACTGGGCTTCTTCCTGGTGGGTGCGTACCAGGAAATCCTCGGCGACATCCATAACCTGTTCGGCGACACCGACGCTGTGGAAGTGCGCATCGAAGGCGATGACTACCAGCTCACCCAGCAGCGCCGTGGCGACACCACGGACGTGATGCTCGACTACGTCGGCTACCGCCTGGACGACCTGCGCGCCGCCTACCGCGAGAAGGTCGCCGCCGCCGCGCTGCCGGCGGACGAGGCCGCGCGCCTGGACGCCGCGCTGGAAAACGGCCTGACCGGCTACACCTACCTCGACGACGCGCCGCTGGCATGAGTGCGACGCTGAAGCGCTACCTTGTGCTGGCCCGCAGGACCCCCGGGTTCGACCCGGCCGTCATCGGCCCGCACCACGCGTACCTGGACGCCTTGCGGCGCCAGGGCCGGCTGGAGCTCGCCGGGCCGTTCTCCGACAAGAGTGGCGGCGCGTACCTGCTGAAGGCGGCGGACCTGGACGAAGCCACGGAGCTTGCACGGACCGATCCGCTTCATCTCAGTGGCGCCTCGGATGTCACGGTTTTTGAATGGAACGCCGCCTGACGCGGATCGTTTCCTCCCTCGCAAAACGGAAGTATCGAAAATGAAATCAGGGTTCATTGGCCTGGGCGCGATGGGCGCACCGATGGCTCGCTACCTGCACGCCAAGGGCCTGCTCACTGCGGTGGGCAACCGCACTCAGTCCAAGGCCGATGCGCTGGCCGCGGAGCTGAGCGTGCGGGCGGCGCGTTCGGCGGCGAACTTCGCCGACTGCGATGTGGTCGTGCTGTGCGTCTCGCTGGACGCCGACGTGCTGGAGAACGTCAACGCGCTCGCCGAGGTCCTCAAGCCCGGCGCGGTGGTGATCGACCATTCCACGGTCGCCGTCGACACCGCGCGTCGCTGCGCGGCGCTGCTGGCGCAGCACGACATCGCCTTCCTCGACGCGCCGGTGTCCGGCGGCGTGGAGGGCGCGCGCAACGGCAAGCTGTCGGTGATGGTGGGCGGCGACGCCGAAGTGCTCGAGCGCGTGCACGAGGTCATCGACTGCTACGCCGCGCGCATCACGCACATGGGCGCCACCGGCGCGGGTCAGGCGACGAAGGCGGTGAACCAGGTGCTGGTCGCCGGCATCAACGAGGCGGTGAGCGAAGGCCTGGCGCTGGGCGAGAAGCTCGGCCTGGATCCGGACAAGCTGCTTCCCACGCTGATGGCCGGCGCGGCGAGCAACTGGTTCCTCGAAAAGCGCGGCGCGACGATGCTGCGCGACGAGTTCACGCCGGGCTTCAAGTGCGCGCACATGCTCAAGGACCTGCGCATCGTCTCGGCGATCGCGCGCGACAGCGGCCTGCGCATGAGCACCGTGGAGCAGGCGCTGGCCGATTACGCCGAACTGATCGAGCGCGGCCAGGGCGAGTCCGACACCTCGGCGCTGATCACGCTCAAGCGCGACGGTTGAGGGTTCGCGCGGCGCGCGGCGAAAGGCGGGCCGCGAAGACAGCGTCGCGGTCGCGCGAGGCGACCGCCGGCGGGATCATCCCGCCGCCCGACGGGCTCCGAACCGCGCACCGACCTGCGCGCCGAGAAAGGCGCCCAGCCAGGCCAGCACGAGATTCAGCACGATCGCCAGCTGGTTGAAGCGCCAGACCTTGGCCAGCGTCATCTCCGGCTGCACCGTCACCATCACGAACAGCACCAGCGCCCACAGCAGGGTGACGAGCCCGAGCGCGAACCACCAGAAGCGCGCGCCGCCGATCGCGCCGCCCACGAATGCGGCGGCGAAGACGCCGGCCACATCGAGCAGCGGCAGCTCGCCCCAGGGAGTGGCCTGCACGTGGTGCAGGCGCGCGCCGAACATGAAACTGATGAGAGCGAACAGCATCAGCGTCAGCAGCGACGCGATGCAGCCCGAAAGAATGCGCTTGTCCATCCCTTCCCCAGTGATCCCGTGCGGGATGGGCGCAGTCTAGCCGCGCGGCGGGGCGGGTGCGGTGATCGCGGTCGCGGCTTGCGGCGCGACCGCGCGGATCACGTCAGGGCGATCACTTGACCTTGATCGCCATCGCCTGCAGCCCGCCGCCGGCGAGCTTGCGCTTGGCGTCGGCCAGATCGCTGGCGGTGCCGTACGGCCCCATGCGCACGCGGTAGACCGTGTTGCCGTTGATGTTGGCCGATTCGACGCGCGCGCTCAGGCCGAGCATCGCGATGCGCGCCTTCATCTCCTCCGCCTGGCCCGAGGCCTGGAAGGCGCCGGCCTGCAGCAGGTAGCGCGTGCCGTCGTCGCCGGTCGCCGCGGGCGCCGTCGAAGTGGATGCGGGCGTCGAAGGTGCCGGCGTCGGAGCCGGGCTCGTCGCCGGTGCGGTGCCGGCGGTCGTCGTCGGCGTGCGCGCCGGGACGGTGTCGGTCTCCACCGGACGCGGCAGCGCCGTCGTCGTCTGCGCGGGCTGCGCCGGCTTCGCGGGCTCGGCCGCAGCGTCGTCGTCCGTCGGGCGCGCGCGCTTGTTGCGCTCGGCCTCGCGGCGGGCTTCGGCCTTCTCGCTGGCGGCGAGTTCGGCGTCGGACATCGGCACTTCCTTGCCCGGCAGCAGGGTGTAGAAGTCGTAGTCGGTGTCCTTCTTCGCCGGCTCGGTGTTCGAGCGCTTGCTGCCCTTCGCCGGCGCCGGCGTGGCCTCGTCGGCGATGGCTTCCTGATCGGCGCCGCTGGCCTGGGCCGGCTGCGCGTCGGGGTTGGGCTGCGGGCGGAAGAAGCCGTCGCCGTTGGACTTGAGGTACTTGGGTGCGACCAGGATCACCACGACGGCCAGCAGCACGCCGAGGATCATCCAGGCCCAGCCCGGCAGGCCGCTGTCGCCGCCGGAATTACGCTTCGCTTGCGATTTGCCGCGACGTGCTGCCACTTACATCACCTCGGGGGCGCTCACGCCCAGCAGTTCGAGACCGTTCGCCAGTACCTGTCGCGTCGCCATCGCGAGCACCAGACGCGCGTCGCGGACGTCGGCGTCGTCGACCAGGAACTGGTGGTCGTTGTAGTACGTCTGGAACGTCTGCGCCAGTTCGAGCAGGTAGGCGGCGATCTGGTGCGGTTCCAGATCGCGGCCGGCGGTTTCCACCACGTCCGGGTAGCGCAGCAGCGTGGCGATCAGCTCGCGCGCGGCGACGTCGTCCAGGTCGAGCGGTTGCGCCAGTCCGTTGGCGGCGTCGTAGGACAGGCCGCGCTCCTTCAGCTGGCGCATCAGGCCGTGCATGCGCGCGTGCGAGACCTGCACGTAGTACACGGGGTTGTCGAGCGACTGGCTGCGCGCGAAATCGATGTCGAAGATGAGCTGCGAGTCGGGCTTGCGCGCGATCAGGAACCAGCGCGTGGCATCGCGGCCGACCTCGTCGACGAGGTCGCGCAGCGTGACGTAGCTGCCGGCGCGCTTGGACAGCTTCACTTCCTCGCCGCCGCGCATGACCGTGACCATCTGATGCAGCATGTACTCCGGCCAGCCCTTCGGAATGCCGCAGTCCAGCGCCTGCAGGCCGGCCTTCACGCGAGCCAGCGAACCGTGGTGGTCGGCGCCCAGTTCGGTGATCGCGCGCTCGTAGCCGCGCAGCCACTTGCTGCGGTGATAGGCGACGTCGGGCACGAAGTAGGTGTACGTGCCGTCGGACTTGCGCATCACGCGGTCCTTGTCGTCGCCGAAGTCGGTGGTGCGCAGCCACAGCGCGCCGCCTTCCTCGTAGGTGTGCCCGTGGGCGATCAGCTCGGCCACGGTTTCCTCCACCTTGCCCTCGGTGTAGAGCGAGGATTCCAGGAAGTAGACGTCGAAGCCGACGCCGTAGGCTTCCAGGTCCAGGTTCTGCTCGCGGCGCAGGTAGGCGACGGCGAACTGGCGGATGGCGTCGAGGTCGTTCGCGTCCTTTGCAGCGACGACGGTGTGGCCTTCGACTTCGACGCTCTCGCCACGCAGGTAGGCGGCTGCGACGTCCTTGATGTAGTCGCCGCGGTAGCCGTCTTCCGGCCAGTCCGGATGCTCCGGCCCCTTGCCCTGCGCACGCGCCTGCACCGAGATGGCGAGGTTGTTGATCTGCGCGCCGGCGTCGTTGTAGTAGAACTCGCGCGCCACGTCCCAGCCGTTGGCGTCGAGCACGCGCGCGATGCAATCGCCGATCACCGCCGCGCGGCCGTGGCCGACATGCAGCGGGCCGGTCGGGTTGGCCGACACGTATTCCACGCCGGCGCGGTGGCCCTTGCCGATGTCGTTGCGGCCGTACGCGGCACCGCGCTCGAGCACCTGCCCGATCTGGCGACGCCAGGCGGCTTCGTCGACGTAGAAGTTGATGAAGCCCGGGCCGGCGATCTCGACCTTCGCCAGGTCCTGCGTGACGGGCAGCGCATCGACCAGCGCCTGCGCGATCGCGCGCGGGTTCGACTTGGCCGGCTTGGCCAGCAACATGGCGGCGTTGGTGGAGAAATCGCCTTGGCCCGCGTTCTTGGGACGCTCGATCACGAACTCGGGCGTGGCCAGATCGGCCGGCAGGGTGCCGGCGGCGCGGAGGGCGTCGATGGCCTGCGCCACCAGGGCGCGGAGAGTGGATTTCACGGGAGTCTGCGGGGTATTGCGGGACCGCGCATTGTACGCGAGCGGGCGTGCCCGGCCGGCCGTTCACAGCCAGCCCCGCGCCGCCAGCGAGACCGGCGTGCCGTCGCCCACGACGATGTGGTCGAGCAGGCGCACATCCACCAGCGACAGCGCTTCCTTCAGCCGTGCGGTGATGCTGCGGTCGGCGGCGCTGGGTTCGGGGTTGCCGCTGGGGTGGTTGTGGCCGCAGATGGCCGCCGCGGCGTTGAGCGCCAGGGCGCGGCGGGCCACTTCACGCGGGTGCACCTGGGCGCCGTCGATGGTGCCCTGGAACAGCTCCTCGAAGGCGATCGCGCGGTGTCGCGTGTCCAGGAACAGCACGGCGAACACCTCCCGCGGCCGTCCCCGCAGGCGGCGCGCGAAGTACTGCCCGGCGACGAGCGGGTCGGTCAGCAGCGCTCCGCGTTCCAGTGCGGCGCCGACCAGGCGTTGTCCGAGCTCCAGCGCGGCCGCCAGCTGGCAGACCCGGGCCGGGCCCAGGCCGGGCAGGGCCATCAACTGGTCCGGTGGGCGCTCGAGCAGGGTGCGCAGCGGCCCGTGGGATTTCAGCAGGCCCCGCGCCGTGCTCACTGCGTCGCGGCCTCGCAGTCCCGATCCGAGGAAGATGGCCAGCAGCTGCGCATCGGAAAGCGCGCCGGCGCCGTGGGCCAGCAGGCGTTCGCGGGGACGCTCGTCGACGGGCCAGTTTCGGATGTGCATGTACGGGGCGGCCTGATGGAAAGGGAAGGGAAGCGGGCGGCCGGCGCCGTCGTGCACTAGCATCTGCACCTGCGCCGGGAGGACGCCGGAAGCCGGCGACGGCCGTCCGCCGTGCGCAAATTCCAGCAGCTTGTCGCAGCTCGCGCAGGCGGGCGCGGCAGTGCGTTCGGGTAAGCTAAATGCCGATTCAGCGGTAGGTATTTCCCAGATGGTCGAGCCCGGCTCCCTGCGCGGACACAAGATCCTGCTGTGCGTTTGCGGCGGCATCGCCGCGTACAAATCGGCCGAGCTGGTGCGACGGTTGCGCGATGCCGGCGCCGAGGTGACGGTGGCGATGACGCAGAACGCACAGCACTTCGTCGGCACGACCACGTTCCAGGCGCTGTCGGGCAAGCCGGTGCGCACCTCGCTTTGGGACGCTGCCGCCGAGGCCGCGATGGGCCACATCGAACTGGCGCGCTGGGCCGACCGCATCGTCGTCGCACCGGCGACGGCGAACACGCTCGCCAAGCTTGCGCACGGATTCGCGGACGACCTGGTCAGCACGCTGTGCCTGGCGACCACCGCGCCGATCACCGTCGCCCCGGCGATGAACCACCGCATGTGGCTGCATCCGGCCACGCAGGCCAACATCGCCACCTTGCGCGAGCGCGGCGTGGACGTGGTCGGCCCCAACGACGGGCCGCTTGCGGAAGGCGAATCGGGCCCGGGTCGCATGAGCGAGCCAGCGGAGATCCTCGCCGCGGTCGCGAAGGCGTTCGCATGAGCACCGCCGCCGCCCTGCGGGGTCTTCGCATCCTGGTCAGCGCCGGGCCGACGTTCGAGGACATCGACCCGGTGCGTTTCATCGGCAACCGCAGCAGCGGCAAGATGGGGTTCGCCCTTGCGCAGGCGGCCGCGCAGCGCGGCGCGCAGGTCGTGCTGGTGGCCGGCCCGGTGTCGCTGCCCACGCCCGAAGGCGTCAGTCGCATCGACGTGCGATCGGCCGCGCAGATGCACGAGGCCGTGCTGTCGCAGTTGCCGGCCGACGTCTACATCGGCGCGGCGGCGGTGGCGGATTTCGCGCCCGCGCAGGCGGCCTCGAACAAGATCAAGAAGACCGCCGGCCAGGACACGCTGACCCTGACGCTGGTGCGCACGCGCGACATCCTCGCCGACATCGCCGGCCATGCGCAGCGGCCGCGGGTGGTGGTGGGCTTTGCCGCCGAGACCGACCACGTCGAGGCCTACGCGCGCGGAAAGCTGGAGAACAAGCGCCTGGACCTCATCGCCGCCAACCGCGTCGGCGTTGCCGGCAGCGGCTTCGAAAGCGACGACAACACACTGTCGGTCTACGCCGCCGACGGCGCGGCGCACGTGCTGGGGCCGGCCCCCAAGACCGTGCTGGCCGGGGAGCTGCTCGACCTCATCGCCGCGCGCCTGACGGCCTGATCGTGCCGACTTGGCACGACCCTTGCGTCACCCAACACGCACGCGTCGCCGGGGACACTGGCGCGCCTCAACCCGATGGACCGCATGAACCACACGCTCGAACTGAAGATCCTCGACGCCCGCTTCGGCAGTGAATGGCCGCTGCCGACCTATGCCACGCCCGCCAGCGCCGGCCTGGACCTGCGCGCGGCGCTGGAGGAACCGCTGACGTTGCAGCCGGGCGATGCCTCGCTGGTGCCCTCGGGGCTGGCGATCCATCTGGGCGATCCGACGATGTGCGCGGTGATCCTGCCGCGCTCGGGCCTGGGGCATAAGCACGGCATCGTATTGGGCAACGGCACGGGGCTGATCGACGCCGATTACCAGGGGCCGCTGCTCATCAGCGTATGGAACCGCGGTCGCGAGGCTTTTACGATGCAGCCGGGGGACCGCATCGCCCAGCTCGTGATCCTGCCGATCGTTCGGGCGACGCTTGAGGTGGTGGACGAATTCGAAACCAGCGCGCGCGGAACCGGCGGCTTCGGCCACACCGGCGTGCGCTGACAAAGGGGATGTCGATGAAGGGTCTGGAAAAGGGACAACTGTCGGCCTCGGCCGCACAGCTGAAGGTGATGCTGCCGCTGGTCGCCGCGTTGCTCGCGGTGCTGGCGGCGTGGTTCGCATGGACCGGCTTGGGCCTGCACCGCGACGGCACGCGCCGGCTGGCGATCACCGAAGCCCGCAACACCGCGATCGACGCCGCCGTGAAGGCATTGACGGCCGAACAGAAGCAGCTCACCGAGCGCCTGGCGGCGCCGACCCTGCAAGCCGCACTGGCCGCGGGCGATCTGGCCGCGGCCTCGCAGGAGCTCGGCAAGGGCTGGCCGGGCGCGACGGATGCCGCCGTGCTTCCGCTGGACCTGACCGCCGAGTACGCCGCGCTGCCCAAGGGCGGTTACGGCCGGCTGGGGGTGATCGAAGCCGCCGTCGCCGCGGACCGTCCGGTGGCCGGATTGCTGCGCCAGGGCAGCGGCACGCAGCTGGCGCTGGCCGCGCCGGCGCGCACCGCGACGCAGACCGTCGGCGTGGCCTATGTGCGCCTGCCGATCACGCGGGTCAGCGCCGGCCTGGACCAGGCCGACGTCGCCGACGACAGCTACCTGGCCTTGCGCCAGGGCGGCTTCACCGCGATCGAGCGCGGCGATACGTCCCTGTCCGGCGGTGCCGAGGCGCTGGCCGCCAAGGTGCCCGGCAGCGACCTGCGCGTCGCCGCGGCCGTGCCGGACGTGGCCGGTGGCCCGCTGGGCATGGACGCGCTGGGCTGCTTCATTGCCGCGGGCGTGCTGGCACTGCTGGCGTTCCTGACCTGGCGCGCCCCGCATTTCGCGGCTCGCCGGAAGAAGACCGACGAGGTCGACGAGGGTTCGGTGCAGACGCTGGCGGAGAGCCTCGAAGCGCTCCCGCCGGTCCCGGTCGCGGCCCCCGTGGCCGCACCCAAGCCGGCGATGCCGTCGGCGTCCATCGCCATCGACCGCGGCATCTTCCGCGCCTACGACATCCGCGGCGTGGTCGGCCAGTCGCTCGACGCCGGCGTGGCGGAGCTGATCGGTCACTCCATCGGCTCGCTGATGCACGAGAAGGGCATGACCGACATCGTCGTGGGCCGCGACGGCCGCCTGTCCGGTCCTGCGCTGGTGGAAGGTTTGATCACCGGCCTGCGCAAGGCCGGCCGCAACGTCATCGACATCGGCCTGGCGCCGACGCCGGTGGTCTACTTCGGCGCGTACCACCTGCGTGCGGGCTCGTGCGTGTCGGTCACCGGCAGCCACAACCCGCCGGACTACAACGGCTTCAAGGTGGTCGTCGGCGGCGAGACGCTGTCCGGCGACGCCATCACCGACCTGTATTCGCGCATCGCCGACGACCGCCTGCACCTGGGCGACCTGGGCTCGCTGGTCGAGCGCGACATCTCCGAGGACTACGTCCAGCGCATCGCCTCCGACGTGCAGATCGACCGCCCGCTGCGCGTGGTGGTCGACGCCGGCAACGGCGTGGCCGGCGAGATCGGCCCGCGCGTGCTGGCCGCCATCGGTGCCGACGTCACGCCGCTGTATTGCGACATCGACGGCACCTTCCCGAACCACCATCCGGACCCGAGCGAGCCGCACAACCTCACCGACCTGATCCGCATGGTGCAGCGCCTGGAAGCCGACATCGGCATCGCCTTCGACGGCGACGGCGACCGCCTGGGCGTGGTCACGCGCGAGGGCGAGAACATCTTCCCGGATCGCCTGCTGATGCTCTTCGCCGCCGACGTGCTCGAACGCAACCCGGGCGCGGTGATCCTGTTCGACGTGAAGTGCACCGGCCGCCTGCCGGGGCACATCCTGCGCCACGGCGGCAGCCCGCTGATGTGGAAGACGGGCCACTCGCTGATCAAGGCCAAGATGCGCGAGACCGACGCGGAACTGGCCGGCGAGATGAGCGGCCACTTCTTCTTCAAGGAGCGCTGGTACGGCTTCGACGACGGCATCTACGCCGCCGCGCGCCTGCTGGAAATCCTCGCCGCGCAGCCGCGCACGCCGACCGAAACGCTGGCCGCCCTGCCCAACGGCGTGTCGACGCCGGAGATCAAGGTCGACGCGCCCGAAGGCGACCCGCACAGCTTCGTGGACTGGTTCCGCGACGAGGCCAAGTTCGAGGGCGCACGCCTGTCGACCATCGACGGCCTGCGCGTGGACTGGCCGGACGGCTGGGGTCTGGTGCGTGCGTCCAACACCACCCCGGTGCTGGTCATGCGTTTCGATGCGGACTCGCCCGAGGCGCTGGCGCGCATCAAGGCGGACTTCCGCACCCAGTTGCTGGCGCTGCGGCCGGACCTGTCGCTGCCGTTCTGACGGCGGCGGGGCGGAAAACAAAAAGGCCGGCGGTGCGAACCGCCGGCCTTTTGCGTTCGGGGGTGGAACTCAGCCGTTGCCGGGCTTCTTCAGCGCGTGATAGCGCTCCAGCGCCGCGGCGAGTTCCTCGTCGATCACCTCGCGCTCGGCGAGTTGCTGCACCAGCAGCGCCTGCTGGCGCAGCAACTGGTCGTGCTGGATGCGCACGTTGTCCTGCGTCGGCTTGGGCACCGGCTTGCCGGAAAGTTCGTTCTCGCCGGCGCGGCGCAGCAGGCTGACCAGGGTCGAGCGACGACCCTCCACGCCCAGGCGCGAGGCCTTGATCGACTCGTCCATCACCGCCTGGCGTTCGCCGAACGCGCGGCGCAGGTCGGCTTCGGTGGCGTAGGACTCGGCCATCGCCCGGTCGCGGCGGTCCTTGGCTTCGGCGATCGCCGCGGCCTCCTGATTGAGCTTGGCTTGGGCGCTCGCCGCCTCGCGTTCCTCGTCGGTCAGCGCGCGCGCGACCTGGCCCGTCGCCATGCCGCTCTTCGCGTTGAACTCGGTGCGCGCGCTGTCCACCGCATGCGCCGGCAGCGCATCGCCGCACACCTTGGCGCCGTTCTCGTTCCAGCAATACAGCTTCTTGCCCGCACCGCTCTTCTGGGCGAAGGCGATGCCGGTCGTGGCAAGCATCAAGGTGCAAGCGAGCAGCGGCAGAGTGCGGTTCATGAAGTCAGTAAAGTCCGAAAGACTTGTCGGGAATCATCCAGACAGCATGCAAGACTCACGCCATGCGGAACTGCGTCACACTTCTTCGCTGCCGTAGGCGTCGCGATAGGCGAGCAGGCGTGCGCGCTGGGCCGCCAGTTCGGCGTGATCGCTAGCGAACGCAAGCAGATCGGTCAGCGTGGCCACGGCGATGACGGGCAGGCCATGGTCGGCCGCGACCGTTTGTGCCGCAGAGCGTCGTGTTTTGGCCGGGTCGACGGCCTCCTGCCGGTCCAGCGCGATGACGATGCCCGCGACTTCGCCGCCGGCGTCGGCGATCAGGCCGAGCGCTTCGCGGATCGCGGTGCCGGCGGTGATCACGTCGTCCACGATCAGCACGCGCCGACCCTGCAGCGGTGCGCCGATCAGGTTGCCGCCTTCGCCATGCGTCTTGGCTTCCTTGCGGTTGAAGGCCACCGGCAGGTCGCGGCCGCGATTCGCGTACTCGCAGGCCAGCGCGGTCGCCAGCGGAATGCCCTTGTAGGCCGGCCCGAACAGCAGGTCGAAGGCGACGCCGTGCGCGTCCACCGCGTCGGCGTAGCAGGCGGCCAGACCGGCCAGCGCCGCGCCGGAATCGAAGCGCCCGGCGTTGAAGAAGTACGGGCTCTGGCGCCCGGACTTAAGGGTGAACTCGCCGAAGCGCAGGGCGTCGGCGCGCAGCGCCAGGTCGAGGAAACGGGCGCGATGGTCGGGGCGTGGGTCGTTCATGTCGTTGGATGCGGGGGGAGTGAATGCAGCATCACATGCTGCGGGCCGGCGCTGCCGCCGTGGAAGAGTTCGCCGGTGTCGGTGAATCCGGCCTTGAGGTACGACGCGATCGCCGGGGCGTTCGCGCAGTTCACCGTGAGCACCAGCAGCCTGCGATCGGGGTAACGCGTGCGCAGATCCTCGCAGCAGGCGGTCATCGCGCCGGTGCCGTATCCGCGGCCCTGCTGGTGCTGGTCGATGACGAAGGCGCGCAGGCCCACGCTCGGCACGCCGAGCGTGCGGCCGACGACCGCGTTGGGGGCGAAATCCAGTCGGTAGAAGCCCACCACCGTGTCGTCCGCGAACACACCCATCGCCTCGCTCATCGGGTCGCGCAGGGTGTCGCCGAGGTTGAAGGCGGTGTCGCCGATGTAGCGGTACTGGTCCGGCGTCACGCGCAATGCCCGCACGGCGCGCGCGGCGGCACTGTCGGGGTCCACGATGGGTTCCACTCGGACGCGGGCGGTGACGACGGACATGGCGTGCATGATAGCCCTGCGCCCGTGCCCGGCCGTGCGAGAGGCTATGATCGTGCGCATATCGTCGTGGAGTGCGCATGCGCATCGTCAGCTTCAATGCCAATGGCCTGCGCTCGGCGGCCAACAAGGGATTCTTCGACTGGTTCCGCACGCAGGACGCGGATGTCCTGTGCGTTCAGGAAACCAAGGCGCAGGAGCACCAGCTGGCCGGCCCGCAATTCCTGCCCGAGGGTTATCGCGCCTGGTTCAAGGACGCCATCACCAAGAAGGGCTACAGCGGCGTGGCCATCTACAGCCGGCGCGAACCCGATGAGGTGCGCACGAGCATGGGCTGGGCGCCGTTCGACGACGAGGGCCGCTACATCGAGGCCCGCTTCGGAAACCTGAGCGTGGTGTCGTTCTACATCCCGTCCGGTTCTTCGGGCGAGTTGCGCCAGGGCTTCAAGTTCGAAGTGATGGACTGGCTCAAGCCGCACCTGGACGAGTGGCTCGCCAGCGGTCGCGACTACGTGCTGTGCGGCGACTGGAACATCGTGCGCTCGCGCCTGGACATCAAGAACTGGACGAGCAACCAGAAGAACTCCGGCTGCCTTCCGCCGGAGCGCGACTGGCTCAACGGCCTGTGCATCGACTCCACCGGCTGGGTCGACGCGTACCGCGCGCTGCATGCGGAAGGGCAGGATTACACGTGGTGGAGCAACCGCGGCGCCGCGCGCGCCAACAACGTCGGTTGGCGCATCGACTACCAGCTGGTCACGCCGGGACTGGCGTCGAAGTTGAAGGCCTGCTCGATCCTGCGCGAACCGCGCTTCTCCGACCACGCACCTTTCAGCGTCGACTATGACCTCTGAAACCGCGCCGGCCGCCGAGCCGAAGCTGAAGGGCTGGCGTCTGGTCGCCGCCAATCTGAGTGAGCGCAAGGTGCTGGTGATGCTGTTGCTGGGCTTCAGCTCCGGCATCCCGATCTACCTGGTGGGCAACACGCTCGGCTTCTGGATGCGCGAGAACGCGATCGAGCTGTCGACGATCGGTTTCCTGTCGTGGGTGGGCCTGGCGTATTCGCTGAAGTTCCTGTGGGCGCCGTTGATCGACAAGGCCGACGCGCCCGTGCTGGGACGGCTGCTCGGTCGCCGGCGCGGCTGGATGCTGTTGTCGCAGATCGTGGTGGCCATCGCGCTGGTCGGCATGGCGCTGGTGCAGCCGCTGCACGGCGAGCTGATGCTCGCCGGTGTCGCGCTCGACCAGCTGCTCGTGTTCGGCGCACTCGCGCTGGTGGTGGCCTTCGCCTCGGCGACGCAGGACATCGTCATCGACGCCTGGCGCATCGAGATCGCTTCCGGCAACGAACAGCTGGGCCTGCTCACGTCGAGTTCCGCGCTGGGTTACCGCGGCGCCCTGCTGGTCACCGATTCGCTGATCCTGATCTTCGCTGCGCACATCGGCTGGTCGATGTCCTACGAGTTGATGGCGCTGCTGATGGGCGTGGGCGTGGTCGCCACGTTCATGGCGCGCGAGCCGGCGGCGGCGGTGCGCGCCGTCACGCTGCCGCATGCGCCGTTGCTGTCGGCGCAGGGCATGTACGACGCGATCGTCGCGCCGTTCATCGTGTTCTTCCGCGACCATGGCCGCTGGGCGCTGGTGATGCTGCTGGCGATCAGCCTCTACCGCCTGCCGGATTTCGTGCTGGGCCCGATGGCCAATCCGTTCTACGCGGACCTGGGCATCGACAAGGCGACGGTGGGCGCGGTGCGCGGTACGTTCGGGCTGGGGGCGACGATCCTGGGAATCGCCGCCGCAGGCCTGTGCGCGGTGCGCTTCGGTGCCTTCGCCACCCTCATGGCCGGCGCCGTGCTGGGGCCGGGCTCGAACCTGGCGTTCTCATACCTGGCCCTGCACGGGGCCGACGCCGGGGTCTTCACGGCGGTGATGGCCATCGACAACTTCTGCAGCGGCTTCGCCGGCGTGGCGCTGATCGCCTACATGTCCAGCCTGGTCAATCTCGGCCACACGGCCACCCAGTACGCGCTGCTCAGTTCGTTCTACGCCCTGCCGGGCAAGGTGCTGAAGGGCCTGTCGGGCTGGACCATCGAACAACTGGAAGTGGGCCGCAGTTTGCTGGAGGCCTATTCGCTATTCTTCGCAGGTACGGCCCTGATCGGCATTCCCGCCCTGCTGTTGTGCCTGATCCTGACCGCACGCCGTCCCGGCGCCGGCCTCAACGCGCCCGCGGTGCAATGACCCGGTAACCCCGTGCCGGGGAGGGGAAACACGTTATGACCGACATCATCCTGCACGACATCGACCCGCTGCTGCTGGACCGCATCAAGCGCGTGGCGGCCACGCGCAGCTGGCCGCTGCAGGAAGCGCTGATGCACCTGCTCGAACACGGGCTGTTCGCCTGCGAGGCCGAACTGGCCGCGCGCTTCACCGACACCGACGCGATGGCGCTGCAGGCGGCGATCGCCGCGCTGGAAGGGGTTCCCAGCGATCCCGGTTTCTCGAAGATCGGGCGCATGGAGCGTCCGCACGACGTCAACGTCGCGCCGCTGGAACAGGCCGGCCTGACCGACGTCGACCGCGACCTGATGGCGTACGCGCAGAAATCCTGAGGATCACGCCGCCGGGTGGATCGCGCCGAGCACGCGCGGGCCGATCGCACCGGTGACGCTGGGCAGGTTGCCCGGGCGCCCCGACAGGGTTTGACGCGCCAGCCAGGCGAAACCCATGGCCTCGACGAAATCCGGATCCACGCCGTGACGGGCGGTCGATTCGACGATCACGCCTGGCAGCTGCGCGCCGATACGCTCGAGCAGGCGCGGATTGTGCACGCCGCCGCCGCAGGCCAGCACGCGTCGCGTACCGGGCTGGTGCGCGCGCAGGGCGTCGGCGATCGTGATGGCACTCAACTCCAGCAACGTCGCCTGCACGTCGGCCGGCGTCTCGTCGCCCTCCAGGCGGCGTTCGACCCAGGCCAGATGGAAGTGCTCGCGGCCGGTGCTCTTGGGCGGCGGCAGCATGAACCAGGGTTCGTCGAGCAGGCGCACCAGCAGCTCGGCATCGACCTGCCCCTGCGCCGCGAACGCTCCGCCCGCGTCGTAAGCCGCGCCGGTGTGGCGCAGGCACCAGGCGTCCAGTAGGCAGTTCGCCGGGCCCGTGTCGAACCCGCGCACCGTGCCCTGCGCCGGCAACAGCGTGAAATTGGCGATCCCGCCCAGGTTCAATGCAGCCCGATCCTCGGCCGCGCTGTGCAGCAGGTCGGCGTGCAGCGCCGGCAATAGCGGCGCGCCATGGCCACCGGCGGCGACATCGCGACGGCGGAAGTCGGAGACGGTGGCGATGCCGGTACGCTCGGCGATCAGCCCGCCGTCGCCCATCTGCCAGGTGAAGGGATGGCGGCCGTCGAAGCGCGCGCCGTCCGGACGATGCCGCACCGTCTGGCCGTGCGAACCGATCGCGCGGACGTCCGTGGCCGGCACGCCGGCGACTTCGAGCAGGCGGGTTGCGGCGGCGGCGAAGGCTTCGGCGATCTGCACGTCCAGCGTGCCCAGCTCGTCCAGCGATTGCGCGTCCGAGCCCTGGCCCAGTGCGACGAGGCGTTCGCGCAGCGACGTCTCCCAGGCGAAGGTGCGCCCGAGCAGGAGTTCGCAGCCGGCAGCTGCGCTGGCGGAGTTGGAAGACTGGAAGCGCACCAGCGCGGCATCGATGCCGTCGGCGCTGGTGCCGGAGATCAGGCCGACGAAGAGCCCGTCGAGCGGGCCGCCGGTCGGCCCGGCCGCGAGTGCGGGCATGTCAGGCCTTGGTCTTGGCCGGCTTCTTCGCCTTGGCGACGGCCACCGGCGTGGCGGCGTCACCGGCGTCGGCGTAGATGATGTTCTCGACCTTCTGGATCCGTGCCAGCGCGACCGAGGTCTGCGCGCGGAACTGCGCCAGCGCGGCACCCGACAGCGGCTCCGGCGGCGGCATCGTGATCGACAGCGGGTTGCGGTGCACGCCGTTGACGCGGAATTCGTAATGCAGGTGCGGGCCGGTCGACATGCCGGTGCTACCGACGTAGCCGATCACCGTGCCCTGCGCGATGCGCTGGCCCGGACGGATCTTGCCGATGCGCGACATGTGGCCGTACAGCGTGCTGTAGCCGCGGCCGTGGTCGAGGACGACGGCATTGCCGTAGCCGCCCTGCCAGCCGGCCGAGACGACGCGCGCGTCGCCCGCGGCCATGATTGGCGTGCCGGTGCGTGCGGCGTAGTCCACGCCCTTGTGCATGCGCGTGCGGCCCAGGACCGGGTGCTTGCGCGTGCCGAAGTTCGAGGTCAGGCGCGCATACGGAATCGGCATGCGGATGAAGCTCTTCTTCAGCGGACGGCCGTCGCCGGTGAAGTATTCGGACTTGCCGTCGCGCTCGAAGCGGAAACCGGTGTGCAGCTTGCCGCCGGTGGTGAAGGTCGCCGCCAGCACCGGGCCGGTGCGCAGCAGCTCGCCCTCGCGCCAGGTCTGCTCGACCACCACGCTAAAGCGGTCGTCGGCGCCGACGTCTTCGTTGAAGTCGATGTCGTACTTGAAGATCTCGTCGGTCAGCGTGTTGATGTTGCTGCCCGTCAGGCCCAGCTTGCGCGCCGAACGGAACAACGACTTGCCGACCTTGCCGCTGATCACGACGGTGCGGCTTTCGGTGGGCCGGACGACGACCTTCTCGGTGACCTTGTCGCCGGTGAGCGAAAGCTCGACGCGGTGGCTGTCGTCGCGGTCGTAGCGGAAGGTGCGCAGTTCGCCGCTGACGGGAAGATCGAAGGCGAGTTCGCTGCCCGGCTTCAGGCGGGTGAGGACGGCTTTGTCGCCCGGAACCGCTTCGAGCAGGCGGTGCATGGTCGAGGCCGGCAGGTCCAGATCGTTGAACACGGCGCCCAGCGTCTGGCCGCGCTCCACGCGTACGACCTGCCAGCTGTCGCCGTTATGGCCCTTCAAGCGCGCCAGCGGCAGCGGCGGCAGCGAAAGCGCCAGTGAGCTGCGCTGCGCATGCAGCGGCTGTACGTTGGAAGTGGGGCCGAAACCCGGCACGATCGCCGCGACGAGTACGCCGAGCGTCGCAAACAGGCTCGCATGCGCCCAATGGCGGCGCGTCCAGCGACCATTGAATCCGCCGGAAACCTGCGTGGCGGGCACCGAACGGTGCAGAGCGGCTTCACGAAGCGCCTTGAGGCGTTGGCGCCGGTCTGTACCGTTCTCGGATGCAGTCATGTTGGAGTCCCGCGCGCAGGTGTGAAGGCTATGTGGCGGCGTTACCATAGAGCTGCGAGCAGTGTGCGTCAAACCCTTGAACTGAATAGGGTTTTTGTTCGGGCCCTTGGCCCGGTATGTTTAACCGTCCTTTAACCCAATTCCATGATCGTGATCGCAACTCGCGTTCACCATTCACGTAGCGAGTCCCACTTTGTCCCCCCAGACCCCCGCCCCCGACCAAGACGCCCTCGACCTGATCTCCCGTGGCGCAGACGAGATCCTCAAGCGTGAGGAGCTCGAGGCCCGGTTGAAGCTCGGCCGGCCCCTGCGCATCAAGGCCGGCTTCGACCCGACCGCCCCCGACCTGCATCTGGGCCACACGGTCCTGCTCAACAAGATGCGGCAGTTCCAGGACCTGGGGCACCAGGTGATCTTCCTGATCGGCGACTTCACCGGAATGATCGGCGACCCGACCGGCAAGAACGTCACCCGCAAGCCGCTCACGCGCGAGGACGTGCTCGCCAACGCGGAGACCTACGCCGAGCAGGTTTTCAAGGTGCTGGACAAAGAGCGCACCGAAGTGCGCTTCAACTCCGAGTGGTTCGGCCAGATGGGCGCGGCCGACATGATCAAGCTCGCCGCGCAGCACACCGTGGCGCGCATGCTGGAGCGCGACGATTTCGCCAAGCGCTACGCCGCGCAGCAGTCGATCGCGATCCACGAATTCCTGTATCCGCTGGTGCAGGGCTACGACTCGGTCGCGCTGAAGGCGGACGTCGAACTCGGCGGTACGGACCAGAAGTTCAACCTGTTGATGGGGCGCGGCCTGCAGGAGCATTACGGCCAGCCGCCGCAGATCGTGCTGACCATGCCGCTGCTGGAGGGCCTGGACGGCGTCAACAAGATGTCCAAGTCGCTGGGCAACTACATCGGCATCAACGAACCGGCGATCGACATCGTCACCAAGACGATGAAGATCGACGACGTGCTGATGTGGCGCTGGATCGACCTGCTGAGCTTCGAGATCGGAATCGCGCAGGCGGCGCAGTTCAAGCGCGATATCGAGGCCGGACAGCTCAATCCGCGCGATCTGAAGATGCGCCTGGCGCGCGAACTGGCGGCGCGTTTCCACGGCGAATCCGCGGCGGAACAGGCGGTGGCCGGCTGGAATGCCGCCGTTCGCGGCGAGGGAGATACGGCGTCGCTGCCGATCACCGATGTCGCGGTGCCGGCTGAGGGCCTGCGTATTTCGGCACTGCTGACGGCGGCGGGCCTCACCCCCAGCAACTCCGAAGCGAACCGCAAGCTCAAGGAGCGCGCGGTGCGCATAGATGGCGAAGTGATCGAAGACGCGCAGCGTGTATTCGCCGTTGGCTTTGAAGGTGTATTGGCGGTCGGCAAGCGCACGTTCGCGCGCGTCCGCCTCGTGTCCGCTTGAGCTGTTTCTTCTTGCCAAACGCATCACGGCGCATGGCGTGATGCGTTATTCACCAAGCGCGCAAAAAAATTCGCTGCAACCCCTTCCAAATCCCGATGTGCATGTGCACAATGCGCGCCCCGCCAAGGTGAACTTCACTGAAGCGGGGCGCGGTTGAAGCGGTGGTTTCGAAGGGCGGTTGACGAACTTCGAAGGTGCTGTAAGATGCGCGGCCCGGTCGC
>NZ_JAERQY020000004.1 GCF_016735495.2 Lysobacter sp. MMG2
GAAACGCACATGCGCCGATGGTAGTGTGGCTTAAGCCATGCAAGAGTAGGTCATCGCCAGGGGCTTTACCCCAGAAGGCCGGTCCAACAGGACCGGCCTTCTTCTTTTTGCGCGGGCGAAAATCCGAGCGGCGCCTGCCGAGCACCTTGCGCGGTGACCGCAATCACGTCGCACTCGCTGCGAGTAGCGGTGACCTGCGTACGGAACTTGTAGCCAATCAGCCAGTGAGTCCGGTGGGAATGGTATCGGTCTGGAGCCACGCCCGTCGAATGGTGGCCGGGGCCTTGTAGCCATGCGCGCTGTGGGGCCGCTGCTCGTTGTAGAACTGCCGCCAGCGTTCGATCAGCACCTTCGCTTCGGCACGGCTGCGGAACCATTCGCGGTTGAGCAACTCGTCGCGCAACTTGCCGTTGAAGCTTTCGACGAAGCCGTTCTGCCACGGGCTGCCAGGCGCAATGAATGCCGGACCGATCGCCATGTCGCGCAGCCAACGCATCACCTTGGCTGCGGTGAACTCGGCGCCATTGTCCGAGCGTACGTAGGCGGGCTTGCCGTACACAGTCGCATCAACCGCGACAGGGTCAGGATCACGTCCTGTGAGCGCAGGCTGGCGCCGACCTCGATCGCCAGGCATTCGCGGGTGTACTCGTCGATCACGCACAACAACTTCAGGCTTCGACCATCGACCATCTGGTCGTGCACGAAGTCGTAGCTCCAGACCGCGTTGGGCCGCACCGCGCCGGGCAAGCGGATGTCGCTGCCTGAGCGCCGACGTCGCGGACGGCGACGCGGGATGTTCAAACCCAGCGCACGCCATTGCCGGCGCACACGGCCCTCGCCCAGATCCAGCCACGCCGCCATCCGCCGGTACCCGAACCGCGGCACCTGCGGCGAGGCGGCCAGCAATTTCTCGGCCACGCTCCGATCCTTGACCGCCTGCCGTGGCACGTAGCTGGTGATGCGGCGGCTCACCCCGAGATAGCCGCAGGCCTTGCGTTGCGAGATTCCCCGACGGACCAGAACCTGGACCGTGTCGCGCCGTGCCGACGGGGTCATCATTTTTTTCGGACGATCTCCTTCATCCCGTCGATCACCAGCATCTGCTCGGCCACCAACCGCTTGAGCCGGGCGTTCTCGGATTCCAGATCCTTCAGCCGGCGCGCATCCGGCACGTCCATGCCACCGAACTTGTTGCGCCAGCGGAAAAACGTCTGCTCGGTGATGTTGTGCTTCTTGCACAGCGCCTTGATCGACATCACGCCGGCTTCGGCTTCGCGCAGGATCGCGATGATCTGCTCGTCGGTGAAACGCTTCTTCATGAGTTCTCCTTGCCTTGAGGGTAGAGAACTCACCATCCAATTGGCTACACGGTTCGTCTCAGGTCAGCGGTCCGAATCCCGGACGACACGCGGGCACCCTGCCGTTAACACTCATTCGCCTAGGTGCCAGCCCCGATCGGGAGAGACGGATGACGGCGTTACTCGAGTAGCCCGCAACCGCAGTGGGCGCGTAGTAACCGCTGGTCGAAATCCGTGCGAACGCTGGAGGACGCCCTCCATCGCAATGAAGATAGAGCAGTTCGCGAGGACGAGACTCGCGCACGTCCTGGACTCATATCCTAGCTATCGCCCAGCGCGAGACAGTACCTGTCAGCGCAGCTCCAGATTCCAGGCGGGCGCTCCATCAACCGTTCGGTGGCAACGACGCTTCGCACCACCACGTCCCGCCAACACCAGCCGACCGCTAAGCCTTCCGCCGCAGCGTCACCACCAACACATCACGATGTGACGCACCCGTCGGGTCCTCCGGCTCGACCGCCGTGACGCCATGGAACACGCGCGCATCGTCAACCAGGGCCGCATCGAGCGGCCGAGCCAGCGTGAAGCTGCCCAGCAGCGTGCCGTCTGCGGTGTGGATGGTCGTCGTTCCGCTGGCGATGTTTTGGCGATCGACCAGCAGCACCAGCACGAAGTCGACGCCATCGCGATGCACGCCTTCCGGTGTCGGCTGGCCGGGTTCTCCGGCACGCGCCTCGATGCGGAACTGATGCAGCTCGACATGCCATGCACGCACTTCCGGTGCGAGCGCGCCGAAGAACGACTGGCAGAAGCGCAGGATGCTGCGAAGACTGGCGCTGTTGGCGACTTCAGGCAGCATCGGCGCAAACCAGCGCTCGATGCCGCCCTGCAGGGAGTTGTAGTCGCGACTTTGGTAATGCGGCTGATGCGCCTCGCACACGACACCTTCATCCGTCGCGGAGAACACGGCATGGCGACGGCGCCGGTGCAGTCCCACGGTAGCCAGATACGTGTCCGGCTCCAGCGCGTTCCAGCTGTCCGCGAAGCTTTGCCAATCGGACAGGGGCCCGAAGGTCTCCAGGAGAGAGAGCATCTCCCCACCGTCGACGAAGCGGAACCCCACCTGCCGCAATTCGTTCTGAAGCGAAACCGGTGGAGACGTGGAGGGCGGCGTGGAGTTCACTGCTGGATTCCGGAACGGGACGGTCAGGGGACGACGTGCAGCGCGGCCTGCACCAACAAGACGAGCACGCAGGCGAATGCCAGCATCCAGATCAAGGTGCGCAGGTAATGGCGGCCCGACACATAGGCGATACCGTGCAGCACCCGCAGCACGACGAACGCCAACGCCAGCGCCGCGATCTGCGAGTGCGCCACACCGGCCAGCTGTGCCATGACGACACCCGCCGCGAATGGCGCGAACGCCTCATAACTGTTGAGCTGTGCGGCAGAGGCGCGCTGCGATCTCGGGCTCTGTTGCTTGTCCTGCCAGCGCCGCGGGTCGCGGTTGTCGTAACGCTCGCCGCTCGCCTTGGCGACGGCGACCCAGAGGTACGGCAGCAACGCGGCGATCAGGACACACACGTACGCGGTAGTGAGCGTCATGGCGGCTCCAGCTCGGTGGCAAGGTCGCATCAGCGTAGCCGAAAACGACAACGGCGCCTGTGGAGGCGCCGTTGTCGGTTGCCGATGGCGATCGGACTACTTGGCCGTGTGCATCAGCTTGTCGTGCGCGCCCCGGAAGGCGTTGCCCTCATACCAGTTGGGCCACTGCTCGCCGCTCGCCAGCGTGCGGCCCACGCCGTACAGGGCGTCGAGGTCCTGCACCACGCCTTCCATCTTCCAGGCCGGATCGAACTGGTCGCCGGGCTTGTGATAGCGGTTGTCGCGATAGTCGGATTCGGCCCGGCGCCCCGCATCCACACCGCCGTCGATCAGGTCGCTGCCGCCCTTGGCATACAGCGCCGGCACGCCGGCCTTGGCGAAGTTGAAGTGATCGGAGCGGAAGTAGAAGCCGTCCTCCGGCGTCGCCTCGGCATGGAGCACGCGCTTCTGCGCGTCGGCCTGCGTCTTGAGCATGTCTTCCAGCTCGGAGCTGCCGAAGCCCACCACCGTCATGTCCTTCGCCTGGCCGATCACCGGCATCGCATCCAGGTTGATCACGGCCACCGTCTTGTTGAGCGGAATGGTCGGATGGGCGACGTAGTACTTCGAACCGAGCAGGCCCGACTCCTCCAGCGTCACCGCCAGGAACAGCAGCGAACGGTCCGGCGCCGGCGTCTGCTTGCTGAAGGCTTCGGCGATCTCGAGGATGCCCGCCACGCCGGTCGCGTTGTCGATCGCGCCGTTGTAGATGGTGTCGGCGTGCGGCTCACCGCCGCTCGCCGCGCCGTGTTCGTCGGCTTCATGCGCGTGGTTGCCCAGGTGGTCCCAGTGCGCCATGTACACGATCGCCTCGTCCGGACGCTTCGCGCCCGGGAGCAACGCGACGACGTTGCGCGAGGACTTTTCGCTGGTGGTGCTCTTCAGGTCGACCGACAGCTTGGCGTCCAGCGGGATCGCCTTGAAGCCCGGCTTGTTGGCCGCCTTGTAGAGGTCGTCGAGGTTATGGCCCAGATCGCCGAGCAAGGTGCGCGCCGCTTGGCCGGTGATCCAGCCCTGCACCGGCAAGCGCGGATCCGGATCGTCCTTCGCCGGCAGGTCGAACTGCGCGCCGGACCAGGAATTCTTGACCACGTCCCAACCGTAGGACGCGCCCTCGGTGTCGTGGATGATGATGGCCGCGGCGGCGCCCTGTCGCGCGGCTTCTTCGAACTTGTAGGTCCAGCGGCCGTAGTACGTCATCCGCTTGCCTTCGAACAGCTTCGGATCCTGGCTGTGGAAGCCCGGGTCGTTGACGAACATCACCACTGTCTTGCCCTTCACGTCCACGCCGGCGTAGTCGTTCCAGTTCTGCTCGGGTGCGTTCACGCCATAGCCGACGAAAACCAGGTCGCTGCCATCGACCTTCACCTCGCTGCGCCCGGTACGCGTGCCCACGACCATGTCGCTGCCGAAGTTCAGCGTGACCGGCTTGCCCTTGGCGGTGATGTTCAGTGTGGTGTTCTCGTCCGCGGTGGTTTCCACCATCGGCACGGTCTGGAAGTAGCTGTCGCCGTTGCCCGGCTTCAAGCCCATGCGCTTGAACTGCGCTTCCAGGTACTGGACCGTCTTCTCTTCGCCGGCGCTGCCGGGCGCACGGCCTTCGAACTCGTCCGACGCCAGCACCTTCACGTGCTCGGCGAAGTCGGCCGCGTTGATCGCATCGTTGAAGGAATGGCTGCCGGCCGCGCGGGTCGGCGTGGCGGTGCTGGCGCTGGGCGCGTCTGCGGGCTTGGAGCAGGCGGTCAGCGCAACCGCGCCGGCCGCGCACGCCATCGCGGCGTGGAGCAAGGAAACTCGGGACATGGGACCTCCAGAATGGACCAGGCCCCCACGACGCGGTGGGGGCGCCGCCGCGGAAGCGAACCCCATTCTAGGCATGCTTTCCGGACCGCGGCCGTGCGCGGTCCGGCAGTTCGCCTCCCGATCCGTGCCGGACTTACTGGCCCGGCGGGGTCGTGCCGTCGTAGCGCACCGCGGTGGCGCCCGAGACCGGGCCGATCTTCGCGGAGTTGTGCACGTACAGGTCGACCTTGCGCTCGAACACCAGCGGCCCTTCGACGACCGCATTGGGGCCGATGATGACCTTCGGGTCCCGCTTGTTGAGGGAGAACCACGAGGTGTTGGGCTTGGTGTAGCGGATGCCGCCCTTCACATGCGAATTCACGCCGACGGTCACGTCGCCGTTGACCGTGGTGATGCCGCCGGACAGCTGCGTGGCGACCAGGCCGATGGCGCCGTTCACCGTCTCGATGTCGCCGTGCACGTCGCCGCCGCGATCGACGAAGATGCCGCCGTTGACCGTTTCCAGGCTGCTGGAAAGCTTGCCGTTACCGGCCACGCGGATCGAACCGTTGACCGTCTCCAGGCCATTGGCCTCGACGTTCTCGGCCACGGTGATGCTGCCGTTGACGGTCTCGGCCTTGCCGGTGCGCGCGTTGGCGCCGATGCGGATGGAGCCGTTGACGGTCTCCAGGTTGCCGGCGGTCTCGCCGGCCTCCACGGTGATGCTGCCGTTGACTTTGTCGATGTCCTGGGCGGCGAACGCCGGCGCGGACAGCGCCAGGGCGAGCGGGAGGACGGCGTACAGATTGCGGATTTGCATCGTTTCGGGTTCCGTGTTGGGACGGGCTTCAATGCATCGGATGCGATGAAGGCGGAATCGGTTTACACCGCTTCGCTACAATCGCAGCCATTGTCGGCGCGGACCCGTGCCCGAAGTCACCCGTTCATCTCCCGATCCTGGAATCCGACGACGTGCCAGCCTCCTCCATGCGCCCCAAACCCGTGGTCCTGCTGATCCTCGACGGCTGGGGGCACCGTGACGACCCGACCGACAACGCGCTGGCCCAGGCCACGCTGCCGAACTGGGACGCCCTGCTGGCCGCCGCACCGCACACGCTGATCCACACCGAAGGCCGCCATGTCGGCCTGCCGGACGGGCAGATGGGCAACTCCGAGGTCGGACACATGAACCTCGGCGCCGGCCGCATCGTCTACCAGGACCTGACCCGCGTGGACGCGGCCATCGAGGACGGCAGCTTCTTCGGCAACGAGGAACTGCGCGCCGCCTGCGCCGCCGCGCAGTCCAGCGATGGCACGCTGCACGTGATGGGCCTGCTCTCGCCCGGCGGCGTGCACAGCCACGAGAACCACATCTTCGCCATGCTCGAACTGGCCAGCCAGGCGGGCGTGGCCAAGGTCGCCGTGCACGCCTTCCTCGACGGCCGCGACATGCCGCCCAAGTCGGCCGAGCCGAGCCTGGCGAAGTTGCAGGACGTTTGCCGCAAGCTCGGCAACGCCCGCGTCGCCACCGTCAGCGGCCGCTACTACGCGATGGACCGCGACCAGCGTTGGGATCGCGTGCGTCGCGCCTGGGACGCGATGGTCGAAGCGAAGAGCGAGCACGTCACCACCGGCCCGATCGAAGCGCTGCTGCAGGCCTACGAGCGTGGCGAAACCGACGAGTTCGTCGCGCCGACGGTGATCGAAGGTTACGCACCGATGGCCGACGGCGACGCCGTGGTGTTCATGAACTTCCGCGCCGATCGCGCGCGCCAGCTCACGGCGGCATTCGTGTCGCCGACGTTCGACGGCTTCCAGGCGCGGCGCCCGAAGCTCTCGCGCTTCGTCTGCCTCACCGAATACGACGCGAAGCTGCCGGCGCCGGTGGCATTCGGTCCGGACGACCTGCGGCACACGCTGGGCGAAGTGCTCGCCGACAACGGCCTCAAGCAACTGCGTATCGCCGAGACCGAGAAGTACGCGCACGTCACCTTCTTCTTCAGCGGCGGCCGCGAAGATCCCTACGCAGGTGAATCGCGCATCCTCATCCCGAGCCCGAAGGTCGCCACCTACGACCTGCAGCCGGAGATGAGTTGCCCGGAGCTCACCGCAAAGCTGACCGCCGCGATCCGCTCCGGCGAGATCGACGTGGCCGTCTGCAACATCGCCAACCCCGATATGGTCGGCCACACCGGCAACATCGAGGCGGCCATCAAGGCGGCCGAGGCCGTGGACGTCGCCATCGGCGAGATCGTGCAGGCCGTGGGTGACACCGGCGGCGCATTGCTGGTCACCGCCGACCACGGCAACCTGGAAATGATGCGCGACCCGTCCACGGGCCAGCCGCATACGGCGCACACGGTCGGCCCGGTGCCGTTCGTGTACCTCGGCCCGCGCAAGGCGAACCTGCGCAGCGGCGGCGCACTGCGCGACGTGGCGCCGACGATCCTCGACCTGCTCGGACTGCCCAAGCCGGCGGAGATGAGCGGAACCAGTCTGCTCGCGGGCTGATCCGGATGCGGCGCGCGCTCTGCGTCCTGCTCGTCGCCGGCACGGTTCTGGCGGCGCCCGTCGCCGCGCAGAACAGTCGCGAAGCGGAGCGGAAGCTGGAGAAGATCCAGCGCGAGCTCAAATCGGTCGCCGACGAGCGCCGCGAGATCGAAGGCCAGCGCGGCAGCGCCTCACGCCGGCTGCGCGATGCCGACGAAAAGGTCGGCGAGTCCAATCGCCGCCTGCGCGAGATCGAAACGCGCCTGGCAAAGGAGCGGCAATCGCTCGACACGCTGCAGACGCAGCGTGCCGATCTGCATGAGCGCATGGCCGCGCAGCGCCAGGAACTCGCGCAACTCCTGCGCGCGGCCTATCTGCAAGGACAGGACGCACCGCTGAAACTGCTGCTGGCGCAGGACCGTGTCGCCGATGGCAGTCGCATGCTGGCGTACTACGGCTACCTGCAACGCGACCGCACGCGTCGCATCGCCGAGCTCGACGGCGAGCTGCGCCAACTCGATGCCGTCGAACAAGCGATCACGCAGCGCCGCGCCGAACTGGACCGCACGCGTGAAGCGCAACGTTCGCAACTGGGCAAGCTCCAGAGCGACCGCAAGGAACGGGCGACGCTGGTGGCCGAACTCGACCAGCGCTACAAGGATCGCAGCACGCGCGAGCGCGAACTCGGGCGCGACGCGGCCGGCCTGGAGCAGCTTCTGAAGAAGCTGCGCGCCGCGGCCGCCCGCGCCGAAGCTCAGCGCCGCGCCGCAGCCGAACGCGCCGCGCGCCAGAACACCGCGCCCGCCGACGGCACGCCCCGCCGCAAGCCCGCGACCGTCGCCAGCGCTCCGGCGCCGCAGGTCGGCGGCCTGGGTTGGCCGGTGTCGGGCTCGCTGCTGGCGGGCTTCGGCGCCACCATGCCCGACGGCCGCGGCAGCGAAGGCCTGCTGATCGCCGCCGCCGCCGGCACGCCGGTCAAGGCCGTCGCCGACGGCACGGTCGTCTACGCCGAATGGATGACCGGCTATGGCCTGCTGCTGATCGTCGACCACGGCAATGGCTACATGAGCCTGTACGCGCACAACGACGCGCTGCTCAAGGACGTGGGCGACACGGTCAAGCGCGGCGATGCCGTGTCCACCGTCGGCACCTCGGGCGGAAGCGGTCGCGCGGCGCTGTATTTCGAACTGCGCCGCAACGGTGCGCCGGTGAACCCGGGCACCTGGCTGCGACGCTGAGCTGAATACCCGGCGCGCTCGTCGCCGGGATTAACAAAAGCCTTCCATTGCGCTGCCCCGCCATGTCCATAATCTTGGCGAGGCCGGCCGGACCGCCGTCCCTGCGGTCGCGCCAGGCGCGGCCTTCATCTTCGTCCTGCCGCGCCATCCCGGAGTTGCCCGAATGTCCCTGCGTCACCTCGTTCCGCTCGCCCTGGCTGCCTTCGTCGCCCTGCCGGCTTCCGCGCAGGAGACCGAACCGGCGCCGGCCGACGCACCGATCGAGTCGCCCGATGCCGAAACCGCCGAAGCCAAGGTGCCGCTCGACGAGATCCGCCGCTACGTCTCCGTCTACAACGCGGTGAAGCAGGCCTATGTGGAGCCGGTCGAGGACCGCAAGCTGATGCACTCGGCGATCCGTGGCCTGCTGTTCGATCTCGACCCGCACAGCGTCTATCTCGACAAGGACGATGCCGAAAGCTTCGAGGAACAATCGCGCGGCAATTACGACGGCGTCGGCGTGGAGCTGATGCGCCAGCCCGATGGTTCGCTGCGCGTGATCTCCCCTATCGACGACACGCCGGCCGCACGCGCGGGCATCAAGGCCGGCGATGTGATTACGGCCATCGACGGCAAACCGTTCAAGCCCGACGAAGGCGACAACTCCGGTCCGCTGCGCGGCGAGCCCGGCAGCAAGGTGACGCTGACCGTCGTGCGCGAGGGCAAGGACGCGCCGTTCGACGTGACGCTGCAGCGCGAGACCATCCGCGTGGCCAGCGTGAAGAGCCGCATGCTCGAGCCCGGCTACGGCTACGTGCGCATCAGCGCGTTCCAGGCCGACACGGCGGCGGATTTCGAAAGCCAGCTCGACAAGCTGAAGGAAAAGGCCGGCGGCAAGCTGCGCGGACTGGTCATCGACTTGCGCAGCAATCCCGGCGGCCTGCTGACCTCGGCGGTGCAGATTGCCGACGACCTGCTCGATTCGGGAAAGATCGTCTCCACGCGCGGGCGCATCGCCATCAGCGACGCCGAATTCGGCGCCACGCCGGGCGACAGGCTCGACGGCGCACCGGTGGTGGTGCTGGTGGATGCGGGTTCGGCGAGCGCGGCGGAAGTGCTCGCCGGCGCGCTGCGTGACAACAATCGCGCGCGCATCGTCGGCAGCCGCACGTTCGGCAAGGGCTCGGTGCAGACCGTGCTGCCGCTGGACAACGGCGATTCGGTCAAGCTGACCACCGCGCGTTACTTCACGCCCAGCGGCAAGTCGATCCAGGCGCTCGGCATCTCGCCCGATGTGGTTCTGCATCCGCCCAAGGACACCGACAAGGGCATTCGCAACTTCAGCGAAGCCAGCCTGCCGGGCCATCTGCGCGGCGACGGTGAAGGTGAAGGCCTGCCGGGCGAGAACGCCGGCGATGTGCTCGACGGCGATGCACCGATTGCGGCGGCGCTGGGTGAGTTGAAGAAGCCGGTGGCGAGCACGGCGGCGAAGCCTGCCGGCAAGCAGCAGTGAGCAATCGCACGTTCGCGTGCCTGAACTGCCGGAAGCTGCAGCGCAAGCCGCAGGCGATTGCCGCCTTCGCCTGCCCGAGCTGTCGTTCCGACTGCATCCGTGTGCATTGGAAGTTGCGTGTCCCGGCGCCGCGGAAACGACGCAAGTGGGACCGCTTCTGGGCGCAGTACCTGCTCGAACGTCGCACGATCGCGCTGTTCCACGACGGGCAACTGAACGACGAGGTCTACCTGCCGCTGCTCAACAGGCGACTGATTCCGTCGGCTTGATCATCGGCTGTTCTCGCCGATCAACGCACACGACACGCGAATCGGCGCGCGCGCGGCAACGGCGAGCGTGTCCTGGAACATCCCGCAATCGAGCAGGTTGTCAGGGGATGAGCGACGCCCCGAATACACGTTGATGTTGACCTGCGGCGCCTCGGGCGCATCGGTCCACGCGAGCTGCTTCGTATCCAACGCGACCGCGGGGAATCGCGCCGTCGCCGTGCCTTCCAGTTGCGCGCCGTCGAGCTCCATCTGCGCGCGGTGCAACGTCAGCCACGGGTTCTCGCTCCCGGGCACGCGCTGTGCCTGCGCCTGCGCGCTGGGATAGCCGAAGTAGTCGGCGCTCACGATCAACGACTCGCGCTGCGAAGCAAGGCGGTCATGCGCAGCCGGCGAGAGCGTGATCTGCACGGCGAACGCATTGCCCTGCACAGGTTGCGATGCGCGCGGCGTGGCGGAAGCTGCGGTCGCGCTCGGCGAAGACGGTGTGGGCTCGCGCTGGCAAGCGGCGAGCGCGAGAAGCAACACGATAACGACGCGATGCGATGAGCGGATCATCGCGTCACGTCTCAACGCGGCTTCGCCGGCAGCGGGAATGGCGTGACGACCTTCTCGCCGGTCGCCGCGTCGCGGATCGCCGACTGGCCTTTGCGCTCGACTTCCTCGATGCGCACGATGCTGTGCATCGGCAGGTGCAAGGCGCGCGTGTTGCCGAACTCGTCGCGCAGGCGTTCTTCGGTGGGGTCGATGACCAGGCCGTCGTGCACGTCGAAGACCAGCTCGCTCACTTCGGTGAAGCCCCACAGCGCGCCGGAAGCGACCGTGCGCGCGTAGAGCTCGTACACCTTGCCGGCGTTGAGGAAGGTGATCTTGTAGAGCGGCTTGGACATGGTCGGGGGCATCGCATGTGTCGGGTTGCAGGCTGACGATGGGGACGCCGCGGCAGGCAATCAAGCCGCGGTGTTCATAGCCCGCGCCGCCGTCGCAGTCGGCGCGCGATGCCGGCCCGTGCGATCAGTGCGAACGCGCCGCCGAAGGCGAAGCCGGCCAGGTGCGCCGACCAGGCCACCGCACCGAAGGCGGGGCCGATAAAGGTGAAGACCAGTTGCAGGAGCGCCCATACGCCGATCAGCAGCGGCGCCGGCACCTTCACGAACTGCAGGAACACGCCCAGCGGCACCACCACCCCCAGCTTCGCGCCGGGGAACAGCGCAAGGTAGGCGCCGATCAGCGCCGACACCGCGCCGCTGGCCCCGATGATGAGGCGGTCGGGGGTGCCGATGGCGATCACGGCCGCCAGGTTCGCCACCGCACCGCCGAGCAGGAACAGGATCAGCAGCCGCCACGGGCCCATCGCGCGCTCGGCCGGCAGGCCGAAGATCAGCAGGAATACGAGGTTGCCCAGCAGATGCGCCCAGTCCGCGTGCAGGAACAGCGCCGTGAACAGGCGCAGCACGCTGCCGGTGCGGACCGCCGTGAGCCAGGCCTCCGGGGTGCCCAGCCCGCCGGACAGCGCGCCCCACTCCATGAGCAGGCGGCGTTGCTCCTGGCCGGGCATCACCTCCACGGTGATGAAACACAGCCACAGCACACTGAACAGGACCGGGGTCGCCCAGCGCAGCGGAACGCGCTCCCGGCCGGGGATGCTCACGAACACCGGGCCGCCCTCCGCCTATTCAGCATTCGCGGTGCTCCGGCAACGGAAAAACCCCTGTTTTACAAGTGCGGACGGGCATGCCGGCTATTGTTAGCCTCCGGTTAAAAGGCGGGTTATAGTGCATACGGCGTCGTACGTCGGGAGGGGTTTCCGGCGCGCACTGGCGCCCGGACCGGCCGGGCCCAAGGCTATGACGGCATCGGAACCAAAAAATACTCCAATGGAGACTACACGCATGCAACTTGCTTCTCGTTTCACTCAGCTGTCGGCGCTCGCCCTCGGCATCGCCGGCGCGCTGGCGGTTGGTCAGGTTCACGCTTCGGGTTTCCAGCTCAAGGAAAACAGCGTCAAGGGCCTCGGCGCCGCCTTCGCCGGCGTTGGCGTCAACGAGACCGATTCCTCGGTCGTCGCCAACAACCCGGCCACGATGGCGCGTTTTGAAGGCACGACCATGCAGGTCGATGTCACCGCGATCGACCTCAGCTACGAATTCAAGGGCACCGGCACCGACGCCGCAGGCCGTCCGCTCACCGGCGGCAACGGTGGCGACGCCGGCGACATCGCCGCCGTGCCGGCGCTCTCGGTCATCCACAAGCTCGACAACGGCCTGGCGTTCGGCGCCATGGTCAGCGCGCCGTTCGGCCTGAAGACCGAGTACGACGACAACTGGCAGGGTCGCTACTTCGCGCACACCTCCGATGTCGAGATCGTCGACCTGACGCTCGCCGCCGCGCTCGACATCATTCCGGACCGCTTCTCGGTCGGCGCCGGCATCATCTACTCGCGCGCCGATGTGACGCTGTCGAAGTCGGTCGATTTTGGCACGCTGCTGGCCAGCAACCCGGCCACGCGTCTGCTGCCGTTCGCCCGCCCGCAGGCGGCCGACGGTTTCGCCGAGATCCAGGGTGACGACACCGGCTTCGGCTGGACCGTGGGTGCCAACTTCAAGCCGACCGACAAGCTCGCCATCGGCGTGAGCTACCGTTCGGAAATCGACTACGAGCTGGACGGCACCGCCGACTGGACCGTGCCGACCAACGTCGCCGGCGTGTTCTCGGTCAGCCCGACCACCCGCGCGCTGTTCCAGGACGGCAAGGCCACCGCCAAGCTGACCACGCCGTCGGTGCTGAACGTCGACCTGCGTTACGACTTCACCGACCGCTTCGCGATGATGGCCTCGTACGCCGAGACCGGCTGGGAATCGCTGCGCGAAGTGCGCATCGAGTTCGCCAATCCGGATCCGGATTCGGTCGAGCCGTTCGCGTGGAAGGACAGCACGTTCGCGTCGCTGGGCGGCGAGTTCAAGCTCAACGAATCGTGGGTCCTGCGTGGTGGCGTCGCCTATGACGAAACCCCGACGCACATCGAGACCCGCACGCCGCGTCTGCCGGATGCCAACCGCATGTGGTACTCGATCGGCGCCAGCTGGATGGCCACCCAGGCCCTGGAAGTCAACTTCGGCTACACCCGCATCGAGCCGGATTCGCCGAAGATCGACATCACCTCGGGCGGTTCGCACCTGGTCGGTCCGTTCGATGGTCACGCCAACCTGTACGGCGTTTCGGCGCAGTACAAGTTCTGATCGCATCGCGACATGCTGTACGCAAAAGCCCCGCTTCGGCGGGGCTTTTCTTTTGTGGCCCGACGAACGCGCGCTCATAGTGCCGGCACGATGGCCGGATCCCGCTCGCCGCGCAGCGCCTGCACGCGCGCCGATGCGGCGCGGCTCATCGCTTCGTCGCGCAGGACGCGGTATACCGCCAGCGTTTCCCACGCCACGCGGTAATCCCTCGCGGCGAACGCATCCAGGTCACCGAGCACGGGCACCGCGGCCTCGACATTTCCCTGCATGCGCAACAGCCGCGCCTTGAACACGCCGGTTTGCACGCGTTCGTCCGGGCTGCCGGTGCTTTCGGCACGCGCTACCGCGCCGTCCGCTTTCGACAACGCATCGCGCGTGCGCGCACGCGACTGTGCGAGCAATGCCTCGGCGATGTCCCAGTCCACGCTGCGCTGGGCAGCGGGAATTCGGTCGCGGTAGGCGAGCCATCGCGATGATGTGGCCTCGTCCTGCATCGCCAGCGCGGCCTGCACTGCGGTCAACGACAGGCCTCCGGAAACGAACGCATCCCGGGGCAGCGACGCGCGCGCCAGGCGCGCCGCGCCGACGGCGTCGCCGCGCACGAGCAGGGCGCGCATCTCCAGCTCGCGAACCGTCATGCCGTCGCTCTGCTGTGAAGTGTCGAGCGCGCGTAGGCGGGCGATGTCGCGTGACGCATCCCGGAGCCGTCCGCGCATCAGGTTGATCCTCGCGCTCAACGCCGCGATCCGCGCGGACAACACGCGATCCTCTACCGACCCCATCAACGAACGCGCACGCGCGATGCTCGCCGCCGCCGCGTCGGCCTGCACCATGTCCAGCTGCGCGCCGGCCTTTGCCATGAGCGCCGCGGCCATGTGGTCGCGCACGTCGAAACGTTCGAACACATCGATGGCGCGATCGAACTCCTGCATCGCCTGCGGGTAATGACGCCGCTGCTGCTCGATCATGCCCAGGTTGGCGCCGACCGAGGCCGCCTCGATCAGGTTGCCGGAGCGCTGCATTTCCACACGCGCCATGCCCATGTTGAGCACGGCCTCGTTCATGCGTCCCTGGAGCACCAGCGCCACGCCCAGGCCGTTGTAGGCATTGCCGGCCATCGTCGGATCGTCGACCCGCACCAGACCGGGCAGCAGCTTCAGCGCTTCGGTGTAATGACGTTCCGCGCGAACGGCTTCGCCGCGGCGGATCTCCACTGCACCCTGGCCCATGAGCGTGCGCGCACGCACTTCCGGCGTCAGTCCGGTGCGCGCGAGCGTCTCCTGGAAGATCGCCGCCGCTTCGTCCACGCGGCCGGTGCGGAACGCGAGCTGTCCCTCGCGTACGCGCAGCGCGGGCTGGGCGCGCGCATCGGGCGGAACCGATTCGATCAGCTGGCGCGCAGCATCGAGCTGCCCGGCCAGCAGCTCCGCATCGATCTGCTGCAGGCGTTGATCGAAGTCGCTCGGGCCGGGATCCGATCGCATGTTCTCCGGATGCACGCGCCGAAGCCAGGCATTCACCGCCGCCGCCGTGGCGGCGAGCGCGCTCGTGCCACGCGCTTCGATCGCTTTCTCACGCCCTGCTTCGAACACGGTCAGCCGGACACGCCAGCCGCGCGCGTCGCGTTCGGCCTGCGGTGCGACGACCCAGCGCGCATCCGCGATTTCCCCAAGCTGGGCAGCGCGTTCGACATCAAGCGACTGCGCGCGTGCCATCGCGCTCAGGTGCAGGGCCTGCTCGCTGGGCACGACGGGCAACCCGCCGTGACGCAGGCGGCTGGCCATGTAGTCCATCGCGCCCAGCCGCACCCATGCATCCTCTGCCTCGCCATGCGCGACGGTCACGGGAAGCACGAGCACGGCATTGGCGACGGCCTTCTCCGCACGCGGAGCCTGTGGCGTGCGCAAGGCGCGTCCGGTCATCAGGCCGGCCAGAGCGATGCCCGCGATCGATGCGACCAGGACCAGCACGCGCCATGGGCGAGCGTGCGGTCGCGCTGCGTTCTCCTCACGCGCGGGTGTTGCCGGTTCTACGGACGTCGGCGGCGTAGCGGTCGCGACCGGCGCACGCCAGATTTCCTCCACGGAGGTGACCCAGTGATAGCCGAAGCGGGGCACGGTTCGTACGTAGCACTGGCTCGACTCGCCCTGGTCACCCAGTGCCTTGCGCGCCCGCAGCATGGTTTGCGCGACCACCGTATCGGTGATGTCCACGCGTCCCCAAACCGCGGCGATGAGTTCATCGCGGCCCACCGCGCGTTCGCGATGGGCGATGAGGTAGGCCAGGGAGTCGAACGACTTCGGCGGCAACGGTACGCGCTCGCCCCGACGTCGGAGTTCGCGCGCGGCTGGATCGAGTTCGAACTCCCCGAACCGGTAGATCGGAAGGCGCATACGCGTGATACCCGGCGTTCATTGTCGTGCTTCGCCGAGCGTACTTAGCGGTGGACTTGCAGGCGATATGCCGTGCGGCGTCATTCGACCTGCACGTCGAACTCCCGGTAGACAGGCGGCGCGTAACGTGCTCTCCACGGATGCCCGTAGACGAAGGACAGTCTGGCGCGGCCGGCGTGCTCGGCGCGGAACGTCCAGGTCTGCACCGTGGCGTCGCGCGGCACTTCCGGCGGCACCTGCGCGGGGTCGCGCTCCATGCGCAGGATGGGCGGAAGCGGGCCGGCGAAGCTCCAGGAATAGCCGCTCGCCGGGCTCGCATCGAACTGGAGCACGAGTTGCTCGCCTATGCGAAGACGGCGCGGCGAAGCGGGCGAAACCGTATGCAGCGGCGCAATCGCGTGCGATGGAGTCTTGACGTCCTGCGCGGGCGGCTTCGGGCCGCATGCGGCACAGATCAGCAGCAATGGCACCACGAGCGTGCGGATGGAATGACGCATGAGAACTTTTCGCTTAAGAAAAAAGCCGGGGCCCGTGAGGCCCCGGCTGCGGCCGTCCTGCAATCAGTAGATGCGCGCGCGTATCAGCACGCCGGCTGCATCTGCGGTCGCCACCACCTTGAAGTAGTACGTGCCGGCGGCGGGCGAGGCGATGCTGATGACCTGGTTGGTGCCGGGACGCACCGACGAGGCGATGTTCGCCGACTGCATCGGTTCGGTTTCGTAGTTCGCGTACACCGACAGCGTGCCGCGCCCGCTATAGCTGGTGAGCTCCAGCTTCGTCGCGTTGGCCGGCACGACGATGGCGTACAGCGTGCTCTGCCCGGCGGCCAGTGGCGGCATCGCTTCGGCCACATTGTTGGTGAGCGGGGCGGCCTGCAGCGGTTGGCCGAAGGTCTTCGCGCGATCGACCGCGGCGGATGCGTCGAGAATGCCCGAGCCGATGACCCGGTCCGGCTTCGACGGGAATGGGCGCGCGGACGCCTTCAACAGCCCTTCGACCTGCGCCGGCGTGAGTGGCGTGGGCGCGACGCTCTGCATGAGCGCGACGACGCCGGCGACGTGCGGGGTCGCCATCGAGGTGCCGGTCATGCCGACGTAGCGATCGCCTTCGGGAACGGTCTTGCCGGTGTTGTGGGTGGACCAGATGTAGCCGTTGGGCGATCCCTCCACACCCGCGCCACCGGGCGCGGCCAGGTCCACGCCGGGACCATAGTTGGAGTAACTCGCGCGCTGTCCGCTGTAACCCGTCGCGCCCACCGCGACTACGCGTGCGCAACTGGCGGGCGCGTGGCCCGACACGTCCTCGTTGTCGTTGCCCGCCGCGACGACCACGGTCGCGCCCAGTGACACGGCTCGGTCGATCGCGGCCTGCGTATCGGCTTCGCAGGCATGCGAGCCACCCAGGCTCATGTTGATCACTTCCGCCGGATTCGGATTGTCGGCCACGCCGTCGATGTGGCCACCCGCCGCCCATACGATGGCGTCGTTGATGTCCGACGTGTAGCCACCGCAGCGGCCGAGCACTCGCACCGGAACGACCTTGGCGTTGTAGGCGACACCCGCGCCGCCGATGCCGTGGTTCGTCACTTCCGCGATGGTGCCGCTCACGTGCGTGCCATGCCAGCTGCTGTTGCTGGGCTGCGAACCCGGAGCGCACTGGCCGGCCGTGGTGAAGTCGCCCAGGTCCCAACCGCCGGGCACGCGCTCGTCCGTCGGGCGACCCGACAGTTCCTTGTCGGTGATGAAGTCGTAGCCCGGCAACAGATTCGCCACCAGGTCGGCGTGATGCGTGGCGCCGGTGTCGAGCACCGCGACCACGACGCCGGCGCCCGTCGCGCCTTGCGCCCATGCGCTGGTCACGCGCGCGCCACCGCTGCCGGTGCCGTAGTGCCACATCTGGTGCGTGGCCAACACCGGATCGTTGGGCATTGCGCTTGCGTGCATCAGGCGGTCCACACCCACGTATTCGACATTGGGATCGCTGGCGATCGCGCGCATCAGCGCTTCGGCCTGCGCGCGATCCAGTCGCTGCGAAGCGCGCACGACGTGCTTGCCGGTGGCGGTGGCGCGCAGCGTGTCGACGCGCAATGCAGCGGCGCCGCGCAGGCCGGCGATACGTGCGCCCATCTGCGGGCGTGCGCGTTCGGCCGCCGCGGCCAGGGCCTTGGCCCGCGCCTGCGGTTGCACGCGCTCGGCGCTGCCGCTGCGGTACTTCACGATGAAACGCCCGGAGACGCTGGCGTCGTCGAGCGAGGACAGGTCCACCGTGGCGGCGAACGCGGGCGTGCAGGCGCCGGCGATCAGGACGCTCAGCAGAGTGCGGCGAAGATTCATAAGGGATTCCTTGGGAGTGCGTAGGGGTGTCGCGGCGCCCATGACGGGCGCCGCGTGTCGGAGGAACTCAGAGATCGACGCCGAAGCCGATGCCCGCGGAGCTGTCGTCGCTGCTGAAGGCGCCGTCGATCGAGAACGAAGCGCGGTCGCCGATGGCCTTGGAGTAACCGACGGACATCGCGCTTTCGCCGTTCTGCCAACCGGCGCCGACGGCGATGCGACCGCGCGGACTGCGCGAGTTGGCGGCGTTGATGGACATGTTCATCATCGCCGCGCTCATCGCACCCTGGCGGTCGATGCGCTCGTCCTGCTTGCCCAGCCGGTAGCCGATGTCGTTCTTCAGTTCGGTGAACGAATCGCTCAGTCCCTGGTAGCGGCTATCGGTGTAGGCATTGGCGCGGGTGAGGGTCTGCGTCGCGGTGGCGTCGGTGTAGGCGTTCGCCGATGCCACGGCTTGCGCGTCGCCGGCCTGCATCTGCTGCACGTTCACCGCGTCGCTGGCATTCACGCCGGCGGCGACGTTGGTGACGCGACGCGTGTTGCCTGCGCTGCCGACAGACACGGTGTTGGCCTCGTTGGCGATCGAGCCCTGTCCCAGGGCCACCGAGTTCCTCGCCGTCACCGATGCGCCCTGGCCAACGGCCGTGCCGGATTGCGCGGTAACGCGCGCGTCCGCGCCGAGGGCGACGGAGTTGCTGGCGGAGGCGCCGACGGTGGCGTTGACGCCCACCGCGGTGCTGCTGTCCGAGCGCACATTCGCGCCGGTGCCCACCGCCGTGTCGCGACTGCTGACGGCGACGCTGCCTTCGCCGATCGGCAGGCCGCTGCCGGTGCCGATCGGCACGTCGGTATGCGGGCCGGAGAAGTGGTTCTCCACGAGCGTGAGGCGGTTGCTCAGCCCGGTGATGCCGGCGCCGAGCGCGGAGAAGGCTTCCGTGACGGTGCTGTATTGCCCGCCAAGCACCTGGAAGGTCGGCATCGTCATCATGCCGCTGCCGTCGAGCGTGGCGCCGCCGCCGAAGGCGTTGATCACCGAACGCAGTTGGCCGACGTTGACGGCGTCATTGGTCGCCAGACCCGCGCGCAGGTTGGTGATCGTGGTGCCCGTGGTTCCGCCCAGCGTCACCTTGTCGCGCGTGGTGGCGTCGTCGTACTTCACGGCCGCGTCGTCGAGTTCGCCGACGGTGTCGTCGACGTTGGCCAGCGCGGTGTTGAGCTGGGCGACGTTGACCGCGTCGGTGTCCTCCGTGCCGGCGGCGACATTCGCGATCTGGCGTTCATTGCCGGCGGTACCCACCGAGACGGTGTTCGCCCGATTCGCGATCGAGCCGGCGCCGATGGCGACGCTGTTGGCGGCCTGCGCCTGCGCGTCGCTGCCAAGAACGGTCGACTGGTCGCCGGAGGCAATCGAATTGGTGCCAATGGCGATGGACTTGAATGCCCGGGCATCAGCGGCACCGCCGAGCGCGATCGACATGGTGGCGCCGGCAATCGAGTAGTTGCCGATGGCGACGCTGACTTCGCCCGTCGCCTTCGCACCGGTGCCGAACGCCGACGCGGACATGGCATCGGCGATCGCATAGCTGCCGAACGCAGCGCTGTCATCGCCCGAGGCGTAGCTGTTGTAGCCGACGGCGGTGCTGTTCAATCCCATCGCGAAGGCGTTGCTGCCGGCCGCCAGGGCGTAGTCGCCGCTGGCGTAGGCATAGTTGCCCAGGGCGCTGGCGAATTCGCCACTGGCCACCGCGCTATCGCCGAAGGCCGCGGCCGACGTGCCGCTGGCCTGGCTTTCATTGCCCACGGCGACGGAAGCGATCCCGCTGGCCGAAGCGGCATGGCCCAGGGCGGCTGCCTCGTCCGCCATCGCCTCGGCTTCGGTGCCCTGGGCGATGGCGTTGGAAATGTCGTCGCCGCTGCTGTTGCCGACACGCGCGTCGACACCCAGGGCGATATTGCCGGTGCCATAGCCGCCCCACGCATGGGCGTTGGTGCCGATTGCGATGTCGTCGTGCCAGGTGGCGACGGCGCTGTCGCCCAGCGCGATGCTGCGCATGCCCCAGGCCACGGTGTCGTTGCCGATCGCGACAGCGAACGCATCGTTGGCCAGGCTCTGTGCGCCGATGGCGGTGCTCAGGTGGCCGCGTGCGAAGGAGCGGAACCCTAGCGCGGTGGCGCCGTTGATCACCGTCATGTCGTTGGACTGGTAAGGCGCGGTTCCGCCTTCGGCGCTATAGAACGAGCTGGTGGCCGCGGCCGGTCCCACCGCCGTGTCGTAGTTGGCGAACGTGCGTGAGCCGTTGCCCAGGGCCTGCGAGCCGGTGCCGAGCGATTGGGTGAACACGGTGGACAGGCCGGAGCCCGGGAAGATGGCGCCCAGGTCGAGCAGCCCGCCCAGCGACGTGGACTGATATGCGACGGCGTAGCTGCGCGAGCCGATGGCAGTGGACTGGTAGCCGTACGCGATCGCGCGGTAGCCCAACGCCGTGCCCCAGCCACGTACCGATGCGGCTTCCACGCCGACGACGGTGTTGTTCTGGTCTTTCAGCAGCTTGGTGCCTGTCGGGTCGAGGCCGTCGCCGAGCGTCTGCGCGCCGGCGCCGATCACCACGCTGTTGCCGCTAAGCGCACGGGCGCCGTTGCCGATCACAGTCGTGTTGTTCGCCGGACCGACGGTGAAGTAGTTGCTGGTGCTGCCAAAGCCCGTGAGCGTCTGGCCGACCTTCGCTTCGGCCAACGCGTTGGCGCCGATGACGATCGTGCCATCGCCGTTCGCGCGCGCCGCGTTGCCGACGGCCATGCTGTTGGAGGCCGGACCCGCGGTCGTGGTCTGCACCAGTGTGCTGACGCCGCCGGTGGTGCTCATGCTAAGGGTGGCGGCGACCTTCTCGACCGTCGCGCCGGTGCCCATCGCGATGTCGTTGCTCCCGTTGGCGCGCGCCTGGCTGCCCATGGCGATGCTGCCGGACTGGCTGGCGGAGGAAGGCGCGACCGAGGTGGTCGTGGTGACCGTGTTGGGCGTGCCCTGGACCGTGGTCTTCGTGGTCGTGGTGACCTGCGCCTGCGTTTGCGCCTGGTTGCCGACGGCGACGCTATTGTCGCCCCTCGCGACCGAGCGCACGCCGACCGCGACACTGGACGTGCCCAGTGCCTGCGACGCAGCGCCGAGCGCGGTCGCGCCGTCGCCCTTGGCCCAGGTGATCTCGTCGGGATCGACCGCACCGTCGCCATCAAGGTCGATCCACGAGCCGACCGCTGTGGCGTTCCTGCCCGAGGCGGTGGTTTCGTCGCCGACGGCCACGGCGCCATCGCCCGAGGCCTTGGCGTCGGGCCCGCAGGCCAGTGCCTCGGCGCCCGCGGCGGTGCTGTCGATCGTCAGCGCCGCGCCGCTGTCATCAAAGAGTTGGCAATTTCCGCCGGCGAAGGCGGGGCCGGCGAGGGCGGACAGCAGTGCGAGGGTCAGTAGGCGGCGTTGCGGCGGATGCTTGGGCATGGCGGCTCTCGGAGGTGGAGGACGATCCGGAGGACGTCACCGTCCCGCCGGACCCCAACCCTCACTTCCCCCGCCGCCCGCGGCTTGAAATCGCCATCACAAGCCAGGCGTCGACATCACAGCCCGATGACAGCGACGCAACAAGTCCATGAAATCTCGTCAGATTTCTCCGAATCGTCTGTCGGTCTGCGCCTCAACGGCCCCCATACGACGACGGCCCCGGTGGATGCCGGGGCCGTCGGTGGGACTGCGATGGCGGCTGGGCCGCCTTGCGACTCAGTCGCCCAGCGTCAGCAACGACGCGTTGCCGCCTGCGGCCGTCGTGTTGACGGTGATGGTCTTCTCGGTCGCGAAGCGCGGAAGGTAGTGCGGGCCGCCGGCCTTGGGGCCGGTGCCGGACAGGTTCTGGCCGCCGAAGGGCTGCACGCCGACGACCGCGCCGATCTGGTTGCGGTTGACGTAGCAGTTGCCCACCTTCACCCGCGAAGCGATCTTCTCGATCGTCTCGTCGATGCGCGAATGAATGCCCAGCGTCAGGCCGTAGCCGGTGGCGTTGATCTGGTCGATGACGGCGTCGAGCTGGTCCGCCTTCCAGCGGATCACGTGCAGCACCGGCCCGAAGACTTCCTTGTGCAGCTGGTCCAGCGACTTGAGCGTGTAGGCGCGCGGGGCGAAGAAGCTGCCGTTGGCGGCCTCGCCGTCGAGTGCGACCTCGGCGATCTTGGTCGCTTCGCGGTCCATGCGCTCGGCGTGGTCGCGCAGCATCTTCAGCGCGTCCTCGTCGATCACCGGGCCGACGTCAGTGGACAGCAGGCCCGGGTCGCCGACCTTCAGCTCGGCCATGGCGCCGGCGAGCATGGTGGTGACCTTGTCGGCGATGTCGTCCTGCACGAACAGCACGCGCGCGGCCGAGCAACGCTGGCCGGCGGAGGTGAAGGCCGAGGCGATCGCGTCCTTGACGACCTGCTCCGGCAGCGAGGACGAATCGGCGATCAGCGCGTTCTGGCCGCCGGTCTCGGCGATCAGCACGCCGATGGCGGCGTCGCGCGCGGCGAGCGCACGGTTGATCGCGCGCGCGGTGTCGGTCGAGCCGGTGAAGGCGACGCCGGCGATGCGCGGGTCCTTGGTCAGCGCGGCGCCGACGGTGGCGCCGTCTCCCGGCAGGAACTGCAGCACGGCTTCCGGAATGCCGGCTTCGTGCAGCAGCTTCACCGCGTAGTAGCCGATGAGGTTGGTCTGCTCGGCCGGCTTGGCGATGACGGCGTTACCGGCGGCGAGCGCCGCCGCGATCTGGCCGGCGAAGATCGCCAGCGGGAAGTTCCACGGGCTGATGCAGACGAACACGCCGCGGCCGGAGAGCTGCAGCGTATTGGACTCGCCCGTCGGGCCCGGCAGCGCTTCGATGGCGAACTGCTTGCGCGCCTGGCCGGCGTAGTAGCGCAGGAAGTCGACGGCCTCGCGCACTTCGGCCACGCCGTCGGGAATCGACTTGCCGGCTTCGCGCGTGCACAGCGCGAGGTACTGCGGCATCCGCTGCTCGAGCAGGTCGGCGGCGTGTTCGAGGATCGCGGCGCGGCTGGCGGCCGGCGTGGTGTTCCAGCCGTCGGCGGCCTTCACCGCGTTCTGCACGGCCTTCTCGACAGTCGCGCTGTCGGCGGCCTTCCACTGGCCCACGACCTGGCGGCGATCGGCCGGGTTGGTCACGGCGATGTCCGGGCCGGACACGTTCGCACCCGGCACCAGCGGCGCGGCGCGCCAGTCTGCGCGCGCGGCGGCGTTGATCTGCTCGGCGAGCGCGCGCAGTTGATCGTCGTTGGCGAGGTTGATGCCCATGGAGTTGGTCCTGTCGATGCCGAAGCTGCGGTACAGATCGAGCGGCTGCGGGATGCGCGGGTGCGCGATGGATTCGAATGCGGAAACGGTGGCGACCGGATCGTGGATGAGGTCATCGATGGCGATGTCCTCGTCGGTGATGCGGTTGACGAAGCTGGAGTTGGCGCCGTTCTCGAGCAGGCGACGCACCAGGTACGGCAGCAGGTCCTCGTGCGAACCCACCGGCGCGTACACGCGGCACGGCACGTCGAGGCGATCGGCCGGAATCACTTCGGCGTACAGGTCGTCGCCCATGCCGTGCAGCTTCTGGAACTCGAAATGCTTCTGCCGGCCCATGGCCTTCGCGCGCTGGTGGATCGTCGCGATGGTCTGGGCGTTGTGCGTGGCGAACATCGGATAGATCGCGTCGCCGGCTTCCAGCATCTTGCGTGCGTTGGCCAGGTAGCTGACGTCGGTGTTGGGCTTGCGCGTGAACACCGGATAGCCGAGCTGGCCGTCGACCTGCGCACGCTTCACTTCGCTGTCCCAGTACGCGCCCTTCACCAGGCGCACCGGAATGCGGCGGCCGGTGCGGCGGGCCAGATCGGCGATGAAGTCGATCACTTCCGGCGCGCGCTTCTGGTACGCCTGGATCGCCAGGCCGTAGCCTTCCCAGCCCTCGAGCGACTTGTCCGAATACGCGGCGGCGATGACGTCGAGCGAGAGTTCGAGGCGGTCGGCTTCCTCGGCGTCGACGGTGAAGCCGATGCCGTAGGACTTGGCCATCTGCGCCAGCTCGAGCACGCGCGGCACGAGTTCGGCAAAAACGCGTTCGCGCTTGGCGTGCTCGTAGCGCGGATGCAGGGCGGAGAGCTTGACCGAGATCGACGGCGTGGCGAACACATCGCCGCCGACGAAGTTGCCGCTCTTGCCGATCGCGTGGATCGCATCGCGGTACGCCTGCTGGTAGCGCAGCGCGTCCTTGGTGGTGAGCGCGCCTTCGCCCAGCATGTCGAACGAATAGCGGTAGGCGGCGTTGCCGTTCTTCTGCGAGCGCGACAGCGCCTCGCCGATGGTGCGGCCCATGACGAATTGGTGGCCCATGATCTTCATCGCCTGGCGCACGGCCAGGCGGATCACCGGCTCGCCGACGCGGCCGAGCAGGCGCTTGAAGGCGCCGTGCACGTCGCGCTTGGTGTCGTCGGCCAGGTCGACCAGGTGTCCGGTCAGCATCAGGCCCCAGGTGGAGGCGTTGACCAGGACCGAGTCCGACTGGCCCATGTGCTTCTTCCAGTCCGCATCGCCGAGCTTGTCGCGGATGAGCCTGTCGGCGGTGTCCTGGTCCGGAATGCGCAGCAGGGCTTCGGCCACGCACATCAGAAGGACGCCTTCCTCGCTGCCCAGGTCGTACTGGCGCATGAAGGCTTCGATCGCGCCCTGGTCCTGGGCGCGGGCGCGGACCCGGCGGACCAGGTCTGCGGCCGTGGCCTGCGCGGCGGCGCGGTCGGCGTCGGGCAGGCGGGCCTGTTCGAGCAGGGCGCGAACGTGGGCGGCCTCGTCGCGGACCCAGCCGGCCGTGATGGCTGCGCGGGCGGCGGCGGGGGCCGGCGGGAGTTCGGGGGTGATCAGCGCATGCGGCGCCGGCGGGCCGTCGCTGGCGACGGCGGTGGCGGAATGGGTGGTCATGGGGCCATGGGACAGCCGTGGGAAGCCCAATAGTCTAGAGCGTCCGGGTCGCCGCCGGTGTTGCGCGGATGGCCTGCTACCGTCCCGCCGGCCGCCCCCGGGAGGTGCGATCGACGCCTTGAATGTTGCGAAATTTGCCGACAGTCCCGTGTCGTTTGATAGTTGCGGTTGTTGGGTTCGCGTGCGGTCGGTAAAATGAGCGGTTACGCGGGGCGGAATCCGGATGCCTGTTTGGTGGCCTTCCGGACTGGGATATCCACCCCGTGCACCGGATGAGCCCGCAAGCCAAGCCGAACGGCTCAGCCAGTTTCCACCATTTACTCAGCGCATTTCTGGGGCTCGAACAGATGAAAGCCGGTCGTTTCAAGCAGTGGGGCGCGGGCATCGCCGCGATGGCGCTGCCGGTCCTTGCCAGTGCGCAGGCGGCCGATCCGAAGCCGTGGCAGCTCAACATGGGCCAGGGCGTCACCGTCCAGTCCGCCAACGCCTATTCGGCGCACATGTTCGCCCTGTGGGTGTGCGTGGTCATCGGCATCCTGGTGTTCGGCGCCATGGCCGTGGCCATGTTCAAGTTCCGCCACTCCAAGGGCGCCGTGCCGGACAAGGACTTCACCCACAGCACGCGCCTGGAAATCATCTGGACCGTCGTCCCGGTGGTGCTGCTGGTCCTGATGGCCTTTCCGGCCACCAGCAAGCTGATCAAGATGTACGACACCCGCAACGCCGAGATGACCGTCAAGATCACCGGCTACCAGTGGATGTGGAAGTACGACTACCTGGGCGAGAACGTCGGCTTCACCAGCCGCCTGGACCGCAAGAGCGACGAGATCCGCCAGAGCGGCAAGGACGCGCGCGACGCGAACCACCCGCACTACCTGCTGGATGTGGACAACGTCCTGGTCCTGCCGATCGACACCAAGATCCGCTTCGTCATCACCGCCGACGACGTGATCCATGCGTGGTGGGTGCCGGCGCTGGGCTGGAAGCAGGACGCGATCCCGGGCATCGTCAACGAAGCTTGGACCGACATCTCCAAGCCGGGCATCTACCGCGGCCAGTGCGCCGAGCTGTGCGGCAAGGACCATGGCTTCATGCCGATCGTGGTCAAGGCCGTGACCAAGGCCGAGTACCAGCAGTGGCTGGCGGCGCAGAAGGCGAAGAACGCCCCGGCACCGGCTCCGGCCGCCCCGCCGGCCGCCCCGGCGCAGCCGGAAGCCACCACCCCGAACACCGACGCCACGGCCGCTTCTGCTGAAAAGCAGACGCCGGTCGCCGGCTGATCGTCCCGCATCTCCTGAGGTAGGCCATGGCCGTCACGCACGCTGACACCCACCATCACGATGAGCACGCCCACAAGCAGGGCTTCATCGAGCGCTGGTTCTTCTCGACGAACCACAAGGACATCGGGACGCTGTACCTGATCTTCAGCTTCATCATGTTCATCATCGGCGCCGCCATGTCGGTGGTGATCCGTGCCGAACTGATGAAGCCGGGTCTGCAGTTCGTCGAACCGATGTTCTTCAACCAGATGACCACCGTGCATGCGCTGGTCATGATCTTCGGCGGCGTGATGCCGGCCTTCGTCGGCCTGGCCAACTGGATGATCCCGCTGCAGATCGGCGCGCCGGACATGGCGCTGCCGCGCATGAACAACTGGTCCTTCTGGATCCTGCCGTTCGCCTTCGCGATGCTGCTGCTCACGCTGTTCCTGCCGGGCGGCGCGCCGGCCGGCGGCTGGACGCTGTATCCGCCGCTCTCGCTGCAGGGCGGCAGCAACGTGGCCTTCGCGATCTTCGCCATCCACATGATGGGCATCAGCTCGATCATGGGCGCGATCAACGTGATCGCCACCGTGCTCAACATGCGCGCCCCGGGCATCGACCTTTTGAAGATGCCGATCTTCTGCTGGACCTGGCTGATCACCGCCTTCCTGCTGATCGCGGTGATGCCGGTGCTCGCCGGCGCCGTGACGATGCTGCTGACCGACAAGTTCTTCGCCACCTCGTTCTTCAACGCGGCTGGCGGCGGCGACCCGGTGATGTTCCAGCACATCTTCTGGTTCTTCGGTCACCCCGAGGTCTACATCATGATCCTGCCGGCCTTCGGCGTCGTGTCGGAAATCATCCCGACCTTCAGCCGCAAGCCGCTGTTCGGCTACCAGGCCATGGTGTACGCGACCGCGTCGATCGCCTTCCTCTCGTTCATCGTGTGGGCGCACCACATGTTCACCGTCGGCATGCCGCTGGGTGGCGAGATCTACTTCATGTTCGCCACGATGCTCATCGCCGTGCCGACGGGCGTGAAGGTGTTCAACTGGGTCACCACGATGTGGCGCGGCTCGATCTCGTTCGAAGCGCCGATGCTGTGGGCGCTGGCGTTCGTGATCCTGTTCACCATCGGCGGTTTCTCGGGCCTGATGCTGGCCATCGTCCCGGCCGACTTCCAGTACCACGACACCTACTTCGTGGTCGCGCACTTCCACTACGTGCTGGTGACCGGCGCGCTGTTCTCCATCATCGCCGCCGTGTACTACTGGTGGCCGAAGTGGACCGGCCGCATGTACAGCGAAGGCATGGCGAAGTTTCACTTCTGGTGGACGATGATCTTCGTCAACCTGCTGTTCTTCCCGCAGCACTTCCTTGGCCTGGCCGGCATGCCGCGCCGCATCCCGGACTACAACGTCGTGTTCGCGGACTGGAACCTGGTCAGCTCGATCGGCGCGTTCGGCATGTTCGTCACGCCGTTCATGATGGCCTTCATCCTGTGGCGCTCGAAGGCCGTGGGCGTCAAGGCCGAAGCGCGTGCGTGGCCGACTGCGCGTGGCCTGGAGTGGACCGTGCCGAGCCCGGCGCCGCACCACACCTTCAGCACGCCGCCGGTCATTCGTGACGGCGACCTGGCGCACGGCGACATCACGCATTGATCTGCTGTTGATTGAGTAAAGCGCGAGAGGTACCGGCTCCGGATACCGCCTCATGCTTCCACAACCCCGCCGTTGCTACGCTGCGCGCAGCAACGGCCGCCCCCTTAACTTGAGGGGGCTCCGTAGAAGCAAAGGCCCGCGAGCCGAAACGAGACGACCATGAACCAGCCCGACCACAACGCCGCCGATCTCGCCGCCCGCCGCAAGGCCGCGCGCCGCACGGCGTTGTGGATCGCCGGTGTCGCGGTGCTGATCTACGTCGTCTTCATCCTCAGCGGGACGATGGGCAAATGAGCGGCGCGAGCGATCAGCCGCGCAAGAGCGCCGGCCTGACCAAGATGGTCGTGGTCGCGATCGGCGCGTTCGCGCTCACCTTCGCGCTGGTACCGCTGTACCGCATCGCCTGCGAAAAGGTTTTCGGCATCCGCCTGGAACGCACCGCGGCCGAAGGCGTGCAGGACGCCACGGCCACGCCGGCCAAGCGCGTGATCACCGTGCAGTTCGACGGCGGCGTCAACTCGAAGCTGCCGTGGGAGTTCACGCCGAACAAGGTGACCATGCAGGTCGTCCCCGGCGAGCTCTACGAGACCACCTACCACGCGCGCAACACCGCCGACCGCACCGTCGTCGGCAGCGCGGTGCCCTCGGTCGCGCCGGCGCGCGCCTCGGGCTACTTCAGCAAGACCGAATGCTTCTGCTTCACGGCCCAGACGCTCAAGGCCGGCGAAGTGCGCGACATGCCGGTGCGCTTCATCGTCGATCCGAACCTGCCGGCCGACGTGAAGACCATCACCTTGTCGTATACCTTCTTCAAGAACGACGCGCTCACCGCCCAGGCGCAGGGAACGGCGAAGGCCGCCCCCTCGCCGATGTCGGCGCCCTGACGCATCCCACTTCCTTGTAATCGCATCACTGACCGGAACGCCGCCATGGCCCAAGCCCACTCGCCAGACGCCAACACCTACTTCGTGCCGCACAGCAGCCGTTGGCCGTTCCTCGGTTCGATCGCGCTGTTCACCACGATGCTCGGCATCGCCAGCTGGTTCAACGAAGTCAGCTGGGGCAAGCCGGTGTTCTTCTTCGGCATCGCGCTGATGGTCGGCGTGCTGTTCGGCTGGTTCAGCGACGTCGTGCGCGAATCGGTGCGCGGCAACTACAACAAGCAGGTCGACACCTCGTTCCGCATGGGGATGATCTGGTTCATCTTCTCCGAGGTGATGTTCTTCGGCGCCTTCTTCGGCGCGCTGTTCTACGCCCGCCACTACGCGATGCCGTGGCTCGGCGGCGAAGGCGACGGCGTGATGACCAACGCCCTGCTGTGGCCGAACTTCAGCGACGCCTGGCCGAGCAACGGCCCGGGCGCCATCGGCGGCGTCTACCAGACGATTCCGGCCTGGGGCCTGCCGCTGCTCAACACGCTGATCCTGCTGACCTCCGGCATCACCGTCACCATCGCGCACCACGCGCTGAAGGCCGGCCACCGCACGCAGCTGCTGGTCTTCCTGGGCCTGACGGTGCTGCTGGGCGCGCTGTTCCTGTTCTTCCAGGCGGAGGAGTACATCCACGCCTACACCGAGCTGAACCTGACGCTGGGTTCGGGCATCTACGGTTCGACCTTCTTCATGCTCACCGGCTTCCACGGCGCGCACGTCACGCTCGGCACGATCATGCTGGCGGTGATCTGGTTCCGCTGCCTGAAGGGCCACTTCACCAAGGACAGCCACTTCGCCTTCGAAGCGGTGGCCTGGTACTGGCACTTCGTCGACGTGGTGTGGCTGGGCCTGTTCCTGTTCGTCTACGTGCTGTAAGCCGGGATTCGGGAATGGGGATTCGGGATTCGTAGAAGCAAAAGCGAAAACCTGGATCCCCAAAGCAAGAAGCGACGGCATGCCGTCGCTCTTTTGCTTTTACGAATCCCGAATCCCGAATAACGAACCCCGGCTCTTCACGGCCCGCCGTGGAACTTGATCCAGCCCATGTAGTTGGCCAGCACCACCAGCAGGATCAGCGCGATGGACAGCGCGATGCGGCGGGTCAGCGCATTCACGGTGCGCTTGCTCTCGCCCTTGTCCACGAGCATGTAATAGAGGCCGGCGCCCAGGTTCCACAGGATGACGATCAGGAACGCGATGATCAGCAATGTCTTGAGCGAATCGTTCATGGCGGCCTCCAACGGGGCCCGCGACTGGGCGTGGCCGGGATTATCGCAGCGCGGGGCGAGGAAGTCGTGAGCCGCCGCCGTAACCTCATCGTCGGCTGGATCGCCGCGCTGCTGGCGATCACGCTGTTCGGCAACCTTGGCCTATGGCAGTCGCGACGGGCGATCGAGAAGCAGGCGATGCTCGATGCCGCCGCGCAGGTGATGCGCTCGCGCACGCCGCAGCCGCTGTCGCTGGCCGGCGATGCGGCCCGCGCCCGCGAATACGACTGGGCCGTCGGCACCGGCGTGTTCGACGCGCGCGACGCCCTGCTGCTCGACAACCAGCAGCGCAACGGCCGCGCCGGTGTGCGCGTGTATTGCATCTTCCTGCCGTCGCAGGGCGGGCCGATGCTGGTCGACCTGGGCTGGCTGCCGCTCGCGGGCGATCGCAAGCTGCCGCAGGTGCCGCAGATGCCCGGCACATGGGAACTGCGCGGCCTGCTCGTGCCGCCGCCGTCGACCGGTCTCGCGCTCGGCCCCGGGCTGGCCCGGCAGGGCGATGCGTTGCTGATGACGCGCGTGGACCTGGCCGCGATCGCGCGCGAAACCGGTCTGTCCGTGCCGCTCGCGCCGCGCGTGCTGCGCCTGGATCCGCAGCTGCGCATCGGCTACGAACGCGACCTGGAACTGCTGCCCAACACCCTTCCGCCGGACCAACACCGGGGCTATGCCCTGCAATGGTTCGCGCTGGCGGTCGCCGTGCTGGCGACCGCACTGATCCTCACCTTCCGCAAGCGCCGTCGGCCATAAGGAGTTCGACATGAGCCACGACACCACCCCCGACGGCGCGAACGTGCCCAATCGAAACCGCAACCGCATGCTGCTGGTGCTGCTGTTCGTGATGTTCTTCGGCAGCATGCTCGTGGCTGGCCTGCTGCGCTTCTCGGGCTGGCGTCCGGCCGGCACCAAGAATGTGGGCGAACTGCTCGAGCCGCCGGGTGACGTGCGCAACCTGTCGCCGCGTTTGATGTCGGGTGGCGAATACGTGTGGAAGGCAGGCGAGCGCACCTGGCGCATCGTGGTCGCGCCGCCGGCCGACTGCGGCGCCGAATGCACGACGCTCGCGCGCGAGGTCGAAACGGTGTGGGAGCTGTTCGGCAAGGACGCGGACGAGGTCCACGTGCTGTGGCTCTGCCCCACCGACGCCTGCGCCTGGCCCGCCGGAGTGAAACCGCCGGCGACGCTGAAGGTGCTGGCGCCCAACGCACAGTTGCGCGCGGGCCTGCGGCGCGTGGACGAGGTCACCGTCAAGGGCGACCCCGCCAACGCCCGCGGCGTGCCCGCCTACGTCATCGATCCCTACGGCTTCGTGATTCTGCGCTACGCTCCCGGCTTCGATCCGGCCGGCCTGCGCACGGACGTGGCCCGGCTGGTCAAGCTGAAGTGATCGCAGCCTCGGTACGAGCACGACCCAGAACGACAGGATTGATGAGCCGCGAATGACCACGCTTACCGAATCCCGGACGGCCTCGCGCCCCGCGGTGTATCGACACTTCCACCGCATCGCCTGGCTCGCCGTCGCGCTCGCCTTCGGCGTGATCGTCTTCGGCGCGTTCGTGCGCCTGTCGAACGCCGGCCTGAGCTGCCCCGACTGGCCCACCTGCTACGGCCGCGCCGCGTGGCCGACCGCCGCGCATGAAGTCGTCGACCATGTCGCCACCGCGATCCGTCCGGTCGAAGTGCACAAGGCCTGGCGCGAGCAGTTCCACCGCATGATCGCCGGCACGCTGCTCCTGCTTACCGCCCTTCTGGCGCTTCTTGCAGCCCGCAAGCGTAAAGGCGGTTTGTTGTTTGTCCTGAGCGGAGGCATCACGGTGGCCGCCGGCATGGTGGTCTACATGCTTGGCCAACACGTGGTTGCAACCGTGCTTGCGGCGATCGGCGAGGCCATTCTTCTTTTCGCCGCATTGCGTTGGAGCAATGTCGATCTCGCGCGTGTGGCCGCCCTTACCCTCGCCGTCATCATCTTCCAGGCGTTGTTGGGCATGTGGACGGTGACCTGGCTGCTCAAGCCGATCGTCGTGATGGCCCATCTGCTCGGCGGATTGCTCACGTTCTCGCTGATCCTGTGGATGGCCTGGCGCGCGACGCACAGCCCGATGCGCCTGGCCGACGCGATCACCGTGCGCAGGCTGGTGATCGCCGGCATCGTCGTGCTGACGGTGCAGATCGCACTGGGCGGCTGGACCAGCGCCAACTACGCCGCGCTCGCCTGCGGCAACGACTTCCCGACCTGCGTCAGCCAGTGGTGGCCGCGCCACGATTTCCGCGAAGCCTTCGTGCTCTGGCGCGGCATCGGCGTGGATTACGAGGGCGGCATCCTCGATGGCGAGGCGCGCATCGCGATCCAGCTTGCGCACCGCATGATGGCCGTCGTCGTCTTCGTCTACCTGCTGTGGCTGGCACTGCGCCTGATCCGCACGCCGGGCATGCGCGGCTGGGCCACGCTGCTGGGCCTGCTCGTGTTCGCACAGGTAGGCCTGGGCATCGCCAACGTCAAGCTGAGCCTGCCGCTGTCGGTGGCGGTGATGCACAACGCCGGCGCGGTGCTGCTGCTGTTCGTGCTGGTCTCGCTGCTCGCGCGCCTGCGCACGCCGGAGCCGTGATGAATACCGCCAAGCCTCGCGCCACCGCCAAGCAGTACTGGGACCTCACCAAGCCGCGTGTCGTGGCGCTGATCGTGTTCACCGCGCTGGTGGGCATGTTCCTGGCCGTGCCCGGCCTGCCGCCGCTGCGCGAATCGGTGCTGGGGTTCCTCGGCATCTGGCTGGCCGCCTCCAGTGCGGCGGCGATCAACCAGCTGCTGGATTCGCGCATCGACGCCAAGATGGCGCGCACCTCGTGGCGTCCCATCGTCGCCGGGCAGATCACGCCGCGCCAGGCGCTGGTGTTCGCGCTGATCCTGGCCGCACTGTCGATGGCGATCCTGGTGGTGTGGGTGAACACCATCACCGCGATCCTCACCTTCGCCTCGCTCATCGGCTATGCGGTGATCTACACCGTGTACCTCAAGCGCGCCACGCCGCAGAACATCGTGATCGGCGGCATCGCCGGCGCGGCGCCGCCGCTGCTGGGCTGGGCCGCGATCACCGGCATGCGCGGCGAATGGGACTGGCCGCACGCGCTGCTGCTGGTGCTGATCATCTTCGTGTGGACGCCGCCGCATTTCTGGGCGCTCGCCATCTTCCGCCGCGCCGACTACGCGCGCGCGATGGTGCCGATGCTGCCGGTCACGCACGGTGTGGAGTACACGCGCTGGCAGATCCTGTTCTACACCGTGCTGCTGGTGGCGGTGACGATCCTGCCGTGGGCGGCGGGCATGAGCGGGCTGTTCTACCTCGGCGGCGCGCTGGTGCTGGGCGCGGTGTTCCTCGGCTACGCATGGAAGCTGATGGACCCGCCGGACGAAATGTACGCGATGAAGGTCTTCAACTACTCCATCGTCTACCTGATGGCGCTGTTCGCTTTCCTGTTGCTGGACCACTGGCTGATGCCGCTGCTGCAGCCGTCGGCGGTGATGGAGTTCCAGCCGCAACACTGATCCACCCACCACAATCCACAGAGAATCGTCGATGACGCGCAACCGCCTGAGCCTCGCCCTGACCTCGTTGTTCGCCGTCGCCTTCGCCGCATCCGCACAGGCGCCGACCGTGGTCGATGCGAAGACGGAAGCGGGAGACGTGGTGGTGACCGCCGATCGCCTGCTCGACGTGCGCACGGGCAGGATGATCGAGCGTCCGCAGGTGCTGGTGCGCAACGGCCACATCGTCGAAGTCGGCCGCGCGGGCGCCACGGTACCGGCGAACGCCAAGCGCATCGACCTGCCGGGCATGACGCTGATGCCCGGCCTGATCGACATGCACACGCACTTGGACGCCGATCCCACCTTCGGCGGCTACACCGGACTGCAGTTCAACGACCGCTTCTGGTCGATGCTCTCGGTCGTGCACGCGCAGCGCACGCTGATGGCCGGCTTCACGACGATCCGCAACGTCGGTTCGGATGCGTGGAACGACGTCGGCCTGCGCCAGGCGATCGACGAGGGCAAGCTCACCGGCCCGCGCATCGTCACCGCTGCATATTCGTTCGGCGCCACGGGCGGGCATTGCGACTCGACGTTCTATCCGCCGTCGATGAACCAGAAGAGCCCGTACAACGCCGACACGCCGGAAGAAGGCCGCCAGCGCGTGCGCGAGCTGCGCAAGTACGGCGCGCAGGTCATCAAGATCTGCGCCACCGGCGGCGTGTTCTCGCGCAACACCGAACCGGGCCAGCAGCAGTTGAGCTTGGCCGAGATGAAAGCCATCGCCGATGAAGCGCACCAGTGGGGCCTGAAGGTCGCCGCGCATGCGCACGGCACGGCGGGCATCAAGGATGCGATCCGCGCCGGCGTGGACACCATCGAGCACGCCAGCCTGATCGACGACGAAGGCATCCGCCTGGCCAAGCAGCACGGCGCCTGGCTGTCGATGGACATCTACAACACCGATTACACGCAGGCCGAAGGCAAGAAGAACGGCGTGCTCGAGGACAACCTGCGCAAGGACCGCGAAGTGGCCGACATCCAGCGCGAGAACTTCCGTCGCGCGCACGCGGCCGGCGCGAAGATGGTCTACGGCACCGACTCGGGCATCTACCCGCACGGCGACAACGCCAAGCAGTTCGCGGTGATGGTCCGCTACGGCATGACGCCGGTGCAGGCGATCCAGGCCGCCACGCTCAACGCATCGCAGGCGTTGGGTCGCGAGGACGTCGGCGTGATCGAGACCAACCGCTTCGCCGACATGATCGCGGTGGCGGGCGATCCGACGCGGGACGTGACGGTGCTGGAGCACGTGCCGTTCGTGATGAAGGGCGGAGTGGTGGTGAAGCAGGATGCAGCGGCGTCGCTGACGCGCTGAGGCGCTGACGCCCCGACGCAGACGCGCCGATGCAATGATTGGCGCTCGCCCTGTTTCGGCGTGAAGGCCGGGACGCGGCCCATGGCGATTGGTATAGCGCACGGGCACTCCCATCCCGGCAACGCCATCCCGTCGTCATCCCGGCGAAGGCCGGGATCCAGGCCCGCAGTACTCGGGCACTCCCTCACGGGTGAACCACATCACGTCATTCCAGCGTTCGCTGGAATGACGTGATGTGATTTGACGTGTCGCGTCGCGTCGGCAGGCGTGACAGCCTGGATCCCGGCCTTCGCCGGGATGACGGTGTTCCCAGTGTCTAGCCCCGGGGCACGCCTACGCCACGATCACTGCGCCGCCACACGCGGCGCCATCTCCGCATCGATCAACGGCGTCGCCGACGGCAGGCGCGCGGGATCCAGCAGCGCCGCCATCGTCGGATCGGCTGGGTAGCCGGTGCCGTCGTACTCCAGCGCGACCGTCCCCGCCTCATCGCCGCTGCCGACATTCACCAGCAGGTCGTGCCAGCCGCGATTGACCCGCGCGCCGACCGAAACCGGTGCACGCACGGAGACGGACTGGCTCACCAGCCGGTAGCCGTCCTTCTCGCCATGGAACACCAGCAGCGTGCAGCCGTCGGCCTGGCACCAGTTCTGGTCGTCCAGCAGCATCAGCAGGTCGTCCTTGCCGTCGCGGTCCAGGTCCGGCGTCGCGTCGCGGTGAAGGGGAATCTCGCGAATGCTGCGCGAGGTCAGGAAGGCCGTCAGCGCCTTTTCGGCGGTGGCCTTGTCGTCCGACGGGACGGGCAGGGCGACGCTGGTCTTGGCATCGCTGCGTGCGTTGGTGCTGCACGCGGCCAGACAGGCCGCGGCCATGACGGTCGAGGCGAGAAGCAGGAAGGGGGTGCGCATGGCGGTTCTCCACCGAAGCTGATCCGAGCTTGCGCCGCGCAGCGTGGTGGCGGAGTCAACGCTGCGCGCCGCCGCCTGCTTCCCCGGTGTGCCTGAATCCGCGATGCGCGCGATGGCCGCCCGACCGGGCGGTCATCGCGCCTACCGTCACTTCGCCGTGGTGCCCGCCGCGTCGTTGCCGATCAGGTTCTGCTGCCAGAACAACATCGTCGCCGCGTTGAAGTAGTCCACGTTCGTCTTCTTCCTGAAGCCGTGGCCCTCGTCGTCGAACAGCAGGTACCAGACCGGCTGTCCGTTGGCGCGCACCGCCTTCACGATCTGCTCGGCCTCGGTGTACGGCACGCGCGGGTCGTTCTTCCCCTGTGCGACGAACAGCTTCGCGCGGATGCGGTCGGCGTGGTTGAGCGGCGAGATCGCCTCGAACACCTGCGCCATCGCCGGATCGCGCTCGTCGCCGTACTCGGCGCGGCGCAGGTCGCGGCGGTAGCTCTCGGTGTTCTTGAGGAAGGTGCCGAAGTGCGAGATGCCGACGATGTCGACGCCGGCGCGGATGCGCTCGCTGTAGTGCATCAGCGAGGCCAGCACCATGTAGCCGCCGTAGCTGCCGCCGTACACGCCCACGCGCGAGGCGTCGAGCTCGGGCTGCGTCGCGATCCAGTCCAGCAGCGCGCCGATGTCCTTGACCGAATCCTCGCGCTTGTCGGCATTGTCCAGGCCCAGGTACGTCTTGCCGTAGCCTTCCGAACCGCGCACGTTGGGCAGCAGCATCGCCACGCCCAGTTCGTTGGCGAGGAACTGCGCGGTCGGGTTGAACGTCGGCAGTGACTGGCCTTCCGGTCCGCCGTGGATGTTGATCACCACCGGGATCTTCTTCCCGGCCGGCACGTTCGCCGGGCGGTAGTAGAACGCCGGGATCATGCGCGGGCGTCCGTCCACCGCGTCGAAGGTGGGGTAGTGCACGAGCGTGGGCGCGACGAACTTCGACGCATCCAGTCCGCCCACCTCGCTGCGCGTCCAGCGCGTGGGCGCGCCGCCGCGCAGGTCGAGCACGTAGACATCGCTGGGCGACGTGGCCGAGTTCAACGTCACGGCCAGGCGCTTGCTGTCGGGCGAGAAGCCCAGGTTCACCACCACGCCCACCGGCAGCTGCGCCAGCTTCACTTCCTTGTGCGAGGGCAACGCGAGGACATGCAGCTGGTAGATGCCGTCCTCGTTGGTCGTGTAGGCCAGATGCCTGCCGTCGTCGGCGATCGCCAGGTCGGCGACATCCCACGGCGTATCGGCGGTGAGCACTTCGAACTTGCCGGTCTTCGGATCGTGATGGCGCAGGGTGAGGAACTCCTGCGCCTTGCCGTCCACCGGTTCGTCGGAAATGTAATAAACGCCGCGGCCGTCGGGCGAATACTTGAAGTCCTTCAGCGACGCCTTGCCGCCGTCCACCGGGAACATCGTCAGCTTCCCGGTGGCCAGGTCGACCACGCCGGGATACGACTCGGCGGCCGAAACGTATTTCATCACCAGCAGTTCGCGGCCGTCATGGGAGAAGTCCATCGCGTTCCACTGGCCGCCCTGCGTGACCAGCACGCGCGGCTTGTGCGCGGCGAAGTCCATCACCCACACGTCGGTGTCCTTGCCGTTGCGCGCGGTGCTGCTCCACGCGAACTGCGTGCCGTCGTGCGAGAACAGCGGCCCCTGGTTGCGCGCCTTGCCGTCGGTGAGCAGCGTGGTCTCGCGCGTCTTCAGGTCGAACCAGTGCAGCTGCCAGAACTCGTTGCCGCCCACGTCCTTGCCGAACACGAAGCCGTCGAGCCTGGAACGCGGCGGCGCGGCTTCGATCGCGGCCAGCGGTTCGGGATAGAACGTGAGCTGCTCGCGCATGCCCATCGGCTCACAGACGCGGTGCGCCTGCGCGGTCTCGGCGAAGCGCGTGCTGATGAGGATGCAATCGCCGCTCCAGCCGGCCAACGTCGCGCCGCGCGTGTTCTGGTAGCGGCTGAGCTGTTCGACCAGCGCCGGCGGCAACGCGGGAATCTGTTCGCTGGTGCGGGTGCCGACCTGCTCGCGTGCGACGGGCGGCGTCGCGGTCTGTGCGGCGGCCGGCAGCGCAATGGCCAGGAGCAGGGCGGACACAAGGACGGTCGTGCGTGATGGCATCGGAGTTCCCCCGGAACGGAAGCCCCGAGCTTAGCCTGCGTCCTGCGCGCGATGCCGGCCGGGGCCGCGCATACGCGACCCACGTCTCGTGCGAGCGCTCCGCCGTGGCGAAGCGGGCCTGCTCAGTCGGCCGTGGACTCGCGAACCGGCACCACGGGCCCCGTCTTCACCTGTCCCGCGCCGCGGATGAGGTCGCTCAGGCGCGCGTTCTCGGCCTGGCGGTAGTCGTCGTAGCGCGTGCGTTCGGCGGCGTAGAAGGTGTCGCCGGTGGCCTGCAGGGATTCGTGGCTGGGCCGTCCGCGCGTGCCGTAGGCGCCGGTGTCGCCGACGCCGACTTCCAGCTTCGACACACCCTGCCCGAGCCGGCTGCCCGTCTGCTGGCGCGCGAAACGCCGAAGTTCCGAATGCAGCCGCCTCGACGTGGCCTGCTTGCCGAACGTGGGGTGGAACGCGCGGCCGGTCTCGATGGCCTGCCGTTGCTGCTCGGGCGAGAGCGTGCTCCAGATGCGCTCGCGCAGCGCCACCAGCGCCTCGACCTCGCCGCCCTCGGCCGCCAGGTCCGCCCAGACGTAGGCCATCACCGGATCGCGCGGGACGCCGTCGCCCTGCCAGTGCATCAGCGTCAGGAAATACTGCGATTGCGTATCGCCGAACCACGCGGCGCGTTCGAATTGCACCTTGGCTTCGGCGGGCTTGCCTTCGTCGTAGGCGCGCATGCCTTTCCAGCGCGCCAGTTCGTTGGGGTGACCCGTGGCCTGCGCTTCGGCGGCGTCGTAGCGCGAGGGTTCGATCAGCGTCGTCTCGCCCGCGTGCGCGAGCCACGGCATCAGACAGAGCAGTGCGGCCAGCCGGACTTCCTTGTTCATCGCAACCACCTCCATGCGGGGTTGCGGCGACGCTACGCCATCGCCGGGCCCGACTCAATGGGCGCCCGCGCCGCGCAGAATCCGCAGGACCTCCGCCACGGCGAGCGGGTGTTCGTGGACCCGGTGCCCGGACTCGACCACGAGGGACGACTCCGCGCCCGGGATCAGCGCGCTCTCCAGCGGCACGACGCCATCGGACTTCATGCGCCGTCCCGGCTGCACGCCGGCGATGGTGTTGTAGGCAATGCCCGGGGCCGGCAGCAGGGCCTCGGCCGCACGGCGCACGGGCTGTTCGGCCTGCAGGGTCGTGATGCTGTTGATCCAGCCCTGTTCGAACACCGCGCGCAGCTCCGGCCGGATCGCCTCCGGGTTGGCCAGGGCGATGCGGCGCAGCGCGTGCACTTCGACCGCACGCCGGCCGACCAGGTCGCGCGTCACGCGGCCCGGCAGCGTGGCCGCGCTCGGGCTGCCGCGATGCGGCGCGGCGAGGAACACCGCGCGCGAGACCCCAGGGTAAGGATGGAACGAGAAGATCCGCTGGATCAGCGCCAGGTCTTCAGCGCTGGCCCGGAGCGACGCGGGCGGAACGAGGAAGGCCGCATTCCACAGCGCGTCGCCGCTGTGCGCGCACAGCAGCCGCGAGACAACGCCGCCCATGCTGTGACCGATCAGCACGGTGCCTGCGCGCGCCTTGCGTTCGCCTTTCGGATCGAGCTCGCGCCAGGCGGCATCCAGGTAATCCTGCAAACGCAGGCGCGCCACCAGCAGCGGCGCGTCCGTCTGGTACACGACCTGCCAGATCTGGAATCGCGCGCGCAGGTCGTCCGCGCCCCACACCGCATTGGAAAGGCGCGACCAGATCAGCGGATTGCTGCCCAGCCCGTGGATCATCACCAGCGGACGCTTGCCGGGGTCGTAGTCCTCCAGCAGATAAAGACCGGCGCGTTGTCCGATCTGCCTTCCGCCGATCAATCCCCACAGGCCCAAGCGTTCCAGCTTCGAAACCTCCATGCCCCACGCGTAACCGGCGGAGGTGTCGCGCGCCAGCGGGAAGCGATGCGCGCCGATCGACAGCGCATCGAGCTTCAACGGATCGGCGAACACCAGGCGCGGCGCTGCGTCCGGTTGCGAAGCATCGGGCTCGATCCACGCGGTGAGATTGCGGAACACACCCGAGCGCGGCGCCAGCCGATGCAGGGGCTCGGCATCCCACCGCAACGGCAGTACCGCTACCGGCACGCCGAATCCCGGGCGGCTGTGGCGCTCGCCGTCGAACGCGTCCATCGACACGTCCTGCGCGCGCCGGATCCGCAGCGGCGGCCGAAGATCGGGCGACACATCACGCAGTTCGACGTGGAAGCGAACCTCGCCGATGCGGACCCTCCCCGGCGACCAGGCATCGGGATGCTGATGCAGGACGCGCGACAGCACTTCGGCCGCGGCGCGCGTCGCCAGCGCGGCCGCATCGGCGCTCGTGCGTTCGTCCGCAGCCAGCGCGCGGTAGGCATCGCTCGCGCAGTGCAGCCATGCCTGCAACGAGCCGTCGGCGGATCGTTCCGCCCGTCGTGCCCACGCCTGCGCGGATTCCATCAACGCCTGCCCCGACGACGCCTCCACGGTGGCGCGGTCATCCGGGGTTCCGGCATTCGAGGGCGATGGCTTCATCGTGATGGCGCCCGAAGTGGTTCGATGCTAACGCCCGCTACAACTGCGACTCGATCGGCAACCATCCCGACACCCGCACGAGCGCGCGACGCAGCAAGCCGGCGTCCGGCTCGCGGTCCAGCACGACGGCACTGGTCTGCGTGCCGTCGAGCCAGCACAGCGCGCCGTCCTGCATCCGGCTCACGCGATAACTGAAGTCCGGATCGGCAAGGCGCAGGTACTCCGCGCGCACCTGCGCGGCCATGACGGGATCGTCGAACAGCACGCCCATCTCGGTGTTGAGGTTCTTCGAACGCGGATCGACGTTGAACGAACCCACGAAGCCGCGCACGCCATCGAGCACGAAGGCCTTGGTGTGCAGCGCGGCACGCGTACCGACGAAGGTCGGCGTGGTGGGCGTGCGTGCGTTGGTGCGCAGTTCGTGCAGCGCCACGCCGTGCCGGATCAGGCGTTCGCGATACTGAGCGTAACCGCTGTGCACGGCGTAGACATCGTTGGCCGCCAGCGAGTTGGTGACGATCCCGACCTTCGTGCCGCGCCCGGTCAGCGCGGCAAGCCGCGCCGTGCCGTCCTCACCCGGCACGAAGTACGGCGAGATCACCAGCGCTTCCTCGCGCGCCTGCGAGATCATCGGCGCCAGCCGCCCGACCATCCACTGCGCGCGGTCGTCACCGGCCCATTTCACGGGCGGATCGGCGACGACCTGGATGCCCGTGCTCCAGTGCGGATGCAGCCCGCTGCGGTAGTGGTCGCGCACCAGCTCCGAATCGTCCACGCGGTCCAGGTAACGCCGCGCGCCATCGCTGCGCGCATCGCGAAGCACGTCCTCCAGCAGCGCACGCAGCGCCTCGGGGCTGCGGGCGCCCAGCGTCGCGATGGGCACCGCCGCGGCGCTGTTCCAATACGCGTCGAAGATGCCACTGGCCTGCTCCACGGCGGGGCCGAGCAGCAGCAGGTCGAGATCGCGGAAATTCACCTGCGCGTCCGCGCTGAAATACTGCTCTCCGATGTTGCGCCCGCCGATGATCGCGACACGGCCGTCGGCGATCCATGCCTTGTTGTGCATGCGGTGGTTCATGCTGACCAGCCGGCGCAGCAGCTCGAAGACGCGGCCGACGCTCCTGCGGTTGCGGAACGGGTTGTACAGGCGCAGCTCGATGTTGGGATGCGCATCCAGCGCAAGCAGGTGCGGGTCGAGCCCGCGGGCATTCATGTCGTCGAGCAGGATGCGCACGCGCACGCCGCGCTGCGCGGCGTCATGGGCTTCGCTGGCGACCAGACGTCCGGTGAGGTCGTTGTGCCAGATGAAATACTGCAGATCGAGGCTGCGCCCGGCCTTGCGCGCGGATATCGCGCGCGCGGCGAACGCATCGACGCCGTCGGACAGGAAGATCGCGCCCGTCTGTCCCGGGTGACCCTGCAGCAGCGGAGCGAGCTCGCGGTCGATCTCGGTCTGCGCAGTCTGCAGGGGCAGTGCGTGGCTGGCTTCACCGCTGGCCGGCGGCGCGAACCGGTTGGTGAGCAGCAGGACACCGCCGACCGCGACGAGAACAATCAGGAAGGCAATGGCAATCCAGCTGAGCACGCACCGTACCGCGTCGTCCCGAGGTCTCGAAGTATGCGGCAGCACGCCGGCGGCACGTTGTACGAACGTGCTGCGGCCGCGGCCATCGAATCAGTAGGAAGTGCGTCGGCTGATGTGCTGAGCCCCTCTCCCGCGCGCGGGAGAGGGGTTGGGGTGAGGGCCAGTCGAAACGGCAACGGCCAGGTGCCGATTCACCGCGCCGCGACCGGCTCCGGCGCCTGGCAGCCCGTACCGGGCGTGCCGTCCTTGTCGCTCACGCACAGGCGGAAATCGTTCAGGCCCGTGACCTGGCGGCTGTCGCCGTTGGCGACGGTGAAGCGTCCGATCGGCTGCGCCAGGCAGGCCGCCTCGACTTTGCCCGAGGACTGGGAGGTCGCGCATTCGCGCGGGAACACCGTGTAGTAGCAATGCCCGCTGGCGCTGCGCAGGCATTCGAAACGCGCCACGCCGGCTTCGACCGTCGCGCGGCTGACCAGCGCGTTCGCACCGTCGACGACGACACGATCCACGAACGTGCTGCGACCGACATCGCAGCCGAACAGCGAAAGTACGAAGTAAAGCAACGCCGAGAGTTTCATGGGTCACCTCGAAGGAGGGTGGCATCCGATGCCGGAAACAAGCGGATCGGTTACATGTGGCGGAACAGCGCCATGAACGGCGCGCTGACGGAAAGCGTTTCGGGGCGGTTCTTCAGACGCACGGTGCCGCGGCCCGTGTCGTCGCGCACGATGCCCGCGATCGCCTTGAGGTTCACGATCGTGGAGCGATGGATCTGCTTGAACGTGGACGGGTCCAGCACGGCAAGCAGTTCGCGGATGGGCGTGCGCAGCAGCGCTTCGCCTTCGGCGGTGACGACCGTGGTGTACTTGTTGTCGGCGCGGAAGTACGCGACCTCGTCGACGAGGATCAGGCGTGTCTCGCGCCCCGCGCTGGCGGTGATCCACGTCAGCGGTGGCGCGGCGGCCGGTGCGGGCTGTCGCGCACCCAGGCGCTCCAGCAGCGCGGCAAGCGTGGCCGCATCGTTGTTCCCCGTGCGCGCCTGCAGGCGCTTCACCGTGGTTTCCAGGCGCGTGGGCGAGATCGGCTTGAGCAGGTAGTCCACCGCGCCGCGTTCGAAGGCGTCGATGGCGTACTGGTCGTACGCGGTGACGAACACGATCTGCGTGTCCGGTGTCTCTTCCGCGGCGGCAGCGGCGACTTCGAGCCCGCTCAACCCCGGCATGCGGATGTCGAGGAAGGCGACGCGCGGCTTGTGCTCCGACAACGCCTCCAGCGCGCTCGCGCCGTCTTCGCATTCGGCGACGATCTGCAACTCCGGCCAGACCTGGCGCAGTTGTTCGACCAGCGCCGTGCGCAGCAGCGTTTCGTCTTCGGCGATGACGCAGGTGCAGGGCGACTCAGCCATGGCGAGCCTCCGGCGAAGGCGTGGACGGCGGCAGGGCGGGCGGCACCGAGAGCGTGGCGGCGACACCGTGCGGGAAGTTGGCGACCACCGACAACGCCGCGCTCGCGCCGTAGAGCAGGCGCAGCCGTTCGCGCACGTTCTTCAGGCCGATGCCGGTGCCGCTGTTCTTGGTGTTGAAACCTTCGCCATCGTCGGCGACCGTCACCGTCACCACGTCGTCGACGCGACGGGCGCGGATCCAGACCGTGCCGCCACCGGTGCGCGGCTCCAGGCCGTGCTTGATCGCATTCTCCACCAGCGTCTGCAACACCATCGGCGGCAGTGGCGTGGGGCGCAGGTTCTCCGGCACGTCCACCTGAACCGACAGACGCGGGCCCATGCGGATGCGCAGGATCTCAAGGTACGCGAGCGCGCGCTCGAGCTCCGCGCCCAGCGTGGAGAGCTCGTTGTCGGTGCTGGGCAGCGAGCGGCGCAGGTACTGGATCAGATGCCCGAGCATCTCGTCCGCGCGCTGCGGGTCGCTGCGCGTGAGCAACTGCGCGCTGGCGAGCGTGTTGTAGAGGAAATGCGGTTCCACCTGCGCGTGCAGCAGGCTGAGCTTGGCGACGGTGAGCTCCTTCTCGGTTGCGGTCTGCACCGCTTCGCTCTTCTCGTTGCGACGGCGTTCGGCGACGCGGCGGCTGATGGCGCGCGTGATCGCTTCGGCGTTCTCGAAGTTGGTGCCGTCATCGACCAGGAACCAGTCGCTCCACGCGGGGCTTTCGGGTTCGCAGATCAGCGTGACGCTGCCGCTGTCGTGGCCCGGCACGACCGTGGCGTGGATGCGATTGCGTGGAATGCCGAACCAGCGCATCGGATTCCAGCGACCCAGCGGGTACTCGCCGAAGTCCTGCGGGCGGTCGACCGTCGCGCGGACCTGCAGGCTGTCGCGCGCGCTTTCCACCTGACGGATGCGCGGCAATTCGCGGATCGCGGCATCGACCAGATCGAAGGCCTCGCCGGCCTCGAACGGCACTTCCACCTGCCGGCGCTGGCGGTTGTCCAGCGCTTCCTTGTCCACGCGCCCGGCAATCAGCCGCACGCGGCCCACATGCGAGAACGCGCCCACGACGACCAGCGCCATGGTCACCATGCCCAGGACCGTCAGCGGCCATTCCACCCGGTTGAGCAGCGGCAGCGCGTTCCACACGGCCGACACCAGCATGAGGGCCAGCAGCCAGGCGATGGCGATGCGAAGGACGAAGACGAAGGGGGTGAACACGCGGCGCGCTCGATCAGTGGAATGCGGCGCAGCATAGCGAGCCCGGCGCCGGATGCGCCGGCGGCTGCGACGAACGCGGGGGCGGGGCGACGAAAGCGGGGCTGGAGAGAGTGAAATCCGCCGAGGCGGGGCCGCGGATCAGCGCGGTGCGACCTTCCCGCCGCTCCCAGCCGCAGCGCCACAGGCCCGATGGGACGCGCTACGGCGGGCTTTCGGTGATGCCGGGCGGCAGCGTGTACCACTTGGGGCCTGCGCGCGCGACGCGCTCGCCTTCCGCATACCAGCGCGCCATCGCTTCCTGATCGAAGGCGAGCGGATCGCCCAGCACGACCGACTCGCCGATGGTGATCCAGTGGAAACCCGACCCGTTGCGCTGCGCGAAGGCGAACTCGCGAAACAGGTCGCCGACGATGGTCGCGCGCCCGGAGACTTCGATGACGCGCAGCGCGATGCCGCGGAAGCTGCGCTGCGTGGGCGCCGGCGGCGCGCGCAGCTGGCCGTTGTGGATGACGAAGATGTCCTCGTGGGCGTTCATTCGTCCGGCGGTGCGGTAGAGGCTCGACGTGTCGATCGCGCCGACGTGCACGAAGACGTTGGCGCCCACGACGCCGTCCACGTGCATTTCGTCGTAGCGCGTGCCGTCGACGTCCACTTCCAACAGCACGGGCGGAAACGCGATCGGCACCGCGGACGAGGCCAGCATCACCTGGCGGAACAGCGCGAGCGCCTGCTCGTTAGCGTGCGTGGCGATCAGACCCATGTTCCACACGATGAATCGGCGCGAGTCCAGGTCGACCGTGGCCATGTAGAGCCGGCGTCCGCTGCGATGGGCGTCGGCGATCTCACGCAGGGTGTTGGCATCGACGTAGCGCGCGATCAGTGCCGACAGCGGCGCGTTCTGCGCCAGCGACTCGCGACTGAGCAGCGCGCCGATCGCCGAGCGCGTGGTGAAGACGTCATCGCGCGTGGTGGTGGTGTAGATGCGGTACAGCATCTCGTCGTAGCGCGTGCCCAGGAACGCGAACGGCGCCATCAGCGCGCCGGTGGAGACGCCGGTGACGATCTTGAAAGCAGGGCGCTTGCCGGTGGCGGTCCAGCCGTTGAGGAAGCCCGCGCCGAATGCGCCATAAGCGCCGCCGCCGGATAACGCGAGGTAGGCGTAGCGCGTCTCGCCGTTGGCGCCAACGGGGAAGTCCGCGGGCGATTCGTCCTTGATCGACTGGAGGAAGTCGGCTTCCATCGCCGCGCTGCGCCGCCCGGACTCGGCGCGCACACCGGGCATGCCGGGGATCACGGCGGAGCCCGTGAGTTCCGGAGGAACCGGCGCGCGCGGCGCCGTTGCGCAGCCCGAAAGCACGAGCAGCAGCCCGACGCACGCGACCAGGCGCGCGAGCGATGCGGGAAACGGCTGTGTGCGCGTGAGCATCGACGTACCTTCCGCGCGCTGCGGCGTGCGGAAGAGATTCTGTCGAAGAAACGTGAAGGCCGGGTGAGGTTGCGAAGTCGGTCCGGCTTTGCATCGCGCAGGATGATCCGCGCGTTACTGGCGTCCCTGTTGCAGACGCAGCGTGAGCAGCTCGCGCAGCTCTTGCTTCTCCGCGTCCACCAGTGTCGACATGCGCGAGTGCAGAGCTTCGATGCGTGCCTGCAATGCCTGCGAATCCAGTCGTGCGATCGCATCGAGGAAGGCGCGCTGGCGACGGTCCGCATCGTCGAGCACGCGGGCATCCAACGGCGTCGCCGCCGTGGTTTCCACCGCGCGCGCCGTGGCGAGTTTGGTCAGCGCGGGGGCTTCGCTGCGGTCGGCGAAGTGCTCCAGGATCATGCCGGTGGAAATGTCCGGGCGCTCGTGCACCAGTTCGATGATTTCCACCAGCAGGCCGATGCCCGGCTGGTCGAGCGAAGCGAAGTGCAGCGATGACGGCAGCGCCAGCGCCACGGCCGGCTGTTGCAGGAGCATCGTGATCGCGCTTCGCACCAGCGATGGCTTCGATGCGGGCTGCGTGTTCTGCGCGGCACGCGCGCGTTGCGCGGGAACGTGCGTCTCCGGCGAGCTGGCGCGTGCGCCGACACCGGTGAGTTCGGTGAGGCGCTGCTTCATCAGATCGCCGAATGCACCGTCGGGAATCTGCGCGAGCAGCGGCTTGGCGCGCTCGGCCAGGCGCCCCTTGCCTTCCAGCGTGTGCAGGTTGACGTCGCTGCTGAGCGAATCGAAGAAGAACTGCGACAGCGGTGTGGCCTGCTGCAGGCGTGCTTCGAAGCCCTCGCGGCCTTCGGTTCGCACCAGCGAATCCGGATCCTCGCCGTCGGGCAGGAACAGGAAGAACGCCTGGCGCCCGTCCTTCATGCGCGGCAATACCGATTCGACCGCCTTCCACGCCGCACCGCGACCGGCGCGATCGCCGTCGAAACAGAAATAGACGTCGGGCGCGTTGCGGAACAGAAGCTCCGCATGGTCCGGCGTGGTCGCGGTGCCCAGCGTCGCCACGGCCGTGTCGAAGCCGTTCTGGAACAGCGCGATCACGTCCATGTAGCCTTCAACGACGATCAACCGCTCGATCTTGTTGTGCGCCTGGCGCACCTGCCACAGGCCGTAGAGTTCGCGGCCCTTGTGGAAGAGTTCGGTCTCGGGCGAGTTGAGGTACTTCGGGCCGTTCTCTTTCTCCAGCACGCGACCGCCGAAGGCGATCGTGCGCCCGCGCCGGTCGTGGATGGGGAACATCACGCGGTCGCGGAACTTGTCGTAGACGTGGCCGCGGTCGTTCTTCGAGAACAGGCCGCCGCGTTCGAGCAGTTTCATTCGGCGCGGATCGGTGCCCAGGCCATCGCGCAGCGCGCTGAAGCCGTCGGGCGCGTAGCCGAGCGAGAAACGCGCGCGCGTGTCGGCGTCCACGCCGCGGCTGTCGAAGTAACCGAGCGCGCGGCCGTTGCTTGCCAGTTGTTTCTGGAAGAACTTCGACGCCGCATCCATCGCGCCGTACAGATCCTGGCTGTCCGGGTTGGCATTGCGCTGATGCGTGTCGCGCGGCACTTCCATGCCCAGGCGCTTGGCGAGTTCTTCCACCGCGTCGAGGAACTCGAGGCGGTCGTAGTTCATCAGGAAGCTGATCGCGGTGCCGTGCGCGCCGCAGCCGAAGCAGTGGTAGAAGCCCTTCACGGGCGACACGGTGAAGCTGGGCGAGCGCTCGTCGTGGAACGGGCAGCGAGCCGAGTACTCCTTGCCCTGACGCTTGAGCTGCACGCGCGAACCGATCACCTCGACGAGGTCGGTGCGGGCGAGCAGGTCGTCGATGAATGCGTCGGGGATGCGGGCCATCGGGGATTAGGATGCCATGCGCGGAAGCGACGAAGCCGGGCGGGGCCCGGCTTCGTCGAGTGGGTCGGGGCCTAGCGGTCCCTAAAAGTAGTGGTGCCGTTCGGACCCGTCATGGTGGCCGGCGCGGAGACAGCAGTTCCTTGAACCTCCGGGTCGAGCCGCACGGGCAGGGGTCGTTGCGGCCGAGCTTCTCCAGCAACTCCTTGCTTCCGTGCACGATCCGGTCGCCGCGCTTGACGCGGGTCTCGGACGGGTAACCGCGGCGTCGCTTACTCGTGACCTCGAAAGCAGGCGATCGGGTGGTCGTGGCGTTTCATGGTGCACCTCCTTGCGGGCCCGCCGGAGGGCGGGCCGGAAAACCATTACGGGGACAGCCGCTTCTTCACCAGCGCCGACACCTGGCCCATGTCGGCCTGGCCGGCGAGCTTGGCCTTGAGCGGGCCCATCAGCTTGCCCATGTCGGCCGGGCCGGTGGCGCCGGTTTCGGCGATGGCGGACTCGATGGCGGCCAGGATCTCGGCCTCGCCCATCTTGGCGGGGATGTAGCGCTCGATGACGACGATCTCGTCGCGCTCGACCTGGGCCAGGTCCTCGCGGGCGGCGGCTTCGTACTGGCTGACCGAGTCGCGGCGCTGCTTGACCATCTTGTCGAGCACGGCGATCACGGCGTCGTCGTCCAGCTCGATGCGCTCGTCGACTTCCTTTTGCTTGATGGCGGCGTTGATCAGGCGGATCACGGCCAGGCTGTGCTTGTCGCCGCCCTTCATGGCGGCCTTCATGTCATCGGTGAGTCGCTGCTTGAGGCTCATGGCTTGTGTCCGGGATTTGGGATTCGGGATTGGGGATTCGAAAGACCGGGGCGACCAGCGCGGGAAGCGGGCCGAATCCCGAATCCCTAATCTCGAATCCCGGGAATCGGAAACACAAAAAGCCGGCTGCGCAGTGCGCGGCCGGCTTGTGTGATGCGTCCGGGAGCGGGTCGCGCGGTGCGCGGGCCCGCCAGGGCGATCAGTACAGGCGCTGACGCTTGGTCACGTCACGCGAGGCGCGACGGGCCTGGCGCTTCACCGCGGCGGCGGCCTTGCGCTTGCGTTCCTGGGTCGGCTTCTCGTAGAACTCGCGCTTGCGGGTCTCGGCCAGGACGCCGGCCTTCTCGCAGGTGCGCTTGAAGCGACGCAGAGCAAACTCAAAAGGCTCGTTTTCGCGGACTTTGACGCTGGGCATACGTAATCTCGTTTCGGTAACCGGCCCGGGCAGGCCGGGGAAGAGCCGCGCATTATAGCGGCGGCCTCCTTGAAGGTGCAACATAGGCCCACATCACGGACGCAGGTCCTTGAATACGCACGCTTCCGGCCGCCGGAAGCCGCCCTGCGCCCGCTCCCGGAAGCCCCAATGAAAGTCCTCGGCATCGAAACCAGCTGCGACGAAACCGGTGTGGCCGTCTACGACACGGACACCGGCCTGCGCTCGCACACGCTCTATAGCCAGATCGCCCTGCACGCCGAATACGGCGGCGTGGTCCCCGAGCTGGCCAGCCGCGACCACGTCCGCAAGCTGCTGCCGCTGGTGCGCGAGACCCTGCGCGAGGCGGGGCTCACGACCGCCGACCTCGACGGGGTGGCCTATACGGCCGGCCCCGGGCTGGTCGGGGCGCTGCTGGTCGGTGCGGGCGTGGCGCGCTCGCTGGCCTGGGCGTTGGACGTGCCGGCCATCGGCGTGCATCACATGGAAGGCCACCTGCTGGCCCCGTTGCTGGAGGACGACCCCGAGCGCGGTCGCCCGGAGCCACCGTTCGTGGCGCTGCTGGTCTCCGGCGGCCACACCCAGCTGGTGCATGTGGAGGCCATCGGCCGCTACCGCCTGCTGGGCGAGACGCTGGACGATGCCGCCGGCGAGGCCTTCGACAAGACCGCCAAGCTGATGGGCCTGCCGTACCCGGGCGGGCCGCAACTGGCGGCGCTGGCCGAGCAGGGGCGTCCGGGCGCCTTCAAGTTCGCCCGGCCCATGACCGACCGCCCCGGCCTGGATTTCAGCTTCAGCGGCCTGAAGACCCAGGTCCTGCTGGCCTGGCAGGACAGTGACCGCAGCGACACGGTCCGCGCCGACATCGCGCGCGGCTTCGAAGACGCCGTGGTCGACACGCTGGCGATCAAGTGCGAGCGCGCGATGGACGCCTCCGGCTGCGACACGCTGGTGGTCGCCGGCGGCGTGGGCGCCAACAAGCGCCTGCGCGCCCGGCTCGACGAGATGACCCGCAAGCGCGGCGGCCGCGTCAGCTTCCCGCGCCCGCAGTTCTGCACCGACAACGGCGCGATGATCGCCTACGCCGGTGCGCTGCGGCTGGCGGCGGGCCAGCACGGCGATCTCGCCGTGCGGGTGACGCCGCGTTGGGACATGGCGACGCTCGAAGCGGTGACGACAGCACGGGATTCGTGATTCAGGATTCGAGATTCGTAAAATCCCCGTCTGCTGTTCCGAATCCCCAATCCCGAATCACGAATCCCGGCGCTTCCCCCCATGGACCACGTCTTCATCGAAGGCCTCGAGATCGAGGCGCTCATCGGCATCTACGATTGGGAGCGGCGCATCCGCCAGCCGCTGGTGTTCGACATCGAGATGGCCTTCGACAACCGCGTGCCGGCCGCCAGCGATGCCATCGAGGACACGCTGAACTACAAGGCCGTCAGCAAGCGCATCGTGGAGTACGTGAGCCAGTCGGATTTCGGCCTGGTGGAAACGCTGGCCGAGCGCGTGGCGCAGATCATCCTCACCGAGTTCGGCGTGCAGCGCGTGCGCCTGAAGCTGAGCAAGCCCGGCGCGGTGCGCGGCGCGCGCGCGGTGGGCGTGTCGATCGAACGCTCGGCGTCCTGACGCGGTGCGTGACATCGCGATGAGCCGCGCCTACCTCAGCCTGGGCAGCAACGTCGATGCCACCGCCCACTTGCGCGCGGCGGTGCAGGCGCTGCGCGAACGTTTCGGCGCGGTGGTGATGTCGCCGGTGTACCGCACGCGCGCGGTGGGCTTCGACGGGCCGGATTTCCACAATGCCGCCGCGATCATCGAAACCGATCTGGACCCGCAATCGCTCAACGACTGGCTGCATGCGCTGGAAGACGCGCATGGCCGCGATCGCAACGGCCCGCGTTACGGCGATCGCACGCTCGACATCGACATCGTGCTGTTCGACGGGATCACGCTGGAAGGCGCGGGAAATCTGCGCATTCCACGTCCCGAGCTGAAGCACGCCTTCGTGCTGCGACCGCTGGCGGAGATCGCGCCGGAGGTCGTCGTGCCCGGCACGGGCCACACGCTGGCGCAGCTGTGGGCGCGACATCCCGAGCACGGTGCGGCGCTGGAATCGATCGCGCTGTAAGGCGACGGATCGGGCCGGCCGTCCGAAATCCCGCACGTCCCCCTTGCCGCCACGGGCCCACGGCCCGAGGATGCCCGCTGTCCATGGGGGACTCTGGGGAACCACGGGGAGATTTGGCGATGTTCGAGAAGTTCTCGCGCAGTTGGGAGCTGGTGAAGGCGAGCGCGGCGGTATTGCGTTCGGACAAGGAACTGATGGTGTTTCCGATCGTCTCGGCCATCGCCACGCTGGTGGTGCTGGCGACGTTCCTGGTGCCGATGATCGGCTGGCGCGTCTTCAGCCATGGCGCTGCTTCCAGCGTGATCTGGGTGTTCCTGTTCTATTTCTGCCAGTACACGGTGATCGTGTTCTGCAACAGCGCGCTGGTCGCCGCGGCGATGATCCGCCTGGAAGGCGGCGATCCGACGCTGGCGGACGGTTTCAACGCCGCCAAGGAGCGTCTGCCGGCGATCCTGGGTTACGCGGCCATCGCCGCGACGGTCGGCGTGATCCTCAAGCGCATGAAGGACGACGACAACGTGCTGATGCGCCTGGTCGGCGGCGGCCTGGGCGCGGCGTGGACGCTGGCGACGTTCCTCGTGGTGCCGGTGCTGGTGCACCAGGGTGTGGGGCCGTTCGAGGCGCTCAAGCGCAGCGCGAACCTGCTCAAGCGCACCTGGGGCGAGAACGCGATCGGCAACGTGGGCATCGGCCTGGCGTTCGGGCTGGCGTCGTTCGCGCTCATCGTGGTGGGCGCGCTGCTGGCGTTCGTCGTGGCGCAGCTGTCGATGGCGCTGGCGGTGGTGATCGTGGTGCTGTTCGTGATCGGCCTGCTGCTGATGGGCGTGTACCAGGCAGCGCTGAGCGGCATCTATTCCGCGGCGCTGTATCAGTACGCGATGGAAGGCGAGGCGCCGCCGGCGTTCCGCGCGCTGCAGCTGGAATCGGCGTTCGCGGCGAAGTGAGGCAGGACGCGAGCGCGGAATGGGCCGCGCTCGCGCCTTCGGAACCTGTCGCTATCGTTGCGGCGTGAGGCGGTACTCGCCGCCGCTCACGCTGATCGCGGGAACGCGGTGCGTTTGCACGAACGCGTCATCGATGCGCTTGAGCTGGCGCCAGAAATCGCCCCATGTGGGGTCGCGCAGACGCTGCGTGGCGCCTGCGCCGTCGAAGCGGAACGGCAGCGCGAACACCGCCACCGACGGCTGCCCGTCGCGCAACGCCGCGGCCACCAGGCTGTAGATCTCCTCGATGGACGCATCGCCCATCGCATAGCAGCCGATCGACACGCAATTGCCATGCACCATCAGATAGCTGCCGGTGCGGCCGTGGCTGCGGTCATAGGCATTGGGATAGCCCAGGTCGAACGAGAGGTGGTAGGTGCTGTTCGGGTTCAGCTGCTTCGGTGAGATGCGGTAGATGCCTTCCGGCGCCTGTCCATCACCGGTGCGCAGTTTCGGCCCGAGCTGGCCCGAGTAGCGGCACACCGGATACGTGCGGAACAGCCGGTAGCCGCGGCCGCTGTCGATCCACACTTCCAGCTCGCCTTCCAGCTTGAAGATGCGCACCAGCACGGGTGCGCCGTAACGCAGTCCTGCCGAGGCCAGATCGCGCTGCAGTGCGGGCCTGACCCGGGCTTCGGCTGCGACCGAGCGGGCGCTGGAAGGAATGGTGCGTGTCAGCGCGCTGGTCAGGCCCGGCGACAGCGCGAGCACAAGCGCGCCCAGGAGCAGCGCGACGCGCCTCATGCCCCCAGCATCCGTCCGCCATCCAGATGCAGCACCTGCCCGGTGCTGTAGTGCGCGTCCTGCAGCAGCCAGCGCACGGCTTCGGCGACTTCCTGCGGCGTGCCGGTGCGGCCCAGCGGAGTGCGCGCGAGCATGGCCTGCTGCGCGGCGGTGTCGGTGCGGTCTTCGGGCCACAGGATTGCCCCCGGGGACACCGCGTTGACGCGCACGTCCGGGCCGAGTTCCACCGCAAGCGAGCGCGTCATCATCAGCAGCGCGGCCTTCGCCATGCAGTAGAGGGTGTGCTCGCGCAGCGGGCGTTCGGCGTAGAGGTCGGCGAGGTTGACGATCGCCCCACGCGTAGCGCGCAAGTGTGGGGCTGCCGCCTGCGCCAGGAAGAACGGCGCCCGCGCGTTGCTGGCGAACAGGGCATCCCACTGCGTAGGCGTGGCGGTGCCGATCGGTGTCGGCGTGAAGGTGGACGCGTTGTTCACCAGCGCGTCGAGGCGACCGAAGCGGCCCACGCAAAGGGCGATCAGTTCCGGCAGGCGGTCGAACTGCGCCAGGTCGGCCTGCAGCAGCAACGTGCTGCCCGCGCGCGCGGCCTCGAGCTCCGCCGCAAGGGCTTGCGCGTCGTCCCCGGAGTCGCGGTAGTGCAGTGCCACGTCGTACCCGGCCGAATGCAGCGTCCGCGCGATCGCAGCGCCGATGCGCCGTGCCGCGCCGGTGACCAGCGCGACCGGCGGCGTGGCGGGGGGCGTGCTCATGACGGGACTCTCCGGGCCGTGGCGTATCCTGAGCGGCAGTGTTCCCATCGCATTGCCGCATGTCCACCGATTTTCCCCCGCACCGTCCCGATGCACGCGCGCGCCAGCAGGAAGCCGCAACCCTGCCCGCGCCCGATGCCGACGCGCTCGCCCACAGCGCGCGCCTGTCCGAACTGATCCGCGCGCAGATCGCCGAACACGGCGGCGCGATCCCGTTCTCGCGCTTCATGGAGCTGGCGTTGTACGCGCCGGGCCTGGGCTATTACAGCGCGGGGGCGAGCAAGTTCGGCGAGAGTGGCGATTTCGTCACCGCGCCGGAAATCGGCCCGATCTTCGCCGCCTGCGTGGCGCAGAGCGTGGCGCCGGTGTTCCAGCAACTCGCAGCGGGCGCGGAGCCTTCATCGAGCCGTTTCCTGGAGCTGGGGGGTGGCACCGGGGCCTTCGCCGAAGTCGCGCTGAAGCGGTTGATGGAGCTGGATGCGCTGCCGGATCGCTACTGCATCCTGGAGCCCAGCGCGCAGCTACGTCATCGCCAGCGCGAGCGCTTGCAGGAACGCCTGGTGCCGCCGTTGCTCGAGCTGGTCGAATGGCTCGACGGACCGTTCAACGACGACTGGGATGGCGTGCTGTTCGCCAACGAGGTGATCGACGCACTGCCGACGCCGCGCTTCGCCATGGAGGTCGGCGAGGTGTACGAAGAGCACGTCGCCATCGAAGGCGGCCAGTTCGTGCGCGTGCTGCGTCCGGCCGATGCGTTCCTGGCGAACGCGGTGCGCCACGTGGAGCGCCAGCTCGGCCGCGAGTTCGAGCACGGCTACCGCTCCGAAGCGTTGCCGCAACTGCCCTACTGGGTGCAGGCCGTGTCGGGCGGCATGCGCAACGGCGCCATGCTCTTCGTCGACTACGGTTACCCGCGCGGCGAGTTCTACCAGCCCGACCGCAACGACGGCACGCTGCGCGCGTTTTACCGCCACCGCATGCATGGCGAGCCGCTGCTGTGGCCGGGCCTGCAGGATCTGACCGCTTCGGTGGACTTCACCGCGCTGGCCGAAGCCGGCGTGTCGGCGGGCTTCGATTTCGCCGGGTACTGCTCGCAGGCCAGCTTCCTGCTCGGCAACGGTCTGGCGGGCGTGCTGGAACGCATCGAACGCATCGAGGACGAAGGCGAACGCCTCAAGCGCACGCAGGAAGTGAAGCGCCTGACGCTGCCCAGCGAGATGGGCGAGCGCTTCCAGGTGATGGGCTTCGAGAAGGGCGTGGAGTTCGGCGCCGCCTTCCTGGCCGGCGACCTGAGCTTCCGCCTGTGAGCGCCGCCGTGAGGCGCGGTGTGCTGCGCGACTTCCGCTGGCCGGTCCTGTGGGTTGCGATCTGGCTGGCGATGATCGCCGTGGTCGTGGCGACCTCGCTGCTGTCCGCCGACGACCTGCCGCCGTCGCCCTTCGACGGCTTCGACAAGGTCGAGCACTTCACGGCCTACCTGGTGCTCAGCGTCTACGCGGGGATGCTGTTCGCGCAGCGGCGGGCGCAGTCGGTCGCGGCGGTGGCGCTGATCGCGCTGGGCGTCGGGCTGGAGTTCGCGCAAGGGGCGCTGACCGTGTCGCGGATGGCGGATTCGGCCGACGCGCTGGCCAATTCGCTGGGCGTGCTGGCGGGCCTGATGCTGGCCCCGACGCCGGTGTCGCAGCTGCTGCTCTGGGTGGAAAATCGCGTGGGTCGTTGAGACGCACGGGGTGTGACGGGCGTCATTCGGCGAAAAATTCGCCATAAAAGCAGATAACGCAAGGCGACGGTAGGTATTGCACAAAGGTTAAAGGTTGGTTAAAGCTCGGGGCTGGGCTCGACAGGGGGAGTCCGCCCACCCTGAGTAAGGAAACCAATCGCCATGCCCGTCGTTAACCGAAATCGCCTGACCGTGGCCGTTGCCGCGGCTCTGCTGTCCACCGCCCTGCCGGTTTTCGCGCAGGACGCCCAGGCCCCGGCCGCGCCGCAACCCGCGCGCCAGGACGCCGTCGAACTCGACAAGCTGGTCGTCACCGGCACCCGCGTGCAGGGGCGCTCGCCGACCGAATCGCTCTCGCCCGTGGACGTGTTCCGCCCGGCCGATCTGGAGAAGCAGGCCTCGGCCGACTTCACCGACCAGCTGGCCAACATCGCGCCATCGTTCAACACCCAGCGCTTCCCGATCGCCGACGGCACCGCCTTCGTGCGCCCGGCGAACCTGCGCAACCTGCCGCCCGACCAGACGCTGGTGCTGATCAACGGCAAGCGCCGCCATCGCTCGGCGCTGGTGAACCTGCAGGTGGAGCCGTTCGGCACGGTCAACCAGGGTTCGCAGGCGGTCGACTACAGCCTGATCCCGTCCGCCGCCATCCAGCGCGTGGAAGTGCTGCGCGATGGTTCCTCCGCGCAGTACGGTTCCGACGCCATCGCCGGCGTGATCAACGTGCTGCTCAACGACTACGACGACGGCGTGCGCATCGAAGGCCAGTACGGCTCGACCTACCACGGCGACGGCGACAAGTGGCGCTCCTCGTTCAACGCCGGTGCCGCGCTGGGCGACGGCGGCTTCATCAACATGACCGTGGAGTACTTCGACTCCGACCACACCTCGCGCGGCATCGCGCGTGCGGACGCGGCGGACGTCGGCGCCTTCGTGGGGCCGGGGCTGGTGCCGTTCGAAGGCCTGGGCCAGCGCTGGGGCGATCCCGACGGCGAAGGCCTGCGCACGTTCTTCAACGCCGAGTACCCGATCAACGAGAACGTCAGCCTGTACGGTTTCGGCAGCTACGCCGACACCGAATACGTCTCCAGCTTCTTCTACCGCACGCCGGTGGGCGTGCCGGGGGTGGCGCCGCGCGGCACGCTGATGGTGGATGCCGACGGCAACGGCGTGGCCGATCCGGTCGAGCAGGCGCTGGTCAACGACATCCGCGCGCGTGGCCTCAATCCCGCCGACTACCTGACGGCCGATGCGTCGAGCCCGTCGGGCTTCATCGCACTCAACCCGATCTACCCGCAGTTCCCGGGCGGCTACACCCCGACCTTCGGCGCGGACCTGCAGGACTACGAAGGCGTGTTCGGCGTGAAGGGCGAAACCGCCAACGCACTGCGCTGGGACGTCAGCCTGCGCCAGGGCGAGAACGAGATGGTCTACACCATGACCGACTCGATCAACCCGAGCCTGGGTCGCCTGAGCCCGACCAGCTTCCGTCCGGGCAACCTGACCCAGCTGGAACGCGGCGCCAACGCCGACTTCGCCTGGCCGTGGCAGAACGACGTGTTCGCTTCGCCGGTCAACGTCGCATTCGGTGCGGAATGGCGCGAGGAAACCTACAAGATCCGCGCGGGCGATACGGCCTCGTGGGCCAACGGCCCGACCGGCGCGCTGTTCGGCGTGGGCTCGGACGGCTTCCAGGGCGACTCGCCGGAAGCGGCGGGCGACTTCAGCCAGTACAGCCGCGCGGCGTACATCGATCTGGAATCCGACGTCGTCGAGAACTGGACCGTCGGCCTGGCCGGTCGCTACGAGGACACGTCCAACTTCGACAGCACCTTCGACTGGAAGGTCTCCACGCGCTTCGCCTTCACCGATGCGTTCGCCGTGCGCGCCACCGTCAACACTGGCTTCCGCACGCCCACGCCGGGCCAGCTCAACACGCTGGACGTGACCACCACCGCCGATTCCGACGGCAACCTGGTGCCGCTGGGCACCTTCCCCGTCGCCAGCGACGCGGCGATCGCGCTCGGTGCTCAGCCGGTGAACGCGGAAGAGTCGACCGCGTATTCGGCCGGCTTCGTGTACGCGCCCAACGACGTGTTCACCTTCACGATCGACTACTACAACATCGAGGTCGAGGATCGCATCGCCCTGCAGACCATCAACGTGGCCCCGGGTTCGCCGCAGCAGCAGGCGCTGATCAATGCCGGCGTGCCGGGCGCGGAGTTGTTGCGCCAGGTGTCGTACTTTGTCAACGGCTTCGACAGTACCGTGCAGGGCGTGGACCTGGTGGCCGTGTACCGCGCCGACTTCGGTGCGTGGGGTACGGGCGTGTTCGACTGGCGCCACAGCTACAACAAGCAGGAGATCGACCGCGTTGCAGTGATCTCCGGCACCACCACGCCGGTCATCGACGCCGAGCGTGTGGCCGACCTGGAGAACCAGCTGCCGAACAACCGCAGCGTGCTCACCGCCGACTGGCGCTCGCCGTGGAACGTCAACTTCACCGCGCGCGCCAACTACTACGACAGCTGGGAAGACTTCACCTTCGGCGAGCAGGGCGAGTTCAGCTCGGAATGGCTGTTCGACATCGCAGTGACGTTCAACCTGCTGGAAGACAAGCTGCGCCTCACCGTTGGCGGCAACAACATTTTCGACAACTACCCCGACCGCGAGACCAACAGCACGCTCAACTTCCTGGGCGCGAAGTACCCGCTGTCCTCGCCGTTCGGCTTCAACGGCGGCGAGTGGTACGTCAAGGCGACGTACGAGTTCTGATTCGGGGTGTGGAAGGAGGCCGGGCGGCGCATGCCGTCCGGCCTCTTGTTCAAGGCTGGGCGTGCGGCCTGCGATGGCGTTCACGGTTGGAAGCTGAGGCCACATTCGGTACGACGGACGGTACGGGATCCTGTGACCGTCGCATCGGTCCGCCACAAAGGCTTCACGTATGGTGGCGCCGCCTTGCCGCATCGCGCGGGCAGCGAAAGATCCGTCGGTTCCAGTGCCAGGGGGCGCGGAATGCGACGTCGGACCCCACAGGGGGGAGAAACGCCGGGCGACGGGGAGGTCGTCCGGCGTTGCTTTTTTTTGTTTTGACGCTGCTGCGAACGCGCGGTTGTCGCGCGCTGCTCCGGGTGGCCCTTTGCGACGCTGTGCGGTCTCGCGCGGCCTCGTGCCGCATCTGTTGCCGTCATCCCGGCGAAGGCCGGGACCCAGGCCCGCAGGGCGTGGGCACTCCCCGTGCGGCGACCCACTTCACCGTCATCCCGGCGAAGGCCGGGATCCAGGCCCACAGTACGTGGGCACTCCGATAGCGGCAAGCCTTGTCACCGTCATTCCAGCGAAAGCTGGAATCCATTTTGATTTGGCTTTCTCAGGCTTCTCAAAGAAGGAGCAATAGCAAAGCTTCCGATCGGCTGCGCCGCTCGGGTCACTTTTCTTTGCTTGCCCAAAGAAAAGTAACCAAAAGAAAGGGCCTTCCTTGACACCCCAATCCCACGACCGGACGGAGCAAGGGCGCGTTCGCGATTCGCCATCCATGGCTCAGCGCTCACCGCCGCACATCCATGTGCGGCGCCCTTCGGGGCTAGTGACCTGAAAGGCTGTTCGACAGCAACAGCAACAGCAACAGCAACAGAAGTAGCAATAGCAGTAGCAGTAGGAACAGAAGCAGCAAGAGCAAGAGCAAGAGCAAATCCACCGTCATCCCGGCGAAGGCCGGGATCCAGGCCCGCAGCCTGCGGGCACTCCTCTGCGGTAAACCACTTCACCGTCATTCCAGCGAAAGCTGGAATCCATTTGCTGTTGCTCTTACGCGCAACAAGGTAGAAGCGAAGAGCAAAATGGATTCCAGCTTTCGCTGGAATGACGCGACGTGACGCGACGTGACGTGCGGCGACGTGACGTGACTGGACGGCCGCCACAGCCAGGATCCCGGCCTTCGCCGGGATGACGCCACCATGCGTGCATTCGCACGACCGACCGCAACGACCCGCCTACAGCTTCTTCCCCGTAGCCTCCGCGATCGCCCGGATGCGCGCCTTGCGTATCGCTTCGCCCACGTCCGGCCCGCTCAAGCCGTGCGCAACGTCGTCCGCGCGCACCGTCATCGCCGCGGAAAAAGCTGCTTTCAGTGCTTCGCCCTGCGGATAAGGTTGGTCCTGCAGCCCTGCGCGGCCGCGCTTGTCCGCCTCGCACACCAGCGCCAGCTGGGCGATGCGCGCCGGCTTGCGAAAGCCATCGCAGCGTGCGATCAGCTCGTACACGGTGTGCGCACGCAGCTCATCGAAGCGATGCACGTTGAGGTGTTCGCGGCACGCGGCCTCGGCGAGTTGCCGATGCTCGGTGGGCACCTTGAGGCGGTCGCACAGTGCGCGCAGCGGCGCGAGGCCGGCCTGCTCGTGGCCCAGGTGCTTGGGCAGGACGTGCGCCGGCGTGAGCGCCTTGCCCAGGTCGTGGGTGAGCGCGGCGAAGCCGATCAGGTCGTCGCCCGGCGCCAGGCGCGCGGCCATGTCGCAGACCAGTTCGATGTGCACGCCGGTGTCGACTTCGGGATGGAACTCCGCGCGCTGCGGCACGCCGTAAAGCGCATCCACTTCCGGCAGCACGACGGCGAGCGCACCAGCCTCATGCAGCGTGCGCACGAACGCGGACGGCGTGGCGCAGGCGAGGGCACGGCGGGTTTCCTGCCAGACGCGTTCGGGCGTGAGCTCGGACAGCTCCCCCGAGCGCACCATCTCGCGCATCAGCGCCATCGTCTCCGGTGCCACGGTGAAGCCCAGCGACGCGAAGCGCGCCATGAAGCGCGCCGCGCGCAGCACGCGCAGCGGATCTTCCGCGAACGCCGGGCCGACGTGGCGCAGCACGCGCGCCTGCAGGTCGCGCGCGCCGCCATAGGGATCGACGAGCGCGCCGTCTTCGTCCTGCGCGATCGCGTTGATGGTGAAGTCGCGCCGCTGCAGGTCCTCCTCCAGCGTGACCGAAGGGTCCGCATCGACCACGAAGCCGCGATAGCCGCGCCCGCTCTTGCGCTCCGTGCGCGCCAGTGCGTGTTCCTCGCCCGTGTCGGGATCGAGGAAGACGGGAAAGTCGCGACCCACCGCGCGGAAGCCGGCGGCTTCCATCGAATCCTGCGTCTCACCCACGACGACCCAGTCGCGGTCACCGGCGGGCAGGCCCAGCAGCCGGTCGCGGACCGCGCCGCCGACGAGGTATCGCTTCATCGCACTCAACGCGGCATGTACTGCGCGAGCAGCGCCAGGATCTCGCGAACGCTGCGATCGCGGCCCAGGTCGCGCGTGACCGGCGACGGCTGCCCGGACACCCACACACGCAGTTCCGAATCCATGTCGAAATGGCCCGCCGTTTCCACCGAGAACATCACGATGCTGCGGTAGGGAATGCTCAGGTACTGCACCTTGCTGCCGGTGACGCCCTGCTTGTCGACGAGGATCAGGCGGCGGTCGGTGAACACGATCAGGTCGCGCACGAAGCCGAACGCGCGCTGCAGGGTTTCGCCCGGCGCGAGCATCGGCGCGAAATCCTCGGTGAGCTTGTCCACGGATTTTTCGCCCGCGTGGCCGAGCAGGGTGTCGATGAGGCCCATGGCGCATGTCTCCAGTTCGAGGCAGGCGACGATCCTAACGCACCGGTGCGGCGCTTCCCGTATGCGCCGCGGGGATTCGTCTCAGCAGCCGGCGAGGATCTCGGCGAGCTTGGGCTCCACCGCGGTCGGCGTCACGCCGAGCCGGCGCAGGCCGTCTTCCAGGCTCACCGAATCCAGTTGCAGCGAACGCCAGTTGTCGCGGCTGATCGGCTTGCCCGGAAGCCATTCGCCGATCTCCGCCTGCAGCTTGCCCAGCGCGGGCGGCAGGCCGATGACGATGCGGTGCCGGCCGCGCCCGCGCGCGGCGAGCTTCACGATCTGCTTCAAGGTCAGCACGTCGGGGCCGACCAGGTCGTAGCTCTGGCCGATGCTGCGCGGCTCGTCCAAAGCCTTGGCGAAGGCGTCCACGACATCGCCCACCCACACCGGTTGGAAGCGTGCACCGGCCCCGCCGATCGGCAATGCCGGCGCGAACTTCAGCAGGCCGTCGAAGCGGCAGAACAGGCCATCGCCCGGCCCGGCGATCACCGACGGGCGGAACAACGTCCAGTCCAGACCGGACGCGCGGACATGCTGCTCGGCGCGCCCGCGCGATTGCAGGTAATGGCTGTCGCCGCGGCCGGCGTTGAGTGCGCTCATCTGCAGCAGGCGACGCACGCCCATGCGCGTCATCGCCTCGATCAGCGCGTCGGTGATGCCGACGAAGACGTGCTCGAAACCTCGGCCGTTGTCGCCCTTCTCGTTGAGGATGCCGACGAGGTTGATCGCGGCATCGGCATCGTCGAGCACCGCGGCGAGGAAGTCGGCGTCGCTCACGTCGCCTTCGATCAGGCTGGCGCCTTGCGGTTTCATTGCGCGTTTGCGGGCGTCCACGCCGCGGCTGAGCACCGTGATCCGGTCGCCGCCGGACAACAGGCGCGCGACCAGATGCCGGCCGACGAAGCCGGTGCCGCCAAGGATCACCACATGCCGTTGCGTCATGCGGCGCAGTGTAGGCGAGGCCTCACGTCAGCGCTGTGATCGCGGCCGGGATTGCGCCGGTGCGGCCGGCGCCGGTGCGGTCGGTGCTGCCGCGGCCGGTGTCGGGCAGACGAAGCGCTTGCGTGCACCGTCGGTGCGTCCGCGCAGGCGGTCGCTCAGCGTCAGCGCATCGCCGTTGAGGCGCCAGTCGTAGAGCACGCTGAAGGCCAACACGCGGGCGACATAGTCGCGCGTTTCCTTGTAGCTGATGGTCTCGATCCAGAACTCCGGGTCCATGCCCGGCCGCTGCGACTGCCAGCGCGCCAGCGGCGCCGGCCCGGCGTTGTAGCCGGCGATGACCTGGTACGGCTGGCCGCCGTACTTGTCCATCAGCTGACGAAGGTAAGCCGTGCCCAGGACGATGTTCGTGTCCGGGTCGTAGAGGCTGTCGGCGCCGCCCCAGGGCAGGCCGAGCTTCGCAGCGACGCCCTGGCCGGTGCCCGGAAGGATCTGCATCAGACCCATGGCGTTCGCGCCGGAGCGCGCGCGCGGATAGAAGATGCTCTCGGCGCGGATCTCCGCCGCGATCCAGGCCGGATCGAGCCGGTTGTTGGCGGCCTCGCGGCGGATCGTCGACTCGTGGTGCAGCGGGAAGCGCAAACCGTACAGGCGCGACTCGTCGGGGTTCTTGCCCAGCGAGAACACCGCGCGATCGAACCAGCCGTTGGCCTGCGCCACTTCCACCGCGATGCGTCGCTGCTCGTCGTTGAATCGCGAGAGCGCGTCGTCCCACTCGCGCACGGCCCAGCCGACGCGGTCGATCTGGAACAGCCCCATCGCCCGCACGATGGCGGGATCGCGCGCGATGGCCTGCTGCGCGGCGGCGCCGCTCTGCGGCAGCCACGGGCACAGCGCATACGGCAGGCCGAGCCGGTCGGCGGCCAGGAAGCCGTGGAAGTCGGGCTTGTTGGCCGCCTCCCGGAACAGGCGCTCGGCGTCGGCCTTGCGGCCGGTGAGTTCGCTCAGGCGGCCCTCGAAGAACATCCAGCGTGAATCGCCGCGCTGCTTGGCACCCATCTTCTGGATCGCCGTCAGCGCGGCATTCCAGTCCGAACGCGACATGGCTTCGCGCACGCGCCATTCGTGCAGGCGGTCGTCGAAGGCCGAGGCGGGCACGGCGTTGAGGCGCCGCGCCGAGTCGGGCTCGTACGAGGCCACGGTCCACAGCGCGATCTGGTACAGCACGAGGCCGCGCTGGGCTTCATCCAGCCCCAGTGCGTTGGCGAAGCGCGGCAGCATCGCTTCGGCGGAGGCGGGCGAGGACTTGCCGAGTTTGGCCAGGCCCTGCGACGCGATCTCGCGGCTGCGCGGCGTCTTGGGCCAGGTGAGCGCGCGATCGTGCGGCGACTCCATGAAGGCCGCGTAATCGTTGGCGAGCGCGAGCTGGTCCGGCGGCAATCCGCGCGCGGCGGCGCGCATGACGCCGGTCTCCCACTCGGCTGCGGCCAGGTCGATGCGCTCCCAGCGCAGCTCCGGGCCAAGCCCGCCTTGCGCCGCGAGGGCCGCCATCGGTGCGTCGCACGAATCGGGCAGGGACTTGCCGGTGCGCCACAGCGCCTGCGCATCGCGCGTCCATTGCGCATCGGCGCGACCCAGCACCTGGCGCGCGTTCAACTCGCTGCAACGCAGGTTCGCGCTCTTGATCTGCGGGTTCCATGCGGCCAGCACCGAGGACCAGTCCTGGCGCCGCGCGGCCGCAGCGATCCATGCCTCGCGGAACGCCTCGGCCACGGCCTGCCCACGCTGTCGCGTGAGGAACGCCTGCGCCTGCGGGGCGGGGAGGTTGTCGATGTCGCGCCGCAAGGAGGCGAATTCGATCCACGGGAACAGCGGATGCTGCGCGAGGTCGCTGTAGCGGGCGGCATCGAAGCGGCCGAGCTCGGCGTCCTCCAGTGCCGCACGCACGCGCGGCAACTTGGGATCGGCCATCGGCTTGGGCAACGGCGGAATGACGACGGCGGGCGCGCCTGCCGTGGTCTGCGCGCAGGCAGAAGCGGCAATGGCGAGGCTGCACGCAGCGAGTACGATGATGAATGGGCGGGGGACCATTCGCGGGACTATAGCCCAGCATCGTGAAGCGGCCGTTGGCGCGATGTGTTCGGCTTTCAGGCGTGGTTGCGACAGGATGTGCAGCACGCATGTCGCTGCGAGGTCGCGCTGCATCGTCCAGGAGAAATCATGCTCACTGCATTGCCTGTATTCCTCGCACTCGGCGCGGTCGCCGGAATTCTCGCCGGGCTGCTCGGCGTCGGCGGCGGTCTGGTGCTGGTCGCGGCGCTGGTGTGGCTGCTGCCCGGCATGGGCATTCCGAAGGAAGCGGCGATGCATGCGGCCCTGGCCAGCTCGCTGGCGAGCATCGTGCTGACGGCCGCGGCTTCGGCCCGTGCCCATGCGCGGCGCGGCAGCGTGATGTGGCCGACGGTGGCGTGGATGGTGCCCGGCATCCTGGTCGGCGGATGGCTCGGCAGCGCTGTGGCGGTGCGCATCGACGACGACGTGTTGCGCTGGATCGTCTCCGGCTACTGCTTCCTCGCCGCCGCGCAGCTGATCTTCGGCGGCAAGCGCAATGCCGCCGGCGATGCCGTGCCGGCACCACGCGGCGCGCCGATGACAGCGGCTGGCCTGGGTATCGGCGCGGTCTCGGCGGTGGTCGGCATCGGCGGCGGCAGCATGACGGTGCCGCTGCTGGTATGGCGTGGCGTGGCGCCGGTGCGTGCGGTCGGAACCTCGTCCGCTTGCGGCGTCGCGATCGGGCTGGCGAGCGCGGTCGGTTACGCGCTGCATGCGCCCGCGGGCGCGCTTCCACACCATGCGATCGGCTACATCTACCTGCCCGCGGCGATTGGCGTTGCCGCCGCGTCCGTATTCGCGGCGCCCTACGGCACGCGCCTCGCGCACTACCTGCAGGGCGACACACTCAAGCGCGTGTTCGCAGGATTTCTCGTCCTGGTAGGAACGAGCCTGGCACTAGGCGTCTGACGCGCGCGCGGGACGACGACGGGACGATCACCCCGTCGTGCCGCGCAGCTCCGGTGCCGTCGAATCCAGCTCGGCCTGGATCGCCTGCAACGTGGCGACGATCGCCGCCCGGCGTTCCGCCGTACCGCGCGGTTTCGCATCGCCGGTGATCGGGCTTGCGACCAGGCTCAATGCCCCCTCCATTCGATGCAGGAGCTCGCGCTGGCGCGGTTCATCCCCCGCCTCGATGGCTCGGTCGAGCTCGTCCACCTCGTCGTGGCTCATATCGGAAAGATCGCGCAGGACACGGAGGAACTCGGCCGGATCCTGATACACCGAACGCAGACCCAGGAATGCGTCCGGCACCGCTTCGGGCACGGCGGGTGCTTCCGGCGCGAGGCGAAGCAGCGCCGACAGTTTCGCCGCAAGCGCATCGAGCTGGATGGGCTTGGCGAGGAAGTCGTCCATGCCCGCATCGCGGCAACGGTGGACCTGGTCCGGCAACGCGCTGGCCGACAGGGCGACGACGGGAATGCCCGCATTCGGACCGTCGGAAGCGCGCAGCTCGCGGGCGAGGGTGTAGCCGTCCATCACCGGCATGTGGCAGTCGGTGAGCAGCAGGTCGTAGCGATTGCGCGCAAGTTCGGCCAGCGCTTGCTCGCCGTTCTCCGCCATGTCGTACGCGTAGCCGAGCTTGTCCAACATCCGACCGATGACGGCGCGGTTGATCGGATGATCCTCCGCGACCAGAACCCGAATCCGCTGCTGCGATTCGGCGGCGATAGGCAAGGCGACGCCGTCGTCGCTTGCGATGCCCAGCGCGTTGCGGCATGCGGCGAGGAGGGATCGCAGCGACTGCGGGTCGCCGCGCAACATGATGCCCGGGCTGCCATTGGCGACTGCGTCCCCGGTGCTGCTTGCTACACGCAGCATCGGGCAGCGCAGAAGGGCGTCAGGCAACGCAATCGCAGCGTCCACCACGAACAGATCGGCGTCACAGCAGTTGAAGTCCGGCAGGTCGGAAGCCTCGATTTCCATCTGGCTGAAGCCCAGCGAGCTCAAGTCGTTGCTGATCTCCTGCGCGCGCAGCGGATCGGCGACGCAGACCACCACGGTGCGGCCGTCGAACTCGGGGCGCGGGCGCAGCGGTTCCACCACCTGCAGCGACAGATCGAAGATCGCACGCGTTCCCACGCCGGGTTCGCTTTCCAGATGCAGCCCGCCGCCCATCATCGTCGCCAGGCGCCGGCTGATCGAAAGGCCAAGGCCAGTGCCGCCAAAACGGCGCGTGGTCGAATGCTCTGCCTGGATGAACGGCTGGAACAGGCGCGACAGGTTTTCCGAGGCGATGCCAATGCCGGTGTCGGACACTTCGATCCGCAGGCGCTGTTCGTCGTCGACTTCCTCGATCAAACGGACGTGCAGGGTGACGTGCCCTTCGGAGGTGAACTTCAGCGCATTGCTGAGCAGGTTGGTGACGACCTGCCGGATGCGCATGGCGTCGCCCCGGAAGCGCGTGGCCAGGCGCCAGTCCACGATGGAGTACAGGTGCACCTCGCCCTCACGCGCGCGCGCGCCGAAGAGCCCTGCCGCGCTGTCGATCAGATCGCGCAGATCGAAGTCCGTGCGCTCGATGCTCAGACGGCCGGACTCGATGCGGGAATAATCCAGGATGTCGTCGAGGATCTGCAGCAGTGCCTTGGCCGAGTCGCGGGCCATCAGCGCCATGTCGGACTGGTCGACCTCCAGCCGTGTCTGCGTGAGCAGTTCGAGCAAGCCCAGCACGCCGGTCATCGGCGTGCGGATCTCGTGACTCATCGCTGCCAGGAAGATGCTCTTGGCCGCCACCGCGGATTCGGCCTGCGCCTTTGCTTCGCTCAGCGCTTCCGCCTGTTCGTGCAGCTGCGTCGTATCGAACCAGTAGCCGCTCCATTCCACGGCACCGTCCGGCAGCCGCCGCGGCATACCGCCTTCGGTGCGGAGCCAGCGCCAGCCGCCGTCGACGTGGAAGCGCAGGTCGAAAGGCGGCATTGGCTGCAACGTCGTCGCGGCGGCCTCCACGTTGCGGACCACCAGCATCTGGTCGTCGGCGTGCACGCGGGCCAGTACCCGGGGCTCGTCCGCAAGCAGTTCCTGCGCGGACATGCCGACCATGCCGAGCGAATCGCCGGCCATGTACGTGAAGCGGCGGCGTCCGTCCTCCTCGACGCGAAGCCGGAAGACCAGGCCGGGTATCGCCTGGGTGATGTCGCTCAGGCGTTGCTCGGACGCGCGTGCCCGGGCCTCGGCGGCACGGATGTCGCTGACGTCGACGATGGTGCCGAGCAGACGCGACTGCCCGTCGGACGTGATGACGGGGTGGCGCCAGACGATCAGGCTGCGCGCCTCGTCCGTCGCCGATAGACGCATCTGGTACTCGCGACGCGTACTCCCACCCGCGCGCAACAGCTCCGCGTCCTCGTCCATGAGCGCGTTCGCGTCGACATCGGGCAGGTGGTGCGTCTCGATCAACGTGTGGCCGATCAGTTCCTCGCGACGTCTTCCGAACATCTCCTCGTAGGCGCGATTGACGGCGACGTAGCGGCCCTCGCTGTCCTTCACGAGCACGGCATAGGGAATGGATTCCAGCAACGCCTGCTGGAATCCCAGCTGCAACGTCAGCTCGTGCTCGGCCTTCGCCTTGGCGTTTGTGGCCCGCCGCAGCCGGACGTAGGCGAAGGCGATGGCGCCGACCACCAGCAGCAGCACGGCGGCGGCGAGAAGCACCCAGCCCCACGGTGCGCCGTAGGCGTATTCGGTGGTGAGCCAGCGCGACCGGATTGCCTGGCGCTCGCCTTCGTCCAGGCCGTCCAGCACCCGATTGATCACGGGCAGTAGCGCCTCATGTTCGCGGCGAACACCGAATGCGAGCTCGGTGTCCATTCCTGCTGGGCCGACGACGCGAAGTTCGGCCGCGTAGCGATTGCGGATCAGCGCGTCGATGGCGGGCAACGTGCCCACGTAAGCGTCGGCCTCGCCGTTCGCGACTTTCGTCAGCCCCGCTCGTTGCTGCCCACCGCGAGCAGGCGCGTGCGCGGGAGCATGGCGCGCAAGCGCGACAGGACGCCGGCCTCATCACGCACAGACACCGTCCGCCCTACCAGGTCCTTAGGGCCGGCGATCGGCGGACCCTGCATGCGCGCCACGATGACTTCGGGAAAATACTCATAGGGCTGGCTGAAGCCCATCTCGCTCGAATCGATGTCCTCGCTGCTGCCGGCCGCGATCAGATCGATCTCGTGGGCCAGCACCATCCGTTCCAGACTGCCCCAGTCCTGCGCCGGGACCAGTTGCACGCGCAGCCCCGTTTGCTTCTGCAGGATGTTGATGTAGTCCGCCGCGATGCCGTCGAACGCGCCCTTGCGATTGATGAAGCTGTAGGGATAGCGGTCCACCTCGTACCCGATTCGCAGCACCGGCAGTCCGGCCAGACGCTGACGCTCCGCAGCCGAGATGCCTGCGTGCGCGAACGGGAGCCTGTCGTGGTCGTCCAGGCCCCAGCGTGCGCGCAGCTGCACAAGCTCGCGCTCGGTGATGGTGGCTTCGGCCTTGCGCAGGATGCTGGTCAACTCATTGAGATCGCGCCGTACCGCCGGGGCGAACTCAAACGTCGGCAGACCGAACGGGCCAAGTATCGACACATCGTCCGTCTGGCGCTGCTGCACCAGCGTCCGCATGCGCGCGGCGGTGACGCCGACGTAGGCATCGGCCTCGCCGCGGGTGAGCATGTCCAGCGCTTGCGCGCCGTCTTCGGCGTAGACAAGCGTCGCGCCTGGAAACTCGTCATGTACTACGCGCGAGACGACCTGAAACTTGCGTTCCAGGACGACGCGCGCCGTGTTGAGATCACCCGCGCCGCGGATCTGCAGGTCGCCCTTGCGCGCCACCAGCACCACCTGCTGGCCCAGCACGAAGGGTCGCAGCATGTGGAAGCGGTCCAGCCGCTGCGGGATGACCGGCTGCGTGAGCAGCATGTCGTACGGCATCGACTCATTCGATCCACCCAGCGCGACCGACACCCAGTCGTTGTACGGGCGGAACTCCAGTTGCAATCCCGCGCGGCCCGCGAGCAGGCGCGCGTAGTCGACGCCCAATCCTTCCGGTTGCCCGCCGCGCCAGGTTTCGAACGGCACGAAATCGCCCGCATACACGCCGACCTGTATGACCGGATGCGCCTGGCGCCACGCGACTTCCGAAGGTGCAAGGGCCACCGAGCCGGGCGCGCGCGCCTGCGCGCCGACAGCACCGCACATCAGCATGCACAGGATGAGAAGGGTCCGGAACATCGAGAGGACGATGCGCAACCGCGTGCGAGAGCCCATGGGATACCTTCTTTTTGCGGTCAGCGCCTGTCGGTCCACACTAAGTTCCGCGGCCGATGGGCTGCCATCAGAATGATCTGAATGTAAACGCTCTCGCCTTGGGGCGGACCACGCGCGAATCGACGCGCGACGTCTGTGGCGATCAACCCGTCTACTGTGAAGACGTGACGAGCGCGTGAGTTTCCCGGGTGCACCCCAAGCCCTTGTGCCAGACAGCGAACCCACGGTAGTCATTTCAGATTCGCGCGCGACGGGCGACGAATCACGCTCCGTCGCTGGCGAGGAACTCAGTCAGGCTGAGTCGGCTGTCCGCATCCGATTGGAACTTTACTCAAAAGCGAGATCCGCTTTACGCAATTTTTAGGAACTGTCCGATGGGTCCCAGCCAGTCTGGTGGCCAACATACGCCCCGTCGCTAGGGCAAGCCAATACAAGGCAAGCACCACCTCTGCGGCCTACCCACTCACCAGTAACGCATAGGAAATTGCAATGAAGAAGATCCTCCTCTCCTCCGCTATGGTTGCCGTCCTCGGCGTCGTCGCAGCTCCGTCCGCTTTCGCTGCTTCGGGCGGCACCATCACCATCAACGGCGAAGTCCTTGATGGCACCTGCACCGTGAGCGGCGGCGAAAACACCAGCGGCGGCGCCGACTTCACCGTCGACCTGGCCCCGGTTCACAAGGACCGCCTGCCGGCCGCCGGCTCCGTCGCCGGTGCCAAGGGCTTCACCGTGAACGTCGGCGGCAACGCCGGTGACGTGTGCGATACCGCCAAGCTCGCCAAGCTGTGGTTCCAGTACGACGCCGCCAAGATCGACTCGGCCACGGGCAACCTCAAGAACATCGATGCCAGCGGTCCGGCCGTGGTCCAGGTCCAGCTGCTGAACCAGGCCGCCACGCCGATCAACCTGTACACGGGTGATAACACCAGCACCGCCGCATTCGTGAGCGGCAAGGCCAAGCTGCAGTACTCGGCGCAGTACTTCGCCACCGCCGCCGCCACGCCGGGCAAGGTCAAGGCGCAGGCCACGTACGTGCTGTCGTACCAGTAATCGCTTCAAGCGTTCAAAGGTGTGGCCGGCTTAGCCGGCCACACCATTACTTGTACTGGATTCGAAGGTCCGCTTCATCGGAGTTGCCATGAAAACCCTTTCACGCACGCTGTCCGCGCTGGTCCTGACCCTTGTCGGTGGTCTTTCCGCCGCGCATGCCGGCATCCAGATTGTGGGCACGCGAGTCATCTATCCGGCCTCCCACCGTGAAGTCACGGTCCAGGTGACGAACAAGGGCGACGTGCCACGCCTGATCCAGTCATGGACGGACAGCGGCAACCCGGAGGAATCGCCTGAAACCAGCAAGGCTCCGTTCCTCATCACGCCTCCCATTTCGCGCATCGATCCGGGCAAGGGCCAAGCACTGCGCCTGATGTTCACCGGTGCCCAGCTTCCGCAGGACCGCGAGTCCGTGTTCTACCTGAACGTGCTCGAGATTCCGCCGGCGCCGAAGGCTGACCAAGACAACAATTACCTGCAGTTTGCGGTGCGCACGCGCATCAAGATTTTCTATCGCCCGACGACGTTGCAGGGTAACCCCGAAGCATCGGTCGATCAGCTTGGCTGGCGCATGGTGCGTCAGGGAGACAAGCTCGCTGTCGAGTGCACGAATGGCACGGCCTACAACGTGTCCATGACCTATGTCCGCCTGAAGGACGCCAAGAATCCGACGAAGGTCGGCGACAACGGCGGCATGTGCCCGGCTATGGGTCGTCAGACCTTCCCGCTGGAAAATGGCGCAGATAGCGGCCGCATTGTTTTCGATTACATCAATGACTACGGCGCGACGGTTGAGCACGAGGCCGCCTACACGCGCTGAGCCAGGCGCACTTCGCAACTAGTTCCCCTCCCGAACATCCCCAGTCCCTCCATGAGGGGCTAGGAAAGGTTTGTCCCGAATTCCTGGCCTGCCGCTATTGCGCGGGCCCAATCCCCGCCAGGTAACGCCATGTTCACTGCCTCGCTCGAAACCCTTCAGGACCAAGCCGCTGCTTATGGGCTGCGTCGCAAGCGCATCGGTGTGTGCATCCTCGCCGCAATGGCTCCGTTCGCGGTGGTGGCGGCGCCGGATCCTTCGCCCAATCCTTCGCCGGAGCCGGGTCCCGCACAGGTCGAGTTCAATGCGGGCTTCCTCGGTGGTGCGACCGCCGCCGCCGCCGACCTGAGCCGTTTCGAGCGCGGCAATCCGATGCCCACGGGCGCGCAGCGCGTTGACCTCTACGTCAACGAGTATCTTCTCTCGCGCGAGACCGTCACATTCCGTGACGACGGCAGCGACACCAAAGCCTGCTTCACCCGTGCGCTACTCACCACGATGGGCGTCAATGTCGGCAAGCTGGAGGCCGAAGGCGCGAATCTGGACGGCGACTGCCTCGATCTCCCCGCGCTTGTTCCCGGTACCACCGTCTACGCCGATGCGGGTGATCTGAGCCTGCGCGTCAGCGTGCCTCAAATTTCGATGAGTCACGATCCACGCGGCTGGGTGGATCCGAGTCTGTGGGACCGCGGCGTCAATGCGTTCACGCTTGGCTATACCGCCAGCGGCAACCAGTCACAACGCAATGGCCATGACAGCAACCTGTCGGGCTACCTCGGACTGGACGCGGGCTTGAACCTCGGCGGCTGGCGTATCCGGAATCAGTCGAGCTACCAGTGGAACCGTGACGGCAACTCGGACTTCCAGAGCATCCGCACCTACGCGCAGCACGACGTTGACCGCCTGAAGGCGCAACTGACCGTGGGTGATACGTTCACCACGGGTCAGCTGTTCGACTCCGTCGGCTTCCGCGGTGTGCAGCTGGCCAGCGACGAGCGCATGCTGCCGGACTCGCAGCGCACCTACGCTCCCATCATTCGCGGCACCGCGGAAACCAACGCCACCGTCGAGGTGCGTCAGGCCGGCTTCGTCCTGTACCAGACGACCGTAGCGCCGGGCGCGTTCGAGATCAATGACCTCAGCGCCGTCGGCTACGGCGGCGATCTGGAGGTCACGGTGCGCGAGGCCGACGGCCGCGTTCAGACCTTCACCGTGCCCTATGCCGCCGTGCCGCAGCTTCTGCGCGCGGGCACCTCACGCTTCTCCGCCACGGCGGGCGAGGTGCGTGACCAAGGGCTGGTCAAAGATGCGCCGATCTTCGTCGAGGGCACCTACCAGCGTGGCATCAACAACGCGCTGACGGCGTACGCCGGTGTCCAGGCGGCCGGCAACGACCTGTACCGTGCCGCCTTGATCGGTGCTGCGGTCAGCACCCCCGTCGGTGCCTTCGCGGCCGACATCACCGGTGCGCGCACCCGCTTCAGCGGCAACGGCGGCGACCAGAACGGCTACAGCGCCCGCGTCACGTACAGCAAGGCGGTTCCCTCCACCAGCACCAACTTCACCCTGGCGGCATACCGCTACTCGACCGAGGGCTTCCTTGGCCTGGGCGACGCAGTGCGCCTCGATGATGCCGTGCGCACGGGGGCATTGGGCGGTGGCGTGATGGAAGGCGCCGGCCGCCAGCGCAGCAAGTTCGACATCATGCTCAGCCAGCGCTTGGGCGACCGCGCCGGTTCGTTGTACGTCTCCGGTTCGCGCAACGATTACTGGGACGCCGACCGTTCGGTCGACACCAGCTACCAGCTCGGCTGGAACAACCGCTACCGCAACCTCACCTATGGCGTGTCTGCCAACCGGGCGCGCGTGGCCGGTGGCGACTACGACAACAGCTACTACTTCACGCTGTCCGTGCCGCTGGGCGGCAGCGGCCGCACGAGCCACACGCCTATGTTGAGCGTGGCGGGCTCCCATGGACGCGATGGCAACGGCGTGCAGGCCCGGGTCAGCGGGTCGGCGGGCGATCGCAGCCAGTTCAACTACGGTGTCAACGGCAACTTCAACGACAACAACACCGACAGCGTCGGTGCGAATGTCGGCTGGCGCACGCCGTACAACATCCTGGGCGCGTCCTACACCCAGGGCAGCGGCTACAACTCGGCCTCGGTCAACGCGTCCGGCGGCCTGGTCATCCACCGTGGCGGTATCACGCTGGCGCAGTCCCTGGGCGACACCATCGGCGTTGTCCAGGCGAAGGGTGCAAAGGGCGCGCGTCTCAACGACGGCATCAGCAAGATCGACGGTCGTGGCTACGGCATCGTGAACAGCCTGATGCCGTACCGCATGAACGACGTGTCCCTGGATCCCGCTGGCATGTCGATGGACGTGGAACTCGGCGAGTCCCGCTACGAAGTCGCGCCGCGTGCCGGCGCCGTGGTGCCGATCACGTTCGAGACGACCAGCGGTGCCACCTACCTCATCCAGGCGCAGCAGGATAACGGCAACCCGCTTCCGTTCGGAGCCGAGGTGCGCGACAGCGCCGGCAACGTGGTCGGCTACGTGGGTCAGGGCGGTCAGGCATTCGTTCGACTGCCCGACGAGAACAGCGTTGCGCTGTCGGTGATGTGGAACGGCAACGGCAAGTGCACGATCGACTGGAACGCGTCGGCCGCCACGAACGCCAACGGCATCGCCCAGATCAGCAACGGCGTGTGCCATGCGCGCTGACGCGTCCACCGCAGCCATCGAGTACAAGCCAATCGTGGTGCCGGCTCAAGCCGGTACCCGGAGTGTCACCATGTTCAAGATAATCGCCACCCTCGGCCTCGCGATGGCGCTGTGGGTCCCACAGCATGCCAAGGCGGCTGGTGAGTGCACGTTCCCGATGAGCACGGACGGACAGATGCCTAGAATCAGGTTCCCGGCGTTCGATTCCGGTCAATTTGATCCAGACGCGATCGACGTGGGTGACACCTTCGCATCCACTCAACAGCCTCAGGCCGCCGTCGAGAATAGTACTAATCCAACAAGAACGACTGTTTCATGTCCGGGGAAAACTGGGCACACAGTTCGCGGGACGACGGCACCGGCGCCCACCACGCTGAAAGGTCGTCCGGTGTACCCAAGCAGCATTCCCGGCGTGGGCCTTGCTATCAAATATACCAGTTGCGCTCCCGTAGGGTGGTGGCCTGCGTCCATGGCCACTTCCGCGCAGACGTTGACGTCGGGGTGCGTGATCAGGGTCGAGCTGGTCAAGACTGGACCGATTTCATCGGGATCCATGAGTGGTGAGTTTGCAGGTTTGTTCAGCCTCCCATCGGGATCACAATTTGTCAGCCTAGTCTGGAGCGGCGAAGTTCACGTTACCCCGGCTGTGCCCACTTGCGCGCCGACCGTAGTGGACAAAGTGGTGAATATGGGCCGGATCGAGGCCAGCTCGATTACGGACGACGGGTACTCGAATGCGGTGCCCTTCACGATGGACGTAGGGTGTTCCGGTGGTGTCCCCGCCAACAAAACGCAGCAGATGTCCGTCACGTTCACTGACGCAACGAATACGACGAACACGACGGACAGGCTGACGCTCACTTCCGCATCCGCCGCCACCGGCGTCAAAGTGCAGCTGTTGAAGGGTGGCACGCCTGTCACGTTCGGTACGGCGCCCACCAATGGATTGGACAAACCCAACAGCATCGCGCTGGGCACCATCCAGAATGGCTCGTACTCGTTCCCGATGGCAGCTCGTTACGTCCAGACCGGACCGGTCACGCCGGGCGTTGCAAACGCGATGGCCACGTTCGTTTTCATGTACCACTAGGCGCAGCGTTTCACAGACAACGGCATCAGCAAGATCGACGGTCATAACTACGGCATCCTGAAAGCCTGATGCCGGAAGGCCGCGCCTTCATGCGTCTATCCGACGACAACGGCGGCCAGCTCACGGTGAGCTGGAACGACGAAGGCAAGTGCGCGCTGGATGTGAACGCATCGTTCGCCACCAAGAGCTCCGCCGGCATCGCCTTCATCAACAACGGGGTGTGCCATGCGCGCTAACGCGTCCACCCCAGTCGAATTCAATCCCATCGCTGTTCCTACCCAGGCGGGTACCTCGAGGAAAAGTATGTTCAGTTCATTTAAGGGTTTGGGGTTTCCCCAAACAACACAGGGCGGCGCCGCACCAAAGCGCGGTCCGCGTCTTTGGCCGGTTCTGTTGGCCTTGATGCTGGGATTGCCCCTGCCTAGCTGGGCCGTCACCTGTACGAACAGCAACGGCAATCAGCCCTATCCGTTGACGTTCACCTTCCCCAGCCCGTTGGTTGTGGACAACTCCATGGACGACGGCGAGGTGGTGGCCTCCATAACTATTACTCAGGGCGCGGCAGGCGGCGGCGGTTATTCGACCTGCGCCAGCGACACTCGGTTGTGGTACGAAGGCATCGGCGCTTATACCCTCGTGGGCAGGCCTGTCTATCCAAGTTCTGTGGAGGGCATTGGCATCGCGATTTTTAATTACTCGCCGCCTGGGGGCTATTTCCCACAAATGTCAGATCGCTCCGGCGCTTCGTGGGTTGTCAACAGCAGTGCCCTTGTGAGGATCGACCTTGTCAAAACCGGACCCATTACGGGGGGATCACTATCGGGCCCCTTCGCCTACTCGACACTCAAATTCTTCGATGGAACTAGCTTTAACCATACCGTCTACCAATTTAGCGGGTCCGTTCCTGTCGTGCTCAAGAACCCCACCTGCGCTGTAACGACGCCGGACGTGGTAGTCAACCTGGACCAGGCTAGGATCGGGGATTTTGCGACGGTGGGCACCACCTTGAAGGAAAAGGACTTCAAGGTCAGCTTGGCCTGCTCGGGCGGTACTGCAGGCACCAAGACGGAAGTGGACATGTCGCTGGCCGACCGGACTACGCCGGCGAACGTGAGTCAGTACCTGTCGCTGACGTCCGCATCCACCGCGAGTGGCGTGGCCTTGCAGATTGTGCGTAATGGCTCGGCCATCAGCTTCAATCCGACGGTCAACAAGTTCAAGGTTCAGGACGTGCTGCCGGGCAACTCGACGGTCGATATTCCGTTCAAGGCCCGCTATGTGCGTACCGGCACCATCACGCCGGGCAAGGTGCAGGGAATCGCGGTCTTTACGATGGACTACAAGTAGGTCGCCCGCTCGCAGCTGGCGATCAGACAACGGCAGGTATCCCCTGCCGTTTGTCGTTTCCGAGTCACCCCGGAGCGGGCGAGCCGTGGCGTGGCGCCTTGGACTCACGGTGTTCTCAAAGCGACATGGGCCCGTCTGCGTTGTTTGCGGCGGCAATACGGCGACGAAATCTTCGGCCTGCCCTGCGCATCCGCGCTCTAGCTCAATATCGCCACGGTTTGTGCGCCGCACGCGGCCCCTCCCGTTGAAAGCCGGTGTTGGGCGCATGTTGTTATCAGCAACGCGCGGGATGACCTGGCTGGTGTCGTGCTCGCACGGGACATGTCATCGATGCCTCGCGGTCCATATGGAAGTCGCCGGCATCTGCGGACGCGCCGCACTTCATGAGGGCGTTGAGAGTGCAGCGCACGCTTGCATTGAGGGTCTTGCAACTGCTGATCCTGACCGCCAGCCGCACCGGAGAAGTCATCGGCGCGAAACGCTCGGAATTCGATCTGAACGTCAGGACGCGCGGAAGCCAACATCGCGCTGTCGCCGCGGATGCACCGGCGACGCAGCCGCACGATCGGCCGCCTCATCGCATCCATGAGGCGGCGGCCATGCTGGAACAGGCATAGAAGCTCGGACGGCGGCGACCTTCACCGCCGGCCTCATGAGGCGATCAAGAGCGCTTGATCACCGGCGGCGGGAAGTACGTGCCATCGGCGACGCCGCCCTTCGGTCCGTAGAAGCGGAACGTGAGGCGGTAGTCCTGCCCGCGCGGCGTCGGCAGCCAGTTGCCTTCCGGTGCATCGGCGGGTTTCTCGGCGGCGAAGTACAGCGTCAGCGAACCATCCTTGCCGTACTCCAGCTTCGACTGCTTGTTGAGCAGGAAGCGGTTCTGCGGATTGGGCAGCACGCGGAAGCTCGTTCCGTCCACCGCGATCACGGACCAGAAATAGTTCGCGAAGCTCGGCGGCAACGCGTCCTTGGGGAAGGTGATGGTGTACACGTGGTCGCCGTTGAAGTTCGCGCCGTCGGCGTCGACGCCGCCCTTGTAGTAGACGACCTCGTCCATCGTGTTGGCCCAGATGCCGCCCTGGTTCACCAGGCTGCGGGTGAGCCAGTCGTCGTGGTACACGCCCACCGTGGACGGGCGCACCCACTGGTTGCGCACGGTGCCGTGGCCGAGGATCTTCGATGCCTTGAAGAAGTCGGGCAGCGCCTTGTCGCGAATCACCTGGTCCACGCGCGCGCGTTCCTGCGGATCCTTCACGCCCTGCGCGATCGCGAGCACCTTCGCGCGCACCGCGTCCATGCCGGGATTGAGGTCGGCTTCGCTGTCCAGCACGGCCGGTGCGAGCTCGAAGGCTTCCACGCCCGGTGGTTTGGCGATGGCGAAATCCGGAACGGCGGGAAGCGTCGGCGGCGTCGGCGAACCGGTCGCCCGGAACGTGATCTTGTTTTGCAGCGCGACCGCTTCGTCCCAGTCCTTGCCGAGTTCGATGCGCGCCAGCACGCGTGAGTACTTCACAGGCAGGTCGATGCGCGTGACGTTGGCGGGAAGCTGCACGTTCGCGCCCTTCAGGCACACCGCGTACTCGCCCGCGCCCTTGGGCTGTGTGCGCTCGTTGATGTTCGCCAGCGTCTCGCCCCAGCCGTTGAGGAACTGCACGGTGTAGTAGCGGCCGGTGATCTTCGGCAGGGTGACGATCGTGCAGCTGTTCTCGTCCACCGCGACCCAGGCTTCGGAATACGCGACGTCGAGATTCGGGTTCGGCCAGTCCACGCCGCCCGGCTTGCGGTGCCGCAGCTCGTTCCACTTGAAGCCTTCCTTGAAGTCGAGCTGCTGCTGCCTCAGCACGAGCAGGCGCGAGAGCAGGTAGATGTACGCGTCGCTGATGTCCTGGTCCGTGTAGGCCCGTGCGGACGCCGTGGCGGGAGTGGAAGCGGGAGTGGTCACGGTCGCCTCGGGCGCCGGGGTGCGATTGCAGGCGACCAGTCCGAGGACGGCGATGGTGAGAACCGAAAGTCCGAGCCGTGACATGACAGATCTCCTTGAACGGTAAGGGGTAAATGCGAGTCTGGTCGTGAAACAGGAGTGAAAGTCCCCCCCGGTTGCGGGAGGGCTGGGCGCGTTCGCCCGGGCCAGGCACCCCCGGGCCGGCCCATCGCAAGGTGAACCTGAGCGAAGGGCGTGAAGCCCCAAGTCGTTGATTTCCATGGGCCCGTGGTCCGTGCCGGGCGGGAATCTTTCTCGAAGCCGCGCCTGGGTCCCGCTTTGCCGGCGGACGCCGACCTAAGCTCGGGCCGGGGCAAGCGAGGGATCTTCGGGGAAGTGTGCCGAAAGTGCGTCTTACTCTTTGCCGCTTGTGGCCGCTTCACGAATTGTTTACAACCTACGGAGCCGTCCGGGCAGGGGAGACGGCGAAAGCGCTGTTCATTCGTTATTTCGAGGGAGAGAGAGTCGATGAAAGCCATGCGTCGTCAATCGCTGACGAGAGCCATCCAGTTGTCGCTGTTGCTGACCCTGCCCGGCCTGGCCGCCGCGCAGGAGACCACGCCGCCCGCCACCACGGGCTCGGCCACCACGCTCGACACGGTCACCGTGACGGGCAGCCGCATCCGCCAGACCAACGCGGTCACCGCGCAGCCGGTGTTCGTGCTGGACAAGGCCAAGATCGACCAGACCGGCCTGCAGACGGTCGGCGACCTGCTCCAGCAACTGACCTCCAGCGGCAAGGCGCTCAACGCCAAGTTCAATTCCTCCGGCAACTTCGGCTATCCGCCGGACGGCGGCGGCATCGGCGCCGGTTCCGCGCAGGTCGACCTGCGCAACCTCGGTTCGCAGCGCACCCTGGTCCTGGTGGACGGCGTGCGTTGGGTCAATGAGTCCTCCGCCTCGGGCGTGAGCGGCAGCGCCGACCTCAACACCATTCCGCTGGCCATCGTGGAGCGCGTGGAAGTGCTGGAAGACGGCGCGTCCGCGATCTACGGCTCCGACGCCATCGCCGGCGTGGTCAACATCATCACCCGCCGCAATTTCGACGGCGCCGAAGTGCACGCCTACTACGGCGAGTACGAAGACGGCGGCGAAACCACCGAAGCCAACCTGACCCTCGGCGGCAGCGGCGATCGCTGGTCGGCGGTGTTCACGGCCAGCTATTTCGAACAGGAAGAGATCAGCTCCGGTTCGTGGGAGCAGTCGTCCTTCCCGACGCCGGGCACCGGCGTGCGCGGCGGCAGCTCGGGCATTCCGCAGGGCCGTTTCTTCTTCTGCGATCCGTCCCGCGCGACCACCGCAGCCGGCGGTTGCGATGCCGACACCGAGAACTGGTACGACGTCACGCTCAACAACGGCACCACCACGCCGACGTTCGTGCCCGGCAATCCCAACGGCGGCACGTACCACAGCTTCGGCGGCGCCGACCGCTTCAACTTCGCGCCGTACAACCTGCTGCTGACGCCGCAGAAGCGCAAGTCGATCTTCGCCAGCGTGTACTACGACGTCACCGAGAACACCCGGTTGCACGTCAAGGGCCTGTACAACAACCGCACCTCGACCAACCAGGCGGCGCCGGAGCCGATCTTCGTCGGTCCGGGCGCGGGCACCGGCGGCATCGCCGACACCATCAGCATCCACGCCAACAACCCGTACAACCCGTTTGGCCTGACGCTGGATGCGAACTCCAACTTCCTCGTCGCGACGCGTCGCCCGGTCGAAGTCGGTCCGCGCATCTTCAACCAGGACGTCGACACGCTGTACTTCAACGTCGGCCTGGACGGCACGTTCCAGCTGGGCACGCGCAGCTACGGTTGGGATTTCAACTATGCGCACGCCGACAACAAGGCGACGCAGGAATTCCTCAACGGCTACAACGTCGCCAAGATGAAGCTGGCGCTGGGTGATCCGGCGATCTGCGCGCAGGTGCCGGGTTGCGTCCCGCTGGACATCTTCGGCGGCCAGGGCCGTCCGATGACGCAGGCGATGATCGACTACATCCGCACGCGCCAGATCGACTCCTCCGAGCAGATCCTGGATCTGTACTCGGCCAACGTCACCGGCGACCTGTTCAACATCGGCGATCGCACCGCGGGCTTCGCGGCGGGCGCGGAACACCGCCGTTACCGCGGCAAGTTCAACCCCGATCCGCTGCGCCAGAGCGGCGAATCGCAGGACTCGTTCGCCGCGCCGGTGTCCTCGTCGTACGACGTGGACGAGCTGTATGCCGAGTTCCAGTTCCCGGTGCTGTCGACCCTGGACCTGCAGGCGGCCATCCGCTACTCCGACTACTCGACCTTCGGCAGCACCACCACCGGCAAGGCGGGCTTCCGCTGGCAGCCGATCGAAGACATCGTGGTCCGCGGTACGTACTCGCAGGGCTTCCGCGCGCCGAACCTGGGCGAGCTGTACGGCCTGACGCAGTTCGGCGCCACGCTGGTCGATCCCTGCGGTTCGACCGGCAGCCCGGGCCCGGCGGATCCGTCCTTCGCGGCGGGCTGCGCGGCGCAGGGTGCGCCGCCGAACTTCGAACAGGCCAACACGCAGATCACCACCTTCACCGGTGGTAATCCGGATCTGCAGCCGGAAGAGTCCGACAGCTACACCTTCGGCGTGGTGTACGCGCCGAGCTGGGCGAGCGGGCTGGACTGGTCGCAGCGCCTGGACTTCGAAGTGAGCTACTACCACCACAAGATCGACGACGCGATCCAGGCCCGTGACATCCAGGCCCTGCTCGAAACCTGCCTGCGCGAAGGCGGCGTCAACTCGGTCAACTGCACGCCGTTCACCCGCGGCGCCGGTGGCAACCTCAATCCGCCGGAGAACTTCCTCGACAACCTGGGCCGCATCGAAACCGACGGCGTCGACTTCAAGGTCAACTGGTCGACTTCGGATTTCAGCTGGGGCCGTCTGAGCGCGTCGCTGCAGTCCACCTACGTCAACGACTACGAGGCCGTCGACGTCGACGGCAACAAGTCGCAGCGCGAAGTGGGCATCGAAGTGAACGACAGCGCGATCCCGGAATGGCAGACCAACCTGCAGACCGGCTGGACGCTGGGCGACTTCAACGTGGGCTGGACGGTGCGCTACATCGCCTCCGTCGACGAGCTGTGCTCGAACGTGCCGGTGTCGCAGGCCCCGGGCTGCATGGGCAATCCGGAGCCGGAGTTCAACAAGCTCGGTTCCACCACGTACCACGACCTGCAGTTCAACTGGAACAACGCGATGGTCGACAAGCTCAAGCTCACCGTCGGCGTGAACAACGTCTTCGGCAAGGAGCCGCCGGTGTGCCTGACCTGCTCGCTCAACGGCTACGACGCGGGTACGTACGACCTGCCGGGTGCGTTCTGGTACGTCAGCGCGGACTATCGCTTCTGATCGCCTGATCGCAGCACTGAAAACACGACGGCCGGTGGTTCGCCACCGGCCGTTTTGTTTGGGGCGGGGTTAGGCGAATGGATGAGGCGGACCGTCGATACCGATGCAAGCCGCGCCCAAAGGCGCGCATCGCGCGCAATCACCGCAACGCGCTGTCCGGCACGTGCAGGTCGATCGACAGCGCCAGATGGTCCGATGACGCCGCCGGCCGTGCGCGCGCATTGGAGACCTTCAACCCGTCGCCGACGAGGATGTGGTCGATCGCGCGTTGTGGGCGCCAGCTCGGGAACGTGAACACTTCCCCGTCCGGCGGCTGCAGGCGCGTGTTGCGGAACAGGGCGCGCATTTCGGGACGGTCGATGGAGCAGTTGAAGTCGCCCATCAACACGGCATTGGGATGGTCGTGCAGCAGCTCGGCGATGAAGCCCAGCTGCGCGGCGCGGGAGTTCGCGCCGAGCGAGAGATGCGCCACCGCGATCAGCAGCGCCTTGTCGCCTTCGCCATAGCGCGCCAGCAATACGCCGCGCCCGGCGATGCGGCCGGGCAGGGCATGGTCGATCACTTCGCGCGGCTCCAGCCGGCTCAGCAGGCCGTTCGCGCTGGAGGCGACGCCGCCGACGCGCCGGTTTGGCTGGTGGCTCCAGTAATCGAAGCCGGCGCGCTGGGCGAGGTAATGCGTCTGGTTGGTGAAACCCGACCGCAGGCTGCCCGGATCGCTTTCGTTGAGGCCGACGATGTCGTGCTCGCCGGCCAGCTGCGCGATCGCGTCCAGGCTGTTGCGCTTGTTGCCCGCAGGCAGCACGTGCGACCAGCTGCGCGCGACATAGTCGTGATAGCCGCGCGTGCTGGACCCCGCCTGGATGTTCGCGCTGAGCAGGCGGAGCCGGCGGGTGTCCATTCCGATGACGCGTGTGCGGCGGTTACTGGCCGCCAGCGGCCGGCGCACCGCCGGCGGCCTTCGCGCGCTCCTGCGCGACCAGGTGCTCGGTGATGCGCAGGGTGTCTTCGAAGTTCTTGCCGACGACCTTGTACTTGCCGTTGACCACGATCGACGGCGTGGAGTCCACTTCGCTGCGGGCGATGAACTGGCCGGCGCGCTTCATCTTCGCGTTGATGGCGAAGCTTTCCATCGTGCTGGCGAACTGCTTGGCGTCCACGCCGTACTTGGCGTAGAACTCGCCGATCTGCTCGTCGGTCGGCAGCGGCTGCACCGGCAGGGAGCGGTCGACGTGGATCGCGTTGAACATCGCCTGGTGCGACTTGTCCAGCACGCCCAGCGTCTGCGCCGTGTAGAACGCCTTCGCGTAGGGCTCCCAGTAGCCGCCGAACGGCGCGGCCAGCGCGATGAACTTCACATCGGACGGCTGCTTGGCCTTCCACGACTCCACCAGCGGCTCGAAGTGCGCGCAGTGCGGGCAGGTGTAGCCGAAGACTTCGACCACTTCGATCTTGCCGCCCGTGGGCTCGTACGGCTGGCCGCCCGCGATCTCGATGAAGTCGGTGCCCGGCACCGGCGCCGGGCCTTCCGGCGGCGTCGCGGCGGCGGCGGGTGCGGCGGCCGGCGTGGCGGCGGCTTCAGCCGGAGCTGCGGCCGGAGCGGTTGCGGTGGCGGGCGCAGCCGGCGCGGCGGTCGGTGCCGCCGGGGCGGCCGTTTCGGCCGGAGCCGGAGCCTGCTTCGAGCAGGCGGACAGGGCCAGCAGTCCGGTCAGGACCACCGCGAGATGAGGCAGGCGCGATTTCATGCAGACAGTCTCCGCAAAGGCTGGAAGCGAAGCGCCGGCGCACCCAGGGGCACGCCGGCGCGGGGTTGATGGCAAGGATACCGGCCGCGCAGGGCCGGTGACACACGGCTCAGCGCGTTTTGCCGTCGCGTTCACGCGCAATCAACGCATCGGCGATGCGCAGCGTGTCGTCGAAGTTGCGGGCGGTCACGCGGTACTTGCCGTTGATCACCAGCGTCGGCGTGCCTTCCACGCCGCTGCGGCGGATGAACTGGTCGGCCTTCTGCAGGCGCTGTGCGGCGTCGGCGCCGTCGTAAGCGGCGGCGAACTTGGCCGGATCGATGCCGTACCTGGCGTAGAAGGTCGCGATCTCGCCCTCCGTCGCATTGCGGATCGGCAGGCTGCCGTCGGTGTGCAGGGCCAGGAACATCGCGTCGTGGGTCTTCTCCACCACGCCGAGCGCCTGAGCCGCGTAGTACGCCTTGGCGTAGGGCTGCCAGTAGCCGCCGAACGGCGCCGCCAGCGGCACGAAGCTCACCGTCTTGGCGTTCTTGCGCGCCCAGGCCGAAACCTCGGGCTGGAAGTGCGCGCAATGCGGGCAGGTGTAGCCGAATACTTCCACCACCTCGACCTTGCCCTTGACCGGCGCGAACGGCGCCCCGCCTTCGATGACCTCGTAGTCCGTGCCTTCCACCGGTGCGGGCTGGGGCGCTCCGGCCGCCAGCGCGGCAAACGGGAGCAGGGCGAGCAGCAGGAGCGAACGGAGCACGGGGCGGCGGGTCATCGGCGTTCTCGCGAAGGTGGGCCGGAAAGTAAAACGCCGGCCGTGGAATCACGGCCGGCGCAACCAGACAACGAAGGAGTACCGCCTCTGACCGAGGTCACCGGCGGAAGTTCCGGAAGGTCAGGAACCCGTGGCCGGCGCGGCGGCCGGCTCGGCCGGCTTCTCCGCCGGAGCGGCAGGCGCCGGGGCGGCGGCCGGCGCAACGACGGCCGGAGTACCGGCGGCGGCGACGTCGTCGCGGCTCGGGTGCAGGCCCTGCAGGTAGCTCGACAGCGAACCGATTTCCTCGTCGGTGAGCTGCTTGGCGACGCCGGCCATCACGTTGAACAGGTGGGCATCGCGCTGGACGGTGGTACCGGCGCGGTACTCCTCCAGGCGGCGCTGGGTGTAGGCGGCCTGCTGGCCGGCGATGTGCGGGTAGGCCGGGCCGGGGTTGCCGGCGCCGTCCGGGCCGTGGCACGCCATGCACGCCGGGATGCCGCGGGCCTTGTCGCCCGAGCGGAACAGCTGCTGGCCGACTTCGAAGAACTTCTTGCCGGCGTTGGGGCCGGTGGCGATGACGGTATCGTCGGCCACGCCCGCGCCCGCCTTCTGGGTCGCGAAGTAGGCGCCGATGTCGCGCGCGTCCTGGGCCGACAGGGCATCGGCGAAGGGCTTCATCACCGCGGCCATGCCCGTGTTGCGCTCGCCGGTCTTGAACAGGGCGATCTGGTGCGCGATGAAGCGCTCGCTCTGGCCGGCCAGGCGCGGGTACTGCGGATCGGTCGGGTTGCCGTCCAGGCCGTGGCACGCGGCGCAGGTGCCCGCCTTGGTGGCGCCGGCCTTGGCGTCGCCCCACACGGTCTTCTCCGGCGCGGTGTTCAGCGGTGCCTGCTGGACCGGCGCGTTGTTCGGGACCGGATTGACGGTGGTCTGGGCATAGGCAACGGCGGCGGCCGCAAATGCGACGATGCCGACAATGCCGAGGACGCGGGCTTGGCTCATGTAGCTGGGCTCCGAAACACTGATGAGGCGAACCGCGGAACGGTCGCCGGAACCGCGGAATTATCGTCGCCGCTCCCGGGCCGGTCAACGCGGACGACGTGCCAAAAGCCGCCCCGGTGGGCAATTCGCAGCGATCGCGGCCTGTCGACGGGGCGCCTCGTGCGTTTCCTGCCGCGTTCGCGCATGCACCCGTGCGATCCTAGTGGCATGGCCAATCCCTTCGTTCGCGCCCGCTATCTGCTCTCGGCGCACAACCACAAGCAGCTTCCGCCCGAGGGCGGCTTCGAGGTCGCCTTCGCCGGCCGCTCCAACGCCGGCAAGTCCAGCGCGCTCAACGCGCTGTGCCAGCAGAACGCGCTGGCGCGCGTGTCCAAGACGCCCGGGCGCACCCAGCAGCTGGTCTATTTCGACATGACCCCGACCGGGATGGAGGCGCAGCCGCGCTTCCTGGTCGACCTGCCGGGCTACGGTTACGCCAAGGTGCCGCAGGACCTGCAGGCGCACTGGCAGGCTTTCATCGACCAGTACTTCCGCACGCGCGAGTCGCTGAAGGGCCTGGTGGTGGTGATGGACATCCGCCATCCGCTGAAGGACTACGACCGGCAGATGCTCGGTTATGCGGTCAGCCGCGGGCTTCCGGCGCATGCGTTGCTGACGAAGGCGGACAAGTTCGGTCGCGGGCAGCAGTCGCAGGCGCTGTTGGCGGTGAAGAAGGAGTTGTTCAGTGCGTTCGGCGATACGGTGAGCGTGCAGACGTTCTCGGGTGAGTCGAAGCAGGGTGTCGATGAGGCGAGGGCGGTCGTGGCGGGGTGGTTGGGGCTCTGACGCTCCTGCGCCTCGTTCCGGCGAAAGCCGCGAGGGGGCGACGACAACGTCATCGTCATCGTCCACCTTCCGATTCCGTCATCCCGGCGAAGGTCGGGACCCAGGCCCGCAGGGCGTGGGCTCTCCCCGTGCGGCGACCCGCGTCACCGTCATCCCGGCGAAGGTCGGGATCCAGGCCCGCAGGGCGTGGGCACTCCCCGTGCGGCGACCCACTTCACCGTCATCCCGGCGAAGGCCGGGATCCAGGCCCGCAGTACGTGGGCACTCCGATAGCGGCAAACCTTGTCACCGTCATTCCAGCGAAAGCTGGAATCCATTTTTGATCTGCTCCTCGAAGCGAGGGCCAAAGCAGAAGCAAAGCTTCCGATCGGCTACGCCGCTCGGGTCACTTTTCTTTGCTTGCCCAAAGAAAAGTAACCAAAAGAAAGGGCCTTCCATTTGCCCAAACCAATCCCACGACCGGACAGCGAATAGGCGCGTTCGCGATTCGCCATCCCTGGCTCAGCGCTCACCGCCGCACATCCATGTGCGGCGCCCTTCGGGGCTAGGGACCTGAAAGGCTGTTCGACAGCAACAGCAACAGCAATATCAGCAGCAACGACAAATCCACGTAGCCACAGCAAATCCACCGTCATCCCGGCGAAGGCCGGGATCCAGGCCCGCAGCATCCGGGCACTCCCTCTGTGGTGAACCACCCCACCGTCATTCCCGCGAAAGCGGGGGCTTTTGGGCCGCCGCACGGCGGCACTCTCCAGGGACGTTCCACGCTTTCGCCGTTGGCTATCAACAGCACGATGGATTCCAGGTTTTGCTGGAATGACGTGAGGTGGCGGGCGGCGTGACAACCTGGATCCCGGCCTTCGCCGGGATGACGTGATGTGTTGGACAGCGTGACAGCCTGAATCCCGCCTTTCGCACGGCATTGGAACGTTGGCCGTGTGCGATCGCTGCCATCGCGCGCCCCAAAAAACAAAACCCCCGCCGGTTCGCACCGGCAGGGGCTTCAATGGCCGCGGGAGGGAGCGGTCAGAACTTGTAGCTTGCGCCCACCAGGTAGGTGCGACCCCACTCGATGTACTCCAGCGGACGATCCTTCGTGCCGGCGTAGGTCTGGTACGGCGAGTTGGTCAGGTTGCTGGCCTCGAGCGTCAGCGTCAGCCCCGCCAGCGAGCTGCTTTCACCGAAGGCATAGCTCACCTGCGCGTCGATCTGGTCCTCGCCCACCACGTAGCGCAGCGTGCGGTTGCCGTCGAAGTTGCCGATCTCGCCGATGAAGTCCGAACGCTTGCGCTGGCTCACGCGCGCTTCGAAACCGCTGCGCTCGTAGTACGCGGTGAAGTTGTAGACCTCGTCCGACAGGCCCGGCAGGCTGATCGGGTCGCTGCCCACGCTCGACGCGCTTTCCGGATCCAGGATCTTGATGTCGCTGTCGGTGAAGCTCGCGCTGGCCTGGATGCCAAAGCCTTCCAGCGGCGCCCACAGCATGTCCAGCGGCAACGACGCGCTCAACTCGATGCCCTGCAGCTTGCCGCCCTCGCCGTTGTACGGCGCGGTGAAGTTGCCGGTGGTCTGGGTCGGCGGCTCGTTCGGGCCGGGCACGTAGTCGGCGACGAAAGCCGAGAAGTCGAAGTTGTCGTTGGTCTGCGTGTAGATGTAGCTGCGCAGGTCCTTGTAGAAGTACGCGGCAGCCACGTAGGCCTTGGTGCCGAAGTACTTCTCGTACGAGATGTCGAACGCGTTGGCACGCCACGGATCCAGTTCCGGGTTGCCGCCGCTCGCGCCGGGCTTGCCCGTTGCGGTGTCCACGCCGAACTCCAGCGATGCGCGCAGCTGGTCAACGCGCGGACGTGCGACCTGCCGTGCCAGCGCCAGACGCAGCGTCTGGTCGTGCGCGAACAGGAACGCCAGGTTCATGCTCGGCAGGTAGTCGGTGTAGGTCTTGCCGTTCTCGTAGGGCTGCACTTCGCTGCCCGCCGGCTGGGTGGAATCCCAGAAGTTCGCCTGCGACGACTGGTCCGCATGCTGGATCTGCACGCCGACATTGCCGCGCACGCCGACGTTGCCCCATTCGGTGTCGATGTTGGCCTTCACGAAGCCGGTGGTGAGCTTCTCGTCCACCGTCCACGCCTTCGGGATCAGGTACGACAGGTTGTCGACCGGCTCGAACGTCATGTAACGCGCAACCGCCGCCGGCACGTTCCACGACGGGATGTGGCCGATGCCGGCGAAGCCCAGGTCCACCAGCCCGTACTGCAGGTCACGCGCGATCGCGATGTCGCCCTGCGGGCCGAGGTTGATGTTGCCTTCCGGCTGCGTCTTGTGCTTTTCGCGGTCGGCGTAGTTCAGGCCCACGTCGATGCTGGACATCCAGTCCATCGACTGCGGCACCGGCAACGCGGCCGCCAGCGTGTAGGACTTCAGTTCGTCCTCGACGCTGGGCACCTTGCCGTAGCCGGAGCCGTAGATCGTGTTGGTCAGGAACAGCGATTCCGGATTGGAGTAGTCGCGCTGCGGCACCATCCAGGAGAAGCCGTTGCTGTTGTACGCAAGGCCGAGGTTATCCAGCTGCGGGCGCGGGATCTGCTGCAGGTTGTTCTCCAGCAGCAGTTCGTCGCGCTTGGCGCGCGACCAGGCGATGTCGGCCTTCACGCGGGTCAGACCGACGTTGAAGTCGTTCGACCAACCGAACGCGTCGATCTTGTCCTCGCGCTTGCGGTACATGCCGCGCACGAGCGGATAGACGTTCTGCGCGACGCCGCCGGTGAACGTGCCGTCGGCGTTGACCTGCGGGTTCACCATGATCGGCACGGGGTTGAAACCGCCGTTGTAGCCCGACAGGTTCACTTCGAACTGGTTGGCCGTGTCTTCCTGGTCGGCGCTGGTGTGGAACATGTCCAGCGTGCTGGTCCAGTCGTTGGACGGACGGTACTGCAGCGTCGCCATCACCGCGTCGCGTTCGATCTCGCCGGTGCGGCGCAGCGCCTTGATGCCGTCGGAAAAGTACACGCCGTTCGGCACGCCGTTGCGCTGGCGATCGGTGGTGTTGGTCTGGCTCCACGGTTCGTACAGGCCGACCTGGTTTTCCTGGATCGGCAGCTCGGTGTGCGAGTAGCCGATCGAGAAGCCGATGGTGCGGTCGGCGAACTGGCCGATGTAGGCGGCATTGAGGCGGTTGCCGTCGTCGTCGGCGTTGGCGGCGTCGCCCAGCGAGTTGCGCTGCAGGCGGCCGCTCACCGCGATCACGGGCTCGGCGTAATCCAGCGGACGCACGGTGCGCATGTCGATCGTGCCGGACAGGCCCTGGCCCACCAGGCCCGCGTCGGGCGTCTTGTACACGGTCACGCCGCTCATCAGCTCGGCCGGGTACTGGTCGAACTCGACACTGCGGTTGTCGCCGGTGGACACCATCTCGCGGCCATTCAGCAGCGTGGTGGCGAAGTCCGGCGACAGGCCGCGCACGCTGATGACCTGCGCACGACCGCCCACGCGCTGCGCCGACAGGCCGGGCAGGCGCGCGATGGACTCGGCGATGCTCACGTCCGGCAGCTTGCCGATGTCTTCGGCCGAGATGGCCTCCACGATCGACGTCGATTCGCGCTTGGTTTCGATCGACGTCTCGATGCCGGCGCGGATGCCGGTGACGACGACGGAATCGAGCGTGGTGGTTTCGTTCTGCGCCGACGGCTCCGATTCCGGTGCCTGCGTGGCGACCTGAGCCTGTGCGCCAACGGCGATCAGCATCGTTGCCGACGCCAGCGCCACGCTCAGCAGATTGCGCTTGAGTTGCATCTCCCCTCCCAGTGATCCGGCTTTTATTTGTGTGTCGGCCCGCGTCCGTCGCGGCAAAGCGCCAGCGCTCGTCGGGGCCCGCGCCCGAATCGGCAAAAAAAACCGGTCCGGGACGTAGCGGCGATGGTAGACGGACCCATCCCTGCACAAATTCCTTTGCATACGTATTCATCGCCCGCGATCACGGCGCGAAGCGGCATGCAAGCGTTTTCCCGCGCACGGGCGAGCGCCCGCGCGATGCGCGGGTCCTGGCGCTGCGACGTCTTCAGCGTCCCAGCAGGAACTGCAGCGGCACCTCGGCCCGATCGCGCCACGCGCGCTCGTTGTGTTCGGCCCCGGGAAACTCGCGGCTCATGAAATCGCGCCCGCTGCGCCACCGGGCGTCGCGCAGCACGCGGTCCATGCGCTGTTGGTACGGCGCGTAGTCGGCGTCCAGCGTCGCCGTGCCGTGGTCGAAGTAGAACCGGTGCGTGCCGCGCGCGGGCAGGTGCGCGGCCAGGTAGTCGATCAGGGCGCCGTCGTTCGCCGGCCAGTGCGTCGACAGACCGCCCGCCGCGCCGAATACGTCCGGATACTCGCTCATCGCATAGGCCGAGATCAGGCCGCCCAGGCTCGCGCCCATCACCATCGTGTCGTCGCGGGCGGGTTGGGTGCGATACGTTGCGTCGATGGCAGGCTTGAGCTCCTCGACGATGAAGCGCAGGTAGCCATCGGACAGCAGCTGCGCGCGCTGCTCCGGCGAAATCACGCTTGCAGGCACGGCTTTCGCGGGCCAGTACTCGTTCGAGCGCAGCGGCGTGTTCGAAATCGCCACGACGATGGCCTCGCGCACGCGATGGGCGTCGATCAGTTCGGTCATCGTGCCGTCGATGTCCCAGTCGATGCCGGTGAACGACATCGACGGGTCGAACAGATTCTGGCCGTCGTGCATGTACAGGACGGGATAGCGGCGCCCGGGATGCGTGGCATACGACGGCGGCAGCCACACATCGACGTTGCGCGCGGGAACATGCGCGGACGGTACGTCCTGGTAACTGTCCACGCGACCCGTCGCTTCCAGCGCAGGCGCGTGAACGGCATACGCCCAGCGCAGGAACACCGGCAGCATGCGAGCCCAGCTCGCCTGTTCATGTCGACCGCCGGGCAGCAGATAGAGCGAGGCATCCGCGCGCGTCGGTCGCGCGGCATAGTCGTCGTTGGTGCTGTAGTCGCGCTGGCGCAGACCTTTCATGCCGCCGGCGTCGGCGTTCCAGCCGTCGAGCAGGTCGCGCGTGTCGTCGATGGCGTCGTTGATGCCGTCGCCGTCGCGGTCATGGGTTTCCTCGTCCGTGCCGACCGCGAAGAACCAGCGCGCGCCGTTGCGCGGCGGGCTCGTATCGACCATGTGCTGCGCCATGCGCGTGCGCTGCATGCTGGCTTCGTCGGTCGTGTCCGAGGCGGGCCAGAACGACGGCGAGAACGCGCCCACGCGCCCGAACACCTCCGGATACTGCCAGCCCAGGTTGAACGCATTCAGCCCGCCCAGCGACCAGCCCAGGATCGCGCGCCCGTCGGGCGTGGCGCGCGTGCGGTAACGCGCATCGATCGCGGGCACGAGCGTGTGCGCGACCCACTCGGAGTATTCGTGTGCGTGCGTGCCCACGCCGCCGTATTTCGTCTTCGCCACCAGGCTGGTGCCGCGTTCACGATCGGAGAGCCCGTAGGCGCCCATGCGATCGCGCGGCATGTCGATGGCGACGACGATCGGCGCGCGGATCTCGCCGCCGGCGATGAGCTGCTGCAGCGTTTCGCGCAGGCGGACGGCGTCGCGGTCCTGCCCGTCGTTGAGGTAGAGCACGGGGTGGCGCTGCGTTCCGGCGCGGTAGCCCGGCGGCAGGAAGACCGTGGCCTGCATGCCTTCCGGTGCGAACGCGGTGGCCTCGAGCTTGAGTGCTTCGGTCGTCACCTGTCCGGGTTGCGGTTGCGGCGACAACGGCTCGATGGCGCTGGCGCCGTGCGAGAGGAGGTCGGCGATCGAGAGCATCAGGACGAAGGCGGAGGCGGCCATGCGCGTCAGCGCGGAGCTCGCCGCGGTGCGGCTTCGCGACCCCTCCCCAACCCTTCCCTGCGAGCAGGGGAGGGGGCAGGAGCGGTAGCGAGCGATTCGCACGAGGACCTCAGCCGATCCGCGCGTAAAACACGCCGCGAGGCGGCAGCTGCAACGTGCCATCGCGCAATTCGCCCGCGCGCAGACCGTGATCATCGATCGGCGCCAGCGCGTGCAGCGCCGCGGGCACGTCCCACGCCTGCGCCGTGGCCGACAGATTGAACACCACCAGCAACTTCTCCTCGCCGGCGCCTCGCGTGAAGGCGAGCACCGGCTCGGCCGCGTCGAGGAAGGCGATCTCGCCGGTCACCAGCGCCGGCTGCGATTTGCGCCAGCGCAGCAGGTGGCGCACACCGTTGAGCACCGAACCGGCGTTCTCGTCCTGCACCGAAACGCTGAGCGCGCCGTGTTCGGCCGGCACCGGCAGCCACGGCTGCACAGCGCTGAAACCGCCGTTGGCATCGCCGTTCCACGGCATCGGCGTGCGGCATCCGTCGCGGCCCTTGAAGTTCGGCCAGAAGGTGATGCCGTACGGGTCCTGCAACGCCTCGAACGGCACCTCGGCCTCGGTCAGTCCCAGCTCTTCGCCCTGGTACAGGCACACCGAACCGCGCAGCGAACACACCAGCGCGACGAGTTGTCTGGCCAGGTCCGCATCGAGCGCAGCATCGCCGCCCCAGCGCGTCACCGCGCGCTGCACGTCGTGGTTGGAGATGGCCCAGCACGGCCAGCCTTCGCGCATCTTCGCTTCCAGGTTCTGCACCGTGCCGCGGATGTAGGCCGCGCTGGAGTCGTCCGTCAGCAGCTCGAAGCTGTAGCCCATGTGCAGGCGGCGTTCGTTGACGTACTCGGCCATGGTCGCCAGCGAGTCCTCCGAGGAGATCTCGCCCAGCGTGGTCGCGCCGGGATAACGGTCGAGCAGCGCGCGCAGTTCTTCCAGGAACGCCACGTTCTCCGGCTGCGTGTTGTTGTACCAGTGGTACTGGAACGCATACGGATTGTCCGGGCTGAACCCGCGACCGGTGCGCAGTTCCGCCGGCTTGGCCGGGTTGTCGCGCAGCTGCATGTCGTGGAAGCAGAAGTTGATCGCGTCCAGGCGCAGGCCGTCGACACCGCGGTCCAGCCAGAACTTCACGTTGTCCAGCGTGGCCGCCTGCACCGCAGGGTGGTGGAAGTTGAGGTCCGGCTGCGAGGCCAGGAAGTTGTGCAGGAAGTACTGGCCGCGGCGCGGCTCCCACTGCCATGCGACGCCGCCGAACAGCGACATCCAGTTGTTGGGCGGCGTGCCGTCGGGCTTCGCGTCTGCCCACACGTACCAGTCGGCCTTGGCGTTGTCGCGGCTTTCGCGGCTTTCCTTGAACCACGCGTGCTCGATCGAGGTGTGGCTGAGCACCTGGTCGATCATCACGCGGATGCCGAGCGAGTGCGCCTTCGCCAGCAGGCGGTCGAAATCGTCCAGCGTGCCGAACAACGGATCGACATCGCGGTAATCGGCGATGTCGTAACCGAAGTCGGCCATGGGCGACTTGAAGAACGGCGAGATCCAGATCGCGTCCACGCCGAGGCTGGCGACGTAATCCAGTCGCGCCTCGATGCCCGGCAGGTCGCCCACGCCGTCGCCGTTGGTGTCCAGGAAGCTGCGCGGGTAGATCTGGTAGATCACCGCGCCGCGCCACCAGTGGGTCTGTTCCGCGTTCCTGACTTCCGCCATCTGCCCTTTCATCCCCGACGCTGCCGTCCCTGTGTCTGCCGTGCCGTCCGTGCCGAATCGTATGCACGCGCCTGCTGGCGCGCGATGGCGTGCACTATTCCACGAGGCCCCGCCGCTGGACATTGCCGCGGGCCGATGCCGGCGATGAATACGTATACAGCCGGCGCGGCCGCCGGCCCCGCGCACTACCATGGCGCGACTGAGCTGGGGAAGCTGCATGAATCGAACCCGTCCGGCGCCGATGCGCTGCATGCCACGCGCCACGCTCGCGATCGCGCTGGCGCTTGCGGGCGTCGCGACGGCCGTCGAGGCGGCGCCGGTCGGCGTGGAATGGCGGGACAGCCTCACGTGGCAGGGCCATCAGGCCCGCATGCGCAGCGACGGCGATGGCTGGCGCCTGCATCCCGGCGCGGCCGACGCGAAGGACATCGCGATTCCAGCGCAAGCACTTCGCAGCCGCACCGCGAGCCCGTTGTTCGACGGCCTGTTCGCGCTGGCGCAGAAGGAACTGACGCAGGCGCAAGTCGAATCGATCAGCGACAACGCCTACGACAACGGCCGCCCGATTCCATGCCCGTGTTTCGAGACGGGCGAGAAATGGCGCTACGTGTGGACGCGCGACCTGTCGTTCGCCGCCGATCTGGCGCTGGCGCGCCTGCGCCCGGAACGCACGCGCGCCGCGCTGCGCTTCAAGCTGTCCGACCTGCGCGCCGGTGCGCCGCAGGGCACCTACGTGGTGCAGGACACGGGCTCGGGCGGCAGCTGGCCGATCAGCAGCGATCGCGTGGTTTGGTTCCTTGCCGCACGCGGCCTGCTCGATGCCCCCGCCGCCGATGCGGACGCCGGGCGTTTCCGCGATGAAGTGTGGGCCGCGTTGACGGACACGCTGGCGCAGGATCGGCAATACGTGTTCGACGCGGACACGGGCCTGTACCGCGGCGAGACGTCCTTCCTCGACTGGCGCGAGCAGTCGTACCCGCGCTGGACGTCGGACGACGTCGCGTTCCTCGCGCAATCCTTCGCGCTCTCCACCAACGTCCTGCATTACGAAGCGTTGCGACTGGGCGAGCGCATGGCGCGCGAACGCGGCGACGCCCGCGCGGACAAGTACGCGCGCCAGGCCAAAGCACTGGCGGCGCAGATCGAGCGGCGCTTCTGGCGCGAAGACCGCGGCCTGTACATGAGCTACATCGGCACCGCCGCGCATCCGGTGCCGTTCGAAGCCTACGACCTGCTCGGCCTGTCGCTGCTGGTCGAAAGCGGCATCGCGCCGCCGCATCGCGCACGCCGCGCGCTGGCGAACTACCCGATGCTGGACTCCGGCAGCCCGGTCATCTGGCCGCAGCAGCCCGGCATCGCGATCTATCACAACCGCGCGATCTGGCCCTTCGTCAGTGCCTACGCGCTGCGTGCCGCGCGTACCACGAATGACGCCGCGCGCATCGATCACGAGATCCGTTCGATCCTGCGCGGCGCGGCGCTGGCGGGATCGAACATGGAGAACTACGAGCTGCGCACGCAGGCCGTGCACGTGGACGACGGCGCGCTCAGTGGGCCCGTCGTGAATTCGCCGCGCCAGCTGTGGTCGGTCGCCGGCTATCTGCAAATGGTGATGGAGGGCGTGTTCGGCCTGCAGGCCGATGGCAGCGTCGAGCCGAAGATCCCGACGTCGCTGGTGCCGCTGCTGTTCGGCGACGGCGACCGCATCACACTGTCGATGCCCGGACGCGAGGTCGTCATCGTGCGACCGCCGGCCGGCGAGGGCGACTTGCTGGTGCACGGACCTGTCGAGCGCGACGGCGAGCGCGAGACGGTGTACCTGGTGCCGTTGCGCGGCGCGCCGGTGGTCGAGCCCTCGCATCTCGACGCCGCGGCGTTCGCGCCGGCATCGCCCGAGGCGCCGGCGATGAAGCGCGACGGAGCGCATTGGCGCATCGACGTTCCCGCCGGCCAGAACCTGTATGTCGACGGCGTCTTGAAGACGCGCGCATCACCGATGGCTTCGAGCGCGCGCCTCGACGTGCGCGACGCACGCCAGTGCGCCAGCCTCACGCGCGTCCACGACGGCATCGAGTCGCTGCACTCGCCCACGCGCTGCGTCGGCGCCGAGGTGTTGATCGACGGCGATTGGCCGCGCACCTGGCGCGCACCGCGCGCGGGTCGCTACGCGCTCAGCGTCAACTTCCGCAACACGCACGGCCCGATCAACACCGGCATCACGGCGGCGGTGAAGACGCTGGTGGTGCAATGCGACGGCATGGCCGAGCAGACCGGCACGCTGGTGATGCCGCACGGCGCGGCGCTGCAGCGCTCCAGTCCGGTCGTGGTCGAGGTTCCGAAGGGCGCGACGTGCCGCCTCGCGCTGCGCGACGGCATCAACATGTCCTACCTTCGACACAACGCGCGCTATACCGGGGGCACGGGCGGCGTCGACGGGCCGCTCAACTCGGCCGACATCGGCGCGCTGCACGCGATGCCGGTCAACGCGGCTCCAATCAACCAGAAGGCTTCTCCATGAGCACGAAACCGCGCCTGTCGTTCTGGCAGATCTGGAACATGTGCTTCGGCTTCCTCGGTATCCAGTTCGGCTTCGCGCTACAGAACGCCAACGTCAGCCGCATCTTCCAGACGCTCGGCGCGAGCATGGACGACATCCCGGTGCTGTGGATCGCCGCGCCGCTGACGGGCCTGATCGTGCAGCCGATCGTGGGCTACCTGAGCGACCGCACCTGGACGCGCCTGGGGCGTCGTCGTCCGTACTTCCTGATCGGCGCGGTGCTGGCGACGCTGGCGCTGTTCTTCATGCCGAACTCGCCGACGCTGTGGATCGCCGCCGGCCTGCTGTGGGTGCTGGACGCGTCGATCAACATTTCGATGGAGCCGTTCCGCGCCTTCGTCGGCGACCAGTTGCCGACCTCGCAACGCGCCAGCGGTTACGCGATGCAGAGCTTCTTCATCGGCGTGGGCTCGGTGATCGCCAGCCTGCTGCCGTGGCTGCTCGCGCAGGCCGGCGTGGGCAACACCGCCGGGCCGGGTGAGGTGCCCGACACGGTGCGCTACGCGTTCTACTTCGGCGGCGCGGTGCTGCTGCTCGCCGTGGGCTGGACGGTGCTGCGCACGCGCGAATACCCGCCCGAGGTGCTGCGCGCGCACGACACCGTGGCGCGCGCGCCACAGCGTCCGCTGGATGGCGCACGCGCCCGGCGCAACGGTGCGGTGTGGCTGCTGGTCGGCGTCGCCGCCGCGTTCGCGGTGTGGCAGCTGGCGCTGGACAAGCAGCTCTACATCCTCGCGGGTCTGCTCATCGCCTATGGCGCGTCGCTGATCGTCGCCAGCGGCTTGCAGGGCCGCGGCGCGTTCGCGCAGATCGTCGGCGACCTGCACGACATGCCGGCGGAAATGCGCAAGCTCGCCGTCGTGCAGTTCTTCTCCTGGTTCGCACTGTTCGCGATGTGGATCTACACCACCGGTGCGGTCACGCAGGTGCACTTCGGCAGCTCCGATACCGCGTCGGCGGCCTACAACGACGGCGCCAACTGGGTCGGCGTGCTGTTCGCCGCGTACAACGGCTTCGCCGCGCTGGCGGCGGTGGTGATCCCGTGGATGGTGCGGCGCATGGGCCTGCGCGTGAGCCACCTGGTCAACGTCTCGCTGGGCGGACTGGGCCTGCTGTCGTTCCTGATGATCCGCGATCCGCACTGGCTGCTGCTGTCGATGGTCGGCGTCGGCTTCGCCTGGGCCTCGATCCTGTCGCTGCCGTACGCGCTGCTGTCCGATAGCGTGCCGGCGGAAAAGATGGGCGTGTTCATGGGCATCTTCAATTTCTTCATCGTCATTCCGCAGCTGGTGGCGGCAAGCCTGCTGGGCTTCCTGCTCAAGCATTTCTTCGGTGGACATCCGATCCAGGCGCTGACCATCGGCGGCATCAGCCTGATCGTCGCCGGCCTGTGCGTGCTGCGCGTGCACGAGCCGCGCGCTGCGGCGGCCGTCGCCACCGGTCATTGAGGAGCACTGCATGCATTCCAACGTTCGTCGCCGTTCCCTGCTGGCCTGTGCGCTGGCGCTCGCGGTGTGCGCGGGTTCCGCGCACGCCGCCGATGCCGCGCCCGACTACTACGGCACGCTGGAACCGTTCGCGAAGGAGGCGGTGTACTTCGTCGTCACCGACCGCTTCGTCAACGGCGACCCGTCCAACGACCATCGCGACCAGGGCGGCGCGGATCCGGCGAAGCGCACGTTCGACCGTCCCACGCCCGGCAGCGACGCGGGCGACAACATCGGTTACCTCGGCGGCGACTTCAAGGGCATCGTCGATCACCTGGATTACATCCGCGGCATGGGCTTCACCGCGCTGTGGGTCACGCCGATCATCGACAACCCGGACGAAGCGTTCACAGGCGGCAAGCCCGCGGTGAAGGGCGGCTTCCTCACCGACGGCGGCAAGACGGGCTACCACGGCTACTGGGGCGTCAACTTCTACGAGCTCGACGAACACCTGCCCAGCCCGGGCCTGGATTTCAAGGGCCTGGCCGACGCCGTGCACGGGCAGGACATGAAGCTGGTGCTGGACATCGTGGGCAACCACGGCTCGCCGTCGTACTCGATGCCCAAGCCGCAGCCGAAGTACGGGCAGGTGTTCGATCGCGACGGCAAGCTCGTCGCCGATCACCAGAACCTGCCGCCGGCCAAGCTCGATCCGAAGCACAACCCGCTGCACCGCTTCTACAACACCACGCCCGGGTTGGCCGAGCTGTCGGACTTCAACGAGAACAACCCGGCGGTGATGGATTACCTGGCCGGTGCGTATGCGCAATGGATCGACCAGGGCGCCGATGCATTGCGCATCGACACCATCGGCTGGTTGCCGCATCCGTTCTGGCACGAGTTCGTCGCGCGCATGCGCAAGGAGAAGCCGGGCATGTTCATGTTCGGCGAAGCCTTCGACTACGACGCGACCAAGATCGCCGAACACACCTGGGCGAAGAACGCGAACGTGAGCGTGCTGGACTTCCCGCTCAAGCAGGGGCTGGAGAAGGCGTTCGGGCATGAACGCGCGGGCTTCGAAGTGCTGGCCGATCGCCTGTACCTGGACGGCGGGCCGTACGCGAATCCGTACGAACTGGCGACGTTCTACGACAACCACGACATGGCGCGGCTGGACGCGAGCGATGAAGGCTTCATCGACGCGCACAACTGGCTGTTCACGGCGCGCGGCATCCCGGTGGTCTATTACGGCTCGGAGGTCGGCTTCATGCGCGGCCGGCCGGAGCACGACGGCAACCGCAACTACTTCGGCGCGCAGAGGATTGCGGACGCGCCGTCGCACGCGATCCACAAGCACCTCACGCGCATCGCGCACGTGCGTTCGGCCTCGCCCGCGTTGCAGCGCGGCTTGCAGCTCAACGTCGAGCTGAAGGGCGATCGCGCGGCGTTCTATCGTGTGTACCAGCACGAGGGCGTGGCGCAGACTGCGTTGGTGCTGCTCAACAAGGGCGATGCGCCGGCGTCATTCGACGTGAAGCAGTACGTGCAGGCGGGGACGTGGCGTGCGCAGATCGCGGGCGGCAAGGCGAAGGTGCGCGCAGGCGGTTCGCTGAAGGCGACGGTGCCGGCGCATGGCGTGGAGGTGTTCCTGCTCGATGCGCCGGTGACGCAGCCACAGTTGCGTGCGGAGCTGGATCGGTTGATGGCGGTGAAACGGCCGCTGTGACGCGGCCGACTCAACCGGCCTTCTGGCCGCCCAGGTGCCGTGACAGGAATTCGAGCAGGCGGGTGTAGTACTCGCGTTGGTGCTCTTCGGTATGGAAGCCGTGGCCTTCGGTGGGGAAGTAGAGCGTCTCCACCGGAGTTCCGGCGGCCCTGAGGGCCTTCTCCATCTTCTGGCTGTGGGCGATGGGCGCGGTGCTGTCCTTGCCGCCCGCGGCCAGAAACACCGGCACCTTGATCCGCTCGGCGATGCGATTGGGCGAACGTTGCGCGAGCGTCGCGTCGTCGTCGCCCATCCATTCGTTGGCGAACGTGCCAAGCCAGCGCGCGCTGTCGCCCAGGTCGTCGCGGCGCATCTGCAGGTCGTAGACGCCGACGTAGCCGACCGCGCAGCGGTACAGGTCGGGCTCCTTCGCGGCACCCATGAGGGCCGCGTAGCCGCCGTAGCTCGCGCCATAGATGCAGATGCGGCCTGCCTCCGTCACGCCTTGTTCCACCGCCCAACGGGTGGCATCGGTCAGGTCGTCCTGCATCGCGCCGCCCCATTCGCGCGCGCCGGCGTGCAGGAATGTGCGGCCGTAGTTGCCGGAGCCTCGGTAGTTGATCTGCAGTACCGCGTAGCCGGCGGCGGCCAGCATTTGCGTGTCGCGGTCGAATCCCCATTCGTCATAGAAGCCGAACGGCCCGCCGTGCGGCAGCACGACGAGCGGCAGACGCTTGCCGTCCGACCCCGGCGGCACGGTGAGATAGCCATGCAGCGGCAGGCCGTCGCGAGCGGTCAGCGCGATGGGGCGCACCTGCGCCGACTGGGCCGGATCGAACCAGTCCGCCCGGCTGAAGACAAGACTCGCCTCGCGCGTGGTGTTGTCGAACAGGTAGAAGTCGCCCGGGCTGCGGTCGCTTGCGACCAGGATCAGCGAAAGCCGGCTGTCCCGCGTGGACGAAACGACGCGCACGGACATTCCGGGGAACGCCTTCTCGAGCATGCGCTGCGCGCGCGCCGGGGGCGAAGTCTCGTCGAAGTAGCGGCTGACCAGCCGTTCCTTCATGTAGGTCGCGCCCACCGGACTGCCGGCGGCGTCGTGGATGATCGAATGCGGGTCGACCACGGCGTCGCGCAGGACGTCGCTGCGCTGTCCGGTCGCGGTGTCCAGCGCCACGATCGCATCCGGCCCCTGCGACTGCTCCACCTGCAGGTACGCCGTGCGATTGTCGGGCGCGAAACCCAGCGCGAGTTCGACCCGGTGGCTGGTGGCCTCGTCGTTGATCAGGCGCCAGTCCGCGCCGCGCGCATCCCGGTAATAGAGCTTGCTGACGTTGTCGCTGCCGGCGCCGCGCGCGAAGCGCACTTCGCCATGGCCATCGGTCGTGAAGCGGGCGCGCCGGACAGGTGCTGTGGCGACGGTGACGCGGCGCCCCGTGACGACGTGCATGCGGTCGATGCGCGTGGTCGGGTCGGCCGTGAATGCCTGCACGGAGATCAGCACGCTGTCGTCTTCGGCGGGCAGGTCGTCCTCGAGGAAGCCTGCGTAGAAGTCGCCGAACGTTTGGGTCGCCGAGATGCCGGTATCGCGTTCGTAGTGGCTCATCAGCGTGCGAGCGAGCTTGCCATCGGCGTTGATGGCATGCAGCTCGCCAGTCGGCACGGGGCTTTCCAGCGTGCTCAGGCGTTCGGCCATGCTGACCACGATGCGCTGGTCGTTGACCCAATGGAAATCGGCGATGTCCGACTTCTGCGGTCCGCTGACGCGGGCAGTGAACGCCTTGTCGGAACGGCGGATCACCGCCAGCATGGTGCGATCGGCTGTCGGCACGGTGACCGCGTAGTACTCGCCGGTGGGCGAGATCTTGATGTCGCCGTAGACATCCTTCTTCAGATACGGCGTCAGGTCGACCTGCGCGATGGCAGGAAGGGCGAGTGCAACCAGCGCCAGACCCACGATCGGGTCTTTCGAATGCTTCATCCGTGATCCCCCACCCGCGCACCGCGCACGGGCCGGGCCAAGTCTAGCCGCGGCCGAGCGTTCGCGGCATCAGGCGCCGCTGGACTTTCTCACCACCAGCGACGTCGGCAGCGTGATGCTGTGCGTCTGCTCGCCCATGACCTGGCGCAGCAGCGTTTCCACCAGCAGTTCGCCGGCGCGCTTGGTGTCCTGGAACACCGTCGTCAGCGGCGGGTTGGCGAAGCGCGCGGTCGGGATGTCGTCGAAGCCGACCACCGCGATGTCCTCCGGCACGCGCAGGCCCGCATCGGCCAGCGCGCGCATCGCGCCGATGGCGATCAGGTCGCTCGCGGCGAACACCGCGTCGAACGAACCGCCGCGCGCCAGCAACTCGCGTGCGGCGGCGTAGCCTTCTTCTTCGGAGCTTTCCGCGTCGACCTGCAGGATCGCTTCCATCGCGCCGCCCACTTCGCGCAGCGCGGCGTCGCAGCCGCGGAAGCGGTCGAAGAATTCCGGGCAGTGGCTCGACGCGCCGCCCAGGAAGGCGATGCGGCGACGGCCGAGTCCGACCAGGTGTTCGCCCGCCAGGCGCCCGCCGTTGAAGTTGTCGCAGCCGATCGACAGGCCCGGCTGGTCCGGCAGCACCGCGCCCCAGCGCACGAAGCGCGTGCCCTGCGCGACCAGTTTCTCCAGCTTGCCCTGGTAGGCCAGGTAATCGCCGTAGCCCAGCAGGATCAGGCCGTCGGCCTTCATGCTGTCCTCGTAGTCGGCGTGCCAGTCGTCGGAGAGCTGCTGGAACGAGATCAGCAGGTCCTGCCCCTCGCGCGCGCAGGCGCGGGTGATGGAGCCGAGCATCGACAGGAAGAACGGGTTGATGTGCGACTCGTCGGGCGTGGGGTCCTCGAACAGCAACAGCGCCAGCGTGCCCGAGCGCTGCGTGCGCAGGCTGGAGGCGTGGCGGTCGACCTTGTAGTTGAGCTCGCGAACCGCGTCCTCGACGCGCTTGCGCGTTTCGGCGTTGACCAGCGGGCTGCCGCGCAGCACGCGCGACACCGTCGCCTGCGAGACGCCGGCGCGGTGGGCGATGTCCAGCGAGGTGATCTTGGTCTTCTTGCTGCGACCGAGGTAATGCACTTGCGACATGGCCGCAGTATGTAAGCCCTTGTCGGTGAAGGCTTGCCGCAGTGCGGCATCGGCCGGTTCACACAGACACGTCGAACAACGACCCCACCCCAGACGACACCGCCATCGCCAGCGCACCCCAGAACGCCACGCGCGCCGCGCCGCGCAGCATCGGCGCACCGCCCGCGCGGGCCGCGAGCGCGCCGGAGACGAACAGCGCGCTGATCGTCACGGCGATCGTCACCGGTTGCACGATCGAGGCCGGCGACAGCAGCACCGAGGCCATCGGCAGCACGCCGCCGCTGACGAACGCCGTGGCCGAGGCGAACGCCGCCTGCACCGGTCGCGCGCGCAGGGTGTCGGTGATGCCCAGTTCGTCGCGCGCGTGCGCGGCCAGTGCGTCGTGCGCGGTGAGCTGTTCGGCCACCTGCCGCGCCAGCTCCGGTTCCAGGCCGCGCCGCACGTAGATGTGGGTGAGTTCGTTGAGTTCGAACTGCGGCTGCGCGGCCAGTTCGCGCCGTTCGATCGCCAGGTCCGCCAGTTCGGTGTCGGCCTGCGACTGCACCGAGACATATTCCCCCGCCGCCATCGACATCGCCCCGGCCGCCAGGGCGGCCACGCCGCTGGCGAGCACGGTCTCGTGCGAGGCGCCGCTGGCGGCCACGCCCACCACCAGTCCCGACACCGACACGATGCCGTCGTTGGCGCCCAGCACCGCCGCGCGCAGCCAGCCGACGCGGCTGGAGCGGTGCGATTCGCTGTGGCGTGTGGGCAGATCCGGCAGACGGTGCGGGGCCGGTGCGGTCTCGTGCGGGCGTGGTTCGCGGGTCATGTCCGCAGGGTAGCCAAGCCGCCGCGAGGGCGCGACCGTGGCCGCGAAGGCGATGCTTCCGGATTACTGCGTTGCACGGCCGGCGATAGGTCCATTCACGCCGGCTCGCTACACTGACGTGATGGCCTGCACAGTCTGGACGTTCGTCCGCTGGCATGCCCGCCGCGAAGCCCATGGGGGCGCGGCATCCGTGCAACGCCCCGGCGTCGCACGAGCAGGGCCGCCGGCCCTGCGGTGGGCTTATTTCGCGAGGTGCGTGTGTCCGGTCCCAGCCAGGTCAAGGATGTTCCCATCGAGGGTCGGGCGCAGCTCGTCGAGTTCCTCAGCTCCGGCGTGCGTCCGCGCGAGGACTGGCGCATCGGCACCGAGCACGAGAAGTTCGGCTTCCGCACCGACGATCTGCGTCCGCCGACGTTCGACAGCGATCGCGGCATCGAGGCGCTGCTCAAGGGCCTGACCCGCTTCGGCTGGCAGCCGGTGGAAGAGCACGGCCGCGTCATCGCGCTTACGCGCGAACAGGCTTCGGTGTCGCTGGAGCCGGCGGGCCAACTGGAGCTGTCCGGTGCGCCGCTGGAGAACCTGCACCAGACGTGTTCGGAAACCAACAGCCACCTGCGCGAAGTGCGCACCGTCGCAGAGCCGATGGGGCTCGGCTTCCTGGGCATGGGCTTCCAGCCCAAGTGGCGCCGCGACGAAATGCCGTGGATGCCCAAGGGCCGCTACAAGATCATGCGCGAGTACATGCCCAAGGTCGGTTCGCTCGGCCTGGACATGATGACCCGCACCTGCACCGTGCAGGTCAACCTGGACGTCGGCTCCGAGTCCGACATGGTGAAGAAGTTCCGCGTCTCGCTGGCGTTGCAGTCCGTCGCCACCGCGCTGTTCGCCGATTCGCCCTTCACGCAAGGCAAGCCCAACGGCTATCTGAGCTATCGCTCGCACATCTGGACCGATACCGACGCCGGCCGCACGGGCCTGCTCGATTTCGTCTTCGAAGACGGCTTCGGTTACGAGCGCTACGTCGACTACCTGCTCGACGTGCCGATGTACTTCGTCTACCGCGACGGCGAATACATCGACGCCTCGGGCCAGTCGTTCCGCGATTTCCTCGACGGCAAGCTGCCGGCTTATCCGGGTCATCGCCCGGTGCTGCGCGACTGGGCCGACCACAGCACGACGGCATTCCCGGAAGTGCGGCTGAAGAAATACCTCGAGATGCGCGGCGCCGATTCCGGCCCTTGGAACCGCATCTGCGCGCTGCCGGCGTTCTGGGTCGGCCTGCTGTACGACGACGCTTCGCTCGACGCGGCGTGGGATCTGGTCAAGGACTTCAGCCTCGCCGAGCGCCATGCCCTGCGCGACGGCGTGCCCAAGCACGCGTTGAAGCTGCCGTTCCGCGGCGGCACCGTACTCGACCTGGCGCGCCGCGCGCTGGAAATCTCCGCGCAGGGCCTGCGCCGCCGCGCCCGCATGAACGCCAACGGCGCCGACGAGTCGGTGTTCCTGGAGCCGATGATGGAGTTCGTCGAAGCCGGCATCACGCCGGCCGAACGCAAGCTCGATCTCTACAACGGCCCGTGGCAGGGCGACATCGACCGGGTGTTCCGGGAGTTTGCGTACTGAGCTGCGGCGCGCGGCGCCCGCTCAGCGCGCGCCGATGCGCTCCAGACGCTTGAGGTAGTCACGGTTCATGCGGCGCGCATAGGCCGGCAGGCGCTTGGCCTTGCGCAGCGCTTCATCGCGCAGGCGGATGGCCGCGTCGGCCTCGCCCCAGCCTGCGAGTGTTTCAGCGTAGAACGCGTGCGCTTCGAAGCCGCCGAAATAGCCCACGAGCGTGTCGAATTCATGGCGTGCCTTGTCGCGATCGCCTTCGGCCGCGAGGGCGCGTGCGTACAGCAGGTGACCGGCGGGCGAGCGGAAATCCGGCTTGCGCTGGATCAGGTCGTCCAGGCGCCGCCGTGCATCGCCCGCGCGTCCGGATTCCAGCTGCGCGCGCGCCACGCGAACCTGCAAATCCGGGTCGTCCGCATAGAGGCCGCGCAGTGCTGCCTCGTAATGCGTCATGGCGTCCTCGGCGCGGCCCGCTTCGATCAGCGCGTCCGCCAGGCGCACGCGATTGTCGGTCGTGGCCGCCGTTTCGAAAGCGTCCTGGGCCGCGCGAAGTTCGCGCGTGGGATCGAGCCGGCGCTGCACGCCCTGGACGACCTGCCGGCCGGCATGGCTGTGACGCCATTCCGGGAGCCAGATGGCGACGGCGTACACCACGCTGCCCAGCATCGGGAACGCGAACAGGATGAAGAGCCAGTAGCGCTCCTGCCCGCTGCGCACGGCATGCACGGCGAAGCAAAGCGCGATGGCGACATGCACTCCAAGGAACGGCATCGATCGAGTCTCCCCCACGGACCGGCGGAGTGTCGCGCAGTCGCCGCGTCCGCGCCAGCGCTCAATTTTCCCGAACGCGATAGCATCCCCGCGTCCACCACCCGGAGTCTGCGCATGCGTTCAGTCGTATGGGGTCTTGTGTTGGGATTGCTTGGCGCCGCGTCCGCGCACGCCGGGCCGATCACCGCGCTGGTCGGCGGCACATTGGTCGACGGCACGCTGCGCGAGCCGATCCGCGACAGCGTGATCCTGATCGAGGGCGAGCGGATCACCGCCGTGGGTACCGTCGACACACTGCCGGTGCCCGCGGGCGCCAAGGTCATCTCCACCGAAGGCATGACCGTGCTGCCCGGCCTGTGGGACATGCACGTCCACCTGATGATCAACGGCCACGCCGACTACGACTATTGGGACCGCACCTACCCGCCGCGCCTGCGCAACGAGATCATGCCGGCCTCGGCATTGCAGCTGCTGCACGCGGGCGTGACCGGCGCACGCGATCTCGGCGGCCCGCTGGAGGACAGCATCGCCGTGCGCGATGCGATCAACGCCGGGAAGATCCCCGGCCCGACGTTGTTCGTCTCCGGCCCCTTCATCCAGAAGAAACCGTCCCCCGGCACCGAACTGTTCCGCTGGGGCGTGGACTCGCCGGGCGACGCGCGCGCGAAGGTGCGCCGACTCGCCCAGGCCGGCGTGGACGTGGTCAAGCTGATCGACCAGGACCAGATGAGAGACGCCGAAGTGCAGGCGATCGTCGACGAAGCCCACAAGCACAAGCTGCCCGTGGTCGCGCATGCGCACCGGCCGGAGGAAATCCGCCGCGCGCTCAAGGCCGGCGTGGATTGTCTCGAACACACCGGCCTGGCCGCGTCGCCCGAATACCCGGAGGACATCGTCGCCGCGCTGCGCGAGCGCACCGCGAACATGGCCGCCGGCCCGCTGTTCTGGACGCCGACGATCGAGGGGCTCTACAACTTCCCCTACACGGTGAAGAACCACGAGTTCATCGACGCCGACGCGTGGCACGAAGGCCTGTCGCCGGACACCGTGGCCGACATCAAGCGCTCGCTCGCGCACCCGGAGCGCATTTCCTACTTCCAGCAGACGCCGCAGCGCTGGCCGACGCTCAAGCGCAAGTTCCAGCAGCTGCGCGATTCGGGCGTGCTGTTGCTGGTGGGCACCGATTCGGGCATTCCGATGAAGTTCCACAGCGGCAGCACCTGGAACGAGCTGGACGTGTGGGTGAACCAGCTCGGCGTGCCGCCCATCGACGCGATCCGTGCGGCGACCTACTGGCCGGCGGTGGCGATGAAGGCCGACAAGGATTACGGCAGCGTGGTCGAGGGCAAGTACGCGGACATCATCGCGGTGAAGGGCGATGTGCTGAAGCAGGTGGCGTTGCTGCAGCGGGTGGACGTGGTGGTCAAGCACGGGGTGCAGGTGAAGTGAGTGATGTCATGGCTACTGGCCGTCATTGCGCTTCACTCGTCCGCTTCACTGTCGTCCCGCTCCACTGCCTTGCGACACATCACCGTGGTCCCACTCCACTGTCTTGCGACACATCACCGTGGTCCCGCTTCACTGTCTTGCGACACATCACCGTCATCCCGGCGAAGGCCGGGATCCAGGCCCATAGCGTTCGGGCACTCCCTGACAGGCGACCCACATCTCGTCATTCCAGCGAAAGCTGGAATCCATTTTGCCTCTGCTCTTCAGGGCAACAGGTAGAAGCGAAGAGCGAAAATGGATTCCAGCTTTCGCTGGAATGACGTGGCGTGCGGTGACGTGACGTGACGTGATGTGTTGGATGGGGTGACAGCCTGGATCCCGGCCTTCGCCGGGATGACGGTGTGTGGGAGAGCAGCACGTCCACCGCAACACACGGTCAGGCTGCTGCAGCACGACCTCACCCCACCGCCACCCGCGACGCACTCCGCGGCGAACGCACCGCGCACGGCAGCGTCACCGTCACGCGCAGGCCGCCTTCGCTGCGGTTGATCAGATGGATGTCGCCGCCGTGCGCGAGCGCGATGCTGCGCGCGGTGGCCAGGCCCAGTCCGATGCCGCCGGTTTCGCGGTTGCGCGAAGTCTCGCCGCGCACGAAGGGCATGAACAGCTGCTCGCTGCGGTTCGCATCCACGCCGGGGCCGTCGTCGTCGATGTGCAGCGCATAGCCTTCGGCGTCGGTGTGCAGCGACAGGCGCGCGCTCTGGCCGTACTTGAGCGCGTTGTCCACCAGGTTGCCGACCATGCGCCGCAGCGCAAGCGGGTCGCCGCGCAGCGGCGCCGGGGCGCCGTCGGTGAGCGCGACCGCGTTGCCCACGTCGGCCAGGTCGTCCACCACGCTCTCCACCAGCAGGCGCAGGTCGAGGCGTTCGCGCGTGCCGTTGCGGTGCTGTTCGCGGATGAACTCCAGCGCCGCTTCGATCATCTGCGACATCTCGGCGATGTCCGCCGTCGCCTTCTCGCGCGCGTCGGCCGGCAGGCCGTCGAGACGGAACGACAGCCGCGCCAGCGGCGTGCGCAGGTCGTGCGCGATCGCCGCCACCATCTGCGTGCGCTCGCGCACCAGGCGGTTGATGCGCGCCTGCATGGCGTTGAACGACGCCGCCGCACGGACGATTTCCGCCGGGCCTTCCAACGGCACCGGCGGCCCGTCGGCATCCTGGCCCATGTGGTCGGCGGCGGCGGCGAAGCGGCGGATCGGGCCGGCCAGCGCGCGGGAGAACCACCACGCCAACGGCAGCAGTGCGATCAGGCCCATCGCGAACATCAGCGCGAACGCGCGGCCGATCCCGACGCCGGACTCCACGCGCTCGACCACCCGCCAGCGGCCGTCGGCCAGGCGCGCGGCGGCGACGAAGGCGAACGACAGGTGCGAGTCGGCGCGCCAGGGACGCTCGCGCAGGGCCGGGCCGGTGAGCATCTCCGGTTCGCCCACGCGCACCACGAGGGCCTCCGGATCATCGCGCACCGGCGCAGGTGTGGCCGCCACCGGTGCCGGTGCCGTCGCGGTCGTCGCAGGCGATGGCGCGGGCGCCTCCGGGTGGGCGGGCGACACGTGCACGTAGGGCGGCATGTACTGGCGCAGGTACGCGGTGGACGGATCCGGCGTACGCGTGGGGTAGGGCTCGAGGCTTTCGCTGGCGATCGGCGCGGAGGCCGTCGGTGGCGGACTCTCGGCGGCGCTGGACGACGTCGACACCGTGGCGACCGCCGTCGTCGCGGTGGCGACACGGCGACGTTCCTCGCGACGGGCACGAATCCGGTCGGCGGTGAAATCCGGCCGATCGCGATACCGGATGTGCAGCGGCGCATCCGGCGTGGCGCGACGCGTGTCGCGCGGCAGCGGGTGCGCGCCGGGCGGTGCGGGGCGGTCGAGCGTCTGCGCGGTCGCGCGGGGAATCACCAGGTCGAGCATGTCGCCGCCGGTCAGCGGCACGGTCGGTGTCACGACGATGCGCCGGAACGGCGGCAGCATGTTCGGACCGGCGATGTAGAAGCGCACGCGGTCCTCGGGCACGTCCAGCCACTGCGCCAGCAGCGTGCGCAGCGGCGGCGGACTGAGGTAGCCGGATTCGACCTGCGGCGGCGCATCGACCTCGCGCACCTGCAGCAGCGGATTGCCTGAAGGCATGCGCGAAGACAGCAGCGCGACCACTTCCGACATGCGCACCGCCGGCGGCGGTTCGCGCAATGCGAGCAGGGCGATGCCGATGCCGTACGCCACCGCCAGTGCCGCCAGCAGCAGCAGGAAGGTGCGCGCGAAGATCGGAAGCCCTTGCCAGTTCACAGGCGTGTCACCGCCGGCAGCAGCATGTAGCCCTCGTTGCGCACGGTGCGGATGAGTTCGCTGTGGCCGCGTTCGTTGATCTTGCGGCGCAGGCGGCTGATCTGGCTGTCGATCGCGCGGTCGAACACTTCACTGTCGCGGCCGCGCGCGCAGTCAAGCAACTGGTCGCGGCTGAGCACGCGTTGCGGGTGCTCGACGAAGGCGTGCAGCAGCGAGAACTCCCCGTCGGACAGGTTGATGTAGGTGCCGTTGGGATCGCGCAGGGCGCGACGCACCACGTCCAGATGCCAGCCGGCGAACTCGTAGCGATGGCCGCTGGCCGCATCGGCCGCCAGTTGCCGGCGGCGCAGCACGGCGCGCACGCGGGCGAGCAGCTCGCGCGGGTTGCAGGGCTTGGCCAGGTAGTCGTCCGCGCCGATCTCCAGGCCGATGATGCGATCGGTGTCGGTGCCCAGCGCGCTGAGCATGATCAGCGCCGGCCCGCGTTCGGAGGTCAGCCGGCGCGCGGCGCTGAGGCCGTCCTCGCCGGGCATCATCACGTCCAGGATCACCAGGTCGGGGCGTTGCTCGTCCAGCACGCGGCGCATCTGTGCGGCGTCTTCGGCCGTTTCCACGCGGTAGCCGTGTTCGGTCAGGAAGCCGGAAATGAGCCGGCGGAGATCGGGGTCGTCGTCGACGACCAGGAGGAGCGACTGCAGATCCATGCCACCAACGACGAAAGGGCGTTGCGGAGTGTAGGCAGGCGGCGGGCCGGTTGTGTCAACCGCCTCGGGGCGGGCCCGGAAAAGAAAATGCCGCCGCCGGGGGATCGCCGGACAGCGGCAACGGGACACATGGGTCCACGACTCGTACTGATCCTGACCAGCCGATGTTGTCGGCCGATGCCGGTTTGTGTCAGGGCTGACAAGAATGGGCCGGGGGGCAGGACAGGGGCGGGGGACGGTCCAGGCTGTCATCCCCGCCTTCGCGGGGATGACGGCTTCCGGAGCAAGGGCCCCTTCGAACGCCGGCTCACAAGAAGCGATGGGGCCGGCGCACTCCCGTGCCCCGGTGCCCCTGTCCCCTCTACGCTCGTCGGGCAGAGGGGAGGCGCGAGCCGGCGATCAGAACCGCGACGCCACCAGCTTCACATCGGCCCACTGCCACGCGGCCGCCTGGCGGCGTTCGCTGTCAGCCGCGGCGTCCTTCTGCTTGAGCTTCTTCTGCGCCTGCGCCAGGCCATGGAGCGACCAGCCGTTTTCCGGGAAGCGCTTGAGGTCTTCCTCGTACACGGCGACGGCTTCCTTCGCACGGCCCGCGTCCAGCAGCGCCGCGCCCAGGTACGGACGCACCGGCAACGGCCAGTCGGGCGGTTCGTTGTAGTTGAGCAGGTCTTCGGCGGCCACCGCCTTGCGCAGGTAGTCCAGGCCCGCCTTGGTCTGCCGGGTCGACAGCGCGAGTTCGCCCGCCAGCATGTTCTGCGCGACATCCAGCACGCGGTCGGCGCGGTTGATGTCGAACAGCACCACCTTCTCCATCGCCGGGTCCTTGGCGATGGCCTGCAGCGCCTTCAGTTCCTTGCGCGCCTGCTCCGGCTTGTCGGTGCGCACGAACGCCATGCCGCGGGCGAAGTGCCAGATCGCGCGCGGGAAGGCCACCTGCGACGGCGGCTCGGCCTGCGCGAGGATCGCGTCCCACTCGCCGAAACGCACCCGCGCGAACAGCGGCGCGACGAGGAACTGCTGCATGAAGGCCATCGCCTCCAGCTGCTGCGGGTCCACGCGCTGCGCGGTCTGGTCGGCCGCTTCGATCGCCAGCGTGCGCGAACCGTGCAGCGCCGCGGTCATCGCCGCGAAATGCCAGTTGTGCGGCACGTAGCCCAGCGGATAGGCGCCGTTGCTGCCGCGACAGACCGCGAGGAAGGCCTTGTCGGCGGTGCTCGCGGCGAGGTTGCTCAGCGTCGCGTCGTGGTAGCGGCCCACGCGGATGTAGACGTGCGCGGGCATGTGCACCAGGTGTCCCGAACCGGGCGCGAGCGCGGCGAGGCGGTCGGCGTAGGGCTCGGCGCGTTCGGGCTGATTCGAGGCTTCCACGGCATGGATGTAGTAGTGCGCCGCGCCGATGTGGCGCGGGTTGCGCTTGAGCACCGTCTCCAGCGTGCCGACGATCGCGTCGGTGTACTGCGTCGGCTGGCCCTGCGCGTTCCAGTACGCCCACGGCGTGAGGTCCATCAGCGATTCGGCGTACAGCGCGGCGATGTCGTCGTCGTCGGGGAACTGCTGGTGCGCTTCGCCCATCGCCTGCGCATAGGCCTGGTCGAGCGGTGCGCGGTCGGTCGGCGCGGGCGTGATGTAGCGCTTGGTGAGCGCGGTGATCAGCGCCTGGTCGGCGGGCTTCGCGTTGGCCGAAAGATGCTGCGCGCGCAGCGCGAGCGTGGTCGCGTCGGCGGCCAGGTCGGGCGACATCGGCAGGTTGATGTTGGGTCCCAGCACCAGCGCCTGGCCCCAGGCGCACATCGCGCATTTGGGGTCGAGCCGTTCGGCTTCGGCGAAGGCGCGCGCGGCGGCTTCGTGGTTGAAGCCGTAGGCCAGGCGCAGGCCCTGGTCGAAGTAGCGCTGCGCCTCTGGCACGCGCGTGCCGATGTCGCGGTGCAGGTCGCCGAAGGTGTCGAACAGGGGCGGCGCGGTCTCCTGTGCGGCGTCCTGGCGCGCGGGCGCGTGGCACGCGGCCAGTGACAGGCTCAGTACGGCAAGACCGAGAAGGCGGTGCAGTGGCGCCATGGTGGAACGCTCCGGCTCGAAAGGGGCATCAGGAAAAACAACGCGGCCAGCGGCAGGGGGCGGTCAGGAGTATGGCCACGGCGGCGGATGCCGGACGCACCGCCGGGCGGCTCGCGGCCCCCGGGGCGTCGCTTCGTTGCGCCTGAAACCGTCGCGCCACCCCATGTTGCAGTGCGGTAGGCTCGCGTGATGACCCGACAACCCGTGCCTGCCGCCGAGTCCGCCGAAGAACCGCTGCGCGTCGTCGATTTCGCTCCGCACGACGCCCTCCTGCGCGAAGACGTGAAAACCGTGGGCGCGCTCGTCGGCGACATCCTTGCCGAGCAGCGTGGCCCGCAGTTCCTCGCCGAGGTCGAGACACTGCGCCGCGCCGCGATCCGCCGTCGCGAGTCGAACGCGCCGGTGGGCGAACTCGCACAGGCACTGGCGGGCGTCGAACTCGAACACGCCGGCGACCTGGTGCGCGCCTTCGCCACTTACTTCCAGGCGGTGAACGTCGCCGAGCGCGTGCACCGCATCCGCCGCCGCCGCGATTACGAACGCCAGGGCGCGAGCCGCCAGCCGGGCGGCCTTCGCGATGTGCTCGCCACGCTGGCCGCGCAGGGCGTGAGCCTGGAGGAAGTGGTCGCGCTGCTGCAGCGATTGCGGATCGAGCCGGTGTTCACCGCGCATCCGACCGAAGCCGTGCGTCGCGCGCTGCTGGAAAAGGAACGGCAGATCGTCACCTGCCTGATCGACGACATCGACCGCACGCGCACACCGTACGAACACCGCGCCGACCTGGAACGCATGCGCCTGGCGCTCACCGCCAGCTGGCAGACCGCCGAAACGCCGCCGGTGAAGCCCAGCGTCGCCGACGAGTTCGAACACGTGGGCTTCTACCTGTCCGACGTGCTGTACCGCGTGCTGCCGGTGTTTTACGAGCTGTTCGAGGACGCGCTGCGCGAGACGTACGGCGAGCACGTCGCGATGCCCGCCGTGGTCGGCTTCGGCACCTGGGTCGGCGGCGACATGGACGGCAATCCGAACGTCGGCGCGGACACCATCGCCGCTTCGCTCGCCGGGCAGCGTTCGCTGGTGCTGGGGGCATATCGACAGGAAGTCGCGGCGCTGGGCGAGCTGTTGAGTCAGTCGCTGGGACGCATCGGCGTGGCGGAGACGGTGCTCGCGCGCATCGAGGAATACCGCTACCTGCTGCCCAAGGCCGCCGCCGCGCTGAAGCCGCGCCACGCCGACATGCCGTATCGCAACCTGCTGGCATTGATCGCCGCGCGCCTGCGCGCGACGACGGAGGACCACGTCAACGGTTATCCCGACGCCGCCGCCTTCCTGGCCGACATCCGGATGATCGAGGACAGCCTGCGCACGCACCAGGGCGAACACGCCGGTGGGCATGCGGTGCGGCGCCTGCGCCGGCGCGCGGAGTGCTTCGGCTTCCATCTGGCCAGCCTGGACCTGCGCCAGGATTCGGCCACGCACGACGCCGCGCTCGCCGAAGTGCTGGGCGATGCGCAGTGGGAATCGCGCACGCGCGAGAAGCGGGCGCAGCGGCTGCATCACCTGCTCGACGGCAGCGAACCGGTGCGAGGCGTCGGCAACGGCACCGCGCGGCCGACGCTGGATGTGTTCCGCGCCGTCGCACGCCTGCGCCCGCGCTACGGCGCGCACGCGTTCGGGCCCTACATCGTCAGCATGAGCCGCAGCGCGGCCGACGCGCTGGCCGTGCTCGCGCTGGCGCGCGTGGCCGGTTGCATCGACAGCGAAGGCCGCGTGCCGCTGGACGTGGCACCGCTGTTCGAAACCGTGGACGACCTCGACGCCGCCAGCGACACGCTGCGCGCGCTGTTCGCCGATCCCGTGTACCGCCGGCACCTGGCGGCGCGCGGCAACCGCCAGGTGGTGATGCTGGGCTACTCCGACAGTGCGAAGGACGGCGGCATGCTCGCCTCGCGCTGGGCGCTGCAGCGCACGCAGATCGCGCTGACCGAACTGGCGCGCGAGAGCGGCGTGCGCATCGCCTTCTTCCACGGCCGCGGCGGTTCGATCAGCCGCGGTGGCGGCAAGACCGAGCGCGCGGTGATCGCCGCGCCGCGCGGTTCGGTGGACGGCTACCTGCGCCTGACCGAGCAAGGCGAGGTGATCCACCGCAAGTACGGCATCCGCGCGATCGCGCTGCGCAATCTCGAACAGGCCACCGGCGCGGTGTTGCGTGCGACGCTGCGACCGCGTCCGCCGGAGCCGCGCGAGGAGACCTGGCGTGCGATCGCGGGCGAACTGGCCCGCGACGCGCGCGCGCACTACCGCGCGCTGGTGCACGAGAACCCGGAGTTCCCGGCTTATTTCCGCGCGGCGACGCCGATCGACGTGATCGAGCGCCTGCGCATCGGCTCGCGTCCGAGCAAGCGTGCCGGCAGCGGCGACGTGGGATCGCTGCGCGCGATTCCGTGGGTGTTCGCGTGGTCGCAGAACCGCGCCGGGCTGACCGCGTGGTACGGCGTCGGCACCGCGTTGACGAAGGCGCTGGACACGCACGGCCGCGACACGCTGACCGAGATGGCGCGTGACTGGCCCTTCTTCGGCACGCTCATCGACGACCTGGAGATGATGCTGGCCAAGTCCGACCCGGGCATTTTCGAGCAGTACTCGCGCCTGGCGGGCGAACTGCACGAGCGCTTCCACCCCGGCATCGCGGCCGAGTTCGAACGCACGCGCGCGGCGGTGCTGGCGATCAAGGGCAGCGACGAGCTGCTGGCCGGCGACTACCGACTGCGCCAGTCGATCCGCCTGCGAAATCCGTACGTCGACCCGATCAGCGTGTTGCAGGTGGACCTGCTGGCCCGCTGGCGCGAAGCCGGCCGGCCGGACGATGCGCTGTACCAGGCGCTGGTGGCTACGGTGAACGGCATCTCGGCAGGGATACAGAACACGGGGTGAGGCAGGCCGCTTACGCGGCACTGCCGCGTGGCCTGCCGAACGGCCGGCCACGGATGGCCGGACCGGGCGATCCGGAGCCGGTGCCGGTTCGCCATGGATGGCAGCCATGCACTTATCGCAGTGAGCACTGCCGCGTGGCCTGCCGAACGGCCGGCCAGGGATGGCCGGACCGGGCGACCCGGAGCCGGTGCCGGTTCGCCATGGATGGCAGCCATGCACTGATCGCAGCGAGCACTGCCGCGTGGCCTGCCGAACGGCCGGCCAGGGATGGCCGGACCGGGCGATCCGGAGCCGGTGCCGGTTCGCCATGGATGGCAGCCATGCACTGATCGCAGCGAGCACTGCCGCGTGGCCTGCCGAACGGCCGGCCACGGATGGCCGGACCGGGCGACCCGGAGCCGGTGCCGGTTCGCCATGGATGGCAGCCATGCACTGATCGCAGCGAGCACTGCCGCGTGGCCTGCCGAACGGCCGGCCACGGATGGCCGGACCGGGCGATCCGGAGCCGGTGCCGGGTCGCCATGGATGGCAGCCATGCACTGATCGCAGCGAGCACTGCCGCGTGGCCTGGCACGCAGAACGCCCTCTCCCCTTGCGGGAGAGGGACAGGCTCGCGAAGCGAGCCAGGGAGAGGGGTGCGGCCGCTGTAAGAGCACGCGCTTCGCGCGCCCCGCTTCCGGCGCTTCGTGCCACCTTCTCAGCCCTGCACTCCCTTCGGTCGCCGCGAGGGGAGAAGGGAAAAAGCACCCGCACCCGCAACTCAAACCGCACCGAACCGCACAGGCACCGCACCACCCCCGGCCCCACCTGAACCATTCAGCAAACCTCGCAACGCTTCACGCTTCCCGACACCCTTCGGGCGTATCTTCAAGCTCGCCGTCACCGTGGGAGTCGGCCATGAAACTCGCCCTTACGATCCTCTGCACCGCCGCTCTGTTCGGCGGTTGCGCGACCACGCCGGCCGTCTTCACCGACTACGACCCGGGCGTGAACTTCGGCCAGTACCAGACCTATCGCTGGACGCAGCGGCCGGAAGGCTTCTCGCCGTTGCATTCGCAGCGCCTTGTCGCCGCCGTCGACGCCAAGTTGCGCGAGCGTGGCTGGACGCAGTCGACCAACGCGCAGGTCACCCTCGCCGGCACCATCGTCACCGAGCGGCGCATGCGCGTGGACACCTGGAACAACGGCCCGATGTGGGGCGGCTGGGGCTGGGGCGGTTGCTGCTGGGGCCCGGGCTGGGGTGCGTGGGGCGGCTTCAACACCACCACCACCGTGCGCGACTACACCTACGGGACCCTCGTGCTCGACATGTTCGATGCGCAGACCCAGCGGCCGCTGTGGCGCGGCATCGCCATGGGCACCGTACCCGACTCGCCGATCGCGCAGACCAACGCGATGCAGCTGAGCGTGGACCGCATGTTTGCGCAGTTCCCGCCGGCCGCGATGGCGCAGCAGATGCCCTGAGAAAGGTGCGCGGCATCCACATCCAGGCGCGCTGACCGGCCTGCCCGCGCATGGGGAGGGATGCCTGTCGTCCGTCCGACATGCTCGTCTGTCTATACTCCACCCCAGTACCCTTCCGCCGGACCGACCGTGCCCCATTCGCCTGAAGAAAAAAAGCGCGTGCAGGCCCGTATCCGGCGGATCAAGGGCCAGGCCGATGCGCTGGAGCGCGCGCTGGAAGCCGGTGCCGATTGCGGTGCCGTGCTGCAGCAGATCGCCGCGATCCGCGGCGCCGTCAACGGGCTGATGTCCGAAGTCCTTCAGGCGCACATCCGCGAGGAGTTCGGTCAGATCGCCACGTCGGCGCAGCAGCGTTCCGCGCGCGTGACGGAGCTGGCGGGTCTGGTCCGTTCCTATCTGAAGTGATGGCGCCCGCCATCGCCCCACACCGCATTTCCCCCTTCCAGGAGTCGCCATGAAATCCCGTGCCGCCGTCGCCTTCGCCGCAGGCGAGCCCTTGCAGATCGTCGAGATCGACGTCGCACCGCCCAAGGCCGGCGAAGTGCTGGTGAAGATCACCCACACCGGCGTGTGCCACACCGATGCATTCACCCTCAGCGGCGACGATCCGGAAGGGCTGTTCCCGGTGGTGCTCGGGCACGAAGGCGCGGGCGTCGTGGTGGAGGTGGGCGAGGGCGTCACCAGCGTCAAGCCGGGCGACCACGTCATTCCGCTCTACACCGCCGAGTGCGGGCAGTGCCTGTTCTGCAAGTCGGGCAAGACCAACCTGTGCACGTCGGTGCGCGCCACGCAGGGCAAGGGCGTGATGCCCGACGGCACCTCGCGCTTCTCCTACAACGGCCAGCCGCTGTACCACTACATGGGCTGCTCGACCTTCAGCGAATACACGGTCGTCGCCGAAGTCTCGCTGGCGAAGATCAACCCCGAAGCCAATCCCGAACACGTCTGCCTGCTCGGCTGCGGCGTCACCACCGGCATCGGCGCTGTGCACAACACGGCGAAGGTGCAGGAAGGCGATTCGGTGGCGGTGTTCGGCCTGGGCGGCATTGGCCTGGCGGTGATCCAGGGCGCGCGGCAGGCGAAGGCCGGCCGCATCATCGCGGTAGACACCAATCCCGGAAAGTTCGAACTTGCGCAACAGATGGGCGCGACCGATTGCGTCAACCCGAAGGATCACGACAAGCCCATCCAGCAGGTGATCGTGGAGATGACCGGCTGGGGCGTGGACCACTCCTTCGAATGCATCGGCAACGTCAACGTGATGCGCGCGGCGCTGGAATGCGCGCATCGCGGCTGGGGGCAGTCGGTGATCATCGGCGTGGCCGGCGCGGGGCAGGAGATCAGCACGCGTCCGTTCCAACTGGTCACCGGCCGCAAGTGGATGGGCACGGCCTTCGGCGGCGTTAAGGGCCGCAGCCAGTTGCCGGGCATGGTCGAGGACGCGATGCGCGGCGACATCCAGCTGGCGCCGTTCGTCACGCACACGATGGGGCTGGAGCACATCAACGAAGCCTTCGATCTGATGCATGAGGGCAAGTCGATCCGTTCGGTGATCCATTACGAAAGCCGGGATTCGTGATTCGGGATTCGGGATTGGCAAAGGCACGCCCTCGTCCGTCCCGCCCCCACATCGAATCCCGAATCCCGCATCTCCAATCCCGGACATCACCCATGCAACGCATCGAACACCGCGCCTGCTTCGGCGGCTGGCAGCACGTTTACCGGCACGCTTCGTCCACGCTCGACTGCGAGACGAGCTTCGGCGTCTACCTGCCACCGCAGGCGGAGCAGCGCTCGTGCCCGGTGCTGTACTGGCTCAGCGGGCTCACCTGCACCGAGCAGAACTTCATCACCAAGGCCGGCGCGCAGCGCTACGCGGCCGAGCACGGCGTGATCCTGGTCGCGCCCGACACGAGCCCGCGCGGCCCGGGCGTGGCGGATGCGGAAGGCTACGACCTGGGCATCGGCGCCGGCTTCTACGTCAACGCGACGCAGGCGCCGTGGTCGAAGCATTACCGCATGTTCGACTACGTATCGCGCGAGCTTCCCGACCTGATCGAAGCGCAGTTTCCGGCGACGAAGGCGCGCGCCATCAGCGGGCATTCGATGGGCGGGCACGGTGCGCTGGTCGTCGCGCTGAAGAACCCGGGGCGTTACCGCAGCGTGTCGGCGTTCTCGCCGATCGTCGCGCCGAGCCAGGTGCCGTGGGGGCAGAAGGCGTTCGCCGCGTACCTGGGCGAGGATCGCCAGGCGTGGACGCAGTGGGATGCGACGGAGCTGGTCGCCCATGCATCCGAACGACTGCCGCTGCTGGTCGATCAGGGCGAGGCCGACGAATTCCTCGCCACGCAGCTGCAACCGCAGCGCCTGAGCGAAGCCTGCGAGGCAGCGGGCCATCCCATCGATCTGCGCCTGCGGGCCGGTTACGACCACAGCTATTACTTCATCGCCAGCTTCATCGGCGAGCACGTCGCGCATCATGCGGCGGCGTTGAAGGGCTGATTGCGGGCAGCGCCTTGCAGCTGTCATCCCCGCCTTCGCGGGGATGACGATCCGATGGTTCGCCGTGATGGGGGTGCCCGTGCGCTGCGGGCCTGGATCCCGGCCTTCGCCGGGATGACGGATCTGAAATGCTGTCGCCGAATCCCGAATCCCGAATCCCGAATCCCGAATCCCGAATCCCTACGCCGACGTCACATCCCGCAGTTCCCACGCACTCCCCGCCAGCCAGCGCAGACGCTGGCGCAGCAGCTCGCCGGGCAGGCCGGTGGTCGCGATCAGGTCGATGTGCAGATCGTCCTGTTCGCCGCGCACGACCGCGTTGGGATCGGTGGCGCCCAGTGAGGGTTCGACCGCGTCCGGATCGTCCTGCTTCGCCTTCCACCGTTCGAACAGCGAAGGTTCGCGCAACGCGGCTTCGAGCTGTTCGGCGAAGCCTTCGGCACTGACCGCGGTGAACGACAGCGACGGATCGGCGCCGCGTGCACGCTTCGCATCGGGAAGTCGGATGTAGTAACGGGCGGCCATCTCGGAACTCCTGGGTGTTTCACCCGAGTGTAGGTGCCGCCCGCCGTGGGTCGCGTGAACGCTGGCCGTTGCCGGCGAACATCACCCGGTGAACTTCTGCCCTTCCGCCGCGAAGCCCACCACCACCGCACCCTTGCCGACGTTGACCATGCCGGTCAGGCTCATCACGCTTTCGAACAACTCGACGTTGTTCGACGCGCACGCATCGCGCAGGCGTTCGTAGCCGGGCAGCACGCGCAGGCCTTCCAGCTCGCCGCCGTAGCTCAGGCACATCGTCGGGGTGAGCAGTTCGTTGCGCTCCACGCGATGCGCGGCATGTTCGAACAACTTCTGCACCGCCGGCTCGAAGCCCTTGATCTTCGCCACCGGGCCGGTTTCGCCGCGGTTGGCGTGCAGGATCGGCTTGATGTCCAGCGCGCTGCCCAGCGCGGCGCTGAGGAAGCCGACGCTGCGGTCGCCCTTGGCGCGCGCGCGGTTGCGCAGGTAGTACAAATCCGGCGGCACCATGTAGCCCTGCGTGTGCAACGCCAGGTGCTCCAGTCGCGCGCGGATCTTCGGCGCGCCTTCGCCCGCGGCGCGCAGGCGGATCGCCTCCACTGCCGTGATGCCCTGCGCGGCGAACAGGTTCTGCGTGTCGATCACGCGCAACGCGAACGGCGTCGCGTTGCCGGCCGCGGCGCGCACGGGCTTGTAGTCGTTGAGGATCGCGAAACTCGCCTGCTGCGCGTTGTCGAAGATCGGACTGCGCGTCTTGGTGATCGTCATGCAGAAGACGTAGTCGTAGTCGATCACCAGCCGCTGCAGGAACAGGTCCTGGATCTGCTGGACCGTGTACGGCATGGTCTGCGCTTCGTGGCCGCGTTCGGCGACGTGCGCATGCAGGAATTCGAGCGTGGCTTGCTCGTCGCGGTGATCGGCGAGGACGGCTTCGCCAATGCGGACGGTGATCGGCAGCACGGTGACCTCGTGCTGTTCGAGATACTGCAAAGGCAGGTCGCAGGCGGAATCGACGACGAGTCCGATGCGCATGGTTCCCCTCCCGGAAAAAGCGCTGGCTTTCGAAGTGTGACGGCCAGCATAACCTGTTCGAGACGGATGTCCGTGCGGCGGCGCCGCATGACGCTGCGCGTCAGCGTCGGCGCTGCAATCCCACCGGGAGTTCGCTCAACCGGCGCATTTCCTCGTCCTGCAGAACGGCCGGGTCGTGCAATGCGGCCAGGGCGAAGTCGAAGGCGTCGTTGCCCCAGAACAGCTCGCCGCCGATGGAGAGCGTCGGCACGCCGTAGACGCCGGCGGCGATCGCGGCGTCGGTGTTGGCGCGCAGCGCGGCCTTGGTGGCGTCGGCTTCCAGCGCGTCGGCGGGGACGTCCAGCGCGGCCATCAGCGGCACCAGTGCCTCGACGCTGTCGCCGGCGCGGCCGTGGTTCCACAGCCAATCGAAGACCGAATCCACGGCCTCGGGCGTATCGCCGGCGGCGATGCTCAGGCGCAGCGCGGCCAGCGGGTTGAACGGATGCGTCGGCGGAAAGCGCAGCGGCACGCCGGCCTGCCGCGCCAGCCACAGCACGTGCCGGTAGGTGAACTCGCGTTTGCCGGGGATCTCCGCCGGGCCCTTCTGCCCGCACGCGTCCAGCACCGCGGCGAAGACGATCGGCACCAGCCGCACCGGCGGCTCGCCGGCGTTCTCGCGTTCGCGCAGCAGCGGCTTCAGGCGCTGCCACTGCAGGTACGAGAACGGCGAGATGAAATCGAAGTACCAGACCAGCGGCGCGGTCATCGCGGTGCCCTCAGCGCCACGCGCCCAGGATCAGCCCGTACAGGCTGAACTGCACGATGTGGTAGCCGGCGTCGATCATCCACAGCTTCAGGCTGCGCTGGGCGAAGGCGTAGTTGATGCCGAAGCTCATCGCCACGAAGAACAGGCCGGTGACGAAACCCAGCCCGAAGCCTTGCACGGCCGTGAAGCCGGGCGGCAGTGACGCGCCGAAGATCAGCGCCGCCAGCAGGCTGCACACGAACGCGACGGCGAAGATGCGTGCCGGATGCGAAGGCGCGGAGTCGGGATCGATGCCGGCCTCCCGGCACCACGCACGCTTGAACAGCGGCCCGTACCAGATGCCGCCCAGGACGAAGGCGGACACGGCGGCGGCGATCACCGCGAGCCAGTTGAGGTCGATGTGCGGAAGCGAAGGCATGGGCGGTCCCCGGGAATGGCGGGCGCGGTGCGTGCCCGTGGTGGGCAGCATAAGCCCCGGAAGTTCGCCGGTCTCCTTCTCGTGCCCGAAGAGCCCGCCCTGGACTTGGTCCAGGGGCGGATGAGGGGAAACGAAGCGGCAGCCGTGAAATCACGGTGCCCTACCGCACCGCAGATTTTGCCTTCCTCACTCCGTTGCCCCTCACCCCAACCCCTCTCCCGATGGGAGAGGGGCTTGCAGCTTCAGCGACCCTGCGCCGGATACGCCCGCGGCAAGCCGCCTTCCGCCGCCGGTGTGCCGGTGCGCAGGTAGCGGTCGCGCAGTTCGGTCTGGCGACTGCGCATCGGGATCGCGCGGCCGTCCATCCACACCTGCATGGCGACGGTGTTCACTTCCAGCGGATCGCCGCTCCACAGCACCAGGTCCGCGCGCTTGCCCGGAGCGATGGTGCCGATGCGGTCGGCGACGCCGAACGTCTCCGCCGGCACACGCGTGAGGCCGGCAAGGCCGTCCTCCCACGACAAGCCGTTGGCGACCGCGTTGCCGGCCAGCTGGCGGATCTTGCGCGCGTTGTGCGAGGCATCGCCCGCCTGCGAGAAGCCCACCTGCACGCCCGCCGCGCGCAGCCGCGCCGCGTTCTCCATCGTCGCGCCGATCTGGTCGAAGTCCGACGGCAGATTCCCCAGCGGATTGACGAACACCGGCACCTTCGCGCTCGCCAGCATCGGCGCCACGCGCCAGGCCTCGGCGCCGCCGGCGATGGCCACGCGCACGTTGTGACGCTCCGACCAGCGCAGCAGCTGGCGGATGTCGGCGGCACGATCCACCGCCACCACCACGCGACCGCCGCCGCCGATGTACCTGCCCAGCGCGGCGCGACCGGCCGGTGTCAGCAGCGCGGCGTTGGCGTCCGGCGGAATGCGCCCGCGCACCTCGTCGATCAACTGGTCCAGGATCATCCACTGCGCCGCGCGCGAATTGCCCGACAGCCCGGCCGCATCACCGCCGATGCGCAGGAACAGCTCGCGCGGCCCGATCGGATCGGCGCTGCCGTCCAGCCGCACCACGCCGCCCTGGCCCGCGACGATCGAACCGCCCGTCGCGGTACCCGCGCCCAGCAGCGTCCAGCCGATGCCCTCGATGCGCGTCACCGGAATCAGGATCGAATCCGGATTGAAGGCCAGCGTCACGTCGAACTCCGGCCGCACCGTCATCTGCTTGGTGTCGGCGCCCAGCGCGAGCGTGTCGTCGACGGTGGCCTTCTCGCCGGAGACTTCCTCCAGCCCGATCTCGGTGATGCCGCCGAACAGCGTCGGCGTCACCGGCTTGCCCTGCGCGTCGATCACCTGCGCGCCGGCCGGCGCGGAAAGCCCCGTGCCGACGGCGCGGATCGTCCCTCCGGAGACCAGCACGTCGGCGTTCTTCAGCGTGCCCTGCGCGCCGGCGGTGTGCACGGTCGCGTTGCGGATCAGCAGTTCCTGCGCACCGGCGGACATCGACGCCAGCAGCAGGCCGATCAGCAGGAAGCTGCGGCCGGAGGAATGGAAGTACGACCAGCCGGCCTGGCGTTCGCAGCAGGCCAGGTCGAACGTGTCGGTCGGGCGGTTGTGCCGCGAGCGACCCAGCTGGATGAAGCGTGTATCGATGAAGCGCCTCACTGGACACCTCCGTTGGCAGCGGCGCCCTGGCCGATCATGAAGTCCGACACCGGCTGGCGCGAACGGTCGTTGCGGTCGAACACGCGCGCGCCGTCGATGTAGACCTGCTCGGCGTGGGCGTAGACGCTGAAGGGATTGCCGTTCCAGACGACCACGTCGGCCATCTTCCCGGCCTCCAGCGTGCCGGTCTTGTCGAGGATGCCCAGCGACTTGGCCGCGTTCTGCGTCATCCAGCGGATCGCCCGCTCCGGCGGGATGTCCATGCCGACCAACTGCGCATGGGCCATCACCTTCGCGGCCTCCTGGTTGAGGCGCTGGATGCCTTCCTCCGAATCCGAATGCACGATCGCGCAGCTGTTGGGCGGGCGGTCGACCAGGGCGAGGTTCTCCTGGATGCCGTCGAAGGCCTCCATCTTGAAGCCCCACCAGTCGGCCCACAGCGCGCCGCAGACGTTCTCGGCGGCGAGGCGGTCGGCCAGCTTGTAGGCCTCCACGCCGTGGTGGAACGCGGCGACCTTGAAGCCGAATTCCTTGGCGAGGTCGAGCATCACCGCCATCTCGTCGGCGCGGTAGCAGTGGATGTGCACCTGGATGTCGCCGTTGATCGCGCCGGCCAGCGTGTCCATCTTCAGGTCGCGCTTGCCGCCGGTGTCCTTCTCGCTGTCGGCGTTGCCGTTGGAGCTGGACCACCAGCGCTTCTTCTTCGGCTCGCCCTCGGCCGCCTTCTTGCCGCCGTTCTTGCGCAGGTACTCACTGGCGTCGATGAACGCCGCGCGGTAGCCGGCGACGTTGCCCATGCGCGTGGCCGGGCCGCTCTTCTGGCCGTAGACGCGCTTGGGGTTCTCGCCGCAGGCCATCTTCACGCCCCACGGCGCGCCGGGGAATTTCATCGCCTGGTACGTCGTGGCGGCAACGTTCTTCAACGTCACGCCACGCCCGCCGACCAGATTGGCCGAGCCGGGCAGCACCTGCAGCGAGGTGATGCCGCCGGCCAGCGCGGTGGCGAAGCCCGGGTCCTGCGGCCAGATCGAATGCTCCGCCCAGACGTTGGAGGTCACCGCGCCGGTCATTTCATTGCCGTCGCTGTGCGCGCTGACGCCGGGACTCGGGTACACGCCCAGGTGCGAATGCACGTCGATCAGGCCCGGCGTCACCCACTTGCCGGTGCCGTCCACACGGGTCGCGCCGGCCGGGGCCTGCAGCGACGGCCCGACCGCGACGACCTTGCCGTCCTGCAGCAGCACGTCCGCGCCGTCGAGGCGCTGGCCGGTGCCGGTGAGCACGGTCGCGCCGGAAATGAGCACCGGCGCGGCTGCGATGCGCTGGTAGGTGCTGGGATACGGGTCCTCGATGAAGCGGGACTTGGAAGCGGTCGATCCGGACTCCGCGGCGTACGCGGAGCCGATCGACAGCACCGCGACGAGCGCGGCGGTCAAAGGTCGAAGCATGGATGTCCCGGGGAAAGTGCGGCTCGTAACCTTCGCACCGTAGCCGCGGCGGCGGCGGGATGCCAACCCTGACGATGGTCATGGCGCTCGGGATTGGAGATTCGAGATTCCGGATTGGTGAATGCGGTCACGGAGGCGCACCTGCATCCTGACGCGCAGGCAGACGGCTACCTCTGCCTGCATTCGCGGCCGTATGCTTCTGCGAATCCCCATTCCCGAATCCCGCCATGAAAGACAAGGAACAGATCGTCGACAACTGGCTGCCGCGCTACACCGGCGTGCCGCTGGACCAGTTCGGCGAACACATCCTGCTGACCAACTTCGGCGGCTACGTCGGCAAGTTCGCCAGCATGACCGGCGCGCCCGTGGTCGGCATGGACCGCCCGATGCCCAGCTGCACGCACGACGGCATCACGATGATCAACTTCGGCATGGGCAGTCCCAATGCCGCGACCATCATGGACCTGCTCAGCGCGATCTCGCCCAAGGCCGTGCTGTTCCTGGGCAAGTGCGGCGGACTGAAGAAGAAGAACCTGCTGGGCGACCTGATCCTGCCGATCGCGGCGATCCGCGGCGAAGGCACCAGCGACGACTACCTGCCGCCGCAGGTGCCGGCACTGCCGGCGTTCGCGTTGCAGCGCGCGGTGTCGACGATGATTCGCGACCTCGGCCACGACTACTGGACCGGCACGGTCTACACGACCAACCGCCGCGTCTGGGAGCACGACGAAGCCTTCAAGGAGCGTCTGCGCGCGATGCGCTGCATGGCCATCGACATGGAGACTGCGACGATCTTCGCCGCCGGCTTCGCCAACCGTATTCCGTGCGGCGCGCTGCTGTTGGTGTCGGACCAGCCGATGATTCCCGAGGGCGTGAAGACCGAAGCGTCGGATGCGCGCGTCAGCGCCGACTATGTCGACAACCACATCAACGTCGGCATCGAAGCGCTGCGGCTGATCCGTCGCAATGGCAAGTCGGTGCGACACCTGCGCTTCGACGAATGACGCAAAAAGCGAAGGCCGGCGGATGCCGGCCTTCGCGACGAGCCGCGGCGTTGCGGGTCAATCGCACGCCATCTGCCATTCGGTGGTCTGGGTGTCTTCGTTGAACACCTGCTCTGCCACGCAGGCCGGTGGCGGTGCCGATGCGGCCGGCTGCAGCGAAGCACTCAGGGACTGCGTGTCGGGCGTTCCCGAGGATGGGCCGCAGATCTTGTAGATCGGCGGCAACGGCTGTCCGGCGGGCACGCAGTACACCCGTGGCGGGCTGCAGACCAGATAACAGTTGTAAGCCTGCGCGGTGGCGGAAACGGGAATGAACAGGGCCGCCAGCGGGAGGGCGGCGAGGAGCATGTGCTTCATGGGATTTCCCTCAGGATGGGAAGCGGAGCGGGGGAATCGGCGCGGCTCCAGGTGAGGGTATCGAAGGCCCGGTGGGCCTTCCACGAAGGGCGCGGATTCAGTCTTGTGCAGCCGACGTCAAGGTCGCGTGGACGAGGGTCACACTCAGTGGGAACGTTTCGCGTTCATCCGGGCCGGCCACGCCTGGGCCCCAGCCAGCTCGGCCACCGCCACCTGAATACCCTGGCGCGGCCCGCGGGCCCGGGGTCGCATCGCCTGCGACCTCCTCCGGGCACACTGGGCACCTGGACGAGAGAGGGGGCGTGATCATGGAGAAGCTGGTGTACCTGGCGCTGGGCGCCGCACTGACCTGGATGTTCTATTTCATCCAGCGCCGGGTGGAGAGGCGCGGCGCGGTGGAGGCGATCGAGCGCAACCAGAAGCTCCTCGACCTCAAGACGGGCCTGGACGAATCCAACACCAACCTCGACGACCTGCGCCGCCTGGAGCAGCGCCTGATCGGCAAGGCCGAGACCGCCGCGCGCATCGCCGACAACTACTTCAGCAAGGCCGAGGAAGTCGCGCGCCAAAGCGACGACATCGCAGTGACCCAGCACGACATGAACCAGCAGGCGCTGGACGAATTCCAGCGCGCCGACGCGCGCCTGGGCACGGTGGTGGCGCATCTTCGCCGCCAGCTCGACGAGGAAACGCTCGCCATCTTCGACGATGCGCACCGCAGCTGGCTGCAGTTCCGCGATCGCTATGCGCGCTTCGTTTCGCAGTCCTACGCAGGCGGTTCGATCCGTCCGCTGATCCACGCCGTCACGCTGGAAAGCGTCACCGAACTGTGGACGAACGAGCTGGAGACGCAGCTGGGCGACGAGTCGGTGTGACGGCGTTGCGGGCGTGTCGCCCGCGCGTGTCCGTTACCCTACGGGCCCCACTTCGACGAGCCGCGCATGTCCATCGCACCGCACGACGTCCTCGCCTTCTGGCACGAGGCCGGATACGACCGCTGGTTCTCGCGCGACGACGGTTTCGACGCGCGCTGCCGCCGTGATTTTCTCGACGCGCATTTCGCCGCCGCGCAGCGCGAACACGAACACTGGATGGACACCGCCGAAGGTGCGCTGGCGCTGGTGATCCTGCTCGACCAGATACCGCGCAATGTCTTCCGCAACAGCGGGCACGCGTTCGCCACCGACTCGCTCGCGCGCCACTACGCCGCGCGTGCGATCGATCGCGGCGACGATGTCGTCGTCGATCCGGCGCTGCGGCCGTTCTTCTACATGCCCTTCGAGCATTCCGAGGCGATGGCCGACCAGGAACGCTCGGTCGCGCTGACCTCGACGCTGGGGGGCGAGTCGGGCGCGAGCTATCTCGACTATGCGCGCCGGCATCGCGACGTGATCGCGCGTTTCGGCCGCTTCCCGCATCGCAATCGCGTGCTCGGCCGCGACTCTACGGCCGAGGAGCGCGAATGGCTGGATGCGGGCGGGGGGTTCTGAGGGATTGGAACCTCGATGAGCCATGCGGTCATCCCCGCGAAGGCGGGGATGCAGCGCGCAGGCCGATCGCACTCGACGGAGGGCGTGAGGGATCGGACAGTTGGATCCCCGCCTTCGCGGGGATGACGATCGGACGACTGAGAGGGTGCGGGCCTGGGTCCCGGCCTTCGCCGGGATGACGGCTTCTGAAACGCTTTCCCGATTCCCGATTCCCGATTCCCGATTCCCGAATCCCGAATCCCGAATCCCGAATCCCGAATCCCGAATCCCGAATCCCGAATCCCGAATCCCGAATCCCGAATCCCGAATCCCGAATCCCGAATCAGTACTTCGGAATCCCCGCGTCGAAGTCGGCCCATGCGTCGATGCCGCCGACGATGTTGTAGACCTCGCGGAAACCCAGGCCGCGGAAGTGTTCCGCCGCCTGCTGGCTGCGACCGCCGTGGTGGCACAGGAACGCCAGCGGCGTGTCCTTCGGCAACGCCTGCAGGGCGTCGGTGCCGTGGTCGAGCGTGTCGAAGGCGACCGGCGCGGTGGCGAAGGCGCGTTCCGCCGCCGGGCGCACGTCGACCAGGCGCAGCGCACCGGCGCGCACGCGCGCGTCGACCTCGTGCGGGGTGATCTCGCGCACCGGCGGCGCGGCGAGCGGGTGATGCACCGACAGGCCGCGACCGCGCTGGTCGTCGACCCAGTCGATGGTGATGCCGTCGGCGCGACGCGCCTGCAGCGGATCGGTCTGCAGGCGCACGCCCTCGACTTCGACCGCCACCGCGTTGGCATCCGTCGGCGCCAGTTGCAGGCGCACGGTATGGCGCGCATCGACGTCGATCTGCACCGCATAGCCGCCACCGGCGTTGGCGATGGCGCTGCGCAGCATCTCCAGCGCGGCGGGGGTGATGCTCAGCTCGGGCGGGCTGCGGTCCGGCGGCGGCAGGCCGAGCGCGCTGTGCAGCTCGCCGCTGCCGGCCATCTGCTCGACGATGTCGCTGCCGCCGACCAGTTCGCCGTCGATGTACAGCTGCGGGATCGTCGGCCAGTTGCCGTACTGCTTGATGCCCTCGCGGATCTCCGCGTCGGCCAGCACGTTCACGTGCGCGTAGCCCTGCGGCAGCAGCGCGTTGAGCACGCCGACGGCCTTGGCCGAGAAACCGCACTGCGGTGCCTCGGGCGCGCCCTTCATGAACAGGACGACGCGGTTGGACTGCAGCAGGGTTTCGATGCGCGAACGCAGCGCGGGGTCGAGCGACATGGGCGGGCTACCGGATGCGGTGGGAATGGGGTGCATGTGGGGGCGAGGCGGGCGTTTGGCAAGCGCACGACGCTCCCTCCCCTGCAAGCAGGGGGAGGGGCGAAAGCAGAAGAGATCGGAAGTCGTCCCGTACCATCCCCCCATGCCTCCCGTTTCGTTCCATCAGCCTCCCCGCCACCCGCACGCCTGGGCCTGGGTCTTCATCGCCTCGCAATTAGCGGTGATCGCGATCTGGTGGGCCTGGGGCTGGAAGGCCGGCCTGCCGACGCTCGCCGTCACGCACCTGGCGCTGGTCTGGGCCACGCTGCGCCCGCAGTCGCGCGTGCTCAGTCCAGTCCTGAACCGGCTGCCGACCGGCGACCGCGCCGTCTGGCTCACCATCGACGATGGCCCCTCCGACGACACCCGCGCCATCCTCGACCTGCTCGACGCCCACCGCGCGCGGGCCACGTTCTTCCTGGTCGGCGCGCGTGCGCAGGCGCGGCCGGAGCTGGTGGCGGAGATCGTCCGCCGCGGCCACGGCATCGGCCAACACAGCCACACCCATCCGCAGGCCTGGTTCTGGGCGTTGCCGCCGCATGCGATGCGCGCGCAGATCGACCAGGCGCAGTCCGTGCTGACCTTCCTCACCGGCACGCGTCCGCGCTGGTTCCGTGCGGTGGTGGGAATGGCGAATCCGTTCGTGGCCGCGCAGCTCAAGCGCCACGGGCTGGCGCGCGTGGCGTGGTCGGCGCGCGGGTACGACGCCGTGCTGCGCGATCCGGCCGGCGTGGTGGCGCGCATCGAGCGCGATCTCGCCCCCGGCGCGATCGTCCTGCTGCACGAAGGCGCCGCACACGGGCGCAATGTCGAAACCCTGGCCGCGCTGCTGGGCCGGCTCGACGCGCTGGGTTACCGCACCGTGTTGCCCGAAGACATCGAAACCCTGCCCGCCGCCGCCTAACCCGCACGCGTGGCGACGATGCGCCAGTTGTTGAACGGCGTGTTGCCGCGCAGCGGTATGAACTCGGAATGCAGGCCGGCGGCGAGGAAGCGCGCGCGCAGCATCTCCGCATCCGGGTAGTGGATCGGCGCGGCATTCATCCAGCCCACCACTTTGGCGAAGATGTCGACGGCACGCGTGACCTGCGCACGGTGGCTGCCGTCGGCCAGGCCGGTGCGGATCACCAGCTTCGCGCCGGGTTCGAGCATGCCGATGAACGTATCGATGGCGCGCATCTGCGCGTCGGCGGGCACGAACTGCATCACGTCCAGCAGCGCGACGCTGCCGCGATGCGTCGGCAGTTCGGCGCCGAGGTCGGCGGTGCCGAACTCGACGTCCGCCAGTTCCCGCCGCTGCGACGCCCGACGCGCGCGTTCGACCTTGCTGGCATCGTTGTCGTAGCCGCGGTAGGGCATCGTCTGTCCGTCCGCGCGCAGCGCGTGGGCGAGCAGGCCCAGCCCGCAGCCGATGTCGAGCAGCGGCGCGCGCGTGCCGCGCAGGACATCGCACACGCCGGGATACAGCGGATCGGTGCCGAGCTTGGTGCGCGCGTAGTAGTAGTCGTAGCGAACGTTCCAGCGCGGCATGAAGGCGCGCGCGATGTCCTCGGCGCGTTGCGCGGGCAGCGGGCGGATCAGGCCATCGACACGCATGTCCCGGTCCTCAGCGCTGCAGCAACGCGCGGGCGGCCGGCAACGCCAGCGCGGTCCACAGCGTGTACATCGCGGCCGAAGGATGCAGGCCGTCCTCGGCGAGCATCTCAGGCTCCGCGCCACGCTCGCGCGACACCGGCGTGACGTCGACGAAGGTCACGCCGTGCGCCTCGCACACCACCTGCGCGGCGGCGTTGAAGGCGTCCAGTTCGGTGGCGATGGTCTGCGGCGTGGCCTTCGTGGTCTTTACGAAAGGTGTGACGCCCCAGTCCGGGATCGACAACACGAGCACGCGGTCGCCGCGACCACGCGCGTAGCGGATCGCGCGTTGCAACAGCGCTTCGAAGTCGCCGCGGTAGTCCGTGGCGCTGCGGCCGCGGTACTGGTTGTTCACGCCGATCAGCAGCGTGACGAAATCCCATTCGCCCAGAGGCTCCGCACCGTCGATGCCCCAGGCGAGCTCGTCGGTGGTCCAGCCGGTGGTGGCGATGATGCGCGGATCGGCCAGGGCGATGCCTTCTTCACGCAGCGCGGTCGCCAGCTGCACCGGCCAGCGGCCGGCTTCCGCGACGCCTTCGCCGATGGTGTAGCTGTCGCCCAGGGCGAGGAAGGACAGCGCGGGCGCAGGCGGGCTCGACATCGGCATGTCCGGTCGCTCAGGCCACCGCCGCCTGCGCGTCGGATTGCGCGTAGCGGTCGAGCAGGCATTCGATGCGGCGGAACACCTCGCGCAGATCGTCCGGCTGCGGCAGCAGCGTCACGCGGAAATGGTTGCGATAGGGCACGTTGAAGCTCGAACCCGGGACGACGAGCACGTCCTGCGTTTCCAGCAATTCCAGCGCGAAGCGGTGGTCGTCGAAGCCCTGCGCGGCGTCGCCGGTCACGGCCGGGAACGCGTACAGCGCACCGGCCGGCGAGACCAGTTGCAGGTGTTTGCTCTGCGCGATGCTTTCGATCACCGCGCGGCGCGCTTCGAACAGGCGACCGCCCGGCGCGCACAGCGGCGCGATGGTGTCTTCGCCGTGCAGCGCGGCTTCGATGGCGAACTGCCCCGGCACGTTGGCGCACAGGCGCAGCGCGCCGAGCAGGTCCATCGCATGGTGCAGGTTGCCGCTGGCGACCGGATCGCCCGACAGCACCGCCCAGCCCACGCGCCAGCCACAGGCGCGATGCACCTTGCTCAGGCCGCCGAAGGACAGGCACGGCAGGTCGCCGGCGATCGGCGCGATCGGCGTGAAGTTGGCTTCGCCGTACAGGATCGAGTCGTAGATCTCGTCGCACATCAGCAGCAGCTTGTGGCGCTGGGCGATGGCGACGATCTGCTCCAGCAGCTCGCGCGGGTACGCCGCGCCAGTGGGATTGTTCGGGTTGATCAGCACGATCGCGCGCGTGCGGCTGGAGACCAGCGAGGCGATCTCGTCCGGATCGGGCAGGAAGCCGTTCTCCGGCAGGCAGCGGTAATAGACCGGGCGGCCGTCGTTGAGGATGGTCGCGGCCGACCACAGCGGGTAGTCGGGCGAGGGCAGCAGCACTTCGTCGCCCGGGTTCAGCAGGGCGCGCAGCGACAGGTCGATCAGCTCACTCACGCCGTTGCCGACGAACACGCGCTCCGGGCTGGCATTGGGCGTGCCGCGCTGCTTGTGGAAGGCGGCGATGGCCTCGCGGGCCTGCGGCAGGCCCTGCTGGTGGGTGTAGGGGTCGGTGTCGCTGATGCGGTCGGCGATCGCGCGCTGCAGGTGTTCCGGCGCCCGGAAGCCGAACGCGCCCGGATTGCCGATGTTGAGCTTGATCAGCTTGCGGCCCTGGGCCTCCAGCTCGCGGGCTCGCCGTGCCAGTTCGCCGCGGATTTCGTAACGGACTTCGGAGAGGCGTTCGCGGGTCTTCACGGGGGGCAGGGACATTGCTGCGGGATGTATGGGGGTTCGGAGGCCCAGACTAGCCGAAACCGCGGCCGGGTACAGCGATGAAAGCCGCGGGAATGGTGCCGAAGCCGCCGCCGAAATCGCTGCAGTGCCGGCGATCTCCTTCGAAACTTCCAACGCAGTGAACAACGCGATGCGTCCGCGAATCCCCACCCGCCGCGCGGCCGCACTAGAATCCCGGGCCATGACCCCCTCATTGCGCCGCGCTTGATGTCCACCTTCGATGCCCTCCGGGCGATCGGCTGGCCGCTCCCCGCGGACGCGCCGGCGCCGGACGGCGCATCGCAGGCCGACTCGCAGTGGCACGCGCTGATCGCGCAGCACCCGCAGGCCCGGCCGGCGCGGGTGATCGAGCAGCATCGCAGCGGCTACGTGGTGGCCGACGGGCCGGACAGCGGGTTCCCGGTCGAGTCCCTGCCCGAATGGCAGCGCCCGCCCGGCTATCGCAAGGGCACGGTCACCATCGACCAGCGCCCCGGCGTGGGCGACTGGCTGCTCATCGAGGGACGCAAGGCCGTGGCCCTGCTGCCGCGGCGCAGCGCGATCAAGCGCGGCGCCGCAGGCGAGCACTACCAGCAGCAGCTGATTGCCGCCAACGTCGACACGGTGTTCGTGGTCTGCGGCCTGGATGCCGATTTCAATCCGCGTCGCATCGAGCGCTACCTGCTGCTCGTGCGCGGCGGCGGCGTGGAGCCCGTGGTCGTGCTGACCAAGGCCGACCAGGCGACGGCGACCGATGCCGAGGCCCTGCCCGAAGCGATGGCGGCGCTGGTCGAACTGGCTGCGCAGGGCGTGGCGGTGCGCGCGGTCAACGCCAAGGACCCCGACAGCGTCGCGGCGCTGGGCGAGTGGCTCGGGCCGGGCCGCACGGCGGTGCTGATCGGCAGTTCCGGCGCGGGCAAATCCACGCTCACCAACACCTTGCTCGGCATCGAGAAGATGAAGACCAGCGCCGTTCGCCAGAGCGACTCGCGCGGCCGCCACACCACCACGCACCGCGCGCTGATCCCGCTGCCGACCGGCGCCTGCCTGATCGACACGCCCGGCATGCGCGAACTCAAGCCGACGGGCGAGGAAGACGTCGCGGAGAATTTCAGCGATGTCGAGGCGCTGGCCGAGCAGTGCCGCTTCCGCGACTGCAAGCACGCCAAGGAGCCCGGCTGCGCGGTGCGCGCGGCGATCGAGGCCGGCAAGCTCGATCCGCAGCGCTTCGCCAACTACCTCAAGCTCAGCGACGAGGTCGCCGGCGCGGCGAACAAGCTCGCCAACCGCCGCGCCCAGAAGGCCGAGGAAAAGGTGGTCGGCAAGGCGCTCAACAAGCGTCTCGACGAAAAATATGGGCGGCATTAGGCGCGCGCGAGTTCGTGAGGTTCTGCTCCCTCCCCTGCTTGCAGGGGAGGGTTGGGGAGGGGGCGCGAAGCCGCATCGCGGCGAGCTCGGCGCCGACGCGCCTCACGTCCCCTCCCAACCTCTCCCTGCAAGCAGGAAGAGATAGATATGGACACCCTCGCCCCCGACATCGCCCACCACGCCGCCCTCGACGCGCGCATGGTTGCCGCCGCGCGGGACATCCGCCTGCTGGCGCGGGTGAGCTGGCCGGCCGGGCAGGAGGCGAACTTCCTCGCCGAGTACGAACGCGGCGCGGTGAAGCTGCCCCAGCCGGAGTACCCCAGGCTCGACTTCAGCCAGACCCGCGCCGAACTCGACGCGATCATCGCCGCGGCCGATCCCGCGCACCCGCTGGGCGAATACCTGATCGAATCCGCACGCAGCTGGTCGATCGCCGCCGCGCTGTGCGAACGCCTGGGCACGCGCGAGGTGACCGACCTGTCGGTGCAGCTGTTCGGCCGCCCCGACGAAGCGCTTCCCGGCGACGGCCCGACCACGCGCGAGGCCGCGCGTCATTTCATCTCCATCGCCGACGAACTCGACCACCAACTCATGGCCCCGGCCGAGCACGTCACCATCTCCGCCACCGCGCTGCAGCTGCAATTGCAGCGCGAACTCGACGACTACTTCGACGGACGCGTGATCGAGGTGGTGCTCGATCCGGACCTCATCGCCAAGGCCGCGGCCGGCGCCACGCGCATCCGCCTGCGTCACGGCGCGGCGTTCAGCGATTACGACCGCCACCAGTTGCTGCAACACGAAGCCTTCGTGCATTCGCTGACCGCGCTCAACGGCCGCGAACAGCCGGTGCTGGCGAGCATGGCGCTGTCCTCGCCGCGCATCACCGCCACGCAGGAAGGGCTGGCGACGTTCGCCGAGCAGATCACCGGCAGCATCGACATCGGCCGCATGAAGCGCATCAGCCTGCGCATCGAGGCCGTGGCGATGGCGCTGGGCGGTGCGGATTTCATCGAGGTGTTCCGTTATTTCCTCGATGCCGGGCAGTCACCGGAAGACAGCTTCTCCTCGGCCCAGCGCGTGTTCCGTGGCGTGCCGACCACGGGCGGCAGCGCGTTCACCAAGGACACCGTGTACCTGCGCGGGCTGGTCGGCGTGCACACCTTCTTCCGCTGGGCGCTGCGCGAGCAGAAGCTGCAACTGTGCCGCTGGCTCTTCGCCGGCAAGATGACGCTGGCCGACGTGCAGCGCTTCGAGCCGCTGTTCGCCGACAACGTCCTCAAACCCGCGCGCTGGTTGCCGCAATGGGTGGCCCGCGCCAACGGGCTGGCGGGCATGCTGGCCTTCTCGCTGTTCGCCAACCGGATCCAGATGGACCGGATCATGGCGGACGGCCACGTTCCGGACCTGTGAATCCTCAGCGCGCCGGTGTCAGCGCGCCGTCCTTGCCGATCACGTAGTCGGCCGGCGCGTCGCTGGCGACCAACTGCACGCGATCGCCGATGGCCACGCCGTGGTAGCTGTGGATCTGGTGGGACAGGCGCAGGTAGATCCAGTGCTGGCCCGGATCCAGCGCACGCAGGCGCACCGGATAGTGGTCCGCGGCGGACACCGCCTGCGCCATCGCCGGCGAGAACCGCGACTGCAGCTCACCCACCTCGTGCATGCGCCGCATGACGTTGACGCCGTGCCACACGCTGAGCAGCGCTGCCAGCACCAGCACGATGCGACCGGTGCGATCGGTACGCGACCACAGCGCCGCGCCCAGACCGGCGATGGCCGCGGCGAAGCCGTAGCCGTACTGGTTCGCCGACTCGGCCAGGATCAGCACCGGCCCGAGCGCCGCCGCGCCGATCAACACGAAAGCCAGCAACCAGCGTGCGCCGGCCCGCCAGAACGTCCAGGCCATCGCGAGCCACACCAGGCCCGCGAACCACACCCGCGGGGATGCGAAGCCCTCCGGCAGCAGCCCGGTGATGCCCGCCCGCGTCGCCATCGGCGGGAACAGCTGGTACTCGGCCCAGCGCAGCGGCACGAACCAGGCGCTCCATTCGTAATTGGTGGTGGTGCGCGGGGTGAACAGGATGGCGTCCAGGCGCAGCCCCAGGTACAGCGCCGCGACCACGCCGCTGCCCAGCGTCGCCCAGGCCCAGGCCGGGCGACGGCCGAGCATCAGCCAGCCCAGGGCGGTCAACGCCGGAATGACGATGCCCGCTTCCTTCGAAAGCAGCGCGATGGCGGTCAGCGCCCCCGAGCCGGCGACCAGGGCCCAGCGCGCGCCGTCGCGCTGGGCCAGCAGGCCGACCAGCAGGGCGCAGCTGACCCATGACAGATCGCCGATGGTCCCGATCCAGCCGTGGGTCTGCACCGCGAACGCGCTCATGGCGAACACCAGCGCAGCCGCGACCGCCGGGCGGGTCGCGAGGCCGAAGCGGCACAGCAGGCAGGTCAGCATCGCCGCGTTGAGCGCCCCCCACGCCACCAGGACGGCATGGAACGCGAACGGCTGGTCGAACAACAGGCGCGACAGCCAGATCCACAGCGAGAAGGTGAGGGGCCGGTACTGGAAGATCTGCGTGTCCCGCCAGATGCCTTCCACCGACATCGCGAACGCCGGATCGGTGGCGTGCGCCGCCCATTGCAGCTCGTCGTGGCTGAAATAGCCCGGGTTGAGGATCAACGGCAACTGGAACAGGGCGACCGCCAGCGCAACGGCAATCGCGGGCCACCCACCCGCTTGGCCTTTCCTGTCCATTGCGCCCCGACTCCGTGAAGAAGGTCGAATTCTGGGCAATGCCGCGCACCTGCGCCATACCCCGCCGTCCTCGCGCCCCGCGCGAAGCGGCTAGAATCGGCGGCCCGACCGTGGTTTCCGCCCTGATGTCCGAACAATCGTCGTCCGCCAACGAGCTCAAGCACGCCGCGCTGGAGTACCACCGCCTCGCGCCCCACGGCAAGATCAAGGTCTCCGCCACCAAGCCGATGGTGACCCAGCGCGACCTCGCCCTGGCGTACTCGCCCGGCGTGGCCTACGCCTGCGAGGCGATCGTGGAGGACCCGGGCCTGGCCAGCGAGCTCACCGCGCGCGGCAACCTGGTGGCGGTCATCAGCAACGGCACGGCCGTGCTGGGCCTGGGCGACATCGGCCCGCTGGCCGGCAAGCCGGTGATGGAAGGCAAGGGCGTGCTGTTCCAGAAGTTCGCCGGCATCGACGTGTTCGACATCGAGATCGACGAGCGCGATCCGGACAAGCTGGTCGACATCATCGCCAGCCTGGAGCCGACCTTCGGCGGCATCAACCTGGAAGACATCAAGGCGCCGGAGTGCTTCATCGTCGAGCGCAAGCTGCGCGAGCGGATGAAGATCCCGGTCTTCCACGACGACCAGCACGGCACCGCGATCATCGTCGGCTCCGCGGTGCTCAACGCATTGGAAGTGGTGGGCAAGGACATCGGCCAGATCAAGCTGGCCACCACCGGCGCGGGCGCGGCGGGCATCGCCTGCCTGGACATGCTGGTCGCGCTGGGCGTGAAGAAGGAGAACATCACCGCCTTCGATCGCGACGGCGTGATCTATGCCGGCCGCCCGCACCTGGACCCCGACAAGGCGCGCTACGCCAGCGATACGAATGCGCGCACGCTGGCCGAGATCGTCGCCGGTGCGGACGTGTTCCTGGGCCTGTCGGCCGGCGGCATCCTCAAGCCGGAGATGGTCGCGACGATGGCGGACAAGCCGATCATCCTCGCGCTCGCCAACCCCTATCCGGAAATCCTGCCGGAAGACGCGAAGAAGGTCCGTCCGGACTGCATCATCGCCACTGGCCGTTCGGACTACCCGAACCAGGTCAACAACGCGCTGTGCTTCCCGTACATCTTCCGCGGCGCGCTCGACGTGGGCGCCACCGGCATCAACGAGGCGATGAAGCTCGCCTGCGTGCGCGCCATCGCGGAACTGGCGCGCATGGAATCGGCCGACCTGGGCGCGGCCTACGGCGGTGAAGTGCCGGAGTTCGGCGCCGAATACCTGATCCCGCGTCCGTTCGACCCGCGCCTGCTGGTGAAGCTGGCGCCGGCCGTCGCGCGTGCGGCGATGGAGTCGGGCGTGGCGACGCGCCCGATGGAAGACATGGAGGCGTACGAGGAAAAGCTCGGCACGTTCATCTACCGCACGGGCCTGGTGATGAAGCCCGTGTACGACCGCGCGCGCAGCGACCGCAAGCGCGTGGTCTACGCCGAGGGCGAAGAGGAAACCGTGCTGCGCGCCGTGCAGACGGTGATCGACGAGAAGCTCGCCCATCCCATCCTCATCGGCCGTCCGGACGTCATCGACACGCGCATCAAGCGCCTGGGCCTGCGCATGCGCGCGGGCATCGATTTCGAACTGACCAACATCAACGACGACCCGCGCTTCAACGACTACTGGCAGCAGTACCACGCGCTGACCGAACGTCGAGGCGTGTCGCCGGCCGCGGCGAAGAACCTGCTGCGCTCGCGTCCGACGCTGATCGCCGCGCTGATGGTCGAGCGCGGCGAAGCCGACGCGATGATCTGCGGCCTGGTCGGCCGCTTCCACAAGAAGCTGGGCTACCTGCGCAGCGTGTTCGATTTCGACCGCGGCGTGACCGGCACGGCGGCGATGACCGGCGTCATCAACGACCAGGGCGTGTGGTTCTTCCTGGACACGCACGTGCAGTGCGACCCGACGGCCGAGCAGATCGCCGAGGCCGCGCTGCAGGCGTCCTTCCGCCTGAAGCTGTTCGGCATCGAGCCCAAGGTCGCGCTGCTGTCGCACAGCAACTACGGCAGCCACGACAACCCGTCGGCGGCGAAGATGCGCAAGGTGTTCCAGCTCATCAAGCAGCGCTACCCGAAGCTGGAAGTCGACGGCGAGATGCAGGCCGACACCGCGTGGGACGAAGAACTGCGCCACCGCATCTTCCCCAACACGCTGCTCAAGGGCCGCGCCAACCTGTTCGTGATGCCCAACCTCGATGCGGCCAACATCACCTACAACATGGTGCGCGTGATGACCGAGGGCGTGGCGATCGGCCCGATCCTCATGGGCCTGGACAAGCCCGCGCACATCCTCACGCCGGCTTCGACGCCGCGCCGCGTGGTGAACATGACCGCGATCGCCGCAGTGGATGCGCAGATCCGCGCGGCGTTGGGGCAGGGCGGCGCGCAGATGCCGTGACGATGCCGGTGCCGCGCGGCTTTCTGTCGCGCGGCACGCAGCGGGGCTTCACGGTTTCTTCCCCTTCTTCTTCGGCACCGCCTGGCGCGCGCGGACGCGCTCGACTTCCGCCGGCAGTTCGCGTTGCAGCATGCCGAGCAGCTCGGCCGTCGCGTCGTTGTCGATGCGCTTGCCCGCCGATGTCGTCGCGGTGACGCGCGTGAGCGTGCGATTGCCCGTCTCCGCAGCGGTCATCGCCTTGGTCAGCACCAGGAACTCCACGCCTCGGTAGCGCAGCGAATACAGGTCGAGCATCTGCGCTCGCCCGAGGTATTCGACACCGCGCATGTTCACGACGATCTGGCCGACCGCATTCCACACGTCCAGCTTGTCGGCGGGCACGGTGAACTCGCCTCGTGTCACCGTGACGGCGGGCGGCGTGGTGGTCGCGGTTCCGGCGTCGGGCACCGCGGCCTCGTGCGGGGGCGCCGTGCGGCATCCCGCCACCAGCATCACCAGCCCCGATATCAGCAGCGCGCGGCGCATCGACAGCGGGGCGATCGGCAGCGCACGCATGGGCGGCCTCCGTGCGGATCGGACAGCAGTGCGGGCGAGCGTAGCGGGCTGCCCGTCATTGCCGTGCGATTTGCACGGTCCCCGCGCCTTGCAATGCATGGAGGGGGGCGGGTGGCTCAATGCCGGGCCGATAGTCAATCGGGAAAAGTCCCTTCCGCTTTGCGAATCGTCTGATGTCCCGTGCAAGCGGCCGCTTCTAGCCTCGGGGCTCCCCAAACGCAGAGGCAGCAAGCTTATGGAATGGTTCCTGAAGGTCGTGCGCAATCACTACTTCGACTTCAACGGTCGGGCGCGCAGGAAGGAGTACTGGATGTTCGTGCTGGTGAACGTGATCCTGGCCGTGGTGGTCAGCATCATCGCCAACATGATCAAGCAGCCGTGGATCTCCAGCGTCCTCGCGCTGGCACTGCTGCTGCCTGGCCTGGGCGTGGCGGCGCGCCGCTTGCACGACATCGGCAAGAGCGGCTGGTTCATCCTGATCGCCCTGATCCCGGTGGTGGGCCTCTACCTCATCTACCTGCTGGCGCAGGAAGGTAATCGCGGTCCGAACGCCTACGGCCCCGATCCGAAGCGGGCGTGATGCGCCGCATGGCCGGCCTGCGATGAATTCGCCGGCCGGTCGCACCTCGCATTCACGCGCGACGCCGGCGCGCGCTCAACCGCCGGCCTTCCATCCCAGGCCCAGCGTGAAACCGCGCCCTGGTGCCGGTTCGAAATACCGCGCATTGCCTTCGTTGACGATCACCGATCCCGCGTAGTCGCGGTCGAACAGGTTGTCCACGCGCGCGAAGCCATACCACCCTGATGCCGCCGCGCGCCATTGCAGGCGCAGCGCGAAGGTGGCGTAACCGTTGGAGGCGTCGGTGTTGCGGTCGTCGGTAGGCATGCCGTCGCTGGCGCGCATTTCCATTGCGGCGACGGTGCGGCCATCGCGCGTGTTCCAGGCCAGTTCCGCGTAGCCGTTCGCGCGCGGGATGCCGGGGATGCGGTTGCCCGCCTCGACGATCTGCACCGCACCGCTCGCCACGCGGTACGAGAAGTCTTCGGTGAAGCGCGCGCGCAGCCAGTTGGCCGTCAGGGCGTACGACCATTGCCGATGGAGGCGGCCCTCGATGCCTGCTTCCACGCCCTCGCGGCGCGTGCGTCCCGCATTGGCGAAGCTCGCGCGGCCGCCGCTGTTGGTCGCCGGCACGATCTCGTCCTCGCCGTCGATGCGGTACGCCGACACGCTCGCCTCCACCGAGTCCGCGCGCCAACGCGTGCCGATCTCCGCCGTATCGAAGTGAGCCGGTTGCAGATCGGTATTGAAGCCGGCGCTGCCGTCGGGCCGGTAGGCAAGTTCCGTCACCGTCGGCGTTTCGAAACCCCGACCGACGCTGGCGAACACCTCACCCGAACCGAACGCGCGCGACACACCCAGCGCCGCGGCCGTCTCGCCGTAATCCAGCGATCCGCTGTCGTCGCCGTTGCCGGGCGCGATGTAGTGGTCGTCGGATTCGAACCGCAGTTCAGAACGACGCACCGCGCCGAGCAGCGTCCACGCATCGGCCGGGCGCAATTCGCCGAGCACGAAGGCATCCAGGCTGCGGATGCGATTGTCTTCGTCGCGACGCAGTGCGCCGCGAACGCCGAGTTGCGTCCCGACGAAGTTCTCGTAGCCGCGCCGCGCTTCGTCCAGCCAGCCGGACTCGATGCCCACCGTCAGCGCGCCGCGATCGAAACTCCAGCGATGCCCCGCGTCGATGCCGGCCGAGGTGCGCCCCAGGTCGATCACGCCGCCGGCGCTGCCGGGCGCGCGCTGTGCCGCGATCGGAACGGCGAGGAACTGCACCACGTCGCGCTTCACGCCATAACCGCCGATCCAGTATTCGCGACCCGGCGCGTACGCGTCTTCCCATCGCGCGCCGATCTGCGCGTTGTCGATCTTCTTGCGCGTGTCGAACTGCTCCGCGACGGGATCGGTGCCGTGCGGATCGCGCTCCCATTGCGCCCGCGTGAGGCCCAGCGGGTCGTCCGTGTACGGCTGGCTCAGGCCTCCGGCCACCAGGCGCAGGCGCGAATCGTCATCGGGCGTGTACTGCGCGACGGCGTCCACCTGCGTGCGTTGCGCCGCGCTGTGCGGTCGATCGCCGTCGGTGGTGAAGTAACTGCCGAGCGCGCGCCATTGCCATGCGTTGTCGCCGGTCGCGCCTTCGAATCCCGCTGCGCCGCGTGCACTGGAATCAGAACCGACCCAGCCTTCGGCCTCCGCCGAAGGCCCGTCGAACGCCGTCTCGCCGACGATCGCCCCGCCTGCGGCGTTGCCGTATTGCAGCGCGAGCGGACCGCGCAGCACCTGGATGCGGTCGAGTGCGCTCAGCGGGAAGCTCGCCGCCTGGCCTTGTCCGTCGAGCGCGGACGAAGGGATGCCGTCGACGATCAGCTTGATCCCGCGAATGCCGAACGTGGAGCGCGCACCGAAGCCACGGCTCTGCACCTGCAAGTCCTGCGCGTAGTTCTGTCGATCCAGCACGGTGATGCCCGGTGCGCGCACCAGCGCTTCCGACAGCGACACCTGGCGCTGACCCGAGCGCAGCGTGTCGCCGTCGATGACGCTGATCGAACCGGGGAAGTCCGACAGCGCGTGGCGCGCGCCGAGCACCTGCACGGTGTCGAGCGTGGTCGCCGAATCGCGCGACTGCGCGTGTGCCGGCACAACGAGCGCGACGGACAGCGCCAACGCCAGCGGCGCAGCGGCCGGCCGTCGGTGCGCGCGCCGTGAAGGTTTGCACACGGCCCCCTCGTTAACGTGGCGGCCGGAATCGTCCTGCAGGGGTGGGGTCATGAAGGTCGCAATCCGAGCAATGCTGCTGTTGGCCATTGTGGCCGTGCCCATCGCGATCTGGGCACAGACCACGCCGACCGCGCCCGTGCCGCCCGTTCCGGCAACGCAACCCGTGCCCGTTCCGACGCCGTCGGCACCGCCTGAGCCGCCGGCCGGCGACCCGATGCCGATGGACCTGGACGGCGACGGCGTGGTCACCGCCGCCGAACACGCTGCCGGTGCGCGCGCGCTGTTCGAACACATGGACGCCGACCACGACGGCCGCGTGACGCGGGCGGAAATGGCGGCATTCCAGCGGCAGGTGCTGGGGATGCCGGTGGCGCCGCCGCGCTAGTGGCGGCGTTGCGGCGGCCTGCCGCGCGAGGCGACTGCGCTTCCTTCTCCTCTTGCGGGAGAAGGTGCCCGAAGGGCGGAAGAGGGGAGCGTCGGCGCGGCCGACGCGCCTTTGCGTCACTGCAACCCGGCCCCCTCTCCCTGGCCGCCTCCGGCGGCCTGTCCCTCTCCCGCAAGGGGAGAGGGCGCGTGCCTCCCCACGCCATCCGCCCCCGTACGCAAACCCGCGCCGCAATTCGCCTTTCGTAGCAACGCTGCGGCCCGTTCACGGGGTCCGGCGGCCCGGATCGCCCTGTTAGAATCGATGCTCTAACCCGTCCCCACACGAGGCGCGGCCAATAGGGGCCGCGATACGCATGACGTCTCTCCACGCTGTCATCTCCGACATCCTCCAGAACGACCCGGATCCGACCGAAACCCGCGAGTGGATCGAGTCCGTCCAGGCCGTCATCGAGCGCGACGGCGCCGAACGCGCCCACCAGCTGCTCGAAGGCATGGTCGAAGTGACCCGCCGCGCCGGCGCGCACCTGCCGTTCTCGCCGACCACCGAATACATCAACACCATTCCCGCGCACCTGGAGGTCAAGAGCCCCGGCGACCACGCGATGGAATGGCGCATCCGTTCGATCCTGCGCTGGAACGCACTGGCCATGGTCGTGCGCGCCAACCGCAAGCCGGGCGACCTGGGCGGCCACATCGCGTCGTTCGCGTCGGCCGCCACGCTCTATGACGTGGGCTTCAACCACTTCTGGCGTGGTCCGGACGGCGACCATCCGGGCGACGTCATCGGCGTGCAGGGCCACAGCTCGCCGGGCATCTACGCCCGCTCGTTCCTGGAAGGCCGCATCAGCGAATCCCAGCTCGACAACTTCCGCATGGAAGTCGACGGCCGCGGCATCTCGTCGTATCCGCACCCGTGGTTGATGCCGGACTACTGGCAGGTGCCGACCGTGTCGATGGGCCTGGGCCCGCTGGCCGCCATCTACCAGGCGCGCAACTGGAAGTATCTGGAAGGCCGCGGCCTGCTGCCCAAGACCGACCGCAAGGTGTGGGCGTTCCTCGGCGACGGCGAGACGGACGAACCCGAATCCCTCGGCGCCATTTCGGTGGCCGGTCGCGAAGGCCTGGACAACCTCGTCTTCGTCATCAACTGCAATCTGCAGCGCCTGGACGGCCCGGTGCGCGGCAACGGCAAGATCATCCAGGAACTGGAAGGCCAGTTCCGCGGTGCCGGCTGGAACGTCATCAAGACCATCTGGGGCAGCTACTGGGATCCGCTCCTGGCGCGCGACACCACCGGCAAGCTGCGTCAGCTGATGATGGAAACCGTCGACGGCGAATACCAGAATTGCAAGGCGTTCGGCGGCAAGTATACGCGCGAGAACTTCTTCGGCAAGTACCCGGAGACCGCGCAGCTGGTCGCCAACCTCAGCGACGACGACATCTGGCGCCTCAACCGCGGCGGCCACGACCCGCACAAGGTCTACGCCGCGTACCACGAAGCGGTGAACACCAAGGGCATGCCCACCGTCATCCTCGCCAAGACGGTGAAGGGTTACGGCATGGGCGCGGCGGGCGAATCGCTCAACCCCACGCACCAGACCAAGAAGCTCGACGACGAAGCCGTGCGCGTGTTCCGCGACCGCTTCAACATCCCGGTGACCGACGCGCAGCTGGCCGACGGCAAGGTGCCGTTCTTCCACCCGGGCGAGAAGTCGCCGGAAGTGGAGTACATGCACGAGCGCCGCAAGGCCCTGGGCGGTTACCTGCCGCAGCGCCGTCGCAAGGCCACCGAATCGCTGGAAGTGCCCAAGCTGGAAGCCTTCGACCGCCTGCTCAAGAGCAGCGGCGACCGCGAGATCAGCACCACGATGTCGTTCGTGCAGTCGCTCAACATCATCCTGCGCGACAAGCAGGTGGGCCCGCGCTGCGTGCCGATCGTCGCCGATGAGGCGCGCACGTTCGGCATGGAAGGCCTGTTCCGCCAGATCGGCATCTACGCCCAGCACGGCCAGAAGTACAAGCCGGTCGATCGCGACCAGCTGATGTACTACCGCGAAGACGAGGCCGGCCAGGTGCTGGAAGAAGGCATCACCGAAGCAGGTGCGTTCTCCAGCTGGATGGCCGCCGCCACCAGCTACAGCACCAACAACCTGCAGATGTTGCCGTTCTACATCTACTACTCGATGTTCGGCTTCCAGCGCATCGGCGACAGCGCGTGGCAGGCCGCGGACATGCGTGCGCGCGGCTTCCTGCTGGGCGCCACCGCCGGCCGCACCACCATCAACGGCGAAGGCCTGCAGCACGAAGACGGCCACAGCCACCTGCTGGCCAGCGCCATCCCGAACTGCCGCAGCTACGACCCCACGTTCGGTTTCGAAGTCGCGGTGATCCTGCAGCACGGCATGCAGCGCATGCTCACCGAGCAGCAGGACGAGTACTACTACATCACCCTGATGAACGAGAACTACGCCCACCCGGACATGCCGGAGGGCGCAAGCGAGGGCATCATCAGGGGCATGTACCTGCTGCAGGACGCCGGCAAGCCCAAGAAGGGCGAACTGCGCGTGCAGCTGATGGGCAGCGGCACCATCCTTCGCGAAGCCATTGCCGCGGCGGAACTGCTGGACAAGGACTTCGGCGTCACCGCCGACATCTGGTCCTGCCCCAGCTTCACCGAACTGGCGCGCGACGGCGAAGACGCCATCCGCCTCAACCGCCTCAACCCGGAAGGCACCCAGCGCAAGCCGTACGTCACCACGTTGCTGGAAGGCCGCCAGGGCCCGGCGATTGCCGCCACGGACTACGTGCGCAACTTCGCGAACCAGATCCGCGAATTCGTGCCGATGAAGTACACCGTCCTGGGCACCGACGGCTTCGGCCGCAGCGACACCCGCGCCAACCTGCGCCGTCACTTCGAAGTGGACCGCTACTACATCGCCCACGCCGCCATCGCGGCGCTGGCAGCGGAAGGGAAGATGACGGCGAAGGATGTGGCCCGCGCGATCAAGCAGTACAAGCTCGACGGTGAGAAGCCGAATCCGCTGGGCGTCTGAAGCAAGCGCGATCTGCAACACCGGAAGGGCGGCCGTGAGGCCGCCCTTCTTCATTTCACGGGGCGGGAACGAATGATCGGTCGCGCACCGATCGCGCGCTTGATCTCCGGAACCCAATGCTTCTTGGAAAGGTATGCGAACCCGCGCTGCGACGGATGGATCTCGTTGTCCCACCATCCCTCATAGTCGGGCAGTTCCTCGCGCGTATCGAGTACGTTGGTGGTGTTGTTGGTTGCAACGTCCCGCAGCAGCGCCGCAAACGACGCAAGCAGCCAGCGTGAGAGCACGCGCTGTTCGTCCTTGTCGGTGAGCTCGAACTCGCGCATCGGCTTCCACAGCCACGGTCCGGCCTTGAAGCCGAAGAACTCGTACTTCTCGTTGCACGGCGTGACGTCGGCATAGGAGTGGCAGATGATCGGCGCCCCTGGCGCGTGCGCGTTGCGCAGGTCGATCAACGCCTGGTAAGCCGCGCGCACCTCGGCGAACGTCTTCTTGAGCGATGTGAACTTGATGTGCCGTCGCGCCACGTCAGGAACGGGTTGCCACGGCCACGGCTTCACATCCGGCGGGTCGCTGGCCTTCTTCAAATGCGTGGCGAAGTCCTTGCCGATGACGTCGTTGCCGCCCAGCGACACCAGGATCGCCTGGAAGGGACGGTGCATGTCCTGCATGAACGCCGCCCACGAGGTCACCTCCGACACCACATCGCTGACCAGGTTCTTCGCATCCCGCCCGGGCTTGCTGCTGTCGAGCATCAGCGCCTTCCCATCCAGATCCAGCTCGATCCGGCGCTGCAGGTCCGGGAACGGGCGCAGCGCGTACTGGAACCACGAATCGCCGATGGAAAGAACGCAGGCGCGTCTGCGGTTGTCCCTGACGTCCTTCACGTACTTCTGAAACTGATACCCGCTGCCGGCCATGACGGACTCCTCCGTGTCGATCGTCCTATCGCCCCGAACGCCCACCGCCGGCGCCGCCGGCCAACCGGATGCAAGCCCGCTGTCCTTCGCCGCAGCGGTTCCGCGTAGTCCGAGGGAAAAGGAGCGGGTTGGCGGCGTCGAAGCGGTCGGCGACTGCGGCCCTCAGGAGGTCCAGGTGACGGACGAAACAGGGACGGGCCCGGCCGCCGGCCGCGTGTACGCGACGCAATGCGATCTGGTCATGAAGGGCGGCATCACCAGCGGCATCGTGTATCCGCTGGCCGTGGTGGAGATCGCCAAGGCATTCACCCTGCGCAGCATCGGCGGGACCAGTGCCGGCGCGATAGCCGCAGCGGCTGCAGCGGCGGCGGAGCTGGGGCGGCAGCGGCTGAAAAAGCGGAAGGCCCAGAACGACTTCAAAGGGTTCGAGCTACTGCAAGCCCTGCCGACGCATCTGGTGAAGCCATCCACCGACGGACGCGGCACCAAGCTGATGGCCTTCTTCAAACCCGCGCCCGCGCTGCGGCCGCTGTTCGACGTGTTCCTCGCCGTCATGGGCACGCGTGGGAGCTGGCGCCGCGCATGGGCCGGCATCAAAGCGTTGCTCCCGCACTTTGGCCTGGACATCGTGCTGGGAATGGCTATCGGCGGCGTTCCCATCGGTTGGGCCGTCGCCCGCAGCGGTGCCGCGCTGGTGTGGCCATGGGCGCTGGCAGGTGCCGTCATCGGCGGGATGCTGGTGCTGCTGTTCCATGCGCTGCGCCTGGCGCTACGCGAGCTGCCCGCCAACAAGTTCGGAGCATGCTCGGGAATGCCCGCCGACGGCGACAACACGGGCGAAGCGCTGACGGTCTGGCTGACGGACTATCTGGATGAGTTGTGCGGCCAGGCCGAGGTCCACGGCGGAGCGGACGGCAAACCGCTTACCTTCGGCGACTTGCGCGCGCATGACATCGACCTGCAGATGATGACCACCTGCCTCACATTGGGGCGGCCGTTCCGCCTGCCGTTCCGCGACGACCCGCAGGTGCGCGAGAACAAGCAGTTCTATTACAAGGAGACGGAGTTCGCCTCGCTCTTTCCCGAACGCGTCATGGCCTGGATGCACGCGCACGAGCGTCCCGCCGGAGCGCCGGGACCGTACCCGCCCGGATACCGTCGCCTGACGATGCCCGATGACATGCCGGTCGTCGTCGCGGTACGCATGAGCCTGAGCTTTCCGCTGCTGCTGAGCGCGATCCCGTTGCATTCGGTGGACTACAACCGCCGTCCCGACAAGAAGGACGCCGCAGACGCCGAACCCATCCACGAACTGGAAACGTGCTGGTTCACCGACGGCGGCGTGGGATCGAACTTCCCCATCCACTTCTTCGACAGCGCGCTGCCGTGCCGTCCGACGTTCGGCCTGGACCTGGGGCGAGCGGAGGAGGGCCAGGAAGAGCGCGTGCTGTTCCCGAAAGACAACGGCGATGCGCGGCTGTGCTGGTGGCGCCGCTTCGGTGGCAGCGGCTTCGCCGCGCTCGCCGACTTCCTCGGCGCCGTCATCCATGTGGCGAAAGACTGGAACCACGAAACCCTGTCGCATTTGCCGGGCTTCCGCGACCGCATCGGCCTGATCCAGCTGACCAAGAAGGAAGGCGGACTCAACCTTTCGATGGACGAGGACCTGATCGGGAAGCTGACCGGATACGGACGCAAGGCGGGCATCGAGTTCGTGGAGCGCTTCGGTGATCCGCAATTCCTGCCGGCGGGAAAGACGCCGCACGAGATGGGATGGGGCAACCACCAGATCATCCGCCTGCGCCTGTTGCTGGCAAGCATGGCCGAACTGCTGGGCTCGCTGGAGGGCACGTGTTCCGAGCTCGATTCCAAGCCTGCGGACTATGCGCGGTTCTTCTGCCCAACGCCGGGCTCGTACAGCTACCGGTTCAAAGGCCTGAACAACCTCAAACGCGACGCGCAAGGTTGCTACTACACGCAGGGCGGATTGGCGCTTGGCGTATTCAAGCGCCTACGCAGGCTGGCGCGACTGATCGAGAAGACGAACGTGGCCAGGCCCGACACCCGCCTGGACCTCGGTGCGCCCCGCCCGACACCGGAGCTGAAGACACGTCCGCGGGTTTGAAGCGCACGCGACCGCAAGACAGGGAGAAACGACATGCCGATCACGGGCACAGGATGGGAGTTCCACATCGTCCGCCAGAGCGAACAGCGTCGCGACAGCGATGGAAAGCGCAGGACGGTGGGGCGGTATCAGGTCTATCACGACGGCGTGGCACAAACCGGCCCCGGATTGTCCGGCACCGTCGCGGAAACACGCGGCCCAGGAGCGAACCGGCCACGCGGAAACAACCGACGCATCGAGCCGGGGCGCTACACGCTCGCCACGCAGGGTGGCAGCAAGCCAGCGTAGCCCGGGTAAGCGAAGCGCACCCGGGTGTTGTCACGGAACCATTGTCAGATGCGCCCTGATCGCGAGGCCAAGACATGCGCAGGTTCATCTCTGCGACGGCGCCTCGATCAACTCCTCATACTCTGCGAGCTTCGCTGAAATCTGTGGATCTGTTGCGTACTTCGAGCGCAGGTGAGCGAGGCTTTCATCTGTGCCGGTGCAGTACTCCTTTAGGCCTTCTTCCACTTCGCGTGCGCGATCCGACTGGCCGGGGTCAGGGATCTCCCCGCGGAAGTAGTCGCACGTATCGCGGCGGTCGATGAAGGTGCTTACGTCCTTCGGGATTTCGTCGGCATGCTTCGGCGGAGAACCAACCCGTGGGCTGCAAGCGGAGAGTATTGCTGCGAGCAGTGCAGGAACTGCGTTGGAGGGCTTCATGGTCAGCGCCCATCGTTGGACCAATGAGGGCGGTCTCTATCGCCGCCACGGAACTTGACGACGCCATAGCTGGCGCCTACTGAGCGCAGGTCGTGGTTCATGCCATCGCGCGGAGTCGTTGCGATAGCCTCTTGGAGTCCAGACGGGACCTGGATGTCTAGCGTGCCTTGCCAGCCAATGGTCATGTCGATCGCGTTTCCTTCGATATGTCGGGAGTTGAGCGCGGGTGCCGTGCGCAGGTTCTGCATGCCGTATGCATTCACCATCGCCGTAGCCGCGGCACGGGAAGCGCGTTCCGAGTATTCGCCGTTGTCATCGGTATGCTTCCACTCAATGTCCACTCCTTCATGGGCGGGGACGTTCCGAGGATCGACGTTGTCATTGACGATTTTCCACGACCAGTGCATGAGAAAGGCGCGCTCACGGGGTCTTAGCGTCGCCGATATGGTCACGCCTGCACCGGCTCTGCGGAGTGCTGCGATAAAGGCGGCTGCGTTCTCCCGAAACGGAGAGGTCAGGTCGTCCGTGCTCGTGCTTGTGGGGAACTCGGACACCCAGGATGCGCCGCTCAGCCGTCTTGCTGGGATCTGGATGACCGCCGGGTTGCGGTCACCTGCGGGCGTGAGGATTCGCTGGCAGCGTAGCGCCAGGTTGGCGCCGTTAACACCCGCAGGAATCCGTACGGGCCGCGGGTCCGGTTGATTCCTCGGCATAGATCACCTCAATTGTTGCGGTTTCGGGAAGGTCGGAATGGGCTGACTGGGTCAAGCCGAAGGCGTCCGTAGTTCCCTCGAAGACCTTTCCGGATTCCAACGTGATCCGATACCGAAGGCCTGCAATGGGTCCACCGGACTTCGCGCTGTTCAGGAGGAAGCGAAGGTCGAACGCGGACGAGTGAGTTCTCGACATCAGCGCGGACGACAGATTGGTGTATGCATCCGATACGCCGCTGCGATTGGCAAGCTCAACCGAAACGTTGGTACTGCACGCAGCAAGTCGATGCCTTGGCGGACTGTCCGAAACCCAAGGTCGAACTGGCCTCGACGATGATCTTCGTGCTTCGCCGCGAAGGCGGCGCACTCAAGGCGCTCCCGCTGGGCTACGAGTTCAACCGCTTCGTTCCGCGCCACTCCAAGGGCCGCCTCGCGTTCTCGGCGGGACTGGCCGTGCAGGCCATCGGCGCAAAAGACGGCGCCGGCTACTACTGGACGAGCGAGCGCGACGGCAAGGAAGCGGTGCTCATCGATGACGACTGCGACGCCGACGGCAAGCGGCTCCCCACAGGGAACTGCATGGACGTGGAGACGCCCGACTGGTCGAAGGCGGCCGTCCTGCCGATGCCGCCGCGCTTGCCGGAAGGGGCCGAATCCTCGATGGCCGCACTGGAAGTGACCGTCGCCGAAGTGGGGCGACCGGACGCATGGACCAAGGCGTGGGCATCCTTCACTGCGGCCAGCGAGGGCGATGTCTCCGAGGCCATGAGCAGCGCGCTGAAGAAGCAATGGAAGCTGGGCACGGAGTAATCGAGCCTCCGGTCGCCGCTGCGCTTTCGCTTCACGGTCTGAGAGCGGTGCGCACGGTTGAGCAACCTCGTAGCCCGAAGCGAAGCGCACCCGGGTGCGAGCGCGCCGGAGTCGATTTGCGGACGAGACCGACAGCGTCGCAACGACACGAGGAAAGGTGGAGGGGCACGGTGGAACCCGGGTGCGCTTCGCTTACCCGGGCTACGTTGGCCTTGACGAGAAGCCGTCGCAACCAGATCACACGTTCACCGCCGGCAACCGCCACCCAGGAGGAAGGTGACGGCATGCATGCTGCATCGGGTGGTGTTCGAAGTAGTCCTGGTGCTCCACTTCCGCCTCCCAGAAGCGCCCCGCAGGTTCGATCGCGGTGACGATTCGGCGCGGAAGCAGGCCGGACGCTTCCAGCTCCGCAACGGTGGCTTCGGCGGTTACTCGCTGCGCATCGGTCAGATAGAAGATCGCCGAGCGATAGCGCGTGCCGATATCGCGCCCCTGGCGATTCCACAGCGTCGGATCGTGGATCTGGAAGAAGAACTCGAGAATCTGCCGGTACGAAAGCAGCGCGGGATCGAACACGATCTCGATCGCCTCGGCATGCGTGCCGTGGTGGTCGTACGTGGGATGCAGTACATCGCCGCCGGTGTAGCCAACGCGCGTGGACATCACCGTGGGCACGCGACGCAGCAGCGCCTGCATGCCCCAGAAGCAACCGCCGGCGAGGATCGCGGTTTCGGTCTTGATCACCATGGACATCCCATCCCCGATCGATAACGGTCCCCGGTCCGGACCTTAGCACTGCGGTGGCTATCGAACTTCGAACATCACCGTCGCCGCCGTTTGCTCGTTCACACGAAGCTCGACGCAATACGCGCCCACCGGCCACGTCGGCGTGGGACGCACGAGGAAGGTTTCGGTGAACGGCGCCTGCTCCAGCAACCGGTCCGCGCGTCCGACGGAGATGGCCTCGCTCCCGCCCGCGGCGAACCAGTGCGCGGTGATGGTCGCCGGGCCCGGCAGTTCGGGCGTGATCGTCGCCGTCGCCTCCAGCACGTCGGACGGTTTGAACACACGGCCTGGACGGGCGGACGATTCGCGTCCCACCGTGGCAACGACGCGCGCGGTGCCATCGGCCAGTGGCAATTCGCGCATCAGACGCTGCTGCTCCATCGCAGCCAGGAACCCGCCCTGCGGCGAGACGACGGCCATGCCCGCGCCCGGCTGCCGCGCGCGCGTCTGCGCGGCGTCCAGCGCCCACGGCTCGGCGCGCATGTAAGCGCAGGCGAAGTCCAGCGAGGCCGCCTGGTCGGTGTTCGGCTCGACGGCGTCCAGCGTGTCCAGCGCGTAGGTGTCGCGGCGCGAGAGTTCCGTGCCGCGATCGGTGCTGGCGTAAGTCACGACCGAAAGCGTGCCGAACCGCCGCGCCGCGCAGTCGAAACGCACGCGCAGGACGTGATGGCGTGCGCGCACGCGCTGCTCGCCGTCGTACTGCGCATCGGCCGCCACGGTCTCGTCGATCAACGCCCACGCCTCCACGATGTCGCCGTTGCGGCGCATCGTGTTGGCGTCCACATAAATGCCTGAACCGTCGTCGATACCGGTCTCGACCCAACGATGGGCCATGGCCGGCGCGCTCAACAGCAACGCCGGCAGAAGCAGTGCGATTCGCATGGATGGATCCCCCTGCGCGCGAGTCTAGCGTTTCGTCCGGGGCGCGCGCTGCGTGGTCAGTGGCGTTCGTTCGCGCACTATCCACGGACGCTTCCTGCTGCGGCACAGGGACAAACCATTCCCGACCCCCTCCTGATCCGCTCCACGCCAATCGTCACGCGCTGATGATCGGGCCAGCAGAAGAATCTGCGCTTGCTTCGGCCCGCTCCGGAGCGGGATTTCCAGTCGCGTAGACCGCCCTTGTGTTGGGGGAGCCATGCGCAAGCCGATCAGTCGCGACATTGCCCTGGCATCCGATCAGGCCATCTCCACGGCGGCTCGTCTCGTCCATCGCCCATTGCCGATGGCCCTGCTGCTGGGCCTCGCGTGGCTGGTCGCACCCGATGCGGCTCTCGCGCAGCAGTGCAAAGACCGCGCGGCCTGGCGTACCTGGGCATCACGGCCAACGAGGCCCGCTCGGTGTGGTTGTCCGCCACCGGGGCCGGCTCGTTCCAACTGGAATCGGCGCAGGGCAGTCAGACGGTCGACCAGTGGCAGCGCAGTCGACGCGGCCTGCGCGTGACGCTGTCGCCCGTCGTGTCCAACGGCAATGGCGGCGTGCACCAGTTGCTCGTGATCGAAGGCAATCGGCCGTGCATGATCGATTCGCAGAACCAGAAGGGTGGCATCACCTTTCCGTCGTTCATCCGGTTGCCCGAACTTCGCCCGCCCGGCGGAATCCGCCCGCCCGGCGGATCTTCGATCGGCGACCTCACGCCACTCACGCCCTCGGTGCCTGGCGGCATTACCGCCCCCATCGCCACGCTGCCACCCACCGGCGCGATGCCCACGCTGCCCGGTCGCCCCGCCGCGCCGCCTTCCGGTGTGATGCCCACGCGTCCCGGTGGTGTCGCGCCGCCGATGGCAACACGTCCGCCCACCGGCGCGATGCCCGCGCGTCCAGCGCTGCCTGCAGCGCCGCCTTCCGGCGCGATGCCCACGATTCCCGGCCGTGTTGCGCCCCCGATCGCGACGTTGCCGCCTTCCGGCGTGATGCCCACCGTACCGGGCGGTGTCGCGCCACCCATTGCAACGCTTCCACCGCGCGGTGTGATGCCCACGATGCCAGGCGGTGTCGCGCCACCGATCGCCATGCTGCCGCCTTCCGGCGTGCCGGGCGGTGTCGCGCCGCCTGTCGCAACGCTTCCACCTGGCGGTGCGATGCCCGCGCGTCCCGCGCTTCCTTCGGCACCGCCTTCCGGTGTGATGCCTGCGCTGCCGGGCGGTGTCGCGCCACCAGTCGCAACACTTCCACCCACCGGCGCGATGCCCACGATGCCCGGCGGTGTCGCGCCGCCGATCGCGACGCTGCCGCCTTCCGGCCTTACGCCCGGCGTGCCCACGACATCGCCGCCTGCGGTGACACCCACGTTGCCCGGCGGCGTGACGCCTCCTGTCGCAACACTTCCGCCGACAGGGCTCTCGCCCGCAGCCCCGGTCCCACCGACCGGCACCATTCCCTCCGTGCCGACCGCACCGATGACGCCTGTGCCTGCGATCGACGACACCACGCTCGCGCGCCGCGAAGCCCTGGACGAAGCCGCAGCGACCTGCGCGCAGTGGACACGCGATGGCCGCGAACGGGACGTCGAGGACTATTGCGATCGCATCACCGCGGAGCAGGCGCAATCGGGCTTCGGCCAATCCGTCCCGATCACGCCGGGTCGTGAATTTGCAACGCCCACGCGCTGGAACCTGTGGTTCGACGGCCGCGCGCTCGACACCTCCGACGAGCGCCACGGACTGGACACGGACGGCAGCGGCAGCTACTTCACCCTCGGTGCCGACCGCCGCTACGACAACGACGTCGTCGCCGGCTTGCTGGTGTCGTACGAAACCAACGAGAGCAACGGATTCGACGGCAACCTGCGCCAGGAAACGGACGGCTACGGCATCGGCGCCTACATTGCACAGGCGCTGTCGCCGCGATGGGCGATGGATGCCTCGGCCGTGCATGCATGGTTGTCCAACGACACCCGCATTGCCGTGCTGGACGGCAGCTACGACTCCACGCGCGTGTCGCTGGCGTTGAACACCACGGGGCAGTACCAGGCAGGCGAATTCACGCTCCGCCCGAAGTTCACCCTCAGCTACAGCCACTACGACAACGACGCCCACCCGCTCTCCGGCGTCGTCTTCGACACGCCCATCGCGCTGCAAGTCGCCCAGGACAGCTTCGACAACGGCACGATCGAAGGACATCTGGAAGTCAGCAGGACCGTCCACACCGCCAGCAGCATCGTGATTCCCTATGGCGAGCTCGGCGCGAGCTACGCCTTCATTCGCCCGCAGGACGGCGGCATCCTCACATCGGACCTGCGCCTGGCCTCCACATCGGCGTGGCTGGGATCGATGCGCGTGGGTGCGCGCGCCCTCGTGTCGCAGGCGATGTTCGTGGAAGCGAGCGCGGGCTACCTCAGCCTCGGCCAGAGCGACAACGACGTCTGGGAGTTCCGCCTGTTCCTGTCGTGGGCGTTCTGATCGGCGCAGAGACCCTCACGCCCACAGGCGCAGCGGCAGCAGCCCGCCGAAGGCCAGCACCACGGTCAACTGCAACACGGCCACCATCGCGACGACGTCCACGATGTCGAGCGCGGACCACGGCCGGCGACGCAGGCCGAAGATCAGACCCAGCACCATCGTCAACGGCAGCAGCGCCGTGACCGCGGCGAGCGTGCCGCTGGCCGGCGTGAGATCACCCAATTGCAGGAACGACTGGCGCAGGAACAAGGGCACCGGCAGCAACAGCGCCGCGATGCCGAGGAAGGGAATCACCCCTGGTCGCTTCCAGCGATCCCGGCCATCCAGCACGAACCGCACGGCGCCCATGACCAGAAGCCATGCAACGCCCAGCAATCCCGCGGCAAGGCTCACCCAGCGTGCGGCAATGACGGGCAGCGCCACACGTTCGTAGGTTTGCAGGCCGGTGGTGATCGCGCGCGTGCCCTCTGCAGTGATCACGAACGCATGCGATGCGAGAGCGCGATCGTCCGCGCGCAGCAGGTTGCCGCCTACGGGCGTCAGCATCAGCGCACTCGACTGGAGCGGCGCGAAGCGAACGCCTTCGCCCTCGCGCGTGATGCGAACGAAGCCCAACGTAGCGTCGAGCCATTCGAAGCGGGCGAACCGGTTGGGCGAGGGGATGTAATAACCCTCCATCGCATCGCCGGCTTCGCCCATGCGAGGCAGCGCTTCGGCCATCGGCAAGCCGAGCGATTCGATCAGCAGCCGGTCGAACCGTCCGTAGTCGGCGGTTTCGTGATCGGCATTGAGGGCGATGAAGAACGCACGCTGGTGCTGCGGAAAGACGCAGAGCATCGCGCGGTATCCGACCGTACTCCCGCCGTGGCATTTGCCTACGGCGCCATGGCGGTCGCGCGTCGCCATTCCCAGGCCGTAGCCGACGCGCAGCCCGGCCTGGACCGCTTCGGTGCCTTCCGGTTGGCCCATGGCGCGCAGCAGCGTGGGGTCGATGAAGGCCGTTCCATCGATGCGTCCGTCGCTCATCAGGAAACGCGCGAAACGCCCCATGTCTTCCGCCGTGGTGGTGAACTGCCCGGCGGGGCGCAGGAACATCGGCACCGCCGCATGCGCAACGCCGTTCTCGAAATGCCCCATCGCCACGCGCGGATTCGCGCCCGCGCCTTCCTGCGTGGTGAAGGCGAACGTGCTGTCGTGCATGCGCAGCGGACGCAGCAGGTTTGCGTCGAGCCACGCCTCGTAACGCGCGCCCGTCACCGCCTCGATCACCATGCCCAGCAGCGTGTAGCCCGTGTTGGAGTACGAATGCCGGCTGCCCGGACGGCTGCGCACACGCAGCGTGCGGCCATCGAGGAACGCCGACAGCGGCGCATCCGCACGCGCCATCAGGCTGAACATGTCGGCAAGGCGCGCATCGTCCAGGCCGGCCGTGTGATCCAGCAGGTGACGCACGCGCACGGGGCTGTCCGACGCCCACGGGTTGTCGAACGCGACGCCGGGCAGCAATTCCGACACGGGCGTGTCCAGCGACAGACGCCGCTGGCTGACCAATCGCAGCACGCCCGTCGCCAGCACGGTCTTGGCGACCGAGCCGACGTGCACCTGATCCTGCGGGTGCAGTGCCGCACCCGTTCGCGCATCCCGCGTTCCCGCGGCATCGACGGCGATGCCGCCATCGTCCGCGACGGTCGACCACACGGCGCCTTGCAAGCCCTGCGCGGCGAGCAGATCGGTCATCGCCTTGTGCAGCGCTGCGTCCGTCACCGGCTGTGCCCCTCCGGCCAGCGGGATGCACAGCAGCGTCGCGAACGCCATGCGCTGCAACCACCGGAACCGGGGCCGTGCAGTGTGAGCAGCCAGCATCGCGACGGTCCTTGTGCGGAGATCGAGGCCGAGTATCGAAGCGGCTCGACGGAGGCGTCGCGTGTCGTTAGTCACCGACGGGAACGCGCGCAGCCCCATCCGGCAAGGAGAACGCATACCGCCACAGCGCGAAGAACCACGGCAACATCAGCAACGCCGCGAACGCCACGCCTGCAAACAGCAAGTCCGACTGGCGGTCCATCACGGCCTTCGCCACCAGAGCTACGTTGACGGCGAGCAACCCCGCAAACACGGCTTGCCACAGCAGGCGCGGACCGTACTGCGTGTTGGCGATATAACCGGCCAACCCCACCAACCCCAACGCGCCAAGCGCCGCATACACCCAGCTGCCGATTTGCGAAGGTTCCGACACCAGCAGCCACACGATGTTCAACGCCATCACGGCGAGATAGAGCCACCACAGGACCTTGCGCATCTCACGCCTCCGGTGGTGCAGACGACGAATCGGCGGCAGCCGGGGCAGCGCGTCCCTTGAGCTTCTTCAACCCATACAGCACCAGATACGCCGAGGCGGCCGCGATGAGAACGCTTGCGATCATGCCGCCGCGCGCTTCGTCGGCGTTCTGGTGCGGCACGGTGCTTCCACCCAACAACTGGCCGATGCTCGACAGGAAGAGTAGCCCGCCGAAGACAACACACCCCAGGCCGATAACCGTCGAGGCAAACGTACGTTTCTTCTGCGCGACCTTCGCCGATGGCGGCTGATACGGATTCATCCCTTCCTCCTAACGATGTGAAAACCTGCTTGCCGAAGTACGGATACTGCGTTGGTTGCATCGTCCCCAAGATGCCACGCAATGTGCTCCCCGCGACGCGAATCAATCCTGCGTCCCGCCAACGCCGAGCATCGACATTACTCCAACGTTGCAACCCCTAGGCCGGGACGCAGCCGATACGGCCCCGTCTTCCATTGCGTTCACGTCGGCTCGCCGAGTTCCCGCAGCATAAAGCGGCCGCGAGCGGCCACGTGAGGGGATCGATCCGACGCCAGCTTCCTTGCCGCCCAAAGCGCTTCCTCGCCCATCGAATGCAGATGCTTGAGGAGAAACTCGCCGCCGACGTAACGGACCAACGGCGACCTATCCTCTAGCGTGCACTTCAAAGTGTCCGCGAAAGGAAACTCAAGGGTGAGTAGCCGCTCTTCCAGCACCGGTTCGAACTTTCCCTTGGCCCACTTCAGGTCGCTCCATGCCCACTTTCTTCCGGCGAACCAGACCATGCGGCCTTCCAGTTGCGCGCGGCATGCCCGTGCACGCACGGACGGCTGCATCGCATCGCGTGCGATCTCCGTCAGCCAGCGGTCGAAAACGGGCGAGCGCCCGACTTGCGCAAGCATGGATGCTGCCGGCCCCGCCGTTGCCGTCACGATCCGTTTCTTGAGCGCGATGGCGACTGGCTCCACGGTGACCATCGCGTCGAGGACTTCACGGTCCGCATGCTCCATCCGGCCCCAGGAGATCTGATGCACCAGCGTCTCCCACAGCGCGTCGGCCACGTGGTCAGGATTGGAGCGCCCCGCGATGAGCGGAAGGTGTTCGCGCGCGGCTTGGCGCACCTGTGGCACCCAATCGTTGAGCCGACGCATCGCCAGCGCCAGAAGGAGCGCGTTCGGCGCTCCGGTGGAAAGGCACCGCAGCGTCTTTTCTCGGGCGTGGCCATCCCTGCTGCATAGGTCGAGCCAGGAGAGGGGGCGCTTCCGCGGCTCGCGACGCCACCATGGAACCGGTGAGCGCTCCACTTCGATCGTGTAGAGCTCGCTGCGAATCGAGCGTTCCCACCCATCCAGATGGGCCAGCGGGACACGGTCTGTCTGCGCGACCAGGCGGGCCGTCGCTTCAGCGGTGCCACGGCCGGACGTGGACGCACGCAGGAACTCGCGAATTGCGTCCAACGTGGTGCTATCGAGTTCCAACGGCTTTGACACGAAACCCCTCGCAGTGACGGTTGTTCTGCCCCGGCGAATGCGCCGGTCGCCGAACCATGATCCGCGACCGAGGTTCCTCTGGCCAGAGAGCCTAAGTAGCCCGGGTAAGCGAAGCGCACCCGGGACACCCCACCCGCACCGACGCGACCGGCCAAGGCAAACGCTAAAACCCCGGTCGAATGCCAAAGCGCCCCGCCGTCGCCCACCTGGCCGCCGCCGCGCACCGCCTGCGTAAGCAAGCAGTGCACCGCCCAAGGAGTGCAGTGGAATGGAAGCCAAGCTGGACAGCCTCGCCAAACTCATCGCCGCCGCCGCGTCGTTCGCCTGGCCGGTGGTCTTCGCGGTCCTGCTCTACAAGCTGTACGAGCCCATCCGCAACCTCGTCGACTCCGCGCGCGGACGCAAGTTCAGCATCAAGGTGGCCGGCAACGAGCTGAGCATGGAGGAAGCCTCCGAGCAGCAGCGCCAGGTCATGAGCGACGTCCAGGCCAAGCTGGCCGAACTGGAGCAGCGCCTGGCCGCCAGCCCCGTGCCCGTGGCCGCCGCCGCGCCCGCACCGCAACCGCTGACCACCGGCAAGCGCATCCTCTGGGTGGACGACAACCCCCGCAACAACAGCTTTCGTTCAATCAAACTAGAGATGGACGCACTTAAGGGTCGCGTCCGCCAATTGATTGATGACAAACATTGGTTGACAGATGGCGAGTGGAAGGAAACGGTCCTTCGGACAGTACCTCAAGAGCCATTCGATCCCATATGACAGCTGGGCTTGCTGATCGTTGCGGCGCGACCTCCTCACGGGATCAGCCCCCTCACCGCAACGGATCACCCCGCGCCGGCGTGGCTGGTTGAACCTCCGCCGCGGCGTCGGTGGCCGGCCCATTGGACTCGAAGTTCCAGGGGGAGTCTTTCGGCGCGGGTTCGACGGGCGTCGTCGGTACCGCGTTGCCGCGTCTCCAGGGCAATTCATTGCTTCGCAATTGCATTGCAGCCCTCGCGCCTTGAATACCCAATACTCAGATCAGCCTGTCGAGGGCGACCGAGCAGCGCGGTATTGCATGCCGTCAGGCCGTTGCGGAACGCGGATGCACCTCGCGCAGGATGGCGTCGCGGTTGGGCAGTGTTTTCAGCTCGTACTCCGCCTGGAGGGCCATCCAGCTCGCGGCGTCGCCGCCGAAGTAGACGGCCAGGCGCTCGGCGGTGTCGGCGGTGATGGCGCGCTCACCGTTGACGATGGCGTGGATGCGCGTGGCCGGCACGCGCAATGCCGTCGCCAGCGCGTTGGGCGTCATGTTCAACGGGGCGAGGTAGTCCTCGCGCAGGATCTCGCCCGGGTGGATCGGGCGCATGCGGTTATGGGGTCGGCTCATGGGCGCACCTCAGTGGTAGTCGACAATCGCAACGTCGGTGGGGCCTGCGTCGGTCCATCGAAAGCAGAGGCGGAACTGGTCGTTGATGCGAATGCTGTAGTGGCCGACGCGGTCGCCGCGCAGCGCTTCCAGGCGGTTGCCCGGCGGCGAACGCAGGAAGTCCAGGGTGTGTGCCGAGTCCAACATTTGCAGCTTGCGCGTGGCCGCATCCACGATGCCCCGAAAGGGGCGGGGCGTTTCTCCTTCGAACAGTGCCTGGGTGTGCTTGCAGGTGAAGGATTGGATCGCCACGGCGCGGATGATATTACGCGTCGCGTAATACGGCAAGCGTAACGGACTTTCATCGAGGGCCGCCGTGCCTACTCGCACCCCACGCCATCTCCGTCCCGATCCAGATGAGGGCCGTAGCCCGGGTCGCCGCGTCGCACCGGCGCGGCGCCGGCCGCACGGGCTTGGCTGCAATTGCTGAAGGCGGTGCTGCGCGCGCCGTCGGGCTGGAAGGCGTTCGATACGGAGGCGGGACGTGCGACGGGGGCCGAGGCTTGCGGGCCGCGATGGCAGTGGTAGCCGCCGTTCTTCCTGTCGTGGTGGCAACCCTCGGCATTGAGGCCGCCGCCGTGCGACCACGCGGCGCTGGCGGCCGCCCACAGGCAGACACAGATCAGAACGCGTTGCATCGGTGCGGCTCCCCATTGCCGGTAGGGGGAAGGTAGCAGATCGCCCATGCGAGGCTTTGTGCGCAACGGCCGCAGGCGCATGGCGCTTGGAATGGGAAGCGCCGACGATCAGTGCGACGAGCCGCCCACGTCGTCCAGTTGCGGCGAATCGATCAGCACATGTTCGAGCGCAGTGGTCGGGTCGGCCATCGTCGCCTCCTTGCGGTATACGGCGCGCGTGCGGTCACGTGCCTCTCACCGCCCCCAACGCATGCTCGCGTCGTGAGCGGACAGAAGTGCAGGGCCGTTCGTCCGGCGAGCACGGCGGCAACTTTCGGATTATTCCGATTCCAATACGCCCGGCCGCCAAGCCGAATGGAACCCTGGATTGGGGCATGGGGATGGACATGAAGGGCAAGCAGAAGGTGGCGTTCGCGCGGGTGGCGGTGTGCATGCCGTGGTTGCTCGTGGCGGCGTGCAGCGTCGGTTCGCGCGTGGAAGGGCGGATGGCGACGGGGCAGGAAGTGGAACCGCCCATGCCGGTGCCGCATGTCGTGGCATATGAAGGCGATGCGCCGCTGCCGGAATTCGCCGGCGAGCCGGACACCGGGGGCGAGAACGAGACGGTCGTGCTGTCGATCGATCCGGCGCGTATCGACGCCACCGCCGCGGCGGTCGAGGCCGTGGACGAGTGCAAGGCGTGGCAGCTGTCCGAGGACGAGGCGGAAGAGCTGTTCGCGATGAGCCATGCGGTGGATGCCGGAACGTACCTGGGCTACGGCGAAGCGCCGTGCACCATCACCGGCACCGTGCGCAGCGGCGGCGTGGACTGGCAGTTCACGATCAACGGCACCGCGAAGGCGACGTGGAAGCATGGCAGCGACGTGCGCTTCCTCGGGTGCGATGAACGGGCATGCGAGGGGTTCGGCGCGTAATTCGCTGGATCGCGCGCGCCAATGCAAAGCCCCTCTCCCACCGGGAGAGGGGTTGGGGTGAGGGGCGGCGAAGCGAGGACGCTCGCACTTGCGGTGCATTCGGCACGCTGCCGCGCTTTCCTTGGGTCTCCTCATCTGCCTGATGCCATTCCCGCCCGCATCAGCGCCAATATCCGTGCCACCTTCACACCGCTCGTCGCCCATCGCGTAACGCGCGACACGCGGGGCGCCGTTTGCCGCGTGGATTGCGTTTGATCCCAATGCGCCGGTTCGAGCGCCGCGGACGGACGCGATCCCCTTCCCCCACAGGACATCGCCATGAACTCCCCACGCTCGCACTCGCGGCGCGCTCTGCGCCGCCTGCGGCTATTTGCCGCGCTCGCCCTTTCCATCGCGCTGCCCGTGCAGGCCGATTCGGTCACCGACTGGAACGCGCTCGCCAGCGGGCCGGTCGTCGGGCCGCGGTTCGGAGGACCGCAACAGCAGGCGCGCGCGGTCGCGATCGCCGCGCTGTCGGTGCACGACGCGCTCAACTCCATCCAGTCGCGCTTCAACACCTATCGCCCGGTGGCGAGTGCGCCCGGCAACGCGTCGCCCGATGCCGCCGTCGCCGCCGCCAATCGCACGGCATTGCTGGCGATGATCGGCGCATTGCCTGCTCCGCCCACGCCGGCGGAAGCCACGGCACGCGCGAACGCGATCGCGGCGATCAACGCGATGTACGACGCCGCCATCGGGCCGGGCGCGCCGGATGCACCCGAAGCGGCGGGCATCGCCGCGGGTGAATCGGCCGCGGACACGATCATCGCGTTGCGCTACGCCGACAATGGCTCCGGCGGGCTCACGCCCACCGACGGTTCCGGCACGCCGAATGCACCGGCGTATTCGCAGCCCGCCGCCGTGGGCGTGTACCAGGCGACGCCGGCACCGGAATTCCCGGCCGCGATCGTGCCGCAGTTCATGGGCTGGGCCTTCGTCACGCCGTTCGGCGTGGACAGCGCCACGCAGTTCCGCCAACCGCCGGGCGCGATCTTCAAAGTGAAGGCGGCCAAGTACGCATCCGAATACAACCTGGTGAAGTCGATAGGCGATGCGCGCGTGCGCGGGGCGCAGCCGAACTCGCCGCTGAGCGACATCGCGCGCTTCTGGGCGGGCGGTGGACTGGAGTGGAACGCGAACGTGCGCAACGCCGCCGCGAGTCGCGGGCTGGATCGCTGGCAGAACGCGCGGTTGCTGGCGCTGGCCAACATGTCGATCGCCGATGCGTTCATCACGAACATGTCGGACAAGTACTTCTACAACTTCTGGCGGCCGGTCACCGCGATCCGCTGGCCCGACGACGGCAACCCGTTCACCAAGAGCGATCCGACGTGGCGGCCGTTCCTGCAGACGCCGCCGTATCCGGATTATCCGTGCGCATCGACGTCGGCCACCGGCGCGGCCGCGCAGACGATGCGGCGCTACTTCAAGAGCGATGCGGTTCCCTTCACGCGCATGGTCAACGCACCGGTGGCGCCGCTGCCGGCGCCGCTGGTGGATCTGCCGGCCAAGCCGATCACGCGCTCGTATCCGTCGCTGTCCACCGCCGAGCAGGAGCAGGTGATGGCGCGCGTGTACGCGGGCATCCACTTCACCGAAGGCTGCCTGGCCGGGTTGAAGACGGGCAACAAGGTGGCGGACTGGGTGTTTGCGCGGTATTTGCAGCCGAAGTGAGGCTGCAGGTGGCGATGGCGTCGATTACGCTAGCTCCTTCGCGTAGTCGGCGCCCTGCCATGGACGATAAGCAGCTTCGGTTCGAGATTGCCCGCGCGTTCGCCGACGTTCCGCAGCCCGCGAAGTCGGCCATCGCCCCGCACGATTGCCTGGAATGCGACGAGCTGCGCGTGGCATTGGCGCCGTACGCCTGGCACGACGTGCCCGGGAAGGTCCTCGACGCCTGTCGATTTGGCATGCCGCTGTTGTCGGCCGATGCCAAGCAGCACTACCTGCCGGCCTGGCTGCTGCGCTCCCTGGACGAACACGAGGTCGCCGGCGACTATCGTTCCATCGTCGTATTTGCGCTCGACCGCGATCATCGCTGGGATCCAACGCGCCCGTATACCGCCGAGCAGCGCGCGGCGATCCTGCGCTACCTGGACTTCGTGTGCGCGCAGGAAACATCCGAATGGGAAGCGCAGGACATCGAGCGGGCACGCGCCAGCCTGTACGTGCGGCTGCGCTGAGGAACATCCCAACGGCGGGATTCTGACTCCCCCGTATCCCGTCTTTTGCCCCGGCACCGCGGGACCAAGCTCATTGGGGGGCGGAGCGCCGATACCCGGCGCCTTCGCGTTCTCTCTCCCATCAGGAATTCGAAATGAGCAAGCTCGCAGGAAAAGTGGCCATCGTGACCGGTGCGTCCAAGGGCATCGGTGCCGGCATCGCGCAGGCGCTGGCCGCGGAAGGCGCGTCCGTCGTCGTCAATTACGCCTCCAGCCAGGCAGGCGCCGACGCCGTGGTCGAGCGCATCACGCAGGCCGGCGGCCAGGCCATCGCCGTGAAGGCCGACGTATCGAAGGCCGACGAGGCGCAGGCGTTGATCGACGCCACCGCAAAGGCGTTCGGCCGGATCGACGTGCTGGTCAACAATTCCGGCGTGTATCAGTTCGCGCCGCTGGAGGAGATCACGCAGGAGCAGTTCCATCGCCAGTTCGGCATCAACGTGCTCGGACTGCTGCAGACCACGCAGGCGGCCTCCAAGCACCTGGGCGACGGCGCCAGCGTGATCAACATCGGTTCGGTCGTGTCGCACATCACCTTGCCCGGCACTGCGGTGTACACCGCCACCAAGGGTGCGGTGGATGCCATCACCGGCGTGCTGTCGCGCGAGCTGGGTCCGCGCGGCATCCGCGTGAATTCGATCAATCCGGGCATGGTGGAAACCGAGGGCGCGCACGATGCGGGCGTCATCGGCTCGGATTTCCACGCCGATACGGCGGCGCAGACGCCGCTGGGGCGCATCGGGCAGCCGGAGGACATCGCGCGCGTGGCGGTGTTCCTGGCGTCGGATGACTCGCGCTGGGTCAGCGGTGAGCTGATCAAGACGGCGGGTGGGTTCCGCTGAGTTTCGGCTGCACGGAGCTCGTCGCTGACGCGGCTTCCGTTCCTGCTTCTGCCGTTTGCCCCTCCCCTGCAAGCAGGGGAGGGAGTTCTCCCGCGGCGGGGCAAGCAGTTCCCGCGACGAAGAAGGCAGCTTCAATCCATCGAGTCGTCAAGATAAAGCTCGTAGTGCGCGATCCGACCCACCGGCGCCAGCGCCTCGCGCACATCGGCGCGGGCCAGCAGCGTGTCGCGTGCCGCGCGCGCCGCGACGTCGCCGGGCAACGGCGCCGGGCGCAGGAAGTCCTGGATCCATCCCAGCACCGCGCCGCGGTCTTCGGGTGAAGCGAGCAACGCGCGCACGCGCTGCGCCGCCTGGTCGACGTCGCCTTCCCGAAGCAGCGCCGAGACATAGAGCAGTTCACCGTCCTTGCGGTGATCGCGCAAATAGGCCAGTGCCCTGCGGGCGCCGCGCCGGTCCTGTTTCTGCAGCGCCGCGCAGTGGCGCACGCTCTGCTCCACCATGCGGCCGTAGCCGCTGATGTCGTCGCCCAGCACGTCGATCGCGCGCAGCGCATCGACGGGACGTTCCAGGCTGCAATGGAACACGCCCAGGTTCAGCGCCTGGCTGATGTTCTGCTCGCCGCCCTCGGTGAGCTGCGCGGCGCGCTGCAATTCGGCCAGCGCTTCGTCGGTGCGGCCCAGGCGCCGCAGCGCGGTGGCGCGGTAGTTCATCAGCCAGACCTGCGGGTCGAGGTCCTCGAAGGCGGGCGAACCCGACGGCGCCGCGGCGATCTCATCGAGCGTACGCGTGGTCATCTCGATGGCCTGCTCGTTCTGGCCCGCAGTTAGCAGCGCACTGGCGAGATACGAGCGCACCCGCAGGTCGTCGGGCGTGGCGCCCATCTGTTGCGTGAGCGCATCGACCTGCCTCTGCGCGGCGCGCTCGGCGTTCGTCGACCAGCTGTCGGCGGCCATCGCGCCGTCGAAACGTTTGTCGCTGCGCAGGCGAATCAGCGGCTTGGCGGCTTCGATGCGGCGGATCACCGCGCGTGCCGTTTCCGTGTCGCCGCGGTCCATCGCTTCGACGGCCAACTCGTACCACGCCTCGGCCTCGCCGCCGAGGCGGCTGCGCCAGTTGGCGTTGAGCAGCGCCTGCAGCAGCGCGAGCCGCTCGGGCGACCCGGTGGTGGAGCGGTACACCAGTTGCAGGATGTACTGCTCGCGCACGTTGGGCAGCGCGTCGGGCCAGCGCTCGACGACTTCGATGAAGGCGACGGCGCCCGCGTCCGGACGGCCCAGGTCCATTTCCAGCATGGCGACGCGGTACCAGTCGTCCGGATCGGAATCGTCCTGCGCGAGCGCGCGCCGGTACAACGCCAGCGCCTGTGCGCCCTGGTCCTGCTGGATCGCCATCCAGCCCGCCTTCGACAGCGCGGCGCGTTGCTGTGCCGGTTCCAGCGAAGAGAACTGCGGATCGTCGAACACGCGCGCGAACGCCTGCTGCGCACTGGCGGCCTGGTTGGTCCGGGCCAGCGCGTGCGCGGCGGCGAGTTGCTGCCGGAACCATTGCTGCTGCGGATCGGTGGCGCCGACGGACGGCGGCGGAGTGTCCGCGGCGGCCGTCGCCATGCCGGCGTGGTTCGACAGGGCCAGCCCCACGGCCAGCAGAAGACTGCGCTTGACGTGCATCGCTCCACCTCCCCAGGCGTGGGGGCGAGTGTAGCCACATCCCGACCGGCCCGGTCGAGCGCGGTCAGAACGTGAAGCGCAGCGCGATGGCCGCGAACGCCGTCGATTCGGCATCCACGTCGATGCGCGCGCCGGTGTCGTCCTCGAAGTCGTGGTGGCGGTCGAACTCGCTGCCGATCTTTGCGGCGATTCCCCAATGCGATGCGAAACGCCAGTCGGCGGTGAGCGCAGCGCGCCAGGCTTCGACGGTGTAGTCGAAGTCCGCGCCGTCGCGTTCGTCGCTCACGACATGCCAGCGCGCGCCGGCGGGCGCGACTTCGATGCCCAGACGCCACGCGTCGTTGGGCCGCCAGTGCGCGTGCGCGCGCGGCCAGCCGAGTTCGAGCGCGAACGACGCAGCGGAGTAAGTCACTGCCGCGATGGGATACAGCTCCGGATCGCCGAAACTGTCGTCGTACGCCGCGCCCAGTCGCCAGCCCCAGCCTTGGTCCTCACCGCGCTCAACGGTCGCACGTGCGTAGAGATTGAAATCATCGCCGGTGCTGCGCGAGAACAGGTCCTTGAAGATGTTCGACGAGGTGGCGACGGTGGGAATCGCCGCGAGGGTCACGGAGGTCGCGCCCCGCGAGGTCCATTCGATTGGAATGGCGAGGCGATGCAGGTCGCGGTCGCGCGTGGGCAGGCCTTCGTAGGAGTAATGCGTGTAGAGATAGTCCGCGCCGATAGCGAATCCGTGGCCGAACGTCGGCGTCCACGCGCGCAGTCCCGTTTCGAAGCCCTCCATGCGCGCCGTGCCCAGGCGCGCATCGTCCAGGTGCAGGTAATGCGCCTGGACTTCGCCCTCGCGCGGCTGCGCGAACGCGTCCGGCGCGAGGCCGAGCGCGGCGAAGAGCGTCAGGATCCCGGAGCGGGCCATGGAGACGATCCCGTGCGATGCCGGCGGAGGATAACGCCGCAGGGCTTCAGGCGATGTCTACGTCGCGCGGCGACGCGTCGGCGGCACGATGAACCACGCCAGCAGCACCAGCGCCGCGAACGCGCTGTACGCGGCGACGAAGCTCCACCACGGCGCGTCGAAGAAGATCAGCCGCGAGAGCCAGTGTTCGATGAAGGATTCGCCGTACGCAGCCTGCCCCGCGCGTCGGCGCAACGCCTGTTCCCACACGGTGAGCGGGCACAGCGCGCCCAGCCACGCCTGCAGTGCGATGAACACCATCAACAGCACGTGCGTGAGGCGCCATCGGAAGCCGCGCACCCACGGCCAGCGCGTGCGGCCGACGAAGATGGCGATGGCGCCCAGGATCACGAACGCGACGATGCCCACATGCACGACGAGGATCGCATCGGCCAGCAGGGCGGCGAGGGCGGGCGTGGGCTGCATGCGCGCACTGTAGCCATCTTCAGGCGCATGGGCGCTCACACGCGCTCGTGCACAATCGCCGGCATGCGCTATCCCCTGGTGATCTTCGATTTCGACGGCACGCTGGCCGACTCGTTCCCGTTCTTCGTGGAGGCGCAGCATGTGCTGGCGCGGCGGCATGGGTTCGACGCGATCCCCGAAGACCGCATCGACGAGATGCGCCGGCTGGGCACGCGCGAATTGCTGGACCGGCTCGGCTTTCCGAAGTGGAAGCTGCCCATCGTCGCGGCGGATTTCATACGCACCATGCGCGATGCGCCGCCGGTGCCGTTGTTCCCGGGCGTGGCGGACGTGCTGCGGCACCTGCGTGAGGGTGGCGCGCGGCTGGCGATCCTCACGTCCAACTCCGTCGACAACGTGCGGCGCGTGCTCGACGCGGATGTGATGGCGGCGATCGAGCGGATCGACGGCGGCGCGCACATGCTCGGCAAGCATCGGCGCATCGCGCGGATGCTGAAGGACGCCAGGACCGACGCTTCGCAGGCGATCTACGTCGGCGACCAGGTCAGCGACGGCGAGGCCGCACGCCGCGCGGGTGTGGCCTTCGGTGCGGTCGGCTGGGGCTATGCGCACGCCGACGCGCTGCGCGCGGCGGGCGCGGAGGAGTTCTTCGAGTCGGTGGCGGATTTGCGGCGGTTGGCGGGATAGGGGCATGAGGCATGGCGATCGCTGTCTTGAGCGCATCGCGCCTGGTCATACGTCACCCCGTTCGTCCTGAGCGCAGGCGCGCAGCGCAGAAGTCGAAGGATGAACGGGGTACGCGAGCGGCGGGGAGCAGCTCCCGCGCCCGCCTGTGAAGGGACCCCCATTCAGCCCCGGGGTCGCATCCCCTGCTGCAATGCAACATAATTCCCCCATGACCCCCGCACTCTCCCCCGCGCCGGCGACGCTCTCGTCGCGGCAGGTCACCCTGATCCTGTTCGCCCTCGCGATGGGCGGCTTCGCCATCGGCACGAGCGAATTCGTGGTGATGGGCCTGATCAGCGACATCGCCCGCAGCCTGGGCGTCAACGAGCCGCAGGTCGGCCACGTCATCAGCGCCTACGCGCTGGGCGTGGTGGTCGGTGCGCCGACGTTGGCGATCCTCGGCAACCGGATGTCGCGGCGCAGCCTGCTGCTGTGCCTGATGGGGTTCTATGCGTTCGGCAACCTCGCCAGCGCGCTCGCGCCGGGCTACTACACGCTCATGTTCGCGCGCTTCGTCGCGGGTCTGCCACACGGCGCGTACTTCGGCATCGCCGCGCTGGTGGCCGCACGCATCAGCCCGCCGGAGCAGCGCGGCCTCGCCGTCGGCCGCGTGATGCTGGGTCTGTCGATCGCGCTGCTGGTGGGCAATCCGCTGGCGACGTGGCTGGGGCAGGCGTTCGGCTGGCGCTGGGCGTTCGCGCTGGTGTCGGTGCTGGCGCTGGCGACGGTGGCGATGACGATGCGCGTGCTCCCGCGTGGCATGAACGCACCGCGCCCGGACGCGCTGGCCGAGCTGCGCGACTTCAACCGCAAGCCGGTGTGGCTGGCGCTGGGCATCGGCGCGATTGGCTTTGCCGGCATGTTCTGCGTCTTCAGTTACCTGGCGCCGACGCTGGTGCACGTCACCGGCGTGCGCGAGTCGTTCGTGCCGTTCGGCCTGGTCGCCTTCGGCATCGGCGGAATTCTCGGCACGCTGGGCGGCGGCTGGTTGTTCGATCGCTACGGCTTCCGCGCGGTGCCCAAGGTGCTGCTGTGGTCGATCGGCGTGCTGCTGGCGTTCCCGCTGGCCGCGCATTCACCGTGGTCGGTGCTGCCGGCGGTGCTTGCCGTGGGCACGATGGGCGCGCTCGCCACCGTGCTGCAGGCGCATCTGATGGACGTGGCGCGCTCGGCGCAGACGCTGGCCGCCGCATCGAACCATTCCGCGTTCAACTTCGCCAACGCGCTCGGCCCGTGGCTGGGCGGCATGGCGATCACCGCCGGTTACGGCTGGACGTCGACCGGTGTGGTCGGCGCAGCGACGGCGGTGGCGGGACTGTTGATCTATGCGTGGGCGCGTGCGGATCTGCGCCGCGGTGAAGTGATTGCGGTGGACGAGGCGGCGTAAGGTCGCAGGCGCTTGCGGAGCTTTCGTCGCGAACAAAACCGTCATTCCCTGGACGCTGCAAGTTCGGGCTGCCGATCAGAGTTGATGCGCCGGAGGGTTGGATGGTGCCGCCGTTCGGCGGCCCAAAAGACCCCGCCTGCGCGGGAATGGCAGCTATTCAAGGCACTGCACGCGCCAAGCCTTCCTCCACTTCCGTAAACGCAGAACGCGCGCCGCGCGGCGCATCGGGAACACCGGTCGCGAAATACGCCACGCCCGTACCCGACGCGCGATCCACCCACACGCCCGACAGCAATCCGTAAGCCGCTCCCGCGTGGCCCACGCGCGCGACGCCGTCGCCGAAGGGATCGTCGCGACAGCCTTCCTGCTTTGTCGCCAGCGTCTGCACGGCCAGTCCGTAGCGGCAATAGAAGCCGCGCTGCGACTGGCTGCTGTCGTCTTCTTCCACGGTCAGGCCGTTGCCGGGCGCGTAGGTCCACAGCGGCTGTTCCATCGCGCGGACGGATGCAGCGGAAAGCAGCCGCACGCCATCGACCTCGCCCTCGTTCAACAGCAATCGGCCGATCTTCGCCAGCCCGTTCGCCGAGATCCGCAGCCCGCCCTGCGGCGAGAACAGCGCGCCGTTGCGTCCGACCTTCCACAACGACAAGTCGCAGCCACCGTCGCGGGAACGGTTGACCGCACACGCCGGCTTGCGCCCGCCGTTGTCGTCGCGCACCGGCTGGCGTTGCGCGTCGTACAGCACCACCGCGCGCGCGGCCGTCGCTTCGTCGCAGCTGTCCCAGTTGAAGCACGCGTCCAGGTGCAGCGGTGCGAACACCAGGCGTTGCATCAGCCGGTCGAAGCGCTCGCCCGTCGCCTGTTCCATCGCCGAGGCGACGACGGCGAAGTTGAGGTTCGCGTAACGGAAGAACGCGCCCGGCGCGTGCGTCGCGTCCCATGCGCGCGGGTCGTCGGTGACCGCGTGCAGCGCGCCGTCGAGCGGCACGGCGTAGTAGCCGGCGGCGTCGGTCAGGCCCGCGCGGTGCGAGAGCAGCAGGCGCAGCGTGATCGGCGCATCGGGAAAGGCCGGGTGGCGCAATCGCCAGCCCAGGAGCGGGGAGAGGTCGGCGTCGAGGTCGAGCTTGCCCTGTTCCACCAGCCGCATCGCGCCGATGGCGGTGACGAGCTTGGAGATCGACGCGACGCGGACGGGGTCGTCGGCGCCCACGGCCCGCGCGGCCGCAACGTCCGCCAGCCCCCGCGCCTGCGTGGACACCACGCCGTCGCGGTCGAAGGCGATGCGCACGCTGGCCACGGGCTCGGCGGCACCGGCGACGGACGGTGCGAGTGCGGCCAGCGTGAGGAGCAGTGCGAGCGTGCGGAAGCGAATCGGCGTCATGGAAGGAGCCGTGGGAGCCGGAGGCCCGCAGCGTAGCCGCTTCGCCGTGGGCGGATGGCGGAATGACCCTTCTCCCGTTCACGGGAGAAGGTGCCGGCAGGCGGATGAGGGCGAGGGTGGCGGGATCGTCCGGACACTCGCTTTGCCCAGCCCTCACCCCAATCCCTCTCCCGCAGGCGGGAGAGGGGCTATGCGGGGGACTCGCAGACACTGAACGCCCAGGCGTCCGCCTTCACGGGGCCGCGAGTCGTCCCGGGCGCACACTCCCGGAACCTTCCGGGGAGATAGCGAATGGACACCCATGCGCTGCGCCCGATGGTCGACGAACAAGTCATCAAGGACATGCTGTGGGCGTTCGCCGTGCGTTCGCCCGAGCACGCCGCGCTGCTGCTCAGCGAGGAAGGCGAGGTGAGCTGGACCAACGCGGGCGCGGAGATCATCCTCGGCGCCGCGCCGGGCGGGCTGGTGGGCATGAACATGGCGCGCTTCTTCCTGCGGCGCGATGCCAACGCCGGCATTCCCGAACACGAACGCGTCGAGGCACGGCATCGCGGCACCGCATCGGACGACCGCTGGATGGCGCGTCTGGACCGTTCGCGCTTCTGGGCCTCCGGCGTGACGGTGCACCTGGGCGGCGAAGTGCCGAGCTGCACCTTCCTCAAACTCTTCCGCGATCTCACCGAAGTGAAGATGCAGATGGAGAGCAGCCGCGAGCGTTGCCGCGCGGCGACCGAAGCCAGCGAGGGCAAGAGCGCCGCCATCGCCCTGCTCGCGCACGAGCTGCGCAATCCGCTGTCGGGCATCAGCCTGGGGATGGGCGTGCTGCAGCGCCGCTGCGAGGGCGTGGCGAACATCAACGGCGCCATGGAGGCGATCGAGCGCAACGTCACTCTGGCCGCGCGGCTCATCGATGACCTCATGCACCACAGCAAGGTGCACGCCGACGGCTTCTGCCTGGAGCGCAGTCGCTGCAACCTGCGCGAGCTGCTGGAGGCGTCCTCGGACATCGCGCGCCGGCAGATGGAGCAGGACGACCGCACGCTGCGCGTGCTGGTTCCGCGTGGCGACATCGAAGTGCGCGTGGACCGGATGCGCATGCAGCAGGTGTTCGTGAACCTCATCGCCAACGCATTGCGTTACACGCCTGTGCCGGGAAGGATCTGGGTGAGCGGCACGCTGGAAGGGTCGGAGGTGATCGTGCGCGTGTCCGACGAAGGCGTGGGCATCGCGTCGGAACGGCTGGAGCGCTTGTTCGAGATGTTCACGCTGTCGCGCATGGAGACGTCCAAGCTCGGCCTGGGGTTGGGCCTGGCGCTGGTGAAGAAGATCGTGGAGCTGCACGGCGGCAGCGTGCAGGCGCGCAGCGAGGGGCCGGGGAAGGGCAGCCAGTTTGTCGTGCGCTTTCCTGCGCATGATTGAGCGGCAGGAAGGCGATCGGTGCTGCTTTTTGCTTTTCCTTCTCCCCTTGAGGGAGAAGGCGGCGCGAAGCGCCGGAAGAGGGGACGCGCGCGGCGCGCTGCCCTACAACGCACCCGTCCGAACGTGGAACCCCAGTGCCCCAGCCACCATGCGCAGCGCCTCGTCGTCGCGCTGGCGGGTGATGAAGCCGGCCTGTGCACTTTCGCCGGTCTCGTAGGTCCACAGCGTGTAGTGGTGCTCGCGCAGGCGGTCGAAGGCGACGTTCACCAGCGCCGGCACTTCGGCATGAGCGAGGAATTCATCCTCGTCGGTGTCCTCGCCCCAGTCGATGCGCAGTCCCAGGCGCGAGGCGAGCTCGTCGAGCACATCGACCAGGCCCGCCGGATCGGTGTCGTCGATGTAGAAACCCGAGCGCCAGTCGATCACGTCGCGCAGCACGGCGACCGGGTCGGCGCCGTCGGCCAGGGCTTCCCGGCAGGCGTTGAACTGCTCCATCGCGGCCTCGTCGTCGCCGGGGTTGATGAGCAGCAGGAACTGCCAGGCGACCGCTTCCATCGCGGCCTCGTCGTCGATGTCGGCTTCGTTGTGGAAGGCGCGGGCGAAGTTGTCGTCGGGGTCGTATTCGGAATGCATGGCCGCGGCGCCGGGCGTGGGGCGCACAGGATACGGCGCGGCAAGTGCAGGCACCGAGGCGACGCTGCGTGAGGCGGCAAAAAAGAAGGGCTGCGGCAAACGCCGGCAGCCCTGAAAGGAGTGGACGCCTGGGGGAAGGGGAGGCGTCCGGCCGACTCGCACGGCCGCGGCCAGAGTCGCCGCGGGCGCACATCGGAACCATCGGACGATTCCGAAACCGACGCGGCCTTTCGTCGGAAGGCGCAGGGCGGGCGTGGCGGTCGCGCGGCGGCGGCGTCAGGCTGTGCGCACCGTCCGATCGTCGGGAGCCTGCGCATGGCCTCGATTCAACGCGACATCGACGTGGAAGTCCCGCTGCCCACTGCGTGGGATGCGCTGCGCGACGTCGGCCGTATTCACGAACGGCTGGTGCCCGGCTTCGTCGCCGATTGCCGAATGGAAGGCCGCGTGCGCGTGGTGACCTTCGGCGACGGCACGGTGGTGCGCGAGCCGATCCTCGACATCGACGAAGCGCGACACCGCGTCGCCTGGGCGGCGGTCGGTTCGTTCGAGCACTACAACGCGTCGGTGCAGGCGTTCGAACGCGACGGCGGCGGGACGCGCCTGCGCTGGATCGCCGACCTGCTGCCTGACGAAGCCGCGCCGAAGGTGGCCGGCATGATCGAAGAGGGGCTGCGCACGATGAAGCGAACGCTGGAGGCGGCGACGCGCGCTTGATGAGCGAGGTGGTGAACCTGATGCGCTGCGGGCCTGGGTCCCGGCCCTTCGACAAGCTCAGGACAGGCCTTCGCCGGGATGACGGGTTTGAGGGGGCGGTTCGGAGCCCCTCTCCCGCACGCGGGAGACGGGTTGGGGTGAGGGCGGCGGAGTACCGAAGCTCGCACTCGCGGCTCGCCCAGCATCACCTCGGAAATAAAAAGCAGGCCCGACCGCATCGACACCGACGCGGCCGGACCCAACCGGAGGTCACGGCAGCGCGGTGCCCTGGTCGGCGATCGCGAGCCAGCGGCGCCCGTCGTGGCTGTACGTCACGCCCGTCAGCGCGCGCTGGCGGAAGCCGATGCGCGGGATCTCGTACACGGTCTCGTACAGGATGAAGGCGGAGTTGCAGCCGTCGACGACGCGGTAGAGCTCGGTCCAGCTCCACTGCGCTTCGCGGTTGGCGAAGTGGCCGGCCAGCGCGGTCATGATCGCGTCGATGCCGGTGAACTTCGCACCGCTGCCGAACACGGTGATGGCGCGGTCGTCGTGCACGGCGCGGAAGGTGTCGGCGTCGTAGTCGCGGAAGGATTCCATGTCCATGCGCTGGGCCAGTTCGAACTGGCGCGCGCAACCGCGGGCGCCGTGGTCGCCGCCGTGACCGCCGGCGAACGCGGGGGAGAACGCCGCCAGCGACAGCAGGGAAACGGCCGCGAGCACGCCGCGGCGCAGGATCGACGGGGAGTGCATCGTCATCGTCATGTCCTCGAGTGGGGAAGGCAGGGCGACGTTAGGCGTGCAAGCGGTCCCTTTCGAGAGCCAATGAAACGCGTATCCGTTGGGCCAATCTGCCCGGTGCAGGCACCCATCGGCGATGACGCCGTCAGGCGGGTTCGGGCGCCATCGGCGGGAACTCGCGATGGCGCGGCAGGCCGTCGGCGATGCCGAGCCAGGGCAGGCGCTCGGCCTCCCAGTAGTGGAACTGCGGGGGCAGCCGCGCCGGTTCGTCGAGGCTGCCCAGGGTGAGGTCGATCAGGCCGGGCAGGTAGTCGGCGGTGAAGCTGAGCGAGGTGCCGCATCGGGCGCAGAAGCCGCGGCGCGCGTCGGGGGAGGACGCGTACTCGGCGGGGCGATCGTGCATGAACTCGACGAGATCGGCGTCGAACATCGCCCAACCCACCGCCGGAGCGCCGGTCGCGCGGCGGCACATCGTGCAGTGGCACAGCGCCACCATCGTCGGTTCGCCCTGCACGCGGTAGCGCACCGCGCCGCATTGGCAGCCGCCTTCGTAGGCGATGGACATGGGCGTGCTCCTGTCGGGGATGAGAGAACACAGCGTCGCAGCGGCGCGTTGATCGCAGTTGCTGAATGCGCGGCTCTGGCACTGGCACGGGCGGGTCGCCTGAGTAATATGACGTTCGTCATATAAGCCACTCCGCCATGCGCTACGACGCCGACCACAAGCACCAGACCCGCCAGCGCGTCCTGCGCGCCGCCGCGCGTGCGCTCCGTGCCGACGGCCCGCACCGCATCGGCGTGGCCGGGGTGATGCGCGATGCCGGGCTCACGCACGGCGGCTTCTACGCGCACTTCGCGTCGAAGGACGAACTGGTCGCCGCGGCGATCGCGCAGATGTTCGACGACGCACTGGCGTACTGGGCGCGTTGCCGCGAAGGCCGCGACGACGCGCATGCGCTCGCCGCCTACTTCGGCCTGTACCTGTCGATGGCCCATCGCGACGCGCCCGGCAAGGGTTGCCCGATCGCCGCGCTCGCCAGCGATCTGCCGCGTCTGGACGCGCCATCGCGTGCGGCGTTCGCCGCAGGCGTGGAACGACTGGCGGACGCCATCGCGCAGCCGCTGGCGAGATTGGGCCAAGGCGATGCGCATGCACTCGCGAGTTCGGTGCTGGCCGAACTGGTCGGCGCGATCACGCTGGCGCGTTGTGAGGTCGAACCCGCCCGCGCCGAGGCCCACCTGCACGCCACGCGCCAGCAGTTGGGGCGACGCCTCTCTCTCGACATTCCCCCGCTGGAGAAACCCGCATGAGCCTGGTCGATGACGTTGCCGCCGGACAGGACGGCCTGTCGCAACTGCGCGCGCTGATCGCCTCCGGACGCAAGCCCGGCATCCTGAAGTCGCTCGACTTCGATTTCATCGAGGTCGAGCCCGGCTTGGCCGTGTTCGCCGGAACCCCCGGCGACCACGCCTACAACCCCATCGGCATGGTCCACGGCGGCTATGCGGCGACGCTGCTGGATTCGGCCTGCGGCTGCGCCGTGCATTCGCGCCTGAGCGCGCAGCAGGCGTACACCACGCTGGAATTGAAGATCGCCTACCACAAGGCGATCACGCGCGAGACCGGCCCGCTGCGTGCCGAAGGTCGCGTGATGTCCATCGGCCGCCGCGCCGCGTTCGCCGAGGCGCGTCTGATCGACGGCGAAGGCCGCCTGCACGCCTCGGCCACCTCGACGCTGCTGGTCTTCGATCGCCCCGTCGCCTGAGTTCGCTTCCCCCACCGCATCGCCCCGCGATGCCCGCACGAGTTTCGCCATGACCTCCCACGATCCCGTCGTCATCGTTTCCGCCGCCCGCACGCCGCTGGGCCCCTTCCTCGGCGCGTTGTCGCCTGTGACCGCGCCGCAGCTCGGCGCGCACGCCATCCGCGCCGCGCTGGAACGCGCCCACCTCGCGCCCGAACGCGTGAGCGAAGTGCTGATGGGCTGCGTGCTGCCCGCCGGCCAGGGCCAGGCGCCGGCGCGCCAGGCCATGCGCGCGGCCGGCCTGCCGGACGACGTCGGCGCGACCACCGTCAACAAGGTCTGCGGTTCGGGCATGAAGGCGACGATGCTGGGCCACGACCTGTTGCTCGCCGGCTCGGCGGATTTCGTCGTGGCCGGCGGCATGGAGTCGATGTCGAACGCGCCGTACCTGCTGGCGAAGGCGCGCGGCGGTTACCGCGTCGGCCACGACCGCATCTTCGACCACATGATGCTCGACGGCCTGGAAGACGCATACGAACCCGGCCGTGCGATGGGCGAGTTCGGCGAGGCCGCCGCGCAGCGTTACGGCTTCGACCGCGCCGCGCAGGACGACTACGCGATGGAAACGCTGCGCCGCGCGCGCGAGGCGATCACGACGGGCGCGTTCGCCGACGAGATCGTGCCAGTCACTGTCCCGGCGAAGGGCGGCGATATCGTCGTCGACACCGACGAGCACCCGCTGAAGGTATCGCCGGAGAAGATCCCGACGTTGAAGCCCGCATTCGCCGCCGACGGCACCATCACCGCCGCGAGCGCGTCGGCGAACGCCGACGGTGCCGCCGCGCTGGTGCTGACGCGGCGCTCCGTCGCGCAGCGCGAAGGGCTGCCGATCCTGGCCGAGATCCGCGCCCACGCCACGCACAGCCAGGCGCCCGCCTGGTACACGACCGCGCCGATCCCGGCCATCGAAAAGCTGCTCGAACGCACCGGCTGGGCGGTCGGGGACGTGGACCTGTTCGAGATCAACGAGGCCTTCGCGGTCGTCGCGATGGCGGCGGCGCAGGAGCTGGGCATCCCGCGCGATCGCCTGAACGTGAATGGCGGCGCATGTGCGCTCGGACATCCTATCGGCGCCACCGGCGCACGCCTCATCGTCACGCTGTTGCACGCCCTGCGCCGGCGCGGGCTGCGGCGCGGCGTGGCCGCGCTGTGCATCGGCGGCGGCGAGGCGACGGCGATCGCGCTGGAAATCACCGGCTGAAAATCGCCGTCGCGCAGATCCCGAACATCCGGTCTTTCCTTCCCGAAACGAGGTGACGCATGGACATCCGCAACGCCGTGGTCCTGGTGACCGGAGCCAACCGCGGGCTCGGCCGCGCGCTGGTCGAAGCCTTCCAGAAAGCGGGCGCGAAGAAGGTCTACGCCGCCGCGCGTGATCCGGCGTCGGTGAACGTGCCCGGCGCGGTGCCGATCGCGATGGACGTGGCCTCGCCCGACAGCATCAGCGTCGCCGCGCGGCAGTGCTGCGACGTCAACGTGCTGGTCAACAACGCCGGCATCGCCAAGAGCGGGCAGCTGTTCTCCGAAGACGGCGAGGCGAAGCTGCGCGAGGAAATGGAAGTGAACCTGTTCGGCCCCTGGCGCGTGGCGCGCGCGTTCGCGCCGACGTTGCAGGTGAACGGCGGCGGCACGGTGGTCAACGTGCTGTCGGTGCTCAGCTGGCTGAGCATGCCGGGCAGCGCGACCTACTGCGTGTCAAAATCCGCCGCGTGGTCGCTCACCAACGGTTTGCGCAACGACCTGGCGCCGCAGGGCACGAAGGTCACCGCCGTGCACGTGGGCCTGATGGACACCGACATGACCGCCGGCGTGGACGCGCCCAAGGCCTCGCCGCGCGACGTGGCCGAGCAGATCGTGCGCGCGGTGGCGGAAGACGCGCCGGAAGTCCTCGCCGACGAAACCAGCCGCCAGGTGAAGGCCTCGCTGGCGTCGAACCGGGCGGCATACCTTGGGCCCGCGTCGGCGGCATGACCGTTCCGTGCGAAGGCTTCGCGCGGCGGTGAGGCGGTAAGGACACAAAACGCCGGCATAATCGAAGTCCCCACGTCATCGGAACCGCCTCCATGACCCTCCTCGTGACCGGCAGTGCCGGCCATCTGGGCGAAGGCTTGATGCGCCAGCTGCGCGCCACCGGCCGCGACGCGGTCGGCATCGACCTCAAGCCGTCCGCGTTCACCGACCACGTCGGCTCCATCACCGACCGCGAGTTCGTGCGTCGCCACATGAAGGGCGTGCGCGCGGTGATCCACGCGGCCACGCTGCACAAGCCGCACGTGGCCACGCATCCGCACCAGGATTTCATCGACACCAACATCAGCGGCACGCTGGTGTTGCTGGAAGAAGCCGTCGCGGCGGGCGTGGACGCGTTCGTGTTCACCAGCACGACCAGCACCTTCGGCGCCGCGCTCACGCCCGCGCCGGGCGAGCCGGCGGCGTGGATCGACGAGGACGTCTCGCCGATCCCGAAGAACATCTACGGCGTGACCAAGCTGTCGGCCGAGCAGCTGTGCGAGCTGTTCTACCGCAAGCGACGCCTGCCGGTGCTGGTGCTGCGCACATCGCGCTTCTTCCCCGAGCCCGACGACAGCATCGACGTGCGCAACGGATTCTCCACGCTCAATGCGCAGGCGAACGAACTGCTGTACCGGCGCGTGGACATCGCCGACGCGGTGGACGCGCACCTGCTGGCGGTCGAGCGGGCGAAGGCGATCGGCTTCGGGCGCTACATCATTTCGGCGACGACGCCGTTCACGCGCGAGGATCTGCCGGACCTGCGCCGCGACGCACCGACGGTGCTGGCGCGGCGTTTCCCCGAGGCCGGGGCGCTGTACGCCTCGCACGGCTGGCGCATGTTCCCGCAGCTGGACCGCGTGTACGTCAATGCGCGTGCGCGCGAGCAGCTGGGCTGGCGCCCGCGTTACGACTTCGCGTTCGTGCTCGATGCGCTGCGTCGCGGCGAGGACTTCCGCAGCCCGCTGGCCGAGGCCGTGGGCAGCAAGGGCTACCACGACGTGGTGTTCGAGGAAGGGCCGTATCCGGTGGCGTCGTAGGGACCGAGCGTTCTGCCTCGGAGCTGCTGCCGTCAGCGCGGTGTCACCGTTCGTCCTTCGACTTCGGCGCTGCGCGCCTACGTTCAGGACGAACGGGTCGCAGGGGGAATCCGCTTCGTCACTTCCCCTTCGGCCGCACCGACACCGCCGCCGCCTCGGTGAAGGCGATGCGCAGCATGTCGCCGACCTTGAGCTCCGGCAGTCGCGCGCGGTGTTCCGGCCTCTGCACGTCGAGCGTGACCACGTTGCCGCGCGGGCCTTCCACCGTAATGGTGTTGTTGGCCAGGTCGATCGCGCGGATCGGCGCCAGCACCGTCACCACTTCCGCCGTGCCCAGGCGCGGTCGCTCGCCGGTCTTGGCGACGTCCTTGCCCTGCTTGATGAAGGCGCCCGGTTCGGCGCTGCCGGCGGGCTGGATGTCGACGGTGACCGCGCGCAGGTAGTCCAGCGCCACGATGTCGCCCACGCGGACCTGCTCGAAGTTGCGCACCGTGTCGTCGGCATGCACTTCCACTTCGTTGCCATCGGGGCCGCGCACGGTGATGAGGCGGTTCGGAGTGTCGATATCGGTGACCTGGCCTTCCACGCTCAACGTCACCGCTGCAATCGCGGTGGGGCTGGGCGCGCGGGCGGCGGTCTCGGCCGGCGGATGGCTGCTGCAACCGGCGGCGAGGGCGAGGGCCAGGACGGCGGCCAGCGGAACGGGGCGAAGCGGGAGCGGGGAATTCTTCACTGCATCCTCCGTGCGTTGCGAGTGAATGCGCACCGCGCGGGGGGCGCGATGGTGGGCCATGCGGCTCAGGCCGCGCGGGCTCGATTCAGTCTGTGCACGGAAAAGTGAAGGCAGCGTGTGGCCGCGCGCCCGCGACGGCGCGGCGGCGCCGTGCCAGCGGCTCATCTTCGCGGGCGTGGAAACAGCGAAGGCCCCTTCCGGGGCCTTCGTCGTGTCGCGGCGGGTGCGCGATCAGTGGTGCAGCAGCACGTCGGCGATGATGCCGGTGGCCACGGCGATCAGCACGTAGCGGCCGTCGTCGCTGCGCACCCAGCGGTGGCCGCGGGGCGGTTCGCGCAGCTCGTAGCGCGGGTAGTCGTCCACGTAGACGCGGCGTTCGACGTAGACCACGCCACGGCGGTAGTCGTGCTTGTAGTGGCCGCGCTTGCGGCCGCGGTCGTGGTGGTCGTCGTGATCGTGGCGGTCGTGGTGGTCGTGGCGATCCCGGTCGTGATGGTGCTTGTCATGGGCGGACGCGGCCACCGGTGAGAGCAGCAGGAAGCCGATCGCGAGGGTCGACAGCAGGTGCTTCATGGAATCCCCTGTTTGCATGCGAGTGAGTCGTTGTTGTTCTGGACTGCGATGCGATCCTGACTGGGCTGCATGCAGTGGCAAGTGGGGACGACGCGGAACCATGACGCAGTTCGCTGTTCTGCACCGAAATGCTTCACGCGGCCTTTAGGTAAGCGCTTACAACGCCCCCGACGGACCCGCATGCCGCGCGAGAAAAAGAAACCGGGGCGGCGCGAAGGGCCCAGTCCGCGCGCCGCCCCGGGGATCTCCCTGACGAGGAGAGCGCGCAGTCTGGCCGCCGGCCGTCGCAGCAGGCGAGACGACCGGCGGCGGCCCTCCTACACTCGGCCGAACGTGCATCCACCAAGGGGAAGGGAATGATGAAGCGTCGCGCCGCCGCGGCCCTGACGGGCCTGACCGTTGCTCTCTCGCTGGCTTCCGCCGCTCCGGCGCAGGCCCCGGCGGCCGCGGGACCGGTCGTGCTGAAGGCGGCGCACCTGTTCGACGGGCGCAGCGGGCGGCTGGTCTCGCCGGGCGTGGTGGTGGTGCAGGGCACGCGAATCGCCGCCGTGGGCGAGGCCGCCGTGCCGGCCGGTGCCAAGGTCATCGACCTGGGCGATGCCACGCTGATGCCCGGTTTCATCGACGCCCATACCCACATCGCCTCCAACCACGACGACAACTGGGCGCAGGGCTTCTACGAGAACATGCTGCGCTTTCCCGCCGAGCAGTCCTTCCACGCCGCGCACAACGCGAAGCTGACGCTGGAGGCCGGCTTCACCACGGTGCGCGAAGTCGGCGCGCCGGACTTCGTCGACATCGCGCTGCGTAACGCGATCCGCGACGGCCTCACCGAAGGCCCGCGCATGCTGGTCGCCGGCCATGCGATCGGCTCCACCGGCGGGCATTGCGACATCGCGCCGTTCCCGCCCGAGCGCGTGGCGCCGCTGGGCCCGCGCGACGGCGTGTGCAACGGCGCCGAACAATGCCGCCTCGCCACCCGCGAACAAATGAAGTACGGCGCGGACGTGATCAAGATCTGCGCTTCCGGCGGCGTGCTGTCGGAGGCCGATCCGGTGGACGTGCCGCAGCTCACGCCGGACGAACTGCGCGCGATCGTGACCGAGGCCCACACCTGGGGCCGCAAGGTCGCCGCGCACAGCCACGGCGATCTGGCCGCGAAGCTGGCCGTGGAGGCGGGCGTGGACTCGATCGAACACGGCAGCTTCCTCACCGAACCCACGCTGCAGCTGATGAAGCGCAAGGGCACGTACCTGGTGCCCACGCGCATGACCCAGGTCTGGGTGGTGGAGAAGGCCGACACCTACCCGCCGCAGATCGGCGCCAAAGCGCGCGCGGCCGGCGCCGCGCACCAGGTGATGTTCAAGGAAGCGCTGCGCGTGGGCGTGCCGATCGCGCTGGGCACGGACGCCGCGGTGTATCCGCACGGCCTCAACGCGCAGGAGTTCGGCGACATGGTCGAGTTGGGCATGACGCCGGTCGCGGCGCTGCTCACCAGCAGCCAGGGCTCGGCGAAGCTGCTGGGGATCGACGGTGAGACCGGCACGCTGGAAGCGGGCAAGTTCGCCGACGTCGTCGCCGTGCCCGGCAACGTGCTGGAGAACATCCGCGCCACGGAAAAGCCGCTGCTGGTGATGAAGCAGGGCACGGTGGTGCGCGCGCCGTAACGGCGTCGTCCGTCGGCACGCCTTCACCTGGTCAGTTTTCGAGAAGCGGCCGCCGTGCGCGGCCCCTAGCATGGCCCCCGAACCCGAGCAGTGCCGTCCCGTCACGCCGTTCAAGGAGGCTCCAATGAACTGGAACAAGTGGATTCGCCAGATCCATCGCTGGCTCTCGATCGCCTTCACGTTGTTCGTGATCGCCAACTTCGTGGTGATGGGGCGCGGCGACATCGCCCTGTACGTGGGCTTCGCCACGCTGCTGCCGCTGGCGCTGTTGCTGCTGACGGGGCTGTACCTGTTCGCGCTGCCGTACCTTGCGCGCGGGCGTCGCGGGGCGCAGCAGGAAGGCGCCTAGCAAACACGGTCGTTCCCTTCTCCCCTTGCGGGAGAAGGGAAGCGCGGGCGCCTTGCATCGATCCAATTACCTGACTAAAGTCAGGCAATGGACGAGCGCCAGATCCAGCAGGTCCGCAGCTTCAACCGGTCGGTGACGCGCCGGATCGGCGTGCTGTCGGACGACTACCTGGGCCGCGGCCGGCCGCTGGCCGAGTCGCGGCTGCTGTTCGAAATCGGACGCGACGGCGCCAACGTGCGCGACCTGCGCGCGCGGCTGGCGCTGGATTCGGGCTACGTCAGCCGGCTGCTGCGCTCGCTGGAGGCGCAGGGCCTGGCGAAATCGCAGCCCGCGCCCGGTGACGCGCGCGTACGCCGCGTCACGCTCACCGCCAAGGGCCGTCGCGAAGTCGAGGCGCTGGACCGTCGTTCGCAGGATTTCGCCACCTCGCTGCTGGCGTCGCTGGGCGAAAGGCAGCGCGAACGACTGACCACGGCGATGGCCGAGGTCGAGCGGCTGATGCGTGCCGCTTCGGTGGTGGTCGAGCCGGTCGACCCTGCCAGCGACGACGCGCAAGCGTGCATCGACGCCTATCTGCGCGAACTGGCCGAACGCTTCGAATCCGGCTTCGATCCCGCGCGCGGGCCGTCCGCCGATCCGGACGAACTCGTGCCGCCCTCGGGCGTGCTGCTGCTCGCGCGCCTGGACGGTGAAGCGCTGGGTTGCGGCGCGCTGAAGGTGATCGGCGAGGGCGTCGGCGAGATCAAGCGCATGTGGGTCGCGCCGAACGCGCGCGGCCTGGGCATCGCCCAGCGCCTGCTGGACGCGCTGGAAGCCCAGGCCCGCGCGATGGCCCTGCACACGCTGCGGCTGGACACCAACCGCACGCTGCTGGAAGCGCGCGCGCTGTATGCGCGCAACGGCTATCTCGAAATTCCCGCGTACAACGACAACCCGTACGCGGACCACTGGTTCGAGAAGCGGCTGGGCTGAGGCGCCCGCTCGCCTGCCCCGCTAGGATGGGGGCCGGGCACACGGAGCGCGCGATGGTCACTCCCGGGGAGAAGTGGACGCTGCGACGGGCGCAATGGCGCCGCTACCGCGTGGGGCGGGTGCTGATGTACGCCGGCCTCGGGCTCTACCTGCCGGTCATGATCGCCTTCAATCTCGTCTTCAAGGCGCTCGGATGGGCCGACGACGCGATGTTGTGGATCGCGGTGCCGTGGATGGCGGCCTGCGTGGTCAACGGCCTCTGGTTCACCTGGTTCGTCTGCCCCGAATGCGGCAAGCGGTTCTTCACCCGGGGCGGCAACTGGATCGGACCGTCGAACGCGTGGGGCAGCAAATGCTGCCATTGCGGCGCGCGCCCGCCGGCCTGACGCGCGACCCGACCCGCGTCAGGCTCCCACGCGCTCGCGCACCGCTTCCAGGTCGCGCACCGGCCGCACTTCGATCGAGCCCGTGCGCGTCCACGGAAAACTGTGGGCGATGCGCACGGCTTCCTCGATGTTGGGCGCTTCGATCAGGTTGAAACCGGCGAAGACTTCCTTCGCTTCGGCGAACGGGCCGTCCAGGACGTGCGTGCTGTCGTTGCGCGTGCGCACCGAGCGCGCGGTCGCGGGCAGTTCCAGTTGCTGCGAATCCAGCAGGATGCCGGCCGCGCGCAGTTCATCGGCCTTGTGCAGGCAGCCCTTCATGAGGCGGTCGAACTCGCCTTCGGGAAGCGCGTCGAGCAGGACGGGATCGGTGTAGACCATCAGCAGGAATTTCATGGCGCTCCAGCAGTGGGGTCGTCGGAGCGCGCATTGTGGCCCATGCCGGCGACCGCACCGTGTACCGAAAGGCACCCTTCGCCCATTCGCCCGCTGACGGGACGGTTCTTCCCCTCGTGGCGGGCTTATCGCGCGCGGCGCGCCTGCCTACGCTGTCGATCCCCCGACCGCACGGAACGCCCCATGCTCACGCCCCGACTGGCCCGGTTCGCCTTCGTCCCGCTCGTGGTCACGCTGATGTCGGGCGTGATGAGTTTCGCCATGACCGCCTTGCACCACGGCCTCGCCCCGGGGCTCGTGACGGCATGGCTGCGCGGATGGCCCGTGGCCTTCGCCGTCGCGCTGCCCGCGGCCTGGGTGATCCTGCCCGGCGTGCGCACGCTGCTGGCGCGCTTCACCCGCGCCTGCACCGAAGCCGCACCGAAACAACGCCTGGGACGGATGGGATGAGCGGCGTGCAGGGCGTGCCGCTCCGGTACGATGCCGCCGATACATCGCAGGAAAAGGAACGCGGCATGGCGCGCGACGCCGACACGCAGATCCACGATCCCGTCATCGACGTGCGGGGTCTCACCAAGACGTATTCGACCGGGTTCCAGGCGCTCAAGGGCATCGACCTGCAGATCCGTCGCGGCGAGATCTTCGCGCTGCTCGGTCCCAACGGCGCCGGCAAGACCACGCTGATCAGCATCGTGTGCGGCATCGTCAACGCCAGTTCCGGCACCGTCACCGCCGACGGCCACGACATCGTGCGCGACTACCGCGCCGCGCGCAGCAAGATAGGGCTGGTGCCGCAGGAGCTGTCCACCGACGCGTTCGAGAGCGTGTGGGCGACGGTGAAGTTCAGCCGCGGTCTGTTCGGCAAGGCCCCGGATCCGGTCTATCTGGAAAAGGTGCTGCGCGACCTGTCGCTGTGGGACAAGAAGGACAGCAAGATCATGGCGCTGTCCGGCGGCATGAAGCGCCGCGTGCTGATCGCCAAGGCGCTGGCGCACGAGCCGTCCATCCTGTTCCTGGACGAACCCACCGCGGGCGTCGACGTCGAACTTCGCCACGACATGTGGGAAATGGTCCGCCGGCTGCGCGAGAACGGCACCACCATCATCCTCACCACGCACTACATCGAGGAAGCCGAGGACATGGCCGACCGCATCGGCGTGATCAACCACGGCGAACTGGTGCTGGTGGAGGACAAGCGCACGCTGATGCGCAAGCTCGGCAAGAAGCAGCTCACGCTGACGCTGCAGGCGCCGCTGGAACGCATTCCCGAGGACATGGCCGAGTACGCGCTGGAGCTGACCGAGGACGGCCATTCGCTGGTCTTCACCTTCGATGTGCAGGCGCAGGAAACCGGCATCGCGCCGCTGCTGCGCCGCTTGCAGCAGCACGGCATCGACTTCAGGGATCTGCATTCCAGCGAGAGTTCGCTGGAGGACATCTTCGTCAGCCTGGTCCACCGGGGTCGGGAGGCGCGCGCATGAACCTGCACGCGATCCGCGCCATCTATCGCTTCGAGATGGCCCGCACCTTCCGCACGCTGATGGAGAGCATCGTCTCGCCGGTGCTGTCCACCTCGCTGTACTTCATCGTCTTCGGCGCGGCCATCGGCGGGCGCATGGGCGAGGTCGACGGCGTCAGCTACGGCGCCTTCATCATCCCGGGCCTGATCATGCTGTCGCTGCTGAGCGAGAGCATCTCCAACGCGTCCTTCGGCATCTACATGCCCAAGTGGGCCGGCACGATCTACGAACTGCTGTCGGCGCCGGTGTCGGCGATGGAGATCGTCATCGGCTACGTCGGCGCGGCGGCCACCAAGTCGCTGATGCTGGGCACGCTGATCCTGCTCACCGCGCGCTTCTTCGTGCCGTACGAGATCCAGCATCCGTTCTGGATGCTGTGCTTCCTCGTACTGACCGCGCTGACCTTCAGCCTGTTCGGCTTCATCATCGGCCTGTGGGCCGACAGCTTCCAGCGCCTGCAGTTGGTGCCGCTGATGATCATCACGCCGCTGACCTTCCTGGGCGGCGCGTTCTATTCGATCAGCATGCTGCCGCCGCTGTGGCAGAAGATCGCGCTGTTCAATCCGGTCGTGTATCTGATCAGCGGCTTCCGCTGGAGTTTCTTCGGCATCGCCGACGTCAACGTTGCCGTCAGTGCGACGGCGATCGTCGGCTTCCTGCTGCTGTGCTTGGGCGTGGTGTGGTGGATCTTCCGCACCGGCTGGAAGCTCAAGCAGTAACGCTCACGCGTCGGGCTTCGTCGCCGTGAGTTCGCGGCTGATCCAGCGGTCGATCAGCCGTTTCTCGAAGCGCAGCGGATCGCTGTTGAGCGAGGAGGAATCGCTCACCAGGAATCCCGAGTCGCTGAGCCGGCGCTCGCCCTGCGCGATCACGTTGCCGTCGGCATCGGTGAGGCGCACGTTGAGCGTCATGCGCGGCGGATAGATGTCGCGGATGATGCGCGTGTATTGCAGGTCCGGGCCGTGCCAGGGTTCGAAGGAGCCGGCGCGGCGGATGTCGAGGATGTCCACGTCCAGCCGCTGACCCGGCGGCAGTTGCCGCTGCGCGCGATCGCGCATGTATTCGGCCAGTTCCTGCACCCAGTTGCCGCGGGACGCTTCCCATCGGTTGGAGGTGTAGCGCAGCTCGGTGAACTTCGAGGGGTCTTCCCAGCGCACGTTGACCGGGCCGGCTTCGGGCAGGGCGCGGGGCGCGTTGGGGTCGGTGACGTTGCGCACGGCGGCGGTGGCGCTCGAGGCGGCCAGTGCGAGCGCGAGGGCGAGAACGACGAGGCGCGGGTTCATGGCGGCCTCCAGAGGGTGGGTGCCCCTGGATTCTCCCACCGCGACCCCGCCATGAGCGCTGCGCAACCGGGTGGCATACAGCCGCCGTTTGTCTGTTTTTGGCGAACCGGGGCTGAACCGCGCCCCGCCCTTCACTGCGCCTGAACTGGGCACACAGCGGCTCTGCGACTTTTTCGGACTGTTCCCATATCGACGCTCCGGCCGCTCCGGAGAATCCGCCCCGCACCCCCCAGGTGCACCCCGCCGGCCTGCAGCATCGCGCCGGCATTCGCCCAGGAGTCCACCCTCGCGTCCCCCGCTGAAGGACGCACAGCCCCTAACGGAGCCGCCGCATGTCCCCCGTCGTTCGCAAGTCCAATGCCCCTTCCCGTCGGTGCGCCTGGCGCTCCAGCCTGCAGATCGTCTGCGTGGCCGTCCTCGTGGCCTCGACGGTGAGTGTCGGCTCCGCCTGGGCCCGCTCGCATGCCGAGATCGCCGGGCTGTTCGCGACGCAGGGGTTGGGCCAGGGCGGGCCTTACATCCCCGCCGACGCGCCGAAGGCCCCTTTCGAGGTAACGGCAGGCCTGTCGTCGATGGACGCGCTTCGTCCCGATCCGACCGACGCCCTGGACCTCTCGGCCGCGCTGTGGACCTCCCCCAAGGTCGCGCACGACGACACGCTGCCGCAGCTCCTGCCCGTGACGCCGCTGCGCATCACCTCGGGATTCGGCCGCCGCCATGACCCGCTCGGGCGCGGCGACGCCTTCCACAGCGGCATCGACTTTGCCGGTCGCGTGGGCACGCCCGTGCACGCCTCCGGCGATGGCGTGGTCGTGCAGGCGCGCTACAGCAAGGACTACGGCAACGTGGTGATGATCGACCACGGCCATGGCGTGGTGACGTTGTACGCGCACAACAGCAAGCTCGAAGTGCGCACCGGCGATGTGGTGCTGGCGGGGGAGGAGATCGCCAAGATGGGCTCGACCGGTCGTTCGACCGGCCCGCACCTGCATTTCGAAGTGCGCCAGTACGGCCAGCGCGTCGACCCGGGCCGTTATCTGGCCGGGCTTTAAAGGAAGGGCCGCGGCGGCGCGGCCCGCGCCGTCACTCGGCGGCCGGCTCGTCGCGGTACCAGGCCTCGACCTTGCCCTTGGCCTTCATCGTCATCGGATTGCCACGGCGGTCCAGCGACTTGCCCACCGGCAGCCGGACCCAGCCCTCACTGATGCAGTACTCCTCGACGTTGGAACGCTCCACGCCGTTGAAGCGGATGCCGATGCCGCGCTCCAGCACCGTCTCGTCGTAGAACGGGCTGCGCGGGTCGTTGGAGAGGCGGTCGGGGGGCGTATCGGTCATGGCGTGCGTCCTGGAGCGGGTCTCGCGTGGCGGTCGGTCCGACGGCAGGCGCCGGCGGGCCGCACAGGATACGTGCGCGGGCCCGGTCCCGCAGCCTCAGGGCGCCTCGCCGCGCCCCTGGGCCTTGGCCACCCGGATCACCGCCCGCACCTGTTCCCGGTCCCGATGCCGCGAAATGGCGACCGCTCCGAGCTCGATTGCCCGCTCGCGCAGTTCCGAGGGGACGTCGTAATGGGCCCCGGAGGTCTTGTTCTGGAAGGCGCGACGGGGGATGTCCAGGCGCTCGGCCATGGCATGCAGCTCCGTCAGGGTGTCCGCCATCAGGTGGGCCCAGCGGCGGCCGCGCCAGAGGTGGACTGCGTCGTCTACATAGACCGTCATGACTGGCGCCAGGGGCGGGTGGGGAACCTGAACGGGGACTCTAACTGAATGCCCCGGGACGACCGGCATTTGCATTGCGGCTCAAACACGTCCAACATTCGCCGCGCTGCGTTAGTCAAGGGTCACCGTGACTGTGACCCGATGTTGATTCTGTTCGCATCGTTGCACCGTTTCTCCTTGCAACCAGCTCCATACCGCGAAAGCGGTCCATTACATCCGTTCAAGGAGAAAAAACATGTCGAACCGTGAATTCGGTACGGTCAAGTGGTTCAACGATGCCAAGGGCTTCGGCTTCATCAGCCGCGAGAACGGTGAGGACGTGTTCGTCCACTTCCGTTCGATCCAGGGCACGGGCTTCAAGAGCCTGCAGGAAGGTCAGAAGGTGTCCTTCACCGTCGTCCAGGGCCAGAAGGGCCTGCAGGCCGACGCGGTGCAGGCAGCCTAAGGCTTCCGCTCCAGTCGTTGTGAAAAAGCCCGGCTTCGGCCGGGCTTTTTCTTTTTGGCAGGCCCCATGGCCTGTCCATGGAGCCTTGGTGGAAGTTGCCGCGGATCAACGCGTGCGGAACGCCACGAGCTTGCCGTCGCTCAGGGTGGTTCCGGTGGTGACGAAGAGCATGCGCTGACCGGAAATCGCCACCATGCCTGGGGTCGCGCTTTGCCAGACAGGTCTGTGCGTGGCCAGGTCGATCGCGTAAAGCGCACGGTCGGTACTGACAAACAGCAGATTGTTGGTGACTACGATGTTGCGGTGAAATTTGGTGTCGGACGTTCCGGGCACCCACGACCACAGCACAACACCGGTTGCCTCGTCGATCGCGTCCAGCGACTTTGGATTGTCCGAAGCCGCGTACACCACGCCCTTGGCGATGGCCGGCTGGGTCTTGTACGACTTTATCGAGCTCCAGCGGGTCGTCTTCTGGCTAATCCCGTAGTCGACGAGCTGCCGGTTCGCGGAGGGTTCGGCGCTGGATGCCGCTCGACCGCTGAATGCCCCGCCCTTCCAAGCGATGACGCTGTCGGCCGACGCGATCATCGGCGCACCGTGGTAGTCGTACAAGCTGCTGCCGGTAGAAGCAAAGCCGATCCTCGCCACCGACTCGCCGCTCCCCGTGTCCAGCACAGCCAAGGCGTCGCCGTCGTGGATGTAGAGATATCTGTCGTCCACGGCAGGCGTGTTCATCCCGTAGGTGCCGCCGACTCCCTCCCACTGCTTGGTTCCGGAGGTGGCATCGAAGGCATACATGACTCCGCCGTAGGAGCCGGCGTTCACGTAGACACGCCCGTTCTTCACGGTGGGGGCAAGCAGGTTGGCCCACTGGGTGGAGAAGCTGCTCTGCGCGAGCGGTGTGCCGTCCTTCGCCTTGAAAGACCAGAGGAAGGTGCCGCCATGCCCGGTGGTCGTCACATAGACGTTGCCATTGGACGTCGCCGGCGGGTTCAGCGCGGGTGACCAGTTGTTGGTGAACTGCTGCTTCCAGCGGATTTCCCCCGTCGCCGTGTCCAGTGCATACAGCGATGGGCTGCCCGCGTACTCGTCCTCGGAAACGAAGACCAGCCCCTCCGAAGTGGCGACGGAGTTGATCCCGCCAATCACGCCGGGCGTGGGTCGCGTCCACTGCCATGCCTTCACGAACTTGCTCGGGTCCAGGGTGATCGGGACATAGCCGTCGTGCGCTGCATTGCCCTGCAGCGTTTCCCATTCCGGCGTCGGAATGACGGTGATCGAATACTCCACCGACTTCGATGCGTTGGTATAAGGCGTCAAGCACTGTGCGTCAGCGCATGCGCGAACCGTCAGGATGCCGGTATGCGTACCGACCGAGCGGCGGCCCGCGGCGGACTTGAGCGCAAAACTGTACGCGCCACCGGCTGGGGCCGGCTGCACGGCGGGCATGGCAAACATGCCGTGGTCGTCGGAGACCTGGAGGGTAAACCAGCCCGCTTCCGAGGTTGGTCGCCGACCATTGACCATCGAGAACAGCGTCCACATCGTCGCCAGACACCGCTTTCAGGCGGATGGCAGGGGTCGTGAGAGTGAGTTGGACTTCCGCTGCGGGCGCTGGCTGAGGCGGCGTGGAGGGAGGTGTGGCTGGAGGCGTGGCTGGAGGTGTGGAGGGAGAAGTGGGTGAAGGCTGTGCCGCGCCTTTCTTTCCGCCGCCGCCGCAGGCAGTGACAGCCAGCGACACCAGGATCACTCCACAAAGTTGGGTCAAACGCATGATGGCTTCCTTGTTCTGATGGCCGATCCGTGAGCGCATGGGGCTGCGTCGGCGCTGTGCCGAACAAGGATCGTGGGGTACCCCGGCGTGCAAGGTACTGGCGGGCAGGGAAGCTCTGCGCCGCGACAATTTCGCTATCAGGCGCGCCGAACGCGCACCATCCGCTCCATCAGATGTTCCAGTGACACCCCCGGTTGCATGCAACGTCCCAGGTGCACCGGCGAGGTCTGGATGATCGAGCTGCGCTTGGCCGTGAGCCAGTGGAAGCGCGCGCGCTGCGGGAGCAGGCCGATGGGGCCGCCGTCGGGGCCGCCGCGGCAGATCGCTTCCATCGCCGCGAGATGGCGGCGCACCGTGTCCAGGTCGATGTCGGGGTCGAGCGCGCGCAGTCGCGCTTCGTCGATCTCGATGCGCGCCTCCAGGAACTTCGTCGCCGGGCACGACAGCAGGATGCCGACGTTGACGAACTCCTCGCGCTCCACGCGCGGTACGACGCGGATCACGGCGTAGTCGTAGGTGTCGCGGCGCGGCGACTCAGGCGCGTGCATGGATCGCCTCCTCGACGAAGCGCGCGCGTTGCGCGAGCCGCTGCATGAAATGTTCGACGTACGCAGCGCGGTGTTCGGCAGGATCCTGCGGCGTGTCGGTTCCGCTGAGCCACGCCTCGGGCACGAGGGCGAGGATGGCTTCGAAGTCTTGGCGCGCGAGCTTGCCCGCCAGTCGCGCGTCGGCACCGGCGATGTCGTCGGCCTGCGCCAGCAGCACGTGCTCGCGGATCATCGGAAACGCGCTGCCCGCATGCGCCGGCGTGCCGTCCCAGCCGTGGTGGAAATACAGCGCGGCGCCGTGATCGATCAGCCACGGATTGCGGTGCCAGACCAGCAGGTTCGGATTGCGGAAGCTGCGGTCGACGTTGCTGACGAAGGCGTCGAACCAGACGATCTCCGAGGCGAGTGCGCCGGGTACGCGCTCGGCGACGGGATCGAAGTTGATCGCGCCGGGGAGGTAATCCAGTGCGAGGTTTAGGCCGTCGCTGGCGCGGATCAGCTCCTGGATCTCCGGATCGGGTTCGGTGCGCGCGAGTTCGGCGTCGAGCTCGACGAAGACCAGCTCCGGCATCGGCAGGCCGAGCGCGCGTGCGATCTCGCCCGCGACCAGCTCGGCGACCAGCGCCTTCGCGCCCTGGCCCGCGCCGCGGAACTTCAGGACATACAGGCCGTCGTCATCGCCCTCGATGACGGCGGGCAACGAGCCGCCTTCGCGCAGCGGCGTGACATAGCGGGCAGCGGTGATGGTGCGCAGGGGCATGGATCGGGGCACGGGGAAAACCGCGACAGGTTAACCGCACGGGCCGTCCTGCGGCCGTTGCGTCGAAAAACGCCGCTTACCACGTGTCCTCGAGCATGCGCGGCTTGCTCGCCAGCCAGCCGCCGTAGAGCAGCGCCAGCAAGCACAGCGCCAGGAACGCGAACGGCCCGGCCCAGCCCCGCGTGCTTGCATGCAGCCAGCCGAACAGCAGCGGACCCAGGCAGCTCAGGCTGTAGCCCACGCCCTGCACGAAGCCCGACAGCCGCGAGGAGCCGCCCGGCGTGCGCGTGCGCAGGTTGATCAGCGTGAGCGAGAGCGGGAAGGTGCTCGGCCCCAGGCCGAGCAGCGCCACCCATAGCAGCGGCGCCGCCATCGGCGCGAGCAGCAGGCCGGCGAACGCGGCCAGATAGCTCACGCCGCACGCCACCACGATCGGGAACGGATTGGCGATGCGCACCGCCAACGCCGGCAGGACCAGGGCGCTGAGCAGGCCCATCGTGGAGAACAGCGCGACCATCGTGCCGCCCAGCGCGGGACTGCCGCCGGCTTCCACCAACAGGCGCGGCAACCAGGTGAACATCGAATACGTCGTCAGCGAGGTCATGCCGAACATCAGCGTCAGACCCCAGGCCACGGGCGAACGCCAGACGCGGCCGTCGACCTGCTTTGCGCCGTCCAGTTCCGGTGCTTCGTCGCCGGGCGCCACCGCGCGGTAATGCGCATTGGCCAATACTTGTGCCTGGCGCGAATGGCCGTAACGCTCCATCCACAACACGCCGATCCAGGGCAACGCGGCCGCCGCGGCGATAAGCGACCACGCGCCCAGCGAAACGCGCCAGCCCGCCGCCTGCGCGAGCGGCACGGCCAGCAGCGCCGGCAGGATCGTGCCCAGCTGCAGGACCGTGATGTAGAGCGTGCTGACGGTGCCGACGCGATCGGCGAAGTAGCGCTTCACCAACGGCGGCAGCACCACGTTGCCCATGCCCATGCCCGACAGTGCGAGCGCCGAGGTGACCAGCAGCATCGCGGTGTCGCCGACGAATGCACGCACGAACAGGCCGAGCGCCGCCAGCACCATCGACAGCAGCGCGGTGCGCTCCAGGCCGAGGCGGTGCGCGATCGCCGGCGTCACCACGCCGAACAGCGCGAACGCTGCGGTCGGCACCATGCCGAGTACGCCGGTCATCGTCGAACCGAAGCCGAAGTTCTCGCCCAACCGGTCGAGCAACGGCGTGAGCGAGGTCACCGCCGTGCGCAGGTTGAACGCCGACATCGCGATACCCGCCAGTACCAGCGCACGGTCGCGCCACAGCGGGCGGGCGAGCGGGGCGGCGAGGGAGTCGGCATTCATGCGGGAAATCCTGTGCGTCCCGCGGAAGCGGGGACGCGTTTGCGAGTGTGGCGCATCGCGCGCCGAAGGAGGCGAGGCTCGATTCGAGCGTCTTTGCATGCAGTTTGCGCGAGCAGGCGCGCGCGGGCCACCCGTCGCGGGGCAACACTGGGTTCCATCGCGTCGCACCTCGGCACGCCACGCCCCAGCGACGCACCTTCATCCCTTCGTCATTTTGCTGACGCCTGGCCCGCGCATGGCGCGCAGATTCACCAAAGGTTCGCGACGGCCGCACAAGACTCCATCCCCTGTCACGCAAGGAGGAAAACGGATGAAGAAGACCATCGTGCTGACCGCGCTGCTGTCGCTGGCCACGGGCGCGGCGTTCGCGCAGAGCGCCGCTCCGAAGGAACCGCTGACCGAACAGCAGGTGCGCGCACGCCTGACCGAGCAGGGCTACACGAAGATCAACGACGTGAAGTTCGAGGACGGCGTGTGGAAGGCCGACGCGCACAGCGCGCAAGGCGCAAGCGTGGATGTACGCCTGGATGCGAAGACCGGTCAGGTCTATCCGGACAAGCAGGTCGCCAATCTGAGCGAGGCCGATGTCCGCGCGCGTCTGTCGGCTGCCGGCTACACCAATGTGCACGACGTCGATTACGACAACGGCATCTGGAACGCCGAAGCCGACGATCCCGCGGGCAAGGACGTCGAACTGAAGCTCGACCCGGCGACGGGCAAGGTCATCGGCAAGGAAAAGGACTGAGGTTCGACTCCCGCTCGCAAGAGCTCCCTCCCCTGCTTGCAGGGAAGGGGTGACGCGTGCAGCGCGCAGGCTGCCCTCACCCCAACCCTCCCCCGCAGGCGGGAGAGGGGCTCAAGGGAGAGGCTCTCCGGACAGGGGCCAGGCAAGCCGCGCGACGCACCCCGCGCACCGCCACATCCCGCACAGCCCCCCTGCCCAACGTTGGCTGGCAACCGCGCACCTTCGTCCTTACCATCGGCCGGCACTCCGACCAGGTCCCACCCATGAAATTACCGGCCGTATCGCTGCTCGCGCTGTCCCTCGCCGTTGCCCTGAATCCCGCCGTCGCCGGTAAACCGGCCGGCCCGGAGATCGACCCCAACCGCCTCTCGCAGGACGTGAAGGTGCTGTCCTCCGACGAGTTCGAGGGCCGTGGCCCCGCCACCGCCGGCGAGACCAAGACCGCCGACTACGTCGTCGCACAGATGAAGGCCGCGGGCCTGCAGCCCGGCGGTGACCTCAAGGACGGCAAGCGCGAATGGACCCAGGCCGTGCCGCTGGCGCGCTCGGAGATCCAGGACACGCCGGCGTTGTCGATCAACGTGAAGGGCAAGTCGCAGGCGCTCACGCAGGGCGAGCAGATCGCCGTGCGCGCCGCGCAGGACGGCTCCAAGAAGGTCGACATCCGCAATGCACCGCTCGTCTTCGCCGGTTACGGCGTGAACGCGCCGGAGCGCGGCTGGGACGACTTCAAGGGCGTGGACCTGAAGGGCAAGATCGCCGTCGTCCTGATCAACGATCCGGACTTCGACGGCGGCGAAGGCGATTTCGGCGGCAAGGCCATGACCTACTACGGCCGCTGGACCTACAAGTACGAAGAGGCCGCGCGCCAGGGCGCACTGGGCCTGCTGATCGTGCACGAGACCGACCCGGCCTCGTACGGTTGGGCCACGGTCAAGAACTCCAACACCAACACCATGTTCGACGTCGTGCGCGATCAGCCGGCGTCGGTGCATCCGATGCTGGAAGGCTGGATCCAGCGCGATTTCGCCGCGGACCTGTTCAAGCAGGCGGGGCTGGACTTCGACGCGCTCAAGGCGAAGGCGAAGACCAAGGCGTTCAAGCCGGTGGAGCTCAAGGGCGCGACGCTGAGCGCGAAGTACGACGTGAACCGCGAGATCATCACCTCGCACAACATCGTCGGCCGCATCGAAGGCGCGAAGCGTCCGGATGAAACCGTCGTCTATTCCGCGCACTGGGACCACCTGGGCGTCGGCCAGCCCGATGCCACGGGCGACCGCATCTACAACGGCGCCGTCGACAACGCCACCGGCACGGCGGCGCTGATCGAGATCGGCCGTGCGTTCGCCAAGGGCCCCAAGCCCGACCGCTCCGTCGTCTTCCTCGCCGTGACGGCGGAAGAGAAGGGCCTGCTGGGCTCGGAGTACTACGCGTCCAAGCCGCTGTACCCGCTGGGCAAGACGGTGGCGGTGATCAACATGGATGCGCTGGACCCGCACGGCCCGGCACGCAACTTCACCACCTCCGGCAGCGCCAAGCAGGACCTGCTCAACGAGTTGGTCGACAAGGCCAAGAAGCTGGCGAACCTGGACTACGTGACCGATCCGAAGCCGGAAGCCGGCCACTTCTTCCGCTCCGATCACTTCCCCTTCGCCAAGCGCGGCGTGCCGGCGATCTCGTTCGGCTCGGGTAACGACCTGGTCGACGGCGGCCTGGAAGCGGGCAAGAAGATGGAAGACGCCTACGTCGCCGACCGTTACCACCAGCCCGCCGACCAATGGGAAGCCGACTGGACCTTCCTCGGCATGGCGCGCGATCTGACGCTGCTTTACAGCCTGGGCCGCGACCTCGCCGATTCCGATCGCTGGCCCAACTGGGATGCCTCGTCGGAATTCCGCGCGGCGCGTGACAAGACGGCGGCGGATCGGAAGTAACGTTTTTTCGCGCCCAACTGCAGGAAATCAAGACGGGTGGAACGCAGGTTCCACCCGTTTTGTTTGGGCGATGCAGCCACCTTCACCGCTCGTCCTGAGCGTAGCGAAGCGAAGTCGAAGGGGGAGCGGGTCCGCACGCTTCCCGTCCATCCTTCGACTTCGGCGCTGTGCGCCTACGCTCAGGACGAACGGTGGCAGGGGGGCGGCAGTCGGCTGCCTCCGACTGCCGAACTCGGACGACGCGTTCCCGCGCACGATCAACCCAGCTTGCGCGCCGCAGCGTAGGCCAGCAGGTTGCCCACGCCGGTCACGCCGAGCAGCACGGCGACCACGCCCGGCGTGATCTCGCGCCAGCCGAAGCTTTCGATCATGCCGAAGCCGATGCCCAGGCACAGCAGCAGGATGCCCCAGCGCAGCGAGGTGTGGCGGCGCTGCTGCGCTTCGGCCTGGACCATCGTGCGGATCAGTTCCTCCGAGCCGTTGCCTGCGATCAGCTTGGCGCGGGTGCGGGCATCGACCACCACCTTGATCGTGTAGGCGATGCAGATGAACAGGGTGATCGGGATGAGGATTTCGAATTGCATGGCGGGATTCTCGGGCCGTTGCGGTGGGTTCGGGAAGGGAGATACGGCCGGGCCGCGATCGGTTGCAGGCCCCGGTCATCGGATTCGTGAAGGATCCGTTGCAACCATCCGGGCCCGGAACGTATCCACAAGGTCATGACCGGTGAGAACCCGTGACCGAGGACGACCGCAAGCTCGTCGATGCCGTGCTGGGCAATGTGCCCGGCGCGTTCGAACGCCTCGTGCGCGGCCACCAGGGCCTGTGCTGGCACATCATCCAGCGCATGGTCCGCCAGCCCGAGGACACCCGCGAGCTGTGCCAGGAGACCTTCCTGCGCGTGCACCAGTGCCTGCACCAGTACCGCGGCGAGAGCGCGCTGAAGTCGTGGATCGGACAGGTGGCGTATTCGGTGGCCAAGCGGCACCTGGAGAAACGCCGCATCGCCATCGCCGACCCCGTCGGGCCGGACGACGACGGCGTGTCGCTGCTGGACCAGATCAGCGACGGCTTCGACCTGGAAACCGCCTGCGCCGACGCCGAGATCGCCGCCGGCCTGCACGAAGAGATCGAAGCGCTGCCCCCGCTGCAACGGACGCTGCTGACGCTGTATCACCTGGACGAAGTGCCCATCGTCGAGATCGCCCGCATCACCGGGCTCGCCGAGGGTACGATCAAGAGCCATCTGTTCCGGACCCGGGCGCGCTTACGCGAGCGCCTGCAAGCCCGAATCGGAGTGACCGCATGAACACGCCTGACGACCGCAAACCCACCCCCGACGATCCGCCCGGCGAGCGCAGCGGATGGCGCAGCCTGGATGTGTTGCGCCTGGAGGCCGAATGGCAGGCGCAGGAGCGCGCATTGGAACAGGAGCGCCGTGGCGTGCCACTGGACCGGGCCGATTCGCGCCTGGCCGAATACCGCCTGATCGCACGCGCCCTGCGCGCGCCGGCGATGGAGCCAGTGCCCTACGACCTCACCGCGCAGATCGTCCGCCATGTCGAAGGCACGCCGGCCGTGGGCGAGCTGCTGGAGCGCTGGCTGCTGCGCGCGCTTACCGCGGCCTTCGTGCTCGCGGCACTGAGCGCGATGGTGGCCTATGGCGCGCAATGGACGCCGGCCTTCGCCGACCTGTGGCCGCAGCTGTCGCCCGCTTCGGCGGACTGGGCCGGGTTGTTGATCGGCTGCCTGGCGGTGTCGCTGGCGTGGCAGGGCGTGGTGCGGTTGATGCGCCAGGAATCGGGCGGGACGCTGGGGCTGGCCTGAGTCTTGGCGAGCGCCTGTTCGAAGGCGTCATTCCCGCGAAGGCGGGAATCCAACTCCCAGACGTTGCAAACTTTCCGAAGAGCGTGATGGCTCACAAGCCGTCATTCCCGCGAACGCGGGAATCCAATTCCCAGACGTTGCCAAGCCTTCCGAAGAGCGTGAAGGCGCTGGCAGTTGGATTCCCGCCTTCGCGGGGATGACGACTGAGCGGGTCATGACGGCCAAGCTGGAATGTCGACCAACGGCGAACAAAAAAGGCGGGGGCCGAAGCCCCCGCCGTCCTCATCCCTTGATACACACCACCTGCCGCAGCGTATGCACGATCTCCACCAGATCGCGCTGCGCCGCCATCACTGCGTCGATGTCCTTGTACGCGGCCGGCGACTCGTCGATCACGCCCGCGTCCTTGCGGCACTCCACGTGTGCGGTGGCCTCGCGGTGCTGCTTCAGCGTGATCTGCGCGCGCGCGGCGGTGCGGCTCATCACGCGGCCGGCGCCGTGGCTGCAGCTGTGGAAGCTGTCCGCGTTGCCCTTGCCGCGCACGATGAAGCTGCGTGCGCCCATGCTGCCCGGAATGATCCCCAGCTCGCCCTCGCGCGCGCTCACCGCGCCCTTGCGCGTGACCAGCACCGACTCGCCGAAGTGGTCCTCGCGCTGCACGTAGTTGTGGTGGCAGTTCACCGCGTGCCTGTCGGTCTGGAACTTCGGCAGGCGGTGGCGCATCTCGTGCAGCACGCGGCCCATCATCGCCTCGCGGTTGGCGCGGGCGTAGTCCTGCGCCCACGACACCGCCTCCACGTAGTCGTCGAACAGCGCCTCGCCCTCCAGGAAGAACGCGAGGTCGCGATCGGGCACGTGGAAGCCCAGCACGCGCTTCTCCAACTGGCGACGCGCCAGCTCGATGAAGTACGTGCCGATGAGGTTGCCCGTGCCGCGCGAGCCGGAGTGCAGCATCACCCACACCGCGTCGGCCTCGTCCAGGCAGATCTCGATGAAGTGGTTGCCGCCGCCGAGCGTGCCGATCTGCTTGTCGACCTTGTCCGGGCGGATCTTCGGGTGCTTCTCGCGGATCTTCGCCAGTCGCGCCATCAGCTCCGACCGCACCAGCGCCGTCTCGACACTGTCGGGAATGCGACGGTGCTCGCCGCCCGGGCCGTTGCCCACCGGGATGCTGCGCTCGATGGAGTTGCGCAGCAGCGACAGGTCGTCCGGCAGATCGTTCGCGCGCAACGTCGTGCGCACGGCGGCCATGCCGCAGCCGATGTCGACGCCGACCGCCGCCGGAATGATCGCGCCCTTGGTCGGCACGACCGAACCCACCGTCGCGCCGATGCCCAGGTGCACGTCCGGCATCACCGCGACCCACGGCCCCACGAAGGGCAGGGCGGTGATGTTGCGCAGCTGCTGCCGCGCCTGGTCCTCCACCGGCACGCCGTGCACCCAGCCCTTGATCGGCGTGGCGGCGCCCTGCGCGTGGAGAAACTCGAATGAAGTGTGTTGCGTGTTCATGGTTCCTTTCCCTGTGAAATCCGCGCGACCGGTTCCTTCCGGTCGCACGGGAGCTTACTGCTTCAGGCTCACCAGCTGCTTCATGACGCCGTCCAGGCCGCCGAACACGGTGAGCTTGTCGATCTTCTCGGTGACCTTCTCCAGAGCTTCCAGCTCCTTCAGGCGCATGAGCACCGGGCTCTCCTCGATCAGCTTGGCGGTGTTGAGCAGCGAACGCGTGGCGTTGGCCTCCTCGCGACGGCGGATCACGTTGGCCTGGGCCGACTTCTCCGCCTGCACGACGCCGTTGAGGATTTCCTTCATCTCGCCCGGCAGGATCACGTCCTTGACGCCCACGCCGAGCACCTCGACACCCAGCTCGTCCACGCGGCCGCGCACGTAGCCGAAGATGTCGGCGTCGAGCGAAGCCTTGTCGCCGAGCAGCTCGTCCAGCGTCTTGGCGGAGACCGCCTTGCGCAGGCCGAACTGGAGCTCGCGGTACACGTAGTCGGCGTACTTGGCCACGCGCGTGATCGCGGCGACCGGATCGACGATGCGCACGCTCGCGGCCAGGTTCACGCGCAGGCTGACCTTGTCGCGCGTGAGCAGCTCCTGGCCCGAGACCTCGAGCGACTGCACGCGCAGGTCGACCGCCTGCACCACGACGTTCTTCCGGAAACTCCAGAAGGCGTACTGGCCCGCGCCAACGACGCGCACCAGCTTGCCGTCGACGAACACCAGGCCCGCGAACTCGGCCGGCACCGCCAGCACGACGGACACCTTCTCGAGCACGCCGAGCTGGCGCAGTCGCGAAGCGACGTCGGCCGGAACATCCGGCTCGGCCGCGAGTGCGAGCGTGCGCACCTCCACCGCGATCGGACCCTTCCAGTACAGGCGACGCGTACCCGGCGCGAGGATCTCCTCCAGGCGACCGTTCTTCATCACCAGGCCGACCTCTTCCACGCCGATGTCGGCGAGCAGGAAGGTCTCGCCCAGGCGCGGGCCGAGCGCGTCGATCAGCGCGTTCTCGTCGTTGCCGAGGTATTCGGCACGCAGCGCGATGTTGTGCGCCTTGACCTCGACGCGATCGAACGGGTCGAACCACTTGTACACGCCCGGCGCGATGACGCCTTCGAATTGACGGTTGCGATACACCAGGCCGCGCTCGCCGTCGCCGATCACGACCCTCTTGGTCCAGAACATCGGAAGTTCTCCTTGGTTTGGCTCTGATGGTCCGATCCGCTTGGTGCGCGAGGGATCGGTCGTCGCGTTAATCAGAACTCCCTCCCCTGCTTGCAGGGGAGGGTTGGGGAGGGGGAGTGAAGCCGCGTCGCGGCGAGCTCGGCGCTGATGCGCCTCGACCCCCTCCCAAAGAAATAAAGTTGGAAACGCCCCCGACACCAGAACCGCGGAGCACATCGCGCTCGATGCACTGGCGACGAAGGCGACGTCCGTTCGCTGCGACGATGCAACCATCGCGGTGACGAAGCGCCGCCGACGCGCGCATGCCCGAGGGCGGCGGCCCGGCGATCCTGCCGCTGCGGTGTCCGCTGCGCGCCACGCACGAGGCGAAGCGCGAAGGAACACCGCAAGGGGCGTTTCCGTTGGAGGGACTTTCGTCCCGGTTTTCACGACGTGACAGGTCGTTGTTTGGAGCGGGAATCGAACCCGCGACACTCAGGTTATTGGCCTGATGCTCTACCCGACTGAGCTATCCAGTGGTGGACGAGCCGGAATCGAACCGGCGACCAACGGCATGTGCCATTGCTCTTACCTCTGAGCTACCGTCCGCTCACGACGCACTGCATCGCATCCCCGGCATGCGCCACGACAGAGCCGCGCGCACCGGGCAGGCACGGCTTCCGCCGCGAACCTGCGCCGCTGTGGATGTGGTGCGTGATGCGCCGTGCATTGGCGTCGCGATCCGGCGCGAACGCCGGTCGTGACGCCAATCCCTTGTGCGAATGCAGCGTGCCGCCGCCCGCGCCGAAGCATCCAGGCGCAGCGCTCGAAGCGCTCGGTGACGTTCCCTCCATCGGAACCAGCATTGCTCCGGATGCTTCGGGATTGCGCGATGCACTCGCGTTGTTCGTATGCGTTTCCTTTGCGAACGCCGGAAACAAAACGCCCCCGGGTGGTGAACCCGAGGGCGTTCGCGTTGCCTCGGGAAGTCGGGGTGACCGACCTCCCGCGTGCAGGAGGTCAGCCGATATCGATGGATTCGTCGCGCAGTCGCTTCGTCGGCGCGAACGCGCACAGCCCGCAGCTCGCTGGCTGCAGTGCGTGGTGCTTGGCGTTGTCGGCGATGAAGTTCATGGGAAGGTGCGGACCGAATGAAGTTGTGTGGAACGAAGGGCGCGCACGTTACGCGCTGCAAAAAACGAAAGCAAGACCGTTCGTCGGGAAACGAACGGTCGTCGCGCATCGCGATGTCATTGCAGCAGCGGTGCCAGTTGCGTCCACACGTGATCGCGCAACTTCGGTTGCGCGTTCGCGACCGGATGCAGGTTGTCGTCCTGGAACGCGTTGCGGTCCAGCGCGATGGGTTCCAGCAGGAACGGCACGAACGCGATGCCGTGCTGTTTCGCCAGCGCGGCGAAGTTGTCGCTGAAACCCTGCGTGTACTCGCGGCCCAGGTTGGGCGGCATGCGCATGCCGATCAACAGCACCTTCGCACCCGCCGCCTTCGATGCACGGATCATCCGGTCCAGGTTCGCGCGCGATTGCGCCAGCGGCAGTCCGCGCAGGCCGTCGTTCGCGCCCAGTTCGATCACCACCACCGCGGGCTTGTTGCGCTTGATCTCGCCGTCGATGCGCGATGCGCCACCGGCGGTGGTCTCGCCGCTGATGCTCGCGTTCACCACGCGCCAACCCGGCTTCGTCGTGGCGACGCGGTCGGCCGTGAGCGACACCCAACCCTGCGAGGCCGCAAGCCCGTAGCCGGCCGAGAGCGAATCGCCCATCACCAGCACGGTGCGCGCGGGCTTCGCCGCCGGGGCCGCCTTCGCGGCGGTCTGTGCGGCGGCCGGCAGCGCGAGCGCCAGCATCAGCCACGCGGCCGCGACCCAGCCGATGGCACATTGCAGGGGGCCTCGCGCGGCCGCATAACCCATGTAAGACGGGCGCGAGGCGCGAAGCGACGTGAAGGTCCGGCTTCCCCGGTACGGGTTCTTAAAGATCATTTAATCCTCGCTCCCGACTATGACGATGAACGACAAGAGCATAAGGACGAACATGGCCGATTCCATCGCCCCGCGCACGCAGGCCCAAGCCGCCCTTCAGGTGGCGGGCCTGGGCAAGCGCGTGATGCTGCCTTCGGGCGAGCTGACCATCCTCGATGGGGTGGGCTTCGACATCGCGCCCGGCGACACGGTGGCGATCGTGGGCGCGTCCGGTTCGGGCAAGAGCACGTTGCTGTCGCTGCTTGCCGGGCTCGATACGCCCAGCAGCGGGCGCGTCGTGCTGGACGGCGAAACCCTGTCCACGCTCGACGAGGACGGCCGTGCGCGCGTGCGCGGCGAGAAGGTCGGCTTCGTGTTCCAGAACTTCCAGCTGCTGCCCTCGCTGACCGCACTGGAAAACGTGATGCTTCCGCTGGAACTGCGCGGCGATCGCGAGGTGGATGCGCCTGCGCGCGCGATCCTGGAACAGGTGGGCCTGCGCGAGCGCCTGGGCCATTACCCGCGCCAGCTGTCGGGCGGCGAGCAGCAGCGCGTCGCCCTTGCGCGCGCGTTCGTCACGCGTCCTTCGCTGTTGTTCGCCGATGAACCCACCGGCAACCTCGACACGCACACCGGTCAGGCGATCATCGAACTGCTGTTCGAACTGAACGCGCACGCCGGCACCACGCTGGTGCTGGTCACGCACGACGAGCACCTGGCCTCGCGCTGCAGCCGCCTGCTGCGGCTGGACAGCGGCCACCTGGTGGCGTCATGAGGCGGCCGGGAACCGGCGCGTTCGCGCTCGCCTGGCGCCAGTTGCGCCGCGACCTGGCGGCCGGCGACGTACGCATCCTGATCGCGGCGCTGGTGCTGGCGGTGCTCGCGGTGACGGCCGTGGGCTTCGTCACCGATCGTGCCGAGCGCGCGCTGGCGATCGAGGCCAACCGTCTGCTCGGCGGCGATGCGGTGGTGCGTGGCGATTCGCCCATCACCGGCGCGGTGCTCGAAGCGGCGAGTGCGCAGGCGTTGCAGCGCACGCAGACCATCGAATTGCAGACGATGATCCGCGTCGGCGAGCGCCTGCAACTGGGCGATCTGCGCGCGCTCGGCGAGGGCTTCCCGTTGCGCGGCGCGTTCCGGATCTCCGGCCCCGACGGTGTGGAGCGCGATGCGCCCGGCGTGCCCGCGCGCGGCACGGTCTGGATGAGCCGCGCCGGCGCCGACACGCTCGGTGCGAAGCTCGGCGACGAGATCGCGCTGGGCGACGCGCGCCTGCGACTGGCCGCACTGGTGGTGCAGGAGCCCGATGCCGCGCTGGATTACTTCAACGTCGCGCCCAAGGTTTTCCTCAATCTCGCTGACGTGCCGTCCACCGGACTGGTGCAGGAAGGCAGCCGCATCCGCTATCGCCTCGTCGTCGCGGGCCCGGCGGCGGCGGTGGAGACGTTCGTGAATACCGCGCGGGCGGAACTCGCGCGCGGGCAGCGGCTGGAGACGATCTCCGACGCGCGCCCGGAAATCCGTTCCGCGCTCGATCGCGCCGGCCGTTTCCTCGGCCTGGCCGCGCTGGTGTCGGTGGTGCTGGCCGCGGTCGCCGTGGCGATGGCGGCGCGTCGCCACAGCGAACGGCACCTGTCCGGCACCGCAGTGATGCGCTGCCTGGGCGCCAGTCAGCGCACGCTGGTCGTGATCCAGGTGGGCGAGCTGCTGATGCTGGGCGTGATCGCCAGCACCGTCGGCGTGCTGTTTGCGTTCGCGCTGCAGTGGGCGATCGGCGGATGGCTGGCGCAGGCGCTGAAGCTGTCGATCCCGCCCGCGGGCTGGCTGCCGGCGTTGCAAGGCTACGGCGTCGGGCTGGTGGTGCTGATGGCCTTCGGTGCGCCGCCGGTGCTGGCGCTGCGGCGCGTGCCCGCGCTGCGCGTGCTGCGTCGCGACCTGGATCCCACCGAGCCGAGCGCATGGCTGGTGGCCGTCGCGGGCTTCGTCGGTCTGGCGGCGCTGCTGTGGTGGAAGGCCGGTTCGGCGGCGCTGGGCATTTCGATGCTGCTGGGCATCATCGCCACGCTGGCGGTGCTCGCGCTGCTGGCCTGGGGAATGATCGTGCTGGTGCGGCGCGTGCGCTCGCGCCTGCGCGGCAGCCTGCGTTACGGACTGGCGAACGTGAGCCGTCGCGCCGGCGCGAGCATCGCGCAGGTGTCCGCGCTAGGACTGGGCTTGATGGCGTTGCTGCTGCTGACCTTCGTGCGCACCGATTTGCTGGACCGCTGGCAGCTCGCGCTGGCCGCGGACGCGCCCAACCGCTTCATCGTCAACGTGCAGGACGACCAGGTCGACGCGGTGCGTGCGTTCATCGCCGAACAGGGCGTGGCCGCGCCGACGCTGTACCCGATGATCCGCGGACGGCTCGTCGAGCACGACGGCAAGCCCGTCACCGGCAAGGATTACGTCGAACAGGGCGAGCGCGCGCAACGCCTGGCCGAACGCGAGTTCAACCTCTCGGTGGCCGATCACCTGCGCGACGACAACCGCGTCACCGAAGGAACCTTCTGGACCGGCAAGCCCGCCAAGCCCGAGGCGTCGGTCGAGGAGGAATTCGCCAAGCGCCTGGGCTGGAAGATCGGCGACCGCATCGCCTTCGACATCGCCGGCCAGCGTTTCGAGGCCACCATCACCAGCCTGCGCAGCGTGGACTGGGAGAGCTTCCGTCCGAACTTCTTCGTGATCGCATCGCCCGGTTCGCTCGACGGTTTCCCGGCCAGCCACATCACGGCAGTGAGCGTGCCGCCGCAGCGCACGCGCTTCACCGCCGATCTGGTGGAGCGCTTCCCGAACCTGTCGGTGGTCGACATCGACGCGGTGCTCAAGCAGGTGCGCAGCACGGCGGACCAGGTGTCGACGGTGGTCGAAGTGGTCTTCTACTTCTCGCTGGTCGCCGGCCTGCTGGTGCTGATGGCCGCGGTGAGCGCGAGCCAGGACGAGCGCCTGCTGGAAGGTGGCGTCATGCGCGCCATCGGCGGCAGCCGACGGCAGCTGCGACTGGCGCAGGCGTCGGAGTTCGCGGCCATTGGGCTGCTGGCGGGGCTGACGGCGGCGATTGCGGCGTCGGTGCTCGCGGGCGTGGTCGCCACGCAGGTGTTCGACCTGCCGTGGGAAGCGGATTGGCGCATGGCCGCGGTCGGCGCGGCGCTGGGCGTGGTGGCGGCGTTGCTTGCAGGGTTGTTCGCGACGCGGCGCGTGCTGGATGCGCCGCCGTCGGTGACGCTGCGCGAGTTGCAGTGATGAAGCGCACCGGATACTCCCTCCCCTGCTTGCAGGGGAGGGTTGGGGAGGGGTAGCGAAGCCGCATCGCGGCGAGCTCGGCGCTGTCGCGCCTCACACCCCCTCTCCGTTCGCCCGGAGCCCTCCGAACCGCGCAGGAAGCCGCGCCGTGGCCTTACATCACCGCCTGCGGACGCGCGCTGAAACGCCTCGCGTAGTCGCGTTCGCCGATGACGCGATCGACTTCCTCGTTCGCCAGGTCGGGCGCGCCGTAGACGGCGTAGGCGATCTCGCCGTCGCGCATGCCGATCTGGTGCAGCCGGTAGCGCGGGCGTCCGCCGCCGGTGTTCTCGGGGTAGTGCAGGGGCGGCTCGGCGCCGTCCAGGTCGAGTTCGCTGTTGTCGACCGTACCGCCGACGAAGAGGGCGCGCATCGCGATTCTCCTTCTGAGCTCAGCCGTGATCGTCGCCTGCAAGGCGTTGATTCGGCATGAAGTCGCGACGCAAAGCGCGCAGGCGCGGCATCCGGCAAAGGTAGAATTGACGCCGATCACACCGTGGACCTGCCCATGCGCGCCGAAGACGACGCTGCACTGGAAACCCTGTTCCTGCCGTTCATCGACGGCCCGCTCGCGTGGCCGTCGCCCGAAACGCCCGGCGGCGCGCTGTTCCTGCGTGCGCGCGACGGCTGGCCGTTGCACCAGCGCGCCTGGCCCGGGCTGGTGTGCGAGCAGAGCTTCCGGCCCGAAGCGCAGGCGCTGGAACGCTCCGGCCTGTCCCTGGCGGATGAAGACGACGAACGGCGCCATGCGCTGGTGCTCGTGCTGCCGCCGCGCCAGCGCGACGAGGCGCGTGCGCTGTTCGCCCGCGCCGTCGCGCGTTGCGCGCCCGGCGGCCGCGTGGTGGCGTGCCTGCCCAACAACGAAGGCGCGAAGTCGGGCGAGGCCGACCTGGCGCGCATCGCCGGTTCGGTGTCGAGCCTGTCGAAGAACAAGTGCCGCGTGTTCTGGACGGCGCCGCTCGACGGACCGGCGAACGAAGCGCTCGCCGTGCAGTGGGCGAAGGCCGACGCACCGCGACGCATCGAGCAGGGCCGCTTCGTCAGTCGTCCGGGCGTGTTCGCCTGGGACCGCATCGACGGCGCATCACGGCTGCTCGTGGAGCATCTGCCTGCCGACCTGTCCGGCCATGCGGCCGATTTCGGTGCCGGCTATGGCTACCTGTCGACCGAGCTGCTGTCGCGTTGTCCCGGCATCGTGGCGCTGGATCTCTACGAAGCCGAGCGCCGCGCGCTGGACCTGGCGCGCGAGAACCTCGCGGCATTCGCCGATCGCGTCGCGCTGGGGTTCCACTGGCACGATGTGACGCGCGGCGTCGACGGACCGTTCGACGTGATCGTCTGCAATCCGCCGTTTCACGCGCAGGGTCGCGGTGACCGGCCCGATATCGGCCGACGTTTCATTGCCGTCGCCGCGCAGGCGCTCAAGCCCGGCGGTCGCCTGTGGCTGGTGGCGAACCGGCATCTGCCGTACGAGGCCGAACTCGACGCGCACTTCGGTGGCGTGCGCACGGTGGCGCAGGCGGGGGGATTCAAGATCGTTGAAGGCGAGAAGGCGCGGGTTGCGCAGACGCCTGCCCGGCGCACGCCCGAAACACCGCGCCGCGGACGGCAGTGACGAAGCAAGAGGACACGCAATGAAGCTGGTCAAACTCATCGCCAATCTCGGCTACGGCAGCCGCAGGGACGTGACGGCGATGTTCCGCGAAGGGCGCATCACCGATCCGCAGGGCGAGGTGCTGTATGCCGACGACAAGGTGCCGCACGAGGCCATCCGCATCGACGGCGAGCCGCTGGACCCGCCGGCCGGCCTGACGCTGATGCTGCACAAGCCGGTCGGCTACACCTGCTCCACCAAGGACCCGGGCCGCATCATCTACGACCTGCTGCCGGCGCGCTTTCGCTTGCGCTCGCCGCTGCTGTCCAGCGTCGGCCGGCTCGATCGCGACACCAGCGGCCTGCTGTTGATGACCGACGACGGCGCGCTGCTGCACCGCATCGTCTCGCCGAAGGCGAAGCTGGCGAAGGTGTACGAGGCCACGCTCGCGCAGGACCTGCGCGGCGATGAGGGCGCGGTGTTCGCCAGCGGCACGCTGCTGCTGGAGAACGAAACCACGCCGCTCGCGCCCGCCGCGCTGGAGGTTCGCGATCCGCGCCATGCCGCGCTCACGCTCACCGAAGGCCGCTATCACCAGGTGCGGCGCATGTTCGCCGCGATGGGCAACCACGTCGATGCGCTGCATCGCAGCCGCATCGGCGGACTCGGGCTGGACGACCTGCCCGCCGGAAAGTGGCGGCTGCTCGACGCCGCCGACCTCGACACGCTGTTTGGAGGGGAGGCATGAGCCTGCTCGCGCCGGTGGACTTCACGCCCGTCGCGGTCCTGTTCGACATGGACGGGCTGATGATCGAAAGCGAACGCGCGCTGCTGGAATGCTGGCGCGAGGCGGCGCTGGAACTGGAACTGGCGTTGGACGACGCGCTGTGGCTGTCGTTCGTCGGGCTGTCCGACCGCGCCTGCCACGATCTGCTGCGCCAGCGGCTGGGCGACGAGGACACGGTCCAGGCGCTGCTGCACGGCCTGCAGCGGCGCTACGACGCGCGCGTGGACGCGGGCTTGCCGCTGAAGACGGGCGTACTCGAACTGCTGGCGCTGCTGAAGGCGCGGGGCGTCCCGCGCGCGGTGGTCACGTCCACGCGCCGCCCGCGCGCGCTGCAGAAACTGGAATCGACCGGGCTGCTGCCGCATTTCGACGACGTCATCGCCGGCAACGAGGTCCAGCATTCCAAGCCCGCGCCGGACATCTACCTGTTGGCGGCGCAGCGTCTGGGCGTCGCGCCGTCGTATTGCATCGTGCTGGAGGATTCCGTGCCGGGCGTGCGCGCGGCGCTCGCGGCGGGGATGACGCCGATCCAGGTGCCGGACCTGGTGATCCCGGACGATGCGGTGCGCGCGCTGGGCCATCGCATCGTCGATTCGCTGGTGCAGGCGCGGGCGTTGATCGAGCCGGCGCTGAAGGCCTCTCTCCCATCGGGAGCTTGAGCGCCTCGCACAGCGGGAGGTTTGAAGCCCCTCTCCCGACGGGAGAGGGGTTGGGGTGAGGGGGGAACGAAGTCATTGCGTAGCACCCTTGAGTGCCTCACCGCATTGCGCGGCCATCGCGTGACACTTCGTTTGCCCCTCATCCGCCCTTCGGGCACCTTCTCCCGGTGGGAGAAGGGAAGGGCAGGAAATCCTTGGCGCTTGAGGGGAATGCTCAGCGCATCAACTCATCCCACCCCTCCGGCCCCAGCTTCTCCAGCGCCGCGATATTCCGCTCCACGATCACCTCCGGATCGGGAAACGCCGCCACCGCGCGATCGATGCTCGCCTCGCGCAGCAGATGCAGCGTGGGGAACGGCGCGCGGTTGGTGAAGTTGCCCATGTCGTCCGGCGCGGTGCCGGCGAACCGGTAATCCGGATGGAAGCTGGCGACCTGGAGTTCGCCCTCCAGGTCCAGCGCCGCCACCGCCGCATCGGCGCGGTCGAGGAAATCGTTGTAGTCGAGGAAGTCCGTCAGCACGCGCGGGTGGACCAGCAGCGTGGTGTCGGTGACCTCCGGGTCGGTCCGCGCCAGCAAGGCGAGCTCCGCCGTCAGTTCCTCCAGCAGCGCCTCGGGCGTCATCGCCTCGCTGAGCACGAAGCGCACCTGCTGCTTTACGTACACCGCTTTCGCGAACGGGCACAGGTTCAGCCCGATCACCGCGCGCTCCAGCCAGCGGCGGGTCGCGGCGATGGGGTCGTCGGCGGACATCGGCTCAGTCGCGGAAGTTTTCGAACTGCAGCGGACGCTCGTACTCGGTGCCCTTGAGCAGCGCGATGGCGGTCTGCAGGTCGTCGCGCTTCTTGCCGGTCACGCGCAGCTTGTCGCCGTTGATCTGGCTTTCGACCTTGAGCTTGGCGTCCTTGATGGCGCCCTGGATCTTCTTCGCCAGTTCGCGCTCGATGCCCTGCTTCACGGTGATCTTCTGGCGCGCGCCGGCGAGGTTGGTCTCCACGTCGCCGAACTCCAGGCAGCGTGCGTCGATGCCGCGTGCGATGAGCCGTGCGCGCAGGATGTCGTTCATCTGCTTGAGCTGGAACTCGCTCGGCGCGGACTGGCTGATGGTCTGGTCTTCCAGCACGAACTTCGCATCCACGCCCTTGAAGTCGAAGCGGGTGCCGAGCTCGCGGTTGGCCTGGTCGACGGCGTTGGTCAGTTCGTGGCTGTCGACTTCGGAGACGATGTCGAAGGAGGGCATGGCCGGCTCCGGAGGGCGGAATTGGGGGCGCAAAGCGTAGCGCAGCGGACGCGAACCTGCAGTAGCGCAGCGGGCGCGAAGCCGCAGCAGTGGAACGCGGTGTCGGCCACGCCTCGCACAGCGGGGACACGCGGGCGCGACTAGACTTGCCCGGGTTCGCATCCCCGAGACCACCGCCATGCTCAAGACGCCCGCCTACGCCGCACTCAACGCGACCACGCCGCTCGCGCCGTTCACCGTCGAACGCCGCGAGCCCGGTCCGCGCGAAGTGCTGATCGACATCCTCTACTGCGGCGTGTGCCACTCCGACATCCACCAGGCGCGCGACGGCTGGGGCGGTTCGCTCTTCCCGATGGTGCCGGGGCACGAGATCGTCGGCCGCATTTCACGCGTCGGTGGGCAGGTGGACACCTTCAAGGTCGGCGACGTGGTGGGCGTTGGGTGTTTCGTCGATTCCTGCCGCGAATGCCCGTCCTGCCGCGCCGGCGAGGAGCAGTACTGCGACTTCGGCATGAGCGGCACGTACAACAGCTACGAGCGCGATCCGCAGAGCCATCGCATCGACAAGAGCCGGCCGACCTACGGCGGCTATTCCACGCAGATCACGGTGGATGCGGACTACCTGCTGCGCATCCCCGAGTCGATTCCGCTCGACCGCGCAGCGCCCTTGCTGTGCGCGGGCATCACCACGTACTCGCCGCTCAAGCACTTCGGCGTGAAGCCCGGCGACCGCGTCGCGGTGGTGGGCCTGGGCGGACTGGGCCACATGGGCGTCAAGCTGGCCGCGGCGATGGGCGCGCACGTCACCGTGCTGAGCACGTCCGAATCCAAGCGCGCCGACGCGCTCGCGCTGGGCGCGCAGGACTTCGCCGCCACGCGCGACGGCCAGGTGTTCAAGGCGAAGGCGGGCCAGTTCGACTTCATCCTCGACACCGTTTCGGCCGAGCACGACTACAACCTCTACCTCAACCTGCTCAAGCTCGACGGCACGATGATCCTGCTCGGCATCCCGGAGGCGCCGGAGGCGGTGTCGGCCGGCGCGCTGATCCGCAAGCGCCGCCGCCTGGCGGGCTCGATGATCGGCGGCATCCGCGAGACGCAGGAGATGCTCGACTTCTGCGCGCAGCACGGTGTCGCCTCCGACATCGAACTGATCCGCATGGACCAGATCAACGAAGCCTACGAGCGCATGTTGAAGTCGGACGTGCGCTATCGCTTCGTGATCGACATCGCGAGCCTGCGCGACGGCTGAGGCTGTGGCCTGACACAGACGAAAGCCCCTCTCCCACCGGGAGAGGGGTTGGGGTGAGGGCCAACGGAGTGGTCGCATCGAAACGGCGGTGCCTCACTGCGCTGCGCGTGCGAGCCCAACGTTGCGTCCCCTCATCCGCCCCTGGATCAAGTCCAGGGCAGGCGCTTCGAGCACCTTCTCGCGGAGGGAGAAGGGGCGTAGCCCGGGTAAGGCCGAAGGCCGCACCCGGGAGCTTGTGTGCACGTAACGCGCCTCCCGGGTGCGCTTCGCTTACCCGGGCTACGGACGAGCCCATTCCGCCCGCGCCGCTATAGTGCGAGCCCCCCACGCCGATTTCCGCCATGTCCCCCTCGCACAACCCGCACCAGGCCCGCGCGATGCTGACCATGCTGGTCGCCGTGGCGATGTTCGCGATGATGGATGCGGCCCTGAAACAGCTGTCCACGCACTACCCGCCGTTCCAGGTGGCCTCGCTGCGTGGCGCCGCATCGCTGCCGCTGGTGCTGGTGTGGGCGCTGGCGACGGGCGGCGTGGCGACGCTGTTCCGCGTGCGCTGGTCGCTGCACCTGCTGCGCGGCGTGCTGGGCGTGGCGATGATGGCGACCTTCATCTACGCCGTGTCGAAGCTGCCGCTGTCGACGACCTATTCGGTGTTCTTCGTCGCGCCGCTGCTGATCACCGCGCTCTCCGTGCCGGTGCTGGGCGAGAAGGTCGGGCCGCGGCGATGGACCGCCATTGCCGTCGGCCTGATCGGCGTGCTGGTGCTGCTGCGTCCCACCGGCGAGGGCATGATCAGCCTGGCGGCGCTGGCCGTGCTGGTGGCGGCGGTGATGTACGCGATCAGCGCGATCACCGTGCGCGTGCTCGCGCGCACCGACAGCACGCAGTCGATGATGGTGTGGCTGATGGTGATGATCGCCGTCGGCGCCGGCGTGCTGGCGTGGCCGGAGTGGGTGCCGATCCGTCGCGAGGACCTGTGGCTGATCGCCGGCATCGGCGTCGCCGGTGCGCTGGGGCAGTACGCGATCACCGAAGCATTCCGCCTGGGCGAGGCCTCGGCCATCGCGCCGCTGGAATACACCGCGCTGGTGTGGGGCGTGCTGTTCGACCTGACCTTCTGGGGCGTGCTGCCCGATGCGATCACCTGGATCGGCGCGGCCATCATCGTGGTCAGCGGCCTGTACCTGATCCGCCGCGAGCGCGTGCACGTGGAAGCCGAGCACCCCTGAGGCGAGCAGCTCGCACGGGCGCAGCCCGGAAGCACGGCACGGTGAGGGCTCACCGTGCGTGCGCTGGCGCCCGGCGCAGGCCGGTGCGGTTATCGCTCGGTGCTGGCCGACAGTGCGGCGTTGAGCGCCGTGTTTCCGCTCACCAGGTCGGCCCAGCGCAGTTCCTGGCCGTTGCGGCGACCCTTCTCGACCAGCTTCAGGCCATCGGCGTCGATGGTGAGGGTGTAGGCGCGCTCTTCGATCTGGATCTCGCGACGCAGGGGCTTGTCGAGCTTCGTGGTCATGCGGGAACTCCTTGCGGGTGGTCTGCCGGAATCACCGCGACCCTAACGGTCGGCGGTTATAGCCGCGTGAACGCGTCAAGGACGCGGTCGGGCCCGGCGTGATGGAAATGTGGTGATGCGTGATGCCGAACGGGAAACGGGCCCGCGAGGGGCCCGTTTCGCACGTCGATGGAACGATGGTGATTAGAAGCGGGCGCCCAGGCCCACACCGACGCTCACCGGATTCAGCTCGGCCTTGCCGACCTTCGCGCCGTCGACGGTGACGTCCGGCTGGCCGGTGGTGTCCTGCATGTAGCGCACGTCGGCGCGCGCGAACCAGGTCGGGGTGATGTTGACGTCCACGCCCGCGGTCGCCATCGCACCCTTCGCGGTGCCCACGCCGATGCGCTGGCCGGCGAGCGCGCCGCTCGGCTCGGCCTTCTCGCCGTCGGTATTGGCTTCGTAGTAACCCAGGCCCACGAACGGGCGCGCGATGCTCTGCGTGGTGCCGAAGTGGTACTGGCCGCTCAGCGCGTAAGGCTGCGTGTCGACGCTGGCGATCTTGCCGTTCGGCGTCCTGACGCGATTGCCGAACTTGTCGGCCGCGCCCCACGCCTCAACGGCGATGTTGTCGGTGATGTAGTAGTTGGCGCTCAGCGTGGCGGCGCCGGAGCCGTCGACGTTCGTGCGCGTGCCGTCGATGGACGGGTTCTTGGTCGGCTCGGAAAGTGCGTAGCCGCCGACGACGGCGAAACGCTTGCCGCTGGTGTCCGGGCCGGTGATGTCCTGTGCGAACGCGGACGGGGCAATGGCCAGGGTGGCCACGATGGCCAGGGTCAACTGACGGAAATGCTTCATGGAGAGAACTCCTCGTTATTGGATGCATGCCTTGGGGGAGGCTGCCTTTCGCAAGGCGGCGCCAACTTAGCGATCGACGCATGAATCGTTCTTGCCCCGCGAACCCACGCTCACGGAACTTTCGCGATGCGAACGTGCTTCGCGGCGGTGCGCGCGTCTGCCACGCAGCAGCTGAATCGCCGTTGAGCCCGTGCGTTATACGTTCACGCCTGCTCCACGCACGCGCGGCTGAAAGAGCGTGCAGTGCCGGTGGAGGACATCGCCGCGCCCGCGAGGCAAGATAGGAAGGCCACGGACCGCGGGGGATCGCTCCATGAATCGACTGTTAGCGTCGTGCCTGCTGCTCGCCGCCTGCGCGGCGCAGGGCGCATTCGCGGCGGAGGTCGACCTCGACGCGTCGTGCAACATGGACAGTGACTACGACCTGACCATCGACGAGCGCAGCGTCATCCTCACGCGCGAATCCGGCGTGCCGAAAGCGATCGTGATGCGCCAGGGGCGGTTGTTCGTCGACGACCGCTGGGTGGAACTGGGCAAGGCCGACCGTCAGCGCATTGCCGACTTCGAAGCCGGCGCGCGCGCCGCGATGCCCGAGGCGCAGGCCATCGGCCGCGACGCCGCCGACATCGCCTTCACCGTGCTGGGCGAGGTGGCGGCCGGCTTCAGCAACGACCCCAAGTCGGTGCAGCTCAAACTCGATCGCGCGCGCTCGCAGATCGACGCACGCCTGGCACGATCCGTGACGGCGACGCGCTTCAACTCGCGCGACCTGGGACAGGGCATCGGCGAGGCGGTATCGGAGGTGATCCCCAGCATGATAGGCGACATCGTGTCCGGCGCCATCGGCGCGGCTTTCAGCGGGGACACCAGCCGGCTCAAGCGGCTCGAACGCTTGGATGCCCAGATCGAAGCGAGGGTCCAGCCGCGCGCGCGTGCGCTGGAGCAGCGCGCCGACAGCCTGTGCCGACGGATGGTCGAGCTGGACCGGATCGACGATGCGCTGGAATTCCGCCTGCCCGGCGGCCAGGCATTGAACCTGCTGGAAGCCCGTCCTGCCGAGCCGACAACCCCGCCCGCGCACCCCGGACCGGACCCCGCCGAAGAGGCCGCCCGGGCCACTGCCGGGCCCGAAACCACACATTGAGTGTCGGATACCGTGACGTACGGCGGACGCGGTTGGCGCATGGGCCGTCAACCAGCACAATAGGGTTTTCGCGTCTGCGGGACCCCCCACAATGGCTGAGCTCAAAGAAGCACGCGTTCCCGACATCGGGGACTATGAAGGCGTGCCGGTGATCGAATTGCTGGTCGCGGTAGGCGACACGGTCAAGCAGGACCAGGGCCTGGTCACGCTCGAATCCGACAAGGCGACGTTGGAAGTCCCGGCGCCGTTCGCCGGCGTCATCCGCGAAATCAAGGTCAAGATCGGCGACGAGCTGTCGGAAGGCAGCGTGGTCGCCATGATCGAGGCGACCGACGCCGCACCCGCGGCCGAAGCGCCCAAGCCCGCTGCCGCACCGGCCAAGGCCGCCGAGCCGCCGCGCGCCGAACCGGCCGCGCCCTCGCAGCAGGTCCGCGCCGCGGAGGCCGGCAGCAAGGTCGAACCGGTGGTCGTGCCGCAGCAGGCCGACCGCATCGCGCAGGCATCCATCGACGCCTCGCGTCCCGGCACCGATCCGGAGGCGATGCCGCCGCGCACGCCGCCGGTGTCGTTCGATTCCTCCGAACTGATGCCCGACAAGGTGCCCTACGCCAGCCCGGCGGTGCGCCTGTTCGCGCGCGAGCTCGGCGTGGACCTGTCGCAGGTGACGGGCAGCGAGCGCGGTGGCCGTATCGCCAAGGAAGACGTGCAGAAGTTCGTCAAGTCGGTGATGGAAGGCGGCGTGGCCGCGCCCGCCGGCGCTGCACCGGTCGCCGGTGGCGGCGGTCTCAACCTGCTGCCGTGGCCGAAGGTGGACTTCGCCAAGTTCGGCGAGATCGAAACCAAGGCGCTGTCGCGCATCCAGAAGCTGTCGGGCGCCAACCTCGCGCGCAACTGGGCGATGATCCCGCACGTCACGCAGCACGACGATGCCGACATCACCGACCTGGAAGAGCTGCGCGTCGCGCTCAACAAGGAAAACGAAGCGCGCTCTTCTGGAGCGGGCGGCGTGAAGCTCACGATGCTCGCCTTCCTGATGAAGGCCTCGGTCGCGGCGATGCAGAAGTTCCCGAACTTCAACGCCTCCCTCGACGCCACCGGCGAGAATCTGGTGCTGAAGAAGTACTTCCACATCGGCTTCGCCGCCGACACGCCCAACGGGCTGGTCGTGCCGGTCGTGCGCGATGTGGACAAGAAGGGCGTGATGCAGATCGCGCAGGAAACCTCGGAGTTGGCGAAGAAGGCGCGCGACGGCAAGCTCGGCCCGGCCGACATGACCGGCGGCTGCTTCTCGATCAGCTCGCTGGGCGGCATCGGCGGCACCAAGTTCACGCCGATCGTGAATGCACCGGAAGTCGCGATCCTCGGCGTGTCCAAGTCGGCGATCCGCCCGGTGTGGGACGGCAAGCAGTTCGCGCCGCGCCTGATCCTGCCGCTGTCGCTGAGCTACGACCACCGCGTCATTGACGGCGCCGCGGCCGCGCGTTTCACCGCGCACCTGGCGCAGTTGCTGGCCGACATGCGGCGCGTGCTGCTGTGACGCGGCGCGCGCTGGGCCTGGCCGCGGCAGTGCTCGCGGCACAGCTGGTGGCCGCGCCTGTCGCGCGTGCCGACGATGCGTGCAAGGTCGACCTCGGCCGCGGCTGGCCGCCGGCGACGGAGAACTACGGCTCCGCCGTGGAGCAGTTGTTCTTCGCCGGCAACAAGCCCGTGCTCAGCCTGACGCGCCTGCCGGCGCGCAGCGTCGAGAGCGGCGTGCAGCTGTTCGCGGGCGAAGGCGAGGGCGATTGGCGCCTGCGTTTCACCGAAGCCGATGAACGCGTCGCCGTGTGGAGCGGCGGCAAGCGCGAACTGCGCGTGGGCCAGCAACCCGACGTGGTGGAAGTGCCGATGCCGGCCGCGCTCGCGCGTCGCGTGCTCGCCGATTGGCAGCGCGCACTGAACGCACAGGTTCCGGCCGATCGCAACGCCGACTTCCACGAAGGCGAAGTGCTGCTCTTCGTCGTGGACGACACCGCCGCGGGCCAACCGCTGCGCGTGAGCGGATTGCAGCCCGGCTGCGGCCCGGTCGCGGAAATGATGGAGCAGGTCGGCCTCATGATCGAGGCGACCGATGCCAGCGACGAGAAGCGCTTCAAGCGTTGGCGCGAACTCGAAGAATCGCTGGACAAACTGGAACAGACGCTCGCCGGCGCCACCGGCTGAGCTGCAGGAGAACCCCACAATGGCGACCATTGAAGTCAAGGTGCCGGACATCGGCGACTACGACGGCGTACCGGTGATCGAATTGCTGGTCGCCGTCGGCGACACGGTGAAGAAGGACCAGGGCCTGGTCACGCTGGAATCGGACAAGGCGACGATGGAAGTGCCTTCGTCGGCCGACGGCGTGGTGAAGGAAATCAAGGTGAAGATCGGCGACAAGGTGGCCGAAGGTGCGGTGATCGCGATCCTGGAAGGCGCCGGCGAAGCCGCCGCGCCCAAGGCGCAGCCGCCCGCGCCGGCCGCAGCGCCTGCGCCGGAAACGGCGAAGCCGCCGGTCGCGCCGTCGCCCGCCGCACCGGCCAGCGAAGCGCCCAAGCCTGCGCTCGGCACCGGTCGCAAGGCCGACGTGGAATGCCGCATCGTCGTGCTCGGTTCCGGCCCCGGTGGTTACACCGCCGCGTTCCGCGCGGCCGACCTCGGCCTCGACACGGTGCTCGTGGAGCGTTACGCCAGCCTCGGCGGCGTCTGCCTCAACGTGGGCTGCATTCCGTCCAAGGCGCTGCTGCACGCGGCGGCGCTGATCGAGGAAGCCGCGCATTCGTCCGACATCGGCATCAGCTTCGACAAGCCGAAGATCGACCTCGACAAGCTGCGCGACTTCAAACAGAACAAGGTCGTCAACCAGTTCACCAAGGGCCTGGCCGGCATGGCCAAGCAGCGCAAGGTGCGCACGGTGCAAGGCGTCGGGCGTTTCGTTTCGCCCAACGAGCTGGAGATCGCCGGCGACAATGGCAAGACGACGCTACTGCGCTTCGAGCAGTGCATCATCGCGGCCGGTTCGCAGGCGGTGAAGCTGCCGAACTTCCCGTGGGACGACCCGCGCGTGATGGATTCCACCGACGCGCTGGAACTGGCGGAGATTCCGAAGAAGCTCCTCGTCGTCGGCGGCGGCATCATCGGCCTGGAAATGGCGACGGTGTTCAAGGCGCTGGGCAGCGAAGTCACGGTCGTGGAGTTCATGGACCAGCTGATGCCGGGCGCCGACAAGGACCTGGTGAAGCCGCTGGCCGATCGCCTGAAGAAGCAGGGCGTCGTGGTGCACCTGAAGACCAAGGCGGCGAAGGTCGAGGCGGCGAAGGACGGCATCCGCGTTGCGTTCGAGGCTGCCGAAGCCGGCGCCACGCCGGGCCTGGAGGCAGGCACGTGGGATCGCGTGCTGGTCGCCGTGGGTCGCGCGCCGAACGGCAACAAGCTCGACGCCGACAAGGCCGGCGTGCAGGTGACCGAGCGCGGCTTCATTCCGGTCGATCGCCAGATGCGCACCAACGTCCCGCACATCTTCGCCATCGGCGACCTCGTCGGCCAGCCGATGCTGGCGCACAAGGCCACGCACGAAGGCAAGCTGGCGGCGGAAGTTGCGGCGGGCGAGAAGCGTGAGTGGGTTGCGCGCGTGGTGCCGTCGGTGGCCTACACCGATCCGGAAATCGCCTGGGTCGGCGTCACCGAAACCGAAGCCAAGGCCAAGGGCCTGCACGTGGGCGTGGGCAAGTTCCCGTGGGCGGCCTCCGCGCGTGCGGTCGGGATCGGCCGCGGCGAAGGCACCACCAAGCTCATCTTCGACGAGAAGACGCATCGCATCATCGGCGGCGGTATCGTCGGCGTGCACGCGGGCGACCTGATCAGCGAAGTGGCGCTGGCCATCGAGATGGGCGCCGAAGCGGGCGACATCGGCCACACGATCCACCCGCACCCGACCCTCAGCGAGACCGTGGCAATGGCCGCCGAGGTGTACGAGGGCACGATCACGGACCTTTACATTCCGAAGAAGAAGTAAGTCGTCCGCTTCGCGTGGCACGAACGGAACAGGCGCGGATCCCCGCGCCTGTTTTCGTTTGCGATGTCGTGAACTCGACTGCGCTGTGCGCGAGTGCGGTGCGTGCGATCGGACCGAGCAAAAGGAGAAGCCCCGGCATGCGCCGGGGCTTCGGAGTGCCCAACACGACAACCGTTGACGAGGAGGTAAGCGTCGGTGGGCGATCGTGAGGTGGGACCGGCGGTTCGCCGAAAGGTTCCGTGCCTTCGCGGCGAAAATCAGGCGGTGACCGTGTCCTGGCCCGGGAGCCCGCGCTGGCGCCGCGCCTCGATGCGCTTCCACACCTTCTCGTGGAAATGGAACGCGACGGTGTTGCAGGCCGGTTCGACCAGGGCGAGGGCGCCGCCGACCCATACGCTGCCGGTCATCAGGTAGCCGATCGTGAAGGCGACGCTGAAATGGACGGCGGCGAAGCTGAAGGTCTTGGCCATGGCGGAGTCCTCAAGTGAGAGTGGTTCTCATTATGGAGGCTCGACCTGGCGGGTCCAATCGAATGTTCCGGTTTGCTCGATAGCTTGCGTCTATCGTCAGAAACTTCTTTCCGGAAGCCTCCAAAACTGCGGGCATGCGCTGAATCGGCTAACCGTGACCCCTGCCGGTTGCCCGGACTTAAGGCTCCCTTTATACTTTTGCGGCTCTACCGGGCGCTTTGCGCCTGCCCCAGACCGACGAGTCCCGCGTGCACGATCCCTTGTCCGCAGGTCGCCGGCTGGCGTCGCGCGCGACTGCCTGGCAGGCCGGCGCGGCAGCGCTGGTCGCGCTGGCCTTCCTCCCCCTCGGGGCGCCTCAGGCGCTGGCGGCGGCGGTCGGCGGTGGCGCGATCGTTGCGGGTGGGGTGGTGGCGGCCCTATTGGCCTTGGGCGGCGGCATCCAGCCGGCCGGCATGGCGATGGGGCGGCTTCTGGCCGGGGTGATGTTGAAGTGGGTGGTGGTGTTTGCAGTTTTAACGCTCGGCCTGGCCGGGTTCAAGCTGCCGCCATTGCCGATGCTGGTGGGAGTGCTTGCGGCGACGCTTGCATTCGTGCTGGCCAATCTTTTGAAACGATAAGGTGTCTTTCGTGAGCGAACAGACCGGTTCGGGCGGCCTGAACGAATACATCCAGCATCACCTCCAGCAGAACACGATCGATCTGTTCGGCGGTGCGTTCCATATCGACACCTGGGCGGTGTCGCTGGTGCTGGGTCTCATCTTCATCGCCTGGTTCGCGTTCTTCGCGCGCAAGGCCACTGCAGGTGTGCCGTCCAAGGGCCAGGCCTTCGTCGAACTCATCCTGGAGTTCATCGACGGCCAGGTGAAGGACAGCTTCCACGGCGACCGTCGTTCGATCACGCCGCTGGCGCTGACGATCTTCATGTGGGTCGTGCTGATGAACGCGATGGACCTGCTGCCGCTGGATGCGCCGTACACGGCCGTCAAGCTGGCCGCCGGCGCGGAGGCTGCGCACCACACCTACTTCCGCTGGGTTCCGACGGCCGATCTCAACACCACGCTCGCCCTGTCGGTGGTGGTGTTCTTCCTCATCCTGGGTCATTCGATCAAGGCCAAGGGCGGCTTCGGCTTCGGCAAGGAACTGCTGACCGCGCCGTTCCACGCGCACAGTGCCGGCGCCAAGATCGCGCTGGCCCCGGCGAACCTCGGCCTCAACGTCATCGAATACCTCGTCAAGCCGGTCAGCCTGGCAATGCGACTGTTCGGCAACATGTACGGCGGCGAGCTGGTCTTCATGCTGATCGCCGGCCTGCTGGGCGGCAGTCTGCTGATGTTCGTGCCGGGCGTGGTGTTCAACATCGCCTGGGCGCTGTTCCACATCCTGATCGTGCTGCTGCAGGCCTTCATCTTCATGATCCTCACCGTCGTCTACATCGCCGGCGCGTACGAGAGTCACTGATTCCGCTTCACCTTCCGCTTCACCTTCCCGTTAGTCCAAACCAAAACGTTTCAGTAGGAGAAAACCATGGAATTCATCGCCAGTGTGCAGGGCCTGACCGCTATCGCGATCGGCATGATGGTCGGCCTCGGCGCGATCGGCGCGTGCCTCGGCATCGCGCTGATGGGCTCGAAGTTCCTTGAGTCGGCTGCCCGTCAGCCGGAGCTGGTTCCGATGCTGCAGGGCCGCATGTTCCTGCTGGCGGGCCTGATCGACGCGGCGTTCATCATCGCGCTGGCCGTCGGCCTGCTGTTCGCCTTCGGCAACCCGCTGCTGGGCGCGCTGACGCAGGCTGCTGGCGCCTAATCAGGCTGCACGGTCTTGCTGAGCCGTCCGCCATGCGGACGGCTCTCCCGGGCGTAACCGCTCGACAGAAAAAAGTTCCATCGGAGCTGTCATGAATCTCAACATGACCTTCTTCGGCCAGATGATCACGTTCATCGTGCTTATCTGGTTCACGATGAAGTTCATTTGGCCGCCGCTGAACAAGGCGATCGAAGAACGTCAACAAAAGATTGCCGAGGGTCTGGCCGCTGCCGAGCAGAGCCAGAAGAACCTCGCACAGGCCCAGCAGAGCGTCGATGCCGAGCTGCGTGCCGCGCGTACCAAGGCCAACGAGATCATCGAGCAGGCGCACCAGCGCGCCAATCAGATCATCGACCAGGCCAAGAACGATGCGGTCGGCGAAGCCAATCGCCAGAAGGCGGCGGCCGAAGCCGAGATCGCCGCGGCGTCCAACCGTGCCCGCGAGGAACTGCGCAAGCAGGTCTCCACGCTGGCCGTGACCGGCGCCGAGAAGCTGCTAAAGCGCGAAATCGATGCCAACGCCCACAAGGCGCTGCTCGATGAGCTGGCAGCCCAGCTTTGATCTGTACGCGGCATCTACCAGGCTCGCTCGAGCGGAATGATCTGAAATGACCCAGGCCTTGACCCTCGCCCGTCCGTACGCCCGTGCCGCCTTCGCGCTTTCGCGCGAGGGCGGTCGCACCGCTGCGTGGTCGCAGGCGCTCGCCTTCGCTTCGCGCGTGGCCGCCGATCCGCAGGCCCAGGCGCTGCTCGGACATCCGCTGCTGAACCCGGCCGACGCCGTTGGCCTGCTCGCGCCGGACGGTGCCGATGAAGCGTTCACGCGCTTCCTCGGCCTGCTGGCCGACAACCGCCGTCTGGCGCTGTTGCCGGAAATCACCGGCCTGTTCGAAGACCTGCGCGCCGAAGCCGAGCGCGTGGTCAAGGCGCGCGTCACCGCCGCCAGCGAACTGCCCGGCGCCGAACTCGAGGCCATCAAGGCCGCGCTGAAGAAGCGCTTCGGCCGCGAGGTCGAGATCGAGACGGCGGTCGATGCCTCGCTGATCGGCGGCGCCGTGATCGACGCGGGCGACGTGGTCATCGATGGCTCGCTGAAGGGCAAGCTCGAACGCCTGCAGTCGACGCTCTCGCAATAACGAATTCATCTGCAAATTCCGGGTAATGCCGGATCAAGGGACTCACCCATGGCAACCACCACGCTCAACCCGTCCGAAATCAGTGAACTGATCAAGACCCGCATCGAGAAGGTCAAGCTGACCGCCGAAGCGCGCAACGAAGGCACCGTGACGTCGGTGTCGGACGGCATCGTGCGCATCTACGGCCTGGCCGACGTGATGCAGGGCGAAATGATCGAGCTGCCGAACAGCACCTACGCGCTCGCGCTGAACCTGGAGCGCGACTCGGTCGGCGCCGTGGTCCTGGGTGACTACGAGCACCTGCGCGAAGGCGACGTCGCCAAGACCACCGGCCGCATCCTCGAAGTGCCGGTCGGCCGTGAGCTGCTCGGCCGCGTGGTGAACGCGCTGGGCGAGCCGATCGACGGCAAGGGCCCGATCGCCGCCACGCAGACCGCTCCGGTGGAGCGCGTTGCCCCGGGCGTGATCTGGCGCAAGTCGGTCGACCAGCCGGTGCAGACCGGTTACAAGACCGTCGACGCGATGATCCCGATCGGCCGCGGCCAGCGCGAGCTGGTCATCGGCGACCGCCAGACCGGCAAGACCGCCCTGGCCATCGACGCGGTGATCAACCAGAAGGGCACGGGCATCAAGTGCGTGTACGTGGCGATCGGCCAGAAGGCCTCGACCGTCGCCAACATCGTGCGCAAGCTCGAAGAGAACGGCGCCCTGGCGCACACGATCGTCGTGGCCGCCACGGCGTCCGAGTCGGCCGCGATGCAGTACATCAGCGCCTACTCCGGCTGCACGATGGGCGAGTTCTTCATGGACCGCGGCGAAGACGCGCTGATCGTGTACGACGATCTGTCCAAGCAGGCCGTCGCCTACCGCCAGATCTCGCTGCTGCTCAAGCGCCCGCCGGGTCGCGAAGCCTATCCGGGCGACGTGTTCTACCTGCACAGCCGCCTGCTCGAGCGCGCCGCGCGCGTGTCCGAGGAGTACGTCGAGAAGTTCACCAACGGTGAAGTGAAGGGCAAGACCGGTTCGCTGACCGCGCTGCCGATCATCGAAACGCAGGCCGGCGACGTGTCCGCGTTCGTGCCGACCAACGTGATCTCGATCACCGACGGCCAGATCTTCCTGGAAACCGACCTGTTCAACGCCGGCATCCGCCCGGCCGTGAACGCCGGTATCTCGGTGTCGCGCGTCGGTGGTGCGGCCCAGACCAAGATCATCAAGAAGCTCTCGGGCGGCATCCGCATCTCGCTCGCCCAGTACCGTGAGCTGGCTGCGTTCGCGCAGTTCGCCTCCGACCTGGACGAAGCCACCCGCAAGCAGCTCGAGCGCGGCCAGCGCGTCACCGAGCTGATGAAGCAGAAGCAGTACGCGCCGATGCCGATCGCGCTGCAGGCCCTGTCGATCTACGCCGTCAACGAGGGTTACCTCGACGACGTGCCGGTCAACAAGCTCCTGTCGTTCGAAGAAGGCCTGCACTCGCACTTCATCAACACCCAGGGCGAGCTGGTCAGCAAGATCAACGGCACCGGCAACTGGAACGACGAGATCGAGGCGACCTTCAAGCAGGGCATCGCCGAGTTCAAGCAGACCGGTACTTGGTGAAGCCGGGAATCGAATAAGGAGAATCGGGAATCGTAGAAGCCAGAGCAACGTGCTCCTGACGATTCCCCATTCCCGATTCCCCATTCCCGAACGAGCGAAGCGAGCGAAAAGATGGCAGGCGGACGCGAAATCAAATCCAAGATCAAGAGCGTGCAGAACACCCGCAAGGTGACGCGCGCGCTCGAGATGGTCTCGGCTTCCAAGATCCGCAAGGCGCAGGAACGCATGAAGGTCTCGCGTCCGTATGCGCGCGTGATGAAGCAGGTCATCGGCCACCTGGCGCAGGCCAATTCCGACTACCAGCATCCGTACCTGGTCGAGCGCCAGGACGTGAAGCGCGTCGGCTACATCATCGTGTCGTCGGACCGCGGCCTGGCCGGCGGCCTGAACAACAACCTGTTCCGCAAACTGCTGGGCGAGTTCCGCAAGTGGCAGGAGCAGGGCGTCGAGATCGACGTGGTCACCATCGGCCAGAAGGCGTCGGTGTTCTTCCGTCGCATCAAGGTCAACATGGTCGGCTCGGTCACGCACCTGGGCGACCAGCCGAAGCTGGAACAGCTGGTCGGCGTCATCAAGGTGATGCTGGACGGCTACAGCGCCGGCAACCTGGACCGCGTCTTCATCTGCTACAACGACTTCGTCAACACGATGACGCAGCGCGCGGCGTTCGACCAGCTGCTGCCGTTGCCGCCGGCGGAGACGCAGGTCGCCAAGCACGACTGGGACTACATCTACGAGCCCGACGCGGCGACCGTGCTGGAGCACGTGCTCAACCGTTACGTCGAGTCGCTGGTGTACCAGGCGGTGCTGGAGAACGTGGCCTCCGAGCATGCCGCGCGCATGGTCGCGATGAAGGCCGCCTCCGACAACGCCACCAAGCTGATCGGCACGCTGAACCTGGTCTACAACAAGGCCCGCCAGGCGGCGATCACCCAGGAAATCTCGGAAATCGTCGGCGGCGCCGCGGCGGTGTAATCAAAGCCGGGATTCGGGAGTCGGGATTGGAGATTCGATAGAGCAGCGCAGCGCGCTTTTACGAATCCCGAATCCCGAATCACGAATCCCAACGCATCAATCAGGCGACGCAAGCCGCCGAAACGAACAAAGTTAATCGGAGCAACCACAATGAGTCAGGGCAAGATCGTTCAGATCATCGGCGCCGTCGTCGACGTCGAGTTCCCGCGCGAGTCCGTGCCGAAGGTGTACGACGCGCTTAAGGTCGCCAACACCGAGATCACGCTCGAAGTGCAGCAGCAGCTGGGCGACGGCGTCGTGCGCACCATCGCGCTCGGCTCGACCGACGGCCTCAAGCGCAACCTGGTGGCCAACAACACCGGCAAGGGCATCTCGGTGCCGGTCGGTGCCGGCACGCTGGGTCGCATCATGGACGTGCTGGGTCGCCCGATCGACGAAGCCGGCGACGTTGCCGCTTCCGACCATTGGGAAATCCACCGCGCCGCTCCGTCGTACGAGGACCAGTCCTCGGGTAACGACCTGCTGGAAACCGGCATCAAGGTCATCGACCTGATGTGCCCGTTCGCGAAGGGCGGCAAGGTCGGCCTGTTCGGCGGCGCCGGCGTCGGCAAGACCGTCAACATGATGGAACTGATCAACAACATCGCCAAGGCGCACTCGGGTCTGTCCGTGTTCGCCGGCGTGGGCGAGCGTACCCGCGAGGGCAACGACTTCTACCACGAGATGAAGGACTCCAACGTCCTCGACAAGGTCGCGATGGTGTACGGCCAGATGAACGAGCCGCCGGGCAACCGCCTGCGCGTCGCGCTGACCGGCCTGACCATGGCCGAGTACTTCCGCGACGAGAAGGACGCCTCGGGCAAGGGCCGTGACGTGCTGCTGTTCGTCGACAACATCTACCGCTACACGCTGGCCGGTACTGAAGTGTCGGCGCTGCTCGGCCGCATGCCGTCGGCCGTGGGTTACCAGCCGACGCTGGCCGAGGAAATGGGCGTTCTGCAGGAGCGCATCACGTCGACCAAGACCGGTTCGATCACCTCGATCCAGGCCGTGTACGTGCCCGCGGACGACCTGACCGACCCGTCGCCGGCGACCACCTTCGCCCACCTCGACGCCACCGTCGTGCTGTCGCGAAACATCGCCTCGCTGGGTATCTACCCGGCGGTCGATCCGCTCGACTCCACCTCGCGCCAGCTCGACCCGAACGTGATCGGCCACGAGCACTACGACGTCGCGCGCAAGGTCCAGTCGACGCTGCAGAAGTACAAGGAACTGAAGGACATCATCGCGATCCTCGGCATGGACGAGCTGTCGGAAGAAGACAAGCAGGCCGTGTCGCGCGCCCGCAAGATCGAGCGCTTCTTCTCGCAGCCGTTCCACGTGGCCGAAGTCTTCACCGGTTCGCCGGGCAAGTACGTCGCGCTGAAGGACACGATCCGCGGCTTCAAGGGCATCGTCGAAGGCGAGTACGACCACCTGCCGGAGCAGGCGTTCTACATGGTCGGCGGCATCGAGGAAGCGGTCGAGAAGGCCAAGAAGATCACGGGTTGATCCGTTGATCTTGTCCCCTCTCCCGCTTGCGGGAGAGGGTTAGGGTGAGGGCTCTGCCTTCACCCTCACCCCAGCCCTCTCCCGCAAACGGGAGAGGGGGACAAAGCAGAAAGGCACGTTCTCTATGGCATCCACGATTCGTTGCGACATCGTCAGCGCCGAGCAGGAAATCTTCCACGGCGAGGCCGAGCTGGTCGTCGCCACCGGTGAGATCGGCGAGCTCGGCATCGCGCCGAAGCACGCGCCGCTGATCACGCGCCTCAAGCCGGGCAAGGTCGTCGTGACCCTGCCGGGCGGCGAGCAGTTGGACTTCGCGATCTCCGGCGGCATCCTTGAGGTGCAGCCCACCGTCGTCACCGTGCTGGCCGACACCGCCGTGCGCGCGCAGGACATCGACGAAGCCGCCGTCCGCGCCGCGAAGGAAGAGGCCGAGCGGATCCTGTCGAAGAAGGATCCGAAGATGAGCATGGAAGAGGCCCAGTCGCAGTTGGCGATGAGCATCGCCCAGCTCAGTGCGCTGGAGCGTCTGCGCAAGAACATGAAGCATTGAGTCCCGCGCTGGCCGCACGGCCGGCTGCGGACAAGAAAAACGCCGGCAATGCCGGCGTTTTTCTTTGGTGCCGAAGCTGCCTCAGCGCCGGTAGACCCAGTGCCGCGAGAGCACGAAGCCTACCGAGGCCAGGACGAGCTCAATGGCCGGTTTGGCGACCCAGGCCCACTGCAGACCCACCGTGTCGTCGACATGGCCCAGAGACCACGTGCTCACCACCGTCGTGGCGATCCACATCGTCAGGAAACGCGCGAACTGTCGCCGCCCCACCTTGGTGTCCTCTCCGGCGAAGGTGACGCGCCCGTTGAGCCAGAAGCCCAGCACGGCACCGCTCACCCGACCCAGGACGTTTGCCGGCTCCACGGCCAGGCCCATCGCGCTCAGCGACACGAACATCGCCCAGTCGACCAGCAACTGGAGCAGGCCTATCACGAGGTAGCTGCTGCCCTGGCGGACCAACGGGGAGCCGGAAAACCATCTGCGCATGCGCACATTCTAGACAGGGCCGCGTCAGGCCGCCGGTGCGGAACCCTCCGGCCTTCAGGTAGTGTCGGGTCGATCCGGGCGGGCATCGCGATTGCTAAGATTCCGCCACATCTTAAGGTCGCACAGCACAGGATGGCCGCATGAACCCGTTACACGTCGTGATCCTCGCAGCCGGCGAGGGCAAGCGGATGAAATCCTCCACGGCCAAGGTGCTGCAGAAGATTGCGGGCAAGCCGATGCTGGGCCATGTGATCGATACCGCGCGCCAGCTGGGAGCCACGGGGATTCACGTGGTCTACGGTCACGGCGGCGAGCAGGTACGCGCGGCCTTCGCCGACCAGACCGATCTGCACTGGACCGAACAGGAGCAGCGCCTGGGCACGGGCCACGCCGTGCAGCAGGCGATGCCGTCCATTCCAGTCGATGCGCGCGTGCTCATTCTTTACGGCGACGTGCCGCTGATCACCACCGAGACCTTGCAGCGCCTGCTGGCCGCACCAGGCCGCATCGCCGTGCTGGTGGCGGACCTGCAGGACCCGACCGGCTACGGCCGCATCGTGCGCGACACGCAGGGGCGTGTCGGCCGCATCGTCGAACACAAGGACGCAGACGACGAGCAGCGCGAGATCCGCACCGTCAATACCGGCATCCTCGTGGCCGATGGCGAAGCACTGCGTCGCTGGCTTCAGCATCTGGGCAACGACAACGCGCAGGGCGAGTACTACCTCACCGACGTGTTCGCGTCGGCGGCCGCCGAATTCAACGCGGCGGAGATGGTGCATGTGCAGGACCCGCTCGAAGTCGAGGGCGCCAACGATGCATGGCAGCTTGCGCAGCTCGAACGCGCGTTCCAGCGTCGTGCAGCGCGCGCGCTGTGCATGCAGGGCGCCCGCCTCGCAGACCCCTCGCGTTATGACCAGCGAGGCGATGTCCGTGTCGGTCGTGATGTGGAGATCGACGTGGACGTCGTGCTGGAAGGCAACGTCGTGCTCGGCGACGGCGTGCGCATCGGCCCCTTCTGCCGGCTCAAGGACGTGACGCTGGGCCCGGGCACGGAGGTGCGTGCGCACTGCGACATGGACGGCGTCATCGTCGAAGGGGCCGCGCAGATCGGTCCCTATTCGCGCCTGCGTCCGGGCACCGTGCTGGCCGACGGCGTGCACGTGGGTAACTTCGTCGAGACCAAGAACACGCGCATCGGCGTGACCAGCAAGGCCAACCACCTCACTTACCTGGGCGACACGGTGATCGGTGCGGGCGTCAACGTCGGCGCGGGTACCATCACCTGCAACTACGATGGCGTGAACAAGTCCAGGACCACCATCGAGGATGGCGCGTTCATCGGCTCCAACTCCTCGCTGGTGGCGCCGGTCACCATCGGCAAGGATGCCACCATCGCCGCGGGCTCCGTCGTCACGCGCGATGCGCCCGAAGGCAAGCTCACCGTCGCGCGTGCGCGGCAGGCGACCATCGAAGGGTGGCAACGGCCGAAGAAGAAGCCGAAGGTGTAGGCGGACGTCAGGATCTTCGCCGCAAGTAAGGGCGTTGCCGGTGACGAACAGTGGGAGGAAAGTGCCCGCCTTGCCTCGCAGCACAGGCAAGACGTCCGTGGAAAAAGGCCGCTGAAAAGCGTGTCGCTGCGCTGATCCTCGCATTGACGCCCCAACCGCCGAACTTCGCGACCAATGTGCGTGATCGCGACGGGCCGGTCGAAATTAACACCGGGCGCGGATGTGCATTGCGAGACAGTTTCGCCGATCGATGCCGTACGACGCGAAGTCAGCCCGGGTGGCTGCGTGATCAGTGCGCGACTCGGTTCGCATCGAGTGCGCCGAAGAGAGTTCGCCAAGCTTCACGGCCGGCTGAGTGGCCCTGCCGTGAAGCTGACAAGAAAGTGCGAACGCCGTAGTCGGCTTACTCCACCGTCACCGACTTGGCCAGGTTGCGCGGCTTGTCCACGTCGGTGCCGCGGGCGAGGGCGGCGTGGTAGGCGAGCAGCTGCACGGGGATGGCGTGCACCACCGGCGACAGCACGCCGACATTGCGCGGTGCGCGGATCACGTGCACGCCTTCCGACGGACCGAACTGGCTGTCTTCGTCGGTGAAGACGAACAACTCGCCGCCGCGCGCGCGCACTTCCTGCATGTTGGACTTCACCTTCTCCAACAGGCTGTCGTTCGGCGCGATGACGACGACCGGCATCGCCGCGTCCACCAGCGCCAGCGGGCCATGCTTGAGCTCGCCTGCCGGATACGCCTCGGCGTGGATGTAGGAGATTTCCTTGAGCTTGAGCGCGCCTTCCAGGGCGATCGGGTAGTGCACGCCGCGACCGAGGAACAATGCGTGCTGCTTCGGCGCGAAACGCTCCGCCCACGCGGTGACCTGCGGCTCCAGGTTGAGCGCGTGCTGCACGCTGCCGGGAAGGAAGCGCAGCGCGTCGAGATACTGGCCTTCCTGCTCCACGCTCAGGCGGTTCTGCAGCTTCGCCAGCGTGGCCGCCAGCGTGAACAGCGCCACCAGCTGCGTGGTGAAGGCTTTGGTGGAGGCCACGCCAATCTCGGCGCCGGCGCGGGTGTAGTAGACCAGCTTGCTGGCGCGCGGGATCGCGCTCTCCGGCACGTTGCAGATCGACAGCGTGCGGTCGTGGCCCAGCGACTTGGCGTACTTCAGCGCCTCCATCGTGTCGAGCGTTTCGCCCGACTGCGAGATGGTGACGATCAGGTGCTTCGGGTTCGCCACCGCCTTGCGGTAGCGGTATTCGCTGGCGATCTCGACCGAACACGGCAGCCCGGCGATCGCTTCGATCCAGTAGCGCGCGGTAAGGCCGGCGTAGTAGCTGGTGCCGCAGGCGAGGATCTGCACGCCGTCCACGTCGCGCAGCACGTCTTCGGCCTTGGCGCCGAACAGCAGTGGGCTGAAGGCATTGGCGTCCATCACCGCTTCGATGGTGTCGGCGATGGCGCGCGGCTGCTCGTGGATTTCCTTCTGCATGAAGTGGCGGTACGGGCCCAGCTCCAGCGACGCCAGCGAGACGTCGGACACGTGCACTTCGCGCGCGATCTCCACGCCGTGCACGTCGAACACGCGCACGCCCTGGCGGGTGACTTCGGCGGTATCGCCTTCTTCCAGGAAGATCACCTGGCGCGTGGCCTGCAGGATCGCCGAGACATCGCTGGCGACAAAGTTCTCACCTTCGCCCAGGCCCACCAGCAGGGGGCAACCCATGCGCGCAACGATCAGGCGCTCGGGCTCGCGCTTGCTGACCACGGCGATGGCATAGGCGCCCACGAGTTCGTGCACGGCCTTCTGCACGGCGGTCAGCAGGTCCGCGCCCTGCGACTGATGGAAGTGGATCAGGTGGGCGATGACTTCCGTGTCGGTCTGCGACTCGAACACGTAGCCCTTGGCGCGCAGCGCTTCGCGCTGCTCGTCGTGGTTCTCGATGATGCCGTTGTGCACCACCGCCAGCTCGCCGAAGGAGATGTGCGGGTGCGCATTGGCCTCGGTCACGCCGCCGTGGGTGGCCCAGCGGGTGTGGCCGATGCCGAGCGTGGCGCTGAACGCCTCACTCTGCGCGGCGGCTTCCATCTCGGCCACGCGGCCGGTCCGGCGCACGCGGCGGACGTTGCTGCCGTCGAGCACGGCGATGCCGGCGGAATCGTAGCCTCGGTATTCCAGGCGCTTGAGGCCTTCGATGAGCACCGGCACCACGTCGCGGTCTGCGATCGCACCAACGATTCCACACATGCAGCGCAACTCCAGAGCAGGAAGGCGACCAGTTTAGCGGGAGGTACGCGACGCCTGCTGTACAGCGGACAGCCGGGTGTCCGCGCGGACGCCCCGGACACGGTGCGTCCGACGCAAGTGGTTGAAATTTAAGACATGAGAAGTTGGCACGGTCCATGCTCGTAATGAGGGCATCCCGACTCGTCCCAGACCGCATGATCCGCGACACCTCCGGCCAAGACCGCGTTATCGCCGCGCCTCCCGCCCATCCCCGCCGCAAGCAGCTGCTCATCGGCGGCGGCGTGGCGGCCGCACTGCTGCTGGCCTTGAGCGTGCCCACGCTGGGCCGCTGGCTCGGCGCCGGGCAGTCCGTGAGTGGCGAGCGCCTGCGCACGGCCGAGGTCCATCGCGGCACGCTGGTGCGGGACGTGGCGGTGCAGGGGCGCATGGTCGCCGCCGTCAGCCCGACCCTGTACGCGCCCGCCGCCGGCACCGTCACCCTGAAGGTCCGGGCCGGCGACACGATCAAGCAGGGCCAGACGTTGGCCTTGATCGACAGCCCGGAGCTGCGCAGCAAGCTCGTCCAGGAGCAATCCACCCTCGCCAGCCTGCAGGCCGAAGCCGGCCGCGCCGCGCTGGACGCGCAACTGGCGCGCTCCACCGCGCAGAAGGCGCTGGACCAGGCCGAGATCGACCGCACTGCCGCCCTGCGCGACCTGGAGCGCAGCCAGCGCGGCTTCGAGGGCGGCGCGGTGTCGAGCATCGAGGTCGCCCGCGCGCAGGACACGCTGAAGAAGGCCGACATCGGCCTGTCGCACGCACAGCGCGACTACGGCCTGCAGGATCGCGGCGCCGGTCTGGACACGCGCAACAAGCACCTGCTCGCGCAGCGCCAGCAGGCGCTCGTCGACGAACTGCAACGCCAGGTGGACGAACTCAACATCCGCTCGCCCGTGGACGGCATGGTCGGCACGGTCAACATCACCGACCGCACCGTGGTGCCGCTGAACCAGCCGCTGCTGGTGGTCGTCGACCTGCGCGAGCTGGAAGTGGAACTGCCCGTGCCGGAAAGCTACGCCGACGACCTGCGCCTGGGCATGGGCGCGGAGATCAGCTACGGCGGGCAGAAGTACAACGGCACGCTGCGTTCGGTTTCGCCTGAAGTGGTGAACGGTCAGGTGATGGCGCGCGTGCGTTTCGCCGAACAGCAGCCCGACAACAAGCGCCCCACCGGCCTTCGCCAGAACCAGCGCGTCAGCACGCGCGTGATGATCGAAGAAAAGCCCAACGTGCTGATGGTCCAGCGTGGCCCGTTCCTCGACACCGGCGGCGGTCGCGTCGCCTACGTCATGGACGGCGACACCGCCGTCAAGACTTCCATCACCACCGGCGCCAGCAGTCTGTCCGACGTGGAAGTGCTGTCGGGCCTGAAGCCGGGCGACCGCATCGTCATCTCCGACACCACCGCATTCAACGGCGCCGACGAAGTCATGGTCAACGATTGAGCCGCGCGACGCATCACACCCGCATCCACATCGACGAACACACGCACCACCAGGAGCCCGCCATGCTGAAGATGACCCACCTGAGCAAGGTCTACCGCACCCACATGATCGAGACGCATGCGTTGCGCGGCTTCGACATCCACGTGCGCGAAGGCGAGTTCGTCGCCGTCACCGGGCCGTCGGGCTCGGGCAAGACGACGTTCCTCAACATCGCCGGATTGCTGGAGGATTTCAGCGATGGCGACTACCTGCTCGACGGCGTATCGGTGAAGGGCCTGGACGACAACGCACGTTCGCGGCTGCGCAACGAGAAGATCGGCTTCATCTTCCAGGGCTTCAACCTGATCCCCGACCTCAACCTGTTCGACAACATCGACGTGCCCCTGCGCTACCGCCGCATGGGCGCGGCCGAGCGCAAGCAGCGCATCGAGCATGCGTTGGGCCGCGTGGGCCTGACCTCGCGCATGAAGCACTACCCGTCCGAACTCTCCGGCGGCCAGCAGCAGCGTGTCGCCATCGCACGTGCACTGGCCGGTTCGCCGCGCCTGCTGCTCGCCGACGAGCCCACCGGAAACCTCGATTCGCTGATGGCGCGCGGCGTGATGGAGCTGCTGGAGGAGATCCACGCGCAGGGCACGACCATCGTGATGGTCACGCACGATCCGGAGCTCGCCGCGCGCGCGCAGCGCAACGTGCACATCATCGACGGCCAGGTCACCGACCTCGACGATGCCCCGCGCCTGGGCGGCGAAGTGGCCGCCGCGACCGCCGCCGCCGCTGTGACGGCCGGCTGAGGAGGGCGCCCATGTTCACCTACTACCTGCGCCTGGCGATGATCTCGCTCAAGCGCAACCGCATCCTCACCGCGTTGATGGTCACGGCGATCGCATTGGGCATCGGCATGTCGATGACCTCGATGACGGTGCTGCACATGATGGCCAGCAACCCGATGTCCTACAAAGACGAACAGGTCCGCCGCGTGCAGCTGGACAACTGGGACGTCAACGAGCCGTGGGACGAGGACAACCCGACCGAGCCGCCGGACCTGATGACCTATCAGGACGCCAACAACCTCGTGCAGGCGCACAAGGCCGAGCACGAAGCGGCGTTCTTCCCCAACGTGCTTCCGCTGGAGCCGGACAAGCGCGAGATCAAGCCCTACATGGTCGAAGCGCTGTTCACCACCTCGGGTTTCTTCCCGATCTTCGAGCCGCCCTTCCGCTACGGCACCGGCTGGACGCCCGCCGAAGACCGCAACGCCGCGCGTGTGGCGGTGATCGACAGCGAGACCAACGACAAGATCTTCGGTGGCGAGAACAGCGTCGGCCGCAAGCTTCGCCTGGGTGGCGAGGACTTCACCGTCGTGGGCGTGCTGGAGAAGTGGAGGCCGACGCCGCGCGTCTACCATGTCGCCAACGGCGCGTTCAACGATCCGCAGTCGGTGTTCGTGCCGTTCGCCTTCGGCATCGAGAAGCAGCTCAACAGCAACTCCAACAACAGCTGCTACAAGGATTCCGGGCCGGGCTATCAGGGACTGCTGACATCGGACTGCATCTGGATCGACATGTGGGTGCAGGTCAAGGACGAGGCCGACGCGCAACGCTACCTGAGCTTCCTCAACGACTACGTCGGCGAGCAGAAGAAGGCCGGCCGCTTCCCGCGCCCGGTGAACAACCGCGTGTACACCGTGTCGCAATTCCTCGAGGCGCAGCGTGTCGTCGGTCGTGACGTGCGCACGCAGGTGTGGCTGGCGTTTGCATTCTTCGCGGTGTGCCTGATCAACACCGTGGGTCTGCTGCTGGCCAAGTTCATGGGCAAGGCGCCGGAAATCGGCCTGCGTCGTGCGGTGGGCGCCAGCAAGCCGGCGGTCTTCGCGCAGTACCTCACCGAATCGGGGCTGGTCGGCGTCGCCGGCGGTTTGCTCGGGCTGGTGCTGACCGGGCTGGGCCTGCTTGCGCTGCGCAAGCTCTACGCGGGCACCTCGATCGAGAAGCTTGCGGAGCTGGACTGGACCATGGTCGGCCTGTCGTTGCTGATCGCCCTGGTCGCCAGTCTGATCGCCGGCCTCTACCCGACGTGGCGCGCCTGCCAGGTGCAGCCGGCCACGCAGCTGAAGACGCAGTAATCGCGAGGACATCACCATGGAATTCCGCCCGATCCTCAACGCGCTCCTGCGCAACAAGACCGGCCTGCTGCTGATCGCGTTGCAGGTGGCGATCACACTGGCCATCGTGTGCAACAGCGTCTTCATCATCCTGCAGCGCATCGAGAAGGTGAACCGCCCCAGCGGCATGGACGAGCAGTCGCTGTTCACCATCACCAGCCTCGGCTTCGCGCCGGACTTCGACCTGCGCGGCAGTCTGCGCCAGGACCTGGAGGCGCTGCGCTCCATTCCGGGCGTGGTCGACGCGACCACGATCAACTCCGTGCCGCTGTCCAACGGCGGCTGGAGCGAAGGCCTCGAAACGCAGCCCGACAGCGTCCCGCAGGAGCAGCGCAAGAACACGCCGACTGCGCTCTACATCGTGGACGAGCACGGCGTGAACACGCTCGGTGCGCATCTGGTGGCCGGACGCGACTTCACCGCCGACGACGTGAGCTATCGCAGCCGCGACGACAAGGGCACGCCGAACTCGGTCATCGTCACGCAGGCGCTGGCGGACCAGCTCTACCCCGACGGCAACGCGCTCGGAAAGCCCATCTACAGCGGCCTGGGCGGCAAGGGTTCGTCCAGCACCATCGTCGGCATCCTGGAGCGATTGCAGGCGCCGTGGGTGGGTTGGGACAAGGTCGAGCACGCGATGCTGGTGCCGCAGTACCAGGACGGCGAGTTCGACAGCTCCGCGCGCTATCTCATCCGCACCGAGCCCGGCCGACGCGACGAAGTGATGAAGCAGGCCGAGCGCAAGCTGGGCGAGGTCAACACGGGCCGCATCGTGCGCGGATTGCGCTCGATCGAGGAAGTGCGCGGCGAAAGCTACCGCCAGGACCGTGCCATGACCATCGTGCTGACCACGGTGATCTTCTCGCTGCTGGCCGTCACCGGCCTGGGCATCGTCGGCATGGTGAGCTTCTGGGTGACGCGACGCGTGAAGCAGATCGGAACGCGCCGCGCGCTGGGTGCGCGACGCTTCGACATCCGCCGCTACTTCATGGTGGAGAACGTGATCGTGGTCGGCATCGGCATCGCGCTTGGCCTGCTGATGACCTACGGCTTCAACCTGTGGCTCATGAAGCACTACGAACTGCCGCGCCTGGCGTGGTACTACGCGCCGCTGGGCGCGCTGACCGTGCTGCTGCTGGGACAGCTGGCGGTGTTCGGCCCGGCCACGCGCGCCTCGCGCGTGTCGCCGGCGGTGGCGACGCGGACGGTATGACGTAGCGTCGGCATCCACGCATTCCGGCCGTCATTCCCGCGGGGCGGGAATCCGGCTCCGGCGCCTTAACTCTCCGGAGGCGCCGGAGCCGCACGCCTCGTGCCCGCTTTCGCGGGGATGGCCGCCGGGGTTTTCACCGCGGCGCCGTTCGCCGCCTGCCCACTGCTACCCTAAGCCCCGATGCGGACCATCCTCGTCATCGACGACAACCACGCCGTGCACGTCGCCCTCGACGTGCTGTTCTCGCTGGCCGACCTGCGCGTACTCAGCGCGGAATCGCCCGAGGAAGGCCTGCGGCTGCTGGAAGACGAGACGATCGACCTCGTCATCCAGGACATGAACTTCACCGCCGACACCACGTCCGGCGAAGAAGGCATCGCCCTGTTCCGCACCATCCGCGATCGCTTCCCCGACCTGCCGATCATCCTGCTCACCGCGTGGACGCGGCTGGAGTCGGCCGTGGCGCTGGTGAAGGCCGGCGCCGCCGATTACCTGGGCAAGCCGTGGGACGACCACAAGCTGATGACCACGGTGACCAACCTGCTGGAACTGGGCGAGGCCAACCGCGCGCTCGCGCAGCACCGCGACGGCGAGCGCCGCCGTCGCCAGGAACTGGAACGCCAGTACGACCTGCGCGGCGTGGTCTTCAACGATCCGGCCAGCGAGCGACTCATCAGCCTGGCCTGCCATGTCGCGCGCGCCGATGTGCCGGTGCTCATCAGCGGCCCCAACGGTGCCGGCAAGGAGCGCATCGCCGAGATCATCCAGGCCAATTCCTCGGTGCGCGACGGCCCGTACGTGACGCTCAACTGCGGCGCGCTGCCGTCGGAGCTGATCGAAGCGGAGCTGTTCGGCGCGGATGCGGGCGCCTACACCGGCGCCAACCGCTCGCGCGACGGCAAGTTCGAGGCCGCCGATGGTGGCACGCTGCTGCTGGACGAGATCGGCAACCTGCCGCCCGCGGGCCAGATGAAGCTGCTGCGCGTGCTGGAAACCGGCCGCTTCCAGCGCCTGGGTTCCAACCGCGAGCGGCAGGTGAAAGTGCGCGTGATCGCGGCGACCAACGCCGACCTGCCGGCGATGATCCGCGCCGGCACGTTCCGCGAGGACCTCTACTACCGTCTCAACGTGATCGAACTGCGCGTGCCGCCGCTGGCGGAACGTCGCGGCGACATCCTGCCGCTGGCCGAATCCTTCCTGGAAGGACGCCGCCGTCTCAGCGACGCGGCACGCGGCGCGCTGCTGCGGCACGCGTGGCCGGGCAACGTGCGCGAGATGAAGAATGCGATCCAGCGGGCGCTGCTGCTCGGGCATGCCGACGTCGTGGAAGCCGAAGAACTCGGGCTTCCCGCAACGCCGTACTCGCCGCGAATGCAGGCCGACGGCGAGCTCGACCGCGAGACGATCGAAGCCGCGCTGCAACGCGCCGGCGGCGTGATGAGCCAGGCCGCGGCCGACCTCGGGCTGAGCCGCCAGGCGCTGTACCGCCGCCTGGACAAGCTCGGCATTGCGCGGTGATGCGATGCAACCGCGTGCACGCCACTTCTCGATGGCCGGAAAGCTCGCGCTGCTGCTGTTCGCGGCAATGCTCGCGGCTGTCGCGCTGGGTGCGCTGCTGGTCGACTGGCTCGACAACGCACTGCTCGGCGCCAGCCTGACGCTGCTGGTGTGCGCCATCGTCGCGCCGTGGATCGCGCAACGTTACCTGGCGCGCCAGTTGAGCCTGTTCCGCGCGCTGTCGGGATCGGTGGCGAGTTTCCGCGACGGCGACTTCAGCTTCAGCGTCACGCGCCCGTCCAATGACGAACTCGACGATCTCGTCGAAGCGCACAACGAGCTCGGCCGCGTCCTGCGCGAGGAACGCCAGTCGCTGTTCCAGCGCGAACTGCTGCTGGACACCGTGGTGCAGAACACCCCGACCGCGCTGCTGCTGACCGAGAGCCGCGGCGCGATCGTCTACGGCAACCTCGCCGCGCGCCAGCTCTTCCACGACGGCCGCAAGATCGAAGGCCTGAAGTTCGCGCAGCTGATGGAACGCACGCCGGCGCCGCTGCGCGAAGCGCTGGGCGAAGGGCGCGACCGACTTTTCAGCTTCGAGCACGCCGGCCAGGAAGAGACCTACCATCTCGCCCGCCGCGATTTCCACCTCAATGGACGCGTGCACACGCTCTACATGTTCAAGCGCCTGACCGCCGAGTTGAACCGTCAGGAAGTGGCGACGTGGAAGAAGGTGATCCGCGTGATCAGCCACGAGCTCAACAACTCGCTGGCGCCCATCACCTCGCTCGCGCACTCCGGCGCGGAGCTGCTGCGGCGCGAGGATTACGAAAAGCTCGGCCGCATCTTCGAGACCATCGAAGAACGTGCGCGCCACCTGCACGGCTTCCTGCGTGGCTATTCCAGCGTCGCCAAGTTGCCTGTGCCGGAGCCGGAGCGTGTGGAGTGGGTGCCGTTCCTGTCGCGGCTGCAGCAGCATTACGCATTCCAGCGCGGGCCGGTGCCGTCGGAGCCGGCGAACTTCGACCCCGCGCAGGTGGAGCAGGCGCTGATCAACGTGCTCAAGAACGCGCACGAGTCCGGTTCGTCCCAGGACGAGGTCACGCTGACCGTCCGCCAGATCGGCCGCATCGTGCGCGTGGAAGTCAGCGATCGCGGCCCCGGCATGTCCGATGCGGTGCTGGCGAATGCGCTCGTGCCGTTCTATTCGACCAAGCGCACCGGCAGCGGCCTGGGCCTGGCACTGGCGCGCGAGATCGCCGAGGCCCACGGCGGCCGCATCGCGCTGGCCAACCGCGAGGGCGGCGGCCTGACGGTGAGCCTCAGCCTGCCGGTGGAGTGAGGGGCTGTCGATCCACCACCCCAGCGTTCGTCGTACTCAGGAACCGATCGGGTTCCGACGCGGAGGACCGCATGCGCAAGCTCATCGTTTCCGAGTTCATCAGCCTTGATGGTGTGATCCAGTCTCCCGGCGGCGCGGAGGAAGACACCAGCGGCGACTTCCGCCTGGGCGGATGGATCGTTCCCTATGCCGACGAAGCCGGTGGCCGCGACCTGCACGAACTGCTTTCGCAGCCGTTCGACCTGCTGCTGGGGCGTCGCACCTATGACATCTTCGCCTCGTACTGGCCGCAGGTGCCGACGGATTCTGGCGCCCACGCCATCGCCGACCCGTTCAATCGCGCGACCAAGTACGTCGCCACGCACCGGGCCGACGACCTTGACTGGAAAGACAGCCAGGCGCTGGAAGGCCACCTCTCCGACGCGGTGAGCGGCCTCAAACGTCAGGGCGGCAAGACCTTGTTGACCTTCGGCAGCGGCGAGATGGTTCGCCAACTGCTGGCCGCCGGACTCGTCGACGAGCTTCGGCTGCTGATCCACCCGTTGTTGCTCGGACGCGGAAAGCGCCTGTTCGGCGACGACGCATCGCCTTCCGCCTTCACCCTCGCGCATTCGATCACCACGCCCGGCGGCGTGCTGATCAACCGCTACGTGCGCGATGGCGAGGTGCGGACCGGGACGTTCGACCAAGGCGGCTAAGCGCCGCCGGCGTCATGCACGACGCAGCGCGATGGTCTCCCACGTGGCCACGATCATCAGGATCAGCGTCGTCGCCATGCCCAGCGCCAGCGGGGACAGCAGGTGCGCCAGCGCCGCCGGTGCCAGCGCGGCGAGCAGGACGATGCCCACGCAGTGCGACAGCGGCGGGCCGCGGCGGTCGTTGCAGACCCACTTGAACAGCGCCACGCCCAGCAGGTAGAGCATCGGCCCGCCGATCATCGCCGCGATCGCGGCGCGGCCGTCGCCTTCGAAATGGTCCGGGTGCGCCAGCGACAGCTCGTCCGCCACGGCGCAGACGATGACGCCGGCGATGATCAGCAGATGCAGGTAGGTGTACGCCAGTCGCGCCTGGCGTCCGGGGTCGTCCGAGTGCGCGATGCGATGGCTGGCGCGCTCGGCGCCCGTGTCGAAGTAGATCCACCACATCGCCACGCTGCCGAGGAACGCCACGACGAACGCAGTAACGGTCGGCGTCGTCCACGCCTGCCCGGCGAACGTGGCGCCGGTCACCAGGACCGACTCGCCCAGCGCGATGATCACGAACAGCGCGCACCGTTCCGCCAGGTGGTGGCCGTCGACGTCCCAGTCGATGGTGTGCGAGCGTCCCATGCCCGGTACGTAGAAGTAGAGCGCGGGCGCGAGGTACTCGATGGCGACCGCCGCGACCCACAAGGCCGCGCGCGTCGGTCCCTCGGACAGCCCGCCCACCACCCAGAACGCGCCCGACACCATCAGCCACAGCGCGATGCGCACGAAGTTCTCGTGGAGCACGCGATGACGGCCGCGCATCGCCACGGCGACGAACAACGTTCGGCCCACCTGCATCGCCGCGAACACCGCGCCGAACACGAGTCCACGATCCGAAAACGCCTGCGGAATCGAGGACGACAACAGCAGCCCGCCGAGCATCAGCGCGAACAGCAGCATCCGCACCGGCGTGCGATCGGGATCCAGCCAGTTGGTCACCCACGAGGTGAAGATCCACAGCCACCACACCGCCAGGAACAGCAGCAGTGTCTGCAACGCGCCTTGCACGGTCAGGTGCTCCAGGAGCGTGTGCGAGAGCTGGGTCACGGCGAACACGAACACCAGGTCGAAGAACAGTTCGACCATCGCGACGCGGTTGCTGTCGGCGGTGCCACGTTCACGCAGGAGGGGAGAGGAGGGCTTCGTCATGCGGGCTCGGGTGTGCGGGGGCGGCGGTCGGCGGAAGGCGCAGTGCCAAGGGTGGCACATGCGCCGGCCGGAGGCCTTCGCGCGGCGGATGGCGCGCGGGCGACCGCTCCCGGGCGACGGCAGGCGTTAGGCTGTCGCCTGCTTCCTGTCCACGCATGCAAGGAGTCGCCCGTGCCCCTGATGAGCCTGATGCTGGCCGCTGCATCGGTCGCGTCCAACGCACCGCCCGCCGCGATCGACGCGCCCACGCGCGCAGCGATCGAAGCCACCTGCTTCGACTATGTCGACGGCCAGCTGGAAGGCGATCCGGCGCGGGTCGCGCGCGCGCTTCACCCCGACCTCGCCAAGCGGCGCGTGCTGGGCGACACCCCGGACGAACGCCTCGGCCTGCGCCGCATGAGCAAGGAGGAACTGGTCGAGCTCACGCGGCAAGGCGCGCTGAAGACGCCCAGGGAGGCGTGGGACCGCGCATGCACCGTGCTGGACGTGGCCGGCAATGCCGCCGCGGTGCGGGCGGAAACGCCCTGGTTCGTCGACTATTTCCACATGGGGAAGTTCGGCGAGCGCTGGGTGATCGTCAACGCGCTGTGGTACTCCAAGCCGAAGTGAAACGCCGGCCGCGCGCTTACGACGCCTGATCGTTTCGTCACGATCCAGTGGCGCTCGGGAATCGAGTGCCTATCCGCGAACGGTGCGGCGGGACTACTCTGGGTGCGTCCAGTCGGATCCCGTAGCGCAGGGCGCCTGGACGCACCGCCCCGCCCGTCGTTCCAGGAGAAGCCGGATGTCCCGGTATGCCGCCTACTTCGCGAGCATCGTGCTCACGGTGCTGTTCGCCTTCGTCGCCTACCTCGACGCGGACTGGTGGTGGGTCGCGGTCGTGTTCGGCGTGTTGGCGCTGCTGGGCACCTGGGACGTGCTGCAGCGTCGAAGCACGCTGCGGCGCAACTATCCGATCCTGGCCTACTTCCGCTACGGCCTGGAATCGATCGGGCCGGAGATGCGGCAGTACTTCATCGAATCCGACACCGCCGAGGTGCCGTTCTCGCGCCAGCAGCGCGCACTGGTGTACCAGCGCTCCAAGGCCGTCAACGACACGCGTCCCTTCGGCACGCAGCAGGACGTGTACGGCGTGGATTACGAATGGATCAACCATTCGATGGTGCCCGCCGACATCGCCTCGCACGACTTCCGCCTCACCGTCGGCAACCAGGCGAAGCAGCCGTACTTCGCCAGCGTGCTGAACATCTCGGCGATGAGCTTCGGTTCGCTTTCCGCCGCCGCGATCCATGCGCTCAACGAAGGCGCCCGGCGCGGGCACTTCTACCACGACACCGGCGAAGGCTCGATTTCGCCCTACCACCGCGGGCCGGGCGGTGACCTGGTGTGGGAAATCGGTTCGGGCTATTTCGGTTGTCGCAACGCCGAAGGTCGCTTCGATCCGTCGCGCTTCGCCGACAACGCGCAGCTTCCGCAGGTGAGGATGATCGAGATCAAGCTGTCGCAGGGCGCCAAGCCCGGGCACGGCGGCGTGCTTCCGGGCGCGAAGGTCAGCGCGGAAATCGCCGCCACGCGCGGCGTGCCCGAAGGCGTGGACTGCGTGTCGCCGTCGCGCCACACGGAGTTCGCCACGCCCATCGAACTGCTGGAGTTCGTGGAACGGTTGCGTTCGATGTCGCACGGCAAGCCGGTGGGTTTCAAGCTGGCCATCGGCCACCCGTGGGAGTGGTTCGGCATCGCCAAGGCGATGCGCCAGACCGGTCTGCTGCCGGATTTCATCGTCGTGGACGGGGCCGAAGGCGGCACGGGCGCGGCTCCGGCGGAGTTCATGGACCACGTCGGCGTGCCGATGCACGAAGCGCTGATGCTGGTGCACAACACGCTCGTGGGCCTGAACCTGCGCGGCAGCATCCGCATCGCCGCGGCCGGCAAGATCGTCAGCGCATTCGACATGGCCCGCACGATGGCGATGGGCGCGGACTGGTGCAACGCCGCGCGCGGTTTCATGTTCGCGCTGGGCTGCATCCAGTCGCAAAGCTGCCACACCGATCGCTGCCCGACCGGCATCGCCACGCAGGACCCGGCGCGCTGGCGTTCGCTCGACATCCCGGACAAGGCCACGCGCGTGTTCCAGTTCCACCAGAACACGCTGCGCGGCCTGCGCGACCTGCTCTGCGCGGCGGGTCTGGAGCATCCCGAACAGATCGGTCCCGAGCACGTCCTGCGCCGCGTGTCGCCGGTGGAGGTGCGCTCGCTCGGCGCGCTCTACCGTTTCCTCCAGCCGGGCGAACTGCTCAACGGCATTCCCGACCACGCCGTGTTCAAGAACTTCTGGGATCGGGCGCGCAGCGATTCGTTCGGCCTGAAATGAGCCAATGACGTCGTCGGTACGTTGACCGCGCCTGGCTCACCCCGGCGCGTCCATCGGCACCAGCGCGTCGATCGGCGGCAGTTCCGACGGCACGGTGCGGCCGTCGAGCGACCACAAGTCCAGTCCGGCCAGCAGTCCGCCCTGTTCGAAGACGATCGCCACGCAGGAGTGGCCTTCGCGCGTGCACCACTGGAACTGCGCGAGCACGATCATGCGACCTTCCGGCGCGCGCCTGCCGTCGACGGCCACGTCGACGCTGGCGCAGCCGCAGCCGCAATGGCCGACGACGCGCGCCGCGTCCAGTTGCCGCAGGTACACCGCGTTGTCGCGCGTGCCATGCGTAAGCAGCCATCGCAGCACCGCGCGTTCTTCATCGACGAGCGGGCGGTCCGTGCCGACCGTGCGCGCCGACGCTGTGCTCACGGCTGCGCGATCCGGCCGGCCTCACCGGCACGTGCGCCACGCGGCACGCGCGGCACCAGCATCGGCACTTCGCGGCGGTAGGTCGCGTACTCGGGCAGCGCGTCGATCAGGTCGCGCTCTTCCAGGCGGATCGCCACGAGGATGTAGGCCGTCGTCATCAGCGCGAACACCAGGTGCGTGACGGTCATCGTCGGTGTCGCCCAGAACGCGAAGAACCAGCCCACGTACAGCGGATGGCGCACCAGCCGATACGGCCCCGGCGTCTTGAACGGCAGCGGCGTGTACGGGCGCCCGCGGAACTGCAGCCACACCTGGCGCAGGCCGAACAGATCGAAGTGGTTGATCAGGAACGTCGACACCAGCACCAGCATCCAGCCGAATGCGCACGCCGCCAGCAGCAGGGCGCGCCCGGCTTCGTTCTGCACGTCCCACACCACGCCGCCCAGCGGTCGCCATTGCCAGAACAGCACGATCAAGGCCAGGCTCGACAGCAACGTGTAGGTGCTTCGTTCGGCGGATTCGGGAATCACGCGCGTCCATGCGCGCTTGAACGCCGGACGCGCCATCACGCTGTGCTGCAGCGCGAACAGGGCGAGCAATCCCAGGTTGATCGTCAATGCGGCCGCCAGGCTCGTTTCACGCGGCGAGTCCATCGCCTTGGGCACCCACAGGTTGCCGACGAAGCCGATCGCGTAAAGGAACGTCGCGAAGAACACCGCGTAACAGAACACACCGTAGAGCAGGATCAGGGAACGCTTCATGGCGGCCTCGATGCGCCCGGGAGGGCTTGGGGGAAGTGGCCGCAGCATCGTCCCGCGCACGGCGCGAGCACAGGGGAGGGACGTCCCGGCGCCCGCCCGAAGGCGCCGCTACCGGGGGAGGTTTGTCCCGACTAGACTGACGGCAGGTGCGCGCTGGGGCCTTCGGCCATGAAGCAGTCGATCCGTTACCTGACCGCCGGCGATGGCACGCGCCTTGCGTGGTCGTCGATGGGAACGGGCATGCCGCTGGTGAAGGCGGCCAACTGGCTGAGCCACCTGGAATACGACCTGGAAAGCCCGATCTGGCAGCACTGGATGCGCTTTCTGGGCGGCAATTTCCATTTCATCCGCTACGACGAACGCGGCTGCGGCATGACCGGCGGCGATCCGCGCGGCCTGTCGCTGTCGAACTGGCTGTCCGACCTGGAGGCCGTCGTCGATGCGGCGCAGATCGACCGCCCGTTCGCATTGCTGGGCATCTCGCAAGGCGCGGCCGCGTGCCTGGCGTATGCGGTGAAGCATCCGCAGCGCGTCTCGCACCTGCTGTTGTATGGCGGCTACGCGCGCGGCGCATACGAACGCGGCAACGCCGAAGCCGCGCGCATGTACCACGCCATCGTCGACATCGCGCGCGGCGGCTGGGACGACCACAATCCGGTGTTTCGGCAATTGTTCACCGCGCGCTTCATCCCAGGTGCCACCGATGCGCAGGTGCAGTGGTTCAACGAACTCGCGCGCACGACCACCACCGCCGAATCGGCCGGCGCATTGCTCGAAGCGCGCGCCCACGTCAACGTCACCGCACTGCTGCCGCAGGTCACCGTGCCCACGCTGGTGATGCACGGGCGCGAGGACGGCGTGGTGCCGTTGGAAGAAGGCCGCCTGCTCGCCGCCGGCATCACCGGCGCACGTTTCGTCGAACTGGAATCGCGCAACCACGTGCTGCTGGACACCGAGCCGGCATGGCCCCGCTTCTGCGAGGAGATGCTGCAGTTCCTCGGCCGCGACGCCCCGGATGCCCTGTCGGGGCTGACCGGACGCGAACGCGAGATCGTCGAAGGCCTCGTCGCGGGCCGCACCAACGCGGAAATCGCCGCATCGCTGTTCATCAGCGACAAGACGGTGCGCAATGCGTTGACGCGCATCTTCGACAAGCTGGGCGTGCGCTCGCGCACGCAAGCGATGGCGTTGCTGCGCGGCGGTACGCAGCGCGGGTGACGCGTGGGGTGGCTTGCCGGCCGCGAATGCTGAACGGGTCAGGCCATCTGCAATCCGTCTTGCGACGCAGAACGGGCCAAGGCCGCAATCGCGACGGTAGAATGCACGCCCTGCAAGGAGACCTCCCCGGACATGTGATAGCGGCAACTCTCTCGAACGCCTGACCGTGACCTGCCGCCGATGCGGCCATGGACCGGTTGGAACCGCCACGCGGCACAAGTCGGCCGGCGTGGCCTCGATGGAGGATGCCCCATGTCCAACGCGCACATCCGCGCTTGCGATCTTGTTTTTTCATGGCCCGACGGCACGCGCGTGCTGGACGGTCATTCTTTCGTCATCGGCCCTTCGCGTACCGGCCTGGTGGCACCCAATGGTGCGGGCAAGAGCACCCTGCTGCGGCTGATGGCCGGTGAATTGAAACCCGCATCCGGCACGATCCAGGCGCGAGGCGCCGTCGCTTATCTGCCCCAGGGCGTGATGCTCGATGCGCAGGCCTCCGTGGCCGCTGTGCTGGGTGTCGAATCCCGCCTGGAGGCGCTGCACGTCATCGCCGAAGGACGCGGCGCGCCGGCCGATTTCGACCTGCTCGACGGCGAATGGGGCCTGCGCGAACGGATTGCCGCAACGCTGGCGCAAGTTGGCCTGGTCGATGTCGCGTTGTCGCGTCGCCTGGCCAGCCTGAGCGGCGGCGAAGCCATGTCGCTTGCGCTGGCGGCGAAGCTGCTCCAGCGCCCGGACATCCTGTTACTGGACGAGCCGACCAATCACCTGGACAGAGCCCGGCGGCAGCGATTTCGCGAAGTCCTGGCGGACTGGCCCGGCTGTGTGGTGGTCGCAAGCCATGATCGCGAACTGCTCAACGACATGGATCAGATCGCCGAACTCCAGAGCACCGGCCTGCGCCTGCACGGCGGAGGTTTCGATGCGTACCTGCGCGCCGCCGTGGTCGAACGCCAGGCGGCCGAGCAGCGCGTGCGCAACCTGCGTGGCGAAGTGGACCGCGAGAAGCGCGAGCGGCAACAGGCCCATGAGCGCGCGGAGCGTCGCATGGGCAATGCGGCGAAAAACCTCGCCAGCTCGGGCCTGCCCCGGATCGTGGCCGGCAATCGCGAACGCGCCGCACAGCAATCCGCAGGCAAGGCCAGGAACGTCCATGCCGCTCGCCTGGCGAGCGTGGGAGCGCAACTGCAGGACGCCACACGGACGTTGGTGGAAGTCGATCCGGTGGATTTCAGCCTGCCCGCCACGCGTGTAGCGTCCGACCGCTTGCTGTTCTGCGCCGATGGACTGCGCATCCGCCAGGGTGATCGCGTGCTGTTTGGCGAGCGAGGCCTGTCGTTGAGCGTCCGGGGTCCGGAACGGATCGCGCTGACCGGCGCCAACGGTGTCGGCAAGACCACGCTGTTGAAAGTCCTCGCGGGGATGCTGGGCCCCGACGGAGGCACCATCAGGAGCGGCAGCGGACGCGTGGCCTATCTGTCGCAGCGCCTGGAGGGGCTGGACCCTTCGCGGTCGGTGCGCGAGAACCTGGACCGTGCCATCCCCGGCATGCCGGCCAATGAAAGAGCCCGCCTGCTGGCCAGGTTGCACTTCCGCGGCGAGCGCATGCACCTGCCCGTGGCTTCCTTGTCGGGTGGCGAGCGCGTGCGCGTGGTGCTCGCCTGCGTGCTGCATGCCATCCCGGCGCCGCATCTTCTGCTGCTCGACGAACCCACCAACCACCTCGATCTGGAGGCGGTGCGCCAGCTCGAACACGCGTTGAGTGCGTACGAGGGCGCGATGATCGTGGTCAGTCACGACGAGACGTTCCTCGCCTCGATTGCGCCCACGCGAAGATGGGAGCTGACCGCCGACGACCTCCGTGAGATCGGGTGAACGATCCGGCTTCGATGGCCGTGCTTGCGCCACGCGCCGCAGCAAGGTGCACAATCGGGACCGCCACGGCCACGTTGTGAGGGATCGCCATGAAGCGCTTGTATGGCCCGACACTTCGCCGAAGCGTCCTGCCTTCACTGCTGCTGGCCGGCGCGCTGGCGGCGTGCACGCACGGTCCGGCACTCAGCACGAACGAACGACTGGCGGTCTACCGCGAGCATGCCGGCGCAGCGGTCGGTTCGTTCCAGCTCGACCAGAGCGCCGGCAAGTTCGAGTGGACGCCGCTCGGGGATCAGGCCCTGGCGATCTGGCCGAGCGCGTTTGGCGGGTACCTGCTGGAATTCCGCACGCGCTGCCCGGCCATCCTCACCGCGCCGCATGTCTGGATCACGCATGACGCCGGCCAGGTCGCCGCGCCGTTGGACAGCGTGATGATGCGCAGCGCCTCGGGAACGGTGACCAGCGCGTGCCGCATCGCCACGATCCGCCCCGTGGACGGCCGATCGTTGTACGAAGCCACGCGGGAGTGGCGCCAGGCCGATGTCATCGACCGCAGCCAGCTGCCGCCCGAGCAGGCCACGCCGTTGCCCTGAATGTCAGCGAGGTGAGCTAATGTCCGCATTCGCCCGATAGCGAACGCGATCATCGGTGTTCGTCGCCGAGTTCGGCATGACGCCTGGCGCGTTCCGGCGACTCGCCCTGAGGGCAGGGCAGAGGTTTCGCGGGTACAAGATGGGCGAGCGCGCGGGCGATAGAATCGCTGAAACCGGGGGACTTCCATGAAACGAGCGCTTCTTTGCCTTTGCCTCGCCACGGCCTCGTGCGCCGTGGCCGCTGCCGATCGAGAGCCGTTCCAGCAGGCCCAACAGGCGGTCGAGAAAGGCGAGTACAAGGCCATCACCAGCATCCTGGTCGCGCAGGACGGCAAGGTCGTCTACGAGCACTACTTCGACGAGGCCGGAGCGCAAGGGCGCCGCAACACGCGTTCGGTGACCAAGACGGTGGCGGGAATGCTCGCCGGGCTGGCGATCGAGGACGGCAGGCTGGTCGGCGCGTCCGCGCGCATCTTCGACGTGCTCCCGCCCGATCGCCGGCAGAAGATGCTCAACCCCGATCCGCGCAAGGAGGCGATCCGGGTCGAAGACCTGATGACGATGTCGTCCATCGTGGAATGCAACGACGACGATCAGTTCTCGCGCGGCAACGAAGAGCGGATGTATCTGATCGAGGACTGGGTGCAGTTCTACGCCGATCTTCCGGTGCAGGGCTTTCCTGGCTGGATGCCGAAACCGGCCGATTCGCCGCACGGCCGCAGCTTCCGTTACTGCACCGCCGGCGTGAGCGCGCTGGGCGAGGTGATCCAGACCGCCGTGCGCGAGCCGCTGCCGTCCTACGCGCAACGACGCCTGTTCGATCCGCTCGGCATCCAGGCGCCCGAGTGGCAGTTCTCGCCGCTGGGCCTGGCCCAGGCCGGTGGTGGCCTGGGGCTGCGCACGCGCGATCTGTGGAAGCTGGGCCAGCTGTATCTCGACGACGGGCGCGCCGGCGGCAAGCAGGTGGTTCCCGCGGCATGGGTGCGTCAATCGCTGTCGCCGCAAGCGACCGCGCGCGACGATGCCGATTACGGCTACCTGTGGTGGCTGATGAAGATTCCCGACGGCAATGGCGGCGTCATCACGGCGCCCACGATGGCCGGCACCGGCGGCAATGCGGTGTACCTGCTTCCGCCGAAGCGGGCCGTGGTGGTCATCACCACGACCAATTACCGCGAACGGCAATCGCATGCGCTGACGCTCAAGCTGCTCACGCAGGAATTGATGCCCGGCCTGTAACGGACCCGCTCGAAACGCTGCGTGCGAATGCGCACGCAAGCGTGGCCGGCCCCGGCATGCATGAGCTCACCCGAACTTTCATCGTGCAATGGCAGCTGCGCTGACGGCCAACCCTCCATCACAGGTGCTCAGGGAATGAAGAGACTCCACCTTCTTGTTCTGGTCGTTTCGATGCTTGCCACCGCCGCCTGCGGCCGGGCCTCTTCGCTCCATGGCCAGTGGGCCGTGGACGTCGAGGCGACGATCGAAAAGGCGAAGGACGCCGGCATCCCGGCTTCGCAGTCGCCTCGCATTCGGGAAATCTACGACGGGGGGCAGCTGGAGATAACGCGCGAAACGCTGGTCATGAGGGTCGCCGGCTATCCGGAGGCCGTTGCCCGCCATTACAAGGTCTTCGCCGAGGCGGGCCCCTGTTACATGCTGGAGATCGACGGCGCGCCCGGCGTGCACAACTACTGCGTCGAGAACGGCCGTCTGATCGTGAACGACCCCGGCGCGAAGATGGCGATTGTCTTCAAGCAGGCGTAGTGCATCCGTGCGAAGCCGCGGGCGCACTTCGCAGTCAGCGTAGCCGGCACGGGACACATGTTCCGGGGACTGTGGCTCGCGCCCCTTCCCGGGTTACGCTTGCCGCGAACCTTGGCGAGGTGAGGAGAGATCCCATGGCTGAAGATGTTGCCGCTGCCAACGTCAACCGCTCGTACCAGCTCGCGGCGTCGAGCATCGCGATCTTCACGTTCCTGCTGTTCTTCCTGTATCCCAAGTACACGGCCGGCCAGATCGACGGGTTCGTATACCAGGCCGCGTTGATCGCGATGGGCGTGGCGACGTTCGGGTTCGCGTTCTCGTCCTTCTACTACTACGGCGCATCGCTGGCCGGTCGTATCGACGATGACGAACGCGCCCGCTACTCGCGTCGGGGCGATCGCCTGTGGCTGATCGGCTGCATCCTGCTGTTCCTCACGCCGAGCCTGATCCTCTACACGGTCGGGCTGCTGATCGTCGCGGCGGCATGGTTCGCTCTGTGGCTGGTGTACGTGCTCTTCGTGATGCGTCATTTCCCGCGCATCCAGAGTGCGGGAAAGGACTGAGGGCGCAGGCGCAGGCAGTCCGATGCCTGAATGCGCCCGTGTTGTTCGCGAAGATCGCATTCACCGCTCCGGCACGGAGCCTTCAGTAGGGTGCCTGCTTCTCCGGGAGGCACCCACGATGACCAGGCCATTCGTACTCACTGTCGCCGCGCTCGCGTTGATGCTCGTGGGCGTCGCGCAGGCGCAGGTTCGTACCGAGCGCGTGCAGTTCGCCAAGGGCGCGTCCTCGAAGACGATCACCGGCAGCATCAAGGGCGACGAGAGTGTCGATTACCTCGTGGGCGCCCGTGCCGGCCAGACGCTCTCGGTCACCTTGAAGCCGGGCAATGCATCGAACTACTTCAACGTGCTGCCGCCCGGCTCGGACACGGCGCTGTTCGTCGGCTCCTCGTCGGGAAACACGTACAGCGGGCGCCTTCCGGCCAATGGCGACTATCGGGTCCGCGTGTATCTGATGCGCAACGCCGCACGCCGCAACGAGGCGGCCAACTACACGCTGACGATCGGCGTGACGGGCGCTGCGGCATCGGCGGCACCCGCGGTGCCCGCGGCACCGGCCGGCAGCGCGGTGGTGACGCCCGGCAACATGCCGGCGTTCTGCCGCGGCGAAGTGGCCGGCAACTACGGCACGCGGCCGGCCTACGTGAAGACCGATCCGGTCGTGCGACGCAAGGATGGAGGCAGCTCCATCACCGGCACCGTCGACAAGGGCAACGAAGGCATGAAGCGGTTCGAATGCCGGTTCGACGCGAAAGGTCGCTTCATCGACGTCATGGCGCTGACCAGCGACGGCGAATGAAGCGGCGCGACATGCCCGCTCGGCGGCGAGGGTAGCGGCCCCCACGACCCGGCGACGAACCGACTAGACTCGGCATCCATCGCTCATGGGGGGAGCCATGGACCCGTACCAGTCGCCGACCCGAAACATCACCGTCGCCGAGATGCCACCGCTTCGGTGGCGAAGAATGCTGGTATGGGCCGTGCTGATCTTTGCCGCTGCGATGAGCATCGCGACGATCAGCGGCCTGAGCATGGCGTACTGGCCGCTGTACGGTGGCTCCATGGAGGAGGCCGTGGCCAACGCGCGGCTCGTTCGTCGGATCCTGTACGTCGTGGTGGGGGCGTTCCTCTACTGGCGATTCGCCGCCCCCATCCACTCCCGGCGACTGTTGCACGTGGTCGTGCTCTACCTCCTGGTCCAGCTCGTCGACATGGGCGTCATGCGGTTCTTCATGGGGGCCACGCTGCGCGAATTATTCGATGTGGGGGCCCTGGGTCGTAGCCTGATGGCGGCCGCGCTGGGATACGCCGCGGCCCGTCTGGGATCGGGCCGGCGATCGGCCGCGCTTTCCGCCCGCTGAGCAGGCCGCCCGACTCGGCACATTCCTGCGCGCCGGAACCCCGGCGCCCGAGGACGTACTCCACAGTTCGGACTTCGTCGTGCCTCCGGGCACGCGCATCTAGTCCGTTCGTCACTTGACGCCCCCCGATCCGGCTCCCCACAGTCGGCGAGTTCTTGTCTCGTTCGTTCGCCCGCCGCGCCGCACCGGCGCCACCGGGCCCATTTGGGGGTACGACAACAGTGGATAGACGCTCCTTCCTTACGATGTCCGGCATTGGCGTGGCCGGCTTGATGATGCCGTTCGGCAAGTCCATCGCCGCCGAAGCCCTGCTCACCACGATGGACGTGGGCAAGAAGAAGGCCCTGGCCGACGCCGCGCTGCAGTCCGCCACGTCCGCCGGCGCGACCTACTGCGACGTGCGCATCGGCCGTTACCTGCGCCAGTTCGTGATCACCCGCGAGGACAAGGTCCAGAACGTGGTGAATACCGAGTCCACCGGCATCGGCGTGCGCGTGCTCGTCAACGGCGCGTGGGGCTTCTCCGCCACCAACGATCTGAGCACGCAGGGCGTGGTCAAGGCCGCGCAGCAGGCCGCCGCGATCGCCAAGGCCAACGCGAAGATGCAGAGCGCGCCGGTGCAACTGGCCAAGACGCCGGGCGTGGGCGAAGTGTCGTGGAAGACGCCCATCCGGAAGAACTCGATGGAAGTGCCGCTCAAGGACAAGGCCGACCTGCTGCTGGGCGTGAACGCCGCGGCCATAAACGCAGGCGCGAACTTCGTCAACTCCATGCTGTTCCTGGTGAACGAGCAGAAGTACTTCGCCTCCACCGATGGCAGCTACATCGACCAGGACGTGCACCGCATCTGGGCGCCGATGACCGTCACCGCCATCGACAAGGCCACCGGCAAGTTCCGCACGCGCGACGGTCTGTCCTCGCCGATGGGCATGGGCTTCGAATACCTGGACGGCGCGGCTTCGGGCAAGGTCGTTTCGCCCAACGGCGTGGTCAACTACGGTCTGTCGTACGACATGATGGAAGACGCCGTCGCTTCGGCGAAGCAGGCACGCGCCAAGCTCAGCGCGCCGTCGGTGAAGCCGGGCAAGTACGACCTCGTGCTCGATCCGTCGCACACCTGGCTCACCATCCACGAGTCCATCGGCCACCCGCTGGAACTGGACCGCGTGCTCGGCTACGAAGCCAACTACGCCGGCACCAGTTTCGCCACGCTGGACAAGCAGCGCGAGAAGTTCCAGTACGGCAGCGGCAACGTCAACGTCTTCGCCGACAAGACGCAGGTCGGCAGCCTGGGCGCCGTCGGTTACGACGACGAAGGCGTGAAGACCAAGAAGTGGGACCTCATCAGCAACGGCAAGCTGGTGGACTACCAGACCATCCGCGACCAGGCCCACATCCTGGGCAAGACCGAATCCGACGGCTGCTGCTACGCCGACTCGTGGTCGAGCGTGCAGTTCCAGCGCATGGCCAACGTGTCGCTCGCCCCGGGCAAGAACAAGCTGTCGGTCGCCGACATGATCAAGGACGTCGAGAACGGCATCTACATCATCGGCGACGGCTCGTTCTCCATCGACCAGCAGCGCTACAACGCGCAGTTCGGCGGCCAGCTGTTCTACGAGATCAAGAACGGCAAGATCACCCAGCAGATCGAGGACGTGGCCTACCAGATCCGCACGCCGGAATTCTGGAACGCCTGCGTCGCCGTCTGCGACGAAAGCGACTACCGCCTGGGCGGTTCGTTCTTCGACGGCAAGGGCCAGCCGGGCCAGGTCTCGGCGGTCTCGCACGGTTCGAGCACGGCGCGCTTCAACGGCATCAACGTCATCAACACCGCCCGCAGCCTCGGCTGATCGCGCGCTGGAGAATCACTAAATGAGCATCTTCACCGAAGAACAGTCCAAGGCCATCCTGGACAAGGTCATCAAGCTGTCCAAGGCGGACCAGATCAGCGCCACGCTGTCGGGCTCCATCGACGGCAACATCCGTTTCGCGCTGAACAACATCTCCACCAGCGGCATCGTGGACAACACCGAACTCGCCGTGGAAGTCGCCTTCGGCAACCGCGTCGGCACGGCGACCATCAACGAGTTCGACGACGCCGCGCTGGAACGCGTGGTGCGTCGTGCCGAAGACCTCGCCCGCCTGGCGCCGGAAAACCCGGAGTTCATGCCGGCCATCGAGAAGCAGACCTACAAGCCCAGCCCGACCTTCAGCGAATCCACGGCGGCCATCACGCCGGAATACCGCGCGAAAGTGGCGGCCGATTCGATCGGTCCGTGCAAGGGCGAGAAGCTGATCGCGGCGGGCTTCCTGGAAGACGGCCAGAACTTCGTGGCCATCGCCAACAGCAACGGCAACTTCGCCTACCAGCGCGGCGGCACGTTCAACTACACCTGCACCGTGCGCACCGAAGACGGTCGCGGTTCGGGCTGGGTCGGCCGAAACCTCAAGGACGCATCGGACTTCAAGGCCGACGCCGACATCCGCACCGCCATGCGCAAGGCCACCGAATCGGCCGAAGCCAAGGCGCTGGAGCCGGGCAAGTACACGGTGATCCTGGAACCGGCGGCCGCCGCGGGCCTGATCTCGTTCATGATGAATTTCTTCGACGCGCGCCAGGCCGATGAAGGCCGCAGCTTCCTGTCGAAGAAGGGCGGTGGCAACAAGCTGGGCGAACAGGTCTACGACTCGCGCGTGAACATCAGCGCCGATCCGTGGGACCCGCGCGCGCCGGTGCTGCCGTGGGATTCGGAAGGCCTGCCGCGCGAGAAGATGGCGATTGTCGAGAACGGCAAGGTCGTCGCGCTGAACTACTCGCGCTACTGGGCCAAGAAGCAGGGCAAGCGCGCCGTGGGCGAGCCGGGCAACCTGCTGGTGGCCGGCGGCGACAAGTCCACCGCCGACCTCGTTCGCGGCACGCAGAAGGGCATCCTGGTCACGCGCACCTGGTACATCCGCATGGTCGATCCGCAGACCGTGCTGCTGACCGGCCTCACGCGCGACGGCACGTTCTACATCGAGAACGGCCAGATCAAGCACCCGGTGAAGAATTTCCGCTTCAACGAGTCGCCGGTGATCATGCTCAACAACATCGAGGAACTCGGACGCCCGGTGCGCGTGGCCGGCGATGAATCCTCGTTCGTGATGATGATCCCGCCGATGAAGCTGCGCGATTTCACCTTCACCTCGCTGTCGGATGCGGTTTGACGCAAAGGGTGTTCGATCGTGCAGCGTCGTGATTTCCTCCACCTGACCGGTGCAAGCGTCGCCGGCATGCTGTTGCCCCATAGCTCTGCATGGGGCAACAACATCGCCGCGGAGGCCTTGCTGGAGCCGGTCGACACCGTGCGCCGTCGGCAACTCGCCGACGCCGCGCTCACCACCGCCCGCGCCGGCGGCGCGCAGTACTGCGACGTGCGCGTGGGCCGTTACCTGCGCCAGTCGGTCATCACGCGCGAGTCGCGTGTGGAGAACGTGGTCAACGGCGAGTCCTCGGGCGTCGGCGTGCGCGTGCTCGCCGACGGCGCGTGGGGTTTCGCCGCCACGCACGTGCAGACGCCGGACGCCGTGGCCCAGGCCACGCGCACCGCGCTGTCCATCGCCAAGGCGAATGCGCGCAACCAGACCCGGAAGGTCGAACTGGCGCCCACGCCCGGCCTGGGCGAAGTGCGCTGGGCCACGCCGATCCGCAAGAACGGCATGGAAGTTCCGATCAAGGACAAGGTCGACCTGCTGCTGTCGGTGAACGCCGCGGCGATGAAGGCCGGTGCGGATTTCTTCAACTCCACGCTGTTCCTGATCAACGAGCAGAAGTACTTCGCCTCCAGCGACGGCAGCTACATCGACCAGGACATCCACCGCATCTGGCTGCCCGTCACCGCCACCGCGGTGGACAAGGCCAGCGGCAAGTTCCGCACGCGCAACGGCCTGTCCGCGCCGATGGGCATGGGCTACGAGTACCTGGACGGTGCGAAGTCGGGCAAGTTCGCGCTGCCCGGCGGCATCACCGCTTACGGCACCAGTTACGACGTGATGGAAGACGCGGTGGCCGCCGCGCGCGACGCACGCGCCAAGCTCAAGGCGCCGTCGGTGAAGCCGGGCAAGTACGATCTCGTCATCGACCCGAGCAACCTGTTCCTCACCATCCACGAGAACGTGGGTCACCCGCTCGAACTCGACCGCGTGCTCGGCTACGAAGCCAACTACGCCGGCACCAGCTTCGCCACGCTCGACAAGCGCGATGCGGGCTACAAGTGGGGCAGCGACATCGTCAACTTCGTCGCCGACAAGACGCGTCCGGGCAGCCTGGGCGCGGTGGGTTACGACGACGAAGGCGTGAAGACGAAGCAGTGGGACCTGGTGCGCGACGGCGTCCTTGTCGACTACCAGGCCACGCGCGATGAAGCGCACATCCTGGGTCATGCGCAATCGCACGGTTGCAGCTACGCCGATTCGTGGTCGAGCGTGCAGTTCCAGCGCATGGCCAACGTCTCGCTGATGCCGGGCAAGACGCCGCTCAGCGTCGCCGACATGGTCAAGGACGTGGAAAACGGCCTGTATATCCACGGCCGCGGCTCGTACTCCATCGACCAGCAACGCTACAACGCGCAGTTCGGCGGTCAGCTGTTCTACGAGATCAAGAACGGAAAGATCACCGGCCTCGTCGAAGACGGCGCGTACCAGATCCGCACGCCGGAATTCTGGAACGCCTGCGTGGGCATCTGCGACGAGCGCGACTTCCGCCTCTACGGTTCGTTCTTCGACGGCAAGGGCCAGCCGAGCCAGGTCTCGGCGGTTTCGCACGGCGCGGCCACGGCACGGTTCAACGGCGTCAACGTCATCAATACCGCGCGGTCGATATGAACCGCGCGCAGTTCCTCCGCCTGATGCTGGGGGGCGCGGCAGCGGCGCTGCTGCCTCCTCTGGCACGGGCGGCGGGCGCGGAGTACGACTTCTGGCTGACCCGCCTGAAGTACGACTCCGGCGACTGGGACGTGGACCAGCGCATGCCGGCGAACCTGGTCACCTCGCTGATCGACTACACCACCCTGCGCGTGGACCCGAAGGAGCATGTGATCGCGCTGGCCGATCCGAAGATGCTCACCGCGCCGTTCTGCTACCTCGCCGGCCACAAGCTGGTCGAGTTCAACCCGGCCGAGCGGCGCAACTTCGAACGCTACGTGCGCAACGGCGGCTTCGTGTTCGTGGACGATTGCAACCACGACATCGACGGCTTGTTCGCCAAGTCGTTCGAAGAGCAGATGGCGTCGATCTTCGGGCCGAAGGCCTTGAAGAAGCTGCCGAACAACCACGCGCTGTACCGCAGCTTCTTCCAGTTCAAGGACGGCCCGCCGGCCACGACCTTCGAGCTCAATGGTTGGGGCGACGACCTGGTGCACGATTATCTGAAGGGCATCGAGATCGACGGCCGCCTGAGCGTGCTCTACAGCAACAAGGACTACGGTTGCGAGTGGGACTACGACTGGCGCAACAAGCGTTTCCTGGCCGAGGACAACACGAAGTTCGCGGTCAATATCGTGATGTATGCGTTGAATAGCTGACACCCCGGTCGTCATTCCCGCTTTCGCGGGAATGACGAGCAACGAGCGAAGGCGGACCGAAACGACATGAACGACACCCTCACCGAAGCCGACCTCAAGGCGCAGCTCGAGAAGCTCGGCACGCTGCGCAACGCCATCGCCCAGGCCATCGTCGGCCAGGACGCCGTGGTCGAGCAGCTGCTCATCGGCCTGCTGGCCGGCGGCCATTGTTTGCTCGAAGGCGTGCCGGGCCTGGGCAAGACGCTGCTGGTGCGCTCGCTCGGGCAGGCGCTGGAGCTGCAGTTCCGCCGCGTGCAGTTCACGCCGGACCTGATGCCCAGCGACATCCTCGGCACCGAACTGCTGGAAGAGGACCACGGCACCGGCCATCGCCACTTCCGCTTCCAGCCGGGCCCGATCTTCACCAACCTGCTGCTCGCCGACGAGCTCAACCGCACGCCGCCCAAGACGCAGGCCGCGCTGCTGGAGGCGATGCAGGAGCGCACCGTCAGCTACGCGGGCGTGACGCATTCGCTGCCGGCGCCGTTCTTCGTGCTCGCCACGCAGAACCCGATCGAACAGGCCGGCACGTACCCGCTGCCGGAGGCGCAGCTCGACCGCTTCCTGCTGCACATCCGCGTCGACTACCCGACCGAGCGCGAGGAGCGCGACATCCTCGCCCAGACCACCGGCACGCACTCGGCGCATGTGCCCAGCGTGATGCACGGTGAGGAAGTGCTGGCGTTGCAGGCACGCGTGCGCGAAGTGCATTTCGGCGAAGACCTGCTCGGCTGGGTGACGCGACTGGTGCGCGCCACACGCCCGGGTGAGGCGTCGCCCGTGGAAGTGAAGCAGTGGGTGAAGTGGGGCGCCGGCCCGCGTGCGGGCCAGTCGCTGGTGCTCGCCGCCAAGGCGCGCGCGTTGCTGCACGGACGCCTTGCTGCCACGCGCGAGGACATCGCCGCGCTCGCCGCGCCCGTGATGCGTCATCGCCTGCTGCTGTCCTTCGCTGCCGAAGCCGAACAGAAGAGCGCCGACGACGTGATCGCCGCGCTGCTGCGCGCCGTGCCGTTCAACGCCTGATCGAAACGCACGCGTGAACACGCCCGGCACCCGCATCGCCGACTTCATTCCGCCGCAGGTGCGCGCGCGGTTGAAGGACCTGCGCCTGACCTCGCGACGCGCGGTCGGATTGCAGGGGCTGGGCCTGCATCACAGCCGCAGTCGCGGCGCCGGACTGGAATTCGCCCAGTACCGCGCGTACGAACCCGGCGACGAACTGCGCCAGATCGACTGGAAGCTCTACGCGCGCTCGGACCGCTTCTTCGTGCGCGAGGCAGAGCGCGAAAGCCCGCTGGCCGTATGGCTGCTCATCGATGCCAGCGCGTCGATGGCGCAGGAAGACAAGGCGCGGCCGGGCTGGTCGCGGCTTGCGGCGGCGAAGGGACTGGCGGCGTGCATCGCCGAACTCGCGCTGAAACAGGGCGATCGTTTCGGCCTCGTCGCGTTGCGCGACGACGGCGTGCGCCTGCTCGCGCCCGGCGCCGGATTGCGCCAGCGCGACCGCTTCCTGCTGGAGCTGCACGGCTTGCAGGCACGCGGCCGCTGGCCGTCGCCGGAGCAGTTGCGCCCGTTGTGGGAGCGCATCGGCGCGGGGGATCTGGTCGCATTGCTCAGCGACGGTTTCGATGACGGCGCGATCGAGGTGATGACGCGACTGGCCGCCGCGCGCCGCGAAGTGCTGGCGGTGCGCATCCTCACCGCCGAGGAGCGCGACTTCCCGTTCCATGGCGGCCACCGCTTCCACGATCCGGAAACCGGCGAGGAACTGCTCGGCGACGGCGCGGCGATGCGCGCCGACTTCCTCACGCGCTTCGTGCAGGCGCGACGCGAACTCGATGCGCGGCTGGACGCCAGCGGCATCCGCCATGCCGAATACGTCCTCGACCAGCCGCTGGACCTGCCGCTGCGTCGGCTGTTCGGCGCACGCGACGCGGCGGAGTACGCGTGAGCCTGGCGTTCCTGATCCCTGCCGCACTGGCCGCGCTCGCGGCGCTGCTGCTGCCGCTGCTCATCCACCTGGCGCGGCGCAGCGAGCAGCGTCCCACCGAATTCGCCGCGCTGCGCTGGCTGCGGCAGAAGCCCAAGCCGCGCCACCGCATCCGCTTCGACGAATGGCCGCTGCTGCTGGTCCGCCTGCTGCTGGTGGCGTTGATGGCGGCGTTGCTGGCGCGGCCTGTGTTGCACGGCGGCGAGAGCGAGGCGCCGTATGTCGCGGTCGTTCCGGGTGTGGATGCCGCGCAGGTGCGAGCGTCCGTGCCGGTCGCGGCAAACGCGCGCTGGCATTGGCTGGCGCCGGAGTTCCCGCAGATCGACACGCAGCCCGCCGCCTCGAACGCGTCCATCAGCAGCCTGCTGCGCGACCTCGATGCCCATCTGCCGCCGGGCGTTGCGCTCACGGTGATCGCGCCCGAACGCTTGCAGGGCGCGGACGCACAGCGCGTCGTGCTGTCGCGTCGCGTCGACTGGCGCGTGGCGCCCGGTGCGATGCCCGCGCCTGCGGCCTTGCCCGCCACGCGGGCGCCCGACCTCGTGGTGCGCCATGGAGTGGGCGCGGAGTCCGCGTTGCCCTATCTGCGTGCCGCCGTCGCCGCGTGGCAGCCGCCGGGCAACGTGCCGGTTGCGCTCGATACTGCGCCCGTCGCGCAGGCATGGCCCGGCAAGACGAAGCATCTGGTGTGGCTCGCTCCCGGCACGGTGCCGGCGAACGTGCGCGACTGGACTCGCGCGGGCGGAACGTTGCTGCTGGCTGCGAACGCCAGGCTCGAAGACGCACCGCCCATGGCCGCGCTGTGGCGCGACGAGGCGGGCGATGCGTTGATCGAAGGTGCCGCGTACGGACACGGCCGCGTGCTGCGCTTCACGCGCGCGCTGGTGCCGCAGGCGATGCCGGCGTTGCTCGATGCCGACTTCGCGCAGCATCTGCGCCGCGCGCTCGAACCCGCCGGGCCGCCGCCCACACGCGTACTGGCGAAGGCCCATGCGCCCGCCGACGGCGGCGCCGCATTCCCGATCGCGCCGCGTGACGTGCAGCCGTGGCTGGCCCTTGCGATCGCGCTGTTGTTTCTCGTCGAACGCTGGCTGGCGACGGGCCCGCGCAGGGCGGTGGCGCCATGAGTGCGGCGAACCTCCTGCAGCACGCCTGGCAACAGGCACGCACGCGCCGCGCGCTGGATGCCATCGCGTGCGTGCTGCCGTGGGCGCTGGTCGCATCGACGGTGGCGTGGCGATGGCACGGCGTCGTGCTTGCGTCGACGGTGTTCGTCGTTGGCGTGGTCGCGGCGATCGCCTTCGGCGTGCAGCGTGCGCGCAAGCTCGACACGCGCTGGCTGGTGCAGCGCCTGGACGCTGCGCGTGCCGACATGGAGGACAGCGCCGACCTGCTGTTCGCGCCGGATGCCGGGCTGACAACTCTCGAACGCCTGCAACGCGAACGCCTGCAGACGCGCCTTCGGCACGGAGCGGCGCCCGATCTGCGGCCGCGCTGGTCGCTGCGCGCGATCGTGCTTTCGGCGGCGCTGGCGATGCTGGCCGCGGCGGCGGTGGTCTTCTGGCCCGCGCGACCGGCGCAGATGTTCGACGACGTCGTCGCGCAACTCAGCGGCGAAGCGGCGGCGCCCACGCACACGCGCATCGTCGAACAGAACCTGCGCGTGACACCGCCCGCGTATACGCGCCAGGGCGCGCGCGACGAACCCACGCTCGACACGCGCGCTCCGCAGGGAACGCGCCTGCAATGGGCATTGCGACTGGCCCCGCAACCCGCCGCAGCGGAACTGGTCTTCCACGACGGCCGCCGTGTCGCGTTGCGGCGCGACGGCGAGACATGGCGCGGCGACCACGTGCTCACGCGCTCGGCGCTCTACCGCCTTGTGCTGCGCGATGCACCGCCGCTGCGCGAAGCCCGGCCGCACCGCCTCGATGCCATCGCCGACCACCCGCCGCAGGTGCGCGTGATCGAACCCGATCGCAGCCTCAGCCTCGCCACGCCGGGGCAGAAGCGGTGGCCGGTGGTGTTCGAGGCCAGCGACGACTTCGGCGTCGCGCCCGTGGCCAGGCTGCGCGTGACGCTTGCACAAGGCAGCGGCGAGAACATCACCTTCCGCGACCAGATCGTGACGCTGCGCGCCACGGGCGGCGCGACGGTGAAGCGCTTCGCGCATCACTTGGATCTGGGTGCGCTCGGTTTCGCCGTGGGCGATGACCTGATCGCCCAACTGGAAGTGGAGGACAACCGCACGCCGTCGCCGCAGACCGCGCGCAGCGCCAGCCTGATCCTGCGCTGGCCGTCCGAGCTGGGCACCGAAACCAGCGACCTGGAAGGCATGGTGCGCAAGGTGATGCCCGCGTATTTCCGCAGCCAACGCCAGATCATCATCGACGCCGAGGCATTGCTGAAGGACAAGCGCCGTCTCGATGCCGACGAATACCTGCGCCGCAGCGACGCGATCGGCGTGGACCAGCGCATCCTGCGCCTGCGTTACGGCCAGTTCCTCGGCGAGGAAGCCGAAGGCGAGCCCAAGCCGCCGCCGACATCGGACGACGTGTCCGCCGTGACCGAATCCGACACCGAGGCGGCCGGTCACGCTCACGTCGGCGAATCCGCCGCGCCGCAGGACGATCACGCGCACGACGACGCGAAGGGAACGGCCACCTTCGGCCAGGAAGGCGCGGTGCTGGAGGAATACGGCCACACGCACGACCACGCGGAAGCGGCGACGTTGCTGGATCCGGAAACGCGCGCCACGCTCAAGCTTGCGCTCGACGCGATGTGGCAGTCCGAAGGCCATCTGCGACAGGGTCATCCGGAGCGCGCGCTGCCTTACGCGTACACGGCGCTCAAGCACATCAAGCAGGTGCAGCAGGCCACGCGCATCTACCTGGCACGCGTGGGGCCGGAGCTTCCGCCCATCGACGAGACGCGCCGCATGAGCGGCGACCGTGCCGGCATCGCGCGTCGCGACGATGCGTTGGCGCGCGCGACGCCGCCCGATCCCACGCTCGATGCCCTGTGGCGCGCGCTGGACGACACGCCGGGGCGCGAGGCCGCGGCCGAGGTCGATTTCGCCGCGCTCGAACGCTGGTTGCGCACGAACGAATCGCGCGTTCCCGATCCGTTGTCGTTCATCGCCGCGGTCGATGCGCTGCGCGCGCAGCCCGCGTGCGTCGCGTGCCGGCATGAATTGCGTGCCAAGCTGTGGCCGCTGTTGCCGCGCCCGCCGGCGGCGGTGCCGCGTCGCGATGCAGGCGACGCGGACGGCCGTCGCTACCTCGACGCGCTGCGGCGGGAGACGACCCGATGAGCGATCTGTTCTCGCCGACGACGACGGCCGTCGTGCTCGCGCTCGCGGCGATGCTCGGCATCGTGCGCCTGCTCGTGCGCCATCTGCGCGCGGAGCCGTCGCAACGCTCGCATGCCTGGCGCATCGCGGCGCTGGTGATCGCGCAGCCGCTGTGCGCGGCGCTGCTGTACTTCGCGCTGTGGCCGCCGACGGTGCTCGGCGAGGCCGGAACCCTGGTGGTCGTCACGGCCGGCGCACCGCGTGCGCAGTTGGCGGCGGGGGACGCCGCGGTCGCGCTGCCGGAAGCACCGGCCTGGTCGGACGTGGAGCGCGCGCCCGATCTGGCGACCGCACTTCGCCGCCGTCCCGGAACGCAGCGCGTGCGCGTGATCGGAGCCGGCCTGGAGCTGCGCGATCTCGATGCGGCGTCGACCATCGCCATCGAGTTCACGCCGCCGCCGCTGCCGCGCGGGCTCGTCGAACTCGCCGCGCCGGCCCGCATCGCGGCCGGCGATGAATTCCGTATCTCCGGTCGTGCCGCGCAGTTGGCCGGCGGGCAGGTCGAGCTGCTTGATCCCGCGCGTCGTCCGGTCGATCGCGTCGCGATTGCGGACGACGGGCGTTTCATGGTCACGGGCACGGCGCGCGGCACGGGAGGAATGCGGTTCCGCCTGCGCCTGCACGATGAGCGAAAGCGCGTCGTCGAGGAAGCCGATGTGCCGTTGCAGGTGCAGGAAGCCGCGCCGCCGCGCGTGCTTGTGCTGGCGGGTGCACCCGGGCCGGAGGTGAAGTTCCTGCGGCGCTGGCTCGACGATGCCGGCCTGCCGATGCACGCACAGATCGCGGTCGGTGGCGGCGTGCAGTTGGGTGATGCGCCGATCTCGCTGGATGCAGCGAGCCTGTCGCGTTTCGATCTGGCCATCGTCGACGAGCGCGCGTGGTCCGCACTGGGCGAGGGTCAGCGTGCCGCGCTCGAAGCGGCCGTGCGCGACGGGCTCGGCCTGTTGGTGCGCATCACCGGTCCCTTGTCTGCCGGCGAACGCGGCCGGCTGCGGTCGCTGGGCTTCGCGCTCGACGGTGGACGCGATTCGGTTCCGGTGAAGCTGGCTGCGGGCGCGCGCGAGGATGCGATGGAGCGCGCGCGCATCGGCCCGGGAACGCAGGACGCACCGCGTGCGCACGACGCGGCGCCGGCAGAGGTGCCGCCGCTGACGCGACGCGACGCGCGGCTGTCCGCGTCCGACGGCGTGGCGCTGCTGCGCGATGCGGACGGCACCGCGCTGGGCCTGTGGCGCGCGCACGGACGCGGTCGCGTGGGCGTGTGGTTGCTGGCCGACAGCTTCCGCCTGGTGCTGGGCGGACGCGATGACCTGCATGCCGCGCTGTGGAGCGATGCGGTCTCCGCGCTTGCGCGTGCGCAGGCGGCGGCTGAGTTCGATATCGATGCGGATGCGCGACAGGACCGACGCGTCGCATTGTGCGGCGTGTCCGACGGCGCAAGGGTGATCACGCCGGACGGCGCTTCGCATGCGCTGCTGCGCGATCCCGTCACCGGCGCGCGCGCATGCGCAGCGTTCTGGCCGACATCGGAAGGCTGGCACCTGCTGCGTTCCGGCGATCGCACGCAGGCGTTCTTCGTTCGCGCGACCGATGCGGCGCCGGGGCTGCGGGCGCAGGCATTGCGCGAGGCCACGCTGCAACGCGCGGCGGATTCGCAACGCAGTATGGCGCAGGCGGACGCCGCGCTGGCGCCGTGTCATCCGACGGCGCGCTGGCCGTGGTGGCTGGCATGGCTGCTGGCCAGCGGCGCGTTGTGGTGGCTGGAACGTTCGCGGGCCGGGCGACGCCTCAGCGCAGCGTGAGCGCGCGCGAGGCCCGCGTGTCGACGTGGAGCGAATCGCGCAGCAGCTTCAGCGAAGCCTGCTTGCGCCCTGGCGTTTCCGATGCCACGCAGTCCGACGGCACGAACAGCCGGTAGCCGTGCATGCCGGCGTCGGTCGCCGTCGCGAGCACGCAGACATCAAGCGCGATGCCGGTGAGGATCAGCGTGTCGGCGCCGAGCCGGTCCAGCAGCAGGGGCAAGGGCGTGTCGTGGAAACCGGAGCGCTCGGGTTTGAGCACGAAGAAGTCATCGTCCTCGGGGTGCAGCAGCCTGACCAGCGGCGCGCCCAGCGATGCGTCCTGCGCGCACTGCGCGACGACCTGGCGGAAGTCGGAGCGCCATTGGCCGTAGTTGTCGTTGACGTAGATGACCGGAACGCCGCGCGGCTTCAATCGCGCCTTCAGTCGCGCGATGCGCTGCGCGGCCGGTCGCGCGGATGCGAGCAGCTTCGCGCCCTGCGCAAAGTCGAGCGCGTTGATCATGTCGATGATCAGAAGGGCGTGGCGTTTCACGTCGCGGCTGCCTCCAGCGATGGAAGGCTAGGGTCGGCGAACTTTCGTGAGCGCGATGTCTCGACGCATCCGCGCTTGCCGATGGACGCCACAACCTTCCACCGTTCGTCCTGAGCGTAGGCCGCAGGCCGAAGTCGAAGGACCCGGCGGGACCGTTGCGTGACCGGCCTGCTCATCCTTCGACTCCGGGGCTTCGCCCCTACGCTCAGGACGAACGGGATCGGATGGATTCGCCTCGCCGCTCGGGATGAAGTGCAAGGTCGGCGCCCCTCTGCCTTGTCGGAGGAGGGGCGCCAGTCACTTCGCAGAACGGCTCAGTTCACCGGTGCGTAGCGCAGCGTGAGGAACCACTCCCGCCCCGCCTGGTTGTAGAACGCCACCGTCTCGTACTCGCGGTCGAAGACGTTGGCCACGCGGGCCTGCAATGTCAGCGCGGGCGTGATGGCGTATTCGGCGCGCAGGTCGATTGTGCCGTAGCCGCCCAGGCGACGCGTGTTGGCGACGTCGTCGAAACGCGAGCCTTCGCCCACGGCGGTCAGGCCGATGCGGAAATCGTCGAATGCGCGGTCCACGTCGACACGCGCGCTGTTCTTCGCGCGGCGGGCGAGTTCGTTGCCTTCGTAGAAGCCGCTGCGGTTCTCGGTGTCGAGGTAGCTGATCGCGCCGGCGATGGTCCATTCGGCGACGGTCGTGTCCACGCCGAGTTCGGCGCCCTGCATGCGCGCGCGTTCGACGTTGTTGGGCAGGCCCAGCGCGGCGTCGAAGGCGATGAGGTCGTCGACCTCGGTGCTGAAGGTGTCCAGGCGCACGTTGAGCGCGTCGCCGCGCCAGGCCACGCCCAGTTCCCAGGTGTCGGAATCTTCCGGACGCAGGTTCGCGTTGCCGAAGAACGGGAAGTAGAGCTCGTTGAACGTGGGCGCCTTGAACGCGCTGCCGTAGCCGGCGGTGATGCGCCAGTTCTGCGCGAACTCGATGCCGTATGCGGCGCTGCCGGTGGTGTGGCCGCCGAACTGTTCGTTGTCGTCGCGGCGCACGCTGGCTTCCAGCGATTGCGCTGCGAAGCGACCCTGGTACTGCACGAATGCGGCCTTGTTATCGCGGCTGCTCTCGTCGTACGGCGTGGTACTGCTCACGCTGTCTTCCAGCCAGTCCAGGCCGACGGTGAGCAGGTGGTGTTGGGCCAGGCCGAAGTCGCCCTGCAGCGTGGCGCTGTCGCGGTAGGTGCTGAAGTAGTCGAGGTAGGTGTCGCCGAGGTAGTTGTCGGACGCGTCCTGGTTGCGGCCGGCGGTGAGGTGCAGGTCGACGCGGTCGTTCGGGTGCCAGCGCAGCTTGCCGCCGACGACCTGCTGCACGGTCTTGGCGCGGTCGGTGAAGTCGCCGTCGAACTCGTTGTCGCCTTCGTTGCGCAACGCGTGGCCTTCCAGGGTCCACTGCTCGTTGAAGTCGACGCCGCCGCGCACGGAGAGTGCGTCACGCGTGTAACCGTCGCGGTCGGGCTGCGAGTCCGGCGCGATGAAGCAACCGGCACCGTCGAAGGTCACCGGGTCGAAATAACCGTTGCAGGCGTTGATGCCCTGCGTGTGGCTGCGCGAGTAGTCGGCGCCGAACCAGGCGCGGCCGTTGCCGCCGCCGAAGCCGGTGGCGAATTCGTTGAGGCCGTTGGAACCGCCGCCGACGGTGACGCGCGGAGCGAAGCCTTCGCGGTCGCGTCGCGTGAACACCTGGATCACGCCGCCGATGGCGTCGGCGCCGTACAGGCTGGAACGCGGGCCGCGGACGATCTCGACGCGGTCGATCAGATCGACCGGCAGATCCTGCAGCGAGGCCAGGCCGGACGTCGCCGAACCGATGCGGATGCCGTCGACTAGCACCAGCACGTGGTCGGATTCCGCGCCGCGCAGGAACAGCGTGGTGAGCTTGCCCTGGCCGCCCTGGTTGGACAGCGTGATGCCGGCGCGGCCGCGCAGCAGGTCGGGTAGCGAACGCGCCTGGCTGCGGCGGATCTGCTCGGCGTCGATCACTTCCACCGGCGCGAGCGCGTCGTTGACCGTCACGGCGGTGCGGTTGGCGGTGACGACGACTTCGTCCAGATCGGTCGCCTGCGGCGCGGCGTGGGCGAGCGCGGGCAGGGCGAGCGCGCAGGCGAACGCGAGGGCGTGGACGGGGGCATTGCGGCGGAAGGACATCGGAATTCTCCAGCGCACGACGGCGCCGACGGCAAAAGGAACGGTTGCCGGGAGAGAGTGGGCCGCGGAATCGGAAGCGGAACGCCGACGTCGCCGCCGCGACGCCCTCCGCATCGCAACCAGTGGCGGGTCCATGCTGATTCCAGACGGGCTGTTTCCAGTCGGGACCCTTGCGTCGCAGGCCGGTCTCCGGACTCGCGAGTGGAGGAGGCCCTCCGGCTGCGGCGCCTTCCCGTGCGTGTGCACAGTGGCGGTGTGCCGAGCTCGAACTCGCTTACCGTTGCGGGGGCAGTGCCGGACTGGCCGCGTGGCGGCGTCACCGGCTTCCCGTTTCAACCCGCCGGCAGGACGCCGCCGGGTCACCTCGAAGCGGGGCGAAGTCTACGGCATTTTCGCGTGGAGGCTTGGGTTCGCGGTGTGCAAAGCCCTCTCACGCTTGCGGGAGAGCGGTGGGAGCGAAGGAAAGCGCGCGGAGCGTTGAAGGGCCCAGCCGAGTCGAAGCCTCGTCTCCGTTTGCCCTCATCCGCCCTTCGGGCACCTACTCCCGCAAGCGGGAGAAAGGGAGGTGCTCGGAGTGCAGACTGTCTCGATCAGTCCCGATCCGCAGGCTCGTCGAACAGCGTCGGCATCGCGATGGTGTCTTCCTCGCGGGCCATCTGCGTCGTCGTAACCGGCGCGGCGGCCGGCTTGTAGCGCGGCGGCGGCAGCAGGGCGGTGGCGGCATCGGCGGCCTGGATGAGCTCGCCGCGGCGCTCGTCGGAAATCTCCTGCCAATGGCAGTCCTGCAACGCGCCTTCGATGGCGTACAGCAGGTTCAACGTCGGCTTGAAGCCGGCGCGCTTGACGCGCATGAAGGCCTCCACCGTGCCCACCGCGGCGAGGTCCTCGCGTGTGCGCAGTCCGACCTGGCGCAGCCAGGCGGCGGACTTCGGGCCGATGTTGCGCAGCTTGTCGGTGCTGGTCGTCATTCCAGTGACTCCACATATGCCCGCGCGATGGACTCCAGGCCGTGCTGGTCTTCAACGTTGAAACGGTCCAGGACCGGACTGTCGAGGTCGAGCACGCCGATCAGCTCGCCATTGGCGGAGACCAGTGGCACGACCAGTTCGGAGTTGGAGGCCGAGTCGCAGGCGATGTGGCCGGGGAAGGCGTGCACGTCGGGGACGAGCTGGGTCTGCCGGGTGGAGGCGGCGGCGCCGCACACGCCCTTGTCGAGCGGAATGCGCACGCAGGCGGGCAGTCCCTGGAACGGACCCACGACCAGCTCGGTGCCGTCGAAGAAGTAGAAGCCGGCCCAGTTGAGTTCCGGCACCGCGTTGTAGATCAGCGCGGCCAGGTTGGCGGCGTTGGCGATGCGGTCGCGTTCGCCATGCATGAGCGCACGCGCCTGCGCGAGCAGTTGCGCATACTGTTCCGACTTCGTGCCGCTTAGACTTTCGCTGGTGAACATGAGTGCCTCTTTTCCGCAGTCTACCAGCGTACTTGGGGCCGGCAGGGCCGCTCCGAAAGGGGCCGCGTCGTGAGCCGCGGCTGGTTCGTCACCGGCACCGACACCGGCATCGGCAAATCGCTGGCCAGTGCGACGCTGTTGCATGCGCTGCGCGCGCGCGGGTTGCGCGCGGTCGGCATGAAGCCGCTTGCCAGTGGCTGCGAGCGCACGCCGGAGGGATGGCGCAACGAAGACGCGCTCGCCCTGCAGGCGGCAAGCGCGCCGCGCCCTGCGTACGAGGACGTCAATCCATTCGCCCTGCCCAATCCGCTGGCGCCTGAACTGGCTGCCGCCGACGCAGGCATCCGCGTTACCCTTGCGCCGATAGAAAGCGCATTCGCACGCCTGTCCTCGCAGGCCGATGCGGTGGTGGTGGAAGGTGTGGGCGGTTGGGCCGCGCCGCTGGCCGCCGATCTGGACCAGGCGGACGTGGTGCGCGCGCTGGACCTGCCGGTGGTGATGGTCGTGGGGCTGCGCCTGGGCTGTCTCAACCATGCGCGACTCACCGCGCGGGCGATCCAGGCCGATGGTCTGCATCTGGTGGGCTGGATCGCCAACGACATCGACCCGGCCATGGAGCGCGCCGATGACAACTTCACGCTGCTGAAGCAGCACCTGCCGGTAGCGTGCTGGGGACGGCTCCCGTTCCGCGAAGCGCCCGATCCGGCACAGCTGGCGGCTTTGCTTCAACCGGCCTGATCGGCGATAGGCGTGACCAATGGGAGATGGGCCGCTCCCGACAAATGCTAGACTGGGCGGTATAGGAATTCGAACCCTACCCGGGCTGCGACGCCCGTCATGAAGGAATTGGAGTCTTCCCCCATGGTCAAGAACCCGCGCACGGTGGCGATCGCTGCCGCGTTGGCCCTCGTACTGTCCGCCTGCGGCGGCAAGGATCAGCCCCAGGGCGGCGAGATGCCCCCGCCGGACGTCGGTGTGGTCAAGGTGCAGCCGGGCGACGTGCCGCTGCAGAAGGATCTGGTGGGCCGTCTGGCCGCGTTCCGCAGCGCGGACGTGCGTGCGCGCGTTCCGGGCGTGCTGCAGCGCCGGGTCTATGAGGAAGGCAGCGACGTGAAGGCCGGGCAGGTGCTGTTCCTGATCGACCCGGCGCCGTTGCAGGCCGAAGTCGGCCAGGCCCAGGCCTCGCTGGCCTCGGCGCAGGCCAACTACGCCAACGCCAAGGCCGCCGCCGATCGCGCCCGCCGCCTGGCGCCGGAGAAGTTCGTCTCGCAGTCCGACCTGGACAACGCCATGGCCGCCGAGCGCAGCTCCGGTGCCGCGGTGAAGCAGGCCGAGGCGGCGCTGGCGAATGCGCGCATCAACCTGGGCTACGCCACGGTGACCGCGCCGATCAGCGGCCGCGCGAACCAGCAGCAGGTCACCGAAGGCGCGCTGGTCGGGCAGGGCACGCCGACGCTGCTCACCACGGTCGACCAGATCGACCAGCTCTACGTGAACTTCTCCCTCAGCGTCACCGAGCTGGAGCAGGTGCGTCGCGCGCAGACCACGCAGGGCGATTCGAAGGTGACCGTCGTCCTGCCGGACGGCACGCCGTACGAGCGCCAGGGCAAGCTGGACTTCTCCGGCGACGTCGTCGATCCGAGCACCGGCGCGATCGCGCTGCGCGCGCTGATCCCCAACCCCGACAAGACGCTGCTGCCGGGCACGTTCGTGACCCTCAAGACGGTGCTGGGCGTGACGCCCAATGCCTACCTGGTCCCGCAGGCCGGTGTGCAGCGCGATGCCAAGAGCGCCTTCGTGCTGGTCCTCGGCAGCGACGGCAACGTCGCGCGCAAGGACGTCGTGGCCGACCGCCAGCAAGGCGGCAACTGGGTGGTGACCAAGGGCCTGGCCCCGAACGACCAGGTCATCGTCTCCGGCGTGCAGCGCGCGCAGCCGGGCAAGCCGGCCAAGGTTTCGCCGGCCGACGCCGCGGGCAAGACCGCCGGCGATGCATCGAAGGCGCCGGCCGCGAAGGCCGCCGGTGAGGAACCGGCCAAGAAGGACTGACCCCACGCCATGTCCAGATTCTTCATCAACCACCCGGTCTTCGCCTGGGTCATCGCGATCCTGATCTCGCTGTGCGGCGTGCTCGCGATCCTGAACCTCGGCGTCGAGTCGTATCCCTCCATCGCACCGCCGCAGGTGACGGTGTCCACGTCCTATCCCGGCGCCAGCGCCGAGACGGCCGAGGGCGCGGTCACGCAGGTGATCGAGCAGCAGCTGACGGGCATCGACAACCTCGTCTACTTCTCCTCGTCCTCCAGCTCCAGCGGCGGTTCCAACATCACCCTGACGTTCACGCCGGGCACCGACCCGGACATCGCGCAGGTGCAGGTGCAGAACAAGGTCGCGCTCGCCACGCCGCGCCTGCCCACCGAAGTGGTGCAGCAAGGTGTGGTCGTGGCGAAGGCCAACGCGGGCTTCCTGAAGGTCGTCGCGCTGCGTTCGGACGACGAGTCGATGGACCGCGATGCCCTCAGCGACATCGTCGGTTCGCGCGTGCTCGACCAGATCGCGCGCGTGCCGGGCGTGGGCAGCACCCAGCAGTTCGGCAGCGAATACGCGATGAACATCTGGTTGAACCCCGACCAGCTGCGCGGCTTCGGTCTGTCGGCCACGCAGGTGCTCACCGCGGTGCGCGGCCAGAACGTGCAGTTCGCGGCCGGCAAGATCGGCTCCGACCCTGCGCCGGCGGAGCAGGGCTTCACTGCGACCGTGTCCGCCGAAGGTCGCTTCAGCACGCCCGAGCAGTTCGGCAACATCATCCTGCGCACGAACGGCGACGGCACCACGGTGCGGCTGCGTGATGTCGCGCGGATCGGCCTGGGCGCGACGTCCTACGGTTTCGACAGCCGCTGGGACGGCAAGCCGGCCGCCGGTTTCGCCATCCAGCTGGCGCCGGGCGCCAACGCGCTGGGCGTGGCGGAGGCCGTCACCAAGCGCATGAACGAACTGCAGGCGACGTTCCCGCAGGGCGTCACCTGGTTCTCGCCGTACGACAGCTCCACCTTCGTCGCCGTCTCGATCAAGGAAGTGATCAAGACGCTGTTCGAGGCGATCGTGCTCGTGTTCCTGGTGATGCTGATCTTCCTGCAGAACCTGCGCGCGACGCTGATCCCCACGCTGGTCATTCCCATCGCGCTGCTCGGCACGTTCCTGGGCATGTACTTCATCGGCTTCACGATCAACCAGCTCAGCCTGTTCGGCATGGTGCTGGCGATCGGCATCGTGGTGGACGACGCGATCGTGGTGATCGAGAACGTCGAACGCATCATGACCGAGGAAGGACTCTCGCCGAAGGCGGCGACACGCAAGTCGATGAGCCAGATCAGCGGCGCGGTCGTGGCGATTACGGTCGTGCTGGCGGCGGTGTTCATCCCCTCGGCGTTCCAGGGTGGTTCGGCGGGCGAGATCTACAAGCAGTTCGCCATCACCATCGCCATGGCGATGTTCTTCTCGGCGTTCCTCGCGCTGGGCTTCACGCCCGCGCTGTGCGCGACGCTGCTCAAGCCGACGGCCGACCACCACCGCGACAACTTCGTCTTCCGCACCTTCAACAAGTACTACGACAAGATCGCCAAGACCTACGTCGGCCACATCGGCCACGCGATCAGCCACGCACCGCGCTGGATGATGGTGTTCGGCGTGCTGGTGGTGCTGTGCGGATTCCTGTTCACGCGCATGCCGGGCAGCTTCCTGCCCGAGGAAGACCAGGGCTACGCGATCGCCCTGATCAACCTGCCGCCGGGCGCGACGATCAATCGCACCAACGCCGTGTTGGAAGAAGTGCGCGCGACGATGGCGAAGGAAGACGAGTTCGACGGCATCTTCACCGTCGCCGGCTTCAGCTTCGTCGGCCAGGGCGAGAACGTGGGCATCGCGTTCATCCGCCTCAAGCCGTGGGACGAGCGCAAGGTCACCGCGTCGGAGTTCATCCAGAAGGCCAACGGCGCGTTGTTCGGCATCCGCGACGCGCAGATCTTCGTGATCAACCTGCCGACGGTGAGCGGCCTGGGCCAGTTCGGCGGCTTCGACATGTACCTGCAGGACCGCCAGGGCCAGGGCCGTGAGGCGCTGACCGAAGCGCGCAACACCCTGCTGGGCAAGGCCGGTGAGGACAAGGCGCTGACCGGCGTGCGTCCGAACGAACTGGAAGCCTCGCCGCAGCTGCGCCTGGACGTCGACCGTGTGCAGGCGACCTCGATGGGCCTGTCGGTGGGCGACATCTACAGCGCGATCCAGCTGATGCTGGCGCCGGTGTACGTCAACGACTTCGTCGACGCGGGCCGCGTGAAGCGCGTGACGATGCAGGCCGACGGCCCGTACCGCACGGGCCCGGAATCGCTGGCGCGCTTCTACACGCCCAGTCCGCTGACGCAGGCGGGCCCGGGCGAAGCGACGTCGATGGTGCCGCTGTCGAACGTGGTGCGTAACCACTGGATCACCGCGTCGCCGTCGCTCACGCGATACAACGGCTACGCAGCGGTGGAAATCGTGGGTTCGCAGGCACCGGGCCACAGCTCGGGCGAAGCGATGACCGCGATGGCGAACATCGTCGAGAAGGACCTGCCGCAGGGCTTCGGCTACGACTGGACGGGCCAGTCGTACCAGGAAATCCTGTCGGGCAACCAGGCGCCTGCGTTGCTGGCGTTGTCGATCCTCGTCGTGTTCCTGTGCCTGGCCGCGTTGTACGAAAGCTGGTCGGTGCCGGTCGCGGTGCTGCTGGTGGTGCCGCTGGGTGCGCTCGGCGCGGTGCTGTTCTCGCTGCTGCGCGGATTGCCCAACGACATCTACTTCAAGATCGGCCTGATCACGGTGATTGGTCTTGCAGCCAAGAACGCGATCCTGATCGTGGAGTTCGCCATCGAGCAGCGCCAGCACGGCAAGACGCTGCGCGAGGCGACGATCGAGGCCGCGCACCTGCGCTTCCGTCCGATCCTGATGACGTCCTTCGCCTTCATCATGGGCGTGTTCCCGCTGGCGATTTCCAGCGGCGCCGGCGCGAACTCGCGTCACGCCATCGGCACCGGTGTGATCGGCGGCATGATGTTCGCGACCTTCCTCGGCCTGCTGTTGATTCCGGTGTTCTACGTCGCGGTGCGTCGCCTGCTGGGCGACAAGATGGACGAGAAGCCGGTGATCGAACAGGACGACGAGGATGAACACCTGCGGCCGCGACCGGTGAGCTGATCCCCGGAACCGCAGAACGGAAAAGCCCGCCGGATGGCGGGCTTTTTCTTTGCATCGACGGATGCGGCGATGCAGGATCAGCGGGTGGATATCGGGTTCGAAGGATCCGGCCACGAGCGCCCGTCCTGCGGCAGCTGACCGTTCGGATCGTGCACGCGCAGCAGGCGCGCGGGCAGCTGGCTGGAGTTGAACAGCACCAGGTTCGTGCCGCCGGTGCGCGCGGCGGACGGAAAGAGAATGCCGGCCGCGCCGGCATCGAGCGCGAGGTCGCCCAGCACCCAGCTCGGCGGCTCGATGCGTTCGTCGAAGGCGAGGCGACGCCAGTTGCAGGCGTACTCGGCCCAGATCGGATCCCAGCCGTCGCCCTCGTAGCCGCGCGCGAAATCCACCACGAGCAACGGACCGACCAGGAAAGTCACCAGCGTGCCGGGCGGCAGCAGTTGCTCGTGCTGGCGGTATTCCTCCACGGCCGTCTCCAGTTCGCGGGACAGGTACAGCGCTTCCAGTCCTGCGCGATTGAAGCGGCCGCCCTTCAGTGCGGCGCCGGCGCCGGAGGTGGGCGCATGCGACCAGCGCGGGACGATGACGCGGTACAGCGCGTCGCCATCGCCCAACTCGCGCAGGATCATCCGGTCGCGCCCCCGGCGATGGATTCGATGTAGTCGATGACCACCTGCGCCTTGCCCGCCTGCACCAGCGCGTCGGCGGTGAGGTAGTCGAACTCCGGCAGCGGGTCGTTCATGAACCAGAAGATCGCGCGTGCCCGATCGCCGCCGGCCACGTCTTCGGCCGCGGCGAGCACGCGCACGACATCGCGCAGGTACTGCTGGAGGTGTTCGTTCTGCGGGCGTGCGGTGGGCGTGTTGCGGCTGACGCGGGCGCGCTCGGCCAGGCTCTGGATCTGCAGGCCGAGCGCCTCCCCGATCCGGCGGGGGGACAGGTAGACCTGCTCGGGCTCGCGCAGGGATTCGGCGAGGCTGGTACGAGGCTTCATGACGGCGTTCATGAGCGGGCTCCGGCAGTGCGTGCACGGATTATGCACCCGATTCGCCCGAAATACGACCGGCCACCCGCGCCCGGCTCAGGCGCCGGGAAAAGAAAAAACCCGGCCGCTTGCGCTGCCGGGTTTCCAGACCGCCGGGAGGGGTGGCGGTAGATCGGAAAAATAAAGCCAGTTAAGGAGAGAGATTCGGAATTACTTGGCAGCGGCCTTCGGGGCGCCGGTGGCGGCCTTCACGGTCGTTTCGACGCCGGCCTGCACGCCGCGCGCGGCGGTTTCGAACTGCGACTTGGCCAGCTCGGTGATCGCACCGTGGGCCTTCAGCGTGCGGCCGAAGACTTCCTGGCCGGTGGCGACACCGCGCTCGAAGTTCTCGCGGGCAACCTGCGCGCCCTTCGGCAGCAGCGTCTTGAGGGCCTCGAAATCACGGGCCTCGGCGGCCTCGCCAAGGAAGGCGAAGGTGGCGTTGACGCGGTCCTCGATGGCCGACAGCTGCAGGCCGAACACGGCCTCGGCGTTGTCGAGGGCCAGGCGGTTGACCTGCGCGGCCGTCTCCGCGAACTGGCGCGTTGCGGCGGCAAACTGTTCGTTGAACGGCTGGTACATGCTGGTCTCCTGGGCAATCCGGGGAAGGGTGGATTGTGCGGTGCAGCATAGCGCTGGTTTTGTTGCAGTGCAACACGTCCGGGAACTCGATTCAGACACCGTTGGGCCTCACAGGACCGATGGCAGAATCGGACTGCGCCGGGCTCGGCCGGTGCGCACAGCTTCGCCAACCAGGATGACCGGACGATGATGGATGCGACCGCCCGCTCCCCACTGCTGCGCCGCCTCGGGCGCGCCCTGTCCGGAGCGGCCCTGGTCGCGGCCGGCCTGACGGCGCTCCCGGCCGCCGCGCAGTCGCCCCCGGCCCGGAATGAACCGGCCTGCGTCGGCCTCGTCCTCGGCGGCGGCGGCGCGCGCGGTTCGGCGCACATCGGCGTGCTCAAGGTGCTCGAACGCGAGCGCATCCCCGTGTGCAAGATGGCCGGCACCAGCATGGGCTCGATCGTCGGCGGCCTGTACGCCACCGGCTACACGCCGGCCGAGATGGAAAACCTGATCGAAACCATCGACTGGGCCGACATGTTCGTCGACGACCCGCCGCGCCCGGGCCAGCCGATGCGCCGCAAGGACGCCGACTTCCGCTACCTGCTCGACCTGGAGATCGGCTACGTCGACGGCCGCGTCGTGCTGCCCGTGGGCATCGTGCAGGGGCAGAAGCTGCTGATGCTGATGCGCCGGCTGACGATCTCGACCTGGAACGTGCACGACTTCGACAACCTGCCGATCCCCTTCCGCGCCGTGGCCGCCGACATCGTCACCGGCGACAAGGTGGTGTTCCAGGACGGCGACCTCGCGCTGGCGATTCGCTCGAGCATGTCCGTGCCGGGCGCGTTCGCGCCGGTGCGCGTGGGCGATCGCCTGCTGGTGGACGGCGGCATGGTCGACAACGTGCCCGTGGACGTCGTGCGCGAGATGGGCGCGCATCGCCTCATTGTGGTCGACGTCGGATCGCCGCTGCACAAGGAAGAAGCGCTGACCAATCCGATCGTGATCATGGATCAGATGATCTCGGCGCTGATGTCCAACAAGACCGAGCGCACGCTCGCCACGCTCGGTCCCGGCGACGTGCTGATCCGCCCCGAGCTGGGCGACATCACCGCGGCGGAATTCAACCGCGGCGCCGAGGCCATCGCGATCGGCGAGCGCGCCGCCGAAGCCGCGCTGCCGCGGCTGCGCGCGCTGTCGGTGGACGAGGCGACCTACGCCGCTTACCGCGAGCGCCAGCGCAAGCGCGATTTCGATCCCAAGCTGGTGTCGTTCCTCGACGTGGTCGAAGGCCGCTCGCCCTCGGCGACGCGCCAGGTCGAGCGCGCCGTGGCCGACAACCTCGACAAACCGTTCGACGCCGAGCGCCTGGAGAAGGACATCGGCACGGCCTATGGCGACGGGCGCTTCCAGCAGATCGACTACCGGCTCGTCGAGCGCGATGGCGAACGCGGACTGCAGATCATCCCGGCGGAAAAACCGTGGTCGGCCTTCGGCAAGCTGGGCTTCCAGCTCGACGACAACTTCAACGGGCGCAACAGTTACATGGTCTCGGCGGAGCTGACGTTCAACGACGTCAACACGCTGGGCGCGGAGTGGCGCAACGTGATGCGACTGGGCCGCATCACCGGCCTGCGCTCGGAGTTCTACCAGCCCTTCGGCGAGACCGGGGCCTTCTATCTGCAACCTTCACTGGAGCTGCGCAACGAATCGCTGCCGTTGTGGCGCGACGGCAACCAGCTTGCCGAGTTCCGCATCAACCGGCGCCAGCTCGCGCTGCAGGCGGGCTTCACGCCGCAACCGGAATGGCGCATCAGCGCGGAGCTGCTGCGCGGTCGCGATCGCGGCGACCTGCTGATCGGCAACCCCGCCGACTTCAGCGGCGCGCAGGAGGAGTACGCCGGCATCATGTACAACGCGACGTGGGACACGCTGGACAGCATCAACTTCCCCACGCGCGGTGTGCGCGTCAGCGCGGACCTGGAGACCTACTACGAAACGATGGGCGCGAACGTGGAAGGCAACGTCGCGCGGCTCACCGGAGACTGGGCGCAGGCATGGGGCCGCTATCACCTGCTGCTCGGCGCGCGCCTCACCAGCGCGCTGGAGGACGACAACTTCTTCCAGGCGCAGGGATTCCTGGGCGGGTTCCTCAACCTGTCGGGCTTCGACGAACGCGCGCTGGCCGGCAACCAGACCGCGCTGGCACGCGCGGTGATGTACCGCCGCACCGGCAACACGAGCCGATTGTTCTCGCTGCCGATGTACGTCGGCGCGAGCCTGGAAACGGGCAATGCGTGGACGAGCAAGGACGCGGTGGACGCCGACGATCTGATCCTCGCCGGCAGCCTGTTCGTCGGATTCAGCACGCCACTGGGGCCGATGTTCCTGGCCTACGGCGGCAACGACGAAGGCGAGAGCTCGTGGTACCTGACGTTCGGCTCGCTGCTGCGGCCGGAGGTGAAGTGAGGCGTGTGAGCGACGCGTAGCCGTTACCCGGGCCCGGCCATTCTGACCGGGCGTTCGGCAGGACACGCGGCCGTGCCGCGTAAGCGAACCGCCTCACCCTTTGTAACTGCACCCCGACGTGCAGGTCTCGTGCACGACGACCTCCGACAACAGCGGCAGCGCCGGCTTCAGACGCTCCCAGATCCACACCGCCAGTCGCTCGCTGGTGGGGTTCTCGAGGCCTTCGATGTCGTTGAGGTAGTGGTGGTCGAGCCGGTCGTAGAGCGGCTTGAAGGCCGCCTTCACGTCGGCGAAGTCCATCACCCAGCCGGCGTGCGGGTCGATGTCGCCCTCGACGTGGAGTTCGATGCGGAAGCTGTGCCCGTGCAGGCGCGCGCACTTGTGGCCTTCCGGGACGTTCGGAAGGCGGTGCGCGGCTTCCAGCGTGAATGCCTTGAAGATCTTCATGCGCGCAGTTTACCGCCTGCGGCGGCGGTCGCTGCGACCCCCGGGCCGCCCGCGGCATCCAGACAGGAAAGCCTCCGGAACGCCGCCCATGCCGAACCTGCTCCGCATCGCCGCCCTCCTGCTGCTGTCCGCCTCGGCGGCCGTGCACGCCACGCCCGCGTCCCGCGTGCACGTCGACGCCGTGGCCGCCGCGATCGCCGACCGCTACTTCGACCCCGAGCGCGGCAAGCGCATCGCCGACGACCTGCGCCGCGACGCCGCCACTGGCGCCTACGACGCGCTCCAGGCGCAGGCACTGGCCGACGCGCTCACCGCGCGCCTGCGCCCGCTCGACCGCCATTTCCGCGTGCGATGGAGCGCACCGGGCGACGCCGCGCGCCCGCCCGCGCCGCGCAGGACGCCGCGGACTTCATCGCCCAACGGCATCGTCGAAATCGACGTCCTGCCCGGCGACATCGGCTACCTGCGCCTGGACGGCTTCGCGCACTTCGAGCCCGACGACACCGATGCGCCTGCGCGCGTCGCCATCGACGCCGCGCTGGCAACGCTCTCCGGCACCGGCGTGAACGTGATCGACCTGCGCGGCAACCGCGGTGGATCGCCGAGCATGGTCGGCTATCTCGCCAGCGCGTTCGTCGAACCGGACGCCGACGTCTACAACGCCTTCCACACGCGCACCGATACGTTCAGCGAGGCGCCCCTGCATCCCTACGCGCACCCGCGCACGCGCGTGCCCGTGTACGTGCTCATCGACGGCGGCACCGCCTCGGCGGCCGAAGCGTTCACCTACACGTTGCAGAGCGCACGCCGCGCGACCGTCATCGGCGAGCGCAGCGCGGGCGCGGCCAATCCCGGTGGCGAGGTCGACGTGGGCGCGGGCTTTCGCGTGTTCGTATCCGACGGAACGCCGGTCAATCCCATCACGCGCACCAACTGGGAAGGCAGCGGCGTCGCGCCTGACGTGGCGGTCGCCGCTTCCGATGCGCTGGACGAAGCACTGCAACGCGCCCGTCGATCGCCCTGAACACGCCGCGCGCGTTTACACCGGATTCGCATCCGTGAACGCAGGCCCTGCGCGAACTGCGCGATATCGGTGATTTCACGCGGGGATACACGCCGACAACGAAAGCTGTCGGCACTTTCCAGTGGAGGACTCGCATGAAGATCCATACCAACGCGAAGCTGTTTGCCGCCATTCTCGGCGCCGTGGCGATCATCTCCACGCCGATGATCGTGCTCGCGCAGGATCGCGCCCAGGCCGAAGCGGAAGAGGAAGGCTCCGCGCAGCCCGTCAACGACACCTGGATCACCACCAAGGTGAAGGCCGACCTCATGGCGACGTCGGACGTGCCGGGCACGGAGATCGACGTCGACACCGTCAACGGCACGGTGAAACTGTCGGGCACGGTCGACAGCAAGGCCAAGCACGACAAGGCCATCGCGGTGGCGAAGGGCATCAAGGGCGTCAAGAGCGTCGATGCCAGTGGTCTGGCCGTCGCCAAGACGGGCAAGTAATCCTGCGTCGGCCTTTCAGCGGCCGCATGCAGGCACGAGCGCCCGGGTGTCCGCACCCGGGCGTTCTTGTCATCGGTAGCGGAGGACACGGGCATGGCGATGGAGAAGAAGCCGGCGTCGAAGGCCGCCGGCACCGCAGCGAAGCAACGGGCGATCCAGAAGAAGGTCGAGGCGAAGGACGCCAGGCAGGCCAAATCGCCCGCGAAGAAGGCATCGTCCAGGAAGGCCGTGCAGGCCGGCACACGGCGGCAACCGGAAAACCCGCTTCCCGCGCAGCACCAGCAAAAGCCGGGCCGCGAGCGCGACCTCGACCCGCAGCCGCGCTACATGGCGCCCGACTACAAAGGCAGCGAGAAGCTGCTCGACCGCGTCGCCATCGTGACGGGCGGAGATTCCGGCATCGGGCGCGCGGTGGCGGTGCTGTTCGCGCGCGAAGGCGCCGACGTCGCCATCGTCTACCTCGACGAACACGAGGACGCCGAGCAAACGCGCGCCGCAGTGGAAAAGGAAGGCCGGCGCTGCCTGGTGATTCCCGGCGACGTGAAGGATTCCACCTTCTGCAACGGCGCCGTCGCCGCGACCGTCCAGGCGTTCGGGCGGCTGGACATCCTCGTCAACAACGCCGCTTTCCAATTGCACGCCAAGAAGCTGGAAGACCTCACCGACGAACACCTGCAGGAAACCTTGCAGACCAACATCGCCGGCTACTTCCACATGGCACGCGCCGCACTGCCGCACCTCAAGCGCGGCGCGTGCATCATCAATTCCGGCTCCGAGACCGGCCTGTTCGGCTCGCCGCACCTGCTCGACTATTCGGCGACCAAGGGTGCGATCCACGCCTTCACGATGTCGCTGGCGAGCAACCTGCTCGAACGCGGCATCCGCGTGAACGCGGTGGCGCCGGGGCCCGTGTGGACACCGCTCAATCCGGCCGACAAGGCGGCGAAGGACGTGGCGAAGTTCGGTGCGTCCAGCGACATGGGGCGGCCGGCGCAACCGGAGGAACTGTCACCGGCCTACGTGTTCCTGGCTGCGCCGGTGTGCTCGTCCTACATCAGCGGCATCGTGCTGCCGGTGATGGGTGGGCCGCATGGGTGAGCAGGAACGCGCGCAAGACGAAGGCAAGGTCACTCTCAAATTCCGTCATCCCGGCGAAGGCCGGGACCCAGGCCCTCAGCGTGCGGGCACTCCCTCTGCGGTGAATATCCTCATCGTCATTCCCGCGTAGGCGGGGCTTGGGGGCCGTCGCATGGCACGCTTTCGTGTTGCCTGTGTGCAGCAACAGCAAAATGGATTCCCGCTTTCGCTGGAATGACGTGATGGGGCGGATGGCGTGACGGCCTGGATCCCGGCCTTCGCCGGGATGACGGCTTCGGGAAGGTGATGGGCGACTCCTTGCCGCACCGCGCATCACACCACGCATCACGCATCACGCATCAAACCACGCATCGCATCCCGCATCACATCCCGCATCACACCCCTTCCTCCTCCTCCGGAATCCGCCGCTCCCGCAGCTTCGCCAGCGCTGCTTCCTCGCGCGCGCCCATGATCATCTCGGCCAGCCACTTGATCAGGATCGCGGTATAGGCCTTCTGCGCGGGCTTCTGCGAGAACGCGTGGTCGGCGCCCTCGACGATGCGGCGCGTCAGCGAGCGCGTGCGGTGGAATGCGTTGGCGTAGTTGTCGATGACCGGATGCGGCACCACCGTGTCGTGCTCGGCCGCGACCAGCAACGCGTGGCCCCGATATGCCGCACATGCGCGCAGCACGCGGTTGTCCTGCATGTCGATCCGGCGCTGGCGATAGGCGTTCAGATCCGTGTCGATGTGCAGCTGGAGCTTGGGCAGTTCCCAGCCCTCGTCCATGTAGATCGCCGGCGAACGCAACGCCAGCCAGCGCACCGGCCGCTGCGCCGTCATCAAGGCCGCCAGGTATCCGCCGTAACTGATGCCGACGACCGCCATCGCGGTGGGATCCACGTTCGGTCGCGCGGCCAGCCAGTCGTAGGCGGCGAGCAGGTCGGCCAGGTTCTGCGGGCGATTCACCTTCTCCCAGTGACGCGCCGTGCGCTCGTGGCCGCGCAGGTCGAAGGTGAGGCACACGCAGCCGATGCCGGCCGCTTCGCGTGCGCGCACCAGATCGTGTTCCTGGCTGCCGCCCCAACCGTGCACGAACAGCACGCCCGGCATCCGCGAAGGCGGCGAGAGCACCGTGCCGCACACACGATCCTGCTCCACTGCCAGCTCGATGCTTTCGAGGCTAACGTCCATGCGCATCGTCCTGCGCATCGAGTACGGCGTACTTCGTCATCGGGCCGACGGCGGGGTCTTCGCCGTGGAAGTACACCTGCGCGCCGAGCGGCGCGTCGATCAGTTCGTAGGTTTCGTGCGTGGAGACATGCACCTGCGACAACCTGGGATCACGGTGCATCGCTTCCAGCGCTAGGATCTCCGCCGGTGTCGCGCCGCCGATGCGCCAGGACTGCTCCAGCACGCCCGTGCGCGGCACGCCCGACGGATCCACGCCGAGCGCCACGTCGTAATTGCGCCTGGAGGCGAAGAACTCCGGATACGCGCGCGAAACCTCCGCGTCGTAGCGGATCGCACAACGCAGCACGCGACGTTCGGCCTCGTCCTGCAATGTCGCCATCACGTCCTCCAGGCCGCCACGCAGGCAGGCCAGGCTCGATCCGCCGTACACCGCCACGCCGTGCCGGTTGCGCGTGAGCCGCTGCATTCCGAAGTAGGCGATGCGCTGCTCGCCCACCGCCACCGTACCGACGCTGTAGGTCTTCACCGGCTTGAGGTTGAGTTCCACCACCGCGCCCAGGCGTTCCAGGCAGTCCACGTCCAGATGCGCCAGCGCGGCGTCGAGCGTCTTGCGATCGGTGGCGACCGATTGGCCGACGCCGCCGATGCCGTCGGCGCGCTTGATGCGGGCCGGCAGGCCCTGTTCGAACAACTGTTTCGCGGCGCGCGCCACGTCGTCCACGCTGAAAGCGGCGAAGCCGGGCAGGGTGACCTCGTCGAGCGCGGCGCCCAGCGCGTGAGACCAGCCCACGGGCACGACGCGCGCGCCGTCGACGAGCCGATGCGTGATCGACTTGGTCGCCACGAACGGATGCGGCACGACGCCGCCCAGCAACTGCTCCGGCCCGTGGATGTGCAGCGCACGCGCGTCGGCGGTGGACAGCGTGCTGTCGGGCAGGAAGTACCGCTCCGGCGGCGCGGCATCCGCGTCCGTGTCGGGTGCATGCACGCCGCCGTACTCGTAGCCGAGCAGGCCGGCCAGTCGTTCGCCGATCCAGCGTCCGGTGGCCGCCTCATGCTCGGTTCGACGCGCGCGCCGCAACAGTTCGACGACGCAGCCGGCACCCTGCGCGCATGTCGCGCGCCCGGTGTCCGATGCGGTGGATGCCCAGGCTCCGCCGGCCGCCATCGCGCGCGTCAATCCGGAGCCTTGGCCGGCACGAACGGCGACGTCGGGTCGCTCGCGGGGAAGGTTTCCTCCAGCGCCTGGTCCTGGTTCTCGCTCTCGTGCTGCTTGCGCTTCTCGCGCTCGCGCGCGTCTTCGGGCTTGTCGTGTTGTGTCTTGCGGTGCTCGTCGTGGATGGGCGGGTCCTTGCGATCCTGCGACATGGCGTGCCTCCTTCGGCGTGCGTCGTCGTTGCATTCGACGATACGTCCGGCGCCGGGTAACGCCGCGTGATGGCACCGCCGGTCGCGCGATCACGTGAAGTCGGCGTGTGTTCACGCGGAATTTGCGTTGCGCGGCGGAAGGTCTTCCCGCGGCGACGGGCCGCGCGGCGCGTACGCAAAGTCGCCATGAGCCTGCACGCAAAGTTCACGGTCTTCGCCAAGGCGGCCTCGCGCTGGACGGGCAACGCCACGGCCTTCGGGCTGGCGGTGCTGGTGATCCTGGCCTGGCTGGTCAGCGGCCCGATGTTCGGGTTCAGCGACACCTGGCAACTGATCATCAACACCGGCACGACGATCATCACCTTCCTGATGGTGTTCCTGATCCAGAACACGCAGAACCGCGACACCGAGGCGATGCAGATCAAGCTGGACGAACTGATCCGCGCCACGCGCCGTGCCGAGAACGCGCTGCTGGACCTGGAGGAAATGGACCAGGACGAACTCGATCGCATGCGCAAGCGCTACGAAGAGCTGGCGCGCGTCGCGCGCGATCACGTCGAGGCGCGACAGCGCGGCTCGACTACGCGCAAGCCGCCGCACGATGCGTCGGGGTGAAGTGCGCCTCTTCTGGATGCGGAAGAGGGGTTTTCTCCGTTACGGGACGGCGCATGTCGCGTGCGCATTGAGCCCCTCTCCCGCTTGCGGGAGAGGGGTTGGGGTGAGGGCAGGTGGCCGCATTCGCGCGCCTCGCCCTCATCCGCCTGCCGGCACCTTCTCCCGCGCGCGGGAGAAGGGCTTCCACTGATACGCCACAGGTACTGCGCCACCCTCGCGCGGGCAGTGAGTCACCCTCGCGAGGGCAGCCCTCCACCCTCGAACGAGTCGCGGCGAGGATCGCGAGGCTGCGCGGCAGGGTCGCGAAGGCGCAACAACGCCCTCGCGCTGCGAGCAAGTCGTATCGCGAGGGTGTTCCGACACCCGCACGAGGGCATCGTCGTACCCGTGCGAGGGCGCCGGAGATTCGATCGAGGGCGCCCGCATGCCCACGCGATGCGACCAAGCAGCAGCGCGAGGGTATTCCGCACCCCGCGCGCGGGCATCGCCACGCCTGTGGAAGCTTGCAATCAGAACGCGATGGTCGCCGTCACCATCAACGGATCGCCCTTGAGCCGCCGCTTCACGTTGAACTCGGAAAGCCAGCGGGCCGCGAACTCGACCTGTCCGCCTTCCCACTTCTTCGTGTAGTTGACGGTCGGTCCCAGCGCCAGCGCGTGGCCCTTGAAGCCGTCGAGGCGATCGGCGGTCGGGCCTTCGTCGTCTTCCAGCTGCTCGATCCACCCGCCGATGCCGCCCACGCCCCAGCCGTTGGCGAAGCGCTTGACCAGTTGCGCGTCGAGGCGGAACACGGCGCCGTTCTTGTAATCGGTCGCGTCGTTGCGCGTGTAGAAGTCCACCGCGCCGACGGCGGTGAATTCCAGCGTGCCCTTCTGCATCAGCTGCGTGTAGCCGACCGTGGGCGAGTAGGTCCAGTTGTTGAGGCTCAGGTTCGCCAGGCGGTCGGGGTCGTAGCTGCCCCAGTCGCTGTAGATGTACAGCGCCAGCGTCATGTGATGCGTCTGGTCGAAGTGGTAGCCGGCGATGATCGGCGCGAAGAAGGGATCGAACACGTCCCAGTCGGCCTTGTCCTTGACCTGGCCCGTGCGCGGGCCGAGCGCGACGTTCGCGGTGACGTCCACGGTGGCGAACGGCAGCGTCGCCATCGAGGCGAAATTCCAGCGCCCTTCGCCGGTGTCCCACACGTACAGGCCGGTCACGCTGACCATGTCGAAGTCCGCGTCCAGGCCGAGCGTGAGCAGGTTGTTCACCGGCGTTTCGCGCGAGCCGCCGATCTCGCCGGAGTAGTGCACGAAGCCGATGGCCGCGTTGAAGCCCGGCGTCGGCGGAACCACGCCCGCGAAGGACTGCACGGTGGTGCCGGTGATGGTGCGGCCCAGCGCGCCTTCGGTGGCCAACGCAGGCGGCGCGAGGCCGAGCGTGGCCAGCACGATGCAGGACGCGGACAGGTTGCGTGTGTTCATCGATCTCTCCCTGGCAATGAAGCGGGCCATCGCGTACTCGCCGGCCCATCGCGGGGCCGTGCGTGGCGGCGGGCGTTGTAGCGCCGCCGCCGCGCGATGACGGAATGTCAGCGTCGGCGGCCGCCGCCGCCGCGGAAGCCGCCTCCACCCAGGCCCGGACGGAAGCCGCCAACCGGCCGTTGATAACCGCCGGCCGGGCGCTGCATGCCGCCGCCACCACCGGCCGGACGATCGAATCCGCCGCCCTGGCGCTGGAAGGCGGCGGGATTCAGCGCGCCCGAGCTGCGCTGGTCGCCGCGTTCGCGCGCGAAGCGGTCGCGGTCGAGGGTGGAGGGATCGATGTTCTGGCGCGTCTGTCCGGACACGTTCTGCGAACGGTCGGGACGGTCCACTTCGCTCCAGCCGTTTTCGTCGTGCTTGTAGACCTCGCCGTTGCGTCCGGCGTAGACGTTGTCGTTCACCTCGACCACGCCTCCACGGTTCAACGTGCCGCTGTCGGCGTTGTAGTGGAATCCACCCGCGCCGCGGGCCTCGTTGCCGCCCGGTCCCTGCGTGTTGAACGCACCGCCCGCGGCCGCGCCGCCGGGGCCGACCGCTGCGCCGCCCGCCGCCTGCGTCACGCGGCCCGTGTTGGTGTTCACCACCGTGCGTTCGCCCGCGCGCGCGGCCTGGCCGGTGTACGGATTGACCGCCGCCGCGCCGCCGCCCGCGACCACGCGCCCGGTTTCCGGGTTGTAGCGGATGCCCTGCGCGCCGGCCGAGGTGGTGCCGGTGTAAATGTTGGTGTTGACGCCCGCGCGGCCGATGCCGCGTCCGCCGGTGGCTTCGTTGTAGTAACCGCCGCGCGCGCCGCGCCCGACGTTGCCCGTCCACGGATCGGCCCATGCCGCGGCGGTACCGCGCACGGCCGCGTTGCCCCAGTGGCCGTAGACATTCCACGCCGCCGCGCCGCCGCCCCACCAGCCGTAGGGATACACGGGGCCGTACCAGGGACCCCACCACGGGCTGTACGGCCCGTACCAGCCGTCGTACCAGCCCCAGCCCCAGCCGAAGGTCCAGCCGACCCACGGATTCCAGCCGAAGTACGCGCCCATGCCGTAGGTGGCCGGGCAGCCGTACCAGTACGCGCCGACCCACGGCGTGCACGCGTAGCCGGTGCCGTAGACGACGACATCGTCGGTCACCACAGTGCCGTAATAGCCCGGCGTGTAGCCCACGTACACCTCGTCGCCGCTGCCGCCGTACACGCGCGCGTAGGTGACGTAGTGCAACGGCGAGCTGGTCGGGATCGCGTAAATCTCCGCCGGCACGCTGGTGGCCACCGACCACGGGCCGGTCGCCGCCTTCGCCGTGAACCACACGCCCTTGTCGACCGCGTAGTAACCGCCGTCGGCCACGCGGATCACCGGCACCGCGGTGTTGCGCGCGTACTGCAACTGCGTGCCTTCGATCGGCGCGAACTGCGGCGCGCCGTCGTAGGCGACGGTCAACTTCGCCTGACTCTTGTTCACCGACGCGGTCTGCGGGATGTCGTTGGCGATCAGCGCTTCCCTGGACTCGGGCGTGCCGGGAATGGACGCGAGCACGCCGCTCTTGTCGCTGTCGGGCGGGATCTTCGCGAACTCCGCCGGCAGCGCGCCCGGCGCGACGTACTTCCACGGGCCCTTGCTGCCGGGCGCGGTGAACCAGCGGCCGGACACCAGCACGTACCACGCGTTGTCGGCGCCGCCGTCGACGAACACGTCCGCGCCGGTGTTGGCGATGTAGCTCAGCTTCGTGCCCGGCACCGCCGCGAACTGCGGCTCGCCCTGCACGGTGATGAGCTCGGCTGGACGCGTGCTGACATGGATTTCGGGAACGCCGCCGTTGGCGAAGGCCTGCTTGAGCGCATCGGGCGGATTGTCGAGCGTGTCCACCTGCTTGGACGACACCGCCTGCCGCATCGCGTTGGTCAATGCGGCATCCACCGTCGCGACCGCGCTCCACGGGCCGGCCAGCGACGACGCTTTCGCCCAGTGCCCGCCGAGGTAGGTGTAGTACTGCCCGCCCTGTTGCAGCAGCAGCGAGCGGCTGTTGATCACGCGCTGCACGCCGGCGACGCCGCTGGGCTTCAGTGCCGGCGGGCCATCGACCAGGATCAGCACCGCCGCCTGCGTGCTGAAGAGGATGTCCGGCGGATCGTTGCGCACCGGCAGCGACGCGGGCGTCTTCGCATCGACTGCGGCGATCGCCATCGCCGATTCGAGCTGGTCCAGCGAAACGGTGAGCGTGGAGCGCTGCTTGAGCTGCGCGCGCGCCAGTTCCAGGTACTGCGCCTGCTTCGCCGTCGCGGTGGGGAAGGTGGCGCCGGTGAGTTGCAGGTCGGTGAGCACGACCGCGCGCGCGTCCTTGTCGATCTGCGTGCGCGCCTGGAAGGTCACCACGCCGTAATCGGCGGTGTCTTCGGGCTTGCCGTCGGGACCGTTGTGCGTGCCGGTCTTGACCGACATCGCGAAGCGGCCCTTGAGCTGGTTGCCTTCCCAGCTGTCGTACTGCGGCTGGTGCACGCTGAAACTCGTGCCCTGCTGGGTGAACTGACGCGGGAACGGGCGCGCGTCGATGTTCGCCGCCGCGCCCGCGGCCGGTGCCTGTGCGAGCGCGAATCCCGGTTCGACCGACATCGCGGGACACATCGCAAACGCCAGCGTCGCGGCGAGCACCAACGAGTGAATACGCATGAGGACTCCGTGTTGCATGCGGCACGTCGCAGCGTGCGTGGAAGGCCGGATGTGCCGACAGCGGCGCACCTCAGCCCGGCGGGTTCACCACGACGTACTGCACGGTCGTTCCGGCGTACTGCGGCTGGTACCAGGTGCTCCCGCACTGCTGGTAGGCCACGCCGTTGACCACTGTGGTCACGCAGCTGGGCGGCACCGAGTACACGACCGAGCCGATCGCCGCCGCGGTCACCGCCACCGCCGTCGTCACCGCCGCCGCGGTCGCGATGGGATGGTCGTCGTACCAGCCGCCGTGCCAGTGGTCGTCCACGTCGATGTCGATGTCGTTGTGGATGTTCACGTCGCGGTTGATGTTGGTGTTGCGGTTCACGTTCGTGTTGCGGTTGACGTTCGTGTTGCGATTGACGTTGCCGCCGTGGCTGACGTTCGCACCGCGGTTCGCCGCCGCGGCATGGCCGCCGCCACCGGCGTGGTTGACGCTGGTGCGTGCGCCGCCGCGCGCACGCGGTCCGGCCTCCGCGTCGAAACTCACGCAAAGCAGGGCGGTGGTGCCCGCGAGCAGACCCAGGCAGGCACCGAGCGGAATGGCATGGCGAGCTGCGTTCATTTCGCGTCCTCCACGGCGACGACATCGACTTCCACGAGCTTGATGCGACCGGCGTCCTTGGGGGGCGTGAAGGCGAAGTCGGCATCGCGGACCGCGGCGTTGGTGTTCCAGGTCAAGGTGCTTGCGAACTGCGGCTGCGTCGGATCGTCGGTGGTGGTGATCACCAGCCGGCGCGGCAGCGGCTTGTCGCCCGCTTCGATCCACAGCTGCCAGTCCACGCCGTCCTGGCGGAAGGCGTACTGGTCGGTGACGCTGCCATCGATGCGCGCCGGGCCGACGAAGACCGCCGACTTGAGCGCGGACACCGGCGCCTTGTCGGTGCCCCACAGGAACAGGTCGGCCAGCGGCAGTTCGATGCCGTACTTGTCCTCGGCCACGGCGAGCAGCTTTGCGATCGTCGGCGGCGCATCGGTCTGCGCGTAGAGCTTGTTCTTGGGGCCGTAGACCGTCAGCGTCTTGCCGTCGTAGAACAGCTGGCGCTCCTTGCGGTCGGTCTTCATGTCGATGCGAAGGCCGTTGGGAACGCGCACCTTGTAGTCGATCGTGCCGGGGAACTGCAGCTTCTGGTCGTCTTCGGTGACCAGGTCCAGCGTGGTGTCGGCGCGCAGGCCGAAGCTCTTCAGGCTGCGCAGGTACTTGGCCATCCTGTCGAGCGCGGCGAGGGCTTCGGGCTGCACCTTGGCCGCGGCGGCGACGGCCGCCGAAGGCGGTACATCCGCCTGGCCCTCGGCCATGACCGGAGCGGCCGTCGTGCACGACAACAGCGCGATGGCAGCGAACAAGGACGAACGACGCATGGCGCATCTCCTCGATGTGACGGCCCCGACCGATGCCGGACCCGGTGCCGCGTGCAGGACGCGACGTATGGCGCAGCCCTACCGTCCGGCGTGTGCCGGTGCGGTGTTCGGATGGCTGTGGACGGTGGAACCCAGGCCCGGTGGCCCGTGGCCGACATCACGAGGTGCGTCGTGCGCCCGCTCATTCGTGCGCCGCGCATGGCGGCGACACGGCATGGGTTGCGCGCTCGACATCGTCCCTCCCTCCCGACGGTCCGTTTCCGCTGGCGAATGACGCGTGCGATGGACGACATCGATGGCCGTGCGCCGGCCTGGGGTCACCGCCGACACATTTCCGGCCGGCTGGCGTGAAACCACCGTGATGACGCGGCCTGCACTTCATCGTTCAGGCTGAACGAAACACCGTCGGACGCGGTGTCGCCCGCGTCGCGCAAAGCGTCCGGTGCGGCGGATCGGATCGCGCGCAGGGGTCAGCGATCGCCGCTGTTGTCCTCGCGGTCGCCACGATGCGTGATGCTGCGCATGTGCAGCTCCAGTTCGGCGATCTGCTCGGCCAGATACCGCGTCTGCGCCTCGTCCAGATGCTGCATGTCGCCCAGCATTGCCGCCAGTCGCGACAGGCGTTCGCTCTCCTCGCGCACGTTCTGGCGCTGGCGCAGCGTCTGCTGTTCGTCGGCGTTGACGGTGCTGCGACGATGCAGGTCGATGAGGATGTCGTACAGGCGCTCGGCGATGCGTCGGTCGCTGTCGCTCCACTGCACGCTCTGGCCGCGCACGGTCTCGCGCCAGGCCGCGAAACTGCGACGCGGTGCGATGCGCGTGCCGTCGTCGGTGGGCACGGTCGCCTTGTGCGGCGTGCCGGCCCAGGTGACCTCCTCGATCTGCTCCTTGCGGAAGCAGTACAGGCCGTCGCCGTCGCGGCCGAAGGCCATCGCCAGCACGCCGGCAAGCCCGTCGGCGGGGTGCGACTGGCTGCGCCAGTCCTCTCGCCGGTGGGTCATCGCCACGGCGCCCGCGCGCGCGGCGCCCCAGGCGCACAGTTCCGACAACGACTCCCCGCCCGGCACCGGGCCGATGCTGGCCTGGCGCGAGCCGAGGATCATCAGCACGCCGTCGGCGTCGAGCAGGCGCGCGACCACGCGCAGATAGATCGGCAGCACGTCGGCCAGCGACTGGCCTTTCAGCGTCGACTCGCGCAGCACGTCGCCGAGCTGCTGGCTCTGGTCGAACAACGCCATCGTCGTGGCCTGCTCATGCCCGGCCACGCGCATCGAAACGTACATGCCGAACAGGTCCGCCGTGGCGCGCATGCCGGGCGGCACCGGGCGCGGCGTGCGGTGGTGGCAGGCGATCAGGCCCCACAGGCGGCCGCCGCTGACGATGGAGATCGACATCGACGCGCCCACGCCCATGTTGCGCAGGTATTCCACGTGCACCGGGGAGACGCTGCGCAGTGCGTGGTGCGTCAGGTCCAGCGGGGCGCCGCCGACGTGCAGCGCAGGCTCGATCGGCACCGGCGCGTATTGCGCATCCGGAATCACGCGCAGGCGGTTGAGCAGGTAAAGGTGACGCGCCTGTGCCGGAATGTCGGAGGCCGGATAGCGCAGGCCCAGGTACGGTTCGACTTCGTCGGAGCGCGCCTCGGCGATCACTTCGCCGGCGTCGTCGGCGCGGAAGCGGTAGACCATGACGCGGTCGTAGTCGGTCAGTTCGCGCACCAGCGAGGCGACCTGCTGGAAGAAGCCCGGCGCGGGGTCCTGCCCCGCGATGCGCCCGATCATCGCGTTGGCGGTGAGGCCCGTGCTGCCGTCCGCGGTGGTCTGCGGCTCGATTTCGATATGCACCAGGCCCTGATGCAGGTGCGTGCTGACGTCGCACAGCGCGCCGTCCCGGCCGAGGTTGACGGTGGCCACGCGTTGCGCGGCCAGTCCAGGTTCGATGAACCGCAATGCGTCGGCGATGGCTTCCAGGAAGCTGCCATCGACATGCTCGCGCAACGACGTGCCGAGCAGGGCGCGCGGCGGCAGGTCGAGCAGTTCGGCCACGTTCGCCGAGACATGCCGCACCGTCCAGTCGGGCCAACTGCAACTGATCAGGAAGCCGTGCGGCTGGATCGCGCCGGACAGGTGGATCGGCTCGCGCGCGCAGACCTCGGCCTCGGTGGTGACGTTGACGTTCATGCAGGGACTCGTTCGAGGCGAAGGGCGTGCAGCAGCGCGGCTTCCACCGCGGCGAAGGCGGTGTTGCTGGCGGCGACGAGGCGGTGCAGTGCGTCGGCGTCGGGCGCGGAGGACTCCAGTTGCGCGAGCAGCGCGGGCCATTGCGGCGATGCGGCGTGCTCATGGAGGTAGCGCGCGCCGGAGGCGGCATTGAAACCCAGCCCTTGTGCCTGCCGCAGCAGCATGCGCGCGCCGAGTGACGAACCTTCGAAGACGTAGGCCCAGCCCAGGCGTTCGTAGGGATCGTGCGAAGCGACGGCGGGGCGTGCGATTGCATCGGGGTCGATGCCCAGCGCGTGCAGGTCGGCGCGCAGCAGCGGCAGGTAGCGTTCGCGCGTCCCTTCCGGGAGGCTGGCACTGGCGACGAAGCGGTGCATCGCACGCAGGTAGGCGGCGTAGTCGTCGCGCCGGCCAACGCCGTGCGGCAGCAATGCGTCGACGCGCTCGTGCGCAGGCGCGGTGGCCTGGCGGAGGTGACTGCGGAGGGTGCCCAGCGACATCGAGATGGCTTCCACCGCTCAGGGGCGCCAAGCCTAACCCATCGGTGGAAGCACCGTGGGCGTCGCCTAGCCCCGCATGGCGACCTCGCGCTGGTTGCGCGAAGCGGTGAACGCGGAGGGATGTTCGCCGATGCGGAAGCCCATGCCGGGGATCGTCTGCAGCAGCGGCGTGTCGAAGCCGCGGTCGATCGACTTGCGCAGGATATAGAGATGGCTGCGCAGCGAGTCGGAGTCCGGCAACTCATCGCGCCACACTTCGCGCTGGATCTCCTCGCGGCTGACCACGCGCGGCGCTTCGCGCATCAGCAATTGCAGGATCTGGAAGCCGATCGGCGTGAGATGAATGGCCACGCCTGCACGCTCCACCGTCATCGACTGCGGGTCCAGCAGCAGGTCGCCCACGCGGATGGGCTCGCTCGCGGCCCTGTGCGAGCGACGCATCAGCCCGCGCAGGCGCGCCTCCAGCTCTTCGATGGAGAAGGGCTTGGTCAGGTAGTCGTCGGCGCCGGCCTCCAGGCCCGACACGCGGTCCTCGATGCTGTCGCGCGCGGTGAGCATGAGGATGGGCGTGGCGCGACGCTGCTCCTGGCGGATGCGGCGGCAGACTTCCACGCCGTCGATGCGCGGCAGGTTGCGGTCGAGCAGGATCGCATCGTAGGGGTTGTTCGCCGACAGGCTCAACGCTTCGGCGCCGTCGCGGGCGAAGTCCACCTCGTAGCCGCTGGCTTCGAAGAAGCCGCCCAGCATTTCCGCGATGGGAAGGTGATCCTCCACGATCAGGATGAGTCGGCCGTTGTTGTTCATGTTCATGTCCGAAGTCGCTTGATGCTTGATTGGAAGACTCGGTGAACATTCGTGATGCGAACGTGACAATCGCGCGAAGGAATGCATCGCGCAGCGCTAATTCACGACATCGTCGCCGCGACGAACACAAGATCGGCCCTCGTCTTTACACGGAGCAATCCCATGGCAACAACGAATCATGAACTGCGCGTCATCAACGGTCTGATCGAAACCACCATCGACAGCGTGGAGGGCTATCGCGATGCCGCCCAGGACGTGCAGAACAGCACGTTCCGCACGATGTTCGAGCGCCGCGCCAGCGAACGGCAGGCGGCGGTCGCGGGCTTGCAGGCTTACGTCGTGTTGCACGGCGGCAAGGCCGAGGACTCGGGCACCGTGCTCGCCTCCGCGCATCGCGTGTTCGTGGATCTTCGCGCGGCGCTCTCCAAGGGCGACGAGGCGGTGGTGAAGGAAGTCGAACGCGGCGAGGACCACATCAAGCACAAGTACGAGGACGCGCTGAAGGACGTGGAGCTGTCTCCTTCCGCACGCGATACCGTCGACAAGGCCTTCGCTTCGGTCCGCGCCGGCCACGACGAGATGAGCCGGCTCAAGCACGGCCTGGAAGGCCTGCACTGACAGGCGCGGCCGCGCGCGGCGGACTTCGGGGCACAGACGGATGAATCCCGACGTGATCGGCTGGCTCGCGTCGGCCGTCCTGCTGGCGACGCTGGTGCGCCAGATCCTCGCCACGGCGCGCGACCCCGACGCGAAGGGCGTATCGCGCTGGCTCTTCGTGGGCCAGTGCGTCGCGTCGCTGGGGTTCGTGGTCTACAGCGTGATGGTGGGGAACCCGGTCTTCGTCGCCACCAACGCGGCCATCCTGGTCACGGCCGTGGTCGGACAGTGGGTCGTGGCGCGGCGGAAGTCGCGCCACGACGCGCAGCAAGGGCATGGCTGAGGATGGATCTGAAGAGCGGTTATCCGTTCTGGGCCGTCAAGAACGGCCTGATGCAGTCCTTCGCCCCTTTGCGCGAAGAGCTTCGCTGCGAAGTGGCGGTGATCGGCGGTGGCATCACCGGCGCGATCATCGCCGACGCGCTCGCCAATGCAGGGCACGAGGTCGCCGTGTTCGAACAGCGCGATGTGGGGTGGGGCAGCAGCGCGGCGAGCACCGCGCTGTTGCAGTACGAGATCGACACCCATCTGACGGATTTGTCGCGGCAGATCGGGCTTGCGCAGGCGACGCGCGCCTACCGCGCCTGCCAGGACGCGATCGGCACGTTGGGCGAACTGGCGCGCGGCGTGCGCGATGTCGACTTCGATCGCAGCGACAGCCTTTACTTCGCCAGTCATCGCTGGCACGTCAGACGGCTGAAGGACGAGTTCCAGGCGCGTCGCCGCGCGGGACTGGACACGCACTGGCTGGAGCGTGAGGACATCGCCGAGCGCTACGGTTTCGATGCGCCCGCGGGACTGCTCACGTCCACGGCGGCGCGGCTGGACCCTTACCGTCTCGCGCATCGCCTGCTGCAACGCCTGCGCCGCCGCGGTGCGGGCGTGTATGGCCGCACGCGTCTCGAGCCGGTGGACGTGGGCTCGCGTCAGGTCGTGCTCGCCGGCGAGGACGGCGTGCGCGTGACGGCGCGGCATGTCGTCGTCGCCACGGGCTATGAAGCGCAGCGCTGGATTTCCCGGGACGTGGCGAAGAATCGCAGCAGCTACGCCTGCATCAGCGAGCCCGTCGACCTTGGTGCGCTCGCCGACACGATGCTGTGGGAGACCGCGCGTCCGTACCTTTACATGCGTGCCACTGGCGAGTCGCGCCTGCTGGTGGGCGGTGAAGACGATGCGATCGATGTTCCCAAACGCCGCGACGCGCGCGTGGAGAAGAAGGCCGCGCGCTTGATGAAGCGCGTGGAAGGATTGTTTCCCGGGCTTTCGCTCAAGCCCGCCTTCAGCTGGGGCGGCACCTTCGCCGAAACTTCGGACGGATTGCCCTTCTTCGGTCCGCACCCGCAATGGGGGCCGCGCCTGCTGTTCGCGATGGCCTACGGCGGCAACGGCATCGTGTACAGCATGATCGGAGCGGACCTGCTGCGCGCATGGCTGGAGCGGCGTGCGCACCCGTTGAAAGGTTTGTTCGGATTCGAGCGGCTGCGCTGAGGCGCGCTTCGCTCAACGCTTGCGTTCGCGCCTGAGCCACGCGCGGATCACCAGCCCGATCAGCGAGGCGAACACCAGCCACGACACGACGTCGAACACACCGTCGCCCACGAGCGCGCTGACGAGGCCGACGACGCTGGCAAGCGCGATCCAAGCCGGAACGATGAAGGGATTGCGCGGTGTGGCGGCGGAGCGGTTCACGACGCGGCTCCGGCGTTGCGGGCGTGTGCGAGGCCGTTCTCCGGCAGGCCGCTGCGTTCGATCTCGGCGATGCGCGTGTCGGTGCTGCCGCGCTTGAACCACAGGTACAGGCCGCTCACCAGGACCGCGATCGTCAGCAGGTCGAGCAGCGCCCACAGGAACTTCAGCGGCAGACCGCCGTAGTCGCCGAAATGCAGCGGCTGCGACAGCAGCAGCGTGGTCATGTAGCCGGGCAGTTGCGGCCGTGCGGTGAGTTCACCGGTTTCGGCGTCGATCAGCACCGGGCGGTACAGGCGCTCGGTCAACGGCGTGTCGCCGTGCATGAAGACGCCGTAATGATGGTCGCCGCTGTAGCCGGTACCGGGGAAGCTCACGAACGCCGGCGTCATGCCCGGCTCCGCCGCGCGCGCGGTGGCGATGGCGGCGTCGAGCGAGGCCAGGCGTTCGGGACGCGGGCGGCCTTCGTATCGCCGGGCGAACTCGCCCAGTTGCTCGGACTGCCAGGCCTGTTCCAGTGGTTGTGCCAGCGTGTTGATCGCGCCGGTGATGCCGACGACGAAGGCCCAGCCCAGCGTCACGATGCCGAGCACGTTGTGCAGGTCCAGCCACGCAAGCCGCCGGCTGCGTCCCGTTCGCAGCGTGCCGAAGGAGAGCTTGCGCATGAACGGCCCGTAGAGCACGAGGCCGGACACGATCGCCACCGCGAACAGCAGCGCCATCGCGCCGAGGAACAGCATGCCCGGCAGGCCAACGAACACGTCGGTGTGCAGCCGGTAGAGGAAATACATCACGCCTTCGTTGAACTGCGCGACCGGCAGCACCTCGCCCGTGTACTGGTGCATGACGGCGGTGTGCATCTCCGGCGGCGGTGTGTCGGGACGCGCACCGGTGTTCACGTAGACGCTGGGCGAGTGGTCGTCCCAACCGAAGAACAACGGCACGTCGCCCGGGTATTGGGCGAGCGCCTTCGTCACGAGGTCATCGACGTTGGCCGCTTGCATGCCGGGCGGCGCCGGAGCCACCTCGGCCTCCGCGCCGGTGAGGTGGGAGATCTCTTCCCAGAACACCAGCGGAAGGCCGGTCACGCACAGCAGCAGGAGGAACAGCGTGCACACCAGGCTGGTCCACTTGTGGACCAGGAACCAGGCCTTGAGTGTGCTTCGCTGCATGGCGTCCTCAGAAGCGGTAGGTGACGGTGCCCACGACGGTGCGCGTGTTGCCGCTGAAGCAGTCGCCGAAGTTGCGGCAAGGCGCGAAGTATTCCTTGTCGAACAGGTTGGTCACGTTGAGCGAGAAGATCCACGACGGCATCTGCAGTTCCAGCAGTGCGTCGACTAGGGTGTAGTCCGGCGTGCGCACCGTGCTGGCGGCGCCGGTAGAGACGGTGCCGCCGACATAGCGGCCGCCCAGGCCCGCGCGCAGCAGCGTGTCGTCGCCGAGCTGGAAGCCCTTTGCCAGCCACAGCGATGCCAGATCCTGCGGCGTGTCGTTGAGGCGCTGGCCGACTTCCGGCGCGAAGTTGCTCTTGGTCACTTCGGCTTCGTTGTGGCTGTAGCTGGCGGTGACGGTGAAGTCGTTGTCGAAGACGTACGCGCCTTCGAACTCGATGCCCTTGGACTCGATCTCGCCGGTCTGCACGACGTTGAGCACGTTGTCCGGATCGTTGGTCTGGCGGTTGGTCTCGGTGATCCTGTACAGCGCCGCGGTGAACATGGCGTTGCGGGTGGGCTGCCACTTCACGCCGGTTTCGACCTGGTGGCCGCGCATCGGATCGAACGAATTGCCGAACAGGTCCTGGCCCGGCACCGGCAGGAACGACTCGGTGTAGGTCACGTAGGGCGAGACGTTCGCGCCGACATCGCCGATCAGGCCGACGCGGTAGGTCGTGGCGTTGTCGGTCTGATCCGGCAGGCCCTGCGTTTCGGACACGGCGCGGTCGCGACGCGCGCCCAGCACCAGCGAGACACGGTCGGCGTAGCGGATCTGGTCCTGCACGTACACGCCGGTCTGCGTGGTGCGCTGGTCGGGAAGTTGCGTGTATTCCGGCACCGTCACGCCGGTGGAGACCGGGTTGTAGATGTCGATGGGCGTAGCGAGGCCTGAGAACGTCGACGACTCCTCGCGGAAATCGGTGTAATCCACGCCCGCCAGCAGCACGTGCCGGAACGCGCCGGTGGCGAAGTCGAACTGCAGCGAGTTGTCGGCGGTGAGGATGCGGTCGTGCGGCTTCACGCCGTAGCTCAGGCGGTTCAGCACGCGGCCGTCTTCGTCGATGAAGGGGTTTTCCGGATTGCTGTAGGTGTCCGGGAACAGCTCGCGGAAGTCGGTCTTGGAATCGATGTAGCGCAGGTTCGAGCGCCAGGTCACGACATCGTTGAAGGCATGGTCGAACAGCACCGTCGCGCTGGCCACGCGTGCATCGAGCTTGTCGAAGTCCGCTGCGCCTGCCATCCATGTCGATGCCCAGGCTCAACCAAAAGTCCGAGCACGCCTACACCTCGCCAGCACGCCTAATGCTCCACGTTGTCACCGCCAAGCGGATGGTGAAGGTGATATGGAACGGCAGCCGTAGGTGGAATGCGCTCGGCGGCATCACGACGGTTCTGGACAACGGCGATCTACTTATCGGCGGCGTGTTCTCGATCAAGCGCGTAAGAGCCGGATCTGGAAAAACATCCGCACCCGCTCAATGACCGCTCTGGGTCGAAAGCGGACATTAGCAGCCCGGCCGTGGGCCGTCCCGGCCGAACGTCCGCTATCGGCCAGAGGCGGACATGGTCACCACGGGTCGAGGTTCAGCCGATGACGAAGTTGCTGCGGTTCTGCTCAACGAACTCGTCAAGCGCTGTGAGCGGAACCCGCCAGCGCCGAACAGCATCCAGGTCAACTTTGTAGCCTTCGACGTTGGTCCACTCCTCGTGCTTGTACATCAGCTCGCCGTAGGGCTTTGCCAGCGTCTCTTCTTCCGACAGGGTGACTGCGGAAACCTGCTTTCCGGTCGCTTTGGTGATCTTCGCCGCGACCTCGGGCAACGTGGCGGTTTCGGCTGCGAGGTCAACCTCATGGCCGTGAAAGCGCTCCGGATCGGCGAAGGCGGCCGCGGCGAACGCGCCGATGTCCCTCGCTGCGATCCAGTCGATGCCCGTGTCGGCTGCAATCGCCGTCTCGAACTGACCGCGTTCTCGGAGCGAGGGCCACATGGTCTCGACCATCGGCGGCACCAGGTTCTCCATGATCATCGCCGTCTTCAAGACGACCCAGTGGCGGAAGCCCTGCGCCTTGACCATATCGATCACAGCTGCCTTGTTGTTCCAGTAGAGCGGCTCCCAGCGCCCCTCGTCCCAGCCGACGAAGTTCGTCTGGTCGCCTGCGCGGGCAACGGAGGTGTGGACGATCGTATCGACACCCGCCCGGCCAGCGGCCTCGATCAGCGCTTTGCCAGTCACAACCTCGGTGTCAGGGTCTGCGGGCTGCGATCCCATCTGCATTGAGAACACGCCGTCCACCCCGGCCAACGCCGCATCGAGGCTCGCCGGATCATTGAAGTCGCCTCGGACGACCTCCACGCCCCGCGCTGCGAGCGCCTGCGCCGCCGCCGAGGAGGTGTCGCGGGTCATGGCACGGACGGGACGTCCGACCTCGAGCAAGGCGCGAACGACGGCACCGCCCTGCTTGCCGGTGGCGCCGGTCACCAGGATCGGGCGATTGATGGGGTTTGACATGGTGAGCCTCTCGAAGGTGCAGGCGCGGTGCGCCGCGGTCCACCCATGATCGGGGCCTCTATTACGAAACGAAAGAGTTTCGGTAATCCTCCGTTTCGTAACTTAGGGCACTATAGCTGGTATGACCGAACAAGCTGAACGACTCCAGCGCCGCCTGCCCCCGTCCGAGCGAGGGCGAACGCAGGACCGAAGCCGCGACGACCTCATCGTGGGCGCCGCGCTCGCGCTCCTCGCCGAGAAGGGGTATGGCGATCTAACGATGACCGATGTGGCGACCCGCGCCGGTGTGTCGAAAGCAACGCTGTATAGGCGTTGGACGAACAAGGCGGATCTGGTGGCCGACGCCGTGGCCACGCTCAATCCCATGAAGCTGCCGCTTTATCCCGGTACGTCGCTACGGGACGACCTGCTCGCGCTGATGGAACAGGCGGGCACATGCGACGGACGGCCTGACATCGTGGTTACGACAATGGAGATGGCACGGTCGCAGCCGGATCTGTACAGAACGCTCGCGAAGAGCTTCGCCACGCTGGTTCGCGCGGAACTCGGCAAGCTCGTCAAGCGGGCCGCGGATGAGGGCGACGCTGCACTGTCGGAACTGGAACTCGATGTCGTGGCGGATACGGCTGTCGCGTTGCTTGCTCATCACGCCGGACCGGTTGGCGAGTCGGTCCCACGCGAACGACTGATCAGCATGGTGGACAACGTGCTGATGGTTCTGATTACAGGTAAGCGCGGCGCTGGATAAGCGATATCACTTCCATGCGGTTGGCCTGAGCTGCGCGAAAGATGACGTCGCCCTTCCTGCTGCTATGTCCGCTTTTGGATCGGAAGCGCACATTGCCATTTGCGCCGCGCTCGGCACCCTCGGCCGCAGTTGGCATCAGATCGGAAGCGAAATGAGCTTCACGACTTCAGCAAGGCGCTGGATGTCGGTGGTTGTTCCGTAGCGCCCGGTGCTCATGCTCTCGTTCTCGTGCCCGAGGATGTCTGCGATCTGGTACTCCGGGACGCTGAGCGCCTTCAGGCGGGCGGGAATCGTATGGCGGAAGCTGTGCGCAGCTGTCTTTTTCGGATCTGTGATGCCGGCGCGGCGCAGATGACGGGCCAGCAGCTTCTGAAGCTTGTCTACGGCGCTGCGGGTCGGGTCTGCCGGCGTGCGCATGTCCGCGGGCCACAGAAATCCGGGAGGCAGCTGGGAAATGTGCTCGAGTAGCCCAAGCTCTACAAGACGAGGATGAACCGGGACGAGGCGCGGACTCGACTCGTTCTTCAAGCGTCTGCCCTCAGCCTCGTTGATATCGAAGACCCAGAGGCCGCTCTCCTGACGAATATCTTGCTTGCGCAGCTGCGCTGCTTCGCCGAGGCGGCAGCCGCTGAAGGCGAGGATGTAGGGAATCCAGTACAGGAACGGACGCTTCTCGCGCTCCAGCTTCAGCATCGCGAAGTAGGCAGAGAGGTCGGCATCATCGAATGGCTTCCGATCTTCCGAGGCGCGGCCGCGCTTCACATCCTTCAAGACCGTGGCCGGGCTGGAGCGAACGTGGTCGTGTAGTTCGACCCATGCGAAAAAGCTTCGGATCGCTTGGTAGTAGGCGTTTACGCTGTTCGCCGCGAGGCGAGGGATGTCGGAGGCATCGCCCGCTTCGGCGACAGCCTGCGAAGGTGTCATTCCAGGGAAGCGCTTCGTCAGGTTGGCGGGTAGCTTGATCAAGGTAAGGCCCAACCGTCGCATGTCGTCCTTTGTGACAGCCGCAACTTCCGGGTCACCGAGTAGGTCGGCCAGAACCGCGAGATAGCCCCGATACTGGTGTTCCGTGCGAGGCGACCAGCTCTTGATTGCCACGCGTTCGTCGCCGTAGAGCTTCGCGAGCTCGGAGACCTTGGGCGAATGCTTGAGCGTCGAAGGGACGCTTGACGGGCGCTCGGAGATCACGACGGGCTGACGTAAGGGCTCGCCGGACAATGCAACCAGTTCGGCTTTGATGGCGTCGAGCTTTGCCTCCATCAGGCGCCTGGCGAGCCGACGCAACACCTCGTCCTCCGCCTTCGGAAGCATGGAGCGTGCCCACGGAAGGCCGAGGTGGTAGTCGACGTTAGCCAAGCCTGCGGTCAGCGCCTCGGCCTCTTCAGCGAGGTCCCAGCGGTGAACGTCCAAGCCCGTCTCGGACCAGTCCATCGAGAGTCTCTCCTCGATCTCGTCGAACGAGGCCGAAAGGAAGCGGTCACGAAGAAGGTCGAGCTGTTCCCTTGTCATTCCGGCTCCCCGCCGATGGATCTTGTTTAGGTACATCCCCACGTGCGTTTCCCACAGCACGAGGCGACGGAGCGCCTCGCGGCGGTCACCTGTGCGCAAGCTGCGGGTGATCTCGACCCGGCCCATCAGGGGCTGCAGGTCGGTGGGGATGATGATCCGTGAGGTGTATCGACTGCCACGTCGCTGTAGCACTTTCTGTAGCACTAGCGCGGGCGCTGGGAGGCTTCGGAAACGCTGACTGGCACGCCCCGTAGGGCTTCTCCGCAAGACTGGTGGCTATGGGTGGACTCGAACCACCGACCCCAGCATTATGAGTGCTGTGCTCTAACCGGCTGAGCTACATAGCCCCGCGGAGAACCGCGAATTATTCATGCCGAAGGGGTTGTCGTCAATCGCCTCGCGCCGGGTTGTCGTTGCGGGCGAGGGCGTGGCAGAGTCGGGGGCAGTGAATTCAGGAGTCCGCATCGTGATCGATCCGGACGGCTACCGACCCAATGTCGGCATCGTCCTGATGCACCCGGACGGACGCGTGTTCTGGGCGCGCCGCGTGCATCGGGATGGCTGGCAGTTCCCGCAGGGCGGGATGAACAGCGACGAGACGCCGCTGGAGGCCATGTATCGCGAGCTTCGCGAGGAAACCGGCCTGCTGCCCGAGCATGTCGAGGTCCTCGGCGCGACCCCGGGCTGGCTGCGATACCGCCTGCCGCAGCGGGCGATCCGCCGGAATGACCGGCTGGTGTGCATCGGGCAGAAGCAGGTCTGGTTCTTGTTGCGCCTGACCGGCCAGGAGTCCGACCTGCGCCTGGACCTCACCGACAAACCTGAATTCGACCACTGGCGGTGGGTGGACTTCTGGTACCCGGTGGAACACGTCGTGATCTTCAAACGGGGCGTCTACGATCGGGCGCTGCGCCATCTGGCGCCGGCCGCGCGGCAGGTGGCGGGGGTGCAGGCGGTGCCGACGCCCGGTCCGGAGTTCCGCGGCCAGGACCGTTCAGGCCGCATCCGGCGGCCGCGCTGGCGCGATGCCAAGCCGGTGCGCGGTCAGGATCCGGTTAATTGACAATCATTCTCATTCATGGCGAAATGGCCCTGCAGCCGATCCGGCTGCTTTGTCCGATACCGCCGCCGTGTACGTCTGCATCTGCAATGGGGTCACCGATCACGACATCCGCGCCGCCGCCGACGCGGGCTGCCGCAGCGTGACCGAACTGACCATGCGCACCGGCGCTGGCGCCAATTGCGGCAGCTGCCTCGACATGGCCTCCTCGCTGCTCGACGCCCATCACGCCGTGCGCGAGCTGCCCTTCGCGGTGCTGCAGGAAGCCGCCTGAGCTTCTTTCCCAATCGAGACTGATTCTCGGACGCGGGCGCACCCGATTCGCGTTCCGTCATCGTCCGCCTGAACGGGCTAGAGTGCCGCCATCCCACGTTTACGGAGGCCGGCCATGAAGGGCGACGCCAAGGTCATCGAATTCCTCAACAAGGCGCTCTACAACGAGCTGACCGCCATCAACCAGTACTTCCTGCACGCCAAGATGCTGAAGAACTGGGGCCTGAAGGAACTCGCCGAGCACGAGTACAAGGAATCCATCGACGAGATGAAGCACGCCGACAAGCTGTCGGAGCGCATCCTCTTCCTCGAAGGCCTTCCGAACTTCCAGGCGCTGGGCAAGCTGCGCATCGGCGAGAATCCGCGCGAGTTGCTCGCCTGCGATCTCGCTCTGGAGCTTGAAGGCCTGCCGGTGCTGCGCGAGGCCATCAAGTACTGCGAATCGGTGAACGACTACGTCAGTCGCAAGCTGTTCGCCGACATCCTGGATTCCGAGGAAGAACACATCGACTGGATCGAGACCCAGCTGTCGCTGATCGAGCGCCTGGGCGAGCAGAACTACCTGCTGACCAAGATCGAGGAGTAAGCACGCCCGCGGCTTCATTCCCGCGCGTGCGATGAAGTAGAACGCCGCCGTTTCCGGCGGCGTTTTCGTGTCGGTGCAATGCTCGTTTCAGACCGGTCCGGGCCGTGGCGCGCGCCGGAACAGCATCCGCCAGACCCACCACAGCAGCAGCGCCAGTGTCACGCTGATCAGCACGACGATGGACAGCGCGATCCACGGATGCGCGAACACCAGCGCCAGCCCGCCGACGGTGGCGACGTCCTCGGTGATGGATGCCGTCCAGTTGCTCACCGGCTCGGGTGAGGTGTTGAGCAACGCCCGCGAGCCGGACTTGAGCACATGGCTGGTCAGCGCCACGCCCGCGCCGGCCGCCAATGCGCCCGCGCCGAGGTGCCCGTCGGGCGACAACGTGGCCGCGGCCAGGAAGGCGCCGGCCGGAATGCGAAGCAGCGTGTGCAGCAGATCCCAGCCGGAGTCCACGCCCGGGATCTTGTCGGCGAAAAATTCGCCGGCGGCGAGGACGCCCGAAACACCCAAGACCCACGGCGACGCCGTAACCTGCAGCGCCTGCGGCAGGTCCAGCCAGCCGAAGTAGCCCGCCAGGCCCACGCCGAACACGGTCAGGTACACCCGGATGCCCGCCAACCAGGCCAGGACTACCCCAATTGCGAACAGGTGCGCATCCGACATGTCGCTCCCTCGCTAGACTGTCCATCGAAGTATAGGGGCTGGGGAAACCGGCGACCGCATCGCCGGAAACAAGCGTATGAACAAGCCGCCGCGCAGGGCGCCGCCACCGCGCTTCACGATCGTCCAGCAGCGTCCGGACCGCCGGCCGCTGATCATCGCCGTGCTCGCGGTGGTCTGGATCGCCTCGCTGGTGGGCGTGTGGATCGGCGCCGAGCGCCATGCCGCGCCCAGGCTTCCGGCGGTCACCGCCGAGCTCGACGCGGCCAACGACGAACTCCACCGCTGGCGCGCCCAGGCCGAACAGCTGGCACAGCGCGAGGCCACGCTCGCCCGCTCCGACCAGATCAGCCGCGCCGCCAACAAGGAAGTGCAGGGCGAACTGGCGGAAAGGGAGGAGGAGATCTCCGACCTGCGCGCCAACCTCGCCTTCTACGAGCGCCTGGTCGGCGCGACCGGACAGCCCAAGGGGCTGAGCGTGCACTCGGCACGTTTCGACGCCGAAACCGGCGGCACCTGGCGGTACCAGATCGTGCTGACCCAGAGCCTCAACAAGGGCGCCATCAGCCGCGGCCGCCTGCGCTTCACCGTGGAAGGCGTGCGCAACGGCAAGCTCGCCATCGTGAGCTGGGACGAGCTGCACCAGCGCGCAGGCGTCCCGGCACAGGATTATTCCTTCCGCTACTTCCAGCAGCTGGGCGGCAGCGTCATGCTGCCGGCCGGCTTCACTCCGCAGCGCGTCCGCGTCTCGCTGGACGGCGGCGACGTCGCCATCGAGCAGACGCTGGGCTGGCAAAGCGGCACCGCCACTTAATCGTTGAAATCCCATCCGCCGGAATGCCCGGCGGCGCAACCGGAAGTACCCCGATGTTCAAGAGCAAACCCGCCCAGATCGACGGCCAGGTCGACACCCTCATCGGCGCGCAGGTCGTCATCCACGGCGACCTGGTCTTCAGCGGCGGCCTGTACGTGGAAGGACGCATCGTCGGCAAGGTCATCGCCGAGGAAGGGCAGCGCGCGACCCTCACCCTGGCCGAGCAGGGCAGCATCGAAGGCGAGGTGCGCGCGCCGGTGGTCATCCTCAACGGACGCCTCGACGGCAATGTCTACGCCAGCGAGCGCGTGGAACTGGCCGCCAAGGCCCGGGTGCAGGGCAACGTGCATTACCAGGTGGTCGAGATGCTGGCCGGTTCGGTCCTCACGGGCCGCCTGATCCACGCCGGCGCCCACGAGGCCCACTCTCTGTCTGAAGCGCATCTGGACGCGGCCGCCGCTCTGCGCTGACCGTTCCCCCCGCACGCGGTAGGCTGGGCGCCGGCTTCCCACGGCGACCGGCATGACCCCGAGCGACCCCGAGCAGTCCGCGCCCATCCCGGCGTCCATGGGAGAGGCCCCCGGCCACCCGGTCGAGGCCGTCGCCGCACCGTCGTCGGTGCGCGACGGGCTGATCGGACGGCGTGGGCCGCTGATGCTCGCTCTGGTCGCGGTGTCGATGCTGTTCGGCCTGTGGGGCGCGTGGCGCGTGTTCGCGCCGGCCCCGGACAGCCCCGCTGCGAAGCTGGAAGACAGCCAGCGCGAAAGCCGCGGCCAGCAGCGCCAGATCGAACAGCTGCAGCAGCGCGTGGCAACGCTCAGTCGCTCCGACCAGATCAGCCGCGACGCCAACCGCGACCTGCAAAGCACCTTGGCCGAACGCGACGAGGAAGTCGCCGGCCTGCGCGCCGACGTCGCCTTTTACGAACGCCTGGTCGGCAGCACCGCGCAGCGCCGCGGCCTGGCCGTGCACTCGCTGCGCCTGCAGCCGCAGAACGACACCGCCTGGCACTTCACCGGCACGCTGACCCAGAACCTCAACCGCGGCGCCGTCAGCTCCGGCCAGCTCACGCTGTCGATCGAAGGCACCCGCGCCGGCAAGCTGGAAAAGCTCTCCTGGCCGCTCCTGCGCCAGCAGCCCAACGCCCCGGGCGTCGCGTACTCGTTCAAGTATTTCCAGCAGGTCGAAGGCGACGTCTTCCTGCCGCCGGACTTCTCCCCGGTGCGCGTGGCCGTGCGGCTGGTGCCGCGCTCGGGCGCGGCGATCGAGCAATCCTTCACCTGGGCCGACGCCACGCGCGACGTCGCGCCCGCCACCGCGTCCCCCTGAGCAGCCCCTCGCGGCGTCCGCAGGACGCAGCAACCCGTCGCGCGGCTTGAACAACGCGCCCGCGCGCCCCATCCTTTTTGGCATGGAACTGCCCACTATCGACGCCGCGCCGGACTACCAGTCCCTCGACCGCCCCCTGCAGTTCTCCGTCGCCGCCGCCCACAAGGTGCGCGAGCTGATCGCGGAGGAGGGCAACGACGCCCTCAAGTTGCGGGTCTACATCCAGGGCGGCGGCTGCTCCGGCTTCCAGTACGGCTTCGAGTTCGACGAACAGCAGGGCGAGGACGACCTGTCCATCCAGACCGACGGCGTCACCCTGCTGGTCGACCCGCTGAGCCTGCAGTACCTGATGGGCGCGGAAGTCGACTACACCGAAAGCCTGCACGGCGCGCAGTTCGTGATCCGCAATCCGAACGCGAAGACCACCTGCGGCTGCGGCTCGTCCTTCGCGGTGTGAGCGACACCCCGGCACCCTTCGCCTTCGTCGAGGCCGGCGCGGACGCCGCTTGCCGCGGTGCACTCGACCGTGCCGATCGCCTGCGCGACGACCCGGACGCGATCAAGGCGCTGTGGCCCCGCGCCCGCGTCGTCCTGCTCGACGACAAGGGCAACGCCTACGCCGACGAAGACGGCAACCTGCGCGCGCCGTTGGGCGATGAAATCAGCGAAGGCCCGGGCGGCGTGGGCGCTGCGGTGTTCCTCGGCCTGGATGCGCAAGGCGGCGGCTGGTTCGCGCTCGAAGGCGCGCTGACGGCGTTCGATGCGCCGAACCGTGTCGACCTGCGTCGCGCCGCCGTACTGTGGCCCGCGTTCGACGCCAGCGTGTTCGCACAGGCGCGCGCGCTGCAGCATTGGCGCAGCCGCCATCGCTTCTGCGGCGTGTGCGGCGGCGAAGTCGCGCTGTCGCGTGCGGGCTGGCAGGGCAAGTGCACCAAGTGCGGCACCGAACATTACCCGCGCACCGATCCGGCCGTGATCGTCGCCGTCAGCGACGGCACCCGCCTGCTGCTGGGCCGCCAGGCCATGTGGCCGGCGCGTCGCTATTCGGTGATCGCCGGCTTCGTGGAACCGGGCGAATCGCTGGAGCAGACCGTTGCGCGCGAAGTGCTCGAGGAAGCCGGCGTGCGCGTGCGTCGATGCCGTTACCAGGCCTCGCAGCCGTGGCCGTTCCCCGGTTCGCTGATGATCGGCTTCGCTGCAGAAGCCGACGCCGATGACCCGCAAGTCGGCGACGAACTGGAAGACGCGCGCTGGTTCACTGCCGAGGAAGTGCGTCGTGCGCGCACGCGTGGAGAGTGGGGCAGCACGCAGGATGACGGCGAAGGCCCGGTGCTGTCGCCGAGCATTTCGATCTCGCGCTGGCTGATCGAACAGTGGCTGGCGGAGCAGACGTCGGAGCGGCCGGGCGGCTAAGCGCGGCCGCGCGATGACGTGCGCATCGAGGTGTGCATCGAGGTGTGCATCGAGGTGTGCATCGAGGTGTGCATCGAGGTGTGCATCGAGGTGTGCATCGAGGTGTGCATCGAGGTGCGCGGACGCACGCCACCCCATCCGTCCTCCCGGCAAAGGCCGGGGCCCAGCCCCGCAACGTACGCACGGGGCCCCGCAACGCACGGGCACTCCTCTCCGGCAAGCCATCCCACCGTCATTCCCGCCTTCGCGGGAATGACGGTGAAGTGGCTCACCCTGGACAGAGTGCCCGAACGCAGCGGACCCGGTCCCGACCTTCCCCATGATGAGGTGGGTCGAGCCGCCGCTGTTGCCCTATCACCCGCCGCATGACGCCGCCATCGCCGCGTTTCACGCACGGCACGCCCGCGCCAACACCCCACACCCGCGCAGCACCGCCACGTGACCCCGTGCCGCCGCCAGCGAGACCCACCCGACACAACCTCCCACCAACGCCTTCACGCCGTCACCGCCAAGCTAGAATCGGCCCAGCCCCTCGCGAGCCGGAGCCGATCGCGCAATGTCCGCCACTCTGATCGCCGTCGTTGTCGCGCTGGTGCTGGGGCACATGGCCCCGACGCTGGCGTCGTCGGTGCGCCACTTCGGCTGGTACCGCGACTGGCTGCGCTGGCTGGATTCGCGCTTTCCCGAAGGCAGCTTCTGGCGCGGCCGCTGGGGCCTCGCCATCGCGCTCGTGCCGCCGCTGCTGCTGGTCTCGCTGTTCCAGCTGGCCCTGCACGATGCGCTGTTCGGACTCGCAAGCCTGATCTTCGGCGTGGCCGTGCTTTTCTACGCATGGGGCCCGCGCGATCTGGACCTCGACGTGGAGGCCGTCGCCAACGCACCCGATCCCGTTGCCCGTCGCGCCGCCGCGCAACGCCTGTGGCCCGAAGGCGGCATGCCGGCCGTGCTCGACGGCGGCAGCCTGGTGGAAGCCGTGTTCCGCAATGCACAGCACCGCTGGTTCGGCGTGCTGTTCTGGTTCCTCCTGCTCGGCCCCGCGGGCGCGCTGCTGTACCGCCTCGTCGCGCAGTCGGCGGAAGGCGAAGCATCCACGGCATTGCCGGGCGAGACGAACGAAGGCGCACGCTACTTCTTCGCCATCCTCGATTGGCCCGTCGCCCAGCTGATGACGCTGGCGCTCGCGCTGGTGGGCAACTTCGACACCGTGCTGGGTGCATGGCGCGATGCCGGCGGCGCGTCGTTCGATGTGCGCCGTCCGTTCCTCGGCGCCGTGGCGCGCGCCAGCGTGACCTGCGAACTGGCCGACGAGGCCGCCGACTACGCCGACGACAACCTCGGCGCCGATGCCGGCGAAGCCGGCCTGGCGCCGCCGCCGATTCCCGCGCCCGTGCTGACCGGCGAAGTACCGGAACTGCGCGACGCCATGAGCCTGGTCTGGCGCAGCCTGCTGGTGTGGCTGGCGGTGCTGGCATTGTTCGTCATCGCCGGCTGGGTGGCCTGACGGCGGAACGCCGCCCTGCGTAGCCCGGGTAAGCGAAGCGCACCCGGGGAACCGATCGCCACTGCCACCCGGGTGCACTTCGCTTACCCGAGCTACGCGAATGTCAGCCCGGCGCCATCCACGCGAACGGCGCATAAGGCAGATTGCGCAGCACGCCGAACACCACCAGCGCCGCGATCCACCACCGCCCGTCATGCGCGCGCCGGCTCAACCACGCCGGCATCAGCGGCCGCGAAACCCACCACTGCGCCAGCATCATCGCCAGCAACGGCAGCGCGATCATCGCCAGCGGATTCATCGCCCATGCGCGCGCGATGTCGCCATGCACCAACGCATGCAACGCACGCGTGAGCCCGCAGCCGGGGCAGTGCAGCCCCGTGATGGCATGGAACGCGCACGGCCACAAACCGCCCGCGTTCGGATCCAGCGCCCGCAGCACCGCCACACCGCCCAACGCCGACACCGCCGTGGCCGCGGCCACGACGGTGCGCGGGGTCAGCAAGCGCGATGCGAAGGCGGGCGCGACGCTCACGACTGCACGCGCTGCGCCTGTTCCAGTTCCTGCAGCATCTGCTGGTACTGCGACATGCCGCCGGACGTGAAGAAGTAGATCGTCCAGCACAGGCCGAGGATGGTCAGGCCCGTGGTGATCCAGCACCACAGCTTGGCGCGGCCCGAGGCCACCCATGCGCCGGCCTCATCGCCCGCGGCCAGCTTGCTGTTGACCTGCGCCGCGAACACGATCGCGACGATGCCCGGAATGGTGCCGATGATGCAGCAGAACAGAACGGAGGCGATCGTGATGAGGATCGCCCAGATCAGGTAGTTCGGAACACGCGGCGCCAACGAAGGCGACGGCGGGACGGGTGGCGGCACGTTCATGGCGGTCCTTCGGAGTGTGCCGCCGGAACAGCGGCACGGTCGATCCTAGCAGCGCGCCATGCAGGCCGTCATCGCAGGATCAGGGGGCGTCCCCGCGCAATTGCCTCACCCGGGTTTCCAGCATCGCAGCGTCCACACCCGCGCCATCGACGGGCGCATCGGCCACCACCTCCACCGGCGCGCGGAAGCGACGCGGCACGCGCATGCGGCCCATGCGGTCGTCGCGCCGGCTCCACATGCTCGTCCACATGTTGCGCAACGCCATCGGCACCACCGGCACCGGATGGCCGTTCGCTCTCGCGCGCTGCAGAACGTGCTCCACGCCCGACTTGAACGGCGCGATCTCCCCGTCCTTCGTCAACGCACCTTCCGGGAAGATGCCGACCAGCTCGCCCTCGGCCAGCGCCGCGTCGATCTGCTCGAATGCACGACGCATCAGCTCCGGATCCTCCTTCGCCCCCGCGATGGGAATCGCACCCGCGGTGCGGAAGATCCAGCTCATCACCGGGATGTTGAAGATCTTGTAGTACATGACGAAGCGCACCGGCCGCGGAATGCTCGCCGCCAGGATCAACGCGTCCATGTAGCTCACGTGGTTGCACACGATCAGCGCCGCGCCCTCATCGGGCACGTGCTTCTCGATGCCGTGCAGGCGCAGCCGGTACAGCGTGCGCACCAGCACCCAGCTCAGGAACCGCATCATGAACTCGGGCACCAGCGTGAAGATGTAGATCGCCACGATCACGTTGGCGATGGCCAGCGCCAGGAACACCTGCGGAATCGACCACCCCAGAAAGCGCTGCACCACGATGCCCAGCACCGCCGCCAGCACGATGAAGCCGGCGTTCTGGATGTTCATCCCCGCGATCACGCGCGAGATCTCGTTGCGCGGCGTGCGGCTCTGGATCAGCGCGAACAGCGGCACCACGAAAAAGCCCGCGAACAGGCCGATGCCGGTGAGGTCCAGCGCGATGCGCCAGCAGCCCGGCTGCTGCAGGAACGTCGCCACCGACAGGTTCGTCGCCGTCGCCGCACCGCTGCGCGCGAAGTACAGGTCGATCATGAAGGCGCTCATGCCGAACGCACCCAGCGGCACCAGGCCGATCTCCACCGTTCGCGCCGAGAGCTTCTCGCACAGCATCGAGCCCACGCCCGTGCCGATGGAGAACAGCGCCAGCGCGAAGATGTACAGCGTGTTGCTGCCGCCCAGGTTCACCTGCGCGTAGGTGGGCAGCTGCGAGGTCAGCACCGTGCCGATGAACCAGAACCACGACACGCCCAGCACCGAATTGCGCACCGCCACCTGCCGCTTCGCCAGGCGCAACACGGCGAGCGATTCGGGAATCGGATTCCAGTTGATCTTCAGCTCCGGCGCGCCCGCATCGGCGCGCGGAATGAAGCGGCTGATGAGGTTGCCCGTCACCGCCAGCGCGATGATCGCCGTGGCCGCCACCACCGGCCCGTGCGCGCCGGCGACCACGAAGATGAGCCCGCCGAAGATCATGCCCACCAGGATCGAGATGGACGTGCCCATCTCCACCAGCCCGTTGCCGCCGGTGAGTTCCTCCGGCTTGAGCACTGAGGGCAGGATCGAATACTTCACCGGCCCGAACAGCGTGGACTGCACCCCCGTGCAGAACAGCGCCACCAGCAGCACCACCATGCTCTGCGTGACGAAGCCGATCGCCGCCAGCGACATGATCACGATTTCCATCGTGGTGGTGATGCGGATGAGCTTGGACTTCTCCAGCTTCTCCGCGATCTGCCCCGCCGTGGCCGAGAACAGGAAGTACGGCAGGATGAACAACGCCGGCGCGAGGTTGGTGTAGAGCGTGCGCTCCTCCGCGGTGACGCCCAGCCAGAACAGCAGGCCGATGATCGCCTGCCGATACACGTTGTCGTTGAACGCCCCCAGGCACTGGGTCACGAAGAACGGCAGGAAGCGGCGCTGCTTGAGCAGGTCGAACTGACTGTGTGCCATGCACTCACGGGGGTCTGACTGACTCGCGGGAGACTAGCAAAAGCCGGTGGCGTTGAACCCCTCCCGTCATCCCGACCTTCCACCGTCATCCTCACCTTCCACCGTCGTCCTGGCGAAGGCCGGGACCCAGGCCCTCAAGCCCACCGACCCTCTCACCCGTCATTCCAGCGAAAGCTGGAATCCACTTTCGTCTTTACCCGTTACCTCCACCGTCATCCCGACCTTCCACCGCCATCCCGGCGAAGGCCGGGACCCAGGCCCGCAGCCTCCGGGTACTTCCGCACGGGAAGGGCAGCCCCACCGTCACCGCGGCCTCCTCAATCCAGCGAAAGCTGGCGGATCGGGAGAGCGTGGTGGCGCCAAGTATGAATCCAGGAACCCGACTGTGTTTTGCGCCCCCCGCTTGGGTGCCAGGCGTCCCGGCATACAAATGACGAACGGATGGCGCTAGCGCAGAACTTCGGTAACCAGTGTCGGCATTACCCATGCCCCACCGAGAGCAACCATGCGACACAGGCCCGTGCCATAAGCGGACGTCTCAACGAACTGCTGACCATCCCATGTCCAATCCTCGTGCGACCAGCAATCCCCCAGTCCTCTGCCCTTCTGAGCGGATGAGATGACACCATCGTCATAGTCGGTACCGTTCGTAGTTACGAGAACCGGACTATGGGGAGGCCTTTCATTGATGACCCAGTAGCCGAGCCCTCCGTTGTATGCCGCCAGCCAGCAATTGGTTGAAACGAGCATCTTGTCGCGGGTCAAACGTTGCACCGAGAGTTCGGACTGCACACTCTGCGAACGCTCATAACCGCCGAAGAGTTGAGCGCACGTCTCCTGATCGACAGTGGCGCGAATGCTCTCCCGCAATTCTTCTGATCCAGCCAGTTCTCGATCCATCTCCTGAGCGCTGCGAACCTTTGCCGCACGCACCACAGGCGCGGGAACGGGCAAGCTCACGGATTCCTCTCCTCGCGCCCCTTTCCTAAGGAGCGCCATTTCTGTCCCCAGACGCTCTTGGAACTCGTCCATCTTCAGAAACACCGCCGCCGCCCCCTTGCCTGACAACATCCAGCGGCGCCCGTCATCTGCCGACCACTCGACCTGGCTCTTGCGGACGAGGGCGGAAAGAAGCCCGTCAACCTGATGACGTGGCAGATTCGCAACCTCGGCGCGACCGAAGTTCGTCCTTCCGAGACTCCGGCCGTCAATCCGCAACACCAGCGAGGTTGGCATCTCGCCATCCTCTGTCTCCGTGTTGCCAAGCGTCAGCTCTCCCGTCACAGCCTGGTGTGGACCTGCCTTTCGTACCAGCAGCACGGAGACTGGCCGACCGTCTCCTTCCTCACTCTGATAGCCGGCAGCGCGACAGGTGCCTGTGTTGTCGCATGCCAGTATCCAATCATGATGCGAGAACTCGAAGCCCGGTCGGGGCGCGGCGGACACGCTGAAGAGCGCTGTTACGAGCCAGAAGTACGCGAAGCCTATCAACTTGTTCAATTTAGTTACCTCTTCCATTCTGGACGCGGCGTCGCTGCACCTTGTCTACGTCAATTACAGATGAGCAGGCAGTAGAGCGTCAGCGAGATCGGCACGAAGCCGTCGGCTTCCTTGAGGATGGCGACGATCTGCGATTCGGTGAAGCACTCTTGCGCATGAGAACCTCCGTTAGATGCTGCCGGGGATTCTCCATTCAAATGACGACTTCTGGGGGGAAGGCTACGGTTGGGCGTATCGAGCAAGGCATCGCCGGGCCGCAATACCAGCAACGTGCGCTCGCTGTCCGGGACGTGCTGCTTGGCCCATTGGCGGCTGGCCGTGAGATAGCCCGGCACGTCGTCGCCGCTGAACACTTCCAGATGCAGCAGCCTGCGCGAGACCGGCGTCCCCGCGATGGGGTGCGCGTGGGCCGGCACGTCTTCGCCCAGGTAACCGACGATGTCGCCCTGCTTGATCGGATGCGGCGGGTCGAGCGGTACCACCGCATCGAACTGGCCGGGTCGCGTTATCGCATCCAGGCTGGCCAGGTGTACCCAGCCACGGTGGCCTGCGGGTGCGGCCGGCACGCCCCAGAAATCGGACTCGCCGGTTACCGCTTCGATCTGCCCCCATTTGCCGTCCTTCGACGTCACGCCGGTGAGGGCCACGCCGGCGCCGCGCCCGTGCCAACCGATCTTCGTCGTCTTGCCGATCCGCGTCGCTTCGTCGGTGGAACCTTGCCGGACGTTCAGACCCGGGCGGTGGTCGCGCGGATGCGGGTCGCGATTGTCGGCCTGCACCTCGACGTCTTGCACTTCCATTCCAGCCAGCGGCAGCACCTGGGCGCGATTCAAGGTGAAGTCCACCGCGCCATTGGGCTCCTTGTGCAGCGTGTCGCCCCGCATCGCTGGATTCGCGTTTGCCGCGTTATCGGTGATCGCCTCAGGCTTCCCGTCGCAAGTCATTTGTAGCCCCAGCTTCGCAACTGCCTTCTGACCGACTTGGCGTTCCTTGCGCATTTGGTTATCTCCGTTCGGGCAGGCCGACTCGCGTTGCTTCGTGCAATGCGAGGGTGTCGGGAGGTTCAAACACCGGATACGCGGCTGGGCTGATTTCCCTTGCGGGTGTTGTATTCGCCGCCCTCCCGACGCGGAGCACTTGCGTCGGTTGTGCCTGAAGCCAGGCAAAAAAAGCCACCGATGTTGCGGAGGTGGCTTCCGCGTATCCGGAGGTTTGAAACTCCGTGGAAACGAGTCTGCTGATGGCCTTTCATCGCGACAACGCGAGAGTGTCGCGGTTGGTGTTGTTTGATCACAGTTCGTGACGTTGGCGAATCATGTGCTGCTGTCCTTCCCGCGTAGACGGGGTCTTTTGGGCCGCCGTATGGCGGCACCATCCATGCGTCAGTCGCGTCACGACTTACGAAGCGTCGTGATGGTTCGGACAGTTGGATCCCCGCCTTCGCGGGGATGACGGCTGGAGGACGGATAGGGTGCGGGCCTGGGTCCCGGCCTTCGCCGGGATGACGATCGTAGGGTGAAGAGGGTGATGGTTCGGACCGTTGAATCCCCTTCGCGGGGACGACGTTAGGAGGGCGGCCGTCTTTGCGCGGTTGCGCACATCACGGCGACAGCACGATCCGCGCAGGCTTGCCGATCCGGGCGGCGAAGGTCACTAGCATGTCCAGGCTGAAGTTCTCGGCCTTTCCGCGAACCAGATCGGACACACGCGACTGGCTCACGCCAAGAATCTTTGCAGCGGCGGTTTGCGTCAGCCCTTGCGCCTTGAGCTGCTTCTCCAGCTCGATCATCAGATCGGCGCGCATGGCGAGCACCTGCGCTTCGGCGCTGTCGAATCCCAGATCGGCGAAGACGTTTCCGCTGGAGGCGACGATGTGGGGACCCTTCTTGGGATGCTTGGTGGCCATGGTTGCCTCCTTCATTCGATGAGTTGATATCGGGCTTTGCCCTTGTCGATGTCCTTCTGTTCCGTCTTCTGTGACTTCTTCTGGAAGGCGTGCAGAACATAGACCGCGTCGAGTCGCTCGATGACGTAGAACACCCGAAAAGCGCCCGAGGAATCTGCGATCCGGATTTCGCGGACGCCAGCGCCTACGGTCTTCATCGGTTTCCAGTTGCGCGGATCGAGTCCCGATTGGATGCGTCGCAGGTCATAACCGGCTTCGCGGCGGGCGTCCTCGGGGAAGCGTTTCAGATCGTCGAGGGCGCTTCCTAGCCAGCACAGGGTCTTCGCGAACGGACCATATAGGTATTTGGATAAATATGCAAATACTTAGATGGTTGTGCCGGGGCTAGGCTGGCAGCGCCGGGCGGGCCAGGCAGGGCGGCGTGTCGCTTCGTCGGCCCTCACCCCAACCCCTCTCCCGCGAGCGGGAGAGGGGCTTTAAAGCGATCTGCGCGGGAGGCGGCTCAGGACGCGGTGGCCTTCGCCGCTTCGTCGATCAACGCCGCCACTGCGTCCGCTTGCGAGGCCAGCGATGCGTGGCTCGCGTCCAGCGTGATCACCTTCTTCGCGTTCATGCGGGCCGACATGCGCTTCTGGTTGTCGGGGTGGATCATGCGGTCCTGCGTGGAGATCTGGTACCAGCAGGGTTTGTCCTTCCATGCGGGCGCGGTGATGGTGTCGCCGAATGTGCCGCCCACCGGCGCCTTCTGCGTCACCGCCATCACCAATGCTTCGTCGGCGGTGAGGTCCTGGCAGAAGCTTTCGTGGAATTTGGACGGGACGATCCACAGGTAGCCGTCGCTGTCGGGGGCGATGTTGGCGACGGCGGCGGGCGGTTGCTGTTGCGTGATGCCGCCGGGGCTTTCGCCGGCGTCGGGGGCGAAGGCGGCGATGTAGACCAGTGCTTTGATGTTGGGTTGGTGGCCCATCTGCGTGATCACCGCGCCGCCGTAGGAATGACCGACGAGGACGACGGGGCCGGTCACCTGCGCGACCATCTTGCGCGTGCGTTCGGCATCGTCGGCGAGCGAGGTCAGCGGGTTTTCGACGGCGCGGATGTCGGTGTAGCCCATGCGCGACAGCGCGACGATCACCTTCGACCAGTGCGCGGCGCCGCCCCAGAATCCGTGGACCAGCACGACGGTGGGCTTGCTCATGGCGTCATCTCCGAGGAAGGGGGGCATGCAGTCCAACGCAAGCGCGGCGACGAATCGGGCAGCCAGTAGCTCGGGTAAGCGGAGCGCACCCGGGGTTCAACGTGGAGGGCGTCCCGGGTGCGCTTCGCTTACCCGGGCTACGTCGTGTGCGCACGTTTCTTTCACGCCGTCTCCACGCAAACGCCGCGATTTCACCTGCGAGCCAGCTTCGGCTTCGTAGGCTGCCGGTACACGTCCGGAAGGAGGTCGCCATGACGGCCGATACCAAGTCGCCGCTGGAGCATGTCAACGACACGGTGTTGCAGCTCAAGGAAATGCGGCATTACTCGAAGAACAACGTGGAGCTGCTGACGACGCAGTGGCTGATGTTCGACGGTGAGTTGTCGAAGTTGAAGAAGGCGTCGGTGATCGAGGATCTGATGACCAAGCAGTCGCAGTTCTACGATGCGGTCGAAACCGCAATCGCGGATCTGGAGGCGGTGGCGGTGGAATTGACGCCGGCGCCGGAGGAGGGGACGGCGTAAGGCGCGTCGTAGTAGCCCGGGTAAGCGAAGCGCGCCCGGGGGTGTCACCGTTCGATCCCGGGTGCGCTTCGCTTACCCGGGCTACAAAGACACGAGTGCTGTTCGGATGAGGGGGGTCGCCGGATTGGCTTCGTTGAGCCCTCACCCCAACCCCTCTCCCGCGGGCGGGAGAGGGGCTCAAAACACAGGGACTTGAGACTCGCGCTTATGCGGGCTCTTCAGTCCGCTCGCGCTCGATCGCGCGCCAGCCGATGTCGTGGCGGTGGAACTCGCCGTGCCAGCTGATGCCGGCGACGGCTTCGTACGCCTTGTGCTGCGCGTCGGCGACGCTGTCGCCCAGGGCGCACACGCACAGCACGCGGCCACCGGAGGTGACGACGTGTTCGCCTTCCACCTTCGTGCCGGCGTGGAAGACCTTCACGTCGTCCACTTCAGGCGCGTCCCAGCTGTTGATGACGTCACCGGCGCGCGGCGTGCCGGGGTAACCCTCGGCGGCCATCACCACGCCGAGCGACGGGCGCGAATCCCACTGCGCGCTCACCTTGTCCAGGCGCTCGTCGATGGCCGCTTCCACCAGTTCCAGCAGGTCCGAACGCAGGCGCAGCATCACCGGCTGCGTTTCCGGGTCGCCGAAGCGCACGTTGTATTCGATGACCTTCGGCGCGCCGCTCTTGTCGATCATCAAACCGGCGTAGAGGAAACCGGTGAAGGGAATGCCGTCGGCGATCATGCCGCGCACGGTGGGTTCGACCACTTCGCGCATGATGCGCGCGTGCACGTCCGGCGTGACCACCGGCGCGGGCGAATACGCGCCCATTCCGCCGGTGTTGGGGCCGGTGTCGCGGTCGCCCACGCGCTTGTGGTCCTGGCTGGTCGCCATCGGCAATGCGGTCCTGCCGTCCACCATGGAGATGAAGCTGGCTTCCTCGCCTTCCAGGAACTCTTCGATCACCACGCGCGCGCCGGCGGCGCCGAAGGCGTAGTCGGCGAGCATGTCGGTGATGGCCGCTTCGGCTTCGGCCAGCGTCATCGCGACGATCACGCCCTTGCCCGCGGCCAGGCCGTCGGCCTTGATGACGATGGGGGCGCCCTTTTCCTGCACGTAGTCGATGGCGGCATCGACTTCGGTGAACACGGCGTAGTGCGCGGTGGGAATGCCGTGGCGCGCGAGGAAGTTCTTCGCGTAGGCCTTGCTGCCTTCCAACTGCGCGGCGGCCTGGGTGGGGCCGAAGATGCGGTGCTGCTTCTCGCGGAAGCGGTCGACCACGCCGTTGACCAGCGGGACTTCCGGGCCGACGACGGTGACGCTGACGCCTTCGCGTTCCACCAGCGCGATCAGGCCGTCGATGTCGGAGGCGGACACGTCCACGTTGCGGCAACCGGCTTCGGTCGCGGTGCCGGCGTTGCCCGGCGCGACCAGCACCTCGCTCACGCGCGGCGATTGCGCCAGTTTCCAGGCCAGGGCGTGCTCGCGACCGCCGGAACCGATGACGAGGACTTTCATGTGCGCTCCTGCGTGTCGCGACGTGGGACCGCGGATTTTACGGAAGCAGCCGCGATGCCGCGACTTTCGCGTCCGGGCGCGTCGTCTTTCATGGGGTTGAACGCGTCCGCGCGGCGGTATCGGCCTCGCGCGCGTTCATCCGTGTCGCTCAGGCGTCGGAGAACGAGCGGTGGTAGCGCACGGCGCCCTTCGCCGTCGCGTCGCCGAAGGCGAGGGACTGGAAGTACTGCGGCGGGGCGTCGGCGTAGTGCAGTTCGCCGTCGTTGAGGAAGCCGAAGCGGGCGTAGTACGCGGGTTCGCCCAGCACGACGCAGCCGGCGGCGCCCTGTTCGGCCAGTTCGGCCAGGCCGGCGCGGATCAGCGCGGTGCCGACGCCGTGGCCCTGGTCGCGCGGCGCGACGGCGACGGGGCCCAGGCCGTACCAGGACTTCGCGCCTTCGATCGCCACCGGCGAGAACACCGCGACGCCGGCGAGGCGACCGTCGATGTCGGCCACCAGGCACAGGCTCAGTTCGCCGTCCTCGCGCAGGGTGTCGACGATGCGCTGCTCGACGCGGCCGTTGCCGGGGACTTCGGCGAAGGCGGTGCCCAGGAGGTCGCGGATGGCGGCGTGGTCGTCCTGGGTTTCGGTGCGGATCCACATAAGGCCTCCGGGCGTGTGGGCGGAGTTTGCGCGGGGGGCGGTTATGGCGGTGTCGGCGGGGGCGTCGAGGCCCTCATGAGCGCGGGCTACGCTCATGCCGTCATTCCCGCGTAGGCGGGAATCCAAGGACGTAACGCATCACGCGCTCCGGAGGACGTGAGGGTGTGGACAGTTGGATCCCCGCCTACGCGGGGATGACGGCATGGGGGCTGCGAGGCTGTCGGCCTGGGTCCCGGCCTTCGCCGGGATGACGGCTTCGGAAACGCTTTCCCGATTCCCGATTCCCGATTCCCGGCGGATCAGTGACGGAAGTGACGCACGCCCGTGAACACCATCGCCAGGCCGTGTTCGTCTGCGGCGGCGATGACTTCGCTGTCGCGCATCGAGCCGCCCGGCTGGATCACGGCCTTGATGCCCGCTTCGGCCGCGGCGTCGATGCCGTCGCGGAACGGGAAGAAGGCGTCGGACGCCATCACCGAGCCCGGCACCACCAAGCCCGCGTCGGTCGCCTTGATGCCGGCGATGCGCGCCGAGTACACGCGGCTCATCTGGCCCGCGCCGACGCCGATGGTGCGATGGTCCTTCGCGTAGACGATCGCGTTGGATTTCACGAACTTCGCCACGCGCCAGGCGAACAGCAGATCGTCCATCTGCTCCTTCGTCGGCGCGATCTTCGTCACGACCTTGAGTTCCTCGCGCGTGACTTCGCGGATGTCGCTGGTCTGCATCAGCAGGCCCGAGCCGACGCGCTTGATGTCCACGTTGTTGCGGCCTTCACCATGCGGAATGCGCAGCACGCGCACGTTGGCTTTCTTCTTCGCGTAGTCGAGCGCGCCTTCCTCGTAGTCCGGTGCGATCAGCACTTCGACGAACTGGCGGTCGAGGATGGCCTTGGCGGTGGCGGTGTCCAGCGTCTTGTTGAACGCGATGATGCCGCCGAAGGCGGAGGTGGGGTCGGTGGCGTAGGCCAGCTCGTACGCGTCGCCGCAGGCCACGCCTTCGGCCACGCCGCAGGGATTGGCGTGCTTGACGATCACGCAGGCCGGGCGCTCGAACTGGCGCACGCATTCCCACGCGGCGTCGGCGTCGGCGAGGTTGTTGAAGCTCAGTTCCTTGCCCTGCAACTGCGTGAACGTAGCCAGCGTGCCCGGCACCGGCCACAGGTCGCGGTAGAACGCGCCCTGCTGGTGCGGGTTCTCGCCGTAGCGCAGATCCATCACCTTCACGAAGTTGCTGTTCTGCTGCGCGGGGAAGCGCGCGCGCTGGCCGTCGTCGACGTTGATCGAGGACAGGTAGTCGCTGATGCACGCGTCGTACTGCGCGACGCGGTTGAACGCGGCCACCGACAGTGCGAAGCGCGTCGTGCCCGACAGCGCACCGTGGTTGTGCTTGAGTTCGTCCAGGATGCCTTCGTACTGCGCCGGATCGGTGGCCACGGCCACGCGCGCGAAGTTCTTCGCCGCCGAACGCAGCATCGCCGGACCGCCGATGTCGATGTTCTCCACGATGTCGTCCAGCGAGCTGTCGGGGTTGGCCGAAACCTTCTCGAACGGATACAGGTTCAGCACCAGCAGGTCGATCGCGCCGATGCCGTGCTGCGCCATCACCGCGTCATCCAGCCCGGCGCGGCCGAGCAGGCCGCCGTGCACGAGCGGGTGCAGCGTCTTGACGCGGCCGTCCATCATCTCGGGGAAGCCGGTGACGTCGCTGACGTCCTTCACCGGCAGGCCGGCGTCGCGGATGGCCTTGGCGGTGCCGCCGGTGGAGAGCAGTTCGACGTTGTGCGCGTGCAGCGCCTGGGCGAGCGCGATCAGGCCGGTCTTGTCGGATACGGACAGCAGGGCGCGGCGGACGACGACCGGCGGGCCGGACAGGAGTTCGGAGGTCATGGGTGTGCGGGGACGGCGGCGGGGAGCTGGGAATTATACGGCCCCGCGCGTTGCGGGCCTTCCGTCGCACGGAGTTTCAGCCGTCATTCCCGCGAAGGCGGGAATCCAACTGTCCGGTTCGATTCCGGCCTTCGAAAGGCGTGACGCACGCAAGCCTGGATCCCCGCCTTCGCGGGGATGACAGCAGGAAAAATCAGTCCAGCCCGTACTCGCGCAGCTTCTTGCGCAGCGTCGCGCGGTGGATGCCGAGCATCGACGCGGCGCGGCTCTGGTTGCCGTCGCAGTGCTGCAGCACTTCCACGAACAGCGGGATCTCCAGCTCGCGCAGCGCGATCTCGTAGAGGTTCTCGGTGTCGCTGCCGTCCAGGTCGCCCAGGTAGCGGCGGATCGACGTGGCGACATGGTCGCGCAGCGGCACGCGTGGAGCGGGGCGTGCGGTGTCGGTTCGGTCGGTGGCAGCGTTCAACGTGATCCCCAGTCCTTCGCGCGACCTCACCCCGGTGCGGGGTCGGCGGGAGGGCGAGTCTATCGTGGGCCTGTCGCAGGCGCCAATGAATCGCGAGGGCTCAGCGGAAATCGAAGGTGAACGCCACGATGCGTGGCGCCGGTTCCACGACATCCATTGTCACGGTCGCGCTCTGCCCGGGCAGGAGGCGGTCCGCGGCGCTGTGCGTCCGGCGGTACTCGTTGGGGGTGAACGCACGCACGCCGACCGGCCGGCCGTCCACGTCGGACAGACTCAGCAGCAACGTCGGCCAGGGCTGCGGCCATTGCGCGTCGTTGCGGAAGCTGGCCTCCACGGCAAGCACGCCTGCCGCGCCCGCCTTGGGTCGCACGCTGCGCTGGAGCATGGTGAACGCGGCCGGTTCGTGCCACGCCGGCACTTCGCAGCGCAGCACGCTGCATGCGCCGGCGACCAGCGGTCGCCAGCGCGGATCGGCGGCGAGTTCGAAACGCTGCGCCAGCAGCAACTGCAATGCGAGCAGCAGCGTCAGTCCGGCGATGCCGGCATACCAGCCCCAATGCACGCGTGCCGGTGCGGTCGGTGCGGAGTGGCGGGCGAAACTCGGCGCGCCTTTGCGACGCGGACGTGCGGCGCGTTTGCTCCGACGCGCGGGCGTGCCCACCGTCACCGCGGCGATGGCGTCCTCGTAACTGGGAAGCGCGTCCGATGTCGGTTCGCTGTCGGTGGCGTCGTCCGTCGCCTCGGCGGTGGTTGCGACTTCGTCGGTTGCACTCGTTTCAGGCGTAACGGTCGGCGACGCTTCGGGCGATGCGTCCGCCGTTTCGTGCACGGGTTCGTCGGCCGGTGCGTCGACGGGTTCTTCCACGGGCGTCGTGTCCGTGCCGATGGGTTCCACGAGTTGCTCGCAACGCGGGCAACGCTGCGGCGCACCGTCCGGGCGGACGATGAGCGCAACCAGGAAACCGCAGTGCGGGCACGGGACGAACATGGCGGCTATTCAAACATGCCGGCCCGCGGCGTTGTCATCGGCGGCGCACGCCTGTGACGCGCATCCAGTCTTCCTGGCGTTGCGCATGCAGCTGTTCGAAGCCGGCGGCGTAGCGCTCGATGACCTCGTCTTCCTGGCCGGCGAGGATGCCCGACATCGCGATGCGCCCGCCCGGCGCGGCGCGCGCGGTGAGCGTGTCGGCCAGCGCCACCAGCGCCGAGGCCAGGATGTTGGCGACCACGACCGGGTACGTCTGCGCGGGTTCCTCGTCCGGCGCGTAGGCCAGCAGGCGATCGTCCACGCCGTTGCGCTGTGCGTTGTCGGCGGTGGCGATCAACGCCTGCGGGTCGTTGTCCACGCCGATCGCCTGCGCGGCGCCGAGCTTCAGCGCGGCCAGCGCGAGGATGCCCGAGCCGCAGCCGAAATCGAGCACGCGCTGACCGTGCAGCGCGCCTTCGTCGGCCAGCGTGTCGAGCCATTCCAGGCACAGCGACGTGGTGGGATGCGTGCCGGAGCCGAAGGCCAGGCCGGGGTCGAGGCGAACCACGGCCGCGTCGGCCGCGTCGGCGCCTTCGGGCAGGTCGTGGTTCCACGGCACGATCCAGGTGCGACGGCCGAACTTGAGCGGCTCGTACTGATCCATCCAGGCCCGTTCCCAGTCCTGGTCCTCGACCTCGCGGAAGGCCGCGCGCGACCAGTCCAGGCCTTCGTCGGCCGCGCTCAGTGCGTACAGCAGCAGGTCCTGAGAGGTGCCGCCTTCGAACAGCGCGGTCAGCACCAGCTCGTTCCACAGCGGCTGTTCGCCGACGCCGGGCTCGAAGATCGCCTGTTCGTCGGGCGCGTCGGCATGCGCATCGGCGAGCGTGACGGCCAGCGCGCCGACGCTTTCCAGCGCGCGCTCGTAGCGCGGCTGCTGGACTTCGGTGCAGGGCAGGGTGAGTTCGAGGAACGGCATGGCGGTCGGAAGGCGACGACGGGCGGCCATGGTGGGCCGTGCGGCAGACGGCGTAAAGCGGGTCCACGGTCACAGGGCAGGGCCACTTGCCCGCATTCAGCCCGAAACCTTGCCGGTTGCGGCGGCGGCTTGGCCTTAGAATGGCCCGACGCCGTCTCCCCCCGCCATGGCCAACACCCTTCAAACCGGGCTGAAAGCACGATCGCCTTCGTGGCCGAGCACGCGCATGCTCGCCGGGGCGACGCTGGTGGTGCTCGGCATCGCGTCGGTGGCGGCGTGGGTGCAGAGCGGTGACCGGAGCAGTGTCGAACGCGTCGCCATCGCCACGGCGGTAAACGCCGAGCTGCCCGATCGGGAGAGCGCGTCGGTCGACCATCCGCGACCGGATACCATCGGCCGCACGGTGCAGGTGCCCGCACGCTCGGCCCTGCGCGAGCAGTTCGACACGGCGAGCGATCTGTACGCGTACGCGCAGTCGCTGGAACCGGCCGCGCGCGAACGCGACGCCGATGCGATCTGGATGATCAGCCGCGTGTACGACTACTGCTCCGGCTTCGCCGCGGCACCGGCGGCGTTCGAGCGCGACACGCGCGTGATCGGCGAGATGGAGATGCGCGGTTCGGCGGCGATGGTCGCCGCACGCGAGCGCATCCGCCAGCGGTGCGCGCGCTTCGTGCCGCAGGACGAGCTGACGCCGCGCATGATCGTGCTCAAGCGCGTGGAAGCGGCGGAAGCCGGGAGCGTCGCGGCGGAGGCTTCGCTGCTCGCTTCGGGCGAACCGCTCAAGGACACGCCCGAATACAAGCGCGATCTGGTCGAGCGCGTGAAGGAATCGGGCGACCCGGAAGCGTATTCGGCGCTGTCGCCGGCGATGGGCGTCGCCGCCAGCGGCAAGATCGAGCTGGCCGATCAGGTCGCCGGCACTCAGTTCTCGGAACTGGCCTGGCAACTGGCCGCGTGCCGGCAGGGCCTGGACTGCTCGTCCGACAGCGCACTGATGACGTCGTACTGCGCCAACGGCGGCATCTGTTCACGCGTGCCCGGGCAGGATTTCGAACGCTTCGTATTCGACGCCGCCATCCCCCGCCAGGGTGTGGACGTCATCAACGACATGGTTGTCTCGCTCATGGGCGGGAAGAGGGAATCAAAATGAAGAAGCTTCCATTGCCAACCAAGGCCGGCAGGTATTTCTGGGTGCTGTTGTTCGCCACGTATTCGGTGGCCGCCGCGGGCGTGATGATCGACGTGTTGGGTGACGAGTATCGCCATCTGTCGCAAATCGCCGTGACCTCCGTGCGTTCGTCGGAGGACGTGCGCACCACCGGGGCGGCGCAGGTCGCCGCGGTGTATCGGGCGAGCAGCGGCGCGCCGTTCTCGACGCTGCCGCCGGGCAGCACCTTCAAGGTCGTGTGGCCCGACGGTTCCAGCGAGTACGTCATGGTCGTCAGCCCGTCGTCGAGCTCGGGCGTGCATCCCCTCGCCGGGACGCAGCAGCGCAGCGGTACCGCGGTCGCCAAGGATGCCGCCGCCGATGCCTCGGCGCAGGAAGCGACGCGCTGATCTGAAGGCAGGCGGCCTCAGCGCACCGCCCGATCGACCCGTCCGGTGGCGGCGCCGTCCATCTGCGGCGGTACGAAGTCCACCGGCACACGCACCAGTGCGCCCTCCGGTTGGCGTTCGGACTGGATGCGCCAGCCCCAGGCGACATTGATCGCCGACTGGTCCAGCAGCGGATAGCCCGAGGATTCGCTCAGGCGCACCGCGCGCACTTCACCGCAGGGATTGACCAGCAGGCGCAGTTCCACGCGACCGCCTTCGCCATGCCGCGCCAGCGAGGCCGGATAGCGCGGTGGCGCCATGTCCTTCGGCGCGGGCGTGCAGGCCTCGTGTTCGATGAGCTTGCGCCAGGCGAGATAGCCGGGGCTTTCGGTGTCGGTGGACGGCTCCGGCGGGGACATCGCGGCGGTTTGCGCCTGCAAGGCCTTGCAGGCGGCGTTGGCGGCCGGGCAATGGACGCGCGCGATGATGCGGTAGCGGTCCATGTCGGAACGATCGATCACCTGCACCGCGCTGTCGGGCCACCGGCCCTGCTGTGGTGCGACGAAGGTCCATTGGCCCGTGGCGTCGCCGCGGTCGATCGCGAAGCTGGTCAGGTCCGGGCGGAAGGCGAAATAGCCGGCGTCCGGCAGCGCCTCCAGTTCCTTCGGGTCCATCGTTCCGCTGGTGCGGTACCAGGAGAGCAGCTGCTCGCGGTACAGGTGCGACACGGTGTCGTGGGTGTCGATGACGGTCTCGACCTGCAGCCAGTCGCTGCCGGAGCGGGGTGCGCAGATGGCCTGCGAGGACGCCAAGGCGATCGCGAGGGTCATCAACAGTCGAGCGGTCATGCGGGCTCCGAACCGGTGCGGGGACGCAGGCATTCTTGCAGGAAGTCCTGCCGCAGAAAAAGAAACCGCGGCCTGGGCCGCGGTTGTCAGGTCACACGATCGAGAGCGCCTTTTCCTTCTGTTCCTTCAGGCGTTTCTCGAGGTAGTGGATGTTCATGCCGCCCTGCTGGAAGCCGGCGTCGGACATGATCCGCTGCTGCAGCGGGATGTTGGTCTTGATGCCGTCCACGACCATCTCGGAGAGCGCCACGCGCATGCGTGCGATCGCGGTTTCGCGATCGGGGCCGTGCACGATCAGCTTGCCGATCATCGAGTCGTAGTTCGGCGGCACGCGATAGCCTTCGTAGATGTGGCTGTCCACGCGTACGCCCGGGCCGCCCGGTGCGTGGAAATGCTGGATCAGTCCGGGGAACGGCATGAACGTGTCCGGGTCTTCGGCATTGATGCGGCACTCGATCGCATGGCCTTCCAGCACGATGTCGCTCTGCTTGATCGACAGCTTGTGGCCGGCGGCGATGTTGAGCTGCTCGCGCACCAGGTCGATGCCGGTGACCATCTCGGTGACCGGATGCTCCACCTGGATGCGGGTGTTCATCTCGATGAAGTAGAAGCGGCCGTTCTCGTAGAGGAACTCGAACGTGCCGGCGCCGCGGTAGCCGATGCGCAGGCAGGCTTCCACGCAGACCTTGCCGATTTCCGCGCGCTGCTCGGGCGTGATGCCCGGTGCCGGCGCTTCCTCGACGACCTTCTGGTGGCGGCGCTGCATCGAGCAGTCGCGCTCGCCCAGGTGGATCGCGTTGCCCTGGCCGTCGGCGAGGACCTGGATTTCCACGTGGCGCGGGTTCTCCAGGAACTTCTCCATGTAGACCATGTCGTTGCCGAACGCGGCCTTGGCTTCGGACTTGGTGGTCTGGATCGCGGTGACCAGATGCGCCTCGGTGTGCACCACGCGCATGCCGCGACCGCCGCCGCCGCCGGCGGCCTTGACGATGATCGGGTAGCCGATCTCGCGCGCGATCTTGACGTTGGTCGCCGCGTCGTCGCCGAGCGGACCGCCGCTGCCGGGCACGCAGGGAACGCCGGCGGACTTCATCGCGCGGATGGCTTCGACCTTGTCGCCCATCAGGCGGATCGTGTCGGCCTTGGGCCCGATGAAGATGAAGCCGGACTGCTCCACGCGCTCGGCGAAGTCGGCGTTCTCCGACAGGAAGCCGTAGCCCGGGTGGATCGCCTGGGCGTCGGTGACCTCGGCGGCGGCGATGATCTGCGCCATGTTGAGGTAGCTGTCGGTGGACGGCGCCGGGCCGATGCAGACCGACTCGTCGGCCATCGCGACGTGTTTGAGATTGCGGTCGACGGTGGAGTGCACCGCGACCGTACGGATGCCCAGCGCGTGGCACGCGCGCAGGATGCGCAGCGCGATCTCACCGCGGTTGGCGATTACAACTTTGTCGAGCATGTGGCTGTTCTCGAAAGCAGGGACGAAGAAAGCGGGAGCGCGGCGGCAGCACCGGCCGCGCCCGGCGCGCTTACCCGATGACGAACAGCGGCTGGTCGAACTCGATCGGCTGGCCGTTCTCGACCATCATCTTGAGCACGGTGCCGGCGACGTCGGCTTCGATGGGGTTGAACATCTTCATCGCTTCGATGATCCCCAGCGTGTCGCCGGCCTTGACCGCCTGGCCGATGCTGACGAACGCCGGCTTGTCCGGCGACGGCGAGGCGTAGAAGGTGCCGACCATCGGCGCGCGCACGATGTGCCCGGCGGGCAGGTCGGCGGCGGGCTTGGGCGTGCCGCCGCTGGCGGCTTCGGTGGGGCCGTGCATCGGCATCACCGGCTGCGGCGCGACCGGCGCGGCGTGCATCACCGGCGCAGCCGCGACGGCGACGCCCTTCGGCGTGCGGGCCAGGCGGACCGACTCCTCGCCTTCCTTGATCTCGATCTCGGCAAGGTTGGATTCTTCGAGCAGGTCGATCAGCTTCTTGATTTTGCGCAGGTCCATGGTGGGCCTCGGTTGTGCGGGATTGGGGATTCGAGATTCGGGATTGGATGAGATCGGGGAGCCGCTTTCGCGAATCCCTAATCCCCAATCCCCAATCCCGGCCGTAGATGCGCCAGGGCGGCATCGAGGGCGTAGCGGTAGCTGTCCGCGCCGAAACCGCAGACCACGCCCACCGCCAGATCGCTGAAGTAGCTGGTGTGGCGGAAGGGTTCGCGGCGGTGCGGGTTGGACAGGTGGACTTCGATGAACGGCAGGGCCACCGCCGCCAGCGCGTCGCGGATGGCGACGCTGGTGTGGGTGAAAGCGGCCGGGTTGATCAGGATGAAGGCGGTGCCGTCGCTGCGGGCGGCCTGGACGCGGTCCACCAGCACATGCTCGGCGTTGGTCTGCAGGGTTTCGACGGCGTGGTCGGCGGCCTCGGCGCGGGCGCGCAGGTCGGCGTCGATGTCCGCCAGCGTCGTGCGGCCGTAGACCTCCGGCTCGCGGGTGCCGAGCAGGTTGAGGTTGGGGCCGTGCAGGACCAGCAGTTTCGCCATCGGGACCGGATTTTTCGCGTTGAACAAAGCCGAAGGGCGGCAGTGTGCGCCATGCCTTTCAGGGTGTCCAGACGTTCGCCGCCGTATCGACGAAGTTCCCGGAAGTTAATCAGTTGTTTGAGTGGTCGCTCTAATCTGCGACCCAGTTGTCGATTTCGCCGTGCTGGAACGGGCCGATTTTCTGCCTGATCAGGCGTCCGTCGGCCGAAATCAGCGCGGTATAGGGCAGCACGCCCTTGGGGTTGCCCAGCTGCACCCCGGCATCGCGCGGGCCGGCCTCGTCGAGCAGGATCGGGTAGCGCACCGGGATCCGCTGCAGGAAGGCCTGCACGGCCGCCTTGTCATCCAGCGCGATGCCGACCACTTGCATGCCGTTCGCGCCCTGGGCGGCGGCGAAGCGGTCCAGCTCCGGCATTTCCTCGATGCACGGGCCGCACCAGCTGGCCCACAGGTTGATCAGCACCGGTTTGCCGGCGTACGCGGCGGGAAGCTCGACATTCGCGCCATCCAGCGCGGGCAGGCGGATGGAGGGGATGACCTCACCGCGGCGCGCGACCGGAAGGTCCGCCGGCGGTTTGGGTGCGCTGGCTTCCATCGCCGATTGCAGCGCGCGCTGGCCCACTTCGGTGCGCAGCAGCGGGCCCGGGCCGTTCACCACCAGTCCGGCCACGACGCCGAGCGCACCGGCGATGACGGCGACGAGCAGGACCTTGCCCGTCGACCCCATCAGCGCTTCACCCGGCCCGCGCGTTCGACGAAGTTCTCCGCATCCTCGAAGCCGAACAGGCGCAGCTCGCGGTGCTCGACGCCGTCGGCGTAATAGAGCGTGGCCGGCGGGCCGATGATGCCCAGGTGCTTCATCAGCGCCTGGTCGGTGTCGTCGTTGGCGGTCACGTCGGCCTTGAGCAGGACGAAGCCGTCGAGCGCCTTGTGCACGGCCGGTTCGGGGAAGGTGTACTTCTCCATTTCCTTGCAGGCCACGCACCAGTCGGCATAGAAGTCGAGCATCACCGGCTTGCCGGCGGCCTTGGCGGCGGCGACTTCGCGATCGAGATCGGCCAGCGACTTGATCTTGCGGAACGGCAGCTCGGCTTCCTGCACGCCACCGCTGCGCAGGCCGGCCAGCGGCTGCAGCGGATCGCGGCTGCCGGCCATCGCGCCCACCAGCTGCGCCGCGCCGAACAGGCCCAGGATCAGCACCGAGGTCCAGCCCAGGATGCGCGCGCCGTCGTGGCGCAGCGCACGCAGGCCGATCGCCACCGCCGCGGCGGCAGCGAGCAGCAGCACGCCCCACAACGCCAGCGTCGCCGGCCCCGGCAGGATGCGCGAGACCATCCACACCGCCAGCCCCAGGAAGATGAGGCCGAACACGCGCTGCACCGTGACCATCCACGGCCCGCTGGTCGGCAGCCCCTTGCCGGCGGCCACGCCGAAGGCGAGCAGCGGCACGCCCATGCCCATGCCGAGCAGGAACAGCGCCGCGCCGCCGAAGGTCGGGTCCTGGGTCTGGCCGATGTAGAGCACGGCGGCCGCCAGCGGCGGCGCCACGCAGGGGCCGACGATCAGCGCCGACAGTGCGCCCATCGCCGCCACGCCCAGCATCGAACCGCCGCGCTGGCGGTCGCTCATCGCGCCGAGCCGGCTGCGCAGGCTGGCCGGCAGTTGCAGCTCGAACAGGCCGAAGCTCGACAGCGCCAGCACGACGAACAGCGCGGCGAAGGCGACGATCACCCACGGCGTCTGGAAGGCCACCTGCAGGTTCGCGCCCACCAGCCCGGCGACGATGCCCGCCGCGGTGAACACCAGTGCATTGGCCAGCACGTAGACGAAGGACAGCGAGAACGCGCGGCGCGCACCGAGGTTCGGGCCCTGGCCGGCGATCAGCCCGGACAGGATCGGAATCATCGGCAGCACGCAGGGCGTGAACGACAGGCCCAGGCCCAGTGCGAAGAAGGTCAGCAGCGCGACCCAGCGCCCCTTGCCCGACAGCGCGGCGGCCAGGCGTGTGTCTTCGGCCTGGCCGGCGGTGTCGGTCGTCGTCGCGACGGGAGCCGACGAAGCGGCGGGCGCTGCGTCCGTGCTCGCATTCGCCGGGCCGGTCGTGGCCAGGGCTTCGCCGGCGGACGGCGCGGCCGCAATCGGCTGCGATGCAGCGGCGGGTTTGGCGTCGATCGCCATCACTTTGCCGGTCGGCAGCGCAACTTCGACCGTGCGCGTCATCGGCGGATAGCAGATGCCGTCGGTCTGGCAGCCCTGGAAACCGGCGGTGAGCCGCAGCGTCGTCGCCTCGGTCTTCGTGCGCGCGACCGCCACCGGCACGTCGATCTGGTCGAAGAACACCGTGACGTCGCCGAAATGCTCGTCGCGATGCGCCACGCCCTTCGGCCAGCGCGGCGCGCCGAGGGCGAAGCCGGCCTGCGTCGCGGCAGCGTCGAGCGTCAGCGTGGTCTTGTCGCGATAGAGGTAATAGCCCTTGGCCGGCGTGAAGCGCAGCAGCAGCGTGTTGCCGTCGCCGGCGATCGCTTCGAAGCCGAACGCCTGTTCCGGCGGCAGAGGCAGGGCGTCGGTGCCGGTGGCGTTGCGGCCCAGCAGGCCGCCGCCGAGCGGCGCGGCGCCGCCTGCGCCGAAGTTCACCGTAGGACGCGCGCTGTCCTGCGCGGCGGCGTTCGAGGCGGGCAGGGCGACCGTCACGCTGCGCACCTGCGGCGGGTAGCAGATGCCCGCGTCGGCGCAGCCCTGGTACTTGATCTTCAGCGTGACCTGGCCGGCGTTCGCCTGGCCCGGCAGCACGGCGGTGAGCGCCTGCCGGTAGGTCTCGACCTTGCCGAAGAACTCGTCCTCGTGCGCATCGCCCTTGGGCAGCTGCAGCGGCTGCGCGGCGAAGGCCGCGTCGGCCTGCACGGCGATGCGGTGCTTGTAGAGGTAGTAGCCGTCGGCGATGCGCCAGCGGATCTCGATCCGGTCCGGCGTCGGCGCTTCGGCGCGCAGTGCGAAGGCGTCGTCGACCGGGAGCAGGTCGTCCGGGTCGATCGCGGCCTGCGCGGCGGGGGCGCCGATCGCCAGTGCGAGGGGAAGCAGGAAGGAGAGCAGTCGCGCGGCGCGCGTTCGGATCGGATCAGTCATCGTCACGGGTCTGTTCGGCCACCCAGTCCAGGTAGGCGGTGAGGCCGCCGACGGCTTCGACCGCCAACGCCTCGGGCAGTTCATAGGGATGCAGCGCGTTGAGTCGTTCCACCAGCGCCGCCTCGCGGTCGGCGGTGGTCTTGATCAGCAGCAGCACTTCTTCGCCGCGCTCCACGGCGCCCTGCCAGCGGTACGTCGAACGCACGCCGGGGAGCACGTTCACGCAGGCGGCCAGGCGCGCCTCGACCAGCGCCGTGGCGAGGGCATCAGCGGTCTGCGCATCGGGGCAGGTGCTGAGCACCAGCCGCACGGGCGGGGCGGAAGGCGTGGTCATGAGGGGCGCCAGTGTAGGGCCTGCCCCGTGCCGATGCCCGTGCCCAGGCGGCCCACAGTGTTGCGATACCCCCGCCCGGCGGACTTGCGCGAGGGGGCCGGCTTTGGCGTAGGCTGCCCGCGCCGGTGCCCCACGCCGGTCGAGGAGGTCCGATGTCCCACCGCTTCAAGCCTGTGCTGGCGAGGTTCGTGTTCGCCGGGCTGCCGCTGGCGCTGGCCAGCCTGGCCGCCATTGCGCAGACAGGCGATGCCCACGGCATACGCGTGCGGGCGGCGTGCCTGCAGGCGGCGCCGGCGCCGCGCCTGCTCCTGGACCTGAGCTGCGAGAGCGCAATGGATTGCTGGAGCGACCCGGCCGACATGGGCGTGATCGATGTCGACACCGGGCAACGTCTGGTCGCATCGGGGCCCAACCTGATCTATGTCGACGCATCCGGCGCCCCGCAGGCCGAGCCGCCGATGCAGGGCACGATCCGCGCCGTGTGGACGCTCGTGCTGCCCGCTCCGGTGGCGGCCAAGCGGCTCCAGCTGGTGCAGGGGGATGAGACCGCCACGGCGGCTTTCGCCCCCGCGGCCGACTGCGCCGCGCTGCCGGCCGCGGCCGTCAAACGCCTCGCCGGCGGCTGAGGCTCAACCGCGTACCGCTTTGGCGGACGATCGCGCGCGCCCCGTGCGCAGTTCCGCCAGTTGCTCCACGACCTCCACCAGCGGCGCCTTCGAACGCGTAGGTGCGGTGCGGAAGGCCGTCAGCAGGCGCAGCTCCAGTGGATCCTCCACCAGCACCGCATCGGCGGCGGCGACGGAGTCCAGCGCCGTGTCGGCCGACAGTCCCATGGAGCCGCGGCCCGTCGCCAGCCACTCGAACTGGACGCCGGTGACCAGCGCGATCTCGCGCAGATGCGCCACCGAGGGGAATTTCCCCCGCGCGGCCTCCCAGTGCCCCACGGCGCTGCGTTGCACGCCCACCGCGGCCCCCAGGGCGGCCTGGGACAGTCCGGCGTGGCGGCGGGCGAGTCGGATCCGTTGCTGCGGCGTCACCTTGGATACCTCCATTCACAGAGTGAACAAAATTCACCTGAACCTGTGTCCTGGAGGTAGCCATGCTTCCTGCAGGCGTGAACCGAAAGCTATTTCTGCGGGGGATTCTGGCAAATTCACACGCCGTCCGGCTACCGCCTGTCAGCAGCGCCACCGCCCCGTCCCTCTGGCTGGAATGCCACGAACTGCACAACATTCGCGTGCGCCATGACACGGCGCGGGGTTCGGGGGCGTGCGCAGGGACAGCGCCAGGCCCAGGACGGCAACTCCGACACCAAAGAGCGCGTTCCACGGGACGCGCTCTTTTTTTTACGCACCGCGCCGTTGCCGCCGGCCGCCCCGTGTTGCGTTTGAAGCCTCTGGGCCGCCTCCGGGCGCGTTTTTCGCCGCGACGCCCTTGAAAGCCCTGCCGTGCGCCCCATCTCCCTCGCATCCCGGTTCGCCGGGTTTTGTTTGCCGCCGGCGTTGGCACTCGTCGCCTGCGGCTGCTAAAATTCCGCCACTTTTCCCCTTGTTTCAATCACTTACGTATTCCTCGGAGGTTCGCGTCGCCATGAATATCAAGCCGCTCTACGACCGCGTGGTCATCAAGCGCATGGAAGAAGAAAAGATGTCCGCCGGCGGCATCGTGATTCCGGACTCGGCTACCGAGAAGCCGATCAAGGGCGAAGTCGTCGCCGTGGGCGAGGGCAAGGTGCTCGACAACGGCAGCGTGCGCGCGCCGAAGGTCAAGGCCGGCGACAAGGTGCTGTTCGGCAAGTACAGCGGCACCGAAGTGAAGCTCGACGGCAACGAGTTCCTGGTGGTGAAGGAAGACGACATCTTCGCGATCCTTGGCTGATGCCGTAAGGCGGGGATTCGGGATGGGAGATTCGGGATTCGTAAGAGCGCCATGCGCCGACGCATCCCGACCTTCCCGAACTCCTGCCGCACCCTCGCTTCTACGAATCACGAATCTCGAATAACGAATCCCGGAGTTACAACCATGGCTGCCAAAGAAATCCGTTTCGGTGAGGACGCGCGCGTCAAGATGGTGCGCGGCGTCAACATCCTCGCCAACGCCGTGAAGGCGACCCTCGGCCCGAAGGGCCGCAACGTCGTGCTCGAGAAGAGCTTCGGCGCGCCGACCATCACCAAGGACGGCGTGTCCGTCGCCAAGGAAATCGAGCTTGCCGACAAGTTCGAGAACATGGGCGCGCAGATGGTCAAGGAAGTCGCTTCCAAGACCTCCGACAACGCCGGCGACGGCACCACCACCGCCACCGTGCTGGCGCAGGCGCTGATCCGTGAAGGCATGAAGGCGGTCGCCGCCGGCATGAACCCGATGGACCTCAAGCGCGGCATCGACAAGGCCGTGACCGAGGCCGTCGTCGAGCTGAAGAAGATCTCCAAGCCGTCCTCGACGTCGAAGGAAATCGCCCAGGTCGGCGCGATCTCGGCCAACAGCGACACCAACATCGGTGACCTCATCGCCCAGGCGATGGACAAGGTCGGCAAGGAAGGCGTGATCACCGTCGAAGACGGCTCGGGCCTGGAGAACGAACTCGACGTCGTCGAGGGCATGCAGTTCGACCGCGGCTACCTGTCGCCGTACTTCATCAACAACCAGCAGTCGATGCAGGCCGAACTGGACGATCCGTTCATCCTGCTGCACGACAAGAAGATCTCCAACGTGCGTGACCTGCTGCCGGTGCTGGAAGGCGTCGCGAAGGCCGGCAAGCCGCTGCTGATCATCGCCGAGGAAGTCGAAGGCGAAGCGCTGGCGACCCTGGTGGTCAACACCATCCGCGGCATCGTGAAGGTCTGCGCCGTGAAGGCCCCGGGTTTCGGCGACCGTCGCAAGGCGATGCTGGAAGACATGGCCATCCTGACCGGCGGCACCGTGATCTCCGAAGAGGTCGGCCTGCAGCTCGACAAGGCCACCATCAAGGATCTGGGCCGCGCCAAGAAGGTGCAGGTCTCGAAGGAAAACACCACGATCATCGACGGCGCGGGCGAGAGCTCGGGCATCGAAGGCCGCATCAAGCAGATCAAGGCGCAGATCGAGGAGACCTCCTCCGACTACGACCGCGAGAAGCTGCAGGAGCGCGTGGCCAAGCTGGCCGGCGGCGTGGCGGTGATCAAGGTCGGTGCTTCGACCGAAATCGAAATGAAGGAAAAGAAGGCACGCGTTGAAGACGCGCTGCACGCCACCCGCGCTGCCGTGGAAGAAGGCATCGTCCCGGGCGGCGGCGTCGCGCTGCTGCGTGCCAAGGAGGCGATCGCCGGCCTGAAGGGTGCCAACGAAGACCAGAATCACGGCATCCAGATCGCCCTGCGCGCGATGGAAGCGCCGCTGCGCGAGATCGTCACCAACGCCGGTGAAGAGCCCTCCGTCATCCTCAACAAGGTGATCGAAGGCAAGGGCGCGTTTGGCTACAACGCCGCCAACGGCGAGTACGTCGACATGCTCGAAGCCGGTATCCTGGACCCGACCAAGGTCACCCGCACCGCGCTGCAGAACGCCGCGTCGATCGCCGGTCTGATGATCACGACCGAAGCGATGGTCGCCGAGCTGCCGAAGAAGGACGAGCCGGCGATGCCGGGCGGCGGCATGGGCGGCATGGGCGGCATGGACTTCTAAGTCCGGCTTTCCGCGGCACCTGGCAACACGAAGAACCCCGCAGCGATGCGGGGTTCTTTTTTGGCCGGCGTGCGGCCGGCGTGCGCGCCCGCTAAGCTCGCGCGCATGCCGACCTCCCTGATCATCGTCGACGACTTCCTCAGCCACCGCGATGCGTTGCAGTTGCGCGACGTGGGCCTGCAACTGACGTATCCCGATCAGCAGGGCGCATTCCCGGGGCGCAACTCGCTGGAACGCATCGAGATCGACGGCCTGGACCGGCGCGTCTCCGAACTCGTCGGCGAGAACGTGCGGCCGATCGCGCCGTTGCAATCGCACGCGAAGTTCCGCATGACGCTGGCGGCCGACGTGGGGCGCGCGAAGGTGCACATCGACCAGGCGTACTGGTCGGGGATTCTCTTCCTCAGCCGTCCGGAAGACTGCCGTGGCGGCACCGAGTTCTTCCGCCACCGCGCCACGAACTCCGACCGCGCCCCGCTCGACGATGCCGAGATGCGCGCGATGGGCTACGACTCGCTGGAGCAGATGCACCGCGAGATCATCGAGCGCGACAGCGTGGACGATTCCAAGTGGGAGCCGACCATGCAGGCGCCGATGCGCTTCAACCGCCTGGTGTTGCTGCGCCCGTGGCTGTGGCACACCGCGGGGCCGGCGTTCGGTGACCGCATGGAGAACGGCCGGCTGGTCTACCTGATGTTTTTCGAGGCGGTCTGACGGCGCCGATCCGTCCTTCCCGGGCTCATCGCGTCCGGGCCCAAGCCTCTTCCATACCTGAACAGGGATGCTTGTAAAGGTCTGATTGGCATGCATTTTGAACCGCAGAGTTCTATTTTGCAGTGCAGCGTGCAAACCCCCTAACGCTTCCTTCACGATCGCCCTGCATCCCGACGTGGGGGAGGGAGCAGGCCCGCAACCGGTTCGACCGGGGCGGGCTTTTTATTTGCCCGTTCGCTGGAATCCCGCGGCGCGCAGCGAAAAGGTCTCGTCGTCGCGCGCTGGCACGGTGTCTGCCGCAAGCGCGGGCTGGCACGGGCCGCATGACAGAATCGGCGCGATGATCCTCACCGCCACGTCTCCCTCGCATTCCGTCCAGTTCGAGCCATTGCTGGCACGAGCGCTCGCGCGCTTGCGCGCGGCGCTGCCCGGGCAGGACGGACGGTTGTCCGATCCGCACGCGATCGCACGCATCGAGCGCGTCGCCATCGCCAGCGACTTCGCCATCGACACCCTCGCGCGCCAGCCGGCCCTGCTCGAACGCCTGCTGCACGACGACGGCGCGCAGCCGCTCGAGGAGCCGGTGCTCGACGCCATCAACCGCGCCGACTGGCCGGCATTGCTGCGCCGCTATCGCGCCGCCGGCTCCACGCGCCTGATCTGGCGCGACGTGCTGGGCCTGGACGATGTCGACGGCACGCTCGCCGGCAGCACGCATCTGGCCGAACGCTGCCTGCAGATCGCGCTCGCCGCGATCGAGCAGGAGTTCGCACAACGCCACGGCCTCGTGCGTGATCGCGATGGCGTACCGCAGCGCCTGGTCGTGTTCGGGCTGGGCAAGTTGGGCGGTGGCGAACTCAACTTCAGTTCCGACGTCGACCTGGTCTACACCTACGAGCACGACGGCGAGTCCGACGGCGCGCGCCCGCTCGATGCCGAGCACTACTTCGCGCGTCTGGGCCAGCAACTGGCGAAGCTGCTCGACGAGCTGACCGTCGACGGCTTCTGCCACCGCGTCGATCTGCGCTTGCGTCCCTACGGCAACGCGGGCCGGGTGGCGTGGTCGTTCACCGCGATGGAGCAGTACTTTCAGCGCGAAGGCCGCGACTGGGAGCGCTACGCGTGGCAGAAGGCGCGGCCCGTCGCCGGTGACGCCGCCGCGGGCGAACGCTTCCTTGAGAGCCTGCGACCGTTCGTCTATCGCCGCTACCTGGATTTCGGCGCGCTCGACGGCCTGCGCGGCATGAAGGCGGCGATCAGCGCGGAAGTCGCGCGCAAGGAGCTGGCCGATGACATCAAGCGCGGGCCCGGCGGCATTCGCGAGATCGAATTCCTGGTGCAGGCCTTGCAGCTCATCTACGGCGGTCGCGAACCCAGCCTGCGCGATCGCCGGCTGCTGCCCTCGCTCGCCGCGCTGATGGAGGCGCGACAGATGAGCGTCGAGGCGGGCGACATGCTCGCCACCGCTTACCGCTTCCTGCGCGGCCTGGAGAATCGCCTGCAGATGCTCCGCGATGCGCAGACGCATGCGCTGCCCGAACGCGAGGAAGATCGCGACCGCATCGCCGCGTCGCTGGGCTACGCCGATTGGAGCGGGCTGCGCGAAGCACTGGATGCGCAGCGTGCGCGCGTCACCGCCGAGTTCGAGGCGCTGCTCACGCCGCGCCGTCGCCGCAACGCGCCCGACGCGCTGACCCGCTACTGGCACGCACTGCCCGACGGCAGCGACAGCGAAGCGCTGGCCGATGCCGGTTTCATCGAAGCCGGAAACGCCGACGCGGCGCTGCGCGACTTCGCGCGAAGCCCCGGCGTGCGCGGCCTATCGGACAACGCACGCGCGCGCCTGGATCGCGTGCTGCCGTCGCTCTTGCAGGCCGCGGCCGCGTCGAGCGAGCCGATGCTCGCGCTGCGGCGCCTGCTGGCGCTGCTGCACAACGTGCTGCGACGCAGCGCGTACCTCGCCCTGCTGGACGAACAGCCCGTTGCGCTTGCGCGTCTGGTGGAAGTGGTGACGCACAGCGCGCTGCTGGCCGAACGCCTCGCCTCGTATCCGTTGCTGCTCGACGAACTGCTCGACGCGCGCGTCGCCGGACCGCTGCCGGGACGCGACGAACTGCACGCCGCCTGCGCGGACGTCGCACGCGATGACGACGACGATGCCGAAGCGGTCCTGCAGGCGCTAAACGAAGTGCGCCAGGCGCTGAGCTTCCGCATCGCCATGGCGGTGCGCGACGGACGCCTGTCGGCCGCGGACGGCGCGCGCCAGCTCGCGTGGCTGGCAGACGGCGTGGTGATGCGCGTGCTGCGCCTGGCCGAGCACGAAGTCGCCGGCGCGCACGGTCGCGTGCCCGGCGCGCGCTTCGCGGTGATCGGCTACGGCAGTCTCGGCGGCGAGGAACTGGGTTTCGGTTCGGACCTGGACCTGGTCTTCATCTACGACTCGCCCGGCGGTGAGCACGCGCATTCCGATGGTGCGCGCCCACTCGAAGCCACGCGCTGGTTCGCGCGCGTGGCGCAGAAGGTCGTCGCGTTGCTGGGCGCGGTGACCGGGGCCGGTCGCCTGTACGACGTCGACGTCCGCCTGCGTCCGGACGGCGCGAAAGGACTGCTCGTGTCGAGCCTGGCGAGCTATCGCGACTACCAGCGCGAGCGCGCATGGACGTGGGAGCATCAGGCGCTGGTGCGCGCACGGTTCGTGGCAGGCGACGAATCGCTCGGCGCCGACGTGGAGGACGTGCGTCGGCAGACGCTCTCGCGCGAACGCGACGCGCAACGCGTGTGCGAGGACGTGGTCTCGATGCGCCGCCGCATGCGCGCCGAGCTCGACCGCAGCGACGCGGCAGCGTTCGATCTCAAGCAGGGCGAGGGCGGTCTGGTTGATCTGGAGTTCCTGCTGCAATACGCCGTGCTCGCGCATTCGGCACGGCACGCGCAGTGGCTTTCGTCGCGCAATACGCGCGAACTCATCCACGCGCTGGGCGAAAGCGCGTGGTTGAGCGAAGAGGAAGTCGCCGGATTGACGCAAGCGCACGCCGTGTTTGTCGATGCGGGACTGGCGTGCACGCTCGACCGCCGTCCGCGCCGGCTGCCGATCAACGACGCCATCGCGCAGGCGCGCGAGGCGATCATCGCCGCCTCGCATGCGCATGGGCTGGTGTTCGACGCCTGAGTTCGCCCGCGTTATGCGTCGATGCGTTGCCGCACCTCGGCGGCTACGCGCGCGGTCTCGCGCAGCGGCGTGATGTCGGACGCAGCGGCCCCATCGCCCAGCACGCGGATGCGGTCCATGCGCAGCAGCGCATCGACGAAACGGCGCGGGCGGCCTTCGACGCGCTCGTGTCCGGCGACGAACACCGGGGCCCAGGTGGCCGCAGCTTCGGAAAGCATGTTGACCGAATCGGCCGTGCAGACGATGCGGTCGGCCCAGGCGAGCAGGCCGGCATAGGGATTCTGGCCGTCGGCGCTGTCGGTCCAGACGATGCCGGGGATGCCGCGCAGTCGTTCGCGCACTTCAGCGCTCACGCCCGACGGCGTGCGGCGCGACGTGGTGGCCATGACGCTGCCGCCTTCGTCGCGCGCCACGCGCTCCACGTGGTGCAGCAGTGATTCGTACACGCCCGCGTCGAAGCGCGCGTGCGCGCTGTCGCCGCCGACGAGCAGCGCGGTGCGCGGGCCGGGCAGGGTGCCCAGGTCGGGAAAGGCGTGTCGTCCCGTCGCGAGCCAGAGGTCGTCCACCGGATGCAGACTGCCGAGCACGGTGATGACGTTGTCGCCGCGCAGCCCGTCGTGCTCGGGCGCGATGACGAGGTCCCAATGGCGCGTGCTCATGCGGGGATCGAGGATCTGCACCGCCCGCGCGCCGCGCTTGCGCAGCAGGCGCGTGGCGAGGGCCGCCTGACGGCCGCAGCCGATCGCCAGCGACGGCGGCATCCGCATCGCCTGTTCGAAAGTGGGGCCGAACGCGCCGTCCGCTCCCGGCCACGCACGCGGCGCGAACCATCGCCAGGGCCTGTGCGGGGCCAGCGTCCACGCGCGGAACGGTTCGCCCAGCACCGCCGCCAGCGCCTGCGCCTGGCGCACGTTGCCGGCGTGGCCGTCGGTCAGCGTCCAGGTGTCGGGGGCGTAATCGGGGCTTGTTCGTTGCACGTTTGTGATTAATCCGTTCTGGATCAGTCGGCTGTTGCGAACGTGCCAGACTCTACACTCTCGAACCTTGGCCGCGGCGATGTCGCGGTCTCCCATGGAGCACACGATGTCGCACACCCTGCACCCGCTGCCCGAGTCCGCGCTGGACCAGCTCTTCCGCACCGCCCGCACGCACAACGAGCTCAAGGGCGACGTCAGCGACGAGACCCTGCGCCAGCTCTACGACCTGGCCAAGTGGGGGCCGACCAGCGCCAACATGTCGCCGCTGCGGCTGGTGTTCGTGAAGTCGAAGGAAGCCAAGGCCAAGCTCGGCCCGGCGCTGGACGAAGGCAATTACGCCAAGACCATGGCCGCGCCGGTCACCGCCATCGTCGCCTACGACCTGGGCTTCTACGAGAAACTGCCGTACCTGTTCCCGCACACCGATGCGCGCGGCTGGTTCGACACCAAGCCCGAGGACGCGCTGACCACCATCGCACTGCGCAACGGCAGCCTGCAGGGCGCCTACGTGCTGATGGCCGCGCGCGCGCTCGGCCTGGACACCGGCCCGATGTCGGGTTTCAACAACGCGCTCGTCGACCAGACGTTCTTCGCCGGCACGAAGATCAAGTCCAACTTCCTCATCAACCTTGGCCATGGCGACACGGCCAAGCTGTTTCCCCGTTCGCCGCGCCTGTCTTTCGACGAAGCGGCGCGGATCGAGTAACCACGCAGTTCGCCCGACCACCCTCACCGGAGAACCACCCATGTTCAAGCGCATCGCCCTGGCCGCGACCCTCGCGACCCTCAGCACCGCCGCCTTCGCCGCGCCGGTCACGTACAAGATCGATCCGAACCACACCTCCGTGGTCGCCAGCTGGAGCCACTTCGGCTTCTCCAACCCGATCGCCAACTTCGGCGACGTCGACGGCTCCATCACCTACGATCCGACCAACGTCGGCACCTCGAAGGTGGAAGTGACGCTGCCGCTGTCGGGCCTGGACTCGCACGTCGCCAAGTTCGACGAACACCTGCGCAGCGCCGATTTCTTCGACGCCGAGAAGCACCCGAACATCACCTTCAAGAGCACCAAGGTCGAGGCCGCCGGCGACAAGAAGCTGCGCGTGTTCGGCGACCTGACCATCAAGGGCATCACCAAGCCGGTCGTGCTCGACACCACCATCAACAAGATCGGCGAGCAGCCGATGGCCAAGCGCGCCGCGGCGGGCTTCGACGCCACCACCACCATCAAGCGCAGCGACTTCGGTGTGGACAAGTACGCGCCGAACGTGAGCGACAACGTCACCCTGCGCATCACCACCGAAGCCGTGGTGCCGGCCGCGAAGTAAGCGGCAGGGCGGACATCCGGGGCGGGAACAGGGACAATCGCGTCCGGTTCCCGCCCTTTGTGTTTTCGATGATCCTCCAGCGTCCCTCCAGCGAACGCGGCCACGCCGCCGCCGGCCGGCCCGAGAGCCGCTACGGCTTCTCCTTCGGCGGGTACTACGACCCGGCGTGGATGGGCTTCGGCCCGCTGCGCGTGCTGAACGAGGATCGCCTCGCGCCCGGGGCCGGTTTTCCCGCGACTCGGGGCGCGAACATGGAATTGCTGGCGTTCGTCGTTTCCGGCGAACTCGCGCACGAGGACGCGATCGGCGGCCACGGCACGGTCCGTGCCGGCGAGTTGCAGTGGCTCAGCGCCGGCCACGGTGTCGAGCACACCGAGCGCAACGCCTCGGCCAGCGAACCGTTGCACCTGTTGCAGATGTGGATCCAGCCGTCGCGGCTGAACCACGAACCGGCCTACGCCCGCCGTGAGGCCGTCCCCGTGGATGCCCGCGGCTGGACGCTGCTCGCCTCCGGCGACGGTCGCGAGGGCAGCCTGGCGATCCGGCAGGACGCCCGCGTGCTGCAAATCCGGCTGGATCGCGGCGAGACGGCCGCGCTCGAACTCGATGCCTCGCGCCTGTACTGGGCGCAGGTGGTGCTGGGGCAGGTCACCGCCAACGAGGAGCGCCCGCTCGATGCCGGCGATGCCCTGGGCCTGCGCGAGGAGTCCGGCACGCTGCGCCTGCAGGGCCGCGGCGACGAGCGCGCGCTGGTCCTGCTGTTCGATCTGCCCGGATAAGCACGGCCCGCCGCGACGCGGCGAGCCGGTCTTCGCGCCGGGACTGGTAAACTTGCGGCCCCGCGTCGCCACAGCCTTCGTCCCATGACCGCAGCCAACGCCCACCCGACCCAGGCCAACGCCGAGCAGCGCTACGTCGTGCACCGCGCCGACCTTCCGCTGAGCTGCCCGCTGCCGTCGATGGCGCTGTGGAACTCGCATCCGCGCGTGTACCTGCCGATCGAGGCCGATGGCGGGGAAGTGCAGTGCCCGTACTGCGGCTCGCACTTCGTCCTGCAAGACTGATCCCGCGCCTGCCGACGCAACTCGCGACGACGCATGCGCCGGCTGACCGTCGTCCAGCTGCTGCCGGCCCTGCACTCGGGCGGCGTCGAACGTTCGACGCTTGAGATCGCCCAGGCGCTGGTCGAGGCCGGCCATCGCGCGATCGTCGTCTCCAGGGCCGGAAGGCTGGTGCCGCGCCTGGTCGACCTGGGCGCGGAGCACGTGGCCCTCGATCTGGGACGCAAATCTCCGCTGACCTTCCGCCATGCGCTCGCGCTGCGCGCATTGTTCGTGCGCGAAGGCGTGGACATCGTGCATGCGCGCTCGCGCCTGCCGGCGTGGGTCGGTGAGTTGGCGCTGCGCAGCCTGCCCAAGGCGACGCGGCCGCGCTGGGTCACGACGGTGCATGGGCTCAACTCGCCGTCGCGCTACAGCGCGGTGATGACCCACGGCGAGCGCGTGATCTGCGTGTCGCAGACCGTGCGTGAGTACGTGCTGCGCCAGTACCCTGCGACCGATCCTTCGATCTTGCGCGTGATCCCGCGCGGCATCGATCCGCGCACCTTTCCGCGCGCGCCGATGCCCGATCGCGATGCGCGCGCCTGGGCCGCGGGCCTGCATCCCGCGCTGGGCGGCGACGGACCGCTGCTGCTCCTGCCCGGCCGCGGCACGCGCCTGAAGGGGCACGCCGATGCACTCGTGCTGCTGGCGCGGCTGCGCGCGGACGGGCTCGATGCGCGGCTGTGGCTGCCCGGTGCGCGCGAGCCGGGACGCGAGGCCTACATCGCCGAGCTCGAGCGCGAGGCCGACACCTTCCACGTCGCCGACGCGGTGGCCTTCACCGCACCGACCGACGCCATCGCACGCGCCTACGCCGCCAGCGACCTGGTGTTGCAGCTCTCGCGCAAGCCCGAGGCGTTCGGCCGTACGGTGCTGGAGGCGTGGTCGGTCGGTCGTCCGGTGCTGGGCTGGGCGCATGGCGGTGTGGGCGAACTGCTCGCGCAATGGCAACCGGCAGGCGCGGTGGCGCCGTTCGACATCGACGCGCTGCACCGTGGCGGCTACGAACTTCTTACGCATCCCGTCGCCACGCCGGCTACGATTCCGCATTCCTTGCGCGACATGCAGGAGGCCACGCTTGCCGTCTACGCCGAGCTCGTCGATGAACCCCGCCGCTGACGCCACGCCGCCGGCCGGTCGGCGCGTGCGCGGCTGGCGCTGGGCGCCGGCGTGGATCCTGGCCTACGTCGCGCTGTGGCCGGCGCCGGGCTATGCCGAAGGTGTGCTCGTGCTCGGCGCGCTGGCGGCGATCGTGCACCTGGCGCTGTCGCGTTTCCGCGGCGGCGCGCAATTGCTGAGCAATCCGGCCTGGGCGCTGACCAGCGTGCTGTTCTTCGCGTACTGGACGCCGGAACTGGTCTCCGCCATCGACGCCATCGATCCGGCACGCGCGCTGCGCGAAGCGCTGGTCGATCTGCGCTACCTGCCCTTCCTGTGGCTGGTCGCCTCGGCGGTGGCCGATCCGCGCGGCCGGCGCATCACCTTCGGCGGCCTGGCGATCATCGTCGGCATCTGGACGCTCGATGCGCTGGCACAGGCGGTGAGCGGATCGAGCCCGCTGTTCTCCGGGATCGACGCCATCAAGCGCGCCATCAGCGGCCACGGCATGTGCACGCCGCAGGAAGTCGCCGGCGCCGACCGCCTCAGCGGTGTGCTGGGGCCGTGCAACCTGAAGCTCGGGCAGGTGCTGGCCAGCCTGTCGCCCTTCCTCTTGTTCGCCGGCGGACGGCGTCTGGGCACGGTCGGTTGGCTGCTGGCCGCGGCGGCGGTGGGCGTGGTGCTGGTGCTGGCCGGTTCGCGCGCTTCATGGATCACCTATGCCGTCGCGCTGGTGCTGTCGGGCTGGCGCCTGGTGGGGTGGAAGAAGCTGATCGGCGTGTTCGCCATCGGTGCGATCGCGGTGGGCACGCTGAGCATCAGCGTGCCGCAGGTGCGCGATCGCTTCACGCGCACCGCGCACGCGCTCACCGCGGACGTGGAGGGCGTGGACAGCGCGCTGTCGGGACGCGCGCGCATCTGGAGCGCCGCCGGCTGCATGGTGCGCGAGCACCCGTTCAACGGCGTCGGCGCGCGCGGCTTCCGCGAGGCCTTCCCGGCCTGCGATCCGGAGCCGGGCGAGCGCGCCATCTGGGGCGTGGGCCCGGCGCTGCATGCGCACCAGATCGTGCTGGAAATCCTCAGCGAGACGGGCGCGTTCGGCATGCTGATGTGGCTGGCCGGCGTTGCGCTGGCCTGGCGTGCATGGCGTTTCGCCGACGAAACGGCGCGCGAGCGCGCGCGGCCGGCGATGTGGGCACTGGTGGTCACCATCTTCCCGTTCAACACGCACCTGGCGTTCTATTCGACGTTCTGGGGCGGGCTGACGCTGCTGCTTGCGGCGCTGTACGCGGGCAGCCTGCTCGCGCGGGAATGAGGGCTTACTGACGCCTCAGGGCTTGGCGTAGGGCGAGCTCATTCCCGGCGGCCGGCGCTTGAAGCGGCGGTGGATCCACAGGTACTGCGTCGGTGCTTCGCGCACCATCGCCTCGATCGCCGCGTTGACGCGCGCGCTGTCCACGGCCGCGTCGCTGGACGGGAACTCCGCCAGCGGGGCGCCCACGCGCAGCACGTAGTGCGCACCTTCGCGGCGATGGAAGAACGGCACCACGGCGCAGCCGCTCAGGCGCGAGAACTGGTGCGTGGCGGTGATCGTCGCCGCCGGCACGCCGAAGAACGGCGCGAACACCGTGTCCTTGCCGCGCATGTCCTGGTCCGGCGCATACCACAGGAAGCCGCCTTGCTTGAGGTGGCGGATGGCCGGGCGGATCTCGTCGTTGGTGAACATCGCCTTGGCATAGCGCAGGCGGCCGCGCTTGACCGCCCATTCCATCACCGGGCTGCGGTGGCGGCGGTACATGCCGGTGAGCGGCAGGTGGTCGCACATCAGGCGGCCGCAGATCTCCAGCGTCATGAAGTGGCCCGAGACCATCAGCACGCCGCGGCCCTCCGCGCGGATCGCATCGAGTTGCTCCAGGCCCTCGATGCGCACCGTGCGCCGCATCGGCTCGACCGAACCCCACCATGCGCGGGCGAATTCGAAGAAGCCGATGCCTAGGTCGCGGAAGCTTTCGCGCAGGAGCCGTTCGCGTTCGCCCGGTGTCATTTCGGGAAAGCACAGCGCCAGGTTGATCTGCGCCGCGCGACGTCGAGCACCGGCCACGCGCAACGCGACCGCGCCGATCATCCGGCCAAGCCCGCGTTGCACCGGCCAGGGGAGGCTTGCGCCCACGCACATCACGCCCAGCGCGAACCACATCGGCCAGTGGCGCGGGCCGAACGGTGGCGAAGGTGGCGTGGTGGGGGACTCGACTGCCTTGGGCATGACGCGATTCTACGGGCCGACGCCCGCGCGCAGTAGACGCAAGGCCGGCATCGGCCGTGCGCATCGCGCGATCTCTTCGCCCGCTCGTCACGGGCTTCGCTATCCTAGTGCCGATGCCGACGGACACCATCGAGCGCCTGCTGCGCGGCCTGTATTCGGTCGCCCTCTATCTGTTGGCACCCATCACGGTCTATCACCTGATCTGGCGTGGCCTTCGCCAACCGGCGTATTTCCTGCGCTGGCAGGAGCGCTATGCCTTCTACGGCGACACGCCGGCGATGCGCACGCTGTGGGTGCACGCGGTGTCGGTGGGCGAGGTCAACGCCGCCGTGCCGCTGGTCAACGCGTTGCGCCGTGCGCGGCCGGACCTGCGCCTGCTCGTCACCACCATCACCCCCACCGGCTCCGAACGCGTGCAGGCGCTGTGGGGCGATGCGGTCGAACACGTCTACCTGCCGTACGACCTGCCCGGCGCGGTCGGACGCTTCCTCGCGCACTACCGCCCCCACGCCGCGCTGATCATGGAAACCGAACTGTGGCCGAGCCTGTTGTTCGGCTGCCGTGATGCGGGCATTCCCGCGGTGATCCTCAATGCGCGGTTGTCGGAGCGCTCGCTGCGCGGCTACCGCGTGCTCGCGCCGCTGGTGGCGCGCGCGCTACGCACCGTGCGCACCGTCGCCGCGCAGTCGCGCGCGGACGGCGAGCGCTTCGTGCGCCTGGGCGCGCGGCCGGAGCAGGTGCTCGAGGTCGGCAACCTCAAGTTCGACGTCGCCGTGCCCGAAGACCTGGCCGGTTTCGCCGCACGATGCCGCACGCACTGCGGTTCGCGCCCGGTGTGGATCGCGGCGAGCACGCACGAGGACGAAGAGCCGGCGGTCATCGCCATCCACCGTCAGTTGCGCGCGAAGTTTCCCGACCTGCTGATGCTGTGGGCGCCACGCCATCCGGAACGTTTCCGCACCGTCGCCGACGCCGCGCGTGCATCGGGCTGGTCGGTGTCCACGCGCTCGCGCCAGCAGTGGCCGCAAGCGGACGACGCGGTGTTCGTCATCGACACGCTGGGCGAACTGATGAGTTTCTACGCCTGCGCCGACGTGGCGTTCGTCGGCGGCAGTCTGCAGGCGATCGGCGGACATAACCTGCTCGAACCGGCGGCGACCGGCACCGCGATCGTCACCGGCCCGCACCTGCATAACTTCGTCGAGATCGCCCAGCGTCTGGAAGACGCGGGCGCATTACGCGTGGTGCCCGACGCGGAGCGTGTCGAACAGGCGCTGGCGGAGTTGCTCGGCGATCCGCAGTTGCGTGAGCGCATGACCACCGCCGGCCGCGCGCTGGTGGAAACCGGACGGGGCGCGCTGGCGCGCACGCTTCAACTGTTGCAGCCGCTGCTGCCGCCGCCGCCGGCCTGATCCCCTGAAACAGAAAACCGCCGGTGGGCCGGCGGTTTTCTGTGTTTCGTCGCAGCGTCGGTGCCGTGTTGGCCCGGCGAGATCAGCCCGGCACGTCGCCCGGGCGCAGCTGCGCTTCGGTGTCGACGGTGAGCAGGCGATTCACGTCCTGCACGTCGGCGATGTCGAGCGTGCCGGCGGCCTGCTCCAGCAGCAGGCGGCTCTGCAGGTGGTTGTAGCGCGCGCGGGCGAAATTGAGCTGCGCGGCGAAGAGGTTGTTCTGGTTCTGCAGGACGTCCAGCACGGTGCGCGTACCGACTTCCAGGCCGACCTGCGAGGCGTCGTACGCGGCCTGTGCGGACACCAGCGCGAGGCGTCGAGCCTCGACTTCGCTGATGCTCGCCACCAGCGTCTGGTAGGCGTTGCGCGTGTTGCGGACCAGGGCGCGCTTCTGCTGCTCCAGCTCGTCCTGTGCGACATCGCGGCGGGCCAGCGCCTGGCGCACGCCGGACTGCACGGCGCCACCGGAGAAGATCGGCACCGACAGGGTCAGGCCGACCGACGGACCGAAGTTGCGGCCGTCGATATCGCGCGTGGTGTCGAGCACGGTGCGCTCGCCCCAGGTCTCGCTGTCGCCATACGAACCGTTGAGGTACAGGCGCGGCCAATGGCCGGCGCGGGCGGTTTCGACGTCGGCCTCGGTGGACTGCACCTGCAGGTCCTTGGCACGCAGCGCGGGATTGTTCTCGATCGCGGTCGTCACCCAGTTCTCGACGCCGGTCGCTTCCGGCATCGCGGGCTGGTAGTCCTTCGGCAGACCCTTGATGTTGCGGATCTCCTGGCCGGTGATTTCGGCCAGCGCCTGGTAGGAATCCTCGACGGCGTTGCGGGCCAGGATCGTGTTGGCGCGCGCGCTGTCGTACTGGGCGCGGGCTTCGTGCACGTCGGTGATCGGCGCCAGGCCGACTTCCAGTCGCTTGGAGGCGTAGTCGAACTGCTTCTTCAGCGCGGTTTCCGCGGCTTCGGCGGCGGCCAGCGATTCCAGCGCGATCAGCACGTTGAAGTACGCGGCCGAGGTGCGGGTGGTCAGGTCGTTGCCCGAGGCGGCGAGCTGGAAGTCCGCGGCCTGGCTCAGCGCCTTGGCACTCTTGTGGCGGGTGAAGTTGCCGCGGTCGTAGACCATCTGGCTCAGGTTCACGCCGGTGCTGCGCGTGGTGCTTTCCGTGTCGCTGTCGCCGGTGTTGATCGAGCCGTCTGCATTGATCGAAGTATTGCCCCGGCTGTAGCTGCGACCCTTGGTGATCTGGGCGTTGCCATCGAGCTGCGGCAGCATCGCCGCACGCGTCTGCACCGCGCCTTCCTTGACCGCCAGGCGGTTGGATTCGGCGGCCGCGAGTTGCGGGTCGGCCTGGCGTGCCAGCTCATAGGTCTGCAGGAGGTCTTCGGCGGAGGCCGTGGCCGGCAACAGGGCCGACAGGCTCACGGCTGCAGCGAGGGCGATGACGAGCGGGCGGCGGATCATGCGAGGTCCTTATCCGTTTTGGCGTTCTTATGGAGCCGCCCGCGTACGTCAGGCAGGCGTATGGGGGTATCGCGTCAGAACTTGAACGTCGGGGCGGGGGCCGCACCGGCGAGGTAGGGAAGATAGGTTTCGAACAACGATTGGATGCGCGGAGCGTTGACATCGTTGCGCACCAGCACCGCTTCCATCGCCGGCGAACGGCCGCGCACCGCGAACAGGCGGCCGTCGGGCTGGAGCCAGTCGATGAAACGCTGCGGGATCGTGTCGACGGCACCGGCGACCAGGATCGCGCTGAAGCGGCGATCGGTGATCCAGGTCAGCGCGTCGGCGACGATCACCTGGGCATTGTCCACGCCCTGCTCCGACAGCGAGGCGACGGTGGCCTTGGCCAGATCGGCATGGCGCTCCAGCGCGACGACTTCGCGCGCCAGGCGGCCGGCGCAGGCGGTGAGGTAGCCGCTGCCATCGCCGATGACCAGCACTTCGTCCGAGGGATCCAGCGCCAGCGCCTGCAGCGCACGGCCCTGGACCACCGGCTTGATGGCGAACTCGCCGTGGCCCACCGGCAACGCCAGGTCGGCGTAGGCCAGGTTGCGGTGCTCCTGCGGGAGGAAGGCCTCGCGCGGCAACGTCGCCATCACGTCGAGCACGCGCGGATCGAGCACGTCCCAGGGACGTACCTGCTGCTCGACCATCAACTCGCGTGCCTTGTTGTAATCCATGGGGTTCATCGGGTGTTTCTCGCGCGGAAGACCGCGAATTGTACCGGGAATGCCACTACCGGCCGTCACGGGCGCGGCGCACAGGATGGCGTTGCGCCCCATGCAGACTGAGTGCCAGAAGTAACCGAGACGGATGTCATCGCCGCGACCGGCTCGCCGGCGCCGCGTGTTCGGGCGCGCGATCACGGACCTGATAGGCGCGCAGGAACAGGTCCACTGCCGAGGCCAGGTGCGCCCGGATTTCCTCCTCGCCGGGCCCGGGGCCGCCGAACACCAGACAGGAATGCGGTTCGCCCTTGAGCAGGCTGAAGAATTGGCCGGCCGCACGCGGCACGTCCTGGATGTCGAGCTCCCCGGCCGCGATGCGTCGCTCCAGCAGCGCAGCGAAATCTCCCTGCACGCGCAGCGGACCGGCTTCCCAGAACAGCTTGGGCAGGCCGGAATTGGCCATCTGCGGCGAGCACAGCATGCGGTGCCCGGCGACGGCTTCCGGCGCGGTCACCATGGAATAGAACGCCTGGGCGATCTCCATCAACCGTTCGCGCAGGGGCATGTCGGGCGAGGGTTCAAACAGCGAGGACGGCAGGGACAGGTCGCAGTGCGACTCCACCGCGGCGAGGAACAACGCGTCCTTGTCGCCGAAGTGGCTGTAGACGGTCAGCTTGGAAACGCCGGCTTCGGCGGCGATCTGGTCCATGCTCGCGCCGTCGAATCCATGCTGAGTAAACATTCTTTTCGCCGCCTCCAGGATGGCGGCGCGCTTGCCCATGTCCTTCGGGCGGCCGGGGCCGGCCGCTTTGGGGGCCTTCGGCGGACTGGCGGCGCCCGAGCGGGGCGCGGCGGGCTGGCGAGAAACAGGCATGCTGGCAATACTAGACTAATGAGTTTGATATTTATACAGTACCCACAGGTACATTAATTAACCGCAGGGACCCCCGCAATGCGCAGTTCTTCCCCCGCTGCGTTCCGCCTGAGTGCATGGACGCTGGCCGGACTCCTTCCCTTGCTGCTCGGCGCCTGCGGGCGCGGAGGCGCTGTCGAAGAAGCCCCCAGGCCCGTACTGGTGACCCATCCGGTCGCCTCGGATCACACCGCCACCGCGTTTGCCGGTGATGTCCGTGCCCGCGAAGAGAGCCCGCTCTCGTTCCGCGTCGGCGGCAAGCTCGTACAGCGCAATGTCGATGTCGGCGATCACGTGCGCGCCGGCCAGGTGCTGGCGACCCTCGATCCCGGCGATCTGCAGGCGCAGGCCCGCGCCGCACAGGCGCAGCTCGCGGCCGCCGAAGCTGAACTCGGCCGTGCCCGCGCCGACCAGGCCCGCTTCGCCAAACTCGCCGGCGAGCAACTGGTGAGCAAGTCCACGCTCGACGCGCAGAATGCCGCCGCCACCGCCGCGCAGGGCCAGGTCAACGCCGCGCGTGCCGAACTCGACGTCGCGCGTAACCAGGCCGCCTATTCTCAACTGCGTGCCACGCGCGATGGCGTGATCGCCGGGCGCCAGGCCGAAGCCGGCCAGGTGGTCGCGGCCGGGCAATCGGTGTTCACGCTGGCCGCCGATGGCGTGCGCGAGGTGGCCTTCGCGCTGCCGGAAGGCATGGTCGCCAACGTCCGCGCGGGGCAGCCGGTGCAGGTCGAGGCCTGGTCACAGCCGGGCCGCCGCTGGAACGGCCGGATCCGCGAGATCTCGCCCGCCGCCGATCCCGCATCGCGCACCTTCGCCGCGCGCGTCACCGTCGATGCGCCGGCCGGTGCGATCGAACTGGGCCAGAGCGCACGCGTCTACCTGCCCACCAACGGCAACGGCGGATTGAGCGTGCCGATCGCCGCCCTGCAGCGCGAGAACGGCAAGGCTTCGGTGTTCGTCGTCGACATGAAGACCTCCACGGTCAGGCTGCGTCCGGTGCAGATCGGCGTGTACGGCGAGAACCGCGTGCCGGTGAAGGCCGGCATGGACGCCAACGACTGGGTCGTCGCCGCCGGTGGCCATCTGCTGCGTGACGGGCAGAAAGTGCAGCCGGTCGATCGCGACAACCGTCCGGTCGCCGGCGCGGTCGCCGCCGCCGCCGAGCGCTGAGGCCCGCATGCGCTTCAACCTCTCCGAATGGGCGCTGCGCCACCGCAGCCTGATCGTCTACGCGATGCTGGTGATGGCGATCGCCGGTACGTTCTCGTACCTGCGCCTGGGCCGCAGCGAGGACCCGGCCTTCACCTTCAAGGCGATGGTGATCCGCACGATCTGGCCGGGCGCGACCGCCGAGGAAGTCTCGCGCCAGGTCACCGAGCGCATCGAAAAGAAGCTGATGGAGACCGGCCAGTACGAGTTCATCCGCTCGTACTCGCGCGCAGGCGAATCGCAGGTGATCTTCGTCGCGAAGGACTCGCTGCGTTCGAAGGACATCCAGCCGCTGTGGTACCAGGTGCGCAAGAAGATCGGCGACATCCGGCCGACGCTGCCGGGCGACATCGTCGGCCCGTTCTTCAACGACGAGTTCGGCGACACCTTCGGCAACATCTACGCGCTCACCGGCAAGGGTTTCGACTACGCCGTGCTCAAGGACTACGCCGAGCGCGTGCAGCTGCAACTGCAGAAGCAGCCCGACGTGGGCAAGATCGAGCTGTTCGGCGTGCAGGACGAGAAGGTCTGGGTCGAGCTGTCGAACGTGAAGCTCGCGACCCTCGGTGTTCCGGCCGCTGCCGTGCAGCAGGCGCTGGACGAACAGAACGCGATGGTGCCGGCCGGATTCTTCGAAACCGGCAGCACGCGCGTCGCGCTGCGCGTGGGCGGCAAGTTCAAGTCGGTCGAGGAGATCCGCGAGTTCCCGATCCGCGTGGGCGACCGCACGTTCCGTCTGGCCGACGTGGCCGATGTGAAGCGCGGCTTCTCCGACCCGCCGGCGCCGCGCATGCGCTTCATGGGCGAGGACGCGATCGGCATCGGCGTGGCGATGAAGGAGGGCGGCGACATCCTCAAGCTCGGCAAGCGGCTGGAGGTGGAGTTCGCCAACCTGCAGAAGACGCTGCCGGCCGGCATGGAACTGCGCAAGGTCGCCGACCAGCCCGCGGCCGTGACCGAATCGGTCGGCGAGTTCATCCGCGTGCTGTCCGAAGCCGTCGCCATCGTGCTGCTGGTGAGCTTCTTCTCGCTCGGCCTGCGCACGGGCTTTGTCGTCGCGCTGTCGATCCCGCTGGTGCTGGCGATGACCTTCGCCGTGATGGACCTGTTCGGCGTGGGCCTGCACAAGATCTCGCTGGGCGCGCTGGTGCTGGCGCTGGGCCTGCTCGTGGACGACGCGATCATCGCGGTGGAGATGATGGCCATCAAGATGGAGCAGGGATTCAGCCGACTGAAGGCCGCGGCATTTGCGTGGGATTCCACCGCGTTCCCGATGCTCACCGGCACGCTCATCACGGCGGCCGGCTTCCTGCCGATCGCCACGGCGAAGTCGAGCACCGGCGAGTACACGCGTTCGCTGTTCGAAGTGGTGACGATCGCGCTGCTGGTGTCGTGGGTGGCGGCCGTTGCCTTCATCCCGTACCTGGGCGACAAGCTGCTGCCCGATTACGGTCATGCGGCCAAGCCGATGAAGCCCGGCTCGATTCCGCATCGTTGGCACGCTTTCCGCGAGCGCATCGCCAGCCGTTTCCCGGCACTGCACGATTACATCGCGCCCAAGCCGCCGATCGACGGCCACGCCCACGATCCCTACGCGACGAAGTTCTACGTGCACTTCCGCCAATGGGTGACGTTCTGTGTGCGCCGGCGCTGGCTGGTGATCGGCATCACCGTGGCGGCATTCGTCGCGTCGATCTTCATGTTCCGCTTCGTGCCGCAGCAGTTCTTCCCGGATTCCACGCGTCCTGAACTGATGGTCGACATGGAACTGGCCGAAGGCAGCTCGCTGCGCGCGACCACCGAACAGGCGCAGCGCTTCGAGAAGATCCTCAAGGAACGCAAGGATCTGGCGAACTTCGTCGCCTACGTCGGCACCGGTTCGCCGCGTTACTACCTGCCGCTGGACCAGCAGCTGCCCGCGGCGAACTTCGCCCAGTTCGTGCTGACGCCGAAGGACCTGGAGTCGCGCGAGACGATCCGCCAGTGGCTGATCGACGATGTCTTCCAGCGTTTCCCCGAGCTGCAGATGCGTGTGACGCGACTGGAGAACGGACCGCCGGTGGGCTATCCGGTGCAGTTCCGCGTGTCGGGCGAGCACATCGACCAGGTGCGCCGCATCGCCTACCAGGCGCGCGAGAAGATCCGCGAGAACCCGCACGTGGTGAACGTCAACCTCGACTGGGACGAGCCGAACAAGGTCGTGCGCCTGGTCGTGGACCAGGAGCGCGCACGCGCGCTGGGCGTGAGCTCGGCGCGGCTGTCGCAGTTCCTGTCGAGCTCGCTGTCGGGTTCGCACATCAGCACCTACCGCGAAGGCAACGAGCTGATCGAGATGCTCCTGCGCGGCCCGGAGGAAGAACGTCTGCGCCTGGAAATGCTCGGCAGCCTGATGGTGCCGACCGAGAGCGGCAAGAGCGTGCCGCTGACGCAGATCGCCACGCTCGATTACGGCTTCGAGGAAGGCATCATCTGGCATCGCGATCGCCAGCCGACGATGACCGTGCGCGCCGACATCTACGACGGCACGCAGCCGGCCACCGTGACCGCGCAGATCTCGCCGACGCTGGACGCGTTGCGCGCGCAGCTGCCGTACGGCTATTCGATCGACATCGGCGGCAGCGTGGAGGATTCCGCGCGCGGTCAGAAGTCGATCAACGCCGGCATGCCGCTGTTCGTGTTCGTGGTGTTCACGCTGCTGATGCTGCAGCTGCGCAGCTTCTCGCGCAGCTTCATGGTGCTGCTGACCGCGCCGCTGGGCTTGATCGGCGTGACGCTGTTCCTGCTGGTGTTCCGCGTGCCGTTCGGCTTCGTGGCGATGCTGGGCACGATCGCGCTGGCGGGCATGATCATGCGCAATTCGGTGATCCTGGTGGACCAGATCGAGCACGACATCGGTGAAGGCGCGGCGCCGTGGCAGGCGATCGTGGAAGCGACCGTGCGCCGCTTCCGGCCCATCGTGCTGACCGCACTCGCCGCGATCCTGGCGATGATCCCGCTTTCGCGCAGCGCCTTCTTCGGCCCGATGGCGGTGGCGATCATGGGCGGACTGACGGTGGCGACGTTCCTGACGCTGCTGTTCCTGCCGGCGCTGTACGCGGCGTGGTTCCGCGTGAAGCCGCCGCAGGCGGCGTGATCGCGGGCCGGCACGGCGAAAGGGCGCCTTGCAGCGCCCTTTCGTTTTAGTGCTTGGGCGTGCCGCCCCACGGCGGAGGCGGGGCCGGGATGGGGTGCTTGAGGTCGAAACTGACCCGGAACTCGCGGCCCGGCCGCGCCAGTTCGTAGACGAAATGATCCTGCGGTTCGACCTCCATCGCCCAGACGTTGGCGACGGAGGTCGCGCGCTTCTCGCGTTCGAACAGCGCTTTCGACGCCGCGTCCGCCGGGAATTCCTGGCGCTGCGCCGTTCCCGCGTCGACGGTGTCGCCGCCGTACTGGCTCAACGCGTCCTCGGTGCCGTCTTCGTGGCGATGGTCGTGCTTGAGCCGAAGGCCCGTCGCTGTGCGCGTCAATACCCAGGTGCGCGAGCGGTCGCCGCCGACATAGAACGGGATGCGGATCGTGTCGCCGCTGCATTCGCGCACGTGCATGATCAGCGGCTTGCCGGCGAAGGGATCGCCGGGTGTTGCGGGCCGGTCCACTTCGACGCGACCGGCGAAAGCCTGGCCGCATAGCGCGGCCACGCTCTGGAAGAAGGCATCCTGCGGCGCCACGTCCGACGAAGCCTCCGGCGTGGAGGTGCAGGCGGCGAGGCAGCAGGACAGTGCGATCAGCAGGGCTGGACGTGTGCTCATGGGCGCACACGCTAGCCCGAAGCCCGTGCGCCGCGCAATGCGACGCCGGGTATCGCCCTCAATCGCGCATCACCACGGGCTGGCATTCCAATTCGAGCTGCTCCAGCACCGCCGCCGTGGCCGCTTGCGTGGACACGCCGCGCCCGGCCGGCGCCAGGTCGGCCGTGAACACGCCTGCGGCGAGCGCGCCGTCCACTGCCTTCTCCACGCAGCGCGCTTCCGATTCCAGATTCAGCGAATGGCGCAGCAGCATCGCCGTACTCAGGATCGTCGCGTACGGATTGGCGATGCCGCGTCCGGCGATGTCGGGGGCCGATCCGTGGATGGGCTCGTACAGGCCGATCATCCTCGAGGTGCCGTCCATGGCGTCACGCGATGGGCTTGCGGATGCCCCGGCCCGGCCATCCGTGGCCGGGTGCTCAGCAGTGCTGCGAGCAGAGCGCACTGCTTCGCCCAAGGACGCCGACGGCAGCAACCCCAGCGAGCCCGCCAGCATCGAGGCCTCGTCGGTGAGGATGTCGCCGAACATGTTCTCGGTGACGATCACGTCGTACTCGCGCGGCTTGGCGAGCAGGTGCATCGCCATCGAGTCGACCAGCTGGTGCTCGAGCGTGATCTCGGGGAACTCGTCGCGCACCACGCGCGTGGCGACTTCGCGCCACAGCCGCGAGGTCTCCAGCACGTTGGCCTTGTCCACCGACGTGACGTGGCCGCGTCGCGTGCGCGCCAGCGTGCAGGCGCGACGCACGGTACGTTCGATCTCCGCGACGGTGTACTCGCACAGGTCGCTCGCGCGGTCGGCCGCGCGCTGCTTCTGGCCGAAGTAGATGCCGCCGGTGAGTTCGCGCACCACCAGCAGGTCCACGCCGGTGAGCAGGTGCGGTTTGATCGGCGAGGCGCCGAGCGCGGCCTGGTGCGGCTTCACCGGACGCAGGTTCGCGTACAGGCCCAGCGCCTTGCGGATCGCCAGTAGGCCCTGTTCCGGGCGAACCTTCGCGCCCGGGTCGGACCACTTCGGCCCGCCGACGGCGCCGAGCAGCACGGCATCCGCACGCCGCGCGGCGTCCAGCGTGTCGGCCGGCAGCGGCTCGCCGGTCGCGTCGATGGCGGCACCGCCAATGAGCTTCTCGTTGAAATGGAACGAATGGCCGTAGCGTTTGCCCACGGCACGCAGCACCTGCACCGCCGCGGCGGTGACTTCCGGGCCGATGCCGTCGCCCGGCAGCACGACGATCTCAGCTTGCATGTTGGAACTCCTGGTCCTGGCGTTGTTGTTCATGGCGCGAGGTTTCGAAACGGGTGATCGCGTCGTTCTGCTTCAGCAGATAGCCCAGCTGGTCCACGCCATCCAGCAGGCAGGTCTGCGCGAACGCGTCCAGCGGGAAGTGCACGCGGCGACCGTCCGGCAGCGTGACGCTGCGCTGCGCCACGTCGATCCTCAGTTCCACGCCGGGCTGGTCGAGAAGCGCATCGACGACGGACTCCTCCAGCACGATCGGAAGCAGGCCGTTCTTGAGCGCGTTGCTTCGGAAGATGTCGGCGATCTCGGCGCTGATGACCGCACGCAGCCCCAGGTCGGTGAGCGCCCACGGCGCGTGTTCGCGCGAAGAGCCGCAGCCGAAATTGCGGCCCGCGACGAGGATGCGTGCGCCGATGTTGTCCGTGCGGTTGAACGGGAAGGCCGGGTTCGGCGTGCCGTCGGCGAGCAGGCGCCAGTCGTTGAACGCGTGCTTGCCCAGCCCCTTGCGCTCGGTGGTGGTGAGGAAGCGGGCGGGGATGATCTGGTCGGTGTCTATGTTGCGCTCGCGCAGCACGACCGTGCGCGAGACGACCTCGGTAAGCGGCTGCATCACGCGGTCTCCAGTTCGGCGGCGACCGGCGCCGGTGCGGTGGTGAGATAGGGGCGCGGATCGGTGATCTCGCCGGCGACCGCGCAGGCGGCCGCGGTGGCCGGCGAGGCGAGCACGGTGCGCGCGCCCTTGCCCTGGCGTCCTTCGAAATTGCGATTGCTGGTGGACACGGCCAGCTGTCCCGGACCGACGATGTCGCCGTTCATGGCGATGCACATGGAACAGCCAGGCTCGCGCCATTCCGCGCCGGCCTCGCGCACGATGAGGTCGATGCCTTCGCGCTCGGCCTCGCGCTTGACCTGCTCCGAGCCGGGCACGACCAGCATGCGCACGCGCGGATGCACGCGCCGGCCGCGCAGTACGTTCGCCGCTTCGCGCAGGTCGGACAGGCGCGAGTTCGTGCAACTGCCGACGAACACCACGTCCACCGCGCGTCCCGCCAGCGGCGCGCCGGCCTGCCAGCCCATGTACTCGCGCGCCTTGGCTTCGTCGCCGTCGTCGTTCGCCGGAACGTTGGCGCTGATCGCGGCGACCTGGCCCGGATGCGTGCCCCAGGTGACGGTCGGCTGGATGTCGCGCGCGTCGATGGTCACTTCGCGATCGAAGCGCGCGCCCTCGTCGCTGCGCAGCTGCGCCCAGCGCGCCACGGCTTCATCGAACGCGCTGCCCTGCGGCGCGCGGGGACGTCCGCGCAGGTAATCGAAGGTCACGTCATCCGGTGCGATCAGGCCCGCGCGCGCGCCGGCCTCGATCGACATGTTGCACACCGTCATGCGCTGCTCCATCGACAGCGAACGGATGGCCGAGCCGCGGTACTCGATGACATGGCCGGTGCCGCCGTTGACGCCGATCACGCCGATCACGTGCAGGATCAGGTCCTTCGCGCCGACGCCCGGCCCGAGTTCGCCGTCGATGGTGATGGCCAGCGTCTTCGGCCGGCGTTGCAGCAGGCACTGCGTGGCCAGGACGTGGCCGACTTCACTGGTGCCGATGCCGAAGGCCAGAGCGCCGAACGCGCCGTGCGTGGCGGTGTGGCTGTCGCCGCAGACGATGGTCTGGCCCGGCTGGGTGAGGCCGAGTTCCGGCCCCATCACGTGCACGATGCCGCGCTGCGGGCTGTCGTAGTCGAACAACTCCACGCCAAAGCGCGTGCAGTTGCCGCGCAGCGTTTCGACCTGGGCGCGCGCTTCGGCGTTGACGTAGGGACGCTGGCCGGCCGCGTCGACCGGCAGCGTCGGCGTGGAATGGTCCAGCGTGCCTTTCGTGCGGCCGGGGCGCCGCACCGGCAGGCCGCGCAGTTCGAGTTCAGCGAATGCCTGCGGCGAGGTGACCTCGTGGATCAGGTGCAGATCGATGTACAGGATCGCGGGCGCGGTGTCGGTCTCGGGCGTGACGATGTGCGCGTCCCAGAGTTTGTCGAAGAGGGTGCGGGGTGGGTGGGTCATGTGGGCCACTGGCTTGGGTCTTCCTGGCGTCTGGCATGGCCCCGCTCCTGCGGAACGGGGCGCGGTGGGTTCAGGCGATCGCGGCGGTGCGCGTCTGTGGCGTCTGTGCGCGCTTGCGCTGCACACGGTTGGCGATGTCCAGCCATGCGAGCGCGCTCGCTTCGAGGATGTCGGTGCTGGTGCCCGAGCCGGTGAGCTCGCGTCCTTCCACGCGCGCGATGATCTGCGCCTGTCCCTGCGCATCGTCGCCGGTGGTGACGCTGGACACCTGGTAGCTGTCGATCTCCAGCGCGATGCCGGTGGCGCGTGCGAGCGCGGCGAACAATGCGTGCACCGGCCCGTCGCCGACCGCGGCCTCGCTCACCGTCGCGCCGTCCGCATCGACCAGCTGCACGCTGGCGGTGGGCAGGCTGTCCTGCGCGACACCGGTGCTGACGTGGAAGCGCGTCAGGCGATGCCCGCGCGCCATGCGTGCGTCGGCGCCGAGCACCAGCGCTTCCAGATCCGCATCGAACACTTCGCGCTTCTTCTCGGCCAGCGACTTGAAGCCGGCGAACACCGAGTTGAGCTGCGCTTCGTCCAGCGCGAAGCCCAGCGTCTGCAGGCGGTCGCTCAGCGCGGCGCGGCCGCTGTGGCGGCCCATCACCATCTGCGACTGCGCCCAGCCCACGTCCTCCGGCCGCATGATCTCGTACGTGCCGCGATGCTTGAGCATGCCGTGCTGGTGGATGCCCGATTCGTGCGCGAACGCGTTCTGCCCCACGACCGCCTTGTTGCGCTGCACGGCCATGCCGGTGATGCGCGAGAGCAGGCGCGAGGTCGGCACCAGCCGGCGCGTGTCGATGCGCGTATGCGCGCCGTAGTACTCGCCGCGCACGCGCAGCGCCATCACCAGTTCTTCCAGCGCGCAATTGCCGGCGCGCTCGCCGATGCCGTTGATCGTGCATTCCACCTGGCGCGCACCGCCCTCGATGGCGGCCAGCGAGTTCGCCACCGCCAGTCCCAGGTCGTTGTGGCAGTGCGCACTGAAGACCACCTGCTCCGCGCCGGAGGCACCTGACTCGCGGACCGCCGCGCACAGGTACTCGAACAGGGCGCGGATCTCGCTCGGCGTCGTGTAGCCGACGGTGTCGGGGATGTTCAGCGTGCGTGCGCCGGCGGCGACGGCCGCGACGCAGACTTCGGCCAGGAAGTCCGGCTCGGTGCGCAACGCATCCTCGGCGGAGAACTCCACGTCGTCGGCGTACTTCCTGGCAAGCTGCACACCCATCACGGCGCGTTCGAGCACCTGCGCGCGGTCCAGGCCGAGCTTGTGCTCGCGGTGCAGCGGGCTGGTGGAGATGAAGACGTGGATGCGCGGATGCACGGCGTGCTCCAGCGCACGCGAGCAGGCTTCGATGTCGCCGGCATGGCAGCGCGCCAGCGTCGCCACCGTGGCGCCGCGCACTTCACGCGCGATGGCGCGCACGGCGTCCATGTCGGCTTCCGAACTGGCCGGGAATCCCGCCTCGATCACATCGACACCGAGCTCGGCAAGCGCGTGCGCGAAGCGAAGCTTCTGCGGCGCGGTCATGCTGCAACCGGGCGATTGCTCGCCGTCGCGCAGGCTCGTGTCGAAAATGCGTACTCGCGATGCGGGGTCGTTCATGCGTAGAGCTCCTCGTGGACGCGCGCGATGGCGGCGGCGCGGGGCGTGGTGGACGGGATGGGGTTCAGGGTGGCGATGGCCGGCTCCAGGGCGGCGGCCTGTTCACGATGGCGGCGGCGCGGACGGCGCGGCGCGCGCGGGCGCACGTCCGACAGCAACTGCGCGAGCACGCCCGCGTCGAGGTTGCCGCCGGAGACGACGGCGCACTTGCGCTTGCCGGCAATGCGCCGCCCGGCCGCGAGCGCGAGCGCGCCGGCGCCTTCGGCGATGACGTGCTCCTCCAGCGCGAGGCGCACCAGGGTTTCGCGCAGTTCGGCCTCGCGCACGACGATGACGTCGTCGAGCAGTTCCGCGAGCAGGCGCTGCGTGAGCTGGCCGGGTTCCTTCACCCGCACGCCGTCGGCCAGCGTGGCCGCGGGATCGCGCAGGGTCCGATCGCCGCGCAGTGCGCGTGCCATCGCGTCGACGCCTTCGACCTGCGCACCGATCACGCGCACGCCCTGCGACTTCAACGCGAGGGCGACGCCGGAGGCGAGGCCGCCGCCGCCGATCGGTACCAGTACCACGTCGGGCGCGAGCGCGGCCAGTTCCAGGCCGACGGTGCCCTGGCCGGCGATCACGTCGGGATCGTCGAAGGCCGACAGCACGCGGTAGCCGTTCTGTGCGGCGAGTTCGGCCGCGAACGCCTTGGCTTCGTCGTACGAATCGCCGTGCAGGCGCACGGTCGCGCCCCAGTGCGACACGCCGGCGATCTTGGTCTGCGGCGCGCCGCGCGGCATCACGGTGATGGCGTTGACACCCAGGCGGTAGGCGGCCCACGCCAATCCTTGCGCATGATTGCCGGCGGAGGCGGCGATCACGGGGCGATGGTCGCCGCGCTCGCGCGCGGCCAGCAGTGCATTCAGGGCGCCGCGCACCTTGTACGAACCGGTGCGTTGCAGGTTCTCCAGCTTCAGCCAGCAGCCGAAGCGCTCGGCGTGGTGCAGTGGCGTTGCCGACAGGTAGCGGCGCAGGCGGGCCTGCGCTGCCAACACGTCGGCGGCGGTGACGGTCGCGTCTGTGCGTACGTCGGTGACTACGTCGCCGTCCATGGCCTCAGACCACCGTCAGCCAGTGCGCATGTGCGGCGTCTTCGCCGCGCACGACACGCGCGTACTGTGCCTGCAGCACGCGTGTCACCGGGTTGTCGCCGAACTCGCGGCGGTCCAGTGCGCTGATCGGGGCGATCTCCGCCGCCGTGCCGCAGACGAACACTTCGTCCGCGTCCAGCAGCTCGTGATGCGTCACCGGCCGCGAGCGCGCGCCGCTCAGCGCCATCACCGTGTCGCGGGTGATGCCCGGCAGTGCGTCGCGATGCTCGACCGCGGTGACTTCGCCGTTGCGCACCATGAACACATTGGCGCCCGTGCACTCGACGACATAACCGTCGTCGTCGACGAACAGCGCTTCATCGAACCCGCGCAGGCGCGATTCGCGCTTGGCCAGGATGGAGTTGATGTAGGCCCCGCACAACTTCAGCGGCGGCAGCGACGAGGCGGGGTTGCGCTTCCACGGCGACACGGTCAGGCGCGAGCGCTTGCCGTTGAGGTGGACCACCGTGGGCAGCGTGACGACCATGAAGTGCTGGCTCAGCCCCGGCACGTCCAGGCCGACGGACACGCCTTCCGCGCCCGTGCCCAGCCACGTCAACGGGCGGACGTAGGCATCGCGGTGGCCGTTGGCGCGCAGCGTCTGCAGCGTCGCCTCGAAGGCCTGCGCGACGTCGAAGTCGATGCCCAGCAGATCCGCGCCCTTGCGCATGCGCTCCAGGTGCTCGGGCAGCCGGAACACCGCGGCGCCATCGCGCGTGGCGTAGCTGCGGATGCCTTCGAACACGCCGGTGCCGTAGTGCATCGCGTGCGTGGTCAGCGGCGCCTGCAGCGTGTCGGCGCTGCTCAGTTCGCCGTCGAACCACAGCAGCGGCATGCCGGGGCGGCGCGCCTCGTCGCGCAGTTCGATGGGGCGAGTCGCCGGCTGTGCGGCCGAATGTTGTCGCGCGGGCGGCGGTGCGGGTGTGGCGGTCACTGACATGGCGACACCTCCACCGACAGGCAGTCGTAGAGCTTGGCGAGCTGGTGCTGCAGGTTGGCGTCGTCGCGTTCGCCTTCCACGGTCAGCCGCAGGTACCAGCGGTCGCCGTCGGCCTGCGCTTCGCCGTCGACGGCAAGCGGACGGAAGCCGCGGCGCTCGGCGGCGCCCAGTACCCGCGACAGCGCGCCTTCGGCCTGACGGAGCGTGAGATCAAGCTGGTATCGCATGGCGGGGATCCTCGTTGGGGGTGGGAGGGTTGGACGCGGCGTCGAGCTCCGGATCGAGCATCTGCGCATTGTTGTGATTGGGCGGAACCAGCGGCCACACGTTGGCGGCCTGGTCGATGGCGACATGCAGCAGCGCGGGGCCGTCGATGGCGAGCAGCGCCTGCAGCGCGTCCTCCACGCGATCGGCGCGATCGACGTGCAGCGCCTGCACGCCGAACGCCGCCGCGATCGCGCCGAAGTCGGGGTTGTCGGACAGGTCGACCTCGGAATAGCGCCGGTCGAAGAACAGTTCCTGCCACTGGCGCACCATGCCCAGCGCCTGGTTGTCCAGCAGCACGATCTTGATCGGCAGGCCATAGCGGCGCAGCGTCGCCAGCTCCTGCACGTTCATCAGGAACGAACCGTCGCCGCTGACGCACACGACCTGAGCATCGGTGGATTGCAGTTGCGCGCCGATGGCGGCGGGCAGACCGAAGCCCATCGCGCCCAGCGCGCCGCTGGTGAGGTGTTGGCGCGGATCGCCGAAGCGCCAGTGCTGCGCGACCCACATCTGGTGCTGGCCGACATCGCAGGCGACGATCGCGCCCGGCGCCATTTCGGACAGACGCTTCAGCAATGCGGGCGCGTACACCGTTTCGCCGGGCGCGTCGTAGCGCGCGGCGCACTCGCGCATGCGCTGCTGGCAGGTCGCGCGCCAGGCGCGGCGCGCGGCGCCGTTGCGGCCGTGCAGGTGCGCGGCGCAGGGCAGGGTCAACGAGGTCAGGGTGCGACGGATGTCGCCGCAGACCGCGGCATCGGCATGGCGCAGCTTGCCGATCTCGCATGCATCCAGGTCCATGTGCACCACGCGCGCATTCGGCGCGAACTCGGCGAGCTTGCCGGTGGCGCGATCGTCGAAGCGCGCGCCGACGACCAGCAGCAGGTCGGCCTCCTGCACCGCCAGATTGGCGGCGCGGCTGCCGTGCATGCCCAGCATGCCCAGGTTGAGCGCGTGGCCCGACGGCAGCGCGCCCAGGCCCTTGAGCGTCAGCACCGTCGGAATCTGCGTGGCGTCGACGAAGGTGCGGAACGCCTGCACCGCATCGCCCAGCGCGATGCCGCCGCCGCCGTAGATCACCGGCTTGTGCGCCTGCGAAAGCAGGGCCAGCGCGGCATGCAGCGAGGCGTCCTTCGGCGCGGGCGCATCGTCGATGTCGTGTGGAACGTGCGGCGGCAGATGCGAGGCGTCGCCGATCTGCACGTCCTTGGGCAGATCGATCAGCACCGGGCCGGGGCGTCCGGAACGCGCCAGGCGGAACGCCTCGGCGACGACGTTCGGCAAGTCGTCCACGCGGCGCAGCAGGAAGCTGTGCTTGACGATCGGCATGGTCATGCCGAACACGTCCAGCTCCTGGAACGCATCGGTGCCCATCAGCGCCGTCGGCACCTGGCCGGTGATGATCACCATCGGCACCGAATCGAGCATCGCGTCGGCGATGCCCGTGACCAGATTCGATGCGCCGGGACCGGAGGTCGCCACGCATACACCAACGCGCCCGCTGGCCCGTGCATACCCGTTGGCCGCGAAGGCCGCACCTTGCTCGTGCCGGACCAGCACATGCTTGAGATCCGAACCGTGCAGGGCATCGTAGAAGGGCATGATCGCGCCGCCCGGATAGCCGAAGAGCGTGTCCACGCCTTCGGCCGACAGGGCTTGCGCCAGCCAGCGAGCACCGTTCATCACGCCGCCTCTGTCTGCGATTCGCGCTTTCCGGCGGCCGCGGACGGCGTCGCCTGCGGCGCGGTGGAAAGCCATTTCATGTTGGCGCGCAGCTTCTTGCCGACGGCCTCGATCGGATGCTCCAGGTCGCCCTGCTTGAGCGCCTTGTAGTTCGCGTTGCCGGCGGCGTACTCGGCGATCCACTGGCGCGCGAACGTGCCGTCCTGGATCTCGGTGAGGATCTTCTTCATCTGCGCGCGCGTGTTGTCGTCGACGACGTAGGTGCCGCGCGTGAGCGCGCCGTACTGCGCGGTCTCGCTGATGAACTCGTGCATGCGCGTGATGCCGCCTTCATAGAACAGGTCGACGATCAGCTTCAGTTCGTGCAGGCATTCGTAGTACGCGACCTCCGGCTGGTAGCCGGCTTCCACCAGCGTTTCCCAGCCGGCCTGCACCAGCTTGGTGGCGCCGCCACAGAGCACGGCCTGCTCGCCGAACAGGTCGGTCTCGGTCTCTTCCTTGAAGGTGGTGCGGATGGCGTTCTGGCGCGCGCCGCCGATGCCGGCGCAGTAGGTCAGCGCAAGCTGCTCGGCATTGCCGCTATTGTCCTGGTGGACGGCATACACCGACGGCACGCCGCGGCCGATCTCGTACTCGCGGCGCACCAGCGCGCCCGGGCCCTTGGGTGCGACCAGCACGACGTCCAGGTCCTCGCGCGGCGTGATCTGCCCGTAATGCACGTTGAAGCCGTGCGCGAACAGCAGGCACGCGCCGGGTGCGATGTTCGGCTCGATCACCTCGCCGTAGAGCTGCGGCTGGACCATGTCCGGCGTGAGCACGGCGACGAGCTGCGCGTCCTTCACCGCTTCGGCGGGCGATTTGACGGTGAAGCCGTCCGCCTTCGCCTTGATCTCGGTCGGGCCGCCGGGGCGCAGGCCGATGGTCACGTCGAAACCGGAGTCGCGCAGGTTCAGCGCGTGCGCGCGGCCCTGGCTGCCGTAGCCGACGATGGCGATGCGGGGTTTGGCTTGGGTGCTCATGTAAGTGTCCGTTGGGTGAAAGGGTGGGCGGGGCAATGCGGTAACGGGTCCGACGGAAATGCCGTCTCAGACCAGGAACAGTTCCTTCGCTTCATCAGGTTCGATGGGCTCCCCGACGACCTGCACGGGGATCTCGCGGGACTTCGCGCGCGCGGCATCCAGCGGGCCCGGCGCAGTGACCGCGCCGCGCGAGGCCGAACTCACCTGCGCGGCGTACTTGGCGAGCACACCGGTGGTGACGCGCGGCGCGATGCGCGCCACCGGCCGCGTCCGCAGGTCGGCATCGACGTCGATGCGGCGCGTGGTGACGTCGATACGCACGCGGTCGCCATCACGCAGCTTGGCGAGCGGGCCGCCGCGCCCGGCTTCGGGTGAAATGTGGCCGACCATGAAGCCGTGCGTGGCGCCGCTGAAGCGGCCGTCGGTGATCAGCGCCACGTCGTTGCCGAGCCCCTGTCCGACCAGCGCGGCCGTGACGGCGAGCATCTCGCGCATGCCCGGGCCGCCGGCGGGGCCTTCGAAACGGATCACGACGACGTCGCCGGCACGGATCGTGTGCGCCTGCACGGCGGCGAACGCGGCTTCCTCCGAATCGAACACGCGCGCCGTGCCTTCGAAATGTTCGATGCCGTGGCCGGCGAGCTTGAGGATGCAGCCTTCAGGTGCGAGATCGCCGTAGAGGATCGAATAGCCGCCGCGCGGCTTGAGCGGACGCGCGATCGGATGCACCACGTCCTGTGCGCCCGGTGCGGGAACCTCGTCCAGCTCGGCGAAGAAACTGCGGCCGGTGACGGTGGGAATGTCTTCGATGAGGCCGGCCGCGCGCAGTTCGCGCGCGACCAGGGCGGTGCCGCCGTATTCGAACATCTCCGCCGCGGTGTAGCGCCCGCCGGGTTTGAGGTCGGCGATGACGGGCGTGCGCGCGGCAGCTTCGAATTCCTCCAGGTCGAACGCCACGCCGGCTTCGTGCGCGATCGCCAGCAGATGCAGCGCGGCGTTGGTGGAGCCCGCGGTGGCCGAGACCGCGCACGCCGCGTTGCGCAGCGCGACGGGAGAGAGAATCTCGCGCGGTCCCGGTCCACCGTTGCGCAAACGCTGCATCACCATCGCGCCGCAGGCCCGCGCGGCGGCGGGCTTGTCGGCGTGGACGGCGGGAATGTCGTTGAGCTGGAGCGGCGACAGGCCGAGGAACGTCAGCACCATCGCCATCGTGTTGGCGGTGAACTGGCCGCCGCACGCGCCCGCGCCGGGACAGGCGTGCGATTCGATCCGATGCAGTTCGGCGTCGTCGATGCGACCGGCCGAGTGCGCGCCCACCGCCTCGAAAACGTCCTGCACGGTCAGCGCCTTGTCGCTGCCGTCCTTGCGGCAGTGGCCGGGCATGATGGTGCCGCCGTAGAGGATCACGGTCGGGATATCGAGCCGCGCCGCCGCCATCGCCGCGGCCGGAATCGTCTTGTCGCAGCCCACCAGCAGCACCATCGCGTCCAGGCTATGGCCGTTCACCGCCAGCTCGATGGAGTCGGCGATGGTCTCGCGCGAGGCCAGCGAAGCGCGCATGCCGTCGGAGCCCATCGCGATGCCATCGGTGACGGCGATGGTGTTGAACTCGATCGGCGTGCCGCCGTTCTCGATGACGCCGGCGCGCACGTGCTGGGCCAGGTCGCGCAGCGTGAAGTTGCACGGCGAGACGTCCGACCACGTGTGCACCACGGCGACCAGCGGCTTGGCGATCGCCTCGTCGTCCAGCCCGGTGGCGCGCAGCATGGCGCGTGCCGGAGCGCGTGCGGGGCCTTGCTTGATGGCATTGCTTCTCACGAACTGCGTTCTCCTGACTGGGGAAACCGCAGGCCCAAAACAAAGACCCCGCGCCGTTTCGGGCGCGGGGTCTTGGGTATCGACCTGGGGTGTGTGGTGTCTTACTTACACAAACCCGTACTCCGCGCTGGCAAGCCCGGTAATAAGTACGAGTACAAGAATGAGCGCCGAGAGGGGCGCGATCTTGGTCAGCAACTCGAGGGCGCGGGTGTCCGCCGCCTTGCGCAGCGCCACGGCCGGACGGCGGGTCCGGTGGTGGTCGGTCTGCGAATGGTTGCTGCGTTGCGTCATGGGTTCGAGGTAAACATGGCTTGAATGGGCGTGTCAACAGTTTCGTTCGCAACTGCGGCGAAGTCTCACCGCAGCGCGATGGTTACCGTTGCAACTACGTCGTGCCTCCGAGCAGTTGCGTTCGCAGTGCTTCGTAGTCGGCCGACAGCCGTTCGGCGGAGGCCGGCCAGGCCAGTGTTTCGGCGAGCGCGGGCGGTGCCGGCACCGCGTGGCCGACCAGCGGCTCGACGATGCCGTCGAACTTCGCCGGGTGCGCCGTCGCGACGACCGCCCACGGACGCGTATCGCCGCGCGAGCGCAGTCCTTCGAGCACCTTCAGCCCCGTCGCGGTGTGCGGACAGGGCACGATGCCGTGCCGTTCGGGCGCGCGGCGGAGCGTGTCGGTGATATCCTCATCGCTGACCGAGAACGCGGTGACACTTGCGCGCAAGTCATCGTCGTTGCGGTGCCAGTGGCGCAGGCGCTCGAAATTGCTCGGTGCGCACACGTCCATCGCATTCGCCAGCGTCGCTCTCGTTGCCTGCGGTGCGTAAGCCTCGCCCGCGAAGAAGCGCGGCAGGACGTCGTTGGCATTGCAGGCGAGGATCAGTTCGCCGATCGGCAAACCCATGCGACGTGCGACGAACGCGGCGCATGCATTGCCCAGATTGCCGGTCGGCACGATGAAGTTGAGCGGCTGCCCGTTCGCGCTCCGGAACCGCAACGCGGCGTGCGCGTAGTACGCCACTTGAGGCAGCAAGCGCCCCAGGCTGATGCTGTTGGCCGAACTCAGCGGTACGTCGCGACGCAATGCTTCGTCCGACAGCGCCTGCTTCGCCAGCCGCTGGCAATCGTCGAACGTGCCCTGCACGCGGAACGTGCGCACATTGTCGCCCCAGCATTCCAGGCCGTGCGCCTGGCGCGGCGAAACACGGCCTTCGGGGTAGAGGACGACGACGTTGAAGCCAGGGCGACGATGGAAGGCCGAGGCCACGGCCGCACCGGTGTCGCCGGACGTGGCTACGACGATCGTGGTCGGTGGTGCGTCGGCATGGCGCAGACGCGACAGCGATTCGGCCAGGAAGCGTGCGGCGTAGTCCTTGAAGGCCGCCGTCGGACCGTGGAAGAGTTCGAGAAGATGATCGTCTTTGCCGAGCGGTCGCAGCGGTGCATCGAAGGAGTACGCATGCGTGCAGATATCGGCGAGCGCATCGCGCAACGAGGACGTGGCGAAGTAGGGACGCAGCACGGCATGCGCCGTATCGGCGAGTGTGGCGCCGGGCGTGATGTCGATGTGTGGGATCGATTCGGGCACGTACAGCCCGCCGTCCGGCGCGAGGCCGGCGACCAGGGCGTCGTCGATCGAGGTGGGCGGCGTCTGGCCGCGGGTGCTGAGGAAGTTCATGCGCGTTCGATGACCTCCGCGCGCGGGCCGGCCACCGGCGTGACATAGGCGCGTGAACCGTAGCCCGCCGCGGCGAACGCAGCCTGCATCGACGGCGCCGCGGCCTGCGCCTGCTCGCGCGATTCGAACCACGCAAAGGTGCTCGGCCCTGCGCCGGAAATGCTGGCCCCGAGCGCGCCGTGTTCGAGTGCGGCGGCCTTGGCCTCGACGAAGCCGGGAATCAGTGGCGCGCGGCGCGGTTCGACCAGCAGGTCGTGCAGGCCCTCGCGCAACAGCGTTGCATCACCGCGTTGCAGCCCCGTCAGGAACAGAGCGAGATGCGCGCTCTGTTCGACCACCACCGACAGCGGATACGGATCGGCCAGCACCGCGCGCGCACGGCGTGTTTCCAGCACCTGATCCGGGTGGACCACGACCGCGTGCAGCCACTGCGGCACCTGCAGCGGGATCATGCGGGTGTCGGTCGCCATCACCACGCCGCCGAGCAGCATCGGTGCGACGTTGTCGCCGTGGCGGCTGCCGCTGGACACCGATTCGCCGTCCAGCGCGAATTCGTACAGCGCTTCGCGCGGCAGCGGTGTGTCGAGCAACGCGTTCGCCGCGACCAGCGCGGCCACGCACGAGGCCGCCGAACCGCCGAGGCCGGAGCCGAGCGGAATGCCTTTTTCCAGTTCCACGGTGAAGCCGTGAGCAAGCCCCAGCTTGTTGCGAAGACTGATCAGTGCCTGTCCGGCGGTGTTGCGTTCGGCCTGCAGCGGCAGCGAGTCCGCGCCGGGCACGTGGCCTCGGATCGCGTCGATGCGGACGACGGGTTCGGCGATGCGCCGTACGATCGCGACGTCGCGTACGCCGACGATGGAATGGCCGAGCAGATCGAAGCCCACGCCGATATTGCCGACGCTGCCCGGCGCGAACGCGCGGGCGATGGGCTGTGCCTCGATGTCGTCGCTCATGCATGGACCTCTGCGTGCGCTTCGCCCAGTGGCAGCGACAGCCCCGGCGCGGTGCCGAGCGACTGCGCGATCGCGAGCACATCGCCGAACACGCCGGCCGCGGTCACCTCGGGTCCGGCGCCCGGACCCTGTACGACCAGCGGATTGTCGGCGTAGCGGCGCGTGCGGAACTGCACGAGGTTGTCGGTCAGCCGTGTGTGGCAGCAGGCGTGCTCGGCGGGCAGGGCGACCACGCCGACGCGGGCGCGGCCATCACGGTCGAGCTGGGCGAGGTGGCGCAGCGATCGGCCTTCCGCCGCGGCCTCCCGGTAGCGGGCCAGCATCGGGGCGTCCATTTCCTCCAGGCGCGCGAGGAACGCCCCGCGGTCCACTTCGCGCAGTGCCTGCGGCACCAGGTTCTCCACTTCGACATCCTCCAGCGACAGCGCGCGACCGGCCTCGCGCGCCAGGATCACCAGTTTGCGTGCGACGTCGAGGCCGGAAAGGTCGTCGCGCGGATCCGGCTCGGTATAGCCCAGCGCCTGCGCCTCGCGTACGAGCTGCGAGAACGGCACCGTGCCGTCGAACCGGTTGAACAGCCACGCCAGTGTGCCCGAGAGCATGCCGTCGATGGCGTACAACTCGTCGCCGGTGTCGAGCAGATTGCGCAGGGTGAGCATCACCGGCAGCCCCGCGCCGACGGTGGCTTCGTAACGGAAACGTCCACCGCCACGGCGGCCGGCGTCCTGGATCGCGGCGTAGTTCGCCCACGGACCGCTGCCGGCCAGTTTGTTGGGCGTGACGACGTGGATGCCGCGCGCCAGCCAGCGCGGATAGTGTTCGGCCACGCGCGGGCTCGCGCTGCAGTCGACGATGAGCGCATGCGGGAGGTGTTCGCCACGGACGTGGTCGGCGAATTCATCCAGATCCAGCGCTCGTGCGGCCCCGCCCTGCAGGCGGGCGGCGGCGTCGGCCGGCTCCACGCCGCGTTCGTCGAGCACCATCGCGCGGCTGTTCGCGATGGCGCGCAGGCGCAGGTCCAGGCCGGAACGCTCGCGCAGCCGCGGCAACGCGGCGGACATCTGCACCAGCAGCGCGCTGCCGACCTGACCGGGGCCGATCACGCCGACCGACAGCGTCTGCGGCGAGAGCCAGAACGCGGCGTGCGCGGCACGCAAGGCGCGCGTCGCGTCGTTCGCGCCGATGGCGACGGAGATGTTGCGTTCGCCGGCGCCCTGCGCGATGGCGCGTGCATTCACGCGTGCCTGCGCCAGTCCGCTCAGCAGGCGCGCCGCGACGCCGGGCGTACCGACCATGCCGTCGCCGACCGCCGCCAGCACGGCGATGTCGCGCGTGAGCGTCACGCCTTGCGCCTGGCCGTCGGCGATGGCGTCGGCGAAGGCGGCAGCAGCGGCATCGCGCGCGCGCTCGGCCTGATCGGCGCGCAGCACGCAGCAGATCGAATGCTCGGACGAACCCTGCGAAATCATCGTCACCGATACACCCGCGCCGCGCAGCGCACCGAAGAGGCGCTCGGCCGCGCCCGGCACGCCGACCATGCCGTTGCCGACGAGTTCTACGATGGCCAGGTCACGCACCAGGCTCAGGCCTTTGACCGGCGCGGCGTCGTGGCCGCTGTGCGTGGAGATCAGCGTGCCCGGCGCTTCGGGGCGGTGCGTGTTGCGGATCCACAGCGGAATGCCGCGTTCCTGCACCGGCGCCATGGTCTGCGGATGCAGCACCTTCGCGCCGAAGTACGCCAGCTCGCAGGCCTCGGCGTAGGACATCGAAGGCAGGCACACCGCTTCGGGCACCAGGCGCGGGTCGGCGGACAACACGCCGTCGACGTCGGTCCAGATGGTGAGCCCGACGGCATCGAACAGGTTGGCGAAGATCGCGGCCGAGTAATCGCTGCCGTTGCGGCCGAGCGTGGTGGCATGGCCGTCGGCATCGCGCGCGACGAAACCGGTGACCACGACGTTGCCGTCGGCGTGGCTCGCACGCCACGCGGCCAGGCGCTCGCGCGAGGCGGCCCAGTCCACCGCCATGCCCATCTCGCCTTCGTGCACGACGAGCACGTCGCGCGCATCGAGCCGGTGCCAGCCCGCTGCATCTGCGCCGAGGGCGGCCTGCATCAGACGCGAGGACACGACTTCGCCCAGACCGGGCAAACCGCGAGCATGCACGTCGGCCGATGCATCGCCGCAGGCCAGCGCGAGGAGTTGTTCGTGCAGAACGTCGAAGTCCTGCAGCAGTGTGGCCTTGAGGACGTGATGACCATTGGGGTCCAGGGCCGCTGCGGCGACGAGATGCCGCTCGCGCAGCGCGTCCCATTCGGCGGCCCAGTCATCGCCCCGGCGTGCGGATGCCAGCAGGGCGAGGAGGGCGTCGGTGACGCCCTGCATCGCTGATACGACGACGATGCGGGTGCGCGCCGGATCCTGCAGCAAGGCGGCAGCGGCGCGATAAAGCGACGCATCGGCGAGGCTGCTGCCGCCGAACTTGTGGACGTGGCACTGCGGAGAAGGTGGAAGTGATGCGTCTGCGGGGGGCATGGTCGGGCTCCGTGTTTGAGCCCCGCGACCGCCCGGGTGCCAGACCTGCGCACCCGGTTCGGGTGCGGAGGCGAGGTCTTCAGATCAACTGGACACGCCCGTCCGCACCCGCAAGCGAGTGGTACCGGTACCGGTGGTAATCGCAAATACGCCCGCAACGGACGCCACGCCGGTCGGCGCGGTCAGGTCGGTCTGCGGAAGCGTGCTGCGATGCGTCATGGGGTCGAGAAGATCACGCGGTTTCGGGGCTTGTCAACTGTTGCATCTGTAACCGGACAACGCCGTCCGCGCTGCGATTCGGTCGCTCTTGTGCCGGAGCGTCCGGGTCGCAGGTGACCGGCAGCCCATGCCTCCACTAGCATGCGGGCTGCCGGGGAGCCGCGCGCAGGCGCGTACCAACCAACAATCGGACACCCAGCCGACGCATGCGCGGCAGGGCTCAGTGCGGGGATTCGTGAACACGTCGACGGCCAGGACCACTCTGTCGCTCCGCGAAGCTTTCGCGGTCGCGGCGATCTGCTTCGGCCTATCCGTCCTGGCGTCGGTGGAGGCCGTCGTGGTGGGGTTTCCCGATCAGGTCTTCTCGGACGCCTCGAACGTCTGGGCCGCCTTCATCGAAATCATGTTGGGTATGGCCGCGGTGTTCTACCTTCGCGTGCGCGATTTCGACGTGCATTCACTGATGCCGCGCCCCGACCTGAGCGGAACCGTGGTCGGCATCGTGCTGTTCTTCGCAACGTGGATGGCGTGCGCGGCGGTCCTCGCGATCCTCGGATTGGAGCGTGCGGTCGTCGGATTCTCCTTTACCGAGGCCTCTCTCGGCTCGACCGTTCTCATCTCGATCGTCAATGGAACGTTCGAGGAAGTCTTCCTGCTGGGCGTGCTGACCCGCAGCTTGAGGGAGCACGGTGCCTCCATCGCCATCGGTCTTTCGCTGCTGGTGCGTCTGTTGACCCACCTTTACCAGGGCCCGGCGGGCGCCGTATCGATCCTCGTATTCGGCCTGTTGCTGTCGGTGTTCTATGTGCGCACGGGGCGGCTGTGGCCGGTGGTGTTCGCGCACATCCTTGCGGATGTCGTCCCGATGACCCAGGGCGGGGCGGGCGGCTGAGTTGTCCCGCCCGCGGCCGCGTGGTGAAATGCACGCCGAAGCGGGGGTACCGGCCATGGGGCCGGTTGAGACAGACCCTTCGAACCTGATGCGGTTGAGACCGCCGTAGGGAAGCTTCGCGACACCGCCGTGCGTGCGGTGCGCGCCGCCGCTTCGTCCCGCCGCTCCAGGACGAACGCCATGAATGCTGTCCCCTCCGAACTCCTCCAGAAGGCCGAACAGCTGTCGGCCGACGTCACCCGTCCGATTCCGGGCTCGCACAAGATCCACGTCGAAGGTTCGCGCCCCGATCTGCGCGTGCCGATGCGCGAGATCGCGCTGGCGAAGACGCCGACCATGTTCGGTGGAGAAGACAACGCACCGCTCGCCGTGTACGACACCTCCGGCGCCTACACCGATGCGAACGCGCACATCGACCTTGCCCAGGGGCTGACGCCGCTGCGCGCGCAGTGGATCGCCGAACGCGGCGACACCGAAGTGCTGTCCGCGCTGTCGTCGGAATTCGGCCGCAAGCGCGAGCACGATCCCAAGCTCGACGCCGTGCGTTTCCGCAATCGCCCGCTGCCGCGCCGTGCGCTGTCCGGCGCCAACGTGACGCAGATGCACTACGCGCGTCGCGGCATCGTCACGCCGGAGATGGAGTTCATCGCCATCCGCGAGAACCAGCGGATCGAGGCGATCCGCGAGGCGCACCTGCTGCGCCAGCATCCGGGCGAAACCTTCGGCGCGAACATCCAGAAGATCATCACGCCGGAATTCGTTCGCGATGAAGTGGCGCGCGGTCGCGCGATCATCCCCAACAACATCAACCATCCGGAAAGCGAGCCGATGATCATCGGCCGCAACTTCCTCACCAAGGTCAACGCGAACATCGGCAATTCGGCCGTGTCGTCCGGCATTGCCGAGGAAGTGGAGAAGCTGGTGTGGTCGATCCGCTGGGGCGCGGACACGGTGATGGACCTGTCCACCGGCAAGCACATCCATGAAACGCGCGAGTGGATCATCCGCAATTCGCCGGTGCCGATCGGCACGGTGCCGATCTACCAGGCGCTGGAGAAGGTGGACGGCCGCGCGGAGGAGCTCAACTGGGAGATCTTCCGCGACACGCTCATCGAGCAGGCCGAGCAGGGCGTGGATTACTTCACCATCCATGCCGGCGTGCTGCTGCGTTACGTGCCGCTCACCGCGGGCCGCGTGACGGGCATCGTCTCGCGCGGCGGTTCGATCCTCGCCAAGTGGTGCCTGGCGCATCACAAGGAGAATTTCCTCTACACGCACTTCGAGGAGATCTGCGAGATCATGAAGGCCTACGACGTGGCCTTCTCGCTCGGTGACGGCCTGCGTCCGGGTTCGATCGCCGATGCGAACGACGCGGCGCAGTTCGGCGAACTGGAAACGCTGGGTGAGCTGACCAAGATCGCGTGGAAGCATGACGTGCAGACCATGATCGAAGGCCCCGGCCATGTGCCGATGCAGCTGATCAAGGAAAACATGGACAAGCAGCTGCGCGAGTGCGGCGAAGCGCCGTTCTACACGCTCGGCCCGCTGACCACCGACATCGCGCCGGGCTACGACCACATCACCAGTGCGATCGGCGCGGCGATGATTGGTTGGTTCGGCACGGCGATGCTGTGCTACGTCACGCCGAAGGAGCACCTGGGCCTGCCCAACAAGCAAGACGTGCGCGAAGGCCTGATGGCGTACAAGATCGCCGCGCATGCGGCCGACCTCGCCAAGGGCCACCCGGGCGCACAGGCGCGCGACAACGCGATGAGCAAGGCGCGTTTCGAGTTCCGCTGGGAAGATCAGTTCAACCTCGGCCTGGATCCGGAGCGTGCGCGCGAGTACCACGACGAGACGTTGCCGAAGGATGCGCACAAGGTCGCGCATTTCTGCTCGATGTGCGGCCCGCACTTCTGCTCGATGAAGATCACCCAGGACGTGCGCGACTACGCGAAGGAGCATGGCGTGGACGAGTCCGCCGCGCTGGCCGAGGGCATGGCGGAGAAGTCGGCGGAATTCCGCGCGCAGGGCGCGCAGGTCTACCGCAAGGCGTGACTTCGCAGGGCGTCGTTGTCGCACAACGACGCCCCTTCGCCCCGCGTTCGGCTACGCTTGGCCGCATCCGGAAGGGACGCGAGGCGACATGGCAGACAACCGCATCGGCAAGCTGCGCTGGCGCGCGCAAGCGCGGCGCCATCCTTCCGCATTCCTGCTGGGGGCGCAGCTGCTGAGTCTGGTGCTGTACCCGCTGTTCGACGAGATGCGCGGCGGGCGCGTGCTGTTCGGTGCACTGGGCGTGGCGGTGCTGATGCTGGCGGTGTGGGTGGTCAACCGCAGCCCGGCGAAAGTGTGGGTGGCGTGGCTGCTGGCGGCGCCTGCGCTGCTGCTGTCGGTCGCGGCCGTCGTGCTGGGCAACGACACGCTGCTGGTGGTGTCCTCCGCGCTGGAGGCGCTGCTGTACCTGTACGCCGCGGCGAGCCTGATCGCCTACATGCTCGGCGATCATCGCGTCACCACCGACGAACTGTTCGCTGCGGGCGCGACGTTCACGCTGCTCGCCTGGGGCTTCGCCTATGCGTATTTCGTATGCCAGGCCTGGTATCCGGGCAGCTTCACCGGCGCGGTGAACCCCGAGGCGCCGCGCACCTGGCTGGAACTGCTGTTCCTGAGCTTCACCACGCTCTCGGCGACGGGCCTGGGCGACATCCTGCCGCTGTCCTCGCCGGCACGCGTGCTGGTGATGCTGGAGCAGTTCGCCGGCGTGGCCTACATCGCCGTGGTGGTTTCGCGCCTGGTGGGCCTGACGATCCTGCGCTACGGCGCCCGCTGACGCTGCGGGCCGGGATCTCCAGACAAAAAAATTCGCGCCGGAGCGCGAATGCTGGAACAGAACGTTCTGTAGTACGTCGGCGAGAGAGGGCCTGAAGCCCACCCCCATGTAAACGGGAGTAAGCCTGCGGACGTTAGAATGTCCAGGCAAGTTTTGCTTTCCCCGTGACGTCTGGGCGTTTTGCCGGATTTGCCGAGTAGTCATGCCAAACCCTTTCGGCACATGACGGCTGTTCAGCTTGCCGCTCAACATCTCCGGATTCATGCCCAGACCTTCCGAACCCTCCACCTCGCCCCTGCCGTCCGAACGACTGCGCGTGGGCGAATGCGTGGTCGACGTGCCCCTGCGCGAGATCCGCGCGCCGGGCAAGCGTCGGCCGTTGCGCATCACCCCCAAGTCCATGGGCGTGCTGCTGGTGCTGGTCGAGCAGGCCGGGCGGGTGGTCAGCCGCGACACGCTGATGACCGAAGTCTGGCCGGACACGCTGCCGACCAACGACGTGGTCACGCAGGCGATCACGCAGCTGCGCAAGGCCTTCGACGACGAGCGTGGCAATCCGCGCTACATCGAGACGATCGCCAAGAACGGCTATCGCCTGCTGGCGCCGATCGAATGGGTTCACACCGCCACGCCTTCGGGCAGTGCAGACACGGTCACCGGCGACGAGCGCTGGGCCGACCCCACGCGCACGACCGCCAAGTACCCGGCGATTGCCGGCGCCGATCCGAGCGAACCGCTGGCGCCGGTGCCGTTTCCGGCCGCGTCGATGCCGCGCGGGACCTGGGCGTCGATCGCCTCGGTGGTGTTTGCCGTGGCCCTGCTGGTCGCGGGCCTGGTCGCTTGGGCCCTGCTGCGCGCGCCCGTGGATTCCGGCGAGGCGAATACGCCGGTGGCGGTGTCGGGCATGCAGGGGCTGCGAAGTGAGCGCCCCTATCGCCTGATCACCTCCGCCGTCGGGTTCGAGCTGTCGCCGACCTTGTCGCCGGACGCCGGCCTGGTGGCGTACGTCGCGATCCCCGAGGGGCAGCGCGGCACCGCGATCATGATCCAGACGACCGAGCAGACGCAGCCGCGCCAGCTCACGCGCCCCCCGGAAGGCGCCGACGACAGCGCGCCGACGTGGTCGCCCGACGGGCGCTGGATCGCCTTCATGCGCACCACGGTGGACAGTTGCAGCATCCGTCTGGTCACGCCGAACGCGCGCTCGGAGCACGAGGTCGGCGATTGCGACCGCCGCAACCCGCCCAGCTTCGACTGGACGCCCGACAGCAACGGTCTGATCTTCGGCGGCATGACCGGCGAGCACGGCAGCCTGGGGCTGCGAGTGCTCGACCTCGACAGCGGACAGTGGCGGCCGATCGAGTACCCGCACGACCCCGAAGAGCTGGACACCTCGCCGCGCTACTCGCCGGACGGCCGCTGGATCGTGTTCGTGCGCAACCCGCCGCTGGGCGATTTCTGGCGCATCCCCGCGCAGGGCGGGAATGCCGAACGCCTCAGCCGCCTGCGTGCCGACCTGCGTGGCTGGGACTGGTCGCCGAGCGGGCGCGGCCTGCTCTTCAGTGCGATGGTCGACGGCGAATACCGCGTGTTCCGGCTCGACACCGGCACCGGCGAGGCGCGGCCGGTCGGGCTCGACGAGGCGCAATCGCCGGTGGCGGCGCGCGCGCGGCGGGCGATCGCCTTCGTCCAGCGCCGTCCGTACTTCGGCCTGTACCGCGTGCGCCTGGACAGCGACGGCTCCGGCCACGGTCGCGTGCACGTGGTCGAGCCACTTTATCCGTCCTCGTCGCGCGACCTCCTGCCGGCGATCGCGCTGGACGGGCGGCAGCTGGCCTTCGTGTCGGATCGCTCCGGCAGCAATGGCCTGTGGGTGGGCGACGTGGACCAGCCCGACACGCTGCGCATGATGGGCGGGGTTCGCCCGGGCACCCGCTACGCCCCGTCCTGGTCGTCCGACGCCCGCCGCCTGCTGGTCACCGGCTCGGACGAAGGCGGCAAGGCGGTGGTCCAGGAAGTCATGGCGGCCAGCGGTCAGGTCGTGACCCTGCCGATCCCCGACCCGGACCCGCTCCAGGCCCAGTACACGCCGGACGCGAACCGCCTGCTCGTCCTGGCCGCCAACGACGACGGCCTCCCGCAGCTGCGCATGTACGACCGTTCCACCACGCCGTGGCGCTCCCTCGGCCGGGTCGATGGCGTCTCGCACTTCCAGGTGGACGGGCCGCGCCGGCGCATTCTGTTCACCCGCCTGACCGAGGCCGGGCTGTGGGAAGTCGGGCTGGACCTGTCGGCCGCGTCGATCCGGCGCATCAGCGCCGCCGACCCGACGGCCGACCGTTACCGCATGTGGTCCGTGGCGCCCGACGGCGAGGTCCGCTACATGGAGCGGCTCCAGGATTGCGCCGCCAGCCTGCGCCGGATCGTCCCCAGCGACACCGCTCCGCCGCGTTGCCTGGACCAGACCCGACGCTCGGCGATCAATGGTTTCAGCCTCGGTGGGCCGCGCGGTGACGTGGCTTATCTGGCCCTGGTCGAGTGGGACGGGGCCGATATCGGTTACATGGAGCTGCCGAAGGAAACGACGGACGTGATGCCCGGATGGATCAAGTAATTGATGCCGCTGGGAAAAGTCCTTTCGGAAGTCCTTCGGTTTTGCCGTCGTTGCGATTTCGGATAAGTCTCGACCAACTTTCCTGATGGCGACCCCGCCTCTCAGGCAAATCCATTGACCATTCTCGGCACATGAGGTGGACCAATGGAGCAAGTGCAATGGGCGGACCGCGGGCAGCTGCTGCAGCTCGACACGCCTGACGGCGCGGTTCAGGGCGGTTGCATCGGGGTTTCCCGGCTGGGCAGCGTCCAGGTTTCGGGCGGCTTCTCGTTCTGGGTGCAGCTGCATGGCAGCTCGTGGGTCGAGGCGAAAGAGGGCAAGTTCCGTCTTCGCAGCGGCGACTGGCTCGCGTTCGAAAAGGACTCCAAGCCGGTCGTCCAGGCCGACCGCTTCGGCATCGCCATCGGTCTCACCCTGTCCGGCGACGCGCTGCGGGAAATGACCCGCTTCGCCGACCGCGGCCTCTACGCCGGCCGTGGCCAGATGACCCGTCACGACGCCCGCATCGCCCTGCGCCTGTGGCGCGAAGCGGCGGCCCGTCTGGCGGAGAACCCCGGCGCCGGCTTCGACGCCTCGCTCCTGCGCCCGATCCTGCTGCACCTGGCCGGCGTCCAGCGCGAACTGGCCGCACGCATCCCGCGTTGCCCGGGCCGCTCGCGCAGCCGCAAGCGTCAGGTCTTCGGCCGCCTGCAGCGTGCCCGCCTGTACCTGGAAGGCAATTGCGACCGCGTGGTGCGCATCAGCGAACTGGCCGAGCTGACCAGCTTCTCCAGCTGGTACTTCTCCAAGACCTTCCACAGCCTCTACGAGGAAAGCCCGCAGGCGGCCTCCGCGCGCATGCGCCTGGAGCACGCGGCGGACCTGCTGACCAGCACCTCGATGATGATCGGCGAAGTCGCCGCGGCCAGCGGCTTCGACAACTGCTGCAGCTTCGCCCGTGCCTTCCGCGCGCGCTTCGGCGAGTCCGCCACGCGCTACCGCGCCGCGTCCGCTCGTGGCGATGCGAGCCGCGCGTTGGCGGTCTCGCGCAAGTCGCTGGAACGCAAGTCGCTCGCGACTGGCAACTGATCGCGCACGCACGCGTTACCACAAACGGCCGGCGATTCGCCGGCCGTTTTCGTTGTGCGTTCTCTTTGCGCGCAGGTTCTGCGAGCGCGGTCTCAGCTTGATGTCCTGCGTCGGTCGCGCGTAAGAGACACCGTCGGTTCGGAACGTTAAGGCCGTGTCCTCGCTGGCAGACTCAGCAAAGTCTCTCAACGGCACACGCAAAGCGATGGAGCTCCCCAGAACTTAAGTTTGATGAGCGTTTAACACGCCCATAACAGATATCTGGAGAGAGATAGATGAACCATCGCAATTTGCGCACCGCGATGCGCGTCGGCATGCTGCCGGCAGGCATCGCGATCGCACTGGCGCCGGCGTTCGCCGTCGCGCAGGAAGGTGGCGAGCAGGGTGCGACCACCCTCGACCGCATCGAAGTGACCGGCTCGCGCATCAAGCGCGCCGACGTCGAGACCTCGCAGCCGATCTTCACGCTGAGCCGCGCCGAGATCCAGAAGCAGGGCGTGACCTCGGTCGCCGACGTGCTGCAGCGCATCTCGAGCAACGGCGCCGCGCTGAACTCGACCTTCAACAACGGCGGTGACGGCTCGGCCGGCATCAGCCTGCGTAACCTCGGTGAAGGCCGCACGCTCGTGCTGGTCAACGGCCGTCGCTGGACCCAGGGCCTGGGCGGCAGCGTCGACCTGAACACCATCCCGGCCGCAATGATCGAGCGCGTGGAAGTCCTGAAGGACGGCGCCTCGACCATCTACGGTTCCGACGCCATCGCCGGCGTGGTGAACATCATCACCCGTTCGAACTTCGAAGGTGCCGAAGCCGGTGCGTACATCGGCCAGTACCAGCAGGGCGACGGCGAGCGTCAGGCGTATGACTTCACCATCGGCACGGGCAACGATCGCGGCAACGTGATGCTCGGCGTGTCGTACGTGAAGGAAGAGCCCGTCATGGCCGGTGATCGCAAGATCTCCGCCGGCGGTCCTCCGTTCTTCGGCGGTCAGAGCACCACGGGCTTCCCGGGTTCGTTCGTCGACACTGATAACGTCCGCTACATCATCGATCCGACCACGGGCGCCAAGACGCGCTTCAACTCGGACATCCACGGCTACAACAGCGCCCCGGACAACTACCTGCTGACCCCGCAGGAGCGTACGTCGCTGTTCACGCAGGCCAACTACGACATCACCGACAACGTGCGCTTCAAGACCGAGATGCTCTACAACGAGCGCATCTCGGAGCAGCTGCTCGCGGCGATGCCGGTGACCGGCATGCGCCTGTCGGCCAGCAGCTACTACAACCCGACCAATCCGAACGGCTTCTACGCCGGCACGCCGGCCTTCCAGACCGGTGGCGCGCGTGACCTGATCGGTGTTGCCCGTCGCTTCCAGGAGTCCGGTGGCCGTTCGTTCAATCAGAACGTCAAGAACTGGCACTTCTACGGTGGTTTCGAAGGCTACTTCGAAGTCGGCGAGCGCACGTTCGACTGGGATGCGGGCTACCGCTACGACCGTTCGGACGAGAATGACCTGACCTACGGTCTGTTCAACCGCTCCAACCTGGCCCTGGCCTACGGCCCGAGCTTCAACGACAACGGCACCATCCGTTGCGGCACCGCGGCAGCTCCGCTGGCCGACTGCGTCCCGGTCAACCCGATCGGCACCGACGGTTCGATCTCGCAGGAAGCGATCGACTACACCGCCTTCACCGCGCACGACTCCAGCCGCGTCACCTCGAAGAGCTACTACGCCAACATCAGCGGCGACATCGTCGACCTGCCGGCTGGCGCGCTTGCCTTCGCTGCGGGCTATGAGCACCGCACCGAGAGCGGCCAGTACGATCCGGACGCGTTCATCGCCGCCGGCCTGAGCACGGGCAACGGTTCCAAGCCGACCGCCGGTGGCTACAAGCTCGACGAGTACTACCTCGAGCTCGCGGTGCCGGTCCTGGCCGACCTGCCGGGCGCCAAGCTGCTCGACTTCTCGCTGGCCACGCGCTACTCGGACTTCAGCAACTTCGGCAACACGCTGAACAGCAAGTTCGGTTTCCGCTGGAAGCCGATCGACGACCTGATGGTCCGCGGTAACTGGTCCGAGGGCTTCCGTGCTCCGACGATCAACAACCTGTACGCGGGCAACCAGGATTCGTTCGAGAGCTACGACGATCCGTGCGATGCACGCACCGGCCAGCTGGGTAACCCGCAGGTCGCCGCGCGCTGTGCTTCGGAAGGCGTCTCCCCGACGTTCACGCGTTCGCAGCGTCAGACCGCCGAGGCCTTCACCTGGACCTCGAACGACAACCTGCAGCCGGAAACCTCCACCACCAAGACCCTGGGTTTCGTCTACAACCCGAGCTGGCTGGAAGGCTTCGACATCTCGCTGGACTGGTACGAGATCAAGATCGAGAACGCGATCTCGCGTCCGGAAGCTCAGTTCATCCTGGACAAGTGCTACGCCGGTACGGCGGGTGAGCAGGCCGTGTACTGCGGTCTGTACTCGCGCGATCCGGCTTACCCGGGTGCGCCGAACACGATCACGAACCTGGAAATGCCGCTGCTGAACCTCGCCGAGTACAACGTCGAGGGCTGGGACATGACCGTGAACTACAAGTTCCCGGAAACGTCGTTCGGCAAGTTCGCGATCACCTGGGACACCGCGTACACCTCCAACTGGTCGACCAAGGCCACGGTGGATTCGGTCGAAGAACAGCGTCAGGGCCTGTACCTGCCGCAGGATCCGTACTGGCGCATCAAGTCCAACATGTACCTGGACTGGACCTACGGCGACTTCGGTGCGACCTGGGGCATGCGCTACAAGTCCGGCCTGTATGAGACCTGCGTGCTCGACAACGACGAAGGCCTGGCCGATGCGTACTGCTCGGATCCGGACCGCGTGACCGCCGAGGGCCCGTCCCCGCGCAACTACCTGGGCGCCGTGACCTATCACGACATCCAGGTGCGCTACAACACGCCGTGGAACGCGACCGTCTCGGTCGGCGCCAACAACGTGTTCGACAAGGAACCGCCGACCTCGTACAGCTCGCCGTACAACAACTTCGATCCGCAGTACGACCTGCCGGGCGCGTTCTACTACGTCCAGTACCGTCAGCGCTTCTGATCGGTTGAAGTACCGCAGCACGTAACACCGCCACGGCCCCGAAAGGGGCCGTGGTTTTTTGTGCCCGGCGTCGAGGGTTTGCGGAGTCTGGCGCGGGCCCGCGCGGGCGGTACGATAGCGGCTGGTTTCCGGATCGACCTCCCGATGAAATTGCAGGTGCCGTTCATCCAGTTGCCCGTGCACTTCGACGCCGCCGCGCTGGCGGCCGAAATCGCCGCACTGGGCGAGGGGCCGTGGCGGCCGCACCCGCAGGGCTTTGCCGGCAATTCGATGCTGCCGCTGGTGTCCGCGCAGGGCGAGGCGGCCAACGAGGCGTTCTCCGGCCCCATGCGGCCGACGCCGGAACTGTTCCGCTGCCCGTATCTGACGCAGGTCTTCGCCAGCCTCGGCGCGACGGTGGGCCGCAGCCGGCTGATGCGCCTGTCAGGCCACGCCGAAGTCACGCGTCATGCCGACCAGGGCTATTACTGGACCGAGCGCGTGCGCGTGCACATTCCGATCGTCACCCAGCCGACCGTGCGTTTCGAGTGCGACAGCGCCGTGATCAACATGGCGCCGGGCGAATGCTGGATCTTCGACACCTGGCGCCAGCACCGCGTCCTCAACGATGCGGTGGAATCGCGCATCCACCTGGTCGTGGACACGGTCGGCGGCGGGCGTTTCTGGGACATGGTCAACCGTGGCCGTCCGCATGACGCGCCTACGGCGGGCTGGCAGGCCGTGCCGATCGCACCGAAGCCCGGCGAGGTCGCACCGTTCCCCTGCGAGCGCGTGAACGTGCCGGTGGTGATGAGCCCATGGGAACTCAACGATCATCTGGGCCTGCTGTTCGCCGATGCGGTGCCGCATCCGAGCCTGCCGCAGGTGCGGCAGATCGCGATGCGCTTCGCGCGTACGTGGCAGGGCTTGTGGTTCGAGTTCGGTGAACGCGAGGAAGGTCACGCGCGCTACGCGGCCGCGGTGCAGCGCCTCGTCGAGGACATCCGCGGCCCCAGCCAGCCGTTGATGCTGAAGAACGAACTGCGCTGGTTCAACGCGCTGATGACGATCGTGTGCAAGTTCGCGGTGACGGCAGGCGATGCGCAGTTGCCTGCGACGGCGCAGCGGCAGCGCGAGATGGGCGATAACGCGTAGGGGACATCTCCCGGAACGTCAGTCCAACGTCATCCCGAGGAACGGCCAGAGGTGGTGCCATGGTGTGAGCCAGGCATCATGAAGAAAAAGGCCGCCCGGAGGCGGCCTTCTTCATTCGCGAGGAGCCAGGCCGATCAGAACTTCGGCTTGTCTTCTTCCGCGTTGTAGCGGGCGATGGCGTCGTTGAGGATCGACTTGGCCTCGGCGGCGTTGCCCCAGCCTTCGATCTTCACCCACTTGCCCTTCTCCAGGTCCTTGTAGTGCTCGAAGAAGTGGCCGATGCGATCGAGCCAGTGCTGCGAGACCTGCGCGATGTCGGTGACGTGCGCGTAGCCGCCGAAGATCTTCGGCACGGGCACGGCGATCAGCTTCTCGTCGCTGCCGGCCTCATCGCTCATCTTCAGCACGCCCACCGGCACGCAGCGGATGACCGAGCCCGGCACCAGCGGCAGCGGCAGGATCACCAGCACGTCGGCCGGATCGCCATCGCCGCACAGCGTGTGCGGGACGTAGCCGTAGTTGCACGGATAGCGCATGGGCGTGGACAGGATGCGGTCGACGAAGATCGCGCCCGAAGCCTTGTCGACTTCGTACTTGACCGGCTCGGCATCCTTGGGGATTTCGATGATGACGTTGATCTCATCCGGCGGGTTCTTGCCGGTGGGGACGAGGTCCAGACCCATGTGGTGCTCCAACTGCGTGGGGGCCGCGCCGGACGGCGGGCGGGGTTTTCGGGAATGCGGGCCGGCATTTTACGTGGATGACTGCTGCGGCGCAGCAGCCGGAGTGCCGCCCCTGGGCGGGCGTCGCGCCCCGTTCAGCCCCGAAAACGAAAACGGCGGCCCGCAGGCCGCCGTCCCGTGAACCCTGCGCGGGAGCCCTTAGAGCAGCGGCACCATCAGCAGCGCGACGATGTTGATGATCTTGATCAGCGGGTTGATCGCCGGGCCCGCGGTGTCCTTGTACGGGTCGCCCACGGTGTCCCCGGTCACAGCCGCCTTGTGCGCGTCGGAACCCTTGCCGCCGAAGTTGCCGTCCTCGATGTACTTCTTGGCGTTGTCCCAGGCGCCGCCGCCGGTGGTCATCGAGATGGCGACGAACAGGCCCGTGACGATCGTGCCGATCAGCAGGCCGCCCAGCGCCTTCGGGCCCAGCAGCAGGCCGACGATGATCGGCACCGCGACCGGCAGCAGCGACGGCACGATCATTTCCTTGATCGCCGACTTGGTCAGCATGTCCACGGCCTTGTCGTACTCCGGCTTGCCGGTGCCTTCCATGATTCCCGGGATCTGTCGGAACTGGCGGCGCACTTCCTCCACCACCGCACCGGCCGCACGGCCCACGGCTTCCATCGCCATGGCGCCGAACAGGTACGGGATCAGGCCGCCGATCAGCAGGCCGATGATCACCGTGTGGTCCGACAGATCGAAGGTGAACACCTCGCCCGGATGGGCCGCCTGCAGGTTGTGCGTGTAGTCGGCGAACAGCACCAGTGCCGCCAGCGCCGCCGAACCGATCGCGTAACCCTTCGTCACCGCCTTGGTGGTGTTGCCCACGGCGTCGAGCGGATCGGTGACCGCGCGCACTTCCGGCGGAAGCTCCGCCATCTCGGCGATGCCGCCGGCGTTGTCGGTGATCGGGCCGTAGGCGTCGAGCGCGACGATCATGCCGGCCATCGACAGCATCGCCGTCGCGGCGATGGCGATGCCGTACAGGCCGCCCAGGTAGAACGCGAGCCAGATCGCCACGCACACCGAGATCACCGGCAGCGCGGTCGACTTCATCGACACGCCCAGGCCCGCGATGATGTTGGTGCCGTGGCCGGTGGTGGAGGCCGCGGCGACATGGCGCACCGGCTTGTACTGCGTGCCGGTGTAGTACTCGGTGATCCACACGATCGCGCCGGTCAGCACCAGCCCGATCAGCGCGCAGCCGTAGAGGTTCATCGCACCGTGGCTGTTGTCGCCCATCAGTTGCGTGGTGATCGGGTAGAACGCGATCGCGGCAAGCACCGCCGAGACGATCACGCCCTTGTACAGCGCGCCCATGATCGAGCCGTCGGCCTTCACCTTGACGAAGAACGCGCCGATGATCGAAGCGATGATCGACACGCCGCCCAACACCAGCGGGTAGAGCACGGCGTTGCGGCCGGCTTCGCTGGCCATCAGGCCGCCGAGCAGCATCGTCGCGATGACGGTCACCGCGTAGGTTTCGAACAGGTCCGCCGCCATGCCCGCGCAGTCGCCGACGTTGTCGCCGACGTTGTCGGCGATGACCGCCGGATTGCGCGGGTCGTCCTCGGGAATGCCGGCTTCGACCTTGCCGACCAGATCCGCGCCGACGTCGGCGCCCTTGGTGAAGATGCCGCCGCCCAGTCGCGCGAAGATGGAGATCAGCGACGAACCGAACGCCAGCCCGACCAGCGCGTGCAGCGTGTGCTCGACGTCGTAGCCCATGTAGCGCTGCAGCACGACGTAGTAACCAGCAACGCCGAGAAGGCCGAGGCCGACCACGAGCATGCCGGTGATCGCGCCGCCACGAAACGCGACGTCCATCGCCGGGCCAATGCCCCGGCGTGCGGCTTCGGCGGTGCGCACGTTGGCGCGTACCGAGACGTTCATGCCGATGTAGCCGGCGGCGCCGGACAGCACCGCGCCGATCAGGAAACCGATCGCCGAGGCCCACGTCAGGAAGAAGCCGATGAGCACGAACAGCACCACGCCTGCGATGGCGATGGTCGTGTACTGGCGATTGAGGTAAGCGCGCGCGCCTTCCTGGATCGCGCCGGCGATCTGTTGCATTCGTTCGTTGCCGGCGGGCTGCGCGCTGATCCAGCGCGCGGAGATGATCCCGTAAAGGATCGCGATGACGGCGCAGACCAGCGCCAAGGCCAAACCGTACTGCTCCAGCATGAACCCCTCCCCGTAGAAGTGGACACCAGGAATTTCGAGTTTTCGTAAACCTTTCGAGTTGTGGTGCTGCGCGGATCGTGGGGTGCCGCCGCAACGGCCCGACTATCGCACAGGCGCCGGGCCCGACGCACGCCGTAGACGCAGCATTCAGCGCATCCGTGCCAGCCTGCGGTCCCGGTCACGGAAAGGTCGTCCCGCTGCCATGCGCATGTCGCCCCTCCTTCTCCTGATGTTCACGGCACCGGCACTGGCGGCCGGTCCCGGTGCTGCGAAGCCCGAGATCTCGCGTGGTCCGGTGGCGCCGCAAGCCCAGAACGCCGTGCACACGCTGCGACAAATTCCTGAGGCCTGCGCGCGACTGGAAGGCATGTTCACCGGCCAGGCCGCCGAGCCGTACACCTTCGCCGTGGTGCGCATCAGCCCGCAGTGCCAGCCGCGCGCACGCTTCGTCGACGCGGCGAAAGCCAGGCCGGAGCAGAACGGCTGGGTCCTCAATGACGTGATCCGCGTGCCGAACGCGGCCTGCCCGTCGCAGCAGGCCGTCGTGCATGTGTGGCGCAAGCCGGTGGACAAGACGCCCAAGCTCGACGGCCAGGGGCAGGCGCGCATCTACCTCAAGGAACAGTCCGACAAGGCGAAGGCGGGGCAGCTCGACGCCGTGCCGATGTATGCCGCGCAGATGGACGTGGAAGGCACGTCCTGCGGCCGCTGATTTCCGTCACGGAGGCGACGAAAGGGGCCGCATCCAGCCCCTTCGCGTGATCCGGCCCGCTTACTTGGCCGGCTTGAGCTTGCCCGCCATCGCCAGGAACGTGGCTTCGTCCGACGGCGACAGGTTGGGCCGGCCCGCGACGATGCCCATGCCGAGCGAACCGAGCACGTAGTAGGTTTCGCCGGCCTCGACTTCCATCGTCAGCACGTCCTTGGTCTCGCCGTGCACGTTGTACTCGTGCTTGCCGGGTTCGACGTTGGTGACGAAATACTTGCCGCTGCGCAGCTTGCCCAGTTCGGCCTCGCCTTCGCGCACCTTGAAGCCGATCGCGCCGCCGACGAACTTCGATTCGCGGAAGAACACGATTTGCGCCTTGTCCTGCGGAGCCGCGGTGATGAGCGTGTTGGCGGCGGGTGCGGTCGCGACAGCGGTGGTGGCTTCACCATCCTTGGCGATGGCGAAGGCGGGTGCGACGAGCAAAGACAGGGCAAGGCTGCAGGACAGCATGGAACGCATTCGGTTTACTCCTTCAAAGTGAGGACGCGGGCTCGGCGTCATGGGGGCTTGGGGCTTCGGGCGCCGGCGCGGTGGCGTCCGTGTGCGGAGGTGACGCGTAAGGGATGCGCGTGGGCGCAAGGTCCTGCGCGAGCTTTGCGAGCGCGCGCGTACCGGCGGGGATCTCGATCTCCCCTCCGTGCACGAACAGTGCGAAGGGCCCGGCCACAAACGACGTGGCGAGCGATGCATTCATGTTGTCCTTACCGCGCGCCGCAAGCTTCATGGCACGCAGCGTGAGCGGGCCGTCGGGGAGTTCGAGGAACCGAGCCGCAAGCAGCAGTTCGCCGGGTTTGCCACCGCCACGAGAGGCTTGCGCGTGGACTACTTCACCAATGCCGGGTGTGCCGGCCGGCACGACCACTACGCCGTCGCGGATAAGGGGCTTGGCCAGGCGCAGCCGGAAGCGATAACCGTTCTTGTGGCTGGCCGAGCCGACAGGTTCCGCCAGTTCGAGCTCGACCTCCTGCCCCGCGCACAGGGAAGTGCACTCCGCCAATGGGGCATTCGCGAACTGCGCGGCAGGCGGTTCGATGATCGCGCCGCTCGTTGTTTGCGGTGCCGACTGCGCGAACGCCTGCCCGACGGCCAGGCTGGCCGCCAGCGCCCATCCATTCCAATTCATCCACTGTCCCTTGCGATCCGCGAGGCGCGACGGACGCTAGTGGAAAGGGGTTACTCCGCCAAGGGTGGCAATTTCTTGGGCACCAGCACGTTCTTCATCGCCACGTACTTCGGCAGCCCGTCGCGGCCGTAGGGCGGCGGCGCTTCGCCGCGGATCAGCGGTTCCAGGTAACGGCGCGCGGGCGGCGTGATGCCGTAGCCGTCCTTGCGGATGAAGTTCGCCGGCATCATTTTTTCGTGGTTGGCGATCTTCGACAGCGGCGCGGCTTCGATCTTCCAGCGATACGGCGAATCCGACGTGCGCACGATCACCGGCATCACCGAGTTCATGCCCTTCAACGCGAATTCCACCGCCTTGCGACCCACGGCCTGGGCCTGGTCGAGATCGGTCTTCGACGCAAGGTGCCGCGCGGAGCGTTGCAGGTAGTCGGGCAGGGCCCAGTGCACCTTGTAGCCGAGCGCGTCCTTGACACGGCCGGCCAGGAACGAGGCGACACCGCCCAGCTGCGTGTGGCCGAACGAATCCTTGCCGCCACCTGCGTCGGCGACGAACTTGCCGTCCGGCGTCTGGATGCCTTCGCTGGCGACCACCACGCAATAGCCGACGCGTTCGACGGTGGCCTTCACCTTGGCGAAGAAGTCGGCTTCGTCGTAAGGGCGCTCGGGGAACAGGATCAGATGCGGCGCGGCGTCCTCGCCTTCGCCGGCCAGTCCCGCGGCGGCGGCGATCCATCCGGCGTGGCGGCCCATCGCCTCGTAGACGAACACCTTGGTGGACGTGTCGGCCATCGCCGCCACGTCGAGCGCGCACTCGCGTATCGACACGGCGGTGAACTTGGCCACCGAGCCGAAGCCCGGGCAGCAGTCGGTCACGGCCAGGTCGTTGTCCACCGTCTTGGGCACGCCGACGCAGGTCAGCGGGTAGTCGAACTCCGCCGCAAGCTGCGACACCTTCAGCGCCGTGTCGGCCGAATCATTGCCGCCGTTGTAGAGGAACCAGCGCACGTCATGGGCGCGGAAGACCTCCAGCAGTCGCTGGTAGCGGGCGCGGTCCTGGTCGAGCGACTTCAGCTTCACCCGGCACGAACCGAATGCGCCGCCCGGCGTATGGGCGAGGCCGCGGATGGCGGCGGCGGACTCCTTCGAGGTGTCGACCAGTTCCTCCCGCAAGACCCCGAGGATGCCGTTTCGGCCGGCCAGCACGCGCACCTTGCGGGCGCGGGCGGTCTCGATGACGGCCGAGGCGGTGGCGTTGATGACGGCGGTGACGCCGCCCGACTGCGCATACAGCAGGGTTCCGGAGGCCATGTCCAATTCCAGTCGGAGATCGGGATAGGGAGCGGGATGCGGTAAAGTGGCCGCAATATTGGCCCGGCGGGGCCGGACGCTGCGAGTGTAGCGCCGCCTCGCGGGCGGGCGACGGGGCCATGCCAACGTCGTCGGCCCCCCTGAGGCCGAAGAATTTTCCCGTTCTAGGAGTGATGTTGATGCGATTGGTACTTCTGGGCGCGCCCGGCTCCGGCAAGGGCACGCAGGCCACGCGCCTCAAGGAGCATCTGCAGGTCCCCCACATCTCCACCGGCGACCTGCTGCGCGCCGAAGTGGCGGCGGGCAGCAAGCTGGGTCTTGAGGCGAAGGAGATCATGGCCTCGGGCAACCTCGTCAGCGACGAGATCCTGCTGGGCATGCTGGAGGACCGCCTCTCGCGTCCCGACACCCAGGGCGGTTTCATCCTCGATGGCTACCCGCGCAACCTGGCCCAGGCCGCTGCGCTGGACAAGCTGCTGGGCCGCATCGGCCAGCCGATGGACTATGCCGTGCAGCTGGAAGTGCCGACCGAGATGCTGGTCGAGCGCATCGCCGGCCGCGCCAAGGCCGAAGGCCGCGCGGACGACAGCCCGGAATCGGTGCGCACGCGCCTGACGGTCTACAACGACCAGACCGCGCCGGTGATCGACTTCTATCGCCAGCACGGCCAGCTGACCGTGGTGAACGGCGTGGGCTCGCTGGACGATGTGTTCAACCGCATCGTCGAGGCGTTGTCGCCGGCTAAAGAAGTCGGGTGAGGCAGGCCGCTCACGCGGCACTGCCGCGTGGCCTGCCGAACGACCGGCCATGGATGGCCGGGCCGGGCGACCCGAAGCCGATCGCGCTTCGCCATGGACGGCCGCAAACACCCATCTGATGCAGCATCCGGTCACTGCTGGCGTTCAATAAAGCGAGCGTTGAGGAAGTCGCAATCTTGAAGATTCATATCCTGGGCATCGCCGGCACCTTCATGGGCGGCGTCGCCGCGCTCGCGCGCGAACTTGGTCATGACGTCGAAGGCAGCGACCAGGCGGTCTATCCGCCGATGTCGACGCAGCTGGAAAACCTCGGCATCGCGCTGCGCCAGGGGTACACGCCCGAGAACATCTCCGCCGACTGCGAACAGATCGTCGTCGGCAACGCGCTCTCGCGCGGCAATCCGGCGGTGGAGCAGGTGCTCGACGACGGTCGCCGTTACACCTCCGGCGCGCAGTGGCTCAGCGAGAACCTGCTGCCCGGACGCGACACGCTGGCCGTCGCCGGCACGCACGGCAAGACCACCACGACCACCATCCTCACCTACCTGCTGCAGGCGGCCGGGCGCGAGCCGGGCTTCCTGATCGGCGGCGTCGCCGAGGATTTCGGCGTTTCCGCGCGCATCGGCGCGGGGCGGGAGTTCGTGGTGGAGGCCGACGAATACGACACGGCGTTCTTCGACAAGCGCAGCAAGTTCGTCTATTACCGTCCGCTGGTCGCCATCCTCAACAATTTGGAATACGACCACGCCGACATCTTCCCGGACGTGTCCGCGATCCAGCGCCAGTTCCACCACCTCGTGCGCACGGTGCCGCGTCGCGGACGCCTCATCGTCAACGGCGAGGACAAGCACCTGGCCGAGGTGCTGGCGATGGGTTGCTGGACGCCGGTGGAAACCTTTGGCCTCGACGCAAGCCTGCTGCCCGCGACGTCCGCCGGCGGCAGCCACGGCGACCGGGCCGACGAGCGCGCGACCGCGCGCGCCGCCTTCGACTGGACCGCGCGCCTGATCGCGCAGGACGGCAGCCATTTCGCGGTCGTGCACCGCGGCGTTGAAGTCGGCGAGGTGCGTTGGCCGTTGCTCGGCCGGCACAACGTGATGAACGCGCTCGCCGCGCTCGCCACAGCGAACGCCGTCGGCGTCGACGTGGCCGGCGTGCTGCCTTCGCTGGCGGACTTCCGCAGCGTGAAGCGCCGGCTGGAAGTGATCGGCCAGGCGCAGGGCGTGACGATCTACGACGACTTCGCCCACCACCCGACGGCCATCGCGACCACGCTCGCGGGCCTGCGTGCGAAGGTCGGCGGTGCGCGGATCGTGGTAGCGATGGAACCGCGCAGCAACTCGATGCGCCTGGGTGCGCATTCCGATGCGCTGGCGCCGTCGCTCGACCTCGCCGATGCCGTGGTGTTCCTGCATCGGCCGGAACTCGCATGGGACGCCGGCAAGGTGGTCGGCGCGCTGCGGGGCGAGGGCGTGGCCGTGCCGGACGCCGACGCGCTCATCGCCGCGCTGCGTGAACGCGTGCGTGACGGCGACCACGTGGTGTTCATGTCCAACGGCGGTTTCGACGGTGCACCGCGGCGTTTCCTCGCGGTGCTGCGCGAGTCCTGAGGCGCGGCGCGCCTTCGCGCCACCGGCACCCGATCGGCCCTAAACTGCCGTCGATGCCTGCAGACGACACCGCGCCGCAAACCCTGGGGCTGTTCCCGCTGCATACCGTGCTGGTGCCCGGCGCGGCGCTGGGTTTGCGCGTGTTCGAACCGCGCTACCTCGACCTGATCCGCGATTGCAGCCGCAACGGCAAGGGCTTCGGCGTGTGCCTGATCATCGACGGCGAGGAAGCCGGTGCGCCGGCCAGCGCGGCGGCGTACGGCACCGAGGCGGTGATCGAGGATTTCGGCCGTGGCGACGACGGGCTGCTCACCCTGCAGGTGCGCGGCAAGCGGCGGTTCCACGCGCAGAGCGTGCGCGTGCGCGACAACGGCCTCCAGGTGGCGCAGGTGAGCTGGTGCGATCCCGATCCGGACGATCCGCTGCGCCCGGAGCACGGCCTGCTCGGCAAGCTGCTGGAGCAGATCGTGGAGCAGATCGGCGGCGAGCACGCCGGCGCGCCGAAGGCGCACTTCGACGATGCGGCCTGGGTCGGCTGGCGGCTGGCGGAACTGCTGCCGCTGGAGAACGCGCAGCGGCAGGTGCTGCTGCAGACCGAGGATCCGCACGCGCGACTGGATCGGCTGCTGGCCCTACTTCCCTGACGTTCCGCCGGCGTTCGTGGTGCGCACGCGCAGCACGGGCGTGTCGCCGTGCGGATGCGGGGCTTCGACGGTGTCCAGGTCCTTCAGCGCCTCGCGCACCAGCGCGTGCGCGCGGCCGTCGTCGATGGCCGGCAACCACAGCGAAGCGGCGGCCAGCGGCTTGTTCAGGCGCAGCGTCTGGCTGGTGCCGAGCCACAACGGCGTGCCGTCGTCCAGCAGCACCGGCGCGTGCCACAGGCGCAGGACGAACTGCTCGTCCTCGCTGGCGCCGTCGTGCAGCATCAGCAGCGATTCGGCCTGTGCATCGAGCGTGGCCGGCAGCACGGCCTGATCGTGCGGCGAGGCGTCGTCATCGAGCAACCCCAGCGTCGCGACCCAGTCCGCCTGCGGCTGCACATGCCAGCCGTGCGCTTCCAGCCGTTGCTGCAACGGCTCCAGCGGGCCGGCGACCTGAAGGTCGAGCGGCCAGCGGCGGCGCTGGTCGCGTTCGTTGCGCTGGGCGGGAAGCTCGCTCCAGCCGTCGCGCCACCACGCTTCATGGCTCATCACCGAGTTCGGCGTCGCCGCGGCGAAGCGCGCCAGCAGCGTGTCCGCCGTGCGCGGTGCGTGCCAGAGCGCGGCGATCGCGAAGGTGCCGTAGAACAGCCACGCCAGCGGTCGCATCCAGAACGAACGCTGGACGTGGCGCCGGTACGCGATGCCCAGTGCGAGCAGCCACAGCACGCCGAAGAGCGTCCCGCCGACCAGGTCGCTGGGCCAGTGCGCGCCCAGGTACAGGCGCGCGAAGCCGACCAGCGTGGTCACCACGCCCGCCAGCAGGTACGGCCACACGCGTGTACGGCCCGGCAACTCGCGTGCGATGAGCACGGCGAAGAAGCCGAACACGATGGTGCACATCGTCACCGCCACCGACGGGAAGCCGAACCCCGCCGGCGCCGTCGGCGGACGCGGCATGTCGATGGCCGCTTCGAGCAGGGAGGTCAGCGCCAGTCCGAACACGATCGCGGCGGCGAAATGCGCCGCGGCCATCCAACGCTTGCGCCACGCCAGATACGCCAGAGCCACCAGCGCCGCGGGACCCAGCACCGAGGCATCGCCGATGCACGCCAGCGCGGCCATGAGCCGGTCCGCCAGCGGATTGCGCAGGCTCCACATGAACTCGTGGATGGTGTGGTCCAGCGCGAGCGGTCCGCCGCTGGCGAGCAACGTCGCCAGCAGCGTGAACCACGCCCAGCTGATCGCCAGCAGGCACACGGCCAGCATCAGCAACGACGGGGATTCGGGCCGGTTCGGATCGATCAGCGCCGCGGCGTACGGCCCCAGGCGCGGATGCTGGCGGGTCCAGCGAAGTGCGCGGGCGAGCAGGGTGTCGGCGTGGTCGGCGAACCAGCGCCAGGTGTAGAGCACCATGGCCCACACCAGCGCGACCGCGACCGCCAGCGCACCCAGCACCAGTGCGAGTCGGTCGGCCACGGCGGCGACCGCGTCGTACGAACGCCCCAGCACCCAGCCCGGCGCGAGGAACAGCAGCGCCCAGGCGATGCAGGCCAGCAGGCTCGGCAACGCATAGCGACGCAGGGGCATGTGCAGCATGCCCGCGATCGCGGGCACGAACGGACGCACGGCGCCGACGAAGCGGGCGATGAAGATGCTCTTCGTCCCGTGCCGGCGGAACATCGACTCGCCGCGGTCCAGCCATTGCGGGTAGCGCGAGAACGGCCAGCGACTTCGCAGCTGCACGCCCCAGCGCTGGCCGACCCAGTAGCTCAAGCCGTCGCCGAGGAAGGCGCCGAGTGAGGCACACACCAATGCGTAAGGGCCGCTTATGTGTCCCAGCCCCACCAATGCACCCACCGCGAACAGCAGCGGCAGCGCCGGCACCACGATGCCCAGGAGCACCACGGCATCGCAGAAGGCGATAAGGAAGATGGCGGCGCCGGCGGCGACGGGGTTTTCCGCGATCCATGCGGTCGCGCTTTCGATCCAGGCCGGTTCCATCAGCCGATTATAGGCAGCGCGTCCATGACGGCGCGATGGCTGGAGCGGCCCGTGACCATCGGCACGCCCGCGACGCGGCCATCCGCGTGGCGCGCACGTACACTGGCGTGATGCCCGATCGCACCGACACCATCGAAGTCCAGGCACTGAAGGCCGACAGCTTCGGCCGCATTGCCCTGATGCAGGACGGACGCGGCCTGTTCGTGCGTCGCGATCTGGGCCACGTGCCGATGTGGTTGCGCGTGCCCGCGTGGTGGTTGGCGCGTCGTGAAGCGCGCGCGCTGGAACGGGCGGAGGGTTTGCCGGACATGCCGCAGTTGCTGCGCTGGGACGGACGATGCCTGGATCGCAGCTACCTCGACGGTGCCGCGATGTACCAGCGCCCGCCGCGCGACGATCTGGCCTATTTCCGCCAGGCCCGGCGCCTGCTGCAACAACTGCACCGCCGCGGGCTGGCGCATAACGACCTGGCGAAGGAGGCCAACTGGCTGGTCCTGGCCGACGGACGCCCGGGCCTCATCGACTTCCAGCTCGCCACGCGCGGCGATCCGCGCTCGCGCTGGATGCGGCTGCTGGCGCGCGAGGATCTGCGCCATCTGCTCAAGCACAAACGCACCTATTGCCCGCAGGCGCTGACGCCGGTGGAACGACGCGTGCTCAAGCGCCATTCGTGGCTGCGCGAGGCGTGGTTCGCCACGGGAAAGCCGGTCTACCGGTTCGTAACGCGGCGCCTGCTGAAATGGGAAGACAACGAGGGCCAGGGGCCCAAGCCCTGATGGGCACGACTCGACGGAGCGTGCCCCCGCGGCGCGACCCCGGGAACCAATAAGGAGAACGCGCCATGCGCACCCTGTCCGGAAAGACGCTTTTCATCACCGGCGCCTCGCGCGGGATCGGCCGCGCCATCGCGTTGCGAGCCGCACGCGACGGCGCCAATGTCGCCATCGTCGCCAAGTCGGCGGTGCCCAACCCCAAGCTGCCCGGCACGATCCACACCGTCGCGGAGGAAGTCCAGGCCGCCGGCGGCAAGGCCCTCGCGCTGAAGTGCGACATACGCGAGGAAGAAGAGGTGCAGGCGGCGGTCGCCGCGACGGTCGACGCGTTCGGCGGCATCGACATCCTCGTGAACAACGCGAGCGCGATCTGGCTCCGGGGCACGCTCGACACGCCGATGAAGCGCTATGACCTGATGCAGGACGTCAACGCGCGCGGCACGTTCCTGTGCTCGCAGGCGTGCCTGCCGCATCTGCTCAAGGCGCCGTCGCCGCACATTCTCTCGCTCGCCCCGCCGCTCAACCTGGATCCGAAATGGTGGGCGCCGCACACCGCCTACACGCTGGCGAAGATGGGCATGAGCTTCGTGACGCTGGGGCTGGCGGCGGAGTTCGGACCGCAGGGCGTGGCCGTCAACGCGCTGTGGCCGCGCACCGTGATCGCCACCGATGCGATCAACATGATCCCCGGCGTGCGCACCGAGCTGTGCCGCACGCCGGACATCGTCGCAGACGCGGCGCAGATCGTGCTGTCGCGTCCGGCGCGGGATTACTTCGGCCACTTCCTGATCGACGACGACGTGCTGTTCGCCGCCGGCGTCACCGACTTCAACCAGTACGCCGTCGATCCCACCGCCGAGCGCCTGCTTCCGGACCTGTTCCTCACCGAGTCGCAACTGGCGCGCAAGCCGCGCTGAGCCCGGTTGTCCTCAACCGGTCGCCGACGGAAGCGACCGGCCGCAGTGCCGGCAGAAGTGGGCGGCCGGATCGTGGCCTTCCAGTCCGCAGCCCTTGCACGCGCGGCGGTCCAGATGAAGGGTGTCCTGACTGGCTTCGCGCAGGCTGGTGGCGAGCTCGGCGGTGTAGATGCCGGTCGGCACGGCGATGATGCTGTAGCCGATCAGGATCAGCAGCGAGGTGATGAAGCGCCCCAGCGTGGTCTGCGGCGCGATGTCGCCGAAGCCCACCGTCGCCATCGTCACCACCGCCCAGTACATGCTGGTGGGAATGCTGGCGAATCCGTGTTCCGGGCCCTCGACCACGTACATCAGCGCGCCGAAGATCACCGTGATGGTGATGACCGCGCACACGAACACGAAGATCTTGCGCCGGCTGCGCCACAGCGCGCCCATCAGCACGCCACCTTCTTCCACGTAATGGGTGAGCTTGAGGATGCGGAACAGCCGCAGCATGCGCAGGATGCGCAGCGCGAGCAGGCTCTGGCTGCCGGGCAGGACGAGCGAGAGGTAGGTGGGCAGGATCGAGAGCAGGTCGACCAGGCCCCACAGGCTAAGCGCGTAGCGCCATGGTTTGCGCACCACCGCAAGGCGCAGCGCGTATTCCACGGTGAACAGGATCGTGAATCCCCACTCCAGCAGGTAGAGCAGGTTCGCGTGGCGGGCGTGGATGCGCGCCACGCTGTCCAGCATGATCACGATCACGCTGGCGACGATCGCCACGATCAGCATCAGGTCGAAGTTGCGCGAGCGCTGCGTGTCGTGGCGGAAGACGATGTCGTACCAGCGCCGCCGCCAGCCTGTGTCGCGTGCGGGTTTCAGCTCCGGATCGATCAGCTGCGTCGGCATGGCGGCCTCCAGCGGGCGATTGTGCGAAGCCGGGCGTGGACGCCGTGGCAATCTTCATATTGCCCGTTCCGGCCAGGGGCCCCGCGCTCGCCGCGATCGGCGACAATGTCGCCCCCACGCCTTTCCGATCCGACCCGATGAGCGCTTCCTCCACCGACCTTTTCTCGCTGTCCGAACGCTATTACCTGCCGGTCTACCGGCCGCGCCGGATCGTCCTGGACCACGGTCGGGGCGCGCGCGTGTGGGACCGTGACGGTCGCGAGTACGTCGATTTCGGCGCCGGCATCGCGGTGAACGCGCTCGGCCACGCGCATCCGGCGCTGATCGCCGCGCTGACCGAACAGGCCGGCAAGCTCTGGCACACCAGCAACGTCTTCGTCAGCGAACCGCCGCTGCGCCTGGCCGAGGAACTGGTCACCGCTTCGCGCTTCGCTCAGCGCGTGTTTTTCTGCAATTCCGGCGCGGAGGCCAACGAAGCGGCGATCAAGCTGGCGCGCAAGTGGGCCACATCGAAGGGCCGCGCGCCCGCACAGCGCGGCATCCTCACCTTCCGCGGCAGCTTCCACGGCCGCACGCTGGCCGCCGTGACCGCGGGCGCGCAGCCGAAGTACCACGAAGGTTTCGAGCCGCTGCCGCCGGGCTTCGTCTACAGCGATTTCAACGACCTCGCCGCCGCCGAAGCCGCGATGGCGTCCGGCGATGTCTGCGCCGTGCTCGTCGAGCCGGTACAGGGCGAGGGCGGCGTGACGCCGGCGACGTCGGAGTTCCTGCTCGGCCTGCGCGCGCTGTGCGACCGCCATGGCGCTCTGCTGATGTTCGACGAGATCCAGTGCGGCATGGGCCGCATGGGCCACCTGTTCGCCGCGCACGCCTACGGTGTGACGCCCGACGTGGTGACGCTGGCGAAGGCGCTGGGCAGCGGGTTCCCGATCGGCGCGATGCTGGTGGGCGAGAAGGCCGCCGAAACCATGCAGTTCGGTGCGCACGGCACGACGTTCGGCGGCAATCCGCTGGCGGCGGCGGTCGCGCGAGCGGCGCTGCGCGAGATTTCATCGCCGCAACTGCTTGCCAATGTCGAGCGTCAGTCGCTCGCGATCCGCGATGCGCTCGCCGCGATCGACGCGGAGCTGGGCCTATTCTCCGAGGTCCGTGGAAACGGCCTGATGCTCGGCGCGCAGCTGCGCGAGGCGCATGCGGGCAAGGCGGGCGAGATCCTCGACATCTGCGTCGATCATGGCCTGTTGCTGCTGCAGGCCGGACCGGATGTGCTGCGCTTCGTTCCGGCGTTGAACATCAGCGACGAAGACGTGGCCGACGGCCTGGCGCGCCTGCACGCCGCGCTGCGCGCGTTCGCGAAGCGGTAAATCTCGCGATAGCCCGCAAAAAACGCGGACGGGCCCGGCCTCGTCCGCGTTTCTTTTTTGGCGGAAGTAAACGGATTACGCGCCCGCGAGTTCCTTGAACGATTCGCGCGCCGCGTTCACGGTGTGCGCAATTTCCGCCTCGCCGTGGGCGCTGGAAACGAAACCGGCCTCGAACGCCGACGGTGCCAGATACACGCCACGGCCCAGCATCGCGTGGAAGAAACGGTTGAAGCGCGCGGTGTCGGAGGCTTTTGCGTCCTCGAACGTCTCCACCGGACCCTCGCGGAAATACAGGCCGAACATGCCCGGCGCGCGCGTGGTGGTTAAGGAGATGCCGGCGTCGCGCGCGGCGGCTTCCAGGCCGTCACACAGCACGTTGGTGCGTCGCTCCAGTTCGGTGTGGAAACCCGGCACCTGGATCAGCTCCAGCGTCGCCAGGCCCGCGGCCATCGCCACCGGATTGCCGCTGAGCGTGCCGGCCTGGTAGATCGGGCCGCTCGGCGCGACCTGTTCCATGAGATCGCGACGTCCACCGTAAGCGCCCACCGGCATGCCGCCGCCGATGATCTTGCCGAACGTCGACAGGTCCGGCGTGATGCCGTAACGCTCCTGCGCGCCGCCCAGTGCGACGCGGAAGCCGGTCATCACCTCGTCGAAGATCAGCAGCGCGCCGTGCTTCGAGCACAGTTCGCGCAGATGCTGCAGATAGCCGTCGCGCGGCAGGATGCAATTGGCGTTGCCGACGATCGGTTCGATGATCAGGCCGGCGATGTCGCCACCGACTTCGTCGAAGAGCTTGGTCGCGGCGTCGAAATCGTTGTACGCAATGGTGAGCGTGAGGTCGGCCAGCGCCGACGGAACGCCCGGCGAATTCGGCAGGCCCAGCGTCATCACGCCGCTGCCGGCCTTTACCAGGAAGCTGTCACCGTGGCCGTGGTAGCAACCTTCGAACTTCACGATCCGGCTGCGGCCGGTGGCGCCGCGTGCGACGCGGATCGCTGACAACGTGGCCTCGGTGCCCGAGTTCACCATGCGAACCATTTCGCAGCTCGGCACGATCTTCGTGATGCGTTCGGCCATCGTCACTTCCAGCGCATTGGGCACACCGAAACTGAGGCCGTTGCGCATGGTTTCGGCCACGGCGGCGAGCACGTCCGGATGCGCATGGCCGGCGATCATCGGGCCCCATGAGCCGACGTAGTCGACGTAGCGATTGCCGTCCACGTCGACGATGTACGCGCCTTCCGCGCTCTGCGCGAAGAACGGTTCGCCGCCGACCGACTTGAATGCGCGTACGGGCGAATTTACGCCGCCGGGAATGAGCTCCCGGGCGCGGGAAAACAGGGCGTGCGAGCGTTCGTGGTTCATGGCGTGTCCGTGGAAAGGGGGGAATCGAAACAGCCGCGGTAGGCGCGCGCGGCGGCGGCCGGATCGGCGGCGTCGAAGACACCGGAAATCACGGCCAGAAGGTCGGCGCCTGCATCAACCAGCGGGCGCGCATTGTCCGGGGTGATGCCGCCGATCGCCACTCTGGGAAGGCCCAGCGGCGCGGCATCGCGCAGCAGGTCCAGCGTCGCCCGTCGCGCGTTGGGTTTGGTCGGCGAAGGGAAGAAGGCGCCGAACGCGATGTAGCTGGCGCCTGCGTCCGCGGCGCGTCGGGCCAGCGAAAGGTCGTCGTAGCACGAGGCGCCGAGAATCGCGCCTTCCGGAAGGGTCGCGCGGGCGCTTGCCAGCTCGCCGTCGTCTTCGCCCAGATGGGCCCCGTCTGCCCCGATTGCGGCGGCCAGGCGCCAGTCGTCGTTGACGATGAGCGGCACCTCGAAGCGGCGGCACAGCGCGAGCAGGCGGCGCGCCTGGTCTTCGCGAAGGGCGTCGTCGGCGGCCTTGTTGCGGTATTGCAGCCACGTGGCGCCGGCCTGGAGGACCGTCTCAACCCGGGCCAGCAGGCGGAGTGTGTCGCCGTCGTCCGGCGTGATGGCATAGAGGCCGCGCGGCGGCCGGGGCGAATTCATTCGGGAAGCTTCCGTGTGCGCGGACGCGGTGGGACAATGAGCGTTCCGCAATTCCCGCATTATCCGCCCATGTCCGAGACCGCCGCGACCACCACTTTCCGCACCTGGATGTGCGTCGTCTGCGGCTTCATCTACGACGAGGCCCTGGGGCTGCCGGAAGAGGGCATCGCCCCCGGTACCCGCTGGGAGGACGTGCCGGACACCTGGACCTGCCCGGACTGCGGCGTCACCAAGGACGATTTCGAGATGATGCCGCTCTGAGCGGCGAGGCGCGGCTCAGGGCTGCGCCAGCCCCGGTCCGAAGGTCAGCTCCACGCCGTCCTTGAGCCCCAGCCGTGCCGCCTGGCCGGCGTTGAGTTCCAGCACATACCGCGCCGGCGCGTTGCTGGGGTAGGGCGGACAGCCGTCTCCGAGCGAGCACGGCGGCACATCGCGCTGCTGCGATACCAGCTTCCGCGCCGAATCGAAGTAGAGGATGTCCAGCGGGATCTTCGTGTTCTTCATCCAGTAGGCGAGCGGCTCCTGGCGCTCGTGGATGAAGAGCATCCCGCGGTCGGCAGCCATTTCATCCCGGAACATCAGGCCGCGTGCCCGCTCGGCGTCGTCATCGGCCACTTCCACCGCGTAGCGCTGGCCGTTCAGTTCGACCCAATGGTCGGTACTGCTCGCGCAGCCCGAAAGGGCCAGGCCGCAGCAGGCAAGCAGGAGGCGGAAGGCGGGCATGCGAGGCTCCGGAATGGGCGTGGAAGTGTGAGCGCGAACATCCGGCAGCGCCTTCGGCGAGTCAATAGATCCGACATCGCTCGACCCCCTTCCCAAACTCCGAATGCATGTGCACAATGCGCGCCCCGCCAAGGTGAACTTCACTGAAGCGGGGCGCGGTTGAAGCGGTGGTTTCGAAGGGCGGTTGACGAACTTCGAAGGTGCTGTAAGATGCGCGGCCCGGTCGC
>NZ_JAERQY020000005.1 GCF_016735495.2 Lysobacter sp. MMG2
CCGGCTTCAACCTCTTTCAGGATCCGGACGATCTGTTCCTCGGTGAATTTCGACTTCTTCATGCAGAGCTCCTTCTGGGGAAACTCTACTTCCAACTGGATCGAATTTTCGAGGACGCTACACTCCGAGTTGCGTCGGGTGAAGGAGCTGGAAGCGGAGAACGCCCGGCTCAAGCGGATGTATGCCGAGCTGGCGCTGGACAACGCCGCGATGAAGGATCTGATCGCAAAAAAACTGTAGGGCCGGCGCGCAAGCGCGAGGCGGTGCGGTACCTGGTGGAGGTGCATGCACGGCCGGTGCGTCGGTCCTGTGTCCACGTGGGCCTGTCGGAGACGGCTTGGTACCGGCCACCGTTGGAGTGGACTGTGCGCGACGCCGAGCTGATTGCGGCACTGGCTCGGCTGGTCGACGAGCGGCCCAGTCGTGGCTTCTGGAAGTGCCGCGCCTTCCTGCGGCGCAGCCATCCGCAGTGGAACCACAAGCGGATCTACCGTGTGTACAGGGCGATGCGATTGAACCTGAGGCGAGCCGCGCGCAAGCGCCTGCCCAAGCGCGAACGGGCGGCACTGTACGTGCCAAGGTTGCCCGACACCGTCTGGTCGATGGACTTCATGAGCGATGCGCTGGCCTGTGGCCGGCGTTTCAGGACATTCAACGTGGTCGACGACTTCAACCGCGAGGCGCTGCACATCGAGGTGGACACATCGATCAACTCTGGCCGACTGGTGCGCGTGTTCGAGCAACTCAAGCGCGACCACGGTCTGCCGCAGGTGCTGCGCTCGGACAACGGGCCTGAGTTCCTGGGCGAGTCGTTCACCGCCTGGGCAAAGACCAATGGCGTGGCCCTCCAGTACATCCAGCCCGGAAAACCCAACCAGAATGCCTATATCGAGCGCTTCAACCGCACCTTCCGCGAGGAAGTGCTGGATCAGCACCTGTTCGCCCGCCTGGACGACATTCGCGAGGCGGCGTACTGGTGGATGATCGAATACAACGAACTACGACCGCACGATTCGTTGGGCGATCAAACGCCCAGTGAGGTGCGCAAACAATCCGCCAGAAGTTCTACTTCTGAACTGTGTGCTTGACGGGGGAGCTTACGGAGTCGCCTCGCCCGCCGACTGGGCGGAGTTCTCGCAACTCTGGATTGCGTTCAATGCGATTACAGCGGAGAGCATGATGCTCGGGAACGCTCACGAGTAATGTCGTGCATTCGACGCAATTTCTCCGAGAGTGCCGCACTCCGCGTCCTTCGGTCGATTCGCGGATCGACGGATCGAATCCTGGAGGTTCCGCCAGGGAACATGCAGTTGGACCGAGATGCCCCGAGTTTCCGGGCCGCTACTCAGCGCTGCGCTGCCCTCTACCGCAACCGAGGAGAGACATCTAGGAACCGCCTCGCAGCAGTGGGCGGCGTCATCTACCAGGTGAGGTGCAACCTCATCCATGGTGACAAGGATCCGGATGACGCGCGAGACCGGATGCTAGTCAGCGAGAGCGTGGCAGTGCTGCGCTCGCTTGTGCCCGCCCTGGAAGGGCAGCTCGCATGAGCGCGGACTCGACCGATACCGTGGAACGGGAACGCGTCGACCTCATGCGCCGTGGCATTTCTTGTACTTCTTACCCGAGCCGCATGGGCAAGGATCGTAGCGGCCGATTTTCATCGCCCGCTTGCCGGCCACCGCAGCATCTTCAGGCGGAACGAATTGCGTCAAATGTATGTTGAACTGCTGCATCTGATCAGTACCAAAGAACTGCCAAGGTCCATTCAGTTCCTCGTAGTGCGAGCGCAGCTGCTCCGTCCAAGTGCCACATTCCATCAGGCTGAAGTCCTCTCCATCCCTACCGTTCGAGTGCTTCGGGGCATCTATAGCGATCCCGACGACCTTCATCAGTTCCGGGAACTTGTTCTTTGCCGCTCCGCACGCGATTTCAAGCAATGCCTGCCGCTTCTCGCGGTAGTCGGCCTGAGCCTTGAATTCGTCCGGTGCATGGAGCTGCAACAGGACATACCCCACGTTGGGCTGGGATGACGGAACGTACGTAACCTGTCGGGCGAACCGGCCTGCATCATCGGGAAAGCGTTCGACTGCTGTCAGCATCTTGTCCGCAAGACCACGACGCACGAAGCGCGGTTCCTTCACCATCTCGTAGATCGCGCTCTTGCCGCGGAGCAAGTCCGCGTTGCCCCCAACCGTGCCATCTAACGTGTTCTGGCAAGTTCGCTGAATTAGGTCGTCCCAGAAGTAGGAAATCCGGTCCTCGCTCTTGGTGTTCTTGTAGAGATCGGTCTGGACGAAGTCGTGCCATTCGCCTTCTCCGATCATCACCCCGTTGAAGCCGCCACCTCCCTCCTTCAGGCCAATTGCGTGCCTTTTCTCCTTTTCGTTGTAGTTCAGGAGATAGTGCCCGAGCAAGTCCTCCTCACCGCAGTAGCTCAAATAGTCGAGTTTGGCGACTGCGCTACACTTCACTTCAAGATACGCCGAGAGGTCCGTTACCGTATCGAGTTCGGACAGCACGATCGACAGGTTGTGGCTGTCAAGAACATGGACAGGATTGTTCTTGTCGATCTGGATATGGAAGGGATGCTCGAAGTCGGCGTGCGAATCCAGTTCGCTGTACGTGATCGCCAAGCTTCCGTAGATATTCTGCTCCGACGCGTTCTTGCAGGCCTCCTTCGCGCCATGCGCCACAATGATCTTGTGAATCACCGTATTCGCCGGGTCGATGGCAAGCGGAAATGGGATGGAATTCTTGCTATCCAGGAAGATTGCTCGTCCACTGCGGATGTACCGTTCGGCGCCATGAGCCGTCTTCACTTGGCGATCAATCACGTTGCGCTTCCAGCGCCCCCAAAGTACTTCGGGATCTTTGTCGGATGTCTCAGGCATCGCATTCTCGCGATCGAAGAAGACAAAGACCTGGTCTCCAAAGACGGCCAACAGATCGCAGAGCTCATCGCCGTCATCCTTGTATGGATTGGCATAGGCCCACAACCTCAGAAACGTACGATCGCAGAACTCCGCGAGCAGCCGTTCGGTATCGGTGACGCCACTTGATTTTATGATCTTCGTACTATCCAAACAGCCCCCTGGCTGGACACCGTTGGCCCTTTGCTCCCGGCGTATCGGAATCGATTAGCGCTTCACAGGAGTTAAGCCGCGCGGCTTCAAGAAGATTGTCTCGGGGTCGCTAGGGCCCACGTCGGCGGCCAATTTCACGCTGAGCGTCCGCTTTAGCACGGGCAAGTCCTTGAGGAGCAGTGGCTGGGTCTGTCCCTCCGGCAACACCATCGCCATCAGCAGGTACGCACCGAAGCGTTGGTAATCGGCCAAGAATCGACTCAGGTTCATGTCATCGGCCGGCTCCATCGACAGCGACCGGGACACGACCATGGAAAGATCTGTCTGCGTGTCGAGATCAGTTTCGGGAAGGCGAGACGTCACGATCATGCCGTAGTGCGCCTTATGAGCGCTTGAGTACTCGCGAATGATGCCGATATAGATCTCTTCGGCCTCGTCATGCTCGCCAAAGCGCTCGCGCCATCGTTCGAAGATGCGCGTGGCAGCATCCGCATTCTTGAACATCAGCGCTATGAAAGGAGGTGCCGACGGGCCGAAGCTCCCGTACGCCGTTCCGGTCCAGCCGGCCTGGTCCCAGTGGTGCACGTCGATCACCGAGCGCACCTGGACAGCGAGATGGTCCGTTACTTTCCACGGATCCGACACTTCGTCTCGCTCCCGCGCTGGCGACGCAGCTGACCGCGTGGGCGCTTGCGGAGCCACCGTCGGTCGATCGGCTCGCAGTTCGTGCACCCGAGGCAAATGCTTGTCCCATTTGGAGAGCCGGGCCACGCCACCGAAGATGCGCAGCCGGCTCAAGCACAGCGATCCGACCATGGCCAAGCGCTCGGCCGCCGCGTCGCCTTTCAGAATGCGTGACGCCGCCTCTCCATGGCTGCTCGTATGGCACGTGGCCCAGAACACGGTCGTCGCGACTTCGAACAGCATCCGCTGGAATTCTGGGTAGACCGCCGGCGAACCGGGAAACACTCCCGCGGGGCATCGCACCGTCACCCGCATGCGATCCAGGTCCGCTTTAACCTGGAAGTTGTCGACCGAGTCCTCGAGCACCTGGACGCTGAAACGTTCGACATGTCCAAAAGCGCCCAGTTCGAACGCCGTGACGAAGAATGCCTCCACGGCGCCGGCGACGGCCTCGGCCACGATGATCGCCGTGTCGGTGGGCTCGTGCACGATATCCACGCGTACGCCTAGTACCGTCGTCGCGCACACCTGCGTCTGGCCGGCGTTGAGAACGGCTGGCCGCCAGCGCGCCACGCCGGTGGGTTGCCCTGCCATCTTGGCAAACAGGGCCGCGACGTCGTCGCGCGATTCGCCATGCGGAATCCAGCCTTCCGTCCGCAGGTGGTCTTCGTATCCTAGGCGGTACATCAACGCCGACCAGCTGTGGTGCAGCCCCATCCCACGCAATACATCGGGAATTGACTTGAGCTGCGCGAGTTCGAGCTCGGTCAGGTTGACCAGCTGGCAAGCCAGCACCATGTCGAACGACTCGAGCTGCTTGTTCGCGCGCTCGGCAGATTCGTCGTCAAACGGCAATACCGTCAGGCAGCCACGCGCGACTTGGATGGCATCGAGTACGTCTGGTAGATACTTCAGGGACAACGCCATCCAAGCAACGTTCATCAGTATCGGGAAGGCGCTTGCGGGCAACTCGCTGCCGTCGTTGGCGTCGATGAACATAGTCGCTGCGGCGGACATCGCGCTCGCGCGTGCGGCCCAGCCCAAGCCGGCGCTTTTGTAGGCCACGGCCAATTCGGCCAGCGCGCTCACCTGCTCCTGCGCGTGTTCCTTCTTCGTGAGCAGCCGCGCCGCGCGTCCGAGCAGGCGGATCATCTCCATGTTTTGTTCGAGCGAGATCTGCCTGGCGCGCCGCAGCAGAATCAAGGCGCCCTGGCTCTCCCCGGTGCGCTTGGCCGTGAAGTCGGCCAGCTGGTCCAGGAGGTCGCGATAACCGCGGTCGTCCCCGGCCACCTCACCGAACCGCTCGATCAGCTGTGACAGGCGCGAGGCATCAAACTCACCGAGTCCCTCGGCCTGCGTGAGTACGTCGGCGAAGTTCGGCCAGAGCGCGGCCAGTGACTCGGGGGCCTGCGCCAACACCGCGCGATTGACCTCGATGGTCAGCCATGACGTCCGGGCCTCCAGCGCGTTGTTGGGCCGCTCGGTATCCTCCGACAAGGCCGCCAACCGCGCGGTCAGACGTCCGATCCGAGGCTCCAATTGCACGTGCTCGGGCGAGTGCTGGCCGGAGATGACGGCATTGAAGAGCAGTTGTCCCAGATTGCACAGCATCTCCAGATTCGACGCTTGCGAGTCCTCGAGCACCTGGGCCTCGAAGCTGTCGTATCCCGCCAGCACGGCGCGCAGGTCGTCGAACCACCAGAACGCGGTCCACAGCGTCTCGTAGCGTGCTTCCAACTGCTGCCGATACGTGCCGCCGTCGTCCGCGAGCCGAATCGCGCGCAGGAACCGCCCCTCGACCTCGACCCGAGGCAGTTCCAAGCTCCGCGCCAACTTGGCGGCGACCAGAGCTTCGGTCGCGCGGTGCATTTCCATCGCGCCAAACGCAGACGGATCCGCCAGCTCACGTTCGACTTCGGCCAGTTGCCTGGTGCGTGAGTAGTCTCCAGGACCCACATCACGGTCGCGGGATTCCTCCCCGATGCCCAAGTAATTGAACGCCAGGTCGTGTCGATCCTTTTCTATGACTTCGTCGACGATCCAGCTGCGGTCGAGAATCGTCACCGGAACGCCCGCCTCGGCGGTGAGTTCGTCCTCCAGCCGCGCCCGGTCCTTGGCGCGGGCAGCGCGGGACGTCACGAAGAAGATGCGCTGGTAACCGCGCTTGGTCGCTACGATGCCGGCCACGTCGGACCTGGCCTTGCCAGCCCAAGTTCGCTTTGCACTGAACGCAAAGGCCCACCGCTCGCTGCCGTGGTTGGCGACGCCGACGTAGGTGAGCTTGCTGATTTCGTCAGCGGCCGGTGTTGTCTCGGTATCGGCCTTGCTGTCGCCCCCCCCTTCCGGACCGGTCGCCGGTCGCAAGTTGGGGCAAATCGTCCGCTCGCACAGCTTCCGGCAGAACAGCTCGAAGTCGTGGGTCTGGTTCCGCTCGGTAAGAGTGTCTAGGTAATGCGAGAGGATCTCTGAGCCGAGCCGGTACTTAGCTCGGGACGTGGAATCCGAGTAGAGCTCGGGCCGCAATTGGCGCATGAACTGCGATGGCGAAGGGCGGCTGGCGGGGTGCTTCGGATCCATCATGGGTGTCCTGCAACATTGGCAACGACACGTCTAGCCTGCCGTCGTGGGCGCCCGGACCGGCTAACCGTCCGACGATGATAGCCCGCCGCCCATCGTCGGATAATCCCGCCTCGCCAGCGTCCTCATCCCCGTGGCCTCATCGGCAGCGCGGTTGCGGCACCGACGCAAGCGCGCAAGATGTCTGCGTGCAGCGCGTCGAGCGGCGCCGATCCTACTCCAACCGTGCCGACGCGTCAGCCCGTTTCGCTTGGACAGCCACCGACCCGCGAAGCGGGTTCGGCTTGAATGAATTATTAGGCCCTGATCGAGCCCAACTGCTTCTTCAACGCCTTGATTGCAGAGGCCCTACCCGGGCTCTCAGGCATGGCTTCGAGTCGCCTAATTTCCTGCTCTAGATCGTGACGGTGCCGCACAGACTCTTTCTCAAGACTCAGTGCGCGCTCACGCTGAAGTCGAAAATAACTTTCCTTGAGCAGTTCCCAATCTTTGACCTTGGACTTGGGAGGAACTGGAGTCTGCCAGCCGATGCATTCGCAGGGCCGAGCGCAACTTGGGCACCGCACGTCCTTCGACGTGCCATGCCGACGTACTGTGGCGCGACATTGAAAGCAGACCCATGCGTAATTGCTCATGGAAGGGCCTAACGTCTGAATTAGGCCGCGCCGCGAAGCGGCGTCGGCTTGAATGAGTTGTTAGGTGGCACCGCCGGAGCAGCAGGGCTACTCATCGATGTCGCTCCAGCGCTGGGTTGATGCCTTGTGCGAAAGACAACGATGCTGCGACTACTGGCTTCCGCGTGTTCTTCGCTCGGTCAGCAGGCCGCGCGCGTCATAGTCGAGATCCGTGATTACGCCATTGGCGTCTTTGATCGACAGGGCGCGACCTGCGCCGTCATACCGAAGCGTCTCGGTCACCTGCCCCGACGCATTGGTCACCTTCCACAAGTCGCCCTTACGCCAGGCGCACGTCGTGGGCGCCGTTGCGCAGTCCGGATGGTCCGAGCCGTAGTAGGCATACGTGGTGAGGTCGCCAACATCAGTTCGTGGCCCATCGGTTGTCAGGACGAGGCCCACCAACGGGCACGTCCCAGTATCGACTCCTGTCTGCTCGCAATAGGTGGTCGTCGCCGTTCGCGCTGCTCCCGACACGGTGTCGTGCTGACTGCTCGTCAGCTCCTGTCCGCGATCGTTGTACGTCCACGTGGTCCGCTGCACAACAGTCCCGCTCGCGTCCAGCACCTTGCGTTCAAGCGGGACCGGAAACACCGCATCCCACGACGTCTGTTCCGTACGCTTGGTTGCTGCCTGATTTGCAGCCTCGATCTTCTGAACAAGCAACCCTCGACCGTTGTAGTCGAAGTCTGTCACCGTCCCGTCGCTGCTGGTTTCCGTATTGACATACGAGTTCTTGTCGTACTTGTACGTAGTGCGGAAGGAGCTGCAGCCGGGGCAATAGCTTGAGTACACATAGTCGGGCATCGCGGCCCCTTGCTTCAGCCGGACCGGACCGGACCGCGTGCCACCGCCGGGCTCCTTGACCTCGAAGAAGGTCGGCACCGCAGTCGTGCCGCTGTACTTGAAGTCATATCGGTCAACTCCGCTACCGAGCCAGGTGCTGGCAGCTCGCCCGTATGTGTCGTATTTTGTCGACGAGTATCGCTGACCGTCATGGATGACCGCCGTCAATAGGCCGGAGTTTGCCGCTGCTTCCGAGAATCCGCTTTCGTCATAGCGATACTCCGTTCTTGAGCCTCCCGGATAGACAACCTCGACCAGGTCCCCTGTTGGAGAGTAGGAGAAGGCAGTGATCCCGCCGTCAGGCTGGTGCAGCCGAGAGACCCGACCATCTTGATACTCGAATACGAGCGCTCGCCCGTAGCGATCAACCACGCGCTCAAGCCGACCTTCCAGATCGTATGACAGGGTTTGCTCCTCCCCTTGCGGGCTGCGAAGGCTGAGGAGTCGGCCGTCGAGACCGTAGAACTCAGATCCACCCTTGCCGTCGTCGAACCGATACTTCGACGACCCGTCCGGCATCGTGACCATGGCGAGCGCGCCCGGATCATCACCATTGGACGACCAGCCTGCGTCTCCGCCCTTGTAGAAGCGGATTGTGTTGCCGTCGGGGCGTGCTACGAGCGATACGATGAGCCCGCTCTCCGTGCCATTCAGTACGCGTCGGCCATAAAAGTGGGACCTGTTCCTTCCGAAAATCAGATCCTCAGCCGTGAGCGCGGCAGACGTGCCGCTGGCGTTGTATGTCCACTCTGCCCGGAGTGGAAACGACCCGGCGCCAACGAACTCCGTGTGGGTCTCAAACTTGTTTCCGGTCAACGCGTTGACCGGATCCCCGAAGCACCCCTTCTCGCAAGGTGGATTTCCGCGATTTCGTTCGACGTCGGGCGTATTGCTTGCGTAGTCGTAGTAGTACCGAACCCAGCCGACCCAGCCCGCCCGAATATCCGTGTTAATGCAAGCATCGAAATGACCAAGCGGCACGCTATCGTTTCCGACATGCTCGGTGGCCGGACAGGTGTAGTGACCCCATGTCGTCCCGCAGGCGTGAGTCGTCTCGCGCTTCGCCTGGCACAATTGCAGTGCCTTTGCTCTGGGACACAGATCTTCGTATCGGTCGCACTCCTCGGCCAATACAGGCATCGCTAAGCCGAGTAGCACGATACAAGCCACCAGCTTGCACACGGACAGCCCCGCATGAGCGACTCGCTCTGCGCTTCCTTGCAGCATAAAAAGATCCCCTTGGTTCAGTGCTGAGCGAATATGTGCGCGTCGCTCCGCCACTTGCGGAGGCGCTTGCCGTGCGTTTGCGTGCGTTCGCTGAGTACGCTTCTCGAAACGCGCGCTGTTAGCGCCTATCCGGAACCGCTCGCGTTAGAAGTGCATTCCGGCACAACATAGGTACGTCCCCAATCTACACGCTGACTGCGAATCCTGTTAAGCAATTCGGGGTCACGCTTCTTGAGCATTCCGACGAAGACGCCATCCGGATAATCTCGCACATGCTCTGCAAGGAGCATCATGTTTAACTCTATTTGTTCGGCTACTAGCCTCGTCGCGCTGAGACTGCACCCCTTCTCCAGATAGTCTTGAACCTCACGAAACGTCGCAATGCTCTGAACTGCTCGATCGGCCTGAACGAACTGAACTTGCTCGCCCAAACGACTGGATTTGCCGGGAGGCGCGGCGACGAAGCCGAGCGCGAATGCTCCGATCATGAGAACGACAACTCCGAGGAACTTCGCGAATGTCTTCATGGCTTGTCGAAAGTCAGCCCAGGGCAGTTTGGATTTCCTTCTGCACACCACAACTCGCATTTGCAGTTGCCGTCTGAGTTCGGGTCGTATCCAGGACCAGAATTATAGGGATAGCCACGACCAATGTAATAGCGCTCTGGCTTCTTGCAGCGATCCTCTCTGAGGCAGGACCAAACCACACACACCAAACTCCAGCACTCCGGTCGATTGGGGTACCAGTCGCACCTTTTGCTTTCGAGGAGATCTTTAACGGCGTCGATCGCCCCACTTCTCCCGCCGTTTTGCGACACTTCTTTGGGGACTCGTGCGCGATTCGTGGTTGAGCGATGACCAGTGTTAGGGTGTCGCGTGAAGCCGCTAAGCCCGTCGGGATCAAGAGCAACCAATGGCATCGATGCAACGTAAGAGTAAGTCGACACCCCCCCGCTCAGCCCGACGGGATCGCTCTGGGAATACCTGCCCGTCGTAGAGTCGTATTCTCGAAAGTGGTTTTGACTTAAGCCGCTAGCGTTATCAAAGCGCTGACCAGGGAACCGCATGTTGAACACAAACGGGAACCCATCGCCATCACTGTCCTGATTGGGAATGCTATTGCCGAAGGCCTCGCCTGCCAAATCCCACGTCCAGACTGCTGAATCATTCGTGGCATCGAGTACTGCTCTAGGCGTGCCCAAGTGGTCCGCCTCTACATAGATGACGCGCCCTCCTGAGATACCCCCTACGGGCAAGTCATCCAGCCAGAACACTTGCTGGGCAGGGGCGTCACTCGCAGTGTAACTGCCCAACCAGCGCCCTGATTCGTCGTACTGATCGTGCACGCGCGTCGCGCCCAGAGTACGGCACACCTGCTGCCCCCGCCCGTTATACGAGTATTCCATCACCAACGCATTGTTGCGTTCGACCCGGCTCATCCTGCCGGCGGCGTTATAGGCGAACTCACGCTCGACACCGCCGATCGACGTGGTGTTGCCGATTGCATCGTAGGTACGCGGTAGCCCGTTGACCGCATCGAGGCGGTGACTGTTCGCCGGATAGTCGTAGGCCTGCGTGCCGCCGGCATTGCTGAAGCTGGTGCGGTTGCCGGTCGCGTCGTAGGTATAGCCTTCGATCGTCGCGCCGGTCGGACCGTCCTTGAACGCGGTCAGCCGGTTCAACGCGTCATAGCCAAAGGTGATGCGTGGTGGCTGTTCCAGGCCACTCGTATGCAGGCTGCTCAGGTTGCCCACGGCGTCCCAGCCGAAGCCCAGGTTCAGGCCGCCCGGGCCGGTGCCCGTGCTCAGGATCGTCTTGGGCCGGTAGTCCAGGTCCAGCGTCCGGCTCATCGTGCGGCCGTTGCCGAACGTCCAACCGGCCACCGGGCCAAGGGGGTGGTAGGTCGCGCCGGTCAGGAGGATCTGGCGCGGCTCACCGGGTTGGGTCACCCCGACCTCTGTGGCGCGGCCGAGGCCGTCGCGCACGTAGTCCACCTGAAGGCCGTTCGGGTACTGGATGGCGGAGATCGCGCCCGCCTTGGTGTAGGCATAGCGCAGGATGAAGGCTTGCCCGTCCGTCACCTGTACCCTGCGCGTCAGGTTGCCGAAGCGATCAAAGCAGTACCGCGTCTCGCCGCTGCCGTCGGTCATCCGGGTGAGACGCCCGACCCCGAAGGACTCAAAAGGCTCGCAGTCGGGCTGCACCGCGTCGTAGGTGTACGTGACGCTGAGGGTCGTGTCGCTGTAGGCAATGCCGGTGAGCCGGTTCAGGACATCGTAGGTGTAGGTGCTCGGCTCGCCACGGGCATCCAGCGCGCTGGTGCGATTGCCCGCGCTGTCATAGCCATAGGTGGTCACCCCCGTGTCCGGGCTCTCCAGTCGCACTAGGTCGCCGAAGGCGTTGTACTGGTACTTCGTACTCAGGCCCTTCGGGTCGATCACCTCGGTGAGGTTGTCCTGGGCGTCGTACTTGAACTGGGTGGTTGCGGCGATGCCGCCCACGTTCTGGATCGTCTTGACCAGACGCCCCAGCGCATCGTAATCCTCGTCGGTGCGGCGATTGAGCGGATCGGTCGTGACGTCGCGATTTCCCACGACGTCATACGTAAATGCCGTCGCCCGGTTCGCAGAGTCCTTCTGGGCCGTGAGCTGCCCCAGCTCGTTGTACACACGGGACAGCGTCCGCCGCAGTGCCCCGTCCTCGCCCTTGACCTCTTCCTTGGTCCGGTTGCCGGCATTGTCCAGGGTGTAATGGATCGAGTTGCCTTCGGCGTCGACGATGTCCGTCAGCCGCTGGGCGGCGTCATAGATGTAGGACGTGAAGCTGCCGTCGGGCAAGGTCGTGCTGCTGACCAGTCCGTTGGGGTAGTACTCGATCCGCGTGACCTGATCGTCAGCGGACTGCGCGAAAGCGGTAACCGGCGCCACCGTCGCCGCGATCGCCAGTGCGAGTGTCGAAAGGATGACGGCCCCGTTGCCCCTTGCGTCCCTGATCACATTCCTTCCCCCGTTACATGTCCGTGTCATGCCGAGCTCCCAGGCTCAATTCGTTGCGCGCGTCGTACGGCCCGTGAGCCGTCCCCGCGCGTCGTAGCCGAGATCAGTGATGACCCCGTTGGCATCCTTGATCGAAAGGGCGCGCCCCGCGCCGTCGTACCGGAGCGTCTCGGTCACCTGCCCCGAAGCATTGGTCACTTTCCACAGATCACCTTTGCGCCAGGCACACGTCGTAGGCGACGTTGCGCAGTCCACGTGATCTGCAGCGTAGTAGGCATACGTGGTGACGTCGCTGACGTCGGTCCGAGGGCCATCCACTGACAGAACGAGGCCCACCAACGGGCAAGTCCCCGCATCGACTCCGGCCTGGTCGCAATAGGTGGTCGTCGTCGTTCGCACAGCCCCCGACACGGTGTCGTGCTCACTGCTCGTCAGTTCCTGACCCCGATCGTTGTACGTCCACGTGGTCCGCTGCACGACAGCTCCGCTCGCGTCCAGCACCTTGCGTTCTGTCGGAAGCGGAAGAGTTGCATGCCACGTCGTCCGTTCCGATCGCCTCGTCGAAGGATCATTGGCAGCCTCGATAACTCCCGTCAGCCGGCCCTGCTGGTTGTAGTCGTAGTCCGTGGCAATGCCATTCCGGGTGACCACATCCACGTGACCGTTTGCGTCGTACGTAAAGCTGAGGTCTTCAACCGCACAGCCGGTGCACGATGTCGTCGACGTCGCCGGCACGGCGATACCGTTCACTGTCCTGAACTTCACCACGCGCCGCTCACCGTTCTCCAGGGAAATCGTCGACGTCATCGGTCGGTCGGCCCGCGAGTACGTGGCGGAGGTCACCGCCGCACCACCGCCTAGTGCTGTGCCCTTTGCACGACCATTTCCGTCGTACCACGTTGATGACGAACGGATACCTGCTTCGTCAATGACGCCCGTCAGAAGACTGGCCGGCAAGCTGTTGGCGTAGTTGCTCTCGTTGTAGAGGTAGCGGACCCGCGACTCGTCAGGATAGATCACCTCCGACAGGTCCCCAGCTGAAGCGTACAGAAACGAGATCCGCGTGCCTTCGGGCGTCATTACGCGGGCGACACCCGCGGCCGAGTACTCAAACGTCAGGATGCGCCCCTGGTCATCGGTCACGGACGTCAGCTGGCTTGCCGCGTTGTAGGCAAGGGTATGCGTTCTGCCACTCCGGTCCCGAAGCTGAGTCAGCAATCCGTCCCGGTCATACCATTCGACCAGCCCATCGTCGGCTTCAAGCACCCAGCCCGTGAGCGTCTCGCCTGCCCTCAGTTCGCTAATGCGCTCGCTGACACCGGACTCGCCAATCCAGGTTCCGTCCTGCGGGGTGTATCGCAGCGCACCACCATCGGGACGATAGGCCCAAAGATTGGTGATTGATGACACGCTCAAGACACGGAGGCTTCTGCCGTAGTAGTGAGTCCGCTTCGTGCCAAATATCTGGGTTCGCTTGTCGATGTAGCCACGATCGAGCATGGAGTTGTACGTCCACGTGACGGATAGCGGAAACGCGCTGGCCGTCTGGTACTCAGTGTGCCTCTCGAACTTGTTGCCTGTGCCCGCGTTGATCGGGTCGCCAAAGAGTTTCACCTTGCATGTGGCAGCGTCACAATTATCCACTGCCATGTTCTTGGACGGATTGATGCGAGAGTAACCGTAGTTCGCTCTCCAGTAATGCTGGGGAGTTACTTTCACGTCCTTCTGTTCCGTGAAGTAGCCCCCCCACGAATATCCGTAGACCGTGCCTTCTTCCCACAGCTCCGACCAGCCACAACGTTCGGCCTCATGACCGTGCGCCGTCGCGATGGCACCACACCCCGCAAGGGCTGCTGCGCGGCTGGGGCATTCTGCCTCGTACAGATAGCTCAACCCACTACCTTGGTCGATCACTTCCACCGAGCATCCAAACGCTTCGATCGGAACCGACGACACGGCCAATCCCACCGCAAGAAGCAGCACGCTCTTCATCATTGAAGCGAATTCCCTCTTCGTTCTGCGCTTGTGCTGCGCGTAGGCACAGCGTAGCCATGATCACGGCTACGCGGTTCACCATCCACAATATCGGGCTCTGTACCAGGACGACCCCGCACAAAGGGCGCCCTATTTCGCGCCGCCTCTGGTGTGACTGATAAGACATCCGGGTACGCAGTAGCGGACATCCGCCGAGATGATTTCGGCATCTCGAATCATGGCGATCAGAACCAGACCCTGGGCGAGCACCGGCAACCACTCGGTACGCCGCACGCGATGTATACCCTTCGCTGCGTTGTCCAGCGAGAAAAAGACTTTCGCGCATGCTAAACCCAGAACTCCGTATGTCACGGCCACGTCCGGGTCATGCCTGGGTTCGGGTGCTCGCTCCTGCGACACACAGACCCCTGATGACCTTCCATAGCCACAGCCCCGCATCAGACTCCATTGCGGAGCACTGGCAAGTCAAGTCGGTGTAAGCCCGACAACACGGATTGCAATCGCCGTCACAGCTGCGCAGCCCACCGCCCCCGTGGCGGCGGCATCGGACTGCCGAGGCAGCGCCGCTTGGCCAGTATGATGGCCGGGTGCTTGGTGGCTGCAATCCCCTCGCCGGTGATGAGGATCGCGGTGTCCGACAGCCTCAGGTCGATCCCGATCCCGATCCCGATCGCGGCTCGCGTGGCCATCCCATGACCGGCACCGCCACGCCATCGGCGGTGAACGTGGCAAACCGGCGCCCGGCCGCGTCGCGGCACACCGTCAGCGAACGCAGGGGGCCGTGAAGCTGACCCGAGAACGGAGCTTACCGATGCCGTCGCGATGCGTTCCGCACTGATCGGTAGGGTCGTGAGCCTCCTGCCTCCTTCACCGCATTCCCGCCCGACACGGTGCGTGCGACCTGGGCCCCATTGGATCGTACCCCGATGGCCGCGCCGATCGCGGTTACTCGTGTACTTGGCGACATGACCGCCAGAACCGGGTCAAACCCGCGATGGATGGGCGACCTACCCTTGATAACCTGGCCTAATCGCCAGAAAGGCGTGTCTCGCTAGCGGCAGGGAACGCTGGCCTGTAGGCACCGCTTACGCGCGTTCTATGACCAGGCCTGGACCATGCCGCTCACGCCAACGGCGCGAGGGTTGGTAGTAGTTGTAGGTCCCAAACCTATGGAAGCCAGAACTGCGCAGGAACTGGGCCAGTCGCGGGTTATGCACCGCTTCAACCAGGGTGGCGTCCCACGGGTTGGTAGCGTCAACCAGCCCCAGCAGGCACTGGAACCAGCCGCGCCCCCGAAGGGCTGGGGTCAAGAAGACATTGGCCAGATCGAGGGTGATGGCGGCCTCGCCCATTCCCGGCAGCGACCAGGTCGAGCGGCGTACGTACAGGCGGAAGCCGCCCCGTCGCAACGTCAGGCAGCGGCTGACCAGGTGCGTCTCCACCAGTTGCATCCATGCCAGCAACTGCGCTTCGACCGACGGCAGCCGCAGCAGCGCGGCGTCATTGCGCACCAGGCTGTCGGATAACTTGATCACGAACGCTCCCCACCCGTCACCGGAGCGGGCTCCGACGGTCATCGTTGCGAGCGCTGCGCCTCGACATCCTTGACCAGCTTGCGGCGCTCGCTAGCACTCATTTCACTCCACAGCAGGAGCAGCTTGGCCAGCTGATCGTCCTCGGCGTACAGGAACGCGGCGGGCACCCCGAGCGCTTTGGCCAGCTGACGGGCCGTCTCCAAAGGGGGCTCGTGGACGCCTCGCTCGTACTGGTTGATGCGCGGACTGGCCACGTGAGGCTCCAAACCGGCGAGCACGCCCAATTGTTTCTGCGACACGCCCATGCGCTGGCGCGCCTGCGCCAGGCGTTTGGCAAATACCGATAGCCGCGTCGCCGTTTCCGCCACTTCCGTCCCCATCCAGATGGCGGTAAGGATGTCGGAAGTGGCGCGTGCCGCATACTAAGCGATCCTTAGTATCGCGGCAACCACAGTGACCGACCTGCACCCATGCGGCGCCGTGGGAGACATCCCACCGCGCACCTGCCTGCTGTTGCAGGCCCTTCTGGCCAGTCGAGACGGGCCACTCCCGCTCGCGCCCACCCTGGCGCTGACGATCGCGCTATTGGATGAACTGGAGGGCGACGGTGTGATCGCCGTTGACTGGCGCGTCCGGCCCCAGACGCGAGAGGGACCATGGGCGCTGCGCTGGCGATTGTCCCCTGACGTGGCGGCGATCGACGCCCTGCCCGACTGGTTGGGCGCGCGCCTACATAGCGCCCCCCTGATGCCGATGCTGCCGGCGTTGTGCCTGCCACTGTGGCAGGCGCTGATAGTGGCCGAGGCCACGGCCTTTCACGCCCGCCGACTGCGCCGGTGCGGTTGGGACCCGGACGCGGCGGCGGACGTCGCTGACGTGGCGGACCGCCTGCCCACGCCGCTGGCAGTGATGCAATGGCGCCGGTGCAGCCGGGCGGCCCTTATGCAGGCCTCAGCGATCGGGCCAACGCGCTGGCCACACGAGGCACGGCGTGAGGTCGCCTATCAGGCCCTGCTGCGCCATGCCTCTGTCGTCATCGTGTCCCCGCCCCCTCGCCGGCGTCCGGCCGCGACGCCACCGCCAACCACGGCGCTGGCACGCCTGCTGGTCGCGCTGTTGGGACTTGAGGACCGCTATTTCCGGGCGCCGCCTACGCCCGAAGCGCTGGGCCCACCATTTCACCTGGACCGCGCTTTGCGGCGGTGCTCGACGCATAGCCGAACGTGACGTCCCTAATCCGGCGGAAGCGGAAGCGATGACCACCGCGCTTTCGCATACCGGCACTCGCGCTTGAACGGCTCGCCCAGATACCAGGGCTCCTCACGCGGCAACGCGATGGGATGTGGATGCAGAAACACCCAGTCATGGCCCATCGGTGTAAAGGGCAACGGGTCCCCGGGCAGATCGGTCGGCGGCGCCGGGTCTTCTTCGCGGCGAAGCCCCCGCCGTCCGGTGACCTCGCCCCGGCACAACGGGTCGTCCATCAGCCCCGCGCCGTCGATCACGTCGAGCCGCCAGCGGGTCGGCAGTCCCTCGGGGGTGACGGCGATCGACACGTCGGAAGGAACCGCACACGCCGGGTCCCAGGCGTCATCAAACAGTCCGCGCAACGACTGCAGCGAGATCGCGGCCGGCTGGCCCTCGCGGTGGCAACGCGTCGTGTGCCGGGCCACCGCCAGGCAGACGTGTAAATGGGAGCGCACGATGTTGGGCAGCCAACCGCGGTAATCCCGAGCCAGGTCGGTATGCTTCAGAAAGCCCGGCGCGCGCAACAGCGCGCTGTGCGCGGTCCCCCACCGCAACCGCCATAACCAGAAGCCGAGTGCGATCGGGCACGTGTCCAGCACGGCGGCGTCAGCGGCGGTCAGCCGTGGCCACATCCCGAGCAGCTGATAGGGTCGGTTCCAACAGCGTCGATGCTCCACGCCGTAGCAAACCAGGAACTCCTTGGCGCTGAGGCGCAACGCGCGACCCAGGCGCTGCAAACAGTGAAGAACCTCCCCCCGGTCCTCCAGCGCTGCGCGGCGCCGCGCCGCGCCGATGGGCGGCGCGCTGTCCGGGTCGGGAGGCGGGCGCACACGCAATGCCAGCCGCGCGGGCACGTCCACGCGATTTGCCCACGACGGCACCCGCGAGCACGTGCGAAGCATCGCTTCCAACGCCAATTGCGCACGGAAGGGAACGTAGTGGCAAACATTGAAACCGTATTCTTGAACGTTCAGCGGGTACCGTGCGTGTAACTCGTCCAACCAACGCTGGGCACCGTGCACCCGGCGCAGGGAACGCGCCTGCGCGGCGGCCGATGGAATGAGATTGCGCGGCTCCTCGGCAATGAGACTATGGTTGTTTAGACAGCACGCGAAGGGCGACCGGTCGTGGCGCAACCGAAGGCTGAGCGTGTTGCCACATCTGGGACACTCGTGCATCAGGCGCTGCCATGGGTGGATGGGACAGCATGCCAGGGCCGCATGCTGGTGCAGCCGCAGGTGAACGCCCTGAGCAATGCAGCGCGGGCACACGGTGAGCGATCGGCGGCGCCAAGGCGTCGGCACCTCGCGGCGCGCCTGCTCCGCTAGTTGCACCAGTAATGCCCCCACCACCTGCCCGTGCACACACGGCAAGCCCGGCGTTTCGATCAGCCGATCGATCCAGGATTCGGGTTCGTCGTAACGCCATCGGGTGCGGCCCCGGCTACCGCGCAGGAGCGAAACCGGTCTGCAGCATAAGAACCAGCTCACCTTGTTCAACAAGGCAAAGGATGACTCGACCTCAGAAAACGCGTCGTCGCGCCACGGGATGAAAGGGGCGTTGCTCATCGCGACACATCTGCACGCCACCGACGGCTGCGCCATCGGTGGCCCGTAGCTTCGATGACGCACACCACCCGTCGCACCGCAGACCAGCCAGGCATCTGAATCACCTTTGAAGCGGGCCAACGTTGCGCCGACGTAGTGCTTGGCCTCAAAGGGTCACGCACGGCAGCTTCGTTTCGTCGCATCGGGTCACGACCCTCATGCGCCCTCCAGCGAACGCTTTACGATAGGCGCGATGTCTTCGCTCGGCCACGCCAGCTCGGCGGCATCGTGCGCGCGCACGTGTTCCATCAGCGCTGCCAGGATCTTGGCGACCACCTTCATGGCGAGGCCGCGGAGCCGCTGCTTGCGTGGCAGCTGCTTGGCAATCTCGGTCCACAGGCCGTCGCACAAGGGCGTCAAGCGCAATCCGGCCGCGTAGGCCCGTGGGAACAACGTCTGCAGGTATGGGCAGCCGCTGCCGGCCGGGTACTCCGATTTGCGATCGACGGCATCGCAGATCACCCGCAGATCGTCTACCCCGCGGCAGCCCTTGTACTCATGCAACACGTCCATGAAACGGGAGACCAGATCGTCGCGCCCCGTATCCTCCAGGCGCTGGCGCAGCTTTTTGAGCTGGCTTTGCCCGAACAGCACCGTGCACACCTTGACGCGAATCCGAATCAAGCGGTTGATCACGGCCTTGAACCAGCCTAGTTCGGCTTCGCTGAATTCCTGCGCCTCGTCAATCAGGATAAACAGGTGGCGCCGAGGCCCGGCCAGCGCCAGCAGAGCGCGGTTGACCTGGTCGCGCTTGCCGGCCAATGTATGTTCGATGCGGTGCGCATAATTGATGCTGCGCAAGATTTCTTCCAGCAGGCGCCCTTCGGCCTGCTGCCGGTCTTCCACCGGCTCCAGCCACAGCGTCCCGCAGCCCGGAAAGCGTGCCAGCACGGTGTTCTGAATCAGTAGCAGACAGGAGGTCTTGCCCACATCCGGGTCGGCCCAGAATGCGATGGACCCACGCATCTTTCTGCCTTCGCCCAACACGCGCGCAGCCGCGTCCTGCGCCGGGCGCGTGGGCAGGATCGCGCACTGCATGTTCAGCGGATGGTCGTCCCACAAACTCTCGCGCTGGGCGATCAAGGTATGAAGACTGGTCACAGGTCACCCCCATTGAGGGCGGATAGGCCGTCCAGGCGCAGCAGCGGCTCCTCAATCGGCTCCTCGTCCGCTGTCTCGTCTTCCTGGGCTTGCGCCATCACGCCCTGCAAGAACTCGTGGGCCACGCGTGAGCTGGCGCGTTTCTGCTGGATCGCCTCCTCCACTGCGCGGTTGACGACGGACGCGGACTTCGTCGCTTTGGACCTGCGCGATTCGTCCAGCATTTCGTCCATCAGCCGGTGGACCGGGTCTTCGTCGTAGCCGACCTTGAGTTGCCCATCGCGAACCAGCTTGTTGATCAGCGTGCGCATCATCAAGGAGTGCGGGCTGTGCCGCCACCGACCCGCCACGCTAACGGTGCCAAGCGCCACTCCCTTGACCGTATACAAATGCAGTTTGCGGATGTCGAGCCGGTCGACATACGCGGTCAACCAGTCGCCGATGCTGACCTCGTCGCGATTGGCCAGCGCTTCACCGACATAGGTCTCATCGCCGTAATGCGTGTAGGCTCGCTTGCCTTGAGTCAGATCACCGCACACTCGCACGCGCACCAGGCTTGTATGCAATCCGGGTTCACCTGCAGACAGCGGCGGCAGTTGCGGAAAGATGGTGCCGAAGCCGTCGACGTCCTCGACCAGATTCTGCAAATGTGTGAGCGCGCTGATGCCAAAGCAGCGTTTGCGGATGGCGTTGTTGTGCGTTCGGACCACATCATCGATAAGCTCCAAGACCCGCTGCGCCGTCATTCGCGTCGCTTGGGCGGCTTTGTCGGGTTTCTGCCGCAACGGATCATTCGGATGGCTGCCGGTCGTACTGGGAACCCGTTGAAAGCCATTGCGCTCGAAGACGCCAAAGATCGACTCGGCCATCGGGCGGCGTTCGGGATGCCCGACCGGCCCGAAGTTCACATCACAGCCAATCAGATCGCGGGCACGCCCCAGCACCGGCGCCGCCAAGTGGATGAGGGCGTTGTCGACCAGCAGTTGATTGAAGGCGCACCATGTGAACGGCGCGCCGAGCTCACTGGGGAAGCCGGCGGTCTCTGCAGGCGCCATCGTCTCACCCCACAGATAACTGCGATCACCCCCACACATCGCATGCAGCACATCCAGCACGTCATCGGCGTCAGCTTCGACCCGAAAGATGGCCTTGTACGCGAGCACGGTGCCGTAAGCGCGGTCTGCGGCCATGATGATCGTGACGCGCTGAAGCGGCATCCATCGGATCCCCTCCGGAGATGCGATGCCAATCGTGCCAAGGAAGTGGCACTTGTGCTCATCCAGCTCCACCACGTCAAGCGTGCGCTCAGCGTTGATGCGGCTGAACTCCCCCGTGCCGGAGTGCCACTTGGCCGCCGCTTTGGCGCCGTACTGCGTGGCAATGATGTCGTCGTGACGGGCGCGCAGAAAGGCAATGATGTACTTCCGGATCGCCCCGCGCCCCAGCTTCTCGGTATTGAGCGGCCATTCGTTCTCGGGCACGCCCTCGGTTCGGCACAGGTCCACGAACTTCTGGTGCGCCGACTTCGGCCGGAGCCGACTCTCACCGCCAACCAAGCGTTTGGCATTGCGCATCAAATAGAGGTCGAACTCCCGTCGGATGTTGGGGTTAAGCCGCAGGCGGACTTGCAACGCCCCCGACAACCCGCCGCGTCCATTCCGGCCACACGGGATGAGCGGCTTCCGACGGGTGGCCCGCCGCACCCGCACATAGGGGAGCAGCCCGCGCCATCCCATCTGCCGACCGGTGGGATCCAAGGCCAGGCACCGATTGAAAGCGTGCAGGAAGGCGCTCCAGCTGATCCGGTTGTCTTCAAGGGAACCTGAGATCGCCTCGCCGTTGACGTACGCCCGAATCGCGACCTGCAAGACTTCGGCCTTTCGCCGGCGCGACCCCAGCGCTGCGGTGTCGATGTCACACCATTCGTCAAGACGGACCCGATCAGGGGGCATATTGGTCCGGGTGAACCACGCCACGGCGCTCATGCTGCCCCCCACACCAGCGTGTTCAAAGACCATGGCCGAGTGTCGCAGTCGCCTTCCAGCAGCCGCCTCCTAAGCAGGGCGGCGAGCGCGCCGTAGAAGAGCCCGGCGGGCGCCTCGACCAACCCCATCAGCTGGCGCACGCTGCGCTGTTTACCCGTACAGACAGCCAGGATCTGGCGCTCAATCCCATGAGTGTCGTGAAAATGCACGCGGCGGATGTGCGGAACGATGCGGCGCCAGTTCGCGATCCGAGTCGGGGCTGCGCTGAGCTCCCGCAAGGAAACCATCCAGCGCGTTGCGGTCGAGGTACTGGGACCGTCGCTCTCCAGCAGGGCGAGGAAGACCTCGATGCGTTCACCCTGAGCCATGCACGCGCTGGCGAAGTGGTACGGAACAACGCTTTGCGGCAGAGGATCTTCAAGACCAAGACGCAAAGGGGAGTAGTCTATTTGCGTGAAGCGCGCGTCGCCCTCCAGGAAGTAGAATAGTTCCATGGCAGGATCGGAGGACAGGATCAGATCCTCCTCTTCGAAGGGCGGCCGTACTAGCCAGATGTTGTACGGGCTTTCACCGCGTGACCTGATGACGTCGGCAAGCTTTGCGCGCTGCTGCTGCGCGGGTGACAGGTTGTACTTGGGCATGGCTTTCTCCTGGCAACGACCGCCCGTGTCAGCCCCGTAGGGACTTGACAAGGCATAGAGAAAGGAGGGAGCCTTGCGATGTGTCGTCGCTTAGAGCTCCGGGCCCCTGAAACCGCGCCAACGGTTCGGGGGCTTTTCCTTTCTGACGATTGATGAAAGCTATTCCAGCGACGGAAGACACCTCCTGGGATACGCGGTTACGACCCGAACGTAGCACCCGCAAATCGGCTGAACAACTGGGGCTTACAAAGAATCCCTTAGGTGCGCGCGGAAGCAGCGCCCGTCAATTTCATATAGCAACGCAAGTCGCTACCAATCGAATTGGTATATGCCAATGAAAGTTATTGGCATTGTGTCGAGCGGCCTTTTTTCCGGGCTTTTGCGGGCGATCGCCATTCGCGCCGACAGGCCTGGTCGTCTGATAGACCGCATTCCACTACGAGGTTAGCCATGAAGGCCCATGTATGACGATGGGAGGCCTATTAGTGGGCGGGCGGATCGAAAGAGCGCCATCGTTCAGCGCCGCCACCAATCGACGCCACCAATCGATACCTTGACGAAAAGTGGGGTCTCTCAACTTCAGTCGCCAAAAGTGGATTCTTACGAAAACACCGACCGAAGCCATTCGCTGAATTTGGTAGGTCTAAGGCCGCGAGACGTTCAGGAGCGGATTAGGCCCGCGCTCTAACGTTTAGAGATTAGTGATCCCGGCAGCCGTTTGCGCTGCGGCCCGCCTGCTGCACACGGCTCTTTCCCGCTGTCCTGCGTAGAAAATTGCGTCATGCCTAGGTAGAAGCTCAGCGTTCTTGAGGCAGAAAATTTGAGCTTCCGAACTAGAAGGTTCCTGGCCCAGTTCAACACGGCCTCGTGAGGAATCGTTCGTCCGCTGGCGACGTCTTCCAGCCCTTCGACAATTGCCTGATGTTTCTCCAACTCCTCCATCGATATCTCCGCTCGTAACTTGCTCTACTGGCCGTTACAGAGCCCGGTGGATCGGCTCCACATCACGGTGATCGCACTGTAGAGCAAAATCTGAGCGCCCCGCAGGCGCATGTCCAGCCGACACGGACGCCTTGCCGACCGTTACCTGGTCCCCGGGCGCGAGACGCAGCAGCTCGGCAGCCGTGCGGATCGGCGCCAGCGGATTTCGCAGTTCGTGCGCGAGCATTGCAAGAAACTCGTCCTTGCGTCGATCCGACTGCTCCAGCTCCTGCATCATCTGGCGCCGCTCGGTGATGTCGATGGAAGCGCCGATCACGCCGATCACGTTGCCCGCGTCGTCAAACCAGGGCGCTTTGGTGGACAGCCACGTCGCAGGTGCACCATCCGCCAGCCGGACCTCTTCCTCGATCTGTTCGGGGAGACCGCGAGCCATAATCCGGCGATCGTTGGCCATGACGGCTTCGGCCTGCGATCTGTCGGCCAGTAATTCGATGTCGGTACGACCCAGGAATTGCGATTCCGGTACGCCGAGCAGGTCGGCGACACCGCGATTGCCAACGACCAGCCGCCCCTCGCGATCCTTCGCGTACACCACGCCGGGCACGGTCTCGGTGAATGTTTTAAGGAGCGTCAGTGCGCGGTCGCGCTCGGCCTCGACTCGATGACGCTCATCATGGCCGAGCAGCACGCCCGGGAAGCGCACCGGCCTGCCTCTTTCGTCCGTCTCTACACGTCCGTTCGCTTCTACCCACGTCCACGTACCGTCCCGAGTCAGTACGCGGTACTCGCAGCGGTATGCCCCGCCCCGCGCCAGCACCTCGTCTATCGCCGCAGACACGCGCTCACGATCGGCGGGGTGAATGGCATCGAACGCCGCCCCTAGCGGGATGCCTTCACGGCAGGCTGCCTCGTCAAGGCCAAAAAGATGCGCGAACCTCTCGTCGCCGCTTATACGGTCCTCCGGAATCGACCACACCCACGTTCCGAGAATTGCGCCGGCATCCAAGGCCAACTGAACACGCTCGGCCGCGAGCGAGGCTGCCTTCGCCTCTTCGCGCCGCTGCGTGATGTCGTGGAAGAACACCGCCAACCCTTCCTCGACAGGAAATGCACGGACGTCGAACCAGCAGTCCCGTCCATCGCCGAACGTGTAGCGATACTCGATACTTCAGGCCGACTGGTGGCTTGCGCTCGCACGTACATCTCGCCAATCGGCGATTCGAGTGTGCCGGGAAACAGATCCCAGTGCAGCCGCCCCACCAGTTCGTCGCGACTAAGCTGCGTCAGCCGCTCCGCTACCGGGTTGACCTCAACCACATGGAAGTCGCGATCAAGCAGCACGAATGCCTCGTCCATATTCGTGAGCACTTGCCGATGCCGGGCGTCACTTGTGGTCAGATCCCGCTCCAGCCGCATCTTCGCGGTGATGTCGCTGCAGACCCCGAACATGCCAGCGACGCTACCGGATGCATCTCGCACGGGCGCGAAAAAGAACGAGAAATAGGTTTCTTCTGGATAGCCATTTCGCTCAAGCATGAGTCGCATGCTCGGGACGTGCACCGGGTCACCGCTCGCCACGGCGTCAATCAAAGGTTCGAGTTCACTACGTATCTCGGGCCACACCTCTTCGAGGATGTCGCGCCCGATCGCCGCCGGATGCTTGGCGCCCAGAAAAGGCATGTAGTGATCGTTGTAGAGGAACGATCTTGCCTGTCCCCAAATGATGTACGTCGGCTGGTTGGAAGCGAGCATCAACTGAACCAACGTGCGCAGTGCCTCAGGCCACGTTTCGACGGGCCCGAGCGCCGTGTTGCTCCAGTCCATGTCGCGGAGGCGCTCGCCCATCTGACCGCCGCCGGCAAGAATGTCCTGTCCCGTATGGGTCATCTCTGCAACTCTCCTCGCGCCGGCGGCCGTCTTGTCCATGGTAAGAATCTGGGGGCGCCGCACGCGCGCTCAGGGGCGCCCGCGGCCATGGGCGCGGCAGCTTCGACACCGCGTCCACGTTGCTGTATCGCGCTGTAACGCGACGAATAGATCCTTCGACGGAGGTTGAAAATGGGCACAGGGAAACTAGTCACCTCGCTCTTATAGCCTGGAAACTTGCTGGGCGTTCATCCCATGATGCGCAACGGCACGGCGGCGAGGATCTCCCGCAACGCTTGAATCGTTGCAGGTTTGACCAGGTGATGGTCGAACCCTGCCTCCAGTGCGCGATTGCGATCCTCTTCCTGGCCGAATCCAGTCAAGGCGACAAGCAGTGGCCTGCGACTTGCGCCGGTGCGGAGACGACGCGCGACTTCGTAACCATCCATGCCGGGCATCGCGATGTCGATGAAAGCGATCTCTGGCCCGAAGGCATCGTACGCCTCCAACGCTGCCGCGCCGTCATACGCGATATGCAGGTGCTGTCCAAGCGATTCGAGCATCATCGCCAGAGTGTCGGCCGACGATGTCAAATCGTCGACGACCAAGACGCGATGCGACGGGAGCGGGAGTGCTCCTGCGAGCGGCTGCGCCACTTCGGCATGCGAGGTCGCGTCGGAAATCGCGGGCAGGCGCACCTCGAACTCGCTGCCGAAGCCCAGGCCTTCGCTGCGCGCCTTTATGCTGCCGCCGTGCAGTTCGACGAGGCTCTTGACCAGCGTCAGGCCGATGCCCAGCCCACCATGCGCACGCCCAAGCGACTGATCCACCTGCGCGAACATCTCGAATACTTCCGTGAGCATGTCCGTCGGAATGCCCAACCCGCTGTCGCGAATCGTCACGATCGCCGCATCGCGTTCCTGCCTTGCGACAATGTGGATCTCGCCGCCCGGCGCGGTGTACTTGGCCGCGTTGTGCAGCAGGTTTCCGAAGACCTGTACGAGCCGGCCAATGTCCGCCTCAACGTACACCGGCTCCACGGGCAGGTCGACAACGAGTCGGTGTGCGTTGGAATCGATGAACGGCTTGAGTGCCTCGACGGCCTCCTGGACCGCAAGCGACAAGTCAAGCCGCTCCCGCCGCAAGTCGATGCGGCCGCGCGTGATTCGCGATACATCAAGCAGGTCGTCGATGAGCCGCGCCATCTGCCGGACCTGTCGCTCCATCATCCCGCGTAGCCGGCCGGCTTCCTCGGCCTTGCCCTCGACGTGCGGCCAGACCTGCAGTGCGTTGGAGATCGGCGTCAGCGGATTGCGCAGTTCATGCGCGAGCGTCGCGAGGAATTGGTCCTTGCGACGGCTGGCTTCCTCGACAGCCTCTTCCGCGCGACGGCGCGCATCGATGTCGAACACCACGCCCACCATGCCCGCGTACTCACCGGTTTCCGAGTACCACGGTCGGCCCAGGTCCACCGCCCATCGGTAGGAGCCGTCGGCGGTGCGAAGGCGGTATTCGGTCTGGAACTGCTGGCGCTTTTGGTTTGCCTCGAGGAACGCGTTGCGCGCATGCTCCTGGTCGTCCGGATGCGTCGCTGTGGTCCACCCCAAGCCCAGCGCCTGGGCTTCCGTCTGGCCGGTCAGCTCGTACCACTGGCTGGACAGGAAGGTGCAATGGCCGTTTGGATCGGTCAGCCAGAGCGCGGCCGGCGATGCGTTCGCCATCAGGCGGAAGCGCGCTTCATCCTCGCGCAGAACTTCCTCGGCCATGCGTCGCTCGGTAATGTCGGCGACGGTACCTGCATAGCTCGTCAACACGCGGGACGCGCCGCTCCCCTCGAAGCTGGGAATGCCGCGTGCCTCCAGCCAGCGGGTGGCACCATCCGGACGACGGATGCGGTACTCGATCGCGTAAGGTTCCGGCTCGGACGACCTGATCGCGGCCTCGGCTGCGGCCCGCAGTCGAGGGGCGTCTTCCTCATACACGAGATGACGGATCTCATCGACGTGACGCGGCGACGATGCGTCCAGTCCATAGATCTGCCCATAACGCTCGTCGTGCGTGACGGCGCCGGTCGCGGTGTCGTACTGCCACCATCCCAGCTGGGCGGCGTCGAGCGCTAGCTGGCGCTGCTCGGCCAGGGACGCGAGCCGCTGCGTCTGCGCTTCGCGCGCGGCTTCCAGCAGCACACCGTGCGTGGTCTCGGTACACACGCAATACATGCCGGCGATTCGGCCGTCGTCGCCGGTGACCGGCGAGTAGGAGAACGTGAACCAGGTCTGCTCGTCGTAGCCCTTGCGGCTCATCAGCAACGGCATGTTCTCGACGTAGCTGGCCTCGCCCTGCAGCGCACGGTGCGCCAACGGCCCCACCTCGCTCCAGATCTCCGACCAGATCTCCTCGAACGGCCGCCCCAGTGAGGACGGATGCTTCGCGCCGAGGATCTCCGCGTAAGGATCGTTGTACACGAAGCCCAGCTGCGGTCCCCAGGCGACGAACATGGGGAACTTGGACCACAGCAGGAGGCTGACAACGCTGCGCAGCGATTGCGGCCACTGCGCCGGCGGGCCGAGAGGCGAGCCGCTCCAGTCGTGGCTGCGCATCATCGAAGCCACCTTGCCCGGCGCATCAAGGAACTCAAGGTTGGCGCTCGCTGGCATGATCGGGCACGGCTCGAGGGAAGGCGGCGAGTATCGCAGAAGGTCTGCAGGTATCGCGTCAGCGTCAGCTTCCTCGTCGCTCCCAACCCGCTGCGACGGCGCCGGCGCGAGGTAGATAGCGATCTCACGCGTTTGCGCCCCTAATCCTGGCGCGATTGGTGCCCGATGAGACGACGTAGTGAATGCCGCCGCGCCGGTCGAGGGAGTCCGCCCGGCACGGCAGCCGGCCCTCGCAGGGTGCGGGCCGGACACCAACTGGATGGCGCCGACAATACGATCGACCGCGACGAATGGCGGCGTCCAGCGAAGGACCAACAGGCCGGCCTGCGTAGTTCTACTGACGTCCGACCAGTGCTGCGACGCATGCGCGAGACGCGGGCGATGCGGTTCCATCGTTGCGTTCTCGAATGGAGCACGCCCATGCGATACCTCGCCCTGCTGAGCGCGCTGTCGATGCCGGCCATCGCGTTCCTCACGATGCGCGACGCGTTCGGGCCCGATACCGGCGCCGTTTCGGACCGCTACCCCACCCTCTTGTCCGCCGCTGGCTACGCCTTCGGGATCTGGGGGCTGATCTTCCTGCTCGACATCGCATACGCCGGCTGGCGGTTCTTCCGCCGCTCGCATCCGCAGCGCGACCGTGTGGTGCCAATGGCGACGGCCGGGTTCGTGCTCACGGCGGCGTGGATGCCAGTGTTCTCGATGGGCTGGTTCGTCGCGGCATGGGCCATCATCATCGCCGCGCTGGTGTGCCTGCTGTACTGCGCGACAACGCTCTCGCAACCGGCCCGCACATGGCCGGGAGAGACGGTCTTCGCGTGGCTGCCCCTCTCGCTTCATGCGGGCTGGCTTTCGCTGGCGGTGTTCCTCAACACAGCGCAGCTGATCGTCGCGCACCAATGGTTGTCCACCGCCGTGCAGCTCCCGTGGAGCATCGCGCTGCTGGGCGGCGCGGCGACCCTGCTGCTGCTCGCCAATCTGGCAATGCGCGGAAATATCCCCTACGTGGCGGCCGCGGTGTGGGGCCTGGTCGCGCTGTACGTGAAGCAGTCCGGCGCGTCAATAGATGGCGCTAGCACCACGGGGATCGCGGCACTCATCCTCGCGTTGGCGCTGGCCGTGCAAAGCGCGTGGCTCCACTGGAATCGCGACGCGCCGGAGATCGGCGAGGCGGCATGACGATGCGCTTGCGTGACCCGCTAACCCCAGGTGTCGTCGCGCTGGTTCGCCTGCGAAGCGACGCCCGCCACTCGCGCGATGACTCGCGTTCCACCGTGCAAGCCACTCACCAGCCGAAGCTCGCCGCCGATTTCGCGAGCACGCTCGCGCATGCTGAGCAGACCCAGTCCGCGCGGCGCATCGTGCCGATGATCTTCAAGCCCGACGCCGTCGTCGCCGATCTCAAGCTGGATGTCGGACCCCACACGTTGGAGACGCACGGTGACCTGACTGGCGTGGGCATGCTTCTCGACGTTGCGCAGCGACTCCTGCGCGATGCGGTACAGCGCGGTGGAGACTTCGAGCGGGAGGTCGGGCAACTCGTCCAGTTCTGCATGCACGCGCAGCTCGGCCGGTTGCGCTTCGCAGAGCGAACGCAGCGCCATCGTCAGGCCCGTGTACCGCAGCAGGCTGGGGTGCAGCTCGTGCGAAAGGCGGCGTACGTCTTCGGACACGTCGGTCACGGCCGCCTGCAGTTCGCCGAGCAACTCGCGTTCGGCCGCCCCCTGCGTGTTCTGGCGGGCGATGCTCAGTCGAATCGCGATGGAGGCGATGGACTGGTTGATGCCGTCGTGCAGGTCGCGCGCGATGCGGCTTCGCTCGTCCTCCTGGGCGCGCATCAGCTGCACCGTCATCGACTGCAGCCGCTGGTGCGCGTGCTGCAGCGCCTGCGTGCGCGTAGCGCGCTGCTCGACGACTACGGTCATGTAGAGCAGCGCTACGGTGAGCGAGGCGGTCCACAGCTGAACGGCGATCGTGGTCGTGGCCAGGTCGTCGCGGATGAAAGGCCCTACTCCGGCGACGCTGAAGTGCATGGCCAGCAGGCCCACGGCGAGCATCGCCAGCGAGGCGCCGACGGCGCGGAAGCTCACCATGGCCCAGATCAGGAATGGCACCGGTGCGACCACCAGCGCCGGCTGGAGACGTTGCATGGGCAAGTGCCACGTCCACAGCAGGCACAAGATCACCAGCAGCCCCGCGCCGACAGCGAGGCTGGTGCCATTGGCTTCCAGCGGCACCGCGTTGCGCCGACGCATCGCGGTCCACACGACGGCTGGTACGAGCATCAGGTTGCCAAGACTCTGCGCGAGCGTGACGTTGGGCCAATCCGACAGGTACGGTTCCAGTACGTTGCCGCGGATCGCGATGGCGATCCACGCAGCGCTGAGCATCGGGAGCGCGAGTCCGCCGAGCACCACGAAGGCGGTAAGCAGGCGGAAGTCCTCCAGCGGAGATTGCAGGCGGCTGCGCAGCGATTCCAGCGCCATCGCGACCGCCGGAGTGAGTACCAGCGAGCCCAGCATCGCGACCGTGACCGCCAGCGGTGGAACGCCCAGGACGCCGAATGCCGCTGCCTCGCCGACGGCCGTGCCGAGCAGGCAGGCCCACCAGCGCCGGCGTGGCTGCAGCAACAGCGCGCCCAGAAGGACCGCGCCCGGAAACCACACCATATGACTGCGCGGGTTCGGCATCCAGAGCAGCATCGACGCCCACTGCGAGCACGCCACCGACACCGCCACGATGCCGGCGACGGCGAAAGGATGGCCGGTCGCGCGGTGCATGCTCATGATGACCTCCTGCAACTTTCCAGCCCGTCAGTGGAGTACCCTCGCCACGGAGGCACCCTCCTCCGCCGCAGGTCACGATGATGCCCGAGATGCCCGCTGATCGACCACGCGTCGTGCTTGCCGACGACCACCGCCTGGTGGCCGAAGGGCTCCAGCGCCTGCTGGAAGACGAGTGCGAACTGGTGGCGTGCGTGTCCAGCGGCACCGCACTCCTGGACGCCGTTCATCTGTACGCGCCTGACCTGGTGGTAACCGACCTCAGCATGCCCGATCGCAACGGCCTCAGCGTCATGCGCGAACTGCGCGCGACCGGCGTGGAGGTGCCGTTCGTATTCTTGACCATGCACGCCGAGCCCACGCTCGCGGAGCAGGCCCTGCGCGCCGGTGCATCGGCCTACGTGTTGAAGAGTTCCGCCGGCGAGGAACTGCTCCGGGCGATCCACGCGGTGCGTGGGGGCCGCACCTACATCACCCCGACGCTGGGTGCGCACGTGATCGCCGCACCCGGTCGAGGCCAGAAACAGGAGCTCACCGACAAGCAGATGCAGGTGCTGCAACTGGTGTCGGCCGGCCTGCGGTCCAAGCAGATCGCCGCCGAACTCGGCGTGTCCGTGCGAACGGTCGAGTCGCACAAGTACGCGATCATGCAGGCGCTCGACGTGCACAGTACGCTGGAGCTGGTGCGCAAGGCCGATGAATACGGCCTCACGCCTGGGCTTCGCACGACGCGCCCCATCCCCTAGAAGTCCCACCGCACCGCCAGCGTCACCGGAACGGAAATGCGCCGGCCCGTGTCGTTGATGCGGGACAGGCCCAGCGGTCCGATCGCGCTGTCGTCTCCTTCCAGGTCGTCGACGTAGCGCACGCCAGTTTCGGCGATGAAACTGGCGTGTTCGGAAAGCGGAACGTTTACGCCGACATCCAGCCCCGCACTGAGGGCCCATTTCTTCTCGTAGAACGGCGCGTTGGGGATCAGAATATCGGCTGCGGGGATCTGGAAGGTCGCATCAATGTCGTCCGTCTCCGTGCCGCCCAGGCGCGCGGCCACGTACGGACGGGCAAAACCGGGATCCATGAAGAACCAGCGCACACCCACTTCCGCGCTCCACGCCTGGTAGGACGAGAACCGGCCATACACCGGTAGTGCGACATCGAGGGCGGGCACGTAGGCCTCGCCGACCTGCACGTTCCCCGCCGACGCGTGCGTCTCCCGCAGTTCGCCGAATACTTCCATGCGGTCGCTCATGCCCCATGCCATGCGCAGCCCGTACGTGGAGGCCATGTCGTAGACGCGTTCGTGCGTGCGCGAGCCGATGCGCAACTGCGCGTCGACGCCTGCCAGCGCCGGGTTGAGCGGCCCGAGATCGGGAACGTCGACCGTCGCACCGTCGTGCACGTCGCCGCTGACAGGGACATCGCCGCCGCCGAGCAGTGTGAGCGAGAACCGGCCGGGTTGGGGACCGGCGGCATGCGCCGATGTACAGGCCAGAAATGCGATCGCCGCAATCGTCATCGTTTTCATGAGCATCTCCGTAGAAGGATCGTCGTGGACACGATGCGGCCACCATGCATGCGTTGCCGCGTCAGCTCGACGTTAGCGCCGGCGCCGCCGCATGCCTTCGGTACAACTACGCAACTTCGCGCGGTCAGCGCCGGTACTTCCTGAAAAGGACCGCCGGTCTACGCAAATCTACGGATGTGGCCGACGGGCCCTGCGTGCCATAAAGCGTCCCGGATCCTTCGTGGCGACCCGATGCCTGCTCCGTCTCCCCTGCCCTGGCGCTTCCACGTGCTCGCCTCGGTTCGCCGATGGTTCGACGCCGGCGCGACGCACGTGCCCGACGAGATCGACGATTTCGACAGGCTCGACCTCGTGCGCGTCGTACCTTTCGTCGCGATGCACCTGGCCTGCCTCGGCGTGTTCTGGGTCGGCGTGTCGGCCACGGCGGTCGTCGTCGCGGCGGTGCTGTACGCGGTGCGGATGTTCGCAATCACCGCGTTCTACCACCGCTATTTCTCGCATCGCACTTTTCACGCGTCGCGCCCGGTGCAGTTCGCCTTCGCGTTGATAGGCGCCTCCTGCGTGCAGCGCGGCCCGCTCTGGTGGGCGGCTCATCATCGCCACCACCACGCGCATGCCGATTCGCCGCAGGACCTTCATTCCCCCCGCGTCCACGGGTTCTGGCGCAGCCACGTCGGCTGGTTCCTCACCCGACGCGCGTTCGCCACGGACCTCTCGCGCGTGCCGGATCTCGCTCGCTACGCGGAACTTCGGTGGCTGGACCGTTACGACATCGTCATTCCCGTAGCGCTTGCGTCGGCGCTCTACGGCCTGGGCGCGTTCCTGCAGCACGCCGCGCCGTCTCTCGAAACCAGCGGCATGCAACTGGTCGTCTGGGGATTCTTCGTTTCCACCATAGTGCTGTTCCATGTGGCGGTGACGATCAATTCGCTGGCGCACCGCTTCGGCAGCCGACGCTTCGAGACGCGCGACGACAGCCGCAACAACGCGTGGCTGGCGCTGCTCACCTTCGGCGAGGGTTGGCACAACAACCACCACTTCTTCCCGGGGACGGCGCGACAGGGCTTCCGCTGGTGGGAGATCGACCTGACCTGGTACGGCCTGAAGTTGCTGGCCTGGGTCGGTCTCGTGCGCGACCTCAAGCCCGTGCCGGCCTGGGTCTGGGCGCGGGCGAGGCACTGAGATGCGGATCGCGATCATCGGCTCGGGCATCTCGGGACTCGGCGCGGCGTGGCTGCTGTCGCGCGAGCACGAAGTCGTGCTGTTCGAAGCGAACGACTATCTCGGCGGACACACGCACACGCACGAGGTGGACGTGGACGGCGTAGCGCTGGCGGTGGATACCGGCTTCATCGTGCACAACCCCGTCCACTATCCCCTGCTCACACGGCTGTTCCGCGAACTGGACGTGCCCACGCAGGACACCACCATGAGCTTCTCGGTGCACAACGAACGCACCGGCCTGGTATACAACGCCAACTCGCTCGACGCACTGTTCTGCCAGCGGCGGAACCTGATGTCGCCGCGGTTCCTTCGCATGCTGGCCGACCTGTGGCGCTTCTACCGAATCGCGCCGCGACTGCTCGCCGGCACCGATCCCGGCCCCACGCTGGGCGATTACCTGCTCGCTCAGGGCTTCGGCGAGGCGTTCCGCGACGATCACCTGGTTCCCATGGCTTCCGCGCTGTGGTCGGCGCCCGCCGATCAGATCCTGCACTTTCCCGCTCGGCACCTGGTGCAGTTCATGGCGAACCACCAGATGCTGCAGGCCGTCGGGCGGTCGCAGTGGAAGGTCGTGCGCGGAGGCTCGCGGCGCTACGTGGACGCGCTTGCCAAACGGTGGTCGGCGTCCGTGCGACTCGCCGCTCCGGTGCAGGCCGTCCGAAGGCTGCAGAATGGCATCGCGCTGACGACCGCCGAGGGAGAGGAGACCTTCGACCAGGTGGTGCTGGCGTGCCACAGCGACCAGGCGCTTTCGCTCCTGTCCGACGCGGACGAACGTGAGCGCGAGGTGCTCGGCGCAATCGCCTACCAGACCAACGACGTCGTCCTCCACACCGACGAACGACTGCTCCCTCGCAACCGCAAGGCATGGGCAGCGTGGAACGCTCACGTCGGCGCCGACGTGGCGCAGGCGTGCACCGTGAGCTACTGCATGAACCTGCTGCAAGGTTTGCCGTTAACGACGCCAGTGGTGGTGACGCTCAATCGCAGCGATGCCATCGATCCGCGTCGCATCCTCAAGCGCGTGCGTTACCACCATCCGGTCTTCACGACCGAAGCGGTCGCCGCGCAGGCGCGCCGACACGAGATACAGGGCCGTCGCGGCACCTGGTTTGCAGGCGCGTACTGGGGATGGGGATTCCACGAGGACGGGCTTCGCAGCGCCGTCGAGGTCGCCCGCTCGCTCGGGGTCGCGTGGCCGGAGATCGCGCCGGAACCGCGCTCGATCGACAACGCGACGCCCGGCAATCTCGCGTGGGGCCGCGCATGAGCGACGGCGGCGAACGCATGCGGCCGCGCAGCAGCGCACTGTACGAAGGTACGGTGCGGCACCGCCGTTTCGCGCCGCGTCGGCATGCTTTCCAGTACCGGATGGCGCAGCTATTCCTCGATCTGGACGAAGTGGAAGCGATCCTGGATGCGCATCCGCTCTGGTCCACGCGCGGCCGCAACCTCGGCGAATTCCGCCGCAGCGATTACCTCGGCCCCGTCGAGGTGCCGCTCGCACAGGCGGTGCGCCAACGCATCGCGACAGTCACCGGTTCATCGTCCATCGGGCCGATCCGCTTGCTTACCCACGCCCGCTATTGCGGTCACGTGTTCAACCCGGTGAGCTTCTACTACTGCTACGGAGCCGACCACAGGACGCTGGAACATGTCGTGGCCGAGATCACGAATACACCATGGGGCGAACGGCACGCCTACGTGCTGCCGGTCGTGGCCGCGGAGCCACGCGGACGCGCATTCCACTGGCAGTTCGACAAGACCTTCCACGTCTCGCCGTTCATGCCGATGCGACGCCGCTACGCTTGGACGTTCACGCCGCCCGGCGACACCCTGAATGTGCACATGAACGTGTACGACGACCAGCGGCGCGAGTTCGACGCCACGCTGTCGCTGGAGCGCCGCCCGCTCGATGCGGCCGCGCTGTCGCGCGTACTGTGGCGATATCCCGCGATGACGCTGCAGATCGTCGGTGCCATCCACTGGCAGGCGCTGAAGCTCTGGCTCAAGCGCATTCCTTTCCACCCTCATCCCGGCGAGGGCACGGCACCATGAGCGACACCGCGCAGCAAACCCTTCCCCTGCCCGGCGTCGGCGCCATCGATCGGCTCCTGCGCGGTCGCGTCGTGTCGCAGCTCAACGCATTGCGTTCCGGCGCCGTCGTGCTGCACGACCCGTGGGGGTCGATCACGCTCGGCGAGAACGCCGGCCATGCGCGGTGGCCGACGCTGCGCGTGAGCGACACACGCTTCTATCGCGCTGTGGCGCTTGGCGGCAGCGTCGGCGCCGCCGAGGCGTACATGGACGGCGCGTGGACGTGCGACGACCTGGTCGGCCTGGTGCGACTGCTTGTACGTAATCGCGATCTGCTGGACAACGTGGAGCGCGGCCCCGCGCGCGCTGCCGGGTGGGCGCTCCGCCTGGCCCACGCGCTGCGAAGGAATACCGCGTCGGGCGCACGCCGCAACATCGCGGCCCACTACGACCTGGGCAATACCTTCTTCCGGCTGTTCCTGTCCGACGACCTGATGTACTCGTCGGCATTGTTCGAACGCGAAGACGAAACGCTGGAGGCGGCCTCCAAACGCAAGCTCGATACGATCTGCAGCAAGCTGCAACTGCGCCAAGGCGATCGCGTGCTGGAAATCGGCACCGGCTGGGGCGGGTTCGCAGTGCACGCCGCGCGCGAGTACGGATGCCACGTCACCACCACGACGCTTTCGCGCGAGCAGTACGAACTGGCGGGCCAGCGCGTCGCCGAGGCCGGACTGCAGGATCGCGTGGCCGTCCTGCTGCGCGATTTCCGCGAGCTGGACGGAACCTATGACAAGCTCGCGTCTGTCGAAATGGTGGAGGCCATCGGACCGGAGAACCTGCGCCGCTATTTCGCGTGCATCGGTGAGCGGCTCTCGGAAAAGGGGCTCGCACTGGTTCAGGCCATCACCATCGAAGACCACCGTTACGAGCAGGCAGTTCGGTCGGTCGACTTCATCAAGCGTTACGTGTTCCCTGGCTCGTTCATCCCGTCCATCGCCGCGATGATGTCAGCGAAGGCGGCGGCCAGCGATCTTTCACTGCTGCACCTGGAGGACATGGGACTTTCATACGCACGGACGTTGAAGGCCTGGCGGGGTCGCTTCCTGGACCGATTGCCACAAGTGCGCGCACTTGGTTTCGACGAACGTTTCATCCGCATGTGGGAGTTCTACCTGGCCTACTGCGAAGGCGGCTTTCGCGAGCGATCGATCGGTGTCGCGCAGATGCTCTTCGCGCGTCCAGGGTATCGGCCGCACGCGCAGGACGCGGCCCTTACGGAGGAATGATGCGTTCCATGGCGAACTTCGCCGGCTTCCAGATTGCATGGTGGGCCTGCGTGCTCGGCGCGGTCCATGGCGCGCCGTGGCCGGGTGTCGTCGCGTGCGTCACCTTCGTCGCACTGCAGTGGCTCGCGTCGTCGTGCCGCCGCGCGGACGCTTGGCTGGTTGCCTGCGCCGTCTTGACGGCTGTGGCGTTTGACGGGTCTCTCGCGCAGCTGGGCTGGATCGACTACCGCGGCAGCATCGCTCTCCCCGCGCCCGCGTGGATCGTCGCGTTGTGGGCCGCGTTCGCGATGACGATTAACCACTCGCTGGCATGGCTGCGTCCCGGAATGGCGATCGTACTCGGCGCCGTGGGCGGACCAATGGCGTATCTGGGTGCGGAGCGGCTGGGCGCCATCGAATTGATCGCCACGGTGCAAGCCACGATCGCGCTGGCGATCGGCTGGGCGATCGCAACCTGGGCGCTCACGCTGGTCGCGCGACACGCGCGCGGCGGCGCCGTCTCCAGACCGTTCGCCGTGGGCAGCTCGCGATGAGCACCGGCGCTTCGCTGCTGCTCGTGTGGGCGCTCGCGGCGCTCGCGCAGACGCTCGCCTGGTGGTGGCAGCAGCGCCACCGCAACGCGGGACTGGTCGACGTCGTGTGGGCGGGCGGCGTCGCAGCGGCGGCCGTGCTGCTGGCGGCACTGGGGGATGGCGCTACGGCGCCGCGCCTGCTGCTCGCACTGCTCGGCGGACTCTGGGGCCTTCGCCTGGCGTGGCACCTCTGGCGGCGCGTGCACGGCGAACACGAGGACGGCCGCTACGGCGCGTTGCGTGATGGCTGGGGCGATGCACCGCTGCGATGGCTCGTGCTGTTCCAGGCGCAGGCGCTGCTGGTGGTGCTGTTCGCGCTGCCCTTTGCGGCAGTGGCGCGCAATCCGCTGGAATCCACCGGGTTCCTATGGGCGGCCGTGCTCGTATGGGTGGTCTCCCTCGTTGGCGAAACGGTCGCCGATGCGCAGCTCGCCCGCTTTCGCTCGCGCCCCGAAAACCGCGGCCGCACGATGCGCACCGGCCTGTGGCGCTACAGCCGGCACCCCAACTACTTCTTCGAGTGGCTGCACTGGTTCGCCTACGTGCTACTTGCCGTGGGATCGCCGATCGCGTGGCTGGCCTGGTCAGGCCCGCTGACGATGTATGCCTTCCTGCGCTGGCTCAGTGGCGTGCCGCACACCGAGCGCCAGGCGTTGCGCACGCGCGGCGACGACTACCGCCGTTACCAACGCTCCACCCCGATGCTGTTCCCCTGGTTTCCGAAGGAAGACCGATGAGCACCGTGCTGCATGCGATTCCCGACCTGCCCGCCCCTGGCCTGCTGGGGATGGCCGAACGCGCGCTCCTGCCCGATGCCGTGGTCCGATTCGGCATCCGTCGCCTGTGCGCGCAACGCTTGCGCGAGGAGCATGCCGGCGGCACCCAGGGGCAGTCGCAACGCATGACGCAACGATTGTCGATGTTGCGCCACAGCCCGCTCGCCCTTCATACCGATGCTGCCAACCGCCAGCATTACGAACTGCCGGCTGCGTTCTTCCAGGCCTGTCTCGGCGCGCGGCTAAAGTACTCGTGTTGCTACTACCCCACCGGCCGCGAAACGCTCGACGAAGCCGAGGACGCCATGCTCGAGCTTTACGCCGAGCGCGCGCGCCTGGCCGATGGACTCGACATCCTCGAGCTTGGCTGCGGCTGGGGGTCCCTCACGTTATGGATGGCGCAACGATACCGTCATTCGCGCATCACGGCCGTGTCGAACTCGCATGGGCAGCGCGAGCATATCCTGGCCCGATGCCACGAGCTGGGCCTCAACAACGTTCGCGTCATCACCTGCGACGTCAACCGCCTCGAACTCGACCGCACCTCGTTCGATCGCTGTGTGTCCGTGGAGATGTTCGAGCACATGCGCAACTACGACGTGCTGATGCGGCGCATCGCCCGATGGCTGCGCCCCGACGGCAGCCTCTTCGTGCACATCTTCTGCCACCGCACCCTGCTCTATCCGTTCGATGACGACGGCAAGGACGACTGGATGGGACGCCACTTCTTCACCGGCGGCCTTATGCCCGCCGCCGACACGCTGCTGCATTTCCAGCAGTCGTTGCAGCTGGACGAACGCTGGATAATGGACGGGGAGCACTATGCGCGCACCGCCAACCACTGGCTGGCCAACCACGACGCACGACGCGATGAAGTGATGCGCCATCTGCGCCAGGCCTACGGCGATGCCGCGGGCTTGTGGAACCAGCGCTGGCGCATGTTCTGGATGGCCTGCGCGGAGTTGTTCGGGTATCGCGACGGCGAGGAATGGCAGGTGGCCCACTACCGCTTCGTGCGGGAGGACTGACATGAGACTTCCATCCGCACTCATCGCCGGTGTGCTCGCACTGTGCGGTTGCGCCCATACCGCGCCCACTGTGCCCAGGGTCGCGACGGTGGACATCCCGCGCTTCATGGGCGACTGGTACGTGATCGCCCACATCCCGTCGTTCCCCGAGCGAGAGGCCTACAACGCCATCGAGTCGTACTCGATGCGCGACGACGGCCGCATACAGACGCATTTCCGCTACCGGCGTGGAAGCTTCGACGCGCCGGTGCGCATGATGGAGCCCATTGGCACCGTGCGGCCGGGCACGGGTAATGCGGTGTGGGGAATGCAGTTCATCTGGCCGATCCAGGCTGAATATGTCATCTCCCATCTCGACCCGGATTACACGCTCACCATCGTCGCCCGCAGCAAGCGCGACTACGCTTGGATCATGGCGCGCACGCCCACGATTTCCGACGCGATGTACGCCGATGCCGTGCAGCGACTGCGCGACATGGGCTACCCCATGGACCAACTGCGCAAGGTGCCGCAACGCTGGCCGGAATCGCGCGGCACCGGTGACACCGAACGCTGATCCCTGCGTACAACTACCGAGCCCGATTGCGTGCTTGTCCGCTGGAGGCCCAGCGAATGCGGGGAGAAGCTGGGATCACCGCGCGTGCCTTGCGCGGTTCCCCTACGGATGAGGAAGATTCCATGCGCACTCCAGCTCTCATCGGCGGCGTCCTGCTGGTCTCGTCGCTCGCTCTCGCTACTCCGGCGCATGCCGCGCCCACTGTTTCGACAATCGGCGGCGACACGCGCGTCGAACTCAGCCCGACGTTCACCGGCGCACTGGGCAGCCTGGGCGTCCGCGCCACGGCGAGCCATCCTGCGCGCCTGCGCGGCGGGACCGCATCCTTCCCGATCCCGGCCGGTGAAGTCGACCTGGGCACGATCAAGGGCGAGATCGTGCATACCGGCGGGCTCGATCTCGCCGCCGGCGCCTTGATGGTGAACCTGGGCAGCTTCGTGATCGACACCACCGGCGCCACGCCGGTCCTTACCGGGCTGGTGAAGGTGAACGACTCCGTGGTCGGCCGACTTCCGTTGTTCGATCTCGGGCTGTCTACCGCGCCCACCGTGAAACGCAACGCGCGCGTCGGTCAGCTCCGTGTTGGCGACGTCGCTGTCACGCTGACGGCCGATGCGGCCTCCGCGCTCAATACGGTGTTCGGCGTGTCCGCCTTCACCGCAGGCATCCCGATTGGCACGGCACACGTGAACACCTGGTTCTATGAGCCCGACAGGTAAGCACGAACATGTGATTTCTGGCACGCGCGTGCGACCGGCCGCGGATCGCATATCGCAGTCGGCCGCGACCGCGCGTGGCGCCCGCGCGCTCGCGATGTTGTTGTTCGCAAGTGGGGTGGCCGGCGGAGCCACCATCGAACATACGACGGGAAAAGCGACGGACCTGCGTACCGGCCGCCTGCTGTACGAGGAGCAGCATTGGATCCGCACCACCGGGAGCGAACGCACTCGTCTGGTCGTGTACAGATGTCCCGATGGACGGGCATTCGCGCGCAAGCGGGTGATCGACACCGCGTTGCCGGGCGCGCCCGTCTTCGAGTTCGACGATGCCCGCGACGGCTACCGCGAAGGCGTGGATGGCGCATCGGGTACGCGTCGGGCGTACTGGCGCGCGTCGGCGTTCTCGCCGCTGCGCGAGCGGACGGTGGTCGTCGGCTCCGACACGGTGATCGACGCGGGCTTCGACGACTGGGTGCGCGAACGATGGAACTCACTCGCAGACGGCTCACCGTCGCGCGCCCAGTTTGTCGTGCCCAGCCGCGGCTCACAGGTGCCCATACGCGTCCAGCGCGTGGATGCGCCAGGGGCCGGCCTCGTACGTTTCCGGCTCAGCCTCGATAGCTGGCTGGACTTCGTCGCGCCCAGCATGCAGATCACCTACGACGCCAGCACTCGACGCCTTCGTACATTCGAGGGCATCGGGACGATACGTGGACCCAACGGCACTCCGCTGAAGGTGCGCATAGATTTTCCGAGGGCCCCACAACGCGCTGATTCGTCCAGGAGCGCCTACGAAGCAGCGCTGAAGATGCCTTTGGTTGCGCGGTGCGAATGATGGCGCGTATCTCTGCGCGTGAGCGGACCTCGTGTCCTGCATCACTGCGAGCCAGTCGCACCGCCGCATTGCGTCGTCGGCTCGACGTCCGCCATGGCTAGCATTAAGGAGAGGACCTCCACGCCGCCGCGCCGCACTGTCCAACGTCCGCTATCGGCCACGAGCGGAGGCCGGGGTCCTTGCAGACGCTCAACGTCGAGGCTACGGAGAAAGGTATCGGAATTTGCCGTCCGGTCGGCTTAGGACATGGCGGGCATTGGGAGCCTCGACACGGCCTCAACATAGCAAAATCGAACTCAAACGCGCTCAGGGCGCTAATCTGAGAGTCTTGAAAATCGCCTGCTGGAATCCATTCTCGTCGGCGGACGGAGTGACCGTCCCTTGCCAGTTGGAGACCTAGCCATGAACGAGATGGTTCGTAATCCCCAGTGGCCCGCGCAGGGTTCGATGAAGGATCCGGTCAAGCAGATCTTTGACCGCCTGTTCGAGGGGAGTGTGTTCCAGAACACCACCGACGAGTCGTCGGTCGTCACAAGCCAATGGGTGCCGCGCGTGGACATCAAGGAAGAAGCTGATCGCTTCCTGCTGTACGCGGATATTCCTGGCGTCGATCCGCAGGCGATCGAGGTGCAGATGGACAAGGGCTTGCTGACGATCAAGGGCGAACGTCGCGAAGAGAAGGTGGACGAAACCGAACGGTACTCGCGCATTGAGCGTCGACACGGCGTCTTCCACCGGCGCTTCGCGCTGCCCGACAGTGCCGACCCGGACGGCATCACCGCGTCCGGGCACAACGGCGTGCTGACGATCAGCATTCCCAAGCGACCCGAATCCACGCCTCGGCGTATCCAGGTCGGGTCCGTCTTCAACTCCTAGCCCGACGGGAGGACACGCATGGATAGAAGCACTGAAGAAACCGTGTGCAGTCTGCAAGCGCAAGTACACGTGCAGGGCTTGGCGCTGCGTGCGCTGGCTGCCACGCATCCCGATCCAGCCGCACTACTCGCGGCGTGGCGGCAGGGTCTGGACGATGCCACATGCGGGCCGGTCGCGGTGCGCGAGCGCGACAGTACTTACCTGGGCGAACTCTGCCGGGTCCGTGCGGAGGACTGGACCGCCGAGCTGGTTGAGCTGACGCTGCCCAAGCTCGACGCCGACAAGATTGCTGTATCCAAAGGTGGCATCGTCTCGTTGCGACGCCCGGAGGAATGAATGGCGCGAAGCCGTCTGCGTGGGTGAAGTGCGTATCAGGGGCGGAGGGAGTTGAATCCCTCCGTTCCCTCTTCTCGATCTTCTGCTCGCATTGCAGCCGCTCATCCGAGCGGCAGGGCTATTGCTAGCTGTCCCTGCTCCCGCGTGCGGGCCTGCGGCGACTTGAGGCGGACGCGGGGCGGCGGACGCCGCAGGCGCTTGAGGGTACGTCGTCGAGGAAACAGCTCTCCGCCGCGACCATCTAGCGATCCTAATCTGCCGTCCGCTTTGGGTTTAGTACCGCCGGGTACGCCTTATACGGGGTTCGCCTTGGCCAAAAAAAAGCGGATACTCGCCAGCAGACTTGGCCGAACTGCCAGGCAGTACTCGCGAGAAGCCCACCCACTTCGGCTGAGTGCGGATTCAGGCCCTTGACCAACTCCAATTGGTATAGTTTCCCTTGCGACAATACGTCGCGTGTCCACACCTCCGAACGGCCATGGATCCTATCTCGCTCGAAGACCTCGCATTGCTGGAGGTGTTAACACGAATCTCCCAGCAGGCCGCGCTGACCGATGATGACTCCGTCGTTCGAGACCGAATGATCGAGAGCGGGTTGGTGACTGAGGGTGATGAAGGACTCGCACTGACCTCGGCCGGGATTGAGATGTGCAAGTCACTACAGCATCGGGCTGCCGCCGACACGCAGGTGGCCAAGATTCTCCAGCAGCGCGAGAACAGCGACGAAGCCCCAGCGGGCTAGGAAAGCGCTGTGGGTCTGAAGCGGACATTAGTACCGGTCCCGGCGCCTGGCAGCCCCGGTGTCCGCTAACAGCCAGAAGCGGACTTTTGCCACACTCACAACGCCAGATGGATCGGCTGCGAACAGGCCATTGAATCCTCACCGTCCATCTGAGCACGCTCGACAGATCTGTAGTGCACTCTCGAGGTCGTTCAACAGGTACGGCTTCCTCAAATGTGGTCCACCGCGCATCACAGCGAGAATCTCGTCGCCGTCATATGTACTTGCAACCACATACGGAATCCCGCGCTCAGTAAGCAGGATGGCGACGTTGGCACCCGTCTCGCCTCCGAGATCAACATCCAGCCGCGCCGCGGCAATTGATGGCTCCCGATGGATCAGTTCGATCGCTTCCTTTACCGATCTGGCATGAACGGCCCGTGTGGCCTAGGTTCCTCAACGCCATGACAACGCAGGCGGCGCAGTCCGGGTCGTCTTCCAACACCAAGATCAGCATCGTCGCCCCCGCGAGAATTCTCGGCGGAACTTGCCTGAGCAGGCGTGATGATCGCGGCAATAGACCGCTCACGAGTCGCTGGCTAGCAAAAGGCGAAGTAAGACAGCGCGTCGGACGGCTCTTCGATGTCCACTTAGGGTCGGAAGCGGACATTAGCAGCCCGGCCCAGCTCGTCCCGGCCGAACGTCCGCTATCGGCCAAAAGCGGACATCCAGCTTGTTCGCGCAAGCCATCAGGAAGGCCCGCTACAACGGGCCTCCCCGGGTTTTACTGCGCGCTTGCTACATGCGCTTTAGCGCCGGTGGCGCCCATGCACCCTCCATGACAGCGGCGCGGGGCGAATACAGGCGCAGCGTCGGCTGGATCGGGCCGGATACCGGTGACGGCAACCAATTGGACTCCTTGTCCGCGCCCGGCGATTGAGGCTGGATATAAATGTCCAGCGAACCGTCGGCGTTGAACTTGAGCTTGTCGCGGTCGCCGATGGCGAAGCGGTCGATGGGGTTCGGCACCTGGAAACCCTGCGCGTCGTACATGGTCAGCGACCAGAAGGCGTCGGCTGGCGGCAGTTGGCCCTTGTCAAAGTGCAGGACGTACTTGTTGGCGCCATCCAGCGGTTTGCCGTCGCTGTCTGCGAACACCGACGGATAGATCGCATCCTCAGGCAGGTTGGCGCCCAGGCCCGCCAGCGCCACGGTGGCGCGTCGCAGGTAGGACGTGCCGTAGGCGCCCATGCCCTCGGTCGTCAGATTCCAGCCGTTGACGTGGGTGGCGCCGCCGCCGCGCTTGATGTTGGCCGTGATGTCGGCCAGCGCCGCCTTCGCGCCATCGTTGATGAGTGCAGTGGTCTTATCGTCGAACTTGCCGGCGTCCCAGTCGTGCCCGGGCGACAGCCCCATCGCGCGCATGCGGAAGAGGATCGGGTAGTCGTTGGCGTGCGGCGGATATTTCTTCAGCAGTTGCGCGAAGCGGTTGAAGAAATCGACGCCGCTCATCTTGTCCAGCGTTACCAGTGGCGGTGTCTTGTCGTCCACGCTGGCGTCGACCGGCGACGTCGCCGGCGGCGCGTAGTCCTTGCCCCAACTCGCCAGGGGGGTCAGCTTCAGGCCGTCCTGGACCTTGTGCACGTTCTCGTAGTCGGAAGGCCCGTTCGTCTGCGTGCGTCCCATCATCCAGATCGTCGACGTCGGCGCCTGGATTCTCTCGACACCCTCCGGCAGCGTGCCGGTCCAGCCGGGAGGCACGTACGCAAAGTGGCCGGCCTTGGTGCCCGTCGTGCGCGCGCCCAAGGACGAGAATACGTCGGACCACATGTCCAGCGTCGGCACCAGGTAATAGCGGCCGTCGGTGTCCGGAACCGTGAGGATGACCGGCCCCTGGCTCAGGTCGAGCCAGGCAAACGAGTACAGCGTGTCGAAGTTGAACCGCACCACGTCCTTGGCGTCGGCCTTCGGGTAGCTGCGGAAGTGCGCGAACTGGTTGATCGGCGCTCGCATCGACACCGCGGTCGCGTTTGGCACGTTGGTCGCCTGCCGCTGCGTGACGTCCATCAGCACCAGCGGGTAGGCGTAGGTGTAGACATCTTTGACTAGCGCGGCGGCTTTTTCGGGCGTCAACGTATCGAGAGCGGGTGCGGGCGCCGGGCTGGTCGATGCGATCTGGGACGGTTCGGAGCCGCTTTGTGTGGCGGATGCCTGTTCGCGCGAGCAGGCGGCGATGGCCAACGATAACAGCGCGATGGCGATTGGAATGGTGACGGTCGAGCGCATGGCTTCCTCCCTGGATGGCCTCCAATGGTCATCGGGGGAAAGGTGAAGGCGCAGTGAGGGACGGACATCACCGATGACCGCTATGGGTCGGAAGCGGGCATTAGCGCCGTCGATGCCATCCCACCGAGCCGAACGTCCGCCAACGGCCAGAAGCGGACGTTTGGAACTGACGACCCGGGGAAAATTGTGTCGAACACCCGGTCCATGACCTTTGCGGCTCTATCCGTGTGCTTACATGAAGTGGTATGCCCAGTAGCGTCAAGATGATCCCCGCCACCATCGACACCATTCGGGCCGACGTAGTGCCACTCCCCCGCATCGCAACTGCATGACCATTCCGGCTCTGACGCCGCCATTGTCACCATCAAGGCGACGGCGAGTGTCGCCACGATTGCTCCCGGAATCAGGACCAGCCAAGTTCTATTCTCCACGATGCCCCGCAATGAATGAATCACCCCAATGACCGCTTTGGGTCGGAAGCGGACATTAGCACCACCGACGCGGCCAAGCTCGGCCGCATGTCCGCTATCGGCCAGAAGCGGACATTCGCCCTCACAAACTTCTAACCGTCCTGCGCTATACCAGCGCCGCTCAACCCCATGAGCCAGCGGCTGGCTGGTTTCCAGCCTAGGAGAGATGGTATGGCAGCGAATGGAGCGGAAACACCGAACATCCTGTTTATCATGGGCGACGACATCGGCTGGTACAACGTCAGCGCCTACAACTTGGGGGTTATGGGATACAAGACGCCCAACATCGATCGCATCGCGAAGGAAGGTGCGCTGTTTACAGATTGGTACGGGCAGCAGAGCTGCACTGCCGGGCGAGCGGCATTCCTCACCGGCCAGTCCCCGATACGTACCGGCCTCACGAAGGTCGGCCTGCCTGGCGCGGAGCTGGGCCTGGGGCCGGACGATCCCTGCATCGCGCAGGTGTTGAAGGCAAGAGGCTACGCCACCGGGCAGTTCGGCAAGAACCACCTCGGCGACCGCGACGAGCATCTCCCGACGATGCATGGCTTCGATGAGTTCTTCGGCAACCTTTACCACCTCAACGCCGAGGAGGAGCCGGAGAACGAGGACTACCCCAAGGATCCGCGCTTCAAGGAGAAATTTGGTCCGCGCGGCGTGTTGCGCTGCAAGTCCGACGGCAAGGGCGGACAGACCATCGAGAACACCGGCGCGTTGAACAAGAAGCGTATGGAGACGATCGACGAGGAATTCCTCTCCGACGCCAAGGATTTCATCAGGCGCAACAACGGCAAGTCTCCGTGGTTCTGCTACTTCAACTCCACGCGCATGCACATTTTCACGCACCTTAAGAAGGAGTCGCAGGGAAAGACGGGGCTCGGCATTTATCCCGACGGCATGGTCGAACACGACGGACACGTCGGCGAACTGCTTGCGCTCCTGGATGAACTGGGCGCGACAGACAACACCATCGTTGTTTACACCACCGACAACGGCGCCGAGTGCTTCACCTGGCCTGACGGCGGTACCACGCCTTTCCGGGGCGAGAAGGCGACGAACTGGGAAGGCGGCTTCCGCGTGCCTTGCGCCATCCGCTGGCCCGGCGTCATCGAACCCGGTCGAGTGATCAACGAGATCTGCTCGCACGAAGATTTCCTCGCGACGCTGGGCGCGGCGGCGGGCGACGGCGACGTCGTCGAGCGCATCCGCAAGGGTGGAAAGATCGGCGACAAGATCTTCAAGGTGCACCTGGACGGCAACAACCTGATCCCGCTGTTCAAGGGCGAGGCCGACAAATCGCCGCGTGAGTTCTTCCCGTACTGGAGCGACGACGGGGATCTTCTGGCGATCCGCGTGAGGCAATGGAAGATCACCTTCATGGAGCAGCACGCCGAAATCACGCCCAAGACGCCCCTTGGCGTATGGCAGGGGCAGTTCACCGTGCTGCGTGCGCCGAACATCTACAACCTGCGCTCCGACCCCTTCGAAGGCGGAACCGACGGCATCTACTACGGCGACTGGCAGGCGCATCGCGTCTTCCTGCTCGTCCCGGCGCAGGCGATCGTCGGCAAGATGCTTGAGAGCTTCAAGGAGTTCCCGCCGCGCGCGAAGGCCGCGAGCTTCACCGTCGGCGACGCGATGGAAAAGATCAGCACGGCGAGCCCAAGCCAGAACTGAGAAGGATACGGAGCGCGCACTATCGGCGCGCTCCGGTCCAATGTCCGTATATGGACTCCTCTCCTTCGATCCGCGGCGCAGCATGGCCCAGGCCATGCGTGCCGCCTTGTTGGCCATCGCCACACAGGCCACGTCCGGGTGCGATCCGGCCGACAGGCGGGTGACCCAGCGACTCAATGGATCGTCGTGGCGCGGCGCCGTTCGCAGCATCGCCCGGGCGCCGTGCACCAGCAGCAAACGCACGTAGGCGTCGCCACGCTTGCTGATGCCCAGCAAGCGCTCCTTGCCGCCGGAACTGTGCCGGCGCGGCGTCAGTCCCAGGGATGCCGCCATCTGCCGGCCATTGGCGAACTGGCGGGCATCGCCCACGCAGGCCAACAGCGCGGTCGCAACCAGCGGGCCGACGCCGCGAAGTTGCTGCAGCCGGCGCGCATCCGGGGCGGCCTTGGCCGCGTCGCTGATCTGGCGGTCCAATTCGGCTACACGCTCATCCAGCACACGCAAGTCGCGCCACAGTCCGTCGAGCCGGTGTCGAAAGTGCTCGCTCAATCCGTTGTCGACCGCTTCCAGCCAGCACGGAATCGCGCGGCGCAGCGATGACAACTCCTTCGGAGCGACCAAGCCACACTCGGCGACCAGGCCACGGATCTGATTGCCTTTCGCCGTCCCCTGCCCCACGAGCTCGCGCGCGTCCGCTGAAGATCCTGCTGGGCCACGCTCTTCACGCTGACGAAGCGCATGCACGGCCGGCTCATCGCCTCGCAGATCGCCTCTGCATGGTTGGCGTCGTTCTTGTTGCTCTTCAAGTATGGCTTCACGAACTGCGGCGCGATCAGCTTCACGCGATAACCCAAAGCCTGCAGTTGTCGCGCCCAATGATGCGCCCCGCCACACGCTTCCATGCCGATTTCACACCCCGGCGGCGCCGCCTCCGTGACGGCCTTGATCCACCGATCTCGCGACAAGCGGCGACGCCACGCCGGTTGCTCATGCCGATCGACCCTGTGGACCTGGAATACCTGCTTGGCCACGTCGACTCCAATGCGCGTAAGCTGCTTCATGGTGGACTCCTCCTCGTCGCGACTGGTTCTTTCGCTTCCAGTCTGGCACTCGATGCCGTAGACGGAGAGGAGTCCATCTCATTGCTCCCCGGCGCCCAGGTAGTGCAGCTCCATTTTTCCCACGCCTACAACCGGGTATGACACCTGGGCGCGTCGGCCCGCACACTAAGTATTTCTACGCGGAGACGAGCAGCATGATTACGGTGGACCCTTGCTGTGCTTGGAGGTACTACTTCCACCCATTGACATGCGCAACACTCGCAACCGCCCTGTTAGTCAATCGAAGCTCTGACGAATCGTTCAGGCAGATCACAACGCGGAGGAGTCGTCATGTATTGCGTTAGCTCTCGTGATGATCAGACGGGCGCTAGCTTCACAGCGCCCCTTCCTCCAGTACGTTCGCTTGCAGAGGCGAATCGCGCACAAAGCGTTGAGTGGGGCGAGGTTCGCAGCTGCGCGCGGGCAACATTCAGAACGATTCGCGTGGAGTGGCGAACAGTAGCGTTGCCGCGCTGGATGACGTCGCAGGCAGCAAAATCGGCGGCGGGAGACGGTCCACTTCGACCGACGCTCGAATCCGACCGAACCTTCGCAGTGTTCCAACCGGGCTCACCCAACGGGTCGATGCTCGCGTGCGCCTGGCATCGGATGGCAGCACTACGCGCGTGAGCTGTTAATCCTTTGGACAATGCCGCCACGGAGGGTGGCGACCCGCCGACATATCGCATTGGCTTCACTTCGTTTCCTGGCTGGTGAGTAGACGCTCGCCGCGTCTTGTCATCTGCCCCACATGCGCAGGTGGCCCCATGACGTCCTATCGTGCGAACCGTCGCGACTTCCTGAAGACGAGCGGCCTGGCGGCGCTCGGCGTCGCGCTTTCCAAGAACCTTTACGCGCAAGCGTCCGGCGCTGCGACATCCTCACCGTCGTCGTTCGACATCGATGCCGCGTTTGCGACGTTCATGCGCGATCTCGGTGGGACCGCGCAGGACGGAGGCGGCAGCGTGACGTTCACCGGCGCCGATCCCATCCTGCGCAGCCATTTCCGCATCGGCGCCAGCATGGCCATTCCGGCGATGGGCGCGGCGGTTGGCGCCGCGGCCATCTGGAAGGCTCGCACCGGAGAGGGGCAGGACCTCAGGGTCGACCTGCGCGACTCGGTATGGAACGTCAACCCGATGGTCGGACTGGTCGCGCAGCAACTGCAGAAGGCCGGCCAGATTCCGGCCAACGATCCGATTCCCGGCAATCTGACGTGGATGCCGACCGTCAACGGCTTGATGGTGCAGGCACCGCTCGGATTGGGCCATCCGATGTCGTTTCGTCCATTCGCCACGAAGGACGGACGCTTCATGAATTTCACCGGCGCCTATCCGCACCTCGGCGACCGCGTGCTCAACACGCTCAAGTGCCCGCCCAATCTTGCCGCGATCCAGGCCGCGTCGCGGGAATGGAACGCGCTCGAACTGGAGGAGGCCCTGGCCGAAGCGCGCGCAGCAGGCGCCATGCACCGCACCGCGGAGGAATGGGCGCGTCATCCCGAGGGTATCCACCTGGCGGGCAAGCCGCTGATCGAGATCGTCAAGCTCGGCGATTCGGCGCCGGTGCCCTTCACCGAAAATCCGACGCGCCCGCTATCGGGCATCAACGTGTTGTCGCTCACGCACGTGATCGCCGGCACCACCGCGTCGCGCACCCTGGCCGAATACGGCGCCAACGTGCTGCACGTCGCGCGCGACCAGGGTTTCGAACACGAAGCGCTCGTGATGGACGTCAATGTGGGCATGCGCTCGACGTTCGTGGACCTACGCGATCAGAAGCAGAACGCGCGGCTGGCCGAACTGGTGCCCCAAACCGACGTGTTCGCCGAGTCGTTTCGTGGCGGTGCGATCGAACGGCTCGGCTTCGGCCCCGCGGAAGTCGCACGTCGGCGGCCCGGCGTCGTGTACCTGTCGGTGCGCTGTTACAGCCACGACGGCCCTTGGCGCGACCGCGCGGGCTTCGACATGGAAGGGCTCACCGTATCCGGATTCACGCTGGCCGAGGGCGATGGCACGCCGCGGTTTCCGCCAACGTTGGTGATGAACGATTACATCGCCGGCTATCTGGGTGCATGCGGCGTCCTCGCCGCGTTGCGGCGACGCGCCACGGAAGGCGGCAGCTACCACGTGCGCGTGTCCTTGACCCGTGCGGCCATGTGGTACAAGTCGCTCGGCCAATTCGCCACCACGGCGTTCGACGCGACGCGCCCCGAGCACCGCATCGGCGCGCCTCGCACGATCACGCGACAGACTCCCTACGGCGAAGTGGTGCGCCTCGCCCCTCAGGTGGAACTGTCGAAGACGCCGGGCCAATGGCGCGATCCGCTGGTCGCGGTGCGCGGAAGCGATCGCCCCCGGTGGCGCGCCTGAGTGAGACCGAAGCCATGAGCCGGATCATCTGGTTGTTCGCCTCGCTGCTCGCGTGCCCCTTCGCGGTCGTGGCGCAGACCATGGAGCCCGCGGCCGATGACACCCAAGAACTGCTGTATCCGCCACTCCAACAGGGCACGCTGTCGGCCGAAGGGGATCAAGAGCAGGCCGATGCGGAGGTCACGCGCAGCCCGTTCCCGCTCAATTCGCCGCTGGAGCCGTGGTTCGCCTACAAGCAGGGACTGCAGGAGCGATATGGGCTCACCATCGGCGGATCGTGGGGCCTGCTCTACCAGAACTACAGCAGCAGCCGCATCGACGAACACCATTCCACCGGGTCCAAGTTCACGTTCAACCTGGCGTACGACCTGTTCCGGCGAGGCACACCGGAAGCGCTGACATTCGCCATGGCGATCGAGGACCGCCGCCCCGTGTTCGGCAGCGACCTGCCACCGCTGTTCGCCGGGTTCGCAGCCGGCTCGGCAGTGCCCACCGCGGCGACGTGGGGCGAGTTCGACCTGGGGGTCACGCAGGCCTACATCCGCCAGAACCTGTTCGGGAACAAGTTCCAGTACACCATCGGCAAGGTGTTCGCGCCGAACTTCGTCAACGCCTATCCGTTCTTCGACGACAACCGCCAGTTCCTGAGCCAGCAGTTCTCGACCAGCCCCACCATACAAACGCCACTGCGCGGGTTCGGCATGGTGGCCGCTTACTACCCCACCGCCACCGGCCTGTACCTGCAGGCAGGCGTGTACACCGCGCGCAGCGACGACACCGGCAGCACCATCGACGATTTCTTCAACACCTCCGAGCGCTTCTATCACTTCGACATCGGCTTCACCGGACGGCCGCGGGCGGGCCTGCCCATCGAGGCGCGCGGTCCGACCGACAGCGACAATTTCCACATCACCAGCTGGTACCGCGACGCGCAGACCGATGGCACGCCGCGTTCCTACGGCATCGCGTTCAACGCCAACTGGATGGTCGCCGAGCAGGCGCTGGTGTTCTTCCGTGGCGGCTGGTCCGAAGACTGGGCTGCCGAGCGCAGCCTCTCGGCCGGTGTCGGCTGGCGACCCGGTGGCTCGCCGGCCAACCTCGTCGGCATCGGCGTCGGTTGGACCGAGCCGGCAGCGGAGGTGCTGCGCTCGCAGTACACGATCGAAGCGTTCTACCGGTTCCACCTGACGCGCAACTTCGCGATTACGCCCGACCTGCAGGCCATCATCGATCCTTCCACCAATCCCAACACCAGCGTGCTCTGGGTGGCCAGCCTGCGTGCGCGCGTGACCTTCTAGAACGCATCCATCGGGGAGCCTGTCATGCACCTAGCAGTGCCTTGTGTGGGCCTGGCAATGCTGGCGGCGCCGCTATCGGGTCTGGCCCAGGCGGCGGAAGCCGACCGGCTGGCCCAGCAGTTGGCCAACCCGATCTCCAGCCTGACCAGCGTGCCGCTGCAGTTCAACTACATCGACGGGCTAGGCGTGAACGATGAAGCATCGCGCACGTTCCTCAACGTGCAGCCCGTCGTCCCCGTGTCGATCGGCGAGAACTGGAATCTGATATCGCGCACCATCGTGCCAATCATCTATCAGGAGGGCGTGTTTCCGGGGGCAGGAAGCCAATTCGGCACGGGGGATGTGCTGCAGAGCCTGTTCTTTTCGCCCAAGGCGTTGACCGCATCAGGCTGGACGTGGGGCATCGGCCCCGTGCTCCTGCTGCCTACCGCCAGTGACGATCTGCTGGGAGGCGAGAAGTGGGGTGGCGGGCCCACAGCCGTCGTGCTCAAGCAGACCCCGCAAGGCTGGACGTACGGCGCGCTGGTCAATCACATCTGGTCGTTTGCCGGCGATGACGATCGTGCCGACGTCAGCTCCACCTTCCTGCAGCCCTTCGTCGCGCGCGGAGTGGGCCAGGGACGCACCGTGTCGGCTAGCCTGGAGTCCACGTTTGATTGGAAGGCTCGGCAGTGGACGATTCCTGTGAACTTCTTCTACTCGAAGGTGAGCCGGATTGGCTCGCAGATGGTGAGCTACCAGGGCGGCATCAACCTGTTCGTCGACTCGCCGGCCGGCGGTCCCGAATGGGGCGTGCGGTTCACGCTCACGTTCCTCTATCCGCGTCGCTGACGCAGCCGACACCACGCACGAGGCCCGCGTCATGCCGCTCGACAACCGCTCCGAGCAGCGCCACCTCCTCTTCTCGATCCTGGTGACCGTGGTGCTCGGCGGTGCCGGGGTGATCATCGGCCTGCTCGCGCGTTCCCGGGCGATCGTGTTCGACGGCATGTACAGCCTGGTCGACGTGGTCATCACGAGCGTCTCGCTGGTAATCGCGCGACTGATCGCCACCGAGGGAACACGCCGGTTCCAGTACGGGTTCTGGCACCTGGAGCCCTTGATCGAAGCTTTCGGTGGCGCCGCACTTGGTTTGTCGTGCCTCTACGCGACGCTGACGGCGATCGCCGACTTGCGGGCCGGCGGGTCGCGGGAAGTGCAGTACGGCGCGGGCATGATCTGGGCGGCGCTGACCGCGGCCCTGGGGTTTGCAATGGCATGGTTGATGCACCGCGCGTCCAGACGAACCGCGTCCGGGTTGCTCGCGATGGATGCGCGCGGGTGGCTGGTCTCCGGCGGCCTGAGCGTTGGTCTGCTGGTCGGATTCAGTGCGGCGCGCATCATGGCCGACGGCCCCCTCGCGGCATGGGTTCGCTACTGCGACGGTCTGGTGCTGCTGGTGGTGTCGCTGGCGCTGCTGCCGGTACCGTTTCGCTCCCTCTGGCACGCGGCGGCCGAGGTCGGCCAGATGGCGCCCGCGGCGTTAGACGCACGCGTAGCCGAAGTGCTCGCACAAGCGCTACAGCATTACGGATTCACCGACTTCACCAGCTATGTCACCCAATCTGGGCGGGCGCGATTCGTGGATATCCAGCTTCTGGCGCCGCCCGGTTACGAAGACGGCGCCGTTGACCGATTGGACGCGCTTCGGAACCACATCGCCGCGGCCATTAGCGATGACGATGCGCACCTATGGCTGACCGTCAGTGTTACGTGCGAAAGGCGTTGGATGTGACCCTCGCGCCTTTCGAGCGCACCACATCTGGGGGCGCCAAGCTCTCGTAACGGTTTGGATGAGGCGCAAGTGCTGCCCAATTGTGACGGTGCAGCGGATCCCGTTGCGGCAAGTCTGCCGCAACGAAGTCTGCAGTGGAGTCGTCCGCGCGCACCGATGGAATGACCGCTTCGGGTCGAAAGTGAAAATTCGCACCCCCAGCCGCGGCCGGCCGCGATCAATGTCCACTATCGCCCAGAAGCAGACGTTGGGCGTCAACCAAATTTAGCCCAGGAACGCTCCGGCCCGCTCGACCACCCAGAACATCGCGACACTACCGATCGCGTACGGCATCGCGACCTCGGCGGAACGCGGCAGCGCCCACCGGCGAAGTCGCGCGAACCTGAGCAACAACAGCACGGCGGTGACGAACATTAACTGCCCGATCTCCACGCCGACGTTGAACATCAGCAGCGCCACCGGTATCGCGTTCTGTGGTAGGCCCACTTCCGCCAGCGCACCGGCAAACCCCAGTCCGTGCAGCAACCCGAAGCCGAAGGCCACTAACCACGGCGCGCGAGCGGTCAAGCCGGGATTGCCGCGCAGCCCGTGCACGACTTCGGCCGCGACGAAGGCGATGCTCAGCGCGATGGTCGCCTCCAGCGGCGGGCCGGGCACGTGCACCCACCCCAGCGTGGCCGCGACCAGCGTGATGCTGTGCGCGACGGTGAACGCGGTGACCGTGGCAACGATGCGCAGGCCGCCCCGCACAATCAGCAGCAGCGCCAGCACGAACAGCAGGTGGTCGAAGCCGCCAAGAATGTGCTCAACGCCAAGCACGAGGTAGGTCTTCGCCACCGCGAGCGCGCCGGCCGGCGCTTCGACGACGAACGCGGGCGCGTCCGGCATCAGGCGTTCGACCTGGCTGCTGCCGTCCAGCCGTTCGACGCGCGCGAGCACGTCGGTGATGCTGCCCGACACGCCTTCGATGCGGATCGTTTGCCCGACCAATCCACCGGCGCGGTGGATCCGGCGTCGCTCGATCACCGCGCCGGGCACGGCATAGGTCTGCGCCGCACCCGCCTCCTCCGTGTCGGGCGGAAAAACTATGCGCGACGGCGCGCGCAGGGATTCGCCGAGTGCTGGAACTTTCCACAGCACGTCGTACGAGTTGTTGCCGGTTTCACGCAATTCCAGGTACGCCGGCCGGAAGACGTCCGCCATCAACGGCCATGCCAGCAACAGCAGTGCGAGCAGCGCCCAGCGCAAGCCGCGAAGCGGTATGCGCTTCATGGCGCGGTCGACGCGAGCGCGGCGGCGGACTGGGGCGATGGAGCCTCGACCTTCACTACATAACGGGCACGCAGGCGCTGATACAGGTCTTTCTGCGCTTGACGCGCGCGACTGGCAAGCACATCGCGCTGCACCTGATCATGCACGTCGGCAAGCGTGGGCATCGAGCCCGGCTCGCGCGTCGTTACGCGGACGAAGTGGAGGCCGTACGGCGATCGCACCGGTCCCGACCACGCGCCGAGCGGGCTGCTGTCGATCACCTTGGCGAAGCCTGTGCCGAACACGTTTTCTACATCACTTGCCGTGACCGTATCGAGGACGGCGGGGAGCATGGTGCCGTCGCCGACGCGTCGCCAATCGGTGCCGGGCTTGGCGAGGGCGCCCCTGACGTCAGCAACAGCACGCGCGGCATCACCGACGTGACGCGACGGATCCACGTACGCCTGCTGTAACGTGTACACCGTCGGCCGCCGGTACTGCATGGCATGCGTATCCAGCCATGCTTGCAGCTCGCGCTCGGTCGGCGGTTGCGGCGTCTTCTGCACCAGGAACGCGACCTTCTGTCCGACGCGTCGGCGCACCACGGCATCGTCGCGCTCCAGCCCCAGCGCCAGGCCTTCGCGGTACAGGACTTCCTCGCGGACAAACTGCTCGATCAGGCCCTCGCGCTCGTCTCGCGTGGGCGTTCGCTGCCACACCAGGCGGAACTGCTCGTCGAGCGAGGCGATGCGGTCGGCGCTGACGACGATCGCTTCGCCCTCCCCCGACGCACGGGGATTCACCCACGCGTACAGCGCGAACATTGCCGCGCCCGCGACGGCGAAATGCAAAAGCGGCTCGCGCAGCAGTCGATGCAAGGCCGGATTCATGGCGTGTACCAAATCGGCGACGTCCATGCGCGTTCCTGGATTGTCGCTTCCACGTCCTTTCGGGGCGCGATGCCTAGCTTGGCCGCATCGAAGGTGCTCCAGCGCGGCGTGGGGATCTCGAGCACGCGAACGTAGTAGAACGCCGGCTGCGTCGCGTCGAAGTCCGGGTCGCTCCACACCGCCGAGAGCTCGGCCGCGCCGATGTCGTTGCTGTAGGTCGCCGTCTTGATGTCGACCGTGTTGCCCACCGGCGGCGCCTTGCCCGTGGACGGGTCGACCTTGCGGTCGCCAGACAGCGCGACGTCGTAGATGCGGTCCTGCGCCTTGCCGTCCTTCACCCAACCCTTGATGATCTGGATGCGATCGAGGTTGGCGCCATCGGGATCCTTCGTCGCCGCCACCGCGAATGTCGGCGCCTGGCCGGACGGCGACTTGGGCAGGTTTCCGCCCATCGGCACACCGCCACTGTAGGCGGCCTTGATCCAGTCGGGCTGGCGCACGAGGTCGGCTGCGTAACCGTAACCGCCGAAGAAGCGCGGCCGCACGCGCACGCCGCTGGTGCCGAAGGTCTCGTTGCGCTTGATCGCCGCGAAGATCGACTCGCGCGTGTTCTGCTCGGCCCAGACTCCGGTGAGGCCACCGCTACCCACTGCGTACGAGTACGGCTCTTTGGGCTTGACGATGCGCGCCTCAGGCGAATCGTCGGCGTCGCCGTGCACGCCCTTGAAGTTGTTCTCCTCGGGTTGCGAACCGCCGGCGTGCGAATCGCTGCCTGCGACGATGCCGAACTTGAACGGGTTGGCGCCGATCTTACGCTGATACAGCAGACCGTTCTTGAAGGCCTCGCGTAGGTAACTGTGCTTCGGATCGAACTTCGCCTGCTTGGACAGATCGTCGAAGGTTCCCAGTTGGAAGGTGGAAGCTTCGAAACCGGCGAACTCATCGTTCGGCGCCACCAACGGGTGCGTCTCCGACGCCCCTTTGACCTGGATAATCTCGTGCGCGACCTCGTTGAGCGTGCGACGTTTGGCGTAGGCTGCATCGAGCGGCTTGCCGTAGGAGTCGGACTCCGCAAACATCAGCCCCCCTGAGATATTGCCGTTGTGCGAGATGGCCACCACGTCGCTGCCATCCTTGCGCGCCGTCTCAAGGTAGGTCCACAAGTCTTCCGGCTTCTGCGAATCCAGCGCCGAGAATGGCATGGCCGGCACCTTCTCGCTGCCGAAGATCACGTTGCGGTGCAGGTTGTTGTTGTCCGGCATTGACGTCCATTCGAAGGCGACGAATGTGGTGAACGTCCCGGGCTGGTAATGCTTCCTGGCTTCGTCAGAGTACTGCGTCCACACCGATTGGATGAGCTTGGGCTGGACCAACTCCGGCCGCGGCTTGTTGGTGGCGATGTCGCTGACGACGGACAGGTACGCCTTCATCCGCGTGTCGTAGTCGTCGCTGCGGAAGGCCTTGCCCAGCTCCGTGTCGTACAGCGGTCCGCCCTCGCGTCGCAACTCCTGCACCGCACCGGCGTACTCGGCGTGATCGGTCACCGCAAGGAAGTCGAGCGGCCGCTTAAGCTGGATGGTCTGGTTGCCAAAGCGCGCGATCGCTTCTCCCTTCGCGTAGCGATAGGCATCGTCGGGCGTGCTGTCCGTCATCAAAGCTGCATCGGCCGAGTAGCCGGTGTGCAGGTGCAGATCGCCGAAGTAGGCATTGCGCTCGGGATTGGTAGACGCAGCAGGGTTCGCCACGTCCGTCGCGGCCGTTTCGGTCGATGGTGCAGGCGGTGGATCTGGCGCCTTGGAGCAAGAAGTGGCGGCCAGTGCGGCCACCGAGATAGAAGCGACTGCCGCGATACGCCAGCTGTGCATGACCGTGCCCTCGTGTTGGAGCGCCCTGGCTCAGTCCCACGCTCGAAGCGCCAACTATCGAGACACCCGTTTCGTCAAGCCAGCGTGAAGGCCTCGGGCCGGCTCATTGAAGGCGTACCCTGAGCGTGATGTCCGCTATGGGTCGAAAGCGGACATCAGCACCTGTCCCGCCTCCCCCTGCCCTGATGTCCGCTGTCGGCCAGGAGCGGACGTTCGCTCCCGCTACTGAAGCTATCCCCTGATGCGGTACGAGAACACGCCTTTGCCAATGGCGACGTAAGATGGGTCGGCACCAACTTGCGGCACGAAGTCCGAGGCCCGAGGCACAAACAGACCCCTCTCTTCAACGAAGAACGTTGAGGTGACGACATAGAGCCCTTCCTTTGCGATGTAGACGCGCTTGGGGTCAAGGCTCGAAATATCCGTAGGCCAGCGATCGGCAGGAAGGTCTCCGGCTTTGGAGGTTGTAAGCGCAATCCGTCCAGCTTGAGCAAGGGCCTGCAACGCCTCCGCGTCGGGCACAGTCCCGCAGCCGATAAGGCTCGCAATCAAGACAAGCAGGATGAGCGCGTGCTTCATGCCAGCGAACCTCTCCAATGTCTGCTTCGGGTCGAAAGCGGACATTAGCAGCCGTCGGCACCGCCGTCCCGTCCTAACGTCCGCTACCCGGAGCGGACACCTGCTCGAACGAACGGTCAGCTCCGAACGAACTGGACATGCTCCTTTCCTCGGTTGTCCAGCACATAGGACCGAACATAGATCCGATGATCCTCGGCGACGTAAACCTCAGTACGCATCTCCGAGATAGCACCAACGTCGACATTGTGCTGGCGCATATGCGTAGGAAGCGATTTACGGTAGTGCTTGAGAGACTCCCGTATGCGAGGCGTAAGTACAAACAGCTCGTCCGTTCGCTCGGGAATCCAGGAGACCGTGATCTTTTCTCCCCTCCGACCTCGTGCCAGCTGATACATGTCCTCAAACACATAGTCCCCGTCAACATAGTTCATGCCACTCATGAAGGAGTGGGTCCAGTTGTGTGCCATGGACTTGATCAGCTTGTACTTCACGGGGAAGTGCTCGGTCCGAATGCGGGATGGCCGAGCGGACGGCTACCAAATGTCCGCTATGGGTCGAAAGCGGACATTAGCATCGCTCCGGCGCCCAGACTCGTCCAATGACCGCTATCGGCCATGAGCGGACACAGGCTGGTACGTCAGGCTTCTTCCCGAAACTCGCGAATGCGGCGCCAAGCATGGCGGCACCAGCGAGGTCCCGCCAAGACGCAGTAGACCATCCACGTCAGCCCACCCAGCAGACCTGCGGCTCCAAATCCGAGCGCCATTCCATGGGCAGCCCCTTTAGCTCCCGCCAGCGAAGCGATGGCGGCCATTGCCCACGACACGAAGCTGATGGCGAGAAGAATGACGGAAGCCACGCGAAGGCGTGCGAGGAGGATCGTTTCGTATGATCGCAGCCACATCGCAAGACTCCTTCCTCGTATGTCCGTTAGGGCTCGAGAACGGACATTAGCACCGCTCTCCCTCGCCCTGAACCGCGGTGCGGACCGCCTTCTCCTGCCGCGCGAAAAACTACGACCCGGACAGCAGCGCGGCATCCTGCCTGGCCGCGTCGACCAGCCATTCCGCAACCGCGCGAAAGCGCGCGATCTGCCCGGCGTCCTTGTGGCTGAGCAGCCAGAGCTCCCGGTGCGACTCGGTGCGCTCCTGTAGACGAACCAGGCCGAGGCGATCGCCCACGACGCAAGGAAGCAACGCGACGCCTATTCCGGCTTCGCAGCCACGCGCGATCATCGCGATGGTGGTTAGGCGAATCACGCGTTCCGGACGGATCTTCTCCAGCCACTTCATCTCCGCCAGCCATGCGAACTCGCGTGGAAATGCAAGCCACGGCAGCGTCTTCCATTCCTTCCGCTCGACCCCGCGGAACGCTTCGCTTCCATAGACGGCGAAACCGAGCGTGCCGATCTTGCGCATGCGCAACGCCGCGTCGGCCGTGGGTCGGTTCAGGCGGATGGCCAGGTCGGCCTCGCGGCGCGCGAACGACACTTCGCGGAAGTCGCCGAGCAGGCTCAGTTCCAGACGCGGATGCTTCGCCAGCAACGAAGGCGCGTGGTCGACGAGCCAATGGCTGAGTACCACGTCGATGCCCGTGATGTTGACCGGCCCGGAGACGTCCTGCTGCTCCGCACGTGCTTCCAAGACCATCGTCTCGACCCGATCGACGATCAGGTGCGCGTGCTCCAGGAAGACACGCCCGGCTTCGGTCGGCCGATAGCCGGAAGGGTCGCGGATGAACAACCGGATGCCCAGCGCCTCCTCGGCTGCGGCCAGTCGGCGGCTCACGGTGGAGGTCACCAGTTCGAGATCGCGCGCGGTCCGCGCCATGCTTCCGGACTCGGCGAGTTTTCGCAGTAACGGTATGTCGTTCCAGTCGAAATCCATGGGCGCACTCTCGCAAGGTCCTTGCCGGCCTGCGTTGCAAAATTGCAATCCGATCTTGCGAGTTTAGGCATTCCCGCAACGGGCTGGGAAGCGTAGAAATTGCGCCACGGACGCGGCGAGTCCACACCCGGCCGAGCCGCCCGCTCCCTCCCCTACGGAATCGACATCATGAAAACCGCGTTCCTCGGCAGCCTCCTGATGGCCGCCACCCTCGCCTCCCCGGCCCTGGCGCAGGACACCGCCGCCACCGCCGAAACCCGCTACGTCCAGGTCAATGGCGATCGCATCGCCTACCGCCGCATCGGCACGGGCTCGCCCATCGTGCTGGCCAACCGCATGCGCGGGACGCTCGATACGTGGGACCCGCGGTTCCTGGACACGCTCGCCCGCCACCATACGGTGATCACGTTCGACTACCCCGGTGTCGGCTACTCGCGCGGCACGCTGCCCGACGACATGGGCAAGGTCGCCGCGTTCGTCGGCGACTTCACCTCCGTCATCAAGGTGGACCGCTTCGCGATGCTCGGCTGGTCGTGGGGTGGCTTCACGACGCAGACGCTGCTGCTCGACGAGCCCGAGCGCGTGACGCACGCGATCCTCGTGGGCACCAACCCGCCAGGTCCGGGCCAGCTGCCGATCCAGGACGTATTCATCGAACGCGCGCTCAAGCCGGTCAATGACCTGGCCGACGAGGAAGTGCTCTTCTTCGATCCGTCCTCCGACTTCAGCCGCCGCATGGCAAAGCAATCGCGTGACCGCATCTACGCGCGCCCGGACGTCATCTCGAAGATCCCGCACACGATGGACATGATCCAGACCTACCTCAAGGCGGCCGAAGCCTTCGGCCAGGATTCGACGGAACGCCGCGCGAAGCTGGCGCAGACGCGCACGCCGATCTTCGTCATCAGCGGCGACCGCGACACCAGCACCGCCGGGCAGAACTGGTTCCCGCTGATCGGGCAGATGCGCAATGCGCAGTTCGTGTTCTATCCCGAATCCGGCCACGGCCCGCAGCACCAGTACCCGGAACTGTCGGCGCAGTACATCAGCGACTTCATCGCCCGCACGTCCAAGTGACCGCGCATTCACCAGGAGGATCCGTCATGCGTTACCGCATCTTCGGCAACACCGGCCTTCGCGTCTCCACGCTTGCGCTGGGCACCGGCAACTTCGGCAAGGGCTGGGGTTACGGCGCCGAGCAGGACGAGGCCCAGCGCATCTACACGACGTACCGCGAGGCCGGCGGCAATTTCATCGACACCGCCGATCAGTACCAGTTCGGCCAGTCGGAGACGATGCTCGGCGAGTTCATTGCGCGCGACCGCGACGACATCGTGCTCGCCACCAAGTTCTCGCTGGGCGATGCGCCCGATGCGGGCCTGCAGCGCAGCGGCAACAGCCGCAAGGCGATGCTGCGTTCGGTCGAAGCCAGCCTCAAGCGTCTGAACACCGATCGCGTCGACCTGCTCTGGGTCCACATGCCCGACGGCGTCACGCCGATCGACGAGATCGCGCGCGCACTCGACGACCTCGTGCGCAGCGGCAAGATTCTCTATGCGGGGCTGTCCGACTTTCCGGCGTGGCGCGTCGCGACCGCTGCGACCCTGGCGGAAGTTCGAGGTTGGTCACCGGTGGCCGCGGTGCAACTGGAGTACAGCCTGGTCGAACGCTCCGCCGAGCGCGAGCTGTTGCCGATGGCCGCCGGCTTCAACCTCGGCACGGTGGCCTGGTCGCCGCTGGGCGGTGGCCTGCTGACGGGCAAATACCGTCGCGGCGAAACGGGTCGCGCGCAAGGCCTCGGTGTGGTCATCCACGGCGAGAGCGACGCGCGAAAGACGGCGACCGTCGATGCCGTGCTGGCCATCGCCGACGAGATCGGCGTGTCGCCCGGCCAGGTGGCGATCGCCTGGGTGCTGGCGAAGGGCGTGCTGCCGATCATCGGACCGCGCACGCACGAACAGCTCAATGACAACCTGTCATCGATCAATGTGACGTTGACCGACGATCAGGTCCAGCGCCTGGACGCGGCGAGCGCCATCACGCTCGGATTCCCGCACGACGTCGTCGCGGAGACTGCTCCGGCGCTGGCGGGCGGCAAGCTGGAACTGATCGACTGGCCGCGTCGCGCCATACGCTAGTGTTGGACCGGCCGCGCAGGTCTACCGGATCTGCGCGGTTCCGCCATCGACATTGCGGACATGCGTGGCGTCGCTGGGACGCGCGCCTAGCCGATGCTGCCGGCAAAGCGCTCGGCAAGATTCCGCGCCTTGAACGATTCGACGACGTGATCGACGAAGACGCGCGTCTTGGCCGGCATCAACGTACGACTTGCGTAGTACAGCGAGATCGGGCCGGCATCGGCGTACCACTTGGGGACCAGGCGGACGAGTTCGCCCCGCTCCATGAAAGGCAACGCGTCCGGGACGGCGATGAGTGCCACACCGAGGCCGAGCACCGCGGCGCGCGTCATCGCGGCCGGATCATTCAGCACCAAGTGATGGCGAAGCTGCGCATGCTGCGTGTGGCCGGCGGCGTCGCGCAATGTCCATTCACGGACGCGGCCGGTACGCGCCGAACGCATCACGATGCCGTCCATCTCGGACAGATCCTGAGGCGTGGTCGGCTTGCGGCGCCCTTCCACGTATGCCGGCGAGGCCACCGCGATGATGTGCGCCGGTGCGAGCGTGCGCGAGACGACGCCCGGCGACAGTTCGAAGCCGCCGCCGATGGCCGCGTCGAAACCTTCTGCGACCAGATCGACCTGGCGATTGTCGAACTGCCAGTCGATGCGCACGTGCGGATAGCGCTGCATGAACTCCGGCAGCAGCGGCAGCAGGTACTCCATTCCAAACGCCAGCGCCACACTGACCTTCAGCACGCCGGCCGGATCGCCATCGTCCTTGGCCACGCCGGAGATCGCGGACTGCAGTCCATCCAGATGGTCGCGAATCCCGAGCAGGAACCGCTCGCCGGATTCGGTCAGCGTGAGCTTGCGCGTGCTTCGATGGAACAGTCGCGTGCCGAGGTTCTTCTCCAGAAGCGCCACGTTGCGGCTGATCGCAGCCGGCGTCAGCCCGAGTTGCCGCGCCGCCGCAGAGAAGCCGCCGAGTTCCGCGCTGCGGACGAAGGATTCCAGGTTGGCCAGGGTTTCCACGGTCGCCCCGCTTCAAGTAGTGCTTGAAACTGATTCTAGGCATTACCGGCTACCGGGTGGGAAGTGGCGGGCGCATCGTTCGCTCCACGCACTCCCCTCCTCCCGGATTACCGCCATGAATACCCAAACCACCCCGTCCGCCCTCCCCCTCTCCGGCAAGGTCGCGCTCGTCACCGGCGGCTCGCGCTCCATCGGCGCGGCCGTCGCCAAGCGCCTGGCCGCCGATGGCGCCAAGGTCGCCTTCACGTACTTCGGTTCGCCGCAGCAGGCCGAAGAAACGGCGCGCGCGATCCAGGCGCTCGGCGGTACGGCGCTGCCGGTGCTCGCCGATGCGGGCAACCCGGATGCCGTCCGTGCGGCCGTCGCGCAGGTCGTGGAGACCTTCGGCGCGCTCGACATCCTGGTCAACAACGCCGGCATTGCCCTCGGCGGCGGCCCGGTCGACCAGATCGGCTTCGACGATTACCAGCGCATGGTGGCGGTCAACGTCACGGGCGTATTCGTCGCAACGCAGGAAGCCGTGCGCCACATGCGCGAGGGCGGCCGCATCGTCCACATCGGCAGTTCGATGACGCGTTACGCCTCCTTCGCCGGCGCCTCGCTGTACACGCTGACGAAGGGCGCGGTGGCCGGTTTCAACCGCAGCCTGGCGCGCGACCTCGGCCCGCGCGGCATCACGGTGAACACCGTGCACCCGGGGCCGACCGATACCGACATGAACCCGGCCGACGGCGAAGTCGCCAAGCTCGTGAGCCCCGGCATGGCGATCGGCCGTTACGGCCAGCCGGCCGAAGTGGCGAATGTCGTCGCGTTCCTCGCCAGCCCGGGCGCGTCGCTGGTCACCGGCGCCGATGTGCTCGCCGATGGCGGCTTCACGTCCTGATCGCCCGGATGACACGCTCATGAAAAGCATCGGCATCATCGGCGCGGGCCAGATCGGCGCGGCATTCGCACGCGCCCTCACCCGCCAGAACATCCCCGCCATCATCGCCAACAGCCGCGGTCCCGATTCGCTGGCGCCGCTGGTCAAGGCCCTGGGGCCTTCGATCCGCGCGGCAACGCGTGAAGAGGCCGCCGCACAGGACATCGTGCTGGTCGCGGTGAAGTGGTCGCAGTTGCCAGAGGCATTGGCGAACCTGCCTGACTGGAACGGTCGCATCGTCATCGATGCGAACAACCCGATCGAGGCACCCCTGTTCCGTCCGGTCGATCTGGCCGGTCGCGCATCGAGCGAGGTGTTCGCCGATCGGGTTCCCGGCGCGCGCGTGGTGAAGGCCTTCAATCACCTGCAGCCGCAGATCGTGTCAGGCGATCCCAAAGTGGGCGCCGGCCGACGCGTGCTGTTCTACTCCGGCGACGACGCGAGTGCGAAGTCGGAGGTCGGCGGCCTCATCGAGCAGCTCGGCTTCTTCGGCATCGACCTGGGCTCGTTGGCGATCGGCGGTCGCCTCGTGCAATTCCCCGGTGGCCCATTGCCGGCGTTGAACCTCGTCAAGTTCGACTGACGCAATCCCGCACTGCCGTAGCGACCGGATGATTCCGGTCGCTGTCGGCGTCGCGCAATCCCACGCAAAAGTGAAGCGCTAGACGGCATCCAGCATCCGCCGCGCTTGCTGCAGCGGGCGCGCTTGGAGTCCTTCGGTGAATCGTGAGTAGACCTCTTGCAGCACGGCTTTGGCTTCGGTGGCCCTGCGCTGCGACATCTCCAGCCGGGCCAGGGCCAGTGCGATGCCGATCTCCCAGCCAAGCGCCTGCGACTGCCTGGCGATCCGCATCGCCTCCGCGAAGTGTTCCCGCACGCTGGCTGCGCTGAACCGTGGCAGGTCCATCATGATCTCGCCTTTCGCGCGCAGCAGGTCCGGCAGGCCGTAGCCGCCCGCGCTGGTGTCGGCCAGGACAATCGCTTCTTCCACGAAGACCAGCGCCTCGTCCGGCTTGCCGTTCATGCGGAGCACCTCCGCCATCGCCTGCAGCCCGAGCAGTCGTGCAGCGATGATCCGCACGCCTGGCAGGCAACGGCGCAACTGCGCCTCGGCCTGCGCGAAGTGCTCCCTGTGCTGCAGCAGCAGGCCGTTCAACATCTCGATGGTGCACGGTCGCGAACCCATCCGGTACTCCGGTGACAGGTCGCCCAACTCTTCCAGCAGGGCCTCGGCCATCTGCTCGCGGTTGTTCCACAGCAATATGGGGAAGAACAGCGTGGCACACGGGAACAACGAATCGGGGTAGCCGCGCGATTCTTAGATGGTGTTGATGGACAGCTGCAACGCCTGCTCCGGCAGTCCCATGGACAGCTTCGTGCGCGCCATGCCGAGGCTCGCGTTGAGCCTGGCTTTGATGTCGAAGTACTGCAGCCTCCTCAGGCTGGCATGGGCGAGCATCCGGCGTGCGGTCGCGAACTGCGCTTCGGCCGTGGAATGCTCGCCGATGAAGTGATGCGATGCGCCGATCATCCAGCTGGCGATGACGGCTTCCGATGCCTTGCCCGTGCTCGATGCCAGACCCGCATACTGTTGCGCGACGCGCATCGATTCCTGGAATCTGCCCAGACCCAGCATCGTCAGATGCAGTCCCGCGTACAGGTGAAACGTCGCCCGGTGATCGGCCAGCGACTGGCTGATCTCCAGGCCGCGCTGCAGGACGAACACCATGTCGTCCCCATACAGGCCCATCGAGGCGTACGCGATCGCCATCGCCTCGCGCAGCACCAGCTCGGTGTGGGTGGATTGCAGTTCCACGGGCATGCGGGCCAAGGCGCGCACGCAGCAGCGCATGCATTCGTCGAACGATCGATGCTGCAGGAACGAAGGCGCCGCCAGCGCACTCAACTCCACTGCCAGCACGGCGTCGTGCGCGTTGGAGAACGCCCAGTCCAGTGCGACGCGCACGTTGCCAAGTTCGTCCTCGCGCACGTCCGGCGGCGCGCCCGGGTCGGGCGTCGATGCCGCGTCGCGGCTTCTGAGATAGTCGGCGTAGTACAGGGCGTGCCGATGCGCAGTGTCGTGGCCGTCGAGGGCCGCCAGCTTCTCGGCGGCGTACGCGCGGGTCGTTTCGAGCAACCTCAACCGCATCCGGCCATCCATCGAACGCGCACAGATCAGCGACTTGTCCGCCAGGTCGGCGATGGCGGTCGCGGCCTGCACGGTGTCGAGCCGGTCGTCGCTGATCACATCGACAGCCGATTCGAGCGCGAAGCCGCCGGAGAACACGGAAAGTCGGCACAGCGCCAGGCGATGTCCCTCTGGAAGCAGGTCGTAGGTCCAGTCGAGCAGCGCCTCCACGGTCCGATGCCGGGGCGTGGCGTCCCGTCGTCCCTGCCAATGCAGGCCCGCCTGTGTCGCCAGCAATTCGGAGACGCCTTGTACGCCGTACGTCCCGACCCGGCTGGCCACCAGCTCGATTGCCAGCGGATTGCCATCCAGCCGCCGGCAGATGGCCGCGAGCATCGACGCACTCTCGTCGCTCAGGACGTCGAGCGCGCCGCATTCCTCCGCCCGGTTGACGAACAACTGCACGGAGGGCCACGCCACGGCCTGTTCGGCCGTGAGCTTTCCGGTGTTCGGAGGCGAGGCAAGGGAAGGCAGCAGGTAGACGAGTTCTTCCAGCACGCGCAGCGCTTCCCGGCTGGTGCACAGGATCGACACCTGGCGCGTCGTGTCGAGGATCTGCCTGCACAGCAGGGCCGCGTCGGCGATCACGTGTTCACAATTGTCGAGCACCACCAGCGTGGAATGCGCGTCCAGGAATTCCGCCAGCCCCGTCGGCTTCACGCTGCCGGATGGACGATAACCGGCCGCGGACGACAGTGCGTCGAGCACCTGATCGCCGCGCGTCACCAGGCTCAGATCGGCGAAGTGGACCGGATTGCCCACGCGGCTGAGTGAACGCGCCGCCTGGACGGCCACCGTGGTCTTGCCCATTCCGGCTGCGCCGACGATGGTCACCAGGCGGCGCTGCGAGAGCAGCGCGGTCAGTTCTGCGACGCTCTCTTCCCGACCGATGATCCGTTCCCACGCTACGGCGGCATTGGCCAGGGGGCGGCCCTCGCCCGATTCCACTCGCGCAGTGGCGCTCGGCGCGAGTCGTCGCGAGGGAACCGGTTGCGGTACCCGCTCACGCCTCACCCGGGCAGCGAAGCAGTAGCCACGGCCAGCCACGCTCACGATGAATCGAACGCCGTCTTCTCCGCATCCCAGCGCCTTGCGAAGATGCGCGACCTGCACGCGGACGTTGGATTCCTCCACGACCAAGCCCGGCCACGCGCATGCCATCAGTTCCCTTCGAGTGAGGACTTTGCCCTCGCCTTCCACGAGCGCCGCCAGGATGTCGAAGGCACGACTGCCTATGGACACCTCGTGTCCTTCCTTTCGCAACGTGCGTGCCATCACGTCGAGACTGAAGGAATCGAAGCGGAAGACCTCGTTCATGCGCAGTCTCCAGGCGCCGTCGTATATCGCCCGAGTCAATGGCTTGGCGATGTGACCTCGCGACCATCATTAGCGCATGCATGCAATGCATGGAAAGTACGGGGGTGCTCAAGCGGCGCCAGGTAGTAAGCCGCGGTAAATCATTGCATTACGACTTGAATCTAATGCGAAACATCAGCGCGCAGGCGATGGCGACTACGCCGCGCTGCGCCCGCGAGGTCTACGCGCTGATGAGCTGTGCCTCACGAAACTTCGCGTGAGCCATCCGCCGTCGTTCTTCTCACTCCGGAAAGTTCGCGACGCGGCAAGCAAGCAACGCGGCGACGCCCTTCATGAGTGCTCGGCATTCACCAGAATTCACCAGCGTTAATCCATCGGTTCGACGATCCGGTGATAGCGTTTGTGACATCCGGCGGCAGGCGATTGCGCACTGACATCGCACTCGCGCCATCCCGAGCCGCCCCGCGCCGGAAGCGGTTGCGCTGATGCGCAGGTGGGGCCATCGCACTACGTCGATCCACCGCGACGCAGCCCCGCTCCACTCACTGGAGAACAGCCATGCACGTCCTTCCCCTTGGCGCGCTCGCCATCACCGCGCTGGCGATGCTCGCTTCACCCCATGACGCCACGGCCGAGATCAGGAACATCGTCATCGTGCATGGCGCGTTCGCGGACAGTTCCGGCTGGCGCGCAGCCACCGAGATCCTGGAGAAGGACGGATACAAGGTTTCCCTCGTCCAGAACCCCATCACGTCCCTCCAGGACGATGTCGATGCGACCCATCGCGTGCTCGACATGCAGGACGGTCCCAGCATCCTGGTGGGCCACAGTTACGGTGGCGTCGTGATCACCGAAGCGGGAAACCACCCGAACGTGGCTGCGCTTGTTTACGTGGCGGCGTACCAGCCAGCCAAAGGCGAGAGCCTGATCACGCTGGTCACGCAGACGCCGGGGCCGAGCCGGGAAATTCGTTCCACGAAGGACGACAAGTTCCTCTACCTGGATCCCGCCGCCTTCGGACGGGACTTTGCTGCGGATGTACCTGCAGCGGATTCGGCATTCATGGCCAAGTCCCAGGTGCTGGCGTCGAAAGCGGCCTTCTCCACGCCGGTGGGCGATCCGGCATGGCAGAACCGCAAGAGCTGGGCCATCGTGGCCACGAACGACCGCACGATCAGTCCTGATCTTGAGCGACGCTTGGCCAAACGCGCCGGCAGTACCGTCGTCGAGATCCCGGCCAGCCATGCCGTCTTCCTGTCGCAGCCGGCGAAGGTCGCGCAGGTGATCGCGACGGCGGCACGCGAATCCGGTCGCTGACACGGTCGGCCGGGAGATGCCGCATGACTGGCGTCGGCCGGAGACCTTTCATCGCTGAAAGGCTCGCGCGCGCAGGAGGCATCGGTGTCCTCGCGCTCGCGCTGTTCTTCGAAAGCGCACACGGTGCGAAGGCCGGACCGGGCGGAGCATCCCCGGACACTGCGACGCCAACGCAGGCGCTCGACATGGCGAGCGACCATGCCCAGCGAGCGCCACGCGCCTCGACAAGGCAAGCGTCGATCCTGTGGCTGGAGTGTTCGCGTCTGGCCTATGCGGCGTTGCAGGCGGACAGCGATGTCGCGCGCTCCTTGACGCTGGCCAACACCTGCACCGACGCGTGGCTGGTCGCCGCGTTGCAGGATCAGCGCGCTTGGCGAGCGGGCCGGGAACGGATTCACGGCCGAACGGTACAGGTCGAGTTCCGGGGTCTATCGGCTTACCTGGACAAGTCCGTCCGCGTCGTCCGGGCTGCAGACGTGTCCATGCGCATCTACGGAGGCACGCGCTACACGCGCGCGGGCCTGGGCATTCCCGTCGTGGTCGTGAGCCCGCGCTGCCGTGATCGCCCGATGTGCAAGCTGCTGCCGTTCTCGGGCGTATTCCGGCCGGCCACCGCATGGATCGAACCGGATGCGCAGGCCGACGCGCGGCTCGTCATCGCCGATCCGTTGCACGCCACCACGGCCACGATCGGAAGCACGCAGGTGCCGCTAGCCGAAGACACATCGGCGGCGTACGCGCATGTCATGGGGTCCTCTCCGATCGGGCGCCTGGGACTGTTCGGCCTCATCGGTGGCGGCGAAGTCGCGCGCCGCGCCGGCGTGTACCTGATGGAAGACTACGACCCCGACAAGCGCCCGCTGATCATGGTGCACGGCCTGGGCAGCAGCCCCTTGTCCTGGAGCGGCATGGCCAACGCGATCTGGGGCGATGCGGAGCTACGTCGACACTTTCAGATCTGGTACCTGGTCTACTCGACGGACGAACCCTTGTTCGTCGCGCGCCGCCGCATCTCCGGCTATCTCGACGCCGCATGGGCCATCGTCGACCCGGACGGGAACGATCCGGCACGACACGGCGCGGTCCTGATCGGACACAGCATGGGCGGCGTTCTATCGCGGCTGCTTTCGGTGGAAACCGGCGACACGCTCTGGTCGACGGCGTTCTCGGTGAGGCCAGAGGCCATGCCCGGCGACGCGGGCGATGTCGCCGCGGTCGCGAGCCTGCTCGTGTTCTCGCCCTATCCCGGTGTTTCCCGCGCGATCTTCCTGGCCGCGCCTCATCACGGCAGTCCATTGGCGGACCGGTGGTACGCCCGGCTCGTCAAAGGCCTGGCGGGAGAGCCGCCGCCCGAGATCCAGGCAATCAGGCGCATCGCGCGCGAACATCCGGAGGTCGTCAGGATCGAACTGCGCTCCAGCTACCAGCAAGGCAGGATCACCAGCATCTCGACATTGCAGGCGGCGCAGCCAGTGCGGCGCGCCAGCGAGCGCCTGTTGCCGGTGGCCGGCATTGCGTACCACACCATCGCCGGCCGCTTGCCGATGCGCATGCCGGAAGGCGACGGCGTGGTGCCACTGGCCAGCGCAATGCTTCCCGGCGCGTCATCCACGCTGGTCGTGGAGTCCGGGCACGACATCTACGCCCATCCGGAGGCGATCGCGGAAGTCGTCCGCATCCTGCGCGAAGACCTCGCTGGAACAGCGAGCACTTCGGCGCAGCTCCCCTGAGCACGCGGCCAGGGCCACTGTCTGCCTTCGCCGCATCCGACGGGGCGGTCCCGCGGTGTGCGGATGGTCCGATCGCCGATGGCAGGCGATATCGACGTAGCCGGCAACCCACCACACCAGGTAGAGCGCATAGACAACCTGCAACTGCCACGATGGGAGCGCCATCACGGTGCCCTGTTCACGAGCGGCGACGCAAGCAGAACGCGGCGGCGATCAACGCAGCGCCTTCGCGTTGCGCGCGCGGCGTGACGCCGTCTTCGCCTACATGAACGACGCGTCCCATGAAACGACATCACGTGCACTAGCCGCACCTCAGGCTGGGAAATAGCCAGCGATCCGCTTTGTGCACTCCCTGGCCCGTGCCCGCCCCACACGCCACGAGGACCGCCATGGCCAGCCGAAAGAAGCCCGCCGCCAGCAAGACCACCGGACGCAAGACCGGCGCGAAGAAGACCGGCAGTCGTTCCGTGCGGCGTAACGCCGACCGCCATGCCGACGGCGCCATGGCGCGACAGGAGCAGGAGGCGCAAGCCACGGCTTCGGCGTTCCCGCACAACGCCACCAAGCCCGCCGAGTATGGCCGCGACAACGCGCTCGACCCGCCCGAAGGCGAGCACGTCGCGACGTCGCCACTCGTAGGCGCCAGCACGCTGAGCGAGTCGCAGCCTTCGGCGAAAGCCGGTCACCCGCCTACCGCCGGAGCCAGTCCCACGACCGGCCCACTCGAACGCGTCCGCGTCGACGGCGGTGGACAGCGACTGACCACCAACCAGGGCGTGCCCATTGCGCAGAACCAGGACTCGCTGAAGGCCGGACTCCGCGGTCCTGCGCTGCTCAAGGATTTCATCCTGCGCGAGAAGATCACGCACTTCGATCACGAGCGCATCCCGGAACGCATCGTCCACGCACGCGGTTCCGGTGCGCATGGCTACTTCGAGTGCTACCGATCCTTGCGCAGGCTCACCCGCGCCGCGCCCTTCCAGGACGATGGCAAGGTCACGCCGGTGTTCGTGCGTTTCTCCACCGTGCAGGGGGCACGCGGATCGAAGGACACCGCGCGTGACGTGCGCGGCTTCGCGGTGAAGTTCTACACCGACGAAGGCAACTGGGACCTGGTGGGCAACAACATCCCGATCTTCTTCATACAGGACGCGATGAAGTTCCCGGACCTGGTGCACGCCGTCAAACCCGAGCCGCACCACGGCATGCCGCAGGCAGCCTCGGCGCACGACACCTTCTGGGATTTCGTGTCGCTGATGCCCGAATCGACCCACATGCTGATGTGGGTGATGTCCGACCGCGGCATCCCTCGCAGCTTCCGCATGATGCAGGGTTTCGGCGTGCATACCTTCCGCTTCGTCAACGAGGCGGGCGAATCACGGCTGGTGAAGTTCCACTGGACGCCGCGCCTGGGCACGCATTCGCTGGCGTGGGACGAAGCGGTCAAGATTTCCGGCGCGGATCCCGACTACCACCGGCGCGACCTGTGGGAAGCGATCGAGGCCGGCGAGTTTCCCGAATGGGAACTCGGTGTCCAGGTGTTCACCGAAGAGCAGGCCAACAAGTTCAGTTTCGACGTGCTCGACGCGACCAAGATCGTGCCGGAGGAACTGGTGCCGGTGGAGCCGATCGGTCGCCTGGTGCTGAACCGCAATCCGGACAACTTCTTTGCGGAGACCGAACAGGTGGCGTTTTGCACCGCGCATGTGGTGCCGGGCATCGATTTCACCAACGATCCGTTGCTCGCCGGGCGCATCCATTCTTACGTCGATACGCAGCTGTCGCGTCTGGGCGGCCCGAACTTCCACGAGATTCCGATCAACGCGCCCATCGCGCCGGTGCACAACAACCAGCGCGACGGCTTGCATCGTCAGGCCATCCATCGCGGACGCGTGGCCTACGAGCCCAACAGCCTGGGCGGCGGTTGCCCGTTCCAGGCCGGTGCGGCGGGATTCGTCGCGTTTCCCGAGCCGATACGTGCCGAGGAACTGCGCGGCCGCCCGGAAAAGTTCGCCGAGCATTTCAACCAGGCCACGCTGTTCTACGAAAGCCAGAGCGACACAGAGAAGGCACACATCGCCGCGGCCTTCCGGTTCGAGCTCAGCAAGGTCACGGTGCCCGCCATCCGCGAGCGCATGCTGTCGCAGCTCATGAACGTGTCGGTCGAATTGGCGAGCGAGGTGGCCGACGGTCTCGGCATCGGCGACGTGGAAGCCGCACCCCGCGCCATCGGACGGGTGCCTCGTCCTGAAGTGCGCCAGTCGTCCGCGCTGTCGCTGCTGTCGCACCCGGGCGATGGAAGCATCCGCACACGCAAGGTCGCGCTGATGGTTCGCGATGGTGTGGACGGCGCCGCGCTGTCCGCAGTGCGCGATGCGTTGATGGAAGCGGGCGCGGTGCCGCGCCTGGTCGGTCAGCGCGTCGGTCCGTTCACCACGCGCGAAGGCAAGCAGTTGCAAGCGCACGCATCGCTGGAGAATGAGCCCGGGCCGCTGTTCGACGCACTCGTCCTTCCCGACGGTGCCGAGGCCGTGAAGGCGCTGGCGCTGGATGGACGCGCGGCGGAGTTCATCAAGGAGCAGTACCGCCATTGCAAGCCGATCCTGGCACTGGGCGCTTCCAGCGCGCTGCTGGAAGGCGCCGGCGCCTCGGCCGTACTGCCCGACGGCAGCGACGACCCGGGCATCGTGCAGGCCGATGACGCCGACGACGAAAGCATCGCCGCCTTCATCGACGCGCTGTCGCAGCATCGGCTTTGGGTACGCGAGTCCGACCCGCCCATGGTGTGAGGCGTCGCAGCGCTACTTCTTGCCTGCGTTGTTGGCAGCATTGCGCCTGGTCAAAGCAAACAACGTAACGACGCCCGCCACGACGCCCCAGAAGGCCGAGCCGACGCCCCATAGCGACAGGCCCGATGCCGTGACCAGGAACGTCACCAGCGCAGCCTCGCGTTCGGATTCCTCGCGCAGTGCCGCGGCCAGGCTGCTGCCGAGCGTGCCCAGCAACGCAATGCCGGCGATGGCCACGATCAGTTCCTTGGGAAACGCCGCGAACAACGCCACCACCGTGGCACCGAACAGGCCGACCACGATGTAGAACGCCCCCGCGGCCACGGCCGCCGTGTAGCGACGTGCGGGATCTTCATGCGCCTCTTCGCCCATGCAGATGGCGGCGGTGATCGCCGCCAGGTTGAGCGCAAACCCGCCAAACGGCGCCAGCAACAGGTTCGCCACGCCCGTCCAGCCGATGACGGGCGAGATCGGAATCGGGTATCCCGCCGCACGGATCACCGCGACACCGGGCACATTCTGCGAGGCCATCGTCACGATGAAGAGCGGGAGCGCAATGCCTGCGATCGCCGCGATCGACAGCGTCGGCACGACGAACACAGGTCGCGCGACTTCCAGCGAAAGTCCCTGCACGTTCAACAGGCCCGCCGCACCCGCCACGCCTATGCCGACCAGCAGCGTCGCGATCACGGCATAGCGTGGCGCGTACCTGCGCATCAGCAGGTAGGTCACCAGCATCGCCAGCACCATGCCCGCCTGCGAGCGCAGGGCGGCGAACGTGTCCAGCCCGAACCGAAGCAGGACGCCGGCGAGCATGCCGGACGCCAGCGACACCGGGATCCTGCTGATCATGCGTTCGAAGAAGCCGGAAAAGCCGGCCGCCATGATCATCAAGGCAGACAGGACGAACGCACCGACCGCGTCGGACAACGGCAGCCCCGCGGCGCTGCCGATCAGCATCGCGGCACCGGGCGTGGACCAGGCGGTCACCACCGGCATCCGATAGCGAAGCGACAAGCCGATGCACGTCAGCCCCATTCCCAGGCCCAGCGCCCAGATCCACGAACTGATCTGGGCCGGCGTCGCGCCCAACGACTGCGCCGCCTGGAACACGATCACCGCGGAACTCGCGAACCCCACCAGCACCGTGACGAAGCCGGCCGCGATCGCCGACAGCGAAAGATCGCGCAGCAGGTGTCGCGAGGTGGACCCGGTGGTGGTGGTGTTCATCGTCGCCCTTCGCGTTCGTTGTGATCCGATGTCGGGCACGGCAACTGTCCTTCGTGGCGGCTGCCTGCCGGTCGAAGTCTCGAACGTTACAGGGCGTCCCGCGCACGTTCCAGAGCGCTCACAGGTGCGCCCGGCGAATCCAGCGGTCGCCGCCAAGACGTGCGACGCCACGGTACGCAAGGCCGTTATGACCTTTCGTACGCCCCACCGCCCAGCGCGCCCTGCTCGCGTGCGCAATCCTTCGCCCGGGCCAGCAGCATCGCCACGCGCGAGGGCTTCGTGCCCGGCAGGATCTGCAGCACTTCCGCCTTCGTCCTGAGCAACTCGGCGATGCTGAAACGCCCGCCCGTGGTTTCCGCCAGTGCGATCGCTTCGTCTATCGCCGCCAGCGCCCCTGCCCCGTCCTCCTGCTGCCGCAACGCTTCGGCCATCGCCTGGAGTGCCTCGGTCCTGATGACGGTCAGCTTCGGCGGCGGCAGCATGTCCAGGCATTGCCCCAGGTGCCAGGCCGCTTCTTCGGCGTGGCCTCGGTGAAGCATGACGCGCCCGGTGAGGAAGTGCGCCATCTGCACGCGCGTTCCCATCTTGTACTCGTTGGCGACGTCCGCCAGATCCTGGATCAGGCGCTCGGCCTCATCGTCCAGCTTGTTCTGCAACAGGATCGAGAAGCACAGGACGACGCTGATGTAGAGCGAGTCCGGATGGCGCCGCGAATCTTCGATCACGCGCCGTGCCACATCCAGGGCCTGCAACGGGAATCCGCGCAGCCATTTGACGCGTGCCGTGCTGGCGACGGCGATGACCTGCTCCTTCATCTCGAAGTACCGCAGCGGGCGCATCCCTTGCTGGACGAGCAGCTGCGCACTCGAGGCGAAGTTCGCATCGGCCGCGATCTGATCGCCGGAATAATGCCGGGACGAACCGGCCATCCAGCCGGCGATGATGGTTTCGCACGGGCCGCCGCGGGTGGCGGCCAGCGCCGCGTAACGCACGGCGACGTCGAGCGAATCGGGGAACCGGCCGTTCGCCATCATCGCCAGGTGCAGACCCGCCAGCAGATGGAACGTGGCCCCTGCGTCGTCCAGCGACGCGCTGACTGCCAGCCCGCGTTCGACGACCGACGTCATCTCGCCTTCGTAGTCGCCCATCGTGTAGCAGGCGATGGCGAGGGACTCCAGCAGGGTCAGTTCGACGCGGCTCGATCGCAGCGGCTCCGGCAGCAGGGCCAGGGCGCGCGCGCAGCAACGCTTGCACTCGTCGAGCAGCGACTGTTCCAACAGCCAGGGCGTGGCGAGGCTGCTGATCTGCGCGCCCAAGGTCAGATCATGGTGCGCGGCGAAGCACCACTCCATCGCGAGGCGCACGTTGCCCAGGTCCGACGCTTGCGGCGCTTCCGCCGCGTTTCCGGCCGCGCCGCGCTGCAGGCGCCCCGCGTAGTGAACCGCGTGCCGACGCGCCACCTCGTCCCTGACGCGGGTGTCGGCCAATCGCTCCGCGGCGTACGCGCGCGTCGTCTCCAACAGCCGGATCCATGTGCCGCCCTCGCCTGCGCTCACGCTGACGAGCGATTTGTCGATCAGGTCGCCGATCGCCTCGCTCGCCTGGTGGGCGCGGATGACTTCGTCGGACACGACATCGATCGCCGCCTCCATCGAGAACGCCCCCGAGAACACCGACAAGCGATACAGCACCTGGCGGTCGCGTTCCGGGAGCAGGTCGTGCGACCAGTCGATCATGGCTTCCACTGTCTGATGCCGCGGGACGGCGTTGCGACGGCCCTGCCAGTGCAAGGCCAACTGGTTGGCGAGCAGATCCGACACGCCGTGAATGCCGTACGTGCCAACGCGACTGGCGACCAGGCCGATCGCCAGCGGATTGCCGTCGAGGCGGCGGCAGATCGCGGCGACGGTCGCGGCATCGCGATTGTCGAGCGCATACGGTGCGCCGCCCTCGCGAGCACGGTCCATGAAGAGCCGGACCGCCGGCCACGCAAGCGCCTGCCCTGCCGTCAATCGTCCCGTGTGCGGAGGAAAGGCCAGCGGACGCAGCAAATACACATGCTCGCCATCGACCCGCAGGGCTTCCCGGCTGGTGTTGAGGAAGGACACCCGTTGCGATTGCGCGAGAACCTGCGTGACCAGCCGCGCCACGGCGTCGATCAGATGCTCGCAGTTGTCCAGCACGATCAGCGTCGGGCGTGTGGAAAGCACCTCCACCAGTCCGGCGAGCAGGACGGGGCCGGTCGGGTGGTATCCGACGCACGCCGCGACCGCTTCCAGGACCATGTCCTCGCGCATCACCGTGCTCAGGTCGACGAAGAACACCGCATCGTCGAACGCATCCACCGCGTGCGCGACCAGCACCGCCAGGGTCGTCTTGCCCGCACCGCCGGCGCCGACCACCGTGACCAGGCGGTGATCGAGCACGCGCTGCGAGAGTTCGGCGACGCATTCATCGCGGCCCAGTGCGCGTTGCAGCGGCGCGGGGAGGTTCGGTCGCGCTCGGTCGGCATGGAACGAAGGCCAGGCGTCGTTCGCCGCATACGGGCCGGGCGACGACGTCCCAACGCCTGCCGCATGCGCCTGCGCCACGAAGCAGTAGCCGCGCCCGGCGACACTGCCGATGTAGCGCACGCCATCGCGCCCGCAGCCCAACGCCTTGCGCAGGTTGGCCACCTGCACGCGCACGTTCGAACTCTCCACGACCATCCCGGGCCAGGCGACCGCCATCAGTTCGCGATGGGTCAGTACCGTGCCGCGGGCCGCGACCAGCGCGACGAGGATGTCGAACGCGCGGCTCCCCAGCACGACGTCCGCGCCGTCGCGTTGCAGCACGCGATTGTCCGGGCACAGGCGGAACGGCCCGAAATCGGTTGTCTCGCTCATACCGGACCTCCCGCAACGGCACACGGCAATCGAGGAGACGGGTGACGATCGCCGGCGGGGGGCGTTCCACTCGTCAGCGCGGATCACCGCAGTCTGCCACCGGCTCGTGGCACCAGGTAAAGAACCCGTGAAGGCATGGCGCACCGTCGATGCCGCAGCACGGCGGCGCGCGGCGACATCGCGCCTTCACGGGCTTTGACTGCATTTGATTCTTGCGGTGGCCGTCTTCCGGCCTAGACTTTCGAAGAATCGTTCCACGTGCTTGTAGCATCGTGCCCGATTGATCGCCCAGGCCGTCAGGCCGCGCAACGGAGGATGGGATCTTGGACGCTCGGATCGCCGTACCGCAGTCCCGTGAACAGCTGTGGGCCCTGCTCGCCGAAGCCGCGGAGATCGAACACCACCTGATGTGCTGCTACCTGTATGCGGCCTTCAGCCTGAAGGAGCGCACCGACGAAGACCTGTCGGAGGCCGAGCTGCAGGCCGTCCAGCGCTGGCGGCAGGAGATCCTCTCCGTTTCGGTCGAGGAGATGGGGCACCTCGCCATCGTGTGCAACATCCTCTCCGCGCTCGGCGCGCCGGCGCACCTGGTGCACCAGAACTTTCCGATCCCGCCCGGCTACCACCCGTCCGGCGTCGTGGTGAAGCTGGCCCCGTTCAACCGCCAGACGCTCACGCACTTCATCTACCTGGAGCGGCCCGACGATGCCGACGTGCAGGACGGTGAAGGCTTCGAACCGCCGCAGCGTTATTCGCGCGCGCTCGGCATGGACCGCCTGATGACGGTGTGCACCGATTACGACACCGTCGGCGAGCTGTACCACTCCATCTCGGCGGGCCTGGCGCACCTGAGCCAGTCGATGGGCGAACGGGTGCTGTTTGTCGGCAATCCGGAACACCAGCTCGACAGCGACGTGGCGCGGTTGCCGGGCCTGAAGACCGTGCGTTGCCTGCGCACCGCGCTGGAGGCGATCGACGCGATCGTCCGCCAGGGCGAAGGCGCGGACTCGTGCAGCGAAGACTCGCATTACCAGCGGTTCCTGCGCATCGGCCGCGAGTTCGACGCGCTCGTGCAGGCGCGGCCGGCGTTCCGTCCCGCGCGGATGAGCGCGCACAACCCGGTGATGCGCCCGCCGCCGACGCCGGAAGGCCGGCTGTGGATCAGCGAGGAACCCGCGGCCGCGCTGCTGGACCTGGGCAACGCGCTGTACAACCACTGCCTGCGCTGCGTGTCGCTGGCCTACGGCGACGTAGGCCGCCCGTCGCAGATCGCGCTGGTGGCCGCGGGCATCGACCTGATGCACCTGCTCACGCCCGTCGCGACACTGCTGGGCACGCTGCCCGCCAACCCTGCCCTGCCGCAGGCCACCGCGGGACTGAGCTTCGCCACCATCCGTTCCTCCGCCGCGCTGATGGGCGAAGCCGGCAGCGTGGACGTGCTGGTCGAGCGGTTGCACGAGATGAGCGGTCGTTGCGAGCGGATCATGCAGAAGCATCCCGAACTCGTGTCGCTGCTGGACGTCACGCGTGCCGGCACGGAACGCCTCGCGCGGCGCCTGGCCGCGCAGGCCGAACAGTGCCGCCGCGAGGAAGCGGCGATGCGCGCCACGCCCACGAATGTCGCCGCGCCGGAGCACGCGGTGGCGGCCAACGAAGCGCCGCAGCCGCAGCGCCTGCCCGATGGCGTGGAAATCATTGCCGGTGCGCAGGTCGACATCGTCTACAACGGAGCGCGATGCATCCACGCGCGCCATTGCGTGCTCGGACTGCCGCGCGTGTTCCGCGCCAATACGCCCGGCGCCTGGATCCATCCCGATGCGGCGACGACGGAGGACTTGGTGACGGTCGCGCACATGTGCCCGTCCGGCGCCATCGGCTACCGTCGCCACGACGGCGGCGCGGAGGAAGCGCCGCCGCCGGTGAACCTGATCCAGCTGCGCGAGAACGGCCCACTGGGCGTGCGCGCTCAGATCGTGCTCGACGGCGAGCCCATCGGCATGCGCGCCGTGCTGTGCCGTTGCGGGGCCTCCAAGCGCAAGCCCTTCTGCGATGGCAGCCACAACGACGTGCAGTTCCGCGCATCGGGTGAACCCGACAGCATCGAATCGGCCGCCCTGCCCGCGCGCAACGGGCCGTTGAACATCGACCCGGAAACGGACGGCCCGCTCATCATCCACGGGAACGTCGAAATCTGCTGTGGCACGGGGCGGACGATCAGGCGCATGACGTCGGCGCGCCTGTGCCGCTGCGGCGGGTCGTCGAACAAGCCGTTCTGCGACAACACGCATCGTCGCAATGGCTTTCGCAGTGGGTGAGATGCGCAGGTCGTTGTTGAGCGCCCTTACCGTCATCCCGGCGAAGGCCGGGATCCAGGCCGGCAGCGTGCGGGCACTCACGCCAGGGTGAACTCCCTCCCCGTCATTCCCGCGAAAGCGGGAATCCAGGGACGTTTCACGCCTTGCCGATGGCGTGCGGATCGCGATGGCCAAGCTGTTGCAGCTGGCATGCCCAAAGGTGGAGCGTGGAAAGTCCCTGGATTCCCGCCTTCGCGGGAATGACGGTGTGCTGGTTTACCGGAGAGGAAGTGCCCACACGCAATGGGCCTGGATCCCGACCTTCGCCGGGATGACAGTGGAATCGGCCGCGCGCCACCGACCACGGACGGCAATCGCAACCACGCTCTTCAAACCGAGCTCTTCAGACGGAGCTCTTCAGATGAACTCTTCGAACTAGCTCTTCGGACATGCCGCTCCGCTGGCGATCCACGCATCGATCAGCGCACCGAACTGCTTCTGCGTGCCCGGCGCCGGCGTTCGGCCGGAGCCTGGATTCCATGCCCATCCCACCAGCGTGTCGGTGCCCATGTGATGGCTGATCTTCGCCAGGTCGCGGTTGCCGTTGCGCTTGAGATCCTTCAGCTGTTCGCAGATCTCGCCGATCGACTTGCCCTGCCAGGCCATCGACGCCGGTGCCAGCGCCCAGTGCGAATCGCCGGGAATGCTGCGCAGCGTGTCGCCCAACGTCATCGAGTTCACCTTGCCGTGGCAACTGCTGCACGGCATGCCGGGCGGGCCGTGGTCGTCGGGTCCGCCGGTCACCTCGGGCACGTGCGCGTGCAGGTCATCGCCCTGCGTGGGCGCACGCTCCACCGGATGGCAATTGAGGCAACGAGGGTGCTGCAACACCTTGCCCGCTTCCTCGAACAGCGCGACCGAGCGCTTGCGCTCATCGGTGATCGAATCGAACTCCGACACGGCCTTCAAGGTGGCGCCGGAGGTGGCGGCCTTCGGCGCCGTGTTCTGCGCCCACGCGACGGCCACGCACAGCAACACGCCCGATGCCGCCGCGAGGGCCACGACTGCATTACGCTTCATGACGGCCTCCTTTCAGCAATTCGGTGTCGATGGGAAGATCGAACACGCGCTTGCCGGTGGCGTGGAAGATCGCGTTCGTGACGGCCGGGAAGATGCCCGACGTCCCCGGCTCGCCGACGCCGCCCGGATCGGCCGTGCTCGGCACGATGTGAACTTCCACCGGTGGCGTGTCGCGCATGCGCAGCACGGGATAGGTGTCGAAGTTGCTTTCGACGATGCGCCCGCGTGCGACGGTGATCCTGCCGTACTGCACGGCGGACAGGCCGTACACCACGCCGCTCATCAGCTGCGCCTTCACGATGTCCGGGTTCACGGCCACGCCGCAGTCGATGGCGCACACCACGCGCTCGACCTTGTACTTTCCGTCCGGCGCCACGCGCACTTGCGCCACGGTCGCCAGGAAGCTGCCGAAGCCGTCCTGCACCGACATGCCCAGTCCTTGCCCGCGTTCGAGCTTGCGGCCCCAGCCGGCCTTCTGCGCGGCCAGTTCCATCACGGCGAGCGAACGCGGGCTCTTGCCCAGCAGGCGCCTGCGGTATTCCACCGGATCGATGCCGGCGCGCTGCGCCAGGTCGTCGATCACCGACTCCACCACGAACACGTTGCGCGTATGGCCCACGCCGCGCCAGTTGCCCACATGCAGGCCCGTGGGCGGTTCCTGGCGCACGAAGTCGACGCGCGCGTTGGCGAAGTCGTACGGCCCGGCAGCGCCGTTGACCGCATCGAAGTCGACGCCGTCCTTGAAGAAGATCGGCAGGAACGTCGCCATGATCGCCGGCCCGACCACGCGGTGGTGGAAGCTCACCGGCATTCCCTCGCGATCGGTGCCGACCCAGACGCGGCTGTGGTTGTGATAGCGGAAGTAATCCTGCTGGATGTCTTCCTCGCGGCTCCAGATCACCTTCACCGGCGCGTCCACGTGCTTGGCGATGCGCACCGCCTGGTGCACGTAGTCGGCTTCCAGGCGTCGGCCGAATCCGCCGCCGAGCAGATGGTTGTGCACGATCACCTTGTCCAGCGGCAGACCGCTGGCTTCGGACGCGCGCTTTTGCGCGCGCCCCAGCACCTGGCAGCCAACCCACACCTCGCAGCGATCCTTCGTCACGTGCGCGGTGCAGTTGATCGGCTCCATCGTCGCGTGCGCGAGCATGGGCTGGCGGAACGTCGCCTCGTAGCGTTTTGCGGGACGCGCGGCGGCGACATCGCCGACTTTCACCGCGACCACGCCCTCGCGCTCCAGTGCGGCGTCGCATTGCGCCACCAGCGCGGCGGTGTCGACGTTGGCGTTGGCGCCTTCGTTCCAGCGGATGTCCAGCGCCGCCAAACCCTTGCGCGCCGCCCAGGTGTGGTCGGCGACCACCGCCACCAGATCGTCCAGCACCACGACCTGGCGCACGCCGCGCACCGCCAGCGCGGGCGCCTGGTCCACGCCGGCCACCTTGCCGTCGAACACCGGCGTGGCGCGCACGGCGGCGTAGCGCACGCCTTGCGGCAGTGCATCGATGCCGAACTTCGCCGTGCCGTTGACCTTCGCGGGCGTGTCGACACGCTTCACCGAATGGCCCACCAGCTTGTATTCGGACAGCGGCTTCAACGGCGCCTTCTGCGCCGGCGCCGGAAGTGTCGCCGCGGCGGCCACCAGTTCGCCGTAGCCCAGTCGCTGGTTGTTGCCCGTGTGGATGACCTGGCCGTGTTCGGTGCGCAGCTCGGAGGGCTGCGCGTTCCATCGCTTGGCGGCGGCGGCCACCAGCAATGCACGCGTGTCCGCGCCGGCCTGCCGCAACGTCGCCCAGCTTCCCGGCAGCGAGGCCGAACCGCCGGTGACCTGCCCGCCGAACACGGGATGGCTGTAGAGCGTCTCGTCCGGCGGTGCGGGTTCCACCTTCACCTGATCCAGACCGACATCGAGTTCCTCGGCCAGCAGCTGCGCCTGCGAGGTGTACGCACCCTGGCCCATTTCCACGTACGGCACGACCAGCGTCACCGCGCCGTCGGGGGCGATGCGGATGAACGCGTTCGCGCTCCACGGTTTGGCGCCTTTGCCGGCGCGCGCGGCGGCCGCCTGCGTGGGGCCGCCGAGTTGGAAACCCACCACGAGGCTGCCGCCGACCGCGGCGACCGTCTGCAGGAACGCACGCCGCGACTGGCGGATTCCGCCCAATGCCGTCGCGAGGGTTTCGTCGCGGGAATCGGCGCTCATGACGCGTCTCCCCGTCCGCCCACCTGCCGGGCCGCCAGCTTGATGGCGCCGCGGATGCGCTCGTACGTGCCGCAGCGGCAGATGTTGCCGCTCATGATGCCGTCGATGTCGTCGTCACTGGGCGCGGCATTGCCGGCCAGCAGCGCGGCCGCCGACATGAGCTGCCCGGACTGGCAGTACCCGCACTGGACGACTTCGTTGTCGAGCCACGCCTTCTGCAACGCGCGTCCGACCGGCACTTCATGCAGCGCCTCGATGGTGCGTACCTGCGAATCGCCGACGGCGGCGATCGGCGTGATGCACGATCGGCGCGGCACGCCATCGATGTGCACCGTGCAGGCGCCGCACAGGGCGACACCGCAACCGAATTTGGTGCCCGTCAGGTGCAGCACGTCGCGCAGCACCCACAGCAACGGGGTGTCGTCGTCGACATCCACCGTGTGCCGCACCCCATTGACCATGATCGTTGCTGGCATCGGAATCTCTCGCTGGCAACGGCGCCGGCCGCGAAGTCATCGCAGCGAGCACCAGGTGACCGTCCATGGAAAAACGATCTGCAACCCACCGGCAACGTAGCAGCCGGGACCGCGTGGGCGCTGGCACGGGATTGCGGAAAGATCGCCCGATCGTCGCGCATTCCGCCCACCTGCCGCCTCTTCCACCGCCACGCGCGTGCGCGCGGCGCCACGCCTCAGCCGCTGCTGCCCGAGACCTTTCTCTGTCGTGCCTGCAAGGCCTCCTGGAACGTCCGCTTCACCGGCCCCAGCGCCTGCACGAACTCCAGTTGCTCGCCCTCCGGACCCTTGCAGTAGATCAGCGACCATCCGTCGGACTGTCCCTGGGTGATGCGGTTGGAATTGGCATCCAGCGGCGCGGCCCGGCGCTGCTGCTCGGTGGTGACGGTGATGACGCGGTTGGCCTTCACTTGCGTCATGCCGCGACGCGCGCACTCGGCTTCCAGGTCGCGGATGAAAACGTTGAAGTCGACGTCGTCGCGCAGGTAGAAGCAGATGTGCATCGATCGCGGGAACGCCGGGCTCATCAGCTCGCGCGGGTCGGCGAAGCTGTTGCCGCGTCCCATCGGCTGGTCCGAGTCGCGGTACTGCAGCAACTCGATGACGACGTTGTCGAACTGGATGAAGCGCACGTCCAGCCGTTGCGCACCGCCGCGCAGGTCGGGAATGCCGCGCGTGCGCGGATTGACGCCGCGCTCGCGCGCGAGGATGTCCTCGTCGGTGAGCAGCGTGTTGTGGATGCGTTCTCCCTGGAAGTCGCCGTCGCGCATCACTTCCGTGCCGCCGAGCACCTGCGTGTAGAACGCGTAGGCGCGCTCCATGTTCTGCACCGTCAGGCCGAAATGCTGGACGCCCTGCAACCTCGCACCCAACGAACCCGCCGCAAGCGGCGCACCGGCATCGGCCTGGGCGGCGGCCGCGAGCGGCATCGCCGAGGCCGCCAGGCCCGCGAGCACGGCCGTGCCGGCACCGAGCACGACCTCGCGGCGTCCCGTGTCGATGGGGCCGGCGTCGGTCGGATGCGGTTGCGAACCTGTTTTCATGTGGCGTCTCCGGGCTTGGGCTCGCGGGTCGAAGGGGCCGGCACGAGGTCGGCGACAACGAAGGGAAGCACCACGTGGGCCTGGCGTTGCGCCAGCGTGTCGATCACGGCCAGGTAGTGCTGGAAGTGCGCGGTGCCGCGGTGCGCCGCCACGGCGGCCTGATCGCGGTAGAGCTCATCGAGGACGAAGCGCCCGGGTTCGGCGGAATCCTGCCAGATGTCCCAGCGCAGGTTGCCGGGCTCGGCGCGACTGGGGGCCACCATGCCGCGCAGCAATTCTTCCAGTGCGCGCGCCTGCCCGGGCTTCGCCGTCAGGATCGCCACGATCTTCGCGCGGGCTTCCACGATATTCGCTCCGCCAAACCAGTCGTCGAGTTTCATGGGTCGGGCACCACGCGCACTGCGGCGGATGCGGCGGGTCGAACGATCCGCTCGATATCGCCCTGTCACCAGTCTTCCCCGGCCGCGCGCAGACAGGAAAGTAAATCCTCGTGAATTCCCGTTAGCACCGGCCCGCACCCGGCTGCGCCGGCAACGGCGCGATGCGACGGCTTAACCGCGCTTGCCAAGACTTAACGCGTCGGCCTTCGCGCGCGGGCGTAGCCTCGATCCGACGACACGACCGCGAGGAACCGGCGATGACGACCGCACGTGCATGCATCCTTTCCGCCGCCCTCACCGTGTGCGCCTGCTCCGGCCAGGACACACCCGCGCCCGCACAGGCGCCGATGACGGCCTCGGACCTGCCCCCTGCCCCGGCCGCGACGCCCACGGTCGGCCAGGTCGAGATCGTCGCCGCGCTCGACATCACGCCGGGCAACGTCACGGTCTCCAAGGACGGCCGCACCTTCGCCAGCGTGCACGGCATGCGGCGCGGTCCGGTGCAGCTGATCGAGGTGACCGGGCGCAGCACCTACGCGCCGTTCCCGGACGATGCCTGGAACGCGAAGCCCGGCTCGGGCAAGGACGTCCTCAACACGCCGCACGGCGTGGTCATCGACGGGCAGGATCGGCTGTGGGTGATCGATCACGGCAACTGGATGGACAAGCCGCAGCCGCCGAAGCTGCTGGCGTTCGACATCGCGTCGCGCAAGCTCGCCTTCCGCCACGATTTCGACAAGAAGGCCGCACCCGCGGGCCAGATCCTCCAGGACCTCGCAGTGGATGGAGAACGCGGCTTCGTGTACGTCGCCGATTGCGGGCCGGATCCGGCCATCGTCGTGGTCGACACCGGCAAGGGAACCGCGCGGCGTTTCAGCGGGCATCCATCGCTGCAGGCCGAGGACGTGGAACTGGTGGTCGAAGGCAAACCCCTGCTTTTCCCCGGCGCGAACGGCGTGATGGGCCCGGCGCGCGTGGGCATCAATCCGATCACGCTGTCGGCCGATGGCGAGACGGTCTTCTTCGGTTCGATGAACGGCACCAGCTGGTTCTCGGTTCCCGCGCGCCTGTTCCGCGAAGGCGCCAGCGACGAGGCGATCGGAAACGCCATCGCGCGCGTGGGCCCCAAGCCCTTGTCCGATGGCGCCGCGACGGATGCGGACGGCAACCACTTCATCACCAACCTGCCCGACAACGGCGTCGACATGCTGACCCGCGACGGCACGTTGCGGCCGCTGGTGCGCGACGCGCGTTTCCTGTGGACGGACAACGCGCACTTCGGCCAGGACTCGTGGCTGTACGTGGCGGTGAACCAGCTGCACCGCAATCCGATCTTCACCGGCGCGGAGGATCGCGGCGTGCCGCCGTACCTGATCGCCCGCGTGTGGACGGGCACGCGCGGGCTGCCCGGGCGCTGATCGACGACGAGCCGGTTCCTCCCGCCGCGTGCCGCATCACCTGCGCACGCGGCCCTCCGACGCGCGGCGACGACGCCACGACGCATCGCACGCGATGATGCATGCGCGCCCTCCCCGCGCGGCCCGGGCGCCACCACGGAGGAAGTCATGGCACTGGAATCGACGACGAACGACCCGCTGATCCAGGCGGTCACCCTGCTCGGCGCCGCGGTCATCATGGTGCCGCTGTTCCGAAGGCTGGGACTGGGCTCCGTGCTGGGCTATCTGGTCGCGGGCCTGATCGTGGGGCCTTTCGGCCTGGCCTGGTTCACCGAACCGGAGGCGATCCTCCACATCGCGGAACTGGGCGTGGTGATGTTCCTGTTCGTCGTGGGGCTGGAGATGCGCCCCTCGCACCTGTGGAGCCTGCGTCGCGACATCTTCGGCCTGGGAACGCTGCAGATCGTCACCTGCTCGGTCGCGCTCACCGCCGTCGGCATGGCATTGGGCTGGCCGTTCACCGTGGCCTTCATCGGCGCGATGGGCTTCGTGCTCACCTCCACCGCCATCGTGATGCAGCTGCTGTCGGAGCGCGGCGACCTGGCGCGGCCCAACGGCCAGCGCATCGTGTCGGTGTTGTTGCTGGAAGACCTGCTCATCGTTCCGCTGCTGGCGATGGTGGCGTGGATGGCGCCGGCGCACGAGACGGCCGACGCGTCGCCGCGCTGGGTGTCGATACTCGGCGGCGTGGCCGCGCTGCTGGCGTTGCTCGCAGCCGGACGCTGGCTGCTCAATCCCCTGTTCCGCATCCTCGCCGGCAGCCGCGCGCGCGAGGTGCTCACCGCGGGCGCGCTGCTGGTGGTGCTCGGCGCCGCGTTGCTGATGCAGGCCGGCGGTCTGTCGATGGCCATGGGCGCGTTCATCGCCGGCGTGCTGCTGGCGGAGTCCAGTTTCCGACATCAACTCGAAGCCGACATCGAACCCTTCCGCGGCATCCTGCTCGGCCTGTTCTTCCTCGGCGTGGGCATGGCGCTGGACCTGTCGGTCGTGCGCGCGGACTGGCGCATCGTCGTCACCGGCGTGCTGGCGATGATGGCGACCAAGGGCGTGTGCATCTACCTGGTCGCGCGCGTGTTGCGCAGCGGCCATGGCGAGGCGATGGATCGCGCATCGTTGATGGCCCAGGGCGGCGAATTCGCCTTCGTCCTGTACGCCACGGCCGCCCATGCGGGGGTCATCGCTACGCAGGCGAACGCGAGACTCACCGCGATCGTCGTGCTGTCCATGGCGCTGACGCCGCTGGTGACGCTGCTGGTGCGACGCCTGGTGCCCGCATGCCGGCCGCAGGTGCTGGCCGGGCTCGACCGCGCCGTCGGCCTGTCCGGCAGCGCGCTGATGATCGGCTTCGGCCGGTTCGGCCAGGTCGTCAGCCAGTCGCTGCTGGCGCGCGACGTGGACGTCACCATCATCGACACCGACGTGGAGATGATCCAGGCCGCGTCGGATTTCGGCTTCAAGATCTACTACGGCGACGGCACGCGACTGGACGTGCTGCAGGCCGCCGGCGCCGATCACGCCAGGGTGATCGCGGTGTGCGTGGACGATTGCCAGGCGGCGAACGACATCGTGGACCTGTGCAAGGCGCAGTTCCCGCAGGCTTCGCTCATGGTGCGTGCCTACGACCGCGAGCACGCCTGGCACCTGGCCGGCGAAGGCGTCACGCTGCATGTGCGCGAGACGTTCGAGTCCGCGTTGGCCTTCGGCACGTTGATGCTTCGCGAACTGGGCCTCACGCCAACCGATGCCGAGCGCATCGCCCGCGATGTGCGCGTTCGCGATGCCGATCGCTTTGCCTACGAGCTGGCCGGCGGCGACTGGGTCAGCGGCGCGGTCATGAGTTTCAGCAAGCCGCAACCCACGCCGCTGACACCGCCGCGACGCGAAAGCCGTGCGCTGAACGAGGCCGCGGAGGTCGCGACCCGCGCCAGGACCTAGGCCGCGACCTTCACGCCAACCCGCGCGATTTCACCGCGTTTTACGAGCGTCCGCGACATCGCCCGTGGTACCAAATGCGTCTGGCTCCGGCACGGGAGAACGGCCATGCGCGTGAAGTACGTCCTGTGTGTTTCCACCAACGCCGGCACCATCGGCCCGAACAACCGCCATACCGGATTCTTTTTCCCGGAGATCGCACATCCCTTCGAGGTGCTCGATCAGGCCGGCATCGCGATGGAGTTCGCATCGCCCAAGGGCGGCAAGCCACCGCAGGACGGTTTCGACGAAAAGGATGCCGTGCAGGTCGCGTTCTCCAACAGCGCAGCGTACCGGCGACTGGCCCACAGCCGGCCGCTTCGCGACGTGGACGTGCTCGACTACGACGCGATCTTCTTTCCCGGCGGGCTGGGGCCGATGGTGGACATCGCGACCGACCCGGAGGTGAAGAAGGCGGTCATGCGCGCCTGGAACGGCGGGAAGATCGTGTCGGCCGTGTGCCACGGGCCGGTCGCCTTCCTCGGCGCCACGCTCGACGACGGCACGCCGCTCGTTCGCGGGCGCAAGCTGACATCGTTCTCCACCGCCGAGGAAGACGGCTACGCCCGCGCCGACGTGCCGTTCGATCTGGAAGGCGCGCTGCGCGAGGCGGGCGCCGAACATTCCTCTGCCCCGCCGTGGCAGCCCAAGCTGGTCGTCGACGGCCGATTGATCACGGGCCAGAACCCGGCCTCCGGCACGCTGGTGGGCGAAGCGCTCGTGGACGCGTTGAAGCGCGCGTGAGCATGCCGCGCCCGCCCGGGCCTGCGCCCGGACGGACGGCATCGTGTGGCACACGGTGAGAAGGAGACGCAGCCGTGCCGTGCTCCAGTCTGTTCGAACCGATCCGAATCGGCGGGCTGGAGCTCGCCAACCGGCTCGCCGTCGGGCCGATGCACCAGTTCTCCGCCGAGAACGGCTGCATGAGCGATTGGCACCTCATCCACCTGGGGCATCTGGCGTTTTCCGGCGCGGGCGTGCTGATCATCGAAACCACGGCGGTGCTGCCGGAGGGACGCACGACACCCGCCGACGTCGGGCTGTGGAACGATCAGACGCAATCGGCGCTGTGCCTGACGATCGAGAGCATCCGCCGCTGGTGCGACGTGCCGATCGCGGTCGAACTCGGCCACGCCGGGCGACGCGGCTCCACCGAAGTGCCGTGGCTCGGTGGCGGACCCATCGCCCCGGGCACGGGACGGGACTGGCGCACGGTCGCGCCGTCCGCACTGCCCTTCCAGAGCGGCCAGACGCCGCCGCGGGCGCTGGATCGCCTCGATCTCCAGCGCATCCGCGAAGGCTTCGCCAACGCGGCGGCGCGTGCGTCGCGGGCGGGCGTGGATGCGATCCAGCTTCACGCCGGCGACGGACAGCTGCTGCACCAGTTCCTGTCGCCGCGATCCAATCGGCGCGACGATGCCTACGGCGGCAGCCTGCACAACCGCATGCGGTTTCCATTGGAGGTGTTCGAAGCCGTGCGCAATGCGCTGCCGGCCCGGTGCCCGGTGACGGTGCGGATTCCCGCCTACGACGGCGCGGGAAACGGTTGGTCGATCGAGCAGGCCGTCGTCCTGGCACAAGCGCTGGAAGCACGCGGTTGCGATGGCTTCCAGGTCTGCACCGGGGGCCTGCTCGCGCAACCGGCGCCCACGCGTGCGCGTGAAATGGCGGCGGTGCGGCGGGTGAAGCGCTCCATCGACACGCCGGTGATCCTCGCCGTCGCCGAGCCCGACTTCGAGCGCGTGGAAGCCCTGGTCACGGACGGTCATGCCGACGTGGTCGCGCTGACCCGCACCCTCGTCGAATCCCCGCGCTGGCCCTGGCACGCCGCGCGATCCCTGCATGGCGCGGTCGCCCGGCCGATCCAGTACCGGTACCTCGCCGGCTGATGCCCCGGGACCGCGCCCAGCGCGCCTCGGGCGCGCGCGGCGCCAAGCGCCTAGAATGCGCGCTCCGTTATCGCCCAAGGCATCCCCACATGGCGCTCAAGGCGACCGTGGTCAAGGCCGAGCTTCAGCTCAGTGACCTGGACCGGCACCATTACGCAACCTATCCCCTCACCCTCGCCCAGCACCCGTCGGAGACCGACCAGCGGCTGATGGTGCGGGTGGTCGCCTACGCGCTGTTCGCCAGCGAACGCCTGGAATTCGGCAAGGGCCTGAGCACCGACGACGAACCCGATCTCTGGCGCCGCGATTACACCGGCGACATCGAGCTGTGGATCGACCTCGGCCAGCCCGACGACTCGCGTATCCGCAAGGCCTGCGGTCGCGCGCGCCAGGTCGTCGTGGTCAATTACGGCGGCCGCGCCGCCGACCTGTGGTGGGACAAGAACGCCGCCGTGTTGACGCGCCTGGGCAACCTCACCGTGATCGACATCGATGCGGCGGCCGTGGACGCCCTGGCCGCGATGATCGAACGCAGCATGCGCCTCAACGCCATCATCCAGGACGGCGAGTTGCAGGTGATGGGCGACACCGGCACGGTCGCATTGCGTCCGCGCACGCGCATGGCGCCGGCCGCACAGGCAGCCTGATCGCACAGGTTCGGCATGAGCGGGCATTTCGACGTACTGATCGTGGGTGGCGGCGCCGCGGGACTGATGTGCGCGTTGACCGCCGGTCGGCGCGGCAAGCGCGTGCTCGTGGTCGAACACGCCAACCGCGTCGGCAAGAAGATCCTCATGTCCGGCGGCGGTCGCTGCAATTTCACCAACACCGGCGCCACGCCCGCCAACTACCTCTCGGCCAACCCGCATTTCTGCAAGTCGGCGCTGGCGCGCTACACGCCGTGGCACTTCATCGAGATGGTCGAGCGCCACGGCATCGCCTATCACGAAAAGGAACTGGGCCAGCTGTTCTGCGATGTCTCGTCCAAGCTCATCGTGAAGATGCTGCTGGACGAATGCGCCGATGCCGGCGTGCGCGTGGAGACCAGTTGCAGCATCGAGCGCGTCAGCCACGGCGACAGCGAGGAAGCCCGCTTCCGCCTGCACACCAGCCACGGTGCGTTTTCCGCGCCATCGCTGGTGGTGGCCAGCGGCGGGCTGTCGATCCCGAGCATGGGCGCGACCGGCTTCGGCTACGAACTGGCGCGCCGCTTCGGCCACGCCGTGCTGCCCACGCGCGCGGGGCTCGTCCCGCTCACGCTCAGCGGCAAGCATCAGGAACGCCTGGCCGATCTGAGCGGCGTCGCGCTGCCGGTCACCGCGCACTGCAACGGCGCGAGTTTCAGCAATTACATGCTGATCACGCACCGCGGCGTCAGCGGCCCGTCGATCCTGCAGATCTCCTCGTTCTGGCAGCCCGGTGACGATCTGCGCCTGGACCTGTTGCCCGGCCAGGATGCACTGGAAGCGTTGCAGCAATGGCAGCGTGAACGGCCGTCCGCGGAGCTCAAGACCGTGCTCGGCGACGTCATGCCCAAGCGCTTCGCTCAGCGACTGTGCGAACACTGGCTGCCCAATCGGCCGATGAAGCAGTACAACGCGCCGCAGCTGCGCGAGATCGCGCAGGTGTTGAGCGACTGGTCGCTGGTGGCCAGCGGCACCGAAGGCTACCGCACCGCCGAAGTGACCCTGGGCGGTGTCGATACCGATGAAGTGTCATCGAGCACCATGCAATCCAGGCGTGTGCCGGGGCTGTATTTCATCGGCGAAGTCATCGACGTCACCGGCTGGCTCGGCGGTTACAACTTCCAGTGGGCCTGGGCTTCGGGGCACGCCGCCGGTAACGCGGTGTAGCGTCCCCGGCCTGTTCTCGCGAACTGAGCAGCCAATGACGGAGCAGCCCTTCTCCGATTCACGGGAGAAGGAGCCGGCAGGCAGATGAGGGCCAACGCGCAGGCTTGCTCGAATGGATCAGCACGCCCTGCCCTCACCGCAAGCGGGAGAGGCGCGTCATTTGGGGAACAACAGCGTGAAGGTGAAACGCAGGCCCCACTCCGGCCCGCCCGGCGGTTGGTCAAGGTAAGCGCGCACGCCTCCCTGGTAGCTGACGCGCTGGTTCCCGATCTTCGAGACCTTGCTGTAGAACACGTTGAGCGGCACGGTCCATTGCTCCGCTTCCCAGTCGTAGGTCGACTCGAAGCTGGCGCCGAGCGTGCGGCCCTGCCCCATGCCGCGACTGACGAACGGCTGCAGGAAGGTGGAATTGATGTCGGCACGGTCGCTGCCGCCGGCGACATCGACGATGTGGTTGACCAGCGCGCCGTACGTCCACGCGCCTTCCTGCTTGAGCACAACGAAGGTCGGGCCCAAGCCCCACGTATCGGCGCCCAGGTCGTCGCTGCCGGTGGGAATCAGCATCGCAGGACCCACGCCCCACGTCAGGCCGGATGCGCCGGGTTTCTTCGGCGAAAAGAAGAAGCTCTGCGTGATGTCGCCGATGCCGGTCTGGTTGTCGCCGGGGATGACATCGCGCTGGTGGATCACCGGCAGGATCGTGCGCGAGATGACGTTCCAGTGCTCGGAGATCGAGAATGGCGCCACCGGCTGTATGTTCATCAGATGGCGTTGCCCGTCCTCGCCGAACGTCTCGTCGTAGTTGTACTGGAACGGCACGCTGATCAGTGCCGCCACGGGATTGGACAGCGCCTTGGCCAGTTCGTCGGCGTCATGCTGCTGCGCCGACGCGGCGGCGGACGGCAGAAAAACCAGGCACGCAGCGAGCATCCGCGCGGATATGCGGGCGCGCGTGTTGGATTCGAAGGAATGGTCGCGCTGCGTTGCTCTCGATCCCATCACAGCGCCCCAGGCAATGCGTCGTGGGCGCAGGCTGAGGGCGGGCCGGTGAGCGCGCGGTGAAATGCAGGCAAGGCCGGCCGGCGCCATGGTGGGAGACGGCACCATGACGTCCGGACCGGCCGCCGCTTGTTCAGATCGGCATGGCCGACCTGTGTGCACCGCGATCAGCGCAGGTCTTCGACCTGATCGATCCACTTGCCGTAGCCGGCCGCTTCCATCTCCTCGCGCGGAATGAAGCGCAGCGACGCCGAGTTGATGCAGTAGCGCAGGCCGCCGCGATCGCGCGGGCCGTCGGGGAAGACGTGGCCGAGATGGCTGTCGCCATGCGAGGAACGCACTTCCGTACGAATCATGCCGTGCGAGGTGTCGCGCAGTTCGCTGATGCTGGAGTCATCGATCGGCTTGGTGAAGCTCGGCCAGCCGCAGCCGGATTCGTACTTCGCCGACGAAGCGAACAGCGGTTCGCCGGATACGATGTCGACGTAGATGCCCGGACGTTCGTTGTGGAGGTATTCGCCGGTGCCGGGGCGCTCGGTGGCGCCTTCCTGGGTGACGCGATACTGCTCCGGGGTCAGCCGTGCGACGGCTTCGGGGGTCTTGCGATAGTCGCTCATGGGGGCTCCTTTAGGCGGGCCTGATCGAACTCGGCCTGTTCAAGATGGGGGCATCGGAAAGGACTCCAATGCCCCCTGTTTCAATGCCGGATTCAAAGGGTCGCCGCGTCGTGCCGGGCGGCGGCGGCGCGCATGTCCGGGATCACGCGGTCGGCGACGAACCCGAACACGTCCTCGTAGGCGTCCTTCACGATGTCATGCCTTGCGGCGGCATCCGTGCCCGCCACGAAGCCGGGGCTGAAGCGGATCACCCGCCCGGTGACGCGTGCGCCGACGATCTCCAGCCCCGCGAATTCCTCGGCGTCCTCGCGGCGCGCGAACACCAGCACCTCGCGCCCCGCGACGTCTTGCAGCCGGAACTCACGCGCCGCGAACGACAGCTCCTCGCCTTGCGTGATGAAGTGCCACGGCGCGAAGCTGGCCAGCGACTGCGAGAGGAACCAGCGCAGTGCATTGGGCCAGGCCGGATCGACCTTCGCACGCTGCGCACGCATCACCGCGATTCCTGCGCCGGGATCGGCGTCAACACCGGGCCGTCGCCTTCGTTGAGGATCCACACCAGCAGCTTCGCCGGTTGCGTGTCGCTGGCGTTGCGCGAGACGAGGTGGTCGATCCCCGGCGTTTCGTACCAGGATTCGCCGGCGCGATAGGTGACTTGCGGCTCGCCTTCCAGCTGCGAGACCACGGCGCCTTCCAGCACGTAGGCGACCACCGAACCGCCATGCACGTGCGGGATGGAGCGCTGGCCCGGGGCGTATTCGACGGTGAAGAACAACAGGTTCTTCCCCGGCGCGTCGGACAGTGCGCGCTGCTGCAGCATGCCGATCTTCTCGGCGCCGTCGCCCTCGCCGGGGCCGTGGGCGAAGGCCGCGGGCGCGGCCCCCAGGAGGGATGCCAGCAGCAACGCGCCGGACAGGATGCGGGTGTTCATGCGCTTCACCTCACATCGCCGAAACGGAGCGGAAGCCGACCGCAAGGCGGTTCCAGCCGTTGATGGCGTTGATGGCCACCGTCAGGTTGACGCGCTCGCGCTCGTCGAACTGGCTGCTGACCCATTCGTAGTCGGCGTCCGGCACGTGCGTGTCGGCAATGCGCGTGAGCGACTCGGTCCAGGCGAGCGCGGCGCGCTCCTTGTCGGTGAAGAACGGCGACTCGCGCCACACCGCGACGGCGTGCAGGCGACGCTCGCTCTCGCCGTGCTTGCGTGCATCGCTGCTGTGCAGGTCGACGCAGTAGGCGCAGCCGTTGATCTGCGAAGCGCGCAGCTTCACCAGTTCGAGCAGGGACGGCTCCAGGCCGAGCTTGTTGACGGCCGCCTCCAGGGCAATCATGGCTTTGGCGGCGTCGGGGGATGCTTTGTAGAAGTCGAGACGGGCTTTCATGGAACAGGTTCCGTGTGGTTGGGGAGTGAGGCCATCCTAGGGAGGCAGTGCGCACTCGCAGGGCGCCAATTCCGGGAATCTTCGGAGACCACCTCCACCGCCGTTTGTATCGAAACGTAACGAAGGCGCCGCACGCGACATCGCGTTACACGACCGCCCCTGCGACGACACACCGCGGACACGCCAACCGCGCGAAGTAGCACCTGCCGCGCTTCGCCCGATACCCGATGGCGGCGCCGCATCCCACCGTCATTGGAGTGTCCTCATGTCCCGAATCAATACGCGTCACCCCGCCGGCATGCTCGGCGTCGCACTCGCCGGCCTGGTGCTGAGCGGTTCCGCCTTCGCAGTCCAACCGCTTTCGCAGGGCTACATGCTCGCCGCCGCGCACGCCGGCGCCGAGGGCAAGTGCGGTGAGGGCAAATGCGGTGAAGGAAAGTGCGGTGAAGGAAAGTGCGGGACCCACGCGAAGGCCACCGCCAAGGCCGCCGAGGGCAAGTGCGGCGAAGGCCAGTGCGGCGACGCACGGTTCGCCTCGGCCGACACCGACAAGGACCACCTCGTCTCGCGCGCCGAGTTCGTGGCGGTGGTGCCGGGCGGCGAAGCGATCTTCGCGACGAAGGACCCCAACGGCGACGGCTTCATCTCCGAGAAGGAGGCCTACCAGAACGTGAAGCAGGCCTACGACGCCAACGGCAAGCCGATGCCGCGCGGCCTGTTCGCCGGCATCAAGGACTGACCGCTTCCCGCGCCCCTTCCCCTTCCCTCCTCCCGTTCCCGGGGAGGGGGCGCACCTTCCTTCGCGTCGATGGCCGATAATCGCGGCCGACATGGAACTGCACGTCGTCATCGAAGGCACGCGTGGACTGGCCGAGCAGATCTATCGCCAGCTGCGCGATGGCATCCGCACCGGGCGCCTCGCGGCCGGACAGCAATTGCCGCCCTCGCGCCTGCTTGCCGACCAACTCGGCGTATCGCGCAAGACCGTGGCGCAGGCGTACGCGAAGTTGACGCTCGACCGTTTGATCGTCACGCAGGTGGGCGCCGGTACCTTCGTCGCATCGCGCCTTCCGCCGTCCTCGCGTCCGCTGGTCCAGGACGACCTGGCGGGACGCGTCGTGGCGCGGCAATGGCAAGACATCCGCACGCCGCTGCGCCATCCCGTGCCCGAGGCGCGGCTGCGCTACGAGTTCATCGCCGGCGCATCGTCGCGACGCCTGTTCCCCGAAGCGGAATGGCGCCAGTGCGCACTCCATGCACTGCGCCGCACCGCCACGCTGCGTGGCTTCTACGCCGAGCCCGAAGGCCTTCCCGAACTCCGCGACGCGGTCGCACGCCACATCGGTTTCAGCCGTGGCGTGTCGTGTCGTCCTGAAGACCTGGTGATCACCAGCGGCGCGCAGCAGGCCCTGGATCTCATCGCACGCGTGCTGATCGAGCCCGGCAGCATCGTCGCGATGGAAGAACCCGGCTATCCACTGGCCCGCATGCTGCTGGAAGCCCAGCGCGCCCGCGTGGTGCCCGTGCCCGTGGACGCCGAGGGCCTGTGCGTGGACCGAATCCCCGACGGGACGCGGCTGATCTACACCACGCCCACGCACCAGTTCCCGCTCGGCATGACGATGAGCGCGGCGCGTCGGCATGCCTTGCTCGATCGCGCGTGCGAACTCGGCGCGATCGTGGTCGAGGACGACTACGACAGCGAGTTCCGCTACGTCGGCCAGACCTTCGAGCCGTTGCAGACACTGGACCGTCAGGGGCTGGTCGCCTACATCGGCACGTTCTCGAAATCGCTGTCGCCCGAGCTGCGACTGGGCTACGCCGTCGCGCCGCCCGCCCTGCGCACGGCGCTCATCAACGCCAAGCACCTGTCCGACTGGCACACGCCCACCGTGTTGCAGTGGACGCTGGCGCGCTTCATGGCCGAAGGCCACCTGCTCAGGCACGTGCGTCGCTGCCACGAGGTCTTCAGCGAGCGTCGCGAACGCCTGCTCGCGCGCCTCACCGGCGATCTCTCGCCCTGGCTGGAACCCTTGCCCGCGATTGCCGGCTATCACCTGGCCGTCATGATCCACGCGCCCCTCACGGCGATGCAGCTGTGCCAGCTGGCGCGTCGCGTGGAAGTGGGCCTGTATCCGCTGGACGACTGCTATGCGCTGCCTGACGGCAAGCCCGGGCTGCTCATGGGATTCGGCGCGATTGAAGCGCAGGACATCGACCCTGCGCTGGACCGCGTTCGCGGGATTCTCGAGCAGCTGGCCGGCTGATCCGGCCCCGATTCGTGCGTGTCGCCCAACGCCGCACCGCGCGCACGAACCCGTGCGCGCGGCAGCGGGTCCTTACTTCGCCGTAGCGGCGCGTTCGATCAGCTTCGCGACCGATTCCGGATGCGACACCATCACCACGTGCGATGCGCCCTTCACCACTTCGGTGCCCTTGGACTTGGCGCGCTCGGCCATGAACGCCAGCGACTTGGGCGGGATGTTGCGGTCCTGGTCGCCGTAGACGAACCACGACGGAATGGCCTTCCACGCCGGAGCGCCGGAGACTTCATTGAGCGCCGCCTCGGTGATCGGGCGCTGCGTCGCGGCCATCAGCACGGCTTCCGGCTTGGGCACGTCGGCGGCGAACTGCGCGGGGAACTTGTCCTGCTGGATGTACAGGTCCGCACCGCCACCGGCGAGCTTCACCGGCGGTGCCAGCGTCGGGCCGAGCGTGCTGCCCGGGAACTTGCCGGACAGGCCCGCCGCCGTTTCGCCCGCCTCGGGCGCGAACGCGGCGACGTAGACGAGCGCCTTGACGTTGGCATGATCGCGCGCGGCTTCGCTGATGACGCTGCCACCGTAGGAGTGGCCGACCAGCACCACCGGCGTGGACAGGCTGGTCAGCAGGTCCGACACGTAGGCACCGTCGCTGGCGACACCGCGCAACGGATTGGCGACGGCGACCACGGGATAGCCGTCCTTCTGCAGGATCCGGGCGACACCGTTCCAGCTGGACGCATCGGCGAACGCACCGTGCACGAGCACGACGGTGGGCTTGGCGCCCTGTGCGAAGGCCGGAGCCACGATCGACACGGCAGTCAAGGTCAGGGCCGCGAGCAAGGTCTTCATGCAACACTCCTTCAAGGTTGGAACATCGGGGGAATCGATGGCGCGAACCGTCGCCATCAGGTGGGGAAGTCGGTGGAGAGGCTCAGCTCGCGCCATCGCTGCAATTCGTCCAGGCGCTGGCGGTCGGCTTGTTCTATGCGTGCGACCGCGTCGCTGCCCAGCGCCAGGCGCAGCGGCGGCGATGGCATCGCGGCCAGCGCGAGGATGGCCTGCGCCGCGCGTGCCGGATCGCCGGGCTGGCGACCGTCGTAAGCGCGCTGCATGCGCGCGGTGGCGCCGACCACCGCGTCGTATTCGGGACGGCCTTCGCGCAGCGAGGTCGAGGCGCCGGCAAAGTCGGTGCGGAAGCCGCCCGGCTCGACGATCGTGACGTGCACGCCGATCAGCGCCATCTCCAGCGCCAGGCTTTCGGAGAAGCCCTCCACGCCCCACTTCGCAGCCGAGTACGGCGCGCGGCCCGGTGCGCCGACGCGACCGCCGACGGAGGAGACCTGGACGATATGTCCGCTGCGCTGGGAACGCATGAGCGGGATCGCGGCGCGCGTCATGATGATCGTGCCGAACAGGTTGGTTTCGATCTGGCTGCGGAACTCCTCGAGCGAGGTGTCCTCCACCGAGTCGACATTGCCGTAACCGGCGTTGTTGACCAGCACGTCCAGCCCGCCGAATGCATCCACCGCGCATTGCACGGCGCGCTGCGCGGCCACCGGATCGGTGACATCCAGCGCGACGACGCGCACCGCATCGCCATGCGCGGCCTGCAGGGTTGCGAGCTGCGCGGGATCGCGCGCCGTCGCGACGAGGCGGTGTCCGGCGTTCAGCACGGCATCGGCGAGAGCGCGGCCGATGCCGCGCGAACTTCCCGTGATCAACCAGCGCAGGCGCATCGTCCAGTCCTCCCGGGGTGACGATCAGAGACGATCGGAATCGATGACCGCCTGCGCGAACGCGTGCGGATCTTCCTGCGGCAGGTTGTGGCCGATGCCGCCGCTGATCAGCCGATGCTGGTACGGCCCGGTGAAGCGCTTGGCATACGCCTCCGGCGGCGGATGCGGGGCACCGTTCGCATCGCCTTCCATCGTGATCGTGGGCACGTTGATGGACGGCAGTTGCGCCAGGCGCGCCTCCAGCGCGTCGTAGCGCGCCTCGCCCTCGGCCAGGCCGAGGCGCCAGCGGTAGTTGTGGATCACGATATCGACGTGGTCGGCATTCTCGAACGCCACTGCACTGCGATCGAACGTCGCATCGTCGAAGTTCCACTTCGGCGACGCCAGCTTCCAGATCAGGCGGGCGAAATCGTGGCGGTTCTTGTCATAGCCCGCGCGACCGCGATCGGTGGCGAAGTAGAACTGATACCACCACTGCAGCTCCGCCTCGGGCGCCAGCGGCGCCTGCGCGGCCTGCTGGCTGCTGATGAGGTAGCCGCTCACCGCGACGAGCGACTTCACGCGCTCGGGCCAGAGCGCGGCGACGATGTCGGCCGAGCGCGCACCCCAGTCGTAGCCGGCGACGATCGCCTTGTCGATGCGCAGCGCGTCCATCAATGCGATGACATCCTGGGCGAGCGCCGCGGGTTGTCCGTTGCGCAGCGTGGCGGGCGAAAGGAAGCGCGTGGTCCCGTAGCCGCGAAGGTGCGGCACGATCACGCGGTAACCCTTCGCCGCGAGCAGCGGCGCGACATCGACATAGCTGTGGATGTCGTACGGCCAGCCGTGCAGCAGGATCACCGGCGGACCGTCGGCCGGGCCGGCCTGCGCGTAACCGATGTCGAGCACACCGGCGCGCACCTGCTTCAGCGGCCCGAAGGATGCGTGGGTCGCGCGCCTGGTGGCCGGGCTTTGCGCGGCGGCGGGTGTCGCGGCCCGTGCGCTGCCGATCAGGCCCAGCGACGCCGCGGTGACGCCAGCGGCGGCGGTGCCGATGAGCAGGCGGCGCACGGGGTCGATCCCGGCGGCTTCGATCTTGTCCATGGTCGATCTCCGTTATCGAGCAACAGTGGCGATGCGGCTGCCTGCGAGGGCGTGGTTCGCGTCCCTCGGAAGCGCGGCGCAAGCATGTCCGGCGCATGTGTCCGGGATGTGTTCGGCAACCCCGGTCTTCGTATCGAAGTGTGGCGGCCGCTGCCATGGAACCAGCCTGCGCGTCCTGCGGCGATAACACGTTGGTATGCCCACATACCAATGGATGACCCGCGCGCGCGTCCGAGCGCCGCGCGGATCGCGTCAGGGATGATGCGTGAGCCGTTCCGGAACGGGCCTGGTGCGCTCCAGGCCGAAGGTCGTGTAGATCCAGACGAATGCGAAGAAGCCGAAATAGACCGCGACCATCGCGCGCCCGATCCAGTTTTCGATCGCGTTGATGTCGGCGCCCGCATCGGCGACGCGTTCGATCATCGTCGTCACGGCGCCCGCGCCGATGAAGCCGAGCACCACGAAGGCCGTCGCGAATGCGCCCAGCGCGATCCGATAGCCCAGACCGCGATAGCGGATGGACTTCACCTTGCCGCGATCCAGCCACGGCAGCAGGAACAGCACGGCGAGCGCCGAGAACATCACGACGACGCCGCTGAGCTTGTGCGGGATCACGCGCAACATCGCGTAGAACGGCGTGAAGTACCACACCGGCTTGATGTGCTCCGGCGTCACCAGCGAGTTGGCTTCGGTGAAGTTGTCGTGTTCCAGGAAGATGCCGCCCACCGTGGGCGCGAAGAAGATGATGAACGCCGCCAGCAGCAGGAAGGCGACCGTGCTGAGCAGGTCCTCCACCGAGTAGTACGGGTGGAACGGAATGCCGTCCACGGGATGTCCGTCGGGGCCGAGGTTGTCGAAGATCTCCACCCCGTCCGGGTTGTTGGAACCCATCTCGTGCAGCGCCAGGATGTGCACGGTGACCAGGAGCAGCAGGATCAGCGGCAAAGCGATGACGTGCAGCGAGAAGAAGCGGTTCAGCGTCGCATCGCCCGGAAGATAGTCACCCATGATCCATTCGGTCAGGCCGTTGCCGATGACCGGGATCGCGCCGAACAGCGAGATGATCACCTTCGCGCCCCAGAACGACATCTGGCCCCACGGCAGCACGTAGCCCAGGAAGGCCTCGGCCATCAGCACCAGGTAGATCAGCATGCCCAGGATCCACACCAGCTCGCGTGGCTTCTTGAACGAGCCGTACAGGAGCGCGCGGAACATGTGCAGGTAGATGACGACGAAGAACAGCGACGCGCCGGTGGAGTGCATGTAGCGGATCAGCCAGCCCCACTCCACGTCGCGCATGATGTACTCCACCGACGAGAACGCTTCGGCCGCCGACGGCTTGAAGTGCATCGCCAGGAAGATGCCGGTCACGAGCTGGTTCACCAGCACCACCGAGGCGAGCGCGCCGAAGAGGTACCAGATGTTGAAGTTCTTCGGCGCGTAGTACGTGGCGGTGTGCGCAGAGACGAACGACAGCCACGGCAGGCGGTCCTCGACCCAGGCCAGCACGCGGTTCTTCGGGTATACGCGGACGATCTTTATCGCCATGACGGGCCTCCCGTGCCGACCGGAGACGGCGTTGCGGTGTCCGGCGCGAGTGCGACGGCATGCTCGATACCCTGCCGGAACATCTTCGCGTAAGGGCAGATGCGCTCGGTGTTGCGGATGAGTTCGGCGGCGACGCTGCGCTCGATCCCGGGCAGGTTCACCGCGACTTCCGCCGAGAGCAGGAACAGGCCGTCGACCGGATCGCGCGAGAAAGTGACGGCCGCTTCCACGCTGGCACCGGCCAACGACAGCCCGGCGCGCATCGCCAGCAGGGTCATCGCGCCGTGGAAGCACGCCGCGTAGGCGGCGGCCAGCAGTTGCTCCGGATTGCAGCCTCCGCCCTGCCCGCCCAACGCCAGCGGCAGGCGCAGGTCCAGATCCAGTGCACCGTCGTCGGATCGCGCCACGCCCGAGGCGCGTCCATGCGCGGCTTCGCCTCCGGTGACGCACACCCTGCCCGTGTAGAGCGGATGGACGTCATCGCCGTAGTACTTGTCCAGCAGGCGCGGCGACGGTGGCTTGAGCGTGCTCATGGCGATCCCCGACAAATCCTTGTGGTGCCACCGGCGTCCGGCCCGGTCGCCATGCCGTGTGCCGCTCGTCGTGTTCGACGAGCGACGGTGCCGCGATGGGCGCGAGCCCGACATCGCGTTACTCGCGCGGTGCGTACCGCGCGAACTCCGACTGGCGCAGCCAGCCTTCGAAACCAATCTCGCCCTGCCACGCCGCGCCCAACGGCACGAGCGTGTCGTCCTGCAATTGCGCACCGAAGTACAGCGCGCTTGGGTCGCCGACGACTTCGCGCGGATCCTGGGTGATGCGAAGGAAACGCTGGGCCAGTTCCGCCAGCGAAGTGCGCTCCGGTCCGGCGATGTCCGCCGTGCCGTTCAACGGCGCCTGCTGCGCGTGGCTCGCGACGGCATCGGCTACGTTCTCCGCGGCGATGGGCTGTACCAGCGCGGTGGGCAGGTGCACCGAACCGTCCTTGTCGCCGGACTGGATGATGCCCGGCAGGAACTCGTAGAACTGCGTGGAATGGATGATGGTGTAAGGGATGCCCGACTCGCGGATCAGGCGCTCCTGCGCGAGCTTGCCGCGGAAGTAGTCGCTGCTGGCGAGGCGATCGGTGCCCACCACCGACAGCGCGATGTGATGGCCCACGCCCGCCTTCTTTTCCGCGCCGAGCACCTTCTGGCCGGCCGCTTCGAAGAACTCGCGCACGGCCTCGCCCACGAACACCGGCGAGTTCGCCAGGTCCACGACGACCTGCGTCCCCGCCATCGCTTCGTCCAGGCCTTCTCCGGTCAGGATGTTGACCCCGGTGGACGGCGCGGCGACGACGACTTCATGCCCGGCCTTGCGCAGGCGCTCGACCACCTTGCTGCCGATGAGGCCGGTTCCACCAATGACGACGATTTTCATGTTCGACCTCCGTGAACGAATGAGCGGCCGCCGCATGCAAGCGCGGCGACACGAATGACTGTCGGGCTGATGCTAGGAAGCGCGCCGGCGCGGCAGTAGCCCTGTGGGTGGACGCACGTTGTTGCCCGCCACGCATCAATCGCGGGCGCTCACGCGGCCTCGTCGATGCGCTCCAGGCGCGCGGCGCCAGCCTGCGTGGTTTGCCAGTGCGCGATGACGTCCAGGTCCAGGGCGCGGATCTGCGCGGTCATGAAGTCGATGAACGCGCGGATGCGCTTGGGTTGCTGGCGCCGGCTCAGGTAGCACAGGTAGTGGCCGCGGTCGTCGGGCGCGAACGGGTCCAGGCACGTCACCAGCGCGCCGCTGCGCAGCGCGTCGCAGACCTGGTAAGCCGGGAGCTGGACGATGCCGTGGCCGTCGAGTGCGGCCTGCAGCGCGAGTTCGGGGTCGTTGAACACCAGTTCGGCCGGTGGCCGCACGTTGCGCGCACGGCCTTCCACGCGGAAATCCCAGCTCTGCAGCCGGCCGTTGGCGAGTCGCTGGTTGATGCACGCATGTGCGGGCAGTTCATCCACCGTCGAAGGCAACCCGTGCGCCTGCACGTAAGCCGGCGAAGCGCACGTCAGCATCTGCATCGGCACCAGTTGCTTGGCGATCACCTGGCTGTCTTCCAGCGCACCGTCCCGGAACGCGACATCGATGCGATCGCCCGCCAGATCGAGTGGGCGATCGTCGAGCAGCAACTCCACCGACACGCCCGGATACGCCGCGCGGAAGCCGTTGAGCAGCGGCGCGATGACCTTTCGACCGAAGCCGTGCGGGGCGCTGACGCGCAACTCGCCGCGCGGCGGGCCTTCGCGCAGGTCGCGCATTTCTTCCAGCGCCTGCAGGATGCGCTCCACGCCGGGGCGGCAACTCTCGTAGAACAGCTCGCCTTCGCGCGTGAGCGAGGTGGAACGCGTGGTGCGCAGGAACAATCGCGCACCGAGCTGGCCTTCGAGTTTCTGCACGCTGCGGCTGACCGCCGAGCGGCCGATGCCGAGCCGGTCGGCCGCGCGCGCAAAACTGCCCTCCGTGGCGACGGCGATGAAGGCGACCACGCCGGCATAGCTGGCGGAGAAGCTGGCGCTCAGCACGTCGTGACCTTCGGTGGACTGGGGAATCGTCGCCAGGTTCATGGCGTCCTCGCTGGGTTTGCGATGGAGCGGGCGTGCTCGCGCGCACATGCGCGGGCCAGTTCCACCTGTTGGCGGCATGCCGGTGGCGGCAGGCCGAGGAGAGCGGAGATGTCGTCGTAGCTGGCGCCGAAGACCTCGTGCAGCATGAATGCGGCACGGGCACTGGGCGGCAGTGCGTCGAGCACGATGAGGAATTCCGCCCACACCCGCTCCGACGGCGTGGGCAGCGCAGGGTCCCGGCTGGGAGTGTTTTCGGCGTCCATATCCAGTAGACGGCCCAGGACGGCGGTTTGTGACGTGTCGGCATTGGTGCCCTCGGCGCAACACGATGCGTCCGTCGCGACGCCTTCCGGCGCCTGCATCGCGCGCCTAGCCTTGCAGCGAGCCTGGCGCGGTGCGCCGGGCGTCCCATCTGCTTGCCAGGAGCGCGCCATGCACCTGCGTCATCTGCTGCTTCCCCTTGTCCTGCTTCCGATCGGCGCGACCAGCGCCGCCGGCCCCGCTGCACCGGAGCCCATCGTCACGCCCGTGATGACCAAGGCGCTGCCGGAATATCCGGGCAAGGAAGTGCTCATCCTCAAGGTCCAGTACCCGCCGGGCGGCGCCGATCCGGTGCATCGCCACGACGCGCACGGCTTCGTCTACGTCGTCGACGGCTCCATCGTCATGGGCGTGGAGGGCGGCAAGGAGGTCACGCTCAAGCCGGGCGAGGCCTTCCACGAAGGCCCGCAGGATCTCCATACCGTCGGCCGCAACGCGAGCAGCACGGAGCCGGCGACGTTCGCGGTATTCCTGCTCAAGGACGCGGGCAAACCGCCGGTGCTGCCGCCGAAGTAACTGCGCACAGCGGTCCATGAGCGCGGCCGCCGCGCGTGCCAGACTGCGGCTTCCTCTTCCGCTTCGAGTGGGATGGAAGACGCTACCGCTACCTTCGGGCGATTGCGGCCTCGCATGCTGGGCGCGGCGTATCGCATGCTCGGCTCGTTGAGCGAGGCCGAGGACGTCGTGCAGGACGTCTGGCTGCGCTGGCACGACGCCAATCCGGCGCGCATCGAGAACGCCGAAGCCTGGCTGATCGCCGCGACCACGCGCCGTGCCATCGACCGCCTGCGCCTGGCGCGCAACGAGCGCGAGCACTATGTGGGCATCTGGTTGCCCGAGCCCGTGCTCACCGACGGCCCTTCCACGCCCGAGCAAGTGCAGGAAGCCTCCAGCGATCTGTCGATCGCCTTCCTCACCGTGCTCGAACGCCTTGCGCCCGACGCGCGCGCGGCGTTCCTGCTGCACGAAGTGTTCGAGGCGGACTACGCGCAGATCGCCGACATCCTGGGAAAGACCGAAGCGACGTGCCGCAAGATCGTGCAACGCGCGAAGGAGCACCTTCGCGAGGACCGCCCGCGCTACGTAGTCTCCGACCAGGCACACCAGCGGCTCATGCGCCGCTTCCTGGAAGCGGTGTCCAGCGGCGACTTCGCGGCGATGAAGACCCTGATGGCCGAGTCGGCGGTGCTCGTCGGCGACGGTGGCGGCGTCGTCACCAGCTTCCCCAAGCCCATGGTCGGCGGCGACCGCATCGCCGCGCTGCTGTACGCGGCGCGCCTGCGCTTCAAGGACGAGCTGCACATCCGCGGGGCCATCATCAACGGCCGCATGGCCCTGCTGCGCTACATACACGACGAACTGGAATCCGTGCAGTCCTACGAGACGGACGGCGAACGCATCGTGCGCGTGTACGTGCAGCCCGAAAAGCTCAGGCGTGTGGCGCGGCGGGAGGTGATGGCGATGAGTTGAAGGCCGGGAATGGGGATTCGGGATTGGGGATTCGTAAAAGCCTAGTGTGATGTCCCGGAGTGCTGCTCTTGCAAATCCCGAATCCCGAATCCCGAATCCCGAATCTCAATCCCTCACTCATCAAACGGCGCACCCATCAGCGCATCCACGCTCGAGCCCGGATCGTAGCCCGGCACGAAACGCAGGCCGAAGTCGCGTGCAAAGTTGTCGTAGGTCGTTTCCGGACGCGTTCGCGCGATGCGGCAGACGTCGTCGGTGAAGCGCTGCTTCATCTGCAGGCGCGGGAACGCTTCGATGATGTTCGCCATCACGTCGGTGGGAATCGCGTCAAAACCCCACCCGCCCCAGTCCAGGCCGACACCGACGACGCCCAGCGCCACTTCGCTTTCCTTGTGCAGGCAGATCGAAGGCGTCGAGTTCAGCGCCACGCCGTCCCAGACGAGCTGGCAGCGGTGTTCGTCCAGGCCTTGTGCGCGCGCGAACGTGCGCGCCGCGTTGGCGCCTTCCACTTCGAAACGCAGTGGCCCCTGGAACGCCTCCGCCAGGCCCAGGTCGTGTAGCAACGTCACCACGGCGAGCACTTCCGGATCGTGCGCCGTGCCGTCCTTCCCGGCCATGGCCGCCGCGAACAGCCACGACCGCATGACGTGGTTGAACAGATAAGGCTCGCAGTGCGCGCGTGCGTATTCGATCGCGCGCGACACCAGCGGCGTGTCCGGCACTTCCACGCCGGCCAGCATGCGCGTGGGGAGCGCGCGCCCGGACGGGGCGACGGCCTGCGTGGCGTTGGCGGTGGTCTGGTTCATCTGCATGCTCTCGGGCCGGTTCGTACGCCGATCCTCGTGCGCGGCGCGCCCACGCGGTATCACCGGCGACGGCCACACCGTGTTTCCCGGCGCACACCAATGCGCAACGGCAAGTGCATTGGTGCCCGGCACGCAACGCGGTGGTCCCGTGCGTGCGTCTACCGGACCGCGGTCGCAGTTCCTACTGTTGGCGCATCGTGCCGACGCGGTCGGCGCAGCCCTACGGAGCAGCACAAATGGACGACCTCAGCGGAAAGATCGCGCTCGTGACGGGCGGCGGCAGCGGCATCGGCCTGGCCTCGGCGAAGATGTTCGCCGATCAGGGCGCGCAGGTGATCATCACCGGGCGCCGAAAGGACGTGGTCGATCAGGCGCTGGAACACATCGGGCGCGGCGCGATCGGCATCATCGGCGACGTCGCGGATGTCTCGCACCACGAGACCATCGCGCACGAGTTGATGCGCAGCTTCGGCGGCCTGGACATCTACATGGCCAACGCCGGCGTCAACACCATCAACCACTCCTCGCAGGTGAGCGAGGCCGAGTACGAAGCGCAGTTCGCCGTGAACACGCGCGGCGTGTTCTTCGGCGTGCAGAAGCTGGCGCCGGTGATGCGTAACGGTGGCTCGGTGATCATCACCGGCTCCATCGCCAGCGATCGCTACATGGAAGGCCACGCGGTGTACGCGGGCTCCAAGGCGGCGATCCTCGCGTTCGCGCGATGCTGGGCCGTGGAGCTCAAGGCGCGGCGCATCCGCGTCAACGTGATCAGTCCGGGTCCGGTGGACACGCCGATCCTCGACAAGCTGGGGCTGCCGCCGGAAGCCCGTGCGCTGCTGGAGAAGAACGTGTCCGAGGCGATTCCACTGGGACGCCTGGGCACGCCGGACGAACTCGGCAACGCGGCGCTGTTCCTGGCATCGGATGCCAGCAGCTTCATCACCGGCATCAACCTGCGCGTGGACGGCGGCATGTCGCTGCTGTGATCCACCGCGTGTGTTCGCGCGATGGCTCGCGCGGCGCTTTCGCACGGAATCCCTTCCATGAGCACGCCCGTTCGCGACCATCCGCTCCCCTCCCCCACTGCGCCGAAGGCGTTCGACGCGCGCGAAAGCGTCGACCCTTTGCGCCGCAGGTTGCTCGCGGCGGGCGTGCTCTCCCCTGTCCTGGCGGCGCTTCCAGCAAGCGCTTTCGCCGCCGTCACGCGACGTCCCGCTCCCCCATCACCGAGGAACACCGACATGAAATCCATCACCACCACCGATGGCACGCAGATCTTCTACAAGGACTGGGGCACGGGCCAGCCCATCGTGTTTCATCACGGTTGGCCGCTGTCCGGCGACGACTGGGACGCGCAGATGCTGTTCTTCCTCGCCCAGGGCTATCGCGTGATCGCGCACGATCGTCGCGGCCACGGTCGCTCGACGCAGACTGCGAGCGGCAACGACATGGACACGTATGCCGCCGATGTCGCCGCGCTCGTCAAACACCTCGACCTGCGCGATGCGATCCACATCGGCCACTCCACTGGCGGCGGCGAAGCGGCGCGCTACGTCGCACAGCACGGCGCGGGGCGCGTGGCGAAGCTGGTGCTGATCGGCGCGGTGCCGCCGTTGCTGCTCAAGACGGACGCCAACCCGGGCGGCACGCCGAAGGACGTCTTCGACGGACTGCGCAAGGGGCTGGCGGCCAATCGCGCCGGCTTCTACTGGGATTTTCCGGTTCCCTTCTACGGTTACAACCGCGCGGGCGCGCCGCTGTCGGAGCCGGTGCGCCAGAACTGGTGGCGCCAGGCCATGATGGGCGGCGCGAAGGCGCAGTACGACTGCATCGCGGCGTTCTCCGAAACCGACTTCACCGACGACCTCAAGCGCATCGACGTGCCGACGTTGGTGATGCACGGCGACGACGACCAGATCGTGCCCATCGCCGACTCCGCGCTGCTCACGGCCAAGCTGCTGAAGAACGCCACGCTGAAGGTCTACAAGGGCTATCCGCACGGCATGTGCACCACGCATGGCGACGTGATCAATCCCGATCTGCTCGCGTTCGTCCGCGGCTGATCGCGTCTGCGCGAACCATCGCATCGGCCTGGATGCCGGGGGCGCTCTGTTCCGGAGCGCCCCCGCAGCCATGTTCAGCCACGTCAAAACGCAAAAGTAGTAGCGTCGTTCGTCCGGTAGCCGCGTGCTGGAGGCGCCATGTACGACGTACCCGTAACCGACAGCCAGCGTGCGTTCCTCGAGGACCTCGGACGCACCGCACGGGCGCATCTTTCCCACCTCGATTGGGACGAGGTCGAACCGCATCTCAGGCTGGGCTGGTATTCCAGCGTGCTGTCCAACGATCTGGACTGGGGACGCGTGGAAGCGATCGCGCACGAGAGCTGGGCCCGCGATCCGTTCTGATCAGCGCCCCCATCGACGCGTGCCTCATGCGTAGTGCGCAGTGATCAGCGCAAGCGCCACGTAGCGCCCTGTCTTCGCGATCGCGACCAGCACCACGAACACGCGCAACGGTTCGCGCATCGCGCCCGCGGCCAGCGTCAGCGGATCGCCGATGATCGGCATCCAGCTCAGCAGCAACGACCACTTGCCATAGCGCGCGTACCACGCCTGCGCGCGCGCCATCGCGGCCGGCTTCACGGGGAACCAGCGCCGGTCGCTGAAGCGCACCAGCTCGCGACCCAGGAACCAGTTGACGGTCGATCCCAGTACGTTGCCGACGCTGGCCGCGAGCACGAGCGCCCACGGCGCATAGCCGGCCAGTTGCAGGCCCACCAGCGCGCCTTCCGATTGCGCCGGCAGCAGCGTGGCGGCGACGAAGGCGATGAAGAACAACCCCAGATAGGCCATCGCGTGGATTGTAGAGGCCCCCCGTTGAGCCCCGGGGGCGGCGGGCATACGCTATGTATCGCGCTATATATCGATGCCATCCCGAGGAGCAAGCCCATGCGTGCCTGGATCCATCGCGTCTTCCTGCTGCTCGCGCTCGCCGTTGCGGGCCCCGTCCTGGCCGAGGAGCCGGTCCGCGTGTTCGCCGCGGCCAGCCTGACCAATGCCCTCAACGACATCGGCCTGGAATGGCAGAAGGCCGGGCATCCCAAGCCCAGCCTGGCCTATGCCGCATCCTCGGCGCTCGCCAAGCAGATCGAAGCCGGCGCCCCGGCGGACGTGTTCGCCTCCGCCGACCTGACGTGGATGGACTATCTGGACAAGCGCGGGAAGCTCCAGGCGGGCACGCGCCGCAACCTGCTCGGCAACACGCTGGTGATGATCGTGCCGCAGGGCCGTGCGTTCCCGGTGCAAGTCCGGCGCGGCTTCGACCTGGCCGGCGCTTTCGAAGGCAGGCTCTGCACGGGCGAGCCCGGCGTCGTTCCGGCCGGTATCTATGCGCGCGAAGCGATGCAGAACCTGGGCTGGTGGGACGCGATGAAGAACCGCATCGTCGGCACCGACGACGTGCGCACGGCGCTGGCCTTCGTCGAGCGCGGCGAGTGCCCGCTCGGCATCGTGTACGCCACCGATGCGAAGATCAGCCGGAAGGTCGACGTGCTCGCTTCCTTCCCGCCCGGCAGCCACAAGCCCATCGTCTATCCCTTCGCCGCCGTGGAAGGCGCGCGGCCGCAGGCGCAGGCGTTCCTGCGCTTCGTGCAGACCTCGCCGCAGGCCGCCGCGATCTTCGCCAAGTACGGCTTCACCCGGCTCAAGCCCTGATGGCGATGTGGCTCACGCCCGAGGAGTGGGACGCACTGGCGCTGTCGGCCCAGGTCGCGCTGTGCGCGACGGCCGCCTGCCTGCCGTTCGGCATCGCGCTGAGCTGGCTGCTGGAGCGGCGGCAGTTCCCGGGCAAGGTGTGGATCGACACGCTGGTGCAGTTGCCGATGGTGCTGCCGCCGGTCGTCCCGGGGTATCTGCTGCTGTTGCTGCTGGGCACGCAGGGGCCGCTGGGCGGCTGGTTGAAGGAGACGTTCGGCATCGTGATCGCCTTCACCTGGAAGGGTGCGGTGATCGCCTCGGCGGTGATGGCGTTTCCGTTGATGGTGCAGCCGATCCGGCTCGCGATCCGCCTGATCGATCCGCGCCTGGAGAAGGCCGCCGCCACCCTCGGCGCGAAACCGTGGGACACCTTCTTCACCGTGACCTTGCCGCTGTCGGTGCCGGGCCTGATCGCCGGCTGCATCCTGTGTTTCTCGCGCAGCCTGGGCGAGTTCGGCGCGACGATGGCCTTCGTCGGCAACATCCCCGGCGAGACGCGCACGCTGCCGCTGGCGATCTACAGCCTCACCCACCTCCCCGACGGCGAAGCGGCGGCCTTGCGACTGTCGCTGCTGTCCATCGCGCTGGCCGTGGCCGCGCTGCTGGTGAGCCGCTGGATCAGCCTGCGTGCGGAGCGACGCCTGGGCTTTCTCGATCGGGGCCCGCATGCTGAGCTTTGATCTGAACTTCGCACGCGGTGGGTTCGTGTTGAACGCCGCCGCCCGAGTCGGCGCAGGCGTCACCGGTGTGTACGGGCCGTCGGGCTCGGGCAAGAGCACCCTGCTGGCGCTGCTCGCCGGATTGCTCACGCCCACGCGCGGGCAGGTGCGGCTGGGCGAACGCGTGCTGGTGGACACCACCGCGCGGCGCGTGCTGCCGCCGTGGGAACGCCATGTCGGCCTGGTCTTCCAGGACGGCCAGTTGTTCCCGCATCTCACCGTGCGGCAGAACCTGTTGTACGGATTCGCGCGCATTCCGCAGGCCGGCCGCAATTTCGATCTGGCCGGCGTGGCCGGGTTGCTGGAACTGACCCCGCTGCTCGACCGCCGCCCCACTCTGCTCTCCGGCGGCGAACGCCAGCGCGTCGCGCTCGGCCGCGCGTTGCTGTATTCGCCGCAACTGCTCTTGCTCGACGAACCGCTGTCCTCGCTCGACGACCGCCTCAAGCAGCAGATCCTGCCCTTCCTCAAGCGCATCAAGGACGAGACACGCATTCCGATGCTGTACGTCACCCACGCGCACAGCGAGCTGGACTACCTCGCCGATCGCGCCTACGGCATGGAGCGCGGAACGCTCCTGGCGCAAGTCACGGACTGACGGCGAGGATCACGCTCGACGCCTTGAACAGCGCCGTCGCCGGCACGCCTTCGGCCAGCTTCAACTGCTCGGCCGAGGCATTGGTGACGATGGCGGCGATGGCGTTGCCGCCGGCCACTTCGATCACCACTTCGGTGTTCACCGCGCCCGGAATCACGCGCGTGACCGTACCCGGCAACTGATTGCGCGTGGACAGCCGCACGCCATCCAGGTCGGTGCCGACGATGACGCTGGACGCCTTCACCAGCGCGATCGCCTGACCGCCTTCGGCCAGGCCCATGCGCTGCGCGCTTTCGTGCGTGACGATCGCGACGATCCGGCCCCCGCCGGACAACTCCAGCTCGACTTCGTCGTTCACCGCGCCCGTGGCGATGCGCACGATGCGGCCGGACAGGTGGTTGCGGGCGCTGGTCTGCATGTCGAACCTCGCAAGGATGTTCAGATCGTGGAGGTCCAGGCCGGGGCGGGCATGGGCGATGCGTGCGTTGAGGCTTTCGATGAAGCGCGCGTTCTCGGCCTCGACCTCGCGCCAGGTGGCGACGAGCCGCTCGCCGTCGGGCGTCAGGCGCGTTCCGCCGCCGCCCTTGCCGCCGACCACGCGCTCCACCAGGGGCTTGTCGGCGAGGTTGTTCATGGCTTCGATCGCATCCCACGCCGCCTTGTAGCTCAGGCCGACATGACGCGCCGCGGCGGCGATGGACGCCTCGCTGCCGATGGCCGACAACAGCGCCATCCAGCGCTGGCTGCCGAAGGTGCCGTGCCGTGCTTCGACGGTGAGCGAACTGAGGATGCGCATCCGAGGGTCGCGGGACTGAACGCGGCCACTGTACCGCAGCGTTCCGGCCCGGCGCGGGAGCCTCCATCACGCCTGCTGACGTACGATCGGCACCCGGAGCACGTTCACTCCCCAGGGACCTCGATGGACACACCGGTTTCGCCCGCCGCTGCGATCATCACGCCGGAACTCGATCGGCGCCCCGCACGCCCTCCGGACCACCTGGCCGAGAGCCGCGCGCTGGTGGCGTTGATGAAGGCGCTCAAGGCGCCCGATGCGAGCATCCTGCACGAATTGGCCGAAACCGCGCTGCGCCTGTGCCATGCGGGGTCGGCCGGCATCAGCCTGGCCAGCGAGCACGAGGGGCCGCACATGGCCCGCTGGCGTGCCTGCGCCGGCCGGTGGTCGCCCTTCCTGCGCGACACCATCCCGCGCGGCATCACGCCCGACCCCGCCGCGCCGCTGCTCATCCGTCATCCCGAACTTCACGCCGATGACGCGCGCGAAGGCGCGCCCGCGCTGCACGAGGCGCTGCTCGTGCCATTCGAGGTGGCCGGCCAGAGGATCGGCACGGTGTGGGTGGTCCACCACGAACCGGCGCACGCGTTCGACCGCGAGGACGTCCGCCTGCTGCAGGACCTGGGCGATGTCGCCGCGCTGGCGTTCCAGGCCATCGAGCAACAACAGCAATTGCGCGACGCGCTCGATCGCCAGATCGCCGGCTCGCACCTGCTCCAATCCGTCAGCGTCGGCCTGATCTCCGAGGACGACATCGGCCCGCTCTACGCGCAGATCCTCGAAGCGGCGATGACGATCATGCGCGCGCAGTTCGCAAGCCTGCAGCGCGTGGATCGCAACGGCGAACTGCAACTGCTCGCCTCCTCCGGATTCCATCCCGAATCGGCTCGCTACTGGCAGGTCATCACCATGGAGTCAGCCAGCAGCTGCGCACAGACGCTGCGCGAACGCGACCGCTTCTTCATCGCCGATGCCGAGGAAGCCGCCGAGCTCGTCGGTGCCGGCAACCTGGCCGAATACCGCCGCTCCGGCATCCGCGCGATGCAGTCCACACCGCTGATCTCGCGCAAGGGCAAGCTCGTCGGCGTCATTTCCACGCACTGGCGCGAACCTTATGCGCTGGTGGACAGCGACCTGCGCCTGTTCGACGTGCTCGCGCGCGAGACCGCCGACCTGATCGAGCGCACCAACGCCGAAGCCGCGTTGCGCGAGGCCGACCGGCGCAAGGACGAGTTCCTCGCCGTGCTAGGCCACGAACTGCGCAATCCGCTGGCGCCGTTGAGCACCGGCATCGAACTGCTGCAACGCGCCGGCCGCGACCCCGCGCTGACCGACAGCATCCACGCCATGATGAAGCGGCAGCTCGTGCACCTCACCCGGCTGGTGGACGACCTGCTCGACCTGTCGCGCATCACCACCGGCAAGATCGAACTGCGGCGCGAACCGATCGACCTGCGCGTGGTGATCGAGGCGGCCGTCGAACTCACGCGTCCGCTGATGGAGCAGCGCGGGCACTGCCTGACTGTGGAGCACCACGACACGTTGCTGCCGGTGCACGGCGATCTGGAGCGGCTTACGCAGGTCGTCGCGAACCTGCTCGGCAACGCCGCCAAGTACATGGAATCCGGCGGTCGCATCACCCTGCGCTCGGCGGCCGAGGGCGAACAGGCCGTGCTGCGCGTGAGCGACACCGGCTTCGGCATTCCCGCCGATCGCATCGACGAAGTGTTCGAGATGTTCTCGCAGGTGCCCGAGCATCGCGAACGCCGCGGCGGCGGCGGACTCGGTATCGGACTGGCGCTCTCGCGCCGACTGGTCGAACTGCACGGCGGCACGTTGAAGGCGACAAGCCCCGGGGCCGGACAGGGAAGCGAGTTCGTCGTGCGATTGCCGCTGGGCATCGTCGCGCCGTCGGCGAAGCGCGACGCCGGCATCCGCAAGGCCGCCGCCGCGCCGCGCCGTGTGCTGATCGTGGACGACAACGTCGATGCGGCACTCAGCCTGCAGGCGGCACTGGAACTGGACGGCCACGTGGTGGACGTCGCCCACGACGGGCCCAGTTCGCTCGGCCTGCTCGAACACGGCGATCCGGAGGTGCTGTTGCTGGACATCGGCCTGCCGCTGATGGACGGCTACCAGCTCGCGCGACGCATCCGCGAGCGCCCCGGCGGCGACGGTCTGCTGCTGGTGGCGATCACCGGCTGGGGCCAGGCCGGCGATCGCGAACGCGCCCGGCAAGCCGGGTTCGACGTGCACATGACCAAGCCGATCAGCCTGGACGTGTTGTCCGCCACGCTGGAGCGCGGCAAGCCGGTGTGAACCGCGAACAAAGGGGGCGTGCATGAAGCTGCTGGTCGTCGGATCCACCGGGTTGGTCGGGCGTCATGCGTTGACGCTCGCGTTGGCGCATCCGCAGATCGAAACCGTCGTCGCGCCAGTGCGGCGCCCGTTGCCCGCGCATCCCCGGCTGCTCTCGCCTGTCGTGGATTTCGATGCCCTGCCCGCCGATGCGCCGTGGTGGCACGTCGATGCCGTCGTCTGCGCACTGGGCACGACGATGCGCATCGCGGGATCGGAAGCCGCGTTCCGTCGCGTGGACCATGACTATCCGCTTGCGGTCGCCCGCCTGGCGCGCGCGCACGGCGCAACGACCTACGCGCTGAATTCCGCGCTCGGCGCCGATACGGGTTCGCGCGTGTTCTACAGCCGCGTGAAGGGCGAAGTCGAACACGACCTCGCCGCGATGGGCTTCGATTCGCTCACCTTCGTCCGCCCCGGCCTCATCGGCGGCGATCGCGAAGAGTTCCGCGCCGGCGAGCGCGCCGCGATGGTCGTGTTGCGTGCGCTGCATCCGGTGCTGCCCAAGCGCTGGCGCATCAATCCCGCCGAACGCATCGCGCAAGCGCTGATCGACGCCGCCGTGCATGCGCGACCCGGGATGCACGTCGTTTCCTCCCAGGCGCTGGTCTGAGCGTCCGCATCACCGCGCCCTAACCCGCCCGGCGCAAGACTTCGAGCACGCGCGCCATCGAACGCGACGGCTTCGGAGATCCCGCATGAAGATCCTCATGGTGCTCACCTCGCACGACACGCTGGGCGACACCGGCGTCAAGACCGGCTTCTGGCTGGAGGAGTTCGCGGCGCCCTACTACGTCTTCACCGATGCCGGCGTGGAAGTGACGGTCGCGTCACCGAAAGGCGGGCAACCGCCGATCGACCCCAAGAGCGACGACCCCGCCAACCAGACGCCCGCGCAGGATCGTTTCAAGGCCGATGCGAAAGCGCAGGCCGTGCTCGCGAACACGCGACGGCTGGATTCGGTGTCCGCGGGCGATTACGACGCGGTGTTCTATCCCGGCGGCCACGGTCCGTTGTGGGACCTGGCGGAAGATCCCGTGTCGATCAAACTGATCGAATCGTTTTACGACGCGGGCAAACCCGTCGCCGCCGTCTGCCACGCGCCCGCCGTGCTGCGCCACGTGAAGCACGACGGCGCGCCTCTGGTGAAGGGCAAGCGCGTTACCGGTTTCACCAACTCCGAAGAAGAAGCGGTGAAGCTGACGAAGGTCGTGCCCTTCCTGGTCGAGGACGAACTCAAGCGCCTGGGCGGAAAGTACGAGAAGGCCGGCGACTGGCAGAGCTTCGCCATCACCGATGGTCGATTGATCACCGGGCAGAACCCCGCATCGTCGGAAGCGACGGCGAAGGCGCTGCTGGGGCTGCTGCGCTGAACGGCTTTGCGTGCGGCAGCGAATGCGTCATCCCCGCCTTCGCGGGGATGACAGCGCAAGAGAACATCGGTGTCCGAACCTTGGGGGCCGAACTGACAGTGGCGAAAGAAGAAGGGCGGCTTTCGCCGCCCTTCTCCGTTGCTCAGATCGTTCGCACCGATCAGAAGCGGACCGACAGACGCGCCGTGGCCTGGTGGTCGCGGGCTTCGTCCGCGAACTGGCCTTCGTAGCCCAGCTCCAGCTGCGTAACCGGGTTCAGCCACGCCGATACGCCGAGCTCGGCCACGGCAGCATCCTCCGCCAGCGGCGCACCGGCGACGCTGAAGTCGCCACCGCTGGACCAGCTCATGCGACTCGTCGAGACCACATCGTCCGACACGTGACGCCAGCCCAGACCGCCGCGCAGATCGAACCAGCCGGCGCCGGTGCCGCGACTGGTCAGCGAGAGTGCACCACGCAGGCCGAGGGTGGACACGTCGAGCGTCGTCTCCTCGTCGGCCACATGCAGCGCGAGGCTGCCGCCCGTCTCGGAGAACGCATCGCTTTCGGTGGTGACGCGCGCGTACTGCAGGTACGGCTCCAGCGATCCGCGTTCGCCGTCGATCGTGTAACCGCCTTCGACGAACACCTGGTTCGTGGTCGCGTCGTAATCGGCGACCAGACGCTGGTTCATGCCCGGCAGTGCGACGGTGCGCTGGCTGTCGATCGCGTGCTGCGCCAGGCCCACGCCGCCGCGCACGGCGAATGCGCCCCAGCCGCCGTCGACGTACAGGCCCACATGCAAGGTGTCGGCATCGCCCTTGGATGCGCGCGCGACGACGTTCGCGTCGGTGCGCTCGCTTCCGGCCATCACACCGAGCTGCCAGCCGTCCTCGAAACGGTGATCGGCGCCGATCAGCAGGCCGCTGCCGTTGTAGTCCACCGACGCGGCGTTGCCGTCGCCGTCGAGCGAACCGCCCGCGACGAGCGCATGCGCCCACACCGCGCTGCCCGGTTCGGCGGCTTCCGCCAGCGGCGAATGGCCGGCACGCATGCGGTCGAACGCGGCCTCGCGCAGGCGCCTGGCGTCATCGGCCAGCACCGTGCGCGCGCTCGCGTGGAACTCGCCGTCCAGCTGTTCGAAGGCCGCCGCGGTTGCGCCCAGGTCCAGGCCCATCAGGCTGGATTGCAGGCGCGAGGCATCGCCCGTCGTGCGGATGCCCGCCGTCACGCGCGTCGCGTCGATGGCACCACCGACCGCGGCGGTGTTGCCGGTCGACATCGCGGCGGCGTACGAGTTCGGCGTCACCGCCAGCACGACCGAGTTGGCCTCGTAGCGCACGTCGAAACGCGCGTTCGCCGGCAGGCCCGACAGCGGCTGGACCAGTCCCGTGTAGGAACCGTCCACGCCGCCCTGCGCCTGCACGATGGCGAAGGTATCGCCCACGTTCGGCGTGAATGCATTGGTGGCCGCACCGGTGATGCCGCGCAGGCGCGGCTCCAGCGTGCCGGCGGCGGTGTAGACGCTGTTCGCGCCCACCAGCCACAGCGTGTCGAAGTGGCCCGCGCCGTTGCCGGCGGTGCGGCCGTCGACATCGGCCACGAACGTGCTGCCGGCGTGCTGGAGCACGTTGCCCGTCACCACCAGCGTGCCCGGCGAGTTGCCCGGCGAGAGCACGCCCCTGACGTCCATCGCGCCTTCGACGCGACCCGAACCGCTGGCCGTGCCGTCCGCGTACACCCACACGTTGCCGGTGAAGGTGCTGTTGAAGCCCAAATCGCCCTGCTCGATGCACGCGCCGATGGCGTTGGCGCCGACGCCGCGCATGTCCAGGCGGCCCGCGCCGGACTTGATCAGGCACGCACTGCCGTCCACGGTGCCGGTCAGCGTGGTCGTCGCCGCACCGCGCGTTTCGAAGCGCGCGTTCTGGCCGGTGACGTGCACGTTCTGGGTGACGTTCATGCCGGTCAGCGCGGTGAAGTTGCCGTCCTGGCCGATGTAGATGTCGCCGCCGATCGCGCCGGCCGCTTCCTGCGAGGTCACGGCGATGGAGCCGCCCTGCACCTGCATCAGCACCTGGCTGTTGTGGCCCGACAGCGTCAGCACGCCGCCGCCCAGCTTCTGCACGATGCCCGAGCCACCGATGTCGCCGGACACCACGACATCGAAGCCGTTGGTGTCGAACACCGCCGAGCGCGTGTTGTCGACGAAGATCTCGTGCGAGATCGTCATCGCATCCAGCGTGCGCAGCGTGGTGTTGTCGGCGATGGTGACGACGCTGCCGTCGCGGCCGAGCGCCGCATCGGAGGCGAACTCCAGCGTGCCGCCCTTGACGTTGATGCCGTCCTGCGTGTTCTGGCCCTTCAGCGTGAGCGTGCCGTCGCCGACCTTGTTGAGGACGCCATTGCCCGACAGGTCGCCGTTGAGGACGACGTCGTGGCCGGCCGTGTCGACGATGGATTTCGTCGAGGTGAGTGCGAAGTCGTTGTCGCTGGTGAAGCCGTCGGTGGTGCGCAGCGTGGCTTCGCCGATGCTGACCGTCCCGTGGCCCAGGTTGGCGTCGCTGGAGACTTGCAACGTGCCGCCGTTCACGACGAGGCCGCCGGTGAAGGCGTTGTCGCCGCTGAGCGTCTGCGTGCCGCCTTCGATGGCGATTCCGCCGTCGCCGGCGATGTCGCCGCTGAATTCGCCGCGCGCATCCGTCAGCACCAGCACGTTGCCGCCCAGTTCGACGTTGCCGCCGCCCGTGAGCGACTGGACATCGATGTCGCCCGATGCGCCGCCGATGTCCAGCGTGCCTTCGGCCACGACATCCGACCCGGCGATGCAGCCCTGCCCGGCGAGCGACAGCGTGGCGCCGCGATCGATCAGGGTCGCGCCGGTGTAGGTGTTGCAGCCGCTGAAGGTCTGCGTGCCGCCGGCGATGTTCACGCCACCCTGACCGTCGATGACGCCGCCGAAGTCGCCATGCGCGTCCGTGAGCAGCAGGCCGTTGCCGCCCAGGTCGACCGTGCCGTTGCCGGTGAGCGACTTCACGTGCGCGTCGCCGTCGCCGCCGCCGAGGTCGAAGTGGCCCTGCGCCACGACGTCGCTGTTGGCGATGCTGCCTTCGCCCGTCAATGCGAGCGTCGCGCCGCTGGAGATGGTGGTGGTGCCGCCGTAGGTGTTCTCGCCGCTCAGCGTTTGCGTGCCGCCGTCGATGGCCAGGCCGCCGGCGCCGCCGATGCTGCCGCCGAAGTCGCCGTTCGCATCGGCCAGTACCAGCGTGTTGCCGCCCAGACCGACCGTGCCGTCGCCGGTGAGCGACTGCGCGCCGACATCGCCATCGGCCTGTGCGATGTCGAAGGTGCCGTCCGCGATGACATCGGAGTTGGCGACGCAGCCCTGCCCCGCGACCGCCAGTGTGGAGCCGGCGTGGATCACGGTATTGCCGGTGTAGGTGTTGCAGCCGCTGAGCGTCTGCGTGCCGCCTTCGATGGTGACGCCGCCGGTGCCGTCGATGGTACCGGCGAAGTCGCCGGTCGCGTCGGTCACGACCAGGCCGTTGTCGCCGAGCGCGACTTCGCCCGTCGCGCCGCCGGTGAGCGACTTCACGTTGACGGCGTCGTTGGAACCTTCGATGTCGAACGTGCCGTTGTTCACCACGTCCGAGGCGGCGATGCTGCCTTCGCCCGTCAACGCCAGCGTCGCGCCGTCGTCGATGGTGGTCGTGCCGGTGTAGGTGTTCTCGCCGGTCAGCGTGACGGAGCCGCCGTTGCCGGAATTGGTGATCGTCAGCTCGCCGGGCGTGCCGCCGTCGGCGTCGGAGATCACGCCGCCGAATGTCGCGTCATGGCCGTTCTGGTCGATCGTGCCGCCGTCGCCGTCGATGGTGAAGTCCAGGTCGACATCCGCGCCGTCGGTGTCGACCACCAGCGTGCCGCCTTCGAACGCGCCGTCGCTGGCGCCGTCCAGGTCGTCGGTGCCGGTCGTGGTGTCGATGACGGCCGTGGTCGGCAGGCCCGGCGTGGTCGGCGCGCCGCTGCCGGGGTTGGGCGCGATGGGACCGAAGGGCACGCCGTGGTCGAACGTCAGGCCGGGCTGCTGATCGATGAGCAGGACCGGGCTGTTGACCTCGTCGTCGAGGTTGAACGTCAGGAAGCCCAGGCGATAGGTGCCCGACACGCTCACCGAATAGGTGGCGATCTGCCAGCCCGTCGCGCCGTAGCTGCCGGTGGAATAGCTGCCGGTGCCCAGGTTGGTGGCGCCCAGCAGCGCGAACTGTGCGTTCTGGTTGTTCACCACGCCCAGCGCGAAAGGATCATCCACGTTCACCAGCGAGGTGAACGAACCGTCGTTGTACGGCTCGTAGTCGGTGGAGACGTACTGCCAGGCCATCGTGAACGCATCGCCGGCTTCCAGGACCAGATCCTGGTAGAGCCAGGCCGCATTGGTGAGCGAGGCCGCGCCCATCATCGACTGCACGTTGCTCTGGCTCTGCGCGGTCAGGCCCAGCGCGCTCAGGCCCGCGCCGACGTTGCCCGCCTGGCCTGCCTGCAGGGACGCCATGTAGTTCTGGTACGGCGTCACCGTCCACAGGTGCGGGCCCGGTGCGGGGCCGACCTGGGAATCGAAATCGGTCATGCCGGTGACGACCGAAGCGCCCACGCCGGTCGATCCGTAGGAACCCGACGACTGCGATCCGGTGCCGCCGCCCGCGGTCCAGCCGCTCAGCGTGCCGTCCTCGAAGCTTGCGTTCTGGATGTCCACCGCAGCGAAGGCGGCCGTGGGCGAGAGCAGCAATGCCGCCAGCAGCGCCGCGCACATGCGCGTCATGGCCGGTGCGTCGTGCGTGGCGGCGGAACGAGCGCCCTTCACACGACCGCGGACAAGCTCGGAAGCGACAACCCACTGGTTGAGCGCACGGTTCCAGACAACGCGAAAAACGTGATTCATTCGGATGCGGCTCCCCACCGCAGGACAGGACGAAGAACGAACGAGCAGGCGCCGGCGCACACCGCGGGCCGGCAACGACGGACGTTGCGGACGCGTTGGTGCAATGGGCATGCCGGCGCGGAACCCGCGCTGCAGGCGGTTCCGGCGTGGAGGTCCCCGCTCGCCCTCGTTAACGTCATCGATCCGATTTACTTGATCGCGTTCACACTTTTTCATTCCGAAACCGCTCATTCGGCAAAGTTCGGGCCGCGAGGCGCGATTGAGCGGGTCGCGGTGAGGGAACCAGGCGGCCCGCCGCTTTGTATCGCCGTGTATCCACCGCCCGACGGGCCACCTTTCCCGACAAAACGCCCGCAATCGCGACACGAGCGCGATACCGCCCGGCCTCGAAATGGCGCCACCGGAAAACACCGCCGCCTTCGAGGAAACCCCGATGTCCACCGTCTCCGCTGCATCCCCTGCGCCCCTGCTGTCCCGCGTCGACGGCGTCGGCGCGTGGCTCGCCCCGCTCGGTCTGCGCGTGCTGCTGGCGTGGGAGTTCTTCGAGGCCGGCCGCGAGAAGTTGCAGGGCGAGAACTGGTTCGCCGAGCTGGCCGACAAGTTTCCGCTGCCGTTCTCGCTGCTGGGCGCCAACGTCAACTGGACGCTGGCGACGTGGACGGAGCTGCTGGGCAGCATCGCGCTGCTGATCGGCCTAGGCACGCGCTACGCGGCGGCGACGCTGTTCGTGGTGACGGTCGTTGCGATCCATGCCGTGCACTGGCCGTCGGAGTGGTCGAGCCTCGCCGAGCTCTGGCAGGGCTACGCGATCAGCAATGACGGCTACGGCAACTACAAGCTCCCGCTGATCTACCTGGCGATGTTGCTGCCGCTGATGTTCGGCGGCGCCGGACGCCTGAGCGTGGATCACCTCATCGCTTCGCGCCGCGCATCCACCGCCGCCGCGACGCCCGACACGCTGGCCTGGGGCGTGGTGCTGTTCGCCATCGGCACGACCGTCTCGCTGCTGCTGCCGTGGGCCGGTGCCGCGCTCGCCGTTTCCGGCGTCGCCCTGATGGCCTGGCCGCGCCGCCGCAGGACCGCGTCGGAACTGCTGGCCGCGGCCTGATCGCCCTTTTCGATGTTCCCGCGCCATGCACGGCGCAACCCCCGCACGGCCCCCGTGCACACCTGGAGACTCACCATGTCACGCAACACCACCCGCAACACCGCCGGCATGATCGGCATCGCCCTCGCCGGCCTGGTCCTGGGCAATTCCGCCTTCGCGATGCAGCCCCTCGCGCAGGGCTACATGCTCGCCGCCAGCCACGCCGCGGGCGAAGGCAAGTGCGGTGAAGGCAAGTGCGGCAGCACGCAGGCCAAGCCGGCCAAGGGCGCCGCGTCGAAGGCCGCCGAAGGCAAGTGCGGCGAAGGCCAGTGCGGCGACGCACGCTTCAACAAGACCGACGCCAATGACGACGGCCTCGTCTCCAAGGCCGAGTACCTGAAGGCCGTGCCGACCGGCGAAGGCTGGGCCGACAAGGACGCCAACGCCGACGGCTTCATCTCCGAGCGCGAAGCCTACGACTACACGAAGGCGCGCTTCGAAGCCAACGGCAAGAAGGTCCCGATCGGCCGCTTCGCCGCCTTCCCGGAATAACCCCGTCCCGCCGCGCCCCGCGATGCCATCGCGGGGCCCTCATCGAGTCCACGCCATGACGCAACTCCCTTCCGCTTCCGCCGGCCTCGGCCTGCGCCGCAGCCTGATTCCAGAGCTGCTGGCGATGGACGACGGCGCCGTGGACTTCCTCGAACTGGCGCCGGACAACTGGATCGGCGTCGGCGGCCGCTCCGGCGAACAGCTCGCGCAGTTGTCGGCGCGGCTCCCGTTGAGCGCGCACGGGCTGTCGCTCTCGCTCGGCGGCACCGAACCGCTGGACATGAAGCTGCTGCTGGGCACGCGCGAGTTGCTGGAACGCCACGGCATCGCGCTCTACAGCGAGCACCTGAGCTACGCCTCCGACGACGGCCATCTCTACGACCTGATGCCGATTCCGTTCACCGATGAAGCCGTGCGTCACGTTGCCGCGCGCATCCGCGTGGTGCAGGACGTGCTGGGGCGCCGCATCGCGGTGGAGAACGTCTCCTACTACGCCGCGCCGTACCAGGCGCTGGCCGAGATCGATTTCGTCCGCGCCGTGCTCGACGAGGCCGACTGCGACCTGCTGCTGGACGTGAACAACCTCTACGTGAACTCGATCAACCACGGCTACGACGCGCAGGCGTTCCTTGCGCGGCTGCCGGGCGAGCGCATCGCCTCGTACCACATCGCCGGCCATTTCGACGAAGACATCGACCTCAAGGTCGACACGCACGGCGCGCCGGTGAAGGCCGACGTGTGGGACCTGCTGGCCGACGCGTACCGCCGCTTCGGCGTGCGTCCGACGCTGCTGGAACGCGACTTCAACTTCCCGCCGCTGTCCGAACTGCTGACCGAAACCAACCGCATCCGCACGATGCAGGCCGCCTACGCCGACCGTGCGCGCCTGCTGGAGCTGGCCCATGCATGAGCTTCGCCAGCAGCAGTACACGCTTGCGCGTCACCTGCGCGACCCGTCCGCGCACCCGCCGCCGCCCGGCCTGGAGCCGCGCCGGGTGAAGGTGTACGCGGAACTGTTCTTCAACTCGATCGAGGGCTTGCTCTCCGGCGGCTTCCCGGTGATCCGCCAGACGCTCGGCACGACCGCGTGGAAGGCGCTGGTGCGCGAGTTCTATGCGAACCATCGCAGCCGCACGCCGTTGTTCCCGCAGGTCGCGGGCGAGTTCGTCGATTACCTGGACGAGCGTGCGGATGACACGACGCTGCCGCCGTGGCTGCCGGAGCTGGCGCATTACGAGTGGATCGAGCAACTGCTGCTCACGCACGACGCGTCGCATCCGCTCGACGATGCCGACATCGACCCGCTCGACGGCGTGCTGCGCCTGTCACCACTGGCGATGCCGCTGGCCTACCGCTGGCCGGTGACGGAGATCGGCCCGGACTTCGTGCCCGACGCACCGCCGCCGGAGGCGACCACGCTGGTCGTGCATCGCGATGCCGACCACGAGGTGCGTTTCGTGCGCATCGCGCCGCTGGTCTATCACCTGCTGGTGTCGATCCAGGCGCATGCGCGCAGCGGTCGCGGGCATCTGCTGGCGCTGGCGGACGAAGCCGGCGTCGATCCCATCGAATTCCAGGCACACGCCCTGCCGGTGCTGCACGCCTTGCGTGCACAGGGCGTGGTCTTCGTTCCCCCGCAACTCCCGCACCTTCCCTCCCCCAACGCAATGGAATCCCCGTGATGAGCACTTCCCTCGAAACCGTCATCTACACCGCGCACACGCACGTCACCGGCGGCCGCAACGGCACCGGCCGTTCCAGCGACGGCGCGATCGATGTCCTGCTGAGCACGCCCGGCTCGAACAAGCCCGGCACGAACCCGGAGCAGCTGTTCGGCATCGGCTATTCGGCCTGTTTCATCGGCGCGATTGGCTTTGCCGCGAGCGAACTCAAGGTGAAGCTGCCCGAAGGCTTCGGCGTCGATGCCGACGTCTCGCTCGGCAAGATCGCCACCGGCGAGTACCAGCTCGCGGTGAAGCTCAACGTCCGCCTGCCGGGCCTGGACGAGGCAACGCGCCGCCAGCTCGTCGAGATGGCACACCGCACCTGCCCGTATTCGCGCATGACGCGCGGCGAGGTGGAGGTGGAGATCGCGACCTCGTGACAACAAAGCCCCTCTCCCGCCTGGGGGAGAGGGGTTGGGATGAGGGCCCGAAGCACCGGATGCTCCAATCGCAACGCCTGCCCTCATCCGCCTGCCGGCACCTTCTCCCGCACGCGCGAGAAGGGACGCTTCGGCCGACGCCTCTTCTTCCACTTTCGGAGGAAGATCTTCTGCACCACGGAGGTAGAACCATGTTCCGTTCCATTCTCGCCACGCTCGCGCTGGGCCTGTCGCTGTTCATCGCCGGCTGCGCGCCGGGCGCGCAGGCCGAGCCGGCACGCCCGGCACCGGCGCCGGAATTCACCGGCATCGCGCGATGGCTCAACGCACCGCCGCAGACCATGGCGGGCCTCAAGGGCAAGGTGGTGCTGGTCGAGTTCTGGACGTACTCGTGCATCAACTGCATCCACGTCCTGCCGCATGTGAAGCAGTGGCATGAGCGCTACCGCGACGACGGTCTGGTGGTGATCGGCGTGCACACGCCCGAGTACGCCGAGGAGCAGAGCACCGCCAACGTGCAGCGCGCCATCGAGCGCTTCGGCATCACCTATCCGGTGGCGCAGGACAACCTGTACAAGACCTGGGACGCCTACGGTAATCGCTTCTGGCCGGCGTTCTACCTCGTCGATCGCGACGGCCGCATCGTCCATCGCCATTACGGCGAAGGCGATTACGAGGCCACCGAAGCCCGCATCCGCCAACTGCTGGCGGCCAAGCCGGTTGCGCACTGACGTACCACGGCACCACCCTGCGCAGTGGCACAATCACCGACATCGATGGACGCCGGCGCCCGAATGGAACACGTAGACCACATCCTCGTCGTGGATGACGACCGCGAGATCCGCCAGATGATCGCGGACTATCTGGAAAAGAACGGACTGCGCGCCACCGCCGTGGCCGACGGCCGCGAGATGCGCGCGGTGCTCGACACCCACGCGGTCGACCTGATCGTGATGGACCTGATGATGCCCGGCGAGGACGGCCTCACGCTCACGCGCAACCTGCGCGCCGGCAAGCATCGCGCGGTGCCGGTGGTGATGCTGACCGCGCGCGACGACCAGACCGATCGCATCATCGGTCTGGAGATGGGCGCGGACGACTACGTCGCCAAGCCGTTCGCGCCGCGCGAGTTGCTGGCGCGCATCAAGGCGGTGATCCGGCGCACGCGCATGCTTCCGCCGAACCTGCAGGTGACCGAGGCCGCGCGCATGCTCGCCTTCGGTCGCTGGCGCCTGGACACCACCTCGCGCCACTTGCTCGATCCCGAAGGCACGGTCGTGGCGCTGAGCGGCGCGGAGTTCCGCCTGCTGCGCGTGTTCCTCGACCATCCCAACCGCGTGCTCAGTCGCGACCAGCTGCTCAACCTGACCCAGGGCCGCGATGCCGAGCTGTTCGATCGCTCCATCGACCTGCTCGTGAGCCGCCTGCGCCAACGCCTGCTCGACGACGCGCGCGAGCAGAGTTACATCAAGACCGTGCGCAGCGAAGGCTACGTCTTCAGCATGGCGGTGACGGTCGTGGGCGAGGACGAATGAGCACCGCATCGCGCGAGGGTTCGCGCTGGCTGCCGCGCTCGATGGCCTCGCGGCTGTACCTGCTGCTGGCCGGCGGCCTGCTGATCGCGCACGGGCTTTCGTTCGGCATGCTCTTCTACGAGCGTTACGAATCGGCCACCTCGATGCTGATGACCAACCTGGAGCAGGACGTGGTCGTCGCGGTGAACCTTCTCGATCACCTGCCGCCGGAGGAACGCGCGCACTGGTTACCGATGCTGCGGCGACGCACGTTCCACTACACGCTCGATCCCGCGCAGGAAGGCACACCGCTGCCGAACGAGTCCACGCGCGAGATGGCCGGGATGATCGCCAACGCCCTGGGCCCGCGCTATCCGACACGCGCGCGCCTGGTGTCGCGCGATCCCGAACGCTTCCAGGTGCAGGTGCGCTTGAGCGACGGCAGTCCGCTGGTGATCGAAGTGCAGCCGTCGGTGATGCCGTTGGCGAAGTGGCTTCCGTACGTGCTGGCAACACAGTTGGCCTTGTTGCTGCTGTGCGCCTGGGCCGCGGTGCGCCTGGCGACGCGTCCGCTCGCGCGGCTGGCCAATGCGGCCGAAACGCTGCGCCCCGGCGGCGACGGCGCGCGCCTGCCCACCGGCGGCCCGACCGAGGTCGCGCAGGCCGTGGGCGCGTTCAATGCGATGCAGGACCGCATCGCCCGCTACATGAAGGAACGGCTGCAGATCCTGGCGTCCATTTCGCACGACCTGCAGACGCCGATCACGCGCCTGCGGCTGCGCGCCGAAGCGATGGGCGAGTCGCCCGAGCGCGAGAAGATCATCGACGACCTCGACCAGATGCAGCACCTCGTGCGCGAAGGCATCGCCTACGCACGCAGCGCGCACGGCGATGCGGAAGCGCCCGCTCGCGTGGACCTCGACGCCTTCCTCGACAGCCTGGTTTGCGATTACCTCGACACCGGACGCAACGTGAGTTTCTCGGGCCGTGTCGGCATGCCGGTGGTCACGCGACCGCAGGCGTTGCGGCGCGTGGTCGTGAACCTCGTCGACAACGCGCTCAAGTACGCCGGCGCGGCGGAAGTGGAGGTGTCCGGCAGTGACGACGGCGCGGTGATCCACGTACGCGATCGCGGGCCCGGCATTCCGGAAGCGGAGTTGTCGAAGGTGCTGGAACCGTTCTATCGATTAGAAGCTTCGCGCAATCGCGATACCGGCGGCACCGGGCTGGGGCTGGCGATCGCCACGCAACTCGCCGATGCCATCGGCGCCACGCTCACGCTGCGCAATCGCGACGGCGGCGGGCTGGAGGCGATCGTGCGTTTGCCGCGAGCTTGAGGGTCGCTTGTCCTACCCCTCTCCAGCACGCGGCGACCGAAGGGAGTGCAGCGCTGAGAGGGGCTAATGTCGGCATCAGCCAAGTCGATACGATTGCCATAGACGCACCCGGAGACGCCCGTGGACCGCATCGAGGCCATGAAGATCTTCATCGCCGCATTGGACGAAGGCAGCCTTGCAGGCGCCAGTCGGCGCACCGGGCGTTCGGCGGCGGCGGTGAGTCGCGCCGTCGCCTATCTGGAAGCGCACGTCGGCGTGCCACTGCTGCACCGGACCACGCGCTCGATCAAGCTCAGCGAGGCCGGCGAGCGTTACGCCGCCGCGTGCCGCAAGGTGCTGGCCGACCTGGAGGAAGCCGACCGCCAGGCCGCGGGCGAACGCTCCGTGCCGCGCGGCATGCTGACCATCACGTCCACCGTGTTCGCCGGTGTCGAATTGCTGCAGCCCATCGTCGATGCCTTCATCGACGAGTTCCCCACCGTCAACGTGCGCATGCACCTTCTAGAACGCCCGGTCAATCTGGTCGAAGAAGGCATGGACCTGGCGCTGCGCATCACCCATCTGGCCGATTCGACGCTCGTTGCGCACCACGTGGGCCAGGCGCGACGCGTCGTCGTCGCCTCGCCCCGTTACCTGGCGCTGCATCCGCGCATCGAGGAACCGGCGGATCTGGCCAAGCACCAGATCGTCACGACCGCGCACATGGGCCTGGACTCGTGGACGTTCCCGCCGCTGGAGGGATCGAACGTGCCGCGTGCCGTGTCGTTCGCGCCGCGCCTGGTGGTCAACAACGTGCGCGCGGCGATCGCCTCCGCCGTCGCCGGACACGGCGTCACGCGCATGCTGTCGTACCACGTCGCGCCGGAAGTCGAGGCCGACGCGTTGCGCGTCGTGCTTGCGCATGCCGAGCCCGCGCTCATCCCGGTGAGCCTGGTGTCGCCGCAGGGCCGCCTGTCGGTTCCCAAGGTGCGCGCCTTCGTCGATTTCGCCCTGCCCCGGCTGCGCGCGACCTTCGCGCGGCGCACGCTTCCCGCCTGAACCAAGCCCTGCGGCATGGGCGATTCCACCGCTGCGCGGAAGAATGTCTGCCGGAACCGGTGGATTCGCAAGCGCAAGGTGCGCTCCTAGATTGAGTGGCGTCCGGAACAGCCACATCGGCACGTCCGGCTCCCCCACTACCGGAGTCACACCATGAACACCCCCACCAAAGTCGTCGCCATCACCGGTGCCTCGCAGGGCATCGGCGCCGGTCTGGTCCAGGCCTTCCGCGATCGCGGTTACCGCGTCGTCGCCAATTCGCGCTCGATCAAGCCGTCGAACGATCCGGACATCCTCACCGTTCCCGGCGACATCGCCGACCGCGAAGTCGCGCAGCGCGTGATCGGCGAAGCCGTGGCGAAGTTCGGCCGCATCGACACCCTCGTCAACAACGCCGGCATCTTCACCGCCAAGCCGTTCACGCAGTTCACGCCACAGGATTACGCCGCCAACCTGTCCACCAACGTGGACGGCTTCTTCCACATCACCCAGGCCGCCATCGCGGAGATGGAGAAGCAGGGTTCCGGCCACGTGGTGAGCATCACCACGAGTCTGTCCGACCATGCCATCGACGGCGTGCCGTCGGTGCTGGCCTCGCTGACCAAGGGCGGCCTGAATGCGGCGACGAAGTCGTTGGCCATCGAGTACGCCAAGCGCGGCGTGCGCGTGAATGCGGTCTCCCCTGGCGTGATCAAGACGCCGATGCATGCGCCGGAAACGCACGACTGGCTCGCGGCGCTGCATCCGGTGGCGCGCATGGGCGACATCGGCGACGTCGTGCAGGCCGTGCTGTTCCTGGAATCGGCTGGCTTCGTCACCGGCGAGATCCTCCACGTCGACGGCGGCCAGAGCGCCGGCCACTGACGCATCGCTTCCCTCAGGAGAACGACATGCCCATCGTCACCATCCAGGTCACCCGCGAAGGCTCCACGCCGGAGCGCGACTCGGTCACGGCGCAGGAGAAGGCCGCGCTCATCAAGGGCGTGAGCGAGCTGCTGCTGGAGGTCCTGCACAAACCGCTGGACTCCACATTCGTCATCATCGAAGAGGTCCCGCTGGAGAACTGGGGCTGGGGCGGCCTGCCCGTCCCGGAACTGCGACGACGACGCGCGGCGGGAGAGAAGTAGTCCGGTACTCCTCGTCGAGGCCGCGCGAGGTGGAGATTGAAATGCAAAGGCCCCTCCCTCTTGGCATCGAACCGTCAGCTGCGTGCTCCTCTCCCCTTGCGGGAGAGGGACAGGCTCGCGCAGCGAGCCAGGGAGAGGCGTGGGCCGCTGCAAAGAACGCGCTTCGCGCGCTCCTCTCTTCCGGCGGTTCGCGCCACCTTCTCAGCTCTGCACTCCCTTCGGTCGCCTCAAGGGGAGAAGGAAGAGCCAGACCCTTCACCGCAACCCCGCAGCAAGCAGCGCAACCTCGCAACAGCACCGCGTCCCCACGGGTACTCGTGGCCGACGTCCCGCCGCCGCGTCGTCATCCAGGACGGAACCGACCTCATCGGAGCCTCCCATGTCCTCCGCCCCCGCCCCCCATTCACACAGCCACGCACCGTCCGCGTTCGCCCGGCGCCCGATCCTCACCGGCATCGCCGTCGGCATCGTCACGCTGGTGCCGCATGCGTTCCTGACACCGCAGGCGTCGCTCGCCTTCGCCGCCGTGGTGATCGCGCTGATCGCCGGGATCTACTTCGGCTTCGCCGTCATGAACGGCTCGCCTTTCGATCAAATGGTCGAATTCAACGTGACCGGCCTGTTCACGCTGGCGGGCCTGCTCGGGCTCCTGCTGTGGCCGATTCTTCTGCCGCTGGCGTACTTCGGTCATGCGCTGTGGGATCTGGCGCACCACAACCGTTCGCGCCTGTCGCTGGTGAAGATCCCGCAGTGGTATGTGCCGTGGTGCGTGGTGATCGACGTGATCGTCGGCGCCGGGCTGTTGCTGATCTGGCGCAACCGCGGCCTGATCTGACACTGACTTGCAGAGGTGCCCATGAACCCCGTCGTCTTCCACCGCACGCCCGTCGGCGATGCGACGATCTTCCACCGCGAGGCCGGCCCGCGCGATGCGCCTGCCGTGTTGTTGCTGCACGGATTCCCCACGTCCTCGCACATGTTCCGGCACCTGATCCCGCGGCTCGCGGACCGGTTCCGCGTGATCGCGCCGGACCTGCCCGGCTTCGGCTTCAGCGAAACGCCCGGGCGCGATCGCTTCGCGTACACCTTCGATCACCTGGCGCAGGTGATGCAGGACTTCACCGATGCGATCGGGCTGGAGCGACATGCGCTGTACGTCTTCGACTACGGCGCGCCGGTGGGCTGGCGCATGGCGATGGCGCGGCCGGAGCGCATCACGGCGCTGATCACGCAGAACGGCAATGCCTACGAAGTTGGACTCAGCGACGGCTGGGGCCAGACGCGCGCGTACTGGGACGATCCCTCGCCCGCCAACCGCGACGCCATGCGCGCCATGCTCACGCTGGAGACCACGCGCTGGCAGTACGTGCACGGCGCGCCCGACGAATCGCAGGTGGCACCGGAGGCGTACTGGCTGGATGTCGCGCTGATGTCGCGGCCCGGAAACGACGAGATCCAGCTCGACCTGTTCCTCGACTACGCGAACAACGTCGCGCTGTATCCGCAGGTCCACGCCTACTTCGCCCGCCACCGGCCGCCGCTGCTGGCGGTGTGGGGCCGGCACGATCCCTTCTTCCTGCCTGCCGGCGCGGAAGCGTTCCGGCGCGATCTGCCCGATGCCGAGGTGCATCTGCTCGACACCGGCCACTTCGCGCTGGAAACCCATGTCGACGAGATCGCACAGCGGATGCGCGAGTTCCTGCAGCGACAGGCGCTCTAGCGCATCGCGATCACGATTGCAGCGCGGGATGCAGCGCGTCCGGGTTTCGCGGCCGGCGCGCTGAGGGAAACCACAGCGCGATCGCCGCGGCCCCAAGGCCTACGGCCATCGAACCGACGTACATCCAGACGTAGCTGCCGTAGCGATCGAACAGCCAGCCGCCGATCAGCGGGCCCGACGCCATGCCCAGGCTCGACAGCATGCCGGCCGCGCCCAGGACCATGCCGAGGATGCGCGGGCTGAACGCTTCGCGTGCCAGCGAGGCGTACAGCGGCATCGTGCCGCCGTAGGCCATGCCGAACACGATCGCCACGGCGTAGAAGCCGTCGAGCCGGTTCACCGCCAGGTACGACACCGCCGCCACGGCCTGCACCAGCAGCCCCGCCACCAGCACGGGCTTGGCGCCCACGCGGTCGGCGAGCAATCCGCACAGCACGCGTCCGCCCAGCCCCGCCGCGCCTTCCATGCTGTAGATGGTCACGGCCGTGGTCACGGCCAGGCCGCAGCCGACGGCGTAGCTGACGGTGTGGAAGATCGGCCCCGAATGGGCCGCGCAGCACGCGAAGAACGTCAGCGCCAGCACGATGAAGGCGCGCGATCGCAATGCCTTGCGTGCGTCGGAGACCGTACCGTCGCCGGTGTCGTCCCCATGCGCATGCGCCGCGGCCGGCGCCGTGCGCACGAACCACGCCGCCGGCAGCGTCAGTGCCCACGCCAGCACGCCGACGACGAACAACGTCTGCCGCCAGTCGTAATGGCTGATCAGCCACGCGACCAGCGGCGACATCGTCATCGGCGCCACGCCGACGCCGGCCGATACCAGCGACACGGCGAGGTTGCGGCGCTTCTCGAACGAGGCGGCGGTCGCGGCGATCACCGGCGTGAAGAAGCTCGCCACCGCCACGCCCATCAGCACGCCGTAACCCAGCTGGAACTGCCACAGGCTGCTCGCGCGGCTGGCGAGGATGCAGGCCAGACCGAGCAGCAGCGCGCCGGCGAACACGACCACGCGCGGGCCGACACGATCGCTCAGCACGCCCCAGCCGAATCCCGCCACGCCCATGCTCAGGAACGCCCAGGTCATCGCGCCCGACAACGCACCGCGTGACCAGCCCGTGGCGGCGCTCATCGGGCCCAGCAGCACGGCGAGCGCGAAGATCACGCCCACGCCTACGCAGCCCAGCACGGCGCCGGCGGCGACCAGCGGCCAGTTGCGGTCGAGGGGAACGGGAACGGCAGCGGTGCGGTTCATGCGGGGCGGCTCCGTCGGGACTCATCCGGTTCGACGAACCGGCGGCATCGGAATCGACATCCGGCGCGACGCCCGCGCCTTCGCCCGCTCAGTCGGCGCCCGCGGCGCCTGCGCGCGTCCCCAGCGCCTCCAGTTCCCTCGTCATGAAGACCCATTGCGCCTGGCTGGCCACGGCGAGCTCGCCGAGCAACCGCACCGCCGTGTTCGCGTGCCCGCAGGCGCCGGACGGATCGGCTTGCGCGGAGGTGAAGGCCAGTTCGACCGCGCGCATGTAGCCCGCGGTCGCGTCCTTCTTGGCCCGTTCCTGCTCCAGGAATGCCGGTGCCTGCGCCAGCCGGGCATAGAACGCGGCCTTGTCCTGGGCATTCCAGGCGCCAGAGTCGAGGCGCGCCTGCCCCGCCGCGTCCAGGCGGGCCTGGTGCGCCGCTTCGCTGGACTTGTAGTTCGCATACAAGCGGTCGAGTTCGCCGGTGAATCCGGCGATCAAGGCCTCCGGCGGCACGGACGGGTCGCACGTGTACTTCCCGGCTGCGCGCGCGGATGGGGGTGCGGTCATCGCAAGCGCCACGGCCGCGATCAGTGCGGTACGGACAAGCATCGGTTCCCTCCCCAGGGACGCCACCGGCATGGGGTGGCGCATGCGGCAAGGCTACACGGCATGCGTGCACGTGTGTCGCGCGTCCGGCGGAGCTCAACCGCCCGGCGACACCCCCATGAACTTGAACGGCTCGGCCGGCACGAACTTCGCCGCGACGTTGCCGGCGAAGACGTTGCGCTGGTCCGGGCCAAGATCGAGCCGGGCGACCTGGCCGGTTTCCTTCGAGAAGTCCAGGTCGTCGAGCTTCACCCAGAACGTGTTGGGCGTCAGCGCGGACTCGAAGAAGTACAGCCTGCGCTTGTGGTCGGCGACGGTGCGCCAGCGCGTGGAGGAAATGTTCGGCTGGTCCGGCGTGGTGATGCCGTAGGGCACGGACACGTTGCGGATCACGCTGAACACGCTGGCCAGTGCCACCACGGGATCCTCGTCCTTGGGGATGGCGTCGATGTAGAACGAAGCACGCGCAAAGCGGTCGGAGGAGCGGTTCGTGCCGGGCAGCATCACCGTCCCGCCGATCTGCTTCCAGTAGGCGTTGAGCGCGAGTTGCTCGTCGAAGATCGGCGAATTGGTCATCACCTGGTACTGGCGTCCGTGGTGGATGACCTGCTTTCCACCGATGTACTCGACGATGGCGCTGTCGCCGCTGGCATCGGACATCGACAGGTGCATCGTCGCCAGGCGGTCCTCGCCGGGCACCTTGTCGGTCACCAGCGTGAAGGGTTCCTTGCGCAACGCCGCCACGGCCTCGGCGACGGTGGCGAAGTTGTCCAGCACGTACTGGGCCCATAGCGAAATGGCCAGGCCCGGCTTGCGGCCCGCATGCTTCGGGTATTCGGACTCGACCAGCCACAGCACGTTGGCGACCAGGCCCTTCTCGTTCATGCCGTCGGTGGTGGCGATGTCGTAGCCGGACGCGATGACACTGCCGTAGCGCGAGGTCCAGCGCAGCGTGCCCGGGCCGGTTTCGCCGGTGCGTTCCATCCCGCGCGGGAACACCCACAGATTGGTGGCCATGTCGCTTTTCCAATCCATGGTGCGTGCGGTGATGACATCGCCGTTCGGGCCGAGATAGACCAGGCGCGTGCAGGCCCGCGCTGGCGTGGCCGTCAACGCCGACATCAAGGCGAAGGTCCCCAAGGCGATTGCGACGGTTCGAAACATGACGCTGGCCTCCGTGTCCTGGGAGTTCGGTCCTGCGAATACCCCGCGTTCGCGGCGCGGATGAACGCGGCAATTCGGCGCTGGATCGAGTTAAGGCGCCATGAAAGCAAAGGCGCTGTCGACCGTGTGTGGCGAGGCTGCACCTGCCGTGACGGCAATGGGATGTGCATGGCGTGGCATGTCCGCATGACGGCTCGACCCTCCCTGCGTCGGGCGTGATGTGACCTGTGCGCCCCCGCCTTCGCAGGGATGACGTCATCCGGATCGCCTGGCATGCCGTCACATTCCGCAGACGCGCAGCGCGTGATACGGACCGTTTCCACCTCACCTTCACCGTGCCTCGACTCTCATGCATGAGTCCGCGTATCTCATGCGCGGGCCGTGGCGGGCACCCCGTCGCGCGCCAGCGTCGCGGGCATCGACCCCATGCGCCCGCGATGGCCAGCCGGAGGAGTGCTTCGTGGACGGCATCCGCAACTTCCCCATCACGCGGCGCGAGCTGCTCAAGGCGGGCGTGACGTCCGCAACCGCCATGGCCGTTCCTTCCTTTGCAGTGGCCCAGGGCGCTGATCCGTCCGCCTCGTCGCCACCGGTGGTGGAGAAGGTCTCCCTCCTGGTGAACGGCAAGGCGCAGACGCTCCAGTTGGACACGCGCACGAGCCTGCTCGATGCCTTGCGCGAGCACCTGCACCTCACCGGGACCAAGAAGGGCTGCGATCACGGACAGTGTGGCGCCTGCACGGTCATCGTGAACGGACGCCGCATCAACGCATGCCTGACCCTGGCCGTGATGCACGAGGGCTCGCGCATTACCACCATCGAAGGCCTTGGCACGCCGGACAATCTGCACCCGTTGCAGGCGGCGTTCGTCAAGCACGATGGCTACCAGTGCGGGTATTGCACGCCCGGCCAGATCTGCTCGGCCGTGGCGATGCTGGAAGAAATCAAGGACGGCGTTCCCAGTCATGTCAGCTCCAATCTCACCGCCCGCCCGCAGGCCACGCAGGACGAGATCCGCGAACGCATGAGCGGCAACATCTGCCGTTGCGGCGCGTACTCCAACATCGTCGAGGCGATTACCGAGGTCGCGGGGAGGGTCGGATGAAGGCCTTCGGCTACGAGCGCGCCACGTCTCCCGCCGATGCGGCGGCGGCGGTCGCGCGCACGCCCGGTGCGATGTTCATCGCCGGCGGCACCAATCTGCTTGATCTGATGAAGCTGGAGATCGAGACGCCTGCCTACCTCATCGACGTGAATGCGCTGAAGCTCGACCGGATCGAACGCACGGGCGACGGGGGGATGCGAATTGGCGCCCTGGTACGCAACACCGACCTGGCCGCTGACGCCCGCGTCCGACGCGACTACGCTGTGTTGTCGCGTGCGTTGCTGGCCGGCGCGTCGGGGCAGCTGCGCAACCGCGCGACGACCGCGGGCAATCTGCTGCAACGCACGCGCTGCCCCTACTTCTACGACACGAACCAGCCGTGCAACAAGCGCCTTCCCGGCAGCGGCTGCGGTGCGCTGGAAGGCTTCAGCCGGCCGCTGGCCATCGTCGGCGGCAGCGACCAGTGCATCGCCACGCACCCCAGCGACATGGCCGTGGCGCTGCGCGTACTCGACGCGACGGTGGACACCGTAAAACCGGACGGCACCACGCGCAGCATCGCGCTCGACGAGCTGTACCTGGCACCCGGCAACACACCGCATCTGGAGACCGTGCTGGAGCGCGGCGAACTCATCACCTCGGTCACGCTGCCCAAGCCGCCCGGCGGCAAGCACGTGTACCGCAAGGTGCGCGATCGCGCGTCGTATGCGTTCGCGCTGGTGTCCGTGGCCGCCGTGGTGCAACGCGACGGCAGCGGGCGGGTCGCGATGGGCGGCGTCGCGCACAAACCGTGGCGCATCGCGGAGGCGGACGCCCAGCTGGGCAGCGGCGCCGAGGCCGTCACGGATCGCCTGTTCGCCGATGCCCGCCCCACCGATCAGAACGCCTTCAAGCAATTGCTCGCGCGGCGCACGCTCGATGCAGTGCTGGTGGACGTGAAGGGGTAAGCCATGAAGTTCGACACGCCCGCGGGCACCAATCCCATCGACAATCTCAAGGTGGTCGGCCAGCCACTCGACCGCATCGACGGACCGCACAAGACCACCGGCACCGCCACGTATGCGTACGAATGGCACGATGCATTCCCCTCGCCCGCGTACGGCTATGTGATCGCGGCGGGGATCGGCAAGGGCCGTATCGCATCGATGGACATCGAGGACGCCAAGGCCGCGCCGGGTGTGCTGGCGGTGGTCACCGCGAAGAATGCGGGGCGGCTCGGCAAGGGCGATTTCAATACCGCCCGGCTGCTGGGCGGACCTGAAATACAGCATTACCATCAGGCGATCGGCCTCGTCGTGGCCGAGACGTTCGAGCAGGCGCGCGCCGCAGCGCAACGGGTGCGCGTGCAATACGACCGCGGACGCGGCGCCTTCGACCTTGCGCTGGCCAAGCCTTCCGCGAAGCGTCCGACCAACGAAGCCAAACCGGACTCCGCGGTGGGCGACTTCGAGCGTGCGTTCGAGGAGGCCCCGGTGCAGCTGGACGAGACCTACACCACGCCCGACCAGTCGCACATGATGATGGAGCCGCATGCCTCCATCGCGCACTGGGACGGCGACCAGCTCACGTTGTGGACCTCGAACCAGATGATCAACTGGGGGCGCGGCGACGTTGCCAAGACGCTGGGCATCGGCCGGGAGAACGTGCGTCTGATCTCGCCGTACATCGGTGGCGGTTTCGGCGGCAAGCTGTTCGTTCGTTCCGATGCCGTGCTGGCCGCCCTGGGCGCGCGCGCCGCGCGCCGTCCGGTGAAGGTCGCCCTTCCCCGCCCGATGATGGCCAACAACACCACCCATCGCCCCGCCACGATCCAGCGCATCCGCATCGGCACGACGCGCGACGGCAAGATCACCGCGATCGCGCACGAGAGCTGGTCCGGTGATCTGCCCGGCGGCGGCGCGGAAATGGCCGTGCAGCAGACGCGGTTCCTGTATGCCGGCGCGAATCGCAAGACCACCACCCGCCTGGCGGTGCTCGACCTGCCCGAAGGCAACGCGATGCGTGCGCCCGGTGAGGCGCCCGGCCTGATGGCGCTGGAAGTCGCGATGGACGAGATGGCCGAGAAGCTCCAGATGGATCCGGTCGAGTTCCGCATCCTCAACGACACGCAGGTGGACCCGGAGGATCCGCAGCGTCCGTTCTCGCAGCGGCAACTCAATACCTGCCTGAGCGAGGGGGCCGAACGCTTCGGCTGGAAGCAGCGCAACGCCCAGCCGGGCCAGGTACGCGATGGCCGCTGGCTGGTCGGCATGGGCGTGGCCGCCGGATTCCGCAACAACCTCACGACGAAGTCCGCCGCCCGTGTGCGCCTGGACCGGCAAGGCATGGTCACCGTCGAAACCGACATGACGGACATCGGCACGGGTTCCTACACGATCATTGCGCAGACCGCGGCGGAAATGTTGGGCGTGCCGATCGAACGCGTAGTGGTGAAGCTGGGCGATTCCTCCTTCCCCGTCTCCGCCGGCAGCGGTGGCCAGTGGGGCGCGAACAGCTCCACGGCCGGTGTGTTCGCAGCCTGCGACAAACTGCGTCGCGCCATCGCCGAGAAAGTCGGCCTCGCGCCGGACGATGCGGTGTTCGCGGATGTTCAGGTCCGTTTCGGCGACCGCATCGTGCCGCTTGCAGAGGCCGCGGCAGACGGCGACATCGTGGCCGAGGAGGCGATCGAGTTCGGCGACCTGGCGAAGAAGTTCCAGCAATCCACCTTCGCCGCGCACTTCTGCGAAGTCGGCGTGGACGTCGCGACGGGCGAGACGCGGGTCCGACGCATGCTCGCCGTGTGCGCCGCCGGCCGCATCCTCAATCCGAAATCGGCACGCAGCCAGGTGATTGGCGCGATGACGATGGGCATCGGCGCCGCGCTGTCGGAAGAGTTGGTGGTCGACAAGCGGCTGGGGTTCTTCGTCAACCACGATCTGGCCGGCTACGAGGTTCCCGTGCATGCGGACGTTCCGCACCAGGAAGTGGTGTTCCTCGACGAGGTCGATCCGATGTCCTCGCCGATGAAGGCGAAAGGCGTGGGCGAACTCGGCATCTGCGGCGTGACCGCGGCCGTCGCCAATGCGATCTACAACGCGACCGGAATACGCGTGCGCGAGTACCCGATCACGCTCGACAAGCTGCTGCCCAAGCTGCCGCCGGTGCAGCGCGCATAGCGATCGCCCGGCGTCGACGCCCTTCTCGCCGTGTTGATGTCGCTGAACCCCAAGCCAATGGATGCCGCCATTGCGTGAGCTGGATGTGGCGGGAGGCGGTAGAAGTCGTCGAGTCGGTGGACGTGCGCATTCTCGGGCATGCGTGCCGGCCGATGCCATGCCGACAGGGAGCTTCAGGTGAACCGTTCCGTCGTCGAGCCCGAATCCGAACCGCCCGCCTCCACCGCGGCCTGCGACCCCGCGTTCGCGCCGGAGATCTTCGCGCGCATCGTCGAACAGAGCAGCGTCGGCATGGTCGTTGCGGCAGCCGGTTCGGACAACCCGGTCCTGTACGTGAACGATGCGTTCCTGCGCATGAGCGGCCATGCGCGCGAGGAGGTTCTGGGTCGCAACTGCCGGTTCCTGCAGGGGCCGGACACCGACCCCGCCGCCGTGGCGGACATCGCGGCGGCGATCCGCGAGGACCGCGAGTTCGTCACCGAAATCCTCAACTACCGCAAGGACGGCAGCACGTTCTGGAACCTGCTGCACATCTCGCCCGTGCGCGAAGCCGATGGCAGCGCGAGCTGCCTGTTCGGGTACCAGCGCGACGTGACCCGCCGCAAGGAAATGGAGGATGCGCTGCAGCAATGCCTGCGGCTGGAGGCGCTGGGCAAGCTGACCGGCGGCATTGCGCACGAGTTCAACAACCTGTTGCAGGTGATCGGAACGACGCTCGACATCCTCGAGGTCGACGTGATGCAGAGCCCCGAGCTCTCCAGCCGCAGCCTGCGTCATTTCGCCAGCTGCCGCGAGGCGATCGATCGCGTCGATGTGCTGACCTCGCAACTGCAGACCTTCGCGCGTGGGCGCCCGGGCAGTGCGACACCCTTGTCGGTCAACACGTTGCTGGAAAATCTGCGCACCGTCCTGAGCCGGTCGCTGGGTGAACAAGTGCAGCTCACGCTCCTCAAGGAAGAGGACCTGTGGTGGTGCAGCATCGACCCGGTGCTGGCGGAAACCGCGCTGCTCAACGTGGCGATCAATGCCCGCGATGCGATGCTGGGACGCGATGACCAGAGCCTGGTCATCACCTCGCGCAACCGGCACGTCGAGGTGCACGAGGCACGCATGCGCGACATCGCGGCGGGCCGTTATGTGGCGATCGAGCTGGAGGACAGCGGTTGTGGCATGCCGCGCGCGATCCTGGGCCGCGTGCTCGATCCCTTCTTCAGCACCAAGGGCGAAGGCAAGGGCGTGGGACTGGGCCTGTCGATGGCCTACGGCTTCGCGCGCCAGTCCGGCGGCACGCTGTTCGTGGAGAGCCAGGAAGACAAGGGAACCCGCATCACCTTCCTGCTGCCCGTATGCGAGTCTGCCGAACCGTCCGGCGTGGAAGACGCGCGGGACGCCGCGCCGTCGCAGCCCCGCGTGCTGGTGGTGGACGACCGCGAGGACCTGGCCTTCCTGATGCAGGAAGCGCTCTCGATGGGCGGATACCACGTCGCCACCGCCCACGATGCCGAGTCGGCTCTCGCCATGCTGCAACAGGACGGGCCGTTCGATCTGCTGCTCAGTGACATCGTGATGCCAGGCGCGCGCGATGGCGTGGCGCTCGCACGCGATGCGGTGCGTCGCTTCCCGCATCTGAGCGTGTTGCTGATGACCGGCCACGCCGGCGGCGAGTCCGGCGATGGGCCGATCGAGTTCGATGTGCTCGCCAAGCCGTTCCGGCAACCGGAGCTGCTTGCCAAGGTGCAATCGGCTCTGGAGGCGTCGAGAGGTCGGAGCGCCCAAGGCGGCCGTTAGCCGCTCGATGTCACGCGCGAGCCTGCGCAGGCGGCAGGCACTCACCGACATGCCTTGCGCACCTGCTCGTCGAGCCGGCTAAGCAAGTCGTACGTGCGTTTGAGGCCCACGCGCTCCAGCGTCTGCTCGCGCGTTTCGCGCGCGGCTGCGCATGCCGAAGGCGGTGTAGCGCCGCCGGTGGCACGGCCGTTCCGCGCAACGCGGGCGCTCGCGGTGCCGGCGCGGCGTGAGAGGAACTCCGACTCCGCCCGGTCGTGTTCGCGTGCAAGCAGGCGCGAACGCAGTTGCTCCGCCGTGGGGGGGGTTCGGGTACGGCGTCCCAGCGGGCGGCTTCGTGGATGCGTCCATCGCATGGAGCGCTCTGGTAGCTCGCCTTGCCCCCGGCGTCCACGCACTTGTACACGGTCTGCGCCGTCGCCGAGGCGCTCCACAGTGCGGAGGCAAGCCAAGCTCCGTGTCGCATGTCGTTGCCCTTCGCGAATGATGCGAAAAGGCTACGCGTGAGGCGCAAGCGAAGGTGTAGGACGCAAGGCCGCTGCGATGAAGCCAACAACGCGACGCGCTGTCGGAATTCGCCTCCGTCTGAGCGGCGGATTCAACCAGAGAGGCCTCGGATCAGACCGCGTTCACGCGTGTCTGGCACTCCAGCACGAGCATCGCCGCGCCGTTGGGAACGCACATGGACGGACTGGTGTCGAGCACGAGCGCGCGTCCGCCCGCGAACACCCGCGTGCTGCCCTGCAGCCATTGCCCACCCGTGCAGCGAAGCGCGTCGGCCGGCGCAGGCAGATTGCAGTGCGCGATCTCGTACGGCGCAGCCACCGTCACCACCGGATGACCCGCCAGCGTCACGCGCGAGTACGGAATCGTCGGCACGGCGGGACCGCCGTGCGAGCACGTGACGCTGGCGCCCAGGTGCAGCACGAGTCCGGCCATCTCACACCACCGTCAGCGCGCCGTCGTTGATGGTGACCATCGAGCCGGCCAGCACGATGCTCGCGCCGCGACCGTTGCTGATGGTGATCCCGGCGTCGTTGACCGCGATCGACGCACCCGATTGCGAGCGCAACAGCACCCCGCCGTCGGGACCGGGCATGTCCGACACGCTGAGCGCATTGCGGCCCGGCGTCTGCAGCACCAGGCTCGGTGCGACCGCCTGCCCCGCCTGCGCCAGCGACGGAAGCTCGGCCGCATCGACCCAGTAGCCGCCCACCCAGATCGGCAGCTCCGCATCGCCTTGTTCGAACTCCACCCACACCGGCGCACCCACCGGCGGCAGCAGGAACATGCCGCTCTGGTGGCCGGCCACGGGCACGCAGGGCATCGCCCAGCGCGCATCGCCGTTGAAGATCTTGGGAACCTGCACGAGCACGCGCCCGAGTTGCAGCGGGTCGATGTTGTCCACCACCACCCCGCGATGCTTGCCGTAGTGGCGCAGCGGCGCGGGCTTGCTCGTATGCGGCATGTCGCAGGTCCTTGGACGTGTGTCCCCCCTGTCCTTGCGAACGTGAACGGTGGTTGGCGCAGGACATGCCATGCCGCTCGTCGGAACATTCAACCAGATGGTTGACAATCGATCCGGCACGAATCACATTCAACCACATGGTTGAATTAACTTCCGATCGTCTCGACGCCGTGTTCCGCGCGCTCTCCGACCCGACGCGACGCGCGATGCTGCGCAACCTCTCGCGCCAGCCGCGCAGCGTGGGCGAGCTGGCCGAACCGTTCGAGATCTCGCTGGCCGCCGCCTCCAAGCACATCAAGGTGCTGGAAGGCGCGGGACTGGTGCAGCGCGAAGTGCAGGGCCGTACGCATGTATGCCGCCTCGACGCTCGCCCGCTGCACGCGGGCATGGAATGGATGCGCCACTACGAGCAGTTCTGGAACCAGCGCCTGGATGCCCTCGACGCCTTGTTGCGCGCCGAGGACCGCGATCAAGCCGCACGCAAGGCCCCCACGCGCAAAGCACCTAATGCACGACCGCCCAGGAGCAAGCGATGAAGCCGGTGACCGTACGCGTGAGTCGTCGCTTCAGGGCACACGAGATGGCTGAGCGGCAGATCGAGCCCTTTTCCCCCGACACGACGGAGATTCCACGATGAACGACTTCGGCATCGTCACCGCGCCCGACACGGTGCGCATCGAACGCCTCCTGCCCGGCCCGATCGAACGCGTCTGGGCCTACCTCACCGAATCGGAGAAGCGCGGCACCTGGCTGGCCCGCGGCGCGATGGACCTGCGACCCGGCGGCGCGGTGGAGCTGGTGTTCCACAACAATCGGCTCACCGACAACGACGTCGCGCCGCCGGAGAAATACGCGAAGTTCGGCGGCGAGATCCACTCGCACGGCCAGGTCGTCGAATGCGATCCGCCGCGCCTGCTGGTCTTCACCTGGGACGAGGAGAACGGCGGCGATTCGCAGGTGCGCATGGAACTGGCGCCGCAGGGCGACGAGGTGCGTCTGGTCCTCACGCACAGCCGCCTGGCCACTCGCGACGGCATGATCAGCGTTTCCGGCGGTTGGCACACGCACCTGGGCATCCTGGCCGACCGTCTCGCGGGTCGCACGCCGGCCGGATTCTGGGCGACGCATTCGCGCGTTGAAGCGGAGTACGAGCGGCGCATTCCTGCGGCGTAAGGCGCCGTGTGCGGTTGCGTTGGCCGTTGCGTTGGCCGTTGACTGATCCGCCCACCTGAGCCCTTCTCCCGCTTGCGGGAGAGGGGTTGGGGTGAGGGCTGCTACTCTTGGCGCATGAACCTTTTCCAGCGCGCTTCACTGCGCATCGCCGCCCTCGCCTTCACCGTCGCGCTCGCCGCCTGCGCCGATCCGGGGCCGCCGCCGGGCGGCACGATTCCCCGCTTCGAAGCCATCGACCAGCAGGTCGGCACCGGCGCGGTCGCCGCGTCCGGCCAGGACGTGACCGTGCACTACACCGGTTGGAACTACGACAGCCGCAAGCCCGACGGTCGCGGCGACAAGTTCGACAGCTCGCGCGATCGCAACGAGCCCTTCACCTTCCTGCTCGGCGCCGGCCGCGTGATCCGCGGCTGGGACGAAGGCGTGGCCGGCATGCGCGTGGGCGGCAAGCGCGTGCTGATGATCCCGCCGGAATACGGCTACGGGCGCAAGGGCGCGGGCGGCGTGATTCCGCCCAATGGCTCACTGGTGTTCGAGGTCGAACTGCTCGACGTCAAGGCGCACTGAGGCCACGCCTCAGGCCAGCGACGCGGCGGCCTGCGCGGCGATCTCGAACGAGTGCACGCGTGCGGCGTGTTCGAAGACATTGGCGGTGATCATCAACTCGTCGGGCTTGTGGCGTTCGATGAAGGCCGCCATGCCATCGCGCACGGTCGGCAGGTCGCCGACCACCGAACAGGCCAGCGCCTGCTCGACGCCGCTCTTCTCCAGCGGCGTCCAGTACGACTCGATGTCGTCGATCGGCGCCGGAATCAGGCCCGGCCGGCCGCGTCGCAGATTGACGAACGCCTGCTGCAAGGTCGTGAACGCACGCCGCGCCTGCGCGTTGCTTTCCGCACCGACCACGTTGAGCGCGAGCATCGCATAGGGCTGTTGCAACCGCTTAGACGGCTTGAACTCGCGACGGTACATGGTGAGCGCGTGATCCATCGCGTCGGGCGCGAAGTGCGAGGCGAACGCGAACGGCAGGCCCAATTGCGCGGCCAATCGCGCCGAGAACAGGCTCGACCCCAGCAACCACACCGGCACGTCCAGCCCCGCGCCGGGCACGGCGCGCACGGCCTGCCCGGGCTGCACGGGTTCGAAGTAATGCAGCAGCTCGACCACGTCCTGCGCGAACATGTCGGCCGCCTCGAAGTAACGGCGCAGCGCGTGCGCGGTCGCATGGTCGGTTCCAGGCGCGCGCCCCAGCCCCAGGTCGATGCGATCGGGATACAGCGATGCCAGCGTGCCGAACTGCTCGGCCACCTGCAGCGGCGCATGGTTGGGCAGCATGACGCCGCCCGCGCCGACACGGATCGTGCGCGTGCCACAGGCAACGTGACCGATCAGCACCGCCGTCGCGGCGCTGGCGATGCCCGGCATGTTGTGGTGCTCGGCCAGCCAGTAACGCTGGAAGCCCAGGCGCTCGGCATGGCGCGCCAGATCGAGCGTGTTGGCGAACGCCTGCGCGGCGTCGCTGCCTTCGGTGATCGGGGCCAGGTCGAGGACGGAAATCGGAACCATGCGGGCACTCCTTGCAGTGACCTTCCGATGTGGGGCCGTGCCGCGCCGATCAAACCCGCGCAGCGTTCCACCCCCGCGCGTTCAGCATTGCACGTACGACGACACCGGCGTGTGAGGCCTCACCACAGGTCGAAGACCACGCCGTCGCGTTCGTTGTCCCAGATCGTGCTGAAGACCCACCACCGGCCATGTTCGAAGCACAGCTGGATGCTGTTGGCGCCGCGTTTGATCACGGGCGACTCCGGCGATTCGCGCGCTTCGTAGTGGCTCCACACATGGGCGACCTGGCCGAAGCGCTCCACGCGCTGGTCGATCTCGACCTCGAAGAAGCCGTTGGCGGCGAAGTACGGCGTGACGTCCTCGATGTAGCTGTCCACGCTGAACACCACCGAGCGCGTGCCGCCATCGGGTTCCACCACGGTACGCAGGCTGCGCGCCTGCGGGTGCTGGAGGAAGCGGAAGCGCGCCCAGTCGCGCGGCGCGCGGGCCGGGCCGGAAATGCACTCGTAGATCGCACGCACGATCGTGGGGATGTCCTGCGTGTCCTGCCACCATTGCGGGTTCATCGGGGTTCTCCTTGTGTTTGGGCGATCGTGGCGGTCACGAGCCCGCTGCGCCGGACGCTTCCACCACAGGCTTCAAGCGCAGATCCTGGAAGTCGAAACTGAAATCCGTCAGCGGCGAGATCGCCTCCATCCGCGCCTCACGGACTTCACCGTCCGCATCCAGCGCGAAGGTCATGAATGCATCCGCGTTGAGCCAGCGCTCGTTCCAGCGCACCACGAAGGTGTCGTTCTGCCAGGGCTCCATCCGGCCGACGAGGTCGGGCGAGCGGCTGAAACGCACGGTGAGGCCGTCGTGCCCCTGTTCGACGACGACGTCGCCGTACCACGGATCGCGATACGTCTTCGCATAGGTCGACAACGGACGCGACGGCGGCGCATTGGCGGCGCGTGCCTGCACATGCTTGCGCCAGTCCTCGTCCGCCTTGCCTTTCGATTTGGCGAGCGCGGCGGCGTAGGCGGCCGTCCAGTCGGTGCGCGGCGCTTCGAGGAAGGCATCGAGCACGCGCATCGTCACCGCATTGAAGGCGCCGCCCACCTCAGCGTTGGTCAGCACGATCACGCCGAGGCCGCGCTGCGGTACCAGCGTCACGCGCGAGACCATGCCCGGCCAGCCGCCGGTATGCCAGACCAGCTTGTTGCCGCGATAGTCGGACAACTGCCAGCCTTCGCCGTAGCCCAGGAAGTTCGGCTTCGCCGCTTCCAGTTCGGGCACGCTCGGCTTGGGGATCGTGATGGGGGTGATGATCGACCACATCTGTTGCTGGCGTTCCTCACTGAACAACCGCTGCTGCGTGCCCTTGGCGTCGGTGAAGGTGCCGCCGGCGAGTTGCATGCGCATCCAACGGCTCATGTCGTGCACGCTGGAATAGAGTCCGCCCGCGCCGGACACGTTGCTCCACGACATGCGCGGTGCCGGTTGCAGATCCTTGAAATCGGCCTTGGCGTGGCCGGTGGCGACGTTGTCGCGTGGTCGCAGCGAGTCGCTGTTGAAGCGCGTGTCGCGCATGCCCAGCGGCGCGAAGATGCGCTGCTGCAGGAACTGCGCGTAGCTCTGCCCGCTGGCCTTCTCGATCACCAGCTGCGCCACACCGTAGAGGATGTTGTCGTAGGCGTACTGGCCGCGGAAGCTGCCGGTGAGCGGGACGTCCTTGAGGCGCCGCGCGACTTCCTCGGTGGAGTAGTCCGTGCCCGGCCAGTACAGCAGATCGCCCGCGCCCAGGCCCAGGCCGCTGCGGTGCGCGAGCAGGTCGCGCACACGCATTTCCTGCGTCACGTAGGGATCGGACATGCGGAACCACGGCAGGTGGTCGATGACGCGGTCGTCCAGGCTCAGCTTGCCTTCGTCGGCGAGGATCGACAGCGATGCCGCGGTGAAAGCCTTGGTGTTGGAGGCGATGGCGAACAGCGTGTTCGCGTCGACCTTGGCCGGCTTGCCCATCTCGCGCACGCCGAAGCCGCGTTCGAGCACCACCTCGCCGTCCTTCACCACCGCCACCGCGATGCCCGGCACGTCGAACTGCCTGCGCACGTTCTCCACGTAGGCGTCGAAGTCCTGCAATTGCGAAGGCAGCGTGCCTTCCTGCGCCTGCGCGCCCTGCGCCAGCAGCGCGCCGGCCATCATCGTGCCGAGCACGCCCGCCTGCCTGATTCCCCGAAGCATCGTTTTCGCCGGCTCCCACTAGGTCTGTGTACAGCCTGGAAGATACCGCGTCCGCGCGCGAGGGCCGCAGGTCAGGGGCGCCCTGCATAATGTCGATCCTGCTCCCTCGCTGTGCCCCGCATGCCCGCTTCTCCCGAATCCTCCGTGCGCCTGGCCATCATCGGCGGCGGCCCCGCCGGCCTGATGGCCGCCGAAACCGCGCGCGCGACCGGCGTGGAGGTGGATCTGTTCGAGGCCAAGGGTTCGGTGGGGCGCAAGTTCCTCATCGCCGGCAAGGGCGGGCTCAACCTCACCCACGGCGAACCGCGACCGGCGTTCGATGCGCGCTATGGCGCCCGCGCGCGCGAAGTGGGCGCGTGGCTGGACGATTTCGACGCCGACGCGCTGCGCGCGTGGGCGCGCGGCTTCGGCGTGGAGACCTACGTCGGTACCTCGGGCCGCGTGTTTCCGGTCGATCGCAAGGCCGCGCCACTGCTGCGCGGCTGGGTACGGCGGCTGCGCGAGGACGGCGTGCGTTTCCACGTGCATCACACCTGGCTCGGCTGGCGCGACGACGGCGCGCTGCGCTTCGACACGCCCGAAGGTGAAATCGCCGTGCGGGCCGATGCGACGGTGCTCGCGCTCGGCGGCGGCAGTTGGCCGGAGCTGGGTTCGGATGGCGCCTGGGTTCCGGCCCTTGAGGCGCGCGAGGTGGACGTGGCGCTGCTGCAACCGTCCAATTGCGGGTTCGACATCGGCTGGAGCGCGCACTTCGCCGAGCGCCACGCCGGCGCGCCGCTGAAGCCCGTCATCGCGCACTGGCACGACGAACAGGGCCGCCCGCACGAATTGCAGGGCGAATGCGTGGTCACGCAGACCGGCATCGAGGGCAGCCTGATCTACGCGCTTTCGGCGATGCTGCGCGATGCGATCGCCGCTCACGGCGAAGTGCTGCTGGAACTGGACCTTGCCCCCGGCCGCGAACTGCACCGCCTGCGCGCCGACCTGGAGAAGCCGCGCGGCGGCCGCAGCCTCACCGAACACCTGCGCCGCCATGCCGGCATCACGGGCGTGAAGGCCGCGCTGCTCTACGAGCTAATGGGCAAGGAGGCGATGCACGACACGCAACTGCTGTCGCGCACGATCAAGCGCCTGCCGTTGCGGCTGCTGCGCGCGCGCCCCATCGCCGAAGCGATCAGCAGCGCGGGCGGTGTGCGTCTGGAAGCGCTGGACGCCGACACGCTGATGCTGCACGCGATGCCCGGCGTGTTCTGCGCGGGCGAAATGCTGGACTGGGAAGCGCCGACCGGCGGCTATCTGCTCACGGCCTGCTACGCGAGCGGGTTGCGCGCGGGGCGTGGGGCGGTGGCGTGGCTGGGCAGAAATGAGTGAGTGATTCGCGGGCTTCGCCCTCACCCCAACCCCTCTCCCGCAAGCGGTAGAGGGGCTTTGTCGGTTCGGGCTGCTGGCGCGCTTACCGCCCCTGCGCGATCTTCTTGTCCGACGTGTTCACGCCGCCGGCGATCGGGAAGTACTGCACGCTGGCGCACAGCTCGATGCCGTTGGCGGTCGCGGCCGGCAGGTCGGTGCCCTTCAGGCCGATCAGCTTGAGCGTTTCGCCGGTGGGGTCCTCGACCTTCGCCAGCGCGATGAAACCGGTCCGATTGCCGCCGCACATGGCATTGGCCGGCGACTGCGTCGGCGGGGTTTCCTCCAGCACGCGGCGCAGCTCCACCGGCTGCGAGGCGTCGACGATCATCGCTTGCGCATACGTGCTGCCCGGCGAGTACTGATCGCCGCCATTGACCAGGGCGACGCGTTCGGTGGTGAAGGTCGCGCCGTTCTCGCCCTTGATCACCGTGTCCTCCAGCGAGAGCTTGCCGGTGACGGCGGTGGCCACCGGATTGCCGGGATCGAACTCGCCCAGCGCGACCGGCTTGATCATCGGCGGCGCGGCGCGCTCGACCGGCTTGGCGTTGACGTCCGGCTGCGGATTGGCGGCCGGCGCCGGCGCGGTGATCGCTTCCGGCGGCGCGGTGTTGACCGGTGCCGAGGGCTCGCAGGCCGACAGGCCGGCCACCGCCATCAGCGCCGCCGCGACACGCGGGGCCATCCACACCACACCGGACTTCGTCATCGCCTTGCTCACAGATCAGGCTCCTTGCTGCCGTGGACGCGGCGGGGGAAGGCCGTGGGCCGCGTCAGGCGGCGTCGTCCACCAGGGGTTGGAGTTCGGGATCGAGCGCCACGCGCTCGTCGAACACGAAGCAGCGACCATCGTAATGGCGGCCGCCGACCTGCTCAAAGTAACCCAGAATGCCGCCGTCGAGCTGCAACACGTTATGCATTCCGTCGGACTGCATCCACAGTGCGGCCTTCTCGCAGCGGATGCCGCCGGTGCAAAAGCTCACCACCGTCGTGTCGCGCAGCGTCGGGCGATGCGCCTGCAGTGCCTGCGGCAGATCGGTGAAGTTGTCGATCGGCAGCGTCAACGCACCATTGAAGGTGCCGTAGGCGAACTCCTCGCGATTGCGCGTATCGAGCATCACCACCGGCTTGCCTGCATCGTCGTGCCCTTGATCGAGCCAGCGCGCCAGCACCTGCGGTTCCACCGTCGGCGCGCGACCTTGCAGCGGCGAGGCGTTCTCGCGACGGAAGCTGATGATCTCCGGCTTCACCTTCACCTTGAGCCGCGCGAACGGTTGCGACTGGCTGTGGCTGAACTTGACGATGATCTGCGCGAAGCGCGGATCCTCACGCAATGCATCGAGGAAACCGTGGAGCGCGGCGTCCTCGCCCGCCAGGAACAGGTTGATGCCCTCGCCCGCCACCAGCATTGTGCCGCGCAGCTCGGCGGCCTCGGCGCGTTCGCGCAGGGTGGCGGCCAGGGCCTCGGGGCGGTCGATGGAGACGAAGTGGTAGGCGGCGAGATTCAGCATGCGCCTATTGTACGGCGACGTCGTTACTTGAAGTTCAGGGCGTAACTCATTGATCAAACATGGCCAGAAGGCGACGTTTGCCGCAACCACCGGGCCGCCAGCGCCAGCCAGACCAGGATCGCGGCGATCACCGCCTTCTGACTCAGCCCGCGCGGCAGGTCGCGCCAGAGCGCGTGCAGCCACAGCGAGATGAAGCAGAACACCGCCAGCGCGAAGGCCAGCGCGAAGTGGCGGCGCCAGCGCGGGTCGCGACGCAGCGACCAGCTCTGCACGAGCATGCCCACCGTCGTGCCGAGAAAGGCCAGCGGCGCGGAGATCGCGTGCACGTAGGCGTGCGTCGTCATCGCGCCCGGGCCGCCGCGGTCGGTCTCGGCCCAGGCGGTGATGGCCAGCGCGATCGCGCCGACCAGGAACAGCACCAGCGCCGCAGGACTGCGGCCGGTGCGGGTCGCCGCGCCGTAGTAGCCCGCGCCGATCAGGCCCAGGCTCATCGCAAGCCCGAGGTAGGCCAGCTGCAACCACAAGCCGACCGGCCCGAGCAGGTAGAAACTCAGCGTCGCACGGACCCAGTCCAGGTCCGTGCGCAGGAACTGCATCGCGGCGGCGACCACCGCGAACACGGTCACCCCACCCAGCGCCCAGGTCCCGATCGTTCGCGTCCGTGCCGCCGTCAGGCGCGCTTCGACTACGACCGGGACGTCGGACATCAGCGTGCTCCCATGTAATCCAGTTTGCCGACCGGCACGCCGTTGTGGCGCAGCAGCGCGTAGGCGGTCGTCACGTGGAAGAAGAACTGCGGCAGGCCGTACTGGAGCAGGTAGCCGCGACCGTCGAAACGGCGCTCCTTCGGGGTACCGGGGCGCAGGACGATCTCGCGCTCCCCGGCGCCGTCGAACAGCAGCGCGTCCAGGCCTTCGACGAAGGCCAGCGTGCGCGCGATGCGCTCGCGCAACTCGGCGAAACTGCGCTCTTCGTCGGGCATCGCGGGCACTTCGACATCGGCCAGGCGCGCCGAGATGCTCTTGGCGAAATCGCAGGCGATCTGCACCTGGCGCAGCAGCGGGAACATGTCCGGGAACAACCGCGTCTGCAGGAGGACGTCCGGGTCGTAGCCCGCCGTCTTCGCGTGCTCTTCACCCTTGGCGAGCACGCCGTCGAGTGCGCGGAGCATGTGGCGGAACACGGGCACACTGGCCTCGTGCAGGGAAAGTGACATGCAGCAACTCCATCAGGAACGACGATGCCGGCGATGTTACGGCCGCCGCGCCGCTCCGTCACTTCCCTTCACGTCGCGGCTAGCGCGGCGCGGTCCTGCGCCAACGAGGCGTACAACGTTTCCACCTGGCGCGTGAGCGCTTGCGAACTCCAACGTCGTGCGTCGTGCGGACCGGCCGCCGACAGCGACGCGCGCAGCTCGGCCGAACGCAGCAGCCTGGCGGTCTGTTCGGCGAAGGCGTCCACGTCCTCGGGGGCGATCAGCGCGCTGTGCGTATCACGCAGCACCATCGCCGTGCCCATCACCGCGGTGGAGACGATGGGCACGCCCAGCGCCATGGCTTCGATCAGCACCAGCCCCTGCGTTTCCGTGGGCGAAGCGAACACGAACGCGTCGCCGGCCCGATAGGCGTCCAGCAGCGTCGAGCGGCGGTCCAGGTTGCCGAAAAAGCGCACGTTCGTCCCAATGCCCAACTCGTCCACGAGCCGGCGCAGGCGCGGTTCGTCCGGGCCTTCGCCGGCGATGAGGAACAGCAGGTCGGGGAACTGCGCGACCAGCCGCTGCACCACGCGCAGCAGGAAGGCGATGTTCTTCTCCAGCGAGAGCCGGCTGACCGTCACCAGTGCCGGCCGCCCGGGGGCGATGCCGTGCTGCGCCCGGAAGCGCGCGCCGTCGCCGCCCTGGAACTCGGCCAGGTCGATGCCCGTCGGCAACACCGTGTGCGGCGTGGCGATGCCGTAGCGCTGCAGCACGTCGACCATCTGCGCGCTGGGGACGATGAGGTGATCCACGCCGTGGCACAGACGGCGCGAAGCCACGCGTGCGACGTGCCGGCCGATGGCGGTCGGCAGCCACGGCAGGTAGTGGCCGACGTACTCCTCGAAGTAGGTGTGATACGTCTCCACCGTCGGCACGCCCAGTTCGCGCGCCAACTGCACGCCCATCGCATGCGCGCGGAAGGGGGTGTGGATGTGGACGACGTCCCATTCGCGCTCGGCCAGTGCATCGCGCACGCGGTGGGCGTCACGGGCACGCATCAGGCGGTCCTCGGGGTCGAAGAAGATCACCCGCGACGGGACGCGGATCACCTCGAATTCGCCCTGTCCGTCGTGCTGCTCCTGGCCGCTGCCTTCGCCGTAGTCCGGCGCGACGATGGTCACCGCATGGCCCCTCTGCGCCAGCGAGCGGGCGAAGGTGCGGATCGAGGTGGAGACCCCGTTGACCCGCGGGAAGTACACGTCGGAAAGCATCAGCAGGTTCATCGCGTGCGTCCGTCCGGCGCATGCGTCCGGGTTCCGGGAATTGCAGCGGAGTTTTGTTACAGGCGTGTCACATCGTCGCCATCAAGCGCCCGTTACCTCGCAATAGCCCCTCTCCCGCCTGCGGGGAAGGATTGGGGTGAGGGCGTGGGCCGAGGAAGCGCCTGATGTCCTGGCAGCCTGCCCTCATCCGCCTGCCGGCACCTTCTCCCGCGCGCGGGAGAAGGGCTGCTCCAGTGAAGCTTCCACGGATGAGCTTCCACGAGTTCCCTACTCCTCCACCCACCGCTGCGCCCCGCTGCCCTGCTCGGCCAGCACGTCGCCCGGGTTGGCCAACCGGCAGCGGTCCAGCGACAGACAGCCGCAACCGATGCAGTCATCGAGCGTGTCGCGCATCTGGATCAGCTGCTGGATGCGCACGTCCAGTTCCTCGCGCCAGGCGCTGGACAGGCGCGACCAGTCGCGGCGCGTGGGCGTTCGCGCTTCGGGCAGGCTGGCCAGCGCATCGCGGATCGTCGCCAGCGGCATGCCCACGCGCTGGGCGGCGCGGATGATCGCGATCCGCCGCAGCATGTCGCGCCCGTAACGACGCTGGTTGCCGGCCGTGCGCTGGCTGTGGATCAGCCCCTTGGCCTCGTAGAAGTGCAGCGTGGAGACGGCAATGCCGCTGCGCTGGGCCACCTCGCCGACGGTGAGTTCCTCGTGCGCCATGGCTTGACCTCAACTTAAGTTGAGGTTCTATCCTCGCCTGCGTCTTCGATTCGAGTCAAACCATGGACACACGCAATGCACGCGACGGCTACGTCGCAGGCACGGCACGGAAGCCGACGATGCAGGCGGTCGTGTTCGATGAATACGGCGGCGCGGACGTGCTGCGACTGGCGCAGCTTCCCCTGCCCTCGCCCGCCCGCGGCGAGGTTCGCGTGCGCGTGCGCGCGGCGGGCGTGCAGCCGGCCGACTGCGCCACGCGCACCGGCTGGTTCGCCCGGCGCGGCATCGGCCATTCGCCCTTTCCGCGCCAACTCGGCAATGAGTTCGCCGGGGTCGTGGAGGCTGTCGGCAAGGGCGTGGCCGAACTCGCGGCAGGCGATGAAGTGTTGGGATGGACCCGCGCGAACGCGTACGCCGAGACCGTCGTCGTGCCCGCGGAGCAGCTCGTGCGCAAGCCGTTGATGATGTCGTGGGCGGTGGCCGGCGCGTTGTCGGCGTCCGGCCAGACGGCGCACGCCGCGGTGCAGGCGCTGGACATCGCGCCAGGCGACACGGTGCTGGTGCACGGCGCGGCCGGCGGCGTGGGCACGATCGCCGTGCAGCTGGCGCGTTTGCGCGGCGCGCGCGTAATCGGCACGGCGAGTCGCGATAACCACGACTACCTGCGCTCGCTCGGCGCCGAACCGGTGCTGTACGGCACCGGGCTCGCCGAACGCGTCCGCCAACTCGCGCCGCACGGCGTGCAGGCGGCGCTGGACGCCAGCGGGCGTGGCGCGCTGGACGCGTCCATCGCGCTGGGCATCGCGCCATCGCGCATCGGCACGCTGGTGGATGTCGAGGACGTCGAACGCCTCGGTGTGAACGCCCAGCGCAGCCGCGAACGGCTGCAGGCGCTGGTCGCCCTGCACGAGGCCGGCCGCCTGCGCGTGCACGTGCGCGACATCTATCCGCTGGCGAACGCCGCCGCGGCACACCGCGATGTGGAGAACGGGCACGGACGTGGCAAGGTGGTGCTCATGATCTATACCCCCTTCGGGCACGCGTCGTGATGGACGGAAGGCAGGAGCCCGAGGCGCTGTCGGGCACGCCCGCGCGCGATGGCCGCACGGATGCGACGTGGCCCGCGACCGACGCGCCGCAGGACACGGCGGATGCGCAGCACCTGTTCGCCCGCCGCTACCGGGGCACGACGATCGGCGCCGTGGTGCTGATCGCGCTGTATGCGTTCGAGGCGCTCGCCGTGGCGACGGCGATGCCCACGGTGGCCCAGGCGCTCGACGGCCTGCCGCTGTACGCGCTGGCCTTCGGCGGCGCGCTGGCGGCGTCGGTGGTCGGTATGGTCGCGTCGGGACGCTGGGCCGACCTGCGCGGCCCGTCGCCACCGCTGCGGCACGGCATCGTCTGGTTCGCGCTGGGGCTGCTGATCGCGGGGCTGGCGCCGTCGATGTGGGTGCTGTTGCTGGGGCGCATCGTGCAGGGTTTCGGCGGCGGCCTGATGTCGGTGGCGCTCTACGTCGCGGTCGGGCGCGTGTATCCGCCGGCCATGCACCCGCGCATCTTCGCGGCCTTCGCCGCGGCGTGGGTGGTGCCGGCGGTGGTCGGGCCGACCATCAGCGGCGCGCTGGTCGAACACCTCGGCTGGCGCTGGGTGTTCCTGTCGGTGCCGTTGCTGGCGATCGCCGCGGCGGCCTTCGTGCTGCCCGCGGTGCGCGGCCTGGGCCCCGCACCCGGCGAAGTGCACGATGACGACGGCGCCCAGGCGCACCGCCTGGCCTGGGCCATCGGCGCGGCGGCGAGTGCGCTCGCGCTGCATTACGCCGGACAGCTGCATCACGCCGGCGGCGTGCTGATGCTGGCGGTCGCGACCGTTTCCCTGCTCGTCTGCGCCTGGCACCTGCTGCCGCGCGGCACGCTGCGCGCCGCACGCGGATTGCCGACGGTGATCGCCATGCGCGGCATCGCCTCCAGCGCGTTCTTCGGCACCGAGGTGTTCATCCCGCTGCTGCTCTCGCGCGAACGTGGTCTCTCGCCCACGATGGCCGGCGCCGCGCTCACGCTCGGTGCGCTGGGCTGGTCGCTGGGGTCGTGGTACCGCAGCCGGCCGTCGCAACCGTTCACGCCGCCGCAACTGCTGCGCATGGGCATGTCGATGATCGTCGTCGGCGTGGCGGGCGTGGCCGCGTCGGTGTCGCCCACCGTGCCGGTGGCGGTGGGCATCGTCGGTTGGATCGCCGCGGGCCTGGGCATGGGCGCGCTGTTCCCGACGCTGTCGGTGCTCACGCTCGCGCTCTCGCCGGCAAACCGCCAGGGCGTGAACGCATCGGCGTTGCAGCTGTGCGATGCGCTGTTCACCGCGACGGTGCTGGCCATCGGCGGTTCGATCTTCGCGGCGCTGCTGACGCGCGCGCCGTCGCTGGCGTACCTGGTGGGGTTCGCGATCTCCGCCGCGCTGGCGCTGCTCGGCGCGGTGCTGGCCTCGCGCGTGCGTCCGCCGGGCTAGCCGGACACGCCGCGCATCGCCATCACTTCGCGCCGCGGCGGTGCGCCGAACAGGCGCCGGTATTCGCGACTGAACTGCGACGGGCTTTCGTAACCCACGCGATGGCTCGCAGCGGCGGCTTCGATGCCGTCCACCATCATCAGGCGCCGCGCTTCCTGCAGGCGCAGCTGCTTCTGGAACTGCAGGGGCGTCATCGCCGTGGCGGCCTTGAAGCGCTCGTGCAGCGATGAAGCGCTCATGCACGCGACCGCGGCGAGTTGCTCGATGCGCAGCGGTTCCTGGTAGCGGGTCTTGATCAGATCGATCGCGCGCGCCACGCGCTGCGCCGGGCCGTCCGCGTCACACAGCTCGCGCAGGCGCAGGCCGAGCTCGCCGGTGAGCACGCGGTAGTGGATCTCGCGCAGCGCCAGCGGCGCCAGCACGGCGGCCTCGTCCGGCGTGTCCAGCAGACGCACCAGGCGCAGCACGGCATCCAGCAACGTCGCGCTGGTGCGCGCCAGGTACAACGCGCGTCCGCCGCTCGCCGCGCGGGTGCGTTCGGCCGGCAGTTGCAGCAGCAGTTCGTTGACCAGCGCGGTGTCGATGTCGATGCGCAGGCACAGGTAAGGCGACTGCGGCGTGGCATCGAGGATCTGGCCGGTGATCGGCAGCGACATCGACACCACCAGGTAATTCAGCGGGTCGTAGTGGAAGACCTCTTCGCCCAGCAAGGCACGCTTGCGGCCCTGGACGACCACGCACAGGCTCGGGTGATAAACCGACGGCAGCGGCTGCGAGGGCGCGCTGGCCTGGATCAGCGACAGCGCCGGAACGCAGGACGGATGCAGCCCGTCGCCGGGGATGTTTCGGGCAATCCGGTCGGCCAGCTCGGCCTGTTGGGCCTCCAGTCCGTGGGGCGCGGCGATCACGTTCGAAGCGTTGTCGTTCATGGGTTTCCGCCGTGGAGGGCACGCGGCGATTATGCGCCGGGCCATCTTCACGCCAAGTGTGCACGGCACAACGCCGGAGGATCGGGCAAGGATCGCAGAGCAATGGGCTAACGCCCGGCGGTGGCGCGGGAGGAGCATGTCCACCTCGCCCCCACCCTCGCAGGAGTCCCCATGAACATTCCCTTCGCCCGCCGCACTCTGGGCCGCCAGGGGCTCGTCGTGTCCGCCATCGGTCTTGGCTGCATGGGCATGTCCGACTTCTACGGCCCCAGCGACGAAGCCGAGAACCTCGTCGTGCTCAACCACGCCCTCGACATCGGCGTGGATTTCCTCGACACCGCCGACATGTACGGCGTCGGCCGCAACGAGGAACTGCTCGCCAAGGTGCTGCGCACGCGCCGCAACGACGTCGTGCTGGCCACCAAGTTCGGCAACGTGCGTGCGGCCAACGGCGACTTCCTCGGCATCGACGGATCGCCCGCCTACGTCGCCGCCGCGTGCGACGCCAGTCTCAAGCGCCTGGGCGTGGAGCATATCGACCTGTACTACCAGCACCGCGTGGATCCGAAGGTGCCGATCGAGGACACCGTCGGCGCGATGGCGCGACTGGTAGAAGCCGGCAAGGTGCGCTACCTGGGCCTGTCGGAAGCCTCCGGCGCGACCGTGCGCCGTGCCGCCGCCGTGCATCCCATCGCCGCGCTGCAGAGCGAGTACTCGCTGTGGACGCGCGAGGTCGAAGACGACGCGCTGCGCGCCTGTCGCGAGCTGGGCATCGGCTTCGTCGCCTACAGCCCGCTCGGCCGCGGTTTCCTCACCGGCGCCATCCAGCACGCCAACGAGCTGGCCGACAGCGACTGGCGGCGCCAAAACCCGCGCTTCCAGGACGGCAACATCGACCGCAACCAGTTGCTTGTGCAGGCCGTGAGCGAACTGGCGCGCGAACGCGAATGCACGCCGGCGCAGCTCGCGCTGGCGTGGCTGCTGCATCGCGGGCCGGACATCGTGCCGATTCCGGGCACGCGCCGCATCACGCGACTGGACGAGAACGCCGCCGCCACGCGCATCGACCTCACGCTGGCCGAGCAACGCCGGCTGGACGACGTGCTCGCCTCGCACGAAATCGCCGGCACGCGTTATCCCGCCGCCGGCATGGCGAACGTCAACGCCTGATCCACCGCCGGCGCGACCGCGCCGGTTTCACTCCCTCGCCCAACGCGGCCGGTAATTCCGGCCGCGACGGCGCCCTGCACCCCCGCTACGGAGACACCATGTCCGACTCCCTCGGTTCCAACACCCTCGACATCGCCGGCAAAGTCATCGCCATCACCGGCGCCAGCAGCGGCATCGGCGAAGCCACCGCGCTGCGTCTTGCCAAGCACGGCGCGCTGCTCGCCCTCGGCGCGCGCCGCACCGATCGCCTCGAAGCCCTCGCGGCACGCATCCGCGAAGCCGGCGGCGAAGCGCCGCTGGTGCACGCACTGGACGTGACGCGCCGCGAGGAGGTCGAAGCCTTCGTGCAGGCGACACTCGCACGCCACGGCCGCATCGACGTGCTGGTCAACAACGCCGGCGTGATGCCGCTCTCGCGCATGGCCGACCTCAAGGTCGACGAGTGGGAGCGCATGGTCGACGTCAACGTGAAGGGCGTGCTGTTCGGCATCGGCGCCGTGCTGCCGTCGATGAACGCTCAGCGCTCGGGCCATATCGTCAACGTCTCTTCCGTTGCGGGTCGGCAGGTGTTCGCCACCGCCGCCGTCTACTGCGCGACGAAGTTCGCCGTGCATGCGCTGTCGGAAGGCCTGCGCCAGGAATCGCCGTTCCTGCGCGTGACCACCATCGCCCCGGGCGCGGTGGAATCGGAGCTGACCAGCACCATCTCCGATCCGGCGATGAAGCGCGAGGTCGACGAGGTCTTCCGCAAGGAACAATTGCCGGCCGACGCGATCGCACGCGCCATCGCCTTCGCGATCGGCCAGCCGGCCGACGTCGACGTCAACGAACTGGTCGTGCGACCGACGGCGCAGCCGTACTGAGGTGGCGCATCGACGCGGCCCCACACGGCCGCGTCGATGCGTGTATGTGCGGGAATGGACGAATCGCGGCGGGACCCGCGCGGGCGGCGCGCGGGCGCGTCATCATGAGCGCAACCTCGATCAATCCCGTGCCGCCAGGCTGGCGACGACGCAGACGGACGGACGCCGTGAACCGCAGCCAGACTTTCGACACCTACAGCGCCCGCATCGGCAAGGTCGTGACCTACCTGTCGCAGCGGCTGGACCAACCGCTCACGCTGGCGCAACTGGCCGAAGTGGGCCATTTCTCGCCCTGGCACTTCCACCGCATCTACCGCGGCCAGATGGGCGAAACGGTGACCGCGACGCTGCGGCGCATGCGCCTGCACCGCGCCGCCAGCGACCTGCTGGACAGCCCGCGCAGCATCGCCCAGATCGCACGCCGCGCCGGCTACGGCAGCACTGCCGCGTTCACGCGCGCGTTCGGTGCGACGTACCGCTGCACGCCGGCGGTGTTCCGGCAGCGGCGTGCCTCGCCGCCGGAGATCGCGCGTGGCGACACTTCCCTCACCGCACAGGACATCGCCATGTACAGCGCGCAGATCGCCACTTTCCCGCCCGTCCGTGTGGCCGCCCTTCCCCATCGCGGCGACTACAAGCAGATCGGCGCGACCTTCGACCGCTTGATGGAATGGGCGGGCCAACACGGCCTGCTCGGCCCTGCGGCGCGCAGCTTCGGCGTGTATTACGACGCACCCAATGAAGTGCCCGTGGATGCGTTGCGTTCCGACGCCTGCCTGCTCGTGCCGGCCTCCGCGCCGCTGGCCGACGGCATGCGCTGGATCGATATCGCCGGCGGCCGCCACGCCGTGGTCGTGCACACCGGCCCCTACGCCGAACTCGAACGAGCTTACGACTGGCTGTTCTGCCACTGGCTCCCGGGCAGCTATGAGGAAGCGGGCGATGCGCCGGTGTTCGAGGAATACCTCAACGATCCGTCCACGCTGCCGCCCGCGCAATGGCGCACCGCGATCTGCCTGCCGTTGAAGTGAGCCGTCAATCGCCCTTCTGATAGGTGCCGATCAGTTCGGTCTGCGCGAGGACGTGTCCTTCCATCGCGCCGAGCAGGCGCATCTTGTCGACCTCGCCCAGGTCCGGCAATTCGACATCGAGCGCGTAGAGCTTGAAGAAGTAACGGTGCCGCCCGATCGGCGGGCACGGCCCGCCGTAACCGGCTCGATGCCAGTCGTTCTGGCCGGGCCTGGATTCACGCGGCAACTGCTCGGTGGTAACGCCTTCGACCAGTCCATCGGCGGTGCCCGGCAGGTTGTAGAGCACCCAGTGCACCCACACGCGCTTGGGTGCCGCGGGATCGGGCGCATCGGGATCGTCGACGACGAGCGCGAAACTTCGCGTGCCCGTCGGTGCGCCGGACCATCGCAGCTCGGGAGAACAGTCCTCACCCTCGCAGGTGAACTTCGACGGGATGCCGCCGCGATGGGTGAACGATGGCGAAGCAAGCTGGAAAGTCACGCGCGACTCCTTGACTGGGCTGCACGGACGAGGCTCCGCATGCATGCGTTCGCGGACGCGATCACCGCCATGTCCGGAACCCTCGCGACACCGCCCGATTCTAGGCGCGCATCCGCGCCAGCCATCACGGCCCGCTAACGTTTTGTCGTCACCGCGCGCCGCAGGTTGCTTCGTGCCTGCGTGTCGAAGCGTTCGTGGAAGAACGGCGTGAGGTAGATGCGTTCGCGCGTCAGCAGCGCCTTGAGGAATCGCTTGCGGTTGATCTTGAACAACCAGCCGGGAACGACGGCGCGGTACTCCGCGGCGATGCCGCGGTCATAGGCGTCGAACACCGCCGGCGAGGCGCCGAGGATCGCCATGTCGCAATCCAGGAACAGCGACGCCTCCTCGTCCACATTGCCGGGCGAGAACGTGCCGTGTCGCGCGGTGAGTTCGATCAGCTGGCGGACGCGGGCGATATCGATGCCGCGCCCGGGCATCCAGCGTTCGATGTGCTCGGCGGCCAGATCGGCCGATCGCGACTCGTTGTCCTGGCACCCCGCCTCGTAGATGGCGTCGTGGTAGAGCACCGCGAGCGCCGCCTCGATCGGCCGCTGCCAGCCCGGCCCCTGTGCGACGGCGTGGTAATGCCGCAGCACTTCCTGCACATGCTGGAAGTTGTGGTACGCACGCGGCGGCGTCGCGTACGCGGCTTCCAGCGCGGCGCGCTGTTCTTCGGGGAGTTCGAAGGGGAGCGGGAGCGTCATGGGGCGGTGCCGGGGCGGGTTGGCGCATTGTCGCACCCGCAGGTGGAAGCACGCTTGCACGGTGACTGCGGTGGCGGGCACGCCCTGCATGGGCCGTCATCCCGGCGAAGGCCGGGACCCAGGCCGTCACACCATCCGTTCCATCACGCCATTCCCGCGTTCGCGGGAATGACGACAAGGTGGTTTACCTGAGAGGGAGTGCCCGTGCGTTGTCGGCCTGATTCCCGGCCTTCGCCGGGAAGACGACAGTCCTTGCGATCACCGCAACGCGCTAGGCGCCGAAAACACCCCTCACGCCTTCCGCAGAAAGATCGTCTTCAACACCAGTCCCTTGATCTTGTCCGAGTTGCCCTCGATGTGCTCTGCATCGTCCTCGACCAGGCGGATGTTGCGGATCACCGTGCCCTGCTTGAGCGGGATCGAGGAACCCTTGACCTTCAGGTCCTTGATGACGACGACCGTGTCGCCGTTGGCGAGCACGTTGCCGTTGCTGTCGCGCACGACTACCGCCGAGGCGTCGCCGCCCTCACCCGCTTCCGCGGGCCATTCGTAACCGCAATCGGCACAGACGAAGTTCGCCCCGTCGACGTAGGTGTTGGTGAGCGTGCATTGCGGACAGGCGGGCGACGTGGGCATGGGATGGCTCCTGCTGGGGCGCGCAATTCTACGCGACCGTGAAGGCCTTCCGTGGCGCGGCGCGCGTCAAGGCGCAGTCTTCTCGCGTTCCAGCTCGCGGATCTCGGCCACGTCGCGTTCGAGGAAATAGTTGAGGAAGGTGCGGATCACCGCCACCGCCGCCAACCGGCCGATGCCGTCCCAATCGGGGGTGATCGAGGATTCGATGATGTCCGCCGCAAGCTGGAACGTCAGCCCCGCCACCAGCCAGTGCGAGTAGCGCATCCACAGGCGACGACGCTCGTGCTTGTCGATGGCGCGGCTGGCCAGCAACGCGATGCCGTCCTTCAGTGCGATCAGCGTACCGACCACGATGGTGCCCAGCGCGATGAAGTCGATCGCGATGATCACCGGTTCCGATACCGCCACCAGCCACTGTTCCATGACACCCTCCCGGACTGCGCCGTGAGATCGCGCGGATCGTGTGCTTCAGCCGCGCACCACCAGGCGGAAGCCGACATGGCAGGTCGACGTGTCCACCGGCTGCGCCATGCGCGCGGCCGGACGGTAGCGCCGGCAATAGTTCGGCGCGCACAGGTGCGAACCGCCCTTCATCACGCGACGCGGGATGCGTGCCGCATCGTTCGGGGCCATGCTCGCCTCGCGTTCGCCGCCGCGTGGGTTCTGCAGCGTGCAGCAGGCGTGCTGCTGCAAGCGGCCGTGATCCTGGTACCAGTCGGCGGTCCATTCCCAGACGTTGCCGATCATGTCGTACAGGCCGTAGCCGTTCGCATCGAAAGAGCCCACCGGCGCGGTCCAGGCGAAACCGTCTTCGGGCCTCATCTCCCACGGGAACTCGCCCTGCCAGGTGTTCGCCATGTGGCGCCCGCCCGGCACGAGTTCACTGCCCCAGGCGAATTCGGTGTCGTCCGCGCCGCCCTTCGCCGCGAACTCCCATTCGGCCTCGGTGGGCAGTTCCTTGCCGATCCACTGCGCGTAGGCCAGCACGTCCGCGTAGGCGACGTGCACGACGGGGTGGTCGTCCAGCCCGTCCAGGCTGCTGTCGGGCCCGCGCGGATGGCGCCAGTCGGCACCGGCGACGTACTGCCACCAGTGGAAATGATTGCGCAGGTCCACGCGACCCGGCGGCGGCACGAACACCACCGAGGCCGGCGCCAGCATCGCCGGATCCGCATTGGGGTAATCGGCCGGATCGGCCGGCTTCTCCGCTTGCGTGACATGGCCCGTGGCCGCGACGAAGCGCGCGAAATCGCGATTGGTCACCGCGTGACGGTCGATCCGGAAGTCGTCCACGCGCACCTTGTGTGCCGGGCGCTCTTCCGGATAGTGATGGTCGGAGCCCATCGTGAAGGCGCCCCCTTCGATGCGGACCATGTTGTCGAACGAGACGCTCAATCCCGACCTCCGTCTGCGTGGCCGACGGCTCAGTCGGCGAACACGCGGTTCCAGTCCCTCGCCATGCTCACCACGCCGATGCCGAGTTCGGCCGCGCGGTCGAGCCCTTCCCGCAGCGCACTGAGCTTGAAGTCGCGGTCGTACGCGAATTCACGCGCGGCATCGTCGTGATGCAGATACCACGCCATGCGCGGCCCATCCCCGGCAAGCGTATACCGGATCATCGCCAGGTCGCCATCGGAATTTCCGAACGCAAACACCGGCCGACGCCCGATGTGCAGGGCGATATTGACCACCTTTTCCTCGCGATCGTCGAAGCTTCCCAACTCCGGAAGCTTCCGCAACGCCATGCCGCCCTCGCCGTCCTCCAGCTTCATCTTCGTGCTGGAACCGACGACCTGCTCCGGCGGAATGCCGTACAGCTGTTCGGCCACGACGCGGACGAACTCGACGCCGCCCCCGGTCACGATGTAGGTCTTGAAGCCGTTGGCGCGCAGGTGGTCGAGCAGCTCGCGCTGCGGCAGGTACGTGTTGCGGATGAACTGGCGCCTCAGCTTCGGGTGCTCGGCCTGCCGCAGCCAGCGCCAGGCATTGGCGTGGAATTCCTCCACCGTCATGCCGGCGTGCGTGGCGAACGCCGGCTCGAACACGTCCTTCTTCGGCAGCGACGTCAGCGTCTTCAGATCGCCGTCGATCATCGCCTTGAAGGCCGGCTTGTCCAGCAACGCCGGATCCTGCTGCGTCAGCCGCCGCACCTCGGCGAGTGCGAAGAACACCTGCACCTGCAACGGGTACTCGCACCACAGTGTGCCGTCGTTGTCGAACACGGCGATGCGCTCGGCGGGCGGAATGAAATCCGGCCCGCCGTCGCGGGTGGTGCGCGCGACGAAGTCGAGGATCGCCGACTTCGCCGCGCCGTCGTTCCATGAAGGCAGTGGCTCCATTGCTTCCGGCTCCGTCGCTCAGCTGGACTTGCTGGAGATCTCGCCCATCTTCTGTTTCGCCTGGTCGAGGTTGAAACTGCCCGCCTCCTGCGCGGGCGGGAACTCCTCGAACGTTTCCATGAACTTGGTGGCGGCCGCCATCGCGCCGTAGATCCAGAAGGCGTTGTGGATCATCCAGTCCCAGTACACGTTCGACGTCACGTCCGCGCGCTCGTACGGATCCATGCGAAGGTTGAATATCTTCGGCATCCGCAATGCGGTGAACGGCTCGGCCCACACCTGCATGGTGCCCCTGCAGCGCTGTTCCATGAACACGATCTTCCAGTTTTGCCAGCGTATGCCGAGGATGTCGCCGTCGTCGCTGAAGTAGAAGAACCACTTGCGCGGCGACTCGTCGACCTCGCCGGTCAGGTACGGCAGCAGGTTGTAGCCGTCGACGTGGTTCTTGTACTTGCGTCCGTTGACGGTCGCGCCCTTCTTCAGCCGATCGACGCAGGTCGTGTCGCCCGCCGCCGCCAGCAGGGTCGGCAACCAGTCGTGGTGCTGGATGATCTCGTTGCTCACGACACCCGCAGGAATACGCCCCGGCCAGCGAATCAGCTCGGGAATGCGGAAGGCGCCTTCCCAGTTGGTGTTCTTCTCGCTGCGGAACGGCGTCATGCCCGCGTCCGGCCAGCTGTTCATGTGCGGGCCGTTGTCGGTGGAATAGATGACGATGGTGTCTTCCGCCAGGCCCAGTTCGTCGAGAAGATCCAGCATCTGGCCCACGTTCTTGTCGTGGTCGATCATCGTGTCGTGGTATGGCGACTGGTGTTGACCGGCCTGCCCGAGGCTCTCGGGCTTGGTGTGGGTGATGAAGTGCATGTGCGTGGTGTTGAGCCACACGAAGAACGGCTTGTCGGCCTTGTTCTGCCGGCGGATGAAGTCCGTCGCGGCTTCGACGAACTCGTCGTCGCAGGTCTCCATGCGCTTGCGATTCAGCGGGCCGGTGTCCTTGATCTTCTGCTTGCCCACCCTTCCCCAGCGCGGATGCGTGGTCGCATCGTCCTTGTCGGTGGCCCAGCTGTGGATCACGCCGCGCGGGCCGAACTGCTCGCGATAACGGGGATCCTTCGGATAGCCGTCCATCTCCGGCTCTTCTTCGGCGTTGAGGTGGTAAAGATTGCCGAAGAACTCGTCGAACCCGTGCAGCGTGGGCAGGAACTTGTTGAGATCGCCCAGGTGGTTCTTGCCGAACTGGCCCGTCGCGTAACCACGATCCTTCAGAAGCGACGCGATCGTGACCACCGACTCCACCATGCCCTGCGGCGCACCGGGGATGCCCACCTTCGATAGACCCGTGCGATGCACGCTTTGGCCGGTAATGAACGACGAGCGACCAGCGGTACAGCTCTGCTCACCGTACGAGTCGGTGAAGCGCATGCCCTCGTTGGCGATGCGATCGATGTTGGGCGTGTGGTAGCCCATCAACCCGTGCGTGTAGCAGCTCAGGTTGGCGATGCCGATGTCGTCGCCCCAGATCACCAGGATGTTCGGGGGCCGCTTTCCAGCGCCCGGTTTCGCGCCCTTGGCACCTGCGTTCGCCGGTTGCTTGTCGGTTCTCTCCGACGGCGGGGCGGACTTGGCCACTTTCGCGGGCCGGGCCACCTTCTTCGCCTTTGCCATGACGCGTCTCCTTGCCTTGCTGGGGGGGATTGGAGTCAACCGGCCGCCACGTCGAACACCATGCTCACGATCGCGAAGAGCCCGATCATCAGCAGTGCGATGGCCGTCAACAACGTGTAGGAAATCGGATAGGCGCTCTCGCCGTGCACCAGCCCCTCGTGGACCAGGGCGTTGCGCTGCGCGCGAAGGCCGCGCATGAAATTGACGTGGTACGCGATGCCCACGATGAGCAGCACCACGCCCAGCGCGACCAGCGCCAAGCCGAAGTTGCTGGGCGCGGCGGTGCTGATCTTCAGCAGCCCGGCATCGCGCGCCTTGGTGAACACCTGGAAGATCGTGAAACCGAAGCCGATCAGCGACAGCGCGGTGCGGATCACCGACATCAGCGTGCGCTCCGCACTCATGCGCGTGCGCTGGAACGACATGCCGGTGCGCCGCATCGACATTTCGGTGCGGCCGCTGGACAGGTCGGTACGGTATTCCGACAGCGAGGTGCGGTGCTCCGACAGCGCCGTGCGATGCGTCGACAGCTTGGTGCGATGCTGCGAGTACTCCACCGAGGCGAGGTCCGGGGTGGAGATGTCGACGCTCGGGATCGGCGGCGGCGGCGTTTCCGGCAGACGCGCCGGTCGCACCAGCGGATGATCCTCGGGCGTTCCGGGCGTCTGGCTCATGCGCGACCTCATGCGGTCCGGTGCGAACGCGCCCGCCACCAGCGCACGAGCCGGTTGATCGGTCCGCGCAGCAGCAGGTAGGGAACAAAGCACAGCACGATGATGACGTTCACCGCCTCCAGCACGTGGAAGCTGCCCAGGACGCGGTACTGGTAGATCACTTCCATCACCAGTCCGAGCAGAAGGATGCGGCCGGTGGCCTTGACGCCCTCGTGCAGCGATTCGCTTCGCGCGGAGGGATCGTTGAGGATCTTCCAGAAGTACGGACGCCGCCCGGTTTTCGCATCCTTGACGCCATCACGGAACGCCATCAGCAGGGCCATGGCCGGCTGAAGGAAGAATCGGAACGACAGGGGCCCCGTGGTGCGACCGATCAGATCGTTGTAGAAGCGCATCACGTCGTGCATGAAAGCTTCCAAACCTGCTCCTCCTGCATGACGCCATCGGAACTCACCGCGCGATCTCCGGCGCGACGGCGCGGCCCCGGCGCATCGCGGCCGGGCGGAAGGTTTTGCGTGCGCCCGTCGGACTGGCAAACCTCCCCGGAAGGGCGTGCCGATGATCGTGTTCGCGCGGTGAAAGGGTCGTGACGGAACGGTCAACGATGGCGCGTCGTGACGCTGCCGCGCGCGCCCTCCCCTGTCATCCGGGAAGGACGTGCGCAGCTCGCTGTCGATGCGCTACTTCACCACCAGCAGCTTTCCGCGCATCTGCGTGGCGTGGCCGGGGAACGTGCAGTAGAACGCATAGTCGCCACCGGGCGAGAGACGCGAACCGGCGAAGGAGGTCTTCGCCTGCTGGCCGCCGCCGATCATCGCGGTAGCGGCGATCACGCGCGTATCGCCCGTCATTACATAGCCCGACGCCGCGCCCGCCTTGAGGCCGTCGCGCGCGATCGCGTCATACAGCACGGTCTGCGAGACGACGACGTTATGCCCCATCGCCGTCACGGGCAGCTTGCCCGCATGGGTCAGTTCGAAGGTGATGGTCGGGCACGAGGCCGACACCGTGGCCGTCTTGATGTCGTATCGCATCGCGTCGTCGGAGGTGATCTTCACCACACACGCATTGGCGAAGGCATGCGAGGACATTCCGGCCATCAGCAGGCCGGACAGCAGCAGAGCGGATTTCATTGGGATCCCCTGATCGATGATGGCGCGCAGCACCCCTGCGCGCGGCCGCATGGGCGGCTGCGGGGAAGTCTAGGAAGGCGCCGCGCATGCGCCTTTGATCACGATCAATCCGCGCTGCGGCGCCGCGTGGAAGCCACGACCTTCTTCGCCGTTACCCGCGTTTTCGCCAGATCCCGCAAGGCGTCCTTGCCGATCCATCGCGCGCTTGCGTCATCGCTGGCGGCCAGTCGGCGCGCGAGGGCAAGCGCATCGGCATGGCTGGCCGCGTGGCGGCCGATGGAACGCAAGGCCCAGCTCACGCCCTTGCGGACGAAATTGCGCTCGTCGCCGGCTTCGCGCTCGACCAGCGCCAGGCCCTTCGCATACTGCGCATCGTCCGCGAGGCGACCGTGCAGGGCCAGGCTGGCGAGCAGCGCGAACGCGGCGCGCTTCTGGATCTCGTCGCGGCGCGACGACCACTGCTCCACTTTTCGCCACGCGTGCGCGGTGCGATCGAACAGCACGAAGCACAGCGTGTCGCACACGGCCCAGTTGTCGAAATCGCGGCACCAGGCATCCATCTGCGCGGCCGTGACACTCGCCGGATCATCGACATAGGCCGCGAGCAACCGCGCCTCATACACGCCGGCGTCCCACAAGGCGCCGGCCAACGCGTGATCGCGGCCCAGCTCCTTGGCGAGCGACTGAATGTCCTTCATCGCCACGCCCAGCGCGTTCTCGTTTGGAATCGCGTAACGCGCCAAGCCGTCGCGCGTCTTCTTCGATGCATGCTCGCGCAACCATCGCAATGCGTTATCGGCGCGAGCCTGGGGCGATTCGGCCGCGTCCTGCGCGCGGCGTCGGCGCGTGGGCGCGGTTGCGGAAGCAGCGGTCTGGGTGCGTGCAGGCATCGGCCGGCTCACTTCGGCTTGAGCTGGTGCAGCAGCAGCGCATTGCCCTCGCTGTCCGCGCACACCGCCATGCGGCATACCGGCGTGTCGATGATGTCGGTGCGGAACGCCACGCCCTTGCCCTTGAGATCGGCGATGAGCGCGTCCAGGTCGTCCACCTCGAACGCCACCGTGCCGCCCGCCGCTTCACTGGGCTTGGACTGGGTGGCGTTGGTGAGCGCCAGACAGCCGCCGCCGGGCAGGTCGTATTCGATCCAATACTGACCGCCCTGCTCGCCCAGCGAGCCATGCTTGAGTCCGAGCGTCTGCTCGTAGAACGCGCGGGCGCGAGCCACGTCGGTCACCGGGTACATCGTGAAGGCGATCTTCTTCAGCATGGCCAGTTCCTTTCGGCAACGGTGCGGTGTTGCTGTATCGGGCGAGCGACCTCTCGCGTCAAGGGTCGCACCGCACCTTCCGACCGACGGCCGGGCGTGCGACGGGCCGTGTCGATTTCCAAGCCGCTGCTTCGTCACTCACCTACTGGCCGCGATGATGGCGGACAGCCTTTCAACCTTTCCGCCTGAACAGGAGATACCCGCATGTCCCGTTTCCAGCGCATCACGCCCTTCCTGTGGTTCGACGACCAGGCCGAAGCGGCCGTGAAGCAGTATCTCGCCATTTTCCCGCACTCACGCGTGATCGAAGAGATGCGCTACGACGCCGAAAGCGCGCGCGTGTCGGGCCGTCCCGAGGGCTCGGTGATGGTGATCGATTTCGAACTCGACGGCTCGCGCCTGAGCGCGCTCAACGGCGGTCCGCATTTCCGGTTCAACGAGGCCGTCTCGCTGGTCGTCAACTGCAAGGACCAGGCGGAGGTGGACCATTACTGGGAGCGCCTTGGCGACGGCGGCGATCCGGCCGCGCAGCAGTGCGGTTGGCTCAAGGACCGTTACGGCGTGTCGTGGCAGGTGGTGCCGCAGGAAATGAACGCACTGCTCAAGGACCCCGACCCGGTGAAAGCGCACAAGGCGATGACGGCGATGCTGAAAATGAAGAAGCTCGACGTGGACGCCATGCGTGCGGCGATGCGCTGACGCAACGCCCTCCGGCCGACCTCAGCCGCGCCGGAGCGCGCGCCGCGCGAACAGCACGCAGATCACGCCGAACAGCATGTGCGCCAGGACGCTGTAGGCAATCCAGTCCGGGTGCGCGAACGAAGGCGAGCGCCCCACGCGCGACAGGGGCATCACCACGAAGTTCATCACCACGTACAGCACGACGCCGTACGCGATGCCCAGCAGGATCGGCCGCGCGAGCAACTTGGGATTCCGGCGCGCGACGAGCGTGTAGATCAGCACAAAGACCGTCGCCATCAGCACATGCAGCACGGCGCCCAGCGTCGCGGAGCGCAAACCGCCATCGAAACTCGCCTGCCCCAGCACGCCCACCGCGATGGTCTGGAAGACGCGCTCCAGCCCGGCCGCATCCCACGAGAACCACAGCGTGGTGGCGAAGATGAAGTCACCCAATGCGACGAGGAGCCCGCCGAGGAGGACCGCGCCCCAGGCGATCGGCTGCGCTGCATACGTGCGGATCGAGGCCATCGCATCCCTCCCGGCGCCCCCTGGCGCGGCGCGGTCATCCTAGTCGCTGCACGCGCCGGATACCCATGACTTTCGTCATAGACCAAACGGTCTAGACAAGTCGTTCTAGATGAGCCAGCATGCCGTCACGCCCGAACCGACGGATGCCATGAGCCGCAAGCCCGCCAAACCGCCCAAGCCCACTGCCGCGGAACTCGACCTGCTCCGCGTGATCTGGCGCTTGGGTCCGTCTACGGTGAAGGACGTCCACCAGGCCCGCCTGGCCGAGCGCCCGGACGCCACCTACGCCACGGTGCTTCGCCTGATGCAGGTGATGCACGGCAAGGGGCTGCTCACGCGCGACGAAAGCCAGCGCTCGCACGTCTACGCCGCCGCGCATGCGCAGGACGCATTGCAGACCAACCTGCTGAGCGAGCTGATCCAGAAGGCGTTCTCCGGTTCCGGCAAGGCGCTGGTGATGGCCGCGTTGAGCGAGCACGTCACCGCACGCGAACGCGAGGAGATCAAGCGCTTCCTCAAGGACAACCCGGAGCATCGCGATGACTGACGCAATCGTGGCACTGATCCCGGTGCTGGGCCGTGCGCTGCTGCACTTCCTCTGGCAAGGCGCGCTGATCGGGCTGCTCGCCGCGTTCGCGCTGCACCTGCTGCGCGATGCGCGACCGCAGGCGCGTTATGCGCTCGCGTGCGTGGCGCTGCTGGCGTGTGCGGCGTTGCCGGTGCTGTACGTGGTCGCGCACTGGCTGGTGCCGGCCGCAGCGACGGAAACGGCGAACGGCACGACGATGCTGCGTGCCGGCATGGCGTTCATCGGCAACGCGGACACCGCACCGGACTGGAGTTCGCGCCTGGACGCCGCGCTGCCGACCATCGTGATGGCGTGGGCCGCCGGTGCATGCGCGCTGTCGTTGCGCATGGGCGCGGGCCTGTGGTGGATCCAGCGCCTGCGCAGCACGCCGCAATTGCCGGTACAGCGTGAATGGCAGTCGCGACTGGATGCGCTGGCGCAACGCTTCGGCCTGCGTCGCACGGTCGCGCTGCGACTGGTGGCCTCGCTCGCCTCGCCCGTCTCCGCCGGCTGGTGGCGTCCGGTCGTGCTGCTGCCGGCAGGATTGCTCACGCGCATGCCGGCCGACCTGATCGAAGCGCTGCTCGCGCACGAGCTGGCCCACATCAAGCGCCACGACTACCTCGTCAACCTGTTGCAGAACCTCGTCGAAGCCCTGCTCTTCTACCACCCGGTGACGTGGTGGCTGTCGCGCCGCATCCGCATCGAACGCGAGCACATCGCCGACCGCCTCGCCGCCGAAGTCACCGGACAGCCGCGCCGTCTCGCGCTGGCGCTGTCCGAACTGGCGGACTGGTCGTGCAGTCACGCCGAATCCCCGTCCTCGCCCCACCTCGCACAAGCCGCTCATGGAGGCTCCCTGATGTCCCGCATCGAACAACTCGTCCGTCCCGGCCAGCGTGCCGTGCGCGGCGGAATCGCACTGCCGCTGGTCGGCGTCGCCGTCGCGTGCCTGGCGTTCTACGCACACGCGCAGATCAATCCGGCCGCCAAGCCCGCCGCGAACGCACAGGCCACCGCCGATGCCGCCAGCAACGCGGCACGCGCGCAGCCGCAGACCCGCACCGCGGCGCAGCCGCAGTCCAAGCCCGCCGCGGCCGCGGCGCCCACCAGCCACCTGACGCTGCGCCCGCATCGCGATAACGAGGACGCCTATGCGCTGGTGAGCAAGGACCGCGACGGCATCCGCATGAGCGGCTCCACCGACGACCTGCCCGACATCGAACGCGCGCGTCGCAGCCTCACCAATTCGGACTTCGTCTGGTTCCGTCGCGCGGGCAAGGCGTACGTCGTTTCCGATGCGGCGACGATGGCGCAGGTGCGCGATGCCTGGCGCGACAGCGACCGCATCGGCGCGCAGATGGACGTGCTGGGCAAGCAGATGGAAGTGCACGGCGACCGGATGGAGGCGCTCAGCGCGCAGATGGAGAAGCTCGCGCCGAAGGAGGAAGAAAGCGCCGCGATCGAAGCCGCATCGCGCCGCATGGAACAGCTGGCCGATCAGCAGAGCTCGCTGGCCGAACGCCAGGCGCAGATCGCCACGCAGCTGTGGCGGGTCGACAGCGCCGAACGCGATCGCCTCCAGGCAAGCATGGACGAGCTTGCGCGGCAGCAGGACGAGCTCGGCCGGAAGATGGATGAACAGAGCCGTGTGATCGACCGCGCGTCCGCCAACATGGAGCGCAACTCCGCGCCGATGGAGGCGCTGGGTCGGCAGATGGACGAAGCCGGCAAGCCGATGGATGCCCTGGGCAAGCAGATGGACGCGCTGGGCAAGGAGCAGGAGAAGTACGCCCGCGAGGCCGAGCGTCGGACGCTGGCCCTGCTCGACACGGCGATCTCGCGCGGACTGGCGCAGCCGCTGCCGCTGTCGGCGCAGTGATGCGTTAGTACGTTTGTGCTGGGGTGAGGCGGACGCTTCGTTTGCCCTCACCCCAACCCCTCTCCCGCAGGCGGGAGAGGGGCTAGCAGGCCGCCCGTCTCCGTAGGGCTGGCCTCTTCTTGTTGTTTCTTGCCGGCGAGGAATGCCCTCTTCCCCGACGAAGAGCAACCCTTCTCCCGCTGCGCGGGGGAAGGTGCCGGCAGGCGGATGAGGGCATGAGCGCCCGAATCGTCGCCTTTCACGGCATTACGCCATTGGCTCCGGATCGCCCGCCTGGCCCGGCCATCCATGGCCGGGCTTTCGGCAGGCCACGCGGCAGTGCCGCTTCTGCATCGCTGCGATGGTTTTCGACCGCCGCCGTCCATGGCGTCACGCTATCGGCTCCGGATCGCCCGGCCCGGCCATCCATGGCCGGGCTTTCGGCAGGCCACGCGGCAGTGCCGCGTAAGCGGCCTGCCTCAACCTTCCCACCTGTCCCCTTCCTGCCCCCTGTTGCGTTCGATTTGAACGATGGCCCGGTGTGCGCGATTCGCTCCGGGCACGAACGTCCAAGGGGCAACCAGTTGATTTTCGATTACAGGAAGGCGGCTTCGCCGGCTGACATCGAGGCGGATATCTGCATCATCGGTGCCGGTGCCGCCGGGTTGGCGATCGCATGGGCATTCCTCGGCACGCAGACACGTGTGTGCGTCGTCGAGAGCGGCGGCCTGGCCGCCGATGAACGCAACCAGGCGCTGCTGGAAGGCCATTCGATCGGCGAGCCGGACTTCGACCCCGGTGCCTCGCGCCTGCGTGCCTTCGGTGGCACCTGCAACTATTGGGGGCGCGGCTGCATTCCGCTGGCCAACCTCGCGCCGCGCGACTGGGTGCCGCACAGCGGCTGGCCCATCGGCTTCGACGATCTGGAACCGCATTACCGCAAGGCCCGCACGTTCTGCGGGCTGGAACAGCACGACTTCGGCGAGGACACCTTCCTCACGCCGTCATCGCGACAGCCGCTGGCGTTCGAAAGCGACGCGCTGGTGCACAAGACGTTCGCCTCCAGCCCGATGATCTTCGGCCACGCCTATCGCGAGGCCTTCGAGCGCGCGGAGAACATCAGCGTGCTGCTGCATGCCAACCTGATCGAGCTGGATGCCGTGGCGTCCACGCAGGCGGTGCGGCAGGCGCGCATCGGCACGCTCGACGGCCGGCGCGGCACGGTGCGTGCGGGCCATTACGTGCTTGCCTGCGGCGGCATCGAGAACGCGCGGCTGCTGCTGTCCTCCCGCTCTGTCAACGAGGCCGGGCTGGGCAACCAGTACGATCTGGTCGGCCGTTATTTCATGGACCATCCCAGCGGCAAGCTCGGCACCTTGTTCAGTCCGCAGCCGCACGTGGTCACGCGGCCGTACGACCGCAACGTGCCGAAGGGCCGGCCGCAGGCGCATCCGGAAATCTGCCTGTCCGATGAAGCCCAGCGCCGGCACCGCATCCTGAGCGGGCGCGTGCGGCCGTTCGCGTTCGAAGAGCCGGTGCCGGAAGGTCTGCAGGCGCTGCGCGACCTGCGCGCTGCGATGCGCGCACGGCAGCGTCACGAGAACTGGGCGATCAAGGCGCGTGTGTGCGGTCGTCGCAATGGCGAACCGGATTACATCGCCAAGGCGATGCCACCGGCCGAGGATCTGCGCGCGTTGACGCTGCGCGCGGGCCTCAACGCGGGCGACATCGCCAAGGCGATGGGCCGCAAGCTCACGCGCAAGCCGACGGTGCGCACCGAACGCGTGGACCTGATCGGCTACTTCGAGCAGGTGCCCAACCACGACAGCCGCATCACCCTGAGCGAGGAGCGCGACGCGCTCGGGCTGCGCAAGGTCAATGTCGACTGGCGCCTGACCGAACTGGACCGCCACACCTACCGCACCGCGGCCACGCTGTTCGGCGAAGAGCTTTCGCGCGCATGCAACGGTCGCTTCCAGCCCGAGCCCTGGCTGGAGGAGAACGGCGGCGTGCCGCAGGTGTTCGGCACCTCGCACCACATGGGCACCACGCGCATGGCCGACGATCCCAAGCAGGGCGTCGTCGACCGCCATTGCCAGGTGCACGGCGTGGACAACCTGCACGTCGCCGGCAGCTCGGTGTTTCCCACGGGCAGCTGGGCCTTCCCGACCTTCACCATCATCGCCCTGAGCCTGCGCCTGGCCGAACACCTGCGCACGCGCCTGGAGCATGCGACGCCGTTGCTGGGGATCTAGCGCATGACGACGCGGCTGTCGCACATCGGGCAGATCGCGATCACCGTCGCCGATGTCGCGCAGGCGCTCACGTTCTATCGCGATGCGCTGGGATTGAGGCACCTGTTCGACGCCGGGCCGGATCTGGCGTTCCTCGACGCAGGCGGCGTTCGCCTGATGCTGACCACGTCGCAGGGCGCGGGCGATATCGGGCACAACTCGCTGCTGTACTTCAAGGTCGACGACATCGAGACGGTGCAGGCCGCGCTGGTGGAACGCGGCGCGGCGCAGGAACGCGCGCCGCAACTCACCGCGAGGCTGCCCGATCACGAGCTGTGGATCGGCTTCCTGCGCGACCCGGACGGAAACCTGGTCGGATTGATGGAAGAGCGTCGGCCGGATTGAACCCGGACGACGGAGGCCCGACGGGCATTCGCCACGCGGCACTCAGCGCAACTGGCTGTCCTTGCTCCCGCGGCGGTTGTAGCCGCTATGCGGGCCCTGCTCCTGGTCATGCGCTTCCTGGCAGGCGATGCACAGCCGCACGCCGGGCACGGCGTCGCGTCGGGCCTGCGGGATCTCGACGCCGCAGTCCTCGCAATGCGTCAGGCCGGGGCCCGACGGCAACTGGCTGCGTGCGCGCTGGATGGCGTCCTTGATGGTCGCGTCGATCTGGTCCTGGACCGCGCCGTCACCTGCCCAACCGGTGGCCATGTGGCTCTCCTGCTGCGAATCGTCGTCGCGGAAGGATAGCGCCGCGGCCCTGAACTGCCCTGCGCATCGCTGAACGCCCCGCACACATCCCGCAGCGCGTCACGGGACTACACTGCGCGCAGCCGTTCCTGCGGCCCTAGCCGCGAAGGCATCCGGATGCGCCGCGTGGTCGTCGCAACTGTGCTGGTTGCGCTCCTGCTCCAGATGGGCGGGGCGTTCGCCCAGGTCGTCGCGCCGGGCGAGGTCATGGCGCTGCCCGGCGAACTGCGCGAGCGCGTTCACCGCGACGTGCTGGTCGGCAATCCCGGCATGCTGACGCGGCTGGAGCGCCTGTCGAGCCTGATGTACACCCCCGAAGGGTTGGGCATGACCTACCGGGAAACGGCGAACCTGACGGTCGCGCAGGCCTACGAATCGCGCACCGCCAACTGCCTGACCTTCACCCTGCTCTTCCTCGCGCTGGCACGCGAGGCCGGCATCGACGCGACGCCGCAGGAGATCGAACAGATCCTCGGCTTCCGCCAGGCCGACGGCACGCTCTACCTGAGCAACCACGTCAATGCGCTCGTGCGCGTGCAGGGCCGGCGCTACATCGCCGACGTGGCCGGCGACCTCATCATCGCGCGCGATCGTCCCAAGCCGATCACGCAACAGCGCCTGATCGCCCACTACTACAACAACCTCGCGGTGGAGCGGCTCTCCGCCGGCGACTACGCCGCTGCGCAGTCGCTGCTCCGCACCGCGCTGGAACTGGACCCCGACTACGCGGCCTACTGGAGCAACGCCGGCGTCGTGCACCTGCGCAGCGGCGATGCGCGCGCCGCCGAACAGGCATATCGCAAGGCGCTGGCGCTGGATCCGGACAACGTCAACGCGCTGTTCAACCTCGCCGGGCTGGCCACGCGCACGGGCGACAGCACGCTGGAGCGCGAGTACCGCCAGCGCCTGGCCAATCTGCAGCGCAACGATCCCTTCCACCATTTCATGCAGGCCGTGAACGCGCAGAACGCGGGCGATCTCACGCGCGCGATCCGCCATTACCGCCGTGCGGTGGCGCTGCAACCGGAGGAGCACCGCTTCCATTCGGCGCTGGCGAACGCCTATCTGGAACAGGGCCGCACGCAGCTGGCGATCCGCTCGCTGGCCCGCGCCCAGGCCCTCAGCGACGGCGACACCCGGGCCGCCTACCGCGACCGGATCGACGCCCTGCGCGCCCGCTGACGGCGCCGCGTCCCCTTTTTCCCGCGCATCGCGTTTGCTTGTCCGAGACGATCGGAGGGGAACGCCTGTGCAACACGACATGTTGATGGCCAAGCGCAATCTGGTACGCATCGCCATCGAGACCGCCGAGCTTCCCGGAATACGCCTGATCGCACGACCGCTCTACCGGCGCCTGTTCAACCGACCCTACTACGGCGGCAACGCCTATTACGGCGCCTACGATTCGCGCGCGCAGGCGCTCGCGGCGGCGCCGTCGCTGCCGACCAGCTACGACCAGCCCTCGACCACGGGCATGTACATGGACCGGCACGGCAGCATCCGCGTGAGCGACTACCCGATGGTCCACTGGCTTTCGCGCCTGCTGGCCGAAGGCCGGCACCGCATCTTCGACCTGGGCGGCCACATCGGCGTGACGTACTACGGCTTCCGCCGCTACCTCACCTACCCGCACACGATGGAATGGCGCGTGCACGACGTGCCCGCGGTCATCGATGCCGGCCGCAGCTGGGCCCGCGAGAACGATCCCGACGGCCTGCTGCATTTCGCGGACGCTCCGGACGCCGCCAACGAGCACGACGTGCTGATCACCTGCGGCGCATTGCAGTACCTGGACTACACGCTGCCGGAACTTCTCGGCCGCCTGACCGCCCCGCCCACGCACGTGCTCGTGAACCTGACGCCCGCGCACCCCAGGCGCGGCTACGTGACGTTGCAGAACATCGGCAAGGCGGTGCTGCCGTACCGGGTGATGGCCAAGCCCCAGTTCGTCGCCGAGATGCAGGCCCTGGGTTACCGGCTCGAAGACCAGTGGCAGTCCAAGGAGCGCCACCTGCGCGTGCCGTTCGAGCCGGAGTGCTCGCTCGATCACTACGCGGGGTTCTACTTCAGGCGCGCCTGAGCCCGGACATCCGCTGCGTCTGCGCAACCAGGCGCGCAACGAGCGCGTCCACCTCGGCCTCGGCCGCCGCAATGGACGCATGCAGTCGTTCGTCGGCGAACTCGTCGTACTCGATCGCGATGCGTTCCACCGCATCGATGCCGATGTAGCGCATCGGCGTCTCCACGCCGCGCTCGACATGATTGTCCGCACACAAGCGCCCACCCGGATCGTAGCCGTGGTCGCCACGCGAACTCAGCAGGACCAAGCGCTTGCCATGGCCGGCGAGCAGCGGCCAGTACGGCTCGCCTTTGCGGCTGCGGTCGAAGCCGAACGTTCGCCCGACGCGAACGATGTTGTCTATCCACGCCTTGAGCGTCGACGGCATGCCGAAGTTGTACATCGGCACGCCAACGACAATGAGGTCGGCAGCACTCAGTTCGTCGACCAGGACGTCGCTCTCGGCAAGCGCTGCGTGCATCCACGGCTCCCGTCGCGCCGGCGCGGTAAAAGCCGCGTGCACCCAGTCGCCTCCGACAGGCGATGGCGGCGACAGCGCAAGATCGCGGTGAACGACGGCATCGCCCGGTCGCAGCGCCTGCCACTGCCTCACGAAACGGGCCGACAGCCGACGCGTGTGCGACCCGTGCGCGTGTTCGCCGGAGCGTCCCGGCCGGGCGCTTGAGTCGATGTGTAGTAACCTGACCATGGTTCACCTGTGCTGGAAGAGGTCACAGGTTCAACTCCATACGTATCGGCGTAAAACGATCATTCCGCACCCGACGGATGCAATGAATTCACCCATGGACAGGCGCCGCCTGCCGCCACTCACGGCCCTGCGCGCCTTCGAAGCCGCCGCCCGCCTTCTGAGCTTCAAGCACGCCGCGGCAGAGCTGTCGCTGACCCCGACGGCGATCAGCCATCAGGTCCGGCAGTTGGAAGACCGGCTCGGCGTGGCGTTGTTCGTGCGCGGCACCCGTCGCGTCGACCTGACACCCGCCGGGCAAAGCCTGTACCCGGCACTGCGCGATGGCTTCGATGCGATGGCGCGCGCCGTGCAGACCGTGCACCCGCAGGAACGGCCCCGCTCCGTCGTGCTCAGCACGACGATGGCATTCGCCTCACGCTGGCTGCTGCCGCGCTTGGCCAGGTTCGCAGCCCTGCGGCCGGACATCGCCTTGCACCTGCACACGGGCGACGCGCCTGTCGACCTTCAAGGCGGCGGCGCGCAGCTCGCGATCCGCTACGGTCCGGGTCGATATCCGGATCTCACGAGCGCGTCACTGCTCACTTCACGCTTTGCGCCGGTGTGCGCGCCGGGCCTGCGCGCGCGCGGCGTGGACGACCTCGAACGCGTCCCGCTGATCAGCTTCGAATGGTTCCGGCGTGACGCGGTGACGCCCGACTGGCCGCTCTGGTTCGCGCACGCCGGACGTGCGCAGGTGCCGCGACAATTGCATTTTTCCGACGAAGTCCACGCCATCCAGGCGGCGATCGGTGGCCAGGGCATGGCGCTGGTCAATCTCGCGCTGGTCGCCGATGAACTGGCCGGCGGATTGCTGCACCGGCCGTTCGGCCCGGAACTGCCCGGGCACGACTTCCATCTGGTTTGGCCGCAGTCGCGCGATTCCGATCCGGAACTGATCGCGGTGCGCACGTGGCTGCTCGACGAGGCGACGCGACGCGCCACCCCGCCTACGCTGGGCTAATGCGCTGTTGCGTCCCAACCGCGCACGCGGGTACGTGCGTGCGCCCGGCGCATGCGCTATGAAGGCGCCACCTTCCCCGGGACCCGGCCATGCACTACGCGTCCGTCCATGCCGGCTTGCGCAGCACGGGGCTGTTGGCCGCGCTGTGCCTGGTCTCGTGCGCATCCGTGTCGCCCGGGATGCGCGCACCCGAGGCGTGTGACGCAGCGGCGTGCGCCATGGAAGATGCTTCACCGCTCGGGACCGCCCGCACCAAAGCCCGCCTTGCCGCGCAGTACGACGACCGGCGGGCGCGGCAGGCCTGGATGGACTGTGCGAGCGCGGCATGGATCGCCCTGGACGACCCGACCACGACACGCGACGCGGCCGTGCTGGCCACACGCTGCACCGATTCGTTGCTCGGTGAGTTGCTGCAGGAGCGCCACGGCGAGTGGGTCGAGGGCCCGACGCAGATCGGCGGTATCGAACTGAACGTCGAATTCCGCGATCTGTCGCCCTACCTGATCGAGCCGCTCACCCTCACCCGCGCGCGCGACATCCCGCTGCGCACGCATGTGGGCCCGCACGTGCAGCATCCGGGATTCGGCGTGCCGCTGTCGGCCATCTCGCGCCGCTGCGACGACCGCGCGATCTGCGAGCTGCTTCCACCCGAAGGCGTGTTCCGCGATGTCACCGCATGGATCGAAGCACCCGCCACGCACGATGCGCCCGCGCGTCTGGTGATCGCCAATGCGCTTGCGTCGCCCACGTTGGCCGTCGGCACGCAACGCATTCCGCTGGCCTACGACACCTCGGCGGCATTCGCGCAGGGTTCGGGCACGTCGAAGCTGCCGCGTCTGGCGGTGTGGGGGTTGCTCGGCGGGCACGAGGTCGGCCGACGCGCCGGTGTTTACCTGCTGGAGGACTACGATCCGCGCAAGCATCCGCTGGTGATGATCCACGGACTGGGCAGCAGCCCGTTGACCTGGGCGCCGCTTTCCGACGCGGTCTGGGGCGAGGCGGACCTGCGCGCGCGTTTCCAGGTGTGGCATGTCGTCTATCAGACCAACGCACCGACGCTGGTCGCGCGGCGTCGCGTGAAGGAATACCTCGACGAAGCCTGGAGCGTGCTCGATCCCGAGGGCGACGACGATGCGCGCCACGGAACGGTGCTGATCGGCCACAGCCTCGGCGGCGTGATCTCGCGATTGCTGTGCGTGGACACCGGGGACGTGCTGTGGAACGCGGCCTTCACCGTGCCACCGCAGCGGGTGCGGGCCGATGCGGTCGATGTGGCGTCGGTTGCCGACACGTTCCGCTTCACGCCCTACCCCGGCGTCACGCGCGCCATCTTCATCGCCTCGCCGCACCGTGGCAGCCCGAGCGCGGCGAGCTGGTTCGGCCGACTCGCGCGCGTGCTCGTGGGCCGGCGCACGCCGGAGCTGCAGGCACTCAAGCGCGTTGCCGATGCCGATCCCGACGCCGTGCGCCCCGAGCTGCTCGAGTTCTACCAGCAGGCACGCCTGAACAGCATCAGCACGCTGCAGGTCATGCAGCCGGTGCGCGCGGCGGGCGAATCGCTGATGCCGGTGCCGGGCATCGCATACCACACCATCGCCGGATCGCAGCGCGGACAGATTCCGCCCGGCGACGGCGTGGTGCCGCTGGAAAGCGCGCTGCTGCCCGGCGCCGCCTCGACACGCGTGCTCGACGCTGGACACGACGTGCACATGCAGCCGGAGGCGATCTCCGAAGTGCTGCGCATCCTGCGCGAAGCGCCGTGAGGCGCAGGCGCACGAAGGCCGGCATCGCGCCGGCCTTCGATGCGGTCATCGCGCAGGCGTTACTTCGCCGGCGCGCTGCCCGGCGGGAAGTCGGCGAACATCTTGTCGACGCCGGCCTGCGCCTTGGCGTTCACCTGCTCCGGCGAATCCGGCACCGTACCCGACGCCGTGCCGCGCCAGATCGCCTGCTTGGTCTTCATGTCGAACATGTCCACGACGAGCGTGCCGACCTCGTAGTTGCGCACGGTCGTGGTCGCCGAGCCCATGCCGACGCCGCCGCCCCAGCGGCCCCAACCGTAACCGCCCCAGGCCGGACCGCTGTAGAAGGTATCCAGCGTTTGTTGCTGCTGCGTGGCGACGTGCGCGGCGATGCCGACATCGGCGTCGGTGCCGCTGGTCTGCTGCCAGCCGTGCGCGGCCAGCTTGGCATCGATGGCGGCGACGACGCGCTGCTCCACCAGCGGCGAACGGCCTTCGGGCTTCTTCAACCAGGTGTAGGTGCGGTAACTGGAGAACGGCGTGCCCGGATCGTAGTCGGTGTGCACGGTGGGTGTGCTGGCGCAACCGGCCAGCGCAACCAGCAGGACCGCGCTCGAGACGAGGTGCTTCATATGCCTTCACTCCGTGGTGGTAGACGAGAACGCGAACCCGATGCCGCGTGCCACGACCGCACGCGCCGCGTGCTGGCGACATAGAACTCAGGGCCGTGAAACAGGCGTGAAGGGGTCGAGGTCGCTCGAGCCAGGAGGCGGAGCTTTCGTTGCGCGTGTGCCCTCGAATCGTCATCACGGCGAAGGCCGGGATGACGGTGCAGTTGGCGGCGCATGCGGATGCGGACGCATGCGCATGCCGATACAGCAACGCATGTTGAGCGCCCCCACCCGCACGCCCGAAGCTTGCGGACAGGGTCGATGAGTCAGAACGAAATCGGCACGCGCGCCGTCAACGTCATGTCCGGCGTGTCACGCGTGACGCCCACGCCCAACGCCACGTTCAACGACCAGCGTTCGCTGAAGCGGTACGTGCCGCCCAGCAACAGCGTGCCCAGCGTGATGCGCACCGAGCCCGGCGAATCACGGCCGTTCTGCTTCGTCTTGCCGATCAGGCTGGTGTCGTAGCCCAGGCTGATGGACGCCTTCTCGTTGAGCGCCAGGCCCAGGCCGAGGTTGAAGCCCCAGATGTCGCCGGCCTGCACATCGCCGAGGAATTCCTGTTCGCGGCCGAGCACGGTGCGCGACACATTGCTGCGCTCGAAGTTGTAGAGGTAGCTGAAGGTGCCGAAGAACACGACCGGATCGGACGGATACAACCAGGTCACGCCGGGCTGGAGGGATTCGAAACCCGTGCCCGTGGGCAGCTCCAGCGGCAGGCCCGTGCCGGTGGCGTTCTGGATGCAGCGTTGCACGCAGTCGGTGGTGACTTCGAACAGATCCTTGCCGGTGCGGCTCTTGTAGCGGAGCCAGCCGATGTAGAACGCCTTGTCCGGACCGCCGCGATTGAGCTGGTAGCGCGCGGTGGCCTCGATGTCGCCCATGCCGTCGCCGTGCGCGTTGAACACGCGGTCCTGCGCGCTGCCGGTGAAGATCTCGCGGCTGACGGTATCGCCGTTGAGATAGACGTAAGGAACCTTGGCTTCCAATTCGAAACGCCCGCCGATGCCCATGCGGCCGGTGATCGTGGCCACGCCCGAGGTGGTCTTCACCTGGCGCACGTCGATCAGGCCGATCAGGATCGCCGGGATCACGGTGAAGCCGACCAGGGCGACACGATCGTTCGCGGAATAGCCGTATTGCAGCGAGGGTTCGAGGATGAACTGGCCCGCCGGCGTGAGCACGCCGGGCTGGTCGAAGATCTGCGCCACTTCCGGCGGGCGCGTCGCCGATTCCGGCGCCTGCCCGACTGGTTGCCGCTGCTGCTGTTGTTGCTGCTGCTGTTGTTGCTGTTGCGGTTGTTGCGCCTGCTGCGGCTGCGCCTGCGCCACCGGCGCCTGCGAGGCCGCGGGAGCCTGCGTCTGCTGCGCGAGCGAAGGCAGGACGGTGCCCGGCGCTGCGCCGGCGCCGCGTTCGGTCGCCAGGCGTTCCTCGTCGACCACGCGCTGCAGGTTCGCCAGCGCCTGTTCCTGTTGCGCGACGGACTGCCGGAGTTCTTCCAGGCGGCGCGTCTGTGCGTTGATCTCACGCTGCAGATCGTCGAGCGACGTCTGCGCTGCGGCGGGCGCGGCGGGCGCGACCGTCGCGGGCGGTGTCGCCGAAGGAACCCCGCCCACCTGAGGCTGCGCGGCCGGCCGGGCCGGCCCCAGTCCCTGCCACTGGTCCTGCGCCTGGGCCGCCGCGGCGGCGGCGAGCCACAGGCATGGAACGAGCATCAGGCGGCGGGGCAATTGCGTCCTTCTCATGCGGCGTCCTTCTGGTGTGACCGGGGGAGGGTCCATCCGGTTACAACGCAATCCGGCGCGACATCAGGGCGCGGTGGCGGTCACCATCGCGTTCTGCAGCGCCGTCTGGGTGTTCAGATCCTGGAATGCGCCGAGCGTGTCCACGCCGACGTTCACGGTGGTGAGCGCGCGGATGTCCTGGCCGTCGAGCGTGTTCTGGATCAGCACGCCATTGAGGTTGCCGGCCTGCTCGAACGTGTTGCCGCCGCCCACCTGCACGACCATGCCGCGGTTGAAGCGTTCAAGCTGCTGCGCCTGCTCGGTGGTCATGCGGCCCACGTCGGGAATCTGCACGCGCGTGGTCGCCATCAGTTCGCCGTTGACGTATACGGCGCGCTCGATACCGAACGACAGCGCCGTGCCGTCGCCGGTCATGAAGCCGCCGCGCATGTCGTCGAGCAATGCGGGGTCGATCGCCACCCACTCCGGCCCCAGCGCGTTCGCCGTCTGCGGCGGCGCGGCCAGCGCGGGCGCGCACGTCATCAGCGTCGCGACGATGAGGAATTTCAGCGAAGGCGAGTCCATGGTTCCCCCTCCTTCAGATGTCGCCCGGGCCACGCCGGGGCGTCACGATGTTGTAGAGGCTGTCGCGCGCGATGCCCGCATCCAGCGGTGCAGGCGGCGCCGTGCGCCAGTCGCGCGGCATGTTGAATTGCGCCAGGTCGCGACGGTTGTGCACCACGAACAGGATGCGGTTGTCCCACAGTTTCTCGAAGCGCGAGCGCGGCATCGCACGCGTGCCACGCGCGGGATCGCCGAGCAGCACGCGCCCGTTCTTGTAGCCTTTCACCACCACGAAATGGCGGTAGCCACGGTCGTTGAGCAGCACGATCGCCGGCAGCCCTTCCTGGATGAGTTTGTCCAGCGGCTGCTCGAAGCCATCGGCCTCGAAACCCAGTGACCGCAGGTAGCGGCGCATGTCCAGCAGCGAGAATCCGCGTTGGCGGATCTTCGCCTGGTCGCCGGTCTGGTACATGTGCAGGAACACTTCCTGCTCCGTGACCGCGTGGCCGTACTGGTAGGTCAGCAGCGTCGCGGTCGCAGCAGAGCCGCAGCTGAAGTCGTACTGCTGCGGGATGGTGGTCTTGAAGCGCGCCTCCTTCAGGCTCGTCACTTTCAGGGCGTAGTTGCCGCCCGGTGGCGCGCGCACATCCACGGTCCCGGCCTGCACCAGGCCGGAAATGAGGATCCACGCCGATGCCGTCAGCCAAGCCCGGCGCCGGAGTGGCCGCAGGCTCATGGGCCCGCTTCCGCGAACTTCACGTTCACGATCATCGCGTTCTGGATCAGCACGTTCGCGCCGGTGTTCTGGATCACCGTGTTGATGCCGCTGGCGCTGTCGAACGAACCGGCAACCGAGTTGCTGCCGGAAAGCACGTCGACGGCGATCGCGTCTTCGACGCGTCCGTTGACGAGGATGTCGTTGTCGACGATCTCCGCGCCGCCGCGCATGTCGGCCAGCGCGCCTGGATCGACGGCCGAGCCGAACACCGCGTCCTGCGGTGTTGCGTCGATCACGGCCGGAGTTACTTCGATGACCGGTTGGACCACCACCTCGGGTGCCTGCTGTGCGCAGGCCATGCCTGACGCAAGGCACGCGAGGACAGCCACCAGTCCGCTCAATGCGATGGAACGTTTGCGTTGCATCGTCATGCTCCTTGCCCGATCGCTCCGCGTCTTGCGTGATGTCCCGCCGGCGATCGCCGCCGGCGGGAACACGTTTGCGCGACAACGTACCGGAGGCCCGAGGGTCCCCGGCACGTCGTGAGGAGCGCGTTACGGGCCTACGGACAGGTTGGCCTGGACAGTGACACCCTGCTGGATCAGCGAGGAGAAGCCACTGTTCTGCGCCGCGACGGTGATGCCTGCCGCGCCACTTGCCGTACCGGTCATCGTCGACGACATGTTGAACGTGCCTGCATCGGCCGTGTTGGTGCCACCGGCACCACCCGCACCGCCAGTCGCGCCGTTGCCGACGCCACCGTTGCCCACGCCTCCATTGCCGTCACCGCCGCCGCCGCCGGCACCGCCGGCTGCACCGACCGCGCCGCCCGCACCGGCCGCGCCGTTACCGGCAGTGGCCGAGCCGTTGGTCGCACTGGCGTCCGCATCGCCGTTGGTGGCTGCGCCACCGGCGCCGCCGCCGCCCGCACTTGCGGTCACGGTGCCGCTCGCGCCGCCGTCACCCGCGGTCGCGCCGGACGTGCCGGTGCCTGCGCCGGAGGTTGCGGTCGAGGTCGAGCTCGAGGTCGAGCTCGGCGCACCGCCTGCACCGCCCGCGCCACCGGTACCGGTGCCGCCTGCGCCGCCTGCGCCGCCCGTGCCGTCGTTGCCGGCATCGTTGCCGCCACCGCCGCCACCGCCGTCGTTACCGCCTGCGCCGCCACCGCCGCCGCCATCGCTGCCGCCGGCCAGCGAGCCGGAGCCCGAAGCCGAGCCGGCCAGGCTTGCGCCGCCAGCATCGCCGCTGTCGTTGTCGGCATCGCCGCCACGGCCGCTGTAGACGTCATAAACGTCGCCGCCACGGCCGCCGCGTCCTGCGGTCGCATCGCCGATGCTCGCGTCACCAGAGGTCGCGCTGCCGTTCTCGGCCGAACCGCCGCTGCCGCCGCTGCCGCCGTTGCCGCCGTTGCCGCCGTCACCGCCGTCGCCGCCGCCGCCGCCGTTGCCTTCACCGCCCCAGCCGCCGCCGCCGTACCCTGCGCCGCCCTTGCCACCGTGACCACCGTTCGCACCGCCGTTGTTGGTGGCGATGTTGCCGATGCCATAGGTCGCCACGTCGGAGACCGAGCCTTCCAGCTTGGTCAGCGCGGTGATGTGGCTGGAAGTCTTGCTGAAGGTCGAAGAGTCGGTATAGGTGTTGGTGGCGGTGCCACCGCTGTGTGCTGCGGCTGAGCCGGCGTCGGCGCTTGCGTCGCCGTCGTTGCCGCGGTTGTCGCCACTTTCGGTAGTGGTGCTGTTATCGGAGTTGTCGGCGGCGGTGAATACATCGTCACCGTCACCGCCGTCACCGTTCGTCTGTTGTGCCATCGCTTGGCCGCCGAGACCAAGGGCGAGGAGCACTGCCGTTGCCATCAAGCTGGTACGAATGCGCATTTTTGTTCTCCTTTACGGTACGTCGAGTGGCGCCCGGGGGAGGCGCGCGTGAACGACGCAAGGAACTACACGCATGGGCGGTGCCAACTGTCGTTCAGGCACGCCAAGGCCTTGATCCAGCGGCCTAAGCGCGCTGAACCAAGCCACCTCCATCGACGGCGCAGGCGAACGGACGCAGCAAAGCGCCCGAGGCGTTGCAAAACTGGAATGGCACTTTGCGCATCCACATGCGCTGGCGACGCGAATAGACGTGCAAGCCATTGATGCGGCGACGGTGCGCACGAGGCGCGCGGCATTCATCTTCGCGTTTCACTGTCGCAACGCGGGACATTACACGGGTACTTCAGGGGCGCGCCGCGCTTTTTCCGTCAGTGCCTTACGTCAATGAGTTCAGACGCGACTGACGTTGCGGGGCGGCAACACGCGGATAATGCTCGGGTTCGTCACGCTCCACCGCTCACATCCCCGTCACGTCGGGCAGCATCGCGAAGCGCGCGCAGGCGATCGAGTTTCTCCTTGAGCTTGATCTCCAGGCCGCGCTCGACGGGCTCGTAGTACACGCGTTCGCCCATCGCATCAGGAAAGCCAGTCTGCCCTAGCGCGATGCCGCCTTCCGCGTCGTGGTCGTACTGATAGCCCTTCGCGTAGCCCAGTTGCTTCATCAGCCGCGTGGGCGCGTTGCGCAGGTGCAGCGGAACCTCCTGCGTCCCGTACGCCTGCACGTCGGCACGCGCGGCGTTGTACGCGGCGTACACCGCGTTCGACTTCGCGGTGCTCGCCAGATACACGACGACCTGCGCGAGCGCGAGCTCGCCTTCGGGGCTGCCGAGTCGCTCGAACGTGTCCCATGCTTCCAGCGCCATCGGCATCGCGCGCGGATCGGCCAATCCGATGTCTTCCACCGCCATGCGCGTGAGACGTCGCGCGAGGTACGCGCGATCGCAGCCGCCATCGAGCATGCGCGCGAACCAGTACAGCGCGGCATCGGGATTGGAACTACGCACCGACTTGTGCAGCGCGGAAATCTGATCGTAGAACTGCTCGCCGCCTTTGTCGAAGCGGCGCGTGCGGTCGGCCAGCACCTGCGCGAGCGTGGCGGCGGTGATCTCACCGCCCTCGCCTTCGGCCAGTTCCGCCGCGATTTCCAGCAGCGTGAGCGCGCGGCGCACGTCGCCGTCGGCCGCGTGCGCGATCTCGCCAAGCGCTTCGTCGCTGACGATCAGCCCGCGACCGCCCAGTCCGCGTTCCTCGTCCTCCAACGCCTGACGCAGCGCGAGGCGGATGTCGTCGGCGGAGACCGCTTCCATCACGTGCACGCGGCAACGCGAGAGCAACGCGGAGTTGAGTTCGAAGGACGGGTTCTCGGTGGTGGCGCCGACGAACAGGATCGTGCCGCGTTCGATATGCGGCAGGAAGGCATCCTGCTGCGTCTTGTTGAAGCGGTGCACCTCGTCGACGAACAGCACGGTGCGGTGCCCTTCGGCGAAACGTTGCGCCGCTTCGGCCAGCACCTGGCGCACCTCGGGCAGGCCGGAGAGCACGGCGGAAATCGCGCGGAAGTCCGCGTCGGCGTACTTGGCCAGCAGCAGCGCGAGGGTGGTCTTGCCGCAGCCCGGCGGCCCCCACAGGATCATCGAATGCACGCGCCCGGATTCGATCGCGCGACGCAGCGCCGAGCGCGGCGACAGCAAGCGCCGCTGCCCGACCATGTCGTCCAGCGTGCGAGGGCGCATGCGCTCGGCCAGCGGCTGCATGCCGCTGCGGTCCACCTGCAGCAGGTCGTCGGAGAGGGAGGAAGTCGAACTCGTGCGCCGGGCCACGGGCGGTCTCGCGGAATATCTGCGCACACGATACCAACCTGGCGGTCGGCGGATGCGCTCCAGCGTTCGCACGGGGCATTCGACGTTGCGGCGCGTCGCCCTCATCCGCCTGCCGGCACCCGCAGGCGGGAGAAGGGATCGGCTGAGCCCTCTCCCGCTTGCGGGAGAGGGGTGAGGGCCAGCGCAGCGAGGATCAGGGCGCGCCCACGCCCGCCACCATGGGCGCATCGGGGCCGAGCTGGTAATCCATCTGCAACCACTGTCCGTCGCGCCGGTCGTACAGCGCGCGGATGCGCACATCGCTGCTGCCGTCGCGGCCGAAGTCGGCCAGTCCGCGCGCGTCCATGCCGAGGTAATGCCCGGCCATCTCGATCGTTTCCACGCGGTCCAGTTGCATGCGCACCGATGCGATCCCCATCTCGCGCTGCAGCGTGTCGGCCATGCGGTCTTCCAGTTGCCGCAGTGCGAGGCTGTCGTTGGGAATGGCGCGCCCGTCACCTCCGACGCCGACCTCCAGTTCCGGCCAGCCGGCCTGGCCTAGAAAGTCGTCGTAGCGGCTGACGAAGCGGAATCCGATCCAGCCCGTCTCGCCCGGGAATCGCAACCCGCCTTCGCCGCGAATGAGGCGTTGACGCGCGTCGAGCGGCTCCACCGACAGATCGCCGAACTTCACCTCCACCGCGCGGCCGCCGAAGCGCTCCGCCAGCCCGGCGACCACGGTTCCGGCGATCGCCTTCTCCATCGCCGTGCGGTCCAGGGCGCGCGCCGGCGGAAGGGCCTGCGTCGCGGCGGGCGCGGTGGCGATGGGTTCGTTCGAGGCAGCCGGCAGCGACAGCAGGCACAGGCCGAACCACAGCAATGAAGGTCGCAGGGACACGCCAGGCTCCGGCAGCCGGCGAATCCGGCCCGTGCCCTCATGGAAACGAAAAGGCCTGCCGAAGCAGGCCTTTCGCATCCCGGTGCGGGGGATCGGCTTATTCGCCGCCGATCACGTCCACGCCCTTGGGCGGCGTGTAGCGGAAGGTGTCGCCCGCGAAGGCGGGATTGCGCTTCCAGGCGGTGAACTCGATCTCGGTGCGCTGGCCCAGGTTGTCGACCACGTGCATCTTCACCAGGCCGCTCTGGCCGAAGCCCAGGCGCGCGCTGCGGAAGGCGGCCTCGGACTCGCGCTTGGGCGCCAGCGACAGCCATTCCAGGCCCTGGTCCATGCCCAGTTCCTTGACCACGAACTGCGCGTCCAGCTTGGCCGGATCGATCAGCGCAGCCAGCGGGCTGTTCTGCTCCTCCACGCCCTGCGGACGCACCGTGGCCTGCTGCAGGTCCGGATCGAACACCCAGACCTTCTTGCCGTCGGCGACGATCAGCTGCGGAAACGGCTTGACGTACTCCCAGCGGAACAGCCTCGGCGCGGACAGCGCGAGGTTGCCGACGGAGCTTTCCTTGAGCTTGCCCTGCTGATCGAAGACCTGCTGGGTGAACTGGCCGCTCAGGCCCTTCAGGCCCTTGGTGAACGTGTTGAGGTCGTCGCGCGCGCCGGCCAGCGCGGTCGTCGAGACCAGCGCGAGCGCCAGCACGGCCCCCATGAAACGAACTGCTCGCATGCGGAAAACTCCGGAATCCACGATTGCCGGCGAGTGTGCCGGCGGTTGTCTGAACAGGCCTCGACGCCGCGGCGGCGGCCGCGGCGAGGTTCATTTCGGCGGCGGCGGTGCCAGCACCGAGCGGTCGCCGTTGTGCTCCGGCGGCGTCACCACGCCCGCGGCTTCCATCGCCTCGATCAGGCGCGCGGCGCGGTTGTAGCCGATCTTCAGGCGACGCTGCACGCCGGAGATCGACGCACGGCGCGTCTCGGTGACGATGCGCACGGCCTCGTCGTAAAGCGGGTCGGATTCGTCGCCGCCACCGCCGCCGCTTTCCGGCAGGCCGGTCGCGCCGACGACGACGCCATCGCCCATCGTCTGCACTTCGTCCAGCACGCCCTCGATGTAGTCCGGGCCGCCGCCGACCTGCTTGAGGTGCTCCACGACGCGGTGCACTTCCTCGTCGGACACGAAGGCACCGTGCACGCGCTCGGGCATCGCCGTGCCCGGCGGCAGGTACAGCATGTCGCCGTGGCCGAGCAGCGTCTCGGCGCCGGACTGGTCGAGGATGGTGCGCGAGTCGATCTTGCTCGACACCTGGAACGCGATGCGCGTGGGAATGTTGGCCTTGATCAGGCCGGTGATGACGTCCACCGACGGACGCTGCGTGGCCAGGATCAGGTGGATGCCGGCGGCGCGCGCCTTCTGCGCCAGGCGGGCGATGAGTTCTTCCACCTTCTTGCCGACGATCATCATCATGTCGGCGAATTCGTCGATGAAGATGACGATGAACGGCAGCGTTTCCAGCGGACGCGGCCCCTCGCCCAGTTCGGCGTTGGGCTTGAACAGCGGGTCCATCATCGGCTGGCCGGCGGCGATGGCGTCGTTCACCTTCTTGTTGAAGCCGGCCAGGTTGCGCACGCCCACGGCCGACATCAGCTTGTAGCGGCGCTCCATTTCGGCCACGCACCAGCGCAGGCCGTTGGCGGCTTCCTTCATGTCGGTGACGACCGGCGCCAGCAGGTGCGGAATGCCCTGGTAGACGGACAGTTCCAGCATCTTCGGGTCGATCATCAGCATCCGCAGGTCTTTCGCGGAGGCCTTGTAGAGCAGCGACAGCACCATCGCGTTGACCGCGACCGACTTACCCGAACCGGTGGTGCCCGCGACCAGCAGGTGCGGCATGCGCGCCAGATCGGCCACCGTCGGACGGCCGGCGATGTCCTTGCCCAGCGCCAGCGTGAGCGGGCTGGTGGACTTGTCGTATTCCTTCGAGCGCAGCAGCTCGGACAGGAAGATCATCTCGCGCGAGGTGTTCGGCGTTTCCAGGCCGATCACGGACTTGCCCGGGATCACGTCGACCACGCGCACCGACTTCACCGACAGCCCGCGCGCGATGTCCTTGTCGAGCGTGCTGATCTGGCTGACCTTGATGCCCGGCGCCGGCTCCAGCTCGAAGCGCGTGATGACCGGGCCCGGATAGGCGCCGACCACCTGCGCATCGATGCGGAAGTCCTTGAGCTTGAATTCGATCTGGCGCGACAGCGTTTCGAGCGTTTCCTCGCTGTAGCCCTTGGGCTGCGGCTTGGGGTCGTCGAGCAGCGCAAGCGGCGGAATGCCGGTGCCGTCGCCGGTGTGGAACAGCGGAATCTGCGTCTCGCGCTTGGCGCGGTCGCTTTTCTCCACGACGGCGGCCGGCGGCGGCGGTTCGATCTTCACCGGCTCGCGCTTGGCTCGCAGCTGGGTGTCGGCCTTGCGGGCTTCCTCGCGCTCCTCGCGGAAGGCGCGCGTCTGCTGCCACTCGCTCGCCTGCTTCTCGCCCTGGCGGAACAGCTTGCTCACCGTCGGACCGAGCGCGAGCACCCACTGCCCGATCTTGTCCATCACCGCGAACCACGAAAGCCCGGTCGCCAGCGTCACCGACACCAGCAGCAGCGCGAGCAGGAACAGGTTGCCGCCCACCGGACCGAAGCCGCTGTAGAGCGACTTGCCGACGAGCTGGCCAAGGATGCCGCCGGCGCGCGCGGAGAACGCTTCGGCATGGCCAACGCGCAGCTCCAGCAGGCCCGTGGCCGAAACGAGGAAGCCGACGATGCCGACCAGCCGCAGCGCCGGACCGAAGTCCGCGTCGCCATCGCCGTCGCTGTCCATGCCGAACAACGCGATCCACGCGATCGCGCCGAGCATGATCGGCAGCAGGAACGCGACGTAGCCGCACAGATACAGCAGCACGTCCGCCGTCCAGGCACCCACGCGCCCGCCGACGTTGTGCAGCGGCGCGGTCACGCTGCCCGAATGCGACCAACCCGGATCCTGCGTCGAGAACGTGACCAGGCTCGCCAGCAGATACAGCAGCAGCGGCGCGATCAGGATCAGCGCGATGTCGCGCATCAGCCGCTGCTTGCGCGGCGACGGCGGCAGCTTCTCGGCCTTGAGCTTCTTTCGACTGGCTGCGGACGCTTGCGCCACCGTGATGTTCTGCCTCAAATGGATTGCGTTAGTTGTTGAATATACGACAGAAGCGGCGGATTCGTGATTTGGGATTGGAGATTCCCTCCCCAACCCTCGTTACGTCTCCCGACCGGTCGAAGCCACGGCTTCGGGTGCCAAACGGACGGAGCCCGGGCGACCCATGGCCGCCCGGGCTCCTTGATTGTAGTTCGGGACTCCCCGGGTGCGGCGGGACCCACTCCTGCGAATCCCGAATCCCGAATCCCGAATCCCGGCTTTTAGACCTTCATGTCCTGCAGCGCCGGGTGGACGATCTTGCCGCCCTCGACGTTGATGCCGCGCACCAGCGCCTGGTTCTGGCGCCACGAGTCGCCCGAGGCCAGCTTGTTGACCCACGGCAGGATCGCCGCGCAGATCGCCTGCGAGCTGGTCTGCGGCACGGCGCCGGGCATGTTGGTCACGCAGAAGTGGGTCACGCCCTCTTCCACGTAGGTCGGCTCCTTCCAGGTGGTCGGGCGCGAGGTTTCGAAGCAACCGCCCTGGTCGATCGAGATGTCGACCAGCACGCTGCCGGCTTCCATGCCCTTGAGCATTTCGCGGTTCATGACGTGCGGGGCCTTGGCGCCGGTGACCAGCACCGCGCCGACGACGAGGTCGGCCGAGGCGACTTCGCGCGCGACGACGTCGGCATACGGGTACAGCGCGGTGACGTTGTTGCCCAGCCGCATCATTTCGTCCATGCGGTCCTGGCGCATTTCGAACACCACGACATTCGAGCCGCCCGCCGCGGCCAGCTGCGCCGACGCGCTGCCGGCCTTGCCCGCGCCGAAGACCACGACCTTGCCGCGCTCGGTCGACGGCAGGCCGCCGAGCAGCTTGCCCTTGCCGCCTTCGGGCTGGTGCAGCAGGTGCGTGCCGACCTGCACCGCGATCTTGCCGGCGATGACCGACATCGGCGCCAGCAGCGGCAGGTCGCCGTTGGGCAGCTCGACGGTCTCAAAGGCGACGCCGGTCAGGCCGATGTCGAGCAACTGGCGGGTGAGCTTGGGCTCGGCGGCCAGGTGCAGGTAGCAGAACAGCAGGTGGTCTTTGCGCAGATGGGCGAGATCGCCGGCGATCGGCTCCTTCACCTTCACGATCAGCTCGCCCTTCTCGTACAGCGCGGCCGCGTCGGGCGCGATCTTCACGCCGAGCTGGGTGTACTGCTCGTCCTTGAAGCCCGACTTGATGCCGGCATCCTTTTCGATCCAGACCTCGTGGCCGCGCTTGACCAGGTCGCCGGCCGCAGCCGGAACGAGCGCTACGCGCCCTTCGAGGGTCTTGGTTTCCTTGGGAACGCCGATCCGCATGTCTCTTACCTTCGATCGTTGAAAAGCCGCGCGGGCTTGCGCGGCTCGTGGGGGTGTGGTGGTGACGAAAAAAACGCCGCATCGGCGGCGCGTCGCCGCCATTGTCGTCCGTCGCGTGGATGGCCTCACGGCGCAGTGCAACATTGCGTCGCGCGGGAGGTCCGGTTCAGTGCCTTGTTTTAGGGGGACCGCGCCGCCAAGCTATGACTCCGACGTTCCATCGACACGCCTGCGTACGGACTTTCCGACAGCACGCCTGCGTATGGCGGAACACACCGCGCGCAGCGCATTCCCGAGCCCGCAATTATACCCATGAGCCCATCGAAGCACTCCCAAGTCATCATCCTCGGTTCCGGCCCGGCCGGCTGGACGGCCGCCGTCTACGCCGCGCGTGCGAACCTGAAGCCGCTGGTGATCACCGGCCTGCAGATGGGCGGCCAGCTGATGACGACCACCGAGGTCGACAACTGGCCCGGCGACGCGCACGGCCTGCTCGGCCCGGACCTGATGGCGCGCATGCAGGCGCATGCCGAACGCTTCGATACCGAAGTCGTCTTCGATCACATCCATACGGCCGATCTATCCTCGCGCCCGTTCCGCCTGATCGGCGACAGCGGCGAATACACCGCCGACGCGCTGATCATCGCCACCGGCGCCACCGCGAAGTATCTGGGCCTGCCGTCGGAAGAGATGTTCAAGGGTCGCGGCGTGTCCGCGTGCGCGACCTGCGACGGCTTCTTCTACAAGGAGCAGGACGTGGCGGTGATCGGCGGCGGCAACACCGCGGTCGAAGAAGCGCTGTACCTGTCGAACATCGCGCGCAAGGTCTACCTCGTGCACCGCCGCGACACGCTGCGCGCCGAGAAGATCATGCAGGACAAGCTGTTCGCGAAGATCCAGTCCGGCAAGATCGAGCCGATCTGGCACCACCAGGTCGATGAAGTGCTCGGCAATGACGTCGGCGTGACCGGCCTGCGCGTGAAGTCGGTGCAGGACGGTTCGACGAAGGAGATCGCGATCCACGGCCTGTTCGTCGCCATCGGCCACACGCCGAACACTTCGCTGTTCGAGGGCCAGTTGGAGATGAAGAACGGCTACCTCGTCATCAAGACCGGCTTGGACGGCAACGCCACGCACACGTCCGTGCCGGGCGTGTTCGCCGCCGGCGACGTCGCCGACCAGGTCTACCGCCAGGCGATCACTTCGGCCGGCTTCGGCTGCATGGCTGCGCTGGACGCCGAGAAGTTCCTCGACAAGGAAGGCTGATGCACGAAGTCGTGGAGCGCACGCTCGATATCCGTCCGCATCTGCAGGAGCAGCTGGACGAAGACGACCTGGCGCGCATCCACGACTTCCTCGCCCGCGAGTCCTACTGGGCCGCGGGCATTCCGCTGGACACGCTGCGCCGCGCACTGGCGAATTCGGTCTGCTACGGCGGCTACATCGACGGCCGCCTCGTTGCCTTCGCGCGCGCGATCAGCGACCGCGCGACGTTCGCTTATCTCGCGGATGTCTTCGTACTCGAACCGTTCCGTGGCCGCGGCCACGGCCGTGCGCTGGTCGCTGCACTGATGGCCGACGACGCGCTGCAGGGCCTGCGCCGCTGGCACCTGGTCACGCGCGACATGCAGGGGCTCTACGCCGGCCTGGGCTTCACCGGCCTGACGCAGCCCGAACGCCACATGCAGCGACACGACCCCGACGTCTATCGCGGCCAGTCCGGCGGTTGAGCGATGGTGAAGGTGCGCATCCTGGAATCGCTGGCGGAGGTTTCCTCCGCGCAGTGGGACGCGCTGCACGACGGCGCCAATCCCTTCGTCGCGCACGCCTTCCTGCACGGCCTGGAAGAGCACGGCTGCCTGCGCGCGAAATGGGGCTGGCGCGCGCAGCATCTGACGTTGTGGGAAGACGATGAACTGATCGCCGCCGCACCGGCGTATCTGAAAGAGAACTCGCACGGCGAGTTCGTGTTCGACCACGCCTGGGCGCACGCGTACGACCGCGCCGGACTGGCGTACTTTCCGAAATGGCTGTGCGCCGTGCCCTACTCGCCCGTCACCGGGCCGCGCCTGCTCGCACGTACGCCGCAGCGACGGCGAATGCTGACCGAGCGGATGGCCGCGTTGTGCGCAAGCAACGGGTTGTCGTCGGCGCACGTGAATTTCCACCGGCACGATGAAGACGCCGATTTCGGCGACGACTGGCTGCAGCGCCTGGATCTGCAATACCACTGGCGCAACGATCGCGGCTGGCGCGACTTCGACGATTACCTCGCGGCCTTCGATCACAAACACCGCAAGAACATCCGCCAGGAGCGCGCGAAGGTCGCGCGGGCCGGTATCACGTTCCGCATAGTCGACGGCACGCAGGCCAGTGACGACGAGCTGGCGACGATGCACGGCTTCTACCTTCAGACCTTCGCCGAGTACGGCAACCACCCGGCGATCACGCTGGAGTTCCTGCATCACCTCGCCCGCACGATGCCGCAGGCGCTGGTCATCGTCCTGGCGATGCGCGCCGATCGCCCGATCGCGGGGGCCTTGTGCATGCGCGGCGGCGACACGCTGTACGGTCGCTACTGGGGTGCCAGCGAGATGGCGCCGGGACTGCATTTCGAGACCTGTTATTACCAGGGCATCGACTACTGCCTGCGCGAAGGCCTCACGCGTTTCGAACCCGGCGCACAGGGCGAGCACAAGCTGGCGCGGGGCTTCCTGCCCACGTTCGTGCGCAGCCGCCATTGGGTCGCGCACGACGACTTCCGCGACGCGCTGCGCGACTGGTGTGCCCAGGAGGCCGAGTCCGTCCGCGCTTATGCGAGCACGCTCGCGCGGCATTCGCCCTTCAAGGCGGACGCGGGCGCGGCACAGGGCGATGCGCCATCATCCCCGGCGTGAGCACCCTGCCCGCCCTGCTGCCGTCCGAGCCCGACGCGCCGTTCCCGCCGGTCGAAGACGCCCTGCGCCAGCCCGACGGGTTGCTCGCCGTGGGCGGCGACCTGACGCCGACACGCCTGCTCAACGCGTATCGCCACGGGATCTTCCCCTGGTACTCGCAGGGGCAGCCGATCCTGTGGTGGAGCCCGGACCCGCGCACGGTGTTCGCGACCGACGCCGTGAGGCTGTCGTCCAGGTTTCGCCGCAGCCTGCGTCGCTCGCACTGGGACGTCCGCGCCGACACCGCCTTCGCGCAGGTCATCCGCGCATGCGCAGACACGCCACGCCCAGGCCAGCGCGGCACGTGGATCACGCCGGAGATGCGCGCGGCCTATGAGCGCATGCACGCGCTCGGTCATGCGCATTCGATCGAGGTCTTCGACGGCGACCGGCTCGTCGGCGGGATCTACGGCATGGCGATGGGCCGGATGTTCTTCGGCGAAAGCATGTTCAGCGCGGAATCCGGCGGATCCAAGGTCGCCCTCGCCGCCCTGGCCTGGCACCTGCGCGACTGGGGCTGGCCACTGATCGATGCCCAGGTGGAGAACGACCACCTGCTCAGCCTGGGAGCGCAGTGCTGGCCCAGACCGCGGTTCGTCGCGGCTGTCGCGGAACTGACCCAAATGCCCGGCACCGTAGGGACCTGGTCGGAGCGGGTCGGGCACTGGCCGGCCTCGCGGCTGGCGGCCCCCGCAAGGCCCTCCGGGCCGGTTCCAGCGGACCCTTAACCGATTTTTTGCACGAACGCCACCGGCATGGCAAAATGCGGGGCTTCGTTGACCGTTCCCGATCCCGGGGCGGCACCACGACCCCACACTCCAGGAACCACATGGCAAAAGATGACGTGATCGAATTCGAGGGCACGGTGGCGGAAACCCTTCCGAACACCATGTTCCGGGTGCGCCTCGAAAACGGGCACGAGATCATTGCCCACATCTCCGGTCGCATGCGCAAGAACTACATCCGCATTCTGACCGGCGACAAGGTGAAGGTCGAAATGACCCCGTACGACCTGACCAAGGGTCGTATCACTTACCGCATGAAGTGATTCCCGGCGAATCCACTTCATAAAATTGCGGTAACTGTTTGACTGGAAAGCGGCCCATGGCCGCTTTCTTCGTTTCCGGGTGACCGTGCCGCCCGACATCCCGCGTTGTTCCCCAGAACCGGCCACCGGCCGCTTTCGGGACACCGCCATGCCCAGCCGTCGAGCGTTCCTCGCAGCACAGGGCGCGCTGTTCGCCGCCGCCGCGGCGCCCACGGGACTGCTTGCCGCCCTGGTCGCCGACACGCCGCCGTTGCCGCGGCTGGACGACTGGGAGTCGGTACGCGGCCTCTTCCGCCTCGATCCGGCCTACCTGCACTTTTCCGGTTTCTTCATCGCCTCGCACCCGGAGCCGGTGCGCCAGGCCATCGAAACCTTCCGACGCACCCTGGATGCGAACCCGCTGCTCACGGTCGAGCACGGCATGTTCGGGACCGATGAGCAGAACCTGGAGCGCGTCGTGCGCGAGGCCGCAGCGCCCTACCTCGGAGGACGTGCGGACGACATCGCGCTGACCGGCAGCACCACGATGGGACTCGCGCTGGTCTATCACGGCCTGCAACTCAAGCCGGGCGACGAGATCCTGACCACCGTGCACGATCACGTCGTCCACCACGAGTCGATCCGCCTGTCTGCGCTGCGCAATGGCGCGACGGTCCGGAAGATCCGCCTGTTCGAGCGATCCGAAGACGCGACCGTCGAGGGCATGGTCGCCGCGGTTCGCGAAGGCATCGGCCCGAAGACACGCGTGCTCGGCATCACATGGGTGCAATCCAGCACCGGCCTGCGCGCGCCGGTGCGCGAGATCGCCGACGCCGTCGCCGCGATCAACGCCAAGCGCAGCGAGGAGCAGCGCGTGCGGATCGTGCTGGATGGCGTGCACGGATTCGGCTGCGTCGACGTGGCTGCGGCCGAACTGGGCGTCGATTACTTCTGCGCCGGCACGCACAAATGGATCCTCGGCCCGCGCGGGACCGGCCTGGTGTGGGCATCGGCGGAGAACTGGGCGCGGCTGCGGCCGACGATCCCGTCCTTCTCGGACTTCGAACTCTACGAAGCCTGGATGGAAGACCGTCCCGTGCGCGGACCGAATGTCGCCGCGCGTGTCACGCCGGGCGGATTCCACGCCTACGAACACCACTGGGGACTGGCGAGCGCGTTCGCGCTCCAGCAGCAGCTGGGGCGGCCGCGAGTAGCGGGCCGCATCGCCGAACTCAACGGTCGCATCAAGGACGGGCTGGCCGGCATTCCGGGCCTGACGCTGCATACGCCCCGGGACCCGGCGCTGTCGGCCGGAATCTGCTGTTTCGAACTCAAGGGGAAGACGCCGGAGCAGATCGTCGCGGCGATGGTCGCCCGCAAGGTCCTCGCCAGCAGCAGTCCGTACGCGGTGAGTTATGCGCGCCTGGCGGGCGGCCTGATGAACACACCCGACCAGGTCGATCAGGCGTTGGCGGCACTGCGCGAAGTCGCAAAGTCCTGACAGCGGGGGCCTGACAGCAAAACGCCGGACCGCTCGATGCGGCCCGGCGCTTTGTCGTGCTTCGAACGATCACACCGTCGCCGGCAACAGCTTCTCCGGCTCGGCCTGGGCCGTGACGACCAGCTCGTCGTCCTTGACGTCGATGCTGACCTTGCCGCCGTTGACCAGCTTGCCGAAGAGCAGCTCGTCGGCCAGCGGACGCTTGATCTTCTCCTGGATCACGCGCGCCATCGGGCGGGCGCCCATCAGCGGGTCGAAGCCGTGCTGGGCCAGCCAGTCGCGGGCGGTCGGCGTGGCCGACAGCGCCACGTCCTTCTCGTGCAGCTGGGTTTCCAGCTCGATCAGGAACTTGTCCACCACGCGCAGGATGTGGTCGAAGCCCAGCGCCTGGAACTGCACCACCGCGTCCAGGCGGTTGCGGAACTCCGGCGTGAAGCCGCGGCGGATCGCTTCCATCGCGTCGGTGGAATGGTCCTGCTTGGTGAAGCCGATCGAACGACGCGAGGCCTGCGCGGCGCCGGCGTTCGTGGTCATCACCAGGATCACGTTCTTGAAGTTCGCCTCGCGGCCGTTGGTGTCGGTGAGCACGCCACGGTCCATGACCTGCAGCAGAATGTTGAAGATGTCCGGATGGGCCTTCTCGACCTCGTCCAGCAGCAGCACGCAGTGCGGCGTCTTGACGATCTTCTCCGTCAGCAGGCCGCCCTGGTCGAAGCCGACGTAGCCCGGGGGCGCGCCGATCAGGCGGCTGACCGAGTGCGGCTCCATGTACTCGGACATGTCGAAGCGGACCAGCTCGATGCCCAGCTGCAGCGCGAGCTGCTTGGTCACCTCGGTCTTGCCCACGCCGGTGGGACCTGCGAACAGGAAGTTGCCGATCGGCTTGTCCGGATTGCCCAGGCCCGAGCGGGCGAGCTTGATCGCCGAAGTCAGGGTCTCGATGGCCGGATCCTGGCCGAAGATCACCATCTTCAGGTTGCGCTCGAGGTTCTTGAGCACGTCCTTGTCCGATGCGCTGACCTGCTTGGTCGGGATGCGCGCCATCTTGGCGACGATGGTTTCGATTTCTTCCACGTCGATCAGGCTCTTGCGCAGGCCTTCGGCCAGCAAGCGCTGGCGCGCGCCGGCCTCGTCGATGACGTCGATGGCCTTGTCGGGCAGCAGGCGGTCGCCGATGTGCTTGACCGACAGGTCCACCGCGGCCTGCAGCGCCTCGTCGGCGTAGGTCACGCCGTGGTGCGCCTCGTACTTGGGCTTGAGGCCCTGCAGGATTTCATAGGCCTCGCCCACCGTCGGCTCGACGATGTCGATCTTCTGGAAGCGACGGGCCAGCGCGCGGTCCTTCTCGAAGATGCCGCGGTATTCCTGGAACGTGGTCGAGCCGATGCAACGCAGCTCGCCCGACGCCAGCGCCGGCTTGATCAGGTTGCTCGCATCCATGGTGCCGCCGCTGGCGGAGCCGGCGCCGATGATGGTGTGGATCTCGTCGATGAAGAGCACGGCCTCGGGCAGCTTCTTGAGCTGGGTGAGGACGGCCTTCAGGCGCTTCTCGAAGTCGCCACGGTACTTTGTGCCGGCGACCAGCGCGCCCAGGTCGAGCGCGTAGATCGTGGCGTCGGCCAGCACGTCCGGCACGTCGCCGTCGACGATGCGCTTGGCCAGGCCTTCGGCGATGGCGGTCTTGCCCACGCCGGCCTCGCCGACGTAGAGCGGGTTGTTCTTGCGGCGGCGGCACAGCACCTGGATGGTGCGTTCCACCTCGTCGGCACGGCCGACCAGCGGGTCGATCTTGCCTTCGCGCGCGAGCAGGTTGAGGTTGACGGCGAACTCCGCCAGTGCGTCGCCCTTGCCCTCGCCCTCGCCGCCTTCACCGGAATGCGATTCGCCCTCTTCCTGCGAACGCGACGGCTCCTCGCCGCCCTGCTTGGCGATGCCGTGCGAGATGTAATTGACGACGTCCAGCCGCGCCACGTCCTGCTGGTTGAGGAAGTAGACGGCGTGGCTGTCCTTCTCGCCGAAGATCGCCACCAGCACGTTGGCGCCGGTGACTTCCTTCTTGCCGCTGGACTGGACGTGGTAGACCGCGCGCTGCAGGACGCGCTGGAAACCCAGCGTCGGCTGGGTGTCGCGGTCGACGTCCTCGGGCAGCACCGACACCGAGGTGGCGATGGCCTGTTCCAGGTCGGTGCGCAGGCGCGGGAAGTCGACTCCGCAGGCCTTGAGCACGCTTTCGGCCGAGGGGTTGTCGAGCAGCGCCAGCAGCAGGTGTTCGACCGTCATGTACTCATGGCGCGCCTCGCGGGCACGCTTGTAGCACTGGCCGATGCTGTATTCGAGATCCTTGCTGAACATGGTGGCGTAAGCCTCCGGAAGCTACTGCCGTCCTAGATGGGGACGGGCATGGGGAATTCCATGCTCGCAAGGCCCGGGAACCGGAGGGTCCCCCCTTATCGCTCAGGACGTACTGAGCGGAAGTTTTAGGCCTTCTCCATGGTGCACAGCAAGGGATGTTGGTTGAGTCTTGAAAATTCGTTCACCTGCGCCACCTTCGATTCTGCAACCTCGCGGGTGAAAACGCCGCACACGCCGCGGCCGCGGGTGTGCACGTGGAGCATGATCTGGGTGGCCTTTTCGGCGTTCATGGCGAAAAAGCGCATCAGCACCTCCACCACGAAGTCCATCGGCGTGTAGTCGTCGTTCAGCAGAAGGACGGAATACAGCGGCGGACGGGCGATTTCCGGCTTTCCGGTCTCCACCAGGACGCCGTGCTGGTGCTCATGTTCGGTCTGTTTGGCCATGGGCGGATTATAGGGTGCCCGCCCAGGCGGTCGTGGACGCCCGTGCCTGCCGGCCGGCACAATGGACTCTTACGTACGTCACACATCTCAGGAAGGTTCATGCGTCTTCACGTACTCGCCATCGCCCTGCTGTCGTGGTCGATCTCGATGCCGACGGTTGCCGCCGACAAGGCCTCCACGAGTGCAACGGAGCGTTCTGCCGATCCCGCCGTCGCCAAGCAGCTCAAGGGCCTGGATTACCAGTACGAGGTCGACGACGACGGCGACTACAAGCTCACCTTCGACCTGGACAACGACCGCTCGCAGCTGGCGTTCGTGATCTCCACGGTGGAGAGCTTCGGCGACACGAAGATCCGTGAGGTCTGGGCGCCGGCGTACCGCGCGCCGGAAGGCCGCTTCCCGGTCGAGGTCGCCAACCGTCTGCTGGAGGACAGCCAGTCCAGCAAGCTCGGCGGCTGGGTCAAGCAGGGCGACATGGCGGTGTTCGTGGTCAAGCTGGCGGCCGATGCGACCGCGAAACAGCTCGACGACGCGCTCGACTTCGTCCTGCGCACCGCCGACCAGATGGAACTGGAACTCACCGGCAAGGACGAGTTCTGATGAGCTACCGTCAGGGTCGCTTCTGGCAGCCTGACGTCACCGTCGCCACGGTGGTGGTGGACGCCGGGCGCCTGTTGCTGGTGGAGGAGTCCGTGGGCGGAAAGCTCGTCCTCAACCAGCCGGCGGGCCACCTGGAGCCCGACGAGACCCTGATCGAAGCCGCTTTGCGCGAGACGCGCGAGGAAACCGGCTGGGACGTGCGCCTGACGGCGTTCGTGGGTGCCTACCAGTGGAAGGCGCCGCTCAACCCCGATGGCAGCGGCGGTCGTCACTACCTGCGCTTCGCCTTCGCCGCCGAGCCCGTCTCGCACGACCCGGCCCGCCCGCTCGATGAAGGCATCGTGCGCGCCCTGTGGATGACGCCCAGCGAGCTGGAAGCCGCCAGTGCGCGTCATCGCAGCCCGCTCGTCTGGCGGGTGGCCGCCGACTTCCTCGGCGGCCGTCGCCACCCCCTGGAACTCACCCAGCACCTGGCATGAGCACCGCGGCGCGCACCATCGTCGGCATGTCCGGAGGCGTCGATTCCTCCGTGGCCGCGTTGCGCCTGCGCGACGAGGGCGAGCCGATCGCCGGCTTGTTCATGCAGAACTGGGCCGACGATGGTAGCGGCGACTGCCGCGCCGAAGACGACCGCCGCGACGCGGTGGCCGTCAGCGGGCGCCTGGGCGTGCCGATCCATTTCCGCGATTTCTCCGGCGAGTATTGGGCCGGCGTCTTCGAACATTTCCTGGCCGAGTACGCCGCCGGCCGCACGCCCAATCCGGACGTGCTGTGCAACCGCGAGATCAAGTTCAAGTATTTCCTCGACGCAGCGCGCGCGCTGGGCGCGGAGTTCATCGCGACGGGTCACTACGCCCGGGTCGAGGAACGCGACGGCCGCCACCTGCTGCTGCGTGCGGTGGATCGCAGCAAGGACCAGAGCTATTTCCTGCACCAGCTCGGCCAGGCGCAGCTTGCGGCGACGAAGTTCCCGCTGGGCGGGCTCCTCAAGCGCGATGTGCGGCAGATGGCGCTCGACGCCGGTCTGCCCACCGCGGCGAAGAAGGACTCCACCGGCATCTGCTTCATCGGGGAACGCGATTTCCGCGAGTTCCTCGGCCGCTACCTGCCCGCGCGCGAGGGCGAGATGCGCACGCCCGACGGCCGCGTGATCGGCCGCCATCCCGGCGTGTTCTATTTCACCCTTGGCCAGCGCGAAGGGCTGAACATCGGCGGCGTGCGCGGTTTCGAGGCGGCGCCGTGGTACGTGGTCGGCAAGGACGTGACGGAGAACGTGCTGTACGTCGACCAGGGCGCCGACAACCCGTGGCTGCATTCGCAGGCGCTGTGGTCGGAAGCGGCGCACTGGATCGCGGGCAGCGCGCCCGCGTCACGCTTCGAATGCTCCGCGCAGACCCGCTACCGCCAGGCCGACGAGGCCTGCGAGGTCGAAGTACGCGACGACGGCACGCTGGCGGTGCGCTTCGCCCGTCCGCAGCGCGCGGTCACGCCGGGGCAATCCCTGGTGCTTTACGACGGCGAGGTCTGCCTGGGCGGCGCGGTGATCGCCGCCACGGACGCGCCCCTGGAAGAACGATTGAAGGCCCGAGCCGCATGACCCAGAACACGTCGATGTCCACGCGCGTCCTCGCCCTTGCCGGCCTCGTGCAGGCCCTGGCGCAGGTGCGGCGCGTCGCGGACACCGGACAGGCGAACGCCGCCATCCTCGCCACCGCCATGGATTCGGTGTTCCGGATCGATGCGCCCTCGCCCGCCGCGGTCTACGGCGACCTCGAGGCGCTGCGCCCGGGGCTTACGCTGTTGCGCGACTACTTCGGCAGCTCCCAGCGCGACGAGCAGTTGCCGCGCCTGGTGCTGGCCGTGATGCAGCTGGAACGCCGCTTCGTGCGCGACGACGACATGGGCCGGCGTGTCCAGGCGGGCATTCGCGCGCAAGCCGGCAATGCCGAGCGAATGGGCGCCACGCACCCGGACGTCATGGCCGCGCTGGGTGCGCTGTATGCCGAAACCCTGAGCCACCTGCGCCCGCGCGTGCTCGTGCAGGGCAACCCGCACTACCTCGGGCAGGCGACGGTGGTGTCGGAAGTGCGCGCGATCCTGCTGGCGGCCGTGCGCTCGGCCGTGCTGTGGCGCCAGTGCGGCGGCAGCCTCTGGGACTTCCTGCTGCGCCGGCGCGCACTGCTCGAGGCCGTGCGCGACCACCTGGAAGGCTGAGCCGCCGTTCGGCGACCCTCGTCAGCCCGAGATCGAGCCGAACCCCAGTGCCCACCACACCGCGGCCACCAGCGCCGCGGCGATCGTCCAGCGCATCGCCTGCTCCACCCGGTCGGACCGGGCCGGCTTGTCGGTTCTCATGTCGCATTCCCCCTGCGTGCCGCGAATGAGATAACGGCGCGCCCCACAAGTCCTTGACTGTTGTCACGCACCGCGCGTGCGCGATCGGCCATGTGCGGGGACAGCGACGAGGCGCACAAAAAACCCCGGCGGTTGCCGGGGTTCTTTGCATCGCAACGAGGCGATCGACTACGACTCGACGATCAGGCCGCGACCGTCTCCGCCACCTGGCGGTAGTCCTCGATCTGGTCGAAGTTCATGTAGCGGTAGATCTCCGCACCCTTGGCGTTGATCACGCCGATGTCGGCCATGTATTCCTCGCGGGTCGGGATGCGGCCCAGGCGCGAGCAGATGGCGGCCAGCTCGGCCGAACCCAGGTACACGTTGGTGTTGCGGCCCAGGCGGTTCGGGAAGTTGCGGGTGGACGTGGAGAACACCGTCGCGCCCTCGCGCGCCTGCGCCTGGTTGCCCATGCACAGCGAGCAGCCCGGCATTTCCATGCGCGCGCCGGCCGTGCCGAAGGTGCCGTAGTGGCCTTCCTTGGTCAGTTCGGACGCGTCCATCTTGGTCGGCGGCGCGACCCACAGGCGGGTCGGGATGTCGCGCTTGCCTTCCAGCAGCTTCGCGGCGGCGCGGAAGTGGCCGATGTTGGTCATGCACGAACCGATGAAGACCTCGTCGATCTTCGCGCCGGCGACGTCGGACAGCGTCTTCACGTCGTCCGGGTCGTTCGGGCAGGCCAGGATCGGCTCGACGATTTCGTTGAGGTCGATCTCGATGACCGCCGCGTACTCGGCGTCGGCATCGCCTTCCAGCAGCTGCGGGTTGGCCAGCCAGGCTTCCATGGCCTTGATGCGGCGCGCCAGCGAACGCGGGTCGGCATAACCCTCGGCGATCATCCACTTCAGCAGCGTGATGTTGCTGGTGATGTATTCGATGATCGGCGCCTTGTCCAAATGGACCGTGCAGCCGGCGGCGGAGCGTTCGGCCGAGGCGTCGGACAGTTCGAACGCCTGCTCGACCTTCAGGTGCGGGAGGCCTTCGATCTCCAGGATGCGGCCGGAGAAGATGTTCTTCTTGCCCTGCTTGGCGACCGTCAGCAGACCCTGCTTGATGGCGGCCAGCGGGATCGCGTTGACCAGGTCGCGCAGCGTGACGCCCGGCTGCATCTCACCCTTGAAGCGCACCAGCACCGACTCCGGCATGTCCAGCGGCATCACGCCGGTGGCCGCGGCGAACGCGACCAGGCCCGAACCGGCCGGGAACGAGATGCCCACCGGGAAGCGCGTGTGCGAGTCGCCGCCGGTGCCGACGGTGTCGGGCAGCAGCATGCGGTTGAGCCAGCTGTGGATCACGCCGTCGCCCGGGCGCAGCGCGATGCCGCCACGGTTGCTGATGAACGCCGGCAGCTCGTGGTGCGTCTTGACGTCCACGGGCTTCGGGTACGCGGCGGTGTGGCAGAACGACTGCATCACCAGGTCAGCCGAGAAGCCCAGGCAGGCCAGGTCCTTCAGCTCGTCGCGGGTCATCGGGCCGGTGGTGTCCTGCGAACCCACCGACGTCATCTTCGGCTCGCAGTACGTGCCCGGGCGGATGCCCTTGCCTTCCGGCAGGCCGCAGGCGCGACCGACCATCTTCTGCGCCAGCGAATACCCCTTGCCGGTGTCGGCCGGGTTCTGCGGCAGGCGGAACAGCGTCGAAGCCGGCAGGCCCAGCGCTTCGCGCGCCTTGGCGGTCAGGCCGCGGCCGACGATCAGCGGAATGCGGCCGCCGGCGCGGACTTCGTCGAACAGCACGTCGGACTTCACCGAGAACTCGGCGATCACTTCTCCGTTCTTCAGCGCCTTGCCGTCGTACGGACGCAGCTCGACCACGTCGCCCATGTTCATCTGCGACACGTCGAGTTCGATCGGCAGCGCGCCGGCGTCTTCCATCGTGTTGTAGAAGATCGGCGCGATCTTCGAACCCAGGCACACGCCGCCGAAGCGCTTGTTCGGGATGAACGGAATGTCCTCACCGGTAAACCACAGCACCGAGTTGGTGGCGGACTTGCGGCTGGAACCGGTGCCGACCACGTCGCCGACGTAGGCGACCAGGTGACCCTTGCTCTTCAGCGATTCGATGAAGGCGACCGGGCCGCGCTTGCCGTCTTCTTCCGGTTCGATGCCGTCGCGCTTGTTCTTCAGCATCGCCAGCGCGTGCAGCGGGATGTCCGGACGCGTGGTGGCGTCGGGCGCGGGCGACAGGTCGTCGGTGTTGGTTTCGCCGGTCACCTTGAAGACGGTGATCGTCATCGACTCCGGCACTTCCGGACGGCTGGTGAACCACTCCGCGTCGGCCCAGCTCTGCAGCACGGTCTTGGCGTTCGCGTTGCCCTTCTCCGCCTTTTCCTGCACGTCGTGGAAAGCGTCGAACATCAGCAGCGTGTGCTTGAGCGCATTCGCCGCGACGGTGCCGACTTCGGCGTCGTCCAGCAGCTCCACCAGCGGGTGGATGTTGTAACCGCCGAGCATCGTGCCCAGCAGCTCGGTGGCGCGGGCGCGGGTGATCAGCGCGTTCTTCTCGGTGCCGAAGGCGACAGCCGCGAGGTACGAGGCCTTCACCTTGGCAGCGTCATCGACGCCGGCCGGAACGCGGTTCGTGATCAGGTCGAGCAGGAAGCTTTCCTCGCCCGCCGGCGGAGCTTTCAGCAGTTCGATGACATCGGCGGTCTGCTGCGCGGTCAGCGGCAGCGGCGGGATACCCAGCGCGGCGCGCTCGGCAACGTGGTGGCGGTAGGCTTCCAACATGGTTCTCTCCAGGAAAAACTCAGGCTCTTTGACTTGGTTCGTTCAAGCGACCGTCTTGGGCACGATGATCTTCAGGCCCTTGAAGTAGTCGCGGAAAAACCCGGCATCGCGGGTGATCAGGCCGGCGCACTGCAGCAGCGCGTGGGCCCCGACGATGAAGTCCGGTACGGTGCGCGGGGACATCTGGCCGGCCTGCCCCGTCGCGCGGCGACGCTGGTTGAAGCGGCGCTGCATTTCGCCCGCGCGAATCGCCGAACGGCGCTCCACGGGCAGGTAACGCATCCCCATCTCCTCGACCACGTCCATGATGTCGGTGCCGTGCCCCAGGCCGGCGGTGATCTCGCTGACGACCACGTCGCACAGCACGACGGGGCCCTGCGCCAATGCATCGCGGACGCACTGCTCCGCCGCATCGGCCATGCCAGCGTCCTCGCCGAGCAGGTCGATCAGCACGGACGTATCGATGGCGATGGTGTTGCCGGCCGGCGCGGTCATGGCGTCAGACGTCTACCGGATCGCCCGGGGCGCGGCCGCGCAACTCGCGCATGATGTCGTCGGTGGTCACGCCTTCGGGCAGCTTGAAGCGGCCGCGCGCGCGCGAAATGGCGTCGTCGACGTTCTTGCGCAGGATGATGCGCCCGCCCTCCAGCTCCACCTTGAGGAGGGTGCCCTTGGTCAGGCCCAGCGCGTCGCGGACGGCCTTGGGCAGGGTGATCTGGCCTCGTTCGGCAACGATGGCTTCCACGGGGACCTCCTCGGCACCGACGGATTCGGTATGCACGAATTGTACATACCTGGCGCCACATACTCAATTGCGCATGGTTCTGCAAGCGCCAGGACGCGGGACCTGTTCAGGATGTAGACCATCGTCCGGTCGGCGGATTAACGCGAGCAGCGGATAATCGACCGGTCCCCGAGCCAGACTCGCCATTCAGCCAAGGACCGCCAGGAGCTTCCCCCATGTCCCATGACTCCTTCTCCACCCGCCGCCAGCTCGCCGTGGGCGGACGCAACCTCACCTATTTCAGCCTCCCGGCGCTGGGCGAACGCTTCGATATCGGCCGCCTGCCCTACTCCATGAAGATCCTGCTGGAGAACCTGTTGCGCCATGAGGACGGCGGCGTGACGGTCGGCAAGGAGCACATCGAAGCCGTGGCGAAGTGGGATGCCAAGGCCGAGCCCGACACCGAGATCGCCTTCATGCCCGCGCGCGTGGTGCTGCAGGACTTCACCGGCGTGCCCTGCGTGGTCGATCTGGCGGCGATGCGCGACGCGGTGACCAAGCTCGGCGGCAGCCCGAGCCAGATCAACCCGCTGATTCCGTCGGAGCTGGTGATCGACCATTCCGTGCAGGTGGATGTGTTCGGCACCGCCGACGCGCTGGACCTCAACGGCAAGATCGAGTTCCAGCGCAACATGGAGCGCTACAGCTTCCTGCGCTGGGGCCAGAAGGCGTTCGACAACTTCAAGGTCGTGCCGCCCAACACCGGCATCGTCCACCAGGTGAACCTGGAGAACCTGGCGCGCGTCGTCGTCGAGCGCGACGTCGACGGCGAGCAGCTCGCCTTCCCCGACACCGTGTTCGGCACCGACAGCCACACCACGATGATCAACGGCATCGGCGTGCTGGGATGGGGCGTGGGCGGCATCGAGGCCGAGGCGGCGATGCTCGGCCAGCCCTCGTCGATGCTGATTCCGCAGGTGGTGGGCTTCAAGCTCACCGGCGCGCTGCCGGAAGGCACGACCGCCACGGACCTCGTCCTCACCGTCACGCAGATGCTGCGCAAGCTGGGCGTGGTGGGCAAGTTCGTCGAGTTCTTCGGCGACGGCCTACAGCACCTGCCGCTGGCCGATCGCGCGACCATCGCCAACATGGCGCCCGAATACGGCGCGACCTGCGGCATCTTCCCGATCGACGCCGAATCGCTGACCTACCTGCGCCTGTCGGGCCGCAGCGAGCCGCACATCGCGCTGGTGGAGGCCTACGCGAAGGCGCAGGGCCTGTGGCACGAGCCGGGCGCGCCGGAAGCGCACTACTCCACCACGCTGGAACTGGACCTGGGCGACGTGAAGCCCTCCCTCGCCGGCCCCAAGCGTCCGCAAGACCGCGTGCTGCTGGTCGACGTGAAGCAGAACTACCGCGACAACCTGGGCCCGCTCACCGTCGGCCGCGACAAGCGTTCGCCCGACGTCGCCAACTTCGTCGCCGAAGGCGGCGGCGCGGCGGTCGGCAACGAATCGCTGCACAAGGGCATCTCCGACATCACGATCAACCAGCAGAACGTGCGGCTGAAGGATGGCGCGGTGGTGATCGCGGCGATCACCTCGTGCACCAACACGTCGAACCCGGCGGTGATGCTCGGCGCCGGCCTGCTCGCACGCAACGCGGCGAAGCTGGGGCTGAAGGCCAAGCCGTGGGTGAAGACCTCGCTCGGGCCGGGCTCGCTGGTGGTCACCGATTACCTGCGCAAGGCCGGAGTGCTGGACGACCTAGAAGCGCTCGGCTTCTTCGTCGTGGGCTACGGCTGCACGACGTGCATCGGCAACTCCGGCCCGCTGCCCACGGAAGTCAGCGCCGGCATCGCCACGGGCGATCTGGTCGTCGCCTCCGTGCTGTCGGGCAATCGCAACTTCGAAGGCCGCGTGCATCCCGAAGTGAAGATGAACTACCTCGCTTCGCCGCCGCTGGTGGTGGCCTACGCGATCGCCGGCACGGTGGACATCGACCTCAGCCGCGAGCCGCTGGGCAAGGGCACGAACGGCCAGGACGTGTTCCTGCGCGATGTGTGGCCGACCAACAAGGAAATCGGCGATGTCATCGCCGCGACCGTCGGGCCGGAGCTGTTCGCGCAGAACTACGCGGACGTGTTCAAGGGCGACACGCGCTGGAACGCGATCGCATCGCCGGAAGGCGAGTCGTTCGCGTGGGACGCGTCGTCGACGTACATCAAGAACCCGCCCTACTTCGACGGCATGGGCATGCAGGTCGGTTCGATCGACGACATCTTCGGCGCGCGCGTGCTGGGCCTGTTCGGCGATTCGATCACCACCGACCACATCTCGCCGGCCGGCAACATCAAGAAGGATTCGCCGGCGGGCCGGTTCCTCATCGAGCGCGGCGTGCAGCCGGCGGACTTCAACAGCTACGGCAGCCGTCGCGGCAACGACGACGTGATGGTGCGCGGCACCTTCGCCAACATCCGCATCAAGAACCTGATGTTCGGTGGCGAGGAAGGCGGCAACACGCTGTACTTCGGCAAGGACGGCGCAGCGCCCGAGAAGCTGTCGATCTACGACGCCGCAATGAAGTACAAGGCCGACGGCGTGCCGCTGGTGGTGCTGGCGGGCAAGGAATACGGCACCGGTTCCTCGCGCGACTGGGCGGCCAAGGGCACCAACCTGCTGGGCGTGAAGGCCGTGGTCGCCGAGAGTTTCGAGCGCATCCACCGCTCCAACCTGGTCGGCATGGGCGTGCTGCCGTTGCTGTTCAACGACGGCGAGAACGCGCAGACGCTGGGGCTGGACGGCTCGGAAACCTTCAGCGTGACGGGTTTGAAGGACGGCGAGTCCAAGCGCGCCACGGTGACCGCGACGCGCAAGGACGGCAGCACGGTGTCGTTCGAAGTAAAGGTGATGCTGCTGACGCCCAAGGAAGTGGAGTACTTCCGCCACGGCGGCATCCTGCATTACGTGCTGCGGCAGCTGGCCGCCCGCAAGGCGCTCTGACGCGGGAGCGGCGCAAGCCCGCAACGCTCAAGCCCCTCTCCCGCCGGGAGAGGGGTTGGGGTGAAGGGCAACGAAGAGGCAGCGGTGAACCGCCGTTGCCGCGCGGCGCCGCTCTGTTGTTTCGCGCCATCCGCACGCCCAGGTCGAAATGGATTCCAGCTTTCGCTGGAATGACGGGACGCGAACGGAACGCGCGACAACCTGGGTCCCGGCCTTCGCCGGGATGACGGGATGCACAGGTCGCCGGCATGACCGGAACGGAGTCGCGCCCGCGCAGGACCTTCGCGACGCGTTACAGCTTCGCGTCCCACTCCGCGCTGGTCATCCGCCACTCCCCGTCCACCTCGCGCCAGCCCGTGCGCACGTCGTACAGCCGGGCGGCCTCGGGGAGCAGTTGGCCCGACCCGCCGGTCAGCGCTACGTTGAAGCTCGCGGTCGCGTGGCCGGGCTGCAGTTCGATCGACACCGGGCCGATGTTGGCTCCCACCGCGCCGTACCGCAGGAACATCAGCTGCGCCATGCGGCGCGCGCCGTCGCGGTCCAACGCGCCCGGACCGACGAAATCCTCCGCCAGCACGTCGTCCAACGCCGCGGCGTCCTTCTTTTCGATGGCCGTATGCAGTTCCGCGAGCGTGCCGCGCAGGCGCTCCTCCGGCGGTGTGCGGCCGCAGGCGGCCAGCAACAGCACCAGTCCCGGCACCCACCACAGCGCCATCGCGGCGCGCACCCAGCCCCTTGCCTTCCCCATTCCGATGTCCCCTTGCCACGCGTGAGCGCGTACATCCTGCCACGGGGGTCGGCGCGCGGCGACGCGCCTTGCCAGCCCTCTGGAGCCTATGCTCCAATCGGGCAAACACCGTACGGTGGAGCATCCATGAAATGCGACCGACGGATCTGGAAGGCTGCTTCAACAGCGATGGAGAGGGGATCGCGATGAGTTTCGAACGTCCGTGGCTGGCGCAGTACCCCGAACGGGTTCCGGCGCAGATCGATGTGGATGAATTTCCATCCGTCGTCGCCGTGCTGGAAAGTGCCATCGAGAACTACCGCGACCGCCCCGCGTTCGCCAATCTCGGCAAGACCTACACCTATGCCGAGATTGACCAGCTCAGCGCCCAGTTCGCGGCGTACCTGCTAGGCGAGCTGAAGCTCAAGAAGGGCGATCGCGTCGCGATCATGATGCCCAACTGCCTGCAGTACCCCATCGCGACCTTCGGCGTGCTGCGCGCCGGCCTGACGGTGGTCAACACCAACCCGATGTACACCGCGCGCGAGCTGCGCCACCAGCTGGTGGACTCGGGCGCGAGCGTGATCTTCGTGCTCGACAACTTCGCGCACACCGTGCAGGAAGTGATCGCCGACACGCAGATCAAGCAGGTCGTCACCACCGGCCTGGGCGACATGCTCGGCTTCCCGAAGGGCTCGATCGTCAACTTCGTGCTGAAGTACGTGAAGAAGATGGTGCCCGACTACGACCTGCCGGGCGCGATCCGCTTCCGCGACGCGCTGGCGCTGGGTCAGCGCCACGCGCTGCCCGAGATCGACATCGAGCCGTCCGACATCGCCTTCCTGCAGTACACCGGCGGCACCACGGGCGTGGCCAAGGGCGCGATGCTCACCCATCGCAACATGGTCGCCAACATGCAGCAGGCGGCCGCGTGGGTCGGCACGAACGTGCGGATGGGTGAGGAGATCATCATCACCGCGCTGCCGCTGTACCACATCTTCGCGCTCACGGCGAACGGCCTGGTCTTCATGAAGTTCGGCGGCCTGAACTACATGATCACCAACCCGCGCGACATGAAGGGCTTCGTCAAGGAGCTCAAGGGCGTCAAGTTCACGGCCATCACCGGCGTCAACACGCTCTTCAACGGCCTGCTCAACACGCCTGGCTTCAGCGAGATCGACTTCTCCAGCCTGCACCTCACCCTGGGCGGCGGCATGGCCGTGCAGCGTTCGGTCGCCGAGCGTTGGAAGCAGGTCACCGGCACGACGCTGGTGGAAGCCTACGGCCTCACGGAATCCGCGCCGGCGGCATGCATCAACCCGATGGATCTGGCCGACTACAACGGCGCCATCGGCCTGCCGATCTCCTCCACCGACGCCTGCGTCAAGGACGAAGCCGGCAACATGCTGCCGCAGGGCGAAGTGGGCGAACTGTGCCTGCGCGGCCCGCAGATCATGAAGGGCTACTGGAAGCGTCCGGAGGAAACCGCCGCGGCCATCGACCCCGACGGCTGGCTGCACACCGGCGACATGGCGCGCATGGACGAGAAGGGCTTCTTCTACATCGTCGACCGCAAGAAGGACATGATCCTGGTGTCGGGCTTCAACGTGTATCCCAACGAAGTCGAAGACGTCATCGCGATGATGCCGGGCGTACTGGAAGTGGCTGCCGTCGGTGTGCCGGACGAGAAGTCCGGCGAGGCGGTCAAGGTCGTCATCGTCAAGAAGGATCCGACGCTGACCGCCGAGCAGGTCAAGGCCCATGCCCGCGAGCACCTGACCGGTTACAAGCATCCGCGCTACGTCGAGTTCCGCACGGAACTGCCCAAGACCAACGTCGGCAAGATCCTGCGCCGCGAACTGCGGGACGCTCCGGCGCCTCACTGAACGCCGCCTGCCCGTTTGTCGGACGTTTCATGAAAGCCCCTCCCCTGCGGTGGGGCTTTCTCTTATGGACAGATCGTGCGGTGTAGGATCGGCCGGTGGGCAACACCCCCTGCCGCTCGCTGCCCACTCCCTGCCTGCGGGCGGCTATGCCGAGGACCGCAACATGAGCATGATCGAGAAGCTGCACCGCACGCGCGCCTACCCGACCCTGCGCGTCGAATCCGACCCCGCAGGCGACACGCACTGGATGTACATGCATAACGACCATGCCCAGGGCGCGCGTCCGTGCTTCCGCACGGAACTCATGGACGATATGTGGAGCTTCCTCAACTCGATCACGCTGCGCGAGAACCAGCGCCAGAGCGGTCGCCTGCGCCACGTCGTGCTCGCCTCGAACGCACCGCACGCCTTCAACCTGGGCGGCGACCTGCAACTGTTCTCGCAACTGATCCGCGCCAACGACCGCGAGCACCTGCTGGCCTATGCCCGCCGCTGCGTCGAGGGCGTGCACCACTTCCACACCGGCCTGGGCGGCGACGTTCGTACGGTCGCACTGATCCAGGGCGATGCGCTGGGCGGCGGTCTGGAGCTCGCGCTGTCGTGCCACACCATCGTCGCCGAGGCAGACTGCGAGATGGGACTGCCCGAAGTGCTGTTCGGCCTGTTCCCGGGCATGGGCGCGTATTCCTTCCTGTGCAAGCGCGTGTCGCCGCAGTTGGCCGAACGGCTGATCATGGAAGGCTCGATCCTGCCCAGCCAGGAATGGCACCGCATGGGCGTGGTCGACATCCTGGTGCCGAAGGGCGAAGGCGAGGCCGCGGTGAACGACGTGATCCGCCGCCAGCAGCGAGCTCCGCATGCGCACCTGGCGATGAACGCCGTGCGCGGGATCGCCCAGCCGGTCGGCTACGACGAACTGATGGGCATCACCGAAGTGTGGGTGGACACGGCGCTGGCACTCGGCGACAAGGCACTTCGCACCATGGAGCGCATCGTGCGCGCGCAGGAGCGTCGTTCGGGCACGGAAGCGGCCGCCTGACGGGCGGCCACGGGGGACGGCAGTACCGACGCCGCAGTCGGTCGTAAAACAGGGGACGATCGGGCCGCGATCCGGCCCGAGGATCAGGGAGAGCGCTCGCCTTCGCCGCGCGCGCCACGCTGTCGATCACGCGTTTCCAGCGCCGCCCTGCCCTGCGCAAGCCGCTCGCGCAGACGGGCCAGGTTCGCCGACCAGTCGCGCGCAAGCTGCCAGTCGGGCAGCCGCATCAGCTCACCGCTGATGGCCGCCAGCTTGATCAGGCCAAGGTTGCTGGCCACGCCCTTGAGCGCGTGAGCCTGGTCGCGCATGCGCTCCCAGTCGGCACGCTGCGCGCAGACTTCGATCTGCTGCAGGCACTTGTCGGCATCGACCAGGCATTGCGCGATGAACTCGCGCTCGAAGCCCGCGCCCATGCCGAGCGCACCCAGCTCGTCGAGCACGGACGGATCGAAGTGGCTGTCGCCCGCGAGCGTCGCCTCGGCGCGCGGCGGCGCGACGATGGTGGCCGCGACGCGCTGATTGGCAGCGATGTCCGCCAGCGTGTCGAGCAGTCGCGTGGTCGACACCGGCTTGGACAGGAACGCGCGCGCGCCGGCCTGCTCGCAGGCCTGGATCGATTCGGTGGTGACATCCGCGCTGAGGATCAGCACCGGTGTGCGGCGACCGCTGCCGGCCTCCATCACGCGCAGCTGGCGCAGCAGGTCCAGGCCGCTGACGTCGGGCATGTGCAGATCGGTGATGACCGCGTCGTAGTCCGATGTCGCCAGTGCATTGAGCACTTCCTCGCCGCCTTCGACACAGACCACCCGGTGCCCCGCCTTCTGCAGCAGACGCTGCAAGACCATGCGGTTGGCGATGTGGTCGTCGGCGACGATGATCGAAAGACTGCGCACCCGCGCGCGGTGGCGCAGGAACGGGTCGGAGAACGCGATGACGTTGGGCGCCGTCTCCGATTGCGCGGAGGCGAACGAAACCGTGTCCTCCTCCGCCAATGGCGCGGCCTCGGCGCGCTCGAACGGCAGCTCCACCCAGAAGCAGCTGCCGGGCTCCACCGGTTCGAAACCGATGCTGCCGCCCATTCCTTCCGCCAGGCCCTTGGCGATGGTCGTGCCCAAGCCCGTGCCGCCGTAGCGGCGCGCCAGGCTGACGTCGCCCTGCTCGAACGGCTTGAACAGCCGTTGACGCATGGCCGCGGGCACGCCGATGCCGGTGTCGGTCACGGTGAAGCGCAGGCGCACGCGTTCGGCGCCCGGGTCGACCACGCTCACCTCGACCCGCACCGAGCCCTGGTCGGTGAACTTCACCGCGTTGCCGGCGAGGTTGATCAGGATCTGGCGGACATGGCCGATGTCGCCGCGCAGGAACTCGGGCACGTCGCGGGCGATGGCGACCTCGTACTGCAACTGCTTGGCGCGCGCCTGCGGCTGCAGGATCAGGCTGATGCTGTCCATCAGCTCGCGCGGGGTGAAATCCACGCGGTCCAGCTTGAGCTTGCCGGCCTCGATCGCCGAGATGTCGAGCACGTCTTCGACCAACGAAAGCAGGCTGCGCGTGGAGGCCTGGATCGTGCTGAGGCATTCGCGCTGCTCGCTGTCGAGCCGGGTCGTCGCCAACAGCTCGGACATGCCCGCCAGGCCGTTGAGCGGTGTGCGGAACTCGTGGCTCATGTTGGCCAGGAAGCGGCTCTTCGCTTCGTTCGCGCGGCGGGCTTCGTCCGTCGCCGTCGTCAGCGCGCGCAGCAGGCCCGACAGGTACAGCGGGATCGCCACCAGTCCCAGCAGCAGGCCGACCGCGAGCACGCGGTTGTGCAGCCAGTAGTCGTTGAACGTGACCACCGCGCCGAAGCTGGCGAACGACATCGCCACGGCGCCATACAGATAGCCGTTGCCGAAGCGCAGGCCGTTGCCGACCGTGACCCACATCAGAATCACGTAGACCCACGCCAGCGGCTCGCCGATGTGGATCATCGCCGCGGCCATCAGGCCGTAGTCGGAGATCATGCCGATGATGCGGCGCAGGTGCGATTTGCCCGGCCGCCAGAGGATCCATGCGATGAGGAACGCACCGACCGCGAAGCCGGTCTCCACCATCTTCAGGACGTTGACGTACTCCTTCGACGGCAGCGCGCCGGTGGCGCCGCGCACGAGCATGTAGACCAGCACCACCGACAGAACGGCAAGGCGCACGAAGGCTTGACCGTGTTCACTGTCGGGGCGTCGCGAAAGCTCCTTTTTCAGATTGCTCAAGACGCTCAACATCACGGCTCACTCCAGGCCGGGGCGCGCGGATACCGTCGAGAACCGGTTGCAGATGTCCTCCAGCCGCTCGCGGCTGCGGATCAGCGCGTCGACGCAGCGCGGGTCGAACAGACGACCGCGCTGCGCATACAGGTAACCCAGCGCTGCATCCACGTCCCATGCCTTCTTGTAGGGACGGGGTGAGATCAGCGCATCGAATACGTCGGCAACCGCGACGATCCTTGCTTCCAACGGGATTTCCTCGCCCCGCAGGCCATCGGGATAGCCGCTGCCGTCGTAACGCTCGTGGTGGCGCAGCGCGATCAGTGCGCCGGCCTGGATGAAACGGTTCTGGCTGCCGCTGAGCAGCTCGTAGCCGATGCGCGGATGACGGCGCATCACCGCGGTCTCGTCCTCCGACAGCGGACCGGCCTTCATCAGCACCGCGTCGGGAATGGCGATCTTGCCGATGTCGTGCAGCGGCGCGGCCATCTCGATGACGCGCACCTCGTCCTCGAACATGCCCAGTTGCTCGGCGATCAGCCCGGCGACGTGCGCCATGCGTTCCAGGTAGGCACTGGTGCCGGCGTCGCGGTACTCGATGGCGCGGGCGAGGCGCGAAAGCGTTTCGCGCTCGCGCTCCTCCACTTCATGCATGCTCGACAGCAGGCGCTGCTCCAGCGACAGCGCACGTTGCTTCACGTTCTCCGACTGCTGGCGCAGCTGCAGCAGGTTGCGGCAGCGGGCGCGCAGTTCACGCGGACGGACGGGTTTGACGAGGAAGTCGATGACGCCGGCTTCCAGCGCGGCCTGGCGGATCGGCTCGTCGCCGACCACCGTCACCAGGATGATCGGGATGTCGCGGTGCAGCGGCAGGCGGCGGAAACGGCGGGCGAACTCGAGTCCGTCGAGCGCGGGCATGCGGTAGTCGAGCAGGAGCAGGTCGGGCTGATTGGATTCGCACCAGCCCAGCGCCGCCTCGGGATCGCCGAAGTCGGAAACATGCAGCTCGGACGATATGTCCTCGATGATGTGGCGCAGCATCGTGCGCGCGGAGGTTTGGTCATCGACGATGACGACGTTCACATCATGATTCCGTAAGTGCCGCCACCCCCTGTGGTGGCCATTGAGGGCAGCATACCCCGGCCCGGCGGCAGCCGCAGCCGGGAACCTCCCGGCCTGATGTAGGAATCGGCCGAACGTCGCGTGGTCTTTAGCCGCCCTTCATTGGGCAAAGGCCCCGGTAGCCCGGGTGAGCGCAGCGCACCCGGGGGCTTTCGACGTACGTGCCACCACGGCCTTCGACCCGGTGCGGCTTCGCCTTACCCGGGCTACAGCGGGGTGTCGGTCGTCAGCCGGCTTCCGGGCGCATGTACGGGAAGAGCAGGACATCGCGGATCGAGGCTGAACCGGTCATCAGCATCACCAGGCGATCGATGCCGATGCCCAGGCCGCCGGTGGGCGGCAGGCCGACTTCCAGTGCCCGGATGTAGTCGGCATCGAAGTGCATGGCCTCGTCGTCGCCGCCCTCCTTGGCCGCAACCTGGGAGCGGAAGCGCTCGGCCTGGTCTTCGGGGTCGTTCAGCTCGGAAAAGCCGTTGGCCAGCTCCTTGCCGTTGACGAACAGTTCGAAGCGGTCGGTGATGCCCTTCTCCGCATCGCTCTCGCGCGCCAGCGGCGAGACTTCGACCGGGTAGTGCGTGATGAAGGTCGGCTGCACCAGCTGGTGCTCGGCGGTCTTCTCGAAGATTTCCAGCAACAGCTTGCCCCAACCGTAGCCGGCCTTCACGGGCACCTTCAGGCGCTCGCAGTGACGCACCAGCGCGGCGCGGTCGGTGCAGTCGGCCGCCGTGATCTCCGGGTTGTAGTGGCGCACCGCTTCGTCCAGGCGCCAGCGGCGGAAGGCCGGGCCCAGGTCGATGTCGGCGCCGTCCCAGTGCATCTGCGTGGTGCCCAGCACTTCGAGCGCGACGTCGCGGATCACGCCTTCGGTCAGGTCCATGATCTCGTTGTACGTGGCGTAGGCCTCGTACAGCTCGAGCATGGTGAATTCCGGGTTGTGGCGGGTCGAGACGCCTTCGTTGCGGAAGTTGCGGTTGATCTCGTACACGCGCTCCAGGCCGCCGACGACCAGGCGCTTGAGGTACAGCTCCGGCGCCACGCGCAGGAACAGTTCCAGGTCCAGCGCGTTGTGGTGCGTCACGAACGGCTTGGCCGCGGCGCCGCCGGGGATGTAATGCATCATCGGCGTTTCCACTTCCAGGAAGCGGCGGGCGTCGAGCCAGGCCCGCATGGCGCGGATGATCTTGCTGCGCTTGACGAAGACATCGCGCGCCTCGGGCGTCACGATCAGGTCGACGTAGCGCTGGCGGTAACGCTGTTCGACGTCGGCCAATCCGTGGAACTTGTCCGGCAGCGGGCGCAGTGACTTGGTCAGCAGGCGCAGGACGTCGGCCTTGACCGACAGCTCGCCGGTCTTCGTGCGCGTCAGCGCGCCTTCGGCGCCGACGATGTCGCCCACGTCCCAGCCCTTGAAGGCTTCGTAGACATCGCCCAGCACGTTGGACTGCAAGAACAGCTGGATGCGGCCGGACTCGTCCTGGATCTGCACGAAGCTGGCCTTGCCCATCACGCGCTTGAGCAGGATGCGGCCGGCAATCGCCACGCGCTGGCCCTTGGCCTCCAGGGCTTCGGCGGTCCAGGTTTCGGCATCGGCGAACTGCGCCTGCAGATCGCCGGCGTAGTCGGCACGGCGGAAGTCGTTCGGGAACGCGATGCCCTCTCCGCGCAGCGCCGTGAGTTTGGCGCGACGCTCGGCGATCAGGAAGTTCTCGTCGGCGGGCGTCTGCGGGGCGGGCGTCTGGTCGGTCATCGGTTCGGTCGGGCTGGAGTGGGATGTGGCGTTCGCGCGGCGCTGGAAGCCAGGGCGCGGGGAGCCAGTGTGTTTCGTGGGCGGGGCAAAATCAAAACGGCGGCGGCCGGCGGGCCGCCGCGGGGGTTACACGGCGTCGGCGCGTTTGGATCCGACTTCCAGGCCGGACTTCAGGCTGGCCTCGACGAACTCGTCCAGGTCGCCGTCCAGCACCTTCTGCGTGTCGCTGCGTTCGATGCCGGTACGCAGATCCTTGATGCGGCTCTGGTCCAGCACGTAGTTGCGGATCTGGCTGCCCCAACCGATGTCGGACTTGGTGGCTTCCACCGCATCGCGCTCGGCGTTGCGCTTCTGGATTTCCAGCTCGTACAACTTCGCCGCGAGCATCTTCATGGCGCGGTCGCGGTTGGCGTGCTGGCTGCGTTCGGTCTGGCACGCCACGACAATGCCGGACGGCACGTGCGTGATGCGCACCGCCGACTCGGTCTTGTTGACGTGCTGGCCGCCCGCGCCGGAGGAGCGGTAGACGTCGGTCTTCAGGTCGGCCGGATTGATCTCGATGTCGATCTTGTCGTCGACTTCCGGCGACACGAACACCGACGTGAAGCTGGTATGCCGGCGGTTGTCCGAATCGAACGGCGACTTGCGCACCAGGCGGTGCACGCCGGTCTCGGTCTTGAGCCAGCCGTAGGCGAAATCGCCTTCCACGCGGAAGGTCGCCGACTTGATGCCGGCCACGTCGCCGCCGCTGACTTCCATCAGTTCGGCCTTCCAGCCTCGCGATTCGGCCCAGCGCAGGTACATGCGCAGGAGGATTTCCGCCCAGTCCTGTGCTTCGGTGCCGCCGGCGCCGGCCTGGATGTCGACGAAGGCGTTGGCCGAATCCATCTTGCCGGAGAACATGCGCTGGAACTCGAGCTTCTCGACGTCCTTCGCGTAGCGATCGACGTCGTCCACCACGGCCAGCGCGGTGCCTTCGTCGTTCTCCATTTCGGCCAGTTCCAGCAGTTCGCCGGCGCCGACCAGGCCGTCGGTGAGGGTGCGGATGCCGACGACGACCTTCTCGAGCGAAGAGCGCTCGCGGCCCAGCGATTGGGCGCGCTCCGCGTCGTTCCAGACGTCGGGGCTTTCCAGTTCGCGGTTTACTTCTTCGAGACGTTCGACTTTGGCGTCGTAGTCAAAGATACCCCCTGAGCGCATCCAGCCGGCCCGTGAGGTCGGCGATGCGCTGGCGGACGGGATTGAGCTCGATCATGTCCGGTGCGAGATTGGATCAAAGGAACCGGCGATTCTAACAGAGCGCGCAATCCCTCCCCTCCTGCGGGAGAGGGACAGGCCGCCGACGGCGGCGGAACCGCGCGGACGGGCGAGGATCGAGCAACGCCGCCGCTTTCAGCGGAACCGGAACGGTCCCGGCCGCCAGCCGCTGTCGGAATAGCGGCTCACCGGGCCGTAGCTGCTGCTGCCGCCGTAGCCGGTTCCGAAGCCGCTGCCGAACCCTCCGCGGAAATCGCGCGAGCGGCGCTGGTGCATGCGGTCCTGCAATTCCTCCCGCCGGTTTTCGAGCCAGTCCGCGCGCCCCACCGTGGCCGGGTCGAGTTTGCGGCGATCGGCTTCGCGCTGGCGGAAGTCGCAGAAGTCGTTGTAGGCCTCGATCTCGTGCTTCAGCTCGCGTGCGCACAGTTCGATCATGATCGCGTCGTCGATGAAGCCCAGCACCGGCACGTTGTCCGGGATCGCGTCGCCGGCGGAGACGAAGTAGGCCAGCGCCGAACGCACGTTCGCCGCGTCGGCTTCCGATAGCGCCCAGGCCTCGTCGCGCAGCATCGCGATCAGTGCATCGAGCATCTCCAGCCGGTCCTTCACGAACTGCGGCGGCTTGCTCTGCTGCGCCTTCATCGCCAGCGCGACGGCGGCCTCCACGACCTGGGCATTGCTCTTGTCCGCGGCTTCCTGCCGGGCACTCTCGACGATGCCGGCAAAGTGCTGCAGGTCCTCGTCGGACAGGTCGATGTTGATGGTCAACGGCATGGCACGGAACTCCTGGGCGGGGCGGAGGCTGTTCAGCCTAGGTGCGCCAATGTTGCCGTCGCGTCAAATCCGCCCGCTCAGGCGAACCCGGCCCGCTCGCGCAGCGCCTCGCGATGGCGCCGGCTGCACGGCAGGACGGTGCCGTCGGCGAGGTGGACGCGGGCATCGCCGGTGTCCAGCGGCTCGATCGAGGCCACCTGGCCCAGGTTCACCATGTAGCTGCGGTGGATCCGGGCGAACCGCGACGGGTCCAGGCGCTCCTCGATGGTCGCCATCGTGCTGCGCAGCGGGTAGTCGTGGCCGCGCACGCGCAGGTTCACGTAGTTGCCCGAGGCCTGCAGCCATTCCACGTCCATCGCGGCGACGAGGAACTCGCGCCCCAGCTTGCGAACCAGGAAGCGTTCGGGCCGCTCGACCGGCTCGACGGGCGGGCCTTCGTCCGGTTCGCCCAGCAGGCTGGCCTCGCCCTGCCAGCGGCGGCGGATGAAGCGGTAGCCCTCGATGATGACGACCATGCCGGCATAGCTGCGCACGTCCTTGAGGTACTCGTAGATCAGCTGGCGCGGCCAGGAACCGAAGTCGTAATCGCCGCCCTGCCAGGCATAGACGGCCTCGCGAATGGCGACCATCCCGACCACGTGGACCAGGCAGAACACCACGCTGCCCAGCACATGCCACGGCAGCGCCCGGCGCCAGCTGTCCCAGTGGAACGGAACCCGCCGGGTGAACCAGACCACCGCCGGCACCAGGGCCAGCATCAGGATCCCGCTCGACCACTCCCAGGTCACCGGCTCCCAGGCGGCGAACCCGAGGCCCGAGTTCTCGATGTCGATCAGCACCGTGATGCTGTTGGCGACCGCGTTGATGCAGGTCATCACGACCCAGAAGCCGACCTCGAACACGCGCCGCCAGCGATCGGAGCGGAAGGGGCCGGCAGTGGTCGTCGCAATGGGCGCATTCATCGTCCGGATTCTAGGCGCGATCGGTCCCTGCCTCCCCGCGATTCGTCCCAAGCGGCCGCCGGTTGGTCACTTTGCGCTGGGAACGGCGCCTGGCGCGGCCAACAGTGCGGGCATCCCACACCAAGGACGCACCGCCATGGAACGCCGCTACTTTCTGGACTGGGTCCGCATCGGCGCCTTCGCGCTGCTCGTGCTGTACCACGTGGGCATGTACTACGTGACCTGGGACTGGCACGTCAAAAGCCCGTTCGCGGGCGACGCGCTCGAGCCGTTCATGATGATGACCTCGCCCTGGCGGCTGTCGCTGCTGTTCTTCATCTCCGGCGTGGCCAGTGCGTACCTGCTGGGCAAGGGCGAAGACGGTTTCCTTCGCCGCCGTTCGTGGCGGCTGCTGGTGCCGCTGGTGTTCGGCATGGTGGTGATCGTCACCCCGCAGGCGTACTACGAGGTGGTGGAGAAGTTGCCCGGCGGCTACCACGATGGCTATCTCGCCTTCTGGGGCCGGTACCTGTCGAACGACCCGACTTTCTGCCGCGATGGCGACTGCCTCGACGTGCCGACCTGGAACCACCTGTGGTTCGTCGTCTACCTGTGGGCCTATACCGTGGTGCTGTGCCTGTTGCGCTGGACGACGCGCGGCAAGCTGTCCGGACTGAAGGCGCGGGTGGTCGCGGCGATGTCCGGCTGGGGTCTTCTGGTCTGGCCGATCGTCTTCCTGGTGGTCGTGCGCGTGGCGCTGGTGGGCCGCTTTGAATCCACCCACGCGCTCGTCGACGACTGGTACAACCACGCCCAGTACCTGCCGCAATTCCTGCTGGGCTACGCGGTGGCGCGATCGCAGACGGTGTGGGATCGCTTCGCTGCGCTGCGGTGGCCGGCCGCCGCGCTTTCCGTCGCCGGTTACGTCTTCATCGTCTGGTACTTCGGCACGTTCAACGACGATGCGACACCGCCGCCGGAAGCGCTGCGCATGGTCCAGCGCTGCATCTGGGGCCTGTTCCAGTGGAGCGCCATCGTCGCCATCGTCGGTTTCGCCGCGCACTGGAAACCCGGCGACAGCCCGGCGCGGCGCTACCTCACCGAGGCCGTGTTTCCGGTCTACATCCTCCACCAGACGATCATCGTCGTGCTCGCCCACAACCTGCAGCCGCTGGGCCTGCGCCCGGTCGTCGAAGGCCCGATGCTGGTGGCCGTCACGCTGGCGCTGTGCTTTGCGGGATTCGAGATCGTGCGACGTGTGGGCGTGCTGCGGCCGTTGTTCGGGCTGGGACCGCGGACGCCACGGCAGGCGACGCGCGAAACTGTCGGTGCGCCTGCCTGACAGCAGGCTCCTGGCGGGCAGAGCATCGGCGAGCGGCGACGCGGACGAGCCCACGCGATTCGACGGTGGCATCCTGGCGACCCGATGGGATGCGATGCATCGTCTGCGACCTAGTCGCCGCCGTGTGTGACACGCGGGCAAGGCCTCACAACGCGCCAACATGCAACGGCGAACGGCGCGCGACGTGCCCGGAACGAGCGCCCCCTCCAAATACGGGGGGCCTGGTCTGGCGATCATGACTACGCTCAAGGCTTGCTGTTTGCCGCTGCTCGCTTTCGCCCGGCGATGCCGCTTAGCCAAGCAAGCCCCTACACATCCCGAAACCGGAACCCGGATGAGAACCTACGAAACCATCGCCGACCTGAAGCCTCTCGTCGGCGAGATCATCGGCGTAAGCGACTGGATCCAGATCGACCAGGCCCGCATCAACCAGTTCGCACAGGCCACCGGCGACGACCAGTGGATCCATGTCGACACCGAGCGCGCGGCGAAGGGCCCGTTCGGCACGCCGATCGCACACGGCTTCCTGACCCTCAGCCTGCTGCCGGCCCTCTTCGCCACGGCGTTCGAAATCCGCCGCAGCACGATGGGCATCAACTACGGGCTCAACAAGGTCCGCTTCATCCAGCCGGTGCCGGTCGACAGCCGCGTGCGCGGGCACTTCAAGCTGCTCGGCTGGGATGCGATCGACAACGAAGGCGCGCAACTGCTCATCGAGATGACCGTTGAACTGGAAGGCGCGGGCAAGCCGGCCTGCGTGGCCGAGTCGATCACTCGCCGCTATCCCTGATTCGACGAAAGGAAAACGAACATGACGATTCGATTCGACGGCCGCGTGGCCATCGTGACCGGCGCCGGCAACGGCCTGGGACGCGCGCATGCGCTGGGCCTGGCATCGCGCGGTGCCAAAGTGGTGATCAACGATCTGGGCGGCAGCCGCGATGGCACGGGCGGTTCGGGCTCGGCCGCCGAGGCCGTAGTCGAGGAAATCCGTCGCGCGGGCGGTGAAGCCATCGCCAATGGGGCGAATGTGACCGACTTCGAACAGGTCGTCGCGATGGTTGATCAGACCCGCGCCGCATTCGGCCGTGTTGACATCCTGATCAACAACGCCGGCATCCTGCGCGACAAGTCCTTCTCGAAGATGGAAATGTCCGACTTCCGCGCCGTGCTCGATGTACACCTGATGGGTTCGGTCAATTGCACGAAGGCCGTCTGGGAACTGATGCGCGAGCAGAACTATGGGCGCATCCTGATGACTTCGTCTTCCTCGGGCCTGTTCGGCAATTTCGGCCAGTCCAATTACGGGGCAGCGAAGATGGGGCTTGTCGGCTTGATGCACATGCTCACGCTGGAAGGCCGCAAGAACGACATCCGCGTCAACACGATCGCGCCGATGGCCGCCACCCGCATGACCGAGGACGTCCTGCCGCCGGCGATGCTGGATGCGATCAAGCCGGAGAAGGTCACGCCGGCAGCGTTGTTCCTGGTCAGCGAGAACGCGCCTTCCAAGCTCATCCTGTCCGCTGGCGGCGGTGCGTTTTCGGCAGCTCGCGTCGTCGATACGGAACCGCTGTTCGTGCTCGCCGCCCGAGATCCACATCTTGCTGCCGCGCAGGCGGTACTGCGACCCCAGCGGCGACTCGCACTCGTAATCCGCGCGCGTGATGATGTCGGCCAGCGAGGAGCCCGCCTGGGGTTCGGACAGGCACATCGTGCCGAAGAAGCGACCCTCCATCTGCGGCCGCACGAACGCCTCGATCTGTGCCGAGGTGCCGTAGGTCCGGAGCAGGTTCGCGTTGCCGATGGTGAGGAGCGCGTAGGACGCGGTGGCCACGTTCGCGGCCAGGCAATAGGCGAAGCCGGCCTTCTCGACGACCAACGGCAGCTGCATGCCGCCCAGGCTGTCGTCCTGCCCCGCGGCCATCAACCCGGCTTCGCAGAACGCGCGCAGCGCCTCGCCGACTTCCGGAATGATGTTGACCGCGCCGCCGTCCAGGTGCGGTTCGTTCTGGTCGCTCTTCTTGTTGTGCGTGGCGAACAGTTCGGAGGCGACCTGCTCGTAGGTATCCAGAGCAGCGTCGAAGGTCTCGCGTGAGTGCTCGGCGTGACGCGGCGCCTGACACAGGCTTTCGACATCCAGCCATTGATACAGCAGGAAATCCAGGTCACGGCGCGACAGAATGAGCGACATGTGCGTGCCCCATCAAAACACTTCGAACAAACCGGCGGCGCCTTGCCCGCCACCGATGCACATGGTCACCACCACATGGCGGACACCGCGTCGCTTCCCTTCGATCAGGGCATGCCCGACCAAACGCGCACCCGATACGCCATAGGGGTGACCCACCGCGATGGCGCCGCCGCTCACGTTGAGCCGCTCCATCGGAATTCCAAGTCGATCCACGCAATACAGGACCTGCACGGCGAAGGCTTCGTTGAGCTCCCAAAGGCCGATATCCTCGATACCGAGACCGGCCTTCTTGAGCAGCTTCGGGATCGCGAACACCGGACCGATACCCATCTCGTCGGGTTCGCAACCGGCCACCGCGAAACCGCGGAATGCACCCAACGGCTTGAGCCCCTTGGCGGCAGCCACGTCGGCGTTCATGACGACCGCCGCCGACGCACCATCCGAAAACTGGGACGCGTTGCCCGCCGTGATGACGCCACCCGGGATCGCGGTGCGGATCTTCGCCACGCCTTCCAGCGTGGTATCGGGGCGAATACCTTCATCGGCTTCGACCGTGACGTCACGACTTTCCATCCTGCCGGTATCCCGACAGATGCCGCCCATCTTCACCTTGATCGGCACGATCTCGTCCGCGAAACGGCCCGCGGCCTGAGCGGCCGCTGCGAGTTGCTGGCTGCGCACGCCGTATTCGTCCTGACGCTCGCGCGAGATGCCATAGCGGCTGGCGACGGTTTCCGCCGTTTGCAACATGCCCCAATAGATCGCCGGCCTGTGCTGGCTGAGCCAGGCCTCTTCCATCATGTGGGTGTTGGTGTAGGCCTGGACGCACGAGATGCTCTCGACCCCGCCGGCGACGAAAACATCGCCCTCGCCGGTCATGATCCGCTGCGCGGCCATCGCGATGGTCTGCAGTCCCGACGAGCAGAAACGGTTGAGGGTGATGCCCGGCACCGTGACAGGGCACCCGGCGCGCAGCGCGATCTGTCGCCCGATGTTGCTGCCCAGCGCGCCTTCGGGATAGGAGCACCCCATCATCACGTCTTCGACTTCGCCTGCATCCAGGCCCGCCCGCTGGATCGCGTGCTTCACGACGTGCCCGCCCATCGTGGCGCCGTGCGTCATGTTGAATGCACCCTTCCAGCTCTTCGCCAGGCCGGTGCGCGCGGTGGAAACGATCACTGCTTCTTTCATTGCCTTGTCCTGGAAACCGTCCCGCACAACCGTCAGGAATTGAAGGCCTTGCCTTCGTCCGCCAGCTTCTGCAGCAGCGGCGCCACCTTCCACGCGCTGCCCTCGTAACCGGCCGCGTAGCGTGAAATGGATTGCACGACGTTGTAGAGCCCGACTTCATCGGCGTACAACATCGGTCCTCCACGATGCTTGGGGAATCCGTATCCGCTCAGGTACACCATGTCGATATCGGAGGCCCGCGTCGCGATGCCTTCCTCCAGGATCAGTGCGCCCTCGTTGACCATCGACAGAACCAGGCGCTCGACGATCTCCTCGTCGCTGATGTGCCGGCGCTCGATGCCCAGGGACTTCGAATGGGCCTGGATCATCTCGTTGACCTTCGCGCTCGGGTACGCCTTGCGGTCGCCCGCCTTGTAGTCGTACCAACCCGCGCCGGCCTTCTGGCCGAAACGTCCCATCTCGCAGAGCAGGTCGCCGGTCCTGGAATAGGTGAACTCGGGCTGCTCCACGTAACGACGCTTGCGAATGGCCCAGCTGATGTCGTTGCCGGCCATGTCGATCATGCGGAAGGGCCCCATTGCGAAGCCGAATGCCTCCGCGGCACGGTCGACCTGCTCGGGAAGCGCGCCTTCGTCCAGCAGGAAGCCGGCCTGCCGTGAGTACTGTTCGATCATGCGATTGCCGATGAAGCCATCGCAGACTCCGGCGACGACCGCGACCTTGCGGATCCGCTTCGCCAGCTTCATCACGGTGGCCAGCACGTCCTTGCCGGTCTTCGCGCCGCGGACGACTTCAAGCAGCCGCATCACGTTCGCCGGACTGAAGAAGTGCATGCCCACCACGTCCTGCGGCCGCCCGGTGAATGCGGCGATGCGATCGACGTCTAGCGTGGAGGTATTCGATGCGAGGATCGCGCCGGCCTTCGCGACGGCGTCGAGTTGCCTGAACACCGACTCCTTGACGTCGAGGTTCTCGAAGACCGCTTCGATTACCAGGTCCGCGTTGCCGATGTCGCCATACGACAACGTCCCGTTCAACAGCGCCATGCGCTGCTCGACCTGCTCCTGTGTGAGCTTGCCCTTCTTCGCAGAGGCTTCGTAGTTGCGGCGGATGTTCGCGATGCCCCGCTCCAGGCCCTCGGCGTTCGTCTCCAGCAGCGTGACCGGAATCCCCGCGTTGAGGAAGTTCATGCTGATGCCGCCGCCCATCATGCCGGCGCCGATCACCGCGACCTGGTCGATGCGGCGCGTCGGCGTGTCGGCGGGCACGTCGGGAATCTTGCTGGCCATGCGTTCGCCGAGGAACGCATGCCGCAGCGCACGCGACGCGGGTGTCGCCATCAGCGCCTGGAATGCGGCCCACTCCTCCGCCAATCCTTGTTCGAACGGCTTGAGCGAACCTGCTACCGCGTCCACGCACTTGAGCGGCGCGGGGAACGACTTCGCGTTGGCGGACAGCGTCGCGCGGACGAAGCCCAGGTAGCCTTCGGGATTCTCATGCTCGACGCGCAGATCACGCACCTTCGGGTGCGCCGACTTCTTCATAACGTCGCGTGCCAGCGCCAGCGCGGCAGGCATCACGTCCACGTCGACGATCGCGTCGAACAGGCGGGTTCCTTCCAGACTTGCGACGCGAACCGTCTCGCCGGAAACGATCATGTTCACGGCACGCTCGAGCCCGACGACGCGCGGCAGGCGCTGCGTGCCACCCGCACCCGGCAACAGGCCCAGGTTCACCTCCGGCAAGGCGATCTGCGCGTCGCGCTCCGCCACGCGGTAGTGGCATCCCAGCGCGAGCTCCAGCCCACCGCCCATCGCCACCGAGTGGATCGCGGCGACGACCGGTTTGGGCGAGGATTCGATCGTCCGGATCACCGTATGCAGGCTCGGTTCGCGCTGCGCGTCCGGCGAGTCGAACTCGCGGATGTCGGCGCCGCCGGAAAAGGCGTTGCCCTGCCCATGTATCACGATGGCCTTCACCGCCCCGTCGGCCAGGGCGCGCTGCATGCCGTCGACGATGCCGCGTCGCGTGCGGTATCCCAGTCCGTTGACGGGCGGGTTGTCGAGTGTGATGACCGCGACCTCGTCGCGAGTCTCGTAGTGCGCTGTCATTGCGGGTTCCATGATGCGTCGATAGCGGCGCCGGTGGCACCGCGCGAATGCGGGAACAGCAAGGTGGACTGCTCCGCATCTACCTGCATCGAGTTAAGCAGCTTTTCCGGCGCGAACTCCCCCCCTTAGGAGGGGGCCTGTGACATCGGTTGCCCGAACGACGCCCGGCAAAGACTGTGCCGTCAGGAATAGAGCGAGAGTCGTGTTTCGCTCGCGACGAGAATCGTGCAGTCAGGGCGATCGGCGGCCGACCGCTCGCCGTTCAAGGCGCACGTATCGTCCGCATTCGGATGCCCTACGCAATCCCGTCGACGCTTTCGCGATGGACGACGATCAGTTGCACGGCGTCGCCTCCGCGGTAATCGTCCGTTTCCAGCCGATACGCGATGCGCACGCGCGCGGGCGGCGCAAGTCCGGTCCAGCCGCCGAACTCGATCGCGTTGAGGCGACGCCCTGCGAGGCCGAGTTCGAGTTTCAGATGCCGCTCGCCAACGACCCGCCAACCGATCACATCGAACTCGCCGTCGAACTGAGGCTCGCCGAAACCCTGCCCCCACGGCCCGCCGTCGCGCAGCGCTTCGGCGCTGGCGCGGCAGAATTCGTCGGCCACCAGTTCACCGTCGCTGAGCAGTTCGGCCTGCAGAAGTTCGGGCGTGAGCAGGGCCGCGGCGCATTCCCTGAAGGCCTGTGCGAACGCCGCGAAGGCCTCCGCGCGCAGCGACAGGCCCGCGGCCATCGCATGCCCACCGAAGCGTTCGATCAGATGCGGATGACGCGCGTGCACGTCGGCCAGCGCGTCGCGGATGTGGAAGCCCGGGATCGAGCGCGCGGAGCCGCGCAGCGAATCGCTGCCCGGCTCGGCCGGCGCGAACGCAATGACGGGACGGTGCAGCCGCTCCTTCATCTTCGAAGCGACCAGGCCGACCACGCCCGGATGCCATTCGGCATCGAACAGGCACACCGCCGCCGGAGCGTCGCCCTCGCCCATCGCCACGCGGCCGAGTGCGCGTTCGGCGTCATCGGTCATCTGCTGCTGCACGGCGCGGCGCTCGCTGTTGATCTCGTTGAGCGTGGCGGCGATGTCGCGCGCCCGCGCGAGGTCGTCGGTGAGCAGGCATTCGATGCCCAGCGCCATGTCTTCCAGGCGCCCGGCCGCATTGAGTCGCGGGCCGACGGCGTAGCCGATGTCGGTGGCGGTCAGACGGCCGGCATCGCGCTGCGACACTTCGATCAGTGCCTTCAAGCCCGCGCAGCCGTGACCCGCGCGCAGGCGTCGCAGTCCCGCACCGACGAGCGCGCGGTTGTTCGCATCCAGCGGCACCACGTCGGCGACCGTACCGACAGCGACGAGGTCGAGCAGCACCTGCAGGTCCGGCTCGCGCCCGTCGAACGCACCGCGTTCGCGAAGGTGCCGTCGCAATGCGAGCAGCACGTAGAACATCACGCCGACGCCGGCCAGGCATTTGCTCGGGAATGCGTCGCCGCGCAGGTTCGGATCGACGATGGCATCGGCCGGTGGCAGGTGTTCGCCCGGAAGGTGATGATCGGTCACCAGCACCTGCCAGCCGCGCGCTTTCGCCGCCGTGATGCCGGCATGGCAGGCGATGCCGTGGTCGACGGTGACCAGCAGGTCGGGCTGCAGCGCCGCCAGTTCCTCCACCAGCGCCGGCGACAAGCCATAGCCGTGCACGATGCGATTGGGCACCGCGTGCGAAACGCGCCGCGCGCCGAGCATGCGCAACCCGCGCACGCCAACCGCGCAGGCAGTGGCGCCGTCGCAGTCGAAATCGCCGACGACTACGATGTGCCTGTCGTGCGCGATGGCCTCGGCGAGCAGCGCCGTCGCCGCGTCCAGGCCACCGAGCAGTTCCGGCGGATGCAGGTTCGTCAGGCGCGGCTGCGCGAGCTCGGGCGTGGTCGCGCCGCGCGCGGCGTACAAGCGGCGCAGCAGCCGCGGCATCGTGTCGGGCCACTGCCCCGGATCGGGGCACTCGCGGCGCCGCAGTCGTGCCACCGGCTTCATGCGGCAGACGCGACGAAGGACACCAGCGGGCGACGCCAGAAGCGCCAGCGCTGCGAGCGCGTGATGTCGTAGCGCGTGCCGTCGTCGAATTCGAAGCGAAGCTGCGCAAGCGCGCTGTCGGCGACGGCCTTCAGCAGGGGCGCGAACCATGCGCCCTCGAGCAGGGCGAGATCGCGCGAGTCGCGCAGGTCGATGAGCGTGTTCCCGCTGGCGGCATCGCCATTCCACGACGATGCCCTGGCGGTGACGTGCACGCCGCCGAGTACGGCCAGCGCCGTCAGGGTCTCGTCATCACTGGCGATGCGCGTGTACGTCGACTGCACGCGATCGGGCAGCGCGCCCGCGCCCCAGAACCACAACGAGTTCACCGGCGCCAGCCCGGCCGCTGCGCGCTGCGCGTTGAGCGGATGGTTGTGCAGCACGACCTGCGCTTCGCTGAGCAATGCACGCCAGCGGCGGCCTTCGGGGCCCTGCGGCAACTCATCGAAGAGATCGGCGCCGAGGGCCTGCTCGGGCGAAGTGAACGCAGGCAGCTTCGCGCCCATCGGCAAGCGCAGGTACCAGCGCGATGGAACGGGCGCGTCGATCGGAAAGCCCGCGTCGCCGAACAATGGCTTGAGCGGTTTCAGCAGTGCGGCTGCGTCGGTCGCGGTCAGACCCAGCGCCTGTCCGTAGGACAGCAGGCGTGCGCCGTTGATGTCGGGCTGCACGTAGGCCGGATCCGCACGCAGCCAGGCGGCGTGCGCGGCGTCGCCGGCATCGCGTTGACGCGAGGCGGCCGCGACGGGCCAGCCGCGCGGCAGCACATCGAGAATGTCGGAGAGCGCATCGCCGCCGCGCTCGCTGCGATCGCCGCGCGCCAGCGCCTTGCCGGTGGACTCCGACAGACGCTGGCCGCCAAAGCGCTCGCGCGGCGGCAGCAGCAGCGTGATCACTCTGCCGCTCTCAGCCGGCGGCGTAGCTGACGCCGACGATTTCGTACTCGCGGGTGCCGCCGGGCGCATCGATGGTGATCGTGTCGCCTTCGTGCTTGCCGATCAGTGCACGCGCCACCGGCGAGGAGATCGCGATCAGGCCCAGCTTGATGTCGGCTTCCAGGTCACCAACGATCTGGTAGCGGCGCTCTTCGTCGGTTTCCGTGTCGGCCAGTTCGACCGTCGCGCCGAACACCACGCGCGAGCCGGCGTTGAGCGAGGACACGTCGATCACCTGCGCGTGCGACAGCTCGGCTTCCAGCTGCTTGATGCGGCCTTCGATGAAGCCCTGCTGTTCGCGGGCGGCGTGGTACTCGGCGTTTTCCTTGAGGTCGCCGTGCGCGCGCGCTTCGGAGATCGCGTTGATCACCGCCGGGCGCTTGACCGACTTCAATTCTTCCAGCTCGGCGCGCAGTCGCTGTGCGCCCTGAAGGGTAAGGGGTGCTCGCATTGCTTGTTCTTCCTGTTGCCGGGCTCGGTTCCCGGCAGTCCGTTATGCGGATTCTCTATCAGATGACGGTCAGGGCGAAAGCCGCATTCGCCCCGAGCCGTCATTCCCGCGAAGGCGGGAACCCAATTGTCCGCGCCATTCCGGCTTCCGCCGGGGGTGACGCCCTCAGGCTTGAATCCCCGCCATCCCGGGGATGCCAGGATCGTAGCCGGGGTGAGCGAAGCGCACCCGGGATCGCCGTCACGCGCCCTGAACCCGGGTGCGCGTCGCTTACCCGGGCTACAAAAGCGCGACGCTTACGCCGCGCCCTGCACTTCCGCGTGCAGTTCCTGCAGCGACCACACCGGGCCGGTGCCGCGGAACTCCAGCGAACTCACCAGCGCACGCGCACCCGACACGGTGGTCGAGTACGTCACGCGGTGCTGCAATGCTTCGCGGCGGATCGAGAACGAGTCGTTGATGGCCTGGCGACCTTCGGTCGTGTTGACGATGTAGACGATCTCGCCGTTCTTGATCAGGTCGACCACGTGCGGACGGCCTTCGGTCACCTTGTTGATGCGCTCGCACTCCAGGCCCTGCGCGGTCAGGAAGGCGTGCGTGCCTTCGGTGGCGACCAGCGCGTAGCCGCGCTTGATCAGGTCCTGCGCCACGGTCAGCACGCGCTGCTTGTCCGGATCGCGCACCGAGACGAACACCTTGCCGCCCTGCGGCAGCGCCTTGATGCCGCCGGCTTCCTGCGCGCGCGCCATCGCGGCGCTGAAGCTGCGGCCCACGCCCATCACTTCGCCGGTGGAACGCATCTCCGGGCCGAGGATCGGGTCCACGCCCTGGAACTTGGCGAACGGGAAGATCGCTTCCTTGACCGAGTAGTAGTCCGGCACGATCTCCTTCGTCGCGCCCTGCGCGGCCAGCGTCTGGCCGACCATGCAGCGCGCGGCGATCTTCGCCAGCGCCATGCCCGTGGCCTTGGACACGAACGGCACCGTGCGCGAGGCGCGCGGGTTCACTTCGATCAGGTAGATGGTCTCGTCGCCGTTCTCGTCGAAGGTGATCGCGAACTGCGTGTTCATCAGGCCCACGACCTTGAGCGACTTGGCCAGCGCGACGACCTGCTCGCGCAGCTTGTCCTGCACCGCCGGGCTCAACGAGTACGGCGGCAGCGAGCACGAGGAGTCGCCCGAGTGCACGCCGGCTTCCTCGATGTGTTCCATCACGCCGCCGATCAGCACGTTGCCGTCCTTGTCGGCGATGACGTCGACGTCCACTTCCACCGCGTTGTCGAGGAAGCGGTCCAGCAGCACCGGCGAGTCGTTGGACACCTTCACCGCATCGCGCATGTAGCGCTTGAGGTCGGCGTCGCCGTGGACGATTTCCATGGCGCGACCGCCGAGCACGTAGCTCGGGCGCACGACCAGCGGGTAGCCGATCTGCGAGGCGAGCACGACGGCTTCTTCCGGATTGCGCGCGGTGCGGTTGAGCGGCTGCGCCAGGCCCAGGTCCTGCACCAGCTTCTGGAAACGCTCGCGGTCTTCGGCCAGGTCGATGCTGTCGGGCGTGGTGCCGATGATCGGCACGCCGTTGGCTTCCAGCGCGCGCGCCAGCTTCAGCGGCGTCTGGCCGCCGTACTGCACGATCACGCCCTTGGGCTTCTCCAGGTCGGCGATTTCCAGCACGTCTTCCAGCGTGAGCGGCTCGAAGTACAGGCGGTCGGAGGTGTCGTAGTCGGTGGATACGGTTTCCGGGTTGCAGTTGACCATGATGGTCTCGTACCCGTCCTCGCGCAGGGCGAGCGCCGCGTGCACGCAGCAGTAGTCGAACTCGATGCCCTGACCGATGCGGTTGGGGCCGCCGCCGAGCACGATGATCTTGTCGCGGTTGCTCGGATTGGCCTCGCACTCGTCTTCGTACGTCGAGTACATGTACGCGGTGGTGGTGGCGAACTCCGCCGCGCACGAGTCCACGCGCTTGTACACCGGACGCACGCCGAAGGCGCGGCGCAGCGTGCGCACGGCGGTCTCGTCGGTGCCGGTGAGCTGCGCCAGGCGCGCGTCGGAGAAGCCCATGCGCTTGAGCTCGCGCATGCGCGACTTGTCGAGCGCCGACAGGCCGGCTTCGGCGACGGACTTCTCGTTGGCGATGATCTCCTCGATCTGATCGAGGAACCACGGATCGACGAACGACATCGCGTGCACGTCTTCCACGCTCATGCCGGCGCGGAACGCATCGCCGATGTGGAACATGCGCTCCGGACCCGGCTCCTTCAGTTCGCGCTTGAGCTTGGCGATGTCCTCTTCGCTGGACAGGTCCAACCCGGTGGGGTCGAGGCCGACCTTGCCGGTTTCCAGCCCGCGCAGCGCCTTCTGCAGCGATTCCTGGAAGGTGCGGCCCATCGCCATCACCTCGCCCACGGACTTCATCTGCGTGGTCAGGCGCGCGTCGGCCTGCGGGAACTTCTCGAAGGCAAAGCGCGGGATCTTGGTGACGACGTAGTCGATGCTCGGTTCGAACGACGCCGGCGTCAGACCGCCGGTGATCTCGTTCTTCAGCTCATCCAGCGTGTAGCCCACGGCGAGCTTGGCGGCGACCTTGGCGATCGGGAAGCCGGTGGCCTTCGACGCCAGCGCCGAGGAGCGCGACACGCGCGGGTTCATCTCGATGACGACGACGCGGCCGTCGTGGGCGTTGATGCCGAACTGCACGTTCGAGCCGCCGGTATCCACGCCGATCTTGCGCAGCACGGCGATGGAGGCATCGCGCAGTCGCTGGTATTCCTTGTCGGTGAGCGTTTGCGCCGGGGCGACGGTGATCGAGTCGCCGGTGTGCACGCCCATCGCGTCGAAGTTCTCGATCGAGCACACGATGATGCAGTTGTCCTTGGTGTCGCGGACCACCTCCATCTCGAATTCCTTCCAGCCCAGCACCGATTCCTCGACGAGGATCTCGTGCACGGGCGAGAGCTCGAGGCCGCGCTTGGCGATCTCTTCGAACTCTTCCTTGTTGTAGGCGATGCCGCCGCCCGTACCGCCCAGCGTGAAGGAGGGACGGATGATCGTCGGGTAACCGACCTTGGTCTGAATCTCCACCGCCTGCTCGAACGTGCGCGCGACTTCGGCCTTCGGGCATTCCAGGCCGATCTCGGACATGGCGACGCGGAACAGCTCGCGGTCCTCGGCCATGCGGATCGCGTCGCGCGAAGCGCCGATCAGCTCGACGTTGTACTTCTCGAGCACGCCGTTGTCGGCCAGGTCCAGTGCACAGTTGAGCGCGGTCTGGCCGCCCATCGTCGGCAGCAGTGCGTCGGGCTTTTCCTTGGCGATGATCTTCTCGACCGTCTGCCAGTTGATCGGCTCGATGTACACGGCGTCGGCCATGTTCGGGTCGGTCATGATCGTGGCCGGGTTGCTGTTGACCAGCACCACGCGATAGCCCTCGTCGCGCAGGGCCTTGCAGGCCTGTGCGCCGGAGTAGTCGAACTCGCAGGCCTGGCCGATCACGATCGGGCCGGCGCCGATGATCAGGACGGTTTTGATGTCGGTGCGCTTGGGCATGGGGGTCCTCAGTAAAGTCGTTCCTGCCACGCGGCGGGCGCGAGCCAGGTGATCTGGTCGGGCGATCGGGCGTCGATCGCACCGTTCTTCACGGCAGCAAGCACGGCCTGCTGCATGGCGTTCCAGCTGTCGGCGGCCGCGCCTATGCGCGCGCCGAGCCGGTTGTTGTGCGCATCCATCGCACGGGCCGCGTTGCCCTGTCCGTCGTCCTCCATCACCGCCGTCACCCAGTCCACGCAACGCGGAGACAGTGTGTAGGCGACGATGGCGCTGGCGAGCGAGTGGCGGTACGCATCGGCCGGGCCGTTGCGACCGCCGGGCAAACCCACGGCGAAGAACTGCGAGTACGTGGCCACCAGCACGAACGCCGGATAGGCGCCCAGCACCACCGCGAGAACGAAAACCTTGCGCCAGTGGCGCTTCCCGCGGATCGGCTTGGTGGCCGTGTCGCTCACTTGGCCTGCTGCATCGAGGCGACGAACCGGTCGAACAGCGGCGCCACGTCGTGCGGGCCCGGGCTGGCTTCCGGATGGCCCTGGAAGCTGAAGGCCGGCGCGTCGGTGAGCTCGATGCCCTGGTTGGTGCCATCGAACAGCGAACGGTGGATCACGCGCACGTTCGCCGGCAGCGTCGCTTCGTCGACGGCGAAGCCGTGGTTCTGCGAGGTGATCATCACGCGCTTGGTGTCGAGGTCCTGCACCGGATGGTTCGCGCCGTGGTGGCCGTGGCCCATCTTCACCGTCTGCGCGCCGGCGGCCAGCGCCAGCAGCTGGTGGCCCAGGCAGATGCCGAAGGTCGGGATCTTGGCCGCGATGAATTCCTTGATGGCCGCGATGGCGTAATCGCACGGCGCCGGATCGCCCGGGCCGTTGGACAGGAACACGCCGTCGGGCTTGAGCGCGAAGACCTCCGACGCGGGCGTCTGCGCCGGCACGACCGTGAGTTTGCAGCCACGCTCGGCCAGCATGCGCAGGATGTTGTGCTTCACGCCGTAGTCGTAGGCGACGACGTGGAACTTCGGATCGGCCTTCACGAACTCGTTGCGGTCCAGGTCGAGCTGGCCGTCGCGCCACTCGTAGCGCTCGCGCGTGGTGACTTCCTTCGCCAGGTCCATGCCCTTCAGGCCGGGGAACTTGCGGGCGGCTTCAAGCGCCTTGTCGACGTCGAGGCGCTCTCCAGGAGCCGCGCCGGCCATCAGCGCACCGTTCTGCGCGCCCTTCTCGCGCAGGATGCGCGTGAGCTTGCGGGTGTCGATGTCGGCGATGGCGACGATGCCGCGGGCCTTGAGCCACTCCGGCAGCGACACCTGGCTGCGCCAGTTGCTCGGACGACGCGGGACGTTGCGAACGATCAGGCCGGCGGCCCAGGCGCGTGCTGCCTCGTCGTCCTGATCGGTGCAACCGGTATTGCCGATGTGCGGATACGTCAGGGTCACCAGCTGTCGTGCGTACGACGGGTCGGTGAGGATTTCCTGATAGCCGGTGATGGCCGTGTTGAATACGACTTCGCCGACCGAAAGGCCGGGCGCGCCTACGGAAACGCCCTCGAAGAGGGTTCCGTCTTCGAGCGCGAGGATTGCGGGTTGGGTCACGGGGATCGCCTTGGCTGCCGGGGGGTGCTGACCCTTCCCGTCGCGCAGACACCGGCAAAACCGGCTTGCAGCAAAGCGCGGACGCGGTGCGGGACCGGTCCGACGGAAGGGGTTCAGGCGAGCCGGAATTCTAGCGGCCCAAGGCCGGTAACGCCAGCGTCATCTGCGCCGGAAGCGTCAATCTGACGGATTCCGGCAAGCTCGTTCAGGCGAGCAGATCGCGCAGGCGGTAGCGCCCCGGGGCGCGCCCGGCCAGCTTCGCGGCCGCGTGAAGGGCGCCGCGGGCAAAGATGTCGCGGTTGGTGGCGCGGTGGATCAGCTCGATCCGCTCGCCCGGGGCCGTGAACTGCACCAGGTGCTCGCCGACGATGTCGCCGGCCCGCAACGACGCATAGCGCGGATTCGCCCCACCCTGCCCTGCGCTCGCGCCCAGCGCCAGCGCGGTGCCGGAGGGCGCGTCCTTCTTGTGCACGTGGTGCGATTCCACGATGTCGCAGTCCCAGCCCGGCAGCGCCTGCGCGGCCCGTTCGACCAGTTCGCTCAGGATCGCCACGCCCAGGCTAAAGTTCGCCGCCCACAGCAGCGCGATGCGCTGTGACGCGCCATCGAGCGCGGCGCGTTGAGGCTCTTCCAGTCCGGTCGTGCCCGACACGAGCGCCGCGCCACGTTCCTCGCACAGCGCCAGGATCGGATCGAAACCCTGCGGCAGGCTGAAGTCGATGGCGACATCGAACGCGGGCACGCCGTGCAGTTCGGACACGGCGAAATGCGGCACGCCTTCGACCACGCGCTGCGCCGGCTGCGAACGCGATACGGCAGCCACGACCGTCACGTCCTCGCGCTCCGCTGACAGGCGCAGCAACGCCTGGCCCATGCGCCCGGAGGAACCGTGGATGAGGATGCGGACCGGATTCGTCGTCGTGTTCATGCGCGCAGGCTAATCGTCGCGCGCGTGCGCGACAAGCGCGCGGGTGCATGCCGCGTCATCACGCCGTCGCTGGCGTAATGGGCACCTCTTCCTTCACCGTGCATCGACACCGCGCTGATGCCGCACGGCACGCTGCTCATCGGTGAATCCTTTTCGCCCTGGACCCAGAAGGCGCGTTGGGCGCTGGAACGGTGCGGCGTGCCCTTCGACTATCGCGAATACACCCCGACTCTGAGCGAGCCCGGGCTGCGCTGGCGCCTGCGGCAATGGAACGGCCCGGTGTCCGTGCCCGTGCTGATCGTGGGGCGAGACGCGATACGCGGGTCGTGGGACATCGCCCGGCATGCGGCCACGGTGGCGGGCGACGCGCGGCTGGGTGCGTTCGACGCCATCGCGCCCTGGAACGACCTCAGCGAAGCCGCCCTCGCCGAAGCCCGCAGCCGCGTCGTGCGCGGCGTACTGGCGGATCCGGCCGCGCTGGACGAAGCCAGTGCCGCGGTGGTGCCGGCACCGCTGCTTCGCCCGTTGCGGTTCGTGGCGCGCGACGCGACGCGTCGTCTGGATCGGAAGTACCGGCATCTGAGCCGGCAAGGTGCTTTGCGATTCGCGCTCGATCGAACGCGCGCAGGCTTGCACGCGCGTGGCGGCGATTTCCTGCTGGGAACGTTCGGCTACGCCGACATCGCGATGGCCGTGGTGCTCGAAGCCGTCGCGCCGATCGCGCGCACCGAACCGCCGCTCGGCCCGGCCACGCGTCGCTGCTGGAGCGACGCGGTACTGGCGGAAGAATTCAGCGATCTGCTGGCGTGGCGCGATCGCCTGGCGGCATCGCCGGCGACCACGTACTCGCAGTTGATCGGCCGCTCGCTACGAAGCGCATGAGCGGCCCGACGCCTCAGGACGTCATGCGGTCCCAGAAGCCCTTCACACCGTCGAGGAAGGTGGAGGCGCGCGGCGAATGGCGGCGTGCGCCGTCGCCGACGAAGGTGGCCTCGAACTTCTCCAGCAACTCGCGCTGCTCGGTGGTGAGGTTCACCGGTGTTTCCACCACGACGCGGCAGTACAGGTCGCCGGGCTTGCGGCTGCGAACGGACTTCACGCCGCGGTCGCGCAAGCGGAACAGCTTGCCGGTCTGAGTTTCGGCCGGGATGCGCAGTTCGACCTCGCCATCCAGCGTGGGCACGCGGATGTTGTCGCCCAGCGCCGCCTGGGCGATGCGCACGGGCACTTCGCAATGCAGGTCGTCGCCGTCGCGCTGGAAGATCTCGTGTTCGCGCACGCGCACGTCCACGTACAGGTCGCCCGGCGGCGAACCGGCCGGACCGGCCTCGCCTTCGCCGCCCAGGCGGATGCGGTCGCCGTTGTCGACGCCGGCGGGAATCTTCACCTGCAGCGTCTTGGTGCGCTCCACGCGGCCCTGGCCGTTGCAGTCCGCGCAAGGATTGGGAATCGTCTTGCCGCGCCCGCCGCAGTGCGGGCACGCCTGCTGCATCGAGAAGATGCCGCGCTGGAAACGCACCTGGCCACGACCGTGGCAGGTTTCGCAGGTCTCCAGCTTGCCGTCGGCCGAGCCGCTGCCGTCGCAGGTCGCGCACTCGTCGAGCGTGGGGATCTCGATCTGCTTCTCGGTGCCGCCGACGGCTTCTTCCAGCGACAGCTCCATCACGTAACCGATGTCCGCGCCGCGACGCGGGCCGCGCTGGGCGCCGCCACCGAAGATGTTGCCGAAGATGTCGCCGAAGATGTCGCCCATGTCGGCGTAACCGGCACCGCCGCCACCGCCGCCCATGCCGTGCTCGAACGCGGCATGGCCGTGCTGGTCGTAGGCGCGCCGACGGTTGGCGTCGGAGAGCACTTCGTAGGCTTCCTTGCACTCCTTGAACGCGGCTTCCGCGGCGGCGTCGCCGGGATTGCGGTCGGGATGGTGCTTCATCGCGCAGCGGCGATAGGCCTTCTTCAGGTCTTCGTCGCTGGCGTCGCGGGCCACGCCCAGTACTTCGTAATAGTCGCGTTTGCTCATGGAGCCGGGATTCGTGATTCGGGATTCGGGATTCGTAACGGCAAGAGGCTAGACACAGGAAAGGGATTCGGAACCGGACGCATGCTTTCCGAATCCCGAATCCCTATTCCCGAATCCCGGCCTTACTTCTTGTCGTCTTTGACTTCGGTGAACTCGGCGTCGACCACGTCGTCGGACTTGGCGCCGCCCTGCGGACCGGCACCGGCACCGGCGTCCGGACCGCCCGGCTGGCCGGCCGAAGCCGCGGCGAACAGCGACTGCGCGGCCTCTTCCAGGACCTTCGACTTGGCCTCGATCTGGGCCTTGTCGTCGCCCTTCATCGCCGTCTCCAGTTCGGCGATCGCGCCTTCGGTGCGGCCGATCACGTCGCCCGGCACCTTATCGCCGTTGTCCTTGATCGCGCTGCGCGCGGTGTGGATCAGCGCGTCGGCGTGGTTGCGGGCCTGGACCAGCTCGTGGAACTTCTGGTCTTCCTCGCGGTGGGTTTCCGCATCGGCGACCATCTTGGCGATTTCGTCCTCGGACAGACCCGAGCCGGCCTTGATTTCGACCTTCTGCTCCTTGTTGGTCTTCTTGTCCTTGGCCGACACGTGCAGGATGCCGTTGGCGTCGATGTCGAAGGACACTTCCACCTGCGGCATGCCGCGCGGCGAGGGCTCGATGCCGGTCAGATCGAAGCGGGCCAGCGACTTGTTGTAGCGGGCCTGCTCGCGCTCACCCTGCAGCACGTGCACGGTCACGGCCGACTGGTTGTCCTCGGCGGTGGAGAACACCTGCGAGGCCTTGGTCGGGATGGTGGTGTTCTTCTCGATGATCTTGGTGAACACGCCGCCCAGCGTTTCGATGCCCAACGACAGCGGGGTCACGTCGAGCAGCAGCACATCCTTGACGTCGCCGGCGAGCACGCCGCCCTGGATCGCGGCGCCCAGCGCCACGGCCTCGTCGGGGTTGACGTCCTTGCGCGGTTCCTTGCCGAAGAACTCGGCCACCGCCGTCTGCACCTTCGGCATGCGGGTCTGGCCGCCGACCAGGATCACCTCGCTGATCTCGCTGGCGCGCAGGCCGGCGTCGTTCAGCGCGATGCGGCACGGTTCGATCGTGCGCTTGACCAGGTCATCCACCAGCGCTTCGAGCTTGGCGCGGGTGAGCTTGATGTTCAGGTGCTTCGGGCCCGAGGCGTCGGCCGTCACGTACGGCAGGTTCACTTCGGTCTGCTGCGCGCTGGACAGTTCGATCTTGGCGCGCTCGGCGGCGTCCTTCAGGCGCTGCAGGGCCAGCGGGTCCTTGCGCAGGTCGATGCCCTGGTCCTTCTGGAACTCCTCGACCAAATAGTCGATGACGCGCTTGTCGAAGTCTTCGCCGCCCAGGAACGTGTCGCCGTTGGTCGACAGCACTTCGACCTGCATTTCGCCGTCGACGGAGGCGATCTCGATGATCGACACGTCGAACGTGCCGCCGCCCAGATCGTAGACGGCGATCTTGCGGTCGCCGCCCTTCTTGTCCATGCCGTAGGCCAGCGCGGCCGCGGTGGGCTCGTTGATGATGCGCTTGACGTCCAGGCCGGCAATCTTGCCCGCGTCCTTGGTCGCCTGGCGCTGGCTGTCGTTGAAGTACGCCGGCACGGTGATGACCGCCTCGGTGACGGTCTCGCCCAGGTAGGCTTCGGCGGTCTTCTTCATCTTGGCCAGCACTTCGGCCGAGATCTGCTGCGAGGCCATCATCTTGCCTTCGGCCGTCTCGACCCACGCATCGCCGTTGTCGTGCGAGGTGATCTTGTACGGCACCAGGCCGATGTCCTTCTGCACTTCGGCGTCGGTGAACTTGCGGCCGATGAGGCGCTTGACGGCGAAGAAGGTGTTCTTCGGATTGGTGACGGCCTGGCGCTTGGCGCTGGCGCCGACGAGGACTTCGCCGTCCTTGGTGAAGGCGACGATGGACGGGGTGGTGCGATCGCCCTCGGCGTTCTCGATGACGCGCGCCTTGCCGCCTTCCATGATGGCCACGCACGAATTGGTCGTGCCCAGGTCGATACCGATGATCTTGCCCATGGTGTTGCTCCCTCTCTGATCTTTTGACTGTGCGGCGGCCGGGGCCGCCTGCTTGAAGGTGTGTGCGGCGTCGTTCGCCGATGTGCGTTATCTGGGGGGCTCGCGGCCCTGCTTCAAGGCGTCAGTCGTGCTTGGCCACGACCACCAGCGCCGGGCGCAGGAGGCGTTCGTTCAGCAGCCAGCCCTTCTGGTAGACCTGAACCACGTTGCCCGGCGCGTGGCCGGCGGCCTCCACCATGCTCATCGCCTGGTGCTTGTCCGGGTCGAACGGCTGGCCGACCGGATCGACCATCACCAGGCCGTTGTCGCCGGCCACCTTCAGCAGTTGGCGCAGCGTGAGCTCCATGCCTTCGCGCAGATGCGCGGCGGTATCGGCCTGCACGGCCAGTCCGGCCTCGAGGCTGTCGATCACCGGCAGCAGTTCGCCCAGCAGGCGTTCGTTGGCGAACTTGCGCGCCATGTCGACCTCGCGCGCCATGCGCTTGCGCTGGTTCTCCAGCTCGGCGCGCTCGCGCAGCGTGTCCTCGCGCAGTTGCGCGAGTTCGGCCTGGGCGGCCTCGAGCTGGGCGGCGAGCGAGGCGTCGGCTTCATCGCCGGGGGCCGTGTCGGGGGTCTGATTGGGTTCGCCGGAAGTGGTACTGGCAGTCATGCGGTGCTCCATCCCTGCGCCAAGGGCGCTCAAACAATGCGGAAAACCGCGCTCAAAGGCGCGTCAGGGCAGCAATGGGGCCTGCCTTCGCGCTTTCAAGCCGGCTCAGGGGTAGACGATCAGGACAAGGCGGGCCGGCCAGCGCCGGGGGCGCTCGGGACGGTGGCTCAGGAATCCGGGTGCAGCGCCGCGCCCAGCGCGTCCGCGGCGGCCTGCACCACCGGGATCACGCGCTCGTAGGCCATGCGGGTCGGGCCGATCACGCCCAGCACGCCCAGCACCGTGCCGCTGCCGGCCGCAACATAGGGCGCCGTCACCAGCGACATGCCCTCCAGCGGCGCCATCCCCGTTTCCTCGCCGATGAAAATGCGAACGCCGGGCGCCTGCACGGTGCGCTCCAGCAGTTGGAGGATCTCGCGCTTGCGGGAGAAGGCTTCGAACAGGTCGCGCAGGCGGTCCAGGTCGGCCAGCTCCTGTACGCCCATCAGCCGGGTCTGGCCGGCCAGCACCATGTCGTCGCCGCCGGGTGCGAGCGCCTGTTCGGCCAGTTCGACCGACTGGGCCAGCAGCACCTGCATCTCGCTCTGCGCGCTGCGCAGCTCGTGGACCAGCGTGGCGCGGATGTCCGCCACCGTGCGTCCGGCGAAATGCGCATTGAGGTAGTTGGCCACGCGCTCCAGCTCGCTTGCATCGAAGGGCCGCCGCGTCAGCACGATGCGGTTCTGCACTTCGTTGTCGGCGAAGACGAGGATGGCCAGCACGCGGGCGCCGTCCAAAGGCACGAAGTCGATGCGGCGGAAGGCGAACTGCTCGCGCCGCGGAACGCTGACCACGCCGACGAAATGGGTCATTGCCGACAGCAGCTCCGACGCACTGCCCAGCAGGGCCTGCGTACCGGAGCCGGTGGGCAGCTCTCCGCGCAGGCGCGCCATTTCGGACTCCGGCAACGGTCGGACCTGCAGCAGCGAATCGACGAAGAGCCGGTAGCCCTGTGGTGTCGGCACCCGCCCTGCCGAGGCGTGCGGCGCACTGAGCAGCCCCGCGTCCTCCAGGTCGGCGAGGATGTTGCGGATCGTCGCCGGGCTCACGTCCAGCCCCGCATGCCGCGCCAGCGTCTGCGAGCCCACCGGCTCACCGCTGCGGATGTAGCGACCGATCAGGGTCCGCAGCAATTGGCGTGCGCGCGGGTCGAGGCTGGGATCGGCGGGTTTGCGGCTCATGTAGGCGATATAGGCCGGCGCCGGCAGCGACGCAAGTCGGGGGCGGGAATCGGGAATTCGGGATTCGGGATTCGGGATTCGGGATTCGGGATTCGGGATTCGGGATTCGGGATTCGGGATTCGGGATTCGGGATTCGGGATTCGGGATTCGGGATTCGGGATTCGGGATTCGGGATTCGGGAAAGCGTCTCCGAAGCCGTCATCCCGGCGAAGGCCGGGACCCAGGCCCGCACCCTCGCAGCCACGAGGTCGTCATCCCCGCGAAGGCGGGGATCCAACTGTCCGATCCATCACACCCTCCGTCGAGCGCGACACGCCGTCGCCGTGATGACGCCTTCGTCGGGCCAGCACAAAGCGGCACCCATCCCGAATCCCACCAATCTCCGCCCCTGAGACGCCCCACCGCTATCAAGCCGCAACCCACACAGGGCACAATCGCGGTCCGATGCTCGTCCACCTTTCCCTCAAGCAATTCGCCGTCGTCAGCGAGGCCGAACTCGGCTTCGGGCCCGGCCTGACCGTCATCTCCGGCGAGACCGGCGCCGGCAAGTCGCTGCTCGTCGATGCGCTGGGCCTGATCTCCGGCCTGCGCGCCGACAGCGGCGTGGTCCGCCACGGCGCCGACCGCGCCGAACTGGTCGCCGAATTCGCCCTCCACGACGTCCCGCTCGCCGCCGCCTGGCTGCGCGAAAACGAACTCGACGAGGACGAGGCCTGCCAGATCCGCCGCGTGATCCGCGCCGATGGCGGTTCGCGCGCCTGGGTCAACGGGCGTCCGGTGACCTTGGGCCAGCTCGGCGAACTGGCCGCGCTGCTGGTGGAGATCCACGGCCAGCACGAACACCAGGCCCTGCTCTCACGCCCCAGCCAGCTCGCCCTGCTCGACGCCTTCGGCCGTACCGACGCCGAGCGCCGCGCGGTCGAAACCGCTGCCGCCCGCTGGAATGCCCTGCTCGCGGAGCGCGATGCGCTGTCCGCCCAGGGCGACGTCTCCGATCGCATCGACTGGCTGGAGCACCAGCACGCCGAACTCGATCGCGAGGAACTCGAACCCGAGTCCATCGCACGTTTGCAGGCCGACCACCGCCGCCATGCGCACGCCGCCGGCCTGATCGCCGCCTGCGACGGCGCGTTCGCCCAACTCGGCGGCGAGGAAGGCCCGTCGCTGTCGCGCAATCTCCAGCATGTGCGCTCGGACCTGCAGCGCGTGGCCGAACACGAACCCCGCCTGTCCGAAGTCGACGCAATGCTCGACGCGGCCGCGATCCAGGTGGACGAGGCGCTGGCGCTGCTGGACCGCGTTCGCAGCGACCTGGACCTGGACCCCTCCGCATTCGAAGCGATCGAACATCGCATCGGCCGCCTGCACGAGCTGGCGCGCAAGCACCGCGTCACGCCCGAACAACTGGCCGCCCAACGCGACGCCATCGCCACCGAGCTCGACGCCCTGCGCGGCGCCGGCGTGCGCCTGGTCAAGCTGGACGGCGAGATCGACGCCGCCCGCCGCGCCTGGCGCGAAGTCGCCGACGTGCTGAGCGCGCGCCGTCGCGACGCCGCCGCGCACCTGGCCGGCAGCACCACCGCCCTGATCGCCGAACTGGGCATGGGCGGCGGACGTTTCGACGTCGTCCTGGAACCGCAGGACGGCGACCGTCCCGATCCGCAGGGCGCCGAGCGCGTGGAATTCATGGTCGCCGCCAACCCCGGCCAGCCAGCCCGCCCGCTGCGCAAGGTGGCCTCGGGCGGCGAACTGTCGCGCATCTCGCTGGCCATCGAAGTGGCCGCGCTGGGCCTGGATACCGTGGCGACGATGGTGTTCGACGAGGTCGACACCGGCATCGGCGGCGCGGTGGCCGAAATCGTCGGCCAGAAGCTGCGTGCGCTGGGCGCGACCCGCCAGGTGCTGTGCGTGACCCATCTGCCGCAGGTGGCCGCACAGGGCCACGCGCACTATCGCGTGAGCAAGGCCGCCAGCGAAGGCGTCACCCAGAGCGCCGTGCAGTCGCTCAACGCCAAGCAGCGCGAGGAAGAACTGGCGCGCATGCTCGGCGGCGTCGAACTCACGCGCGAGGCGCGTGCGGCGGCGAAGCGGTTGCTGGCGGATGTGGTTTGAAGCGGGATTCGGGATTCGGAGCAAGGCTGCGCCATGTTGACTCCGTCATTCCCGCGGAGGCGGGAATCCATGCGTCCGCCACAATTCCGGCCTACTGCGACGTTGACGCACGCGAGCCTGGATCCCCGCCTTCGCGGGGATGACATCCTCAAACGTAGGATTCACTTGCGCACATGAAAAAGCCCGCCGATGGCGGGCTTTTTCATGCGCTTGCCAATCCCGAATCCCGAATATCCAATCCCGGCCTTCAGCGCTTCTTCCGCACGTACAACACGAGCGAATGCTCCTCGATGTCGTACCCGTGCTTGGCGGCGATCTTTCGCTGCAGCTCCTCGATCTCCGGGCTTTCGAACTCGATGATCTTGCCGCTGTCCACGTCGACCATGTGGTCGTGATGGTGGCCGCGGTCCAGTTCGTACACGGACTGGCCGGCTTCGAAGTTGTGCTTGAGCACCAGGCCCGCCGCCTCGAACTGCGTCAGCACGCGGTACACCGTGGCCAGGCCGATGTCCTCGCCATGCTCCAGGAGATGGCGGTAGATGTCTTCGGCGGTCATGTGCCGCGGCTTGGACTGCTCCAGCAGCTCCAGGATCCGCATGCGCGGATGGGTGACCTTGAGACCGGCCTTGCGGAGTTCTTGCGATTCCATGATGGTCCCTCAACGGTGCGGCGCGACCGGTGGCGCCGGAACGGCGGATGAACACGGCCGACTGGGCCGGGCTCCTCGCTTGGTGGATTCGTCCTTCAGTGTATCATCGCGACGTTATCCGCCCGTCGCAGACCCCGATGCCGAAGCACACGACGTACAAGCTCCTGCTGGTCCTTTCCATCGCCATGGTCACCGGCGGCTGCGGCATCCTCTATAAGCAGCCGATCTACCAGGGCAACCTGCTGGAGAAGGCGAACGTCGACCAGCTGCAGACCGGCATGAGCAAGCAGCAGGTCACGCTCCTGCTGGGCTCGCCGTCGATCGAGGATCCGTTCCACCACGATCGCTGGGACTACGCCAGCACCCAGCGCACCGACCGCCGCGGCCGCACCGAGAAGAAGAACCTCACGCTGTGGTTCGAGAACGACAGCCTGACGAAGTGGGAAGGCGACTACTTCCCCGAGCAGGACGAGCAGCTGGCCAAGCAGACCGTCAAGCAGTTCGGCCGCAACCTGCCGAAGGAAAAGGACAAGCGCCGCGGCCGCTGACCGGTCGCGCCGCTGCCCTACACGAAACCCCGGCTACGGCCGGGGTTTTGTTTTGGACTCCGCGCGACGCCGCCGCGCATCCTTGGGATCGGCCTGTAACGCACGCAGCAGTTCCAGCCGGTCGCCGTCGTGGAGCACCGTGTCGGGCGCCACGCGCACGCCGAACACCGCATGGCCCACCGTGCCGTCGTCGTCGCCCCATCCCGTCGCCGCGAGCGCCTGCGCGACGGTCGCGCCATCGGGCAGCTCCAGACTCACGGCCTCGAATCGCCGCGGCCAGGCGCGGACGACTTCGATCCTCACGCGTCTTCCCCCCGGTCGGCCACGCGTACGAAGTCGTCGACCATGCGATCGGCCAGTCCCTGGAAGCCCACCGCCATGGCCGGCCCCAGCAGTTTCACCTTCGGCTCGAAGGTCAGCGTCAGCGTGACCTTGCACGCCGATTCGTCCAGGGCGTGGAACTCCCAGCGTCCGCCCAGGCTCTGGAACGGCCCGTCGATCAGCTTCAGGTCGATGTGGTGCGGCGGGCTGGACGTGTTCTCGGTGACGAACCACGTGCGCAACGCACCAAAGCCGATATCGAGCCGAGCGACCATCCGGTTCTCGCCCTCCTCCAGCACCTGCGAGCCTTCACACCAGGCGAAACGGCGTGGATAGGCGGCCACGTCGTTGACCAGCGCGAACATGCGCGCGGCGGAGTGCTCGACGAGGGCGGAACGGCGGATGGTCTGCATGCGGCGGGGTCCGAAGGCCTGGTGTCGCGCGCGAGCCCCGCTTTTCGGGGACAATGGCGCGATGTCCAAGAATTCCAACAACAAGACTGGCAAGGATAAGGGAAAGGGCGCCGCTGGCGGCACCATCGCGCTCAACAAGCGCGCCCGTCACGAGTACCAGCTCGAAGAGAAGTTCGAGGCCGGCCTGGCCCTGCAGGGCTGGGAGCTGAAAGCCATCCGCGCCGGCCGCGCCAACATCGTCGACGCCTACGCCGTCGTGCTCCACGGCGAGCTGTTCCTGATCGGCGCGCAGATCACGCCGCTGATCTCCGCCTCCACCCACGTCGTCGCCAACGACCGCCGCACCCGCAAGCTGCTGCTGCACCGGCACGAGATCGACAACCTCGTCGGCCGCATCCAGCGCGACGGCTACACCGTGGTGCCCACCGCGTTGTACTGGAAGGGCAACAAGGTCAAGGCCGAAGTCGCGCTCGCCAAGGGCAAGCAGGCGCACGACAAGCGCGAGGCGAGCAAGGAACGCGACTGGCAGCGCGAGAAGCAGCGCGTGATGCGCAAGCACAACAAAGATGCTTGATCCGAGCCCCTCTCCCACCGGGAGAGGGGGTGGCGGCGAAGTGTTGCGGGCCCGGGTCGCCGGAACGGTGATTGGAGGCTCCGTCCACCGACGGGAACGTCCGCGATTCCCGCTTTCACGGGAATGACGAGCCAAAGGACGTGAGCGTTACCTACTCCCCCAGCTTCTCCCGCGGCAGCGTGAACCAGAACGTCGCGCCCTTCCCCACTTCGCCTACCGCACGGATGCTGCCGCCGTGGCGTTCGACGATGCGCTTGACCGACGCCAGGCCAATGCCGTGCCCGGCGAAGTCGTCGTTGTGGTGCAGCCGCTGGAACGGCCGGAACAGCTTGTCGACGTAGGCCTGCGAGAAGCCCGCGCCGTTGTCGCGCACGAAGTACTCCAGCCCCTGCTCCGTCGGCACGGCGCCGAACTCGATGCGCGCATCGAGCCGATCACGCGTGAACTTCCACGCGTTGCCGAGCAGATTGCCCAGCAGGTTGCGCAGCAACGGCGCATCGCCGATCACGAACAACTCCGGCTGGATCTCCACCTCGACCTGCCGCCGGCTGTCGCCCACGCGCAGCTCCTCGATCACCTCGCCCGCCAGTCGGCTCAGGTCCACGCGCTCCAGGCGCAGTTCGCCGCGGCTCACGCGCGACATCTTCAGCAGCGCGTCGATCAGCTCGCCCATGCGCCCGGCGGCGCGGCGCACGCGCACGAGGTACGAGCGCCCCGTCTCGTCCATGCCGGTCGTATGGCGCTCGATCAGGATGCGGCTGAAGCCGTCGATCGCCCGCAGCGGCGCGCGCAGATCGTGCGAGACGCTGTAGGCGAACGCCTCCAGTTCCTGGTTGGCCTGGCTCAGCTCGCGCGTACGCAACGCCACGCGCGCCTCCAGGGTGCGGTTGAGTGCATGCACGCGCGCTTCGGCGCGCAGGCGCTCGGTGACGTCTTCCACCTGCACCAGCCCGGCGATGTCCTGCCCCACGTTGCCCGGCACCGGCGAATAGGTCAGCTGCGCCTGGCGCGGCTCGCCGCCTTCGCGATGCAGCCGTCGCGTGGCGCGGTGCACGCCCTGCGCGTCGGTGGTGCCCTGCCCGTGCGCGATCATCTCCGGCTCGTCGCTCTCGAACAGCCCGTCGAAGCGCCGCCCTTCCAGCGCTTCGGGCGTGAGGCCGACGATGCTCGCCAGTGCGGGATTGGCCTCGACGATGTGGCCCTCGCTGTCGAGCAGCGCCTTGCCGATCGCCGAATAGCGCATCGCGCTGCGAAAGCGCTGCTCGCTGCGACGAAAGTCTTCCGTCATGCGCACGGCGATCCGGTACGCCTGCGCCTCGGTGCGGGCGAGCATCCACGCGATGGCATACAACAGCAGCGAGGAGAACAGCCCCAGCGCCAGCAAATTCTGCAGGCCCTGAAGGCGCGGCGCCGCCACCGCCAGTGGCGGCGATTCGAACTCCACGCGCCAGTGCCGGCCGTACAGTTCGAAGGTGCTGTCGTGGCGGAATGCCGGCGGCGGACGATCACGCGGCGCGGAGGTGGCGAACAGCAGACGGTTCTCGCCATCGGTGGCGTCGAACACGCGGAAGTGGTTTTCGTTGCGCATCGCGCCCAGCGCATTGCGCACGAAGCCGTCCATGCGCACCGGCACGTACACCCAGCCCTGGATTTCCGCGCGTCGATTGGTGACCGTCGCCGGCCGGGCGCCGCCGCGGTACACCGGCAGGTACAGCAGCAGTCCGGTGCTGCGCAGCGGACCGTCCTGGATGAGGTGCACCGGCCCCGACAACGTGGCGTTGCCGCTTTCCATCGCCCGCGTCATGGCCTGGTTGCGGATGGGCTCGGAGTACATGTCGAAGCCGATCGCCCCGACGTTGGCCGGCGTCTTCGGCTCCAGGTAGAGGATCGGCCCGTAATCGCGGCGTTGCCCGCGCGGCCAGACTTCCAGCATGCCGTGGCCGGCCTCGCGCCACTCCAGTTGCAGATCCGCCAGGCGCGTGGCGGGCACGAACTCGGCGAACCCCAAGCCGACCATGCCCGGGAAGCGCCGCTGCAGATCCATGCCATCCACGTACGCCTGCCATTGCACCGGCGACGGCCGCGGTCGCGTCACCGAGGCGAACATCGACACGCCGCCGCGCGCCACCAACTCGTACTTGGTCATGCCCTGGCGCAGCAGCTCGGTGACCTCGGCGGTCTTGCTGATGAACTCCGCCTCGGCCGCACGCAGCTCGCGTTCGCGCGCCGCACGCCATGCCGTGAACACCAGCACCAGCGAGCCCACGAGCACGATCAGCGCGAGCAGATATCCGCGACGCGGCGAGAGTTCGGACAGGTCGGGCGTGCGGACTTCGCGAACGGCCTCGGGGCTCATGCCGCCAGCATACAGGGCCGAGACTTCCTCGCATTCAGCCCGGTCCGGCACCCGCCGCGCCCGGTCATTCCGCTGGCGGATTCCGAGGCCGGGGCGCCCGCGCCGAACGCCGCACGCCCGACAAGCCCAGCAACTCGATCGCGTCCACGCGAAATCCGCAGGCCCGCGCCATCAGCAGGGCACGTTTGCGCGTCGTCACAAAGCCGCACCTTCGCATGCGACGCAGCATTTCGGTGCTGACGCCGGCGGCGGCGGCAGCAATCTGGCAGGAGGGGAAACAAGCCACATAACGATCGACCGGGTTGGCCGAGATATCCGTATCTGTCTTCATGCCGCATTGGATACCACCGCAAGTTGGCTCAATCAACAACCAAAAGATGGCTGCGTTTCGCGTTCTGTGCGCAACAATAAGTTGGAGCTCACGCACCTCGCGTGTGCGTCCGCCAAGACCGCATCCGAGCGTTGAACATGCCGAAATCGCAATACACACAGTTCTCCGATCGACTCCACCACGCCTGGGACCTGGCGGGCCTCCCGCAAGGTGACAGCCGTACCGGCGCGGTCGCCGAACGCTATGAAGTCAGCCGGGAATCGGCCCGCAAATGGGGCCTGGGCAAGTCGATCCCGAGGACGCAACGGCTGCGCACCATAGCGGTGGAATCAGGCGTCAACTACGACTGGCTCTCCACCGGGCGAGGCGAGATCATGAGTTCGGAGCAGTCAGTGCGCGAGCCGCCGAGCGAGTACGAGAGCTCCGTCATGGTGCGCTTGAATGCAGCGATTAGGAAACTTTCTCTGGAGAGGCAACTGGCCCTGCTGCAACTGCTCGAAGGCTAGCGCTGACGCCGCTCAACGGCCGCCACGACGCCCGACAGTTGCGTCGTGCGGCAACCCGCACATGCTTGTGTGTCGTATGGCCTGCGCAACAATGGGTTGTGGACGCGCGCCGGCTCGCTCGCGTCTGGCACTCATCGCAACCGAGCGTAGGGACATGCCGCAAGGACGACACAAAGATTTCGCACGCCGGCTCAACACCGCCTGGGATTTCGCAGGATTTCCGCGGGCCCGCCGACGCATCGGCGCCATCGCCGAGCACTACAACGTCAGCCGCGAGACGGCGCGCAAGTGGTGCCAGGGCCTGGCGATTCCCAAGTACGAACGCCTGAGCGTGATGGCCGTGCAGATGGGCATCAGCTCCGAATGGCTCTCCACCGGTCGCGGGGCCATGGAAAGCAACGACCTGGGCATACGCGAAGGCGCCACCAAGTACGACAACGCCGAGGAAGTCCGTCTGGTCGGCCTGGTCCGCAAGCTCACACGCAGAAGGCAGCGCGCCCTGCTGCAGTTGCTGGAAGAAGAGCACTGAACCCGGCCGTACCGGATTGAACCCCCGCAAACGGCGCGGACCGTGGCCCTTGTGGCGGCGGGCTTCGCCCCTATACTGGTCGAGTCAGCGAGAGCTGTCCCCGGGGGTGCACTGGCTTCGACGGGGGTCGCGAAATCGCCTGGCGCATGCCGAGGGGGTAGCTTTCCTCGTAAATCCAGCTGCAAACTTCTAGTTGCCAACGACGACAACTACGCTCTGGCCGCTTAAGGCCTAAGCCCCGAAACTGCTTGTGTCCGTGCTCGCAGCGTAGGGTCATCATCACGGAATCGCCGGGGGCGGTTGCCTGTCAGCCCCTGGTTAACCCAAAACAGGCTGGTTCCTGGATGCGCTTTGCGCGCCGTGCTGTCCAGGGGCGAGATCCAACGGAGCGCTAAGCATGTAGTGCCGGGGATGGAGTGCCTTCGGACGGGGGTTCAATTCCCCCCACCTCCACCATCTTCAAAGCGTCAAACCTGCGCCCTGCAAGGCCCTGCCTTGCGGGGCGCTGTGTTTCCGGGGGGGCGCATGCCATCGGCGCATCAAACCGCGCACCGCTTTAGGACTTATCTGATGGGACCGCAAACGCCGGTTCCGGATGCTCGCAGTGACTCCGTTACGGACACGCCCATGCACCAGGCCCGCCGACTCGCCGGTACCGAGCTGACCCAGACCGAACGCTTTGCCCTGCTGGCGTTGCGTCATCGCAACCAGTTGTTCCGCTGGGAACGCGAGCTGATGGCACCACAGACGATGCAGCGCCTCGGGGCGCTGGGGCTGGTGGCGTTCGAAGGCAACGAATGGGAGCCGACGTTGATGGGATCGGAGTTGATCGCCCGCCTCTCCGGGCACGATCTGACGTCCATCGCCTTGCCGGATCTGATGGCCCGCCTCCGGGGTGCGTCGACCTAAGCCACCTCGCCAGGTCAGCCCGTCACGCGCCGGCTGCGTCGCAGCAGCTTCAACGCAGCCTGCTCCCATTGGCGCTCACCGCGCGCGACGGCGACGGCGCGCTGCAAACGTCCGTCCTCCCAACACTCGAACACCGCCGGGTCGATGTACGACTTTCGACAGACCGCCGGCGTGTTGCCTAGCAGGTGCGCCACCTGCGCGATGACTTCATTGCGCACGGCGGGAATCGCGGTGACCTTGGGCTCGCCGTCCTCGCGCAGCGGTATCTCGCACGCGGCGAGCAGGCGGATCGCCAGCAACGTGCCGCCCCAGGTGCGAAAGTCCTTCGCAGTGAAATCCTCGCCCATCGTCTCGCGCAGGTAGTCGTTGACCATGCCCGAGTCCACGGGCTGGCGCTGCCCGTCGTCGTCGATGTACTGGAACAGCATCTGGCCGGGCAGCTGCTGGCACCGCCGCATCAGGCGCGTGAGCCGCGCATCGTCGAGCACGACGTCGTGCTGCAATCCACCCTTGCCACGAAAATGCAGATGGGCGCGACCGCCGCGAAGGAATTCGACGTGGCGGTTGCGCAGCGTGGTCAGCCCGTAGGAGCGATTGCCGCGCGCGTACTCGGCGTTGCCGATGCGCAGCAGCGTGTCGGCCAGCACCGATACGACGATGGCGAGCACTTTCTCGCGACCGAATCCCTCGCGCGCCAGATCGCGACGCAGTGCGCGGCGCAGCTTCGGCAAGGCCGCGGCGAAGGCGACGATGCGGTCGAACTTGCGTGCATCGCGCACTTGTTTCCAGCGCGGGTGGTAACGGTACTGTTTGCGGCCGCGCGCGTCGCGACCTGAGGCCTGGAGGTGGCCGTTGGCGCGACGGCAGATCCACACGTCGCGGTAGGCGGGCGGAATCGCAAGCGCGCGGATGCGCGACAGCGTGGTCGCGTCGCGAACGCTGCGACCCTCGGCGTCCAGATAGCGGAAGCCTTTGCCGGCACGCTGCCGACGCAGGCCGGGCTCCTCGTCGCTGACGTAAACCAGCCCACCATCGCTGGCGGAGGCGGCGGCGGCGTCCTGGGGCGGGCCGTTGCGGCTCGAATGTGGCATGGCCGCAGCATCCCGAGGCGCGCATCAAGATCGCGTCGCGACATGAACCGTTGTCGACACCGCGCATCGTCACCGGGGATCGGCGACCATGCCGCATGGCCTTCGTGCGCAGTTCCGGACCCGAGCAGACCCGCGGTGCCAGCGAAGGCGCCTGCCATCTCTATGTGCTGCCCTGCGCCTTCGAGGATCTGCTGAAGCTGGGCTTCTCGCGACAACCGCTGGAGCGCATGCAGGCGCTGCACTCGCGCTTCTTCGAATTCTTCGACCTCGACCGCGCCTTGCTGGTGGAAACCGAAACCGTGCGCGACGCGCGACGGCTGGAACTCGAACTCCACCATCGTCTCATCGATCACAGCGCCCCTGCCCCGCTCACCGTGCGCGTGCAGGCGGCCGGACACACGGAGTGGTATCGCGGCGCGTATGCCCGGCTCGCGCAGGAAGTCGCGGCGCTCGGCGAACGAGGTCACATCGTGCATGCGCCGTTGCGCGGCTGGCTCCAGGCGCAGCTGCGTGGGCGCGTGCAGGCGCTCTACGGCTGGGGCATGCGCGTGCTGGAGAGTGTGGAAGGCGAACCCGCCTACCTGGATCAGCTGCCGGCATTGCGCGCCTTGCGGCAGCAGGTGCTGGACGTGCTCGATGCGCATACCGCCGCAGGGATCGAAGTTGCCGAGCATCTGCCCGAGGCGCTGGCGCGGTGGTATGCGGGGCGCCTGGAGTGACGGGCGGCAAGGGAGCGTGTTGAACGCGAGCGCGGTTATTTTCGTCCGGCGGGGAGCGGTTCTTCGTCGTGCCGATAGGCCGGCGGGTAATAGAAGTTGACCGTCTTCAGCAGCGTGCGGCCCGTGTTGCGCACTTCATGCCGCTCGCCGCGTTCGATCACCAGCAAACTGCCCGCCTTCAGCGCTTTCCGTCGGCCTTCCACGATTGCCAGCCCGCTGCCGGACACCACGTAAAGCCACTGGTCCGCACCACGATGCCGGTTGTCCGGGCCGCCTTCGCGGTCGCCCGGCGCAATGACCATCTCGGCCGCCTGCACCTTGCGCACCTCGAACGCGACCCGGAATCCCTTTCCGAAACGAAACCGCTTGTGCTTCATGCGCCGCGTCAGCGGGCGCGGCCACGCGTGAACAGATTGACGATCGCCAACAGCACCACGGCGCCGAGCAGCGACAGCAGCAGGCCGCCGATGCTGAAATTGCCGTCGTTGATGTCGCCTCCGCCCAGGCCCAGCACGCCGCCGAGCCAGCCGCCGATGAAGGCACCGATGATGCCGACGACGATGTTGAGGATGATGCCCTGCTGCGCGTCACGACGCATGATGAGGCTGGCGAGCCAGCCGACGATGCCGCCCACGATCAACCAGATGATGATGCCCATGCCCGTTCTCCACTCCTGACCTCAGGTGCCGCGGATCGTAGGAGCGGGCTTGTGATCGGCGCGTGTGGGGTGCCGGGTTGCGTCGTGACGGCTTCTACACAGCGTCGCCACCACCGTGGCCGGATGGACTGGATGCTGCAATTGCTCGTTCTGCGCGACGCCGCCATCGCCATGGCGCTTGGCGGCGTGATCGGCTTTGAGCGCGAACTGAAGAACCGCCCCGCCGGCTTCCGCACGCACATGCTGGTGGGAGGCGCAGCGGCGCTGCTGGTCGGGCTGGGGCAACTGGTGATCGCCGACCATCGCCTGGGCAGCGAACTGCGCCTGACCATCGACCCGCTTCGTCTGGTGGAGGCCGTCGTGGCCGGCGTGTCCTTCATCGGCGCGGGCACGATCTTCGCGCAGCGCGGATCGCAGGTGGTCGTGGGCATCACCACCGCCGCGTCGATCCTGATGGTGGCGGTGATCGGTGTGATGTGCGGCTTCCGTTACCACCTGCTGGCGGGCTTTGCGACCGCGCTGACGCTGCTGGTGCTGACCGTGATCGCCCGGGTCGAACGACGCATGATGCCCGGCGAAAACCACGACGAGCCGCCCAAGCGCGATTGATGGCGAATGACGCCAGCCAGGCCTCACGGATTCTTAGCATCGCGCACCTATGCTGACGCTCATTCGCGTCCGGCGTGACGCAGCGATGGCGTGGAGGCGACCATGGCGCAAGGCAACCGCAACCTCGGCGCACCGCCGCCCGATGCGCAGGAGCGGCGGCTGGAGCATACGAACGAGAACCTCGACGAAGCGCTGGAGGAAACCTTTCCCGCCAGCGATCCGGTCTCGCCGTTCGTGCCTGCATTGGAGCCGGAGTGAATGCGCGAGTCGCTGCCCGCGCCGCCGTCGCTGTCGGCGATGCCACGCGCACGCGCGGACGGCATGAATCCGCACGGGCTGGCGCGCACCGGCCGCATCCTGCGGTTCCTCATGCGCTATCGCGGCACCGGCGTGTTCACGGGCCTGGACTTGCGCTCGTCGGTGCCGGTGATCGGCGAAGTCGACGTCGCCGACCAACGTCCCGAACAGTTCGTCAAGGATCTTGAAGCACTCGGACCGACCTTCATCAAACTCGGCCAGGCCCTGTCCACGCGTCCCGATCTGGTGCCCGCGCCCTACCTCGCGGCGCTGGCGCGCACGCAGAGCCAGGTGACACCGGTCGAGTTCGATGCGATCCGCACGCAGGTCGAAACCTCGCTGGAAAGACCCATCGCCGAGGTCTTCGCCTGGTTCGATCCCGCGCCGTTGGGCTCGGCCTCGCTGGCGCAGGTGCATCGTGCGCGACTGCTCGACGGCCGCCCCGTCGCCGTCAAGGTGCAGCGCCCCGGCATCGCCGAAGAAGTCCGGCAGGACCTGTCCGTGCTCGACTCCATCGCCACCGGCGTGGATCACACCACCGGGCTGGGCCAGCGCGTGCGCTTCTCCGACTGGGTGCACGAGTTCCGCAAGGCGCTGGTGGGCGAGCTGGACTACACGCTGGAAGCGGCCAATCTGGAGCGCTTTTCCGAACACCTCGCCGCATATCCCGACCTGCTCATCCCGCGCCCCGTGTGGCCGCTCACGCGCACGCGCGTGCTGGTGATGGACCTGGTCAACGGCGATCCGCTCGACTCGCACGTGCATTTGCGCATGCGGCCCGACGCGCTGGAACGCCTGTGCGAATCGCTGCTGCGCGGCTACCTCGACCAGATGTTCGTGCATGGCGAGATCCATGCCGATCCGCATCCGGGCAACCTGCTGCTCACCGACGACGGACGGCTTGCCGTGATCGACCTGGGGATGGTCGTGCACCTGCCGCCGCGCCAGCGCACGCGGTTGCTCAAGTTGATGTTCTCCTCGGTGGAAGGTCGCGGCGACGATGCGGCCGATGAAGTGATCGCACTCGGCACGCGCCTGGAAACCTTCGACGAGGAGCGCTACCTGCGCGAATCCGGTCAGCTCATCGCCCGCTACGCCGCGCACGCCGGGCTCAAAGATCATTCCGAAGGCCGTCTGATGCTCGACCTCACCCGCATCGGCGCGATGTGCGGGCTGCGCACGCCGCCGGAGCTGAGTCTGCTCGGTCGCACGCTGTTGCATCTGGAAGGCGTGTGCCGTCTGCTGGCGCCGCAGCTCAACGTGCAGAAGGTGATCGAAAGCCACATGCCGCAGATGATTTCCGCGCAGATCCGGCGGTCGCTGTCGATGCCGGCGCTCGCCGTGGAAGCGGTGGAATTGCAGGGCCTGGTGCAGGATGCGCCGCGCAAGCTCTCTTCGGTGCTGTCGTTGCTCGCGGAGAACCGACTGCAGGTGCGCATCACCGGGCTGCAGGAATCGCGGCTGATGGAAAACCTGCAGAAGATCGCCAACCGCATCGCTGCGGGCGTGGTCGTGGCGGCGCTGATCCTGGCCTCGGCGATGCTGCTGCGCGGCAGCGGTACCGGCGCACCGAACCGCTACGAGTGGCTGGCGCTGGTGCTGTTCCTGGTCGCCACCGCGCTGGGACTGGCGCTGGTGGTCAGCGCGCTGCTGCGCGATCGCAAGGCCAAGCCGCGCGAGGAACGCGGGCCGCGCACATGAGCACGGCCCGCGCGCGAGGGGGCGTCAGGCCGCCTGGTTGATGCGGATGTGGTTGCCGGCCGGATCGCGGAACGCGCAGTCGCGAACGCCGTAGGGTTGGTCGGTCGGCTCCTGGATGACCTCCGCGCCGCGTGCCTGCAGCTTCTCGAACACGCCGTCCAAGTCCTGCGTCGCCAGGATGATCATCGCGTAGGTGCCCTTGGCCATCATCTCGGCGATGGTGTGGCGCTCGTCGTCGGTCAGGCCGGGCGTCGCGCCGGGCGGGTGCAGCACGATCGAGGTCTCCGGCTGGCCCTTCGGACCGACGGTGATCCAGTGCCGGCCGCCGTACTCGACCTCCTTGCGGACCTCGAAACCGAGTGCGTCGCGGTAGAACGCCAGCGATTCGGCAGGGTCGTTGTGCGGCAGGAAAGTCGAGTGCAGGGTGATGTCCATGGCGGTTGCTCCGCGGGTGGGGAAGTCCACGGGCTCAGTCTAGTTGCGGCTCCGCGGCGGGCGCTTCTCGATTCCTGATCGGTCGCGTCACCTGTCGTTCCACGCAGGCCGGCATGCCCTCGGCGATGCGCGCCTGCTCGCGCTTGTACGCGCCCGGCGGCATCCCCACCAGCTCGGCGAACCGCGTGCTGAAGGTGCCCAGCGACGCGCAGCCGACTTCGAAGCACACGTCCGTCACGCTCAGGTCGCCGCGCCGCAGCAGCGCCATCGCGCGCTCGATGCGCCGCGTCATCAGGTAGCTGTAAGGCGATTCGCCGAACGCCAGCTTGAACTGCCGGCTCAGGTGCCCGGCCGACATGTGCACGCCGCGCGCCAGCGCCTCCACGTCGAGCGGTTGCGCGTACTCGCGATCGATCCGGTCGCGCACGCGGCGAAGACGGACGAGGTCGCGCAGGTATTGGGGATCAGGGTGAGTTCCGTTCACCCGCGCGATCGTGTCATGGCGCCTTGCGGTGCTCAAGCGGCGCAGGCCGTGCGGCGCATTCACGCGGAATGTGCGCGCGCTTCACGCCCGGCGAATCGGGCCGGTGCCATGGTTGGTGTTTCGGAACCCGCCCCTGGAGCATGCCCCATGAAAGTCGCCGACATCATGACCACCGACGTCTTCCTCACCGCGCCCAACCGCAGCATCCGCGAGGCCGCCGAGACCATGCACCGCATGGACGTGGGCAGCCTGCCGGTGGGCGACGGCGACCGGCTGGTCGGCATGGTCACCGACCGCGACATCACCATCCGCGCCGTGGCGCGGGGCATGGCCGCCGACACGCCCGTGCGCGACGTGATGACGCAAGACATCCGCTACTGCTTCGAGGATGAGGACGTGGACGATGTAGCGCGCAACATGGCCGACCTGAAAGTGCGTCGCCTGCCGGTGATCAACCGCGACAAGCGACTGGTCGGTTTCGTCTCGCTGGCGGACTTCGCCCACGGTGCCGATGACAGCGCCTCGGAGGAGTTGCTCAAGGGCGTTGCGACGCCGCATTGACGCAACGGCACGCCGTGCGCGGCCGCGCGTCGCGGCGCGCACCGCCGTAATCGGAACGCAGATCGGCCGCACCCATCGCCATGCAGGAAAAACGCCTGCGCGTGCTGGTCACCGGCGCGACCGGACTGGTCGGCGCCGCCGTGGTCGAGGCCCTGCTTCGCCGCGGGCATGACGTGCTGCCCGCCACGCGGGACACGGCGCACGCGCTGCGCCGTTGGCCGGGCCGGCGAGCGATTGCGGCGGACTTCACCTTCGACGTGGAGCCCGCGGCGTGGTTGCCGCGCCTGGTAGGCGTGGACGCGGTCGTCAACGCGGTCGGCATCTTCCGCGAGCACGGCGGCGAAACCTTCCGCTCGATGCACGAAACCGCGCCAAAGGCCCTGTTCGAAGCCTGCGCGATGGCGCGCGTGCGGCGCGTGGTGCAGATCTCCGCGCTGGGCGCCGACCTGCGCGCCGAAACCGGCTTCCATCGCAGCAAGCGCGTGGCGGACCAGGCGTTGCTCGCGTTGCCCCTGGAGGGCTGCGTGGTGCGGCCTTCGGTGGTGTTCGCGCCCGATGGTGCGAGCACGCAGTTGTTCCTGGGCTGGGCCAGCCTGCCGTGGTTGCCGCTGCCGGACGAAGGCGAGCAGCGCATCCAGCCGCTGCATCTGGACGATCTGGCCGAGGCCGTGGCCGCGCTGGTCGAAGGCGACACCGTGCCGCACGTGCTCGACGCCGTCGGTCCGGCGGCGTTGAGTCTGCGCGCCTACCTGGGCGCCTTGCGCGCGCAGCTCGGGCTTCCGGTCACACGGACCGTGCAGGTGCCCGGCCATTGGCTGAACAGCGGCGCGCGCCTGCTGCAACGCGGCGCGCGGCATGGATTCGCCACCGACACGCTGCGCATGCTCGCGCGATGGAACGCGGGCGACGCGGAGGCGATCACCGCATTGCTCGGCCGGCCGCCGCGCGATGTGACGCATTTCATCGCACCCGAACACGCACGCACGCTACTCACCTTCGCGCGGCTCCACTGGCTGTTGCCGATGCTGCGTCTGTCGATCGCGATCGTCTGGCTGGGCGCGGGGCTGGTGACACTGGGGCCGTACCCGATCGCCGATTCACTCGCACTGCTTCCACGCGAGGGGCTGCCGTCGGTGCTGGCGCGCGGCGCGCTGCACACGGTTGCGGCGGTGGACATCCTGCTCGGCCTGTCGATGCTGTGGCCACCGCCGCGCTGGCTGCTGAAGTTGCAGGCCGCGGTCATCGTGGCTTACACCGTAGTCCTCGGCATCGCCGTGCCGGCGCTATGGCTGCACCCGCTGGCGCCTTTGCTGAAGAACCTTCCCATCCTCGCCGGCCTGGCACTCCTGCACGAACTGCACGACCGCGATCTGCGCGCCACGCGTTGATTCCACAGCGTCATCACGCGGGATCGGCCGAGGGCGTCCCTGCCCTCGCCTTCCCTCCCCTTCAACCGTCGTGCTTCAACGAACCGCGCATCAGCGGATCATGGCAAAGCCGAAACGCGGTTCCGGGTCCATCCCGCGCGGCGCGTTGCGCTCGGACAGGCGCGTCCACGCCGCCATCGCCACGGGCAAGGCCTCGTCCCAGTCCAGGCGCGAGGATCCGCGCACCCGTGCATAACTCAGCTGCAGGCTGTCGGCCATCTCGTCGAAATCCTGGCCGTGCCCGCGCAGGTACGCGTCCAGCCCGAGCTTCAGCGCCGGAAGATAGTCCTCGCCGCGAAAGCGCGGCACGTAGTTGCGGTAGTGACGCATCCAGTGCGCGATCTCCTCGTCCATGTCCACCGCTTCCACCACCGTGGAATGTTCCCCGTAATGCAGCCTCGCGTTCATCATTTCTCTCCCTGCCGTCATGTCTGTGCGTCGAAGGCGTGTCCGCTGCGACAAATCGGGCGCGGACATCAAAGCGATAGCAACTCCTGTGCCAAGGTGCCGGCGGTGTCGCAGCAGCGCGAAGGCGTCGTGAAAGATCTGCGCACGATCGCGCAAGGCGAACATCGCGCACGTGCGCATGCGCCACGATTGCGTGAAGGCTTCGATGCCGAACCGGAAGATGTTTCCTTCATCGCGGAAGGTTCTTCAAAGCGCTTTCACTGCGTGCGGCATAGGCTGCGTTCCTCGGAGGGAGAGAGCCGTGCCTGCATCCTTGTTGATCGTCGACGACGATCTCGACTTCACTGCATCCGCCGCGGATTTCGCGCGCACGCGGGGCTTCCAGCCCTACGTGGCGCATTCGCTGGAGCAGTCCCGCCAATTCGGCCACCTGCCACCGCTCGACCTGCTCCTGCTGGATCTGGAACTGCCCGACGGCAACGGCATGGACCTGCTGGACGATCCCGCCGTTCCTGAACACGATCACGCCGTGATCGTCACCGGGCAACCTTCGGTGGAGTCGGCGATACAGGCGGTTTCGCGCCCGGTCTATGACTATCTGCTCAAGCCGTTGTGTGCGCAGCAGTTCGACGCCCTGCTCATGCAGGCGGCTGCGCATGCGCGCACGCGCGGGACGACGTCGCGCTACGGCATGGTGGGCGAGTGCGAGGCGATGCGGCGCGTGATGGCCGACATCGAACACGTGGCGCCTTCGGACGCGTCGGTGCTGATCGGCGGTGAGAGCGGCACGGGCAAGGAGCTGGTCGCGCGGGCGATCCACGAACGCAGCGGCCGTCGCGGGCCGTTCGTCGCGGTGAATGCGGGCGCGATTGCGCCGGACCTGCTGGCCAGTCATCTGTTCGGCCACGAACGCGGCAGTTTCACCGGCGCGAACAACCGGCATGCCGGCTATTTCGAGCAGGCGCATGGCGGCACGCTGTTCCTGGACGAGATCACCGAGATGCCGCCGGCCCTGCAGGTCTACCTGCTGCGCGTGCTCGAAAGCGGCTCGCTCACGCGCGTGGGCGGCAGCGAGAGCCTGCCGATCGACGTGCGCGTCGTCGCGGCCACCAACCGCGATCCGCACGCCGCGCTCAATGTAGGCGCGTTGCGCGAGGATCTGTACTACCGCCTGGCCGACTTCACCCTCATGCTGCCGCCACTGCGCGAACGCGGCGACGACGCGCTGCTGCTGGCGCGGCATTTCCTCGCCGGGTTCAACGCCCGTCACGCTGCGCAGAAGCGTTTCGCCGAGGGCACCGAGCGCACGCTGCTGCGACACGGCTGGCCGGGCAATGTGCGCGAGTTGCGCAGCGCGGTGCAGCGCGCGTTCCTGTGCAGCGACGACGGTGTGGTCCGGGTTCGTCCGCTGTCGCGACGCGCACAGGCATCGCAGGCCGACCCGGATGCGGTCGTGTTCAACGTCGGCATGAGCTACGCGCAGATCGAACGCGACATGCTCAACCGCACCCTCGCCCACTTCGACAACGACCGCACGCGCACGGCGCAGGCGCTCGGCGTGAGCGTGCGCACCATCCACAACCAACTGGCGCGCCTGCGCGGCCGGGACAGCGGATCGTGAGCCTTGCGACGTTCGACGAGGATGCGGCGCGGCGTTGGCGTCACGGCCTTCGCAACGAACTGAACGTCATCACGATGGCGACCTCGACCGCGATCGCACTCATCGATCACGGCGCCAGCCTGGAACGTGTGCGCGAACACCTCGCGCGCGCGGAAGCGGCGTGCCGCCGCTGTCGCGACCTGGTCACCGAGCAGGACGCTCCCAGTGCCGAGTAATCACACGCACGATGCCCCTCTCCCCTAAGGAGAGGGGCGATCTTCAAACGTCAGTGCGACGACGTGCCCGGCGTGTCGCCGGGGCGCGTGGACGAGGCGGTCGACGATCCCGCCTGTCGTGAACGACCGGACGACGCGGTGGACTCGCTCGAGCGCGACTCGCCCGTCGAGCGCGCGGCCTGCACCTGGATGCGGTTGTCGACCTGCTTCACGCCGCTGCTGGCATCGGCGAGGTCTTCGGCACGGTGTTTCATCCAGCGCTCGGCCACGGTTCCTTCGAGCGTGATCACGCCGCCGACGCAACGCACGGTGATGTCGCTGGCGTCCAGATAATCGTCTTCGGTGAGGCGCTCGTGGATGTCCTCGAGCAGGCGTTCGTCCGAACGCGTGTAGGACTTCGGTCCCAGGCCGCGATAGCTGCGCCGGCCCTCGCGCTGCGACGAACCCGGGTAGTCACTGCGCGTCTGCGCACGCGAGGCGTATCCGGTGGCGTAGCCACTGGCGCCGTAGCGGTTGTCGTAGGCCTGCTCGTCCGCGTAGCCGGAGGAGAGCCCATAGCCTTCACCGTAGCCGCGTTCCCAATGGCGGGTGCCGGTACTGCGGCCCGCTTCGCCGCCTTCGTAGCCGCGGAACTCGCGACCGCTGCCGTAGCCATGCGTGCCCTGGCTGTGTTCGCCCTGGCCGTGGGCCTGCGTGCCGTAGCCCTGCAGGTTGCTGTAGTCCTGGCCGCTCTGGCGCGTGCGCCCCAGGCTGCCGTATCCGTCGTAATCCTGCGAGGCGCTGCCAGCGTAATCGCGCCCGTAGGCGTATTCGCCGCGGCTGCGATCGCCGAATCCGCCGTATTCACGCCCGCGCGAACGGGACGAACCGTAGCGTTCGTCCTCGCGTCCCTGCGCGCCATAACTGCTCTGCTCACCCCAGCGCTGCGCCTCGCGGCGGCCTTGCGCCCACTCCTGCTCGTCGCGCCCCAGGTTCTCGTCCTGACGGCCCATGCGACCGGCCTGGGCGGTGTCGTAATCGCCGGCATAGTGGCCTTGCGTACGACCGTGACGGGCCTCGTCCCACTCCTCGCCTGCGCCCCAGCGGCGCACGCCGGGTTGCCCGTAGTCGGAGCGCGTGCCGTACTCGGCTTCCTTCTGACGTTGTCGCTGCCGCTCTTCGTTGCGCCTGGACACATCGCGTTCGTTCATCGTTTCTCTCCTTCCACTGAACCAGGCGCGCCCCGTTTCCAGGGCGCGCGCGCCAAGCCGCAACGCGTCCTGCGCGACGGCCTTCAACTCACCGGTTCCCGATCGCTCATCAGGCACTGGACTGTCCTCCTGTGTGAAGGTGCATGTCGCACCGCGCGCATCGCACGCAGCAAGACTGTGCCGCGTGGCATGTAAAAACGATGCGGACAACCATTCAGGCGCGACGCGCGTGACGACGAGAACTTCGAAGATCGCCCAGATACTCCGCAAGAGGCGTGCCACGCCGCGAGCGCGCCGTCGCGGCTTCGCGCGTGAAATGGCGCGGAAAATTTTCCGTTCGTGAAATTGTTTCCGTTGCCGATGGCGCATTGAATGCGCGCACCGATCTGCGCTGACGCGCGTTACGGCTTCACGCTGCCGTTGTCTTCCTGCAACTTCGGCTTGAACGGAATGTCCGGCGGCGGGCGCGCACCGGCGGGCTGGTCGTTGAGGTTGGGATCGCTGAGGCCGCAACCGCCGCCCAGGCCGAGCATCGACACCACGCACTCGATGCGCTTGTTGGTGCCCGGGATGGGGATGGTGACCTTCTGGATGCCCTTGCGCACCCATTCGGCCAGCAGGGTTTCGTTCGGCACCCAGTACTTCTCGAACGAGGTCGGTTCGAAATCGGTCGGCTTGCGCTTGAGCCAGGTACCGGCGCGGTCGAGATCGCGGATCTCCTGGGTGATCGCGCCGGGCGGTGCCGGAGGCGCTGCGGAACCGGTCGCTTCCGGTACGCGCAGGCTGCCGTCGGCGTTGTAGAGGCCGGGCGTGACACCTCGCTGGCCGCCGGGGACGTTGCGCGTGCTCGCGCCCCAGTCGTCACCGCGCTGCGGCGTGGACCAGGTGCCGGGCGAAGGCGTCGGGCGCGGCCCGGCGCCGGCGCTCGCCGGTTGCGCTCCCTGACCGGCCGCGGCGGGCGCGGTGCCGGACGGCGCCGCACTGCCGGGCGCAGCCGGCGCAGGCGTGGAGGTGGCCGCAGCCGTCGACGTGGAAGGCGACGTCGAAGGCGCCGTCGAAGGGGCTGCGGACGGCGCGGCCGAGGACGGTGCCGTCGTCGCGGCGGGCGCCGATGCGACCGGCGTCGGAGCCGCGGGTGCGGGCGTCGGCGGTGCGGGAATCTCGCGCGTGCGCACGGCCTGTTCGGTCGTGCGCACCTGCGGCGCGGGAACCGTCGGCTCAGGCAGCGCGCGCACCGGAACGCGCGGCAGCGGCGCGGGGATCTCGCGTACGGTCACTTCGCGCGTGCGCTGTTCGATCGTCGGCGCGGCGATTTCACGCGCTGCGATGTCGGGGCGCAGCGGCTGCACCGGCTCGGCGACTTCGGTGGTGCGCACGGTCGGCGTCGGCGCGCGCAGTTCCGGGGCGGTGAATGTCGGCTCCGGCGGGCGGCGTCGCGTCGGCGGCAGGACGAACACCTGCGGCGCGTCCGGCACGGGTTCGCTCACGGTGACGGCTTGTTCAACCGGCGGCGTCGGTGGCGGCAGTCGCGGTTCGGGCACTTCGCGCTGCGCGACTTCCGGCAGCGGCGCGTCGATCGCGGGCGCCGGCGGCGTAGGCACCGACGGTGCCGGCGGCGGCTGCGGCGCGGGCGGCTGTTCGGACGCTGCGGGCTGCGCGGGTGTCGGTGTCGGTGTCGGTGTCGGGGCTGGAGCCGGTGCCGGTGTGGCCTCGGCCTGCGGCGTGGGCTCGCTTGCGCCGCCGCCGGGTTCCTTCGGCGTGCCGGTGCCGATGTACTCGATCATCGTCACCTCCTCGCCCTGTGGCGGCGGTGCGCTGACAGCCATGAAGCGCAGGTACATCAGGTACAGCAGCAGCGCGCTGACGATCACGTGCCACAGCACGGTGAAGATCGAGGCGAACCAGTGCGTGCGGCGGTCGTACTTGTCCCAGCGATCCGATGCGTGCTGCCAGTCCTGCCGCATCAGCGCACTGAACGCCTGCCAGCGCGTCAGCTCACCCAGTCGCCTGGGGCGCGACGTGAGCGGTCGTTGCAGGAATACGGCGATGATCGCGTCGGACGTCGCGCCGCGCACCGCGCCGACGCGTTCGCGCATGCTGTCGAACCACGCCTGCCAGCCGGGCGGGAACTCACCGGCCTTGCGGCGCAGATGCGGCGAAACGAGCTGCAGCCTTCGCTGCAGTGCGTGGATGAGGTCGGCGGCGGAGAACATCTACGTCGCCGGGTCCGGCTCAGGCCGCGCTGTCGCGGCGGATGTAAGGTGCGTCGCCGGTTTCGTGGTCGGTGGCGTCGCGCACCGCGGTCACACCGGGCACCTTGCTCAACAGCGTCTTCTCGATGCCCTGCTTGAGCGTCACGTCCGCCATGCCGCAACCGTGGCAGCCGCCACCGAAGCGCAGCACCACGACACCCTCGGCGGTGACTTCCTGCACCGAGACGTTGCCACGGTGAGAGGCCAGCTGCGGGTTGATCTCCTGCTCGACGATCCAGTGCACGCGCTCGACCAGCGAGGCCGAATCGGCCGGCGCCTCGCCCTTGATCTTGGGCGCGCGGATCTGCAACTGGCCGCCCGTGGCCTGGGTTTCGTAATCGATGTCCGCACCGTCGAGGTACTTCACGCTCGCGGCGTCGAGCCACATCGTGAAGCCTTCGCAGTCCACCGCCCACTCGTCGCCCTGCAGGTCGCCGGGTTCGGCGAACTCCAGGCGCACGTCGGCGCGCGGCGTGCCGGCGTGCACCGCCGACAGACGAACGCCGAGGCCCGGCAGGGACTCGCGCTCGATCAGCTTGCGGAAGTGACGCTGGGCGGATTCGGAAATATTGATCATGGGGCTATTCTAACGGGGTCCGCGCAGTCAGATGGCGCGCCCGTCACCCGCGATGCCCGACGATGCGTTCCATTCAGTCGGCATGCGCCGCAAGGAGCCCCACCCCGTGAACGACCTCATCCCCCTCGCCCAGGCCCACTGCGTCGCCCGGCGCGGCAGCGAGCACCGGCTCAGCGAAGCGCGCGTGCGCGAACTGCTGCCCGAAGTGCCCGGCTGGGAGGTCGTGGAGGACGGCCACGCGATCACCAAGACGTTCCGCTTCGCCAACTACCACGAGACGATGGCCTTCGTGAACGCACTGGCCTTCATGGCCCATCGCGAAGACCACCACCCGGACCTGGGCGTGCACTACGACCGCTGCGTGGTGCGGTATTCGACGCACGACGTCGGCGGGTTGAGCGAGAACGACTTCATCTGCGCCGCCAAGGCCGAAGCCCTGGCCGCCTGACCGTCCACCGCCCCCGAGGCCGCCCCCGCCATGGACCTGTCCCGCATCCGCATCGTGTTCGCCGCCGGTTTCGCCGTGTCCCTGCTGGCTGCGTGCCAGCAGCAGCCGCCACCGCCGCCGCGCGTACCGAGCACGGAGCTGCTCGCCGTCGACACGCCGCCGCCGGGCTATCCGGAAGAGGTGGCCTGCGACAACATCGGCGGCCAGGTGGTCCTGGCGATGACCGTCGGCGTGGACGGCAAGCCCAGCTCGGTCGAGGTCTTCCGCAGCAGCGGCAACGCCGCGCTGGACAAGGCCGCCGAGGAAGGCGTGCGCAACTGGACCTTCAAGCCCGCCACGCGCGGCGGGCAGGCCCAGCCTTCACGGCTGCAGGTGCCGGTGAACTTCAATCCGCCGCAGGAGCGCCCGCAGCGGTGCTACATGCTGGACGAACAGCGCCGCCGCGGCGGTTGAGCGCGGCGATCAGGCCAGGCGGTCGAGCACGTCGATCAGCTCCGGCGCCAGCGGTGCGTTGAGCAGGTACGGCGTCTTGCCGCCGTCCAGCGCGAACTCCAGCGTCGAGGCATGCAGGAACAGCCGCTTCAGCCCGACCTGTTCGCGCAACCGCTTGTTGACCTCGGCATCGCCGTACTTGTCGTCGCCGGCGATCGGATGGCCGATGTGCTGCGAATGCACGCGGATCTGGTGGGTGCGGCCGGTCTCGATGCGGACTTCGCAGTAGGACTGCCCGCCGCGGCGTTCGAGCACCTTGAAGTGGCTCAGCGACGCCTTGCCGATCGGATTGACCTGCACGTGCCGCTCGCCGCCCTGGCGCAGGCCGATGTGCAGCGGCGCATCGACGGTCATCACGCCGTCGGGCATGCGCCCGGTCAACAGGGCCAGGTAGCGCTTCGATATACCGCCGTCCTCCCGCATCAGCGCCTGCAGCTCGGTCAGGGCCGAGCGCTTCTTGGCGACGATGAGCAGGCCGGAGGTGTCGCGATCCAGGCGATGCACCAGCTCCAGCGTCTGCCCCGGCCGCAGCGCGCGCAGCGACTCGATTGCCCCGTGGCTGATGCCGCTGCCGCCGTGGCTGGCCAGACCGGAGGGCTTGTTCAGGGCCAGCAGCCGGGCGTCCTCGAACACGATCGCCGCCTCCAGCGCCTCCAGCAAACCCTTCGGCGGCGGCGCCTTGTCGCCCACCTCGCTGAGACGAACCGGCGGAATCCGCACTTCGTCCCCGCCTTCGAGTTTGCGCTCGGCCTTGGCGCGGCCGCCGTTCACCCGGACCTGGCCGGAGCGGACCAGCTTGTAGACCAGCGAACGCGGGGCGCCCTTGAGCTGGCCCAGCAGGAAGTTGTCCAAGCGCTGCCCGGCGCGGTCGTCGGGCACGCGGACCGTACGGACCTGGGCAGGCTCATTTGCCGGACGCGGCGCGGGGCCGGTCATGCCCGGGCGTTGGGGGCGGTCTGAATGGGTCATCCTGCGGGGGTTATCTGTTACACTCGCGACGCGAGATAAGGTTTTGATTTCGCAGGAAGTTACTTCAAAAAGGCCGAAAGCCCTTTCCTGCGATTCCGGTCCACGCCTAACCACTGCCCCCGGGGTAGCCATGTTAGCAGCGATGGCCCGGCGGAACCGACCTCGCCGAAGCGGGTAAAACCGCTCGTGATGAACACGTCCCGCGCGGCGTTCGCGCCGCCGGTCCCTAGATTCTTGTAAATAAAACGATTAAGCGCTCCCGCGGCGTGCCGTGGTGTCGTAGCGCTGGAAAACTTGAGGCCGCAGCGCCAGGCCCCGCCCAACGGCGACCGGCGCGCGGCTTGCGGTATCCAGAGGCGAAACGCCCCACGGCGTTCCGCGGCTGCAGGACGCGTATGCGTCCCGCGCCGACCACGCGCAGGAGCGCGCGAGGAACGCAACAATGAAGCGAATGCTGATCAACGCAACGCAGGCGGAAGAACTGCGCGTTGCCATCGTCGACGGCCAGACCCTGTACGACATCGATATCGAACAGCCGGCCAAGGAACAAAAGAAGTCCAACATCTACAAGGGCCGTATCACCCGGCTCGAACCTTCTCTCGAAGCGGCCTTCGTCGAGTACGGCGCCGAGCGCCACGGTTTCCTGCCGCTGAAGGAAATCTCCCGCGATTACTTCCAGGCCGGCGTCGACCACAACAAGGCCGGCCTGCGTGAACTGCTGCGCGAAGGCCAGGAAATCGTTGTCCAGGTGGACAAGGAAGAACGCGGCAACAAGGGCGCGGCGCTGACGACGTTCATCTCGCTCGCCGGCCGCTACATGGTGCTGATGCCCAACTCGCCAACGGCCGGTGGCGTCTCGCGCCGCATCGAGGGCGAGGACCGCGCCGAGCTCAAGCGCGCCATGGACGCGCTGAACATCCCCGACGACATGGGCGTCATCATCCGCACGGCCGGCGTCGGCCGCGACGCGGAAGAGCTGCAGTGGGACCTGGATTACCTCCTGCAGGTCTGGAAGTCCGTCGCCGAGGCCGCGCTGGGCAAGCCGGGCACGTTCCTGATCTACCAGGAATCGCGCCTGATCATCCGCGCCCTGCGCGACTACATGCGTCCGGACATCGGCGAGATCCTCGTCGACACGCCCGAGATGTACGCCGAAGCGCGCGACTTCGTCGAGCAGGTGATGCCGCACAACCTGCGCAAGCTCAAGCACTACACCGACGACACGCCGCTGTTCAACCGCTTCCAGATCGAATCGCAGATCGAGAACGCCTACGAGCGTGAAGTCCGCCTGCCCTCCGGCGGCGCGCTGGTCATCGACCAGACCGAAGCGCTGACCGCGATCGACGTGAACTCCGCGCGCGCCACCAAGGGCGGCGACATCGAGGAAACGGCGTTCAACACCAACCTGGAAGCGGCCGACGAAGTCGCGCGCCAGATGCGCCTGCGCGACCTCGGCGGCCTGGTGGTGATCGACTTCATCGACATGTCGTCGAACAAGCACCAGCGCGAAGTCGAGAACCGCCTGGCGCACGCGCTCAAGCAGGACCGCGCCCGCGTCCAGATCGGCCGCATCTCGCGCTTTGGTCTGCTCGAACTGAGCCGCCAGCGCCTGCGTCCGAGCCTGGGCGAATCCAGCCAGCTGGTCTGCCCGCGTTGCGAAGGCCACGGCCGCATGCGCAGCGTCGAGTCGCTGTCACTGTCGATCCTGCGCCTGGCCGAAGAACACGCCATGAAGGAAAACACCGGCCAGGTGCTGGTGCAGGCGCCGACCGAGATCGCCAACTACCTTCTGAACGAGAAGCGCCGCGCGCTGAGCGAGATCGAGAAGCGCCACGACGCGCCCATCGTCATCGTCGCCGACGAGCAGCTGCACACCCCGCACTACGAGGTCACGCGCATCCGCGAGAACGAACTGGGCGAGGAAACGAGCAAGCCCAGCTACCACCGCGGCACTCCGCGCAAGCTGCCGACGCATTCGCTGACCAAGGCCCACCTGAACATCCCGGCCGCGCCGGCGGTGACCAACGTCAAGCCGGCCCAGCCGGCTCCGCTGCGCGAGCCGCGCGAGCAGCCCGCCGCGCCGGCGCCCGCGCCCGCTCCGGCTCCGGTGACCGCGCCGACGCATTCGATCGGCATGGTCGAACGCATCCTGCGCTTCTTCCGCGGCAGCGCACCGGCCGCGGCCGAACCCGCGCCGGCCTCGCGCCCGCAGGACAACCGCGGCGGTCGCAACGAGCGCAATGACCGCAACGCGCAGCGCCGCGAGGGTCGCAATGGCAAGCAGGGTCGCGACGGCCGTCGTGACGATCAGCAGCCGCGCCGCGACGAGCAGCGCCGCGAAAAGCAGCCGCAACAGGCCCAGCAGCAGAAGCAGCCGTCGCAGCAGCAGCAACCGCAGCAGAAGCAGCCCAAGCAGCAACCGCAACAGCAGCAGCCCAAGCAGCCCAAGCCGCAGCAACAGGCCGAAGAGCGTGCACAGGCCCAGGCGGCCGAGCCGCGCCCGCCGCGCAACGAGCCCAAGCCCGCACCGGCGCGTGAGGCGAAGCCCGAAGTGGTGAAGCCGGAAACGCCGGCCGCCGCCACGGCCGATGCCGCACTGGTCGCACCGGCGGTCGCCGCTGCCGTGGTCGTGACCGACGCGGTCGAAACGACGCAGGCCGTCGCGCAGATCGGCGAATCCGTCGTCACCACCGAAGGCCAGGCCGCACAGGGCGAAGGCACGGGCGAAGGCGGCAGCCGCCGCCGTCGCGGCCGTCGTGGTGGCCGCCGTCGCCGCCGTGGCGGTGCTGGCGAAGCCGCCGCCGCGGGCGACGAGTCGCAGCTGCATGACGATCACGAGGACGGTTTCGACGACGAGGACGAGGCGCACGAGGCGTCGGCCGTCGCGACCGCTCCGGCCGCGTCGCGTTCGCAGCCCGAGTTCGAGTTCGACGACGAGCCGTCCGCTCCGGCGACGGTGAGCCGCCAGACGCCGGCTCCTGCCGCCCCGGTCGCCGCGACTCCGGCACATGCCGCCGTCGCGACCGTGGCCGCCGCTGGGTCGATCGTGGCTCCGACGCCGGATGCCGAACCGAAGCGCGAGGACATCGCGCCCGTCGCCGCCAGCCCGGCGCCCGAAGCTCCGATGGACGCGCCGGCCGCTCCGGCGGTGGTCGTCGAGCCGCCGGTCGTCGTGGCGGAACCCGTGCCGGCGCCGGAAGTGGTCGAGACGCCGGAGGTAATCGACCCGACGCCCGTCGCCACGTCGGCCGAAGAGCCGCGCGCCGTGACGAAGGATGAGGTCGCGGTGACCGATTCGCGCCCGTCGGCCGTGACGCCCGCTGCATCGAACGGCGACTTCCCGCGCACCGCGGGCCTGTTCGATTCGCTGCCGCACGAAGACCGCACGCCGGCGACCGAACCTGCTCCGTTGTCCGCACCGGCCGAAGCTTCGGTCAGCGGCGAAGCACTGGCCGACGAAGCCACGGCCGCAGAGACGGAAGTCAACGCCGAATCGCCCGCCGAAGCCGCTGCCGAGCATGTGCATGCCTCCACGCAGGGCGAAGGCGAGCGCAAGCAGGAATCCGGTCACGCCTGATCGCGTGTTTCGCTCGTAACGAAAAAGGCCGCCTTCGGGCGGCCTTTTTTCATGGCGGATGCATCGGTGTGGCGCGTGGCCTGCAGAAGGCGGAGTGCCATCGGGCCGTTGGATTCCCGCCTTCGCGGGAATGACGCCCCGGCTTCAGATGGCCCGCGTCGGATCCACGATCCCGTACCGGCTCGCCAGCCGTGCCAGTGCGATGCTGTCGGTGATGTCCAGCTTCTCGAACAACCGCGCCTTGTGCGTGTTGACGGTCTTGGCGCTCAGGCTCAGGCGCTTGGCGATCGCATCCTGGCGCAGGCCCTGCACCAGCATCAGGGCGATCTCCATCTCGCGCGGCGAGAGGCTGTCGAACGGCGAAGCGCCTCCGTCGATGCCGGCCAGCGCCAGGTTCTGCGCGATGCCGTTGGCGAGGAAGCGCTTGCCGCGCGCCACCTCGCGGATCGCACGCAGCAGCTCGGCCGCGTCGCCGCCCTTGCCCACGTAACCCGCCGCGCCCGCTTCGAGCAGGCGCTTGGGCATCGGCCCGTCCTGCAGCACCGACACGATGATCACGCGCGAGCCGTAGTCTCCCTTGAGGATGCGCTCGGTCACTTCCAGCCCGCTCAACCCCGGCAGGTGCAGGTCGCACAGCACGACATCGGGCGTGAGCTTGCGGATCAGCGGCAGCCCTTCCTCGCCGCTCTCGGCGTCGCCGACGACCTCGATGTCAGGCTCGGCCGACAAGATCATGCGCATGCCCGTACGCACCAGCGCATGGTCGTCGATGATGAACACCCGGATCTCCATCCCTACTCTCCGATCGGCATCGCCATGTTCCCCCATGGCCTCGCGGTGGCCCTTTCGGCCCATTCCAACGTCCCTGGCCTGGGGCACACTCGGCCGATTCTAATGGGGGACCCCACCGATGCACCGACCGTTTGTTGCGACGCTCCTGATCTTTTTTCTCAGCGCCTGCGCCACGCAGGAGGTCGCCACGCGCGCGGCCGCCGAGGCCGCGGCAGCTCAGCCCGCCCAGCAGCCTGCCAAGCCGGCCGCGGCACATTGGCTGTCCGACGTGGAGGCCATCACCAATGCGGGCGACAACGCCGCCCGGCGCGGGGCCATCGCCGCGCGGCTGGACACGTTGGGCCTGGCCTGGCGCAAGGCGCCCTTCGAGGCGAACGGCAAGACCGGCGAGAACCTGATCGCCCAGGTCGGCGGTCCCGCCGATGCGCCGCTGCTGCTGATCGGCGCGCATTCCGACCGCGTCGCGGTCGGCCACGGCGCCACCGACAACGCCTCCGGCAGCGCCTCCGTGCTCGCATTGGCCGAGCGCTTCCAGCGCAAGCCGCTGCGCAACCATCGCGTGGCGATCGCGTTCTGGGACCTGGAGGAAGAAGGCCTGCTCGGCTCCAAGGCCTTCGTCGCCGACGGCACCACGAAGCCCGCGCTGTACGTCAATTTCGACGTGTTCGGCTGGGGCGACACGCTGTGGATGATGGCGCCGGCGCAGGGCCAGCAAGCCCTGGTGGACAGCAGCCGCGCGGCCACGCAGACGCTTCAGCTGGGTTTCTCCCCGGGTGAGAAATACCCGCCGACCGATCACCTGCCCTTCCTGCGCGCCGGCTGGCCGGCGGTGTCGTATTCGCTGGTGGGCAGCGAGGAGATCACGCAGGTCCTGGACGCCTATGCCGGCAAGAAGTCGCACACGCCGGCCAAGGTGATGCGTGTGATCCACACCGATCAGGACGTGCTCGGCCAGGTCGATGCCGAAGCGGCGTCGCGCGGCGTGGACGCGGTGGAACAGGCGCTGCGCCTGTGGGACGCGCAAGGTGTCACAGCCGCGCCCGCGGCCACGTCCGGAAATGGCGGGTAACGCTCGCGCATTGCTGCGAGCATCCCATCGTCTTCCAAACCGAGGTTCCTTCATGCACGCGCAACACAACGCCGAACACGCCACCCGATTCCGAAGCCTGCATGCACAGGGCGTGCTGCGCCTGGCCAACGCCTGGGACGCCGGCAGTGCGCGCCTGATCGAAAGCCTCGGTGCACCGGCCATCGCCACGACCAGCGCCGGCGTGGCCTGGAGCCGCGGCCATGCCGATGGCGACGAGTTGCCTATCGAACTGCTGCTCGCGACGGTCGCGGACATCGCGCGCGTGATCCGCGTGCCGCTGAGCGTGGACATGGAGAGCGGCTATTCCGACGACCCGGCCACGGTGGCGGCCAACGTGTTGCGTGTGGCCGAGGCAGGCGCGGTCGGCATCAACCTGGAGGACGGCGCCGCCGCGCCGGACCTGCTGTGCGCCAAGATCGCACGCATTCGCCAGACACTCGCCGAGCGCGGCCTGGATGTCTACATCAACGCGCGCACCGACGTATACCTGCGCGGCCTTGCCCCGCCGGAGCAGCGCGTGCAGGCCGTGCTCGAACGTGCCGGGCGTTACCGCGAAGCCGGCGCCGACGGCCTGTTCGTGCCCGGCCTGACCGAAGCCGGCGACATCGCCGACATCGCCCGCGGCGCGGGGTTGCCGCTCAACGTGATGCTGCGTCCGCAACTGCCCGCGCTGCCGGAGCTGGAAACCCTCGGCGTGCGCCGGCTCAGCGCGGGCTCGCACCTGGCCGAGGCGGTGTTTGCACAGGTCGGCAAGCTGGCCGGCGCGTTTCTCCAGGACGGCCGTGCGGCGCCGGCCGAGTGCATGGACTACGGCGACATCAACGCGTTGTTCGCTGCGCGTTGAGCCGCGCCCTTCTCCTCCCCCTGCTCACAGGGGGAGGCTGGGTTAAGCAGGCGCGCCAGCGCGGAACCCGCCGCGACGGGGACTTGCAGCCGTAACAGCGCCACCGCCGGTCGGGGGACCCCGCCTCGAATCCGGCACACGTTTGCTTCCTAAGATTCTGATTTTTAACAGTCGCAGCCTGTGATACGGCGGCGCGGTTTGATCGGACGACGTCCCGGCCCTTGCTTGTGGACGCGCAGGTAAATAGATTTTTACCTCGATCAGGCCCGTCTCGATGTCCGACCTCACCGCTCGCCAGGCGCAGATCCTCGCCTTTATCCAGGACCACACCGACGCCGAAGGCCTGCCACCGACGTTGCAGCAGATTGCCGATGCGTTCGGCTTTCGCCAGGCCTGCGCGGCGCACAAGCACGTCAAACGGCTGGAAAAGGCCGGCCACCTGCAAGTGCGGCCGAACCAAGCGCGTGGCATTCGACTCGCGGCGCATCGCCCTGCCCCTTCCGATGACCGACTGACGCTGGCCGTGCTCGGTCGCGTCGCCGCGGGCGCGCCCATCGGCGCCGATGCCGGCGTCGAACGCGAACTGCGCATCGACCGTGCGCTGTTCTCCACCACGCCGGACTACCTGCTGCGCGTGCAGGGCGATTCGATGCGCGAGGAAGGCATCTTCGACGGCGATCTGGTCGCGGTGAAGCGCGCCGTCGATGCACGCGACGGCCAGGTGGTGATCGCGCGCGTCGACGAGGAAATCACCATCAAACGATTGCAGCGCACCGCGCGCGGCATCCGTCTGCTGCCGCGCAATCCGGATTACGCGCCCATCGACGTCGCGCCCGGCAGCGACTTCGCCATCGAAGGCATCTACTGCGGCCTGGTGCGCCCGGACTGATGGCCGCCACCGTAATCCCGCTCGAATCCTTGCTCTCGGCCCGCACCGTCTGGAGCGCCGGACGCCACGTCGCGCCCGCGCCGCTGGGCGAGTCCACCGGCTTCGCCGCGCTCGACGCGCTGCTTCCGCACGGCGGCTGGCCACAGGGCGCGCTGACCGAACTGTTGATCCCGGCCGACGGCGTCGGCGAACTGGCGCTGATGATGCCCACGCTGTCGCGCATGACGCAGGCCGGCCGGCTGGTCGCGCTCATCGCCCCGCCGTTCTGCCCGTACGCACCTGCGTGGCAACGCGCCGGCGTGGATCTGCGTTATCTGGAGATCGTGCAGGCCAGCTGGTCCGCCGGTGGACGCGGCGCGCTGTGGGCCTTCGAACAATGCCTGCGCAGCGCGGCATTCTCGGCGGTGCTGGGCTGGCCGTCGCATGCCGATGGCCCCTCGCTGCGACGCCTGCAGGTGGCCGCCGACACCGGTCAGTGCCTGGGCTTCGCCGTGCGCGACAGTCGACACGCCGACAACCCTTCGCCTGCCGCATTGCGCATCGAACGCGTGGAAGACCACTGGCGCGTGCGCAAATGCCGAGGCGGACACGTACCTTCGCAAGGATTCGCGCCCCCCTCGCACGCCGGCTCGCAAGGCTGAGTCCGCGCCATGCTCTGGGCCTGCATCCGCCTGCCGCACCTGGCACTCGACGCCGTCCTGCGCCGCGTCGAAGACACCACGGCGCCGCTCGCGCTGGTCACCGGCCCCGCGCAGTTGCGCAGCCTGCATGCGGTCAACGCCGCCGCCGCCGAAGCCGGCCTTCGCCCGGGGATGCGCCTCACCGCTGCACACGCCCTGTGCGGGCAGGCCGCGCTGCACGAACATGATCCGGACAACGACGCACGCGCGCACCGCTTCCTCGCCGCATGGGCGTATCGCCACAGCTCGCTGGTGAGCGCGCAATGGCCGGGCGCGATCGTGCTGGAGGCCAGTGCGAGTTTTCGCCTGTTCGGTCCCTGGCCGCAGCTGGAAGCGAAGCTGCGCCGCGAGCTCGATGCGCTCGGCTTCCAGCACCGCATCGCCCTGGCGCCGACGCCGCGCGCGGCGCAGGTGTTCGCCGGCCTGCGCGATGGCTACGTGTTGTTCGAGCCGCAGACCTTGCCCGCCACGCTCGACCGCATACCGATCCGCCGCGCCGCCCTGCCGGACGACGCCGGCACGCGCCTGCATCGCATGGGCGTGCGCAGCCTGAAGGAACTGCGCGCCTTGCCGCGCGACGGCGTGCGTCGCCGTTTCGGCCTCGCGCTGCTCGATCACCTGGACCGACTTTACGGCAGCGTCGACGACCCGCTCGACTACTACCAGCCGCCCGACCATTTCGATGCGCGCGTGGAAATGAGTTACGAAGTCGAAAGCCACCAGGCGCTGCTGTTCCCGCTGCGCCGGCTGGTGCGCGACCTGGCCGTCTACCTGTCCGCGCGCGACGGCGGCGTGCAGCGCTTCACGATGCGGCTGGAGCACGAAACCGGCCACACCGACGTCGCCGTCGGCATGCTCGCTGCCGAACGCGATGCGACGCTGCTGATGGACATCGCGCGCAACCGGCTGGAACAGGCGTCGATCGACCGCCCCGTCACCGGCCTGCGCCTGCTGGCGCGCGAACTTCCGCCGTTCGTGCCCGCCGCGCGCGACCTGTTCGATACGCGCCCCTCGCAGGCGATGCCGTGGCCGCAGCTGCGCGAACGCCTGCGCGCGCGGCTCGGTGACGACGCGGTGTATCGCATCGCGGCCTCGGGCGATCCGCGCCCGGAACGCGCCTGGCAACGCGCCGGCGTGGAGGAGGACGCCGCCTGCATCGCGCCCGCGCCGTCGCGTCCGCCACGTCCGGCGTGGTTGCTGCCGCAGCCGGTGCCGCTGCGGTCCTCCGGACTGCGCATCGTCTCCGGCCCGGAACGTCTGGAAAGCGGCTGGTGGGACGACGGCGACGTGCGCCGCGACTACTACGTCCTGGAAACCGCGCAGGGCCAGCGCGCCTGGGCCTACGCCGAGCCGGGCAAACGCGACGGCTGGATGCTGCACGGCTGGTTCGCATGAGCACGACGGCATGAGCTGGGACGACGCCATCGACGGCGTGGATCGCGAGACGCCCGGCGACCGCATGCCACGCGCGTTGCAGATCAGCACGCGCCTGCGCCATGCCGCCAATGACGATCTGGACGACGACGCGCCGCCTTACGCCGAGCTGCACTGCCTGTCGGATTTCAGCTTCCTGCGCGGCGCGGCGAGCGCGGAGGAATTGTTCGAACGCGCCCGCCACTGCGGCTACCAGGCGCTGGCGATCACCGACGAATGCTCGCTGGCGGGCATCGTGCGCGGGCTGGAGGCTTCGCTCGCCACGGGCGTACGGTTGATCGTCGGCAGCGAGTTTCGCCTCACCGACGGCATGCGCTTCGTCCTGCTGGTGGAGAACGCTGTCGGCTACACGCGCTTGTGCGAGCTGATCACGCGCGGTCGCCGTGCAGCCGAAAAAGGCACCTATCGTCTGGCGCGCAACGATGTCGAAACCGTCTTCGCAAACGTCGAGCCCGGCGTGTTCGCGCTGTGGCTGCCCGATGCCGAACCGGGCGCCGCGCCGGACGAACGCCACGGCCGCTGGCTGCGCGCGTTGTTCGGCGAACGCACGCACCTGGCGGTGGAAATGCACCGCCAGGACGACGACGACGCGCGCCTGCGCACGCTGCTCGCGCTCGCACAGGCGCTGGACATCACCGCCGTGGCGAGCGGCGACGTGCACATGGCCACGCGCCGCCAGCGCGTGCTGCAGGACACGATGACCGCGATCCGCCACGGCCTGCCGCTGGCCGAATGCGGCGCGCACCTGTTCCGCAACGGCGAGCGCCACCTGCGCGCGCGCTCGACGCTGGCCAACATCCACCCGCATGGGCTGCTCAACGCCGCCGTGCAGCTCGCGCGGCGCTGCACCTTCGATCTTCAACGCGACCTGAAATACGACTACCCCTTCGAACTGGTGCCCGAAGGCGAAACGCCCGCCTCGCATCTGCGCGCGCTCACCTTCGCCGGCATGCGCACGCGCTGGCCGGACGGCGCGTCGGCGAAGATCGTGGCGCAGATCGAGACGGAACTGGCGCTCATCGCCGAGCTCAAGTACGAGGCCTTTTTCCTCACCGTGGAGGACATCGTCCGTTTCGCGCGCAGCCGCAACATCCTGTGCCAGGGCCGCGGTTCCTCGGCGAACTCGGCCGTGTGTTACGCGCTGGGCATTACCGCGGTGAACCCGGAGGAAAGCCGCCTGCTGATGGCGCGCTTCCTGTCGCGCGAACGCAACGAACCGCCCGACATCGACGTGGACTTCGAACACGAGCGCCGCGAGGAAGTGCTGCAATACGTCTACACCAAGTACGGCCGCGAACGCGCCGCACTGGCGGCGACGGTGATCCGCTACCGCGGCAAGAGCGCGGTGCGCGATGTCGCCAAGGCGTTCGGGCTGCCGCCGGACCAGGTCGCGCTGCTCGCCGGTTGCTACGGTTGGGGCAACGCCGGCACCGAGATGGAACAGCGCCTGGCCGAAACCGGCTTCGACCCGCATAACCCGCTGATCCGGCGCGTGCTCGCCGTCACCGCGCAGTTGGAAGACCATCCGCGTCATCTGTCGCAGCACGTCGGCGGCTTCGTCATCTCGCAAGCGCCGCTGTCCACGGTGGTGCCGGTGGAGAACGCCGCGATGGCCGATCGCACCATCATCCAGTGGGACAAGGATGACCTGGAGACGATGAAGCTGCTGAAGGTCGACTGCCTCGCACTGGGCATGCTGACCTGCATCCGCAAGGCAATCGATCTGGTGGAGCAGCATCGCGGCCTCAAGCTCGACATGGCCACGATTCCCGCCGGCGACGAGCCCACCTACGCGATGATCCAGCGCGCCGACACGGTGGGCGTGTTCCAGATCGAATCGCGCGCGCAAATGACGATGCTGCCGCGCTTGAAGCCGAAGAATTTCTACGACCTGGTGGTGGAGGTCGCCATCGTGCGGCCCGGGCCGATCCAGGGCGGCATGGTGCATCCCTACCTGCGCCGTCGCATGGGCAAGGAGGCGGTCGAATACCCGTCGCCGGAAGTGGAGGAAATCCTCAAGCCCACGCTCGGCGTTCCGCTGTTCCAGGAACAAGTGATGGAACTGGTGATGCACGCCGGCTACAGCGACAGCGAAGCCGACCAGCTGCGCCGGTCGATGGCCGCCTGGCGCGTGGGCGGCGACATGGAACCGCACCGCCTGCGCATCCGCGACTGCATGCGCAACAAGGGCTATTCGGAAACTTTCATCGAGCAGATCTTCGAGCAGATCAAGGGTTTCGGTTCCTACGGTTTCCCGCAGAGCCATGCCGCCTCGTTCGCCAAACTCGTTTACGTGAGCTGCTGGCTCAAACGGCACGAGCCGGCGGCCTTCGCCTGCGCGCTGCTGAACTCGCAGCCGATGGGGTTCTACTCGCCCAGCCAGATCGTGCAGGACGCGCGGCGCGGCGCGCCCAAGCGAGCGGCGGACGAGTTCGCGAACGAAGACGAACGTGCGCGCGCGATGCGCGAGGCGGTGGAGGTGTTGCCGGTGGACGTGCTGCACAGCGACTGGGATTGCACGCTGGTCGGTGGCAGTCGCTTCGGTGAGCACGCCAATGCGCAGCCGGCGATCCGTCTGGGCCTGCGCGAAGTGCGCGGGCTGTCCGAAGCGGCGGCCCAGGCCATCGTTGCGGCACGCGCGCGTCGGTCATTCGACAGCCTGCAGGACCTGCGCCAGCGCGCCGGCCTCGACGAGAAGGCCTGCAATGCGCTGGCCGAAGCCGATGCGTTGAAGCATCTGGTCGGCAATCGCCATGTCGCGCGCTGGTCCGTGGCCGGGCTGGAACGCCGCCGGCCGCTGTTGCCCGGAAGTCCGGACGAAGCGCGCATCGACCTGCCCGCGCCGCGCATCGGCGAGGAAATCCTCTCCGATTACCGCGCCACGGGACTGAGCCTGGCCTCGCATCCGATGGCGCTGCTGCGGCCGCAGCTGGACGCGCGGCGCATCCAGGGCTCGCGCCACCTGCGCGATGCGCGCCACGGACGCGGCGTGCACGTCGCCGGGCTGGTCACGCAGCGCCAGCGCCCGGCCACCGCCAAGGGCACGATCTTCGTCACGCTGGAAGACGAACACGGCATGATCAACGTCATCGTCTGGCCGGACCTGGCCGCACGCCAGCGCAAACCGCTGCTGGATGCGACGCTGCTCGCCGTGCGCGGACGCTGGGAGCGCGTGGACGGCGTGGAGCATCTGATCGCCGGCCAGCTGACCGACCTGAGCGAGCTGCTCGGCGAACTGCAGGCGCCGTCGCGGGATTTCCGCTGACGGGCGCAGCCCCCTCATCCACCACGGAGAACACGATGATCGAACGCCTCTTCGTCTACGGAAGCCTCGCGCCGGGACGCCCCAACGCGCACGTGCTGGCCGACGTGCCCGGTACGTGGGAGCCGGCCATCGTCACCGGCACCCTGCGTGCGGAAGGCTGGGGCGCGGCGATGGGCTTTCCCGGGCTGGTGCTGGCGCAAGACGGCGGCGACGTCGCCGGCCTGGTTTTCAGCTCGACGCAGCTCGGCCCGCACTGGGCGCGGCTGGACGCCTTCGAGGACGGTTATGCGCGGGAACTCGCCCAGGTCCGGCTGGAGGACGGCCGATGCGTGGAGGCCTGGGTCTACACCGTCGATGGCCGGGCGGGCCCGGATTCGACGTGATTCCTGATGGCGATCCCGCCGTGGATCGCGCCCTGGCATCCCCCGCAGCCGAGGCCGGCCGTGGACGCACCCCGATACTTCGTCACCTATCGACGCCCTGAAAACGGTGAAACCGCAACGCGCGTGCTCGGGCGTTTCCACGACCGCGCCGCGGCCGAACGCGTGGCGCGCGAGCATCTACGCGTCGCCGGGCTGGAAATGCTCGCCATCCGCGCCGAGACCCCGCTGGAGGCGCTGCATTACCGCTTCTCGCGCATCATGACCCGCACGCTGCGCATCACCCTGGGCGCCGGCCTGAGTCTTCTGGCCTACCACGAGCTGTTCCGCACCGGCTCACGCATGGGCGACCTGCCGCTGAGCCGGCTCACGCTGAACATGCTGCTGACGTTCGGCTTCCACGGCGTGCTGATGATCGCCGCGGTGGTGTTCTGCTGGGACATCGCGTTCGGCGAGGGGCCGCATCACGGGCGCTGATGTAGCGCGTTGCTGCGACACGCCCTACCCCTCTCCCTGGTTCGCTGCGCGAACCTGTCCCTCTCAGCTCTGCACTCCCTTCGGTCGCCGCAAGGGGAGAAGGGAAAGTCGATCAGCGTAGCCTTTGCTCTTCCTTCTCCCCTCGCGGCGACGGAAGGGAGTGCGGAGCTGAGAAGGTGGCGCGAAGCGCCGGTAGAGGGCGCGCGCGGCCTCACCGCTTCCACTATCATTCGCCGCCCCCTTCGCGCGAACGTCATTCATGGAACTTGCCACCGACACGATCGCCCTGCTCATGGCGGTCGCCTTCGTGGCAGGCATCATCGACGCCATCGCCGGCGGCGGCGGATTGCTGACCATCCCGGCGCTCATGGCCGCCGGCATCCCACCGGTCAACGCCATCGCCACCAACAAGCTGCAAAGCAGCTTCGGCACCGCGAGCGCGGTGGTCGCCTTCGCACGCAAGGGCCGCATCGATTTCCGCCGCTTCCTCAAACCGGCGCTGGGTGCCTTCATCGGCTCCGCCCTGGGCGCGTGGACCTTGCAGCGTCTGAACCCCGCGTTCCTGTCGGGCCTGATCCCGATGCTGCTGATCCTGATGGTGCTGTACTTCCTGTTCGCGCCCAAGGCGAGCGAGGAAGACCGCCAGGGCCGCTTCGGCCCCATGGCGATGCTCGGCATCGTTACCGCCATCGGCTTCTACGACGGCTTCTTCGGACCGGGCACCGGCTCCTTCCTGACCACCGCGCTGGTCGCGCTGTTCGGACTGGGCCTGGTGTCGGCCACCGCGCACACCAAATTCCTCAACCTGTCGAGCAACGTCGCCGCCGTGCTGACGCTGATCGCCGGCGGCCACGTGATGTGGACGCTGGGGCTGCTGATGGCGGTTTCGAGCATTGCCGGCGGCCAGCTCGGCGCGCATCTGGCCATGCGCGTGGGCGGCAAGGTGATCCGCCCGCTGCTGGTGACCATGTCGCTGCTGCTCACGGCGAAACTGCTGTCCGATCCGGCCAATCCGGTGACGGCGTTCGTGCTGGGCCACGCCTAACCGTCGTTCGTCGACGGCCTGCCCAGCGCTTCCCTGCACTGCACGCTGCGCAGTGCCTTGTGCATCTTGTAGTCGGTAGTCGCGCGCGATATCGCCGCGCGGCAGTCATCGGCCGCGCGCGAACGCACGGCGAACGTTCCCAGCACCGCGAACAGCAGCACCACCGCAACGCCCATCGCGACCTGCATTCGAGTTGGCATGCTGTCGGTCATCGCCGGCCCTCCGTCCTCGTCCCTCTTATCGGCCGGAACGCCGCAGACTTTCGGGCCTCGAAACCTGCCGAAAACGCATCGGCGGCTGTAACAGCGCTGCGGCGCAGTCAGCCTGTTCTTCACGTTCACGTCTCACACGACCATCACCCGCACCGCGCTTTGCTCGGCCTTCGAACGCTTGGCGTTGGTGGCTGAACAGGACGCACCATGGACAGGACACCTCCTGACGGTCGACGTGTCGCGCCACGCGCGCGCGTCCTTCCCCTGACGATCGGCATCCGCGAGGCGCTGCACCTGGTTGCCGCGCGGACGTCGTTTGCAAGCCTCGCGTTGATGCCGGCGATGGTGTGCGCGCAGACCTTCGGGCCGGGCGTTGTTGCGCCGATCGATCTCAACGGCGGCACCGGGCAGGTGCTGGGCAGCACGACCATCACGGCGCCCACCTCCACGCACGCGGTGCGCGTGCGCAGCGGCGGCACGCTGACGGTAGACACTCAGGCGCCGCCACTGCCTGGCGCCATCAGCTTCACTTCCGTCACGGGCAACACGTTGTTCGCCGACGGCGCGGTGATCCTCGTGCCGGCGGGCGTGAACCTGTTCACCACCGGTGGCAATGCCGCCATCGCCAACGGCAGTGGCAGCCGCATCGACATCACCGGCGGCCAGTTCAACATCACCGGCGTGGGCGATGCCGTCGTGGCGATCAACGGCGGGCTCATCAACGTCGCCAACGCCACGATCAACAGCACCGCCACCGCAGGCGCCACCATCTCCAATGCGCACGGGTTCATCGCCGAAGCCGGCGGGCGCGTCGTGGCGACACAGATCAACCAGATCAACACCGCCGCGTCCAATGCGGTCGCGCTGGGCGCCTCCGGTGCCAACAGTCGGGTCGAGAATGCCCTCGCGCCGGTGATCGCGATGAGCGGAACCGGCTCGCTGGGCATCTACGTCCACGACGGCGGCCAGGTATTCACGCCAGCCAACACGCTCATCACGATGACCGGCACCAATAGCGTGGGCGTGAGCGCGGACAACACCACCGTGGCGGCGGGCACGTTGGGCAGCGGCCTGCGGGTGGACTTCACCAACCCGTCGACGGCGCAGGCCAGCGGCACCGGCGCGGTCGCGATGAACGGCGGCGTGCTCACGCTGGACAGTTTCCAGGTGACCGGCGTGGGCGCCGGCGCGGGCGTGTGGTCGCGGCCCGGCACCACGATCACGCTCACCGGCAGCAGCAACCTCACCATGGCCGCGACGACGAACCCGACGTTCTACGTGCTCAGTACGGCCAACCTCGCCACCGTCGATGGGCCGATCGGCTCGAGCTTCGCCGTCGTCGCCGGCCTCCCCATCGCCGGCCTGAAATCGCAGGGCGCGATCTTCAGTACCGGCACGACCGTCAACGTGTCCTCGCCGAACGGGCGCGGCGGTTACGCCGAAATCAACACCGGGACGGCGACGCTCGACATCACCAACAACACCATCACCACCACCGGCACGGGCGGCGTCGGCCTGTTCGCGGGCGACAACGGCGTCATCACCGGGCGCGACTCACGCATCACCACACGCGACGGCGCGGCGGCGCTGGAGCTGTTCAATTTCACTTCTCCGGCTTCGATCGACCTCACCAACTCGCAGGTGACGGCGACCGGCACGCGCACCATCGGCCTGTACTCGGCCAATCGCACCACCAACCTGGTGAACCAGGCGACGCTGACCGGCGGCACCATGACCAGCGACTACGTCGCCATCCTCGGCAACGGGCCGCTCGACGTGACGGTGGACGGTGGTGCGTTGGTGAGCAGTCCCAACTGGCTGATGTACGCGCAGACGACCGCGACGCCCTTCGCGCAGCCCTCGATCGTCCAGCTCTTCGCCGACAACGCCACGTTGAACGGCGCGGCCGGCGCGAATGCCGCCGCCACGGCAAACATCACGCTGCAGAACGCCTCGCACTAGACCGGCGAGGCGTACTACCTCACCAACGGCACGCTGGATGCGTCCAGCGTCTGGACGGTGCCGGTCGATTCGATCCTTACCGCGACGCTGACCAACGCCGGCCGCGTGGAGTTCACCGCGCCGCAGGCGGGCGCCTTCAAGGAACTGTGGACGCGCGACTACGTGGGCGCCGGCGGCACGCTGGCGATCAACACGTTCCTGGGAGCCGACAACTCACCGTCGGACAAGCTCATCCTCTACAACGGCGGTCTCGCTACAGGCCCGGGCCTGCTCGCCGTGGCGAACACCGACGGCGCGGGCGACGTCACCGTCGCCAACGGCATCCTCGTGGTGCAGGCCATCGAAGGCGCGACGACGTCGGCCAATCTGTTCGCGTTGGCAGCGCCGGCGATTGCCGGCCCGTATGAGTACACGCTGCATCGCGGCAGCGTCGACGCCGACGGCCCCGACAACTGGTACCTGCGCTCCACGCTGGATTGCAGTGGCCCCAACGCACCCGTGCCACCGTGCCCGCAACCGCCGCCGCCCGATCCGCCGCCGGACCCGACACCGGATCCACCGCCGCCGCCTCCCCCGCCCGACCCGACACCGGAGCCGCCGCCCGTGCCGGATCCGATTCCGGATCCGCCCGATCCACCGGCGCCACCGCCGCTGCCGCCACTGCCGCCGCCGATTCCGCAGTTCCGGCCGGAAGTGTCGGTGTACACCGCACTCGCGCCGACGACATTGCAGTACGGACGCTCGTTGCTCGACACGCTGCACGAACGCGTGGGCGAGCAGGAGCAACTGCGCAATCGCGACCTGCCCGAGCAGTTCCGCATCGACGGCTTCTGGGGCCGGCTGATCTACGTCAACGGCGAAAAGGACGCCGAGGGCGCGGGCATCTACGACCGCGGCCCGGAGTACGACTACGTGCTGACCGCCGTGCAACTGGGCCTGGACCTCAAGCGCGAAGAAGACCAGGACGGACCGCGCGATCATGCCGGCCTGTACGCCGCCATCGGCCACGCCGAAACGCAGGTGGAGCACGTCTTCTCGAACCTCGCCGGCGACGTGTTCGTCGACGGTTACACGCTGGGCGGCTATTGGACGCGTTACAGCGAGCGCGAGGCCTACCTCGACGGCGTGCTCCAGGCGACGTGGTACGACGCCAGCGCGCAATCGGTACGCCGCATCCGCATGCAGACCGACGGCTGGGGCCTGGCCGCATCGATCGAAGGCGGCTACCCGTTCCGCACGCGCAACGAGTGGGAAATCGAACCGCAGGCGCAGCTGATCTATCAGTGGATCGACCTGGGCGATTCGTCGGACCTCGCCGCCGATGTGCACTTCGACGACAACGAATCGCTGCTCGCACGCCTGAGCGCACGCCTCTCGCGCGAATGGAACAGCAAGGGTTACGAGTCCGGCCCGCTGGACCACACCGGCTGGGCGCGGCTGAGCGTGTGGCACGAGTTCAAGGGCGACCCGGTGACGTCGTTCTCGTCACGGCTGGGCGACATCCCCTTCGACGCCGACCTCGGCGGCAGCTGGTGGGAAGTCGAAATCGGCTACACCGGCGACCTCGACCGCAACCGCTTCCTCTACACCAACCTGGGCTACTCGCAGGGCTTCGACGACGACCGGCGCGCGTGGGAGGCGAAGCTGGGTTTTCGGGCGAACTGGTGAGCGTGGGGGAGCGGATGATTCCAGCCCGTGCAAGTGAAGCGCCTGCCCCTCCGGGCGGGCTGCCCTGCCTTGCCTGCGCCTGCTGCCGGCGCTGCCAAGTTCGGGCGCGTTGAGGTGGCTGCACGTCATTGCGTTGAACACGTCATTGCGGTGGATGCCGTGATTGCGGTTGAAGCGTGTCATTTCGGTTGAAGCTGTCATCCCCGCGAAGGCGGGGATCCAACTACCCGACGATGCACGCCCGACGGAAAGTGTGAGCAGTCGGCGAGTTGGATTCCCGCCTTCGCGGGAATGACGGTGAAGGTTGGAATTGCGGTAGCAGTACCGTTACACTGTCCGTCCGCAACGGCCGAGGCGATCGGCAAGCAATACGCCCTGCAATTCATCCGACATCGCCGCTGCAACAGCGTGTCTCATAGGTATGCGACACGACAAGCGGTGCGCCATCGGGCGGGCATTCCGGGATTATCGACTGCACCTCAACGCCGACAGTCTCATGAATCCCAAGTTCCTCTTCTGCACCCTTGCGCTGCTCTGCGTCTCCGTTGCACATGCCGGAATGTCCGACGTCGTACCGCTTGGCAAAGGGCGATACATGATTGGCGGGACGTCCGCGACCGTCTTCGGGAACACGTCGAAGATGCAAGGCAAGGCCATGAAGGTGGCAAACGACTTCTGTGCCGAGAAGAAGCCGGGCACTGAAGCCGTAATGGAATCAGCCCAAGGTCAACGGGGCCAGATGGGCACGGCCTATCAGACCACTGACGGAGCCTGGGGCGGCGGCGGCGCCAAGCAGGCGGAGATCGAAGTCATCTTCACGTGTGAAAAGTTGGAAGAAGAATCGCCCTGAGCGAGGCACATCGGCCTACGTTCGTGACAGATCCAGAGGACTCATTGCTCTTCCCGCGTCACACCATTGACTCAAGCGCACCAAACGTTACAGATCTTTTCGGTCCGAAGGTTGAGCAGCTTGGCAGACGCGCAGGCACCATACGGGCTGCCCTCGATGAATATCACTTCATCACCTTCTTCCATGTCAGGGCACCAGGTCTTAGCCTCGAATTTCTCACCATTGATGATGAAAAGCTCGTCGTCATGCGAAACCTCAATCTCGTACGAATCGGCAGCAAGAACGGTGCTTGCAGTTGCCGTAAGAACCATCGCTGCGCAGATCCGAATGATCCTGTTCATGCTCGCCCCTCCCGCGTTGGTTCTTTACATCCTACAGCCAGCGTAGCCCGGGTAAGACCGCAGGTCGCACCCGGGAATACGTTGCCGTTCGTGAAAAGCGCTCGGTCACGCCTTCAGCGCACGTCAGTCATGCGAGCCATGACCCCACCGACCGATCAAATGCCTCCAGTTTGTGGCGCGGGACCAACAGCACGATGACGAAATCGCCAAATGACTCGAGCGCACGCAGCGCCCGGGGTCCAGGGAGCAGGTATGCATCCACAGCGGCGGCGATCTGCGCAGGCGGTTGAGCCTGAAGTTCGGACAGCGCAGGCATGAGCGCGCGCTCGGAACTCGTGAGGCAGGGATCCAGGGTCTGATAGATGTCTTCCGCAGTGCCACGCCAGTCAACAGGGCCCCCGTGCCGCCCTTCCACTTGGGCGAGCAGGATGGCCTCGCACTCCTCGTCGCCTGCCTTGCGCATCTGACGCTGTACGTCATCAGGGAAGTCCAGGGCGGCGGCGACACTCAGCAGGTGCGCTTTGGGGTTGGAGAACAGGCGGCCTATGAATTTGCGCATGGTGGGTTCTCTGGTGGACTCGTCGATCTGGTTTCGCACACTGCAATCTAATCGTCTGAAATCTTGTCCCGCTCGCATTCGATCCTCTCCAGAAGATCGAGCGGGCCGATGGTTGAAGACTCGCCACTGGCGTTGGGAAACACCGCGACCAAGCGCCCGTCGCGCGCGAGGCCCGGAAGCCACCGTTCGACAACTGCCTCAAGATCTATCGGTTCCGGACACGCATCCGACCACTCGCCGGCAGCCAGCGTAGCCCGGGTAAGACCGCAGGTCGCACCCGGGAATACGTTTGCGCTCGTGATAGCGCCTGGCTTGCACCACAGCCGCGCCTCATAGGCGGAAACCGACAACTTACTTACGCCCGCGCTCGGATTCGAGCCGCGCACGCGACTTCGCATCGCCCAGCGTCGCGCCGCGTTCGAGCAGCGCGATAGCGGCAGCGCGGTCGCCCTCGTCCCCGCGTTCCAGCCGCATGAGCGCGGCGTTGTACGCGGCGATGGCACTGCCCTTCGTCGCAGCGTTTTCGAAGCCGGCGAGCGCCCTGTCCGGGCACAGGAAGAAGACGTCCCAGCCGGCCGCGGCGCGGGTCAGCATGTCGGCGTCGTCTTCGGGAATCTGCTCCTGCACGAAGGCAGGCCAGCCCATCACGAGAGAAGCGAGCACTTCGGAACCCTCAGGTACGAAATACGAGCCGGCACCCTCGCGCATGGTGAACGCCTGACGCGTCGTGCGGCGCGTTCCATCCTTCGCCAGCCACAGAAAACCGTCCTCGCCCTTGACCGGGAAACCGTCGAGGGCATCGGAAACGCGATCGGCCAGCGACAGCACACCGGGTTCGGGCGAAACGCCGGTCCACGAAGCAATAAGCTCGACGCGCTCCACTTTACCGCCCAGCTTTGGTCTCACGAGGTCTGCAATGTCGTCCACGGTGAGGATGCGCGTCTCTGCGTCGTACATGCGCCAGGGGCTCGCCTGCAGTCCGATCGTAAGGAGTTCGTCGCTGTCCGGCACCGCCTCCAGGTACTGGTACAGCGCCTGACCGGAGTACACGCAGCGCTCTGAATCCTGCGTTGGAGAGCAGGTCGTCACGCTGAGTGCTCCGGACAAGCCCAGGTGCGCCGTGTCGCACGCGAGCGCGGTGGGGCTGAGCAGGCAGAGGGAGAGCAGGATGGACTTCATCAGGCAACCAGGAGAAGGAGGGACGGAAAGGGCGTTCGGACCCATGAGTTTTCGCATGTCGGGCAATCTAATCGTCTGAAATCTTGTCCCGCTCGCATTCGATCCTCTCCAGAAGATCGAGCGGGCCGATGGTTGAAGACTCGCCACTGGCGTTGGGAAACACCGCGACCAAGCGCCCGTCGCGCGCGAGGCCCGGAAGCCACCGTTCGACAACTGCCTCAAGATCTATCGGTTCCGGATACGCATCCGACCACTCGCCGACAGCGCACTGCTGGGCGAACTCCCGAAACGGCCAGAACGGCGCGGCCTGTATCCCCCCGTCGGTGCCGAACAGCACCCAACCGCCCGCCGTCCTCAGGCTCCAGACCTCACCCCAGTCCGCGACCTTGTGGACGAAGTATTCGAAGCGTTCTGCGTTGCTTCGCTGCAGGACGTGACCTACCTCCTGCGCAGCCAACCTGTATCCGTCTGACATTCCAACTCCCTTTGATGCGCATTCTGCCTACGTAGCCCGGGCAAGACCGCGCCCGGAATACGCCGCCTAGGCCCCGCCCACACCCAGCAGCGTAACGGCGACCACGGCCAACGCGATGCCGATCACCAGCGACACGACATGCACGACGACATCGCACGTGCTCAGGTGGGCCACGTCTTCCCAGGTCGTCGTGAAGTCCCTGGCTTTTCCCTGGCGCGCACGGGCGTTGTCCATGGCGCGGTTCGCCGTGACGACCGGAAGCGTGATTCCGACCAGGATCAACAAAATGCCGAGCGGCGGCTCACCGCTGGCGAGCATCATGCCGCCGCCCATGAGCCAGAACATGAAGATCAGTGCGCCACGTGCCGCGCGAAACATACATACCCCCGAAGACGTTGACGCCGCGTCGACCGGCCTGGCTACGCAAGTAGGAGTGCGCTCTTGAAGTCATGCTCCCCTTCCGCACCCCACCACGGAACCGCCACTGCGCCGCCCCGGTGGACCAGCCGCCGTAGGAGGTGCAGGAACGACTCGATCTCGTGGCTTCCCCACTCCGCGCCCATCCGGTAATCGAGGGTCAGGCCGCAGGGCCATACGAAGACACCGAGGTCCGGGATGGCATGCTCCGATCCACGGACTCCCCGCAGAACCACGTGAAACGGCTCCAGTTCGTCCGACGCGACCAAGGCTGCGTCCGCAGGGCCGGCGTAGCTTCGTTCCGATTGGCGCAGTTTCGACCAGACCTGTCTGTCGCCGCGCGAAACGTCAGAGCCGCCGGAATCGTAGAGATGACGCAACGCAGGCTCCAGGTTCGATCGATCCGCGAATGTGACCTCCACTTCGGGCAGCGATCCGTCGTCCGTGTCGAAGTATTTCTCAAGCGTCATCCTTGCCCCGCCCCCTATGCGCGCATGATCCAACGTGCCGCCCCGCCCGGCATCCCTGTTGGATCATGCCATGTTCCCAATAGGGCGTTGGCGTGTCCGCCATCGGGCGGCAGCACACACGCGCCGCAACAGCCAATGTGGCCCGGCCAAGCCCCCGACGGGAAGGACGCCCGCCATCCGCCACGCCTCCCGCCGAGGACCATTTGGATAGTCGTGCGCTATTGCACTCATGTGGATAAGCGATTCGAGTCTGCGTGCGCCGGGCGGCTATATTCGACCCTCCCCCAGCGCACGGTGTGCCAGCATGAGCCAGCCCGACGACAAGCCCGCCAAGACCCCATTGACCACGGCGTTCGGCGCGCCGGTCATCGACAACGACAACAGCATGACCGCCGGCCCGCGCGGGCCCTTGCTGATGCAGGACGTGTGGTTGATCGAGAAGCTCGCCAACCTCAATCGCGAGATCATTCCCGAACGCCGCATGCACGCCAAAGGCTCCGGCGCCTTCGGCACGTTCACCGTCACCCACGACATCAGCCGCTACACGCGCGCGAAGATCTTCAGCGCGGTCGGCAAGAAGACGGAGATGTTCGCCCGCTTCACCACCGTCGCCGGCGAGCGCGGCGCGGCCGATGCCGAGCGCGACATCCGCGGCTTCGCGCTGAAGTTCTACACCGAGGAAGGCAACTGGGATCTGGTCGGCAACAACACGCCGGTGTTCTTCGTGCGCGACCCGCGCAAGTTCCCGGACCTCAACAAGGCCGTCAAGCGCGATCCGAAGACCAACCTGCGCAGCGCACGCAACAACTGGGACTTCTGGACGAGCCTGCCCGAGGCGCTGCACCAGGTCACCATCGTGATGAGCGACCGCGGCATCCCGGCCAGCTACCGCCACATGCACGGTTTCGGTTCGCACACCTACAGCTTCTACAACGACCAGGGCGAGCGGTTCTGGGTGAAGTTCCACATCCGCACGCAGCAGGGCATCAAGAACCTCACCGATGCGCAAGCGCAGGAGCTGATCGGCAGCGACCGCGAAAGCCATCAGCGCGACCTGTTCGATGCGATCGAGCGCGGCGAGTTCCCGAAGTGGACGGTGTACATCCAGGTGATGCCGGAAACCGATGCCGAGAAGGTGCCCTACCACCCCTTCGACCTGACCAAGGTATGGCCGCACGGCGACTACCCGCTGATCGAAGTGGGCGTGATGGAGCTCAACCGCAATCCGGAGAACTTCTACGCCGACGTCGAGCAGAGCGCGTTCGCGCCGAACAACCTGGTGCCGGGCATCAGCGTCTCGCCGGACAAGATGCTGCAGGCGCGGTTGTTCGCGTATTCGGATGCGCAGCGTTACCGGCTGGGCGTGAACCACCACCAGATCCCGGTGAATGCGGCCCGCTGCCCGGTCCACAGCAACCACCGCGACGGCGCGATGCGCGTGGATGGAAACTACGGCGGCAACCTGCACTACACGCCCAACAGCTACGGCCAGTGGGAGGCGCAGCCGGAGTATCGCGAGCCGCCGTTGAAGATCAACGGCAATGCGGACTTCTGGAACTTCCGCGAGGACGACGCCGACTACTTCAAGCAGCCCGGCGACCTGTTCCGCCTGATGACATCGGAACAGCAACAGGTGCTCTTCGACAACACGGCGCGTGCAATGGGCGATGCGCCGGAGTTCATCAAGCGGCGCCACATTGCCAATTGCAGCAAGGCCGATCCGGCCTACGGCGCAGGCGTGGCCCGCGCGCTCAAGCTGGACGTGACGGTCGACGAGCCGATCGAGGCCGGTTGATCGCATGCCGACGCATGCCTGGCGTAACCGCCGGGCATGCGTTGGGCAACCGTGCGCCCGCAGTCACTCTGTCCGCGATCAGCGCGCCTGCAGGAACACCGGGTTCGAGTAGAACCACAGATCCGCCCACGGGTCCTCGCCGGCCACGTCCGCGCCTGGCGCGTCCTCGGCGCTGTTGGTCCCACGCGCACGAACGAAGCCTCCGTGCGGCGGCGAGTCGACCTCCCAGCCCACCGTCAGCCATTCGCCTTCCCGCTTCATCGCATCGACGCCGAACCGCTTCACGTCCATGCGCGGCGGGCCGTCGTCGGCCGCGTGGCCCAGGATCAGCTCGACGTGATCCAGACGTGACCGTTGATCGTTGGCATTGGATCGCGCGGGCTGGCGCACGCGCAACTCGACCTTCAGCTTCTCGCCGCGAACGGTGCGCAACGCGCCACCCATGGATGCGCTGCGCGATGGTTCGCGCGCGGACAGCACGCGCAGTTCCAGCGCATCGATCAGATCGCCGGTGACCGCGAACATCCGCCCCTCGCGCATGCCCTCGAGCACATCGCTAGCCTCCGGTCGCGCCCAGACGTAGGTCTTGCTGTACTGGCCGGGATCGAAGTCGCGGCCGCCATCGCGCCGGTTGACGTGCGAGTCGGACGTCGCCGTGATCCAGAAGCGGCGCCCACTGGCCAGGATCGAATCCCACACGCCGCCCACGCGCGCCGTCATCTGGTCGAAGCCGCCGAACGTCGGCGCGTCATCGTTGCGATACAGCCCCCGGTGCAACGACGCCGCCTGATGGCCCGGCGCGCCTTCCATGCCGACCAGCACCTGGGGCGCGGCGTCGTGCCACGCGCGCAGTTCGGCCGGTTCGACTTCGCCCCATGCGTCCACGCCGGTCGCCGTGCGCGAGGGATGGTTGATGAACATCAGCGGGCGTGGTTCCTGCACGCGCATGTACGCCAGCGCGTCGAGCATCAACTGGCCATCCTCGCGCGTGCCGGGCGACAGCGGCTCGCCGCGACCGAAATCGCGTTCGATGACGAACTGCTGCTCGCGCTCCCCTGCCCCGGGCGCGACGATCAACGACGCGTGCTCGCCGCCGGGCACGTCGAACTCCATTCCGTGGAACTGAATCAGCACGGGCACGTCGCGTCGCGCCTGCTGCAACGCGGGCCAGGCCTGATCGCGCGTCACCACGGAATGTCCGGGGCCGCCGTGATCGGTGTGGACCATCCAGCGCAGGCCGTTCGCGAGTGCCTGCCGTGCGTTGTGAGTTCGCGAGTACGGAGAGTCGCCGCCGCGGATCGGCGTGGGCGGCGATGTCGAGCGGTCCCAGTCCACGCTCCATTCGCTGTGCACGTGATGGTCGCCGGCCAGCCAGCTGCGCGCGTGGTTGTCCTGGGCGAATGCGGGGGAGCAATGGCACAGCAGCGCCGCGACAGGCAGCAGCACGTTAAGACGCATGACGAGTTTCCTTGCTTCGATGGCGGGCACCGACGGGGAATGTGTCCCGTCGACGCAGGGCCAGAACCTGGCGGCCCAGCGGCCGCCAGGTCGTGTGACGACACCGCGATCAGAAGTCCGCGCGGATGCCCAGGCTGATGCGGCGTCCCGACAACTCGTACATGGTAGGGAACGAAGGATCCATCGTGTAACCGCTGGTCTCCTCGTCCGTCATGTTGATGCCCTTCAGGCTCAGCTTGATGTTGTCGGTGATGCGGTAGCCGATGGAGAAATCGACCTGGCCGTACGCGTCGCGCCAGATCGGGTACATGTCGTAGCCGATCGACTCGACGTACTCGCCCTTGTGGTTGTACGACACGCGGGCGTCGAAGCGGTTGTTGTCGTAGTAGAAGGTGACGTTATAGGTCTTCTCCGCCAGTCCAGGCATCGGCGTGAGAATGCCCAGGTCCGACTCGCCGGCCAGCGAGCTGTCCAGCCAGGTGTAGTTGGCCGCGATGCCGAATCCCTCCAGCGAGCGATGCAGCGTGCCCAGCGGAACCTGCGCGTTGAGCTCGACGCCGTCCACGTCGTACGAGCCGTCGGCGTTGACGGGCTGGTAGACGTCGAAGTCGTAGATGCCGTTGAGCGTGCCGTTGGCGTTGTACACCGCCACATCCGGCACCACGCCGGTGAAGGAGTTGATGACCACGCCGTCGATCTTCTTGTGGAAGTACGAACCCGCCAACAGGCCGCCTTCGCCGAAGTAGCGCTCCAGGCCGATCTCCCACTGCTTGGCGTAGGTCGGCTGCAGGTCCGGATTGCCGTCGGTGAAGCGGAACGAGGTCCAGCTTGCCGTGCGCTTGTAGGCGATGTCGGTCAGGGCCGGCCGCATCATCGTCTCCGACGCCGCAGCGCGCAGCAGGAAGTCGGGCGCCAACTCCGCGGTCATGTTCAGGCTGGGCAGGAGGTCGTCGTAACTGCCCTTGCGTGACACCGGCGTGTCCGTGTAGCCGGTGCTGCCGTTTGCGTTCTGCACCGGGTGATAACCGAACGACAGCACGGACGTATCGACGTAGCGTGCGCCGCCGTTGATCGTCACCGGCACGCTGCCGATGTCGAAGGCGACGTCGGCCATGGCGTACAGCGCGGCTACTTCCTCGTCGACGCGGTAGTACTGGCCGACATCGAACGGCGTGCGGAAGCCTGCGTAGCGGAAGGCGTCGCGCGCGTACTCGTTGGAGACCTGCCTCCAGTCCAGACCCTTCAGGCTGTAGTCGCCGCCGGGGACGATGTCGCCGATCCACTGCAGCGGGCTGTCGGCCAGCGTGCGCGTGTTGACCCACGCGGTGCTGCCGGCGGTCGGACCGGTGATCTTCAATTCGCCGTAGTTGCGCTCCTTGGACTTGTCCGTGTAACGCGCGCCGAACTGCACGCTGCGCAGCGCCGGCGCGAAGGCCAGATCGAGCGACTTGTTGAAGTCCACCTGCGCGGCGTACTTGTCGTCGCTGACCTTCTCCAGCGTGGTTTCGTACGCTTCGAAGAGGTACTTCTCTGGCGAGCCGTACATGTCGAAACCGGCCGACGATGCGCTGGGGATCGTCTCGCCGCTGCGCCCCGTCCATCGCGTGCGCGACGGCGCGTAGGCGACGTGCTTGAGGTTGGCGAAGTCCGAGGTTTTCTCGGCGCCCGAATAACCGGCCATCGCGTCCAGGCGCCAGGTATCGCCCGACCAGTCCATGTCGAGGCTGAACTGCTGGTAGTCGGTCTTGTTGATGCGTTCCTTGCTCAGGAACTCATGCTGCGTCGCCGTGTAGGACACATCGCGCAGCACCAGCATGCCGTACTGCGACAGCGTATCGGCGTCGTACTCGTGGATGGTCTCCAGCGTGCTTCGGCTGGACGCCGAGTATGCGGCCGCGTCGTACTCGTCCTCGGTCGTGTCATACGCACCGACCATTGCATCGAAGCTCAGGCTGAAGCGGCTGCTCGGCCGGTACTGCAGCGAGGCGGTCGCGCCCCACTTGTCCTGCTCGTTGACGTAGACGCGATCGCCCACCTTGTCCTGGAAGACGATGAGGTTGGATTCAGCGGTATTGTTGCGGTTGTTGATGACCACGCCCGTGTCGCGTTCCAGCACGGCTTCGGCCTGGGCGCCACGCGAACCGGACACGCCCAGGAACCGCGACATCGGCCGGAAGTTGATGCCCGACGTCGAATCGGTGCGGTTGGTGCGCTTGGCCTTGGAGAAGGAAACCAGTCCGCCCCAATCGCCCCAGGTATCGCTCGCGAGGAAGGCGAACTTGGGATCGACTTCCTCCGAGATCGAGTTGTGCGCGGCTTCGGCCGACACCACCAGACGGCGTTCGTCGTAGTCGAACGGACGCGCGGTGGAGATCTTCACCGTGCCGGCGATTCCGCCCTCCTCGTCCGCCGCGGTGGGCGACTTCTGCACCGTCACCTGCTGGATGATTTCGGAGGCGAAGATGTCGAACTCGACATCACGGCCGCCGCTGCCCGATGCGGTCGCCAGGTCGTTGATGGTGACCTGCGTGTACTCCGACGGCAGGCCGCGAATGCTGACCTTGGTTCCCAGGCCCTTGTTGCGCTCGATGGAAACGCCCGGCATGCGCTGCAATGCCTCGGCGAGGTTCTGCTCGGGGAAATCGGCCACGTCGGTGGCGACGATGGAGTCGGAGAAGCCGATGTTCCAGCGCTTGAGATCGACCGCCTGCTCCAGGCTTCGGCTGTAGGTGCCGACGACTTCAATGCCTTCCAGCTCCAGCACCGGGTCGCCCGCCTGCGGCGGCGATGACGGCGTCGTCGCGGGCGGATTCGGCGCGGCGCCGGGTTGCGCGGCGGGCGTGGCGGCGGCCTCGATCGTCACCGTGGTGTCGTTGAGGTAGCGATGGCGAAGTCCCGTGCCGGCAAGCAACTGCTGCAACACCTGATCCGATGGCAATCCGGCGGGAATGGCGCGCGTGCGCGGGTTGCCGGCGGTCTGCTCGCTGTAGACGAACTGCAGGCCGGTCTGGCGCGAAAGGGAATTGAGGGCGCGGTCGAGCGGTTGCGAGGGAATCGCCTCGGCGGCGACGCGGGCTTGCTGCGCGATGGCAGGCGTTGCCTGCAGGGCAAGGGCGATCGAAAGGAACAGAAGACGGCGCATCGTAGGATCCAGTGGGGTGGGTTCGGTATGCGCAAGGCGATCTCTTGCGCTTGCCCCAACTACGAGTGCGCCAGGCGCGGATCGGGCACCGTTTCTTTGATGAATTTTTTGTTGCAACGTTGGGATTGCGAAAAGTCGGTTCGCTCGCGCTCTGCAATCGTCAATGCGGTGATGCCCCGCCGCCCTGCTCCGCGCGAACGCTCACGCGGATACCGGCGCTCGATGCCTGCGTCACCAGCGTGGGCTGCTCATCGAGGAACGCGCGCATCGACGCCAGGTCGTCGCCGCGCAGGTTGCCGGTCAGGCGCAGTGTCCCCGCGGCTTCGTCGACATCCAAGCGCACGGTATTGATGCGATTGAACTGGTCGGCCACGTCGCGCAGCGATTCGTTGCGGAACACGATGCGGCGTGTCCACCAGGCGGTCATCGTGTCGACGTCCTCGTCGCTGATGCTCACCGCATGGTCGCGGTAGGCGATGCGTGCACCCTGCCCTGCGCGCAGATCGGCCAGAAGGCCGCCGTCTCCATCGTCGCCGATGACCTGCACGCGGCCTTCGGCGACACCTATGCGCGCCTGTTCGCGCTGCAACGACACATCGAACGTCGTGCCGATATCGCGTACCTGCAACCCGGCGGCGTGCACCGACAGCGGCCGGTACTCGTCGGCGACAACGAAGCTGGCCTGGCCGCGCTCGAGCTCCACACGACGCCCGGTCAGGCCGAACTGGATGCGCAGGCTGCTCTCGGCATTGAGGTGCACCACGGTGCCGTCGGGAAGCTCGATGGATCGTGGCTCACCGTGCGCGGCGACGTAACGCTCCGAATGCGGTATCGCAATGCGTGCCGCTGCGCCGAGTACGAGCAGCAGGCCCGCGGCGGCGGCCAGGTGCCGCAGACGCACGCTGCGGCGCGGTGATGGGGATGCGGAAGCCACACGCGCGCGCTTGATCGGCCAGGCAATCACGTTCGACGGCGTCGCGCCGGCGGCAGGCGCGTCCGCTTCGGCCTGATCGAGCGGCGTCGCACGCATGGCCTCGGCCAGGTCGGCCGCCAGCCGGCCGACGGCCAGGTAGTTGCGCAAGTGTTCCGGCGACGACACCAGCCAGTCCATGAAGCGCGCCTGGTCCGTCGCCCCCAACCCGCCCTGGCGTTGCAGCGCATGCCATTCCAGCGCTTCGCGCGAAATCCGTTCCGTCATCGGCGTCCGTTCCATCGTCACTCCTTCGCGTCCTCCACCAACGCCCGGCGGCAGAACGACAGGCCGCGGACGACGTGCTTCTTCACCATGTGCTGCGATACGCCGAGCCGGTCGGCGATCTGCTTGTAGCTGAGGCCGTCCCGGTACTGCATCACCAGCACGGCGCGCGTGCGTTCGGGCAGGCGGGCCAGCAGGGCCTGCAGGCGTACACGGCGCTGGGTGCGCTCGGTGGCGTCTTCCACGGACTCATCGGTGGCCAGCAGCGCGGCCATGTGGTCCACCTCTTCGATGGACTGCACCGGCCGCTGGCGGCGCACGGCCTGCTCCCGCGCCAGGTTGAGCGCAACGGTGAACAGATACGCCTCGGGATTGCCTATCTCCTCGCGCTGCGTCCGATGTGCGCGCAACAGGCGCAGCCAAGTCTCCTGCACGAGATCCTCCGCCTCATCGTTGGCACCGCGACGCACGAAGAAGCCGCGCAGCACCGGCGCCTGCTCGGCGAACATGCGCGCCCATCCCTTTCTCGCCTGTTCGGCCAATGTGCATCCGCCATCCCTTGGAGTGCGCGCGAAGCTACGCGGTTCCGGTGACGCGTAGATGACGGCGCGCGCTTGGTTGCGGGCATCAGCCGAGAGGCAATTCCAGCTCGGGACTCATGAGACTCCCACGCTCAATCCGCCCTCCTGGAAGACGGAGGACCGCCCGGCTACGCGGCTTGGCGGCAGCGAACGGTCAGTGGGCAGTCGGGTTGTACGACTTGTCAGGTCGCTGGAGCGCAACCACCGGGTTTGAACACCCGTTCGGTGGATGCCGGATTTCTTTCCAGGGCACCACCGACGCGGGTGGGACGCCTGGAGAACGAGCCGCCACAGTTGGGGCAGCGACCGCCGAGCACCGACTCGACGCAGGTCGTGCAGAAGGTGCACTCGAACGAACAGATCCACGCGTCTGTCGAATCTGCCGGCAGATCGACATCGCAGCACTCGCAGCCTGGACGCATCTGCAGCATGTCGGACTCCTATGCACGGGCCAGATTGATCGATACCCAACTCCGGCCGTTAGCGTACACCGGGGCCTTTTGTCTGGACACGCCCTGAGTGACACGGGGCACCACGCCGCCCATGTCAGCTCTCGTGGGCCGAGTGGAAGTCCGCGCGAAGTCGCCAGATCGTCCACACGCCGCTGATGGCCAGTGCCAACGCGATCGCGAACAGTCCGACCGGGATGACCCATCCGAGGACTTCAATGACGGGGCGCAGAAGGCCCCCTGCCCCGTTGGTGATACTGGCGAGAAGTCCGTTGACGATCAGCGCCGCAAGCCCGACCACGGCGCCCTGCCACACGCGGGCACTCGCCTTGCGTTCCGTCTTTCGATTCTCACGGCCAAAGGCCACAGCGGCACCTCAGTCCTTGGTTACGCATCTCATGTGTGCTGCGTCTCATCAGGCGCGGCCCATCCAAGAGCGGCTCGCCGTCTTCTGTTCCAACTCCGAACGCCAGCTCGGCCGCCGAATGGCAGGTGAGATCCATCACTTCTTTCCTTCCTCACCCTGCTCCGCATTCTCGCTGTCGTGTTCCTCGTCGAGCTGCCCGCTAATGCCTGTGCGTCGCTCTTCGTTGTGTAGGGCGATGGGGCCCGCCGGCTCGTCAGGACGCTGCGAACCCCCTTGGTTCTGCTGACCTGTGTCCTGCTTGTCGCGTTCGTCAATGCTACCCATCTCGTTCATCCCGCTGCGTCGGCGAAGTGCCGAGCAACCACACTGCGCGCCGAGCCGTCAGCAAGCGGTGACGCGCAGTACACCGAGGTGATCAGGGGATGATGAGAGCTGCGCGCCGGGGCGCAACTACAGCTGCTTCTCGACCTTGTCCGCTGTTGCCTCCTGTCCCGACCTTTGACCCCGGAGCGGGAAAGCTACTCGTCGTTAACGGATACGGACATGACGAGCTATCCCTCACGCAACTCTGACGCGTCCCGCTGAAGTCACCTCAGTATCTCTGCGTGACTGCTGCGACGATCGCCATGCCTCGTAGACAACCGGCTCGACATCTCGCCAACCTACTCGTCGGGAGATGGAGCTGCTGCTCCATGCAAGCATCAAGTGGACGGCAACCTCGTCCCAATCCAAGTGCGGGAGCGAAGTCCTGGCCGGACGCCCAGATCACGGAGGGTCGCTGGACGCCGCCGGCTGTCACGCCAGTGCCGCTGCGTCGCGTGCCACTGCGTAATGACCGCTTTGGGTCGAAAGCGGACATTAGCAGCCCGGCCGCCGTACGTCCCGGCCGAACGTCCGCTATTGGCCAGGAGCGGATGTCAGAGCCCTCTCAATGTGTTCTTACAACAACCCCACGGACAGTTGAGGATCCACGCGCTTCCGCGCTCTTCAGCGGACAACGCACCATTGCACTGTGGGCATACCTGATCGATCGGCAGGCCGCGGCTGTGCTGGCACATGGCGATGTACACGGGCTTCGCGTGTGCTGGCAATGACTTCCCTCGCAGGAACTCCACAGCTTCCAGCTAGATACCGTCCATAAACGAGGTCATTGATCGCCACCAGGATAGTGTCCGCTTCGGGTCGATAGCGGACATTACCAGCGGTCGGCGCGTCCGTCCTGCCCGAATGTCCGCTATCGGCCAGAAGCGGTCGTCGCCGCGAGGTTGTACAACATGCCGCCAGGCGGAGCAGATGGATCATTGACGCCGGACCGCAGCACAGCATTCACAGTGCGACCGCCAATTGCTGTCGTGGGGCGAAGTACTTCCGCGCGCTCGGCATCCAGATACTCAATTCGAATCAGCGAAGCGTCGGCCCAGCGAATGTTGATGCCATATGCCTGATCGCTTCGACTGGCCCCGTAAAGATTGGCTACGGATGCCTCGACATTGCAATCCCCGCCGCGACGAGCAAGGCAGACGTCATACGAGAATGAGGTTGTGGCGCCGCCATTGGACTCGATTACAACTGCGTCGATAGTGCCGTCTGGTGAGGTCGAGCGCGCTACTTCGTCATGCGAAGGATCTGCGGCAATGCAGCCGCCAACTAGCGAGAGCAGGAGAAGCACGAGAACCCTCATCAATTACCCCCAACTCCTTGATGGATGGACCCGCGGATCGATCCGCTTCCTGCGGTCATTCGAGCGAGAAGCAAGTCTTCGAATGACCGCTTCGGATCGGAAGCGGACATTAGCACCTGCCTCGCCTTCCACCCTGCCCTGATGTCCGCTATCGGCCAAAAGCGGCCATTCGCCAACGTCTGAGTTAAGCCGAGCCAGGAAGTGGCTTCGGCTTGAATGAATTGTTAGGTGCGGACCGACTGCACCGTGCAAGCCAGATAGCAACTGCGCCAAAGCCTAGAACGACCGCCGGCCAAGCCACGCTAAAAAACACGAGCACGCCGAAGTAGAGAACTACCGCCAAAGCCATCAACGGCTGCGGCTCGGGTGGACCGACCGCCAGACCCCACACAGTGAGAAAGACAAGGCTGGCGACTAGAGACAGGGCGAGAACCACAACGGGGCAAAGCACCAACTCATACGTGGGGCGCTCCCCAGACACCGGAGCGTACCAGCCCCCAAGCAGCCAGCCGAGAATGAGTGCGGCTAGCGATGAGGCGCCACCAGCGATCCACGCCCCCTGTGCGCCCGCGAGGTCAGGAGCCGATAGCAAAAAGAATGCTACCGACGAAGCCATCGCTACCCCGTACCCAAGGCTGCTCTTGGTTCGCATGCTCATCGCAACCATTTGGCCCACCAAACTAGCTAATAGACGGACCCGTGGGTCCGGTTATACGTCTGATGCCAGACCCCAGCGAACAGGCCAATGACCGCTTTGGGTCGAAAGCGGACATTAGCTCTCGCCCGTCCGCCGCGCCACCCCAATGTCCGTATATGGACTCCTCCTCTGGCTGCAAGCCTCCCGCATCCGGCGCCCGAGTCGACTGCGCACGTATATCCGGCCTCGGACTGCTGCATCGCTTCGATGCTGGGCCTTGATGGCTAT
>NZ_JAERQY020000006.1 GCF_016735495.2 Lysobacter sp. MMG2
ACCGCTACAACCATCACCGCCCGCATCGTTCACTGGGCGGGCTTTCACCCGTCCACTACGCAATGGCACACTCGCCGAACACCTCTACTTTCGACTGACTCGAAAAAGCGAGGACGCTACAGGTGTACTCTACAACGACACGGTGCTGGAACTGCGCTGCGGCATGTTCGAGGCGTGGCGGGGGTTGGTGACGTTGTTGTCGGTGACGATCCTTTGGGCGTTCGGTCTTGGCTTGCCAGCATGGGCTGTGGAGGTCACGTGGGCGTTTATAACTCGAGGCCAGGTAGCCGTTGGCACTGGCTTTGATCGTTATCCAAATGCAGGCGACATTTATTCCATGTGTTTTCTGTATGTGGTTTGCGGAAGCGTACTCTGGCTCTATTTCAAGTACGGCTTCCGCATCAGCCGCCTGGAAATGCTGACCAGCCGGCACCTGCTGGTCCGCTTCAACCGCAAGACCCGACAGGTGTACCTGCACCGGCCGAAATACTGCGGCGGTATCGTCACGTTGCCGTGGGACGGCACTATTGGCGAGAACCCATCAGCCAACGCCACCGAGGCCAGCGGCATTGGTACGCCACTGATGCTGCAATGGTCACCAAAGAACACCGGCTTGCCGCACATGGAGATGGCCTTCGTCGGCCCTCAAGCCCAAGGTAGCTCGGAACTGCGTAACGAATGGGAATTCATCCGCCGCTTCATGGAGGACGGTCCGGACGGTTTGCCCAAGCCGCACATCACCTCGCACTTCCCGTGGCCATGGCAGGCATTCACCGCGCAGTTCGAAGGCGTCTCGCGCTTCTTCGCCAACGCCAGCCCCGCGATGCAATGGGGCCTGATCCTGATATCACCGGCCTTCCTTGCACTGGGCACGGCGCATTGGCTCAGCCTTCTGCTGTGCTGGAAACCGCGCTGGCCGAAGGTCATCCGCGAAGCGGGGCTGCCCGGTAAACCGACACCACCGTTGACCACCCTGGCCGACTACCCACCCGACATTCAACAGCGCTTGCTCGCCAACGCCGATCAATGGGCGCTCAAACCGGGCAGTCGCCCCGAGCGCGAACCGCGATCATCACGTCCGAAGAAGCGCAGCGACGCTGCCACCCAAGTCGCCCCCCATCCAACATCACCATCAAGGAGTGATGAAGATGAGCGAAAAGGAACGCAGTGATCCTTGACGACGAGCTGGAGAAATGGTGCGACCGCTGCTGCTACCGGCTGCGCGACGATAAGAAGTTGTACCCGTCGATGGAGGACGAGCTGGGTGATCTCTTCGGCGCATTGGAGGAGATCGCCTGATGTATTACGCCGAATGGTTGTGGTGGTACGGGGCAACGGAGAGCGCGGAAAGCCGCGCGGCAGCGAAGAAGGCCAAGCAAGACTACAAGGCCGATTTGTATGAGAACGAGCTTGAAGAGGAATTGGTCAACTCGCATCGCAGTGTCAGCGACACCCCCAAACTGCGTAACCCGGTCTACGTCTTCAACGACACGGTGCTGGAGCTGCGCTGCGGCATGTTCGAGGCGTGGCGGGGGTTGGTGACATTGCTGTCGGTGACTGTGTTGATCGTGATAAGCGTCGGCCTCTACTTCACAGCGAGTGACTTGTGGAGTCTTGCGACGAGATCAGCCTCGCTATGGTCAACCCTCTTTGGCATGCTTATCCCTGCCGCAGGAAGTGCTGTCTTTGCCTTCTTCTACGGCAAATATGGCTTCCGCATCAGCCGCCTGGAACTTCTAACCAGCCGCCACCTGCTGATCCGCTTCAACCGCGAGACCCGGCAGGTTTACCTGCACCGGCCGAAGTATTGCGGCGGTGTCGTTACGTTGCCCTGGGAAGGCACTATTGGCGAAAGCTCATCAGCCAACGCCACCGAGGCCAGCGGCATTGGTACGCCACTGATGCTGCAATGGTCACCAAAGAACACCGGCTTGCCGCACATGGAGATGGCCTTCGTCGGCCCTCAAGCCCAAGGTAGCTCGGAACTGCGCAACGAATGGGAATTCATCCGCCGCTTCATGGAGGACGGCCCGGACGGCTTGCCCAAGCCGCACATCACCTCGCACTTCCCGTGGCCATGGCAGGCATTCACCGCGCAGTTCGAAGGTGTCTCTCGCTTCTTCGCCAACGCCAGCCCCGCGATGCAATGGGGCCTGATCCTGATATCACCGGCCTTCCTTGCACTGGGCACGGCGCATTGGCTCAGCCTTATGTTGTGCTGGAAACCGCGCTGGCCCAAGGTCATCCGCGAGGCCGGACTTCCCGGTAAACCGACACCACCGTTGACCACCCTGGCCGACTACCCACCCGACATTCAACAGCGCTTGCTCGCCAACGCTGACCAGTGGGAGCTCAAGCCCGGCAGTCGGCCGGAACAGAAACCACGCGTATCGCGCCGGAACAACCGCAACGAAGCAGCCCCCAGCGCCGCAGCGGAAATGCAAGACGAACGCCGTTAGCCCGGCAGCGCCTCCACGGCGGCGATCACCACGTTGCGACCCTGCGCCTTCGCGCGATAGAGCGCGCGGTCGGCCGCTTCGGTCCAGTCTCGCAAGGTGGCATTGTCCGGCGGCGGTGTCGCTACGCCGACGCTGACGGTGCACCGCAGCTCCGGCCACTCGGCGAACCCCAGCGTGGCCACGCCCGCGCGGATCTCCTCGGCGACGACATGCGCTTCATGTACGGGCACGGACAGGGCGATGGCGAACTCGTCGCCGCCCAGCCGGCCGGCGTGGCTGCCGACGGGCGCGGCATGGCGGATCACGTCGGCGATGCCGCGCAGCACGTCGTCGCCCGTGGCGTGGCCGCAGCGGTCGTTGATCGCCTTGAAGTGGTCGATGTCGACCAGCAGCAGCGTCGCGCTGTCCGCGCCGGCGCGGTGGCGTTGCAGCAGCGCCGACGCCTGTTCCTGCCAGTGGCGGCGGCTTTCCAGGCCGGTGAGTGCGTCGAAGCGGCTGAGTTCGTCCAGCCGCGTGTTCTGCTTCTGCACATGACGGATCAGGCGGTAGGTGCTCAGGCTCACCGCCAGCGTGTGCACCACCAGGATCGGCAGGCAGGCCAGCAGCACCGGCATGCTCGTGTGCGCGCGAACCGCGAAGCCCGTGACCAGGCCCATCGCCAGCAGCGACACGCCCATGCCCACCAGCGAGCGCAACCACAGCCCGCGCACGCCGGAGTTCACCTTGTCCGCCGTCGCCACCGTGAGCAGCACCACCGACGGCAGCACGGTGAAATGCATCAGCGGCACGAGGCTGCCGGCGATCATCGAGTCGAAGGTGAGGTTGGGCAGCTCGGCGCGATTGGGATCACGCGCGGTGCGCGCGTGCAGCCAGGCCAGGTGCGGCCACGCATAGCCGGAGAACACCGTCCACGCCCATGCGAGCGGATGCGCCTGCAGTTCGTACAGCACCAGCATCACCGGCACCACGCCCAGGCCCATGCCCAGGATGCGGAACGGGTACACGCGCCCCGCCAGCGTTTGCAGGCGAAGCGGCGCGTGGTCGGTGCGGCCGCGCTCGGACACGTTGGATCCCCGTGATGGCCTTCGCATTAGGCCGCAGGGAAAAGCCGACGACAACTTGCGCGCACGGGCAAAAACTGACGCTGCGGGTTAGGCGGCGCGGGCGGCGAGGAGGTCCTGCAGGCAGGCGTCGGCGGCGTTGCAGACGATCGAGAGGTGGCCTTCGTCCGGGAAGAAACGATAGGCGGCCCCCGGCACCTGCGCGGCGATGTACTCGCCCATCGCCGGCGGCACGTTGCGATCGTGTCCGCCCTGGTAGACGTGCACCGGCACGCGGATGTCGCGCAGTTCGAAGCCGCGCGGACGGGCGATCAGCGCCGCTTCGATCAGCGCGCCTTCGATGCCCTGTTCGTAGGCCAGCGCAAGGCTGCGCGCGAACACCGCGACCTCGTCCGGATGCGAGGCGACGAACGCGCGATCCGGCGGCGTCATCATCGCGGCCAGGCGCTGCACGGCGCGCAGCGGATCGCGCCGGAACATGCGCTCGTCCATGCGCAGCATCGGCGCGACCAGGCGCGGGTGCAGGCGCGAGAGGCCGAACAGCAGCTTCAGCGCGGGATGCTGGCCCGCGCGGATCGCCGGCACGTCCATCGGCCCCATGCCGGCGATGAGGCCGACGTAGTCCAGCCGTTCGCCGATCTCGCGCGCGCACGCCAGCGCATAGGCGCCGCCGCAGGAAATGCCGAGCACGCCGAAGCGGCCAAGTCGCAGATGGTCGGCGAGGGCCTGCACGTCGCGCGTCCACGACAGCACGGTGCGATCCGGCGCGGGCGTGGAGGTGCCGAAGCCCGGGCGGTCGGGCGCGATCAGCCGCACGCCCGCGCGCCGCGCATGGGCGTCGATCAACCCCGCCTGCGCATGGCTGCCGGGGAAGCCGTGGAAGACCATGAGCGGGACGCCCTCGACGGCGCCGTGTTCCTGCCAGGCCAGCGTGCGGTCGTCGGCGAGGGCGATGGAGTGGGGCGGTCGGGTCTGCATGGCGCCATGATCGGCGCGAAGGCGGTCGCGCGACAGCGGAATAATTAATTGAACACGCCCGCGTCCGACCCGTGGGGCTTCCCCGCCGCCATGCCGTGCTTTAGCGTGCGAATGCCCGACACGCCACGGGAGGCGCACGATGCAGGGAAGGATCCGCGGGGCCACGATGCTCATGCTGGCGGCGTTCGCGATGCATGCCACGCCGGCGAGATCGGCTGCGCTGAGTGCGGCGGCCCAGTCGCATGTGACGCAGGTGAGCGAGGCGCTGCGTGCGCTGCAATCGGACCGCAGCCACGCCGCCCAGAGTCGCGCCAATCGCGCCATCGAAGTTCTGCTCAAGGACCGCTCGCCGGCCGCGGACGAGGCGATGGCGGCGCTGGCCGGCCACTACCTGGGCGAAGCGGCCGAGGTGGAATGCGAGATCGCCGCGCGCGGCGAGCGGATGATCCCGCTGCTGGAGCGCTTCGACCGCGCGCCTCCGCCGTTGCCCTTGGGCGCGAGCACCGTGCACAGCCGCGCCGAACTCATCCAGTGGATACAGGCCGGCGTTCGTTGCGACTAGCCATCAAGGGGCCGCAAAAAGAAAGCCCGCCAATCGGCGGGCTTTCTCCTTCGCATGCAGTAGGCGCAGCGACTTACTTCTTCTTCTCCAGCGCCGTCACCGCATCCAGCGATTCCTTGACGTGCTTCTGCGGCGCGAGATCGGAATACACGTGCGCGATGGTGCCGTTGGGCGCGATCACGTAGGACGTGCGATTCGACCACTCCGGCTTCTGCGCCAGCACCGCGTCGTACTGCTTGGCGATCTTCGCGCCGGTGTCGGCGGCGACGGGGAACTTGCCGCCGCAGTGTTCGGTGGACTTGGAGAACGCGGCGAGCTGGTCGGTGTTGCCGGCGGTGATGCCGATCACCGTGGCCTTCTCGGCCTTGAACTTGTCGATGGCCTCGGAGAACAGGTGCGCTTCCAGGTTGCAGCCCGGCGTGAACGCGGCCGGGAAGAAGTACACCACCACCGGGCCCTTCTTGAGCGCGTCGGACAGCTTGAAGGTGAAGGGCTCACCGGCGAGGTAGGCGGGGGCGCTGAACTCGGGCGCCTTGGCGCCGGCTTTCAGGGCGGCCAGGGCCGGCGTCGCCAGCGCGACGGTGGCGAACAGGCCGGCGACGGCCAGCTTCAAACGGGTGTTCATGTGACGCTCCACTCGGAGGGGTGCGCATACGATAAGGAAATTCGCGGCCCGCGCATGGGCCGCAGTGCACGCCTTCACGCCGGCGTGAGCGCTTGCGCCTTGCGGGCGCGCTTGACCGCGTACATCGCCGCGTCCGCGCGGGCGAGGAGGGCGTCCGGACCGGGCCGGTCGTCGCCGGCCACCACCACACCGACGCTGGCGCCGCCGTACTCCACCGTGACCGTGCCCAGGTCGAAGCGGCGGCGGGTGCACTGGCTCAGCCGGTCGCCGAAGGCGGCGATGCTGTCCGGGCCCTCGGCATGGGCGACCGTGCCGACCACGACGAACTCGTCCCCGCCCAGCCGCGCGGCGAAGTCGTCCGCGCGCAGCGCGCCGGCCAGTGTGCGGCCCATCGCGGCGAGGAAGCGGTCGCCGGCGTCGTGGCCGTGGCGGTCGTTGATGGCCTTGAAGCCGTCCAGGTCGATGAAGGCCACCACCAGCGCCTCGTGCTGGCGCTGGCAGTGCGCGATGCGCCGCGTCAGTTCCTGCATCAGCGCACGGCGGTTGGGCAGGCCGGTGACCGCATCGACCAGCGCCGACGCCGCGAGCGCGGCATTGGCTTCCTGCAGGCGGTCGAGCAGGCGCTCGCGTTCCAGCTGCTGGCCGATCAGGCGCGAGAACATGCGCAGCGCCCGCTGCGCGTCGTCGGCCAGCGGCAGGCAACGCGCGCTGGCCGCGCACAACGTGCCGTAGACCGTGCCGTCCTCCAGCCGCACCGGCGTGCTGACGTAGGTATGGATGCCCAGGGCGCGGGCCGCGTCGGAATCGCCCCAGCGCGCCGGCACGTCGTCGGTGTATTCGCAGCCTTCGTCGAGCGCGCGCTGGCACAGCGTGTCCGCCCACGGCACTTCCAGCGCCTCGGGAATCCGCAACTGCCGTGTGTTGCGCGAATACAGCACGCGCTGCACGCCGGCGTCGGCGTCGATCGAGGTGAGGTAAGTCGATTCCATGCCGGTGAGCGTTTCCAGCACTTCCAGCAGCGGCCGCACCAACTCTTCCAGCGTGCGCGCCCCGGTCACGGATTCAGCGATGAGGGCGAAGGGCAGCGGGACGGAAGGAGCGACGGTGTTCATCACACTATTGTAGGCCGCCCCGATCTCCCCCTGTGCGGCGCGGCGTCGATGCGTTAGCGTCCCGTCCCAACAGGGGAGATCGACATGACAGGGATCCGCATCGTTGCGGCCGGCCTCGCGCTGGCTGCCTCGCTCGTCCATCCGCCGGCCCATGCGCAGGGCGATGCGGGCAACGGCTCATCGCCCGAGCAGTGGGCGCAGTACGTCGCCCAGATGCGCGCGGCCGACGCCATCGAGAACCCCGAGGCGCGCTGCAGGGCCTACCCCGACCTGCCGGGCAACCACTGGCGCCCCGGCACCGCGGCCGGGCTGTGTGCGCTGCTGCGCGCGCCGGCCTGGTCGCTGGACGAGATCGACCGGCTGCTCGGCGACAAAGACGGCGCGGCCGAGCTGGAGCGCCGATTCGCGGGCCTGCTGAAAGCGCACTACAGCGACAAGGCGCAGCGCGAGCAGATCTTCGTCGAGTTCAACCTGTTCGATGCGAGCGATCGCGCGGCGCAGGTTGCTCAGCGCTGGTTGAAGGCCGCGCCGGACAGTCCGTTCGCCCAGACCGCGATGGCCGCGCACTACGAACGGTTGGGGTGGCGCATCCGCGGGAACGACTCTGCGGCCAGCACCCCGCGCAACGCCATGGATCGCATGTCGGCGCTGTTCGACAAGGCCGTGCCGCTGTACGAGCGCGCATTGGAGACGCAGCCGCGCCTGAGCGTGGCCTGCCGCAACCTGCACCGCATCGGTCGCCAGAGTTCGCACGTGCTGGAGGCCCGCGCAGACGCAGCCTGCCGCAAGGTCGATCCGGATTCGTACTACCTGTCGTCGGAATGGATCCGCGCCGCGGAGCCGCGTTGGGGCGGCTCTGAAGAGCAGATGCGGCAGGCCGTGGCCTATGCCGCCGCCCGCACCGATCGCAATCCCACGCTCGGCGCCCTGCTGGGCGAAGCCGCCGGATACGGACCGCTGACCGAAGGAGGCGATGACCCCGAAGCGCTGGCGTCCGCGGTGCGCATGGGGCCGAGCCTGATGCTCGGCTATGAGGCCGGTCGCCGGTATGAGAGACACGACCAGTGGCAGCAGGCGCTGTCGTTCCTGTCGCAGAACTCGCGTTTCGCGCCCAAGCATGAAGAGACGCGCTATGCCCGCGCGCGCGTCCTGTTCTACGACATGAAGGATGTGGAGTGGGCGCGTCGCGACATCCTTCCCTTGCTGGAAAGCAATCCCGACGACAGTCGCTACGCGTTCCTGTTCGCGCAGATCACCCGGCGCAGGCAGGGCGAACGCGCCGCGCGGCCCTATTACCTGCGCGCCATGGGCGGAGACGGCGAGATGCGCGAGCCGGCGATGGAGAAGTACTGCGCCAGCTTCGCCGATTCGCCCGACGAAGCGGCCGAGGCGGACACGTGCACGCGCATGCTCGTGGCGGAATTCCCCACCAGCTCCGAAGCCTGGGCGCAGCGCCACAACGTGCTTCACCAGGCCAAGAGCCCGGAAGCGCCGTACGCGATGGAGCAGTTCAAGAAGTACATGGGCATCGAGGATGCGCGGTCCGCGACTCCCTCGGGCAAGTAGCCAACGAACGCACCGGGCATGCGGAGTTTCGATGCGTCCGGCATGCGGCCGTCGTGTCGTCGTGAACATTCCCGCGACGCGCGTTTGACGCGCACTCGCTGACAGTCGCGCGATGGCCGTGAACCTGCTTCGAGTCCGATCGCTCCTGTGGCTGCTGCCGTTGCTGGCAGCGGCAGGCCTGGCATGGGCCTTGTGGTCCGGTCGGCTGCGCGTTCCCGACGACTGGAATCCCTGGGCGCCGTTGCGCATCGATGCGACGCCGAACCTGCTCACGCGCTTCAAGCTGGAGCGCGCATCGAGCGATCCTGTCGCCTGCCGCAACGCACTGTCGCAGGCGGAGCTGCGGCTCTCGCCGGTCGAAGATCGCGTCACCGGCGACCACTGCGGTTTCACCCATGCCGTGCGCATCGAGCGCAGCAGCGTCGCGGTGGGCGAGCCATTCACGCTGAGCTGCCGCGCGGCGCTGTCGCTGGCGATGTGGGAACGCCACGTCCTGCAACAGGCCGCGCAGGCGCACCTGGGTACGCGCGTGCAACGCATCGAACACCTGGGCTCTTACGCCTGTCGCAATCTCTACGGCGAACAAGGCCGGCGGCGCAGCCAGCACGCCACGGCCGACGCGCTGGACATCGCCGGTTTCGTGCTGGACGACGGCCGTCGCGTGCGCGTGCTCGCGGACTGGCCCGCGCCGGTCGACGCCGCAACACCGCCTTCGGCCGAAAGCCGCTTCCTGCGCGCGCTGCACGATGGCGCCTGCGACCACTTCGACGTCGTGCTGGGGCCCGACTACAACCGCGCGCACGCCGACCATTTTCATTTCGACCGCGGTTCGGTGCGGGCCTGCCGCTGACGGCGGCAACGACGCACGCGGCATCGATCGTGACGATGCACGAAGGCCTCGCCTGAAGGCTTTACGCGCCGGTTACGCATCGGCGCGCACCGCGAATGGAGGCATTACGCGGGGCCGCGGGACACTGGCGTCCACATCACGTGGAGGACCCCATGTCCATCGCCATCCTCACCGCACAGCACGGACGCTCCGGTATCAACGGTCTGCCGAGGGAAGTCGTTTCGCAACTTGCCGGCCGCGCCTCGCAGGCGGGACGCACCATCGCCGTGCGCGGCTGCCGCGACGTCGCCGAGATGGTCGAACGCCTGCGCCGCGTGGACGGCAAGGGGACCGAGTTCCTGCTGCTGGATCCGGGCGCACGCGCGGACGACGCGCTGGGCGCGGCGCTGGAAGAGGTCCGCATTCCGTACATCGAAGTACACGCCGACGACGTGCGTGCGCACGCGCCCTCGATCGGCCGCCACCGGCTGGACGTGGTCGACGGTTACGGCGCACAGGGTTATCTGCTGGCGCTGTCGATCGCACTGGAGCACCTGGGGTGCGCCGAGTGCGAGAACGATGTCCACGTCGGAACCTGAGCGGCCATGCGCTACTGCTTCTTCGCCGACTACGAGATCCACCTCGCCGAACGGCTGTGCATCCGCGGGCAGACCACGCTGGTGCACGCGACGGCCGACGGCATCGACCTGGACCCGGCCGACGTGCTCGAACGCGTGCGCGCGCAGGCCGCGGGTTCGCACGGTGTCACGCCCTCGGAAGTGCGCGTGCGTGCCTTGAACCGGCTCGACTGAGCGCGCGCAAACCGTCATGGACATGTCCGCTGCAGACATCGTGATAGTGCAGGGCCCGCATCCGGCGCGGCGCGGCCTCAGCGGCGAAGCGCTCGCCGGATTGCGCGGCATCGCCCGCGCGGCCGGCAGCATCCTGCGTGTGCGCAGCTGCGCTTCGTTGCGCGAGTTGATCGCTTCGCTGCGCAGCGTGCGGGCAAGGGGCGATTTCGTGCTGCTCGACCCGGGCGAACTGGCCGATCCGATGCGGTCGGACGCCACCCTGCGCGAAGCACTGGAATCGATGCGCACGCCTTATGTCGAAGTGCACGAGCGCTGCGCCGACGTGCTGGAACTTCCATTGCGCGCGCAGGCGATGCCGCTGGCGACCATCGTCATCCACGGCGATCTGGGCGCCAGCTACCGCATCGGCCTGGGCATCGCGCTGCGCCGACTCGGGCGTCACGCCGCGCACACACTACCGCTCACGCGGGAATGACAGCGCCGCGACTAAGGTCCGATGCCTCGCAAGGGTTCGTGGAGTCAGACGACATGTTCAAGTGGGCCATCATCTTCGCCGTCATCGGCCTGCTCGCCGGTGCGCTGGGTTTCAGCGGCGCCGCGGGCGCGGCGATGGGCATTGCCAAGCTGCTGTTCTGGGTGGGCCTGGGCATCGCCATCGTGCTTTTGATTCTGGGCGTGACCATCGCCAAGAAGGTGACGTAAGTCGCCACCGCCGTCGGTGCGTGGGGCATCGGCGGCGGTCTTTTTTCCGCGCGCCCCTGCCGCGCGCGGCGATCAGCCCGGGCCGGGCTGGATGGTCACCACGCGCACGTCGAAGCGCGAACAGTCGGCGCTGTCCGCATGGCAGATGCCGTTGATCCACACCTCGCCATTGCCGAACATCACGCCGCGATAGCTGACGAACAGCTCGGCGTATTTCTGGTTGCGCACCGCCTGCACGATCGCGGGCGAGAAGATGTCCTCGTAGTCGGCCACGAAGGCCGAGGCATCCGGGATGGTCTTCTTCTTTCCTTCCACCGTCGCCGTGAACGGGTAGTCGACCATGCCCGCGACGGCGGCCTTGTCGCCGCGCACGACCGCCGACTGGAACTCGCGGATGAAGGGTTCGTACTGCGCGTGATCGCCCAGTGCCTTGTCGATGGCGGCGTTGGTCTGCTCATCGCCCGGCGCTTGCGCGCGCGGCGGAGGCACGGCGGCGATCGCCGCATCGGCCAATGCCCGTGCCGGAGGCGCGGTGCCCGTGGCGGGTGCGGGCGTGGTCGCTGCGGGTTGCGTGGGCGGTGGCGTGGAGGCCGCATCGGCGGGCGCCGGCGTGGACGTCTGCTGGCAGGCGGCCAGGAGCAGGGCGGCGGTCAGCCAGGTCGGCGCGTTCTTCATCGCGGTCTCCGTCGGGGAAGGGCCGGCGCTGCATCGTGGGCATCGCCGGTTCGATACGGTGACGCATCGCGCGTCCACGCCGGTTGAACGCCGTCCGTCGCGCCGGGACGGCGGCCAGGCGCACGCCGCACCCTGCGTCACGGATTCGCCGGTATCCTCGCCGGCACGCCCGATCACCGCCGCGGAGGTTTCCCATGGCCGATACGCCCCGTCGCAAGGCCAGCGATTTCGATCCGGAAGTGCTGAAGCTGTTCGACCAGTACGTGCACGGCCTCATCGACCGGCGCGGGTTCCTGCGCGGTGCCGGACGCTTCGCCGTCGGTGCCGCCGGCGCGGCCGGACTGCTCGCGGCGCTGAGCCCGCAGTTCGCCGCCGCGCAGCAGGTCAAGCCGGACGACAAGCGCCTGGTCGCTAAGTACCTGGAGTTTCCGTCCCCGCAGGGGTATGGCACCGCGCGCGGTTACCTCGTGCGTCCGGCGAAGAAGAGCGGTCCGTTGCCGGTGGTGCTGGTGGTCCACGAGAACCGCGGACTGAACCCGCACATCGAGGACATCACGCGCCGCCTCGCACTGGAGGGTTACATCGCCTTCGCGCCCGACGCGTTGTTCCCGCTGGGTGGTTACCCCGGCGACGAGGACAAGGCGCGCGCCGAGTTCGCCAAGCTCGATCAGGCCAAGACGAAGCAAGACTTCCTCGCCGCCGCGAAGATGCTGCGCACGATCGAAGGCGGCAACGGCCGGCTTGGCGTGGTCGGCTTCTGCTACGGCGGCGGCATGTCGAACTTCCTCGCCACGCAACTGCCGGATCTCGACGCCGCGGCGCCGTTCTACGGTCCCGCGCCCGCGCTGGAAGACGTGCCGAAGATCAAGGCGAACCTGCTCGTGGTGCTGGCCGCTAACGACGAGCGCGTCAATGCTGGCTGGCCTGCGTACGAGGCCGCGCTGAAACAGGCCGGCGTTCGCTACGAGCTGTTCCAGCCGCCCGGCACGCAGCACGGCTTCAACAACGACACCACGCCGCGCTTCGACGAAGCCGCCGCGCGCGAGGCGTGGAAGAAGACGCTGGCGCTGTTCGAGTCGGCACTGCGCAAGCCCGCGGCATGACGACTGTGCCGGCCGCGCCGTGCGCGAGCGCGGCGCGACGGCGCCCCTGGAGGAAGCCGAGATGAAACGCTGGACCCATTTCCTCGCCGTCGCGCTACTGTGCGGCTCCGCTCCGCTGGCGGCACAGGAAGCGCCCGCCGCCCCGTCATTCGACGCCGCATTGGCCAAGCGCCTGGGCGCGGACGAGCACGGCATGCGCCGCTACGTGCTGGTGGTGCTGAAGACCGGGCCGAAGCGCGTGCCGGACGGCGAGCAGCGCAAAGCGATGTTCGCCGGCCACTTCGCCAACATGGAGCGGTTGTCGAAGGAAGGAAAGCTGACGGTGGCCGGTCCGTTCGTCGAAGACCCGGCAGGCTGGCGCGGCCTGTTCGTCTTCGCGGTGGCCGACGTGGAAGAGGCGAAGCGTCTGGTCGCCACGGACCCCGTGATCATCCAGGGCGAGATGGTGGCCGAGTACCACCCGTGGTACTCCTCGGCGGCGCTGATGCAGATTCCGCAGCTGCACGAACGGCTGGTGGCACCGGCGAAGCCGTGAGGCGCGCCCGCTCCGCGTCTGCGATGCGGAGCGTCGACTCAGAGGCTGGCGGTGGCGGTCGCGGCGACCGCGGGCGCCGGCGGCGTGTCGTCGAACCAGTCCGCGTAGGTCGGCGCGACCAGCGGCTTGAGCAGCGCGCCGGGCACTTCCACTTCGTCGCCGTCGGCGACGCGGAAGCGCAGGCCCGCGATGCGGCCAGCGGAGTTGAAGCGCGGATTGAAGACGTGCTGCATGGCGCGGGTGGGCGCAGGAGCGGGAGCCTGAGCCTGAGCCACACCGCCGAGCATCGCGGACTCTTCGCGTTCGCGATCGATGATGTATTCGTGCAGGCGCGCCCAGGCGGCGGGGTTGGGGATCATCTCGTCCGGCGGCATCAGGCGCTGTTCGGCCGGCAGCCACAGGAAGGTGGCATGAGCCGGCTGGCTGGTCATGCCGCCGTCGTACATCTCCTCGTCCACGGCGACGGCGAACATCCGCGGCGCGTCGGCCACCGTGGAGAAGCGCAGCGTGAGTTCGTACGGCACGGCCGGTTGCGGGTTGCGCTTGAGGGCGTTGTCGAGCACCGCGCGGCGCGCATCGGCGTGCGTGACCAGGAGGCGCGCCAGGTCCGGATAGCGCTCCAGCCCCGGCGGATAGCTGATCCCGACGATCGACACGGCGGAGCGCTCGAACACGTCCTGCGGTGCGACGAAGGCTGGCTGCGCCTGCGATGCCGTCGCGTTTGCCTGCTTGTCTTCCGCGCCATCCTTTACGCACGACGCCAGCATCGCCGTGAGGATGCACGCCAGCAGGGGGAAGGAGAAATGCAGCGGCGCCCGGCGGGGCGAAGTCTTGATCAACACGATCGTGCAGTCGGGATGCGGGGGCGGAAAGTTAGCAATCCGTGGCGCCAAACTCTCTCGGATTTCTCCGAAAATTGATGCCGTTCAGCGCACGGGCCCTGTTAAGGCGGGCCTTCGCGCGACGTTTTCGCCGTCGATGGCAGCATCACCCGACACGCGAACCGATCCGAGGTGACGAACCATGCATGAGCGTTCCGCGTCCAGCGCGCTGGGCACCCTGTTCAACGTCGCGCTGGGCTTCGCCGCCGGCGCGCTGGTGATGTACTTCCTCGATCCCAACACAGGCCGGCGACGCCGCTCGCTGGTGCGAGACCGCAGCGTTTCCATGGGCCACGGGGCCGACCGCTACGTGCGCGGCAAGTCCAAGCAGGCCGCCGATCGCCTGAAAGGCATCGCGGCGCGCACCCGCGCGAACCTGTCCTCGGCGCCCATCGACGACGACCTGCTGCACGATCGCATCCGTGCGCGCCTGGGTCGGCTGGTCGATCACCCGCATGACGTGGAAGTGCACGTGCGCGAGGGCCGCGTGCAGCTCAAGGGCACCGTGGCGGAGGAGCAGTTCCAGGACCTGTTGCATGCGGTATCGGCCATGCGCGGCGTGCAGAACCTGGAAAGCCTGCTGCGCACGAAACCGACGCAGGGCGGTTCGCCGTCGCTGCATCCCGGAACGCATTGAGCGATGTGAAGGCCGGCATGCGGCGTGTGCGCTGTAATGCCGGCTCCTTTCGCCAGCAGGACGCATGATGGAAACGATGGAACTGCACCGCGGCCGCCTGATCGACCATGTGCAACTGGTCGTGCGCGACGTCCCCGCGAGCCGCCGCTTCTACGACGCCGTGTTCAAGTCCCTGAAAGTGCCCCTGGGCGGCACGCTCGACGACGGCGCTTTCTGGTACGACGAGCTGTTCGTCTCCAATGCCAAGAGCGAGGCCGCGCAGGGCGAACTGACCGGACGCAACCACCTCGCATTCCAGGCCGCAGACCGCGCGATGGTGGACGCGTTCCACCAAGCCGCGCTCGCCGCCGGTGGCAGCGACAACGGCGCGCCCGGCGAGCGGCCGTACCATCCCGGCTACTACGCCGCCTTCGTGCTCGATCCGGACGGCAACAACATCGAAGCCGTGTATCACGGCGAGGCGAAGCGGAGTGCGCCGTCGGTGAAGGTGACGTTTTGATTGGTGATTGGTGATTCGGGAATCGGGAATCGGGAATCGACTGAAGCGTGCCCGAAGCCGTCATCCCGGCGAAGGCCGGGACCCAGGCCGTCACGCCATCCGACGCTCCACGTCATTCCAGCGAAAGCTGGAATCCATGTTCGCTGCTGCTCGTCACAAACAAGTGGGAATGCGTGAAAAACCCCTGGAGAGTGCCGCCATATGGCGGCCCAAAAGCCCCCGCCTTCGCGGGAATGACGGTGAGGTGGGTTGCCCGTGAGGGAGTGCCCATGGGTCATCAGCCTGGATCCCGGCCTTCGCCGGGATGACGGTTCTGAAATGATTCACCGATTCACCGAATCCCGAATCCCGAATCCCGAATCCCGATTCCCGATTCCCGAATCCCGAATCCCGAATCCCGAATCCCGAATCCCGAATCCCGAATCCCCACCTACCGCACCCGCGCCGCCAGCACCTTCCCGATGAACGTGTCGAGCGCGTCGCCGCGGTCGATCCAGCGCACCACGATCAGCAGATCGTTGTCGCGATCGATGTAGACGATGTTCTGACCGTTGCCGCGGAAGGTCACGCTGCTCTCCGGCGCCGAGGGCAACGCCTTGCGGCCGGTGTTGAGGAACCAGTTGCAGTAGCCGTACTCGGCGTTGTCGCTGCCCGGCGTGCGGGCCTTGGCGATCCATTCGCGCGAGACGATCTGCTTGCCGTCCCAGCGGCCGTCGCGCAGGAACAGGTAGCCGAAACGCGCCATGTCCCAGGCATCGATGAACATGCCGCCGCCCCAGTGGCCGCCACCGGAAACGGACTGGATCTTCTGCCCGTCCAGTTCGATCCACGAATTGCGGTAGCCGTGCCAGCGCCAGCGCGTGCTCGCGCCGATGGGGTCCATCACGTTCTCGCGCAGCACTTCCGGCAGCGGACGGCGCCACACTTGCAGCGCGGCCAGGGCGAGCACGTTCACGCGCACGTCGTTGTACATGTAGTGCGTGCCGGGCGCGTGGCGTTCGCGGTTGGGCCATTGTTCGGGCGCGCCGGAGGGACGGTCTGCCCAGTCGGGCTTGCCCCACAGCGTGCCCTGCCAGTCGCTGGTCTGGCGCAGCAGATGCTCCCAGGTGATCGGCGCGTTGTGCTCGGAGGCGAACAGGTCCACGTCGCGTGGCATGTAACCGTCGACGCGGTCGTTGGTGTCGCGGATCAGCCCACGCTGCCAGGCCACGCCGACGACGGTGCTGAGGAAGGTCTTGGTCACGCTGTGGCTCATGTCCACGGCGTGCGTGTCGCCGAATTCCGCCACCACCTTGCCGCGATGCACGATCAGCCCGTTGAGGCCGGCGCGCACGGCGGTCGGGCCGATCTGGCCGTCGAAGAACGGCTCCTTCGCGCCGAAGCTCTGTGCCAGCGCGATCGACTGGTCGCGCGGCTCCTTCGCTTCGTGGGCAAGGGCGTAGTCCACCGCTTCCTGCAGACGCTGCGGATCGAAGCCCGCCTGCGCCGGCGTCGCCCGCGCCCAGTCGCCGCGCGGCGGGAAATAGCCCTGAGCCCAGGCCGTGGACGCCGTCAGCAGCCACAACAGAACGAAGACACGGGCGTAAGGACGAAGTCGGATCATCGGCGGGCGAGCGGTCTGAGGGTCGCCGCAGCATAGCGGAGCCCCGCCGCGCGAACCCGGCAACGTCTGTCGATTCAGCGCTTTGTCGATTTCGTCCCCGCCCGAACGTCGTTCCCATGAAGGGCGCGCTTCCACGCCGGCATCGACGGCGGCCGCGTCCAAGCAACAAGGAGATCCCATGCGCTTCATGTCCATGATCCGGCTCGACGAGAACACCGGCCAGGTGCCCAGCCAACGCCTCATCGACGATATGACCCGACTGATCGACGAACTGCGCGCGTCCGGCAAGCTGCTCGACACCGGCGGGCTGCAACCGACCGCGCAGGGTCGCCGCGTGCGCCTGCACAATGGCAAGCTGTCCAACATCGACGGTCCGTTCACCGAAGCCAAGGAAGTGATCGGCGGCTATGCAGTGTTGCAGGCCGATTCGCTGGACGAAGCGACGCAGCTGACGCGCCGGTTCCTGGAAGTCCACGGCACCGAATGGAACCTGGAGTGCGAGGTGCGCCAGATCGAGGAACCCGGAGACTGCGGCTGATCATTGGCGTCGATGCGCGGGCGCTGGACGCGCGACCGCGCTGCGTTATCCGCGCGACCGCGCCCGGCGGTTAGCGGCGCGCGCGGCGTTCGATCAGGTCCAGCAACGGGCCGGTCATGGCGGTGGTCACCAGCGCCATGACCACCAGCACCGCGAACAGGCGATCGCCGATCAGGCCCAGCTCGTAGCCCAGGTTGAGCACGATCAGCTCCATCAGGCCGCGCGTGTTCATCAGCGCGCCCAGGCGCATGGCATCGACGTTCGGCATGCCGGCGCTGCGCGCGGACATCCACGTGCCGATGCCTTTACCGAGCGTCGCCACCACGATCACCCCCAGCCCCAGCAGCACGTCCGACGCCTGCCAACCGTCCATGCGCAGGCGCAGGCCGGTCATCGCGAAGAACAGCGGCAGCAACAGGGAAATCGCGAACGGCTCCACGCGCTCGACCAACAGATGACGCAGGCGCGCGTTGCCCGACACGGCCACGCCCGCCAGGAACGCACCGAACAGCGCGTGGATGCCCAGCACCTCGGTCACCAGCGCGCAGGCCAGCGCGAGCAGCAGCAGGGCAATGAGCGCGCGGCCTTCCAGTTCGACCGGCACCGCGCGGCGCGTGATCCACGGCCGCGCCAAGGCCAGCACTGCCACCGCGAACAGCAGCGTCCCCAGCAGGCTCACCGACGCCATGCCCCAACCGGTGGCCTGCACGGTGGCGACGATCACCGCCAGCAGGCACCACGCGCTGGCATCGCCGAGCGCGGCGCAGGCAATGGCGATGCGGCCGATCTCGGTGTGGGTGAGGCCGCGGTCGGACAGGATGCGCAGCAGCACCGGGAACGCGGTGATGCTCAGCGACACGCCCATGAACAGCGCGAAGCTGGCGAAGCCCACGCCGGCCGGCGCGTGCTGCGCGAACAGGGCGAACGCCAGCAGCACGCCGCACAGGAAGGGCAGGGCGATGCCGGCGTGGCTCACCAGCAACGCGAAGCCGCGACGTCCGTGCAGGCTGGTGAGGTCGAGCTCCGCGCCGGCGACGAACAGGAACATCAGCACGCCCAGCTGGCTCACCAACCCCAGCGCGCCCAGGCTCTGCGGCGCGAACAGCCAGCCCTGCACGTCGGGCGCGACGGCGCCGAACAGCAGCGGCCCGAGCAGCAGGCCGGCGGCCATCTCGCCGATCACCGCCGGCTGGCCGAAGCGGCGCAGCAGCCAGCCGGCGCTCTTGGCCACGCCCAACACCACCAGCAACTGCAGCAGGAAGCGCGAGAGCGGGGAGGTCAGCGGCCCGTGCGCAGTGGCGGCCTGCGTGGCGTGCGCCACGTCGGCGGGCGAGGGTGCGACGGGCAGCGCGAACGGGTAGTGCGTCATCACCGCGGCCACCGCGAGCGGCACGATCACCAGCAACAGGTACCACCAGGTCAGCTTCGGTCGCATGCGGGATGCCGGCGTCTGTTCCACTCATCGTTCCCCATTCGGATGCGGGGACTATAGCCGGGAGGTTCGATGGCCGGGACGTTTCAGGGCCGGCATCCCCTTCATGGGCGCGCCCCGCTCACAGCAGTCAGCCGCGTAGTCGTCCCCGCCACTTGCCGTCATCCCCCTGAACCACGTCACCGTCATCCCGGCGAAGGCCGGGATCCAGGCCCGCAGCGCAAGGGCACTCCCTCTTCGGCCAACGAACCTAACGTCATTCCCGCGAAGGCGGGGGCTTTTGGGCCGCCATATGGCGTCACTCTCCAGGGACTTTTCACGCATTCCCTGCTGCGTTTGAACCGCACCAGCAAGATCAAAATGGATTCCGGCTTTCGCTGGAATACGTGAGGTGTCGGACGACGTGACGGCCTGGATCCCGGCCTTCGCCGGGATGACGGTATTTGGACGGCGGACTCTGCGTCACGCATGACGTCTCTCCCAAAACGGTGCCTGGGACGACGGTGTCTCGGATGGCAGCGTCTCAAGCCCCCTCACCCCCGATTCGCCTCCAGCCAAGCCGCCAGTTTCTTCGGGGCCAGCGTGCAATAGCTGGCCACGACATGCCGCTCCACATCGTCCCACTCGGTGCGAGCATCCAGCACCATGCCGACGATGTCCGGCCACCAGCGCGGCAGGAAATACGGTGGCCGGGCGAAGCGCGCGACCTCCGCGGCCGGTCGCGGTGTGCGGAAGGTCAGCACGCACAGCGGGCCGTCGGAACCGGCGGCCTTCGCGTACGCCGGCGGCCAGCCCTCGTCGATCATCACCGCGTGCGCGAAGTTCTTGCGCGAGATGCACCAGCGCGTGCCGGTCCAGGCCGCTTCCTCCACGGCGTCGGGCAGGTCCAGGCAGACCAGTCGCAGCCGGTCGACGATGGCCTGCGGGGGAGGCGGATGCATGGCCCTTGGGCCTCCGTGCCGTGCGCGTCGAAGGGAGGTTAGCGCCCCTGCGCGAACGAACGGGGATTTAACGGCGCTCCCGCGGCGCAGCCCTATCCTGCGGGCCTCGCCCCGAGGACGATGCCCCATGGCCACCGATCGCTTCCAGTCCGCCGTGTTCGACGCGTACCTGGACAACGCGCGTGCACACGCCGCCCGTTACCTGCGACGACTGCCCGACCGTCACGTCGGCGCGCGCGCCGGTCGCGACGAGCTGCTTGCCGCGCTGCACAGCTCGCTGCCGGACAAGGGCGACGAAGTCGGCGACGTCATCGACCTGCTCGCCACGCAGGCCGAGCGCGGCGCGGTGGCGTGCAATTCTCCGCGCTATTTCGGCTTCGTGATCGGCGGCGCGTACCCGGTCGCGCTGGCCGCGGACTGGCTGGTGTCCACGTGGGATCAGAACGCCGGCATCTATGCGATCTCGCCGCTGGTGTCGGTGCTGGAAGAAGTGGCCGGGCAGTGGCTACTGGACCTGTTCGACCTGCCGCGCGAGAGCGGGGTGGGCTTCGTCACCGGCTGCCAGATGGCGAACTTCACCTGCCTGGCCGCCGCGCGCCATCACGTGCTGCGCCGCGTCGGCTGGGACGTGGAAGCCGACGGATTGCAGGGCGCGCCGCGCCTGCACGTCGTCGCTTCGGCCGAATCGCACATCACCATCGACGTCGCGCTGCGCTACCTGGGCCTGGGCACGCGCAACGTGCATCGCGTCGACAGCGACGCACAGGGCCGCATGCGCGCCGATCATCTGCGCGAGGTGCTGGCCGGGCTCGACGGGCCGACCATCGTCTGCGCGCAGGCCGGCAACGTGAACACCGGTGCGTTCGATCCGCTGCGCGAGATCGCCCAGGTCACGCGTGAACGCGGCGCCTGGTTGCATGTGGACGGCGCGTTCGGATTGTGGGCGCGCGCGAGCGCATCGCTGCGCGCGTTCGCCGACGGCATCGAACTCGCCGATTCCTGGGCCACGGACGCGCACAAGTGGCTCAACGTGCCTTACGACTGCGGTGTGGCGATGGTCCGCCACGCTGAAGATCATCGTGTCGCGATGACCTCCGCGGCGGCGTACCTGATCCAGACCAAGGGGCCGGAGCGCGATGCGGTGGACTGGGTGCCGGAGTTCTCCCGCCGTGCGCGCGGCGTGCCGGTGTACGCGACGCTGCGCGCGCTCGGCCGCGAAGGCGTGCAGGACCTTGTCGAGCGCAGCTGCGCTCGCGCGCGCCAGATGGCCGACATGCTGCGGGAGGCCGAAGGTGTGCGCATCCTCAACGACGTTGTCTTGAACCAGGTGCTGGTGCGCTTTGGCGACGACGACGAGCTGACGCGCGCGGTCATCGAAGGCGTGCAGCGCGACGGCACCTGTTGGCTGGGTGGCACGACATGGCAGGGCCTGGGCGCGATGCGCATCTCGGTGTCGAACTGGGCCACCAGCGAGGACGATGCCGCCCGCAGCGCGGCGGCGATCCTGCGCGTGTTCCACTCGCTGCGCGCCGCCGCCTGAGCGGCGCGGCGAAGTCGGCTAGACCGTGCAGCCGTTCGCGTCGCAGGCGGCGGCAGGCGCGGTTTCCGGCGTCCTCGTCGCAGCTGCTTCGCCGATCAGCGAGGCGATCTGCGCGCCCAGCACCAGATCGCTCACCTGACCGAAATGCTGGTGACGGATGCGGCCCTGCGCATCGATCAGCGTCATCGTCGGCGTGCCGCGCATCGCGTAGGCGCGCATGGTGCGCGGGATCGGGCCGTCGGTGCCGGGCAGGTCCACGCCGACCGGGAAGGCGATGCGGTATTCGTGCAGGAACGCCTGCAGCGAGACCGGCGTCATCGCCTCGTGGTGTTCGAAGACGGTGTGCAGGCCGATCACGGCGACCTGTTCGGACGAGAACGTCTGCGCGACGCGCTGCGCCTGCGGCAGGCCGTGGCTGACACAGCCGGGGCAGAGCATCTGGAAGGCTTCCAGTACGACGACCTTGCCGCGCAGCGATTCGAGCGTGATGGGCGCATCGGTGTTGAACCAGCGCTCGACCTGCAAGGCGGGCGCGAGGGAGAGTGGGGCGTTCATGGATTCGGGGTTCCTTGTGTGGGCTCGTCACTCCCGTGACGGCGGAAGTCCAACGTCGAGACGTTGCCGGCTCGATGCAGGCGTGACACGTCGGGCAGTTGGATCCCCGCCTTCGCGGGGATGACAGCAGGGCGGGCAGACGCGCCGGCCGGCACGGCCGGCGGTCCGCATCAGCGGTTCGGCTTGCCGGGCAGGCTCAGATCGCCCGAGGCGACCTTGAACACGTCCACCACGCACAGCAGCGGCGCATGCACGGAAGCATTGACGCGCAGGCCGGCGGTGACGCCGTCGAACGAACCGGCGGTGACCACGCCGATGTCGTCGAACGGCACCTTCACCTCGACCGTCTCGCCGGTGAGGGTCGGGCTCCAGCCCGGGCTGTCGAGCAGCAGCGGCAGGCCCGGCCAGGTGCGCGGCAGGCGCGGCTTGGCGCCTTCGGGAATGTCGACCACGCCCAGCGCGCCGGGACCGCAGGCCTCGTTGGGCTTCAGCACGACCCAATGGCTGTGCCACAGGTTGCCGTCGTTGTCGCGCTTGCCGTCGCCGTTTTCGTCGTAGAGCGGCGTGTCGTCGAAATCCGGATGCGCGGTGACGGCCATCGCGAGGATGCCCGCGCCGCGTTCGAAGCCGACTTCGTACGGGTCGATCGTGGTCGGCCACACATACGAGAACACGTCGCTGCCGGCGAGCTTGCCGGTGGCGGCGGGCGTGCTCTTGCCGGCCTTGCCGGACACGGCCATGTGGAACGTGGCGATGTTGCCCTGCGTGGTGATCTTGGTGTGGACGATGTCGAAGTCGGCGACGAGCGCGCTGTCGGCCTTGGTCTGTACGCCGCCGGTGTGCTTGGCGGCGTCGTGCGCGTGCGCCGCGCCGAAACCGAGCATGGCGGCGAGCGCCAGCGTGAGGGAGAGGGTTTTCATGGCATCGCCCTCAGCGCAGGTCGGCGATGGAGGCGCCGAAGTTGATGTGCAGCGGCAGCCCGCCCAGCACCAGCGCGGGTACGGATTGCACACCGGCGGCTTCGGCTTCAGCTACGCGCGACTTGTCGTCGCCCAGGTGCACGACTTCGACATCGAAACGCGCCGGATCCAGCGAAACGGCGAGCTGACGCTCGGCATCGACGCACACGGGGCAACCGGCATGATAGAAAACGGCCTTCTGGCGCATACTTCAATCTCCTCTTGCTTGCTCTACAGGGTGGGTAAGGGAAACCGGGCGGCGTCCGATGGCAGTCGGGCGCCGCCCAACTTTTCCGCCTAGGGCGGAACGGGGCGGCGAAAGCGCAAGGCGTTCGCTTCGATCTGTGTTTCATCGGCCGGCGACTGGTCGTCGCAATCGGCGCGAAGTTCAGGGTCTCCGAAGGGCTGCTGCACGAAGCCGCAGAAGTGCGGACGGCGTGCATCGCCGGTCGAATCGGGCTGGAAATAGCGACATCCCAGACACGTGCGCGCGCCGGTCGCCAGTCCCTGGCGTTGCGCCTGGCGCACCATCAGCTGGGTCACGCGCAGCAACGCGCCGATGTCACCTTCGTCCAGGCCTTGCAACAGGCTTCCCATGCCACGCGATGGATGGCGCAACTGGCGCACCGTGGCGCGCCCGCTGCGGGTGAGGCGTACGGTCGCGGCGCGGCGATCGTCGGGATCGGGTTCGCGTTCGATCCAAGCCTTGCTTTCCAGTGCCTTCAGCGAGTCGCTCAGGCTGGCCGCGGTGACGCCCAGGCGCTGGGCGATCTCGCGCGCGCGCAGCGGCGTGGCCGTTCCGGCGAGCATGCGCAACACGGCGGCCTGCGTCGGCGGCAGCGACGGCGTGCCGTCGGGTCGCCACGATTGCGCGCGCACCAGCGAGGCCAGCTGTTCCAGCCCGGCGGCGGCCTGTTCGCGATGGGAGTCGTCCGTCGTCATGGCGGATAAGTTAGGAGTCCTAACTAAAAAACTCAATGACCGTTCGTCGGGACGGCCACGGGCGACCGCGACGTTCGGATGACGATGAGGGATTCAGCCGGCGCGGACGACGAGGCTGCTCAGTTCGCGCACCAGGTCGAACAGACCGACCGGCTTGCGGCAGCGCGGAATGGCGCTGTACGCGGCGGGCAGGGCGCTGTCGTCGTAGCCGGTGAGGAAGAGCATGGGCACGCCGCGTCCGCGCAGGGCTTCGACGACGGCGAAGGAGGTCTCGTCGCCCAGGTTCACGTCCAGCAGCGCGCCGTCGAGCACGGGCGCCTGTGCGATGGCGCGCAACGCACCCAGCACGTCGGGGCAGGGACCGACGACGGTGGCGCCCTCCAGTTCCAATGCCTCCTGCAGGCCCGAGGCCAGGAGGTAGTCGTCCTCCACCACCAGCAGATGGAGGCCATTGAGGCCATCGCTCGACATGCGGTCGCTCCCGCGTGGCTGGCTTCATTGTTGGTTGGGGAAAGTTAACGGGGCGAGACGGTGCACGGCGGATTCACGTCGCACCGACCCCGCCGGAGTGGAATGGAGCGATGCGATCCGCCACTGCCCACACCGTCCACTCCCCGCGGGCCATCGCCAGCGGGACCGAAGGCCCGCAGGGACCCGGCTTCCTCGGCCTGGCGCTCGCCGAACGCGTGGACCGGCGTCGCGCCGCGTGGGTGGTCGGAGTGCTGCTGCTGGCCTTCATCGCGACCGGCCCGTTCGCGGATCGGACGCTGCCGGCGGTGCCGGCCTTCGTGCCCGCCTACGACGCGGCGGTGCTGGTGCTGGCCGCGATCACCGCGATCATCCTCCACGCCCAGTACCGCGACCTGCACGAACGCGGGTTCCTGTGGCTGGCCTGCGGCTACCTGTTCAGTGCGCTGTTCGCGCTGCTGCACGGACTGACGTTTCCCGATGCGTTCGTCAGTGGCAGCCTGTTCGGCGGCGTGCAGACGACCGCGTGGTCGTGGATCCTCTGGCACGGCATTGCACCGCTGTTCGTCACCGCCTACGCGCTGGATGCCCGGCGGCCACCGGCCACGGGCGCATCGCTCCTGGAGCGCGCGGCCTATCCGGCGACGGTGGCGCTGGTCGCGGTGCTGGCGCTGGCGCTGGTGCGTCTGGATCCGGTGCTGCCGGAACTGCTGACCAGCGCCTACTACCGGCCGCCCTCGACGCGCTGGATCGGCGGCCTGGTCTGGGCGGTGCACCTGGCCGCGCTGCTCGTGCTGGTCTGGCGTACGCGGCTGCGCCGCTTGCTCGACGTGTGGCTGTGCGTGGCGCTGGTGGCGGCGGTGATCGAACTGGCCCTGAGCGGCATGATGATCACCGCGCGCTACCAACTCGGGTTCTACATCGGCCGTGTTTACGGGCTGGCCGGCGCGCTGTTCGTGGTGGCGCTGCTGCTGCGCCATGCATTGTTGCTGCAGGCGCGGCTGGTGCGCGCGGCCTCGGCGCTGCACGACAGCGAACGCCGCTTCCGCGACCTGTTCGACAGCATGGGCGAAGCGTTCTACATCGGCGAAGCGGTGACCGATGCCGACGGTCGCGTGGTCGACCTGATGTTCCTGCAGGAGAACCCGATGGCGCGCCGCTATGTCGGCCGCGACATCGCTGGCAAACGGCTGTGCGAGGTCGCGCCGGACTTCGGCCGCGAGTGGCTGCACATCGTCGACGAAGTGGTGCGCAACGGCGGCGAGCGCACGCTGGAAGGGCCCTCGCCCCGCACGCGCCGTCATTTCCACTACCGCGTGTTCCGGCTCAAGAGCCGGAAGAAGCAGGTGGGCATCCTCTTCCAGGACATCCAGCCGCGCCGCGACGCCGAAAAGGCCCTGCGCGACAGCGAGGAGCGCTTCAGCCAGTTCGGCCAGGCCTCCTCGAGCGTGCTGTGGATCCGCGACGCCACCTCGCTGGAGATGGAGTACCTGAGCCCGTCGTTCGAGACCACCTGTGGCCGCGGCTGCGTGGACCTGGTCGGCGCGGGCTTCGAATCGTGGATCGCCCTGGTGCATCCGGACGACCACGAGGCCGTGCGCCGCGCCATGGCCCGCGTGCAGCAGGGCGAGCGCGTGGAACACGAGTTCCGCATGGTGCATGGCGAGACCGGCGAGCTGCTCTGGATCCACAGCACCGAGTTCCCCATGCGCGATATCGCGTGCCGGATCAACCGCACCGGCGGCATCGCCCAGGATGCGACGTTGCTGAAGCGGGCCCAGGCGCGGTTGCGCGAGAGCGAGGAACGCCTGCGCAGTGCGATCGAAGTCGGGCGCCTGGCGACCTGGGACTGGAACCTGACCACGGGCGAGGTCGCCTGGTCGGACGAGCACTACCGCATCGAGGGCTATGCACCGGGCGAAGTGGTGCCCAGTTACGAGGCGTGGATCGCCCGCGTCCACCCCGACGACCGCGAGGCCGCCGAGTCGGCCGTGGTGCACGCGATGCAGACCGGTGGCGAGTACGCGCGGGAGGTGCGTTTCCTGCACCCGGACGGTTCCGTTCACTGGGCCAACGCGCGCGGGCGCTTCTTCTACGACGCCTCGGGCGCACCGGTGCGCATGATCGGCTCCATGCTCGACACGACCCAGCGTCGCGAGTTCGAGGAAGCCCAGCGCGTGCTGGTGGCTGAACTGCAGCACCGCACGCGCAACCTGATCGCGGTGGTGCGCGCCATTTCCGACCGCACCCTGCGCGAAAGTCCCGACATGCGCCACTTCGCCGCCGCATTCAGCGAGCGCCTGGACTCGCTGGCGCGCGTGCAGGGCCTGCTTTCGCGGTTGAAGGAAGGCCAGCGCGTGAGCTTCGACGAGTTGCTGCGCATGGAACTGGCCGCGCACCTGGACGAGGGCGGGGTGCGCTTCGACCTGGAGGGGCCGGCCGACGTTTCCTTGCGTTCCTCCACCGTGCAGCCGTTGGCCCTGGCGATCCACGAGCTGATCACCAACGCCGTGAAGTACGGCGCGCTGCGCGATCCGCGCGGGCGGCTGCGCATCCGCTGGCGCGTGGAACCCGAGGACGGTCGACCCTGGCTGCACGTGGACTGGCGCGAGACCGGCGTGGCGATCGGCAGCGGCGAGCCCGCGCCGGGCGGCGGTGCCGGCCGCGAACTGATCGAGCGCGCGCTGCCGTACCAGTTCGGCGCGCGCACCACCTACACCCTCACCGACGAAGGCGTGCACTGCACGATCGCCATGCCGATCTCGCGCCGCGAACCGTTGTCATCCATCAGTCATGACATCCGGTTATGACGGCATCAGGTCCGGTGAGGTCGGGTGAGGGCGTGGCGAATGATTGCTTCGCTGCGGCTTAACTCCTTGCCGGTGATGCTGATCGCCCGAACGACAGGTTCCTCCCCCATGGCCACCCGCAAGCCGCCCATCCACGGAGCGACGACGTCGCCCCGACCCCGCGTTCCACGGGTGGTCCGCCTGCCGTGGCGCGAGGACACACGCAAGCCGACGCGGGCCGACCGCGCCGAACATCAGCTGCGATTGCGCCGGCTCAGCGCCGGCCACGCCTGAACACGCCGTTGCCGGAACCGCTCCGGCGGCGTGCTAGGATCGCAGCAGAAGGGGAGTAGCTCCACGTGCTGTCGCCGTCATTACGAGGGTTCCCGCCAGGGAATTCATCCGGTGCAGCAGCAGGCCGCGCGGCCTGTGAGCAAGACCTTCGCCGTGCCACGGCGAAGGTGCGTCCAGGGTTTTCTACGGATGCGAGCGCGCGTGGGCCACGGAATCCCGCCCACCGCCTAGAACCCATCCGATGGACATATTCCTCAATCCCGAAATCTGGATCGCACTGGCCACGTTGACGGCGCTCGAGCTCGTGCTCGGCATCGACAACATCATCTTCATCTCCATCCTTGCCGGAAAACTCCCGGCGCATCAGCGCGACAAGGCGCGCCGCATCGGCATCACATTGGCCGCGGTGACCCGCCTGGGCCTGTTGCTCACCATCGCCTGGATCGTGGGTCTGACGGCGCCGTTGTTCACGGTGCTGGGCAACGAATTCTCCTGGCGCGACCTGATCCTCATCGGCGGCGGTCTGTTCCTGATCGGCAAAGCCACGCACGAGATCCACCAGAAACTCGAAGGCGCCAGCGAAACGGTCACCGCCGGCAAGGTGGTGGGCGTCAGCTTCACCAGTGTGATCGCGCAGATCATGGTGCTGGACATCGTGTTCTCGCTGGATTCGATCATCACCGCCGTGGGCATGGTCGACGATCGCTGGGTGATGGTCGCCGCGATCCTGATCTCGATCGTGTTCATGCTGATGTTCGCCAAACCGATCGGCGATTTCGTCGAGCGCCACCCGACGGTCAAGATCCTCGCACTGAGCTTCCTGATCATGATCGGCCTGGTGCTGATCGCCGACGGCTTCGGCCAGCACATCAACAAGGGTTACGTCTACGTGGCGATGGCCTTCTCGGTCTTCGTCGAGATGATCAACCTGTGGATCCGCAAGCGCGAAGCGCGCAAGTCGGAGCCGGTGAAGCTGCGCGAGCGGTTCGAGGAAAGCCCGGCCGAGTAGGCCTTTGGCAGTCGCTACACGCTTGAAGCCCCTCTCCCGCACGCGGGAGAGGGGTGAGGGCAGGGCACACCGCTTCCGCTGTCCCGTCATCCCGGCGAAGGCCGGGACCCAGGCCCTCACGCATTCCGCGCCCCTCACCGTCATCCCAGCGACGGCGAGCGCGCCGCCCGTGACGTTCGTGGCGTCAACATCGGCGCCAGGCGTGAGCCGCGTCACGTCTGCGCGCATCGCGCGCTTGCCCAGGCCGGGGTGCTCCCGTCTAATGGGGCGCGCCGGCGGTGGCGACTGCCGGCCCGTCCAAGCGTCCGGTCCGTCCATCAAGGGAGTGGTCATGCGCCGTATCGCCCTCGCATCGTGTCTGTTGCTGGCTGGCGCGGTTTCCGCCGGCGAACTCGCCCATCGCGCCACCTACGACGCGGCCTCGCTCGGCGAGCGCGGCATCGATTCGGTGAGCTCGCTCATTCTCGATTACGCCAAGACCCAGAACCTGGCGCTCAATGCCTCGCACCCGCCGGTGTTCCTCGTCGAGGGCAAGCACCAGGTGCTCACCGCGCAGGAACGCGAGGCGGCGCTTGCCGGTGCCGCGACGGTGGAGTTGATGAGCGACGGCGATGCCGTCGTCGTCAACGTGCGCAAGTAAGGCGGCCCGCGTTCAATAGAACGCCACGCCCGGTCGCAGCAGCAACTGGAACACCAGCAGCAACACGACCGCCGCCAGCAACGGCAGCACGAACGAACCCAGGCGCACGCCCGCGCCGTGGACGTCGCGCACGCGCCACGCACCGGCCAGCATCCACAGCGCGCCAGGAAGCCCCACCAGCACCGGTAGCAGCACCACTTCGATCATCTCGCGCGGCACGCGGAACGGGATCACCAGCGCCGTGCCGATCAGCATCGGCAGCGCGATGGTCTGCGCGATGAAACGCGTGCGTGCACGCGCCGTGGCCACGCCATCGGCGTGGGCCAATTCCAGCGCCGGTCGCAACAGGGCCAGCGCGACGGCGGCGATGGCGACCAGCGCCAGCAGCGCGGCGATGCGCTTCGTCGCGGAGGACAACCCCAGCCACGTCATCGCCATGCCCACGTCGCTGGCCGGGCTCATCGCGCCGATGACCACCTGCGGCAACGCCATCAGCAGGCCGCAGTAGGCCATCCAGATCACGAACAGCCGCCACGCGCCCGGACGCGGGGAGCCTGCACGCAGCACGACCAGGCAAACCAGCCCGACCAGCGCCGTCGCCAATGCGCCCGTGCCCTGGAACAGGCTGGCGAGGTCGTTCTCGCCGAGCCAGCGGTGGTTGTTGTGGAAGAGCGTCGGCCGCAGGCCGGGCGTGAGGGCCTTGGGCACGACCAGGAACAGCTCCTGGATGAAGAACGTGAGGTTGAACGCGAGTGCGTAGAGCAGCGAGGAGATCGCCACCGCGTTCCAGTCCCAAGGAGACGAGCGCATCGCGACGGCATCCCTTCGAGCGCCCGCGCGCCATCCCGCCACGGCCAGCAGTGCCGGTGGCATCAGCAGTGTGAGCAGGACGGCGAGGAGGATCATGCGGCACCCGCGTCGGAGTCGGCAGGCATCATCGCAGCACGCCGCCCCGGCCCGGAAGTGACCATGGGCCTAGTCGCGGTCCGGTGCGCCCAACGGGAAGAAGCTGCGGTACGGACGGGCTTCGTCCACCGCGCGCGCGAAGGCCGGTCGTTCCAGCAGCCGCGCGCGGTACGCATGCACGTTGGCGAAGCGCGCGTCGATGCGGTGCGTCCAGTCCGCGTAGAACAGGAACGGCCCGGCACCGCAATCGGCCAGACTGAAGCGATCGCCCGCCGCCCATTCGCGCCCGCGCATCACCTCGTCCAGCCACGCGTAGGCCTGTTCCAGCATGGTGCGCGCTTCGGCCACGCCGTAAGGGTCGCGATCCTGCGGCACGCGGATCGCATCGAACACGATCTTCTGCTGCGGCGTGGAAATGTAATTGTCGAAGAAGCGGTCCATGGTGCGAACGTCCAGCGCTTCGTCCGGATCGTCCGGAATCAGCGGCACCGGCCCGCGATGGCGCAGATGCAGGTACTCGATGATGCAGCTCGCCTCCGGGATCACACGGCCCTCGTCGACGAGCACCGGAAAGCGTTGCACCGGCCACATCGCCGTGAGTTCACGCCAGGCCTCGCAGTCGGGCGATTCCAGCATCTTCCATTGGAAGGCGATGCCGTTCTCGTAGAGCGCCGTGAGCGCCTTCTGCGAATACGACGAGAACGGGTGGGCATACAGCGTCAGCATGGGATTCACCGGAGACGAGGCCAGGTGCCTCATCATCCACGACGATCGGCCGCATCGCGAATCGACATGCCCGGTGCGGACAAGTCGACGCCGGCGACCCTGCGGTCGCCGGCGCCGGTGCGCGCGGTCCCTCCCGACCCCGCGTCAACGCGTCATGTCGTACTGCGCGGCCGCGGCGTTGCTCACGATGGCCGACAGCGGCAGCAGCTGCGACAGGAAGCGGTTCCAGCGCGTGACACCGGCCGGGCCGACCCAGACGACATCGCCAGGCTTGAGCTGGAACTTGTCGCCCAGCGCGAAAGCTGCCGGCGACTTGGCATCGAGCTGATACACCGTGGCCGGTATCTGCTGCATTTCTTCGATGCCGCGGATCACGTACACCGCCTCGCCCTTGGAGGTCACCGGATTGAGTCCGCCCGAACGACCCAGCGCCTGCGTCAGCGTCATGTAAGTGGTCTTGAAGGTGAGCGCCTGCGGACGCAGCACTTCGCCGACCACATAGACTTCCTTGCGATCGTTGAAGGGCAGGAACAGGCGATCGCCGGGCTTGAGGAAGATGTCGGCGGCGACCTTGCCATCGCGGTTGAGCGCGTCGAGGTCGAGCGGGTAGTTGCGTCCATCACGCGTGAGCACGAAACCGGCCAGATCCGCCTGCTCCACATCGATGCGGCCACGGCCGATCGCCTGCGACAGCGTGAGCGGAACGGTGGTCACTTCCTGCGGCGTGGTGTCTTCGAACGCGCCCTGCAGCGCGACGCGACTTCCGAAGCCCACCACGTTGACGTCGAGCTGCGGATTCTGGATGTACTTCGCCAAGCGCGTGCTCAGCGTGCTGCGCAGGTCCTCGATGCTCATGCCGGTGACGTTGATCTTGCCGGCATACGGGAAATAGAACGTGCCATCGGGCTGCACCAGGCGGCCGTTGGTCACCGCCTGCTGCTGGTTGCCCGCCGGCGTGGTGAGTTCAGGGTGATCCCATACCGTGACGATCAGCGTGTCGCCGGGCTGGATGCGGTAACCCTCGCCCTTGTAGTTCGTCAGCTCCTGCGGAAGCACCGCGGCCACGGGCCGCTGCGCCACGGTTTCCTGCGTGATCGTCACCATGCGGACGTCACTGCCGCCTTCTCCACCGCCGCCACTTCGCGTCATCTGCTGGCCGGGAACGCAGGCCGTCGTGGCGAGCGTGGCCGCGGCGACCGTACAGACAAGAATGAACGTCTTCAATGCATGATCCTCGTGGTCGTTGGCGGGGCATCGGCCGATGCCCGACGTCACGCGTCCCTGGTCGACGTGCCGGATTGACGATGCGCGCAGCGAGCTTCGTGCAGCGCTGCGATGTTCCTGCATGTGGGTCTTCGTATTCGATTTGCAGCGTAAAACGCGAATCGCGCATGCGGCGTGAGGAACGCGCCGTGCGGTCGGGCAGGATTCAGTGATGCGAACGCGAACGTGAAGAATGCAGGCGACATTCAGCTGTGTAGACGCGCCATGACGATGGCCGCGCACTCTTTGATTGCGCGTCCGCTGCGCCACAACGCGCGTCGCGACGGGACCCAGCGCTGCGTCCACGTATCGCGTTTGGCGCGTTCGGGTACGGCGACCGGCACGATGTCCAGGCCGGCCTTGCGGAACTCGATCACCGCGCGCGGCATGTGCAGCGATGAGGTGACCAGCAGTACGCGATGGAAACCGTGCCGTTGCGCAAGCGCGGCCGTGTAGCGTGCGTTGTCGCGGGTGTTGCGGCTCTCGCGCTCCAGCATGAGCGCATCGGCGGGCACGCCCAGTCGCTGGATCGCACCGGCCATCAACCGCGCCTCGCTGTTGTTGCCGCCGTTGTCGCCGCCGCCCGACAGCACGATTACCGGTGCCTTGCGCGCCAGCCACGCGCGCGCACCGGCGGCCAGGCGGCTGTTCTCCAGTTCGTACGGCGTGACGTGCTCGCGTTCGAGCCAATAGAAGTGCATCGCACCGCCGAGCACCACGATGGCGTCGGCCGACGGAAGCGTCGCTTCTTCCACCGGCGGATAGTGCCGTTCGATGCGCTCGCGCACCCAGTCCGACACGGTCGGCACGGCGAGCAGGCCCGACCATGCGACGGCGAGCACCGCCGTGGCGATCCCCGATCGCGTGCGCCGCAACAGCAGCAACACGACCGCGATGCACAGCATCAGCAGGGTCAGCGCGGGCGGATAGGTGAGTGCGACGGCAAGCTTCAGTGGCGAGGTCATGCGTGGTGCGCGTCCTCAGATGACGATTTCATGGGTGACGTAGTAGTAGAACGCGGCGCAGGAGATCAGCAGCCCAAAGCGCACCAGAAGGGGGTGGCGCAGCAACGGAATCCGGCTGTGCACCAGCATCGCCGCCAGGATCAGCGACACCGACAGCCACGCCGGCAACAGGTAGCGGTTGGAGAAGAAGCCCCAGCCGATGCCGAAGAAGGGCAGCATCATCACCAGGTACACCGCCGTGCTGTCCTTGATGCGCTCGCGGTACTCGGCCCGCACCAGCGGCGAGAGCATGTGCGGAAGCAGGTACCAGAAGATGGAGAACACCGCGAAGTCGATGCGCACGCCCGAGCGGTAGTACGAGTTGGCGGTGTAGCTCATCACCACTTCGTAGAGCGTGGGCAGCAATGCCCGCACCAGCATGATGGACAAACCGCTCACGTACAGCGCGAAGGCGGTCACCGCGACCACCCGCTGCATTCGCGTGCCGAACAACAGCACGGGCGCGAACACCAGGTACAGCAGCGAGGACAAATGCAAACTGCTGGCGATGGCGCCGAACAGGACGAAGCTGCCCCATCGTCGTTGCTGGAACGACAGCAGCGAGGTGAACACCAGCAGCGCCGCCAGGCCCTGTCGCACCGCGTTGATGGACGCATTGACGAACATCGGCGAAACGTACAGCAGCATCACCGCCGCGCTGAGGAACGTCAGGTAGCCTCGCGTATCGCCCAGGTAATCGAAGTAGCGTCGCGTGGACACCACGATAGTTCCCAGCAGCAGCAGGAACAGCGCGGTCTGGTAGCCCGCCACGCCCACGCCCATCTTCCACAGTACGTAGGTCAGGTAGACGAATCCGGGCTCCAGCCGGGTTTCCACGCCCTGTTCGTTCTGGTTCTCGAAGAAGCCGGCGTAGGTGTTCGTGTCGGTGCCGATGTCAGGCGAGCGCATGCCCACCAGCCAGATGCCGAACACCGCCACCGCCAGCAGCAGGAGCAGGCTGAGCGTGGTGGCCGCCGACACGTCGCTGGCGCGACGCGGTGGCAGGGCGTAGGCGTCGCTGCGCACGTTCACGGCAATCCTCCCGGCTGCGCACGGCGCAGCCCGAGCAGCAGGCGCTGGCGTGCCTTGCGCAACATGCCGATGCTGCGTGCGAACAGGTGCTCCGGCAGGCTCACCAGGCCCTGCCGCAGCAGTTCACGTCGCACCTCGCGACCCGCGCGATGCATCGCCACCAGGTCCTGGCTGAGTCCGCCCGCGCCGTAGTTCGCCTTGTGCCAGTACGCGAGGACCTCGTCGACCTTGGCGCAACGGTGGCGGGAGAACGCGATCTGCCCCCACAGCAGGAAATCCTCGACGCGCCGGTAATCTTCGTTGAAGCGGAACGGCAGGTCGCGTCGCAGCACCACCGAGGCGGTGGGGAAAGGATTGTTGAGCAGCAGCCTGCGGCGGGGCACGATCTTCGTGCGTGCCCGCGTGGGTGCTTCGGGCCGGTCGCCGCGTTCGCGTACCTGCATGCGGTGTGCGATCAGCGCGATCTGCGGATCTTCGCGCAGGGCCTGCATCTGGATCGCGAGCTTGGTAGGCGCCCAGGTGTCATCCGAATCCAGGAACGCGATGTACGGCTGCGTCGCACGCGCCCATCCGGCGTTGCGCGCGGCGGACGGGCCGCCGTTGCGCGCCAGTGCGATCACCTCGATCCAGCCCGGCGGGTATTGCGCGGCGAGTGTGTGCAGCGCCCGCACGGTACCGTCGCCGCTGGCATCGTCCACCAGCACGACCTGCCGCGGCGGCAACGTTTGCGATGCGATCGAGGCGACGGCGTCGGCAATCGTCTCGCCGCAGCGATAGCACGGCACGACGACGCTGACCGGTGCGGTGGCATCGGTGTCGATCATCAGGCGGCCGTGCTCGAGGCGTGGGTGTGGGCGGGAGAAGTCGACCATGGAGCGCATTGGAATATGTCCTGCGCCTGCTGCGCGTATAGAGAGGGTGAAAGGCGCGCGCGCGCGCCCTCGTCGTTCAGCAGCGCGTCCAGAACCTGCATGAACGCGGGCGTCTCGTGCGCGCCCGACGTGATGCGCAGGTGGAGGGGCAGGCCGATGTCATCGGCGAAATCCCGGCACTTGGGGTGGTAATCGACGATCGCGAACGGCACCGCGCACAGGTACGCCACGATGGCGCCGTGCAGGCGCGCGCTGACGAACGCGTCGCAGCGCTGGATGGCATCGACCGTCGCCAGCGGCTCGGAGCCCGCGTAGGCATGCAGGCCGGCGGCGACACCGCGTTCTCGAAGCCGTGCCTGCAATTGCGCCGCCATCGCCTCGTCGCCATGGACCGGGTGCGCGTTGAGGCTGAACACCTCCACCTGCAGCGGCGTGCGCGCAGCCGTTCGGGTGATCGCGTGGACGATGCCGTCGTGCCATTGCACAGGCGTAGGCGCGGGGTGGTCGTCGCGAACGGTGTAGCGGCATGGCGCGATGCCGATGCGCGGCACGCTGCGGTCGTCGGATGCCGCCGTGCGCGACGACAGCGGCAGCACCGTGCGCAACAAGCCGGCCAGATCGCGTCCGTGGTGGGTGATGTGGTCCAGGCCCATGCGCCGACACAGTTCGTAGGAGCGCCGATCGCGCACGGACAAGTACGAAAACTCGCGCACGAATGCCGCGGCCGCCTCCTGCGAGGCCGCATCCGGAAACGGCCCCACCGACACGCCCACCGCCGCCAACTGCACGCGCCCGCGGCGCCGGGCCGACAGCATCATCGGCTTGCGGAACGACTCGCGCGCGGTGATGACCGAGCCACCGCCCATCACCAGTACGTCGCTGGCGCGCAGGCCGCGCACGAAACCGACCACGCGAGCGGCCTTGCCGAGCGCGCCGGCGGATCCATAAAGCGTGGAAGGAAACGTCGATGGCCACGTCGCGCGCGCCTGCGCACCTTCCAGCGTAGGCCCCACCAGCAGCGGATCGGCATTCCAGTAGCGACGCGCGGCGGCCGCGCACAGCACGCCGAACAGGTCGTCGCCGAAGTTGCGCATGCCGTAGTAGCCGGTGAATCCCACGCAGGGACGTTGCGTCATGGCGTAGCCTCCGGGCGGGACAACCGATGCGTGCCGAGCCACATCGCCACCAGCAACACCGCCTCGGCCACCACCGTGGCCCAGGCCGCGCCGGTCGCGCCCCAGCGCGGGATGACCGCCCAGTTGAGCAGCACGGCCACCAATGTGGCCACCGACATGGCGATCACGCGATAACGCATGTGGTGCTCGGTGAGCAGCGCCGACCCGACGGCCGTGGACAGGAACCGGATCGGCACGCACAGCGCCAGAATCGCCAGGATCTCCGTCACGTCGGCGAACGCCGGCCCGAACGCGAGCGGCACCAGCCACGGCGACAGCAGCGCGAGCAGTGCGCCGACCAGCACGCCCATCGCGAGCATCGCCACGTTGCCGGCGCGGTACACGCGCCAGAACTTCGTTCTGTCGTGCACGGCCCAGCGGTGCAGGCGCGAGAGCAGGAACTTCTGGTAGACCGTGGCGGGAAACAGGTAGATCGCCGCCATCACCGCCAGCGCGACACCGTAGTGCCCGGCCTGTTCATTGCTGCCCAGGTACTTCAACAGCACCGTGCTGACCTGGAAGAACACCGGATAGAGCACCGCGGCCACGCCGTAGGCCCATGCGCTGGACCACAGCTGCATCGCGCCTGGCACGGCTTCGCTGGATGCGAGCGCAGGACGCGGCCCGTGGCCCTTCAGGTCCATGCGTCCGCGCTGCATGGCCACCAGTTGCGGCAGGGCGAGTGCGGCGATCAGCAACGCGACCAAGCCGTAGCCCAGCGCTGCTCCCTGCGCGCTCGCGAAGGGCAGTGCGAGCAGCGTGGCCGCCACCGCCAACCGGCCGGCGGGCATGAGCAACTGCCATCCGGCCAGCGCACCGTGCCGCTCTTCCAATCGAAGTTTGCTGCCGACGATGTCCACCGCGAACACGCCCGCGATCACCGGAACGAGCAGCAACAGCGTCAACCGCGTCGCATCGTCCACCGCCTCGCCGAAGAGCGCCCAGCCGATCACCACCGCGCACGCCAGCACGCCGGTGAATGCGCAGAATCGCAACGACGAACGCAACCAGCGATCCGCGGCCCAGCCTTCCGCGCCGTAGGCTTTCAGGCGGAACTGCGACAGGCCGAAGCCCGCCATCGGCGCGAGCACCGTCACCGTCGCCAGCGACGAAGCGAACAGCCCGTAGTCCGCAGGCCCCAGCCGCCGCGCCAGGAGCATCTGCGCGAGGAAGACCATGCCCGCGCCGGCGGCCGTCGCCAGCCAGAGCAGGCCGATCGCCGTCGCTGCGGGTCGCCAGGCGCTCGCGCTCATGCGCAGGGACTCATGCACGGGCGCGTGCGGCAATGGCCGAACGCACGGGCAACGGATCGGCCAACAGTTCCGCGTACACCTCCACGGTCCGGTCGATGACGAGCCGCTCGTCGAAATGGTGTTCGGCGCGTTCGCGCGCCTTCAAGCCCAGGCGTTTCACCAGCTCGCGGTCCTCGTCCAGTTGCATGAGCAGCGCCGCCAGCGAAGGCGCGTCGCGCGGCGGCACCTGCAAACCGTCGACGCCGTGTTCGGTGACCACTTCGCGGCAGCCGGGCAGGTTGGTCGTGATCAGGCACAGGCCGCTGGCCGCGCCTTCGATCAGGCAGCGCGGGACACCCTCGCGGTAGTAGCTCGGCAGCGCCATGACATGGACGCTGCGCATCAGCGCGGGCATGTCGTCGACGTGACCGAGCCACTCGATCGTGCCGTCGCGATGCCACTGCTCGACTTCACGCAGGTCGAACGACGACGGGTTGCCCGCATCCGGCGTCCCGGCCAGCAGGAACTGCACCTCGCGTCCGCGTTGGCGCAGCATGCGCGCGGCCTCGACGAACTCGCCCACGCCCTTCTCGCGCAGCAGGCGCGCGGCCAGCAGCACGCGCAGCGGGCCGCTGCCGTCGTGCGCGACGGGACGGAATCGCTCCACGTTGACGCCGGAGCTGCGGATGATGCGGATGCGATCGGGCGCAACCAGACGGGATTGCGTGAGTGCGGCCGCGTCGTCGGGGTTCTGCAGGATCACGCGCGAATGCCCGTGGCCGAGCGTGGAGCGCATCAGCGTGCTGACCACCGGCCGCAGCATGCGCGCCTTCAGGCCGTTGCTGGCGTACACGTAGCCCATGCCGGCCACGGCGTTGACCACGGCGGGCACGCCCGCGAAGCGCGCGGCGAGCGCCCCGTACACCGCGCATTTCACGGTGAAGTTGTGGATCAGCTGCGGACGCTCGCGGCGCAGCAGCCGAGTGAGGTGGTGGATCGTCACCGCCTCGCGCACCGGATTGAGGCTGGCGCGATCCATCGGCAGCACTTCCCAGCGAATGCCGTGTTCGGCGAAGCGCGCGCCGAATTCACCCGGCGGCGACACCATCACCACCTCGGCGCCGTGCGCCTGCAGGTGCCGGGCAGTGGAAAGTCTGAAGTTGTAGAGATACCAGTCGGTGTTCGCGAAGAAGACGATACGCATCGGCGTGAGGGGCCGTGCATCGCCGGATGCCTGGGCGATGCGAGCGGCGGTGCGTCCGGATCGGAAGGTGATCCGATGGTAGCGAACGCGTTTTCGCCGACGTCGACGGCGCTGTCACCTTTCCATCGCCAGATGAACGCATGCGCTTGCATGTATCCAAAGCGAAACACTTGTGCGCGACGTCACGGACGCGTGTGCGGCTTATCGCGCCCGGATCGCGCGCGCAGCGGATAAAAAGACGGCCGGCGAATGCCGGCCGTTTGCCCATGACGAGTGTCGAAGCGTGTGCCGCGACGCACCCGTTTACTTCGCGTACTGGTTCGTGGTGACGCGGATGTCGGTGCTGTCGCTGGTCTTCTGGATGTGCGCGCCGTTGCCGCTGTTGCCGCCGACCAGTCCGGTCATCGACACATAGGGCGTGGCCGCGGTGTTCACGCCGTGCATGCGCGTGTGGTTGTTCTTGAACACGTTGCCGCTGGCCTGGTAGCCCACGGTGGCGGCGCTGAACATCACGCCGTACAGGTAGTTGTGTTGGAAGCGGTTCTGCGAGATGTAGCCGCCGTTGGGCGTCACGCACAGCAGGCCGTAGCCGCCGTTGTGCTCGATCGTGCAGTTCTTCACCGTCACGCCTTTCACACGCTTGTACGACAGGATGCCGTTGCCCTTGTTGTAGCGGATCAGGCAGTTCTGGATGTGCACGGTTTCGGTGGTGCGCGCATCGCCGGAGTCCGGCTCGATGTCGATGCCGCACTGCGGCGCGATGCCGTTGGAGTAGCTGAACTCGCTGTCGTAGACCTTCACGTTGGTCGAGCAGCCGATGGTCAGGCCCTGGCGGCGGTTGTTGGTGCACACCACGTTGGCGATGACGACGTCGTTGCATGGCACGGTCGGCGCGCCGGTGACCATGGCGCCGCCGATGGAGATGCCGTCGCCCCAGCACTTGGACAGGTGCATGTCGCGGATGGTCACGCGGTTGGCGCCGCGCACCATGATGCCGTGCCCCCACTCGCCGGTGGTGCCCAGGTGGTTGTCGCGGTCGCCGATGATCTGGCCGCCGGAGATCTCCACGTCGCTGACCTTGTAGACCATCAGCACGTAGGCGCGCTCGGCGCTGTTGCGCTTGGCGAGCAGGCGCGCGCCGTCTTCCAGCTTCAGGTGCATCTTGCTGCGCAGGCGCACGTTGACGGTGGGGTCGAGCACGTAGTCGCCGGCCGGCACGACCACGGTGCCGCCGGCAGTGGGCAGCGCGTCGATCGCGGACTGGAACGCGGCGGTGTCGTCGTAGCTGCCGTTGCCGCGCGCGCCGTAGTTGCGCACGTTCACCGAGGTGGAGCCGCGGGTGCGCGCAGGCGGGTCGTAGGTGGCGGCGGTGGTCGCGCCGACGGCGGCGAACACCTTGCCGATGCCGGCGAAACCCAGCACGGGCGGAATGGCGAGCAACAGGCTCTTGCGGATGAAGTCGCGACGTTCGGCGGTCGCAGGCGCCATGGCACGCAGGTCGGTCATGTGGCTGTCCGGGAAAGTGGGCGCCCCGGGGGTCGTTCCTTCGGTGGGGCTCGTGACGCGGTCCCCCCGGCCCGCGTCGTCACGCCACGATCATGTTCGTGACTGCCGTGCACCATATCGGAACGATCGTGAACTGCGACCCGGAATTTCACTATTTGTGGACACGCGCAAAGAAACGCGCGCAGCTTGTTCAGGCTGGTGCGCGTTCAAGTTCATGACTGTGAATTTGGCGGGGCGCGTGAGAGGCGATCGCGCAAACTGAATGCGTTTTTGTTGCGAGGGGATGCAGCGTCAACGACGCACTGAGGCCGCTTCGTTGTTCGAGCGGAGTTCGCATCAAGCCGCTATCCGCTCTTCAAGCCGTCCACCGTTCTTCAAGCCGTTATTCCCGCGAAGGCGGGAATCCAGCCTCCCGGCCCTTCACGCTCTGCGGAAGGCAGGATGGGAGCGGAGAGTTGGAGCCCCGCCTTCGCGGGGATGACGCGAGGCGCTCGGATCGCCTGAGGGCCTGGGTCCCGGCCTTCGCCGGGATGACGGTTTCATCGGGACGACAGTGGATCTGGAAGGCGACAAGCCGTGAAGACGGTCGATCGTGAAGACGGGGGGTCGAGACAACGTTGCCTGCACGGTCAATCCAGCCACCGCCTCAATCCAGAAAGCGATTGTCCGCATTTACCTTGATCGCTACCGCGCTCTCCGCGATCGACACATGCCGCTTGCCCGGGCGCGCCCTTCCGTCCTTCGTGCGCCCTGGCGAGGGCCCGTTGTCGGCGAATTCGTTGCGCGCCAATGTCACTTCGCGCGAGCCCGGCCGCACGCCGACGCCGCCCAGGCCGTTGCGGCGGATGCGGTTGCCTTCGATCACGCATGCGCTGGCGCCCAGCGCGAGCACGCCATGCCCGCGGTTCTGCTCGATCAGGCAATCGCGAACCGTGGCATCCGCGACGCGCTTGTACAGCTGGATGCCCGCGCCGCGATTTCCGCGAACGGTGCAGCGCTCGATCAGGATGTCTTCGGCGACGTCGCCCGCATCGGGCTCCACGTCGATGCCGCAGGCGGGCAGGGTGCCCGCGGTGTCGAGGAACGAGGAGTCGTACACGCGCACGCGGCGCGAACGTCCGATCGTCAGGCCCTGGCGCCGGTTGCCGACGCATTGCACGCGCTCGATCACGACATCGCGGCTCGGCACGATCGCGCCACCGGCGACCTTGGCGCCGCCGATCGAGATGCCATCGCCCCAGCAATGCGAGACATGCAGGTCGCGCACCGTGATGCGTTCGGCGCCGCGGATCATCACGCCGTGGCCCCATTCGCCCGTCGTGCCCTTGTGCGCGTCGCGCTCGCCGATGACGCGGCCGCCGGAGATCTCCACGTCATGCACGCGATGTGCGTTGAGCACATACGCGCGTTCGGCCGCGTTGGGCTTGGCGAGCAGGCGCGCGCCCGGTGCCATCGACAACAGCATGCGGCTGCGCAGCTGCACGCCGACGATCGGGTCGATCAGGTAGTCGCCCGCGGGAACGTTGACGGTGCCGCCGTCTGTCGGCAAGGCGTCGATGGCGGCCTGGAAGGCCAGGGTGTCGTCATGCGTTCCATCGCCCCGCGCCCCGTGGCGGCGCACGTCCTGTGCGCCGCCGCCGCGCTCGCGCCCGGCCGTCCAGGCCGGCGCGAAAGAGCATGACGAGATCGCCAGCACCACGGCCTGCGTGAAGCGGCGGCGAGTGCGGTCAGGCATGTGCGACCCAGGGTTCCGGGTCCTCCACCGCCGCGCGCGGCTGCCGCGCCGCTTCCAGCCAGGGCAGCACGATTGCCAGCAGGTAGAACTTGGACGCATGGAACTTGTTGTCGAGGCGATGGCGGTTGCGGTCGAGCCATGCCGTCGCGCCGGGCAGATCCGGCGAGCGTTCGGCGAAGGCGCGCACGCAGTCGAAGCGCTCGCGCGCCAAGCCGCGCAGGTCGAAGCGGAAGCTGCCCTTGCCGCGCACATAGGGCAACTCGTCGAAGCGCGTGGCGATGTGTTCGCGGATCAGCAGCTTGTTGAGCTTGGTCACCGGATCAACCTTCTGGTAGCGCGGCACCTCGCGGTGGATCCACTCGCGCAGGGTCAGATCGCAGAAGGGGTACGCCGCCTGCAGGCCCAGCGCCGCAGAGGCATAGAGCCCCTTCGCGAAGGCGCCCGCCGAACCGGCGATCGAAGTGGACATGTCGCGCCATTCCCACAAACTCGTCGCCGAGCCGATCTCGTCCATGAACAGTCCGAGCCGGCTGCGCGAACGCTGCGAGATGCGTTCGCCGAACAACTCGTCGACTTCGTCATCGCTGAAGCGCGAGCCCGGGAAGACGCGCTCGATCGGGTTCATGCGCAGCGTGCTGAGCAGGTAGCAGGCCTCGAAGCTGTGCCCCACCACCGGCATCTCGGACAACCGTCCCGGCACGGGCACGTTGCACGCCAGCCGTTTGAGCCATTGCTGACGCCGGCTCATCGGCGTGCCGAAGTAGCTGTCCGCGCCGAGTCCGTCGATCACGCCGTCGCCCTCGCGACCCACGATCTGCGTGCCCAGGTCGATGTAGGACAACAGCGCGAAATCGGCCGTGAGCAGCGGCATGCGATCGACCACGGCGAGGTAGCGGTCGTAAGCCCGGCCGGGATCGCACACCAGCGACTCGTGGCGCAGGCCGAGGGTGCGCGCCACGTGCGTGGCCGAGTCGACTTCGTCTTCCTCCTGGCCGCCGAGATACGTGATGCAGGTGGTGTCCGGACGAGCATCGGCCATGGCGATGGCGAGCGTGGTGGAATCCTTGCCGCCGCTTTGCAACAACCAGGGCGCGCGAATCGTCGCGCAGCTGCGCTGCACCGCCTCGCACAGCAGGCGGTGGTAGACGCTCACCCAGTCCTGGTGGGTGGCCGGGAACTCGGGCACTTCGCCGGCGTTGCGGAACTTGAACTTGAAGTGCGGCTGCGTATGCATGTCGTCGTGCGGGCAGAAGCCGAACGTCACCAGCCGCACGCCCTCGTAGATGGAGTAGGGCGGATAGACGAACGCATTGCGCAGCAGGTCGGCGATGGACACCGGGTCCACCGTCGGACGCGGCACGTCCTTGCGCATCAGTCGCGAGAAGTCCGGCGTGCCGTAATACGGTGACATCGTGATCTGGGTTCGCATGCGTTACCTCGCCGGCGCCGGGTCGCGCATGGGCTGGTAGTCGTAGTAGGTGTACGCGTACTGGCCCGAACCGCGCTTCTGCACCGCGTTGAAGATCGCGCCGCGCACTTCCACGCCGTTCTGTTCCAGGCGCTGCTTGGCCAGCGCGATCTCGCGCTGCTGGTTCAAGCCCCAGCGCACCACCATCAGGCAGGTGCCCACGTGATGACCGATCACCGCCGCATCCGTCACGGCCAGCACCGGCGGTGTATCGATCACCACGATGTCGTACTGTCCGGAGAGCTTGTCCAGCAGCGCCGTGAAGCGCGGATGCATGAGCAGCTCCGACGGATTGGGCGGAATCGAACCGCGCGAGATGAACGACAGGTTGTCCGTGCCGCCCACCTTGCGCACCGCCTGCACGTCGTCGATCTGCCCGGAGATCAGCTCCGACAGACCGCCGTCGGCGCGCGTGCCCAGCGCCAGGTGCAGCGTGCCGCGGCGCATGTCGGCATCGATCAGCAACACGCGCTGGCCGGCCTGCGCCATGGTCACGGCGAGGTTGGCGCAGACGAAGGTCTTGCCCACGCCCGGGCTGGGCGCGGCGATCATCAGCTGGTTGTTCTTCATCTCCAGGCGGGCGAAATGCAGGCTGGTGCGCAGCGTGCGCAGCGCTTCCATCGCCAGGTCCGACGGTGAGCGGAACGCGAGCAGCCGCTGCTTGCCGTCGCGGCGCTTCGCGCCCGGCGCCGTGGCGATCTGCTGGCCCTTGGCGCTGAAGGGAATCGACGCGTACACCGGAAGGCCCAGCAGCTCGATGTCCACCGGGTCCTCCACGCCGCGACGGAACATCTGCCGCGTCAGCACGAAGGCGATCATGAACATCGCGCCCAGCAGCGTGCCCGCGCCGATGACGATCAACGGCTTCGGCCACGACGGGCTGTCCATGTTCACGTCGGCCGGATCGATCACGCGCGCGTTGCCGACCGCGCTGGCGGCGGCGATGTTGAGCTGCTGCGCCTGGTCGAGCAGGTTGGCGTAGGTCTGGTTGATCACCTCCACGTCGCGGTTGAGTCGGAACAGGCCCTGCTGCGTATCGGGCAGGTTGCCGATCTGGCCCATGATCTGGTTCTTCTTCGACTCGAACTGGCCGATCTGGCGCATCAGCGACTGGTAGACCGGATGCTCGGGCGTGTAGCGGCTGGCGATGTCGGCGCGCTGCACCTGCAACTGCTGGATGCTCTGGTCCAGCGCCACGCTCTGGTCGAGCAGCGCCTTGTTCTGCATGCCCACGTCCATCGTGCGTGTGCGCGACTGGAAGTCGTTGAGGCGCGCTTGCGCGTCGGCGAGCTCGCGGCGCACCTTGGGCAGTTGTTCGGTGACGAACTGCAGGCGCTTGGCGGCCTCGGCGGAATTGCGCGCCACGTTCTGGCGCACGTAGGCCTGCGTGATCTGATCCAGCACCTGCTTGGCGCGCAGCGGGTCGGGGTGCGCATAGGTCAGCGCGATGATGCCGGAGTTGCGGCCCTGCTCGGTCACGGTGATGTCGTTTTTCAGCGCCGCCATCACCGCCATCGAGTTCAGGCGCTTGAGTTCGAAGCGCGTGCCCGGGTTGGCCGCCATGCGCTGGACTTCCAGCGCCACGCCACGGCCGTTGCTGGCGGCCTGGCCGACGCGGCCTTCCAGCAGCAGCTTGCCTTCCGGATCGAGCAGGCGATAACGGGCGCGATCGCCCGCGACGAACTGCAACGGGATGCCGACCAACTGCTCGGGCAGCTCGAAGCGGCCGATGTCCAGCTGCTCGCCGCCCCACGCATAGCCTTCGAGGCCGAACCACGCGCCGGCCACCTCGCCGGGATTGAAGCGCTGCTGCATGCGCGCGACGGTGTCGCCGATCAGCGGCATGCGCACGGGTTGCACCACCGTGTCGAGGTCCAGGCGTTCGATCGCCTCGCCGAGCACGCGGCGCGAAGTAAGCAGCTGCGTTTCCGTCGCCGCCGGCGCGTCCACGATCGGCGGCGTCGGTGCGGTGTTGGGGCTGTTGAGACCGGGCACCGTCGGCGGGCGCGATTCCACCTGCACGACCGCGTTGGCTTCGTACTTGGGGGTGGCCAGCAGCACGTACGCCACGGCAATCACGAAGAACGCCAGCGTGCCGAACAGGATCGGCCACTTGTTGTCGTTGAGCGTGGAGACGAGGGTGGGGATGTCGATGTCGTCGTCACGCGTCGCGTTCGCGGCGTTGGGCGGCACGGCATAGGGGGCATCGGCCCGGGAGATCACATGAGTGGCCATGTTTCGTCACCTGGTAAAGAACTGGGAAAAGCGGAAAGCATCCGACGGCGCACGCGTGGTCATGGCGTGCTCCATGCGCGGCGGATCGGCGTCTGGTTTGGCGAACCGGCGTCCCGAGCGGCGGTCGGAACCGCGTGGGCCGCAGGACGCAGGCCCGCCAAGGCATCGGCGACGCGCGCATCCGCGTCGCCTTGTAGGACAGCGCCGTCGTCGTCCGACCCGTCCAGGGCGGCGCGCGGCGGCGGAACATGGGCTTCGTCCAGCAAACGCAGGACGTGATCGGTGATCGCCTCGGCGTCAGGCGACATCAGATGCACGCGGCCGTGCGCTTCGACCGCAGGCGGCTCCAGCGCGAGGAGCGGAACGTCCAGCGCCAGCGCCTCGGCGTGCAGCGACGGGCCGACGAAAGCCAGACGCGCGCGGCCGAGCAGGAACAGAGAGGTGAGGTAGTCGGTCGTGTCGATGCGATGCAGGTTCGGCGGCGTGTCCGCGAAGAACAGCGGGCCGACCGCGCACACCACGTCGATGTCCGGACGCTCGCGCGCGAGGCGATGGAGCGCATCGCACATCAGCAGTGTGTGCGCCTCGCCGACCTCGTCGCCGAGCAGCAGCACCAGCGGACGGCCCTCGCGCAACCCGTCGAAGCGTTCGCTCAGTTCGCGTCCGAGGCCGATGTCCGGCTGCAGGCGCTCCAGTGCGGAGCGCAGTGCATCGGGCGCGGCATCGCCGGTGACCAGCACCCGGTGCGCAGGCACGCCCTCGGCGACCAGCCGGCGTCCGGCCGATTGCCCCGAAGCGACGTGCAATGCAGCCAGCGCACGCGCGATGCGCCGGCCCGGATCGTCCGCCGAGCGCGGCGCGGCGCTGTGGGCGAGGCCGCCGTCGATGCACACCACCGGCACTTGGTGGTAGTGCGCGGCAAGCGTCGCCGCCAGCGTCGCGGGCGCATCGCCCGTCACCACCACCAGATCGGGTCGCACCTGCGTCATCACGCGCTTGATCCCGCCCAGCGCGCTGGAGGTGATGTCCGCCGGATCGCCGCTCGCAGGCGGCACGCCGAACTGCGCATCGGCCGCGAGATCGAACAGTTCCAGCACCTGCGAGGATTCCCGGCCCGACTCCGTCGCCACGCACACGGTGGTTTCGAAACGCTCGTCGAGCGCAAGCTGTCGCGCGATCGGCGCCATGCGCACGGCATCGGGCGAATCGCTCAGCACGCACAGTGCACGCATCGGCGGCAGCGGTACTGCGTGCAGTTCGGACGAGGGCTCGGCGCGGTGGAGCATGTCCGGAAGGGAGATTCCCGCCCGTGCCGGCGGAACGTCGGGGCGTGCCTCCTCGTGGTCGTCGAAGCGCGCCAGCGCGGCCAGGAACGAGATGCCGTGGTTGGTCGGCGCATGCAGCGGCGCGGCCGGCGCGGGTCGGGGTGCGCTGCGCGGCCAGCGTCCACGCAGCTGCGTCAGGACCTTGGGCACCCACCAGACATGCAGCGCCAGCACCAGCATGAACGCGGCGAAGCCGAGCGATTGCGGCAAGTTGCGCAGGCCGTAGCCCATCAGCACCAGAAGTCCCGCGATGGCGACCATGCTCAACAGCACCAGTCGCGGCGGCATGCCGGTGTCGCACAACAGATGGTGCAGATGCTGCCGGTCGGCGCGGAAGGGCGAGCCGCCCGCGCGCAGACGGCGGTACATCACCGCCAGCGTGTCCATCACCGGCAACGCCACGCACCACAGCACGTCCGGCGGATTGAGGCGTCCCACCTTCCCGTGGCTCATGTAGATCAGCGACCAGGCGAGGATGAAGCCGATCAACGTGCTGCCGGCATCGCCCATGAACACCTTGCGCCCGTCGGGCCAACCCATGTTGACGAAGAAGTAGGGAATCAGCGCCGCAAACAACACCTGCAACATCAGCAGCACGCCCGGCATGGACCACGGCGATTCGTCGAACAGCAGGATCGCGCCGATGCACACCATCGCCATCGACGCGGCCAGGCCGTCGATGCCGTCCATCATGTTGAAGGCGTTGATCAGACCGATGACGGCGATGATCGTGAACGGAATGCCGAACAGGCCGATTTCGATGTGGCGCGTGCCGACGATCTCGCCCAGGTCGTGCACGTAGAAGCCGGACATGAAGATGACCAGGCCGGCGGCGCCGGCTTCGACCAGAAGGCGCGTGGTCACGCTGAGGTTGCTGGCGTCGTCCAGCGCGCCGGCGGCGACGATCATCACGCCGCCGGCCAGCAGGCTGGTGACGAAGCCGTCGATGTAACCCAGGTAGCTCAGGCCCACCAGCGTGCCCAGGAAGAAGCACAGTCCGCCGATCAGCGGAATGCTTCCCCTGTGTTGCTTGCGCGAATCCGGCCGATCGACGAGCCCGATCTTCCGCGCCCACGGGCGCATGGCGAAGATCGCGAACAACGTCACGGCCAGCGCGATCGCGCTGGCGGCCACCAGCTTGGGGTCCCTCATGCACGCACCTCGGATCGGAACACGAATTCGTTAGGCAAGGCGTGTTGGAGTCCGTGTGCAATTGCACCCACCACCACCGACTTCTCTGGCATGAAGGCATCCGGCCCACGTGCGTCCTGTCGCTTCCATCAGGCTCGCCGCCTCCATGCGCGAACGAATCTATGGAGCGCGTGTTGATGAAAGGATGAAATAAACACGTTCACGGCAATGAACCTGTTAACCGCGATAACTCAGGTTCAGATGGATGAACCTCTTCACTGCTTCGGCACGTCGATGAAGCAATTGGACTGAACGTGTCACAGTTTCGTTCGCCATTGCCGTATACAAGACTCGATGCGATCGAACGCGAAATCGTACGCATCACGCTCGCGTCCGTAGGGGTCATCGATGTCGGCGCCGTCGTCCCAGTGCGTGAGCATCAGCACGCGCCCGCGCAGCGTCGGACATAGCGCGAGCACGGCGGCCACTTGGCGTTGTTCCATCGCCAGAATCAGCTGCGATTGCAGCATCAGCCCCTTGCTGGCCTGCTTTGCCACGTGCGCGGCGCCGTCATACCCGTGCGAGGCGAGCACGTCCTGGGCGAGCGGGTCGATGGGGAATCCGCGCATGGCGGCCAGCCCGGCGGAGTGGAATTGCAGCCCGTCGCGCGCCACGCGCGTGCGCGCGATGGTTTCGGCCATGGGGCTGCGGCAGATGTTGCCCTTGCAGACGATGAGGACGCGTGTGGTCATCGCCAGACGCTAACAAACGCGCCGCCGCGATCCCTTCATGAGCGTCGCCAACGTTCAGGAAGGTGGTGTGCGCGTCAAATACGTTCAGGCAGTGTCTGTCGCACGCGGTACATCGCATGCCAGGGGTCGCGCTTGAGGTTGCGCGAGCGCCGCAGTGCCTTGCGCAGGTCGAATGCGCCGGCCTGTCGCACGCGGCCCAGCTCTTCCCAGGTCAACGGCATCGCCACCGTCGCGCCGGGCTTGGCACGCAGGGACCAGCTCGCCACACTGGTCGCGCCGCGCGTGTTGCGCAGCCAGTCGATGAAGATGAGGCCTTCGCGTTTGGCCTTCGATGCGGTGGCGATGTATCGCTCCGGTGCGCGCGCCACCATCGAATCGGCGAAGGCCTCGCAGAACGCCTTCACCTGCGTCCAGTCCGGCCCGGGACGGATGGGAACCACGACATGCACGCCCTTGCCGCCGGACATGCGCACCCAGCTGCGCAGGCGAAGGTCCCCGAGGCGGTCGCGCACATCGCGCGCGGCGGCCTTCAGCGCGTTCCACTCGATGCCTTCGTCGGGGTCCAGGTCGAACACCAGCCGATCGGGCTTTTCGACATCGTCCGTGCGCGCGCCCCAGACGTGGAACTCCAGTGCGTTCATCTGCACCAGTTCGAGCACGCCGTCGAGGTCTTCCACGAAGAGGTAGTCGTCGGCGCCGCTGACTTCGCGCAGGTGGATCTTGCGCACGTGCTCGCCTAGCGAATCGGCGTGGTGCTTCTGGAAGAAGCACGTGCCTTCCACGCCGTCCGGGCAACGCACCAGCGAGAGCGGGCGCCGGATCAGTTCCGGCAGCAGCCAGCGCGACACCGCGCGGTAGTACTCGGCGACATCGCCCTTGGTGACCCCGACCTGCGGGAACACCACGCGTTCCGGACTCGTGAGCCGCGGCGTCGTCGCCATGCGTCAGCGTCGCATCGCAGGCGCGCGTTCAGGCCGACTTGCGCCCGGTGCGTTTGCGCGCGGTGGTGGTGGCGGCCTTCTTCGCGGGCGCCTTCTTCGCGGCGGCCTTCTTCGCCGGCGCGGGCTTGGCGCTGCCGCCCTTCTTCTCCAGGCTGCGCTTGAGCAGATCGGCGAAGTCGATGACGTTGGTCGCGGCGTTCTCCGGCAGCTTGTCCTCGTCGGCGGCCGTCTTGTTGCGCACCACGTTCTTGGACTTCACGCGGTCTTCGATGACCTTGGTCAGGCGCTCGCGGAAGTCGTCCTTGTAGTCCTCCGGCTCCCACTTTGAACTCATCGACTCGATGAGCTGCTTGGCCATGTCGATCTCGCGCGCGGTGATCTTCCACTTCTCCAGGCCGCCTTCGGGCAGCTTGTAATCGGCCGGATCGACCAGCTCCTGGGCGAAGCGCAGAATCAGCAGCATCAGCGCCTCGTCCTTGGGCACGACGGCGGCGAGGTATTCGCGCGTTCGGATCACCACGCGTCCCACGCCCGCCTGGCCGGTGCGCTTGAGCACCTCGCGCAACAGCACGTAGCCCTTCTCGGCCTTCTTGCCCGGCTCGAGGACGTAGGGTTTCTCGAAGAACTCCGGGCCGATGGATTCGATGTCGACGAAGGTGTCGATGTCCACCGACTCCTTGTGGTCCGGGGATGCGGCGGCGATGTCGGCTTCCTCCAGCACGACGTAGCTGCCCTTGTCGTACTCGAAGGCCTTGACGATCTCCTTCCACGGCACTTCCTCGCCGGTCTCGGCGTTGACGCGCTCGTAACGGATCGGCGCGTTGTTGCGGCTGTCGAGCATGCGGAAGTGCAGGTCGACGCGGCGCTCGCCGGTCATCAGTTTCACGGGGATGTTGAGCAGACCGAACGACAGCGTGCCGGTCCAGATGGGGCGGGCCATGGGATACCTCTCCCGGGCGAATCGCGGGGCGGGCTATCGACTTTCCGACGGGAGGTGTTGGCGGGCGGTGAAAGGGGGGCGGTGAAAGGCGGGCGATACGTCGCTCAGGCCAAACCGGCCCCCGGCGTGGCCGCTCTCCGCGTCGCACCACGCACGCGCAGCACCTGCCACACCGCCGCGATCAGATACGCCACGAACGCCGTCCCGATCGGCCCGAACAACGCCGGATCTTCCGGCCCGGCCGCGTAGGGCGCGCCCAGCGGCAGGCGCGTGAGGCTTTCCACGGAGGCCGGAATGAAGTGGAAGAACAGCGCAGTCAGGTTCAGCAGCACCGCCGCATAGGTCGACGCACGCCCGAACCCGTGCCGCCGTTCGGCGAACCACGCCAGCGCCAGCACGGCCAGTGTGATCAGGCTCAGCACATGCGGCACGCCGAAGCCGCCGCGACGGAAGATGAAGAGCCCGGTGAAGGCGGCGCCCACGGTGAACCACCAGAAGACGGCGCCGGAACGCGAGGACAACAGGATCTGACGGTGCGCGATCAGCGCGATGAAGCCGGCGATCACGCCGACGATGGCGATGACCGTGTGCAGCGCGCCGAAGGCGGTGACGTTGAGCAGGTCCAGCATGGCGACACCTCGAAGGTTTGGCGGGGCGGACTTTTCACAGTTGTCCCGGGTGCGCTTCGCTTACCCGGGCTACGGATTACTTGCTAGAACGCGAAACACGAACACCCCAGCGCGCCCCAGAAGCCGCGCAGGTCGCCTGGCGAATCGAAATGGGCCGCGTGCGCGTGGCGATGCACGCCACAGCTGCCGCCATCGCCGTGCGAATGCGCATGCGTCAGCGTTGCCGCCGCCGCGCCCAGCGTGCCGGGCTGGTAACCGCCCCAGCGGCGCACGGGCGACCAGTCGGGCATCGGCGCGGGCAGGGCGGGGGCGAGGCGTTCGAATTCCTCATCGCCGTGCACGATGCGCCCGCCCACCACGGTCAGCACGCTGGTGATGCCCTGGATGCGTTCCTCGGGCACGCTCAGGAAGTCCGCCGACAGCAGCGCGAAATCCGCCAGCTGGCCCGGCGCGAGCACGCCCTTGCCGCCTTCCTCGCCGGAGAACCATGCGCTGCCCTGCGTCCACAGGCGCAGCGCCTGTTCGCGTTCGAGCTTGTTGTCGTCGCCGTACATCGGCATGCCGCCGACGCTGCGACCCGTGCTCAGCCAATACAGCGCGACCCACGGGTTGTAGCTGGCCACGCGCGTGGCGTCGGTGCCGGCGCCGACCGGCACACCGGCGTCGAGCATGCGCCGCACAGGCGGCGTGCGCTTCAACGCGTCCACGCCGTAGCGCTTGGCGAAGAACTCGCCCTGGTAGGCCATGCGGTGCTGAATCGCGATGCCGCCGCCGAGCGCGCGTACGCGGTCGATGTTGCGATCGCTGATCGTCTCGGCGTGGTCGATGAACCAGCGCGTGCCGTCGAAGGGAACCTCGCGGTTCACCTTCTCGTACACGTCGAGGATGCGGCCGATGCTCTCGTCGTAAGTCGCGTGGATGCGGAAGGGCCAGCGCTTTGCGGCGAGCAGGCGCACCACGCCTTCCAGGTCGCCTTCCATCGACGGGGGAAGGTCCGGGCGCGGTTCGCGGAAGTTCTCGAAGTCGGCCGCGGAGAACACCAGCATCTCGCCCGCGCCGTTGTGGCGCAGCATGTCGTCGCCTTCGCGCGGTTGCAGCATCGCACTCCAGCGTTCGAAGTCGGCCAGCTCGCCGCCCTTGTTCTGCGTGAACAGGTTGTAGGCGATGCGCACGGTGAGTTCGTCGTCCGCGTGCAGCTGGCGGATGATCTCGTAGTCGTCGGGGTAGTTCTGGAAACCGCCGCCGGCGTCGATCACCGAAGTGATGCCCAGGCGGTTGAGTTCGCGCATGAAGTGGCGCGTGGAATTGCGCTGGTACTCCGGCGGAAGTTTCGGGCCCTTGGCCAGCGTGGCGTAGAGGATCAGCGCGTTGGGTCGAGCCAGCAGCAGACCGGTGGGATTGCCCGACTTGTCGCGCTCGATGCGACCGCCCGGCGGGTCCTGGCTCTCCTTCGTGTAACCCACCGCGCGCAACGCGGCGCGGTTGAGCAGGGCGCGGTCGTACAGGTGCAGGATGAACACCGGCGTGTCGGGCGCGACCGCGTTGAGTTCGTCCAGCGTCGGCAGCCGCTTCTCGACGAACTGTTCCTCGCTGAAACCGCCGACCACGCGCACCCACTGCGGCGCGGGCGTGCGCGCGACCTGCTCGCGCAGCATCGCCATCGCATCGGCCAGGCTGCCCACGCCGTCCCAGCGCAGTTCCAGGTTGTAGTTGAGGCCGCCTCGGATGAGGTGCGTGTGGCTGTCGTTGAGTCCGGGAATCAGGCGCCGTCCGCGCGCGTCGATAAGCCGCGTGGCGTCGTGCGAATGCGCAAGCACCTGGGCATCGCTGCCTGTGGCGATGACACGTCCGCCGGCCACGGCAAGCGCGGTGGCCGACGGTGTGCGCGCATCGAGCGTGGCGATGCGCGCGTTGAAGACGATCAGATCTGCGTTGGTTTCGGCCACGTGTCCTCCCTGCGATGGCGTGCGCCGCGTGGCCGGCGCGCAACCCAGCAATGTTCCCGCCAGGGCCGCTTCCAGAACGCGGCGGCGCGCGGTATCCACGGGCTCAGTGACCGCCTTCGGAACCGCCGAACATGGTCTTGGCGTACTGGATGCCCAGCCCGTAGCCGCCGGCCATTTCGTGCGCGATGCCGGTGGTGAGGTCGTAGGTCGCCGCGCGCGCCCAGTCGCGCTGCAGTTCCAGCATGTACTGCAGGGCGGTCATCGGTCGTGCGCCGGCCTGGATCATGCGCTGCATCGCGCGCTCGTGCGCTTCGTCGGTGACGTCGCCGCAGGCGTCGGCGATGACGTAGGCCTCGAAGCCCTGATCGAGCGCGGACACCACCGGCCCCACGATGCACACGCTGGTCCACAGTCCGGCGAACACGATCCGGCCCTTGCCGATGCGGTTCACCTCGGTGGTGACCTGATCGTCTTCCCAGCAGTTCATGGTGGTGCGATCGAGCACCTTGGCCTTCGGGAAAGCCGCCGTGACTTCGGGAAACAACGGACCGGAGAACGACTTCTCCGCCACCGTGGTGACGATGGCGCTCACGCCGAAGCCGGCGGCCGCCTTCGCCACCAGCGCGACGTTGGTGCGCAGCGTGGCGACGTCTATCGAGCGCGTGGCGAAGGCCATCTGCGACTGGTGGTCGATCAGCACGAGCGTGTGGTCCTGCGGCGTGAGCAGTTGCTGGCCGGCGGCGGTCTTGGCGGTGGGCATCGGGTGATCCTCGGGTGGGGAAGGTCAGGCGTGCGCCAGCGCCGACAGCAACGACTGCGTCGTCAGCACGGCATGGGCGAACGCGGGGGCGTTGATTTCGTGTGCGGCGTGCATGGCCTCGGGGCTGAACGCCGCCGTCGCATCGCGCACCAGCGTGACGTGGTAGCCCAGCTCGCTGGCGAAGCGCGCGGTGCTTTCGATGCAGGTATTGGCGATCATGCCGATGAGGATGACGTGGCTGATGCGGTGCTGCTTGAGCAGCATGTCCAGGTCGGTGTTGGCAAAACCGCTGCCGCCCCAGTGTTCCTTGACGACGATGTCGCCCGGCTGCGGGGCGAAGTCCGGATGCCATTGGCCGCCATGCGTGCCCGCGGCGAACACCTGCGCGCGCGCCGCGCCCAGCTGGTACGGCGTGGCGTGATCCCAGGTGGCGAAATCGCCGGGTTCGGAACGGTGGTGCGGGACGATGAACACGCGCAGGCCGGCCGCGCGTGCAGCGGCGGTGATCTGGCGCAGATGCTCGTGCAGGTTGACCGAGCGCGCGACGTCGGCGACGCGCGGCCAGAGCTTGCCGTCCTCGGCGAGGAAATCGTTGTAGGGATCGACGAACAGCAACGCGGTGTGGTTGAGCGGGTAGCGCGGAAGCGGCGAGGGTGTGGCCATCGTGCTCTCCTGGCGTTGCTGCCGGCCGGCGTCGTCGCGACGCCGGCCGGAAGGTTGGGCGTCAGCCGTGCAGGCGGATCGCGGTCTCCGCGACGACGCGGCCCTGGTAGCGCGCGCCGTCGAGTTCGTTCTGCGTGGGCTGGCGCGAGCCGTCGCCGCCGGCGATGGTGCTGGAGCCGTAAGGCGAGCCGCCGGTGACTTCGTCCAGGCGCATCTGCCCGGCGTGGCCGTAGTCCAGGCCCACCACCACCATGCCGAAATGGAGCAGGTTGGTGATGATCGAGAACAGCGTGGTTTCCTGGCCGCCGTGCTGCGTCGCGGTGGACGTGAAGGCCGAACCGACCTTGCCGTGCAGCGCGCCGCGCGCCCACAGGCCGCCCGCCTGGTCGAGGAAGTTGGCCATCTGCGAGGACATGCGGCCAAAGCGCGTGCCGGTGCCGATGATGATGGCGTCGTAATCGGCCAGTTCGTCGACCTTCGCGATCGGTGCGGCCTGGTCGAGCTTGAAGTGCGAACGCTCGGCGACGTCCTGCGGCACCAGTTCGGGCACGCGCTTGATGTCGACGTTCGCGCCGGCGCCGCGTGCGCCTTCGGCGATCGCCTGCGCCATCGTTTCGACGTGACCGTACGCGGAGTAGTAGAGGACCAGGATCTTGGCCATGGGATTTCCTTGGTGAGGGTGGGGTGAACGAACGTGCCCCAGGGCGCCACGATGCGGGGCGGGGCGGGGGAGAGGATTGGACGCGGTTGCGGTTGTTCCGCGCGTTGCTGCAGTTGCCCCTCCCCCTGCGTGCAGGGGGAGGTTGGGAGGGGGAGAGGCGCGACAGCGCCGACGCTTTGCGCGTCGTCGCCGTGATGCTTGCCGCTACGCGGCTTCGCTACCCCTCCCCAACCCTCCCCTGCAGGCAGGGGAGGGAGCTCGGGCGGTGGGGAGGATTCGTGCGCCTTACGGCGCCGAATCCACCAGCACCACTTCCGCGTCCTCCAGCGCGGTCACGGTGATCGCGCCTTCATTGCGGATCGCCGCGCCGTCGCGTGCTTCGATGCGCACGCCGTTCACTTCGACCGCGCCCGTGGCCGGCACGAGGTAACCGAAGCGGTTGTCGCCGAAGTCGTACTGCGCCGATTCGCCGGCCTTGAGGTTCAGGCCCAGCACGCGCGCCTGCGCACGGATCGGCAGCGCGTCCTCGTCGCCGGCGATGCCGCTGGCCAGCGTCACGAAGCGGCCGGAGCGGTCGCCCTTCGGGAAGGGCTTGCTGCCCCAGGTCGGCGCGCCGCCGCGGGCGTCGGGGATGATCCAGATCTGGAAGATCCGCGTGGTGCCCGGCTCCAGGTTGTACTCGGCGTGCGTGATGCCGGTGCCGGCGCTCATCACCTGCACGTCGCCTGCTTCGGTGCGGCCCTTGTTGCCCAGGTTGTCCTGGTGGGTGATCGCGCCGTCGCGGACGTAGGTGATGATCTCCATGTCCGAATGCGGGTGCGGCGGGAAGCCGGTGTTGGCGGCGATGGTGTCGTCGTTCCAGACCCGCAGCGCGCCCCAGCCCATGCGGGCGGGGTCGTGGTAGTTGGCGAACGAGAAGTGATGCTTGGCATCGAGCCAACCGTGGTTGGCTCCACCCAGGCGGTTGAACGGGCGATGCTCGATCATGGTCTTGCTCCGGGTTTGGACAGTGGCGCCACGATAGGCGTCCGCCGGTCGTCTGAGAATGGAACGGATCGAATATGATCCATTCCATTCCTTGCATGATGGGTTCGCGCCCGGAGGCCCTCCGTGAAACTGCCCGATCTGGAAGCCTGGGCGATCTTCGCCAAGGTCGCCGAAACCGGCTCCTTCGCCCGCGCGGCGAACGAACTCACCCTCTCGCAGGCCACCGTGTCCAAGGCGATCACGCGACTGGAGTCGCGTCTGAAGACGGTGCTGTTCCACCGCACGTCGCGGCGCATGTCGCTGACCGAGAGCGGCCGCGGCGCGCTGGAACGCGCCAGCCGCATCCTCGCCGAGGGCGAGGCGGTGGAGGCCGAAATCACTGCACAGGCCACCAGCCCGCGCGGCACGGTGCGCATGGCGGTGCCGATGTCGTTCGGCATCGAACACCTGGCGCCGGTGCTGCCGGAGTTCATGGCGCGCCATCCGGAGGTGTCGCTGGAAGTGGATTTCGACGACGGCCTGGTCGATCTGGTCGGCGGCGGTTTCGACCTGGCGCTGCGCATCTCGGCGTTGGCCGATTCGAGCCTGCTGGCGCGGCGGTTGTGCGGCGTGCGCATCGTGCTGGTCGCATCGCCTGCGTACCTCGACGCGCACGGGCGGCCGCGCCATCCGCGCGAGCTGGCGCAGCACAACGCGCTGTTCTACACGCTCTCGCGCTTCGGCAACGCGTGGCGGTTCCACCATCGCAAGCACGGCGATTTCTCGATCAGCGTGGCGGCGCCATTGCGCGTGAACAACGCCGAGGCGCTCAATCCGGCGTTGCTCGCCGGGCTGGGGCTGGCGTTGCAGCCGGAATTCCTGGTGTGGCGCGAACTCAAGGCCGGCAAGCTGGAGATCGTGATGCCCGACTGGTCGCCGCCGCCGATCGCGCTGCACGTGGTCACGCCGCCGGGGCGCGTGCGCCCGGCGCGCGTGCAGGTGCTCATCGAGCACCTGGTGAAGAAGTTCGAGAAGGCGCCGTGGGCGCACACGGCCGCGTGATTGCGCGGCCACCCCCCTCCCGCGAACGGGAGAGGGGACAGGCGCGCGTTACGGCGTCAGCGACAGCGCATTGGCGGCAGTGATCAACCCCGAGCCCGTGGCGTCGGCACCCCAGCACGTCTGTTCGGCCGGGCCCGAGGGCTGCGACAGCAGCGCGCAACCGGCGGCCATCGGCAATGCGGCGCTTTCCAGGATGTCCTCGACATCGGCCTGCACCAGGCCCGGATTCTTCTGCAGCATCAGTGCGGCGATGCCGGCCACGTGTGGCGAGGCCATCGACGTCCCGCTGAGGTAGAAGTACGAACGCTTGCCGCTCTGCGTTTGGTACGGGCCCACCACCCACGAACCGGGCGCTGCCACGTCGAGGTCCTGTCCGGCCAGTTCGCGGCTGGAGAAATCGGCGATGTGGAAATCCGTCGTCGTGGTCGGATCGGCCACATCGTCGGCGTTCCACCAGTTGGCCGGATTGCCGTCGGCGCCGGGCTTCCACTGGTTGTTCCAGCCCGAGGCCGCCACCGACACCACCGGCGCATACGCGCCGGGATAGCCCATGCCGGCCTCTCCCTCGTTGCCGGCCGAAGCGACGATGACCACGCCCTGCGCGATCGCATAGTCGATGGCCGCCTTCTCGACGGCATCCAGCTCCGATCCGCCCAGGCTCATGTTGATCACGACGGGCGAAGTGCCCAAGGCGCCGCCGGCCTTGAGATTGGCGACGTAGACGATGCCGGCGGCGACCACCGACGACCAGCCCGAACCGTTCTGGTTGAGCACCTTGACCGGAATGACATTGGCGCGCGGTGCGGTGCCGTTGATCGGCGTGCCGTTGAGGCTGTAACCCAGGATGGAACTGGTCACGTGCGTCCCGTGCGAGTTCTGGTCGTGCTCCCACTTGTTGGGTGGTTCGGACACGTTGCCGTTTTCGCCGCCACCGCCATTGAAGGCCTTCGCGAACTGCGTGGCGATGCGCTCCTGCGGGAAGTACTGGCGCCAGGAATCGAGCAGGCCGGTGTCGAGTACCGCCACGTACACACCGCCGCCGTCGTAGGCGATGGTGCGTCCCAGCCCGAGGCTGGTCACGTCCACCGCGTCCTGGTCCCAGGTGCTCAGGCCATTGGCGAAACTGGTGGCGCTGACGGTGTCGATCGGGCCGCCCTTGCGTTCGGCATCGGGATTGGCGGCCACCACGAAGGGCAGGGCGCGCACCGAGGCGAGCTGCGCTTCGGTTGTCTTGAGGGTGACGGCATCGATCTGCGTGAGCACTTCGCGCACCGTGCCCTGCGCGCCCAGCTGCGCGAGGATCGCGGGTGTCGCATCGGTGTTGAGCAGCACGTTCACGCCGATCGTGCGCGAACCGGGTGCGGCGTGCGCGGCGGCGGGCAGCGCGCATGCCAGCGCAAGGACGCTCAGGGCCTGTTTGATCACGGTGGACCTCCTCGGGTGGGCCCGTTCGCACGGGCGGGACAGCTTGCCCGGAGCAAACGGTATCGGGACGGCCAACAGGCCGACCGCATCCCTGTGAAGTCCCCATTGCGAATGCTCGCGCTCCGGACGGCGGAGGATGCTCGCCGGATTGTTCGGCGTGCGTGAGGAAACCGTGGGCATCAACGTTCCCACGGCAGATGAACCGGCGACACGGCGCGCAGGCCGGTCGTCCCCCGTTTGGGGGTGGGCGGCGGCCACGTGAACCCCTAGCGTCGGAACCGGCCGGGCGAACCGGCAACGACCAGCGTGCGGAGGTGCGGATGTCCAGCAGCAACGTGGCCGAAAGCGGCGGCGCGACGACGGGCCCCTGGTCGCCGCTGCGCGTGCCTACGTTCCGCGCGCTATGGCTGGCGATCCTGGCCGGCAACATCGGCACGTGGATCCACGATGTCGCCGCCGCGTGGGTGATGGCCGAGACCACCGGTTCGCCCTTCATGGTGGCGGCCGTGCAGTCGGCGACGACGCTGCCGGTGGTGCTGCTGGCGATCGTCGCGGGCACGTTGTCGGACATCGTCGACCGCCGTCGCTATCTGATCCTCGCGCAGCTGTGGATGTTCATCGTCGCCACGGTGCTGGCGGTGCTGGCGCAGGCGGGTCTGATGACGCCGTGGACGCTGGTCGCGCTGACCTTCGCGCTCGGCATCGGCGCGGCGATGGCGATGCCCGCGCAGCAGGCGACCACGCCCGAACTCGTGCCGCGCGCGATGCTCGGGTCGGCCGTGGCGCTGGGTTCGCTGAGCATGAACATCGCGCGTGCGATCGGCCCCGCGCTGGGCGGGCTGATCGTCGCGCAGGCCGGCGTGGCGTGGGCGTTCGCGATCAACGCGGTGTCATTCCTCGGCGTGATGGTGGTGCTGTGGCGCTGGAAACGCGCGCCGTCGCCGACGACGCTACCGCCGGAAACCTTCGGTGTCGCGCTGCGCGCCGGCTGGCGTTACGCGCGCCAGGCGACGGTGTTGCAGTCGGTGCTGGTGAAGGCCGGGAGCTTCTTCGTCTTCGCCAGTGCGCTGACCGCGCTGCTGCCCATCGTGGTCAACCAGGAACTGCGTGCGAGCGCGGGTGCGTACGGCCTGCTGCTGGGGTGCGTCGGAGTGGGGGCCATCAGCGGCGCCTTGCTGTTGCCGCGACTGCGCCGCCGGATGGACACCGACCGCATGGTGCTGTGGGCGACGCTGGCCTATGCGGGCTGCATCGCTGCGCTGGCGCTGCTGCGCGACGTGCGCCTGTTGTATCCGGTGTCGCTGGTCAACGGATTCGCCTGGATCACCGTGCTCTCGTCGTTGCAGATCGCGGCGCAGACGTCGGTGCCGGCGTGGGTGCGCGCGCGTGCGCTGTCGCTGTACATCGTGGTGTTCTCGGCGGGGCTGGCGTTGGGCAGCCTGGGTTGGGGCACGCTGGCGCAGGCGATCGGCACGCCGCGAACGTTGCTGATCGCTGCGGCGGGCACGGTCGTCGCGGCGCTGTTCGGCCTGCGTTTTCGTCTGGGCGCGGCGGCACAGGTGGATGTCACGCCGTCCGGGCATTGGCCGCAGCCCATCGTCGGTCATGACGTCTCGGGCGATCGTGGGCCGGTGCTGGTGGCGATCGAATACCGCGTGCGGCTGGATCGTCGCGACGAGTTCCTCGCGCTGATGAGGACGCTCGGCCACGGGCGCCGTCGCAACGGCGCGGTGAGTTGGGGCGTGGCCGAGGACACCGCCGCGCCGGGCGTGTACATGGAGCACTTCGTCGATTGCTCATGGCTGGAGCATCTGCGCCAGCACGAGCGCGTGACGCAGGACGAGCATCACGTGCAGGACGCGATCGTCGCGCTGCTCGAACCGGGCAGCGCGCCGGTGGTGCGTCATTTCGTCGGCGGTGCGCCGGGACTGCCGTTGCCTGCGGCCACGGCAGGCGGCAACACGATGGTGTGAACGGGCACTGCGCACGGGCGTGCAAGATCGGGTCGCGCCGCCGCTGTTGTGATCGCGGTGATGCGCGCGGGCGCGGTGCTGGAGGCGTGCGATGAAGCTGTATCTGTTGTCGCTGGCCGTGGGCCTGCTGGTCGGCGTGATCTATGGCCTGCTCAACGTGCGTTCGCCTGCGCCGCCGGTGGTGGCGCTGGTGGGGTTGCTCGGCATCCTGCTGGGCGAGCAGTTGGTGCCGTTGGTGAAGCGTGTGGTGGCGCGCGAGCCGGTGAGTGCGGCGTGGGTGCGGGCGCAGTGTGGCTCGCATGTGATGGGGGAGTTGCCGAAGGGGAATGTGGTGGATTCGGAGGCGTCGCGGAAGGAGGGGTAAGGGGGCGGCTGTTCCGTCATGCCGGCGAAGGCTGGGGCCCCGGCCCGTAGCGTGCGGCCACTTCGATAGCGGTGAACCCCGTCACCGTCATCCCGGCGAAGGCCGGGATCCAGGCCCGTCGCGCACGGGCACTCCCTCTGCGGCAACCCACGTCCCCGTCATTCCAGCGAAAGCTGGAATCCATTTTGATTTGGCTCTAGCGCTCTTTTCGAGCACAGACCAAAGCAACAACAAAGCTTCCGATCGGCTGCGCCGCTCGGGTCACTTTTCTTTGCTTGCCCAAAGAAAAGTAACCAAAAGAAAGGGCAGTGGGCCCAGATCAATCCCACGACCGGAAGGAGCAAGGGCGCGTTCGCGATTCGCCATCCATGGCTCAGCGCTCACCGCCGCACATCCATGTGCGGCGCCCTTCGGGGCTAGGGACCTGAAAGGCTGTTCGACAGCAACAGCAACAGCAACAGCAACAGCAACAGCAACCGCAACAGCAACCGCAACCGCAACCGCAACCGCAACCGCAACCGCCACCGCCACCGCAAATCGACCGTCATCCCGGCGAAGGCCGGGATCCAGGCCCGTGGAGAATGGGAACTCCGGTAAGCGCGCGGGCACTCCCTTACCGACAACCTATGTCACGTGACATGGTTCACGCGAGAGGGAGTTCCCGTTGTCTTCAACGAACCACCCAAGTGTCGAAGGCGCTCCAGCAATCCCTTACTCGTCGACAATCCGCCTCAGGTCCTGCTCGAGCTTCCCCATCCCAGCCCACGGATCCTTCCTTCGCCGCTTCAACCGCGCCGGCACGTCCGCGATCGTGAACGCGTCGCCGCGCGTGAGCTTCGCCAGTTCGCTCCATGCCAGAGGCATCGCCACGGGTGCGCGCGGTCGGGCGCGCAGGGAGTACGAAGCCACCGCCGTCGCGCCTCGGCCGTTGCGCAGGTAGTCGATGAAGATGCGTTTGTTGCGCAGCCGCTTGCTGGCGACGGAAAGAAAGCGCTCGGGCTCGGATTGCGCCATCACCTCGGCGAAGCTCTGCGCGAAGCGCTTCACCAGCGACCAGTCGTTGCCGGGATTCAACGGCACCACCACGTGCAATCCCTTGCCGCCGGTGGTGCGCAGGAAGGATTCCAGCTCCAGTTCCACCAGCCGTTTGCGCACGTCCACCGCGGCGCGCTTCACCTCGGCGAAGGGCAGCTCCGGCGCGGGGTCGAGGTCGAACACGATGCGGTCGGCGCGATCCGGATCGTCCGCGTGCGAGCCCCACGGGTGGAACTCCAGCGAGTTGAACTGCACCAGCTCCATCAGCGCCGCCGCATCGTCCACCACGAGGTAGTTCGCGTTGTTGCCGGCTTCTTCTTTCAGTCGGGCGAAGCGGACCAGCTCCATCCCCGGCGTGTGGTGCTTTTGGAAGAAGCACGCCTGGCCCGTGCCGCCGGGGCAGCGGATCACCGACAGCGGACGGCCGGCGATCTCGGGCAGCAGGTGGTCCATCACCGCCGCGTAGTAGTTCGCGACGTCGAGCTTGGTGTAGCCGTCGTCGGGGTAGATCACCTTGGTCGGGCTGGTGAGTTTTGGGGCAGTGCGTGAAGTGCTGCCCGCGCTCTTCTTCGCCGTCTTCTTCGCGCGCGCGGAGGTCGGTTTCGTCTGCGCGCGATCGCTGTCGCCCAGATCGTCGACCGACTTGTCGTCGCGGATCGCCTTCAGCGACGGCTGGCGCAGCAGGCCTTGCCCGCCGACGCCGCGGTAGTTCACTTCCACCACGAAGCGCGGTTCGAACCACTTCGCCGAACGCAGGTCGGTGTCGTTCTCGGGCACGAAGACGGTGGGCTCCTTCGTGCCATCGCGACCGAGCCGCTTGCTGATGTCCTTGATCATCGCGTCGGAAAAGCCGCTGCCCACGCGGCCGACGTAGGCCCAGCCGTGGCGTTCATCGGGGGTGGCGAGCAGCAGCGAGCCGAAACCGCTGCGACTGCCCTTCGGCGCCGTCCAGCCGACCACGGCGTATTCGTCGCTGTGCAGTGACTTGGTCTTGCGCCAGTCGTCGCCGCGACCCGGGTGATAGGGGCGATCGACGCGTTTGGACACGATGCCTTCGAAGTGCTGCTCGCCCGCCAGTTCGAATGCCTGCACGCCATCGCCCATCGCGTGCGAGCTGTACGACAGGTGGCGCGTGCCCTTGCCGAGCAGTTGCTCCAGCAAGGCCTTGCGTTCGATCAGCGGCGCATCGGCGATGTCCACGCCGTCGATGTGCAGTAGGTCGAACATCGCATACGACAGCGTTCCCTGGCGTTCGCCGGAGAGCGTTCCCTGCAGCAGGTTGAAATCCTCGCGTGTGCCGCGACCGGCGATCAGCTCGCCGTCCAGTGCAGCGGATTTCAGCCCCAGCGCTTCGATCGCGCCGGTGATCTCGGGCACCTTGCCGGTCCAGTCCAGCGCGTTGCGCGACCACAGGCGCGCCTTGCCTTTGGCGATCGTGGTGACGATGCGATAACCGTCCCACTTGATTTCGTGCAGCCACTGGTCGCCGGGCGGTGGCGCCTCGCCGAGTCGCGCCAGTTGCGGTGCGAAGAACTCCGTCGGCGCGGCGGCCTTTCGCGCGCCGGTGAGTTTCATCGCCAGCTTCGCCCAGTCGCGACGTTTCGTCGCCGACTGCACGGGCACGTCGCTGCGGCGCTGGCGAACGGCCTTGCCGCGGCCGGCGCGTTTGGCGTCGTCTTCGGGAGGTGGCGTGACGTCGGCGAGCAGGTCGTCGGCTTCCAGCGTGCCGGCATACTCGTCCTTCTCCTTGATGAGCAACCACTGCGGTTGCCGCGCGGGCTTGCTCGAACGCACCAGATGCCAGCCGCCCTTGAGCTTGTCGCCGAACAGTTCGAAGCGCAGATGGCCCTTGGCGAGCTGGGCTTCGGGGTCGTACTTCGTCGCCCACACGCCGTGGTCGAACTGCGCGACGTGGCCGCCGCCGTAGTGGCCTTTCGGAATGTCGCCTTCGAACGTCGCGTAGTCGACGGGATGGTCCTCCACCTCCACCGCCATGCGCTTCACGTCCGGATCGTAGCTGGGGCCCTTGGGCACGGCCCAGCTCTTGAGCGCATCGCCTATCTGCAGACGGAAGTCGTAATGGCGTCGGCTGGCGTGGTGCAGCTGCACGACGAAGATCGCGCGCTTGCCCTGCGGCACGCGCTTGCCGGGTTCGGGCTCGCGGGTCCGGGTGAATTGCCGCTTGCGTCGGTATTCCGTCAGGGTCATCGCAGTGCGTGTATGGGCGGAGCGTCAACCTTCCGACGCGGGCGGTGGACGCGGCGCGAAATTCGCGCATTGGCGACGGCGGTAACACTCTGCGCATGCGCGGGGGCTTGGCGGCGCGCGCACGCGTGCGATCATGGCGCCTCGTTCCGGGGGAATGACGTATGTACAGCCTTTACTACTCGCCGGGGGCGGCGAGTCTGGTCGTCCATTGGTTGTTGATCGAGTTGGACGTGCCGCACGAGTTGCGCCTGGTGGACACCCAGGCCGGCCAGCAGAAGAGCGCGGAGTACCTCGCGCTCAATCCCAACGGCGTGGTGCCCACGCTGGTGGTCGATGGCCAGCCGCTGTACGAGGCCGCCGCGCTGGTGCTGCACCTTGCCGATCGCCATCCGCAGGCGCAGCTGGCGCCGACACTGGACGACCCGCAGCGCGGCGCGTACCTGCAGTGGATGCTCAACGTGGCCAACACGCTGCAATCGCCGCTGCGGTTGTGGTGGTACCCGCAGGACATCGACGGCGAACGTGCCGACATGGTGCGCGACGGCGCGCGGCGTCGCATCGAGGCGACGTGGGACCGGCTGGACGCGCACCTCGCGGCGAACGGGCCGTACCTGCTCGGCGAGCGCCTGAGCGCGGCCGACTTCTACCTGACCATGCTGATGCGCTGGACGCGCAGCATGCCGCGGCCGGCCCACGAGTGGCCGCATCTGGCCGCGCTGGCGCAGCGCATGAAGGCGCGGCCGTCGTTCCGCACGCTTTACGAACGCGAGGGGTTGACCGAATGGGCCTGAATCTTCGTTCCGTGATGGCTGCGGCGTGCGTCGTCGCGGCACTGTCGGCCAGCGGCTGCAAGGAAGTGCAGGACATCCGCGAGGAGCTGGGCTGGGCCAAGCAGCCCGATGCCCCGCCGCCCGCGCCCGTGGTGAGCCTGGACGACCGCTGGGTACCGGCCGAAACCGGCGTGGCCGATCTGAATCAGACGCAGTGGGTGCAGCGCTGGTGGCAGTGGGCCGGTCTTTTCGACCACTCCGCGCCGTACCAGGACAGGGACGGCAGCCGCTGCGCACTGCACCAGGACGGACCGGTGTGGTTCCTCGCCGGCACCGACGGCCGCTTCGACGCGGTGCGCAGTTGTTCGATTCCGGCCGACAAGCACGTGTTCTTCCCGCTGATCAACTGGATCGTCGCCTCCGACGACAGCGAGGTGAACGACACGGAAGCGCCGCCGACCTCGTGCACGCAGAAGCAGGCCAGCGCGGCGCGCCTGGCCGATCACGTCTTCACCGGACTGGTGCTGCTGGACGGCCGGCCCATCGGCGAGCTCAAACGCATGCGCGTGGCGGGCACGACGTGCTTCGCGGTCTCGGCCGATACGCCGGCCGCCGCAACCGACGGCTACTGGCTGATGCTCAAGCCGCTGCCGCCCGGACAGCACACGCTCGCCGTGGCCGCGGGCTATCGCGAAGGGCCGCGGCAGTCGATGCAGAACTTCCAGTACACGCTGGAGGTGCAGGGCGCGGCGGACGCGGACGGCGCGGCCGTCGATGAGACGGCGGTGGCGGAGGGCGAGGGCGGGGGTTCGCTGGACGACGCGGCGGATATTGCAGAGTAAGGCGTTTCAGGCCGTCGTCCTTCGACGGTGACACTCCGCCGGCCCTCACCCCAAGCCCCCTCCCGCCAGCGGGAGAGGGGCTATGGATGGCTGAGGCTCCGGAGTAGCCCTTCTCCCGCGCGCGGGAGAAGGTGCCGGCAGGCGGATGAGGGCAGGCGGCCGAGCACCGCGAAGGTGCGGTCCCCGCCGGTCCCGGCCCCGAATGCAAGTCTTCGCTTGCCGGCGCCCCCTTGGTACTCTCCGGGCACGGCGGAGCCTGACTCCGCCTGTTTTTTGTCCGCCGCCCGTGAATCGCGCGGGGCGGGCTCCCCGCCGTGCGAAGGGACTCGCGGCGACCACGAGCACAGGCACAACCGGATGACGATTCCCGCGACCGCAGCCCCGGCCGAAAGCAGCGCCAAGCTTCCGCGCCAGATTCCCTACATCATCGGCAACGAAGGCTGCGAGCGCTTCAGCTTCTACGGGATGCGCAACATCCTGGTGCAGTTCCTGGCCTCCAGCGTACTGCTGGCCTACCTGCCCGAAGCCGAGCGCGGCGGCATGGCGAAGGAGGTCTTCCACACCTTCGTCATCGGCGTGTACTTCTTCCCGCTGCTGGGCGGCTGGCTGGCCGACCGCTTCTTCGGCAAATACCGCACGGTGCTGTGGTTCTCGCTGATCTACTGCGCCGGCCACGCGTGCCTGGCGCTGTTCGAGAACCACCGCAACGGCTTCTACACCGGCCTGTTCCTGATCGCGCTCGGCTCGGGCGGCATCAAACCGCTGGTGGTGTCCTTCGTCGGCGACCAGTTCGACCAGACCAACAAGCACCTCGCGCGCAAGGTGTTCGACGGCTTCTACTGGATCATCAACTTCGGCAGCTTCTTCGCCTCGCTGCTGATGCCGATCTTCCTGCGCGAATACGGGCCGGCCGTGGCGTTCGGCATCCCGGGCGCGCTGATGTTCATCGCGACCTTCATCTTCTGGCTCGGCCGAAAGCAGTACATCAACGTGCCGCCGGCCTCGTCGGATCCGGACTCCTTCCTGCACGTCGCGCGCACCGCGCTGCTCGCGCCGGGGCAGGGACGGGCGGGCTTCATCGTCGCGATGGCCGGCTTCGCCCTGGCCGTCGGCCTGCTGCTGGGCTGGGCGCTGCATGCGACGGTGGGACTGTCTTGGTGGCCGGAGTCGTTCGGTTTCGTCATTTCCGCGTGCCTTGCGCTGGGCGCGGTCATCGCCTTCGGCGGCATCGGCACCTCGATGCAGCTCGATCGCGCCCGCGGCACGCATCCGGATGCCGCCGTGGACGGCGTGCGCGCCGTGCTGCGCATCCTGATCGTGTTCGCGCTGACCACGCCGTTCTGGTCGTTGTTCGACCAGAAGGCGTCGACGTGGGTGCTGCAGGGCAACCAGATGGCGATGCCGCACGATGCGTGGTGGTGGCCGAGCTGGCTGGTGCGCGACGCCGCGCAGATGCAGGCGCTGAACCCGGCGCTGGTGATGCTGCTGATCCCGTTCAACAACCTGGTGCTGTATCCGGCCCTCAAGCGCATGGGTTTCGAGCCCACCGCGCTGCGCCGCATGGGCGCGGGCATCGCGTTCTCCGGCGTGGCGTGGGTGATCGCCGGCGCGTTGCAGCTCTACATCGACGGGGGCGATCCGGTCTCGCTGGCGTGGCAGATCCTGCCGTACGCGCTGCTGACCTTCGGCGAAGTGCTGGTGTCGGCGACTGCGCTGGAATTCGCCTACAGCCAGGCGCCGCAGGCGATGAAGGGCGTGATCATGGCCTTCTGGTACCTGTCCAGCACCTTCGGCAGCCTGTGGGTGCTGCTCACCAACGCCGGCGTGCGCAACGAAGCGGTGATGTCGCACATCGGCAGCACCGGCCTGAGCGAGAACGCCTTCCTGATGTTCTTCTTCGCCCTATTCGCCTTCCTCGCGGCGGCGGCGTTCGCGCTCTACGCGCGGCGCTATCCGATGCAGGACAACTACCGCGCCGCCTGATCCGCCGACACTCCGGAACCGTAGCCGATGCTGACCTTCATCCTGATCGCCGTGACCGTGCTGGTGTCCTGGCTCGCATTCGAACGGCCCGCGTTGCTGGATCGCCTGATCCTGTGGCCGCCGGCGATCCAGCGAAAGAAGCAGTTCGACCGCCTGCTGACCCACGGCTTCATCCACGCCGACTGGTCGCACCTGCTGTTCAACATGATCACGCTGTACTTTTTCGGCCGCGTGATCGAAGCGGTGATGAGCCAGCTGATCGGGCCGATCGGCTTCGTGCTGTTCTACCTGTCGGCGATCGTGATCGCGATCCTGCCCACATACCTGCGTCACCGGCACGATCCGACCTACCGCAGCCTGGGCGCGTCGGGTGCGGTGTCGGCGGTGCTGTTCGCCTACATCCTGCTGCAGCCGTGGGCGCGGATCATCGTGTTCGTCCTGCCGATGCCGGCCATCCTGTACGCGGTGATGTACGTGGGCTACTCGTTCTGGATGGACAAGCGCGGCGGCGACAACATCAATCACAGCGCGCACCTGTCGGGCGCGATCTACGGCGTGCTGTTCATGCTGCTGATGGAGCCGCGCGTGGGCGCGATCTTCATCGAGCGGCTGATGAATCCGTCGTTCGGCAACTGAGCCGGGCGCGGTGCGCGAAGTCTTGGCCGGGCGTGACGCCCGGCGAGGTCACGCGGCGACGCGGGCGGTATCGGGTGCGGCTTCGCCGTAGGTCTGCATCAGGCGGGCGTAGACCTCCGCGTCGATCTGCGCGGTCTCCACGGTCTGGCGGCCGGCGCGGGCCAGCTCGTACAGGCGGGTCATCAGGGCGTCGTCACTGACGTGGTCGAGCGTGAGGTGGTGCACGTTCATGGCGGTCCTCCGGAGCGCGATTTCCGGTAATTGGTCACGCAGATTCCGTGCCACACGTCTATGAGTGGATTTTCGTGCCGGGACGTGACGCGCTCCGTCAGATCCCGTCGCGACGGGTTCGAACGGACTGACGCGTCGGGTCGGAATGGCCCCAGCGCTCACCCGGCATGAATGCCGCCCGTGGTATGCCCGAATTCCCGACAGTGCCAGGAGCCCAGGCATGGCGATGAGGAAGGCCGGCAAGAAGACGAGCGCCCGCAAGGCGGCCAGCAAGACCACGAAGAAGACCGCCCGGAAGGTCGCCAAGAAGGCCACCCGGAAGAGCGCGGCCAAGAAGGTCGCGAAGAAGACCACCCGCAAGACTGCCGCGAAGAAGGTCGCGAAGAAGGCCGTTCGCAAGGCCGCCGCGAAGAAGGTCGCCAAGAAGGCCGTTCGCAAGGCCGCCGCGAAGAAGGTCGCCAAGAAGGCCGTTCGCAAGGCCGAGGCCAAGAAGGTCGCGAAGAAGGCCGTCCGCAAGGCCGCAGCCAAGAAGGTCGCGAAGAAGGCTGTCCGCAAGGCCGCAGCCAAGAAGGTTGGCAAGAAGGTCGTCCGCAAGACCGCAACGACGAAGGCACCCGCGAAGAAAGTCCCGCGCAGGACCGCGACGCCGCGCCCGGTCGCGGGCAAGGCCGCGACGGCCGCCAAGCCGCCCGTCGTCCGCAAGGCGAGGGCGCCGCGTCGGCCGAAGATCACGCCCGAGCAGGCGCTGGCCAACACCCAGGAGCTGCTGGCCCTCAAGCACGAGCGCGACCACCAGCCGCAGCCGTGGCAGCAGCTCGATCCTGGCCATGCGCACGTGCCCAAGCCGGGCTTCCAGTCCGAGAGCGCGGCCGCCAAGGCCAACGAACTGCATGCCGCCGAATCCCGTCTGCAGGCGATCCAGGGCCAGATGGGCTCGCTGGATCGCAAGAACCAGGGCAAACGCGATGCGCGTTGAGCCGCTTGCGCGGATGATCCCGTTTCCTTCCCTCACGACGATGCCATGACCACGCACGAGATCGAGCACGACCCCGCCTCCGGCGTCTTCTCCGTCACGGTGGACGGCGAAATGGCGGTGCTGGAGTACCGCCGCGAGGGCGACCAGATGATCATCGCCCACACCGGCGTGCCCGATGCCATCGGCGGGCGCGGCATCGCTGGCGAGCTGGTGCGTGCGGCGTTCGAGTACGCCAAGGCGCAGGGCTGGCACGTCCATCCCCGCTGCGCCTATGCGGCGGCGTGGGTGGAGCGGCATCCGGAGTACAACCAGCTGCTTGTGTGACGGCCCGGAGTGGCGGTTTCCTGTGGCGGCGGGCGCCGGTACGACACCCGCCCAGGACGCCGCTTCCTCCGGCCCGTTTACCGCCTTCCCATCGACGCGGGTGCGTGGACAACGAGCGTAGCCCGGGTAAGCGAAGCGCACCCGGGGCTTAGAGCGTTGTAAGCGCCGCCGAGCAAAAAGGCCGGCACGCCGAGTTCGGAGCTCGGATCGCCGAGCAAAAAGCTCCGCACGCCGAGTTCGGAGCTCGGACCGCCGAGCAAAAAGCCCCGCGCGCCGAGCTCGGAGCTCGGACCGCCGAGCAAAAAGCTCCGCACGCCGAGCTCGGACCGCCGAGCAAAAAGCCCCGCGCGCCTAGTTCGGAGCTCGGACCGCCGAGCAAAAAGCCCCGCACGCCGAGCTCAAAGCTCGGGCCGCCGAGCAAAAGCCGGAACGCCCCGCAGAAGAAATGGCGCTCGCTACGCTGGAAGCCCGATGCGAAGGAGTGTCAACGCCGCGTAGGCGTAACCCGGCGCAGGCGGTAGGTCGCTCCTGCAACACAGCTCTGTCCAGCGTCTCGAAAGGGCTGGGCCCCGCGCCTGGCATCGATTGTTCACGCCGTGAACGATCCGACGCGGTCGATCACCCAGTACATGGCGACCGTTCCGATGGCGTAAGGAATCGCGTACTCGGCCCAGCGCGGCATCGACAGCGAAACGCGCCGCGCCAGCGCGATGATCATCAGCACCGCGCCGACGAACATCAGCTGGCCGATTTCCACGCCGACGTTGAACATCAGCAGCGCCACCGGGATCGCCTTCTGCGGCAAGCCCACTTCGGCCAGCGCACCGGCGAAACCGAAACCGTGCAGCAGGCCGAAAGTGAAGGCCACCACCCACGGTGCCCGCGCGGTCAAACCGGGGTTGCCCCGCAGACCGTGCACCACTTCAGCCGCCACGAACACGATGCTGAGCGCGATGATCGCCTCCACCGGCGGGCCGGGCACGTGCAACCAACCCAGCGTCGCGGCGACAAGCGTGATGCTGTGCGCGACCGTGAACGCTGTGATCGTCACGACGATGCGTTTGCCGCCACGCACGATCAGCAGCAGCGCCAGCACGAACAACAGATGGTCGATGCCCCCGAGGATGTGCTCGATGCCCAGCAACAAGTACGACCAGGCGATCTCGCCCGTTCCCGCGGGCGCTTCGACGGTGAAGACCGGATGCTCCGCGGCGAGGCGCTCGACCTGGCTGGTGCCGTCCTTGCGCTCGATTCGCACGATCACATCGGTGACGCCCACCGCCTTGCCTTCCAGGCGGATGGTCTGTCCCACCAGTCCGCCGGTGCGGTGGATCGTCCAGCGCTCGACGACGGCGTTCCCGGTGAAGGCGCTGCGGCGTGCGTTCACTTCTTGCGTGCCTTCTGGGAATTCAACCTGCAGCGACAGGCGCATGACATCGCTTTGTGCGGGCACTTTCCACAGGACTTCATAGCGGTCGTGCCCGGCTTCGCGCAGTTCCAGGTAGGCGGGGCGGAATACATCCGCATGGACCAGGCCGGAAAGCGCGCACAGCAGCAGGAGCCACCACCCTGAAACCGCTGGCATGCGGCACGAATGCGCCGTCATCGCGCGCCCGCCGATGGGACCGTGGGCGCCGGCGTCGCCTTGACGGCTCCTGCGCGGTCCAGATCCGCTTCCATCTTCACGGTGTAGCGTTTGCGCAGCGAGTCGTAGTACGCCTCGGCGGCCTGCCGCGAACGCGCGTGCAGCAGGTCGCGTTCGACGGCCTCTTGAACTTCGGCCAGGGCCGGAACGCGGCCCGGTGTACGCGCCTGGATACGTACCAGGTGCAGGCCAAACCCGGAGGGCACCGGGCCCGCCCAGCGACCCTCGGGCAAGGGCGCCAGTGCGTTCGCGAAGTCAGTGCCGAACGTTCGCGCCACTTCGCCGGTATCGGCCTGGGTCATGGCGGCGGGCAACAGGGTGGGATCTCCGACCGGCGCGTTCGGATCGCGCCGCAGCGCCGCCGCCGCCGATTCGATCACGGACACCAAGGCGTCGCCGTGTCGCGCAGGGTCGAAATAGATCTGTTGAAAGGTGTAGGACGCAGCCACGCGGTAGTCGTCCCGATGATCGCGCAGCCATGCCTGCAAGTCGGTCTGGCTGGGAACGTCGGCCGCCATGCCGTCGGTCAGCGAGGTCACCTTCTGCACCACGCGCCGGCGCACGATCTCGTCGTTGCGGTCGAGGCCTTCGGCGAGGCCCTCGCGGTAGAGGATCTCGTTGCGCACCCAGTCGTCGACGAGTCCCTGCAATTCCTCCCGCGTCGGCGGCCGCTGCCATGTGCGCTCGAACTGGGTCACCAGCAGTTGCACGCGCGACTGGTCGACCCGTACTTCATCGCGCGTCAGTGAAAGACCGCGATTGAGCCAGCCGTAGATCGCGAACAGCAAGGCGCCCAGAATGAGGAAGTGGAGCAGGGGTTCGCGCAGAAGGCGTCGCATGCGATGTCCGTCGAGGCCGTCAACGAAAAAGGAGCGGCGGACCGCTCCTTTTCCTGATGTCATCTGCTGGCTACCTGCGTGGCCGGTGTGTACCAGATAGGCGATGTGTAGGCGCGCTCCTGAGTGATCATCTTCACCTCTTTGGGCATCGTCACGTTGAAGCGGACGGCGTCGTACGCCGTCCAGCGCGGCGTCGGAATCTCGATCACGCGCACGTAGTACACCGCGCGCAGTTGCGGATCGAACTGCGGGTCCTTCCACGCCGCGGAAAGTTGCGGCGCACCGATGCTGTTGCTGTAGGTGGCGGTCTTGAGATCGACGGTGTTGCCCACCGCAGGCAGCTTGCCGTCCGCGCCCGGCTTGCGGTCGCCGGACCACGCCACGTCGTAAACCTTCTCTTGGCGAGCGCCTGTCGCATCGATCCAGCCCTTCACGATCTGGACGCGGTCGAGGTTGCCGCCCTCGGGGTCCTTCATCGCAGCCACCAGGAACGTGGGCGATTGCCCGGCCTGCATGGCCTTCAGATCGCCGCCCATGGGCACGCCGCGTTCGTAGCCTGCCTTGACCAGATCGGCCTTGACGTCGGTGTCGGCGAAATCCCAGCCGCCGAAGAAGCGCACGGTCATGCGTGGCCCGGTGGTGGCGTAGGTTTCCTTGCGCTTCATCGCGTCCCAAAGCGCGGTGCGGGTGTTCTCCGTCGCCCAGACCGCGGCGTAGCCGGAGGCGGTCTGCTCCCAACCCGGAATCGTCGCGACCGCGGTCTTCATGAAGGGATGCTCGAACCGTTTCGGCGCCGGTTCGCTGGGCGTGGTCTTGCCCCAGAAGTTGTTGTCGTCGGCGGTGCTGAGCGAGGTGTGCGAGTCGGTCGATCCGATCAGCCCGAACTTGTACGGGTTCACTCCCAGCTTCTGTTCCAGTTGCAAGCCGGTCTGCAGCGCCGTGCGTACATACTCGCCCTGCAGCATCGCGGGCTTCTTCGCCTCGCTCAGGTTGAGGTTGCCCTTGTCCCAGATCTCGAAGCCCGACATCTCGTCGTTGGTCGACAGCGCGGGGTGCGATTCACCGTCGCCTTTCATCTGCGTGGCTTCGTACAGCGGCTCCCAACGGATGCGGGTCTGTGCGTACTCTTTGGTCAATGGCTGTTTGCTCGCCGGGTTGACGTCCCACGGGAACATCATGCCGTTGGACAGGTTGCCGTTATGGGCGATCGCCAACACCTGCCCACCGGTCTTGTCCTGATAGGCCTGCAGCACCTTCCACAGGTCTTCCGGCGTGGTGCTGCCGGCAGGCGGATACGTCGTGAAGGGTTCCACCTGTCCTGCCTTGTCGCCGTTGTCGCGGAAGATGACGACACGGTGCAGGTTGTTGCCCGGCGGCACCTGCGAGGTCCATTCGTAGCCGATGAAGGCGGTGAACTTTCCCGGCTCGTTGTATTTCTCGGCGCCGTCGATCGTGGCCTTCCACGCGGCGCCATAAGCGGGCGTGCCGGGGGAATACATCAGCGCCTCGGGAAACGTCCCGCGCGAGAACTGGTCGATGATGTCCAATGCCGCCGCGTTGCCCTGGCCGCCCTTGATCATGTCGTACCACTTCTTGCCGGTCGGGTCGGCCAGCAGTTCCGGCTTTCCGGCGTACAGATCGGGGAAGAAGCCCATGCCGTCGGAATGATCGGCCACCACGAGGAAATCGAGCGGCCGCGACAGCTTGGCCTTGTGTCCGCTGGAGGCCATCACCTCTTCGCCGCGGGCGAAGCGGTACGCATCCTCGATGCCCAGACGATTGCCGAATGCCCCGGCATCCATCGACATCGCGGTATGCAGATGCGTGTCCCCGAAGTACACACGGGTCGGGTAGCCCTGGGCAGGCGCTTGTTCCGCGACCGCAGGGGGCGACGCCGCAGTGGTGGCCGTTTCGCGTTCGCCCTCGCCTTGGCTGCAGGCCGCAAGCGTCAGTGCCAGCGCCGAAACGCGCAGACCGTTCAAGCAGGCCATGAGTTGGCTCCCAAGCGACGCTGTGGAGAGGTCGTACCCGGAGCGATTCGGCGCCCGCAATGGTTAAAAGCAAATGAAGACCGATCGCGACCCATGACCGCCATTGGCCGATGGCGGACAGGGCGAGGGTAGGGGCCGGTCGGTGGCAACGCTCATGTCGGGCACAGCCGACATGCGGTTCGGTCCAGGCCCAGCACCGTGATTGAGTTCGCCGGCCATCGCCACATTCCCGGTTCCGTCGGCCCATTCCCCGATTCGTCGCATGACGGTTGCCAGCCGGTACCGGACGCTCGCAGCCTGACCTGCGCCGGATGTCCGGCATCGCCCTGCGAGTCGAACGTGAAGACCTTCATCGCCCTGCTGGCCTGGTGCCTGTTGCTGGTGCTGTGCTGGCCCCTCGCGCTGCTGGCCTTGGTGCTGTGGCCGCTGGTGTGGCTGGTTTGCCTGCCTTTTCGGCTGCTCGGCATCACGTTCTCCGCGATGTTCGCCTTGTTGCATGCGCTGCTGACGCTGCCGGCCCGTGTTCTGGGCTGGCGCCCGCGGCCGGTCCCCGCGTAAGCCCGGGCCCACTGCGCGCATTCCAGGGTTGGACACCACCAAGATCGATCGAATACAGGGATACGTAAGCATGAAGACGTTCATGTCAGTGATCGCCGCCGCACTGGTGGCCGTGGCCATGACGAGTGCGGCCGCGGCGGGAAGCAGTGACGATCAAGCTGCCACGCAACCGGGCGGTTCCTTGGAAGACACCGTGGCCGCACTCGACGCCGCGGTCTTCGACGCGTTCAACACCTGCAGCAACCCCGCGCAGCTGGACCGGCATGCCGGCTACTTCGCGTCGGACGCCGAGTTCTATCACGACACCGGCGGCGTCACCCGGTCGCGGACGGAAATGCTCCAGAACACCGCAAAGCATGTGTGCGGGAAGTTCCGCCGCGAACTCGTGCCGGGAACCTTGAAGGTGATCCCGATCAAGGATTACGGCGCCATCGAACAGGGGTCACATCGCTTCTGCCACTTCGACAGCGGCAAGTGCGAAGGGATGGCCGAATTCGTCATCGTCTGGCAGTACCGGAATGGACTGTGGAAGATCACTCGCGTGTTGAGCTTTGGGCATCGGCCGAACGAGTAGCCGGCACGCATGCGTAGCCCGGGTAAGCGAAGCGCACCCGGGAGCCTGCAACGTCGAAGCGCGATGCCGGGTGCGGCCTATACTCCAAACCGCCTTCCAAAAGGCGCGGAACTCGTCGCCGAGTTCGCCGCCAAGCTGGAGCGATAGCGTGTCCGCCCCGGCCGTTAGGCGCTGGGTCGTAGCGGGGCCGAAGCCCGGCGGTATGGGGGCGCTCCCGGCCCGCAAGGCGCCGACGGACGTACAATGCCGACCCCTGTCCCCCCGCACGCACGGCCGGGCCGCATGAGGCGGCGAAGGCGCGTGCCATGTATCTGATTCCAATGGAAACCCCTTCCTCCGGCAGCCGCAGGCTGAACAAGCACATCAGCGACACCGGCTTCTGCTCGCGTCGCGAGGCCGACGGCCTGATCGCCGAAGGCCGGGTCACGGTCAACGGCCTGCGGGCCCGCGTCGGCGCGGAAGTGGGCGAGGGCGACGAGGTGCTGGTCGACGGCCAGCCGCTCAAGGTCCGCACCGTCGCCAAGGGCAAGCGCCAGCACGTCTACATCGCGCTCAACAAACCGGTCGGCATCACCTGCACGACCGAGTCCACGGTGAAGGGCAACATCGTCGACTTCGTCGGCCACGACCGCCGCATCTTCCCGATCGGGCGGCTGGACAAGGATTCGGAAGGACTGATCCTGCTCACCAGCAACGGCGACATCGTCAACGAGATCCTGCGCGCCGAGAACAAGCTGGAAAAGGAATACCTGGTGGCGGTGAACCATGCCGTCACCGATGAATTCCTGCGCGGCATGGCGCGCGGCGTGCCGGTGCACGGCCAGACCACGCTGCCGTGCAAGACCGGACGGCTCAACAAGTTCGGCTTCCGCATCGTCCTGGTGCAGGGCTTGAATCGGCAGATCCGCCTGATGGCGGCGCACTTCGGCATGCGCGTGAAGCAGCTGATGCGCGTGCGCATCGGCAACGTCAAGCTGGGCCACCTCAAGCCCGGCCAGTGGCGCAACCTCACCGACGCCGAACTCAAGGGCCTGATGCCGCACCGCGACGCCTGGTGACGGGCACGGCGATCGTTAGCGCAACGTGATTCGGGCATCACGCCATCGCCGCTAACCTGCCGCTCATGCCAAGGGACTGACCATGAAGCGATTGCTCCTGCTGTTTGCACTGGCCGCGGCGCTGTCCGCGTGCAAGCGAGACCCCGAACCCGCCGCCCCCATCGCCACCGCGCCCGGTACCGCGCCCGCGGTTCCCGGCGAGCCGGCCGGCGCCGCGCCCGGCGTGACGCTGCAGGACGTTTCCGAAACCACGTCGGACTACATCATCGGCATCAGCTACCAGGTGCCGGCCGAGCAGTACCCGGGCCTGGCGGTGGAACTGAAGAAGTACGCCGATGCCGCGCGCGAGGATCTGATCGAAGCGGCCAAGGCGCGTGCCCAGCCCGGCGGCGCGACCAGCGCGCCCTATGACCTGTCGCTGAGCTTCACCGAGCTGATGCACACGCCCGAGGTGGTCGCCATCGCCGCCGACGGCAGCAGCTACACCGGCGGTGCGCACGGCGCGCCGCTGATCGCGCGCTTCGTCTGGCTGCCCAAGCAGAACCGCATGCTGGGCGCGCAGCAGCTGATCCCCACGCCCGCCGGCTGGAGCGCCATCTCCGACTACGTCCGCGAGCAGCTGCACGCCGCGCTCTCCCAGCGCGTGGACGCCGACGACCTGCCGCCGGAGGAGCGGGCGGAGGTGGTGAAGAACGCCTCGCGGATGATCGACGACGGCACCCAGCCGGACCCGGCGGACTTCGCCCTGTTCGAGCCGATGGCCTCGCCGGACGGGCGCCTGGGCGGGCTGCGTTTCGTCTTCGCTCCGTACCAGGTGGGGCCGTATTCGGACGGCACGCAGACCGTCGAAGTGCCGGTGGAGATCCTCCTGCCGCACATCGCCCCGGAGTACCGGGCCCTGTTCGCCGCCCCGGTGCCGGCGCCCGCCGACCCCGCTGGCGCCCCGGCCACTCCGCGCTAGGATTCTGTCTGTCCGCCCCGCGCGGACCCCGGCCCAGCCGGCCGGGACCATTGACGTCCATGCCGCCGGAGCCGCCATGTACGCATTGCGCAGTCGAGTAGAGCAGTTGCTGTCGTTGGCCGATATCCGCCTGGGCGGCGATCGGCCCTGGGACCTGCAGGTCGAGGACGAGCGGCTGTACGCGCGGCTGCTCGCCAAGGGCTCGCTCGGGCTGGGCGAGTCCTACATGGACGGCTGGTGGCGCGCGCTGTCGCTGGACGGCTTGCTGTACCGACTGCTGGCCGCTGACCTGGACCAGAAGGTGCGCGGCCTGGGCGTCGTCGTCGACGCCGTGCGCGCGCGCCTGACCAACCTGCAGAGCCGGCGGCGCAGCTTCGAGGTCGGCGAGCGCCATTACGACCTGGGCAACGATCTCTACCGCGCCATGCTCGGCCAGCGCATGGTCTACAGCTGCGCCTACTGGCGCGGCCGCGACGGCGCGCCGCTGCACGACCTGGATGCCGCGCAGGAGGCCAAGCTCGACCTGGTCTGCCGCAAGCTCGGCCTGCAGCCGGGCATGCGCGTGCTCGACATCGGCTGCGGCTGGGGCGAAGCGCTGAAGTTCGCGGCCGAGCGCTACGGCGTCAGCGGCGTCGGCGTGACGGTGTCGCGCGAGCAGGCGGCGTTCGCGCGCGAGTTGTGCGCGGGCTTGCCGATCGAGATCCGCCTGCAGGATTACCGTGAACTGGACGAGCGTTTCGATCGCGCGTTCTCGCTGGGCATGTTCGAACACGTCGGCGTGAAGAACTACCGGCGGTACTTCGAGGTGGCCCAACGCTGCCTGGGCGACGAAGACCTGTTCCTGCTGCACACCATTGGCAACAATCGCTCGGTGACGCACACCGATCCGTGGATCGGCAAGTACATTTTCCCCAACTCGATGCTGCCTTCGGCGGCGCAGATCGCGCAGGCCTGCGAAGGGTGGTTCGTGCTGGAGGACTGGCACAACTTCGGCGCCGACTACGACAAGACGCTGCAGGCGTGGCGCGCCAACGTGGAGCGCGCGTGGCCGCAGCTGGACGCGCGCTACGACGAGCGCTTCCGCCGCATGTGGCGGTTCTATCTGTCGGCGTCGATGGCGACGTTCCGCAGCCGGCATTCGCAGCTGTGGCAGCTGGTGCTGTCGCCGAAGGGTGTGCGGGGCGGGTATGTGGCGCCGCGGTGATATCTCCTCCCCCTGCTTGCAGGGGGAGGTTGGGAGGGGGTAGTGAGGCGCGTCAGCGCCGAGCTCGCCGCGATGCGGCTTCGCGCCCCCTGCACGCAGGGGAGCCGTTCAAAACTCCAGATCCAACGCCGCGCACAGGTAATCGACGAACCGCGCCATTCCGCCCAGATCCGTCTCCAGTGTCTTGAGCAAGCGCGGGCCCGTCATCGTCGCATCCTCGATCACCCGATAGGCCACGAAGTTCTTGCGCTTGAGATCGTCGGCGAACTGGAAATCGTCCGGGAACCCGCGCGGCATGCGCGTGAGCACTTCGCTGTCGTCCAGATCGAAACGGCGGCGGAACTTCGCATCGTGCGCGGCGGCCTTCCAGCTGCCGGGGTTGTCGAGGATGAACTGGCGCACGCGTCGCAGCGTCGCGGGCTCCGGATGCCACAGCCCCGCACCGACGAAGCAGTTGCCCGGCTGGATCTGCACGTAGAACGAAGGTGCTTCCACCTGACGCCCGCGCTCGTGGAACAGACGCGCGCCCTGCCAGGTCTTGTACGGCGTCTTGTCGTTGGCGAAGCGCGTGTCGCGCTGGATGCGGAACAACGAACCGCCCACGCCCTTGGGCTCGGAGCGGTAATGCGGGGCCACGCCGGCCAGCACGGGCTGCAGGTCGGTCAGCAGCCGCTGGAACGGTTCGCGCAGGTGCGCGTCGTAGTCGGCCTTGTGCGCCTGGAACCAGGTGCGGTCGTTGTGGCGGGCGATGCCGCGCAGGAACTTGAAACTTGCGTCGGTGAAGTAGGTGGCCATGTTTGTCTCAATTCTCCTGTTTCTGCTCCTCCCCCTGCTTGCAGGGGGAGGTTGGGAGGGGGTGTGAGGCGCGCCAGCGCCGAGCTCGCCGCGCCGCGGCTTCGCAACCCCTCCCCAACCCTCCTCTGCCAAGCAGGGGAGGGGTATCACCGTCACTCCAGACTTGCCGCGATCTCACCGCCCCACGCCTCAAGCCGGTCGAGCAATACCTGCTTGCCCGTATCCTCCGCGTGCACGACGCGCAGCGCGGCGATCTCCTGCGCATAGCGCGCGAAGCTGTACTCCGAGGCGCCCGATTCCTCGCACAGCCGCCAGCGGCGGTAGTCGTTCCAGCGCGTCCATTCCTCGGACGTCAGCGTTTCGGGCCAGTTGCGCGCGCGATACCGGAACAGCAATTCGGGCAGGCGCGCATCGCGGAACGGAAACTCCGCCAGCCCCAACGCTTCCGGCGGCGTCGTGCGCACCTGCGGAAACAGGCGCTTGTCGCCGTCGCCGATGAAACCGTCGTAAAGCGAGGCGTCGACATCGGACACCGTGCGCTCGCGTTCGACCGCGAACACCTGCCGCACCTTCTCCACCAGCGCAGGGCCCGCCTCGCGGATCTGCGCGGCGCGCGCCTCGATCACCGCCGGGTCGATGCACAGGCGCTCGAACTCGGGCGCGCGCAGGTGATCCCACGACACCAGCGCGGGACAGCGGTTGGTGTGCACTTCCTTCAGGGCGACGCGCGATTCGCCCTCGGGCAGATCGACGGCCCGCACGTACAGGCGCTCGGCGATCCCTTCGGCACCCAGTTCCAGCAGCGCCGATGGATCCTGCTCCAGATCGAACACGATCACGCGACTGTCGATGCGCGGATGCCGCGCGATCGGCAGCACCGGCGCCGCGCACAGCCGGTTCGCCGGGAAACGCTGCGACACATGCAGCACCGGCTTCATCGCGACCACGTCCAGCAGGCTCGCGGCATAGCGCTTGTCGCGCAGGCGCAGTGCGTAGTCCCACAGTTTCGGTTGCGCGGTCTTGAGCTTGCGCGCCAGGCCGATCAGGGCGCGCACGTCGGAGAGCGCTTCGTGTGCGTCACCGATGCGCACCTCGTTGGCTTCGGCCAGGTGCTCCAGCTTGAACGACGTCGCACCGTCCTCGCGCTTGGGCCACCAGATGCCGTCGGGACGGATCGCGTGCGCCAGTCGCAGCACGTCGAGCAGGTCCCAGCGCGAGTTTCCGCCGCGCCACTCGCGCTCGTAGGCGTCGAAGAAGTTGCGGAACAGACCGTGACGTACGAACTCGTCGTCGAACCGCAGCGAGTTGTAGCCCAGCGAGCAGGTTTCCGGCCGCGCCATCTCCTCGAAGATCAGCGCGAACGCCGCCGCCTCGCTCATGCCTTCGCGCTGCGCGTGCTGCGGCGAAATGCCCGTCACCATCGTCGCGCCGGGCGAGGGCAGCAGATCGTCGGCCGGGCGCACGAAAACGCTGATGGGCTCTTCGATCTGGTTCAACTCCGCGTCCGTCCGGATCGCGGCGAACTGCGCGATCCGTGTCGTGCGCGGATCGGAGCCGAAGGTTTCCAGGTCGTAGAAGAGGAAGCTGGCCGCCACGTCAGGCGTCCGCAGGCAACGGCGATAGGCGCACGCGCACGGTCTCGTCGACGGCGGCCCAGTCGAGCGTGTCGAGCGAGTGGTGACCGCGTGTCAGCTCGACCAGCAACTCGCGCTGCTGGCGACCGCGTTCGAACGCCGTCGCGTACGGCAGGCGCTGGAACGTCACCATCGAATAGCGCGGCACGAAGCGATCGGGATGACGTTCGGCCAGCTTGCGTTCGAGCGCGCGCTGAAGGAGATAGTCGTCGTCGTCCACGCGGTCGCGCAACTCCAGGTAGTTCTCCAGCGCCATCTGCTGGATCGCACGCGCGTTGGGCAGGCGTTCGGCCTGGAACGCAGCGAACGCGGCGGCGCGGTCCGGCTGCGCATCGAGGTGTTCGGCCAGGGCGACGCAGTCCTCGAATGCGCAATTCATGCCTTGTCCGTGGAACGGCACCATCGCGTGCGCGGCGTCGCCGACGAGCACGGCGCGATCGTCCAGGTGCCAGTGGTCGAGGTAAAGCGTGGCGAGCAGGCCGGCGGGATTGCGTTCGAAATCCTGCTCCAGCCGCGGAATCAGCGGCAGCGCGTCGGCGAAAACGCGTTCGAACAGGGCACGCGCGTCGTTGCCGTCGCGCACGGTGGCGAAGCTCGGATCGCCCTCGTTCGGAAGGAACAGGGTGACGGTGAACGTGCGCTCGTCGTTGGGCAGTGCGATGCACATGTAGCGCCCGCGCGGCCAGATGTGCAGCGCGTTGGGCTCGATGCTGAAGCTGCCGTCGGGCGCGGGCGGGATCTCCAGTTCCTTGTAGGAATGGCCGAGGAACTCCGTGCGTTCGCCCAGTTCCATCCCGTCCTTCATCGCCGCACGCAGCGACGATCCCGCGCCGTCGGCACCGACCAGCGATTCGAAGGCGACCTGGTGCGCGCTGCCGTCGCGCGGGTCTGTGAAGGTGGCGATGCGCGCGTCGAAATCGACGCCGCTCAGGCCGCGGTCGAAGTGCAGGCGCGCACCGGCGCGTTCGGCGATGTCGAGCAGCACGACGTTGAGTTCGCCGCGATGCACCGACCAGATCACCTCGCTGTCGTCGCGGCCGTAACGTTGCAGATCGGTGCGCCCGTCGAGGAAGTGCACCATGCGCCCACGCATCATCACCGCGTGCTTCATGACCGCCTCGTCGGCGCCGGCCAGGCGCAGCGCATGACGTCCGCGCTCGGCGAGCGCCAGGTTGATCGAGCGCCCGCCGCCATAGCCCTGCACGCGCGGATCGCCGCGCTTCTCGTACACGTCCACGCGCCAGCCCCGCTGCGCCAGCAGCGTCGCGAGCACCGCGCCGGCCAGGCCGGCGCCGATGAGGGTGATGTGGCGGTCCTGTTGGGTCATCGGTTCGATCCTGTGGAATCAGATGGCATCGCGCCAGGCTTCGACCGCACGCACGAAGCGCAGCACATCGGCATGCGTGTTGTAGAGCGGCGCCGGCGAGATACGGATCACGTCCGGTTCGCGCCAGTCGCCCAGCACGCCGCGTGTGGCCAGGTCGTCGAAGAGTGCGCGCCCCGCGTCGCGGCCGGTAAGACCGCGGCCGCCGATCACGCGCAGCGACAGCTGGCAGCCACGCTGGGCCGGGTCGGGCGGCGTGACGATCTGCAACGCGCCGTCCAGGCGCTGGCGGATCAACGCTTCGAGGTAGCCGGTGAGCTTGAGCGACTTCGCGCGCAGCGCCGGCATGCCGGCGGCGTCGAACAGCTCCAGCGAGGCGCGCAGCGGTGCCATGCCGAGGATCGGCGGATTGCTCAGCTGCCAGCCGTCCGCGCCGGGCGTGGGTACGAAATGCGGGCCCATGCGGAAACGCGTGCCCTGTTCATGCCCCCACCAACCGGCGAAGCGCGGGCGGTCGCTGTGCGCATGGCGTTCGTGCACGAAGCAACCCGCGACCGCGCCCGGGCCGCTGTTGAGGTATTTGTAGTGGCACCACACGGCGAAGTCGACGCCGCTGTCGTGCAACGCGAGTTGGAGATTGCCCACGCCGTGCGCGAGATCGAAGCCGCAGATCGCGCCCTGGTCGTGCGCCAGCTTTGCGATGCGCGCCAGGTCGAAGGCCTGCCCGGTGCGGTACTGCACGCCCGGCCACAACACGAGCGCCAGGCGAGATCCGTGCTGCGCGATCGCGCGTTCCAGCGCCGCCATCGACGTCGTGCCCTCCGCGCCGTCGGGCTGCACTTCGATCAGGTCGGTCGCCGGATCGAAACCGTGGAACGCGATCTGCGATTCCACCGCATAGCGGTCCGACGGGAACGCGCCGGCTTCGATGAGGATGGCGGGGCGTTCGCGCGTCGGGCGGTAGAAGCTGACCATCATCAGGTGCAGGTTCACCGTGAGCGTGTTCATCGCCACGACTTCCAGCGGCTTGGCGCCGACGAGGCGCGCCAGCGATTCGCGAACGAGCTGGTGGTAGTCCAGCCACTGCGCCTGCCCGGTGAAATGGCCTTCCACCGCTTCGGCGGCCCACTTGTCCAGCACCTCGTGCACATGCGCGCGCGCGCCGCGCGGCTGCAGACCCAGCGAGTTGCCGACGAAGTACGCCTGGTCGGCGCCGTCGTGCTGCGGAATCAGGAACTGCGAGCGCAGGTCGCGCAACGGGTCGGCGGCGTCCTGGGCGAGTGCGTAATCGTCGGAATACAGGTCGGTCATGGTTCAGTCGGATTGCGCGTCGAACACGCGTTTGGAATAGCTGCGCGCGTCCATCTCGTCGACTTCGACGCAGAGTTGGGTGTGGGGATGGCGGTATGGGAGCGTCGCCTGCAGCGCATCGAGGACGAGCGCAGACAGCGCCGCGCGCGTGTCCGCATCGCGACCGGGCAGGATCCGCAGCTGCGCATGCACGAAGCCGCGTGCGTCCTCGGCGATGCCGACGCGGTAATGGTCCAGGCGCAACGCGCGGCTCTTGATCGCGGCTTCGTCGAAATGCCCGCTGTCCGCGAGGCGGTGGTTGATCTCGCGCAGCGCCGCATCGGGATCGAAGCCATCGACGTTCGCGGTGTAGTGCAGGGTCAGGTGCGGCATGGCTCAGGCGAAGCGCGACATCGACAGGCCCAGCCATTCCAGCGCGGTGCCGTGGTACAGGCGCGCCTGCTCGGCTTCGCTCAACTGCAACGCCGCGATGCCGGCGCCCGGTTCCTGTTCGCCCAGCGGGAACGGATAGTCGGTGCCGAGCATGACGCGGTCCACGCCGCAGGTGTCGAGCAGATAACGCAACGCGCGCGGGTCGGCGACCCACGAGTCGAAGAACAGCTGGTTGAGGTACTCGCGCGGATTGCGCGGGTTGTCGGTGGCGACCAGGTCCGGCCGCATGTTGAAGCCGTGTTCGATGCGGCCGATGGTGTACGGGAAGCTGCCGCCGCCGTGCGCCATGCAGACCTTCAGGTCGGGCACGCGCTCCAGCACGCCGCCGAAGATGAGGCAGCACGCCGCGCGCGATTGTTCGGCCGGCATGCCCACGAGCCACGGCAGCCAGTACTTGGGCATCGTCGCCGCGCCCATCATGTCCCACGGATGCACGAGGATCGCCGCGCCCAGTTCGCCGGCGGCCTGGAAGAAATCGAACAGCTCCGGCGCGTCGAGGTTCCAGTCGTTGATGTGGCTGCCGATCTGCACGCCCTGCAGACCGAGCTGGTCCATGCAGCGTTCCAGCTCCTGGATCGCAAGGCGCGGCGACTGCATCGGCACCGTGCCGATGCCGGCGTAATGACGCGGATACTCGCGGCAGGCCTCGGCCATATGTTCGTTGAGCGCCTGGTGGAGTTCCAGCGCGTGGTGCGGCTTGGCCCAGTAGCTGAACATCACCGGCACGGTGCTGATCACCTGCACCTGCACGCCGAAGCGCGCGTAATCGTCGATGCGTTCCTGCGGGTCCCAGGTCTTGGACCAGATCTCGCGGAAGAACTTGCCGTCCTTGTAGATCCGATGGCGCCCGTCGTCGGTGTGGTGGATCACCGGGAAGCGGTCGTCCCCGTACTTGCGCGCCAGGTTGGGCCAGTCGCGCGGCATGTAGTGGGCGTGGGTGTCGATCTTCAGCATGAACGTCCGAGGGCGTGTCGGGCCCGGCGCCGGCCGGGCGGTACGGCCATACGATACCCGACTCGCCGTGGGCGTATGGTGCTGCGAATTCCCTCTCCGCCGGGAGAGGGGGCTCGCGCGCGCCGGCCCTGGGGCGGAAACGACGAGCCCGGACCTCGGGATTACGGCGCCAGGGCCGGAAACCGCTCCCACATCTGCTCGAACTGCCCGTCGAAGCAGCGCACCAGGTACGGATCGCGGCTGACCACGAGGTTCTCGTGGTTGGAGCTGCTGGCGCTGCGCGTCCAGTTGAAGCTGCCGTTGGCGATCAGCGCGCCATCGAACACCGCGAACTTGTGGTGCATGTGGAACGGCGTGTCGTCGAGCCGCACCCCGATGCCGTCCGCGGCGAGCCGGGCGATGTCGCTGCCGTCGTCGTGGCGCTTGTCGTTGTCGCTGACGATGCGCACGCGCACGCCACGCGCGTGCGCCGCGGCGAGCTCGTCGGACAGGCGATCGTCGGCGATGGTGAACACGCACACGTCGATCGACGTGCGGCTGTTCCGGCACAGCTCGCGCAGCTTGTGCAGGCAGCTGTCGCCCGGCGTGAAGAAGGCGGTGGTGTCGGCCGCGGCCGGGAGCGCCGAGAGATCCAGCGTCTTGACCACCTGTTCGAGCCAGCGCAGCACGGCGAGTGCATCCACGGTGCCGGCGGCCAGCAGCTCGCGCGCCATGTCGAAGGCGCGGTTGCGCAGGTAGCGGATGCGGTCGGCGTCGATGCGTGCGCCGAGCTCGCGCAGTTCGAAACGCTCGCGATTGTCGAGGTTGAGGTCGGTGGCGCCGTCGCGCAGCGCCTGGTCGAGGCTTGTGAAATCCATGCCGCTTCAGCCGGCCGTTTCGATGGTCGGCGCCGACAGGCGCTTCTGCACGTCCTCGCGCATCTTCGCCAGTTCGGTCTCGGCCTGGCGGCGCTTCTCGATGCCTTCGCGATGGATCGCCCGCACATCCTCGACGGTCTGGATGAGCTGGTCGTGCACGTACTGCAACGTTTCCATGTCGATCACGCCGCGCTGGTTGGCCTTGGCCGTGGCCACCGAGTTCTCGTGCAGCAGGCGCGCGTTGTTGCGCATCATCTCGTTGGTCGCATCGTCGATGGCGGTGGCGAGTTCGACGGCGTTCTTCTGCTCTTCCAGCGAGAGCTGGATGGCGAAGCTGCGCTTCCACGCCGGGATGGTGATGTCGCGCACCGCGCCGAATTTCTCGATCAGCAGGATCGCGTTGGCCTGGATGATGCGGATGGTCGGCAGCGACTGGTCGGCCGCGTGCTGCAGCAGGGCGAGGTCGCCGACGCGCTTGTCCAGCAGGCGCATCGCGTTGTCCAGCTCGGAACGGCGCGTGCGCGACTGCGGATCTTCCAGTCCGTCGAGCGTGCGGCGCTCGCGATCGAGCTCGCCCATGCGCAGGCGACCCGCGCCGACGTGGATGCCGAGTTCGCGACGCTCCTCCAGCACGATCTCGTGCATGCGGTCGAAATCCTTGACGCGCTTGCGCAGGTCGTCCTGCTGGCGTGAGACGTCGCGCATCAGGTGCTCGATCTGCGAATTGGTACTGCTGAACTTCTGCACCAGTTCGCCCTTGGACGCGCGCATGCGGTCGATCAGCGGGCCGACCACGGGCAGGCGCGAGCGTGCGCCGAGCTTCTGCAGGTTCAGCGTGCGGGCGATGCGCACGACTTCGCCGAGCGTCGCGCCGGTGGCGTCGAGGTCGCGGTTGCGCACCTGGTCGAGCAACTGGCTGGAGAATTCGGTGGTCTTGTTCGCCGCGTCCTTGCCGAAGCCCATCAGCTGCGCGGGCGCGATGTCCTGCGCGGCGCGGGCGACTTCGTGGATGCGCGCCGTGTCCGCCGTCGACAGGCCGAGCGCGGTGAGCGCGGCCTCGTCCAGCACGGTCTCCACGGGCAGGGCGGCGGCGTTCTGCGTGATCTGGTTCATGGCGAAGGCTCCTGGGTGGCGCGTCCGGCGTCGGTGCCGGCGGTCGTGGTGTCGGGTGGAACGGATGCGGGGGGCGTGCCGGCGAGCGACAGGCGCATCGCGGCGAGCTGGGCATGCAGCGCGTGTTGCAGACGTGTCGTGGCCTCGTCGTCGCGACGCTGCGCGGACGCCGTGAGTGAGGCCTGCTGGCGCCATGCGGGAACGAGCAGGTCGCGCACCTGTGCATGCCGTTCGAGCAGGTGACGCGCATGCGAATGCGCCTGCTCGGCGTGGGCGGCGGCGTTCTCCCACGTCGTGGCGATGGCTTCCAGGTGAAGACGGCGGCGCACGCGCGCATCCTCGTCGCCGGCCTGCGGTGATGCGGGCGCACTGGATTCGCGCAGGCGCTGCGCCAGTTCGCGCACGCGCATGGCGAGTGCGGTGAGTTCGGCCGACTGTGCGCTCAAGGCGTCGGCGAGGTTTCCCGCCGATACCAGGTGAAGGCGCACGCGGGTTTCGGCCGGATCGGGCTGGGCCTGCGCGACCAGATCGCGGCCGAGCAGGCGACCGAGGAATCCGGCGCGACGACGGCGTCGCGCAGGGTCGCTCGTTTCGATGGCGGCCACGATGCCTTGCAGCTCGGCCAACAGCGCCGTGGTGGGCAATGCGTGAAGCCGCGCGTCGAGCGCTTCCAGCTCGGCAAGCGCCGACACGCCGGCGTCCGTCGACACGCCATCGCGCGCGAGGCGCGAGGCGGATTCGTCGGCGACCGGACGCTGCGGCTGGGTCATGCGTCGGTCGGCTTGCTGCTGATCTCGGCGAGCGTGCTGCCGCCGAACTGTTGCAGCGCCACGTCGAGCGGCCGTTCTGTCACCGTCGGCTGGTGCTGGCGGCGGCCCGGCTTGCCCGGCTTGGCGGGAGCGGTGGCCACGCCATCGCGCATCGCGTTCGCCAGTTGCAGCAGTGCGTCGCGCGTGCGCTCTTGTTCCTCGTGCTGCCCGCGCAGCGCATCCAGCAGCGGCGCGACGGTGGCATGCAGCGATTCGGGCAGCGCCTTCATCCACGTCGAATCCGCGACGGGCGCCGGCGCATTGCGCTGCTCGGCGAAGCGTTCGAGCAGGGCCAGCATCGCATCCCACGGCGGGGACGGCGGCGCAGGCGGTGGCTCGACCGGCGTCTGCGTGGCCGTGCCGATGGCCTGCAATCCGCCGGCGATGTCCGCCAGCTGCGCGACCACACGTCCGCCGACATCGTCCTCGTCGGCGCCCATCGCCTTGTTGCGCAGGAAGTCGCGCTTGATCTGCGCCCAGCGCGCCGTCTCCTCGTCCGCCATCGCACCGCGCAGCTCGGCCAGCTTGAGCAGGTTTTCCTCGGCGCCGGTGGTGAGCAGCTGAGCTTCTCCCATGTAGTGGTCGCCGATGAGCCGTTGCAGCTCCGCTTCGTTGAGCACCGGCGAGATCTTCTCCGCCAGCTTGTTCATGTTGCGATAGCTGCCCTGCAGCTTGAACGGCGGCTCGGTGCGGTACTTGTCGGCCTGTGCGGCGCTGGCGATGTACTGCTGGTTGACGCGGTAGACCACGTCGCGCACCTGCATCAACCGTTGCAGCGTGCCGAGGATCTCGGTGCTCTCGGCCGCGCTGTAGGCATGGCTCAGGCCGTTGAGCGAGACCTCCTTGCCGCGCGCCTTGTCCGCCAGCAGGTAAAGATCGGCCAGTTCGCGCGTGGCCAGCGGGGCCAGCACCGGGTTGGACGTGAGGCAGTTCTCGATGTAGCTCAGCGTGAAGGCGTCTTCCTTGCCACCCAGCACGTCGCCGAGGTTGTAGATGTCGGCACGGTTGGCGAGCATGTCCGGAATCTTGAACACCTCGCCGGATTCCGTGTACGGGTTGCCGGCCATGACCACGCAGAACTTCTTGCCGCGCAGGTCGTAGGTTTTCGTGCGCCCCTTCCACACGCCTTCGATGCGGCGCGTGCCGTCGCACAGCGAGATGAACTTCTGCAGGAACTCCGGGTGCGTATGCTGGATGTCGTCGACATACAGCATCACGTTGTTGCCCATCTCCAGCGCGAGGTTGAGCTTCTCCAGCTCCTGGCGAGAGGTGGCGTCCGGCGCCTGCGCGGGATCGATCGAACGCACTTCATGGCCCAGCGCCGGGCCGTTGATCTTCATGAAGATCAGGCCGAGCCGGTTGGCGACGTATTCCATCAGCGTCGTCTTGCCGTAGCCGGGCGGGGAGATCAGCATCAGCAGGCCCATCAGGTCGCTGCGCTTGTTCTCGCCGACGGTGCCCATCTGCTTGGCGAGGTTGTCGCCGATGATGGGCAGGTAGACGTCGTTGATCAGGCGGTTGCGCACGAACGAGGTGAGCGGGCGTGCCTGGAACTCCGACAGCCGCAGCGACTCCCGCTGGCGTGCCATGGTGTCCTGTCGCACCGACTGGTACTGCCGGTAGCCCGGCAGGAAGCGCTCGCGGTGATGGCGCAGGCGCGCCAGCAGTTCATCCGCGGCCAGCGGCATGCGGCCGGCGGCGATGCGCGGATGCTCGCCGAGCAGGCCTTCGACGATCGTCTGCAGCGTGGTGTCGTTGTTGCGTCGACGCAGCGTATCGCCGATGAGCAGCACAGCCGCGGCTTCCGGCGCATACGATGAGGAGGCCGCGAACGCGGGCTGCGTGCACAGGCCTTCGAGCCAGTGCAGGGCGTGCGTCCAGCGTGCGGGCAGGGGCAGGGTCGCCAGGGTGCGCGCGAAGGTCTCGCGCATGCCCGCCGCTTCCAGGCGCTGGCGCAGCCCGTCGGCGAGTTCGCGCGCGTAACGCGAGAGCACCAGCGAGACCTCGGCTTCGGCCAGCTCTTCCAGCAGATAGTCGGCGGCGGCCGCCGTCAACGCGGCGTCGAACGGGAGCGGGTTCGCGTCGAGCCACGCGGCGATGGCGGCGTCGACTTCCGCGCGCAGCGCGTCGAGCCCCGCGCGCGTGCCGAACAGCTGCTGCATGGTGCGCGCGCCGGCCAGTCGTTGCGCCCAGGCGCGCGCCTCGTCGTCGTGCTGATGGTCAGCCCAGTACAGCGCCGCCAGCGCACGCGCCTGCGGTGCATGCAGCAGCGCGCCGGCAATGGCGCGCTGGGCCAGCAGCGCACGCAGGATCAGCGTCGCGTCGTAGTCGTGGATGCCGCGCTCGTAGCCGTCGCGATAACGCGGCGCGGCATAGTCGCGGACAATGCGCGCCAGTTCGTTCGCATCGTTCGCGCTTCGCTGCAACAGATCCAGGCTCAGGCCGTCACGGCCGGTGTCCGCCGCTTCCAGGACCTGGCCCGCGAGGTATTCGCCGCGATAGAGCGTGGGCGATTCGGACTCCAGCGATGCCGGCCAGAACTCGCGCAGCGCCGTCAGTTTCTCGTCGTGGATCGGCTCCATGAAGTCGGTGCCGGTGAGGTGCAGGGCGAGTTCGTCGCCGCGTGGCAGCAGCGTCAGGTCCAACGGCTGCGTGTTGACGCTGAAACGGTGGCGGCCCAGCTTGATGACGTTGCCGCCGTCCTCGAACAGATCGCTGCGATCGCGCAACACGCGCACCGCCTGGTCGCGCGCGCCCTTCAGGCGCGCTTCGACGTCGTCGGCCTTGACGCTGTCCTTGAGCTCGCGCAGGCGTCCGGCCAGTTCGCGGATCTTGAGGATCAGAGGGTCGCCGGCGAAGAAAGCGTTGAGCTCGTCGATGCCGGCCAGCTTCACCGTGCGTCGGGAGAGTCCTTCCAGGATGCGATTGGCCGCGTCCAGCACGGTCTGCGCCTTGCGCTGGCGGTCGTCGAGCAGCGCCTGCTTGTGCGCATCGAACGCCTCCAGCAGCTCTTCGCGCTTGGTGACGATGTCGCCGAGGAACTGTTCGTGTTCGCCGAACTGGCTTTCCAGTTCTTCCAGCTGGACCATCAACCGCGACAGTTGTTCGTCGGCGCGTTCCGGATCGGTCGCCAGCCCCAGTGCATTGGTGATGGCCTGGCCGAACAGGGCGAACTGCGCGCCGAACTGGGCCACGGCCTCGCTGGAACCCAGCGTCTTGCGGCGTTGTTCCGCACGCGCCTTGGCCTGGTTGAGGCGGGCGTAGATGACCGAGATCGCCTCCACCACGCGCGTGCGCTGCGTGGCGTCGTCGACCTTCAGCGAGGCGACCAGTTCCGAGAGCATGTCCAGGTCGGCCGAGCGTGCCTGCAATGCGGCGACATGTTCGGCCAGCTGGCGCGCGGTCTTGGCCTGCTGCGCGGCGGCGTCGAGTTCATCCACCTGGCGGGCGAACGGCGCCAACGCCTTGTCCTGCCCGAGGAAGGCGCCGGTGGCCTGGCCGATGCGTTCGTGGGCCGATTGCAGTTCGGCGCCCATCGCGTCGATCGCGACGGTGTCGATGTAGCGGTAGTCGCGGATCGTCAGCAGCTGCCCGCGCAGCCGGCCGATCGCGCCCAGCGCTTCGACGAATTCGTCCACCTGGTTCCAGTTGTCCGGCAGCAGGCGGCCCATCAGCGCCTTGTGTTCGGCGCGCGCCTTCGTCATGGCCGCGTCGGACTGGCGGCGGATGTCCTGGACCTTCTCGAATTCGTCCAGCACCGATTCGCCGGTCGCGCAGATCTCGCGCAGCAGCGTGGCCGCGCCTTCGCAGTTGCCGTCGTCGATCCAGTGGTGCGCGTCGAACAGGCGTCGCGCGTTCTGGGTCAGCAGCTGGTAGCGCTGCACCGTGACCTCGGGGTCGTCGATCTCGCGCGCCAGCCCGTAGAGGTTGGAGATGCCGCGCACCAGTTCGGCATTGCCGATGCGGCCCATGAAGCTGGTGCCCGGCGGGCGGCTGGCGGCGAACTCGTCACTGGTGAACGGCGTCTGCCACACCTGCATCGGATGCACGCGCGTGGCGCCGTCGCCTTCGGCGTGGAACAGCACCATGCGACCGTCCGGCAGTTCCGCATGACCGTGCCCGAACAGCGGGTTTTGCAGGCGGCGCTGGATCATGTTGTAGACGAACAGCGCGCTGCGGCCCTGGTCGGGCTCGTAGAACGCGTACATCACGTCCTCGCCGTTGGGCGAGCGCGTGGCGCGCTGGAACTGCATGCCGGCCATGCTGGCGTCGAAGGCCTTGTGCTCGCCGTTCTGCAGGTAATAGCCGCCGGGGAAGAGGATGCCGTGGTCTTCCGGCAGCTGCACGCAGGCCTGGGTGATGGCGTCGTTGCGCGTGACCTTGCCGGTGATCGTGTTGTAGACCAGGCCGCGCCACACCGTCTCGCGGTATGGCAGCACCTTCAGCAGGATCAGCGAGCCCACGCGCGCGAAGTCGATGTGCGCGTCGTCCAGCGACTGGGTCTTGTCCTCGACCGGCTCGCTGTAGATGCCCTGGCCGAGCTCGGTGTTGTTCTCGACCTTGATGGTCAGGTCGCCGTGGGTGGTTTCGACGAAGACCGTGTCGAGGATGTTCAGGTGCGGGAAGCGGCCGTTGACCATCAGCTCGCGCGTGGCCCGCGTCCATTCGAAGTCGAACGGCGGTGGCAGCACGAGGTCGCGCTCGCCGCGCGTATCGATGTAGGTGAGCGCGCCCTGGTTGGAGATCGCCCAGCGGAACACGCGCACGTCGGTGGTTCGCTCGCCGATCTGGAACGCCGTCAGCAGCTTGCCGGCGGCCACGTCCAGCTGCAGCAGGCGCGCGTTCTTGTAGTACGCGTACAGCTCGTTGAAGTCGCGCACGAACGCCGCGTCGCCCAGGAAACTGGTCGCCAGCTCGACCGGCGCGACATCGAAACCTTCGGCGCTTTCGGTGAGGCGGTACAGGCCGAAGACGTCCTCCACGCGCGTGGTGGTCTTCAGCCCGAGGAATACGTTGTAGCCGAACAGCAGCAGATCGCCGACCGGCACGATATCGCGGCCGATGCAGTTGTTCTCGGTGCGGATGCGCAACCGGCCGATGACCTCCAGGCGGCTGTCGCCGAACTCCTGCAGGCGCCGCTGGTTGAGCGCGCCGGCGAGGTTCTGCAGGCGCTCGCCCTGTTCGTCGAGGCGGCGACGCAGCACTTCGTAGGCGCCGCCCTGGGCGACGGCCCGGTCGATCTGTTCGGTGGCCGCGACTTGCTCGGCGGCGCTGGCGGTTTGCGACATCGTGGTACCTCGCCCATCCGGGGCGGTTGGAAAGCGACAGCGGGAACGTCAGCCGGTTGCCAGCGAACTGCGGCCGGCGTCGTGCGGAGGCAGACGCCGGCCGGCCTGGCGTCAGGCCGAGGTCGTCTCGGTCGCCTGGATGCCGTACTTCTTCGCGATGCCGTCCAGCTGCGCCTTCATCGCCGCGTCGATCTCGTCCGGGCGGATGCGGGCGATGATGTTGCCCAGCACGCGACGTTCGTTGTCGTCGGTGACGCCGTCGCGTTCGGCGATGGCGATGATCTTCGCCAGTTCGGTCGCATCCAGTCGGCCGTCGTTGCCGAAGCACTGCACGGATTGGAAGGCCATTTCCAGGAAGTCGCGGTTCTCTTTGCTCATGTCAGTTCCCTTGTCAGTCAAAGCATTGCGTGATGTGTACGGTGCGCCGTCCGCGCGGATGGGGTGTCATCCGCGCGACGGGCATGCGTCGGGGCAGGGCGCTCAGGCGCCGACGGGTTCCTGACGGCTCTTGTCGGCCGCGTTGATCGGCACGACCGAGGCGGTGGCGTCGATTACCGGTTCGCGTCCCGTGGGCTTGACGCCCAGGTAGCGCTCCAGCAGGTCGGCCACGATCGGGCTCTTGCCGGCGAAGCCTTCGATCGACTTGCCCAGCGAGAGCGCCTTGGAGAAGCTCTCGAACAGGCCGCCGTCGCCGCCGACCAGGTCGATGTTGGCGTTGCGCAGCGCCGAGGCGATGACTTCGGCGTTCTCCTTCGACACTTCGCGACCGGCGTCGATGGCGGCCATGGCCTGCTCGAGGTGGGTTTCCAGCGTCATGCGGAACTCCTCGTGGCTGCGCGCGGAGTCGCTGAGCGAGTCGATCGCCTCGAACTTCGCGGTCAGGCCCTCGGCCTCGGCGGTGAGTTTCTTGACGGTGACGTTGGCTTCGGCGATGCCCACCGATTCCACGGCGGTGGCCTTGGCGCGGCCCATCTTCTCTTCGCCTTCGGCCTGTGCGGCGAGGTTTTCCGCCAGCACGCGCGCGTCGTTGCTGCCCTGCTTGTAGGTGGCGTCCGCCTTGGCCTCGATCACGCGCGCTTCGGCGATGCCGACCTTCTCGATCGCATTGGCTTCGGCTTCGCGCACCTGCGCTTCGGCCAGACCGGGTGCGGCGGTTTCGGCACGCATGGCTTCGGCCAGCAGCTTCTTGGCGTCGGCGGACTTGGCGGCGGAATCCAGTTCGGCCTGGGCCAGCGTGGTGATCTCCACCGAGCGGAACTTGGCCGCGGCCTCGGCGGCCTCGGCTTCCTTCACGGTGCGCACCAGCGCTTCCTGCGCATCGGCCTCGGCGGCGATGACCTTGGCCTGGCGCTCGCGCTCGGCCTCGGACACCACGCGCACTTCCTTGATGCGCTCTTCTTCCTGCGCCACGGTCTTGTCGATGGCGATGCGCTCGCGGGTGATGTTGGCCACGTCCATCTTGCCGGTCTCGACCACCTTGTCGCGCTCCACGCCTTGCAGCTGCACTTCGCGGTCGGTGGTGACCTTCTCCAGCTGGCGCGCGCGCTCGACGCGCTCGGCCTCGATGGCGACGGCGCGCTGGCGGTTCTGCTCGGCCACTTCGACTTCGCGCTGGCGGTTCTGGTCGCGGATCTGGATCTGCTCCTCGGCGGCGAGACGGGCCTGTTCGGCCAGCAGGCGCTGCTCTTCCTTCACGCGCGCGGTCTCGGCTTCCTCGCGGGCCTGGATGCTCTCGACCTCGCGCTTCTGGCGTGCTTCGGCCTCGGCCTGCTGGCGTTCCAGCGCCAGCGTCGCCTCGCGCGCTTCGACGTTCTTCTTGGTGATCGCCAGGCGCTCGTTCTGCTCCAGTTCGTTGGTGATGACGTTCTGGGTGGCGGTGAGCTCGGTGATCTTGCGGATGCCCTCGGCGTCCAGGATGTTGTTGTTGTCGAGCAGGTTCTTCGGCGTCTGCTCCAGGTAGTCGATGGCGACGTCTTCCAGCACGTAGCCGTTGAGGTCGTTGCCGATGATCTTGATGATCTCGTCGCGGAACTCCTGGCGCTTTTCGAACAGCTCGGTGAAGTCGAACTTCTTGCCGACGGTCTTCAGCGCCTCGGAGAACTTGGCGTTGAACAGCTCGTCGACGGCGTTCTTGTCGGAGGCGCGGTCGGCGCCGATGGCCTTGGCCACGCGCAGTACGTCGGCCTGCGTTTCGTTGACGCGCAGGTAGAAGGCGACGGTGATGTCGGCGCGCATGTTGTCGCGGCAGATCAGGCCTTCCTTGCCGCGGCGGTCCACCTGCAGCGTGATCAGGCTGATGCGCATGTGCTCGGCGCGGTAGAGCACCGGGATGATGAGGCCGCCGGTGAAGCGCACCTTCGGCATCGAACTCATGTCGTTGACGATCAGCGCGGTGCCCTGGTCGACCTTGACGTAGAAGGCCTTGAACAGGCCGAACAGGCCCAGCATGACGACGAGCAGGACGCCCGCCCCGATCAGGAACGGGAGGATCAGGGACACGCTCATTGCAACTTCTCCTTGTTGGAACGGTACTGCGGTCTTGGAAGGTATGTGTTCGGTGGTGCGGTGCTACAGGTTCTTGAACTGTTCCTCGGACACCACGCGGTAGGCGTGCTGCCCGTTGAGGTATTCGATCAACACGACGCGATCGCCGCGCTTGAAGCGGTCCGCCTGTTCGTGACGGATCTGCAGGACCAGGCCGGCGCCGCCGTCGTCGAACGTGGCCTGGCCGTAACCGGCATCCACCGACGGCGTGCTGACCACGCCGACGCGGCCGAGGATGGACGGATCCGCCGGTGGGCGCAGGCGCAGCAGCACGCGGCTCAGCGGGCGCAGCAGCAGCGAGGTGGCCAGCACGCCGGGCACCAGCATGGCGACCGCCGCGACGGCGCCGAGCAGCACGCGCAGCGTCGCCGGCAGGTGCTGCAACACCAGCAGCTGCACGAAGTAGGTGCCGACCCAGCCGACGAACGCCAGCACCGTCAGCACGATCATCACCGGCACGCCGCTGATGCCGAGCTTGGACAGCATCGCCGCCAGGCCGCTGGCGTCGCCGTCGTGGGCGTCGCCATCGCCGCCCAACAGCCCGTCCGGCGCGTCGGCGTCAACCATGCCGGTCGCCGCCAGCAGCCAGTACACGACGCAGACCGCCAGCACGATGCTGTAGAGCAGGGTGGGGAAGGTCAGGGCGGTGGTCAGGAATTCGGTCATCGCGGTTTCTTCCCTGGGGTGCGTGTCCGGGTGGCGCGCCCGCCCGTGGGCGGAGCCGACGCCGCGGCCGCATCGGCCAGACGTTGGGCCAGGCGCGCCAGCACGAGCTGCGCACGCGTGTTGCGTTCGTCGATGCCTTCGGCAAGCAGACGCGCGTCCAGATCGGAATCGCCCATCGGCTCGCCGGCGTCGTCCGCCTCGGCGCGCGGCGCATTACGCCTGCGCGAGCGCAGCAGCGACTCGATCGCGTTCTGCGGCAACGGCGTGCCGGGCTGTCGGTGGGCGACGGTCTCCTGCGCACGCTGCACCGTCTCGGCAGCGCGCAGCGCATCGAGCTGCAACTGCAGCCGGCGCAGGCCGTTCTCGCCTTCCTCGATGAGGTAGCGCATCTGCGTCACGCGCAGGTCGAGCTGCGCCAGCAGGGCGTGCTCGTCGTCGCGCGCCTGTTCCAGCTGGGCGATCGCCGCGGCGACTTCCTCGGCCAGCGCCAGCTTGCCGGCCTGGAGGCTGGCGAGCGCCTGCGCTTCGCGTTGTTCGATGGCCGCCGCGGTGGTGTCGGTGCGCTCCTGCGCCGTCATGCGCCGGGCCAGCAGTTCGGCGAGGCTGGCGCGCCATTCGCGCACGCGGGCGTCGCTGGCGCGGATCTCCTCGTCGAGGTCGCGCTGCGCCGCGTTCGGCACGATGGAATCGCCGAGTTCGGCGAGCTGCTCGCGCACGCGGCCGAAGATGCGGGACAGCGCGCTCATGCCGCGCCCTCCACGAGGATGCCGTCGCCCAGGACGTCGTCGCGGAGAAACGGCGCATAGGCCTCGGCGGCGTTGAGCACGTTCTCGGCCAGCGTCTCGATCTCGAACACGATGTTGGCCAGGCTGGAGCGCGTGTCCAGCGAGCCGAACATGATGTAGCAGGCCACGCCGCCGATGACCTCGATGGCCATGTTCGACAGCGGCAGCACCTTGTGCGTGCGCAGCACGTGCGCGTTGAACGCCGCTGTGTCGCGGACGTCCGACAGCGGCCACATCAGCGACTCGACGACGATCTGCTCGCCGCTGACCGCGATGAACACCGGCAGGTCGCCGTGTTCGCGCATGGCCAGGTGCAGGCTGGGCTCGACGCCTTCCAGCAGCTCCAGCGCGATGTGGCCGGAGAGGACTGGACGTGTCTCGGACAACGCGGCGTGCAGCGAACGGACGGTCCAGGCGACGGCGCGTCCGTCGTCGGCGCGCGCCTGTGCGCCGCCGGGCTGGCGCAACTGGCGCTCGATCGCCGCCAGCTCCTGCGCGTGCTCGGGCAGGATCCACACGTCCTTCTTGACGAAGCCCTCGCGCCGCATCCGTTCGCGGAACTCGCGAACGTACTCGGTCGACGACTTGGGTCGAGGTCCTTTCATGAAAGTTACAGTAGGCATTACCTGAAATGCCTGTCAATGAGAAAACGACGGACGGCAAGGGGGCTGGGCCGGGACTTTGGACGGGTAGCGGTCGGCACAAAAAAACAGCCCGGCGAGGCCGGGCTGTTTTTCGAAACAAGGACTTGGCGGGGTCGGTCGAAGCCCGGGCGCCTCAGGTGTCGGGCATCACGTACTTGGCGGGCGCGGGGTTGAGATGGCCGCACTGCTTGCACGTGCGGTGGTCGCGCGAAGCGTAGAAACGCTCGAACACCGGCGGGAAGTCGGTCTCGATGTTCTTCAGCTTGAAGAACTCCTCAAAGAGCTTGTGGTTGCACCGCTCGCAGAACCAGAGCAGGCCGTCGAGCTCGTCGGACAGGCGGCGGCGTTCGATCACCAGGCCGATCGAGTCGGGCATGCGCTGCGGCGAGTGCGGGACGCGCGGCGGCAGCAGGAAGATCTCGCCGGCCTTGATGGGGATGTCGCGTACTTTCCCGTCTTCCTGGATGCGCAGCACCATCTCGCCTTCGAGCTGGTAGAACCACTCCGCGCCTTCGTCCCAGTGGTAATCGGTGCGCTGGTTCGGGCCACCGACCACCATCACGATGAAGTCGCCGACGTAGATCACCTTGTTGCCGACCGGCGGCTTGAGCAGGTGGCGGTGCTCTTCGATCCAGGCTTGCAGGTTGAGCGGGCTGGGCAGCATTGCGGATTCTCTTTCTCTCCCGCTTGCAGGAGAGCGATGGGGTGAGGGCAGGTTGGCGGCGTGCGGCTAGTCCGCCCTCAACCTAACCCTCTCCCGTGCGCGGGAGAGGGGACTTTATCGTGGCGATGCATTTGAGTTCGATCGCGATCGGCGTCGGCAACGCGGTGATGCCGAGCGTGGTGCGGCACGGCGCGGTGTCGATGTCGGGGAAGTATTCGGCCCACACGGCGTTGTACGCCTTGAAATCGTGCGCCATGTCGGTGAGGTAGACGGTGACGTCGACCAGGTCTTCCCAGCGCGCGCCGCTGGCTTCCAGCACCGTGCGCACGTTGGCGAAGACGGCGCGCGTCTGCGCGTCGATGTCGTAGCTGATGAGATGGCCGGCCGCGTCATGCACGTTGCCGACGATGGCGTTGCTGGCCGGATCGCGCGGGCCGATGCCCGACAGGAACAGCAGCTCGCCCACGCGGCGCGCATGCGGGTACTGGCCGACGGGCTTCGGCGCGGCGCTGGCGCGGATGGCGTCGCTCATCGCGGCGAATCCCCACGGAAGGCGTTCACGCGCGCGACCGCCGCCTTGTAGAGCCCATCGAGCTGGTCCTGCGAGCTGACGTCGATGCCCATGTCCTGCACCAGGCCGTTGCGCAGGCTGTAGACCCAGCCGTGCACGGTCAGCTCCTGCCCGCGCGTCCAGGCGTCGCGGACGATGGTGGTGAGGCAGACGTTCTGCACCTGTTCGATCACGTTGAGTTCGCACAGGCGATCGTGGCGTTCGTCGGTGTGCGCGTGCTGCATGCACAGCTCGTGCTTTTCGGCCACGTCGGATACATGGCGCAGCCAGTTGTCGGCCAGGCCCACGCGCGTGCCGTGCAGCGCCGCGTGCACGCCGCCGCAGCCGTAGTGGCCGACGACGAGGATGTGCTTGACCTTCAGCACGTCCACGGCGAACTGGATCACCGACAGGCAGTTGAGGTCGGTGTGCACGACGACATTGGCGATGTTGCGGTGGACGAAGACTTCGCCCGGCGCCATGTCGATGACCTGGTTGGCCGGCACGCGCGAATCCGAGCAGCCGATCCACAGGTATTCGGGCGCCTGCTGCTTGGACAGGCGCTGGAAGAACTCCGGGTCTTCGCGGCTGATGCGTTCGGACCAGTCGCGGTTGTTCTTGAGCAGGTCGGTGAGGGGACCGGTGGTCATTGCTTCATCCCAAATGCAGACCGACGTTCTTGGCGTCGGTGAAAAAACGCATCGCCTCGAAACCGCCTTCGCGGCCGAGACCGGACGCGCCCATGCCGCCGAACGGCGTGCGCAGGTCGCGTTGCAGCCAGGTGTTGATCCACACCATGCCGGCGCGCAGTTGCGCGGCGAAACGGTGTGCGCGGCGCAGGTCGCGCGTCCAGACGGAGGCGGCCAGGCCGTATTCGCCGGCGTTGGCCAGCGCGAGCGCCTGTTCGTCGGTGTCGAAAGGTTGCAGCGTGACGACCGGGCCGAAGATCTCGTCGCGGTTGCTCGCGCAGTCCGGCCCGAGCCCTTCGATCACCGTCGGCGTCACGAACCAGCCGGGCCGGTCGAGCGCCGTGCCGCCGCACAGGACCTTGCCGCCTTCGTCGCGGGCGCGCTGCAGGGCGTTCATCACCTTGTCGAAATGGGGGCGCGACACGAGTGGGCCAAGCTGGTTGTCCTCGTCGATCGGATCGCCCACGCGCAGCTGCTGTGCGCGTTGCACCAGCGCGTCGCGGAACTCGGTGTAGATGCCGCGTTCCACCAGCACGCGCGAGCCGCACAGGCAGATCTGGCCGGAGTTCTGGAAGGCCGAACGCACCAGCGTGTCGAAGTGGTCGCGCCAGTCGCTGTCGGCGAAGACGAGCGTGGGGTTCTTGCCGCCCAGTTCCAGCGAGACCTTCTTCAGCAGCGGCCCGGCGATGCCGGCGATGCGGCGGCCGACCGCGGTGCTGCCGGTGAACGACACCGCCTTCACGCGCGGATCGGCGACCAGCGGTTCGCCGACGTCCGGGCCCAGACCATGGACGATATTGAGCACGCCGTCGGGAAAGCCGATCTTCGCGGCGAGTTCGCCCAGCATGGTCGCCGTCACGGGCGTGACTTCCGATGGCTTGGCGACGACGGTGTTGCCGGCCGCCAATGCAGGGGCGATCTTCCAGGTGAACAGGTACAGCGGCAGGTTCCACGGCGAGATCGTGCCGACCACGCCCAGCGGCTGGCGCAGCGTGTAGTTCAGGCCGGCCTGGCCGTGGTGCGATTCGCTGGCGAACTGCGTGGCCGCGTGCGCGAAGAAACGCAGGTTGCTGATCGCGCGCGGGATCTCCACTTCGCGGGCCAGCTTGATCGGCTTGCCGCCGTCGCGCGACTCGGCATGGGCGAAGTCGTCGAGCTTTGCTTCCAGCGCATCGGCGAGCTTTTCCAGCCAGCGCGCGCGCTCGCTGTGGGGCAGGGCGGACCAGGCGGGGAAGGCGGCTTCGGCGGCGGCGATGGCGGCGTCCACATCGGCCGCGTCGCCGAGGGCGACTTCGGCGAAGGGCTTGCCGTTGGCCGGATCGAAGACGTCTGCCCAGCGACCGGAGGCCGGATCGCGTGGTTCACCGGCGATGAGGTGGCGAAGGCGCATCGGGTTAGCTTAGCAGTGAGGGTGCGACGTTCCGATGCGTACGGTGGGCCTGCGCGCTGGGCTGCCAGGGCCGTGACGCGCCACGCACGCGGTCATCCCCGCGAAGGCGGGGATCCAGTGGTCCGGAGTGTCACGCCCTCCGGAGTGGTTGCAGCGTCTGACGATTGGATTCCCGCCTTCGCGGGAATGACATCCTCTCCCGAATCCCGAATCCCGAATCCCGAATCCCGAATCCCGAATCCCGATTCCCGAATCCCGATTCCCGATTCCCGATTCCCGATTCCCGATTCCCGATTCCCGATCTAGAGCGACCGCGTGCGCCCGCCATCCACCGGCAGGTTCACGCCGGTGATGTACGACGCCGCAGGCGAGCACAGGAACGCGATCGCGGCCGCCGTTTCCTCGGGCCGTGCGAAGCGGCGCATCGGGATTTCCGAGACCATCTTCTGGAACACCTCATCGCGGCTCTTGCCCGTCTTCGTCGAGGTGTTGTCGATGATCTGCTCGATGCGCGGCGTCTCGGTCGATCCCGGCAGCACGTTGTTGACGGTGATGCCCTTGGGGGCCAGTTCCGTCGCCAGCGTCTTGGCCCAGCTCGCCACCGCCCAGCGCGTGGTGTTCGATACGCCCAACCCCTGCAGCGGTTCCTTCACCGAGGTGGAGATGACGTTGACGATGCGGCCGTAGCCGTCGCGTTCCATGCCCGGGATGACCGTCTCGGCGAGGACGTGGTTGGCGATGACGTGCTGGCGGTATGCGGCTTCGAACGCGGCGATCTCCGCGCCGTGCACGGGGCCCGGCGGCGGACCGCCGCTGTTGTTCACCAGGATGTGCACGGGGCGCGCGTTGACCAGCGCCTGCACCTTGGCGCGCAGCGTGTCGGTGTCGGTGCCGTCGGCGGCGATCCAGCCGTGCGCCTGGCCTTCGCGCGGGGTCGGCATTGAGGCGGCCAGTTCGCGCAGGCGTTCCTCGCGGCGGGCGAGCAGGGTGACGTCGGCGCCGAGATCCGCCAGCGCGCGCGCCGTCGCCAGGCCAATGCCCTGGCTGGCGCCGCAGACGAGCGCATGCTTGCCGGTGAGGTCGAGGTCCACGTCAGTCTCCTTGTCGTTCGTTCATGCGTTCGCGCATCAGCGCGGCGGTGTCGCGGCTGGCGTCGCGCGATTGCGATTCGAGCCGGGTGGCCACGGCTTCGCAGTTGGCCATCGGATGGTTCTGGCTGAGCTTGAACTTCAGCGTGATCGAGTCGGCGACGAACCGGAATCCGACGATGCCGCGCAACTGGCGGCGCAGGTCGTCGCGTTCGAATTCGAAACGCCAGTCGCCGCCCACCGTGGCTTCGTGATCCACGCTCAATCCGTCGACGACCGCCGCCAGCGAGGCTTCGTCCTCGAACGTCGACATCGTGCCGCGCAGGTGGGCGACCGCGTAGTTCCAGGTCGGCACGCGCGCGGCTTCTTCCTTGTCGGGATACCAGCCGGGCGAGACGTACGCGTGCGGGCCGTGGAAGATCGCCAGCGCGGGGCCGGCGTGTTTCGCCTGCGGATTGGGTCGGGCCCAGTGGCCGATCAGTTCGACGTGTTCGCCGTTGCGGCGATAGAGCACGGGCAGGTGGCTGACGGTCGGTTCGCCGTCACGCACGGTGACCAGCGTGATGAAGCGGTCGCGTTGCGCCAACCGGTCCAGCGCTTCGAGATCGTGTTCGGCGAAGGCGCGGGGCAGGTACATGGCGATGGTCAGTGCCGCGAGGGAAGCTGCTGGACCATCTGCGGGCGCAGCACGTCGAGGCCTTCGCCGCTGGGCGGGACGAGTTCGTCCAGCGTGAAGCCGCGATTGCGCGCGTCGTCGTCGTCGAGGCCGTCGAGTGCGACGAACTCCGCGTCCATCAGCGCAGCGCGTGCGCTGTCCTCGCTGTCGTACGGCTGGAGGACGCCGTCGCTGTCGAGCACTTCGGCGGTGCCGGCGTCGAGCATGCGCAGGCGTGCCCAGATCAGCGTGCGGCCGATCGTGGCGAGCCACCACTGGTCGTTGACGTTGTCGTTCATCCGATCACCACGGCAAGAAGCCAGAGCAGGGCGGCGCATACGAGGCCGCCGATGATGGTCAACAGCGAGATCCTGGCGGGGCTCGCAAGACCGTTGAGGTTGCCGTCGTGCACCGACAGGTAGCCACGACGCAGCAGCCAGCCCCACGCCGACGGCCGCGCGAACGCGCCTTCGCCCAACTGCGCCTGCAACTGCGGATGGCGGTCGCGGATGTGCACCAGCGACAACGGCCAGAAGATCACGAACGCGCAGAAGCCGGCGATGGCGATGGCGACGAAGAGCAGGGAGAAGAACAGGATCACAGGCGTGGGATTCGGGATTGGGGATTGGGGATTCGCAAAAGCGACGCGACGTGTTGGGCAACATCAGAACGGCGGGACGCGCGTTTTACCAATCTCGAATCCCGAATCTCCAATCCCGTAGATCGCATCAATACTCCGCGCTGCCCGGCGCGCGCGGGTAGGGGATCGCATCGCGGATGTTGCTCAGGCCGCACACGTACACCACCAGGCGCTCGAAGCCCAGGCCGAAGCCGGCGTGCGGCACGGTGCCGTAGCGGCGGAAATCGCGGTACCAGCCGTAGTGCGCCGGATCCAGGCCGAACTGCGCCATGCGCGCGTCCAGCATGTCCAGGCGCTCCTCGCGCTGGCTGCCGCCGATGATCTCGCCGATGCCAGGCGCCAGCACGTCCATCGCGGCGACGGTCTTGCCGTCGTCGTTCAGGCGCATGTAGAAGGCCTTGATGTGCTCGGGATAGTTGGTCACCACGACCGGGCGGCCGACGTGTTCCTCGGTGAGCCAGCGCTCGTGCTCGGTCTGCAGGTCCAGGCCCCATTCGACCGGGAAGTCGAACTTCTTCTTCGCGTTCTGAAGCAGCTTGATCGCATCGGTGTACTCGATGCGCTCGAAGGGCGCGTTGACGAACGACTCCAGACGCGTGATCGCGTCGGGCTGCACGCGTTCGGCGATGAAGGCCATGTCGTCGCCGCGCTCGTTGAGCACGGCGCGGAACATGTACTTGAGGAATTCCTCGGCCACGCGCGCGTCTTCGGCCAGGTCGGCGAAGGCGATTTCCGGTTCGATCATCCAGAACTCGGCCAGGTGGCGCGTGGTGTTGCTGTTCTCGGCGCGGAACGTCGGACCGAAGGTGTAGACCTTGCTCAGCGACAGCGCGTAGGCCTCGACGTTGAGCTGGCCGGACACGGTCAGGAAGGTTTCCTTGCCGAAGAAATCGCGGCTGAAATCGACCGCGCCCTTGTCGTCGCGCGGCAGGTTCGCCATGTCCAGCGTGGAGACGCGGAACATCTGGCCGGCGCCCTCGGCGTCGGAGGTCGTCACGATCGGCGTGGAAATCCAGTAGAAGCCGTTTTCGTGGAAGTAACGGTGCGCGGCCTTGGCCAGGCAGTCGCGGATGCGCGTGACGGCGCCGAACAGATTGGTGCGCGGGCGCAGGTGGGCGACTTCGCGCAGGAACTCCAGCGAATGCGCCTTGGGCTGGATGGGGTAGGTTTCCGGGTCCTCGACCCAGCCGACGACCTCCAGGCGGTTGGCCTGGATCTCGAACGCCTGTCCCTGGCCCTGCGAGGCCACCAGCGTGCCGGTGGCGATCACCGCGCAGCCGGCGGTGAGGCGCTTCACCTCGGATTCGTAGTTGGCCAGGTCCGACGGGGCGACGACCTGGATCGGCGCGAAGCACGAGCCATCGCTGACGTTGACGAAGCTGAGCCCGGCCTTGGAATCGCGCCGGGTGCGCACCCAGCCACGGACCGTGACTTCGCCACCCGCCGGGATCTTGCCCGCGAGCGCCTGTTCGACGCTGACCACCGTCATGCCTTGAATCCTTGCCGCTTCGGGCCAATTAGGGGAAAGGCCGGAGTTTACCGAACGCCCGGCATCACGTCGCTATAATCCCCATGCGGTAATCCCGCGCAGTAACTCATTGATGTCAGCCGGAGTCCTTTAATGGCCGTCACCCTCGCTCCCGCCGCTCTCGCCCGCGTCCAGCGCTATCTCGTCGAAGATCCCGGCGCGATCGGCCTGCGCTTCGGCGTGACCCGCACGGGCTGTTCGGGCTGGCAGTACAAGGCCGACCTGACCCGCGAGCAGGGCGCTGACGACACGGTGTTCGAGCAGGAGGGCGTGCGCGTTTACGTCGACGCGCTGAGCCTGCCGCTGGTGGACGGCACGGAAATCGACCTGGTCAAGCAGCGGCTGGGCGAGCAGTTCCTGTTCCGCAACCCGAACGTCACGGCCGAATGCGGCTGCGGCGAGAGCTTCACGACCAAGGCCGACGCGGCCTGATACCCGATTCCCGGCCGCCTGCGGCGGCCTGCCCATCCCGCGCGAGGGGTGGGGCTCGGCCGACGGGCTAGAATGGCGGTTCCGCCGCCAGCCCTGAAAGCCCGCCGTGAGCAAGACCGCACCTCAGCCGTCCAGCCAGCCCGTGTCCATCCGTCAGGAAGACCTGATCCAGTCCGTCGCGGACGCGCTGCAGTACATCAGCTACTACCACCCGGTCGACTACATCCAGAACCTCGCCGCCGCCTATGAGCGCGAGGAGTCGCCGGCGGCGAAGGACGCCATCGCCCAGATCCTGATCAACTCGCGCATGTGCGCCGAGGGCCACCGCCCGATCTGCCAGGACACCGGCATCGTCACCGTGTTCCTCGAGATCGGCATGAACGTGCGCTGGGACGACGCGACGATGGGCGTGGAGGACATGGTCCACGAAGGCGTGCGCCGCGCCTACAACCACCCGGACAACAAGCTGCGCGCCTCGGTGCTGGCCGACCCCGCCGGCAAGCGCACCAACACGAAGGACAACACGCCCGGCGTGGTCAACGTGAAGGTCGTGCCGGGCAATACGGTGGACGTGATCGTCGCCGCGAAGGGCGGCGGTTCGGAGGCGAAGTCGAAGTTCGCGATGCTCAACCCGTCCGACTCCATCGTCGACTGGGTGCTCAAGACCGTGCCGACGATGGGCGCCGGCTGGTGCCCGCCGGGCATGCTCGGCATCGGCATCGGCGGTACCGCCGAGAAGGCGATGCTGCTGGCCAAGGAAGCGCTGATGGAGCCGATCGACATCACCGATCTGCAGGCCCGCGGCGCATCCAACCGCGCCGAGGAACTGCGCCTGGAGCTGTACGAGAAGGTCAACGCGCTGGGCATCGGCGCGCAGGGCCTGGGCGGTCTGACCACGGTGCTCGACATCAAGGTCAAGGATTACCCGACGCACGCGGCGAACCTGCCGGTCGCGCTGATTCCGAACTGCGCCGCCACGCGCCACGCGCATTTCACGCTGGACGGCAGCGGTCCGGTGATGCTCGATCCGCCGTCGCTGGCTGACTGGCCGGAGCTGACCTACGACGCCTCCAAGGGCCGTCGCGTCAACCTCGACACGCTGACCAAGGAAGACGTCGCCAGCTGGAAGCCGGGCGAGGTGCTGCTGCTCAACGGCAAGCTGCTGACCGGCCGCGACGCCGCGCACAAGCGCATGGTCGACATGCTCAACAAGGGCGAAGCGCTGCCGGTGGACCTGCGCGGCCGCTTCATCTACTACGTCGGCCCGGTCGATCCGGTGCGCGATGAAGTCGTCGGCCCCGCGGGCCCGACCACCGCCACGCGCATGGACAAGTTCACCGAGCAGGTGCTGGCGCAGACCGGCCTGCTGGGCATGGTCGGCAAGGCCGAACGCGGCCCGACGGCGATCGAGGCGATCCGCAAGCACCAGTCGGCCTACCTGATGGCGGTCGGCGGCGCGGCGTACCTGGTGTCGAAGGCGATCAAAGCGGCGAAGGTCGTCGGTTTCGCCGATCTGGGCATGGAAGCGATCTACGAGTTCGAAGTGCAGGACATGCCGGTCACCGTCGCCGTGGATTCCACCGGCGAGTCCGTGCACAACACCGGCCCGCGCGAATGGCAGGCGAAGATCGGCAAGATTCCGGTCGTGGTGGCGTAAGTCCTACGCCTCGCTCCGCCGGATGGCGCCCTCTCCCGTTCGCGGGAGAGGGTGGGCTCGATCAGGCGACGTGGTCGTCGTAGGTCTTGCGCGAGCGGAACGGCATCAGGTGCTGGCGCACGATTCCGCGCGGCACCGTCTCCAGTTTCATCACCCCGTACTCCGCGGGCCACGTCTGGTCACGGGGCAGCTTGAACGTGCCCATGAGCATGTCCACCAGCGGCAGGTGGATGGCGTAGTTGACGTCGATGTAGTCGCGGTGCCGCGCATGGTGCCAGTGGTGGTAGCGCGGCAGCACGAGGATGTATTCCAGCCATCCGAAGCGGACGCCCAGGTTGGCGTGGGCCAGCACTGCCTGCAGGCCGACGAGGATCACGTAGGCGTTGATCGCCGAAGCCGAGAATCCCAGCACCAGCAGCGGCAGCATGACCGCGCTGCGCGTCAGCACGATTTCCACCAGATGGATGCGCGAACCCGCCAGCCAGTCCATTTCGCGGCTGGAGTGGTGCACGGCGTGGAAGCGCCAGAGCCACGGGATGTTGTGGTACGCACGGTGCAGCAATGCCTGGGCCATGTCGGCCATGAAGACCGCAAGCAGGAACTGGAGCCACACCGGCATCGACTGGATTAGGGATTTCAGCGACGGGAACGCGGCCAGTCCGGCGACCGTGGAGGTGGAGGCCGTCACCAGGATCAGGATGAACTGCACCAGCACATGGCTCATGAAGAAGTACGCCAGGTCGGTGCGCCAGCCCGGGCGCAGTGGCGAGAGGGTTCGTTGGCCGAGGTAGCGCTCCAGCGGCACGAAGACCAGCGCGGAAAAGAACAGCGAGATCACAAACCAGTCCAGACCGAGCGAGTACGGCGTCTTCCCGATCGCATCGAACGTCACGTTGGTGCCGCCCAGCAGCACCGCCGCCGTCGCGCATCCCACGCCCACCAGGGCCGCGCGCCGATTGCGGCCGCGCAGGATCGCAAACGTCCCCATGCAGAACGCCGCCACCAGGCCGGCCAGCAGAAGATGGCGCGCGAACGCCTCGGTGTACGCGGTGCGGAACTCCTTGCTCGTCAGCAGTTCCGGGAAGTGGAAGCACAGCACCGCCAGCAGGCTCAGCACGCCGAGCAGGGCCGAGGAGTAGGCGAGGAAGGAGCGTCGGAAACGCCGGGCGACGGGTGGACTCATGGACATCCTGTCACGGTGGATTGCGCGCAGGATGCCCGTTCCATCCGCGCCGCTCAATCAGCGAAATGCCCGTGCCGGAGCGGGCCGGAGGACGGGCGGCGGGCCGTGACTACAGCCGCGTCACCAGCGTCGCCAGCTTGTTCTGCGTTTCCTCGCGCTGGAGGTAGTTCTGCGCCATCGCCTCCAGTGCGGCGATGTTGGTCGCGGTCACGTCGTCCAGATCGTCCAGGCCGGTCATCAGCTCGGCCTGCAGGCGGAAGTACCCGTCGCCGACGAGGTGCTGCGCGATGTAGTCCACCGCGTCGGTGTTGCCGTCGAACAGCACGTCGATGATGGGAATCGCCCACTCGATCGCGCCCCATTCGCGGGCCGATTTCAGGTCGATCGGACGGCTGCGTTCGCCCGTGCCGACCGAGAGCACCACCAGGTCCTGCGCGCTGTCCACGCGCACATCCTTGCGCATGGCTTCGGCGATCGCGCAGGCCGTCGGGTTGTTGGCGACCACGCCGCCGTCGATCATCGCGCGTGCCCGGCCTTCGACCGTCATCGGGTGTGCAGGGAAGTAGACGGGCGCGGCCGTCGAGGCGCGGCAGACCTCCCACATCGGCAGGTCCGCGTGCTCGGGCTTGAAGCTCTTGAAGACGACGGGCTTGCGGGAAATCGTGTCGTAACTGGTGATCAGCAGCGGGATCTTCGACTGCCCCAGCCGGGTGTCGCCGAAGACCTTGCGCAGCACTTCCTCCAGCCCCGTCCCGTCGTAGCGCGGGGCCGACAGCCCCTGGGTGAACATGCGTCCGGCACGCGACCACAGGCGCTGCGCCATGCCGGGAAAGATGAGGTGGCGATGCTGGCGATAGAGCCGCGCCAGTTCCATCGGCGCCAGTCCGATGGCCAGTCCGCAGCCGACGATGGCCCCGGTGGAACTGCCGGCGAGCAGGTCGAAGGACTTCAGCAGTCCCGGCTTGCCGGCGCGGGCGAGGGCGTCCTCGACGCCCGCCAGCCAGTGGCAGCTCACCAGCCCGCGGATGCCGCCGCCGTCGAGCGAAAGGATGCGTCGCATGTCCATCGTGGCGTCTCCGTGCACGCGATCTCCGCAGGATCGTCATGATCGGACAACCGGGTCGCGCAGGTTGCGAACCGGCTCACGTCACGATGGATCGGGCCGCGGCGCAGCGTCCGTTCAGTACCACTCGAACAGGGAAACGCCCAGGCCGATGTAGGTCGCCTTGTGGTTGTAGTCGATGAGGCTCTCGCCGTAGCCGTCGAACACCTGCAGGTGGCCGCGCAGGTTGTTGGAAATCGGGAAACCCCAGTCGAACTGCAGCGCGCCGTGCGAACGGTCGCCGCCGCGCAGCGAGTGGCGGCCCATCAGCGAGAACTGGTGCCCGCCGCGCACGTAGACCAGCGTGGCGTCGCCACGGCCGACGTAGTCCTCGATGTCGCGGTTGTTGTCCTCGTTCGCGCTTTCCTTGACGCGCCACCACGGGCGCACCGTCAGCGCCCAGTTCTCGCGGTCCAGGCCGATCAGCCCGATCACGCGGTTCCAGCTGCGTGAGAGCGGGTCGGCGCGGCCGTTGGACTGGTGGTTCACGCCGATGCCGAGCAGTCGGCCGTTCCATCCACCCAGGTGGTAGTTGTTGCGGAAGGTCAGCATGACCTCCGGTTCGTAGTTGGTCTCGCGGAACGGGCGCGATTCCTCCGCGTTGTAGACCTGCCAGTGGGACGACTGGGTATAGGCCATCCACAGATCGCCGTTGTCGCCGAAGATGTTCTCCCAGGCCTTGGTCTTGAAGCTGAGCTGGAACTTGGCTTCCAGTGAATCCAGGCCGAGCGGCGTGTTGACCGTGTTGTTCGGGTTGGGCGAGGAGGGCGTCTCGTTCGGATCGCTGCTCCAGAACGCGGGCAGCAGGTACACCGGCTTGTAGGCGCGGAAGTTCCAGGTGCCCAGCTTGGAGTCCTTGGCCAGCTCCCAGCGGCTGTCGAGCAGTGAGCCCTTGCCGGCGTTGGCGATGGCCCGGTCGAGCGTGTCTTCCATCGGGTACAGATCGCTGCCCGTCGGCGCCGGCGTCTGTTCTTCGGGCACCACTTCCTCTGCCAGTTCCAGGTTCTTCTGGATAGCCTTGGCTTCCTTCGCGGCGATGTCGGCACCGCGGGTGTCACGCGCGCTGCGCCCGAGTGCGGCGTCGTAGCAGGCCAGGCGATCGGCGTCGACGACGATCGAGACGCAGGCTTCCGGCGTGATGGGGTGGGCCGGTGTCTGTGCCAGCGCCGGCAACGGCGTGGCGACAAGCAGGCTGAAGGCGGTCAGGGAAAGTCGGTTGCGTGGGGCATCGTGCCTGGGGGACGGCATGGGTCACTCGCAAAGGGGGGACGGGCGTCGCAAGCCAGTGTCGCATCGCAACACGGGCCGGCCGTGAACGAGGAAGGCTAGAAGAACCAGGCCGCCGCGAACAGCCCCAGCATCGCGAAGGCGAGGCCGAGTTTGAGCACGACTCCAAACACGATGCCCAGCCAGGTACCGAAACCGACCTTGGTGGCCCGGCGGACTTCGCGGCCGTGGATGAGCTCGCCGCCGAGCGCGCCGACGAAGGGCCCGGCGAACAGACCGATCGGGCCGAAGAACAGCCCGGCAAACGTTCCGATCATGGCCCCGGCCACGGCGAGTTTGCTCGCCCCCACGCGCTTGGCGCCGAGAGCGGTGGCAAGGAAATCGATGCCGATGGAAAGGACGGTCAGCAGGCCCAGGATCACCAGCACGACCCAGCCCACCTCGCGGAAATCCCCGGCCCAGGCGGCCAGCAACATTCCGGCGAATACCAGGGGCAGGCCGGGCAGGGCGGGCAGCACCGTACCGGCGATGCCGACGAGGATCAGAAGCCCGGCCAGAACGTAATAAAGTGCCTGTAAATCCATCCCGCTATACCCCATTCCTACGGGCACTTTGCCCGGATTGCATTTTCGCCCAGCGCGGGTTACGTTGCGGGCGCTGTGTTTGCCAGGGTCACCGTGAATCGTGGCCCGATGCGGTTGATCATCGATCCGCTACATCGTTGCACCTCGCTTCCTCCTTGCAACCAGCACGTGGCTTGCCACGTTTTCAACCAGCAACGTTTCAAGGAGTGAGTGCCAATGTCAGGTCGTGAAACCGGTACCGTCAAGTGGTTCAACGATGCCAAGGGCTTCGGCTTCATCAGCCGGGAGAACGGTGAGGATGTGTTCGTGCACTTCCGCGCGATCCAGACTCAGGGCTTCAAGAGCCTGAAGGAAGGCCAAAAGGTTTCCTTCACCGTCGTGCAAGGCCAGAAGGGTCTGCAGGCCGACGCCGTACAGCCGCTCTGATCCGGAGCCGCTGCAGTCGCGTTCGTCGCGACAGGCAATGAAAAACCCGGCAACCGCCGGGTTTTTCTTTTTTCCGATCCCACTCGCGCAAACCCTCGCGAGTATGCAGGCGTGGGTCATCGATAATCCCGATGTCGAATCCGCATATCGCCGTGCAGTCTTTGCTGCCCTCGCCGCAAATGAAACGGCCCGCTTGCGCGGGCCGTTTTTTTTCCGTATGCGGGAGTTACTGCGCCCAGGCCTTGCCGTTGTAAACGCGCACGTAGGACCCTTCGCGGATGTTGCCCAGGTCCTTCTGCGTGACCACGGTGCTGCGGCCGTCGTTCATGCGCACATACACGTTGAACGAAGCGTTGTTGGTGTTCTTCTGGATCGCATTGCCGGCCAAAGCGCCGCCGACCGCGCCAGCGGCCGCGGAGACGTTCTGGTTGCCCTTGCTGCCGCCGGTGTGGGCCGAGATCTCATGGCCGGCCACGGCACCGACGATGCCGCCCAGGATCGCGCCCGTGGCGCTGGGCGCGCTGCTGCCGGCACTCACCTGCTCGATGCGCGTCACGGTGCCGCAGTCGTAGCAGTTGGCGGGCGTGGTGCTGTAACCGCCGCCGCCATAGCTCGGCGCCGGCGCGCTGCTGTAGCCGGGCGAGGTGGCGCAGCCGGCCAGCGCGATGGTGGCGGCAGCGGCGACACCGAGCAGACGGACGTTCTGGATATTCATGCGCGACTCCTTGTGGATGGCCGGGCCGAGTCGGCCCCGTCGCCATGGCGGTCACGCTAGACGCGGCGCAGTGAACTGCCGATCAATGTCAGGCCGTTCCCCGTTCGCGCTTTCCGGAACGTTCAGTCAGCGGAAGTCCTGATGACAACCCTTGCACGATTCGCCGATGCCTTGCGCGAGCGTGCCCACGCTGGCGCAGCTGAGCGGCGGGTTGGCCAGCGCGGCGTCCAGTCGCGCGCGCATCTTGCTTGCGTGTTCGGCGAAGCGCTTGTCGTCGGCGAGGTCCGGGAAGGCCGGCTCCAGATCGTCGGCCATGGTGCGCAGCGCCTTGAGGTTGGGCAGCACGTCGGTGGCGGCGCAACGATTCTGCTCGACCTTCTTCTTCAACTGCCCCAGGTGCCACTGCTGTACGTGCATCACGCCGTCGTGGAAATGGTCCTTGCGCGCGTCGATGGCCCGCATCGCCATCACCGTGGCGACGACGCCGATCACCAGGCCGATCAAGAACAGGAACAGATAACGCGAAGCGTTGCTGCGCGGCTTGCTGGGCTGGGTGCTCATGCCTGGCCTCGATCCGAGAATTCGCGGCACGATAGCACGCGCTCCGGAACGGCCCGTGCCCGCGCGGCGCTTACAATGTCGCGATGAGCACGTCCCCCATTCCCGCGCAGACCGTCCCCGAACACGCCCTCGACCCCGCCTGGCTAGAACGCTTCGCCGGCGTGGATCGCCTTTACGGCACGGGGACCGTCGCGCATCTGGCCGGCTGCCGCGTTGCGGTGATCGGCATGGGCGGCGTGGGCTCTTGGGTGGCCGAGGCGCTGGCGCGTACCGGCGTGGGCCACCTGACCCTGATCGACGCCGACGACCTGTGCGTTTCCAACACCAACCGCCAGTTGCCGGCGCTCGCCGGCCAGTACGGTCGCGTGAAGGTGGAGGCGATGGCCGAACGCAGCCGCGCGATCAACCCGCAGATTACGGTGGAGGCCATCGCCAGCTTCGTCACGCCCTCGAACCTGGAGGAAATGCTGGACCGTGGCTTCGATCTGGTCATCGATGCCTGCGACAGCTTTCGGACCAAGGTCGTGATGGCCGCGTGGTGCCGGCGCCGCAAACTGCCGTTGATCGTGGTCGGCTCGGCCGGTGGTCGCACCGACGCGACCCTGGTGCGCGTGCGCGATCTTTCGCGCACCGAGCACGACGCCATGCTGGCGCTGGTGCGCAAGAAGCTGCGCAGCGAGTTCAATTTCCCGAAGAACGCCGACCGCTACTTCGGCATCTCCGCGATCTACTCGCTGGAGAACGTGAAGTACCCGCAGCCCGACGGGACGGTCTGCGGCACCCGCCCGCAGGTGTCCGGCGATGCGGCGCTGAAGCTGGACTGCGGTGCCGGCCTGGGCGCTGCGACGCACATCACCGGCACGTTCGCCTTCGCGGCGGTCGGGCGCGCGCTGGAGCTGCTGCTCAAGCGCAAGGGCGCCGCGCGCGCCTAGGTGCGGGGCAGGGCGAACAGGCGCTCGGCGTTCGCGCTGGTGGCGCGGGCGACGGCCTCGACGGACTCGCCGCGCAGCTCGGCGATGGTCGCCAACACCTGCGGCAGTCGCGAGGGCTCGTTGCGTTGGCCGCGGATGCACGCGTCCGGCTGATCGGGCGCATCGGTTTCCAGCAGCAGGTGTTCGATCGGCATGGTCGCGGCGAGTTTGCGCAGCCGGTTGGCGCGGTCGTAGGTGACCGGCCCGCCGAGCCCGAGCAGGAAGCCGTGCTTCCACAATTGGTTCGCCTGCTCCTGGCTGCCCGAGAAGCTGTGCACCACGCCGCGCAGCCCGCTGATGCGGCGGATCGTCGCGATCACCGCATCCACGGCGCGGCGCGCGTGCACGATGACGGGCAGGTCGAAGTCGCGCGCGATCTTAAGTTGCCCCTCGAAGAAATGCTGCTGGCGATCGGGATCGAGCCCTTCGATGAAGTAGTCCAGCCCGCATTCGCCCACGGCGACGGGGCGCTCGCGTTCGATCCATTCGCGCAGTTGCACGAGGTGCTCGTCGCGGTGGACGTCCAGCAGCATCGGGTGCAGGCCGTAGGCGGCGTGCAGGCGCTCGTCGGCCGCGCAGACCTCGCGCAGTTTCGGCCAACTCGCGGCGTCCACCGCGGGCACGATCTGCCGGTCCACGCCGGCCTCCCGTGCACGTGCGATCACCGCATCGCGGTCGCGGTCGAACTCGGCGTCATCCAGATGGCAGTGGGTGTCGACGAGCGCGGGCATGGGCGGATTCAGCGCTGGACCGGCGGGGGCGGGAGTGGGGCGTCCTTGCGCTTTTTCCAGCTCGCCAGGAGCAGCGTGCCCAGGCCGAGCAGGAGTTCATCCGCCAGTGGAATGAAGTCGGGCACGACCAGATCCACCAGGAACAGGGCCGCCGCCACCAGGAACAGGCGCGGGAAGCTGAGCTTCGACAAATAGCCGAGCAGCGGGGCAGTGATTGGGGAGGCCATGGCAGATCCAGTTTGACGGTGGTCCCAGAGACGCCAAGTAGCGTGCCTAAACCAGTTCACAGTTTCGACAGCTTGATGTTAAAAAATCGGCGGCCGTTCAGCTTGCCAGTGCTCGAATGGCGCCATCCACCAACCGCGGGCCCACCCGCCGCAGAGGCTAGAAATGAACAAGAACATGCTCGCTGTCGCCCTGGCTTCGCTGCTCGTCGGCGGTGTCGCAGTGGCCGCATTCAACAGCTTCCGCAGCAACGACACGACCCCGGCCGCGGCGACCGGCGCCGAGGCCCTGCCTGGCCAGGAGGGCGATATCGGCGCCGACGGCGCGATCGATGCCAACAAGGTCGAATACGCCGACGTGACCAACGTCAAGGCGGTCTCGGAGAAGGAAAAGCTCTACGCGACGGTCATCGGCACCGACGCCATCCGTGAAACCAGCACCACCTCCACCCCGCGCGAAGTCTGCGAGGACGTGGTCGTGCAGGAGCGCGCCCCGGAGCGTGACGGCAACGTCGGCGGCACCGTGGCCGGCGCGGTCATCGGCGGCCTGCTGGGCAACCAGGTGGGCGGCGGCAACGGCAAGAAGGCCGCGACCGTCGGCGGCGCGGTGGCCGGTGGCTTCATCGGCAACCAGATCGACAAGCGCCACGTCGGCGGCAAGGTCACCAGCCGTACCGAGCGCCAGTGCCACACCGTGTCCTCGACGTCCGAGTCCTCGCGCGTGACCGGCTACAACGTGACGTACCGCAACCCGGACGGCACCACCGGCACCATGCGCACCGACAGCAAGCCGGGCAGCCGCATCCTGTTGGGCGAAGAAGACAAGGTCATCGGCTACGACGTGACCTACCGCTACGAAGGCACCGAGCAGACCATCCGCATGGACGAGCGCCCGGTCGCGGGCCGTCTGCCGGTGATCGACGGCCAGGTCGTGACGCAGACCGCCGCCGCCGCGGGCACCACGCGCGGCTGATACCGCAGGACATTGCCGAAGTACCCCGACGGGGCCGGAGCGATCCGGCCCCGTTTTCTTTGGCGCTGCGGAAATCCCCGGTGCCGCAAGCGTTTACGCAGCCTTACCCCCGCCGCGGGGCCCCCGTACAATGGCGGTCTTTCCCCTAGTCGAGCGCGCCATGGCCCTGCATCCGTACGACCTCTTCGACGTCCGCTCCCTGCTCACCGAAGAGGAGCGCGCCGTACAGGACACGGTGGCCCGGTTCACCAACGAGCGCGTATTGCCGATCATCGGCGACGCGTTCGATCAGGGCCGTTTCCCGAAGGAACTGGTCGGCGAGATCGCCGAGCTGGGCCTGCTGGGCTCCTCGCTGCCCGAGAAGTACGGCTGCGCCGGCCTCAACGCCGTCAGCTACGGCCTGATCTGCCAGGAGCTGGAACGCGGCGACAGCGGCATCCGCAGCTTCGTCAGCGTGCAGTCCTCGCTGTGCATGTACCCCATCTACGCCTACGGCAGCGAAGAACAGCGCGAGCGCTGGCTGCCCGACATGGCCGCCGGCAAGGTCATCGGCTGCTTCGGCCTGACCGAACCGCACGGCGGTTCCGATCCGGCGAACATGAAGACCAACGCCCGGCGCGACGGCGGCGACTGGATCCTCAACGGTTCCAAGATGTGGATCACCAACGGCAACGTCGCCGACATCGCCATCGTCTGGGCGCAGACGGATGAAGGCATCCAGGGCTTCGTCGTCGAAAAGGGCATGCCCGGCTTCGCCGCGCAGGAAATCAAGCACAAGATGAGCCTGCGCGCCTCGGTGACCAGCTCGCTGTTCTTCGACAACGTGCGCGTGCCCGACGCCAACCGACTGCCCAACGTGAAGGGTCTGAAGGGTCCGCTGGGCTGCCTCACGCAGGCGCGCTACGGCATCACCTGGGGCCCGATCGGCGCCGCCATCGCGTGCCTGGATGAAGCGCTGAACTACACCAAGGAACGCATCCTGTTCGACCGCCCCGTGGCGGCCACGCAGAGTGCGCAGATCAAGATGGCCGAGATGGCCCGTCGCATCACGCTCGCGCAGCTGCTGGTGCTGCAGCTGGGGCGCCTGAAGGACGCGGGCACCATGCAGCCGGCGCAGGTCTCGTTGGCGAAGTGGAACAACTGCCGCATGGCGATCGACATCGCGCGCGAATGCCGTGACCTGCTCGGCGGCGCCGGCATCACCACCGAACACGCCGCGATCCGCCACGCCCTGAACCTGGAATCGGTGATCACGTACGAAGGCACCGAGACCGTGCACCAGCTCGTGATCGGGCGCGAACTCACCGGCATCAACGCGTTCTGAGTGGGGCCGGCGATGCAGCTGGGTCCCACACTCGAAACGCAGCGACTGATCCTGCGCCCGCCGCAGGCCGAGGACTTCGAGGCCTGGGCGGCGTTCAAGTCGGACGAAGAGACCTGCCGCCACATCGGCGGCGTCGAGGCGCGTGCGCCCGCGTGGCGCAGCTTCGCGGCGATGATTGGCGTGTGGCACCTCAAGGGCTTCGCGATGTTCTCGGTGATCGAGAAGGCCAGCGGCGAGTGGGTCGGTCGCGTGGGCCCGTGGCAGCCGGAAGGCTGGCCGGGCACGGAAGTGGGCTGGAGCATCGTGCGCGATCGCTGGGGCCGTGGTTACGGGCCGGAAGCGGCGATCGCGACGATCGACTGGTCGTTCGACGAACTGGGCTGGAGCGAGGTGATCCACACCATCGATCCGGAGAACACCAACTCGAAGTCCGTGGCCGCCAAACTCGGATCGACCCTGCTGCGCATGGGCCGGCTGCCGGCGCCGTACGACACCAAGGACATCGAAATCTGGGGGCAGTCGCGCGAGCAATGGCTGGCGCGACGCGAACGCGAGGGCGCAAAGTGATCACCGTCTACGGATATTCCGCTTCCGGCAACTGCCACAAGCTGCGCCTGCTGCTCACGCAACTGGAACGCGAGTTCAAATGGGTGGACGTCGACAGTACCGCCGGCGCCACGCGCACGCCGGAGTACCTGGCGAAAAACCCCAACGGCAAGGTGCCGATGATCGAACTCGACGACGGTCGCATCCTGACCGAGTCGAACGCGATCCTGTGCTACCTCGCCGAAGGCACGCCGTTCTTCGTCGGCGACACCTACCAGCGCGCGCTCGTGCTGAGCTGGCTGTTCTTCGAGCAGTACAGCCACGAGCCGTACATTGCCGTGGCGCGTTTCATTCGCGGCTGGACCCCGCTGGATTCACCGCGGCGCGCTTCGCTGCCGCAATTGCGCGAGCGTGGAAACCAGGCGCTCGCGGTGATGGAGCAGCATCTGAAATCGAACGCGTGGTTCAGTGGCGAGGCCTACGGGATCGCCGACATCGCGCTGTTCGCCTACACCGGCGTGGCGGACGAGGGCGGGTTCGACCTGACCGCATACCCTGCCGTGCTGGCGTGGCTGGAGCGCGTGCGGCAGACGCCGCGTTTCGTCGCCATGCCCGCGCCGCCCGTCGAAGCCCTGTCGCGGCTCGCCCTGCCGGACTGAACCCCGAATCACGAACACGGCCGCGTCCGGCGACGCGCGCCTGCGGAACCGACCATGTCCTTGATCCCCAATCCCATCCCCGCGCGCATGAAAGGCCTCAACCGGGCCGAGATCTGCGACGTCAATTTCAGCGAGTTCGTGAAGGCGTGGAACGGTCGCGCCGATGCGCGCCCCGCGCCGGGCGATGCCATCCTGGAAGGCAGTGCGCTCGACGCGAAGGGCTTTCGCGAACTGTTCGAATCGCAACTCGTCAGTCGCCACCTCGATCTCATGGCGCGCGTGCTGCGCGTGCAGAACAAGGTCTTCTACACCATCGGCTCCAGCGGCCACGAAGGCAACGCGATGGTCGCGCGCCTGACGCGCCACACCGATCCGGCGTTCCTGCATTACCGCTCCGGCGGCTTCATGGCCGAGCGCTTCCGCAAGCTTCCCGGCATGGATCCGGTGATGGATTCGGCGCTGAGCTTCGCCGCCAGCAAGGACGATCCCGCTTCCGGCGGCCGACACAAGGTGTGGGGTAGCAAGCCGTTGTGGGTGCTGCCGCAGACCTCGACCATCGCCTCGCATCTTCCCAAGGCATTGGGCACGGCGGTGGCGATCGAAGCGGCCAAGCGACTCAACCACACGCTGCCGATTCCCGGCGACAGCATCGCGATCTGCTCCTTCGGCGACGCCTCGGCCAACCACGCCACCGCGCAGACCGCGTTCAACGCCGCCGCCTGGACCGCCTACCAGAAGCTGCCGGCGCCGGTGCTGTTCGTGTGCGAGGACAATGGCATCGGCATCTCGGTGAAGACGCCGGGCGGCTGGATCGGCAACCGCTTCCGCAACATGGACGGACTGGACTACTTCGCCGCCGACGGCCTCGACCTGGCGAACGGCTACGCCGACGTGCAACGCGCCGTCGAGCACTGTCGCACGACGCGCCGGCCGACGTTCCTGCATCTGAAGACCACCCGCATCATGGGCCACGCCGGCACTGACTTCGAGATCGAATGGCGTTCGATCGAGGAGCTGTGCGCGGTGGAAGCCACCGATCCGCTGCTGCGTTCGGCCGCGATCGCGCTGGAATCGGGCCTGATGTCGAAGGACGAGGTGCTCGAGCTGTACGAAGCGACGCGCAAGAAATGCTTCGCCGCCGCTGAGGAAGCCGACCGTCGCCCGAAGCTCGACAATCTCGACGAAGTGATCGCGCCGTTGGCGCCGTACACGCCGGCGAAGGTGCAGGCCGAAGCGCAGCGCGCCGATTTCGCGCAGCGCCGGCTGGAGGTGTTCGGCGGCGAAGGCAAGCTGCCGGAGAACCAGCCGCCACGCCATCTCGCCATCCAGATCAACAACGCGCTCCACGACCTGTTCGCCAAGTACCCCGAGACGCTGCTGTTCGGCGAGGACGTGGCGCAGAAGGGTGGCGTCTACACGGTGACGAAGGGCTTGCAGAAGGCCTTCGGGCCGCGACGCGTGTTCAACACGCTGCTGGACGAGACGATGATCCTGGGCATGGCGCAGGGCTTCGCCAACGTCGGCATGCTGCCGATTCCGGAGATCCAGTACCTCGCGTACTTCCACAACGCCTGCGACCAGATCCGCGGCGAAGCGGCGTCGCTGCAGTTCTTCAGCAACAACCAGTACGCCAACCCGATGGTCGTGCGCATCGCCGGCCTGGGTTACCAGCGCGGGTTTGGTGGGCACTTCCACAACGACAACTCGATCACCGCGCTGCGCGACATTCCGGGGCTCGTCGTCGGCTGCCCCTCGCGCGGCGACGACGCGGCGACGATGCTGCGCACGCTGACGGCACTGGCGAAGGTGGACGGCCGCGTCAGCGTGTTCCTGGAGCCGATCGCGCTGTACATGACCAAGGACTTGTACGAGCCCGGCGACGGGCAGTGGCTGACGACGTATCCGAAGCCGGACGAAGCCATGCCACTGGGCGAAGGTCGCGTCTACGGCAAAGGCAACGACGACCTGGTCATCTTCACCTACGGCAACGGCGTGCCGATGAGCCTGCGCGCCGCCCGTGCGATCGAAGGCAAGCATGGCTGGAAGGCGCGCGTCGTCGATCTGCGCTGGCTCGTGCCGCTCAACGAGGACTACATCCGCGCGCAGGCGAAGACCGCCAAGCGCATCCTCATTGTCGACGAAGGCCGTCACAGCGCCGGCGTGGGCGAGGGCGTGCTGACCGCGATCGCCGAAGGCGGCTTTGGTGCGCGTCCGTTCCAGCGCGTGGTCGGTGTGGATACCTACACGCCACTCGCCGGTGCCGCCTTCCTCGTGATTCCGTCCGACGACGACATCGTCGCGGCGGCCGATTGCCTGGCCTGATCGCATGTGCGGACTCGCCGGCCTGCTGCGCCCGACGCCGGACACCGACGCCGCGCGGCTGGACGCGCTCGCCGGCGCGATGGGCGATGCGCTGGCGCATCGCGGCCCGGACGATCGTGGCGTCTGGGTGGATGACACCGCCGGCATCGCGCTCGCACACCGGCGCCTGAGCATCCTCGACCTCTCGCCGCTCGGCCATCAGCCGATGGCGTCGGAGGATCGCCGCTACGTCGTCGTCTACAACGGCGAGATCTACAACTTCGCCGAACTGCGCGAAGTGCTGGTCGCGCGCGGCCACGTCTTCCGCGGGCACTCCGACACCGAGGTGCTGCTGGCCGCGGTGATGGAGTGGGGCGTCGAAGAGGCGATCTCGCGCTGCAACGGCATGTTCGCCATCGCCCTGTGGGACAAGCAGGAGCGCGCGCTGTGGCTGGCGCGCGACCGCGTGGGCAAGAAGCCGCTGTACTACGGCTGGGCCGGCGGAACGTTCGTCTTCGGCTCGGAACTGAAGGCGCTGTGGCGGCATCCGGAGTTCGACAACGGCGTCGACCCGGACGCGCTCGCGCTGCTGCTTCGCCTGGATTACATCCCGGCGCCGCATGCGATCCATGTCGATACCTTCAAGCTGGTGCCCGGTTCGCTGCTGCGCATCGACGCCGCGACCGTCGCGCGCGGGTCGGTGGAACACGACCCGCAACGCGAACAACGCCGCTATTGGGAGCCGCGCGAGCGCATGAGCGCTGCGCTAGCCGATCCGTTCAAGGGCGACGTGCTCGAAGCGGAGAACCGTCTGGACGAGCTGCTGCGCGACGCCGTCGCGTTGCGCATGGTCGCGGACGTGCCGGTGGGCGTGTTTCTTTCTGGCGGTACGGATTCCTCGATTGTCACCTCGCTGATGCAGGCGCAGAGCCGGCATCCGGTGCGCAGTTTCACCATCGGCTTCGAGCGCTCGCACCACGACGAGGCACACCTGGCGCGCGAAGTCGCCGAGCACCTGCACACGCAGCACACCGAGCTGTACGTGAGCGGCGCCGATGCGCTGGCGGTGGTGCCGACCTTGCCGGCGATGTTCGACGAACCCTTCGCCGATGCCTCGCAGGTGCCGACCGCGCTGGTCGCGCGATTGGCGCGCACTGAAGTGACCGTGGCGCTGTCGGGCGACGGCGGCGACGAGTTGTTCTACGGCTACAAGCGCTACGACCGCGCCCTGCGCAACTGGCGCTGGCAGCGTCGCGTGCCGGCGCCGATCCGCCGCGCGCTGGCGGGCAGCGCGAAGCAGCACGGCGAGGCCTCGCGCACCGGCGGATTCGCCGCCCTGGCGGCGGAAATGGGCGCGCGCGGCATCGGCGACGTGTACCGGCAGCGCGTCGCGCGCTGGCGCGATCCCGAAGCGGTCGTAACGGGTGCCGCGTTGCCGGCGACCTTCTACGACCAGCCCGATCCGCTGCACGGATCCGGCACGCCGGCCGACGCGATGATGCTCGCGGACTTCAGCGTGTATCTGCCCGAAGACCTCCTGTGCAAGGTCGATCGCACGAGCATGGCGGTGAGCCTGGAGGCGAGGGCGCCGCTGCTGGACTGGCGCGTGGCGGAGTTCGCCTGGTCCTTGCCACTGGATTTCAAGCGCCAGCCGTCCGGCAACAAGCATCTGCTCAAGCGCGTGCTGCGACGTTACCTGCCCGATTCGATGGTCGATCGCGGCAAGCGCGGCTTCGGTGCGCCGGTGAGTGCATGGCTCAAAGGCGACCTGCGTGAGTGGGCGTCGGCGTTGCTGGATCCCGCGCGGTTGCGCTCGGAAGGCCATTTCGATGCCGATGCGGTGCATGGCCTGTGGCGCGAGTTCCTCGGCGGCGAGCGCAAATGGCACACGCACCTGTGGAATGTGCTGATGTTCCAGGCGTGGCTCGAACACTGGCAGGCGCAGCGACGCGACGTGCGCGCGCCCTGAGCGGCTGCCTCAGCGCGCCAGTCCTTCGCGAAGCCCGGCTTCCTTCACTTCGACTCCGCCCACGTCCAGCGCGGTGGCTTCGCGTTCCAGCGGCAGCACGGCCAGGGCGAGGTGGCGCGCGCCGTCATGGCCGCTGGCGACGAGTTTGCCGAGCGTCGCCGTTCCCGCGCTCAGGTCGCGTCCGGCTTCCAGCGGCGCATCGCTTTCGACCAGCACCAGCCCGCGCTTGGCCTGACCGAGGAAGTGCGTGCGCGCAACGATCTCCTGGCCCGGGTAGCAACCCTTCTTCACGCTGAAACCACGCAGGCGATCCAGGGAGAGCTGCTGCGGCGTCCAGTGTTCGACCTGCGAGCCGGGCAGGCGGGGCAGGCCGTGTTCGAGGTCGAAGGCCTGCCAGCGGGCCGCCGAGGCCGCGTCGTGTGAGGCCGGGGCGCTGGCGATGCGCAGCGTGCGCGGACCGCCGGCGCCGCCCAGGTCGAGCTCCAGGCCGCTGGCCTCATCGCCGGCGAACGTCGCCCCGGACGCACCCGCCGGCGCCGCGAAACGGCCGGAGACGTGCAGGTCTTCACGCACCTGGATCTTCACCTTGGCGCGGAACACGAAACGCTGCAGGGCCGTCGCCAAGGCCGCCGGATCGGCGTCCGGGAGCAGCAGCCACAGGGTCTCATCGGACAGTTTGAGCAAAGCGAACAGCGCGATCACGCGCCCTTTCGGCGTCAGCCAGCCACTCCATTGCCACTGCCCGGGCTCGAGCAGGGCGACGTCGTTCATGAACTGCGCCTGCGCGAAAGTCGCCGCATCGCGGCCGGAAAGCGAGATCAGGCGGTGGTCGGGCAGGGCGAAAACAGCGTCCGCCACAGCTTGCGGGTTGTCATGCATGGGGGCGGGAATTAACATTTAGCGCTGCGATGATAGGCCAAACCACCCCCGTCGAAGCGCCGCACGCGCCCGAAGCACCCGAGCAGACACCCGTCACGGGCGATGCGAAGGCCAAGGAAGTCGGAGGGCGTGAAGGCCCCGAGCCGACCCGCTACGGCGATTGGGAAAAGAACGGCCGCTGCATCGACTTCTGACGCGTCACCGCTCCACACGCCTTCCCGCCACGCGGCACCGCCGCCCAGCCGAGAGACCGCCACGCTCATGGCGAATCGCGAACGTCCTTTGTCACCCCACCTGCAGATCTATGCCTGGCAGGTGCAGACGGTGACCTCCATCGTCCACCGCATTACCGGCATCATCCTGGTGGTCGGCAGCTTCATCGTCGCCTGGGGGCTGCTCGCGCTGGCCGCAGGTCCCGAATCGTGGGCGACCTTCACCCGCTTCAGCCGGTCGGCGTTCGGGTTCCTGATCCTGTTCGGCTGGAGCTGGGCGCTGTCCTTCCACCTGATCAACGGCATCCGCCATCTCGTGCAGGACGCCGGCTACGGCTACAAGATCGCGTCGTTCGTGCGCAGCAGCTGGATCTCGGTCTTCGGCAGCCTCGCGCTGACCGTGCTGATCTGGGTGCTGGCGATGATGCAGCGGGGTGGCGCATGAGCCTGCACAAGTCCCGCCTGCGCAACCCGCTCAAGAGCGCCCGCGGCCTGGGTTCGGCGAAGGACGGCACCAGCCACTTCATCGTCCAGCGCATCACGGCCATCGCCCTGGTTGCGTTGTCGCTCTACGTCCTGGGCCTGATCCTGTGCCTGATCGGCGACGACTACGCGAGCGTGCGCGCCACGGTCGCCCATCCGTGCAATGCGATCCTGCTGATTGCTTTCAGCATCGCGATGTTCTGGCACGCCAAGCTCGGCATCCAGGTCATCGTCGAAGACTACGTGCACGCGCCGCTCCCGGCGGCAACGTTGCAGTTGCTCAACATTTTCCTGTGCGCACTCGCGGCCATCGCCAGCGTGCTCGCCATCGTCCGCATCGCGCTGGGAGCCTGACGCCGTGCCCGCCTACAAGATCCACGAACATACTTTCGACATGGTGGTCGTCGGCGCCGGTGGCGCCGGCCTGCGCGCCACCTTCGGCCTGGCCCAGAAGGGCCTGAAGACGGCCTGCATCACCAAGGTCTTCCCGACGCGCTCGCACACCGTGGCCGCGCAGGGCGGCGTCGCCGCCGCGCTGGCGAACATGGGCGAGGACGACTGGCGTTACCACTTCTTCGATACCGTCAAGGGTTCGGACTGGCTGGGCGACCAGGACGCGATCGAATACATGTGCCGCGAGGCCATCCCGGCGATCATCGAGCTGGAGCACTACGGCGTTCCGTTCTCGCGCACCGAGGACGGCAAGATCTACCAGCGTCCGTTCGGCGGCATGACCACGCGTTACGGCGAAGGTCCGCCGGCGCAGCGCACCTGCGCCGCAGCCGACCGCACCGGCCACGCGATCCTGCATACGCTCTACCAGCAGTCGCTGGCGCACGACGCGCAGTTCTTCATCGAGTACTTCGCGCTCGACCTGATCATGGACGCCAACGGCGCCTGCCGTGGCGTGCTCGCGCTCGACATGGCCGAAGGCACGCTGCACCTGTTCAAGGCGCAGGGCACCGTGCTGGCCACCGGCGGCTACGGTCGCGCGTACTTCTCCGCGACCTCGGCCCATACCTGCACCGGCGACGGCGGCGGCATGGTGCTGCGCGCCGGTCTTGCGATGCAGGACATGGAGTTCGTGCAGTTCCACCCGACCGGCATCTACGGCGCGGGCTGCCTGATCACCGAAGGCGTGCGCGGCGAAGGCGGCATCCTGCGCAACAGCAACGGCGAGCGCTTCATGGAGCGCTACGCACCGAGCGTGAAGGACCTCGCTCCGCGCGACATGGTCAGTCGCGCGATGACGATGGAAATCCGCGAAGGCCGCGGCGTCGGCGAGCACAAGGATCACATCCTGCTCGACCTCACGCACCTGGGCCCGGAAGTGATCCACGAGAAGCTGCCGGGCATCGCCGAGTCGGCGCGCATCTTCGCCAACGTCGACGTCGAAAAGCAGCCGATCCCGGTGATCCCGACCGTTCACTACAACATGGGCGGCATCCCGACCAACTACCACGGCGAAGTGGTGCAGCTGAAGAACGGCAACCCGGACGAAGTGGTCCCGGGTCTGTACGCGATCGGCGAAGCCGCATGCGTGTCGGTGCACGGCGCCAACCGCCTGGGTTCGAACTCGCTGCTCGACCTGGTCGTGTTCGGTCGCGCCGTCGCCAACCGCGCGGCGGAAACCGTCAAGCGCGATGGCAAGCACGCCGCGCTGGCGGCCGACGCCTGCGATCCGGCGCTGGCGCGTCTGGACAAGCTGCGCAACGCCAATGGCGGCACGCCGACGGCGGTCATCCGCGACAAGATGCAGCGCACGATGCAGGCCGACGCGGCCGTGTTCCGCACCGGCGAGACGCTGTCCGACGGCGTGCGCAAGATGCGCGAGATCCACGCATCCTTCGCCGACGTGAAGGTGAGCGACCGTTCGCTGATCTGGAACTCGGATCTGATCGAGACCTACGAGCTGTCGAACCTGCTCGACCAGGCGCTGGTGACGATCGTGTCCGCCGAGAACCGCACCGAATCGCGCGGCGCGCATGCCCGCGAGGACTTCCCGGATCGCGACGACGCCAACTGGCAGAAGCACACGCTGTGCTCGGTCGACGAGAGCGGCAAGACCCAGATCGACTACCGCCCGGTGCACATGTACACGTTGAGCGACGACGTGGCCGTGGTTCCGCCGAAGAAGCGCGTCTACTGACCGGAGCGAGCAACCGTGGCTGAATTTACCCTCCCGAAGAACTCGCAGATCCAGAAGGGCCGCCATTGGCCGGCGCAGGGCGCCAAGCAGGCGCGCACCTTCAAGGTCTACCGCTGGAACCCCGACGACGGCATGAACCCGCGCGTGGACACCTACGAGGTGGACATGGCGACGTGCGGCCCGATGGTTCTGGACGCGCTGATCAAGATCAAGAACGAGATCGATCCGACGCTGACGTTCCGTCGCTCGTGCCGCGAAGGCATCTGCGGTTCGTGCGCGATGAACATCGACGGCACCAACACGCTGGCGTGCACCAAGGCCATCGAGGACTGCAGCGCCGGCGAGGTGCCGATCTACCCGCTGCCGCACATGCCGGTGGTGAAGGACCTTGTTCCGGACTTGACGCACTTCTACGCGCAGTACGCCTCGATCAAGCCGTGGCTGCGCACGCAGAGCCCGTCGCCGTCCGATCGCGAGCGCCTGCAGTCGCCGGAAGACCGCAAGAAGCTCGACGGCCTGTACGAGTGCATCCTGTGCGCATGCTGCTCGACCAGCTGCCCGAGCTACTGGTGGAACGGCGACCGCTACCTCGGCCCGGCGATCCTGCTGCAGGCCTATCGCTGGATCGTCGACTCGCGCGATGAGGACACCGGTGCGCGCCTGGACGACCTTGAGGATCCGTTCAAGCTCTACCGCTGCCACACCATCATGAACTGCGCCCGCACCTGCCCGAAGGGTCTGAACCCGGCGCAGGCGATCGGCGAGATCAAGAAGCTGATGCTGGCGCGTCGCGCCTGATCGGGCGGATGGTGGCCGCTGTGTACGGAACTGGGGCGCACGAGAGTGCGCCCTTTTTTCTGGAACGTTTCAGGGGAATGACATGGACAACAGGCTGATCTTCGTTCCGGCGATGGCGATGGTCGCGCTCACCTGCGTGGTGTGGTGGCGCATGTACGTCATGCGCATCGGGCAGATGAAGCGTGAGCGCATCCATCCGCAAGCCGTCGCCACCTCGGCGCAGTCCGCCGCGCGCCTGACCGACAGTTGCGCCGCCGACAACTTCCGCAACCTGTTCGAGTTGCCGGTGTTGTTCTACCTGGCGCTGGTCGTGGCCGCGCTGACGGCGCAGGTCAACGCGGTGACGGTGGCGCTGGCATGGGCGTTCGTCCTGCTTCGCATCGTCCACAGCGCGATCCACTGCACCTACAACAAGGTCATGCACCGGTTCTACGCCTACGTCACGGGCGGCATGGTCCTGTGGGCGCTGTGGGCCGTGATCGCACTGGGCTGGTGGCTCACATGAGCGAGGACATCGAACGCGAACTGAGCCGCCTGCGTTGGCGCTCGCGCCGCGGCATGCGGGAACTGGATCGGTTGCTCGAGCGGTACCTTGACCGCGAATGGCGGCAAGCTCCTGCATCCGAACACGCGGTTTTCCTACGCCTGCTGGAAATCGAGGACGATAAGCTCTGGCACTGGTTCATGGGACACGAAACGCCCGCCGATGCCGAACTCGCCGCCCTCGTCGCACGCATCCGCACCTTGCCGCCTTGAGTGGCGGCCGTCGCGCTGGCTGACGCGGGCGCTTTTCATACTCGGGCTGCTCGCGGCGCTCGGTGTCATCGCGAGCGAAATGCCGCTGGGGTGGTCGATCCCGCTCGCGCTCGCCGCGATGGCCGAGGGCCTCCGGCTCTCGCGGCGCGAGGCCGTGCGGCCAATGAGGATGCTGGTGCTGGCCGGGGAGGGGCGGGCGATGGTCGATGGCCTGCCTGTCGACGCGCTGGACCTGCACTGGCGCGGGCCGCTCGCCTTCCTGCGCTACCGCGACGCAACCGGGCGCCGCCAGCGCCTGGCCTGGTGGCCGGACACACTGCCGTCCCGCGAACGCCGTGAACTGCGGCTGGCTCTTCCTGTCCAAACGGCTGCGCAGCCACCGCGTTCGATGGCATCCTAGCCCGCTATGTTCAAACCCATCCCAGTGGCCATCGGCCTGCGCTACCTGCGCGCCAAACGCCGGAACGGCTTCATCTCCTTCATCTCCCTGGCCTCCATCGCGGGCATCGCGCTCGGCGTGACTGCGCTGATCACGACGCTGGCGGTCATGAGCGGCTTCCAGCGTGAGATCCGCGACCGCATGTTGCAGATGGCGGCGCATGCCACTGTCAGCGCCTACGGCGAACCCCTGACCGAATGGCAGGCGGCCATCGCCAAGGCCGTGGCCGACAAGCGCGTGGCCGGTGCAGCGCCGTACATCGAGAAGGAGGCCCTGCTGTCCGGTGCCCGCAACCAGCCGGCGCTGGTGCGTGGCGTGCTGCCGGACCAGGAGGGCAAGGTCTCGGTCCTGGCCGACAAGATGGTGCAGGGCAAGCTCGACTCCCTCGCGCCGGGCAGTTTCAACATCGTGCTGGGCAAGGAACTGGCGCTGTGGCTCGGCGTCGGCATCGGCGACAGCGTGGTGATGACCACGACGGACTTCCGCAGCACGCCGCTGGGCGCCGTGCCGCAGCTCAAGCGCTTCACCGTCAGCGGCATCTTCGAAGCGGGCTACAACGACTTCGACAAGGGCCTGGCCGTCACCAACATGCACGACATGCAGCGGCTGCTGCGCATGGGCGAGGGCGTCACCGGCGTCCGCCTGCGCCTGCACGATATGGACAAGGCATGGGACGTCGCGCGTGATCTCGCCGTCTCGCTGGGCGGTCCGTACCGCGTCAGCGACTGGACCAGCGAGAACGCCAACATGTTCCGCGCGCTCAAGATGGAAAAGACCATCATGGCGATCCTCCTGTCGCTGATCATCGCGATGGGCGCGTTCAACCTGGTCAGTTCGCAGGTCATGCTGGTCACCGACAAGCAGGCCGATATCGCGATCCTGCGCACGCTGGGCCTCACGCCGCGCGGAGTGATGCAGGTGTTCGTCGTCCAGGGGACGTTGATTGGCGTGATCGGCACGGTGATCGGCGTGATCGGCGGCATCGTACTGACGCTCAATCTGGAGCACATCCTCAAGGCGATCGAAGCCGTTGTGGGCGTGCAACTGCTGCCCGAGGATGTGTATTACATCACCGGCCTGCCGACCGATCTGCAGGCCAGCGACGTGGTGGTGATCGCCACCGTCGCGCTCGTCATGGCGTTCTTCGCCACCATCTACCCCGCCTGGCGCGCAGCGCGCACGGCTCCGGCGGAGGCGCTGCGCTATGAGTGAGGCCATGCAGGCAATCAAGCACCAGGGCGAGGCGATCCGCGCGGAAGGCCTGGCGATGACCTATGCCGAGGGCTCGTTGCGCACACCGGTGTTCGCCGGATTGGACCTGGCGGTCCAGTCGGGCGAGACCGTCGCCATCCTGGGTGCCTCCGGCGCAGGCAAGAGCACGCTGTTGCATCTGCTCGGCGGCCTCGACAGGCCGACGGCGGGCGAGGTGTTCGTTGCAGGGCGAAAGATGAGTTCGCTGTCCGATGCCGACCGCGGCGCACTGCGCAACAAGTCGCTCGGCTTCGTCTACCAGTTCCATCACCTGCTGCCGGAGTTCACCGCGCTGGAGAACGTGATGCTCCCGGTGCTGCTCTCCGGCGCGCACGTACCCGATGCGAACAGGCAGGCGAAAGCGCTATTGGAAGCCGTGGGGCTGGGCCATCGCCTCGAACACAAGCCCGGTGAGCTGTCCGGCGGTGAACGTCAGCGCGCCGCTGTGGCACGAGCGCTCGTCAATCGGCCGGCGTGCGTATTGGGCGATGAGCCCACCGGTAATCTCGACGAGAAGACCGCCTCGACGGTGTTCGAGTTAATGCTTGCGTTGAACCACGAGCAGCACACCGCACTGGTGCTGGTTACGCACGATCGTCGTTTGGCGCGTCGTCTGGACCGGGTGCTTGAGCTGCACGAGGGCAAACTGCGCGAGTTGCCCCCCAGCGAGGTCTGACGGGTGACGCCAGCGGCAGGGACGCCGCCGTTCGGAATCGCTGCAGCGCTCGCGTTGTTGATCGGCGTCTTCGTTTGTTTATGGTCGTCAGGCTTGTTGCCGTGGTGGGCTTCGCTGGCGATGGTCATCGTGGGCATCGGATGCGTATGGCGAGGCATCCGGTCGCCGCGCACATTCACGCTGTTGATGGGCTGGATGCTGCTGGGTCACGCCCTGGCCGGCCTGCACGCGGTGCATGCGCTGTCGCTGCAACTGCCGGCGGAGCCGGCGCGGCACGACGCCGTCGTGACCGGCCGCATCCTCGACCTGCCCGCACATGAGCCGCGCCGCACGAGCTTCCTGTTGCGCGTCGACGATGCGGTGCAGGATGCAAACCTTCGAGGTCGCATCCTGCGACTGGCCTGGTACGAAGACGATCCCGCACGACGCACCACGCTTCGCGCCGGCCAGCGTTGGCGTTTCGAGCTCCGCTTGCGTGCGCCACGCGGGTTGCGCAATCCAGGCGGCGCGGATGCAGAGAAGTTCGCCATGGCCCAGCGCATCGCGGCGATGGGCTACGTACGCAACCCTGCATCCGCGCGGCTTCTGACGTCCGCACGGGGCATCGACGCATGGCGTGACGCAATGTCGGAACGCATCGTCGTGCGCGTGCCCGACTCGTCCGCGCGCTTCATTCGCGCGCTCGCATTGGGCGACGTTCGTGGCCTGGACGATGAGGACTGGACCGTCCTGCGTGCGAATGGTCTGACGCACCTCATCGCGATCTCCGGATTCCACGTCGGCCTGGTCGCAGGCTTCTTCGCGTTGCTGATCCGCGGGGTGTGGTGGTTGTGGCCGAACCTCGCGCGTCGCGTGCCTGCGCAGGTCGCCGCTGCGGCCGGCAGCGTTGCCGGTGCGGTGGTCTACACCGCCATTGCGGGTTTCGCGTTGCCGACCGTGCGGACGGCCCTGATGATCGCCATCGTGGCCGGTCTGCGGATGCTGCGGCGTCGGATGTCCGCGGGGGAATGCCTGGCGCTGGCGGCATTCGCGATGTTGCTCGTGGATCCACTCGCCGTTCTGTCGGCCGGCTTCTGGCTAAGTTTCGCTGGTGTCGCCTGGCTTCTGTGGTGCCTGCCCGACAGCGGTGGCCGTGCAGTGCGTGACTTTCTTTCCGCGCAGGCCGTGGCGACGCTCGGCCTGCTGCCGCTGGCTGCGATCCTGTTTGGGCAGGCTTCCCTCGCGGGGCCGCTGGCGAACCTGCTCGCCGTGCCATGGTGGAGCCTGGTTGTGGTGCCGCTGTCGTTGATCGGACTGGGACTGGAGTCGCTGCATCCCGGCGCCGGTGGTTGGGCGTGGCAGGCCGCTGCCTGGTGTTTCGATCTGACCTGGCCGCTGTTCGTCCGGCTCGCAGCGAGCCCGTTGTCCCTCTGGTGGCTACCCGAGCCGCGCTGGTTCGCCCTGCCACTCGCCTTGCTGGGCGCGTTCTGGTTACTTCTGCCGCGCGGTACGCCGGGCAAGTCGCTGGCCGTGCTGATGTGGTTGCCGCTGCTGTGGCCTGACCGTCGACTGCCGGCCCCGGGCGAGGCCGAGCTGGTGGTGATCGACGTAGGGCAGGGGCTGTCCGTGCTGGTTCGCACGACGCACCACGCGCTGCTGGTGGACATGGGACCCGCGGTTCCCGATGGATTCGATGCCGGGGAGCGCGCGGTCGTACCGGTCCTGCATGCGCTGGGCGTGACACGGCTGGACGCGGCCGTGGTCAGCCACGGCGACAACGATCATGCCGGGGGATGGCCGTCGGTGCAGCGGCTTTTCCCCGTGCCGGCCCTGTTTGCCCCCGAAGGGCTCGCCCTGCCCGGAGGGCGAGCCTGCCGTGCAGGCGAAGAGTGGGCCTGGGACGGCGTCCGCTTCCGCTTCCTGCATCCGCCGGTCGATTTTCCCTACCTGCGCAACGAATCCAGCTGCGTTTTGCGCGTCGAAGCACGTGGACGGGCAGCCCTGCTGACGGGAGACATCGGTGAGGTGATCGAGCGGCGTCTCGCCCGGGAGTCAGCGGCCGACATCCGCGCCGACGTGGTCGTGGTCGCCCACCACGGCAGCGGCGGTTCCTCGGACCCTGCCTTCATCGCCGGCACGGGGGCGTCGGTCGCGCTGGTGTCGTCTGGACACGGCAACCGGTTCGGGCATCCGCGCCCGTTCGTGGTCGAGCGCTGGCGCCGCATGGGGGCAACCGTGCATGGCACGGCCGGCGAAGGCGCTCTGCGCGTTCGCCTGAATGCCGGGGGCGTGGAGGTGGAAGCGCGACGGCATGCACACCCGCGGCTCTGGGACGCCGCGCGGCGAGGGGAGTCGCATCCGGCTGGGCTATCCTATCGGCCAGATCGAGACGGCCGAGGGCCGGAGGGGTAGTTCGCGTGCTGGAACTGGTCAAGGCCGGCGGTTGGCCGATGATTCCGCTGTTGTTGCTGTCGGTATTGGCCCTGACGCTGATCGTCGAGCGCGCCTGGACGCTGCGGCGCACCGCCGTGCTGCCCCCCAACCTGGGCAAGGAAGTCCGCACCTGGGCCGGCAGCGGCAAGCTGGACCCCGCCCACATCGAGTCCCTGCGCCGCACCTCGCCGCTGGGCGAGCTGCTGGCCGCCGCGCTGGACGTGCGCCTGCGTCCCCGCGACCAGATCCGCGAGCGCATCGAGGACGTCGGCCGCCACCTCGTCCACAAGATGGAGCGCTACCTGAACACGCTGGGCACCATCGCCGCGGCGGGCCCGTTGCTGGGCCTGTTCGGCACCGTGGTCGGCATGATCCAGATGTTCCTGGGCATCCTCGACCACGGCATCGGCGACGTGAACCAGCTCGCCGGCGGCATCGGCAAGGCGCTGGTGTGTACCGCCGCCGGCATGATCGTCGCGATTCCGGCCCTGATGGCGCACCGCTGGTTCCGCGGCCGCATCTCGGAGTACATCGTGGCGATGGAGCACGAGGCCATCGCGCTCATGGACACGCTCGACACGCGCCCGGCCACCGCCGTGCGCACCCCGCAGGCGGCTTGAGGCGACGCGCCCGATGCGTATCCGCGACCACCGCGCAGACGATGAGCCGCACATCGATCTGGTGCCGCTCATCGACGTGATCCTGGTGCTGATCATCTTCTTCGTCGTCACCGCCACGTTCGACGCGCGATCGGTGCTCAAGCTCGAACTGCCGCGCGCCACCGGCGAAGCCAACACCGATCCGGCCAAGGCGCTGATCGTGCTCGTCAATGCCGAAGGTCGTTACTTTGTCGACGACCGCGAAGTGCTGCGCAGCGACGTCGAGTCGCTCAAGAGCACCATCTCCGAAGTCGCCGGCAACGACCGCGACCGCCCGGTGATGCTGCGCGCCGACGCGCGCACGCCGTACCAGGCCGTGGTCACGGTGTACGACGCACTCGGCCAGCTCGGCTTCCGCAAGGTGATGAACGCGACCGCGCCGCAGACGCGCGAAGCGGCAGCGGAGACCGCCAGGTGAGCGACGACGTCTCGCCCTGGAAGACCTACCGCCGGTTGCTGCATTTCGTCGCGCCGTACCGCTCGGTTCTGCTCATCGCACTGGTCGGCATGCTGATCGAAGCCGCCGCGGCCGGTGCGTTCACCAAACTGATGAAGCCGATGGTCGACCTGACCTTCGTCAGCCGCAATCCGAACGTGGGCCTGATCCTGCCGCTGGCGATCATCGGCATCTTCGTGGCGCGCGGCCTCGCCGGTTATCTGACCGACACCTTCATGGCGCGCGCCGGACGCAGCATCGCGCGCGACCTGCGCGTGCAGGTGCTGGGCAAGTACCTGCGCCTGCCGGGCCTGCGCTTCGACACCGAACCGGTGTCGTCGATGCTCACCCGCCTGGGTTCGGACAGCGACCAGGTCGCGCAGGCCGCCATCGATGCGGCCAAGGTCATGCTGCAGCAGTCGCTGCAGGTGCTGGTGATGCTGGGCGTGATGCTCTACACCAGCTGGCGCGTGACGCTGGCCGTGCTGCTGCTCGGGCCGATGCTGGCGTGGACGATGGACAAGGTCGGGCGTCGCTACCGTCGCATCGGCCACCGCATCCAGGAGAGCGGAGCGCAGTTGCTGCAATCGGCCGACCAGGCGCTGTCGAACCACCAGGAAGTGAAGGTGTACGGCGCGCAGTCGACCGAACTGGCGCGCTATTCCGGCCAGGCCGAGCACCATCTGCGCCTGAGCCTGAAGGTCGAATCCACGCGCAGCATCTCCTCGGCGATGGTGCAGCTGATGGGCGCGATCGGCCTGGCGCTGCTGCTGTTCTTCGCCGGTCGCGAGGCCATGCAGGGCCGTCTGACCGCCGGCGAGTTCGTCAGCCTCATGGTGGCGATGCTCGCGGTGATCCCCGCCCTGAAGCAGCTGACCAATGTGCAGGGCATGTTGCAGCGGGGCGTGGCTTCCGCCGAGCGACTGTTCGACGTGCTCGACACGCCGGACGAAGTGGACACCGGCACGCGCCCGCTTGAGCGCGCACAAGGCCTGCTCGAGTTCCGCCACGTCACCGCGCGCTATCCCGGCCAAGCCGAGCCGGCGCTGTCCGACATCACCTTCGAGGCGAAACCGGGCACGGTCACGGCGATCGTCGGCCGCTCCGGCAGCGGCAAGTCCACGCTGATCAAGCTGATCCCGCGCTTCTATGAAATCGAGGAAGGCCAGATCCTGCTCGATGGGCATCCGCTGCAGGACTACCACCTGGCCGACCTGCGCCGTCAGGTCGCGCTGGTGGGGCAGCAGGTGATGCTGTTCGACGGCACCGTCGCGGCCAACGTCGCGTACGGCGAGATGCAGTCGGCCGATGCCGATACGCTGGAACGCGCCGTGCGCGGCGCCAACGCGATGGAATTCGTCGAGCGCTTGCCCAAGGGTATGCATACCGACATTGGCGCCAAGGGCGGACGTCTGTCGGGCGGCCAGCGCCAGCGCCTCGCCATCGCCCGCGCCATGCTGAAGGACGCGCCGATCCTGATCCTGGACGAAGCGACCGCCGCGCTGGACACTGAATCCGAACGCCTCGTGCAGGACGCGCTGGAGCATCTGATGCCCAACCGCACCACGCTGGTCATCGCGCATCGCCTGTCCACGATCGAACACGCCGACCAGGTGCTGGTGCTCGACCAGGGTCGCATCGTCGAGCGCGGCACGCATTCGCAGTTGTTGGCGCAGGGCGGACTTTACGCGCACCTGCACCGCATGCAGTTCCGCGAGGCGGAATGAAGGAAATACGGTGAGCAAAGGCCCGGTGAATCCCCCGGCGTACTGGTACGGCGATCGGCCGGCTCCGATCGGCGCGCGACTCCTGGCCAGTCTGTACGGCGCGATCAGCGGAGTGCGTCGCAGTGCGTATTTGAAGGGTTGGTTGAAGCGACGCCATCCCGGCGTGCCGGTGCTGGTGGTCGGCAACATCACCGCCGGCGGCGCCGGCAAGACGCCGCTGACGATCGCGCTGGTTGAGCGCCTGCGCGCTGAAGGATGGAATCCCGGCGTTGCCAGTCGCGGTTACGGCCGCGAGGACGCATCGACGGCGCGCTGGGTCGACACGCGCACCGATGCCGCGCAGGGCGGCGACGAGCCCGTCCTGATCGCACATCGCACCGGCGCGCCGGTGCGCGTGGATCGCGACCGCGCCGCGGCTGCGAAAGCGCTTGCGGAGGCAGGCTGCGACCTCGTCATCTGCGACGACGGCCTCCAGCATTACCGCCTGGCGCGTGACATCGAGATCGAAGTGGTCGACGGCCGTCGTCGCTACGGCAACGGCCAGTTGCTGCCGGCAGGCCCGTTGCGGGAACTGCCCGAGCGCGGGCTGCGTTGCGATTTCCGCGTGGTGAACGTGGGCACGGGCGGCGCCGACACGGGCTTCGGCGAATGGTCGATGCGGCTGGTGGCCGACATGGTCGATCCGATGCTGGGCGGACGGCCGCGCAAACTGAGCGCCTTCTCCGGACAGCGCGTGCATGCGGTGGCCGGCATCGGTGATCCCGAACGCTTCTTCACGACGTTGCGCGATTTCGGTATCGCTGTGGTGCCGCACGCGTTCTCCGATCACCACCAGTACCAGTCCGTCGATTTCGAATTCGGCAGCCGCGAATTGCCCGTGCTGATGACCGAGAAGGATGCGGTCAAGTGCGCGGCCTTCGCCGACGACCGCTTCTTCAGCGTGCCGGTGCGCGCGGAGCTGCCCGAAGCGTTCTGGGTGAGCCTGCTCGACCGCATCGCTGCGAAGGCGCGTGAATGCCGCGAACTCGGCTCGAAAGCGAGGAAGAAGACGTGAACGCGCAGACTCCCGGTTTCGTCGTCGCCATTCCGGCGCGCTTCGCCGCCAGCCGCTTGCCGGGCAAGCCGCTGCGCCTGCTGGCCGGCGAGCCGCTGGTGCTGCACGTTGCCCGCCGCGCGCTGAAGGCCGGCGCACGCGAGGTCTGGATCGCAACCGACGACGAGCGCATCGCCACCGCACTGGACGGTGCAGGCGTGCGCGTGGCGATGACATCGCCGGACCACACCTCCGGCACCGACCGGCTGGCCGAATGCGCGCGCATTGCCGGCTGGAGCGACGACACCGTCGTGGTGAACCTGCAGGGCGACGAACCGTTTGCGCCGGCCTCCGGCATACGCGCGGTTGCAGCGCTGATGCAGGACGGCGAGACGGTGATGGCGACGCTCGCGGCGCCCATCACCGACGTGGAGACGTTGTTCGATCCCAACGCCGTGAAGCTGGTTCGTGACGGCGACGGCCATGCGCTGTACTTCAGTCGCGCGCCGATTCCGTGGCCGCGCGATGCGTTCGCGCGCGACCGCAGTCGCATGCCGGATAACGAGCATGGCGAATGGCTGCGCCACATCGGCATCTACGGCTACCGCGCAGGCTTCCTGCAGCGCTTCGCCGCGCTTCCGCCGGGGCGGCTGGAGCAGGTCGAATCACTGGAGCAATTGCGTGTGCTGGAAGCCGGTTACCGCATCCGGGTCGGCGTGACGCCCGAACCGTTCCCGCCCGGCGTCGATACGCCGGAAGACCTGGCCCGCGCCGAAGCCTGGATCGCCGCCGGCCATGGCTGAACCGGTCCGCCTGCTGGTGGTGTGCCTGGGCAACATCTGCCGTTCGCCCGTGGCCGAAGGCGTGCTGCGCGCGCGCATCGCCGTTTCGACGCTGGCGGGACGCGTGGAACTGGATTCGGCTGGCACGGGCGACTGGCATGTCGGCGAGCCACCGGACCGGCGCGCGGTCGCCAATGCAGCGCAACACGGCATCGACATCAGCGGACTGCGCGCGCGTCAGCTCGCGTCCGTGGACTACCGGCGTTTCGACTGGGTGCTGTGCGCCGATCGCGCCAATCTGCGCGACGTGCGCGCCCGGGCCCCGGCCGACGCGCACGCGCGCATCGACCTGCTGCTGGACTGGGCCGGCATGGCGGGCGAGGGCGAGATTCCCGATCCCTATACCGGTGGCGCCGCACAGTTCGAGCACGTCTACCAGCTCCTGGACCGCGCGGCCGACGGCGTGATCGCACGCCTGCGCCGGGAGTACGCGTCGCGCCTGGGCTGAACCGGCGCACAGAGCGTGTTCCGCACGGCGCGCAAGCCTTGCCCTGACGCATAATCGGCCCCATCCCTGAGCCGATGCTCATGACCGCAACGCCCGCCATCGTCCCGCTTCCCATCGCGGCTTCCAGCCGCATCCCGCCGTTCCTGCGGCCAGCCTGCGGACGGCCCGCGCATTCATGAGCCAAACCGTCGCACCGGCCTTCGATGGCAAGGCCTTCGTCAAGCACCTGAGCACCGCGCCCGGCGTCTACCGGATGATCGCGGCGGACGAGAGCGTGCTGTACGTCGGCAAGGCCGGCGCACTGAAGAACCGTGTGTCGAGCTACTTCAATGCGACACCGAAGTCCGCGCGCATCATGGCGATGCTGGCGCAGACCGCGCGAATGGAAGTCACGGTGACGCGCACCGAGGCCGAAGCGCTGATCCTGGAAAACCAGCTCATCAAGTCGCTCAAGCCGCGCTACAACGTGCTGCTGCGCGACGACAAAAGTTACCCGTACGTGCTGATGACGCAGGAAGCCTGGCCGCGCATCGCCATGCACCGCGGTCCACGCGCAATCCCGGGACGCTACTTCGGCCCCTATGCCAGCGTCGGCGCAGTGCGCGACACGCTCAACCTCATGCACAAGCTGTTCAAGCTGCGCAGCTGCGAGGACAGCGTGTTCCGCAACCGTTCGCGACCGTGCCTGCAGCACCAGATCGGTCGCTGCAGCGCGCCGTGTGTGGGCCTGGTGCCGGCGCGCGACTACGCGGAAAGCGTGCGCCGCGCCGGCCTCTTTCTGGAAGGGCGCAGCGACGAGCTCAGCGACGAGCTGGTGAAGACGATGGAGGCGGCCAGCGTGCGGCTGGATTTCGAGGAGGCCGCGCGGCTGCGCGACCTCGTCGCCTCCATCCGCAGCCTACAGGCACGGCAGTACGTCGACGGACGCGCGGCCGACCTGGACGTATTGGCGATCGCCATGCATGGCGTGGCCGCGTGCGTCCTGCTGCTGGCGTTCCGCGATGGCCGCAACCTGGGCACGCGCGCCTTCTTCCCGAAAACGAACGGCAGCGAGAATGCCGAGGAAGTGCTGGCGGCCTTCGTCTCCCAGTACTACGGCGAACAAACGCCGCCGCGCGAGATCGTGCTGGATCGCGACATCCCCGATCGCGAGCTGATCGAACACGCGCTCTCCAGTACCGGTGAGCGCCGCGTGCAGATCAAGTGCAATGTGCGCGGCGAACGCGCGGGTTACCTCGATATGGCGCGGCGCAACGCGGAGCTCTCGCTGGCGGCCGAACGCACCAGCCATGCGGCGCAGCATGCGCGCGCCGAAGCGCTGCGAGAGATGCTGGGGCTGGCGGCATTGCCTTCGCGCATCGAATGCTTCGACATCAGCCACACCATGGGCGAGGCCACGGTGGCCTCGTGCGTGGTGTTCGATGCCGAAGGCCCCGTCCGCGGGCAGTACCGGCGCTTCAACATCAGCGGCATCGAACCAGGCGACGACTATGCAGCGATGCATCAGGCGATCGAGCGCCGCTTCCGCCGTGCGGTGGAGGAGGGCGGCGTGACGCCGGACGTCCTGCTGATCGACGGCGGTGCCGGGCAGGTCGCCCAGGCGCGTGCCGTGCTGGGCGACCTGGGCGTGGAGGGGGTGACCCTCGTGGGCGTGGCCAAGGGGCCCGAACGCCGGCCCGGCGAGGAGGAGCTCCTCCTGCCCGACGGCCGGACCGTGCACCCCGGGGCCGAATCGCCCGCGCTGCAGCTGGTTCAGCAGGTTCGCGACGAAGCTCACCGATTCGCCATCACCGGCCACCGCGGCCGCCGCCAGAAGGCGCGCAATACCAGCCGACTGGAGGACATCGCCGGCATCGGCCCGCGCCGTCGCGCTAATCTGTTGCGGCATTTCGGCGGGTTAGGGGGCCTGAAGGCGGCGGGTATCGAGGAGATCGCGCGCGTGGACGGCATCAACGCCGCCCTGGCCGAGCGTATCTATGCGACCCTGCACGGGCTGGACGTCCCCGACAGGCCCACCGAACGACCCACCCCCCTGGACATGCCCGAACCGACCGGCGGCGCGCGGAGCGAAGGATGAAGTTGACCGTACCGACCATGCTGACCCTGCTGCGGATCCTGCTGATCCCGGTGCTGGTGCTGGTCTTCTATCTGCCCTACAAGTGGACCAATTTCGCGGCGGCCTTCATCTTCGCGTTCGCCTCCATCACCGACTGGCTGGATGGCTGGATCGCGCGCCGCTATAACCAGTATTCGGCGTTCGGCGCGTTCCTCGATCCGGTTGCCGACAAGCTGATGGTCGCCATCGCGCTGCTGCTGACCGTGCAGAAACATCCAACCGTGTGGATGGCGCTGTGGGCGGCGGTCATCATCGGCCGTGAAATCGCCGTTTCCGCGCTGCGCGAGTGGATGGCCGAACTCGGCCAGCGCGCCACTGTGAAGGTCGCTTCGATCGGCAAGATCAAGACGATCGTGCAGATGGTGGCGCTGGTATGCCTGCTGTACCAGGAGCCGCTGTATGGAGTGAACATCTTCCTGGTCGGCGAATGGCTGCTTGCTGCGGCTGCATTGCTGACGCTGTGGTCTGGCTTCGCATACCTGCGCGCTGCATGGCCGGTATTGCGCGAAGACGCGCGTTCATAGAGAATATGCGCAACGCGAACGCCGACGCGTTCGACGATCCGACCGGGAGATGGCAGCCCGATCGGCCGGTTCGGGAAGTCCGCTGACGGGGCCTCCCACGGAGTGAAAAAGAGTTGACACTTTTCATTCCATGCCTAAAATGTCGGTTCCTCTGCGGGAATAGCTCAGTTGGTAGAGCACGACCTTGCCAAGGTCGGGGTCGCGAGTTCGAGTCTCGTTTCCCGCTCCAGTTTCAGACAAGGCCCCGTTCTCGGGGCCTTGTCGTTTCAGGCCTCGTTGCGTGAACGGGGCCGGAATATGAAAGAATCCGGTCGACGGATTCGAGTCACCGGCCTGGTGGCAGAGTGGTTATGCAGCGGACTGCAAATCCGCGTACGCCGGTTCAATTCCGACCCAGGCCTCCAGCATCATGAAGCCCGACCGACAGGTCGGGCTTTTTCGTTGCGGCCAGGAAATCGTGCGGCACCGGTCCTGCGCGGTTCGTCGCGTAAGCTAGGCGCGCGTTCCAGCCCGGATGGCGGAACAGGTAGACGCAGCGGACTTAAAATCCGCCACCCGCAAGGGTGTCCCGGTTCGATCCCGGGTCCGGGCACCAAAGTTGAGTTCAGTTGAGATCAGTTCCCTCCGCAATGGCCAAATTCCCCTAGGGAAATAGACTAGTCAGCGGTCCCTCCAGTTCAGTAAAGACCCATTGCATTTGGGGGCATCTGGGGGCAGGATTGGGGGCAAGAACGGGGATTGTCCCCGGTACGCATGAAGGTGCCCCCAGTGGCAATTGCGACCGGAAAGCTGACGCAAGTTTCGATCAAGGGTGCGAAGCCTGGCTCAAGGCCGGTGCGCATGTTCGACGGCGGCGGTCTTTACTTGGAAGTAATGCCGGACGGTCGTCGCTACTGGCGGCACAAGTACCGCTTTGCCGGCAAAGAAAAACGCATCTCGCACGGAGTATTCCCAGAGGTGTCGTTGGCGGAGGCCCGCGCGCGCCGCGACGAGGCACGGAAGGTGCTCGCGTCGGGCATCGATCCCTCGCAGAAGAGGAAAGCGCAAAAGCTGCATGCGGAGGTTGCGCATGCGAACACGTTTGAAGCGGTGGCCACTGAATGGCTCAACCTGCAGAAGCGAAAGTGGTCTGCGGCGACCTACGACAAGGCCAAATGGGCACTAGAAGCCCATATTTTCAAGCATCTTGGCTCTAGACCCATCGACCTGATCGAACCTTCAGAATTGCTCGCTGTCCTGCGACGCATTGAAGATTCTGGGAAGCACGAGACAGCGCACCGCACGCGTGCGAAGTGTGGCCAGGTATTCCGCTACGCCATTGCCACGAACCGAGCCAAGCGCGACCCCTCTGCCGACCTTCGTGGCGCGTTGGCGCCACTCGTGAGTAGGTCCTACTCGGCGGTCACCCGGCCGGCAGACATCGGCGATCTGCTGCGCACTCTCCACGGATACGAAGGACTCTACTCAACCTGCAGCGCGCTCCGGATGGCTCCTTACGTCTTCGTCCGCCCTGGAGAATTGCGCAAGGCGGAATGGTCAGAGTTCAACCTGGATGCGGCCGAATGGCGTATCCCGGGATCCAAAACCAAGATGCGGCGGGACCATATCGTGCCCCTCTCCAAGCAGGTCGTGGAGATTCTCCAAGAGCTCGAACCCCTTACAGCTAAGGGCCGTTATCTGTTCCCGAGCGTGCGCTCCCCAAAGGAGCCGATGAGCGAGAACACGATCAACGCTGCATTGCGTCGCCTTGGGTACGACAAGGAGACCATGACCGGCCACGGCTTCCGCGCGATGGCTTCGACCGTATTGAATGAGATGGGCTGGTCGTCTGATGTGATCGAGCGGCAGTTGGCCCATGCGGAGCGGAATAAGGTTCGCGCTGTATACAACCGGGCGGAGTATCTCAGCGAGCGCAAGCAGATGATGCAGGCGTGGGCGGACCACCTAGATCAACTGCGGGCTGGCGAGACCAAGGTCGTGCCCATCCGCGGCAGGCGCGCCTGATTCCAGATTCAGACCCACGAACCAGGAGGAACACCTACACCAAGCGCAATCTGTAAAAAGCGGCAGGGCCGAGTGCTGGAAACACCCGACCCCGCCTTCCACAACCGTTCTATGAGGAGAACGACCATGGCAACTGCGAATGATATCGCGGCGGCACTGCCCCGCTATGTCCCAATTCGAAACCAGCTTTGGGTAGAAACAGCCCTGACCCCGGCTCAGCGGGTCCAGTTAGTAACGCTAGATGAGGCAATTACCGGCCTCCGCAATCTGGCCGATACCCTCCGGGAAGACTTCGAACGCCGCGCGGATGCCAACATTGGCGGGCCTGCCTATGTCCCTGTGGACGACAACCGGCTCGGGGGCATCTATGCCACCCAGGGCTTGCTCCTAGCTGCGGCTGAGCTTGCGATTGAGCGTCTGTATTCGGAGGTGCGACATGGCTAGCGAAGAGTCTGTCAATCGCATGGTCGAAGTCATGAAGTCAGCGGTGAAGGCCTACCAGTCAGGTGTCCGAATCGATGATTCCATGACCTACGGCGAGGCTCGGCTGCTCAACTTCGGCCGAAGGATGGCGGAGAGCCTTCAGCGCGCCCGTTCCAGTCGAGAGGAGGCCGACCATGAGCGCTGATGTCCTGCAGTTCCCGGGGCGCCCCCCGCAGATGCCACAGCCTTTCCCTCAGGTCTCGGCGGAGGACGAGTGGGAGCAGATCGAGGCTCTCAACAAGGAGCTCCAAGGGCTGTTGCACAAACTCAAATCCTGGGGCAGAAACGAGCAGCGCGCCATCAATTTCCTTCGCTACCACTTCAGTGTCAGCAGCCACACGGAATTGACCATCGGGCAGATGAAGAATGCGGTCCCAATGATCAGGGATACCCTGGAGCAGTGCCGCGATTTCAACGCACGTGTGCGCGAGATGGAGAAGGCGTTCGACGAGCAAGTGGTGGGACGAGGAGCCCTATGGACCCCTTGGATCGCCCGGAAGGCCGGCAAACGGCGCATGGGTCAGATGGGGGCAAATGTGGATTGGGGTGCCTTGGCAAATGAGCTCGAAGAGGGCTTGAATAGGAACCGGTAGGCAAAACAGCCGCGCCTAGCCCGACGGGGCGAAAACGCCGCCACCCTGCGGCGCTGGCGCGGCCCCTTCTTGGGGCGCGAGGGTACGCGCGTGCTTGAACTTGACTTCATAGATATTTCTGCAAAAGCGAAAGAACTTGGTGTCAGCGAGAGCGTTGTGAGATCCAGGGCCATGAGCGGCCAGCTGGACGCATATGTTTTTCTCCGTGAAATGGCTGAAGGGAGTCAAGAGGAATTTCTTCCGCCCTGGTCATTCGAGACCTTCCCGAATGTCCGTTGGCGTGACTTGGGAACACCGTTCGACCCGACTGAAACGTATGAGCACGGCACACGCCTGTTCCTTACGAACAAGCGGCGAACCATAATCCCTCGTCCTGGCTACGAAGTGACTGGATGGGTGCGCCTCGCTCAAGAATTCGTGGCAACGGTGTTCACGAGGAAGGATGCGATCAGTTTGGAGGGATGGCACGTTGGCATAGATGACGACGATGGGCATGTGGTTGTCACCGTGCGTGGTCGCTCCGAGTTCCGCGGGCCGGACGATGGCTACGTAATGGTCTGTCAGAGCACTGGGCCTGACGACGTAATGTTTGTCGCTGAGCACAGCAAGGAGCGTGAATCTTTGGCCTTGGACGCTAGGCGGGAGAAGAGCTTGTTGCGCGTCATTCGCGCGCTTGATGTGATGGCACGCCTTCCTAAGAGAGGAGCCGCTGCTGCGATCGAAGCTCAGATTCAAGCGCTGGGCTTCGTCGGTCCAAATGACGAAACGATTCGCAAGATTCTTGAGGAAGCGCGGGGCTTGCATTCAGAGAAACCCCAATAGGGAATCTGGAGAAGAACTTGGGACTTCTCCTTAGTTGAGCGAGCGACCATTGCCCGGAACCCGTCCACCCCGGTCGGGATTGGTCAACAACAGTGAGCAGTTCACGTACGCTTAGGAGCGTTTCGCAGTTCGCAGACTCAACTCCATTCAGTGAGTCTCAACTCCGCTGGTGGATCTTCCAGGCACCTCAAAACGGCCTTTCTCGTGCTGGGGCGATCGTCCGGATCGGACGAAGGGTCTACATCGACGTTAGGCGGTTTGATGATTGGCTTGATCTCCAGAATCCGTCGTCGGCTTTGAGCGAAGGGGGCGCCTAATGCCCCCGTCCAATCAATCCGATCACGATCTCAAGCCCGCATTCGCACCGCTAGTTCCGACGTGCAAGGCCCATGGGATTCCTGAAACCTCGGCGTGGGCACTTGTCCGCGACGGACTTCTGGACACGTTCGTCTTGGGCCGTCGGCGGATGGTCTACCTCCACAGTCTTGAAAGTCTTCCGAGGCGGCTACCGGAGCGCTGGTCGCCTATGCCCGAGTGGCAGCGACGTGCCAAGGCGCGGAAGGAGGCTGCCTAATGTGCATGACCCTGTTCGATCCGCACGCTGCACATGTTCGCATTGTGGGTCTGATCCTGCATTGGCAGTCGCGCTATCTCGTCGATCCAGCGCGCGGCTTGGTCTATGGCCGTTTGGGCAAGGTCCTGGGCCGCGACTACGGCGATGGCTACATCCGTTTGGGGTGGTCCGCCAATCGATCGGGCCATCAGTACGCCCATCGCTTGATCTGGGAGACCGTAAACGGGCCGATTCCGGACGGGCACTACATCGACCATCGGAACGGGAAGAGGGCTGACAACCGCATCCGCAACCTCGAAGCCGTAACGCCGACCGAGAACCTGCTCCGCGCTCTAGACAAGGGCCGCGTGCCGACGGGCGACCTTCGTTCCGACGCCAAGCTCACAGGGGAGCAGGTGTGCGAGATCCGCCGCACCGCGAAGCAGATCAGCACGCGGGAATGGGCGAGGGAACTTGGACTCGATCCCCGCACGATTCGCGACGCTCGGGCTGGGCGTAGCTGGCGACACATCTGCTGCCATCGGGACGGAACCGCCTCTACGCGCCCGGCCCGCCGGACCAGCCGTCGTCCACGGCGCAGGGCTCCGAAGGAGGCTGGCTGATGGCCATGCCCAATCTGACGGGCCGTCGCTGCCAGTGCACCGCTTGTGGCGATCTGTTCAACAGTGAATCGGCCTTTGATCGGCACCGGGTAGGCGACTTCGCCGGCCTGGGCGGAATCAACACGCGCCGGTGCCTGATGCCGCCCGAACTCTTAGTTGCTGGCTGGACTCGCAACGGGGCAGGGGCGTGGATTACGAGTGCGTTTCTGCGTGTCACCGAGGCGCATAAACAGAGCTCGGACTACGAGGGCGCTACCTACCTAGCGGAGACACTGGATGGCCCCTAATTCCCCATATGCGCAGGCTTGCCTGATCGAGTTAGCCGACCGGACCCATGGCCAGCTGATGGACCTATCCCGTGACCTTGGCGCGGATCGCTGCGACCAGATGTTGGCCGCGTTGCGAGAGGTTTCCACGCACATCGAACGACTCCGTACTGGACTGCTCCGCGGCAGTCCACCGGCAGCTCGATGAGCGCCGGGGGGCGAACAGTGACGACACAGAAGATCGCCGGAGGCTACGGCGACAAGTTCCGCCTTCTCGATACTGTCGCGTGCGACTCACGCGGCAGCCGAGCTACGGTGGCCGTAATGGCAGTCATCCTAAGACGCTTCAATGCGGAGCATGGGTGCTGCTGGCCGTCGATCGAGTCAATCGCCTCGGATGCTGATCTGGATGGCCGGACAGTTCAGCGGGCGCTCGATAGCTTGGAGGAGCTTGGGTATCTCCACAGAGCGCGACACCGCGGAAAGCTCAATCGGTACGTGCCCCATTTCCAAGCACAACGTGGGCCTGGAAGTAACGGCGTGGGTGCCGTGGGTGACGCGGACAAGGGGCGACATTCTCGTCCGTCGGTAGCGGCGAATCAGTCCAAAAGGAACGGTCTAGACGCCGTCACACCCACGGCAAGGACACCACCCGAATACCTTAATGAATCGATTCCTGAAAAAGAAAAAGAAGAGAGGGAAGAAGCCTTTTCTTCTTTTGGGAATCGGGAAAAGGAGCAGGGTGGAGGGACAAGTGACGGCGCACTGAATCCTGAGGCGTTCCCGACGGGGTCACCAGAGAAGCAGGTCGAGACCGGCTTGAGCATCTTGGACACCAGTCTGATGCTGGCTGACGGATATCTGCCTGATCGTCTGGAACGCCTTCAGTCCTTGAAAGCGATGTATCTCGATCGTTGCGGCGCGCGAGGTATCGAGCCGGATGAAGGGATCATGGCAGCGTTCCAGGAACGCGGTGTATGAGGATTCGCCCCGCGCGCTGTCCCGCGGCCTTGTCCTTCATGAGCGACGGGCCCCACGACATCCGCCCTGCGCTGGTGAGCCTGTACTACGCCGGACAGGAAGAGCACCTCGAAACGGTGCTGAGCTACGGTCTCGCGTACACGCAGGCATGGTGTACGTCGCGTGGTGAACGCCACAAGGCGGACGCGATCCGGTTCGGCGTGGTGGACGGGCTCATGAAGCTCTACATGCCCGCATCGTGCACCCCCACTGATCAGCGGGCGTCGCAGCTGGGCATTCGTGCCGCCCGCTATCGGAGATTGAAATCGGTCGTACACGACATGTACCGACGTCGCCTTGTCGAGGGCGCGCTCCGTTTCACCGAAGCGGCTGCCAACGACGAGCACCCGTTGACGGCCGGTACTGTCCTCTCACCGTTCGCGGAAACCACTTGGTGGAACAAGCTCGAAGCGGGACGGCGAACTGGGGTCAAGTTGATAAAATTGGAAGTAGGGAATCGCGATCGCCCCCCGGCCTCCGACCCTCGCGCGCCATCCCGCGATACAGGATGGCTCCCAAATTACGACTGGGCCGCCTGACTCCTAAGGGGTGTCTAGTTCGCCTTTAATTGGCCGATTCGCCATTTCAGCTTTGCGTCGCTCTTGGAGCTTGTTACGCGCAGCCTCGAGCTGCTGCAAGTAGGACTCGAGGCCCCTTCCAGCTGACGTGTTTTCCAAGGCCCCGCGCTTGATTATCGTATCGAGGTCAACTTCATCTGTCGGATCAGGCACCCCTTCTTTCCAACTCGAGAAGGCGACGATCACCACGGCGGAGGTCGGTTGGATTCTTTCTGGGTAGTTCGACTTGGCGGAGTCGGCAAAGTAAGCCCAGCTACGAAGATCGGAGTGGCTCAACGCGACATAGAACCTATGGCGCCAGAACTCCTCGATCTCTTCATAGACTGTCTTATAGGTTGGGCTAGCAATTTTGGCGGCAAGCTTCTGAGCGCGGATTAGGTGGCGGGCGGAAGTGAGCCAGTTCAGGCGATCGGGCAAGGGAGGGAGCCCCTTACCTTCGTCCGTTAGCGCGTCGTAGGCCCATTGGATCGACTTCTGAGCCTGAGCAAGCAGCTCTTTGTCGCTGTCGCGGATTCGATCTTCGTTCTGCTTTGCGACATTGGCTCTGTAGCTGCGGAAAGCAATGACGATCGAAACCAAGGTCGCGGCACTGATCGCGAACTTTAGCCACTCGAGCACGGAAGGCAGCGGAGTCATCGTAGTTCTTTGTTGACTTGGTGGCGGCAGTCTATTGGGTGCTGCGATCGCCGGATAGGCGGCCAGATCGCGGGCCTTCTTCGAATATCACAGCAAACGAGGTAACGACATGGCAAACCCAGACCGTCCCAGATTTTTCAACTAGTACGCCGGCAACTTCATCCAGCGCGCCGCAAGGGCTGGCGTCAATGGGCTCTTCCCGGGTGAGCAGCGCGCGCCCGATGGCACGCTGTAGAACGTCGGCAAAGGCGCCCTCGGTTTCGGCGCGAAAGTACTGGCAGGAACGTTCCTCGGCCCCGGCGGCGCGTACATGGCGGGAAAGGTCGCGGACACCGCCATCGATAGCAACGGCCAGAACTGGATTCCGTTCGGCAAGGGGCTGGCTGCACGCGTGTTCGGCTACGGCCCGCAGGATTAGCTGAACTCGCAGCTCTCGCTCTCGCAGCAGCAGATGCAGCACGCGATTGACGCCAAGGGTTTCCGCCCGCCTCCCAACGTTGCCTTCAGTGAGTTCGGCAACTAGATCGGACCGGTCACCAAGCAATAGATCGGCCTGCTGGGCGATGTGTATGCTGGCAACGTCGGCGGTCAGCCATCCATGAACATGCCCACCATGGCGCCAGTGCAAGCGCAGGCTCCCTGGGGCGGGTCGCTTGCGGGCAGCAATCCCTTCGGTGGCAGTTACGGCGGCAACCTCGGCTTCAGCGTGCCGCAGTCGCGCTCCTACGGTCGTGCGGCCGGTTCGTTCACTCCCTTTGGCGCGGGCGCAATCCAAGTGGCCGGACAAGGCTGGGCAGGTAGCGATGCGGCGGCGGGCTTCGGTCTGGGTGCGCAGGGCGCAGGCTCCAGTTCCGCCGGATCAATCGCACTGGCTGACGCAATGCGCGCCACCAAGAAGAACCGTTAAGCACAGGACTCACCATGATCAACATCCCCCAGATCGGCATTCTCGCCCCCGATTTCGAATAGGCGCCCCGCGCCCAATTAGCCGCCAGCTTCCTCGCCGGCCCGCCGCAGCGCGGCTGGCAAGCGCGACTTGCCGATCGCCTTATCCCGAGTGCGGATTCGTACTCCGACGAGGACAAGAGCGCGATGATCCGCCAAGGCTTGTTGCACGCAGGCCTGTCGATGCTTCAGGCCCGTGGCGGCTTCGGCAATGCCGTGGGTGAAGGCCTTCAGTCCGGTCTGCTCGCGATGAACGAGAACGCGCGAGACATCCAGAGGGACCAATACCAAGACGCCATCATGGGTCGAATGGCCTCAAACAACGAAGCCGAGCAGCGCCTGCACGCCATCAAGCAGCGCGTCCGCAATCAGGACGGTTCGATCAACGCGCAGGCGTTCAAGGAATGGCAGGTCGAGGACCCAAAGGGCGCAAAGGAGTGGTATGACGCGGCTAACCCCCGTCGAAAGAACCCGGGCGCGCCGATCTACATGCTCGACGAAACGGGCCAGTTCGAAGACCCCTATGTGTGGGATGACGAGACGGGCGGCTTTGTCCCCGCCGGTAACTTTCGTGCCGAGGCCCAGGTTCAATCTCAAGCGCCCGCGGCTGGTCCGCTCGCTGCGTCGGTACCGACCGCGGCTCCGAAGTTCGGCATCACCTCTGACGATCCGCAGGCTAGGAATCCGGTGGCGGGGACGATCCTTGATCCGTAGAAGGACTTCGGCTCCCTCATTGGTGGCTTCCCTGGCGTGCAGGTGACGAGTCTCTATCGCGACGCCGGGCACAACGCCAAGGTCGGCGGCGTGTCGAACAGCTACCACACGAAGGGCCAGGGCATGGACGTTGTCGTGCCTCCGGACCAGCGCGCGGCTTTCTCGGCCCGCGGTCGTGACATGGGTTACGACGTACTGGATGAAGGCGACCACATGCACGTCGAGCCTTCGCGAGGTGCGCAGGTTACCTCTTCGTTCGGGCCGGGTCAGCAGGTGCCCGCATCGCAAGCGGACATTTCGCGGACGCAGGCCCCTTTTGGGCGTAGGCACGTCCAGCGGAAGGAGGGGCCGGGCGCATATCGCACGCTAAGTCCGGATGAGATTGCGCAACAGGGCTTGCCCGAGGGGACGGTCGCCCAGGTTGGGCCAAACGGAAAGATCGACGTGGTCAACAAGCCGGACGCGCGCACTGGCACTCCCGGCGTTCTGCCGCTGTCTGCCGGTGAGGCCGCCAAGGTGCGCACGTAGTTCAAGGAGACGAAGGACGCGCTCAACACGTTCAAGGCGTTCGATAGGGCTCTCACGGAAGTTCCCAATGGCGCCGGCCTGCTTCTGGACGGTGAGCAAAAGGGTCGCCTCGGCACCGCCTACAACAACGCTCGTGCCGCGCTGCGGATCGTCTACAACACGGGCGTGTTGCAGCCAGGCGAACTTCCGATGCTGGAGAGCGCCCTTCGCGATCCGACGTCGTTCCAAGCGGTCTTGGACCCGAGGACGCGGCCCCAGATCCAGGCGCAGTTGGACGAGCTCTATCGGGCCGTCGCGACCAGTATCGAGAACCAAGTGTCGAGCTATCCGCAGTTGTTCAACCAAGATGTCTACCAGCAGCGGAAGCAGGCAGGTGGCAACAACGGCCCCACTGTGGGCGAAGTGCAGGATGGCCACCGCTTCAAGGGCGGCAACCCTGGAGATCCGAACAGTTGGGAGAAGCTGTAATGGCAGGACCGTGGGAGAGGTATCAAACCGAGACGTAGGCCGATGGTCCGTGGAGCAGGTATCAGGAGCAGCCCAAGGCGACCGCCGCGGCTACGCGCGCAGAACCGCCGATGGAGCGTGGCGTCAAACGGGACCTCGGCCTCAGCACGCGCAATGTGGTTGAGGGCGTAGGCGACTTGATTGGCATCGTGGCCGATCCTTTCATCCACGCCTACAACTGGCTTGGCGAGAAGGAACCGACGACCAAGAGCCTGATCGCTGGACAGCCGGAGCGCCGCTGGGAGCGCCAGGCGACGACTCGTGAGGGTTGGGGCCAAGTGCTCGACAACATGGGCTTGCCGCGCGCTGAGACAGCCTCCGAACGGGTGCAGGCGGATGTGGGTCGTGCGCTGACCGGCACTGCTCTGACGATGGGCATCGGTGGCGTGCTCAATGCCGGCCGCGGCGCCGCCACGAGTCCGAGCGTTGCTAACCGTGTTGGGGATTTCCTTACCGCACAGCCGACGCTGCAAACCGTGAGCACTGCGACGGGCGCGGGCGCAGCATCGGTTGCAAACGAAAAGGGCTACGGCCCAGGCGTGCAGCTGGCCGCGGGTCTCGCCGGTGGCCTGAGTCCAGGTGCCATTAGCTCCGGTACTGCAGCAGCTACTCGTGGCCTTGTCCGCGGCAGGTCGGGTATCGGTATGCAGCGCGCGATAGAGGATTTCGGTCAACTCGGAACGTCGCCCTCCGTTGGTCAGGCTTCCGGCAATCGCGCTGTCCAAGGCGTGGAGAACCTGCTTGCAGGCTCGCCGACCAGCTCGGGTGTCATGGACCGCTTCGCTAGGAAGCAGGCCGCGGACATCGGCGAAGGTCTCCAGGCGAATGCGGATGGCTTTTACCGCAACGCGAGCAGCGAACGGGCAGGCCGCGCGGTGGAGCGGGGCATCAGTACCTTCGCCAAAGACGTCGAAGGGAAGCGCGGCCAGTTGTACCGTGCTGCTGACGCGCTGATCCCTCCGGAGACGTTGGTGCCGATGAGCCGCACGCGCGCTGCTTTGACGACCCTGACGACGGTGCCAAAGGGCGCGGCCGCGACAGGCGAGCAGTTCATCAATCCGCAGATCCGTTCGTTGGCCGAGCGTATTGAGCAGGACATAGCCGCCTCGCGTACTTCCGGCCCGATGGGTAGGCTCGCTCCGACTGCGGGTGGCCTGGGCTACCAGACCGTGCGGGACATCCGCACGAGCATTGGACGGGAGCTGGCGGATTTCTCGCTCTCGACGGATCGCCCCACTAGGCAGCTCAAGCAGGTCTACGCGGCGCTTTCGCAAGACCTGGACGAGGCGGCAAAGGCTCAGGGTCCGAAGGCCGCCCAGGCGATGAGCCGCGCCAATAACTATTTCAAGATGAGCGCGAGCCGCCTGGATCAGTTGGAGCGGATCGTGGACAAGAGCGGCGGCCCTGAGAAGGTCTACGCAGCGGCCATGTCGGGCACCAGGGACGGCGGCACTACCCTGCGGGGGGTAATGCAGTCACTGGACCAGGAAGGGCAGCGCGCGATCACTGGCGCGGTCCTGAAGCGGATGGGGTTGGCTTCTGCTGGACAGTAGGGAGCCGAGGGCGCGGAGTTCAGCGCTCAGACGTTCCTGACGAACTGGAACAAGCTGAGCCCCGAGGCAAGGCGCGCGCTGTTCGATCGCTACGGCTCGTCGTTCTCGAAGGACATGGACCGCATCGCTCGGGTGGCCGAGAACATCAAGACCGGCGCTCAGGTGTACGCGAATCCGCCAGGGACCGCGAACAGGATCGCTGCTCTGACCTACGGCGGCGCCTTGGTCAGCTCCCTCTTCACGGGCGGCACGGGCGGTCTGATCTCTGCAGGCGCCGGTTTGAACCTGCTGGCGCGCGGCCTGACGAAGCCGTGGGTAGTGCGGTGGCTGGCGGACTCCACCAAGGTGCCGGTGGGCAGCGCCGCGGCGCAGCTACACACGCTGCGCAGCATCGGCCAAATGAACGGAGATGAGGAGACGGTGGAGCTGGCCGACGAGCTGCTTAGAGCGCAAGGAAGAACGCCAGTGCCCCGCCAATAACGAGGACCGCGGCGGCGCCGAACCACAGGGTTCCCTTCCACCCGTCGCTAGGCTCGCGGGCGTGGTCCAGCCAGTCCTTCTTTTGCAGATCAGCCATCTCAGGGGCTCCCAACTAGGGCGCCCCGAGCCTAGCACGCCCGAAGCCGCCCAAGAGATTCAGAACCTCGGGCTACCCGCCCCAATCACGAGAAGCATTCCCCTACGGGGACTAGGAGATTCGAGTGTCAAAAATGGAACATGAGATGTACCCCGACGTGGCGAACTGGGAAGAGCTGCTGGCGCTGCACGGCAACGAGTACGAGCTACACAAGGCTTAGGTCAACCGCCGAACGTGGCTCACAGCTGCGCTGTTGACGGCCGCCCTCCTGCTGCCAGGGGCGGTGGGGAAGGCCGCATTCGTACTCACCTTCTTTGCCGCCGGTGCGCTCGCTTGGTCCATCGCAGACGCCGCAGGGTGCCGCTGGTACATCCGATGGCTGCGCTATGCACCATCACCAATCGTGATTCGTTCCGACGTGGCGAGTGCTGACTCCCGACTAGACTGAGGTTCTCGTGGCTGGAAAGAAGGCAAGCAAGCGGGCGACGCATTCGCTTGAGGTGGTGCTTCCGTCCGGGAAGACGGAGAACCAGGCGATGGCCGAGATTGCCGTCAATGGCATTGCTTCCGGGGCGCACATTGCGCGATTGATGGGAGCGGGTTCATTCGGCGATCTGGGTTTGCATGAGTGCGTCGCGGTGCTGAAGGACCACGTTCGCCAAGTGGAAGGCGGCAGCTTGGCCGGCATGGAAGCGATGCTTGTCGGGCAGGCCTTCGCATTAAACACGATCTTCCACGAGTGCACCCGACGCGCGGCGCTCAATCTGGGCCAGAACTTGGGCGCGGCAGACACATACTTGCGGCTCGCCATGAAGGCTCAGAGCCAGAGTCGATCGACGGTGGAGACACTGGCCGAGGTCAAGAACCCGCGTTCGGTGGCTTTCGTACGCCAGGCCAACATCGCGGCGGGCCACCAGCAGATCAACAACGGGACGGAACCCCGCGCGGGAGAGAGCGAAATCCAGCCAAACAAACTTTTCGAGGTGATACATGGGGAACCGCTGGACGCCCGAGGCCCGGGCACGGCAAGCAGAGGCAATTCAGCGCTGGAACCCGTGGGAGCAATCAACAGGCCCAGTAACCGACGAAGGAAAGGCAGTGGTCAGCCGTAATGCATGGAAAGGTGGTGTTCGACCGATGCTTAGAGAGCTCGCGGCTGCTTTAAGGCATCACCGCGATGCCTCCACTCAATGCAGGAATGAGAACCGGTGAGCAGTGCTGTGCTGCGGAGTGACTTAAGGTGACGCCAACTCCGTTAAGGACTGCTCACATTCATGACCGCATTGACCCTGTCGAAGTCAGAGGTGGCGCAGCTGACCAGATCTCCACAGAAGGCAAGGCAAGTTGCCTTTCTCGTTCGGAATGGGATTCGGCATTACATAGATGCATATGGCTGGCCGGTTGTGATGCGCTCTACGGTAGAGGGCCGGGATGCTCCCTCGCGGCCTGAGAAGCCAAAGTGGTCCCCGGGCTTAATCTAGCCGTGTACCGTCCACCACTCACCGCGGGTGGTCGAGCCTTGGCCCCTGATGCTGCGCGACTTCGTTTGATCTCGAAGAGTTAGACGAAGGTGGCCCGTGTCCGCACTCGACAAGTTGCCGTGGACTGAGTTGGCCCTAGCTGCGGACGAATGCGCGCAGCTCTTTGGCCTGTCCAAGGATCGATTTCTAAGGACCATTGCCTGCCTCCCTACGTTCCCCCGGCGGGTGAACTTGAAACCGGCAGCGTGGAAGGCCGGCGAGGTGGTGGAATGGCGCGACGCGAATCGATTCCATGCGCGCAGGAAGCGCGAACGATGACGCTTGCTGAGAAGGTTCCTTGGACGGAGTTGGCTCTATCCGCCGACGAGTGCGCCGAGCTCTGGGGGGTGTCGAAAGACCACTTCCTGCAAAGGGTGGCCTGTCGTCCGGGCTTTCCCTCGAGGCTGACCTACAAGCCGGCAACCTGGCGCGCGGGCGAGGTCGTGGAGTACCGGAACAGTCACCGGGCCGGCAAGCATCGATGAGCGAACCGAAGGGTCTGCAATGGGCGCGTTGGCTGACCGAGGCTGAAGCGGCCGAGTACTGTCGCTGCTCTTTGTGGGCATTCCGAAAAATGGGATTACCTGCAAACAACTCAGGTGGGAGAAAGGTCTATTTTCGAGAGACTTTAGATGCTTGCCTTCAGTCTCGCCCATGGTCGCGAGAGCCGCGCGCCTTGCCCACGTCTTCGCTAGACGCACGCCTGTCGGCCATCCGACTACGGCCGTACAAGCCCCGCAAGAAGCCTGAACTCAAGGAGTAGGGGGCGCTGGATATGTCGGAGACTTGGCTCACGCCTGATGAGGTCGGGGAACTCACTGCCCTAAAGCCGAACAGCTGGAAGGCTCAATGCCGGCGGCTGGCTTCGATGGGCATCCCTTTCCTACCAAACGCAGTGGGCCGTCCACTCGTTGAGCGGACGGCCGTCTTGAAGGGTCCTCGGAAAGTGACTAAGCCAAGAGTTGAGCCCAACTGGCCGGCCATCAACAGCGTTCCTAGACGGCCCAAGGGCCGCAGGGGCCACTAGCGTTAGATCCCGACAGAACCGAGCGCATCCAATCGCGATAGCGCCTGACGATCGGTCCGCCCCAAGCGATTCAAGCCAGGGGTGTCCCGGCCGATATCGCGGCAATCCCATTTCTCGGTGACGGCATGTCGAAGGATCTCCCCGTGACCGTCTACGCCGGCTTCGTGCTAATTGGCCTGCTCGGTATTGCTCTGCTCACTTCGATGGCGATGGGACTGTCGGACAGCCATGAGGCTTGCGTCGTGGAGGTAGTCGAAGGCGCGGGCAGTGAAAGGGAGTTGCGCCGAGCCTTTGAGGGTGAGGCCTGCCGCGAAATGGAAACGAAGGCGAAGGTGGGCGAGGCCACCATGCGGGCCCTGTTCGAATAGCCCCCCCTCACACGACGCTTGGTGCTGCTGGTAATGCCCGCTTTCGACCCAGCGGACTTTGCTTAGAGGCCCGAAACGAACGTTTATCCTCTTTTACCCGAGGCAGTCAGGCATACACGCTCTGCACAAAGCACAATGAAGTGAGCCTGTGCTTACGCGCGGCCCTCTCGTGAGCGCCTCGCCGCAGCGACTGACAGACGGCTCGGATCGAACGTTGTCGCGGCCTAGACTTAGGTGCCGAGGGAGTGGGACCCACGACGTTGTGTCAGCACTTCACGGGAGGCCGTCATGCATCGCCATCTTCGATTCTTCCTGCGGCTGTGTTCGGTTGTCGCGTTCTCGATGGTTCTCGCGATAACGCCAGCGCTCGCTCAAAGCAGGTACAAGGTGCGCTACCTGGTGTCGAACGGCACGATTGCAGCAGACCACATCGATTCCAACCTTGTCGATCCGTGGGGACTCGCATTCGATCCGTATGGGTTTGCGTGGGTCGCATCACCGGCCAGTCGCGCCGTGATGAAGTACGACGGAAACGGCGTATCACAACCGCCCTTGGTGCGCGTGCCCGTCTCGGCTTACGGCAACCTGAGGCCCTTCGGCATCGTCTTCAATGGCGGCTATGAGGGTTTCATCACTTGCAATGCCAATGGTCTATGCAGGACCAGTCGGTTCTTGATGACCACGGACATCGGTTCGATACACGGCTGGAACCCGGAAACCGATCCGGCCGTCGCCTTCTACCGCTTCAACAGCGGATCACTTCCCTACCTTACGGGAATGGCGCTCAGCGGCTGCTGCGGCCGTCAACTTCTCTACGCGGTGCTGCCCGGCCAGCGTGGTTTGCCCGTGTTCGACAACGATGCCAACGGAAACATCAAGCGCAGTTCGATGCCTGTCGGTGCGTTCTACGATCCGGCACTTCCGGCTGATCTGGCTCTACACAATGTGCAGGCCATCGGCGGGAACATCTACGCTGCATACGCAAGGTTCGACGGCTTCAGGCCACCTAACGCGGTGCCAGCCGCGGGAGCGGGACGAGTGACGGTGTTCACTCCGAGCGGGCGTCTGATCAGGGTCATCTCGACCGGCGGCGCACTGAATGCTCCGTGGGGAATGGCCATGGCGCCCGCGGAGTTCGGAGATCACAGCAACAAGCTGCTAGTCGCCAACCTCGGTGATGGGCGTATAAACGTCTTCGATCCAACCAGCGGTGCGCACCTGGGATGCCTGCGGGATGCGTCCGGCAATCCCATCGTCATCGATGGCCTCCGGGCAGTGCAGTTCGGCAACGGAGTTGCCAATCAGTCTGTGAATACGCTGTACTTCACGGCCGGACCGGTCAATGGAGCCGCGGGCTTGTACGGCCGCGTTGATCTAATCCGATAGCCGCGGAATTGGGACCGTACCAGCAAAGCGGCGGCGAGTTGGTTCGATCAAGCGCACTGAATGTCCGCTCCTGGCCGATAGCGGACTTTCGCCCGGGTGCCTGCACCGCAGTGCTAATGTCCGCTTTCGACCCAAATCAGACGTTCGGCAACTGACGAGTTCGAGCTCATAGCTCTTTAAAAGGACTTGCGATAGGAGCTATCCCTATGACCGATGTAGTTGTCTATGTTCCATTGGACGGCGCGGCACACAGCCTTGAGCCGGAGGACAAAACTCGCTTCACACCGGTTCCGGTCAGGACGAATGCTTGGGAAAGCAGGAGCACTTTTCTTTACCGAGAGCAGGGTCTTGACGACAGTTCCTTCAGGCAGAAACTGTTGGATTGGAACAACAAGTGCCCGGGCGAAAAAGTGGATTTTTGGCAGGCAAGCGTACCCCACGCATAACCGCTGTTGAGGGCCGCCGCTCGGCCCGCTACTGCCTGGGATACGACCGTCCTGGGCCAAATACGAGAAGGCATCATGACTGCCGAAGATGAATCGATGCTTGAGCTGTTCGGGGCGCTTACTACATGCCTCTCCCGGGTCATTGCGTTGACCACTCTTCCGCAGCTTGCGCGATTCGAGACTGAGGTGCTTGAGCTGCTGCAAAATGTGGGCGCCGAGTCAGCCTCAACCAGAGCATTCCGTTCGGTGCTTCGTGAAATAGAAGGCCGGCGTGCGCTCCTCGCTCCGCAGTAGCAGCGTGATCTTTCGTGCCCGGGCGGGTGTTGGATGGCCGTCCGCTTAGCGGTCGCAACCTGTGCGACGGGCGGCCGTAGGATGGCGCCATGCTTCCGAACGGCTTCCACTTCGAACGGTACGTCGATGGCCCTGGCCTTTACTTGGGCGATCGGGTCGTGGCTTCCGCATGTCCGGCGAACTACGACCCGGATCCACCATGGCGGCTTTGCATCAACCCCGCGGGCCTGCCGCGCTATGTATTCACGAGGACCGAGGCCGACTCGATCCGATACATGGAGGCGTGGGCCACTAAGTGGGAGAACCGGATCAAGGAGGAGGTCGGCCGTACGGGCAATCCATTCGGCCACCTGCTGGTCCGACCGCGCGAGCAGGTCACGACCACCCATCACCGCAGGCGCCGCAAGCGCCACTGACAAAGGCCATAGATGACGACTAAACAATCTTGGGCCGAGATCCTCCCGTGGCTGCAACAGCTTCGCCTCACCGCCGAGGACCTGAAATCTCGCTTCCCTGATGAAGCTGACTTCATGCCCCGGTTTGCAGACCTTGCCGACGACGTCCTTGCGTCGTCCGATAACGACTGCATCGAGGAGGCCAGTATCCGGATCACGGACATCCTGATCGATCTGGGCTACGTGCCCGAACATGAGAGACAGCACTGACGTTCGTCAGCGAGGTGAGAGAGCGATGAAATGCCGGCGACGTCACGGACGCGACAGTACGCTCGCCTGAAATCTCTCGTAGTTGCTCTAATGCGGATTTTGCTAGTTGAAGACACGCCAGAAGTCGCAGATTGCGTCGTAATGGCGCTGGAGGCCCTCGGGCACACGGCGGTACATGCCAGCTCCATTGCACAAGCCGTGCACCTTCTGGAGGGGCGGAAGACATTCGATGCAGCAATGCTGGACGTCAACATGGGCGCCGAGACGACCGCCGACGTGGCGATGGTTCTGACGGAGAGCGGCATCCCCTACGTAATCGCAAGCGCGCGCGCCGCCGACGATCTTCCTGCCGGAATGGTCGGCACTGGTCACCTGCGCAAACCTTACCTCCTTGATGATTTGGAACGCGCACTGCAAACCTGTCGCATCCATACCGTAGGGCCAAGGGACTAACGGCTGCTCCAACGTCCGCCTCACACCGCGTGCTGTATGGTCCAGAAGCAATCGCACCGGGCGCACTTCCTGCGTCCCGACATTGGGCCTCCGTGCAGCTCGTCCGCTGCGGCGTCGCCCTACGGCACCTCAGCGGCAGCACATTGAGGTGCACTGTGAAACTGTCAGAGCAGCCCGTCAGGCTTCACGACGATTCCGCGCGCATTAATTGCGATCAACGATGGCTCGCCCAAGCTTTGGGACGTAGCGCATCCACGTGTCTCGCACATCTGGATTGGGACGAAGTTGCGGCTCACTTAATGGTCGCTTGGCATACAAGTTCCGTGTCCGGGCGGGTCGAGTGGAGTGAAGTCGAACCTATTGCCTACGAAGCCTGGTCTGCCGCGTTAGATCACAGGCGAAACACCGAGTCGGTCTAAGCCGCCACTCGATGCTCGTAGAAGGGATGCCGCTTGTCCTCCAGTATCTCGTCCATGATTGCGAGGTTCTTCGGGTCAGGACTGAGCCAAGCGTCCATATGCTCAGGCTTGATGTTGATGATGGTCCGATCGTGGCCGGTCATCGCCACCTCTGGCTCCGGTTCATCAGTGATGGCCGCGCAGGACAGTAGCTCCTCGACGCCATCGGTCCATGCGTACCAGAGCACTGGGATGTAGAGCGGCTCGCCCGTCTGCGGCGTGAACTCCAGCTCCATGCTCTTCGGACGCTCCCCATCGGCCAGCGCGCGCTGCTCGTAGTCGTGGCGCGCCACGCTCTCGTAGAAGTGCGTCGCGACCATGATTCCGTGGCGGTAGCCGTAGAGACGCTTCCAGACGCTTCTGAGGCTGTCTCGGCGGGCGTTGTAGGTGCCGGGCTTGGCCTTCTCGTCGGCCAAGGTCCAGCCGGGTAGGCGGCACTGATAGCGCATCGGCTTGACAACCTTCCGCCCGTCCTCGATGACCATCACCAACGTGTAGTCGCCGGGCCATATGCGGTCGTCGTCTTCGGCGGGCTCTGTCCGCTGGAGCCTGTCGGCCTTGAGGCGTTCCGCCGCGATCCGGTTGTTCGCCACACGGATGATCTCCTGGGACTTCTTGGTGACCCGTTTCTGCAGGGCCGCCTCTGCCTCGGCGATCTTCTCTTGCTGGATGGCGATTCGCTCGTCGATCCGGGCCAGCTCGGCCTCCCGGGCCTCGTCGATCATCTGCTTCACCTGGGCCTCGAACTCGTCCTGCGGCTCGGCGAAGGCCAGCTCGATGGCCTTGGGGATCTTGGGACTGCCACCCTCCCGGCGCTCCCAGAAGATCCGGGTGAAGTCGCCGATGCTCAGAATGGCCCCGAACTGGCGGGTGAACTTCTTGTAGTCGGCCCAGATCTGCGCGGAGTAGCACATAATCTCTTGTCCTTTCGGCTTCAGCTAGCTGAACGTCGAGTCGCGGCCACCGCTGCGACGGTCTAACCCATTGATTGTAAACAGGCCGCGCGTAGGGTAAATGGCGAATGTGAACTAGTAGGCAGGAGGGCGGAATGCGTCACTTGCGACGATGTTAGCCACCCCCGTAGAGTTGCCAGCTGAGCAGATCCGGTATCCCGGACACCTGCCTCATGGAGGAAACGAAATGCTCAAGCGCAACTATCCCGCTCCTAAGGTTGGCAAGTCGTATGCGCTGCATACGCAAGCCCGCAGCGAGCCCGCGCGTCTGAACGTCTCCGTGACTCGCCAAACCTTGTTGAACATCGAATCAGCCGAGCCGTCCGACCAGATGATGGCTAAGATTCGTAGCGTTGTGGACCAGTCGCGCGTCGCCGACGAATCCATTTGACACGTGGGTATTCCCGCGTCGTGGCAGGGCGCCAGCCTTCCCGTCCTGGCAGAAGTCTGCCTCGCATATTTTCCGTACAACGAAGCTCCTGATGCTCCCGGACCAGTGGAGCACCCGGTTCTTGTGCTCGCAATCAGCCGGAAGGATCCCTTTTCGCTGTTCGTGGCATACGGAACAAGCCAAGGCATTGACCACCCGCATCCTTGGGATTTGGTTCTAAGCAAAGACGAAGCTCAAGAGATTGGTTTGTCCAAGCCGACGCGTTTCGCGCTCGATAGAACAGTTTGGCTCCCTTACGACGACGTATGGTTCAAGCGCGCAATTGGTCGTCAAACCCCACGCCTCGGTGCGTTGCCAAAGGCAGCTTTGAAACGCCTGGGCGAGAGCCGCATCACTTGGGAGCATGCGCATCAGATGTCGCTCATCCCAGGCATGGAGCCAAAGGCGGATTTAGCCAAGACGGAACACGTAGCCCCTGCGATTTCTGATGCGCCCGTCGTAGAGCAATCGGCCAAGGTTAAGCCTGCCTCTCAAGCAGAGGAGTAGTGCGGTCCAAGTGATGTTGCGTGCCCGCGCGTGTAGACTTCCACACGTAGCGCCCGCGGCCGTCGCCATGACCGAGGTCAATTGAGACGAGAGCCGCAGTCTCGCTCTGGCTAAAGCCTTCGCTGTGGTACAGACGCATCATGTCGCAAGCGTAGGCATACGCAGGGCGTGCGCTTGCAGACTCAGTCGCTCGCTAGCGGGTCGATACGCACCCCGGCAGCCACATGAAGACCCGGACGATGTATCCGTCCGGGTCGGGCTTGCGCATTCATGCGTGTAGCGGTGTCAAGGTTCCACGCAATGCGGTGTCGGGCACGGCGGCGGATCTACCGGCGGCGGCTCGCCCCCCGGCACGCCGTACACGTCAACGTGCGTGATCGCCACGCCAGCCGACTTCAGCGTGAAGCGGAGCCAGTTGGTAGTAATCCATGGCGCTGCTACCGAACCGCTTTGCGCGCGGGTGAATAGCATCGGATTGCTGCCGTCCGGGTTCGACACCCACACCTCGGCGTCGGAGCGGTTGGAGTTCCATGTGATGGTGGATGTGCAGCGATCGCTGCCCCACGGAATCGTGCACGGGTTCGGGTTGGCGCCGATGGAGCCCGACGGCGGAGGGAGCACGCTGATGGACCAGTCCGGCGTCGCGCCGCTGAGCCACGACATCCCATCCTTTACCATCCTCCACTGCATCTGGTACGTGCCCGCCCAAGCGGGCGCCTGCACCCAGAAGTTGAAGGCAACGTCCTGGCCAGGGCCGACGTCATGCGGCATCGCGACGCGGTTGGTGCTGTAGCGTCCTCGAAAATTCGATCCAGTTGGAAGTAGAGTTTCCCCAGAAGGAGCTCTGCATGAAGAAGTCGAAATTCACCGAGGAACAGATCGTCCGGATCCTGAAAGAGGTTGAAGCCGGC
>NZ_JAERQY020000007.1 GCF_016735495.2 Lysobacter sp. MMG2
CACCGCTACAACCATCACCGCCCGCATCGTTCACTGGGCGGGCTTTCACCCGTCCACTACGCAATGGCACACTCGCCGAACACCTCTACTTTCGACTGACTCGAAAAAGCGAGGACGCTACAGTGCCCCACGTGTAGTTGTCGCCCGGGCTTTGCGACCCCAGATTCATGTTGGTTCCGGTGCGCCACGTATGTTCGCTGACGTTTCGGAACCATAGCACCAGGTTGTACCACTGCCCGGCCACCATCTGGCCGTACACCTGCCCACCGAGGTACTGCGAATACAATCCGTACTTGATCTGGTAACCGATGGGCAGGTATGCGTTGCGGAGCCCCGGCAGGTCACGCACGCCGGTCATCGCGGTATTGGCCCACAGGAACGGCATCAGCATGATGACGCGAGGGTCTGACATCGCCATCTGGTATGTCAGGAACGGATCATGCGGGTTTTCGTCAAGGTCGCCTCCGGTAGCGGCTTGCGGAACGACGATCGTGCGCTGCTCCGGGCGGAGCGCCGCGGTGAAGTTCGCGTGCGAAGTGGCGTAGCTGCTTGAGCAAAGCGCCACCACGGGCATGCAGCTCTTGTAGTCGTCCATGCCGACCCAGTCGAACAGCCGCATACCCTGGACGACGGGACCGTAGTCCTGGCTCACGATTCCGACTACGGGAAAGTTGGAGGTGGCCGGATTGGACTTGATCACGTTGACCGCATTGGCCAGGGCCGGATGCGGCGCGCCGTTGATGTCGACGAGGCCCTTCTTGTACTCCGGCTCGTCCACCGGATAAAACGCCACCACGGTGCTGGCTTCCGGATTGTTTGGAACCAGGTAGCCCCCCGCGATCAGCTTGTCCACCAGTTCGCCGAACTGTCTTGTCGCTTCAGGGTCCGTGCTGTGTGGCCCGTTCGCGGTGGCCGCCACGAACAAGTGCGAGGTCACCATGACGATCGCCTTGTTCCCATAGGATTTGGCCAAAGCCACTTCCGAGAGGATGGTCGGATCCCAGTCGAAGCCGTCTGGCCCGGTATAGACCACCGTGACGTTGGTGTGGTCCTGGTTTTCGGGCTGGTACGTGCCCGGCGGTGAGTTGTTGGCGAAGTAGCCAAAGTACTTGGGTATCGCCGATGCAGGCAGGCAGAAGAACACTGCGAACAGCAGCACTATGAGTCTGTAGCGCATGTAATGTCCCTATTGGTTTGACGTTGCGGCCAAAACTTCCTTGGTGATTCCAAGCGAGCGTCGCTTCACCTCCGATTTCCTTGGATGACTCTGCCGGCCACGAACCGCTCGCGCGCGACTATGCGCCGCCCACGCAAGCAGAGATCATTTGCGATTCCCCGAAGGCACACTGCCGACCAACGCGGCTAGGCGTCGGTCCAGTTCTTCGCGGGGCAGTTGCATCCACCATTCCCCAACGGTGATGTCGGCCGAGTTTTGCTCCGTTTTGCGGTGGACGCAATCCCCCGCTAGGGGCAGCGACGCCGGTAACCCCTCGTGTCGGACCCTGTTTGGGCCGCCGTTATCGGCTGCGGAGGTACTCGCGCACTTTGTCGGCCATTGTCCCGACCTCTCGGACAACGGCGCGCAGACGCTCCTCAGTGATCCCTAGCTTCTGGGTCCAGTACCGGAGCTCATGCTCTTGGTTGACGTTGATGCGGGAGCGGTCGGGCTCGCCGCTTTTCTGGCTGTCGTCGCTCATCGCCGTACGCCTCGGGCGGGGATTCCATCATAGGAGCCAAGGCGTGAAGGGATGGGCGGACGGCACGGAGGGAATGGGCCGAGACTGCCCCGCGAGTCGTGGTCGGCGTCCCGCCCAATGTCCGCTATCGGCCAAGAGCGGACGTTGGTCCGCCGCCCGTAGCGATGGACGAACGTCGCGAACGCGCCCGGGCGCGGCGGCAGATTGAAGAGCCAGCTCGTCCGCGTCGTGCTCCTGGATTCAGCGCAGTACCGACTCAATGGCAGCAATTGCCGCTATGGGCCGGTCCGGAAGCCGTCTCGAACCGCACATTGCGATGCGATTCCGATTACTGCTCCGCGTTCGCGGGCTCATCGCCCAGCGCATGCCGGGGAAGGTCGATGGTGAACACGCATCCGGTGCCAGGCACGTTACGTACGCTCAGCACACCCGAGTTGGCCTCGATGCTGCTGCGTGAGATGGACAGTCCCAGGCCCAAGCCAGTTCTGTCCTGGCCTGCCTGGGTGAAGGGCAGGAACATCTTCTCCGCATCACCCGAAGGCAGACCGCCACATTGGTCTTCTACATCGATGAGGATTCGATCAGCCACAGCATAGGCATTGACGCTGATCTCGCCGTGTGGGTGCGAGAATTTGAAGGCATTCTGCAGCAGGTTCCCGGCTGCCGAGAGCAGCAGGTCGCGATCCACATCGACGGCTAGCAAGGGATCCACGTCAGATACCTTCAGAGTGAACCCGCGCACATTGGCCTCCAGGGAGGCGGAAAGCTTGAGCTCCGCCAGGAAGTCGTGGACAGAGAACAGTCGGCTCTGAAGTGGCAGGCCAGCGGTCATCCTGACCTCGGCCAGGGAGCGATCGATCAGGTTGCCCAAATTGACCAGGGATCGCTCAAGTACGCCACCGGTCGCACCGGAGATGCCCACGCTCCCATTCCTGATCACAGAAAGTGCCAGCGTCGCCGTCGACAGCTGGTTACGCAGTTCGTGGGCGAGAAAGCCGAGCCGCGCATTCAGATCATGAGCGTGCTGGTCCGCGACCACGATATCGCGTTGATACCCGAACTCGGTGACTGCATTGGCGATCGCATTGTCCAGGCAGCGATTGAGAATCCGGAACTCGTCCACTTCGATCTGCACATCCAGGTCGAAGGCAAGATCGGTGATGGCTTGGCACAGGTCGCCGTAGTCGTGGACCACCTCCTCGACAGTGAAGCCGTGCTGCATCAATTCCTTGCCATGCTGGGCCGCGGTGTCGCCAATCTCTGACAGGGCCGGCTTGCCGCCGCCGGCACGGCCCGAAATGCGTCGACTTTGCAGCGGATCTGCGGTCCGCTCAAGTTCAAGCGTCCGGATCACCTGTTCGAGAAATACGGAGATGCCGTGTTCCAGCTCCGCACCTGACACGCCACGTACTGATCTCGCCTCGACCTTCACCCTGCATCGAGCGGCTAGTTCATCCCGATTAGCGATTAGGAAGCGATGCATCATCATTGCACCGTACGCTCTAACGCGTAGATGAAGTGTCTTACCCGCTACCGTCCGTCGGCAAGGTAACCGCAATTGCAACTGCGGCGGCCATCGACGGCTTGAAGAGCGACTATCGCCGCGTCTTGCGACGCCTCTCGGATGTCCGATTCAGCGACTTCAGGGCATGCGTTGCGACCGTCGTAGTTGGTCATCACGTGGCAAATTGGCCCATGTCTCGAAATGCGAAGATCGCTCAAGCTTGGGCTGACCTTGATCACCGCTGGTGGATCTCAGCGGCAATAGCGGTTGGCGGCGTTGCCATGTTCCCGGTGATAGCGACGCTCGCGCTCGATCCAAAACTCCAACAGGCACTTCTTGTGGGATGGGCGATCATCTGGATGCCGGGCCTCGTGTTCGCCTCGTTGCATCTCCGGTAATTGCGGGTATCGCTACTACGAAGCGCACACGATTTGGCAAAAGCCGTCACGCTGCGCTCGCTGCTAGGTGCTCAGGAACCGCTAACAGACGCGGACATGCACGTCCGCTACCGGCCATAAGCAGACATTCGCGATTCCAGCTCGAACACACGTCGCAATGGCACGTATCAATGACTGAACTTCTCTGGAATGGCTCCGCTCTCCGCTGACTGCCCAGGTTCCAGCTGAAGCACCGTCTGACGAAAGTTCCGCAGGAAATCCGCGCCCAACACCTGCTCAAGCCCATCGAGCGCTTCTAGGGCGGCTCCGACGTCAATCCGGCCTTCTTCGAGAATTGACTGCGCCGAAGGGGCGAGAGCACCTGCAAGCTGCTCTGCGGCGCAATCTTGAGCGACCGAATGGCTGCCGGCTGCTCTTGAAAGCAATGCATGCAGCTCGTGAATAGCAGCAGCCATGAGCCTCTTCTCGACGTCGATCTGATCTGCAGCGGAACGATGCATGCTGAACGACGAAGCACCTTGGGTCACGGCGCCCTTCCGGCGCCCAGTTCGCCTTCCGCAATGCCCGCTGTGCGGCGGTACGGGGACTGAATTGACCCCGGCCGCTATAGCGAACTGGACCAGCTCCGCAACAGAACGCATCTCCAGATTGCGCATCAGGCGTTGGCGGTGAACCTTCACCGTCTTTACCGCGATCCCAAGTGCATCTGCAATGTTCTTGTTGCGGTGGCCTTCAAGCAGAAAGGTGAGCACTTCGCGCTCACGGGCTTTCAGCTGTGCCAGTCTGCTTCTTGCGAGTTGGATTTCCCGTGCCTTCGCATCGCGCGCGATCGCATCCGTAATGGCCGCCGTAATCGTCTCCACGCACAGGGGCTTGAGGATCAGATCTGTCGTATCGCCTTTTGCCAGCGCTAACGCCTGCTCACCATCCACATGTTCTGCCACATAGACGATCTGAGGAGCGAGTCCCCGATCGTCTAGCGCCGCGCGTACCTCCTGATTGCACCTAGGCATGCCGAGGTCCAGAACCAGGCAGCCCGGGGCGTCATAGACATAGCTCGCCAGGAACTCGCTCGGACTTGCACTTGAGAAGACGCGGTATCCGGCCGCGCTCAGTTCGCGTCCCAATGCTTCTCGGATGCCCAAGTTGCCTTGCAGAAGGTAGACAGCCGGAACTTCCATGCTCGCGGTATGCATCGTGGGGGTCTCCGGGTGACCGGATGTCTAGCAGACGCAGCTATTGCGCGCGTTCCGAGCTGATGCTGTCTATTGGGCCTAGGGCCAATGTTCCCTTCCGCCCACGGCGGGAACACCGTGAGACACAGACTGGGGTGACGTGATCGCCTTCTCTAAGTCCGACCCCATGTCCGCTATCGGCCAAAAGCAGCCATTGACCAACAATGGACGGCGGACCTTTGGCTCGCCTATCTGACCAGACTCACCACGATGGACGCGGTTAGGCACCAGAGCACGATCCACAGCGCGGAAACCCGCATGGATGCCAACAGCGCAAACCCGATCACGGCAGTGGCGAAGTCAGCCGAGCCGTGCACACCCTCAGCCCAAACCGGGTCGTAGAAAGCCGCAATTAGCAGTCCTAGGACGGCGGCATTGACGCCGGCCATCGTGCTGGCAGCCCAAGGTCGCCGGACCAAGCGCGCCCAAATCGGCAGCGCCGCCAACAGCAACAGGAAGCCCGGCAAAAACAAGGCTAGCAAACCGATCGTCGCTCCCGCCGCAGCCGGCAAGCCCAAGGGCACTTCAGCGCCCAGGAAAGCTGCCAAGGAGAACATCGGCCCGGGCATCGCCTGTGCCGCACCGTAGCCGGCAAGGAATCGATCCGGGCCTACCCAGCCGGTGTCGACTACCGCTTGCTGCAGCAGTGGAAGCACGACATGGCCACCACCAAACACCAGTGCCCCGGCTTTGTAGAACGCGGCCGACAGACCGCCGGCCGTGGGTACATTCGTGGACGGCCAGATCAACGAGCCAGCCAAGCCGATCAGGAAAACGGTCAGAAACGCGGCTCCACCGCGATGGCCGTAGCGCACGGGGAAAGTCGCGGTTTCCGGTGCGGTCACATGCCGGCACAGCCACGTCCCAAGCATCCCGCCAAGTGCAATCGCGATGAGTTGCACCCAGGCGTTGGCGGTCAACACGATCAGGGCAACCGCGATCGCAGCAATGAGGGCACGCGGTGCATCCGGCGCCAGTTGTCGCACCATGCCAAGCAGGCCGTGCGCAACCACGACAACAGCAACCAGTTTCAGGCCATGCACGGCGGCTGCGCCAATGCCTTGCCCGAGGTATGGCGCTAAAGCAGCGAAGCCGAACATCAGCAGTGACGACGGCAGTGTGAATGCCACAAAGGCCGCCAGCGCTCCAGCCCAGCCGCCACGAAACAGACCGATCGCAAAGCCCATCTGACTGCTGGCCGGTCCTGGCAGAAACTGGCACACAGACAACAACTGCGCGAAGTGCGCTTCGTCCAGCCAACCGCGCCGCCTGACAAACTCCTCGCGAAAATAGGCCAGATGGGCGATGGGACCACCGAACGATGTCAGTCCCAAGCGGAGGAAGACGCGAAACACTTCGCTCGCGCTACCCGGTGACAGCGGTGCCTGCGGGGACATGTTGGAAACAGCGGCTCGGGTTGGCGGTTAACGTCGGGTAATGCTATCAGCGCGCCCGTGTGTGTGACCGGCCCAGCGCTCTGGCTTAATTCCCCATGGCGAACCGACCGCTATGGGTCGAAAGCGGACGTTAGCACTCTGACTCCTTCGCATACCTGGCCAAGGCGACGGACGTCGCTAGCCATCGGGACGTGGGGGCAGATTTGGGGGCATTAAGCAAAGGTGCTGCGGTAGTAGCTCATATTAATCAATCAGATATGTCATGAATGTGTTGCCGGGTCCGGGCACCATGGCGGTAGCGATCCTCCGTGACGCACGCTGCGCATGCGTGTTGGGTGCCTGCGAAGCCGGCGAATCAGACAATTCTCATTGGCCCGCAAAGCGCGACTCCCTACCATTCCTGCATCGCGGGCCATGACGTCTGCGCCACGCCGTGCGGGCTCCAGTGCGCGGCGGCCAAGTTCCAAGGAATGATCACGCGCGCCTCGACGGCGGCCGCCTCCGCCAAGCTCTCCCGATGCTCACGCTCCTTCGAACCAGGCGCCAACGCGCTGAACTGGAATCCGCTGCCCGCTACCTTGGCCCCATCCGCCGGATGGTCCGCACGGCGGCGCTGGTGGCGCCGCCGCGGCCCTGGCGTGCTGCCGGCGTCTTCGCTGTGCCTGCGCTCGAAGCGGTTGGGTTCGATCGGAACAGCGAATTGTTGCTCGTCGTCTCGGGCGAAGGTCGTGGAGTAATCGATTGCAGCACCGGCGAGAAGATCGCGCGCAAACACGGAACGCTTGAAGGTGAGCCGTCCGCGGGACCGCTGCAAGCCGTGGGCATCGGCCCGCTCGACGGACAGCTGATCGCTACCGCGGGGCGGCAAGGCGGGGGATTGATGCGGGTTACGCCCGATGGCTGGGCGTTGGAGATCGTCACGCTGGATTGGCCGAGGGCGGAAATACTGCTCGTGCCGCCACGCGCTTCGCTGTTCGCATGCCACGAAGATGCGGAAGCCAGCTTCAGTCGTATCGAGAGCCATCCGGAACTGCATGCCTGCGGGTTCTCGTTCTCGGGACGCAGTCTTGTAATCGCTGTCGGCGATGATCTTGCGATCTACTGCCGCGACTGACACGCCTTCGTACTTTTTCGCCTAACGCCTCCTGTGCGGCATCCGGTCACTAGACTGGGTTGAGTTTCACGGGATATCGCAATGTACGACTTGCACTGCCATCTGCTTCCGGCCATCGATGACGGCCCGGCCGATCTTGAAACAAGCCTGGAAATGGCCCGCATGGCGGTTGCCGATGGCATCACCACGGTCGCGTGCACGCCGCACATCTATCCGGGGGTGTACGAGAATACGGCGTACGGCATCCGTGCGGCGATACGCGCTTTCCAGTGCGAGTTGGATCAACGCGGAATCGCGTTGAGGCTGGTCGAAGGTGCTGATGTCCATCTCGCCCCCGACCTGATCGAAGGAATCCAGGCTGGACGCATCCCTACGATCGCCGGTTCGCGCTATCTGCTGCTGGAGCCGCCGCATCACGTCGCGCCGCCGCGCTTCGAAGAGACAGTGTTCGATCTGATGGTGGCAGGGCTGGTGCCCGTCATCACGCACCCGGAGCGTCTCAGCTGGATCGAAACGCATTTTGATCTGTTCGAGCGATTGGCCATGCGCGGCGCGTGGATGCAGATCACCGCCGGCGCGCTGACAGGTCGCTTCGGAAAGCGCGTGAAATACTGGAGTGAACGCTTCGTCGGCGATGGCATGTGCATGATCATCGCCACCGATGCACATCACCCGCGCCGCCGCCCCCCTTGCCTGATGGAGGCTCGCGAAGCCGCTGGCGCACTTGTTGGTGGCGAAGAGGCAACGAATCAGGTGGTGATCCGCCCACGTGGCATCGTCAACGACGTCCCGCCGAGTGATTTGCCTGCGGCTGCCCTGCGTACTTGCCCGCGCGACCAGCGCAATGCAAACGGCCCGATCCGCGCCAGTGTGTTTGGGCGGCTGTTAGGGCGCAAGACTGGGGTGTAAGCAAATGTCTAACTTGCATCGGAAGTGCGCGATGGTCGCGCATAATCCGGCGTTGCTCTTCTGCAGTATGGGTGCTGGGTGTTCCGCTGGATTCTCCGCGCAGGTCTCTTCGCCTGCATTTTGTTGTCATCTGCCTGTGTCAGTCACGCCGGGCGGGAGGAGCTGGATTCCCTGCCGGCAGCGGACTCGGTGGTCGATGCGCTCGGACGCAGTGAGTACCGAATAGGTCCCAGTGACTTGCTGACCGTGACGGTTTTCCAGGTCGATGATCTGAACCGCGAAGTGCGAGTCAATAACGCGGGACTGATCTCGCTTCCGCTCGTTGGTGCGGTGGACGTGGCGGGTCGCACGGTGGGCGAGATCGAGGAATTGCTTGCGGAGCGCTACAGCGAGCGTTATCTCCGTACACCGCAGGTCAGCGTCTTTGTCAAAGAGTTCTCCAGTCAGCGCGTAACCGTCAGCGGCGCGGTCAAGAAGCCGGGGATCTATCCAATGGCTTCGCGTCTGACGCTGGTGCAGTCGATTTCGCTTGCGGAAGGGCTCAGTGAAATTGGGAGCGAACGCAACGTTCTTGTCTTCCGAACCGTGGGCGGAGAACGCAAGTACGCGCGCTTCGATGTAAAGGCCATAAATCGCGGCGAGCAGCCGGACCCGGAGATCTACGGTGACGACGTCATCGTCGTCGATACATCGGCTGGGCGCCTTACCTTGAAGACGCTGGTCCAGTTGGCGCCCTTCGTCGCGGTCTGGAGGGCATACCAATGAACGCGCTAGTCGAAAATGCTCTGCCCGAGTCGGTGGATGGGGACGAGATCAACTTGCTCCAGTACGCGCAGATCCTGCGCCAACGCTGGAAATGGCTGGTGGGCGCTGCTAGTGCGACTCTCCTGATCTCAATTCTGTTCAGCCTGCTCGCGACACCGTCCTACCGTGCCTCGTCGACGCTGCAGATCGAACGCGACACGATCAAGGTCGTCGCATTCGAGGGGCTGGAGCCTACGGAATCGCCTCTCGATCGTGACTTCTACCAGACCCAGTACGAACTGCTGAAGAGCCGCTCGCTGGCGCATCGCGTCATCCAGGACCTGCGACTTGAGGATAATCCTGCCTACGCGAAAGATGTTGAAGTGGCGGATGAAGAATCATCCGATCGAAACGGAGGAAAGCCCCTTTCGCCGGGGCTTCGCAAGCAGGCGCTGGAACTGGCACTGATCGAGCCGGTGCTGGAATCGCTGACGATCGAACCGGTCCGAAACTCGCGTCTGGTTCGCGTGAACTTTGACTCTACCGACCCGGATCTCGCGGCGCGCATCACCAATGCCTACGCGGACGCGTTCATCGCGACCAACCTGGAACGGCGCTTCCAGGCGTCATCCTATGCCAAGAAGTACCTTGAGGAGCGCCTCGCGCAGTTGAAAGGAAAGCTCGAGGATTCGGAGAAACAGCTCGTCGCATTCTCCACCCGGGAACAAATCGTTTCCGTAGGGGATGACATCCTTCTGTTGGGATGTGGGCTGTGGTCGCTCGCATTGCCGCAGTTCATCGCATACCAGGACAAGCTTGCATACTTCGCGCTTCCAATAGCGTTGAGAGCAGCTTTGCTGGCGGTGTGTGCCCTCCGGCGCATGTACGACGGGCGCGATGTGGGCCCCGACTTCTTCGTGGGCATGCTCTGAGGCGCATTGGACCTGCTCCTAATCGTGATCCTTGATGAGCGCAGGTCAAGCGAATCCACAAGATGGCGCTGAGCCCCTCGTTTCCAGACGTGCTCGCTTACAATGGCGAAGTCGGTTTCAGAGCCATAGGACTGGTATGTCGCGTTTCAGCGCAATCTACATCGGCGTTGTGGGGCTCGGATATGTGGGGCTGCCCTTAGCCTTGGAGTTCGGGCGACTTCACCAAACTTTGGGATTTGATATTGATGCCAGTCGGGTCGAGGCACTCATATCGCGGATGGATGCTAATGGCGAGGCGTCGCCGGATGAAATCTGTTCAGCTACGCAGCTTCACCTGAGTGCTGATGCCTCATCGCTTGCCGATTGCAACGTGTTCGTCGTCACTGTCCCGACGCCGGTGGACGAGTACAAGCGCCCCGATTTCCGCAATCTCATTGAAGCCAGTTGCCTCATCGGCTCTGCGCTCAAGCTAGGCGACACGGTGATCTACGAGTCGACCGTCTATCCGGGCGCGACCGAAGAAATCTGCGTGCCCGAACTGGAGAGAGTGTCGGGCCTCGTGTTCAACCGGGACTTCTTCGTCGGCTACAGCCCCGAGCGCATTAATCCGGGCGACAAGCAGCGCAGGTTGGTCGACATTCCGAAGGTGACGTCCGGCTCGACGCCCGAGACCGCGGAGTTCGTCGACGCGCTCTACCGAAGCATCATCAAGGCCGGGACCCACAAGGCTTCGAGCATCCGGGTGGCCGAGGCCTCGAAGGTGATCGAGAACACCCAGCGCGACGCGAACATCGCGCTTGTGAACGAGTTCGCGCTGATCTTCCAGCGACTGGGCATCGACACGACCGAGGTGCTTGAGGCTGCGGGGACCAAGTGGAACTTCCTGCCGTTTCGTCCGGGCCTGGTGGGCGGGCACTGCATCGGGGTCGATCCCTACTACCTGATCCAGAAGGCGCAGGCTGCCGGCTATTACCCGGACATTCTCCTGGCCTGCCGGCGCATCAACGATGCGATGGGAGAACACGTCGCGACCGACGTCGTGAAGCTGATGATCCAGCGCGACATCGCCGTTGCCGGGGCGCGCATTCTGATCCTGGGGCTCACTTTCAAGGAAAACTGCGCGGATCTGCGCAACACGCGCGTGGTCGAGCTGGCGCAGAAGTTTAAGGAGTACCGCGCCGCTGTCGATATCCACGATCCGTGGGCGGATGCCGAGGAGGCGCGTGCGGCCTATGGCATCGAGCTAGTTGCGTCGCCCGAACAGGGTGCCTACGACGCGGTGATCCTCGCCGTGGCACATGACGAATTCCGTACGCTGGGGGTGCAGGGGGCTCGCGCGTTCGGCCGGCCGCATGCGCTGCTTTACGACATCAAGAGCCTGTACCCGCGCGACGGCGTGGACGCGCGGCTTTAAGCCGGTTCAGTCGAGCAGGGTGAGGACCTGTTCCGGCGGGCGCCCGATAACAGCGCGTCCGCCGTGCACGAAGATGGGGCGTTCGATGAGCCGCGGGTGGGTGCTCATGGCGTCGATCAGGGCGGCTTCCGACAAGGATTCTTCCGCCAGGCCCAACGTGGCGTACTCCTCTTCTCCCGTGCGCAGCAGGGCGCGTGCCGGCAGGCCGAGCGCGGCGAGCAGTTCGCGCAGTTCCGAAGCTGACGGCGGCGTGTCGAGGTAGGCGACGACCTCGGGCGTGATGCCGCGTTCGCGCAGCAGTTCCAGGGCGCCACGGGACTTGGAGCAACGGGGGTTGTGGTACAGGCGTGTTCCGTTCATGGAGTGTCTCCCGAGGCGGAAAAGCAAAAGGCCGGCTTTCGCCGGCCTTTGCCTGAAACTGGTGGGCGGTACAAGTTTCGAACTTGTGACCCCTGCCGTGTGAAAGCAGTGCTCTACCGCTGAGCTAACCGCCCGTAAGGGCTGCGCAGTATAGCGCAAAGGGCCCCATGCTTGGCAACACCCCGCGTTTACCGGGGCCAGGGCACCGGGGAACGCAGCCGATCGTCGTGCCGGCCCCAACAATCAGAAAATTCCTGTTCCGTGAGGCTGCCGGGCTCAGCGAAACTTCAGTCCATGATACGAACTCTCCTTGTGGACGACCACGCGATTGTCCGGGAAGGCTTCAAACGCCTCTTCCACAACTCCGCACGCTACGAAGTCGTGGCCGAAGCCGGCGATGCGGCGCGGGCGCTCGAAATCCTGCGTTCGCGCCCCATCGACGTGGCCGTCATCGACCTGAGCTTGTCGACGGCCGACGGCGGCCTAGTTCTGTTGCGCGCGCTCTCCAAGCACATGCCGCATATCAAGCGGGTGGTGGTGAGCATGCACGACGACCCCGGTGTGGTGCTGCGCTCCCTTGACGAGGGCGCGCAGGGCTACGTGACCAAGAGCGTGGCGATTTCGGAACTGGTGAGCATCCTGGACCGCGTCATGCGAGGCGAGGTCGCACTCAGCAGCGACGTCAGCCAGGCGATCGAGCGACCGCGCGACTTCGGGCTCACGCAGCGCGAACTGGAAACGCTGCGCGGCCTGCTTTCGGAGCTTCCTCCGAAGGCGATTGCTGCGGACCTGGGCATCAGCGTGAAGACGCTCTATCGCCACCGCACCAGCCTCATGGAGAAGCTGGGCGCACGCACGCTGCCGGCCCTCGCGCGCGCGGCGCGGGAGCGGGGTTACCTGGGGATGCTGCACCCGGAGCTGTAGCCTCCGGCGGTCACCCGGCTTACTCCAGTTGCGATGCCGCGTAAGCGGCGTCCAGCGCCTCCATGGCGTCGATGGGCTTCAGTTTCGATGCCTTCTCGTACTCGCTGGCTGCGGCGTCTTCCTTCTTGTCGCCGTGCAGAAGCATCAGCACGTTGCCGTGCTCGATGTGGGCGATGGGCGAGTCCGGCGTCAGCTTCAGCGCCGACGCGATGTGTTTTTCAGCCTCGGCCGCCTTAGCCCCATAGGTCAGTCCGCCGATCATGGCGCCGACTTTGCCGATGATCTCGGCGTGATACAGCGCCATGGCCGTGTGCGCTTCGGCGTGCTTGGGGGCGAGTTCGAGCGCCGCGTCGAGGGCGTTGCGGACCTTTCCGGCGATGCCCGCCTTGAGGGCCTTTGCGATGCTCAAACCCTGGCTATAGCGGCCCAGGGCGAAGGCGTAGCGGTAATGGCTGTTGGCCTCGTCAGGCAGTGCCTTGATCGCCGCCTCGGCCAGCTTCGCTGCCTGCTCGAAACGCTTGAGTCGCTCGGCGTCGTCATCCACCAGATAGGTCGCGTGGATGCCCAGCGCCTTGACCGCCACCGAGGCGCCGACAACGCCCAGCGCCTGGCCGGCGTCGTGGGCCACTTTGAAATCGCCCCGGTGGAAAGCGCGCCAGGCCTCCTGCAATTGCAGGGCCAGGGCCTCGGCGTCCAGCCCCTTGGGCGCGGCCTTGCCGGCGTCGTTCAGCAGCGCGGCGGCGCGCTTGGCGTCGGGGTAGGGCTCTGCATCGCCGGCGTGCAACTTCGGCCAGGCCTTCTTCAGCGTTTCGCCGGTGTAGGCGAAGCCCGAAGAATCGTGGGGAAACGCGGCCCAGCTGGATTTGGCGGCCATCGGCAGTCCTCGTGAGGGTCGAGGGCGCAGCATCCCGCTTGCGGGCCGAGGCTGGCAAGAGCCGCGTAAGACGCGGCGCTAGTGTGTTTGCTCGATCCCGCGCCGGGACAGTGAGCCCGAGGCCGGGCCGTCCGGCCACGGAGGAATCCCATGGCAGCCCGTCGAACCTCATCCCGCGCGTCCAGCCAGACCACCCTGCGCCATGTATGGCTGGCGGGGCTCGGCGTCGTCGCGATCTCGCGTCGCGAGATCCTGGCGGCACCCTCGCGCCTCGCCGCACGCGCCGGCGCGTGGCAAGGGGCGGCCCTGCGGCTGGCCGAGGACGCGCGCAGCCGCGTTCGCGAGGTACAGCCGCAAGTCGTGCGTCTCGGTGCGGACCTGGAGGCCCGCCTGGCGCCGGTGCTTGAGAAATTTGGACTGAAGAAGGCCCGCCGCACGGCGCGCAAGGCGACCCGTCCGGCGCATCGGCCCCAGGGGCGGCGTACCACCCGCAAGACCGCCAAGCGCGCCACGCGCCGGAAGTGAAGGGCTGAAGCGGGCCCGGGGGCTTCTCCCGGGCCGTGCCGCGGCTAGTCGATATAGGCCCGCGTCAGCGTATTGAGGTGCACGCGTTCCGCATCGCGCAGGAACGGCGCCAGCAGCATCATCACCTGCACGATGCCGTCGCGTATCGCGGCGTGCTCGTCCTTGTCGCCGCGTGCGGCCGCGTAGTTCAGCCAGAACGTGGCGATGACCAGCACGTTGGTCGCCGTGGCGGCCAGTTCGTCCTTGGAAGCGCGCATGATCCCGGCGTGCACCAAGCCCTGCATCACCGTGTGCGCCTGCTCGTCGGCCCGGCGCAGGATGCGTGCGAAACGCAGGCGCAAACGCCGGTTGCGGCTGAGGATCTCCACCAGGTCGCGATGCAGGAAGCGGTAATCCCAGATGCATTCGAACACCAGGTGCAACTGCAGCCAGATGTCCTCCAGCCCGGGCAGGCGACCCTGCGGCGCGGCGAGCGCGGCGTCCATGCGCTCCTCGAAGCGCGCGAACAGCTGCTCGATGATGTCGTCCTTGTTGCGGAAGTGGTAGTACAGGTTGCCCGGGCTGATCTCCAGCTCGTCGGCGATATGGTTGGTGGTGACGTTGGGCTCGCCGAGCGCATTGAACATCGTCAATGCGCTGTCGAGGATGCGCTGGCGGGTCTGCTTCGCCATCGGGTCGGGTCGTGGGGCGGGAAGGGAAGGGCGGCGCGCGGTCAGGCGTGCAGCTTCTTCACGAGGTCGACGTACTTCTGCTTGGCCTCGTCGCTGCACGTGCCCTTGAGCTTGGCCCAGGCCTCGTACTTCGCGGTGCCGACGAAATCGAAGAAGCCCGGCTTGGGCCCGCTGATGTCGCCCTCCGAGCCCTGTTTGTAGAGCGCGTACAGGCGCAACAGCGTGTCGTTGTCGGGACGTTCCGGCAGCGACTGGACATCCTTGGCGGCTTGTTCGAAGGCAGTCTGCAGATCGGTCATGGCGGCGCCCTCCCGGCGGCCAGGATGGTGGCGGCATTACCGCACGCACCGTCGGGGTGGTCAATACGCCCGGGAATTGTGGCGCGAGCGGCCCTCTGGCAATTTAGGGGCTTGCCGCACGGCAGCGGCTCACGGTCAGGGAGAGAGGCATGAGTTACTTCGTCACCGGCGCCACGGGTTTCATCGGCCGCTTCCTCGTCACGCGATTGCTCAAGCAGCGCAAGGGCTCGGTGTACGTGCTGCTGCGCAAGGACTCGCGCAAGAAGCTCGACGCCATCGCGAAGAAGATGGCATGGGACATGAAGCGCGTGATCCCCGTCGAAGGCGACATGACGCAGGAAAGGTGTGGCGTCAGTGCCGCGCAGCTCAAATCGCTCAATGGGAAGGTGAAGCACTTCTTCCATCTGGCCGCGATCTACGACCTCACCGCCAAGCCCGAAGCGCAGCACGCCACCAACATCGACGGCACCCGGCACGCGCTCGATCTGGCAGTGGCGCTGAAGGCCGAGGTGTTCCATCACACCAGCTCGATCGCCGCCGCGGGCCTGTACCCGGGCGTCTTCCGCGAGGACATGTTCGACGAGGCCGAAGGCCTGGATGATCCGTACCTTCGCACCAAGCACGAGTCCGAGGGCCTGGTGCGAAAGGAGACGCGCCTGAAGTGGCGCATCTATCGCCCCGGCATGGTCGTCGGCCATTCGCAGACGGGCGAAATGGACAAGATCGACGGCCCGTACTACTTCTTCACCTTCCTCAAGAAGCTGCGCGAGATGCTGCCGCCGTGGATGCCGATGCTCGGCCTGGAAGGCGGCCGCATCAACATCGTGCCGGTGGACTACGTGGTGGACGCGATGGACCACATCGCCCACAAGCCGCGCCTGGACGGGCATTGCTTCCACCTGACCGATCCCGAGCCCATGCGCGTGGGCGAAGTCCTCAACACCTTCGCCCGTGCCGGTCACTCGCCGGAGATGACCATGCGCATCGACGCGCGCATGTTCGCCTTCATCCCCGGCAGCGTGCGCGGCGCGGTGGCGAACCTGCCGCCGGTGCGGCGCTTCATCGGCATGCTGCTGCGCGATTTCAAGATTCCCAAGCAGGTGATGAAGTTCATCACCTATCCCACGCGCTTCGACAACCGCGAGGCCGAGCGCGCGCTCAAAGGCAGCGGCGTCCAGGTGCCGGCGCTGGAGAGCTACGCCTGGCGATTGTGGGATTACTGGGAGCGCCACCTCGACCCGGACCTGTTCGTCGACCGCAGCCTCAAGGGCAAGGTGCGCAACAAGGTCGTGGTGATCACGGGCGGTTCGTCCGGCATCGGCCTGGCCACCGCGCAGCGTGTGGCTGAGGCCGGGGCCATCACGGTCATCGTCGCGCGCGGCGAGGACGAACTGTTCAAGGCGCGCGACGCGATGAACGCCGCCGGCGGCAAGGTCTTCGCCTACACCGCCGACCTGGCCGACATGGACGACTGCGACCGCCTGGTGAAGACGGTGCTGGAGGAACACGGCCGCTGCGACGTGCTGGTCAACAACGCCGGCCGTTCGATCCGCCGCTCGATCGAACTGAGCTACGACCGCTTCCACGATTTCGAGCGCACCATGCAGCTGAACTACTTCGGCAGCCTGCGCCTGATCATGGGCTTCATGCCGGGCATGACCCAGCGCCGCAAGGGCCACATCATCAACATCAGCTCGATCGGCGTGCTGGCTAACTCACCGCGCTTCTCGGCCTACGTGGCCTCGAAGGCGGCGCTGGATGCATGGAGCCGCTGCGCGCAGGGCGAGCTGTCGGGCAAGGGCATCAGCTTCACCACGATCAACATGCCGTTGGTGAAAACCCCGATGATCGCGCCGACCAAGATGTACGACAGCGTGCCCACGCTGACGCCCGACGAGGCCGCCGACCTGGTGGTGAAGGGCATCATCGAGCGGCCCAGCCGCATCGCCACGCGTCTGGGCATCTTCGCCTCGGTCATCAACGCGCTGGCGCCGAAAGCCTACGAAGTGATCATGAGCACCGCGTTCGAACTGTTCCCCGACTCGGCGGCGGCGCGTGGCGACAAGGCGGCGTTGAAGGGCGAGGTGAAACCGAGCAGCGAGCAGATCGCGTTCGCGGCGTTGATGCGGGGCGTGCACTGGTAGTGCCGGCGACTCGCCCCTCTCCCTGGCCGCCTTCGGCGGCCTGTCCCTCTCCCACAAGGGGAGAGGGAGGTGGGTGACGGCGCTGCTTCCCGCTCTTCATCTTCCCTGCGGCAACCGAAGGGAGTGCAGAGCTGAGGACGTGCCAAAGGGCGGAGGCGGGCGCGCGCCGTGCAGCCGCGCTGCATCAATGACTCAGTACGACCTGCACTGCAGGAACCGCACCTTCCGCTCGCTCCCCGCCGGTGGCTGCAACTGCAGGCGCGAGGCCCGCAGCGCGTCGTAGCGTGCGAGCACGCTGCAGACTTCCTCCACCTGGAGCTGGTCCACGTCCTCGCTCTGCTGGATCAGCAGCGTGGAGCTGGTCGACCACAGCACGCGTTCGACCCACGGCAGGTTAGTGATGGCCTGGATGACCTCGCCGCGTTCGAACTGGTCGCGGTTCGGATCGGCCGGCGGAGCGAGCGCGGGATCGGTCGCCGCCGCTGCGACCGGCTTGGGCGAAGCGGTCGACGCGGCCGGAGCCACCGACTGTGAAGGGGCCTGGGCCGTCACCGTGTCGTTGCCGATCATCGCCGGCACGAAGCCCACGAGCACGCCGATCACGACTGCACCCGCCCACGCCAATGCGGTTTCGCGCACGCTGCTGCGGCGCGCATTGGCGGTGATGTCATCGCGCAGCGAAGCCGGAAGCATCGGGCCGACCAGCGCCCACAGCGCGTTGCCGTCGTAGAACTCCAGGCCGGCGGCGCTGCGGCGGGCGTCGGCATCGATACGCGCCGGAGTGGCGAGGATGCCGCCGGCGGCGGCGTTGAAACGCACCGCATCGGCCAGCTCGCGCACGCTGGCCACGCCCAGGCGCGAACGTGCACCGGCCAGCTTGCAGGAGAGCAACCACGGACGGCCGTCCAGGCGCAGGTGCACTTCCGCCTGCGGACCATGCTCGAGCGTCTGTTCGACCGACTCGGCTTCGAAGCCGCGCGAATGCAGGGCCTCGACCACCAGCCGCGCGAACTCGCGCCAGCGCATGGCGGCCAGTGCGTCGATGCCGGCCGCCGCTTCTTCCTGTCGCCGTCTCACCCGCCAGAGCCATGCCGTCGCCGCGGCGCCCAGCAGCAGGGTGACCAGGATCGCGATCGTCAGGGAGAAGCCGTCGAGCATGCACAAACCGGGAGAGTCGGAGGCTGGCGACTATACGACAGCCACGCGGCTTCCCGTGTGGCGCGGATCACGCGCGCAGGGCGACGGGCATAAGAAAGCCCGCCAGTCCGAAACCGTAAGGGGAGGGGAGCATACGGAAAGCGCGGACTGGCGGGCTTGTCGTGCGCCCGGTCGCGACCGGGCGGTGAAGCGGGTGGATCAGGAAGCGGGCTTGGCCTTGGTGGCCTTGCGCGGCGACTTGCGCGCGGCCGGCGACTGCGTCGCCTGCTTGCTGGCGGACTTGCGTGCCGGCGACTTGCGCGGCGCGGCGCCGCCCTGGCGGCGCAGTTCGGCGGTGAGCGCGTCGACGCGGCGGCTGAGGTCGTTGAGGTCGTCGCGGCCCGGCACGCCGAGCTTCACCAGCGCCCGCTGCACGCGATCTTCGAACACCTTCTCCAGACGGTCCCAGGTGTCCGACGCGCGCTCGCGCGCCTGGCCGACCCGGGAGCCGACGACATCGCGTACGGCATCGGCCTGGCCGCCGGCGAACCGGCGTGCGGTCTGCTCCAGCGACATGCCTTCCTTGATCAGCGCATCGAACAGCTTGGTGCCTTCGGCCTGCGCGCGCGAGAACGCGCCCACGCCGGCCAGCCAGATCTGCTGTGCCGACTCGCTCAGCTTGCTCGAGAGCTGCTCGGCCTGCTGTTGCGCGTCGTCCTTGGCCTTGGCGCGACCACGGGTGCCCGACGCGGTGGTCTTCTTGGTCGCCTTCTTGAACTTCGCCATGCGGATTTCCCCGGTGGGAGTGGCTGATGTCCCGTCACCTTCGCGCCGGGCTCTAGAGCTTTCACACCAAGCTCGCGGCGCAGTTCAGACCCACTCGCGCGAAGGCAGCGTGATCCGCCGCTGCGGCCGGCCCACCAGGTCGAGGAACTGGTTGAACACCGCGTCCGCCCGGGCCTGCATGCCGGCGATGTGGGCGCGGGTGTGGTGACGGATGGTGTCCACATCCGAGCGCGACGGATCCAGACCGCCCAGCTCGGCGAGTTCCTCGCGGTAGGCCGGATTGCGCAGCCAGCGCTCGATCAGCGCCTCGTCCATCTCCAGGTGGAACTGGAATCCGTAGGCGTTGTCGCCGTAACGGAACGCCTGGTGCTCGCAGCCCTCGGTGCGCGCCAGATGCGTCGCGTCGTGCGGCACCTGGAAGCTGTAGCGGTGCCACTGGAACACCGGCGAGGTCTCGCCCAGCGGCGCCAGCACCGGATCGCTGCGGCCGGCGTCGGTGGTGCGCAGCGGGTACCAGCCGATCTCCGGCTCATGGTGACGCCGCACCGGCGCGCCCAGCACATGCGCCAGCAACTGCGCACCCAGGCAGATGCCGAGCACCGGCTTGCCCTGTTCGAGCATGCGTTCGATGGCGCGCAGTTCGGTCTTCAGATGCGGTCGGCGGGCCTGGTCTTCGACATTCATCGGCCCGCCCAGCACCACCAGCCCGCGGTAGCGGTCGACGTTGGGTTCGAAATCCGGCTGCCGCTCGAAATTGGCGAAGCGGATGCGGTGGCCGCGCCTGCGGATGAGCCGATCGAGCGTGCCCAGCGGTTCGGCGGCGACGTGCTGGAAGACGAGCAGGCGGGGCATGGTGGAGCGGGGCGCGGGGAACGAACCGCGACTATGCCAAATCCGCCCGGGCTACGCGCGCGGCGCGAAGGCGATCAGCACGATGGCGAGGATGGCCAGCACGATCGCCGCGCGATTCCAGCCGCTGGTCTTCTCGCCGAAGGCGAACACGCCCACCAGCGTGCCCAGCACCACCACGCCGATGTTCATCGTCGCGAACACGACCGACGGGCTCTCGGCCAGGGCCTGATGCGCGCGCACGTAGAAGACGATGTTGCCGAAATTGAGCAGGCCCAGCAGCAGTCCCGCGCCGAGGTTGCGCGCGTCCAGCCGCGTGTGTCCGCGCAGGTGGCGCACCAGTTGCGCCACGAGCATCAGCACGAAGGCAAGGACGAACGCCACCTGCAACGCCGCCATCGACGGCGTTCCGGCCTGCGCGATGCGCTTGAGCATCACGTCCACGAGTGCGAAGCCGACCCAGACCACCAGCAGCAGGAGCCAGCCGCGTCGTTCGCCGCCGGCTGCCGGCGCAGCACGTTCCGGGCGCGCGACGATACCGGCGACCGCCAGCAATCCCAGCGCGAGGCCGGCCATCCGCTGCCCGTCGACGCGTTCGCCGAACAGCGTGAACGCCGCCAGCAGCGAGAGCAGGAGCGACAGGCGCTGGGCGACGTCGGTGCGCACGATGCCGGTGGCGCGCACGCTGGCGCCCAGCACGAGGAACAGCGAAGGCAGCACGACGGCAAGCCCGAGCAACGCCACCCAGGGCGTGTCGGGATGCGTGAGACTTTCCATCGGCGGGCGCAGCAGCCAGGCGCACAGCGCGCCGGCGGCGAGGTAATTCCAGGTGACGAGCTGGCCAATGTCGAGCCGTGCGCGCGGCGCGAGCTTGATTAGCACCCCGACCAGGACACTGCACAGGGCGCTGAGGAGGATCAGGTGCATCGATGCTTCGTTTGGTCCGTGATCGACGGCGGGCGAGGGATGATGCCATTGGCCGTGGCGGCGCGCAGGGCGTCTGTCATGCAGGACATCTCATCGTGCGCAGGGCTTCCCGCTCCGGTGAATCACCTCAACGTCATTCCCGCGAAAGCGGGAATCCAGGGACTTTTCACGCTCTTCCTCGAACGTTTGAGAGGCAGAAGCCTGGCTGTTGCTCTTCATACGAAACCGGCAAAGCATGAAGCGTCCCTGGATTCCCGCCTTCGCGGGAATGACGGTGAAACAGCTCTGCGGTCGGAGGAATGCCCTTTCGCATCCCCGCGTTACGGACCGTAGCCCCCGCTCTATGCCCTGATGAGGCGAGCGGAGGCGACGGTCATTCGCCGCGACGACTCAGCGCGGCTTCGGCCGGAATCCGCCCGGCTTGCGCGGCCCGGCACCGTGCGGGCGCGGCCCGCGCGGCGGCGGCCGGCGATCGTCGTCGAAACCGCCGCGCTCGTGGCGACCGAGCGGACGCTGCCCGCCGTGGCTGCCTTCGCCCGGCCGGCTGATGCGCAGCTGCTGGCCCGCCACGCGCACGCGCTTGAGGTGGTCCATGACCTCGCGCGGCATGCCCTCGGGCAGGTCGATCAGGCTGTGGTCGTCGCGGATGTCGATGCGGCCGATGTAGCGGCTTTCCAGCTCGGCCTCGTTGGCGATCGCGCCGACGATGTTGCCCGGCTTCACGCCGTGCACGTGGCCGACCTCGATGCGGAAGGTTTCCATGCCCGCTTCCGGGGCCGCGCGGTCGCGCGGCTCGCGCGGCGCACGCTGCTCGAACGAGCGCGACGGCGCCTCGTCATCGAACATCGACTCGGCGGCATTGACCGGACGTTCGTGGTGACGCTCGACAGGCCGTTCGCTGGACGGACGTTCGATCACCGGACGCTCGTAAGCCGGCGGCGTGAACTGGCGGTCGGCGTGGCGCGGGCGATCGTCGCGCTCGGGGCGCGGCTCGCGCGCCGGGCGGCGGTCGTCGCGTTCGAAACGCGGTTCGCGGCGCTCGCGGTGGCCGTCGCGTTGACCCTCGCGCGGAGCGCGATCGAAACCCACCTGCGCATGCGGCCGCAGCTTCTCGGCGGTGACGTCCAGCAGCAGCGGCATGTCGCCCTGCACCAGCTTGGCCAGTGCGGCGGCGATTTCGACCGCGGGCACGTTCTGCTCGCGCTCGTAGCGTTCGACCAGGTCGCGGAACTGCGCCAGGTCATTGCCTTCCAGCGCGGAGGTGATGCGGCCGAGGAAGCGGTTCACGCGCTGCTCGTTGACCGTTTCGACGGTGGGCAGCGCCATCGGCTCGATCGGCTGGCGCGTGGCGCGCTCGATCGCGCGCAGCATGCCGCGCTCGCGCGGCGTCACGAACAGGATCGCCTCGCCCTTGCGCCCGGCGCGGCCGGTGCGGCCGATGCGGTGGACGTAGCTTTCGGTGTCGTAAGGGATGTCGAAGTTCAGCACGTGGCTGATGCGTTCCACGTCCAGTCCGCGCGCGGCCACGTCGGTGGCGACCAGCACGTCGATCTTGCCGTCCTTGAGGTTCTGGATGGTCTTCTCGCGCTGCGCCTGCTGCACGTCGCCGTTGATCGCGGCCGCGGCGATGCCGCGCGCGGCCAGCTTGTCGGCCAGCTCTTCGGTGGCCTGCTTGGTGCGCGCGAAGACGATCATCGCGTCGAAAGGTTCGGCCTCCAGGATGCGGGTGATCGCATCGAGCTTGTGCACGCCGCTCACGCCCCAGTAGCGCTGGCGGATGTTCGCGGCCGTGGTGGTCTTGGCCTTGATGGCGATCTCGACCGGGTCTTTCAGGTAGGTCTGGGCGATGCGCCGGATCGGCGGCGGCATGGTCGCCGAGAACAGCGCGACCTGGCGCGTCTCCGGCGTCTTCTTCAGCACGGCCTCGACGTCGTCGATGAAGCCCATGCGCAGCATTTCGTCGGCTTCGTCGAGCACCAGGCAGCGCAGTTCGGACAGGTCGAGCGAGCCGCGCTCCAGATGGTCGATCACGCGGCCGGGCGTGCCCACCACGACCTGCACGCCACGCTTGAGCGCCTGCAACTGCGGGTAGTAGCTCTGCCCGCCGTAGATCGGCAGGACGTGGAAGCCGGGCAGGTGATGGGCGTACTTCTGGAACGCTTCGGCGACCTGGATGGCCAGCTCGCGCGTCGGCGCCAGCACCAGCGCCTGCGGCTTGTGCTTGCCCGGTTCGATCTGCGCCAGGATCGGCAGCGCGAACGCGGCGGTCTTGCCGGTGCCGGTCTGGGCCTGGCCGAGCACGTCGCGGCCTTCCAGCAGCGGCGGGATGGTGGCGGCCTGGATGGGCGAGGGTGACTCGTAGCCGACGTCGCTCAGTGCCCGCAGAAGGGGCTCGGACAGGGCGAGGTCGGTGAATTTCAGGGACGGGGCATCGTTCGAGTTGGGCGACTCGGCGCTCATGGGGGAGGACTCGGCAGCGCCGGCGTTCGCCGGTCGGAAGACCGAACATTCTAGCGCAGCGGGGTGTGTTGGCCGTGTGGGGCGGGTTTTGGAGACGCCGTGGCGGTTCGCGTGGCGCCTTCGTAGGGCTGTCGTCCCGTCTTGATCGACAGTCCCGCGTCCAACGTCATCCCGGCGAAGGCCGGGACCCAGGCCCGTGGACGGTGGGCACTCCCGCTGCGGCAAACCACCTCACCGTCATTCCCGCGGAGGCGGGAATCCATGGACTTTCCACGCTTCACCTTGGGCAAGTCAGATACAACGGCAGGACTGTCGCGTTCCACATGCCATCACGAAGGCATGGAACGTCCTTGGATTCCCGCCTTCGCGGGAATGACGGGGGGAGTTCCCCCTGGTGGGAGTGCCGCTGGATGAAGTCTGGATCCCGGCCTTCGCCGCGATGACAGCAGTGCAGACGCTTGCGCGATCAGCGCGACACCACGGCAGCACCCCGGACATCCTTCTCCACGCGCCCATCCTTCATCACGAACTGCACCTGCTTGAGCACCGTCACGTCGCTGAGCGGATCGCCGTTCACCGCGATCAGGTCCGCGCGCTTGCCCACGTCGAGCGAGCCCACCTGGTCGGCCAGCCCGAGCAGGTCGGCGGCGTTGACGGTCGCGGCCGCGATCGCGGTCGCCGGCGTCATGCCGTGCGCAACCATCAGTTCGAATTCGTCCGCGTTGCGCCCGTGCAGGCTCACGCCGGCATCCGTGCCGAAGGCGATCTTCACGTCGGCGGGCACCGCGCGTTCCAGCGCCTTGCCGGTGATGCCGATGCGCCATTCGATCTTCTCGCGCACCTCGCCGGTGTAGGCGTCGGGATTCTTCGCCAGGCGCTCCCGGTAGCCGTTCACGGTGGACAGCGTGGGGACGTAGTACGCGCCGGTCTGGCGCAGCAGTTTGAGGTCGGCATCGTCCATCAGCGTGCCGTGCTCGATCGAATCCGCACCCGCGCGCAAGGCCAGGGCGATGCCGTCCGCACCGTGCGCGTGCACGGCGACCTTCTTCTTGTACAAGTGCGCGGTTTCCACGATGGCGCGCGCCTCGTCGTCGAACATCTGCTGGCCCAGGCCCGCGCCGATGCGGCTGTTCACGCCGCCGGTGGTGGCGATCTTGATCACGTCCACGCCGCGCGCGACCTGGCGTCGCACCGCCTTGCGGCAGTCGTCGGCGCCGTCGCAGGTGTTGCCGTGCACGTCGAGCGCCGCGTGCAGGTCGTCGCGGAAGCCCAGCGTCGGGTCCATGTGGCCGGAGGTGGTGGAAATCGCATTGCCCGCATCCACGATCCGCGGTCCCGGCAGCTTGCCCGCCGCCACCGCGTCGCGCAGCGCCAGCGTCACGCCGTCTTCGTCGCCGAGGTTGCGCACGGTGGTGAAGCCGGCGGCCAGCGTCTTGCGCGCGTTCACGGCGGCCTCGTACGCGTGATCGGCCACGCCCTTGGAAATGCCTTCCAACTGGCCTTCCACGCCGGCCTTGTCGGAGGTGAGGTGGACGTGGCTGTCGATCAGGCCCGGCAGGACGAAGCGGTCGCGCAGGTCGATGACCAAGGCGTTGCCCGCGTTCGGGAACGCCGATGCGTCCACGAAGCCATCGCGCACCGCCTCGACCCGGCCGCCGCACACCAGCAGCGTGCTCGCGCCGCGCGGGGCATGGCCGGGGCGGTCGAGCAGGCGGCCGGCCTGGACGAGGCTGCACGAGGGCGCCGCGGACGGTGCCTGGGCGACGGCGGCGGACGCGCTCAACGCGAGCAGCACGGCGCCGGCAAGCGCCGGACGCAGCAGGCTGGAGCGGGACGCGGCATGGCGTGTGGTGTGTTCGCCAGTAGCGGCGTGCGTGCGGGCGCGCGTGGTCATCCGGTCGTATCCCCAATGCGACGGTAAAGGCGCAGCATACGCGGCCGCGCCAAGGCGGACCGCGACCTCCGTCGTGCCGCATCGGTCGGTTCGCGCGCTTGCCGGGGATTCACCGCTTGTACCGTCCGGCGGCGGCACCATCTGGGAAGCAGTTACGGCGCCGTCGCATCATGCTGAATCCACACTTCGACAACACCTTCGTTCGAGACCTCCCCGGCGATCCCGACCTCGCACCCGGCGTGCGCCAGGTGCACGGCGCCGCGTACTCGCGCGTGGAGCCCACGCCGGTGGCGCAGCCGCGCCTGCTCGCGTATTCGGCGGACATGGCGCGGCGGCTGGGCTTCAGCGACGCCGACGTCGCCTCGCCCGAATTCGCCCGCGTCTTCGGCGGCAACGCGCTGTTGCCGGGCATGCAGCCCTTCGCCGCCAACTACGGCGGCCACCAGTTCGGCCAGTGGGCGGGGCAACTGGGCGACGGCCGTGCGATCACGCTGGGCGAGATGATCAATGCGGCCGGCGAACGCTGGGAGCTGCAACTCAAGGGCGCCGGGCCCACCCCGTACTCGCGCAGCGCCGACGGCCGCGCGGTGCTGCGCTCCTCGATCCGCGAGTTCCTGTGCAGCGAGGCGATGTACCACCTCGGCGTGCCGACCACGCGCGCGCTGAGCCTGGTCGGCACCGGCGAGTGGGTCGAGCGGGACATGTTCTACGACGGCCACCCGCAACTGGAGCCCGGTGCGGTGGTGTGCCGCGTCGCGCCCTCGTTCATCCGCTTCGGCAATTTCGAATTGCCGGCCTCGCGCAACGACACCGAACTGCTGCGCAAGCTGGCCGACTTCTGCATCCGCCGCGACTTCCCGGAGCTTCGCAGCCTCGGCCGTGGGCAGCCGGTGTATGCCGAGTGGTTCGCGCAGGTGTGCGAACGCACGGCGCGGTTGATGGCGCACTGGATCCGCGTGGGCTTCGTGCACGGCGTGATGAACACCGACAACATGTCGATCCTCGGCCTGACCATCGACTACGGTCCCTACGGCTGGATCGACAACTTCGATCCCGGCTGGACGCCCAACACCACCGATCGCCACCAGCGCCGCTATCGATTCGGCCAGCAGCCGCAGGTGGCGTACTGGAACCTCGGGCGGCTGGCGGGGTCGCTCTCGCTGCTGTTCGACGACACCGAGCCGTTGCAGGCCGGCCTGCGCCGCTTTGTCTCCACCTACCTGGAATGCGACCGCGAGAACACCGCGCGCAAGCTCGGGCTGGACGCCTGTCGCGAAGAGGACACCGCGCTGATGCAGCAGTTGCAGGACCTGCTGACCGAGGGCGAGATCGACATGACGCTGTTCTTCCGCGGGCTGGCCGATATCGATCCGAAGTCGCCGGATCTCGCGCCCCTGGACGACGCCTTCTACGACGCCGCGCGCCGCGAGGCGGTGGAGCCGGCGTTGCGCGAATGGCTGCGGCTCTACGCCGTGCGCCTGGATGCGCAGGACCTGACGCCGCATGCGCGGCGCTCGCGCATGAACGCCGCCAACCCGCGCTACGTGCTGCGCAACTACCTCGCGCAGGAAGCGATCGATCGCGCGACCGAAGGCGACATCGGCGGCGTGACCGAGCTGCTGGAGGTCATGCGCCGCCCCTACGACGACCAGCCCGGCCACGAGGCCTACGCCCGCCGCCGGCCTGACTGGGCGCGCGAACGCGCCGGCTGCTCGATGCTGTCCTGCAGTTCCTGACGCCGCCTACACGCGGGCCGCGCATGATGCCGCCGCAGGGGCATCGTGGAGGTGCGCCATGGGCAATTCGAGGGTTGGGACCATCGCCGCCGGGCGGGCGAGGGCAGGCGGGCTTCGTGCCGTGGCGATCGCGCTGATGGCGTGCGTCGCGGTCGGCTTCATGGCGACGGCGTTCGCCCAGGTGCAGGGTCGCATCGTCGGCACGTTGCAGCGCCATGATCCCAAGCAGCACCGCATCGTGCTCAGCCAGGACGCGCGCACCGGCAGCGAACTGGGGCAGGGCGCGCCGATCAACCTGTACTACGACGAGGCGAAGGCGGCGGCCGATCGCGCGACGCGACCGAAGCTGCAGCCCGGCGACCGCCTGCTGCTGAACACGGTGACCACCGGCAACCGCATCGAGGCCACGTCCGTGCGGCGCCTGCCCGACACCACGCCGGGGCAGGGCTGGGGCCAGTACCTGCACGGCACCATCGGCGAGATCGTGCCGCGCACCGGCGTGCTGCTGATCGATCAGGACCAAAGCCGCATCCGCAATCGCATCGGCTTCGACGCGCAGACGCAGGTTTTCGCGCTGGACGGCAGCCCGATGCGGTTCGACCAGCTCAAGGCCGGCGACGAAGTCGACCTGGCCTTCCGCATGCAGGGCCGCCTGCGCACGGCGACGCGGATCGTGCTGCTGCCACCACCTGGCGGCTGAGCGGGCTCAGGGCCAGCGATCCAGGATCGCCGGCTCCACGTCCACGCGACGGCACGCGCGCGGCGCGACGCCGTCGCTGAGCGCGATGCGGAACAGCGGCGCGATCGCGCGCAACGTGCCTGCGGCGACGCGGGCGCGGGTGCGTTGCGCCGTGCCCAGCGACAGTCGCTGCACTGCCCAGTGCGGCAGCAGCGCCGCGCCCGCGCCGAGGAACAGCTCACGCGACAGCCCCGCCGCCGGCACCGGCAGACGGATGTGCGCGAGCACGTCGAGCACTTCGCGCGAGCGTTCGTCGAATCCCAGCCCGTCCTGCACCTGGGCGAAGTAATCGCGCACCTGAGCTTCCGAAGCGGGCACGTCGCGTGCGCCCAGCGCTTCGGCGATGCGGCGGACTTCGTCGTAGTACGCATCGGCGGCTCCGACGGGCAGCGCCAGCGGCGAATAGCGGCGGAAGCCTTCCAGGAAGCCGAAGCTCTCCGTGACATGCACCCAGGTCAGCAGCGCGGGATCGTCGGCGCGGTATGCGCGGCCGTCGGGCGTGACGCCGTGCACCTGCGCGTGGATGCCGGCGACGCGGTCGATCAGTTTCTGCGCTTCGGGGCGCGACGCGTACGTCGTGCCCGCGACGAAGTTGGTGGTGCGACGCAGGCGGCCGACCAGGTCGGTGCGGAAGTTGGAATGGTCGTACACGCCGGCCAGCGCGAGCGGGTGCAGCGTCTGCAGCATCAGCGCGCACAGCCCGCCGGCGAGCATGCCGGGGAAATCCGCGTGCACGCGCCAGGTGACGCTGTCCGGGCCGAACAGGCCGGGATCGCCGGGCGGGCGGTCGTAGTCGATGCCGCTCTGCCCGCGCGGGAACGCGGACAGCACCCAGTGGCGGATGCGTTGGGCGGCGAGGGCGCGCAGGGGCGGCATGGGGCGATGATCCCATGCGCTCGAGCCCCTCTCCCGCTCGCGGGAGAGGGGTTGGGGTGAGGGCAAGCCGGTAGAATGCCCGCATGCCCCTGATCACCCTGAACAACGTCGACTACGGCGTCGGCGGCCCCTTGCTGCTGGACGACGTCGTCCTGTCCATCGAACCCGGCGAGCGCATCGCGCTGATCGGCCGCAACGGCGCCGGCAAGTCCACGCTGATGCGCCTGATCGCCGAGGAAATCCACCCCGACGACGGCGAGATCCGCCGCGAAGGCGGCGTTCGCGTCGCCCGTCTTGAACAGGAAGTGCCGCACGGCGCCGACGGCGACGTCTGGGACGTGGTCGCCGGCGGCCTGGGCGAACTGGGCGCCTGGCTGGCGCAGTTCCACCATCTCAGCCACGCCGAACACGTCGACACCGATGCGCTGGCGAAAGTGCAGCAGAAGATCGAGGATGCGCAGGGCTGGTCGCTGGACCAGCGCGTGACCGAGACGTTGCAGAAACTGGACCTGGACGGCGACGCCGTGTTCGCGCGCCTGTCGGGCGGCATGAAGCGCCGCGTGCTGCTGGCGCGCGCGCTGGTGTCCGCGCCGGACGTGCTGCTGCTGGACGAGCCGACCAACCACCTGGACATCGAGGCCATCGACTGGCTCGAAAGCTTCCTCAAGGGCTGGCAAGGCGCGCTGGTGTTCGTCACCCACGACCGCCGCTTCCTGCGTTCGCTGGCCACGCGCATCGTCGAGATCGACCGCGGCCAGGTGACCAGCTGGCCCGGCGACTGGGACAACTACCTGCGCCGCCGCGAGGAACGCCTCAACGCCGAAGCGCAGGAAAACGCACGCTTCGACAAGATGCTGGCGCAGGAGGAAGTCTGGATCCGGCAGGGCATCAAAGCCCGCCGCACGCGCGACGAAGGCCGCGTGCGCCGCCTCAAGGCGATGCGCGTGGAGCGCTCGCAGCGACGCGACCTGACCGGCAACGTGAAGATGGACTTCGCCCAGAGCGAGAGTTCCGGCAAGAAGGTCGTCGAAGCCAAGGACCTGAACTTCGCCTACGGGGAGCGCGCGCTCATCCGCGACCTGTCCACCACCATCTTCCGCGGCGACCGCATCGGCCTGATCGGCCCCAACGGCAGCGGCAAGACCACGCTCATCAAGCTGCTGCTGGGCGAGCTGAAGCCCGATTCGGGCGAAGTGAAGCTGGGCAGCAACCTGCAGGTCGCGTACTTCGACCAGTACCGCGCCACGCTGCGCGAGGACTGGAACGCGCTGGAGAACGTGGCCGAGGGCCGCGAGTTCGTCGAGGTCGGCGGCAAGTCCAAGCACGTGATCGGGTATCTCCAGGATTTCCTGTTCACGCCCGAACGTGCGCGCGCGCCGATCACCCGCCTCTCCGGCGGCGAGCGCAACCGCCTGCTGCTGGCCAAGCTGTTCGCGCAACCGTCCAACCTGCTGGTAATGGACGAACCGACCAACGACCTGGACGTCGAAACGCTGGAACTGCTGGAAGAACTGTTGGCCGACTACCCCGGTACGCTGCTCCTGGTCAGCCACGATCGCGATTTCCTCGACAACGTGGTGACCTCCACGCTGGTGATGGAAGGCGACGGTCGCGTTGGCGAATACGTCGGCGGTTACACCGACTGGCTGCGCCAGCGTCCGGTGAAATCCGTGCCGCTGGCCGCGACGAAGCCCGCCGCGGTCGCCGCGCCCGCACCCGCGCCCGCGGCTAAGAAGAAGCTGAGCTACAAGGACGCGCGCGAGCTGGAGCAGCTGCCGGCGCGCATCGAAGCACTGGAAACGCGCGTCGCCGAACTCACCGCGCAGATGAACGAGCCCGCGTTCTACCAGCGCGACGCGGCGGCGATCACCGCGCACACGGACCTGATGGCGAAGACGCAGGCTGAACTCGACGCCGCGTACGAGCGGTGGAACGAGCTGGAAGGCTGAGCGCGGGGGCGCCGCATCACGCCCTCCGGAGGACGGAGCGGCGCCTGAGCCTTGGAGAGTGCCGCCGTTCGGCGGCCCAGGAGACCCTGCCTTCGCGGGAATGACGACTTTGGCAATGCAGCGATGCCAGCGAAGCCCCCGCATCCTCGTCTCACCCCACGAGACACCCCCAGCGCAAACTCGCGCGATGCCGCGCGCCATCCCCCAAACCGACCTCTTCGCGCCGCCGCCCGACCTCGGCCCGCGCACGCTGATCAAGGACGGCGAAGGCGGGATGCGCTACTGGCCCGACTTCATCCCGCCCGCGCTCGCAGCACACTGGTTCGACGCACTGCGCGACACCGTCGCCTGGGAAGCGCAGCGCCGGCCCATGTACGACCGCATCGTCGACGTGCCGCGCCTGGTGGCGTCCTACCGTTTCGACGATGACGGCGTTCCCGCGCCGCTGGTCGAGGCGCGCATGCGCTTGCGCGAGCACCTGCGCGAACCCTTCAACGCCGTCGGTCTGAACTTCTACCGCGACGGTCACGACAGCGTCGCCCCGCACGGCGACAAGCTGCACATGCTCGTGCCGCGTCATCCGATCGCGCTGCTCTCGCTGGGCGCCGCGCGGCGCATGACGATCCGCGCGAAGGCGCCCCATCGCGAGGTCGTGCACCTCGACCTGGAGCCCGGCAGCCTGCTGGTGATGAGCCATGCCTCGCAGCTCACCCACGAGCACGGCATTCCGAAGACGCGCGAACCGGTCGGCCCGCGCATCAGCCTCGCGTATCGCGTGCGGCCGCCGAAGGCGGCGCGCTGAAGGTCTATTCCAGCCGCACCGGCAGATCACGGCCCGCGACGGCGACGTTGCCGCTGAAATCCTGCGCGGTGATGCGCAGCACGTAGTCGCCGGCCGGCAGTTCCGACGGCTGCCATGCGCCGGTGGCGAGTTGCCCGTCGCGCACGGTGTTGGTCACCAGGTATTGGAAACGGGTGATCGCGCTGCCGTGCACGGTGATGCCGCTGCCCGGACCGTAAGCCACCATGACGGCTTCGGGTTCGGCCGGCATGCGGTTGAATTCGATGTTCATGCGCGGCTGCTCGTAGCCGGGCAGCGGCGCGCCGTTCGCGTCGAGCCACTGGTAGCCCAGCGCGTGCAGTCCCAGCCGGCGGCGCGGCAGGTTGCGGTCCACCTGGTCCCAGGCATCCACCGCGATCTGCACCTGCGGTGTAGCGCGCGGCAGGACGATGTGGCCCTCGCGCCTGGTCGCCAGCGGTTGCAGCTGCGCATCGAGCAGTTCGATCCGGTCGATGCGCGGCGCCCAATGGTCGGCGTAATTCACGAAGCCCAGCGCGATCGCGTTGCGCTCGTACCCGCTGGCGCCGACGCTGAGGTGCACGTGCGCCATCGCGTTGATCGTGCCCAGCACGTCGCCGGCGTGGAAGCGCGTGCCGCGCCGCACGCGGATGCGTTCGGGCTTGCCGTCCTCGCCGTCGATGCGCACGAAGCGCGCCGGATCCAGCACCTCGCCGCGCGGCGTGCGGCCCACGCGCATGTGGATGTAACCGAGCGTGTCGATGGCCATGCCTTCGCCCAGCTCGCCGAAGCCCCATGCGCCGTGCGGACTACTGACCTTGCCGTCGGCGATGGCGACGACCTCCTGGCCCACGTCGCCGCGGATGTCGAGCCCGCTGTGCAGGTGGTCGCGGTTTTCCTTCTTGTAGTTGCCGCGCACTTCGCCCAGCGTGCCGACCACTTCGTGCCAGCCGTCCTGCGGCCGCAGCGGCCAGCGGCCCTGCGTGGCGGGCAGCGGATCGGCGGGCGAGGGGCCGACGACCTGCGGCGCATCGGGCGCGGCGGTGGAAGCCGGATCGACGCGGTGGATGCGATGACTGTCGGCATCGGCGACGAACAGCACCCCGTCCGCGTCCACCGCCAGGCCCGCCGCGCGCGCGAGGTGCTGCGCCTGCGTCTGGCCGGTGACGGTGCTGGTACGTCCGTCGCGCGCGATCTGCACGATGTCGCCGCGGTACATCTCGCCGACGTAGAGCACGCCGTCGTGCGTCAGCGCCAGGCTCAGCGGACGGTGCACGGTCGGGCGTTCGTCCTCGGGCCGGGCGCGCGCGATCGTGCTGACCTCGCCGCGCGGCGTGATTCGGCGGATCGCGTTGTTGCGCAGGTCGGCCACCCAGACGCGGTCCATCGCATCCACCGCCACCCCGGTGGGCGTGTCGAACCGCGCCATCGCGCCCGGGCCATCGGCATCGCCCGGGCGCTCGCCGCCGGCCAGCGTGCTCACCGTGCCGTCGCGCGCGATGACGCGGATGCGGTCGTTGTAGGTATCGGCCACGTAGAGCCGGCCGTCGCCGCCAACGGCCACGCCGATCGGCCCGTCGAAACGCGCCTGCGTGCCGACGCCATCGCGGAAACCGGCCAGGCCGTCGCCCGCGACCGTGCTGACGATACCCGCGGGCGTGATCTTGCGGATCGCGTGGTTGCCGGTGTCGGCCACGAAGAGATTGCCGTCGCGATCCAGCGCGAGGCCCGACGGTGTGTTGAACATCGCCGCCGTGCCGGCGCCGTCGGCGAAGCCTTCGCCGGAGCCGGCCAGCGTCGCGACGGTGCCGTCCGGACGGATCGCGCGGATGCGGTTGTTGTCGCCCGCATCGGCCACGTACACGGTGCCGTCGCCGGCGCGCGCCACGCCCCAGGGATCGTCGAAACGCGCCTGCGCCGCGGCGCCATCGCGCAGGCCGCTCACGCCGTCGCCCGCGAGCAGGTCGAGGCGTCCGCTCCATACGATCGGCGTCGGCGCCGGGCCCAGCGCGACCTGCGCCACGGGCGAGCGCGGCTCGAACAGGTACGTCGCGGCGAGCGCGCCGCCGGTGAGGACGACGGCGAGCATCAGCCAGGTCTTGCGGGTCATGCGCTTCCTTGTTCGCGATTCACGGACGTGGCGATTATGCCCATCCATCGCGCCGGGCTGCCGCGCGCGTGCGCGAGGCGCGACAATGTGCGCACACGCGCAACGTCCTGCGCGCAGTGGATGCATGCATGCAGCAGATGGGATTGGGATTCGACGCGGCGCCGGCGGGCGAACTGCACCGGCTGTTCTTCGCCCTGTGGCCGGACGACGCGTTGCGCGCGCGCATCGCCGCCACCGCCGGCGCGCTCGTGCAGGCGCACGCGCCGGGCGGTCGCGCGCTCAAGCCGGATCGCTACCACGTCACGTTGCAGTTCCTGGGCGATTTCCGCCCGCTCCCGGAAACGCTGCTGGCGTCCGCGCGCGCGGCCGCCGATTCGGTGCGTGCGGCGGCGTTCGAATTGCCGCTGGACCAGCTGGGCAGTTTCCGCGGCAGCGATGTGTGGTGGCTGGGCTCGCAGGAGACGCCCGAAGGACTGCGTCGCCTGTGGGACGCGCTCGGTCGTGCGCTGGCGCAGCAGCGTGTGCCGGTGAAGTCCGCGGCGAGTTTCGTCCCACACCTGACGATCCAGCGCGACGTGCGCCGCCACCTCGCGCCCACGCCGGTGCCGGCGCTGTCGTGGCCGGTGCGCGAGTTCGTGCTGATCGACAGCCAGCCCGGACGCGGCACGCCTTACGACGTCGTCGGTCGCTGGTCGCTGGACTGAGGCTCAGTGCCGCAGCGCGATATCCGGCCGCCGGTCGATGCTGCCGTCCTCGCGCACCACCACGTAGTCGCGCGCGGTGGCGAACAGCACCGGCAGCGGATGCTCCAGCGGCGTGCGCACGAAGGCCAGGTGCCAACCGTAGCGCTCGCAGGCTTCGAGCATTTCCCGCTGCGGCGCTGTCAGGCCCATGCGCCGCGCAACGCGGATTGCGGAACACGGCGTCCGTCTATCGCCCATGACACACCCCCTGCCATTCTTTCGCCCCTCATCCAGTCCAACGCGAAAGCGGGCGCAGAATAGGACGCGAACCGTCGTCCCCGGAGCCGCCGCATGCCCACCGTCGATCCGCGCGTGGATGCCTACATCGCCCAGGCGGCGGAGTTCGCCCGGCCGCTGCTCGCGCAGGTGCGCGAGGCGGTCCATGCGGCGTGCCCGGAGGCGGAGGAAACGCTGAAGTGGGGCATGGCTATCGCGTCCCCAAGGGGACCACCTGCGCCGCCCACTCCAGCGCCGCATCGTGCTCCGCGGGCTCGAACGCGCGGATCTCGGTGTTCGGAAAGAAATGCCCCGCGAACTCCGAAATCCGCGCCAGCCACTCCTTGTCGGTGACGATCGCCCCGCGCGCGAAGCGGCGGTACTCGCCGAACTTGCTCAGCGAGTAGCGAAGGTCCTTGGCCATCGCTTCGGGCGTGATACCGGTGAAGCCGGTCATGTCGCAGTAGATGCCGATGCGTTCGTGCAGGCGCAGGCGGCTTTCCAGGTCCGCGATGCAGCGGTCGTAGTCGGCGCCGTCCAGCGTGCCGCTGAAACGGTAGGCGCCGACGTGCGACGGCGATGGCAGTAGATCGATCATGGCGATGCCCGTGTGCTGGTCTCGCGCCACAGCGTGCGTGGCGCGGGGTTCACGGGGCGTCAAATCGCCGTGTGCCTCAGCGTTCTTCGATCAGGAACGCGCCGCAGCCGGTGTAGTTCTTGCCGCCGGCCTGCAGCCGGGCGGTGACGTCGAACCGGGCGCCGCTGTCGTCCTGGCAGGGCGTGCGTTCGGCCTTGAGTTCCACCTGCGTGCCGCTGGCGGTCTTGCCGGTCCAGGCGTCGCCCTGTGCGTTGCGCTGCGTTTGGGCGATGTCGAGCGTGCGCGAGCCGAAGTCGAGTTCGGCATGCAGCGGCGGTGTCGCGCCTTTGCCGACTTCCACCAGCCAGCCCGGTTCGTTGCCGACCGCGCGGAAGGCGATGTTGCGTGCGCGCGCCGCATCCCAGGGCGACGCGGCCTGGGTTTGCGTGCATTCGTGCTTCTGCCCATCGAGCGTGAGCGTGCCGCTGTCGCCCTTGGTCCAGAACTCGTTGCCCTTTTCGTCGGCGTATCGCGCGCCGGAGCCGGACATCGCCAACGGCAACGAGGTGCTGCGCCCGCCATGGGACAACGTCACGCGCTTGGCGGCGTTGTCGAACGTCGCGCCCACGCGCAGGTCGCCGCACTGCCAGTTTGTCGCGATGGTCTGCGATGCGTCGGCGGGCGCGGCGGGTTTGCCGGAACGCGAGGCGGAGACCATCAGGATCTCCACCGGTGTGTTCGCGGCCGGGTCGAACGGCACGCGCGTGTCGCTGACGAAGACCGGCTTGCCATCGGCGTCGTTCAGCGAGGCGTGCAGGCCGTACTGCCCGTTGGGCCGCAGCTTCGATGCATCGAACGGCAGGGCGAAGGCGAACGGCGGGCCGGCGACGTCCTTCAAGGTCGTTTCGGCGATGACCGCCTGCGAGGTGTCGGCGAGCAGGTTGTCGAGCAGCTGCACGCGCAGGCTTGCGCCGGGCGGCGGCATGATGCGCTCGCGATAGGTCGCGGTGCCGGTGACGGCGTGCGCGCCTTGCGCCGCCGGCGCAGTGGGCGTGTCGGCGGCCGGTGTGGCGGGCGCGGCCGCATCGTCGGTCGTTCGCGGCTGGCAGGCGACAAGCACCGTCGCGGCGGCGAGTACCGCGATGCAGGGCAGGGAGGTCTTGAACGCGGTCATGGCACGTCTCCGTCGGAACGGGCGCAGCCTAGCGGTGCGCCCGTCGCGGCCGTGTCAGCGCGGCGCGCGCTCCACGCGCACCACCGGGTAACGGCGGTACTGCGAATCCCAGGAGGAATGCCGGCGTGCGAAGAACTCCAGCCGCTGCTGCGGGCTGGCGGCGAAATCGGCGTCGTCCTTCAGGCGCTGCTCGAAGGCGGCCTTCACCTTGGGATCCTTCAGCATCTCGCGCGCGACCTCTTCGGCGACGTAGTCCTCCATGTACTCCTTGCGCTCGAAGTAGTTGTTGAACTCGCCCCATGCCACGAGCGCATCCGGCGCCTGCGGTTCCAGCAACGCCATCACCAGTCGCGCCTTGGGCTGGTCGATCGGCACGAACAGCGCGCCGGCACCGATGTCCTGCGTTTCCGGCGACCACTTGCCTTCCAGCGTGATGCGCTGGTGGCCTTCGACCGACTGCGCGGCGGGCGTGGCCTTGTCGGCGCGGAAGGCCTCGACCTTCACCGATGCCAGCGCGGTGCCCAGGCGGCGGTACTGCACGCCGTGCTGGTCGAGCTTGGCGCCGACCCAGGTCGCATGCGCGGCCGGCACGATGTAGCCGGCGGCCGGTGCGGCGACGACGTGCGCGGGCACCAGCTCATCGCGCATCGGCAGGTGCCAGATCTGCGGCTTGGTTTCGTCGTAATGCGTCATCGGCGCGCCGGACACGTCCGACGGCGTGCGCGTGTATTCGTAGCCGCGGAAGTCGATCCTGCGCACCTTGTCGGTGGCCTTGTAGTCCAGCGCGACCGGCTTGCCGGCGAGCTGGCGGGCGCGGGCGTCGGCGGCGTTCGCCTGCGCCTGCCACTGCGCGCCGTTCGCGGCGAGCAGGTCCAGCAGCGCCACGATGGTGTTGCGCGTGACGTTCACGCGGTGCGGATAGTCGCGCCACGAGTGCGTTTCCACCAGCATGCCCAGGCGATTGCGCAGCTGGAAATAACCGTGCGAGAAGCGCGGCGTGGCGACGCCGTCCTCGAAGCCGGACTCGGGTTCGTCGTTGCGCACGAAGGACGGATAGAACGGCAGCGGCAGCGAGCCTTCCGCCGCCAAGCGCGCGATCACGCCGTCGCGCAGTGCGGTACCGGCCTGGCGCAGCGCGTCGTCGCCGCTGTGCACGGGTTCGACCTGGATGGAGACGTCGTGTTCGAACTTGGCGCCGTCGGTGACGTGCAGGTCGACGTAGGCCAGCGGGTCCCACGCATTGATCAGGCGCAGCATCGCCTGCATCTCGGGCGTGTCGGCCTTCACGTAGTCGCGGTTGAGGTTGTAGTTCTGCGCGGTGGTGCGCCAGCCCATTTCCTCCGGACCGCGCTGGTTGGGACGGTTCCAGGCGGCGAAGCGCTCGTGGCCGTCGACGTTGAACACCGGCACGAACAGCAGCACCTGCTTGTCCAGCGCGCCCGGAGCGGCCTCGCCCTCGAGGGCCTGGCGCAGCGCGAGGAAGCCGGCGTCCTTGCCGTCGATCTCGCCGGCATGGATGCCGCCCTGGATCAGCATCACCGGCAGGCCCTTGGCCTTCGCCTCCTTCGGCGTGAACGCGCCGGCCTTGGACACCACCAGCACCTTCATCGGCCGGCCTTCGGGCGTGGTGCCGAAGTCCTGGCAGCGCACCGCCTGCGGATAGCGCCTGGCGAAGGCCTCGCACAGCGCGATCACCTCGTCGTAGCGGCCGGTCTTCGTGAAGCCGCTGCGTTCGGACACGGTGGTCAGCGCGGCCTCCGGCGCGGCGGCGGCCGCGGGCAGTGCGGCGAGCAGGGCGGCAACGAGCGGGGCGACAAGCAGCGTGCGGGTCATCGTGCGGCGTCTCGATTCGGAAACGCCGCATGGTAGCCGAGGCGGCAACCCCGCCTTTGTCCTCAACGGTCACATTGCTGCCAAGGCGTGTCAGCAGTCCGTCGAGCCATCGCGAGGTGATGCAGCCCCTCTCCCACTTGCGGGAGAGGGGGTGGGGTGAGGGCAGGCGAACGCAGCGGTGCCATCGCCCTCATCCGCCTGCCGGCACCTTCTCTCGAAAACGGGAGGAGGGCATCCTTCGGTAGGGCATTACAGCGAACAGAACGTCGCGTAGTGATCCGAAGTGAAGTAACGCGCCTCGATGATCGGCTTGCGCTGGCCTTCAGTGACCAGGAAGACGACACGGTTGCGGCCCGGCGGATCGGCCTGCGGGTGCTGCGCGCGTCCGGCGCGGTACGCCTGTCCGCGACCGGCCGCCGGCAGCCGGCCTTCGTTGTTGGCGAAGGCCTCGACGTTGGCGGCCCGGCAGTCGGCGGCGCCCGCATCGGTGGTGATGCAGTAGGCGAGGTTGCGCTCGGCTTCGCGCACGAAGGTGGGCAGTCGCCCGCATTCGGGCACCTTGGCCTGGACGGTCATGGCAGCCAGCAACAACGGCAGCACGGCGAGCGCCGCACGCGTGTGGGTCGTGTTCATTGCACACTCCTTTGCGATGACGCGATCGCAATGGCGCGATCGCGTTGGGGATGTCAGTTGAGGTTGATGCCGGCTTCGGCATCGACGGCGCGGGTCTGGCCTGGCCACACGCCGTACAGGTCGACGTGGCGGATGCCCGTGATCCATTCGCCGCGCGGGTTCGGCCAGTGGAAGCTCTTCTTCTCGTTCGAGCCGATGCAGACGAATTCGAGGTTGAGGTCGATGTTGGTCGCATCCAGCGGGATCGCACCGAAGGTGGCGGTGAGGCCGCCGGAGACGCTGGTGTTCTGCGTCTGGTGACCGGTGGAGCAGTCGTAGGCGAGGGTGGCCTTCACCACGTAGGTGCCGCCGTGGTTGTTGCGCAGCACGAGCTGGTAGGAGCCGATGTTGGTGATCCAGCGCGGCAACAGCAGATTGCCGTCGAAGGACGCGAAGCTGAAGGCGATCGGCGCCGTGCCCGCGGCGACCTTGCCCGGATCGGCCGGCCACAGGTGCTTGTCGGTGCTCTTGGTCGAATTGGCGCTGACGTAGGAGCCCTGGCCCTTGGCCTGGCCGAGCAGCTCGTTCACGCCCGACACGCTGCCCACCAGCGAGAAGGTGTTGTCGTCGGCCTGCGAGGCCACGTTGAGGCCGCTGCGCGCGTAGACCACGTTGGTGATCACGCCGAAGCCCTGCGATATGCCGCGGTTGCTCGCCATGCCGCACTGCTGCGCCTGCGTGTTGAGCCAGGCGTACTGCGCGTTTAGGACGGTGTCGATGTTGTTGATCAGCGTGGTGGAGTCCAGCGCGCACTGCGAGACCATGTCGCCGCTCTTGCTCATGGTCCAGTCGACCTGCGTGCCGACGGTGATCTTGGTGCCCGTTTCGGGATCGACGGCGGAACCGTCGAGGGAGACCTTGGTTTCCTTGCGCGACACGGAGCTGGTCATCATGTTCCAGTCCGAACTCACCGGGGTCTTGATGGTGCTGGCGGAAGTCAGGCCGTTGAGCTGCTGGCTGACGAGCCGGAACGAGCCGCTGACCGGATCGAGGATGCCGACCGCACCGGGCGTGATGTCGGGGCTCAGGCTCCAGTTGCCCCAATAGGCGGGGTAGGTGCCGCGCACCATCTGCGTGAATTGTGCATTCCAATTGTCCATGGCGAATCTCCTTGTTCTTGCGTGGGGTGATGCGGGTGCATCGCATCCCATTGTTTGGAGTTCGCGGGTGGGGGCAATTACTCCGATTACGTAGGGGTGTATTTGCTTTTCCTTCTCCCCTTGCGGGAGGAGGTGCCCGAAGGGCGGAAGAGGGGACGCGCGAAGCGCGTGCTTCTCTACAGCGGCCCCACCCCTCTCCCTGGCTCGCTTTGCGAGCCTCCCTCTCCCGCAAGGGGAGAGGGGGGACGCTTCGCCATCGCTCGCATTACCCCATCTCCCACACCGCCTGTATCAGCTGCGAAAGACTGATCGCCCCCAGCTTGCGCATCGCGTTCTCGCGATGCTTTTCCACCGTGCGAGGACTCACGCCGAACGCGCGTGCGATCTGCTTGCTGGTGAGCCCGCGCGCCACCGCGTCGGCGACTTCGCGCTCACGCAGGGTCAGCGCCGGCACGGGCATCCGGAAAGTTCCATGCCGGCAGGACGCCGGCCGTCTGTCGCAGCGCATAGGCCGCGAGTTGCGCGGTGCCGGTCAGGCCGAGCTTGGCGCACAGGTTCATCCGATGCTTGCGCACGGTGAACGGACTGATCTTCATCACCCCGGCGATGTCGCGAACGCGCAGATGGTGCGCGGTCAGCCGCAGGACTTCGCGCTCCCTCGCGGTGAGTGCCTCCATGGCGCAGGTCCCTTGCGGTCGCGTCCGGCCTTCGCTGGCCGGATCGTGGTGTGCAAGGGCGCTGCGTTGGTGCATCGCCGACGTCGCCGGCGATCCCCTGCCTGGGGTCCAACGCCGCCGGTGGCCACTGGGGGACAGCGCGGCGCCGCACGCGACGGCATGGCCGGAACGCAAAGCGCCGCGCGTTTCCGCGCGGCGCCAGGCACTGCGATTACGAAGCCCGGGACGTCAGGACTTCACGAACGCCAGCAGATCCTCGTTGAGACGGTCCTTGTGCGTGTCGGTGATGCCGTGCGGGGCCTTCTCGTAGACGATCAGCTTGCTGTCCTTGATCAGCTTGGCCGAAGCGCGTCCCGCGGCGTCGATCGGCACGATCTGGTCGTCGTCGCCGTGGATGATCAGCGTGGGCACGTTGAACTTCTTCAGGTCTTCGGTGAAGTCGGTTTCGGAGAACGCCTTGATGCTGTCGTAGGTGTTCTTGTGGCCGCCGAGCATGCCCTGCATCCACCACGCCTGGATTACGCCCTGCGATGGCTTCGCGCCCGGCCGGTTGTAGCCGAAGAACGGTCCCGACGGAATGTCGAGGAACAATTGCGAGCGGTTGGCGAGGAAGGCCTTGCGGATGTCGTCGAACACCGAGATCGGCAGGCCGCCCGGGTTCGCATCGGTCTTCACCATCAGCGGCGGCACGGCGGACACGAGCGCCGCCTTCTTCACCCGCGCGGTGCCGTGGCGGCCGATGTAACGCGCGACTTCACCACCGCCGGTGGAGAAGCCGATCAGCGTGGCGTCCTTCACGTCGAGCTTGTCGAGCAGCTGCGCGAGGTCGTCGGCGTAATGATCCATGTCGTTGCCGTCCCACGGCTGGCTCGAGCGGCCGTGGCCGCGGCGGTCGTGGGCGATGCAGCGGAAACCGTTGCTGGCCAGGTGGAACATCTGCGATTCCCAGCTGTCGGCATCGAGCGGCCAGCCGTGGCTGAAGACGACGACCGGGCCGGTGCCCCAGTCCTTGTAGTAGATCTCGACGCCGTCTTTGGTGGTGAAGGTGCTCATGGATTGAATCACTCCGGGGGTGGGGGAAGGCGTGGAGGCTTGCGGCGCGGTGGCGGTGGGTGCTTCCGACGAACTGCACGCCGACAGCGAAAGCGTGGCGCCGGCGGCCATCACGGTGCCGGCAATCAGCAACCTTCTTCGCGCCTCGTCGATCGGCTTTCCGATCGCAGTCTCGATCGGCGCATCGATCGACGGATCGATCGGTGAGGACGGCATGACGTTCTCCTGGATGACGGATGGAAGGACGACATCGCGACGACACGCCGGGCGCATCGTGGTCGCAGCGTCGCAAAGCGGTGCGTGTTGCTCTTGCAGGATCGTGCGGACTCGCCTTGGACGTTCGTCGAATCGCCACGAAGGCACGCAAGACGGCGGGACCGACAGCGGCTTGGATCCGCCGGGGGAGGGGAGGCTGTCGGTCCCGCCTCGTGCTCGGGTTCAGCCCGTCGCCTGGCGCGCACGCGTGTCGCGCTGCGCGTAGCGGCCGGGCGATACGCCGGTGACCTTGCGGAACACACGGCTGAAATGGCTCTGGTCGAAGAAGCCCAGTGCGGCGGCGATCGTGGAGATGTTCGCGTCGTCGTGGCGCAGCAGGTGCTTGGCCCGTTCGATGCGCTGGCTCTGCACGTATTTCATCGGGCTGAAGCCGGTGCGCAGGCGGAACATGCGGGCGAAATGAAACCGGCTCACGCAGGCGATGCGTGCCAGGTCGCCGAGCGAGAGGTTGTCGAACAGGTTGGCGTGGATGTAGGCGATCGTGCGTTCCAGCGCCTTGTCGCTCAGCCCCGTGCCCGATCCGGTGCGCAACGGCGGCCGCAACGGTGGCTGCGCGGCCGGTTGCGCCGGGGAGAGGAAGGCGCTGGTGAATTCAAGGGCACCGCGTCCGGTCTCGCAGGACACGGCACGATCGTTGGCAAGGTGTTCCATGGCGCACTCCGGTGGGGTCGGGTGCCCCGCGCCACGGAGGGCATGGCGCGGGACTGAGCGTCGTGTCCCGTCCATGGTGTTACCGGTATCTTCGCCACGGAACCCCGGATGGAGCGTGAAGGCGATCCCTCCATCGGGGGGTGTGGCGCGGCGGCGCGCGGGCGAAGGTGTGCCGCCGCCGCGTGCGGTCAGTCGCGTTCGCCCGGAAGCCGGAGTTCGCGCCGTCCGAACATCCAGGCATCGATCGAGTACGCGCCCGGTCCCAGCAGTGCCAGTGCGGCCGCGCAGAGCCCGCTGAGGACCACGGGCGCGGCCGTCCCGGTGTTGGCATGGGACAGCGCGAGGATGACCATGGCGATGTAGGACACGCAGGCCCACGGCGTCAGCACGCCCAGCAGCAGCATCGCACCGATCGTCCACGCGGCGATCTGCGCCAGCGGTGATTCGGACGCCGTGGAGGCGACCAGTCCCTGCGCCGGCAGCCCGGTGGCGACCGCGGCGCGAAGCAGCAACAGGCCCACGCCCGGCCATCCCTGGGGAAACATGGAGTAGAGACGTTGCACGCCGGACACGCTAACCCCGCCGTCGGACCGTGGATAACCGCAGCGTGGTGGATCGCGGCTCCCTCCTTCGGGGGATGGCGCCGCCGTGCGCGCCCGCGACCCGCGCAGGCGAGGGTCGCGGGGGGCAGGGCGCCGCCGCAAACGGAGTGCGATGTTTGCCTTTCCCTTCTCCCCTCGGGGGAGAAGGGGGCGCGAAGCGCCGGAAGAGGGCGCGCACGTAGCGCGTGCTTGTGCGTCCCACCCCTCTCCCTGGCCGCCTTCGGCGGCCTGTCCCTCTCCCGCAAGGGGAGAGGGGATGTCTTGCCGGAGCGGGCCGGTTCGGGCCCGGGCATCGAGTCCACGGCGCGGGCCGGGTTAGCCTATGCGCCCGCGCCCCACGCGGATGCCCGTCGCGCACCGCGAACCGGCGTCCGTCCCGGCGTCGAGAGAGCCGCGTCATGACCCCTGATTCGCGCATCCGCATCATGCTCGTCGACGACCACCCGTTGTTGCGCGAAGGCGTGGCCTCCGTCGTCGCGCGCCAAAGCGACATGCAGTTGATCGCCGAGGCGACCGACGGCGAGCAGGCCATCGCGCAGTTCCGCCAATGGCAGCCCGACATCACGCTGATGGACCTGCAGATGCCGGGCGTCGGCGGTGTCGAAGCGATCCGCGCGATCACCGGCGAGTTCCCGCAGGCGCGCATCATCGTGCTCACCACCTACCGCGGCGACGTGCAGGCGCTGCGCGCGCTCAAGGCCGGCGCGATGGGCTATCTGCTCAAGAGCATGCTGCGCAAGGACCTGCTCGACACGATCCGCCAGGTCCACGCGGGCCGGCGCAGCATTCCACCGGAGATCGCCAACGAGATCGCCACCCACGTCGCCGACGATGCGTTGAGTTCGCGCGAGGTCGAAGTGCTGGGGCAGGTGGCCGGCGGGCGCTCCAACAAGGTGATCGCGGCGCAGATGGGCATCTCCGAGGAAACGGTGAAAACCCACATGAAGTCGATCCTCGCCAAACTCGACGCGAACGACCGCACGCATGCGGTGACGATCGCGCTGAAGCGGGGGATTCTGGACGTTTAGAGGAGCGGATGAGGGTGTGCTCTTCGCCGGGTGCGAGTCCGCTCGCTTGCCCTCACCCCAGCCCCTCTCCCGCAAGCGGGAGAGGGGCTCAGGACCTCAGGCGAAGTTCGCCCCCAACCGATTGTGCACATGCGTCGCCGCGATCGCCGCATGCCCCGTCGCCACCGAAATCTGGTTCAACGCACTCACCACATCGCCGATGGCGTAGAGCCCGTCCACCGACGTCATCTGGTGACGATCGACGATCAGCGCACCCTCGTCGTCGCAGTCCGCGCCCGCGCCGACGGCCAGCGACGAGCGCGAGATGATGCCCATCATCGGATAGAGCACGTCGAACGCGCGCGCACGCCCGTCCAGTTCGAACGCACAACGCTTGCCGTCGAACGAGAGCGTGGCGGGGACAGTGGTGAGCTCGATGCCGTCGCGCGCCAGTTCCGCGCGCACCTCGTCGGCGATGTCCGGCGTCGAAGGCACCAGCGTGACCTTCGACGAATACGTGCGCAGGAAGCGCGCGTGCGCGGCCGCCGTGTCGGCCGGACCGTGCACGGCGATGGAGGCGTCGATGGCTTCGAAGGCGTCGCAGATCGGGCACATGCGCACCGCGCCGCAGTCCACCGCCGCTTCGAGGCCGTCGAAGTCCGGCGCCACGTCCTCGCAGCCGGTGGCGAGGATGACGTAGCGCGCGCGCAGCTCGCGATCGTCGTGGCGGACGAGGAAGCCTTCCGCATCGCGATGCAACGCGGTGATCTCGGACTCGACCGTCTCCACGCCGAACGTGCGCGCCTGTTCGCGCATGCGCTCCAGCAGTTCCGGTCCGCCGACGCCATGCGGGAAACCCGGGCAGTTGCGGCTCTTGGGAATCCAGGCCGCGCGCGTGCAGCCGGTGTCGAACACGCGCACGCTGCGCCGGTAGCGCGCCAGATAGGTCGCGGCGGTCAGCCCGCCGGGGCCTCCGCCGACGACGATGCAGTCGAGCACGGCGTTCATGCCGGCTTCCGCGATCGCATGGGCGAAGCGGCAAGCATCGCCTGGAGTTTCGCCGCATCGGTCACCGCATGGCCGTGGGCGGTGTTGTCGAAGATCGCCCAGCACCGGCCGCGCGCGTTGCGCAGCGCGTCGGCGAAGCCGCGCAGCCGCGCCTCGTCATAGGCGCTGTAGTACACGCGCGGCGAACCGTGCCAGCGCCAGTAGCGCCATCGCGGATCGCCGCCGGGCACGTGCGCGGCTTCGCTCGGAACAGGCGGGTCGGCCGCCACCCTCGCGACGCGGTGACGGCGCCACAGCGCCTCCACGCGCGGCGAGAACCACGACGCGTGCCGCGCCTCGCATGCGATCCCGGCATCGAAGCGTCGTCGCAGCATCGCGAAGAACGTCGCCGCCGGACGCGCTTCGAAGGCGAGGCTCGGCGGCAACTGCACCAACACCAGGGCGAGCTTGCGGCCGAGGCCGTCGACTTCACCGGCGAAGCGGTCCAACTCGCGCGTCACGCCTCGCAGGCGTGCATCGTGCGTGATCGTGCGCGGAAGCTTGGCCGAGAAGCGGAAACCCGTCGGCACGCTCGCCGCCCAGCGCGCATAGGTTTCGCGCCGGTGTGGCCGATAGAAGGACGTGTTGATCTCCACCGCGTTGAAACGGGTCGCGTAGCGAGCGAGCATCGAGTCGCCCGCTCCGAACAGCGGCCGGGACGCCGACGGCAGTGACCAGCCGGCGCAACCGATGAACAATTCGCGCATGATGCCTCGTCGCGATGCACGGGACTGCATCGCACCATCGCGGGCGTGCAGGCGACGTTACGGGGCGTGGCGCGGCGGCACGTGGGCCCGCGGTCGCGTGCGGCGCGGCTTCGCGCGGGGCTTGGGCCGACGTTCCTCGACCAGATGGTCGACGTCGTCGAGTGCGCGGCGCAGGCGCGCGGTGGCGTCGTTGTCCAGCGGCGGCCGTGCCAGGCCGTCGAGCACCGAGCGTGTTTCGTCGTTCACCACGTCCATGCGCAGGGCGATCCCATTGGCCGCCAGCACGGGCGTGAGCTCCGCCGCGCGGCGGCGCAGGTCGGCCATGGTGTTGCGGTGGGCGATCTCGCAAATGCGCCGCCGCGCCGAGAAACTGAAGGCGTTGGTGAAGAACAGCTCCGCGTCTTCGGCATTGGGCTCGAAGATCAGCTGGTCGATGTCGGGGTACTGCTGCGCGTAACGCGCCAGGCCCACCTGCATGCGCGACTGCAGCAGCGTGCGGAACGTCTGCGACAGCACCGCCGGCAGGCCGCCGGCGGCGAGGCTGCGCTCGTGGCTCACCGGCAGGCCCGTGCCGTCCTGCGTGAAAGGCACCAGCGGGTTGAGCCCGATCATCAGGTCCACGCCGCGATCCAGCAGCACCGAGGCGTGCATCGTCCGGCGCAGTGCGCCATCGACGAAATGCCGGCCGCCGATCTGCACCGGCGGGTACAGGCCGGGCAGGGCGGCGCTGGCCTGCACGGCGACCGAGATCGGCACGTCGTCCAGGCCTTTCGTGCCGAACTTCACCGCCTCGCCACTGTCCAGGTCCACCGCGACCACGCACAGGTCCACGCCCAGTTCGCGGAAGTCGTTGCTGCGGCCGCGGCGCGAGAACACGTCCTGCAGGAAGCGCTCGACCTGCGCGTTGTCGAACAGGCCCGTCGGCACCAGCGCGCCGAAATGCATGAGCAGGTCCGACCAGCGCGACTCGTTGCGCGAGAACAGCAGCTCCTGCCACCACTGCGTCGCCAGGCGCGGCAGGCTGGCGGCGCGGCGCAGGTACTCGAAGATCGCCGGGCGCAGGAAGGTCTCGGGCCGGAACTGCACGTCGGTGCTGTCGCCGGTGATGAAGATCCGGCACATCTCGTCGGTGCCGATGCGGTTGGCCAGGCCCGCGGCGAGGAAGGCGCCGCTGCTCACGCCCACGTAGCTGTCCAGGCGCGTGAGGTCCAGGCCGTCCAGGGCCTCGTCCAGCGCGCGCAACGCCCCGAGCTCGTACATGCCGCCGATGGGCCCACCGCCGGCGATCGCCAGCCCGATGCGGGCCGGGCGCTCCGAGGGGGCGCGCGCCCGTTGCCGGGCGGAATGAAGTGACAGCATGCGGGCACGTTCGACGGAATTCGCCCGAGTGTAGCCGTCCGGCGCGAGGGCCGTGTCGCAGGGCGCTTGCGGGGCCGTCGCCGGCCGCCGATCATCGGCCGCGATGCCGCCGCGCCCGAGCCAAGCCCGCCGTCGACCGCAGGACCGCCCGCTGCGGGAGCGCTTGGACCGGTTGCTGCGCGAGCACCAGGCCCTGCACGACCCGGCCCTGGAACCGCGCAACGAGCTGCCCTGGCTGCCCGAACTGCGCCGCTGGCAGACCCGCCGGCTGGAGGCCAGCTTCGACCGCTTCCTGCGCGATCCCCGGCGTCGCCCGGCCGCGCAGTTCTTCCTGACCGACGTCTACAACGAACACGACTTCGCCCAGCGCGACGCCGACATCGCCCGCGTCCTGCCGATGATGCAGCGGCTGCTGCCGGCCAACCTGCTGGACACGGTGGCCGACGCGATCGAACTGGGCCTGCTCACGCACGCGCTGGACCTGCGCATGGCGCAGGTGCTGCAGGCCATGGGCGGCCCGCGCCGGCGCCTGGATGCGGGGTTGTATGCACGCGCCTACCGTGCCGCCGGCCTGCCGCGCCTGCGCGCCTACCAGATCGACCTGATCGCCCGCGTCGGCCTGGGCCTGAGTCATGCGCTGGGGCTGCCGGGCGTGGCGATGTTGCTGCGCCTGTCGCGCGCGCCGGCGCGTGCGGCGGGATTTTCGGAACTGCAGGGGTTCCTGGAGCGCGGCTATGCCGCGTTCGATCGCCTCGGCGACGCGCGGCGCTTCATCGAAGAGATCGAGCAGGACGAACGCGAGATCTCGCGCCGCCTGTTCGACGACGACCCCGATCCGTTCGACGGGGCGATGAGGTAAGCCTCAGGTGAAGCGTTCGTCGAGCACGCGACGGATCTCCGCCTCGATCGGCCCTTTCATCGTGCTGAGCAGGAAACCCAGCTTGGCGGTGACGTGCAGTTCCTGCGGCGCCACGGCGATGTGGCCGTCCACGCCGCTGCGATTGAAGTTGAGCGTGTCGCCGCTCCAGTCGTAGGTCATGCCGAAGCGGTCGGCCAGCTTTGCGGCCACTTCCTGCACGGCCTGGCGCGCCTGGTCGGGCGACAGCGAGTGCGCGTGGCGGATATCGATGTTCGACATGTAGGCTCTCCCGAAGTGGCCGGTATTGTGCGCGCGGCCACCCCTCCATCCAAGTGTGGATCGCATGCTAGATTGCGCGGACGTGACTGCCCTCCGCCTGCGCTTCCAGAACCGTGAACATGCCGACCTGGCTCTCAGCCCGGGTGTGCATGCCATTGGCTACGACCGGCAGGGTGCGCTCGCGGAAGTTCCGGTCGACGATGCCGTCGCGCAGGTGTGCGTGGATCGTCGCGGCGTGTGGTTGCAGGTGCGCGATGGCGCGCCGGGCCTGCACGTCAACGGCCGTCCCGTGCGACGCATGGCGATGCTGCGCGTGGGCGATGCGATCTTCGTCGACGGCATGGAACTGCTGCTGCTTGCGGGCGATCCGCTGCCGGCTCCGGCCGACTACGGTTTCAGCGGCGGCACCGACACGCGCATGCTCCTGCGCGGCGTGGGCGGCCCGCACCACGGACGCAGCTTCACCCTGGAAACGCCGCGCCTGGTCGGACGCGCCGGCGAGAGCGACATCCGCGTCAACGATCCCAGCTTCGCTGAACGCCATGCACGCCTGGAGGCCCACGCCGATGGCGTGATCCTGCGCGACATGGGCTCGGTCGAAGGCAGCCTGGTCAACGGCAGGCCGGTGCGGCACGCATTGCTGCAGCCCGGCGACCAGATCGTGTTCGGCAGCCAGCACCGGTTCGTGGTCGAAGCGCCGATGCAGCGCACCGTCGCACCCGATGCCGCCGCGCCGGCCCCGAAGCCGCGCGAGGCGGAGGTCGAGCCCACGCGCGCGCCGCAGACGGTGAAGTCTTCCGCGCGCCGCATTCCGTGGTTGCTGCTGGCGGCGATCCTGCTGTCGGCCGCGCTCAGCCTGCTGCTGCTTTACGGCGCGCGCTGAAGCCGGCTTCTACGAACCCTGTTCCATACGCGCCAGCCCAGCAACAGCGCGAGGATGCCGGCGTACAGCGCCGGTTCGCGCACGTCGGATTTCACCAGCCACCAGAAGTGCAGCACCGCCAGCACGGCGATGGCATAGACCAGCCGGTGCAGCTTCGCCCAGTTGCGGCCCAGCCGGCGGATCGCCGCCTGCGTGGAGGTCAACGCCAGCGGCAGGAGCATCAGCCACGCCGTGAAGCCGACGGTGATGTAGGGGCGCTTCACGATCTCCTCGAAGATCTGCGTCCAGTAGCCGCGCAGGTCCAGCACCAGGTACGCGCCGAAATGCAGCGTCGCATAGGCGAAGGCGTACAGCCCCAGCATGCGGCGGAAGCGCAGCAGCACCGGCTGGCCCGTGATCTGCCGCAGCGGGGTGATCGCCAGGGTGAGCATCAGGAACCGCAGCGCCCACAGGCCCAGGCGGTGTTCGATCTCCGCCACCGGATCGGCGCCCAGTCCGCCGCTGCCGGTCAGGAATTCCTCGCGGATCTGCCACGCCAGGATCGCCGCCGGCGTCAGTGCCAGCGCGTGGACGAGGGTTTTGGCGACAGTAAGAGCGCGGGATGGGAGCGGCATTCTTCGATGGCGATGGTGATGACGTTTGGGTGAGCCGTCATTCCCGCGAAGGCGGGAATCCAACTATCCGACGCATCACGCTGTGCGGATAGCGTGATCGGGCTTGGAGTTGGATCCCCGCCTGCGCGGGGATGACGAAATGAAGGGCGTGACGGCGACGCAAGCTCAGAACCACTTCTTCAGGTCGAGTCCGCTGTAGAGGCCTGCGACCTGGTCTGCGTACCCGTTGAACATGCGCGTGGGAATGCGCTCGGCGAACAGCTTGCTCGCCGTGCCGGCGATGCGGCGTTCGGTCTTCTGGCTCCAGCGCGGGTGGTCGACGTTCGGATTGACGTTGGAGAAGAACCCGTACTCGCTGGGCTGCGCCTCGTGCCAGGCGGTCTCGGGCATCTTCTCGACAAAATCGATGGCGACGATCGACTTGATGGATTTGAAGCCGTATTTCCAAGGCACCACCAGACGCAGCGGCGCGCCGTTCTGCTGCGGCAGCGGCTTGCCGTACAGGCCCGTCGCCAGCAGCGTCAGCGGATGCATGGCCTCGTCGATACGCAGGCCTTCCTTGTACGGCCAGTCCAGCGAAGGCCAGGCGACGCCCGGCATCTGGCGCGGGTCGGCCAGCGTGGTGAAGGCGACGTACTTGGCCTGCGAAGTCGGTTCGAAGCGCTTGAGTACGCTGCCCAGCGGCACGCCCAGCCACGGGATCACCATCGACCAGCCTTCCACGCAGCGCAGGCGGTAGACGCGTTCCTCCGGCGTGAAACCCTTGAGCAGGTCCTCCATCGAAACCTTGCCGGGTTTGGCGCAATGACCGCCGACGGCGACCGTCCACGGCGTCGTGCGCAGCGTGCGCGGCGCCTTGGACGGATCGGCCTTGCCGGTGCCGAACTCGTAGAAGTTGTTGTAGGTGGTGATGTCCTCCAGGCGCGTGAGCGTCTCGTCGGTGCGGAAGCCCGAGCGCGCCTGCGCCGGCGTGATCGCGACCTTCGGCGGAGGCGGCGGTTCGGCGTCCACGCAGCCCGACAGGCCGAGCGCGGGCGCGGTGACGAAGGCCGCGAGCAGTCGGCGGCGTTCGCGGTAGACCGATTCGTCCGTGATTTCGGCGGCGGGAATCTTCAGGGCATCGCGCAGTGACATGGTCGTTCCGGTTTTCGCGTTGGAGACCCTTGGGGGAGGGCGGTCGGGCGGTGGGCGCCGACGCTTGCACTATAGAGGGGCCGAATGTGCAAAAAGTTGCCGTGGAAACCATGAATCCGCAGGCTGCTGCAGTGCGGCATACTTGGCCGCTCACCCCTTCTTCGCCTTGCTGACCGGAGCTTTCATGTCACGCGCCTACAACTTCAGTGCCGGCCCCGCGACCCTGCCCGAGCCGGTGCTGCGCCAGGCGCAGGCGGAGATGCTCGAATGGAACGGCGTGGGCGCGTCGATCGTCGAGATCAGCCACCGTGGGCCGGAGTTCATGCAAGTCGCCCGCGAAGCCGAGGCCGACCTGCGCACGCTGATGTCGATTCCCGACGACTACGCCGTGCTCTTCCTGGCCGGGGGCGCGACCACGCAGCAGGCGCTGCTGCCGCTCAACTTCGCCGAGCCGGGCGAGGCGGTCGATTACGTCGTCACCGGCCATTGGGGCAAGACGGCGATCAAGCAGGCGCGGCCGTATGTCGATGCACGCGTCGCGGCCGACGGCGAGGCCGGCGGTTTCCGCGACATCCCGCCGCGCCACGACTGGCGCCTCACGCCCGGCGCGGCGTACGTGCATTACACCGCCAACGAGACCATCCACGGCGTGGAGTTCCGCGACATTCCCGACGTCGGCGATGCGCCGCTGTTCGCCGACTTCAGCTCCTCGATCGCCGCCGAACCCGTGGACGTCTCGCGTTTCGGCGTGATCTACGCCGGTGCGCAGAAGAACCTGGGCCCGGTCGGCGTGACGGTGGTGATCGTGCGTCGCGACCTGCTCGAACGCGCCGGCCAGCCGCGCGCCGACATCTTCAACTACAAGTCGCACGCGGCGAACGACTCGATGCTCAACACGCCGCCGACCTGGAACTGGTACCTCGCCGGCCTGGTGTTCAAGTGGATGCTGGCCGAAGGCGGCGTGGCCGAGTTCGCGCGCCGCAACGCGCGCAAGTCGGCGCTGCTGTACGGCGCGATCGACGGCTCCGGCGGGTTCTATCGGAACGAGGTCGCGCCCGCCGCGCGCTCGCGCATGAACGTGCCGTTCTTCCTGCACGATCCGGCGCTGGACGCGACGTTCCTCAAGGAGGCGGCGACCGGGGGCCTGATCGCACTGAAGGGGCATCGCGTGCTCGGCGGCATGCGCGCCTCGATCTACAACGCGATGCCGGAGGCGGGCGTGCAGGCGCTGGCCGATTTCATGCGCGACTTCCAGACGCGATACGGATGATCCACACGTAGCCCGGGTAAGCGCAGCGCACCCGGGACGGGCGCGCCGATGCGCGCGATCCCCGGATTCGGCCTTCGGCCTTATCCGGGCTGCGAAACAGGACAGGTAGGCCCCATGAGCAAGAAGAACGACAAGACCCCGAAGAAGACTGCCCCCGCGGTCGCGCGTAAGCCCGCGTCGAAGAAGGCCGCCGCCCCGGCGTCCAAACCCGATGTCGCACCCCTCGACCTGGCGATGCTGCGCGAGCGCATCGACGGCATCGACCGGCACATCCAGGAACTGATCGGCGAGCGCGCGCAGTTCGCCAACCAGGTCGGCAAGGCCAAGGGCAAGCTCGCCGCCGCCGTCGACTATTACCGCCCCGAACGCGAGGCGCAGGTGTTGCGCCGCGTGGTCGACCGCAACGACGGTCCGCTCAACGACGAAGTGCTGGTGCGCCTGTTCCGCGAGATCATGTCCGCCTGCCTTGCGCAGCAGGAGCCGCTGAAGATCGGTTACCTGGGCCCGGAAGGCACGCACTCGCAGCAGGCGGTCTACAAGCATTTCGGCCATTCGATCCACGGCCTGCCGCTGTCGAGCATCGAAGAGGTGTTCCAGGAAGTGGAGGCCGGTCACGCCGACTTCGGCGTCGTACCGGTGGAGAACTCCACGCAGGGCACGATCCAGTCCACGCTGGACATGTTCCTGACCTCCCAGCTGAAGATCTGCGGCGAAGTCGAGCTGCGCGTGCACCAGCACCTGCTGTCGCGCGCCGGTCGCCTGGAAGACATCGAGCGCGTGTACTCGCACCCGCAGTCGTTCGCGCAGTGCAAGGCGTGGCTGCGCCAGTACCTGCCCAAGGCGGAGAAGATCGCCGTCGCCAGCAACGCCGAAGCCGCGCGCCGCGCGCGCAGTGCCGACGACGCGGCGGCCATCGCCGGCATCAGCGCGGCCAGCGTGTACGGGCTGAAGTCGATCGCCGGGCCTATCGAGGATCGTCCGGACAACACGACGCGCTTCCTCGTCATCGGCCGCGAGTTGTTCCCGCCGTCGGGCAACGACCGCACCTCGCTGCTGGTGTTCATCAAGGACCAGCCCGGCGCGCTGTACCACGTCCTGGAGCCGTTCGCGAAGCACGGCCTGAGCATGAACCGAATCGAATCCCGTCCCGGCCACACCGGGTTGTGGCAGTACGGTTTCTTCATCGACATCAGCGGCCACGTGCACGAAGACGCCATGCGCCGCGCGCTCGACGGACTGGCCGATTACGCTCAGGAAGTGAAGGTGCTGGGTTCCTACCCGGTGGCCATCGCATGAATGCCGTGCGCGACGACGACGCGGGGCAACCGGTCCGCGACGAAGCCTGGTTCGCCGCGCGCGCCTCGCGCGGCGTGCAGGGTTTGAAGGCCTACGATCCGGGGCACGACCTGGTCGCGTTGCGGCGCAGGTTCGCCGCACAGGGACGTGCAAGTGCCGCGGGAGGCAGGATGCCGGGAGCGGCCGGCGAGGAAAACCTCGTCGAGCTGGGTTCCAACGAGAACCCCTACGGCCCGTCGCCGGCCGCACGCGCGGCGATCGTGGACCAGTTGGGCTCGCTGCACCGTTATCCCGATCCGCTGGGCGCGGACCTCAAGCGCGCGCTGGCGAAGACACACGGCGTGGACGTCGCGCGGATCCTGCTCGGCAACGGTTCGCACGAACTGCTGATGCAGCTGGCGCAGGTGTTCACCGGACCGGGCGATGAAGTGGTGTTCTCGCGTTACGGTTTCGCCGTATTCGCACTTGCCACGCAGGCGGCCGGCGCGCAGCGCGTGGTCGTCGAAGCGCTGCCGGAAGACCATCCGGCGATGCCGCTGGGGCACGACCTGGACGCGATCGCCGCTGCGATCACGCCGCGCACCAAGCTGGTCTACCTCGCCAATCCGAACAACCCGACCGGCACCTGGTTCGGCCGCGAAGCCTTCGCGGCGTTCATGGCGAAGGTGCCCGCGCACGTGATCGTGGTGATGGACGAGGCGTACGCGGAGATGGCCGACGCGGAGGCCGATGTCGCCACCGCACTGCCGCTGCTGGCTGCGCATTCCAACCTCGCGCTGACGCGTACTTTCAGCAAGGCGTACGGGCTGGCGGGCTTGCGCGTGGGTTACCTCATCGGCGCGCCGGGACTCGTCGCGGTGATGGAGCGCCTGCGCGAGAGCTTCAACGTCAACGGCCCCGCACTGGCCGCCTGCGAAGCGGCGCTGGGCGACCAGCCACACCTGCTGTCGGCGCGCGAGCGCAATGCCGCACAACGCGCCGCGCTGGCCGAAGCGTTCGCGCAACGCGGCCTGCGCACGTATCCCTCGCAGACGAATTTCGTGCTGGTGCGCTTCGGGCCGGAGACGGTGCGGATCGAGGCCGACCTCACCGCGCGCGGCGTCGTGCTGCGTCCGATGAGCGGGTACGGCCTGCCCGAATGCCTGCGCGTCACCGTCGGCGATGCCGACGAAAACCGACGGCTGCTCGCCGCCATCGACGAGGTGCGCGCATGAGCGGCTCGACCCAGCACTGGATTGCACGCCCCGGGCAGCCGCTGCGCGGGACCGTGCGCGTGCCGGGCGACAAGTCCGTGTCGCACCGCGCGATCATGCTCGGCGCGCTGGCCGAAGGCGTCGCGCGCGTCAGCGGTTTCCTGGAAGGCGAGGACACGCGCGCCACGGCGCGGGTGTTCGAACAACTCGGCGTGCGCATCGAAACGCCCAGCGCGAGCGAACGCATCGTCCACGGCGTCGGCCTGCGCGGCCTGCGCGCCAGCGCCACGCCGCTGGACTGCGGCAATGCCGGCACCGGCATGCGCCTGCTGGCCGGCGTGCTGGCGGGGCAGGCGTTCGACAGCGTGCTGGTGGGTGACGCATCGCTGTCGAAGCGGCCGATGCGGCGGGTGATCGATCCGCTGGCGCGGATGGGCGCGCGCATCGACGCGGAGGAGGGCGGGTTGCCGCCGCTGCGCATCCACGGCGGCCAGGCGTTGCAGGGCATCGACTACACGCTGCCCGTGGCGAGCGCGCAGGTGAAGTCCGCGCTGCTGCTCGCCGGCCTGTACGCCAACGGCGACACCATCGTCCACGAGCCGCATCCCACCCGCGACTACACCGAGCGGATGCTGGCGGCGTTCGGCTGGCCGATCACGTTCTCGCCCGGCTTCGCCCGGCTCTCCGGTTGCGGCGTGCTGCGTGCCACCGACGTCAACGTGCCGGCCGATTTTTCGTCGGCGGCGTTCTTCCTCGTGGCGGCCAGCATCGTCCCGGGCTCGGAACTGCGCCTGCAGGCGGTGGGCATGAACCCCCGCCGCACGGGCCTGCTCACCGCGCTGCGCCGCATGGGCGCCGACATCCGCGAGGAAAACGCGACCGAGCAGGGCGGCGAGCCGGTGGCGGACCTGGTCGTCCGTTACGCCCCGCTGCACGGCATCGAAGTGGATGGCGAACTGGCGCCGGACATGATCGACGAGTTCCCCGCGCTGTTCGTCGCGGCGGCCTGCGCCGAAGGCGCGACCACCATCCGCGACGCCGCCGAACTGAGGGTCAAGGAGTCCGACCGCATCGCCACCATGGCGCAGGGCCTGCGCGCGCTGGGGCTGGACGTGGAGGAGCACCCGGACGGGGCGACCATCGTGCCGGGCCCCTTGCGGGCGGGCGAGGTCGACAGCCACGGCGATCATCGCATCGCCATGAGCTTCGCCGTGGCCGCGCAACGGGCGGCGGGCGAGGTGCGGATCGGCGACGTCGCCAACGTCGCGACCTCGTTCCCGGGATTCGACACGCTGGCCCGTGATAGCGGTATCTGGTTGGCCCCCGGCGCGTGACTTAGACTCACCGCTGCCAATCTTCCCCCTGTTCCCGACCTACGTGCCCCAACCCGTCCCCGATCCCGACGCGCGCGATGAACGCGGTGGTCGAGTTCCATTCCAGGAGTCCCCGCGCGCGCTCGGCATCTCGCCGCTGCTGACGTGGGTGGCCCTGGCGGGCATCGCGTTCCAGGCGTTCTTCGCCATCAACGACCTCACCAGTCACCCGGAGTACGGCACCTTCGTGGCGCTGTGCGCCATGGTGCTGGCCGGCGCGCGGCCGTGGCGCGAACTGGCGGCGCATCCGGCGGTACGGATGCTCGGGGTGCTGGCGGTTTTCATGATCCTGCACGCGGGGTACATCGCGTGGTCGTCCCCGGACATCCTGTGGAAGAACCAGCTGTCCCAGGTCGGCAAGATGCTGCGCGTGGGTGCGCAGTGCTGCGTGATCGGCTGGTGGCTGTCGGTGTATCCGCGGGCGATTCCCACGATGCTCACGGTGCTGATCCTCGGCCTGCTCGGGGCGGTGCTCTACCACATGCCCTGGAACGAGATGCCCGCCATCTGGTCGGGCGAAGTGCGGCCGCGCTTCGGCATTTCGCAGAACCTCAGCGGCATGATCGCGGCGGTGGGCGGCTGGCTCACGCTGTGCCTGCTGATCGGCATCTGGCGCGACCTGCCGCGCGGATCGCGGCGGTCGTGGATGCTGCTGGTGGCGTTCCTGGCCTACGTCGGCAGCTTCTGCGTGTTGCTGTTCTCGCAGTCGCGCGGGGCCTGGCTGTCGTTCCTGATCGCCGTGCCGCTGGCCATCGTGGGCTACTCGCTTACGCGCGGGCCGCGGCGGCGCCCGCTGCCCTGGCAGCCGCTGCTGCTTGCCGCGGTCGCCTCGGTGCTGCTGCTGGTTGCCGCGCACCGGATCTTCGCGATGCGTTTCGACGGCGCCCACCAGATGCTGCCGAGCTGGGTCGAGTCGATGCTGGAGGGGAAGGGCGAAGTCGCGTCGCCGCCGGCATCACCCCCTGACGTCGCACCGGGCGGAACGGCTGCCCGTCTTCCTGCGCCAAACGCCGCGCCTGCGAAGGCGCAGCCCGCCTCGCCCACGGCCTTGCCGCCGGACATCGACGGACTGGACACCACGATCCCCGGCAACAAGGCGGTCGGCATCCGCGTCCTGCTGTACCGGATGGGCATGGAGCGCTTCCTGGAACGCCCGTGGCTGGGCTGGGGCCTGGACACCGTGCCGGTGCTGATCGAGCGCGCCCAGCTGCCCACCGGCGAACGCTTCGTCCACCTGCACAACGCCTATCTGGATGCGCTCGTCGGCATGGGCCTGATCGGCGGCGCGCTGCTGTTCGCCGTGTTCGCGCTGCTCATGCGCGAACTCTGGCTGGCCTGGCGCACCGGCATCGTCTCCACGGCCAGCTTCTGGGGCATGGCCGGTTGCGTCGGCATCGTGCTGATCGCCAACAACTTCGATTCGCTGATGTGGCGGTTCGAATACTCGCGCGCCCCGCTGGGCCTGATCTTCGGCTGCTGCATGGCCTATGGGCTCATGCGCGAACGCCGCGCCCGCGAAGGGTGAGTGCCGGGGCTGACCCGGCCCCGTCAGCGTTGCGCCTGGAAACTGATCGGCACCATCACCGTGCCCGCGGTCGGCTGGCCGCCCTGCATCGCCGGGCGGAAGCGCCAGCGCTTCACCGCATCCACGGCCGCGCGGTCCAGGTGCCGCGAGCCGCTGGTGTTGGCCACTTCGACATCACGCGGCACGCCATCCGGGCCGATCTGCGCGCGCACCATCACCGTGCCGCTTTCGCCGCGCCGCAGCGCCTGGTTCGGGTAGCGCGGGGCCGGGGTCTGGCCTGTGATGGGTTCGGGGCGCGTCGGCACGCCGGTCGGCGCAGGCGCTTCGACCGGGCGCGGCAAGGTTGGCGGCGGTGTCTCCGGGCGGGTTTCGACCAGGCGCGGGCGTTCTTCGCCTTCGCCCGGCGTTGGCGCGGGCGGGGCCGCGCCCATGCCGCTGGCGTTGTCGCGCTGCGCCGGCAGCGGCGCGGGCAGGGGGGCGTAACGCGGCGAGTCGGCCGTCGGTGCCGGGCCGGCGCGGAACAAGGTGTCGCGGTCGCGGCGCCCGATCGACAGCACCAGCGCGAACAGCACCAACCCGACCACGAAGGCGAGCAGCACCCACAGCAACGAGCGTCCCGAAGGCAGCCAATCGGACAGGGCAAACGCGGGACGGTGCGGTGCGGGGGCGGGTGCGGACATGCGGGATCCGGTCGGAAGGCTCTCCGGATTCTGACGACACGCGCCCGGAACGACGTGAACGTTTCGGCAATCGGTCGCTCTGAGGTGCAGTTACACGCGATAATCGCGACTTCGATCACTCGTTACGCGCCACGCCCCCATGCTCGATCCGACCCTGCTGCGCCAGAACCCCGCCGAACTCGCCGCGCGCCTGCGCCAGACGCGGGGTTACGAACTCGACGCCGCCGCGCTGGAATCGCTGGAGTCCGAGCGCAAGCAGATCCAGGTGCGCACGCAGGAGTTGCAGAACCTGCGCAACACGCGCTCCAAGGCGATCGGCCAGGCCAAGGCCAAGGGCGAGGACGTGAGCGCGCTGATGGCCGAAGTCGCCGGCTTCGGCGACGAACTCAAGGCCAGCGAAGTACGCCTGGAGACGATCCGCGGCGAGATCGAAGCCATCGCGCTGACCATGCCCAACCTGCCGCACGAATCCGTGCCGCAGGGCAATGACGAGAACGACAACGTCGAACAGCACCGCTGGGGCACGCCGCGCACGTTCGAGTTCCCGGTCAAGGACCACGTCGAACTCGGCGCGCGCAACGGCTGGCTCGACGGCGACACCGCCGCCAAGCTCAGCGGCGCGCGCTTCACCGTGCTGCGCGGCCAGCTCGCGCGCCTGCACCGCGCGCTCGCGCAGTTCATGCTCGACCTGCACACGAACGAGCACGGCTACCAGGAAACCAGCGTCCCGCTGCTGGTCAACGCCGACTCCATGCGCGGCACCGGCCAGCTGCCGAAGTTCGAGGACGACCTGTTCGCCACGGCCGTCGGCGACGGCGAGACCGCGCACAAGCGTTACCTCATCCCGACCTCCGAAGTCCCGCTGACCAACATCGTGCGCGACGAGATCGTAGAAGCCGACGCGATGCCGCTGCGCATGACCGCGCATTCCATGTGCTTCCGCGCCGAAGCCGGCAGCCACGGCAAGGACACGCGCGGCATGATCCGCCAGCACCAGTTCGAGAAGGTCGAACTGGTGACGATCGCCAGGCCCGAAGAGAGCTACGCCGAGCACGAGCGCATGACGCGCTGCGCCGAAGTCGTGCTGGAGAAGCTCGGCCTGCCGTACCGCCGCGTGCTGCTGTGCACGGGCGACATGGGTTTCGCCGCGACCAAGACCTTCGATCTGGAAGTCTGGCTGCCCTCGCAGGACACCTATCGCGAGATCTCGTCGTGCTCCAACTGCGAGAGCTTCCAGGCCCGCCGCATGCAGGCCCGCTGGCGCAACCCGACCACCGGCAAGCCGGAGTTGGTGCACACGCTCAATGGCTCGGGCACGGCGGTGGGTCGCGCGCTGATCGCGGTGATGGAGAACTACCAGAACGCGGATGGTTCGATCACCGTGCCGGAGGTGCTGCGTTCGTACATGGGTGGCGCCGAGCGGATCGCCTGATCCCGCTTTTCCCTTCTCCCCTCGGGAGGAGGTGCCCGAAGGGCGGATGAGGGGTAACGAAGACGCTTGGGTGAACCATCAGTGCCGTGCCGTGCCGCGCTCGTGGTTTCCCGAACACACTCCGTTCCCCCTCACCCCAACCCCTCTCCCGATGGGGCAGGGGCTAAGAACACCGCCCTCATCGAACGCGCAATAAAAAACGGGCCCGCAATGCGGGCCCGTCGCGTTTACCGGCTCAAGCGGGGAGGGGTGGGCCGGCGTCACGCTCCCTCAGGCGGCTTCTGCCAGAGGGGAACGGATGGACGCGTGCGCAGCGGCCAGCGCATCGGCGCGGTGCTGGTCGGAATAGGTCACGCCCTCGGCGCGGATGATCTCCACGTCGGTCACGCCCAGGAAACCGAACACCTGGCGCAGGTAGGCCTCCTGGAAGTCCGCCGGGCTCGCATCGCCGTACAAGCCACCGCGGCCGCTGACGATCACCATGCGCTTGCCGCCGGCCAGGCCTTCGGGCTTGCCTTCGGCCGTGTAGCGGAAGGTGCGGCCGGCCACGGCCACGCGGTCGATCCACGCCTTGAGCGTTGAAGGAATGCTGAAGTTGTAAAACGGCGCGCCAATCACCACTACATCGGCAGCAAGGAACTGCTGCATCGTCGCCTCATCGGCTTCGGCCTGGGCCGGGTCGGCCTTGGCGAGGGAGCGGCCGGTCAGGTGCGGCAGCGGGTCGGCGTCCAGGTCGCGGTAGTCGACGGAGAGGTCGGCGACGGCATCCTGCCAGCGGGCCACGACGGCCGCGGTCAGTTCACGGGTGACCGAATTAGTGCCAAGGGCACTGGAATCGAGATGCAGGAGCTTCATGATGGGCCTCGGATGGAACGATCGGCGGGATGCCGGGTCGGAGGCCAATCTAGGTCGTTGCCGTAGTGGAATAAATCTGGTCAAATGTCACTAACCGTTCCGGAATTGGAATTATCGCCATGCAGGACCTGAACGACCTGTACTACTTCGCCATGGTGGTCGAGCACGGCGGCTTCGCCGCAGCCGAACGCGCCCTGGGGATCCCCAAGTCCCGCCTGAGCCGCCGCATCAGCCAACTGGAGACCGACCTGGGCGTGCGCCTGCTCCAGCGCTCCACCCGCCGGTTCGCCGTGACGGACGTCGGCAACAGCGTCTACCGCCACGCCCAGTCGATGCTCGCCGAGGCCCAGGCCGCGCACGAAGTCGTCGACCGCCTCAGCGCCGAACCGCGCGGCGTGATCCGCGTCAGCGTCCCGGTGGGGATGGCGCAACAGCAGATGCCCAAGCTGCTGCCGGAATTCCTCGCCCGCTTCCCGCAGGTGCGGGTGCAGCTGCTGGTCAGCAACCGCCGCGTGGACATCATCAACGAAGGCATCGACGTCGCCCTGCGCGTGCGTTCCAAGCTCGACGACGACGGCAGCCTGGTGATGCGCAGCTTCGGCCAGATCGCCGAACTGCTGGTCGCCAGCCCCGATTACCTCAAGCGCATGGGCCGCCCGAAGAATCCGGACGAACTCGGCGACCACGTCACCCTCAGCATGAGCGAGGACGACGCCCGCCAGCGCTGGGAACTGCACGGCCCCGACGGTGACGTGCGCCGCGTCGAACTCAAGCCGCGCGTGATGGGCTTCGATTTCCCCATGCTGATGCAGCTGGCCCAGCAGGGCGTGGGCATCACGCTGCTGCCGGAAACCATCTGCGCCGAAGCCGTGCGCCGCGGCGAACTGGAAGTCGTGCTGCCCGACTGGCGCCTGCCGCAGGGCATCTTCCACGCCGTGTTCGCATCGCGCCGCGGCCTGCTGCCGGCGGTGCGCGTCTTCATCGACTTCATCGCCGAGAAAGCCCCGGGCCTGGTCGAATCCGCCCGCCTGCAATGCAGCGAGATCAAGGGCAAGCCCTGCCCGGAGGACGCCGCGAAGCTTTCGCCGCCCGCCGTCGCCGCGCCGGCGCCCCGGATCGTCACCGAAGCATGAGAGAATGCGGCCCGCATCGCGCGGGCCGCAGCGTTTTGGCGCCCCGGATCCTCGGAAACGCCCCGCGTAACCGAGCCCCGCCACGCGATAACGACGGCAAAGCGCGTGCCGCAAAGCGCATCAAAACGGAGAGATGGCCGAGTGGTTTAAGGCAGCGGTCTTGAAAACCGCCGAAGGGTCAAACCTTCCGTGGGTTCGAATCCCACTCTCTCCGCCACTTCCGATCAGGCGGCCGCGCCGCCCGCATCATCCCGCTTCACTTCGCCGAAGCTTGTCCTCGCCGCGTCTCACCATCGCCATACCTCGTCATTCCAGCGAAAGCAGGAATCCATCTGGCCGTTGCTCGCGCGCAGCGATGGCCCAAAGACGTGACGGCCACGCGTAATCCCGTCATCCCGGCGAAGGCCGGGACCCAGGCCCATCGCCTGTCAGCCAGGCGACCTCCGGCGCACGCACGCGGGACATCTGCGCGCATCGGCCAACCCATGCGGATCGCCTGCAGTGATTCACGATTACCGAACCCGCGTAGTCCGGGTAAGCGAAGCGCCTCGAGGCTCTGCGGAGATTGGAAACTTGCATATCGAGCGCGGCCTGCGTCCCTACCCAGGCTACGCGGGCTAACCCGCCTGATGCGGCAGGCCACCCGACGTACGGCCCACACGATCGGCGTAAAGTTGGAGCCCGACCTTTCCCCCGAGGATCGAGCGATGGACCGGAGCATGAAAGCGGCGGTGGTGCGCGCATTCGGCCAGCCCCTGGTGATCGAGGAAGTCCCCGTGCCGCGACCCGGCGCCGGAGACGTGCTGGTGAAAGTCGAAGCCTGCGGCGTGTGTCACACCGATCTGCACGCGGCCGAGGGCGATTGGCCGGTGAAGCCGTCGCCGCCGTTCATTCCCGGCCACGAGGGCGTGGGCCACGTCGTGGCGGTGGGCGCCAACGTCAGCCACGTCAAGGAGGGCGATCGCGTCGGCGTCCCGTGGCTGTATTCGGCCTGCGGTTTCTGCGAACACTGCCTGGGCGGCTGGGAAACGTTGTGCGAACAGCAACGCAACACCGGCTATTCGATCAACGGCGGTTTCGCCCAATACGTGCTGGCCGATGCCGGCTACGTCGGGCACCTGCCCAAGGGCATCGGCTTCGTCGAGATCGCGCCGGTCCTGTGCGCCGGAGTCACGGTCTACAAAGGCCTGAAGATGACCGACACCCGCCCCGGCGACTGGGTGGTGATCTCCGGCATCGGCGGCCTGGGCCACATGGCGGTGCAGTACGCGAAGGCGATGGGCCTCAACGTGGCCGCGGTGGACGTGGACGACGACAAGCTGGAACTGGCGCGGCGCCTGGGCGCCACGGTCACGGTCAACGCACTCACCACCGATCCCGCCGCCTACCTCAAGCGCGAGATCGGCGGCGCGCATGGCGCGCTCGTCACCGCGGTGTCGCCCAAGGCGTTCGAACAGGCGCTGGGGATGTTGCGGCGTCGCGGCACGATGTCGCTGGTGGGCCTGCCGCCGGGAAGCTTCCCGCTGGACATCTTCGGCATGGTGCTCAACGGCATCACCGTGCGCGGCTCGATCGTCGGCACCCGGCTGGACTTGCAGGAATCGCTGGAGTTCGCCGCGCAAGGCAAGGTCGCCGCAACCGTGGCCGCCGACAGGCTCGAGAACATCAACGGCATCTTCGACCGCATGCGCAAGGGCGAGATCGAAGGGCGCATCGTGCTTGATATGGCGGCGTAGGGGCTCCGACCAACGCGGTCCTGCGCTTACATTGAGAAAGGGTTGGAGACCATGGAAGCACTGACCCAGAGGGCCGCTGTCGCGCTGGCCGAGCAGTTCGTCGCCGAGAGCGGGTACACCGGCCTCCCGCCCGAGCAGATCACGAAAACGCCGCTTTATCTTGAGCCATTCGAGCCCAGCGGTACCCGGAGGCAAGTGCTGCAGCAGCGCCACAACACGCTGCAGCCGAAGGCAATAGGTGCCAGGGTGGGACGAAGAGGCGGGCAGACCGGTTGGAGCGTTGCATTTGCCTACACGTCTTCGAGCCTCGGCAAGGGGGATTCATGCCGCGTTGTCACCATGGACGAAGACGGCGCCAACATGCGTATCGAGCGTGACCAAGGTGATCGGTCCTACTTTGCCGGCTTCTATTAGCTGTCAATCGGGTTCGACGGCTGAGTGTAGGCGACCATGACCGTCAGGCCGTTGTAGCCCGGGTAAGCGAAGCGCACCCGGGGTCTGCGGTGATCGGAAGCGTGCATCCCGGGTGCGGCCTGCGGCCTTACCCGGGCTACGCTGGCTGCCGCCAGGAAGCTTCCCGCTGGACATCTTCGGCATGGTGCTCAACGGCATCACCGTGCGCGGCTCGATCGTCGGCACCCGGCTGGACTTGCAGGAATCGCTGGAGTTCGCCGCGCAGGGCAAGGTCGCCGCAACCGTGGCCGCCGACAAGCTCGAGAACATCAACGGTATCTTCGACCGCATGCGCAAGGGCGAGATCGAAGGGCGCATCGTGCTTGATATGGCGGCGTAGGGGCTCCGACCAACGCGGTCCTGCGCTTACATTGAGAAAGGGTTGGAGACCATGGAAGCACTGACCCAGAGGGCCGCTGTCGCGCTGGCCGAGCAGTTCGTCGCCGAGAGCGGGTACACCGGCCTCCCGCCCGAGCAGATCACGAAAACGCCGCTTTATCTTGAGCCATTCGAGCCCAGCGGTACCCGGAGGCAAGTGCTGCTGCAGCGTCACAACACGCTGCAGCCGAAGGCAATAGGTGCCAGGGTGGGACGAAGAGGCGGGCAGACCGGTTGGAGCGTTGCGTTTGCCTACACGTCTTCGAACCTCGGCAAGGGGGATTCATGCCGCGTTGTCACCATGGACGAAGACGGCGCCAACATGCGTATCGAACGTGATCAAGGTGATCGGTCCTACTTTGCCGGCTTCTATTAGCTGTCAATCGGGTTCCACGGTTGAGTGTAGGCGACCGTGACCGTCGGGCCGTCGTAGCCCGGGTAAGCGAAGCGCACCCGGGGTCTGCGGTGATCGGAAGCGTGCATCCCGGGTGCGGCCTGCGGCCTTACCCGGGCTACGCTGGCTTTGAGCAAGCCTAATAACGTCGGTCGCGAATCCCATCTCTGAACGAGGCAGAGTCGGCAGGATGGCGCGTAGCCCTGTTGAGCCTTGCACGTTTGGGGCGTCTACCTAAAAATGGGTCGCCTGAGGTGGTGTTCTGGCGCAAGATCTAGCTAATTCAGTGAGTTATGCCAGGGATGGGGGCGGAAGGATGCGCAAAAACTATGGAGCCGGACACCGAACCGAGCCGGGTGCCGTGCCATTTGTCGTATACAGACAGTAGAGGTTGGACGCGTACGATGGCGTCCTGCCGCCTCGGCCCCTCGCGGGCATATAGGAATGCCTGTGATCATTAAGGCCGCTCCGGAAACTATATTCAATGGGCTGATGGACCGAGCTCTCCAGGGCTTTCGGACCCACGGGCTGTCCGATTTCGACCGAAAGCGCATCGAGAAGGAGTGCGCGTCACTTGCGGCGGTCGATAGTTCTGGGGCGCACGAGATTCGGGCGTGTTTAGCGGCCCAAGCTGGCAGGTTTGACGAAGCGCAGGAAGAGTTCGAGAGGGCCTTGAAGGCTTCCGACAACCGGCTTGGGACTGCGGTCCGGCACCTAATTATCTTGACGGCGGCTGGCCACACAAAGGGTGTATTGGAAATCGCGCGCAATTACCGCCATTTGATTCGAAACGACCCCAATGCAATTCGGACCGTAAGCCACATGTTGTCTGGTTGTGGCTGGGTTGGTTTTGCTGATGAGATTCGAAGCGAGGCCGCGCGCCTTGGGTCCGATTTGCGACCAGCATTTGGACCAATTCTTCAGGAACTGAAGAAGAGCGACTTGAGCGAGACGGATGTTGTCGCGGTTGTGGACTACGTGAACAGCCAGCTTGCGGCGCACAAGGCCTTCGCGGATAAGGTCACTGCTTCGTCCGTAGCGATGGAGGATGGGTCGTTCGCGTTGCTGTTCGATTTTGCACTCGCCAGAGACCCCGAAGAAGTTGCCGACCTTGAGTGGGAGCTCTTGTCAGGAATACCCGAAGACGGACTCCCTGCGTATCTAAGTCGTCAAGTGCAGTTTGGGCTGAGCTCGTCGGTGGTGGGCGATGCCGATAAGCTGTGAGGATCTCAAAGACTTGGCAGCAAGCCTGGCAGTAGGTGATTCTGACGAAGTCCAGTTGCGAGCGTCTGTCAGCCGTGCCTACTACGCCGCATTCCATTCAGTGTTACCGCTGGTCCAACAGTTTCCGCGCTCAAAAACGTGTCCGAAGGAAGTGGGGCATGTGACGCACAAGGAGCTGACCTCTCGATTGAATGAGTGGCAAACGGATTCGGTGCATCCGAAACTGGCGCGTATGACCACAACGCGAAACACGTTGCTCAATGCCATTGAGTTGGCGCGCGCCGCGAGAGTAAAGGCCGACTACATGCTCGGGACGGACGTTGATCTCGCCCAGGCGATTGCACAAGTGAACCGTGCTAGGCGGATCATCCAAGCTATGGCTCAGATCGAAGGGGAGCTCAAACGCCCGGCAGCCTAGCGATTACGCAAGTACCCCGCGATTTCATCCGCAGATGCACAGCCCGAACTGTTCGCATAGTTGAAGTCCAAGGCACGCATCCATACGCCACGATCTTGGCTCAGGCTTATCAGGGCAATCGCAGCGCACCCGCGGGGCGGGTGCGCGTGGGCTGGGGGCGTCAGGTGCCGTAGCCCGCATCGACGAGCAGTCTCTCGATGCAGGAGAAGAAGCCGACCCAGTAGCCGTTGCGGTCGATGGCGTTGTAGTCGATGTCGGAGGCGATCCAGCCCAGTACGCCCATGCCGACCAGGGTGGGGTTCGCGTGGAGCCAGCGGACGAATTGCAGGGCGTATTGCTTGCCGATGGCTTCGGCTTCGATGTAGCCCTCGATTGGGCCGCCGACCGGCGGCACCGTCCAGCAATGGGGCTTGCCGTGGGGCTTGGGAGTGACGAAGGGCAACGTCGCGATCAGAAGCGTTGCGGGCGTGCGGTTGCGTCGTGCGGGGTACTTGCGCATTCGGGAATTCCTGTTTGTTTGGAGGAATTCCGTCACCCCGACGCCAATCGGGGTGACGGACGACGCGAGGTTGGCGTACCGGCAAACAGGACCCGGCGAGCCTTGCGGCTCCCCCGCGCCGCCCGCCATTGGGCGAGTGCGCAGCGCAGGCCCATCATCGCGAAGCGGCCGAAAAAACAAAAGCGCCTACATCGGATGATGGGCGCCTGCGCGCCAGTTTGATCGGGACGCCAATCCCGGCACCGGAGTTCGCCGGTGCAACCCCAGCGTGCCGATGCAACGCGCGCGATTCAACGACGCATGTGCGTCAGTTCAAAGTTCGGCGTCAGCCTTTGTCGCAGTCGCCCTGCATTCGATATGCGAAGCGCGTCCCGCCGGCCGCATCGAATCCAATGCGCGCGATTTCACCCTGCGCGCGTCGGACCGACGAAGAAGCCCGGGTGCGCGTCGCATACCCGGGCGGCCGACATCAGGACTTCCCGTTTTCAGACGCGGACAGCGACGTCGCCGAATCCGGAAACCAACCGGGCAGGGCTTGCGCGAAGTGCTCGGCGCACTCTTCCACGTAGGCGTTTGCCGTCGATTTGACGAGGGCGTAGTCCTCCGCCTGCCACTGCTCAAGCGATGCCACTTTCGGTGCGGGCTGGCAGCTCATCGAGATGTTGCTGCGCTCGAACTTCATAAAGCCGAGCTTCTTCGGTGGCACACCGACATGCGCTTGGAAGCGAAGCTCGTATTGCGTGTCGGCATCGGAAAGCTTCTGGTACACCAGCAGCCAATCGCCCGCGTCGATCTGCATCGCACGGTGCTCGGCCGGGAGTGCGTCGCGATGCTGTTCGAAGTAGGCATCCAGGCGGTTGCGGAACGCGCCGGGGAGTGCAGCCAGCGCCGGATTCGGGATCGAATCGATCTTCGTGCCTTTGAGCTGATCCTTGTGGAAGCTGCCGACCTTCACGCCGCCACCAAGCAGACCAGTCAGCACATTGACGGCCGTATACGCCGCCGCGACCTTGCCGGTGGTGGAACGTTGGACCAGGCGCAGGACTTCGTCGCCTTTTCCCATGGGGCTATCGGGAAGCGATGTTCTGGCGTCGATGGAGAGTCGGTCGGCGCTGATGCTCGCCGTCGGCGTGCTGGCGGCCGGCGCCTCGACGGGCGAGGTCGGTGCATCCGTCGACAAGGACGGCGGCGGCGCGTTATCGGCCGCAAGCACCGGCCCGGTGAGCATCACGGCGTACAGCGCGAGCGCGCTGCATCCACGGGTCTTCGTGGAGCAGAAATCAGAAGTACGGGGGGACATGGGGATGGGCGGAAGTGGAGGGCTTACGGCCTGCTCCACGTCATCCGGTTACCGCCGACGTGGATCGAGCCGGCCGGCGATGCTAGGTGGCGAGAAAAGTGCTCACCATGGGAAGAGTCCTAAATCTTCAACGCCGAGTGGCGAGGCCACCGTAGCCGGGCCCGCGAGGCACATCCGGGGGCGTAGGGATGGCAATGCGGCGCGGCTGCGGCTTGTGACCTTGCCGCGAATGCGCGGCCTATTCGTCCGCCGCTTCTTGCCCTTGTGCGAACGCCTCCACCGGCTCGGGCCGCTGAGTGGCAGTCAATCCTTCGCCAGGCGCGGATCGGCGTCTTGCCACGCCGCCAGAATCCGCTCCGCCACTTCCGGCCAGGGCAGCCCGGTGACGTACGACGCCCACAGGGTTTCCAGCTCGCACGACACGTCGTCCCAGCTGGCTTTTGGATGCAAGTCGCGAGCCTGCTGTCCAATGACGCGCGTCAACGCGGAATACGGCGGACGCACGAGGGTAGGGGGTTGGGCCATCACGGCACTCATCGGGTTCCCGTCTGCGAAGGGGGCGCTTCCACCGGTTTGCCCTGCGGCGAGTCGTTCCGGCGCAGTGCCGACAAACAAAGAACGGCGAGGCAAGCCCCGCCGTTCCGTGGGTCAATCCGATGACGTTACTGCTTGGTCGGAATGTTGACCTTGTCGATGCCGTGGATGACACCGTTGCTGGAGCTGATGTCGGCCGAGGTCACCTGCGCGCCGTCAATGCTGACCTTTTCGTTGGCCAGCGTGATCGGGGCGGATTGTCCGTTGACCGTCTTGGCCGCTTCCCACTTGCCGATGTCGGCCACGGTCTTGCGACCGCTGACGACGTGGTAGTTCAGCAGCGAAACGAGTTCTTCCTTGTTCTCGGGCTTGAACAGGTTGTCGAGCTGTCCGGCCGGAAGCTTCTCGAACGCCGCATCCGTGGGCGCGAAGATGGTGAACGGGCCCACGCCGCGCAGGATGTCGCTCATGCCTGCGCGTTCGATGGCCTTGCCGAAGGTCTTGAACGAACCGTTTGCCGCAGCCGTGTCGACGAGGTTCTTGGAATTGGTGTTGGTGGTGGTGTTCATAAAGAATGATTGCCTTTGATGCGATCCGAAATGCACGGAATCGAGGATGGCCGAAGCCAGGCTCCTGCCGACGGCAGGGGCGATAGGACTCAGTGCGGATGGGGAGGGGATCGTGCTGCGCGGCTGAGCGGCCGTTACGACATTGCGTCGTAGTGCCGGTGGAGACTGCGCTATCGAGTGTTACTTATTCGTGATCTGACGGCGGAATCGCGATTGCGTTCATGTGGCGGTGCACGTTGCGCGCGCCGCGCACCGGGCGTTCCGGGGCATTCATGTTCGATCTGAAATCTCGAAATCGTCCGGGCGCGACTGCCCGTTGAAGGCCTCGGGCTGCGCCTTAGAGGCGCACGTATGCGAACCAGCCGCGCGCGCCAGCGATGGCACAAAAAGCGCCGGCACCGGCACTTTTTGTGCCGCCAGCGGCGCTTCAAGTGCCGGCGCCGGCGAAATAAGCGTCACGCGCGACGCTTTTCGGATTTCCCCGTGGTGAAAAAAGCGCCGACGCCGACACTTTTTGCGCCGGTCGCGGCACTTGAAGTGTCGTCGATGGCGAAGAAAGCGCCACGCACGGCACTTTTCGCGATGGACGGTGGCGAAAAAAGCGTCAACGTCGGCGCTTTTTGCGTCGACGATGGCACTTCAAGTGCCGGCGCTGGCGTTTGAAGTGCCGACGTTGGCGCTTTTTTCGCCACGCGTGACGGATATTCCGTCGACGATGAGGTTTTCCGTGCCGTCGGTGGCGGTGGATCGCTCGACGCTCACGTTTGCCGGGCAGGCGATGCCCCTCGGACGGCCGATTGAGGCACCCTCGGCGGAGGCGCGCGACCCTGGCGCGGCGGCTCTCACGGTGGAAGCCCCCTCCGCCTTGCGACCGCAACCGCGCCCGAATAGGCTGGAGCCCGGCGGTGGGGACCGCCGCGTACGCATCACGACTCAGGGGACAAGGATGAAATTCGACAAGCGCCTGTGCGCGCTCGGACTTTCGTTGTGCGTGTCGGTAGTAAGTGCGCAGGCGCCATCGCAACCGGACAACGCCGCGCCTTCGCCGGGCAAGTGTGCGCCGGCCACTCCGATGAAGCCGCCGCAATACCCGGACGAAGCGTCCAAGACGCTGTCGGGCACGACCGTGCTGGTGCTCTCGCTCGACCCCTGCGGCGTGGTGACCTACGTGCAGGTGGAATCCTCCTCTGGCCATGCGCAACTCGACGAGGCGGCGGTTAGCGCCGCGCGCGGCTGGGTGTTCGAGGAAGGCGAGGAGCATCGGCGCGTTCGCGTGCCGGTGGAGTTCTCGCCCGACGGGCTGCCTCCGTCGCCCCTGGCCAAGGCGGACGGTGCGCAGCCGGGCGCCTACAGCATCGAACAGGCGCTGGCGCATTACGACCGCATGCAGTTCTCGCCGGTGCAGACGCCCGCGGCCGACGGCACGTTGCCGGTGTGGATCGAAGACCCGCTGCCGCTGGACTTCCCGACGGTGGCCGAGAACCTGGCCCGGCTCGCACGCGAAGGCCAACCCGAGCCCGAGCGCGACCACATCCGCTACTTCAGGCTCAACGACCACCTTCGTATGGAGGCGTACGAGGTCTTCGACGATGCAGGCTGGCCGTGGGCCCCGGCGATGGTCAGGCGCCGCGTGGTGAGCGACGGCAAGCAGTCGTTCTGGGCGAGTGCGCTCATCTGCGAAGCACAGCGTCAGGCCTGCGCCGAGTTTGAAAAGCTGATGCGCGAAAGCGACGGCCGGCAGACACCCACACCGCCCGCACCGGCGCCGCCGCCGGGCGTGCGACGCGGGCGATAGGGCTTCGCCTCCCGAGCTTGCTAGCGGGAGCGCGGTGTGCGGAGGTAATGTCCGCTTCCGACCCGAAGCGGACATGGGTTCGACGAACGCCGCATGGCGACTGGGGACCATTCCTGGAGGAGTACATGGAAGTTTGGGCAACTGTCGGTGCTACCGCGCTCTTCATACTCAACCTCTCCGCCAGCATCGCCGCCGTGCGGTCTGTTTCTCTCACTCGTGCGCAGAAATGGATCCATGTAGTCCTCGTCTGGCTGACACCTGTGGTGGGAGCCATCCTCATCCTAGGGTTCCTAATTACGGACCGGCCCCCGCCTTGGAGATCAAACGAGGAAGAGCCGCAGGCGGTGGGGGACGTGACCGTGCTGGATCTGGGGCCCAGCCCGTGTGGCTGTTCCGAGACTGGTTCTGACAGCGACTGATGGAGGCAATGTCCGCTTCTGGCCGATAGCGGACGTTCGGCCGGGACGCCCGGTAGCCGGGCTGCTAATGTCCGCTTTCGACCCAAAGCGGACGGTTGTCCGGGGCATCGAGTACGCTGAGCTGAGCCGGGGAATCACGTTCGAGCTATGTCAAAGAAGAGCCTTGCGGTCCAACCGGCCATTCTTCGCGGCCTGGCCTTTGTCGGCGCTGCCTGTGCCGGAGCATGGCTTGGATTTGGTTCTTGTGGCGGCTACGTATGGCACGCCTACGTTGGCTATGGTGTTCTCACGCTTGCGGTGTTGAGTTTGATCACACCAGGTCGGGGCAGTGCGACCAAGCGCGCAGCATTAGCTGGTTTGGTCGCGGCTTCGTTCTTCGTAGCGAAGGCTGCTGGCTTTGCTGCCTACCTGGGTCCAAATACGTCTGGGGAATATCTGCGGCAGATTGCCGCCACCTTCAGCTCGGGACTCTGCTAGTTCCGATGCGGGAATGACCGCTACTGGCCGATAGCGGACGTCTGGACGGGACGGCTGCGCCGACCGCTGGTAATGTCCGCTTTCGACCCAAAGCGGACAGAAGTAGAGCAATGCGCCGTTCTCCACTGGGGCCCAGTATGCGTATGACATCTAACAGACAGGTGGCCCGTGAGACACCTCAACCGTTTGCCAACGAAATCGGAAACGTACCTCGGGGGACTCTTTGCATTGCTGTTGAGTTCCGGGCTCGGATACCTCTTCTGGTACGTCTTTCGTGCGGCCTCTGAGCGCCCTGATTTCCTGACCCCGTCCATCGTAGGTGTCCTTGCTGTCCTTGCCGTCATCTTTGCGTGGTCTAGTGGGTTGCTACTGCGCATCCTGTTCGGTTCACCACGCCTTCCGAGCTTCAAGGGGCAGGCTGCAACCGGCTATTTGATGGTGTCGGTCGGCATTGGTCTCTGCACCGGCTCGCTCCTGAGTGCGAATAACCGCGCGGTGCTGTATTTCGCCCAAGGTATTTGTGCGATCACCCTCGGCCTCTTCTGGGCCGCTCAGGCGCGCAGGGCGGCGCGCGTGGCTCACCACGATTAGTGGTCGAACGTCCGCTTCTGGCCGATAGCGGTCATTGGGGTGGAGCGGTCGCCTTGGCCAGTGCTAATGTCCGCTTCCGACACGAAGCGGACGTTAGCGGAATGCGTTCAACAACAATGGTGATGGGTGGCATGAGATTGCTCATCGCGGGCTTGCTGCTTTCGCTCCCATGGCAATCCGTTGCACAGGACTGCACATGCAATGCTGTTACCTCGGGCCCTCTGGAATGGACACGCGGCCAGTACCAGGGTTCTACGTACGTCTTCTTTGGAACCGTGACTTCCGTCGCTCCGCCGATGCCGGATTCGAACGAGACACGGGACCAGCCAACGTTCATCGTCAACGAAGCCTTCAAAGGGAACTTCAAGGGCGGTGAGGTGCGCGGGGCGGACTGTGGGTCGGGAATCCTTCCGGGTGATAGCGCGATGATCTTCTTGGACGGATACCACCGGATTAAGTCCTGCTCGATTCGCGTCAAAGGCATAACCGAGCAGGACATTCGGAATGCAGTGCGCGAACTGTCCCGCGAGGAAGGCAGTTGGAAACGCCGCCAAACCGGGGGGATGGATGGAACAAGCAGCACCACTCCCGGCAAGTCCAAGTGAGTTTCGAATGACCGCTTCTGGCCGATAGCGGACGTTCGATAAGGGGGGCGGCGGTGTTAGAACCAGTTTCCGATTCGCCCCCGTGACCTCGCTGTCGTGTTTCTTGATGAGGAATGCGTCGATGGTTAACTCCCGGTGCAACATCTGCGGCCGCAGGCTTGCCGTCCCGGCCGACCCGCTTTCAGCCGATTGCGGCGGAGATTGCTGGGGATGTGTCGGGGCCATGGAGCTTGGTTGGCCGGAATCGGCCGAGCGAGTTGCAGAGGAAATCCGAGCGGGACTCCGAGAGCCTGATGGGGTAGCTAAGCCACCATTCGACAGCTAGCGGCCGAACGTCCGCTCCTAGTCGATAGCGGACGTTCGGCGGCGACGTTCGGCGACCGGGCTGCTAATGTCCGCTTTCGACCCATAGCGGACGTCGCTGAAATAGGGAGATCGGATGAGGGTACTGATGGCATCAGCGCTGGTCTTGCTCGCTTCCTGCTCGCGTGAATCGGAGCTTGCGTCTGTCTGCGAGATCGGTGCAGACCCTTCGCGGTTTGAAGGGCATCGCGTCACCTTGGTGGGCGAGGCCCGGATGCTGCGGCACCTTAGCGTCATTGAGGACCCTGTCTGCCCGGATGGTTCGCTGCGCATCGTCGGTGGCGAAGGAAACAAGGCTACCGATCAATTCTGGAGCGCGCTGGCCGGGACCTTGGCCCCCAAGCAGCCGCCAGTACGCGCCACCCTTACGGGCCGAATCGAGCGCCAGTCCGACCTGCCGGCGTATGTCCTGCGGGTCGAAGAGGCGGAGTGATGATTCGTCCGCTCCTGGCGATAACGGACATCGGCACGCCCGGCAGTGCGCCGATCTTGTAGGCTCGCCCCGGTCACGACACCCAAACAGGTACACGGATGGATGCAGGCCTGGAATCGATGCGCAGCCCGCCAAGGCGTTGGCTGATGAGCAATACGACACACGAAGGCTTTCCCATCCATTTTCGAAGGCCCGACATCAGGGTGTGCGAGTTCGAATCCCTGCGGCCGCAGTTTCCGGTTCTTCTCGTCATCACTCATCACTTGAGCGTGGTAAAGAGCAACGGACTGCCGGAATCGGATTACACCGCTCACTGGAGGACCTCGATTCGGCGCTCCTGGAACCGTTCAGCGGTGAGGTGCATGGACTGGTTGCCGTCGTGGAAACGTTCGCCGGCAAGCGCACCTACTACGTCTACGTCAATGCATCGTTCGATCTGGACCAGTTTGAACGGGCCATAACTTCCAGATACGCCGATGCCCGTTTGACGTGGGAACGTGACGACGATCCGACCTGGCGACTGCTTCGTGGGTACGCTACGGACTTCCGGTTCCCTTGACTCGCCGGCGATGTCCGCTCCGTTTGCGGACATTCGGGGCGAGGTGGGGGGCGGAACCGGTGGCAATGTGCGCGTCCGCGACCCAAAGCGGACCGCACCGAGCCTTAAATGCCGTGTGTTTTCGTTGGGGCTGATGAATTTGAAGCCGCAGCTCTCCAGGGCTGTCACGTCTTCACAATCCATCTACATATTCCAACGTCATCATGGCTCCGGCAAAAAGGCCGCTGTACTACCGAGGTTCCAGACGAAGGAGGATTGGAATGATTCTGACCAAGAAAAATCTGGCGATGGCGCGTGCGCTCGGCGTGGCGATCGTCGCCCTGAGCCTTGGCGCCTGCGCCACCTATAAAGAAGAGTTTGCGACGATCAACTCGCGCCTCGACTCTCTCGACCAGAAGGTCCAGGGCGCAGCCCAAAGCGCCGAATCGGCGAATCAGTCTGCGCAGCAGGCGAACCAGCGGTTGGATTCACTGGAAAGCCGCGTCCAGCAGCTCGAAGCGGCGCCGGTCCGCAAGCCGCGCGGTTAGTCGTTCTTGCGAAGTTTGTGACGAACGGTTGAACCCAAGACCCGGTGGCCTTTGCTGGCCACCGGTCTCTTTTCTTTAGCCATCGTCTTTGTCCTGAGGAACCGTCCCATCAATACGTGCATTTCCCCTGCCATCCGGGCCGCTTCTGGCGCGCTGGCGCTGGCACTGGCGTTCGCGAGCTTCGGCGCGGCCAGCGCCGAGGATCCCGCTGCCCAATCGTTCACCGCCGTCGACCAGCTTCCGCAAGGCCAGGATGTGTCCGGCACGGTAATCGAGCTCGCGGGCTGGGTTGTCGCATCCAATGACAGCCAAGGCTATCCGTTCGCGGTCATAGACAAGGCCGCCGCCCAGGTCCTGGTGTTCGGCGGCGACGGCCGGCTTCGCGGCGCGGCATCCGGGCTCTTTGGCTCGGCGGTCGGCGATCACACGGCCCCCGGCATCGCCGGTCTCGCGCTTCGTGAAATTCCCGGCCGCGATCGCACGACGCCTGCCGGTCGCTTTGTAGGCGGCTTCGGCCCATCAACCGACGCTGGGCGCGTGCTCTGGGTGGACTACGATTCCGCGGTCTCCATCCACCCGACGGCCACCGGCGTGCCGGCCGAAAAACGCGTCGAACGCCTTGCATCGCCTTCGCCGGACGACAACCGCATCACGCATGGTTGCATCAACGTCTCGCCCGAATTTTACGAGCAGATCATGCGCCCGACGTTCGAGCGGGGCGGGGTGTTCTACATCTTGCCGGATGAGGCGTCGATAGCGGAGACCTTCCCTGAGTTCGCGGAAAGTCGCGCGACTACGCAACGCGACGACGGAAGACGCGCACGGCACGGTCGGTAGTTAAGGGCGCGTCGGCGTATTGCTCAGACATCCGACTCTCGGCATTGCTCCGTCGAGTTTGCTCAGTGAACAGCTCTGACGGATTACTCAATCCGAAGCGACTTCGCGGCTCCGCTTGATTCTGGCGTTGGCCTGTATCCGCGTGTGGCCGATAGCGGGCGGTCGTGGGCTGCCGGCAGTGCTAATGTCCGCGGGGGCGGGCGCCTTCGGGTAGCGAGCCCTTCGTAACGCAACCGCTGGAACAGGACGCCATGGCGTGGGCACGATCAGGCTGGTGCTGAATCACGGGAAGGTCCGGACCGCCAACGACCTGAGAGCGTGGGCGGTTCGGTCCTTTGGCGCGCATATGGACTTGAACGGACTGACTCCACAGTCGGCGGACTTCCTGCGTGAGCTCTTCAATCGAATCGGAAGGTCGGGGCTCTCGTTCGTTGTTGTCGAGAGGTTCGGCTTCCTGCGGGCGCCTTCGGTGAGCGCGGAACTGGACGGCAGTTCCGGCTGGCGCCAGGCGCTGGGGTTCCATCTCCATCGGGATTATTTGAACAGCGTCGCCTTCGAGTAACGGTCACGCAGACTGTCTCTGTCCGCAGCTGGGCGATAGCGGGCGTTGGCCCGGGGCGGGCGTCCGGGCTGGCGCCAATATCCGTTTCCGACCCAAAGCGGACATTCAGTCCCTCCGCTGAGTTGGGCTCGATCACGGTCTCCAGCGGGATAGGAATGCCAACACAAGTAACTCTAGAAGACGACGAAGCCCTGGTGCTGTCCGAATTGCTTGCCTCAGGCCGGGTTGCGGAAAGCATCGACGTATCAGAGCGATACGCTCTCTGGGCGCTAGAAGCGGCTTTGCAAAGGCAGCTGATTGCGCCTTTCTCGTCGGACTACGCAGCACAGCTAGAGCAGGCAAGGACGTCGTTAGTAGCTCGTTTCGGCGACTGATGCCGAAAGTCGTCGACATCCGCTAGTAGCCGACAGCAAGACGTTTTACCGGCACGGGTCCCGGCGCGGTGCCAATGTCCGCCTCGACCCAATTGGAATGCCAACCTCATGCAATCACGGCCATTAGGCGCATTCCAATACGCGGCAATCCTCATGGGATTCGCGACCTTTCTACATTCGCTGGTTGCGTTCGACCTAGTGCTGAATTTCCTTCCGGCGACGCCTGAGATTCGCGCTCTGTGGGCAGTTGATGGTTCGGTCAAGGCGCTTTGGCTTTGTTTCGTGGCGGTAGGAAGCTCCACAGTGATTGCGTTCGGACGCGCGCCCCGGGCCGGCTTTGCCCTATCCTTGTTAGCAACCGGATGTCTGTATTTCGCCAGCATCGGCCTTTGGCACGAAATCAAAGGTGGTTTCTGGATCTGCATTGCGGCGAATCTGGTCGCCGCATGGGGCGTCTGGAGCAACCGTGCCGGTAGTTCGGCCGCAGCCTAGGTCGGTTCTACCTATGTCCGCTGCTGGCCGATAGCGGACATTGGGGCAGGACGGGCGCGCCGGCGACTGGTAATGTCCGCTTTCGACCCGAAGCGGACGATTGCAGTCGCGCGGTCAGAGGGTAGCTTGGGCAAACGCTGCCCGAGCTTGGGGTGCAGACAATGGGGAAACGCATGGCCGCATCATTGTTCCTGATCAGGGGCTGGCAGCGCTGGGCATTTTGTATGTTGCTTGCGTGGCCGGGCTGTGTCCTCGCTTGCGAGAAGCAGAGTCAGCCGTCCGTAGACGACGTGGTCTTCAATCGCGTGACCCCTGAGACGTCCAGGTTGGACATGGAGCTCCAGGAGCGCTACGGCTGCAAGTACCCGTTCGCGATGATCTTCAGCTCCGCTGGCTATCAGCCGATGAGCCTGTTGGCCGGCGCTCAGCCGGCCACGCCGAACGACGAGTCAGGGGCGCCTGTAACTGGGACTGTTCTCATCGGTTTTGTACTCAACGCCGACGGCACACCTATCGACCCACTCGTCCTGAAATCTGATGACGATCGACTGTCTAAGCTCGCCATGGACCATGTGACCACCCTTAGGTACAGGCCCGCGCAGTTCAACTCGCGGACCGTCCGCTCGCTGGGAATTCAGGTCTATCAGTTCAAGTAGGCCAAACGTCCGCTCCTGGCCGTTAGCAATGGGATGGACTCCTCCTCACCAGCGCACTCATCGAGTGCCAGACTGAGTTTGCGAGCACAGTCGCGGCTTAGAGGAGTCCACCATGAACGAGCTTATT
>NZ_JAERQY020000008.1 GCF_016735495.2 Lysobacter sp. MMG2
ATTTTCGCCCGCGCAAAAAGAAGAAGGCCGGTCCTGTTGGACCGGCCTTCTGGGGTAAAGCCCCTGGCGATGACCTACTCTTGCATGGCTTAAGCCACACTACCATCGGCGCATGTGCGTTTCACTTCCGAGTTCGGAAAGGGATCGGGTGGGACCACACAGCTATTGTCACCAGGGAGAGGGTGGAGGGTCGCGGATCTCGGTGGATTGAGTCGCGCACACGCTCTCGTAGGGTTGCTTCGGACGGTTGCCCGTCTTCGGCGGATAGGTTGGGATAAGTAGCGAGTGAGCCGAACGTCCGACGTATCGTCGAGTCCAAGGCCACTTGAGGTTATATGGTCAAGCCACACGGATCATTAGTACAGGTTAGCTCAATGCATTGCTGCACTTACACACCCTGCCTATCAACCACCTGGTCTTGATGGTTCCTTTAGGGGAGTCAAGCTCCCGGGAGATCTCATCTTGAGGCGCGCTTCCCGCTTAGATGCTTTCAGCGGTTATCGCTTCCGAACATAGCTACCCGGCAGTGCCACTGGCGTGACAACCGGAACACCAGAGGTTCGTCCACTCCGGTCCTCTCGTACTAGGAGCAGCCCCTCTCAAATCTCCAACGCCCACGACAGATAGGGACCGAACTGTCTCACGACGTTCTGAACCCAGCTCGCGTACCACTTTAAATGGCGAACAGCCATACCCTTGGGACCGACTACAGCCCCAGGATGTGATGAGCCGACATCGAGGTGCCAAACACCGCCGTCGATATGAACTCTTGGGCGGTATCAGCCTGTTATCCCCGGAGTACCTTTTATCCGTTGAGCGATGGCCCTTCCATACAGAACCACCGGATCACTAAGACCTACTTTCGTACCTGCTTGATCCGTCGATCTTGCAGTCAAGCACGCTTATGCCTTTGCACACAGTGCGCGATGTCCGACCGCGCTGAGCGTACCTTCGTGCTCCTCCGTTACACTTTGGGAGGAGACCGCCCCAGTCAAACTACCCACCATACACGGTCCCCGATCCGGATTACGGACCCAGGTTAGAACGTCAAGCACTTCAGGGTGGTATTTCAAGGTTGCCTCCGCCGAAGCTAGCGCCTCGGTTTCATAGGCTCCCACCTATCCTACACAGAAGAACTCAACGTTCAGTGTAAAGCTATAGTAAAGGTTCACGGGGTCTTTCCGTCTTGCCGCGGGAACGCTGCATCTTCACAGCGATTTCAATTTCACTGAGTCTCGGGTGGAGACAGCGCCGCTGTCGTTACGCCATTCGTGCAGGTCGGAACTTACCCGACAAGGAATTTCGCTACCTTAGGACCGTTATAGTTACGGCCGCCGTTTACCGGGGCTTCGATCAAGAGCTTCGCCTTGCGGCTGACCCCATCAATTAACCTTCCGGCACCGGGCAGGCGTCACACCCTATACGTCCACTTTCGTGTTTGCAGAGTGCTGTGTTTTTGATAAACAGTCGCAGCGGCCTGGTCACTGCGGCCCTTCTCAGCTATGAACCAAAAAGGGCGCACCTTCTCCCGAAGTTACGGTGCTATTTTGCCTAGTTCCTTCACCCGAGTTCTCTCAAGCGCCTGAGAATTCTCATCCTGCCCACCTGTGTCGGTTTACGGTACGGTCTGCGTAAGCTGAAGCTTAGGAGCTTTTCCTGGAAGCGTGATATCGGCAGCTCAGTCCTAATGGACTCGTCCTTAGTCTCAACGTTGCCCCCCCGGATTTGCCTAAGGGGACCGCCTCAACTCTCTCACCGGGACAACCAACGCCCGGCCTGCCTAACCTTCTCCGTCCCTCCATCGCACTTACGCGAGGTGCTGGAATATTAACCAGCTTCCCATCGACTACGCATTTCTGCCTCGCCTTAGGGGCCGACTCACCCTGCGTCGATTAACGTTGCGCAAGGAAACCTTGGGCTTTCGGCGTGCGGGCTTTTCACCCGCATTATCGTTACTCATGTCAGCATTCGCACTTCCGATACCTCCAGCGGACTTCTCAATCCACCTTCGCAGGCTTACGGAACGCTCCTCTACCGCGCACAACAAGTTGTGCACCCCAAGCTTCGGTTTCGTGCTTAGCCCCGTTAAATCTTCCGCGCAGACCGACTCGACCAGTGAGCTATTACGCTTTCTTTAAAGGGTGGCTGCTTCTAAGCCAACCTCCTGGCTGTCTGTGCCTTTCCACATCGTTTTCCACTTAGCACGAAATTTGGGACCTTAGCTGTGGGTCTGGGTTGTTTCCCTTTTCACGACGGACGTTAGCACCCGCCGTGTGTCTCCCATGCATTCTGTCCTGGTATTCGGAGTTTGCCATGGTTTGGTAAGTCGCAATGACCCCCTAGCCATAACAGTGCTCTACCCCCAGGAAGATTCACATGAGGCGCTACCTAAATAGCTTTCGAGGAGAACCAGCTATCTCCGGGTTCGATTAGCTTTTCACTCCTAATCACACCTCATCCCCTACCTTTGCAACGGGAGTGGGTTCGGGCCTCCAGTTGATGTTACTCAACCTTCACCCTGGGCATGACTAGATCACCCGGTTTCGGGTCTACTGCCCGCGACTATGCGCCCTTATCAGACTCGGTTTCCCTTCGCCTCCCCTATACGGTTAAGCTCGCCACGAACAGTAAGTCGCTGACCCATTATACAAAAGGTACGCCGTCACCCTTGCGGGCTCCGACTGCTTGTACGCACACGGTTTCAGGGTCTATTTCACTCCCCTCTCCGGGGTTCTTTTCGCCTTTCCCTCACGGTACTGGTTCACTATCGGTCGGTCAGGAGTATTTAGCCTTGGAGGATGGTCCCCCCATGTTCAGACAGGGTTTCTCGTGCCCCGCCTTACTCGATTTCATCGAATGAGCCCTTTCGCATACCGGGCTGTCACCGTCTATGGCCAACCTTTCCAGGTTGTTTTGCTAAAACTCATTCGACTTAAGGGCTAGTCCCCGTTCGCTCGTCACTACTTAGGGAATCTCGGTTGATTTCTTTTCCTCCGGGTACTTAGATATTTCAGTTCTCCGGGTTCGCTTCCAGCAGCTATGTATTCACTGCAGGATACCTATTGCTAGGTGGGTTTCCCCATTCGGACATTGCGGGATCAATGCTTGTTGCCAGCTCCCCCGCACTTTTCGCAGGCTGCCACGTCCTTCATCGCCTCTGACCGCCAAGGCATCCACCGTGTGCGCTTATTCGCTTGACCATATAACCCCAAGTCGCCTCGGAGTCATGGGTTCGGGGGTACAAAGCCCGAACTCGAATATAACGACTCAATTAATAAAGTGTCCGAAGACACTCGCCTTAGCCTCTACGACACGTCATGGACATTCGTCTCAAAACGCTCGCTACTTTCCCAGTTTTCAAAGAACGCGATCCGGCCTCAACGCCGAACCGCTTCAATTCTTGATGTGTGCGCAATCTAGTTTCGTTCGGGGTGGTGGGTCTGGGAGGACTCGAACCACCGGCCTCACCCTTATCAGGGGTGCGCTCTAACCACCTGAGCTACAGACCCAAAAGTCGTGCACGGCTGGTTTGGTGGAGCTTGTCGGGATCGAACCGACGACCCCCTGCTTGCAAAGCAGGTGCTCTCCCAGCTGAGCTAAAGCCCCATGTTCAAACAATCGAACGGGACGCTCCCGCGGATCTCCCCCTTGGGAGCTCCCGGAACTAGATGCAGGTCACTTGTGCGGACGTCCGGCCAGCAATTTGCTGTCTTTAGTCTCTAAAGGAGGTGATCCAGCCGCACCTTCCGATACGGCTACCTTGTTACGACTTCACCCCAGTCATCGGCCACACCGTGGCAAGCGCCCTCCCGAAGGTTAAGCTACCTGCTTCTGGTGCAACAAACTCCCATGGTGTGACGGGCGGTGTGTACAAGGCCCGGGAACGTATTCACCGCAGCAATGCTGATCTGCGATTACTAGCGATTCCGACTTCATGGAGTCGAGTTGCAGACTCCAATCCGGACTGAGATAGGGTTTCTGGGATTGGCTTGCCCTCGCGGGTTTGCAGCCCTCTGTCCCTACCATTGTAGTACGTGTGTAGCCCTGGCCGTAAGGGCCATGATGACTTGACGTCATCCCCACCTTCCTCCGGTTTGTCACCGGCGGTCTCCTTAGAGTTCCCACCATTACGTGCTGGCAACTAAGGACAAGGGTTGCGCTCGTTGCGGGACTTAACCCAACATCTCACGACACGAGCTGACGACAGCCATGCAGCACCTGTGTCACGGTTCCCGAAGGCACCAATCCATCTCTGGAAAGTTCCGTGCATGTCAAGGCCAGGTAAGGTTCTTCGCGTTGCATCGAATTAAACCACATACTCCACCGCTTGTGCGGGCCCCCGTCAATTCCTTTGAGTTTCAGTCTTGCGACCGTACTTCCCAGGCGGCGAACTTAACGCGTTAGCTTCGATACTGAGGGCCAAGTTGCCCCCAACATCCAGTTCGCATCGTTTAGGGCGTGGACTACCAGGGTATCTAATCCTGTTTGCTCCCCACGCTTTCGTGCCTCAGTGTCAGTGCTGGTCCAGGGTGTCGCCTTCGCCACAGATGTTCCTCCCGATATCTACGCATTTCACTGCTACACCGGGAATTCCACACCCCTCTACCGCACTCTAGTAAGCCAGTTTCCAATGCAGTTCCCAGGTTGAGCCCAGGGCTTTCACATCAGACTTAACAAACCACCTACGCACGCTTTACGCCCAGTAATTCCGAGTAACGCTTGCACCCTTCGTATTACCGCGGCTGCTGGCACGAAGTTAGCCGGTGCTTATTCTTCCGGTACCGTCATGACACCCGGTTATTAACCGAATGCTTTTCTTTCCGGACAAAAGTGCTTTACAACCCGAAGGCCTTCTTCACACACGCGGCATGGCTGGATCAGGCTTGCGCCCATTGTCCAATATTCCCCACTGCTGCCTCCCGTAGGAGTCTGGACCGTGTCTCAGTTCCAGTGTGGCTGATCATCCTCTCAGACCAGCTACGGATCGTCGCCTTGGTGGGCCTTTACCCCGCCAACTAGCTAATCCGGCATCGGCTCATCTATCTGCGTGAGGCCCGAAGGTCCCCCACTTTCTCCCGTAGGACGTATGCGGTATTAGCGTAAGTTTCCCTACGTTATCCCCCACAAATAGGCAGATTCCGATGCATTCCTCACCCGTCCGCCACTCGCCACCCACAGTATTGCTACTGCTGTGCTGCCGTTCGACTTGCATGTGTTAGGCCTGCCGCCAGCGTTCACTCTGAGCCAGGATCAAACTCTTCACTTAAAATTGCAGGATCCGAAGATCCAATATCTTGAGTGCAGAGCCCGTTCCAGGCATCAATTACTCGCTTGCATTTGCATGCTTTGAATCATTAATGCTTGTTACAGGACATCTGCTGTGGACAACCATCCACTAGCCAGACGCCCGCACAAGTCACCTGCGCACACTGTCAAAGATCTCGGGGCCGGCCTCAGCGCCTTTCCCTTTCTCGCCCCGTCGCACCAAAGTGCCCGAGGGAGCCGACTACTATACAGTCAATTTCGATTCCGTCAACACCGTGTCGAAATCTTTTTGACCGCCCCCGCCGCCATTCAGCTCGTCCTTTCGGACCGCCCCGGGCGACCGGGCCGCGCATCTTACAGCACCTTCGAAGTTCGTCAACCGCCCTTCGAAACCACCGCTTCAACCGCGCCCCGCTTCAGTGAAGTTCACCTTGGCGGGGCGCGCATTGTGCACATGCA
>NZ_JAERQY020000009.1 GCF_016735495.2 Lysobacter sp. MMG2
AATGTCCGTATATGGACTCCTCCTCTGGCTGCAAGCCTCCCGCATCCGGCGCCCGAGTCGACTGCGCACGTATATCCGGCCTCGGACTGCTGCATCGCTTCGATGCTGGGCCTTGATGGCTATTCGCGCGCCGGCTCCCAATCGCTAACACGTGCTTGCGCACCAGGACATTTAGGGGTTTGCCGACGCCGGTCCGACCGGTTTGCCATCTGCAGGTTGCTCGCAATCTGTGGGGTCTCTCCTAGGCGTCAGGCGGCAGCCAAGTCCGGTTGATAGTCGGTGCTGTTGCGCAGCATGGCCCAGGCCATGCGTGCAGTTTTGTTGGCCAAGGCCACGCAGGCGACGTTCGGGTGTGACCGTTCGGCCAGCCGGCATGCCCATCGGCTGAGTCGGTCCTCTTTGCCCCTGGCCGTTCGCAGCATCGCCCGCGCGCCATGCACCAACAGCGAGCGCAGATAGGCATCGCCGCGTTTGCTGATGCCCAGCAATCGCTCCTTGCCGCCGGAACTGTGTTGACGCGGTGTCAGGCCTAGCGACGCTGACAGTTGACGGCCATTGGCGAATTGCCGTGCATCGCCCACCGCAGCTACCAGCGCGGTGGCAATCATCGGGCCAACGCCTCGTAGCTGCTGCAACCTGCGCGCGTCCGGATCGTTTTGCGCGATGGCCGCGATGTCCGTGTCGAGTTCGGCGACGCGTTCATCCACGGCACGTATGTCGTGCCACAGCCCGTCGAGCAGATGTCGGAAGCGATCGCTAAGCCCGTTATCAGCATCCTCCGGCCAGCGCGGAATCGCTCGTCGCAGCGACAACAGTTCCTTCGGTGCCACCAAGCCGTACTCGGCCACCAGGCCGCGGATCTGATTCGCCTTCGCCGTGCGCTGTTCCACCAGCCCGGCACGAATGCGGTGAGCGGCCTGGATGTCCTGTTGCTCCACCGACTTCACCGATACGAAGCGCATGCAAGGTCGGCTCATCGCCTCACAGATCGCTTCAGCGTCGTTGGCGTCGTTCTTGTTGCTTTTCACATAAGGCTTCACGAACTGCGGCGCGATCAGCTTCACGCGGAACCCGCGTGACTGCAGTTGCCGGGCCCAGTGGTGGGCGCCGCCGCAACTCTCCATGCCGATCTCGCAGCCTGGCGGTGCCGTGTCCACCACGGCCCGCAACCAGCGCTCACGCGGCAGCCGCTTGCACCAGGCGGGGCGTTCGCGGCGATCCACGCCATGCACCTGGAATACGTTTTTCGCCAAGTCGACGCCGATGCGAATAAGCTCGTTCATGGTGGACTCCTCTAAGCCGCGACTGTGCTCGCAAACTCAGTCTGGCACTCGATGAGTGCGCTGGTGAGGAGGAGTCCATCCCATTGCTAACGGCCAGGAGCGGACGTT